>CAWHNG010000001.1:0-361144 GCA_963830735.1 uncultured Actinomycetota bacterium
CCCCCGGCAGCGGTCAGGCCGTCGCTCTGGACGACTTCGACTTTGGTTCCTATCAGAGTTGATCGCGGAGCGATCAACTCTGATCTGAGGAACCAGGTCGAGTAGCAGAACGCCCGCCCGAGCTTGCTCGGGCGGGCGTTGCTGCGTATCGAGACCCGGCGAGCCGAACGCCCGCCGCAGCCACGGGTCTCGATACGCCCTCGCCAGGCGGCTCGGGCTACTCGACCAGCGAGGGTGGGCGGGGCCTCGTGCATCCGGCAGGGTGGGGCCATGGCGTTCGACCTGCAGGCCCACCGGGGTGGGATGGCGCTGACCGTCGAGAACACGCTCCCGGCGTTCGGCGCCGCGCTGGACCTCGGGGTGAGCACGTTGGAGTTCGACGTGCAGATCACCGCGGACGGACACGCGGTGGTCGCGCACGACCGCGACCCGAGCCCGGTGACCTGCCTCGACACCGGGCCTGCTTTCCCCGGCGACCCGGCGTTCCCTTACGTCGAGCCCGCGACCCACATCCGCGACCTCACGCTGGCGCAGGTGCGCACGATCGACGGCGGCTCGCTGCGGCACCCGGACTTCCCGGGGCAGCGGCTGGCGCCGGGGGCACGGATCCCGCTGCTCTCCGAGGTGCTCGACCTGGTCCGGGAGCGGGGCGCGGGCGCCGTACGCCTCAGCATCGAGCTCAAGGTCGAGGCAGCGACGCCGGAGCAGACGGCGCCGCGCGAGGAGTTCGTGCAGGTCGTCGTCGCGGGGGTGCGGGCGGCCGGGATGGTCGAGCGGACGTCGATCCAGAGCTTCGACTGGGGCACGTTGATGCGGGTCCGCGAGGTGGAGCCCGGGCTGCCGATCGTCGCGCTCACCAACGGCGCGAGGTTCCTCGAGCCGGGCGGCGAGGGGCGGTCGCCGTGGCTGGGCGGCCTGGACATCGACGACTTCACCGGCTCGCTCCAGGAGAGGTACGTCGCCGCGGCCCACTCGTTCGGCGCGGACGCCGTGTCGCCGGTCCACGGTGACCCGCAGCGCCGTACGGTCGACGACCCCGACTACCTGCCCTTCACGACCGCCGAGCTGGTCGACGCCGCCCACGCCGCCGGGATGCAGGTGGTCCCGTGGACCGTCGACCATCCCAGCACTCTGCGGGCGCTGATCAAGCTCGGCGTCGACGGCGTCATCACCAACCGGCCCGACATGGCCCGCGCGGTGCTCGACGAGTGCGGGCTGCCGCTGCCGCCCGCGTATCCGGCCTGACTTGTCTGCGGGGCACCGGGTACCGCCCGTGACGGACATTGATCCCACAACGAGGGAGACGCGGCATGACGCACGAGCACGAGAGCCCCGAGTTCCAGGAGGAGATGGACCGGAAGAGGGACCTGCCGGAGGTCGCGGCCGACGGCACCCCGACGGAGGAGCTGATGGTGCAGCGCCGCGAGCGGCTGGACAACCGGCCCGACAACGCCGAGGTCGACAACTCCGGCCGTGAGTTCGACGCTGAGAAGGCGATGTTCACCGACGAGCCCGGCTACGAGACCGCGGAGAAGAAGTTCCCGCCCGCGAGCGAGGTCGGCGCCTGAGCCGCTCGGGCAGGGTGGGCTGATGCCCGGGACGTCGTGGCCTCCTGCGAGAATCGGCGGGTGACCACCCCAGCCCGGACCGACGTCCTCGTCGTCGGCGCCGGCCCGGCAGGGTCGGGCGCCGCGGCCTGGGCAGCGCGACACGGTCTCGACGTGGTGCTGGCCGATGCCGCGGTCTTCCCGCGCGACAAGACCTGCGGCGACGGGCTCACCCCGCGCGCGATCGGGGAGCTCGAGCGCCTGGGTCTGCGCGACTGGCTGCGTGCCCACACCGTCAACCAGGGTCTTCGTGCGCACGGGTTCGGCCAGACCCTGCTGCTGCCGTGGCCCGGCGGCAGCCTTCCCGACTGGGGGAGCGCGGTCGCCCGGACCGAGCTCGACGACCACCTGCGCACCACGGCGATCAAGGCGGGGGTCACCGGGCTCGACGGTGTGCGCGCGGTCGACGTACGCCTGGAGTCGGGGCGGGTCGCCGCCGTCGTCTTCGCCCGGGGTGGCCGGTCCGGCGAACGCTTCGAGATCGAGTGCGAGCGGCTGGTGGTCGCCGACGGCGTACGCTCGCCGCTCGGCAAGCTGCTGGGTCGGGAGTGGCACCGCGACACGGTGTACGGCGTCGCCGGCCGCTCCTATGTCACCTCGACCAAGGCCGACGACCCCTGGATCAGCTCACACCTCGAGCTGCGGGGCGAGCAGGGCGAGATCCTTTCCGGGTACGGCTGGATCTTCCCGCTCGGTGCGGACGCCGGCGAGGTCAACATCGGTGTCGGCACGCTGGCCACCGCCAAGCGCCCGGCCGAGGTGGCGATCAAGCCGCTGATGTCGTTCTACGCCGACGAGCGGCGCGCGGAGTTCGGGCTCGGCGACGAGCTGCGGATGCCGACCTCGGCGCTGCTGCCGATGGGTGGCGCGGTGTCGCACGTCGCGGGACCCAACTGGGCGCTCATCGGCGACGCCGCCGCCTGCGTCAACCCGCTCAACGGCGAAGGCATCGACTACGGCCTGGAGACCGGCCGGCTGCTGGCCGAGCTCTTCGTGGACGATCCGGCCGCCGACCTGTCCGTGGTGTGGCCCGCGATCCTGCGCGACCACTACGGCGAGGCGTTCTCGATCGCCCGTCGGCTGGCGGGTCTGGTGACCGTGCCGCGGCTGCTCCCCGCGCTCGGCCCCCTCGGCATGCGCTCCGACGCCCTGATGACCCTCGCCCTGCGGTGGATGGGCAACCTGGTCACCGACGACGACCGCGACCGCGCGGCGCGGGTGTGGCAGTGGGCCGGGCGACGTTCGATCGCGCGGGATGCGCGGCCGCCGTTCGCCTGAGCTCGGCTTTCGGGTGCGGGTTCGCTCGGGTCACCGACTGCTGGAGATCTCCGCCTCAGAATCATGATCGTGGTGGATCCGATCAAACAGGCTGAAGCGATCCACCACGATCACCGGACGCCTGTCGGTCCGCAACCCCCGCGGCGCCGCACCCGAGTCCGACAGGCCACCGACACAACAGCCCCCCTGCGCCGAGGAGGGCGGTGGTACATAGGGTGACGGAGCAGGACGAGGAGGTCGGCGATGGGGCAGCGGGTGCAGCGACTGGCGGCGTACGCCGTCATCGTCCGCGGCGACGAGATCCTGCTCAGCCGGCTCTCGGAACGGGTGACCCAGCACGAGCTGTGGTCGCTGCCCGGTGGCGGCGTCGACCACGGCGAGGACCCGCGGGACGCCGTGATCCGTGAGGTCCACGAGGAGACCGGGCTGACCGCGCAGGTCGGCGACACCGCGCGTGTGTTCTCGCTGCACCTCTCCGACACGTGGCGGCGCGGCCGTCGGGTGGATGCCCACTCGGTGCGGATCGTCTACCGCGGCTGGGTGCCGCAGGACGCGCCCGAGCCGCGGGTGCTGGAGGTCGACGGCTCGACGGCCGAGGCGGCATGGAAGCCGATCGCGGACGTGCTGGACGGTTCGCTGCCGACGGTCAGTCTCGTGGCCGACGCGCTGGCGGCGTACGAGCCCCAGCAGCACCAGCGGATCGCGTCGTACGCCTACGTCGTCCGCGACGGCGCCGTGCTGCTGACCCGGATCTCCGCGCTGGGTGCGCTGGCGGGGCACTGGACCCTGCCGGGCGGTGGGGTCGACCACGGCGAGAACCCGGTCGACACCGTGCGTCGCGAGCTGCGCGAGGAATGCGGTCTCGACGGGGAGGTGGGGTCGCTGCTCACCGTGCACGACGTGCACTTCACCGGCACCGCGCCGACCGGGCGCCACGAGGACTTCCACGGCATCCACCTCGTGCACCGGGCGACCGTGCCGGACGGCGTGGAGCCGCGGGTCGTCGAGGCCGACGGTACGACCGACGCGGCCGCCTGGGTGCCGGTCGACGAGGTCACGTCCGGCGCGTTGCCGGTCACGGCGCTCGTGCGGGCGGCGATCGAGGCGGCGGGAGACGCTTCGCCGTTAGGTTGAGGAGGTGAGCGTCGCGCCCGAGGAACTGGTCGCTGCCCTCGCGCGGCACGGGGTGAGCGCGTCGGCCTCGACCCTCGACCGGGCCCTCTACTCCTCCGACGCCTCCCTCTACCGGGTGGTGCCGGCCGCTGTCGCACGGCCCGCGCACCGCGACGACCTGGAGGCGGTGCTGGCGGTGGCGGCTGAGGCCGGGTCGTCGGTGACGATGCGCGGCGCCGGTACGTCGATCTCGGGCAATGCCGTGGGACCGGGGATCGTGGTGGACACCCGCCGGTTGGACCGGGTGCTCGCGATCGACGGCGAGGCGCGGACGGCGCGGGTGGAGCCGGGGGTGGTGCATGCGGCTCTGCAGCGGGAGGCGGCGTCGTACGGGCTGAGGTACGGGCCGGACCCGTCGACCCACACCCGCTGCACGATCGGCGGGATGGTCGGCAACAACGCGTGCGGGTCGCGGGCGCTGGGCTACGGCCGGACCGCCGACACGATCGAGGCCGTCGACGTGCTGTGGGGTGACCGGGCGGCGGCACCGGGGGAGGTGGAGGCGCGGCTGGCCGCGGTGGTGGCTGCGGACCTGGGGCACGTGCGCACGTCGTTCGGGACGTTCGCCCGGCAGTCGAGCGGCTACTCAGTGGAGCACCTGCTGCCGGAGCGGCTCTCGGTGCCGCGGTTCCTGGCCGGCTCGGAGGGGACGCTCGGGCTGCTGCGCGAGGTGACCGTGCGGCTGGTGCCGGAGGAGGAACGGACGCTGCTCGTGCTGGGCTACGCGTCGATGGTCGACGCGGCCGACGCGGTCCCGGGGCTGCTGTGGACAACTCGCGAGTTCGGGGGCGGACTGTCGGAGGTGGGTGCTCGACTCGTCGCATGCGAAGGCCTCGACTCCCGGATCGTCGACCTGGTGCGCGCCCGCGGGGGCGCCGTGCCGGCGTTGCCGCGAGGCGGCGGGTGGCTGTTCGTGGAGGTGGCGGGTCCGGACGCGCCCGGGCTGGTCGAGCGACTCGTCGCCTCGAGCGGGGCGCTCGGGTCGCGGGTGGTGGCCTCTCCCGCGGAGGCCGCGGCACTGTGGCGTATCCGCGAGGACGGCGCCGGGCTGGCCGCGCGGAGCCTGGCGCGACCGGCCTACTCCGGCTGGGAGGACGCTGCGGTGCCGCCCGAGCGGCTCGGCGCCTGGCTGCGCGACTTCGAGGGGCTGCTGCGCGACTTCGGGCTCGACGGGGTGCCTTACGGGCACTTCGGCGACGGCTGCCTGCACGTGCGCATCGACTTCGACTTCTCCGAGGGTGCGGCCGGGTCGCGGCGGTTCCGGGAGTTCCTGGAGGCGTGTGCCCGTCGGCTCCGCGACTACGGCGGATCCCTGTCGGGCGAGCACGGCGACGGCAGGGCGCGCTCGGAGCTGCTCCCGATGATGTACGACGACGCCTCGCTCGCCCTCTTCCGGGCGGTCAAGCACGCGTGCGACCCCTCGGGGCTGCTCAACCCCGGCGTCCTGGTCGATCCGGCGCCCCTGGACGCGGACCTCCGGCCGGCCCGCGCCGTGCCGTCGTTGCGTACGACGCTGCGGCTGACCCACGACGCCGGCTCCCTCGGTGCGGCGGTGCACCGGTGCACGGGCGTGGGCAAGTGCGTGGCGCCGGGGCCTGCCGGTGCCGGCGTGATGTGTCCGTCGTTCCTCGCGACGGGCGAGGAGAAGGACTCCACACGCGGGCGGGCCCGGGTGCTCCAGGAGGCGCTCGACGGCTCGCTCGTCCACGGTCTCGACGACCCGGCCGTGCACGAGGCGCTCGACCTGTGCCTCTCATGCAAGGGCTGCGCGTCGGACTGCCCGACCGGGGTGGACATGGCGACCTACAAGTCGGAGGTGCTGGAGCAGACCTACCGCGGGCGGCGACGACCACGCAGCCACTACGCCCTGGGGCGGCTGCCGCGCTGGGTCCGGCTCGGCGCACCGGTGGCCCGGATCGGCAACGCGGGCCTGCGGTCTGGTCCGGTCGCTGCGCTGGCCAAGCGGATCGCGGGCGTCGACGGGCGGCGGTCGTTGCCCGAGCTGGCGAGCCCGACGCTGCGGCGGGCCACCCGGGCCACGGGTGTCGCGCGGGAGGCTCGCGGGGAGGTGCGGCCCGACGTGTGGGTGTGGGCCGACTCGTTCACCGACCACTTCCGACCCGGACCGGCGCTCGCTGCGATCGACTTCCTGCGCGCCGCCGGCCTGACGGTGCGGGTGATCGACGAGACGGCGTGCTGTGCGCTCACCTGGATCACCACCGGGCAGCTCGGCGCCGCGCGGAGGATCGTCGGCCACGCGGTGAGCACGCTGGCGCCGTACGTCAGGGACGGGGTGGTGCTCGGCCTCGAGCCGTCCTGCCTGGCGTCGCTGCGATCCGACGCCGTGGAGCTGGTCGACGATCCCCGGGCCGCCGACGTCGCGGCCGGGCTGGTGACCTTCGCCGAGCTGGTGACCCGGCTCGACCTGCCGTTGCCGGACCTAGCCGGTCTCCGGGTAGTCGCCCAGCCGCACTGCCACCACGCGGCCGTCCTCGGCTGGGCCGCCGACGAGGCGCTGCTGCGTCGCGCCGGGGCCGAGGTGACGGTGGTGCCGGGGTGCTGCGGCCTTGCCGGGAGCTTCGGCATGGAGGAGGGGCACTACGAGACGTCGGTCGCGGTGGCCGAGACGCACCTGCTGCCGGCGGTCCGGGCGGCCCTCGCCGCCGACCCGGCCACGGTCGTGCTGGCCGACGGGCTTTCGTGCTCGCTCCAGCTGGCGGACCTGGCCGGTGTCCGGGCCGTGCACCTGGCCGAGCTGCTCTTGTCTAGGATCGGGGAGTGAACCCGCGCCAGCGTCGACTCGTGATCCCGGTCGCGCTGGTGGCGCTGCTGGTCATCGTCGTCGTGGCGGCGCTGCTGAAATGACGGGCTGACATGAGCAGCACGACCCAGCCGCTCCCCGAGGCACACGCGCGGGTCCGGACGCTCCTCCTCGACGCCGACCGGCTGGTGCGCGCCGTGGCCGCCGGCAAGCAGCGCGGGAGCACACCCGCCTGGCGCCGGGTCGAGCTGCGCTGGGTCGACCTCAAGGCCGGGCCGCACCTGCAGACCACGTCCTACGACGCGACCCAGGCCCACACGGCCAACCACGCGGGCGGGGACGCTGTCGCGGTCGCGGTCGACGCGCTGCTCGCCGAGCCGTTCGGCAACTGGCACGTCGAGACCACGACCGAGGTGCTCCAGCTGCGGGTGACCAAGAAGCGCGACGCCGTGGTCCACGTGCAGGGGCAACAGGCAGCGCCGACGGCGGACCGGACCCACGACCGCGAGAAGGAGCGGCTGCTGCCGGCCGACGACCCGGTGTTCGCGGCGCTCGGGCTGGCCGACAATCAGGGGCGGATCAAGCCCAGCCGGCACGCGAAGTACCGCCAGGTCGAGGAGTTCCTGCGGATCCTCGATTCCTCGATCACCGACGCGACCGACCAGGGCCACCTGCGGCGGCCGACGACCGACGACCCGCTCCGGATCGTGGACCTCGGCTGCGGCAACGGCTACCTCACCTTCACCGCCGCCCGCTTCCTCGCCGAGCGCCGTGGCCTGCCGGTTCGGGTGATCGGTGTGGACGTCAAGGAGCAGTCGCGCGACCACAACAGCCGGGTCGCGGCGGAGCTCTCCATCGACGCCGACTTCGTCGTCGGGACCATCGGTGGGGTCGCCCTCGACCGGCGTCCCGACGTCGTGCTGGCCCTGCACGCCTGCGACACCGCCACCGACGAGGCGCTCGCCCGCGCGGTGGAGTGGGAGGCGCCGCTGGTGCTGGCCGCGCCCTGCTGCCACCACGACATCGCAGCCCAGCTGCGCCGATCGGCCCCGCCGGCGCCGTACGCCGCCCTGATCCGGCACGGCATCCTCCGCGAGCGGTTCGCCGACACGCTGACCGACGCGCTGCGCGCGCTGCTGCTTCGACTGCACGGCTACCGGGTCGAGGTCATGCAGTTCGTCGAGAGCCAGCACACCCCGCGCAACACGCTGCTCCGCGCGGTGCGGACCGGCGCCCGGGTGGGCGACGACGACGTCCGCGAGGAGTACGCGGCGCTCGTCGCCGACTGGCAGATCCAGCCCCGACTGGCCGTGCTGCTCGACGACGACAACGACCACGACCCGGGCGAGGGGTGAAGCCGGTGCACGGCGTGATCGCGGCGCTGGTGGCCGTGCCGTTCGCCGTCGGGTTCCTCGTCGGCCCGGCGGACGATCGCGACGACGACGACGGCGACGTCGTCTTCGCGTTCACCGACCCCGAGATCGTCGAGTCGAGCGGCCTGGTCGCCCGCGAGGGGCTGTTCGTCACCGTCAACGACTCCGGTGACGGCGGCCGGGTCTTCACCGTCGACCCGGACTCCGGCGACACCGTCGGCACGACCACCTGGGACGAGTCCCCGACGGACGTCGAGGCGGTCGCGCCCGCGGAGGACGGGGAGGTCTGGGTCGGCGACATCGGCGACAACCTGCAGGTGCGCGACGGGATCCGGCTGCACCGCGTCGCGGTCGGCCCGGGCGACCTGAGCGGGACCGCGGCGTCGTACGACCTGGTCTATCCGAACGGCGCGCACGACGCCGAGAGCCTCCTCGTGCACCCGGAGACCGGCCAGGTGTTCGTGGCGGCCAAGGAGTTCATCGGGGGCTTCTACGCGGCGCCCGAGGAGCTGAGCGAGTCCGGCACCAACCGGCTCAAGAAGCTCGGCGACGTCGCCTACTCCACCGACGGCGCATTCTTCCCCGGCGGTGAGCACGTCGTGCTGCGCGACTACGGCTCCGCGACGGTCTACACCTTCCCCGGCCTCGATGTCGTCGGCGAGTTCGAGCTGCCCGACCAGGAGCAGGGCGAGGGCATCGCCGTCGACGAGGAGGGCGAGGTCTACGTCAGCTCCGAGGGCGAGTACGCCGAGGTGCTCCACGTGGAGCTGCCTGGGGAGGTCCGCGCGGCCGTCGACGGTACGACGCCGCAAGGTGACCCGGGCGAGGGGACCACCGACGCGCCCGCCGACGGCTCCACGGACGGCTCCAGACGCCAACCGCGTGGACGACGGGTCCGCCGAGGCCGACGTCGAACGCTCATGGTGGCCCTGGGCCCTCGGTGGCGTGGCGGGCGCCGTGATCCTCGTCGTCCTGCTCCGCTCCCTCCGCCCCCGCTGACCCGATCAGCACCTCTCTGTCTGCCTCGAGTGTCGAGTCGGCTGGTGTCTACACGCGCCGGGTCGAGGGTCTGGGCGTGCAGAGATGCGCCGGGTCGACGGTCTGGGCGTGCAGAGATGCGCCGGGTCGACGGTCTGGGCGTGCAGAGATGCGCCGGGTCGGTGTCGGCGCGGGGTGGCACGATGCGGCAGGTGGCAGGGAAGTCCTATGAGTTCGAGGCCGCGCTCTGGCAGTGGCGGGCGCGGGATGCCGAGCCCGGATCGTGGTTCTTCGTGTCCCTGCCGCAGGACGTGTCCGACGAGATCGAGGCCACCACCGAGCCCCACGGGTTCGGCAGCGTGCGGGTCGAGGTCACCATCGGCGCCTGCACCTGGCGCACCTCGATCTTCCCGAGCGCGGAGGAGAAGACGTTCGTCCTGCCGGTGAAGAAGCCGGTGCGCAGGGCGGAGGGCCTCGACGGCGGCGACACCTGCCGGGTGACGCTTCAGACCCTCTGAGCCTGCCCGTCTCCTCCGGCCCGTCTCGTCCGGCCCGTCTGATCCGCCCGGGCGGGGTTACCTTCACGACGTGCCGCGGCTTCGACGTACCTCACCCGACGACCCGGGCTGGACCCGGCGCCGCGCCGGCAAGGGGTTCGTCTACCTCGACCAGCACGGCGACCGGCTGCCCGAGGCCGACGCCCAGCGGGTGCGGGACCTGGTCATCCCGCCGGCGTGGGAGGACGTCTGGGTCTGCCCGCATCCCAACGGCCACCTGCAGGCGGTGGGCACCGACGTGGCCGGTCGCCGTCAGTACCTCTACCACCCGGCGTGGGTCGAGAAGCGGTCGGCGGAGAAGTACGACCGGGTGGTGTCGTTCGGCCGCCGGATCGGCCGGATCCGCGAGCGGGTCCTTGCCGACCTCGCTGCCGAGGGCGCGCCGGAGGAGCGCATCTGCGCGCTCGCCGTGCGCCTGCTCGACCTCGGCTGCTTCCGGATCGGCAACGATGTCTACGCCGAGGAGTACGGCTCCTTCGGCCTGACCACGCTCGAGCGCACCCACGTCCGCCGCCGGGGCGACGTGCTGGTCTTCAGGTTCGTCGGCAAGTCCGGCATCGACCACCGGGTCGAGGTCGAGGACCCGGTGGCGATCGAGGTGCTGGACGTCGTACGCCGCCGCCGCGCGACCGACGACCCCTGCCTGCTCGCGTTCAAGCGCGGCTCCCGCTGGTGCTCGCTCGCGCCGGAGTACGTGAACGACTACATCCGCGAGATCAGCGGGCTCGACGTCACGGCCAAGGACTTCCGCACCTGGCACGCGACGGTCCTGGCTGCCACCGTCCTCGCGGAGACCGACGAGCCGGGCGCGAGCAAGGCGTCACGCAAGCGGGCCGTCGCCGGCGCGATGCGGGAGGTCGCCGAGTTCCTCGGCAACACACCGGCGCTCGCGCGGTCGGCGTACGTCGACCCGCGCGTCCTCGACGCGTACGACGAGGGCCGCACGATCCGGGCCGCCACCCGGCGCCGCTACCCCGGGCCCGAGGAGCGTCGGGCCGGGCTCGAGCGGGCGACCCTGAGGCTCCTCGCGACCTGACCCGTTTGCGTGGCACCCTCGGAGCCATGGAACTCACCGTCGTCGAAGGTGACATCACCGAGCAGCAGGTCGATGCGGTCGTCAACGCCGCCAACCGCGCGATGCGGGGCGGCGGGGGCGTCGACGGCGCGATCCACCGCGCGGGCGGGCCGGCGGTGCTGGAGGACTGCAGTACGCCGGTTCCCGACGGGCCTGGCGACCGGCGACGCCGGCTGGACCACCGCCGGCGACCTGCCGGCGCGGTGGGTGATCCACGCCGTCGGGCCCAACCTGCAACGCCGGCGAGCGCGACCGGTCGCTGCTGACGTCCTGCTACGCCCGCGCGCTCGAGGTCGCCGACGGGCTCGGTGCCCGGACGGTCGCGTTCCCGCTGGTCAGCGCCGGCGTCTACGGCTGGCCGCGCGAGGACGCGATCGCCGCTGCAGCTGGAGGCGATCGCGGGCCTCCCCGACCGAGTGTCGAGGAGGCGCGGATCGTGGCTTTCGGTCGGGAGTCGTACGACCGGATCGCCGCATACCTGGTGGGCGGCCTTGGTCTCGTGACGCTCGCTGCGCGAGCTCCTCGACCGGCGGTCGGTCGCGATCAGCGGTGGTTGCTCAGCCGCGATCCGGCGTTCTCGACCACGTAGTCGATGCACGCGGTCAGCGCCTCGACGTCGGCGGGGTCGACCGCGGGGTACATCGCGATCCGCAGCTGGTTGCGGCCGAGCTTGCGGTAGGGCTCGGTGTCGACGATGCCGTTGGCGCGCAGCGTCTTGGCGATCGCGGCGGCGTCGATGGCGTCGTCGAAGTCGATGGTGCCGATGACGAGCGAGCGGTGCTCGGGGTTCGCGACGTACGGCGTCGTGTACGACGTCCGCTCGGCCCAGCCGTAGAGCGCGTCGGACGACGCGGTGGTCCGCTCGACCATGCCCTTGAGGCCGCCCTGGCCGTTCATCCAGTCCAGCTGCTCGGCCATCAGGAAGAGCGTGGCGACCGAGGGGGTGTTGTAGGTCTGGTTCTTGGCGGAGTTGTCGATCGCGGTCGGCAGGTCGAAGAACGCCGGGATGTGCCGGTCGGAGGCGGCGATCCGGGCGGCGCGCTCGAGGGCGGCCGGCGACATCAGCGCGATCCACAGGCCGCCGTCGGAGGCGAAGCACTTCTGCGGGCGCGAAGTAGTAGGCGTCGACCTGGGTGAGGTCGACCGGCAGGCCGCCGGCGCCCGAGGTGGCGTCGATCGAGCACCAGCGAGCCCTCGTCGGCACCCTCGGGCCGCACGCACCGGGGCCATCACGGCGGTCGAGGTCTCGTTGTGCGCCCAGCCGTAGACGTCGACGCCGGCCTCGGCGACCGCCTCGGGCCGGCGAGCCGGGCTCGCTCTTGATGACCGTCGGGGCGTCCAGCCACGGCGCCTGCTCGGCGGCCTTGGCGAACTTCGAGGAGAACTCACCGAAGCGACAGGTGCTGGCGACTTCTTCTCGATCAGGCCGAAGGTCGCGATGTCCCAGAACGCGGTCGCGCCGCCGTTGCCGAGGACGACCTCGTAGCCCTCGGGCAGGTCGAACAGCGCGGCGACGCCCTCGCGCACGCGGCCGACGGTGTTCTTCACCGGCGCCTGGCGGTGCGAGGTGCCCATCAGCGACGGAGCCGGTCGCGGCGAGCGCGTCGAGGTGGCTGGTCTGCACCTTCGACGGGCCGGCGCCGAAGCGGCCGTCGGCGGGCTTGAGGTCGGCGGGGATCTGCAGCATTGAATCTTTGGCGTCGTCACGGATCAACCTTCTGTGTGAGGGGCCGAGCATGTCGCTGACGCGCCACGCTGCTGACCGTACGAGGGGGGTTGTCGACGACGCTGTCAGAGCGAAACCAGTGTGACAGCCAGGTCACGGCGAGTGATAAATCGGGTCCTGACATGGATGCCCCGCTCACCACCCTCGACCTGCGCACCGTCGGCTACGACCATCCGGACGCGGTCGACACTGGTCGCCCGGGTCCAGGAGGAGTTCGTCGACCGCTACGGGACGCCGGACGAGGGACCCGGTCGAGCGGTGGCGTCCTTCGTGCCGCCGGAGGGGATCTTCGTGGTCGGCTACCTCGACGGCGTGCCGGTCAGCACCGGGGCCTGGCGCCGGTCGCCCGTCGGGCGCTCGGTGGCGTCGATGCGGTCGAGATCAAGCGGATGTACGTCGTACCCGAGCATCGTGGGGCCGGCTGGTCCCGGGTCGTCCTCGCCGAGCTCGAGCGGACCGCCGCGGCGTACGGCCACGACCTGCTCGTGCTCGAGACCGGCCTGCGCCAGCCGGAGGCGATCGGGCTCTACACGAGCTCCGGCTACGTCGAGATCGACGGCTTCGGCCACTACCGCGACTCGCCGCTGTCGCGTTGCTTCGCCAAGCGGGTCGTCTCTCCCTAACCGGACGGACCACAATGGAGCCATGCTCCTGCCGCCCAAGGTCGCGCACGGCGTGCGCGACGGATCGCTGCGGCTGGCGTTCCGCCGGTGGCGGCGCCAGGACGTCACGCCGGGCCGGACCTTCCGCACGCCGGCAGGGGTGGTCCGGGTGGACGCCGTGGAGGTCGTCGACCCGGCGGACATCACCGACGACGAGGCCGCCCTCGCCGGCCACCCCGACGCCGACGCGGTCCGCACGCGCCTGGCGGGCGAGGCTGACTGGCCGACCTACCGCGTCATTCTGTCCTGGGCGGGCGAGGATCCGCGGGTCGCGCTCCGAGAGGACGCCGACCTCGCCGACGACGACGTCGCCGCGATCGACGCCCGGCTCGAGCGGCTCGATCGCGCGAGCAGCCACGGGGCGTGGACGATGACCACCCTCGACCTGATCCGCCGTCGCCCGCACACCCGCGCCCCGGACCTCGCTGCGGAGGTGGGGCGCGAGCGCGATCCGTTCAAGATCGACGTGCGGAAGCTGAAGAACCTCGGGCTCACGATCAGCCACCCCGTCGGCTACGAGCTCAGCCCGCGCGGGATCGCCTACCTGGCTCGTACGCGACGGGTCTGAGTCGGACGGCGTCCGGCACGGATCCTGTCGGGTGCTCGAACCGCGCAATTGCGCCGCTTGCGCACTGGATCGGCCGGCTGGGTGCTCGAACCGCGCAATTGCGCGATCCGAGCACCCCACCGTCAGGCGACGTCGCGGCGCCGTACCAGCCACAGCGTGAGCACCGGCAGCAGGACGAGGTACGCCGCCAGCGTCCATGCCGCCTGGGTCCCGGAGACGGTGTCGAGCACGCCGGGTGTGCCGTCGCCGCCGGGCTCGACCCCGACGACCGAGCCGACCAGCGAGCCCGCAGCCGTACCCGGCAGCACGGTGGTGAGCGTCTCGACCCAGCGACAGCAGGGCACCGACGCCGCGGAGCAGGTTCTCGACGACCAGCGCCCACACCAGGCCGAGCCCGACCGAGAGCGCCGGACCCCGGGCGACGGTGCCGAGCGCGTAGCCCGCCAGCGCCCACATCTCCAGCACCAGGAAACCGACGCCGATCGACTCGGCGACCGCGCTCAGCGACGGCATCACGACGTCCTGGCCCTCGGTGGCCGCGATCAGCAGCGACAGCCCGAGGTCGAGCGCCAGGGACGTCGCCATCGTGAGCAGCACGACCACGGTCAGCGCCGTCATCGACCCGAGGACGGTCGTGCCGCGGCGGGCACCCAGGCTGAACACGGTCTTCCAGGTGCCCCAGCCGTAGCCGTTGCCGGCGACGATCGCTCCGAGCACCATCATCAGCGCCCCGCCGAACATCGGCATGCCCTGCAGGAAGACGTCGGGTACCGCGGCCGGGAGCATGTCGGCGAGCAGCGAGTCGGTGGTCGCCCCATCGTTGGAGAAGGAGCTGTCGCCGGTCGTGTACGACAGGTAGTTGAAGAGGTAGCCGAACATCAGGCTCAGGGCGAGCCAGGCGCCGAGGGTCACCCAGACGGCCGGCCACTTGCGCAGCCGGAGCAGCTCGGACCTGGTGCTGCGGACGACGTCGGTCAGCAGGCCCGCGTCAGCGGCGCTGCCGTGCGCTGCCGTGGCCGGCGGTGTGGGCGTGGTGGTGCTCATGACACGGGCTCCTTGTTGGGATTGGTGTGGACGCGTGCGGGGGTCCCCGCGGGCAGAGCCCCCGGGTGTGTCATCTCGAAGAAGACCTCCTCGAGGCTCCGCTCCGCGGCGGTGATCTCGTGGACGTCGACGCCGGCGGCGACGAGCTCGCGGGTCAGGTGGGGAGCGGCGTCGGCGGGCAGCGAGAGCGCCAGGCCGGCGGGCGTGCGGCGTACTCCGTCGTCGCCGGCCAGCCGCATCGCGACCGCGATCGCCGCCGGCTCGGGCGTAGCGCGGACCCGCAGCGTCACGCCGCCGCGCAGGTCGGCCACGGTCGACTCCCGCAGCAGCCGGCCGTCGTCGATGACGCCGACCCGGTCGCAGATCTCCTGCACCTCGGCCAGCAGGTGGCTGGAGAGCAGCACGGTCTGGCCGCCGCGGGCGAGGTCGACGACCAGCGCGCGCATGTCGGCCATCCCGGCCGGGTCGAGGCCGTTGGTCGGCTCGTCGAGCACGATCAGCTCGGGGTCGCCCATCAGCGCCGCGGCGACGCCGAGCCGCTGCTTCATGCCGAGCGAGTAGCCCTTGTACCTGTCGTCGCCGCGGCCGGCCAGGTCGACCCGCTCCAGGACCCGCTCGACCTCGGCAGTGGAGTACCCGCGGCGGCGGGCCAGCGTGCGGAGGTTGTCGCGGCCGGAGAGGTAGGGGAAGAAGCCGGGCCCCTCGATCAGCGCGCCCACCCGGGTCGCGGAGTGCGGCGTGCCGGCGGGCCGGCCGAGGATGCTCGCGGTGCCGGCGGTGGGCCGGACCAGGCCGAGCAGCATCCGCAGCGTGGTGGTCTTGCCGGCCCCGTTGGGACCGAGGAAGCCGTACACCTCGCCGCGCAGCACGGTCATGCCGACCTTGTCGACGGCGACGCGGTCGCCGTACCTCTTGGTCAGCGCATCGGTGGTGACCACCGGGATCTGGTTCGTGGACATGGCTCCACCGTGCGCCCCGGGCAGGGGTCGGCGCGTCCGCCGGGGCGCGGCAGCGGCGTACGCGGTTCTGCGTACGCCGACGGCGCCGCCGGGCGTACGACGACGGGACCGCGCTGGCCTAGTTTCGTCGCATGGACCTCTCGCTCTACGTGGCCCGCCGCTGGTGGCTGCTGCCGCTGCTGTTCGTCGTCGCGGGCGGCTCGGTGGCGGTCAACCTCGGGCACCCGGCGCAGATCGCGCTGGGCATCGCCGCCGGGCTGGTGCTGCCGGCCGTCGACCGGTGGCTGGCGGCGGTGGTCGTCAACGGCGCGCTGGTCGGGACCTACTTCGCGACGGGGGGCGACAACGGCCCGGTCTTCTTCACGATCGTCGCGGCGGCGTTCCTGGCGGCGACGCGGGCGGAGGTGCGCCGCTGGCTGCCGTACGTCGTCGTCGCGGCGGTGGCCGTGTGGGCGGGGCTGCTCGTGCGTGGTCTCCGGTACGACGACCTGCACGTGAGCCTGTGGCAGTCGCTGGGCACCGGTGCGCTGGTGGCCGCGGTCGCGGCCGTCGCGACGAGTGCGCGGGTACGGCGCGCGGCCCTCCGTGACCGGCACGACCGGGCCGCCGCCGACGAGAAGCTGCGGATGGCGCAGGACCTGCACGACGGGGTGGGCCACGGGCTGGCCGTGATCGCGATGCAGGCGGGCGTCGCCTTGCACGTGCTCGAGCGCGACCCGGCCAAGGCGCGGGAGAGCCTCGAGGCGATCCGGGCGACGAGCCGGGAGTCGCTCGACGCGCTGCGCTCGGAGCTGGCGGCGATGTCGGGAGGAGGGGCCGGCCCGGAGGAGGCTGCGACGCGCCGGCCGGCGCCGGGGATGGCGGACCTGCCGGCGCTGGTGGCGCGGGTGCGCGCCGCGGGGCTGCGGGTCGAGGTCCTCGGTGATCCGTCGGTCGTGTCCGAGGACGCGGGGCCGGTCGTCTACGGCGTCGTGCAGGAGGCGCTCACCAACGTGCTGCGGCACTCGCGGGCCACGGCGGCGACCGTGCGCTGGGAGCGGGGCGGCGGCACGGTCGTGCTCTCGGTGACCGACGACGGGCACGGCGGAGCGGTGCAGGATGAGGGCATGGGCATCAGTGGGATGCGGGCACGGGTGAGCTCGGTGGGCGGGTCGTTCTGGGCCGGGCCGCGCGATGCGGGCGGGTTCGAGGTCGTGGCGGAGCTGCCGGCATGACGATCCGGGTCGCCCTGGTCGACGACCAGCCGCTGGTACGGATGGGGTTGGCCACCCTCGTCGAGGCCGAGCCCGACCTCGAGCTCGCCGGGGAGGCAGGGGACGGCCGCGAGGGATTGGCCCTGCTGCGTCGTACGAAGCCGGACGTGGTGCTGTGCGACATCCGGATGCCGGTGCTCGACGGGTTGGGGATGCTGGCGGAGGTGACGGCCGACCCGGCGCTGGCCGAGGTGCGTGTGGTGATGCTGACGACGTTCGAGCTCGACGAGTACGTGTTCGAGGCGCTGCGCCACGGTGCCAGCGGCTTCCTGCTCAAGGACGCCGAGCCGACCGCGATCCTCGACGCCGTGCGGGTCGTCGCCGACGGTGGGTCGCTCTTGGCGCCGTCGGTCACGCGCCGGGTGATCGAGCACTTCGGCGCCACGCCGGCCGTCACGCCGCACCCGCGGATCGGCGACCTCACCGAGCGCGAGCGGGAGATCCTCGGATGGGTCGCCACCGGACGGTCCAACGGCGAGATCGCCGCCGCGCTCGTCGTCAGCCCGGACACGGTGCGCACGCACGTCAGCCGGGCGATGGTGAAGCTCGGTGCCCGCGACCGGGCGCAGCTGGTCGTGTGGGCGATCGAGTCGGGGCTGGGCCGTTAGCGCCGTCGAAGAACTGACCGATCGGGACTGGTGTGACGAGTGGGACCCGTGAGCCACCCGATGCCGCCCATTTTCTTCCTTCGGTCAGTTCTTCCACGCGGCGGCTGTGATCAGCCGGCCCACTCCGGGTCCCAGCCGGCGACCTCGTCGGCCTTGCGGGCGCTGGGGCCGGTGTAGATCGCCGACGGGCGGATCAGGCGCCCGGTCGTCTTCTGCTCGAGGATGTGCGCCGACCAGCCGCCGGTGCGCGCACAGGTGAACATCGAGGTGAACATCGGCGCGGGCACCTCGGCGAAGTCGAGGACGATCGCGGCCCAGAACTCGACGTTCGTCTCGAGGACGCGGTCGGGGCGACGCTCGCGGAGCTCGGCCAGGGCGGCCTTCTCGAGAGCCTCGGCGACCTCGTAGCGGGGAGCGTCCAGCTCGCGGGCGGTACGACGCAGCACCCGCGCCCGGGGGTCCTCCGCCCGGTAGACGCGGTGGCCGAAGCCCATCAGCCGCTGACCGGAGTCGAGCAGGCCCTTCACGTAGGCACGTGCGTCACCGGACTTCTCGACGTCCTCGATCATGCCGAGCACCCGCGACGGGGCGCCGCCGTGCAGCGGCCCGCTCATCGCGCCGATCGCGCCCGAGAAGGCCGCGGCGACGTCGGCGCCGGTCGAGGTGATGACGCGGGCGGTGAAGGTCGACGCGTTCATGCCGTGCTCGGCCGCCGAGGACCAGTAGGCGTCGATCGCGTGCGCGTGCTTGGGGTCCGCCTCGCCCTTCCAGCGGATCAGGAACTTCTCGGCGAGCGTCTTGCCCTCGTCGACGAGCCGCTGCGGCACGACCGGCTGGTGCAACCCGCGGGCCGACTGGCCGGCGTAGGACAGCACCATCACGGCGACCCGCGCGAGGTCCTCGCGCGCCTGCTCGTCGGAGATGTCGTAGGTCTGGCCGAAGCCGAACGACGGCGCGAGCATCGCGATCGCGGCCTGCACGTCGACCCGGACGTCGCCGGTGTGCACCGGGAGGCTGAACGCCTCCGCCGGCGGGAGGCCGGGGGTGTAGGACCCGTCGATCAGGAGCCCCCACACGTTCTCGAAGGGCACCCGGCCCGCGAGGTCCTCGATGTCGACGCCGCGGTAGCGCAGCGCAGAGCCTTCCTTGTCGGGCTCCGCGATCTGTGTCTCGAAGGCGATGACGCCTTCGAGTCCATGGTGTACCTCCGGCATCGCTGCTCCTTCGTCGGTGGACGGATCTATCGCCGCGGCGGCGGGCCAGGTGGGGCGCCGCCGCGCCGGATCACGGCATTGTGCCGTACGGACTAGGTTGCCCACATGTCCAGTGACCACGGTGTGGAGGCCACGCCGCCGAGGGGACGGCGCGAGGAGCCCGATCTCGCCATCCTCCGGCAGGAGTACGGCGCCGCCGGCCTCGAGGAGAGCGACGCCCCCGACGAGCCGCTCCCGCTGTTCCACCGGTGGTTCGCCGATGCGCAGGACGCCGGCCTCCACGAGCCGAACGCGATGATCGTCGCGACCGTCTCGCCCGACGGCCAGCCGTCGGCACGGACCGTGCTGCTCAAGGGCCTGACCCCGGACGGCTTCGCGTTCTTCACCAACGTCGCCTCGCGCAAGGGCCGCGACCTGGCGGCCGAGTCCCGGTGCGCGCTGCTGTTCCCGTGGCACCCGCTGGAGCGGCAGGTCCGGGTCGAGGGCGTCGCGGTCCCACTGACGGAGGACGAGGTCGCGGCGTACTTCGCGAGCCGGCCGCGCGGCTCCCAGCTGGGTGCCTGGGCGTCGCCGCAGTCGCGGGTCGTCGCCGGTCGCGAGGAGCTCGCGGCGTCGTACTCACTGATGGAGGAGAGGTACGCCGGCCGCGCCGTACCCGTGCCGGAGGAGTGGGGCGGCTACCGCGTCCGCCCGGAGACGGTGGAGTTCTGGCAGGGCCGACCGGGACGGATGCACGATCGGCTGCGCTACCGGTGCGAGGGCGGCGGCTGGGTGCGCGAGCGGCTGGCGCCCTGAGCCTGCCCGGCTCCTCTCACCGCGCGCGACACGTGTAGCGGATCGGCGCCGAGGCGCGCAGTCCGCCCGGCCGGACGACGACCGCCGCGCTGCCGTCGACCGGACGCGAGCCGGTGAGGTCGAGGTCGAGCGACGCCAGCACCTCGGACTCGCCCTCGCCGACCGCGAACGGCTGCTCGGGCCCGGCGCTGCCGTCCGGGAGCGTCCACGCGACGACGACCTCCCCGGCGTCGCCGCTCGTCCGGACCGTGGCCAGCAGGTGGATCTCGGCACGCGGGCAGGAGCCGTGGTCCGGCTGCGCGGCCACGGTGACGCTGCGGACCTCGAGCGTCGCGGCGTCGCCGTTCGCCGGCGGCGCGTCCCGGCGACCCTGCCCGAGGCCGGGCCCGAGCGCCCAGACCGCAGCGCCCACGAGGAGCGCTGCCACGAGAACGCCGCCCAGCGCCGCGCCGACCAGCGACGACGTACGCCGTCGACCGCGCCGCGGTGTCGGGGTCGGGGTCGGGGTCGCCGCGGCAACCGGGGTCGCCGGGACGGTCGCCGGGGCAAGGCCGGCCGCCGGGGCCAGTACGGTCGCCGGCGCCGCCCCCGCGGTCTCCGCGACGGAGGGGACCGGTGGTTCTGCGGTCGGCACCGTGACCCAGGGCCGGTCCCTGGTGGGCCACGCGGCGGGCGGTACGGCGTCCAGCGCCGCCATCTGCTCGTGGGGGAGCGGACGCCCGGCGGGGTCCTTCGCCAGCGCCCGCATCAGGACCTCGCCCGCGGCCACCGGGAAGCCCGGCAGCGCGTCCCCGACGGGCCGCGGCGGCTGGTGCCAGTGGGCGGTGATGAGCGAGATCGCGTCCGGCGCGTCGATCGGCCGGACGCCGGTCAGCGCCTCGTAGGCCATGATCGCGAAGGAGTACGCGTCGCTCTCCGCCGTCGCCTCGGCGGCACCGGAGCTGACCTCGGGCGGGAAGTACGCCGGCGTACCCGCGGGCGCGCCGGACGTGCGGAAGCCGGAGTCGTCGGCGATCGCCCGGGCCAGGCCGAAGTCGCCGAGCTTCGCGCGACCGTCGGGCAGCACGAACACGTTGGAGGGCTTGATGTCGCGGTGCACCAGCCCGTGGTCGCTCATCATCCGGAGCGCGTCCGCGACGTCACGCAGCGCTGCCAACGCCTGGTTCGCGGGCAGCGGCGCGGCCTCCATCAGGTCCCACAGGGTGACCCCGGGGAAGTACTCCATGACCAGGAAGGCCGGATCGCCGCTGGTGTCGAGGTCGTAGACCCGCACCACCGTCGGGACGTCGGTCGCGGCGAGGATCCGTGCCTCCCGGCGGAAGCGCTCGAGCGTGTCCGGGTCGGCCAGTGCGTGCCGCTGGATGTGCTTGACCGCCACGAGCCGGCGGGTGCCGCGCTGCTCGGCGAGGTGTACGTCGCCGAACCCGCCTGCGCCGAGGTGCCGCACCCACCGGTAGCCCGGCGGCATCGGCGGCGCCGGAGGGTCCTCGGGCGTCATCGCGGTGTGAGCGCCCACCGGTAGACCGCCCGCAGGGGATCGGCCCGGTTGCAGTTGACGTAGTCGGAGAAGGAGACGACGTACGTCGTCCGGCCACGGAAGCCTCGGGGGGCGCCGTCCGCATCGAACCCGGTCGCCTTCAGCACGATCCGGGGGTCGTGGCGCCAGCTCGCCCTAGCCGAGCTGCCCGGCGTCTCGAGGCCGGTGACGGTGTCGATGCAGACGGTCTGCTCGGATCCGCTGGTCCTGCCCTGGCGACTCACGACGATCCGGTCGCCGGTCCAGGTGAACGCGAACGTGCTGCCGGAGGTGGAACTGACCGTGCCGCCACAGTCCTTCAGCGACGGGCAGGTCGGCGAGAGGGTCCAGACCGACCTGGTGGAGTCGCCGACGGCTTCGTCGGTGAAGTCGGTGCTGACGATGGTCGACACGAGGGACCACTGGCCGTCGGGAAGTCCGGCCTCGAGCTCCGCGAGCTTCTTGGCCCGCCGCTGCTCCCTCAGCTCCTCGGCGGTCGGCTCGCGGTCCTCGGCCGCGGGGTCGTCCACGGCTCCGGCGACATTCCGGTCGTCGTCGCCGCCACGGGTGAGGGCGAAGGCGACCACGCCCCCGATCGCCACCGCGCCCGCCAGCGTCGCGGCAGCCACCTTGAGTCCCACCGAGCGACCGGTGTGGACGGCGACCCTGGTGCCGCTGGCGACGGCACCGGGGAGGACCGGGGCGACGACGGTGGCCGGGGCGGTGGCGGCGATCCCGGCGCCGAGGACGGCAGCGCTGGCCGCGGTCGACACGACCAGGCCGGCGATCGAGGCCCGGGTGCGCCATGCGGCGCCGTACCTCTCGGTTGCGGCCTGCTCGAGCTCGGCCAGGAACGCCGCCGCGTCCGGCGGCCGGGCCGCCGCGTCCTTCGCCAGTGAGCGCTCGAGCAGGGCCTGCAGGCGTGGGCCGTGGTCGGTGAGCGGTGGCGCCGGCCGGTCACGGTGCGCGGCCACCATCTCCCAGCCGGTCCCCATGAACACGGGAACGCCGGAGAGCAGGTGGTAGGTCAGGGCGGCCGCGGAGTAGACGTCGCCGGGCTTGCCGACCGGCTCGCCGCGGGCGGCTTCTGGGGAGAGGTACGCCGGCGTACCCGAGACTCCCGCGCTTCCCGAGGCGTCGAGCGGTGCCGCCAGCCCGAAGTCGACCAGCATGCTCGTGCCGGAGGTGTCGGCCAGGATGTTGGAGGCGGCGACGTCGCGGTGCACGATGCCGTGCTCGTGGGCGTGCGCCAGCCCGGCGAGGGCTCCGGTCAGCACCCCGAGCGCCTGCTCGGGCGTGAGCCGCCGGTGCCGGTCGAGGATCGCGTCCAGCGGGGCACCGTCGATCCACTGCTCGGCGAGCCAGGTGCGGCCGGGCTCCTCCACGAAGTCGTAGAGGCTCACGATGTGCGGATGGTCGAGGCGGATCAGGATCGCCGCCTCCGCCCGCAGCGACTCCACCGCTCCCGGCGACGCGCGCAGCCGGTCGTGCAGCACCTTGATCGCCGCGTCGCGGCCGAGCTCGGTATGACGGGCGCGGAAGACGGTGGCGACCGACCCCGCTCCCGCCGACCTGATCACGACGTAGCGCCCGAACGTCTGAAGACCGTTGTCCACGCTCATCGGACTGCCCCTTCTCGCAGCGGCCCGAGACGTCCTCCCACGCTAGGCGCGTCGGCATTCCGGCGAACCTCCGAAATAGGGGAACTGTTGCCGAGAAGGGAGTTGTCACCGCCGAGTAGGGGTTTGAAATCCCCATTCGGCGGTGGGAAGTGCCTACTCGGCAAATCGTTTGTGAGTGAGTGCTCACTCACTTAGACTCGGGACATGTCGCGACGAGCCACCCCGTTGTCCCCGGCCGACCGCCGGGAGGCGCTGATCGCCGTCACCCGGCCGTTGCTCTACGAGCACGGGCGGGCGGTGACGACAAGGCTGATCGCGGAGGCGGCGGGGGTCGCGGAAGGGACGATCTTCCGGGTCTTCGCGTCCAAGGACGAGCTGATCGACGCCACCGTCGCCCGCGCCTTCGAGCCGGGCGACGTGCTCAGCCGGCTCGACGAGATCGACACCGATCTGCCGCTGCGCGAGCGGCTGCTCGCGATGACCTCGATCCTGCAGCAGCGGTTCCTGGCGATCTTCGGCCTGATGCGCGCGATGGGATGCGTCGGGCCGCCGGAGCACCTCCACGACCGGCCCGAGGTCAAGGAGGGCGTGGAGGAGGTACGACGCCGGCTGCTCGCCCTCATCGAGCCCGACGCCGACCGGTTGACGCTGCCGCCGGAGCAGGTGCTCCACGTGTGGCGCCTGCTCACGTTCGCCGGCTCCCACCAGGAGATCGCCGACAACGACCTGCTCACCCCGGAGCGGATCGTCGACACCGTGCTGCACGGCGTCGGAAGAGCGTCGCGAAGACAGGGCACGCCTGATGCTGCTCCGCCTCCTGCGCACCTACCTCGGCCGCTACCGCGGCTGGCTGACGGTCATCGTCGCGCTCCAGTCCACGGCGACCGTCGGGATGCTGTTCCTGCCGAGCATCAACGCCGACATCATCGACAAGGGCGTCGCCCGCGGCGACACCGACTACATCCTCCGGCTCGGCGCGGTCATGCTCGCCGTCTCGCTGCTGCAGGCGGCGTGCTCCATCGCCTCGGCCTGGTACGCCGCGCGCACGGCGATGGCCTTCGGTCGCGATCTCCGGGCGGCCGTCTTCGAGCGGGTGGGGACGTTCTCCGCCCGGGAGGTGACGTCGTTCGGTGCGCCGTCGCTGATCACCCGCGCGACCAACGACGTCCAGCAGGTGCAGATGCTCGCGCTGATGACCTGCACCATGGCCGTGATGATCCCGATCATGATGGTCGGCGGGGTCGTCATGGCGATGCGCGAGGACCTCGGGCTGTCCTGGCTGGTGCTGGCCGTGGTCCCCGTCCTGTTCGCCTGCGTCGGGGTGGTCGTCGCCAAGATGGTGCCGAGCTTCCGGCAGGTCCAGTCGCGGCTCGACGACGTCAACCGGATCCTGCGCGAGCAGATCACCGGCATCCGGGTGGTCCGCGCGTTCGTCCGCGAGCCGCTCGAGGCCCGGCGGTTCGCCGACGCGAACGACGACCTCACCGAGGTGTCGGTGCGGGCCGGCCGCTGGATGGCCACGATGTTCCCGTTGGTGATGCTCGTGACCAACGTCGCCAGCGTCGCGGTGATCTGGTTCGGCGGGCACCGGGTCGACGACGGGGCGATGGAGGTCGGCGCGCTGACGGCGTTCCTCAGCTACCTGATGCAGATCCTGATGTCGGTGATGATGGGCACCTTCATGCTCATGATGATCCCGCGGTCCGCGGTGTGTGCCGACCGGATCACCGAGGTCCTCGACACGGCCAGCAGCGTCGTACCCTCACCGCAGCCGGTGCGCGACGTCTCCCTCGCCGGCCACCTCGACCTCGAGGACGTCGGCCTGACCTATCCCGGCGCCGAGCGGCCCGTCCTGCGCGACGTCAGCTTCTCCGCCCGCCCCGGGCAGACGGTCGCGCTGATCGGCTCGACCGGCGCCGGCAAGACCACGCTGGTCAACCTGGTGCCGCGGCTGCTCGACGCGACCGAGGGCTCGGTCCGGGTCGACGGCGTCGACGTCCGCGACCTCGACCCCGACGTGCTCTGGGAGCGGATCGGACTGGTGCCCCAGCGGGCGTTCCTGTTCTCGGGCACGGTCGCCTCCAACCTGCGGCACGCCCGCCCGGACGCAGGTGACGACGAGCTGTGGACCGCGCTGGAGATCGCCCAGGCCCGTGACTTCGTCGAGGCCATGCCCGAGCGGCTCGACGCCCCGATCGTCCAGGGCGGCACCAACGTCTCCGGCGGGCAGCGGCAGCGGCTGGCGATCGCCCGGGCGTTGGTACGACGCCCGGAGGTCTATCTCTTCGACGACGCGTTCTCGGCGCTCGACCTCGCCACGGACGCCCGGCTGCGGGCCGCGCTGCGGCCGGTGACCCGGGACGCCACCGTCGTCATCGTGGCGCAGCGGATCGCCACCATCCGTGACGCCGACCTGATCCTCGTGCTCGAGGACGGCGAGGTCGTCGGCCGCGGCACCCACGAGGAGCTGCTCGCCGACAACCCCACCTACCAGGAGATCGCGGCGAGCCAGGGTATCGGCGCGGAGGCGATCGCATGAGCACCACCAAGCCCGCCACAGGCCCGCCACCATGAAGCAGACCGAGCGGATCGTGCAGGGGCCCGGTCCGGGCCGCGGCCCGATGGGCGGCGGCATGGTGGGCCAGAAGGCGCACGACTTCCGCGGCTCGACCCGCCGGCTGCTGGCGAGCATGGCGCCCGAGCGGGGCCGCACGGTCGGCGTACTCCTCCTCGCCATCGGCAGCGTCGGCCTCATGGCGCTCGGCCCGCGCCTCCTGGGGCACGCGACCGACCTGGTCTTCAACGGGTTCATCGCCCAGCGGCTGCCCGAGGGCATGACCAAGGAGCAGGCGGCCGACGCCGCCGAGGCCCGCGGCGACGGCCAGTTCGCCGACCTGCTGCGCGGCCTCGACGTCGTACCCGGCCAGGGCGTCGACTTCGGCGCGGTGGGCGACGTGCTGCTCATCGTCCTCGGTGTGTACGTCGCCGCGAGCGCCCTCGGCTGGCTCCAGGGCCGGCTGGTCAACGACATCGTGCAGGGCACCGTCCGCCGGATGCGCTCGGACGTGGAGGACAAGGTCAACCGGCTGCCGCTGGCCTACTTCGACCGGCAGCCGCGCGGCGAGCTGCTGAGCCGGGTCACCAACGACATCGACAACGTCAGCCAGACCCTGCAGCAGACGATGAGCCAGCTGCTCACCTCGCTGCTGACGGTGATCGCGGTCGTGGGGATGATGTTCTGGATCTCGCCCGTGCTGGCGCTGATCGCGCTCGTGTCGGTGCCGGTGTCGATGATCGTGACCGGCCGGATCATGAAGCGCTCGCAGAAGGAGTTCATCGCGCAGTGGCGCCAGACCGGCCAGCTCAACGCGCACATCGAGGAGGCCATCTCCGGCCACGCGCTGGTCTCGGTCTTCGGCCGGCGCCCGGCGGTCGAGGAGGAGTTCGCACGGCAGAACGACGAGCTCTACGCCTCCTCGTGGCGCGCCCAGTTCGTCAGCGGCCTGATCATGCCGATCATGATGCTGGTCGGGAACCTCAACTACGTCGTCATCGCCGTCGTCGGCGGCCTGCGGGTCGCCAGCGGCACGCTGAGCCTGGGCGAGGTGCAGGCGTTCATCCAGTACACCCGGCAGTTCACCCAGCCGATCACCCAGATCGCGTCGATGGCCAACCTGCTGCAGTCCGGTGTCGCCTCGGCGGAGAGGGTCTACGAGCTGCTCGACGCCGAGGAGGAGGTGGCAGATGTGACACCTGAACCTGCGTTGCCGTCGTCTGGCCGCCAGGCGGCCCGGGCCGTGGTTGACCTCGACGGCGCGGCCGGCAGCGTGTCGCACGGCCGCGAAGCGGCACGCGGCGAAGCCGCGTCTGCGACACGCTCGGCCCAGGGAACGGTCGCGTTCGAGCACGTGTCCTTCTCCTACGACCCCGACGAGCCGCTCATCGAGGACCTCTCCCTCGTCGCACGGCCGGGCGAGACGGTGGCGATCGTGGGACCGACCGGCGCCGGCAAGACCACGCTGGTCAACCTGATCATGCGGTTCTACGAGCTCGACGGCGGCCGGATCACCCTCGACGGCGTCGACATCACCGAGATGCCGCGGGCGGCGCTGCGCGGCCGGATCGGCATGGTGCTGCAGGACACGTGGCTGTTCGAGGGCACGATCCGCGACAACATCGCCTACGGCCGGCCCGACGCAGGAGAGGAGGAGATCCTCGAGGCGGCGCGGGCGACGTACGTCGACCGGTTCGTCCACTCGCTGCCCGACGGCTACGACACCCGCGTGGACGACGAGGGCTCCAACCTCTCCGCCGGCGAGCGGCAGCTGATCACCATCGCGCGGGCGTTCCTGGCCCGGCCGGCGCTGCTGATCCTCGACGAGGCGACGTCGTCGGTCGACACCCGCACCGAGCTCCTGCTGCAGCAGGCGATGGCGGCGCTGCGCACCGACCGTACGTCGTTCGTGATCGCGCACCGGCTCTCGACCATCCGCGACGCCGACCTGATCCTGGTGATGGAGGACGGCCGGATCGTCGAGCAGGGCTCGCACGCCGAGCTGATCGCGCGCGACGGCGCCTTCGCGCGGCTGCACGCGGCGCAGTTCGCCGCGGCGGTGGCGTGAGGGCGTCAGATTTCCCCGGTCGACCGGGGAAATCTGAAGTTGTCCGGCGAAATATCGCCCGACAACATCAGGGATCGCCCGACAAGCCCCGGGCCGAAACGCCGAAATATCCCGTTGTGCGACCGCGGCGGCCGACCTACCGTTGTCGGACACGGGAAAGGAGGTGGTCCGAGGAATGATTTCTTCAAGGACGCGTGAGGTGGCTGCCCGCTAGCAGCCCCAGCAGTTTCGTGGAGGGGTTGGACAGCCCCTGATGCTGCTGGCGAATCCCCAGCAGTCACCCGACCCGCAGGTGAACCGGGCACGTCCCCCGGTGTGGTCATCGACCAGACCTGCGGGTCGCCCCATTTTTCGCCGTTGGACATCCGCACAAACGCCGCCGCGAACTCTTGGCTCCCGTCAGCAGCGTCGGACCGGCCCGGGTTGGGACTCTCGTGTCGTGACCCGGACCGACCGGGACCGACCTGCGAGGAGGATGCGTCATGAGTGCAGCGGACCAGGGCGCGGCGTCCACCGCCACGCCGCCGGTGTGGAAGGACAAGAAGCGGTACCTGTGGGTGCTGGGGCTCGTCGTCCCGGTGCTGCCGCCGATCAGCATGGCCCTGTTCGAGGCGACCGGGGTCGGCGCACTGCTGTGGTTGACGCCGGTGGTGTTCCTCGGGTTCATCCCACTGTGCGACCTGATCACGGGGTACGACGACACGAACCCGCCGGACGAGGTCATCGACGCCCTGGAGAACGATCGCTACTACCGGTGGGTGACCTACCTCTACCTCCCGGTGCAGTACGCCGGGTTCGGCGTCGCGATGTGGTACCTCGCCACCGCCGGCCTCGGCGTCGCGGACAAGATCGGCCTGGCCGTGTCCATCGGCATCGTGGCCGGGGTCGCGATCAACACCGCCCACGAGCTCGGTCACAAGAAGGAGTCCCACGAGCGGTGGTTCTCCAAGATCGCGCTGGCACAGAGCTTCTACGGCCACTTCTACATCGAGCACAACCGCGGCCACCACGTCCGGGTCGCGACGCCGGAGGACCCGGCCAGCGCCCGGATGGGCGAGAGCCTCTACCGCTTCTGGCCGCGCACCGTGTGGGGGTCGCTGAAGAGCTCCTGGCACCTGGAGAAGAAGCGGTACGCCCGCAAGAAGACCCACCCGTTCCACCTCGGCAACGACGTGCTCAACGCGTGGCTGATGACCGTGGTGCTGTGGGGCGCGCTGATGGCGTGGCTGGGGGTGGGGATCCTCCCGTACCTGCTGATCCAGGCGTTCGTGGGGTTCTCGCTGCTGGAGATCGTCAACTACATGGAGCACTACGGGATGCTGCGCCAGAAGGTCGGTACGGCGGCCAAGCAGCGCTACGAGCGGGTGACGCCGGCGCACTCGTGGAACTCCAACAACATCGCCACCAACGTGCTGCTCTACCACCTGCAGCGGCACAGCGACCACCACGCGAACCCGACCCGGCGCTACCAGGCGCTGCGGGACTTCAAGGAGGCCCCGGTGCTGCCGACCGGCTACACCGGGATGATCGTGGTCGCGCTGTTCCCGCCGCTGTTCCGGCGGATCATGGACAAGCGGGTCCTGGCCCACTACGACGGTGACCTGACCATGGCCAACCTGCACCCCGCCAAGCGGGAGAAGCTGCTGGCGAAGTACCCCCCGGCCGTGCACGAGGAGATCGACCACAGCGTCGACCCGACGGTGCAGCAGTTCACCGACGAGGTCCTCGCCGCCCGGTGCCCGGGCTGCGGCTACACCTACGAGGTCGAGGCCGGCAACGAGCTCGAGGGCTTCGCCGCCGGCACCGCCTGGAAGGACATCCCCGACGACTGGTGCTGCCCCGACTGCGGCGTGCGCGAGAAGGTCGACTTCGTCCCGCTCACCGGTGCGGAGGCCTGAGCGCCATGCACATCACGGTGGACAGGGACACGTGCGAAGGCCTCGGCATGTGCGAGGCGATGGCCCACGAGTACTTCGAGGTCGACGACGACGGGGTCCTCGAGATCCTGGACGACAGCCCCGCGGAGAGCGAGCGCGCCGCCGTCCAGGCGGCGGTCCACGCCTGCCCCGTCTCCGCGCTGACGCTGGAGGCGTGAGGGGTATGGCGACGCAAGCGGACCCGGGCACCCGACGCCTGGTCATCGTCGGCGCCTCCCTGGCCGGGCTGCGCGCCGCGGAGTCGGCACGGGCCAGCGGTTGGAAGGGCTCGATCGTGCTGGTGGGTGCCGAGCAGCACCTGCCCTACGACCGGCCGCCGCTGTCCAAGGCCGTGCTGGACGGCGGGGACGTCGAGGTGACCCCGTTCCGGGCCGAGTCGGAGCTCGCCGACGACCTCGGCGTGACGACCGTGCTGGGCACGCCGGCGACCGCGCTGCGGGCCGACCGGCGCGAGGTGCTGGTCGGTGACACGGCGCTGGCGTACGACGCGCTGATCATCGCGACCGGAGCGGCGCCCGTCGTCGTACCCGTCCCGGGCGCGGACCTCGCGGGCGTCCACTCGCTGCGCACCTTCGACGACGCGGTCGCGATCCGGACCGCCCTGGAGAACGGCGCGCGGACCGTGGTCATCGGCGCCGGCTTCATCGGCTCCGAGATCGCCTCCGCGGCCCGCAAGCGCGAGCTTCCGGTCACGATCGTCGAGCGCCTCGACGTACCTCTCAGCCGCTCGCTCGGCACCGAGCCGGGGGAGATCTGCGCCGACCTGCACCGCGCCGCCGGCACCGACCTGCGCCTCGGCGCCGGCCTGGTGGAGTTCCTCGGCGAGGACGGGCGGGTCACCGGCGTACGCCTGGACGACGGCTCGACCGTCGCCGCCGACCTGGTCGTCGTCGGCGTCGGCGCGCGACCGGCGACGGGCTGGCTCGCCGACAGCGGCCTCGACCTCCACCCGCGGGACGGCGGCATCGTCTGCTCCGCCACGCTGCGGACGTCCCTCCCGGACGTGTGGGCCGCCGGCGACGTCGCGCACTTCCCGAACCCGATGTTCGACGACGACCTGATGCGACCCGAGCACTGGACCAACGCCGCCGAGCAGGGCGCCCTGGCCGCGCGCAACGCCGTGGGCAGCGCCCTCGGCGGCACCGAGCCGGAGGCGCTCTCGACGGTGCCGTACTTCTGGTCGGACTGGTACGGCCACCGGCTGCAGTTCGTCGGTACGCCGTCCGCGGACGAGGTCGTGACGGTCGGGCCCCGTGGCCCCGGCGGCGTCGTCCTCTACCGCCGCGGCAACCGGCTCGTGGGCGCCTTCACCCTGGACCGGGCCAGCGACATCATGAAGTTCCGGCGCCGGATCCTCAAGTGCGACAGCTGGGTCGAGGCCGTCGTGTTCGCCGAGGAACGGACCGGCGCCCATGCGGAGCGGCCCGTCTCAGGAGGTGTGCGATGAGCGCCGGCAGGAGCCAGACGTCGACGTCGTACGACGTGATCGTCGTCGGGTCCGGCTTCGGCGGCTCGGTGACCGCCCTCCGGCTGACCGAGAAGGGCTACCGCGTCGCCGTGGTGGAGGCCGGTCGTCGGTTCGCCGACGAGGACTTCGCCACCACGTCGTGGGATGTGCGGAAGTTCCTGTGGGCGCCGCGCCTGGGCTGCTTCGGCATCCAGCGGATCCGTGTCCTCAAGAACGTCGTGGTGCTCGCGGGGGCCGGTGTCGGCGGTGGGTCCCTGGTCTACGCCAACACGCTCTACGAGCCGCAGAAGGACGACTTCTACCGCGACGCGCAGTGGGCGGCGATCACCGACTGGAAGGCCGAGCTCGCGCCGTTCTACGACCAGGCGAAGCGGATGCTGGGCGTCCGCCCCAACCCGACCACCACCGCTGCCGACGAGGTGGTCCGCAAGGTGGCCGAGGACATGGGCGTGGGCGACACGTTCCGTGCGGCGCCGGTCGGCGTCTTCTTCGGCCGGGGCGAGGCCAAGGAGCCCGGAACGGTCGTCGACGACCCCTTCTTCGGCGGGGTCGGCCCGCAGCGCACGGGCTGCATCGAGTGCGGCGAGTGCATGACCGGCTGCCGGCACAACGCCAAGAACACCCTGGTCAAGAACTACCTCCACCTCGCCGAGAAGGCGGGCGCCACGGTGCTCGACCTCACCACGGTCACGGGGATCGCACCGGTCGCCGACGGCGGCTACACGGTCACGGTCGCGCCGACGGGGCGGGGTGCGAAGCGCCGTACCCGCACCCTGACGGCCGAGCACGTCGTGCTGGCCGCCGGCACCTGGGGGAGCCAGGAGCTGCTCCACGGGCTCAAGGGCGACGGCTCGCTGCCCGACCTCTCCGACCGGCTGGGCTACCTGACCCGGACCAACTCCGAGGCGATCTGCACGGCCAACACCAAGCTCGGCAACCGCACCGCCAACGACTTCCACCACGGGGTCGCGATCACCTCGTCGATCCATCCCGACGAGCACACGCACATCGAGCCCGTCCGCTACGGCAACGGGTCGAACTCGATGGCCCTGATGACCACCCTGATGACCGACGGCGGTGGCCGGGTGCCGCGGGTGCTCAAGTGGCTGGGCCAGGTGGTCCGTCACCCGGGCAGCTTCCTGGCCCTCTACCTCGGCCTGCGCGACTGGTCCAACCGCACGATCATCTCGCTGGTCATGCAGACCAACGACAACTCGATCACCGTCTTCCCCAAGCGGACCTGGCGCGGCCGGAGCAAGCTGACCTCCCGGCAGGGCCACGGCGAGCCCAACCCCACCTGGATCCCGAAGGCCAACGAGGCCACGCGGCGGATGGCCGACGAGATCGGCGGCGTCGCGTACGGCGGCGTCGGCGAGATCTTCGACGTGCCGATGACCGCCCACTTCCTGGGCGGGTGCGCGATCGGGGCGTCGCCGGAGCACGGCGTGATCGACGCCTACCACCGGGTCTTCAACTACCCCGGTCTGCACGTCGTCGACGGGTCCGCGATCTCGGCGAACCTCGGCGTCAACCCCTCGCTCACCATCACCGCCCAGGCCGAGCGGGCGATGTCGCTGTGGCCCAACAAGGGAGAGCCGGACGCGCGGCCCGCCCCCGGCGCGCCGTACCGACGGATCGCGCCGGTCGAGCCGCAGCGGCCGGTGGTGCCGGCGACGGCTCCGGCCGCGCTGCGGCTGCCGTTCGTGGCCCTCGACGACCTGACCGTGCGGGACGACCGGAAGCCGGTCTGACGCAACGGTCCTGAACCGGTCCGCGCCGTCTTGTGCGTGCGGACAAAGCCGGCCGCCGCCGTTTGGCGGCAGCACCAAGCGCCCCCCGACGCCGACATGTGACGGTCGTCTCTCCACCAGAAAAGGAGCCAGTCATGAGTGCGACCGCGCCGCCGAAGGACGGTTCCGGTACCCCGGCCGGGCTGACGCCGACCACCGCCCAGTGGGCGCGGGACGCGGTCCGGTCGAGCGTGCTCTACGGGGCGCTCGCGACGATCGGCGACTTCTACAAGTTCGTCGGCCACACGTTCGTGCAGATGTTCACCCGGCGGTTCCAGTTCCGGGAGTTCGTCTCGCAGGCCTGGTTCGTCATCACGGTCTCGTTCGCCCCGGCGCTGCTGGTCTCCATCCCGTTCTGCGTGATCATCATCTTCCAGGTCAACCAGCTGCTGATCCAGATCGGCGCGATCGACCTGGCGGGCGCGGGCGCAGCGGTGGCGGTGGTCCGTGAGATCGGCCCGATCGTGAGCGTCCTGGTCGTGGCCGGAGCGGGCGCGACGGCGATCTGCGCCGACCTGGGCTCGCGCAAGATCCGCGACGAGATCGACGCGATGGTGACGCTCGGCATCGACCCGATCGAGCGGCTCGTGGTGCCGCGGGTGGTCGCCTCGACGGTCGTCGGCGTCGCGCTCAACGGCATGGTCTCGGTGGTCGGCCTGGTGGGCGGCTACTTCTTCTCGGTGGTGCTCCAGGGCGCCACCCCGGGGCTCTACGTCTCCGACCTCACGCTCCTGGTCGGGCTTCCGGACTTCCTCGCCTCCCAGGTCAAGGCCGCGATCTTCGGGCTGCTCGCCGGCCTGACCGCCTGCTACCTCGGCCTCAACGCCAAGGGCGGGCCCAAGGGCGTCGGCGACGCGGTCAACCAGACGGTCGTGTTCGCGTTCATGCTGCTGTTCGCCGCCAACAGCGTCATCAGCACCCTGTTCCTCCAGCTGAAGGGCGCATGATGACGATGCCGGGCTTCCTCGTCCGACCGGTCCGCGGGATCCGTGGTCTGGGCGACCAGCTGACGTTCCACGCCAAGGCGTACAGCCACATGCCGCACACGGTCCGGGCGTACCGCACCGAGATCGTGCGGCTCCTCGCGGAGGTGAGCCTCGGCTCCGGTGCGCTCGCGCTGATCGGCGGGACGGTGCTCGTGATCGGGTTCCTCACCGCGGCGTCCGGGATCGAGGTCGGCCTGCAGGCCTACACGTCCTTCGACAACATCGGCGTCTCGGCGCTGTCGGGCTTCTTCTCGGCGTACTTCAACACCCGCGAGGTGGCGCCGATCATCTCCGGCATCGCACTGACCGCGACCGTCGGCGCCGGCTTCACCGCCCAGATCGGCGCGATGCGGGTCAGCGAGGAGATCGACGCCCTCGAGGTGATGGCGGTCCCGCCGGTGCCGTTCCTGGTGACCACCCGGATCATCGCCGGCCTGATCGCGGTCGTCCCGCTCTTCGCGGTCGCGGTGATGCTGTGCTGGCTCGCGACCCGGCTGGTGGTGACCGAGGGCTACGGACAGTCGGCGGGCACCTACCAGCACTACTTCGACACGTTCCTGATCCCCAGCGACCTGTTCCTGGCGACGTTCAAGGTCGTGGTGATGGCCATCGTCATCGTGTCGATCTGCTGCTACCACGGCTTCCGGGCGTCCGGCGGCCCGGCCGGCGTGGGCCGCGCGGTGGGCAGCGCGGTGCGGTCGGCCCTCGTCGCCACCATGTTCGTCGATCTCGTCTTCGGCATCGCCCTCTGGGGCGGTCCGTCTGTCCACATCTCGGGGTGACCAGAGTGTTCGATCGCCAGTTCTTCGTCGGCACCGTCTTCATCGCAGTGATCGCCCTGGTCATCGCGGCGACGGTCGCCCAGTACAACGGGACGTTCCGGTCCTCGGTCGACGTGACCGTCGAGACCGACCGGGCCGGCCTCACCCTCGCGGCGGGCGCACCGGTCAAGCTGCGTGGCGTCGAGGTCGGCACCGTCGGCTCGGTGAGGCCCGACGGCGACATGGTCGAGATCATGCTCGAGCTCGACCCGGACGCGGTCGACTCCGTCCCTGCCGACGTGCGCGCCCAGATCGTGCCTCCCACGGCCTTCGGAGCGAAGTACCTCCAGCTCACGGCGCCGGCCGACAGCTCGGCCGGACCCATCGGTGCGGGCGACGTGATCGCCGCGGACCACGTGACGGTCGAGGTCGACGAGGCGTTCACCCACCTCACAGGGGTCCTCGACGCGGCGCGTCCCGGTGCGGTCAGCCAGGCGCTGACCGCGGTCGCCGGAGCCGTCAACGGACGCGGCGAGGTGATCGGTGACCTGATCACCCAGATCGACGCCTACCTCGCGTCGTTCAACCCGTCCCTGACGACGCTGAGCGCCGACATCCGGTCAGGCACCGACGTGCTCGAGACGTACGACGCCGCACTGCCCGACCTGCTGCGGACGGCCGACGCGGTCACGACCACCACAGCCACGCTCGACAGCCAGCAGGCCACGCTCCACGCGTTCCTGATCAGCCTGAACGCGGTCAGCCAGGACGCCAGCGGGCTGGTGCGGAACACGCGCGCCGGTCTGCGGCGCGCCCTCACGCTGCTCGAGCCCGTGAGCCGGGTGCTCGCCAAGTACTCGCCCGAGCTGCCGTGCGTCGTACTCGGCCTGGCCAGTGCCAACCGCCTCGCCGAGGCGGCCGTCGGCGGCACCAACCCCGGCGTCACCACGATCACCACCCTGGTGCCGGGTGATGACCCCTACACCTACCCGAACAACCTTCCCGTGGTCGGCGAGACCCGTGGCCCGGCCTGCTACGGCCTGCCCGAGGTGTCACCGGAGGAGGCCCGGCAGGCGCCGCCGGTGTTCCGGACCGGTGCCAACCCGCACGCGGGCCCGGACGAGACGCCCGAAGAGGACCTGTCGAGCACCCTGTTCGGTCTGCTGGCCGGTGTGGAGAACCTGCGATGAGCGCGAGTCCGCTGCGGCGCCAGCAGCGCGCAGACCTGGTGAAGCTGACCATCTTCCTCACCGTCTCCACGTTGATCGCGGTGTGGCTCGGCATGGTGATGGGGGAGACCCGGCCGGGCGACAAGGTCGGCTACCGGGCCGAGTTCGAGGACATCTCCGGCCTCGCCAACGGTGACGACGTGCGCGTCGCCGGGGTCACCGTCGGCACGGTCACCGGCATCGATGTGAAGGACGACGCGACGGTCCTCGTCGACTTCTCGGTCCCGCCCGACCTCGAGCTGGACACCGCGAGCACCGCGACGATCCAGTACCGCAACCTGATCGGCGACCGGGTGCTCGAGCTCGAGCAGCCCGACGACGCCGCCGAGGTCCTCGAGCCGGGCGGCACGCTCCCGACCTCACAGACGTACGGCGCTCTCGACCTCGACACCCTGCTCAACGGCTTCAAGCCGCTCTTCGCTGGCCTGAACGCCAACCAGATCAACGAGCTCTCCAGCGAGCTCGTCGCCGTCCTGCAGGGGCAGTCCGGTGCGGTCGAGAGCCTGGTGTCCTCGGTCGGGTCGTTCACGACGCGGATCGCCGAGCGCGAGCAGCTCATCACCGCGGTCATCGGCAACCTGAACACCGTGCTCGGCACGATCGACGCGCGCGGCGACTCGGTCGGTCGGCTCATCGACGAGCTGGACTCCCTGGTCGTCGGTCTCGACCGCCAGGACACCCGGATCCTCGACGCGGCCGGTCAGATCGACGGCATGGCCGTCGACACCTCGCGCCTGCTGCGGAACGCGCGCGGCGACATCAATGCCGACCTGCGGGGCCTCGAGCTGACCGCGCGCGGCCTCAACAGCCGGGCGGACACGCTGACCGCGCTGCTCGGGCAGCTGCCGAAGCACTACCGCGCCATCTCGGACACCGCGTCCTACGGCAACTTCTTCAACTTCTTCCTCTGCGGCGTCCGGCTGACCATGTCCGATCCGGACGGCAGCCCGACCCAGACGCCGTGGATCCTCAGCGAGGCAGAGAGGTGCGACCGATGAGCCGCCGCCGATCCGGCACGCCCGCACTGCGTGGTCTCGTGATCACGCTGCTGATCGCGGCCGTCGTCGTGGGTGCCCTCAACTTCGAGAAGCTCCCGCTGATCCGCAACCACAACACGCTCAGCATCGAGTTCGCCGAGGCGGGTGGCCTCAAGGTCGGCGACGAGGTCCGGGTGTCCGGTGCGAAGGTCGGCAAGGTCGACGAGATCCGCCTGGTCCGGGACCGGGTGGTCGTGGAGGTCGCGCTCTCCGAGGGCGCGCCGGCACTGGGGGAGAAGACCTCCGCCGCCATCGTCACGACCACGCTGCTGGGGCGTGCGGCGGTGGCGCTCGAGCCTGCCGGAGGCGGCGAGCTGTCGGCCGGCGACACCATCCCGGTCGCGCGGACTGCGTCGCCGTACAGCCTCACCAGTGCGCTCAACGACCTCGTCGACGAGACGACCGAGATCGACAAGAAGGGGCTCACCGCCGCGATCGACGAGCTGTCGAGCACCTTCGCCGACACCCCGGAGGACGTGGCGCCGGCCCTGGACGGCATCACCGCCCTCGCCGACGTCGTGTCGAGCAACGACGGCGCGCTCCGCCAGCTCCTGGCCCGGGCGGGCCGGGTGACGGAGGTCCTCGCGAGCCGCGACGAGGAGTTCACCTCCCTCCTGACCGCCGGTGACTCCCTGTTGCGCGAGCTCAACGCCCGCCAGGACGTGGTCGTCCAGCTGCTCGCGAGCACCCGGGACCTGGCCGGCCAGCTGCAGGCGCTCGTGTCGGAGAACCGGCGCGTGATCGGGCCGGCGCTGGACGAGCTCAACGGGGTCGTGCGGCTCCTGAACGACAACAAGCGCAACCTCCAGGAGTCGATCACCGGGCTGAGCCACTACGCGATGGCCTTCGGTGAGGCCATCTCCAGCGGGCCGTTCTTCGACGCCTACATCCAGAACCTGACCTCTCCGGCGACGTTGGCGCCGATCATCTCGGGAGTGCTGCCCCAATGAGCCGTCTCCGATCCCTGGTCACCCCCGGACGCGTCGCCCTGATCCTGATCGTCGGCGTCGTCGTCCTCGGTGGCATGGCGACCGTCCGCGACCACGAGCAGACCACGATCAAGGCCTACTTCTCGAGCACCACGGGCCTCTACGAGGGCGACGACGTGAAGATCCTCGGCGTCGAGGTCGGCGAGGTCGTCGACATCGAGCCGGAGGGCGACAAGGTGCTCGTCAGCCTGCAGATCGACGCCGACCAGCCGGTCCCCGCCGACGCCCGCGCGGCCATCGTGTCGCCGAGCCTGGTGAGCGGTCGCTTCGTCCAGCTCTCGCCGGCCTGGGACGGAGGCCCGACCATGGAGGACGGCACGGTGATCAAGGTCGAGCAGACCGCCGTTCCGGTGTCGTTCGACCAGGTCAAGCAGGAGCTCATCGACCTGTCCACCGCGCTGGGCCCCGACGGCCGCAGCAAGGGCACCCTCAACCACGCGGTCCGCACGATCGCGGCCAACCTCGAGAACGGCAACGACACCCGACTCCGCGAAGCGCTCTCCTCGCTCCACAACGCCGCGGACACCTTGCGCGACGGTCGCAGCGACCTGTTCACGACCATCGACAACCTCAACGGGTTCACCCAGAACCTGGCGACGAGCGACGCGGCCGTCCGCGGATTCACCCAGGAGCTCTCCGTCGCCAGCCAGTTCCTCTCCCGCAACCGGACCCAGCTGACCTCTGCCGTCCGCGAGCTCTCCCGCGCGCTCGACGCGACCGGCGGCTTCGTCGACGACCACCACACGCGGATCTCGACCAGCATCAAGCAGCTCAACCTGCTCTCGGCGGCGATCGCGGACCGGTCCAACGACCTGGCGCAGGTCCTGCACGAGGCGCCCCACTCGCTGATCGGCCTCTTCAACATCATCGAGGACCAGGCGATCACCGGACGGGCCGTCCTGGCGAACGCCGACAGCGTCGCCGACCTCCTCTGCGGCGCGCTGCTCGGAGCCGGCGGGACGGCGAAGGACTGCCGCAACGCGCTGCAGCCGCTGCTCGGCCTCCTGGGGCTGACCGAGTCCCCGACGGCCGACACCGGCGCCGGGGAGACCGGCGGGGCGGGTGGGACCGGCGAGCAGACGGCTGCACCGGGGACCGACCTCTCGGCCGCCGAGCTCGAGCAGCTCGAGGAGCTGCTCGAGTCGCTCGGTGTCGGCGGCGCCCTCGACGGCTCGCTCGGCCCGGTGCTCGACCCGCTGCTGGGGGGTGCCCGATGAAGCGACCGATGAGGCGACCGATCGCGACCGCGCTGCTGCTGTCCGTGGCCGCGCTGACCGGCTGCGCCGTACAGCCCAACGACAACACCTTCCCCGGGCAGGCGGCCGTCGGCGACGACGGCTACACGGTGACGGTCTACTTCGACCGGGTCGAGAACCTCGTGCCCAACTCCAACGTCCAGCGCGACAACGTCGTCATCGGCACCGTCACGGCGATCGAGGCCGACGACTGGAAGGCGAAGGTCACCCTCCGCCTGCTCGAGTCCGAGCCGGTCCCGGAGGAGTCGCTGTTCTCGATAGGCCAGAAGACGCTGCTGGGCGCGCAGTACGTCGAGGTGTCCTCTCCCGTCGGCCGGGCCCCGGCGAAGTCGGCCGGAGGAGGCCGCACCGGCGCCGTACCTTCCGGCGGCGTGCTGGAGGACGGCGACGTCGTACCCGTGCGGCAGACGGGCAACTACCCGGCGACCGAGCAGGTCCTCGGCGCGGTCGCACTCCTGCTCAACAACGGTGGTCTCGCGCAGATCAGCACGATCACCAAGGAGCTGCGTACGGCGCTCGACGGCCGGGTCCCCGACGCCCGCCACCTCCTCGAGCGGACGAACGCCCTGATCGGGACGCTCGACGACAACAAGGACGAGATCATCCGCGCGCTCGACGCGCTCGACAGCCTCAGCGGACAGCTCGCCGACGACAAGGTGGTGATCGCAGATGCCGTCGACCGGATCGGCCCCGGGCTCCGTGCCCTGAACGAGGAACGGGAGAACCTGGTCCGGACGGTCACCTCGGTGGGTCGCACCGGGACCGAGGTCTCCCAGCTGATCCAGGTCAACGAGCAGGCGCTGCTCGCCAACCTCGACTCGCTGGAGCCGATCCTCGGGCGCCTCGGCGAGGTCAGCAGGAAGCTGCCCGACGCGCTGAAGATCGGCCTCACCATCCCGTTCCCGGCGATGACCACGACCGATGCGCTGCACGGCGACTACGCCAACCTCTTCGCCAACCTCGACGTCTCCATCCCGAGCCTCTCCGACGCGTTCCTCGGCGACGGCGTCCCCACGCCGTTCGGTGCGGTCGACCCGATCGAGGACCCGCTGCAGGACCAGGGCGGCGACGACGGCGAGGGCGACGCGGGTGACGACGGAACCGGCGGCGGACCTGGCGGTGGCACCGGGGGCGGTGGCAGCGGGGGCGGTGACGACGGCGGTGACGACGGCGGCGGCGGGACCGACGACCCGGACGGCGACACCGCGCCGGACGACTGCCTCCTCGACCTGATTGGGGCGTGCTGACGTGCTCACCCGACTGACCAGGCGTCAGCTGAAGGTCTTCGCCGTGCTCGCCACGGTGGCCATGGCTCTGATCGTGTTCTCCTACGCGCGAGTGCCGGCCATGGTGGGGATCGGTGTCTACGACACCGAGGTCCACTTCGCCGACGCCAGCGGCCTCTACCCGAAGGCGGCGGTGACCTACCGCGGCGTCAAGATCGGCCAGGTCGACGAGCTCGAGCTCACCGACGACGGCACGGTCGCGGTCCTGCGGTTGGACAACGACGTCAAGGTGCCCAAGGACGTCGTCGCCGAGCTGCACAGCACCTCCGCGGTCGGCGAGCAGTACGTCGACCTCGTGCCGGAGTCCGCGGACGGTCCCTATCTCGACGACGACTCGGTGATCGCCGTCGAGCAGACCCGCGAGATGCCGCAGATCAGTCCGGCGCTCGACTCCCTCAACGCCCTGCTCGAGTCGGTCCCGAAGCGGCAGACCCGACAGGTCCTCGGGCAGGTCGACACCGCGCTCGGGTCCTCGGAGGCCGACCTCGCCGGCGTCATCGACGGGTCGTCGGACCTCGTCTCGGAGGCCCAGCTGCACATCGACGAGACGACCGCGCTGATCGCGGCCCTCGAGCCGGTGCTCGCGACCCAGAACGACCTGGCCCCCGAGACGCTCGCGTACGCCGGAGCGCTCGGCGACCTCACGACCGAGGTCGCCGCGCACGATGCGGACCTGCGCTCGCTGCTGCGGTCCCGGAAGGCGCTGAGCTCGACGTCCACCCTGATCGACGAGGTGCAGCCGGCGCTGCCGCTGCTCCTGGCCAACCTCATCACCAACGGCGAGGTGCTGGCGACGTACCTCCCCAACCTCGAGCAGACCCTCGTCGTCTACCCGGCGACCATCGCGCGCCTGCAGTCGACGGTGAACCCCCGCGCCCGGTTCGGGGACGTCCAGCTCGACCTGCGGTCCGGGGTGAACAACCCGCCGCACTGCACCGACGGCTACCTCGGCGTGGACAGCCGGCGGAGCCCGAAGGACGGGAGCGTGCGGCAGGTCGACGGCCTGGCGCACTGCAAGGGGCCCGGCCGGGAAGACCTCGTCGGTGCGCGGCGCCAGGAACCTCCCGTGTCCCGACCAGGGACGGCGGGCAGCCACACCGGCCGAGTGCGGCCTGCACTTCGGCCGAGGGGTGTGGCCGTCGACGCGAGCGTCGGCGCCGTACGACGTCGTGAAGGGCACGTTCGTCGGACCCGACGGGCGTGAGTACCGCATCGATGAACCGGTGGAAACGGAAGGAGAGTCGACATGGGAGAGCCTCTTGCTGCGCCCGCTCGGTCTGGAGTGAGGTCGCCCCGCGTCCTCGGGGCGCTGGTCGCGCTCGTCGTCGTCGCGATCGCTGCGTACGGCGGGATCCAGGCCAAGGACTGGCGCGATGCCGACCAGCGCTGGGACCAGCGCGCGAACGTCGTCGACGTCGCCACCGACGTGGTGCTCGCGTTGACCAACGTGAGCAGCGAGTCGACCGAGAAGGACCTCGAGGAGTTCCTCGCGCACACCACCGAGAGCTTCCGCGAGGACTTCGAGGGCCAGTCCGACGCCTTCTTCGGTGCCCTCCGCAAGGGACACGTCACCTCCACCGGAGAGGTCGTGTCGGCCGGCGTCGCCGAGCTGGACTCCGACGAGGCGACGGTGCTCCTCGCGGCGTCGGGGAGCGTCCAGAACAAGCGGGCCGCCGAGGCCGAGCCGCGCAACTACCGGCTGCGGGTGGAGCTGAGCCGGGTAGACGGTGACTGGCTCGTGTCGGGGATGGAGTTCGTCGCATGACCGGGAAGGGCGTGGAGACGATGATCGACGAGAAGCTCGAGGACGGTCGACACCGAGGCGGTTGACGCCGAGGCGGTCGACACCGAGGCGGTCGAGGCCGACGGGAAGGCTGCAGCCGGGAAGCAGGCCGCGGCGAAGGAGGAGCCCGAGGACGGCGGTACGACGATCGCCGTACCCGACGCCGTCCGCGGACGGATGTGGATCGGCGGCGTGGTCGCGCTGGTCGTGCTGCTCGCAGCCGGGGCCTTCTACCTGCACCTGCAGGCCGGGCGCGCCGCCGACCGGGTCGCGCGGATCGATGCCGCGGTCGCCAGCGCGGAGCAGCGGGTGCCGGCGATGCTGAGCTACGACGCCGCGACCCTCGACGAGGACCTCGCGCGAGCGGAGGAGCAGACGGCGGGCGACTTCCACGACGACTACGCGCGGATCCTCGAGGACGTCGTCCGGCCGGAGGCCGAGAAGCGCAAGGTGACGACCGTCGCGACCGTGATGGCGACGTCCGTGGTCTCGGAGAAGGACGGCCGGGTGGTCGTGCTGATGTTCCTCAACCAGGCCACCTCGCACGGCAACGGCACGCCGCAGATCGCGGGCAGCCGGGTCGAGGTGACGATGGCGAGGTCGGGCGGAGACTGGAAGGTGGTCAGCCTCGACGCGGTGTGAGGCTCGTGGCTGGGTGACCGGACTACCGGGGTGATCGGACCTCTGCCGGGGTGCTGTGACTCGTCACAGCACCCCGGCAGCGGAGGTAACACTGCGTTACCGCCCGCGACGGCGGAAAGTTGACGCCGGCAACCAGTTGCCATATGGTTGATGACATCAACTATATGGAGGCGACGAGATGTCGGGGCAGGGCTCGGCCGCAACGGCGGCGCAACCAGGGCAGATGACGCACCGCGAGGTGCTGGAGGCGCTCACCGGCCTCCTCCTCGCGATGTTCGTGGCGATGATGTCGAGCACGATCGTCAGCAACGCCCTCCCGCGGATCGTGACCGACCTGCACGGCAGCCAGACCGGCTACACGTGGGTCGTGGTCGCAACCCTGCTGACGATGACCGCCACGACGCCGATCTGGGGCAAGCTCGCCGACCTGTTCAGCAAGAAGGCGTTGGTCCAGGTCGCGCTGGTGATCTTCTCGGTGGGCTCGCTGATCGCCGCGTTCGCGCCGAGCATGGAGGTCCTGATCGGTGCCCGCGCCGTGCAGGGCCTCGGCGTCGGTGGCCTGACCGCGCTGGTCCAGGTCGTGATCGCCTCGATGGTGCCGCCGCGCGAGCGCGGTCGCTACAGCGGCTACATCGGAGCCGTCTTCGCGGCCGCCACCGTGAGCGGGCCCCTGCTCGGCGGTGTGATCGTCGACAGCCCGCTGGGCTGGCGCGGCTGCTTCTTCGCCGTCCTCCCGATCGCGGCGCTCGCGTTCGTCGTACTCCAGAAGACGCTGCACCTGCCGACCGTGCGGCGCGACGTGTCGATCGACTACCTCGGCGCCACCCTGATCATGGCGGGCGTCAGCCTCCTCCTGGTGTGGGTGTCGCTGGCCGGGACCAGCTTCGGCTGGGCCTCGGCGACCTCGGCCGGGCTCGTCGCCGGCGGTCTCGCCCTGATCGCCGCCGCTGTCTGGGTCGAGGCCCGCGTGGCTGCCGAGCCGGTCATCCCGATCCGGCTCTTCCGCGACCGCACCACGGCGCTGGCGACCGTGGCGTCGGTGATGATCGGCGTCGCGATGTTCGGGGCGACGGTCTACCTGAGCCAGTACTTCCAGCTCGCCCGCGGCATGAGCCCCACCGAGGCCGGCCTGATGTCGGTCGCGATGGTCGGTGGCCTGCTCGTGTCCAGCATCGTGACCGGGCGGATCATCACCCGCACCGGCCGGTGGAAGAGCTGGCTGGTGGGCGGCGCGGTCCTCGTCGTCGCCGGCCTCGCGCTGCTCGGCACGATCGACGCCGGGACCCCCTTGGTCATGGTCGGCGCCTTCATGGCGCTCACCGGCCTCGGACTCGGTGCCACCATGCAGAACCTCGTGCTCGCCGTGCAGAACAACGCCGCGGCCGCCGACCTCGGTGCCGCCAGCTCGGTGGTCGCGTTCTTCCGCTCGATCGGCGGCTCCGTCGGTGTCTCGGCACTCGGCGCGGTGCTCGCGCACCAGGTCGCCGGCAGCTTCGAGGACGGTGTCCGCGAGCTCGCCGCGAGCGGCCGGATCACCCCCGACCAGCTCGCCGCGCTGCAGCACTCCACCGGCGACATCCCCGACCTCACCGAGCTGCCGGAGTCGCTGCGGCTGCTCTACGAGGCGTCGTTCGGCGACGCGACCGGTCACCTGTTCCTGATCGCGGTGCCGTTCGCGCTGGTGGCCCTCGCCTGCGTGGTCCTCATCAAGGAGGTGCCGCTGCGGACGACCTTCGACGTCGAGGAGACCGTGCAGCAGGCGGCCGAGGTAGCGACAGGGGTCGACCGATGAGCACGACCCGTGAGGGCGCCCTCGACCGCGTCGAGCACGAGGTCGGCGTACTCATCCGGCGCGTGCGGCGGGTCATCCACGAGCGGGCCCGCGCGGTGGACCCGGAGCTGCAGCCGTCGTCGTACCTCATGCTGGGCTACCTGCGCGACCACGGCCCGCTGCGGGCGTCCGCGCTGTGCACGGTGTTCGACATCGACAAGGGGGCGATCAGCCGACAGGTGCAGAACCTGGTCGACCTCGGTCTCGTCGACCGCACCGCCGACCCCGACGACGGCCGGGCGACGCTGATCTCGCTCAGCGACGACGGGACGCGCCGACTGGCGGGCGTCTCCGCCGAGCGGCGCACCGAGTACGACGGCCGGCTGCGCGACTGGAGCACCGACGACCTCGTCGATCTCGCCGACCGGCTCGGTCGCTACAACGCCGCGCTGGGTGCCGACGACTGACGGCGAGATCGCGGCGTGCGTCGTACCAGCGTCCACCGAACGGGGCGGGCCGGCGATCAGTCGTGCAGCCAGGCCGCGGTGTCCGGCGGCAGCAGGCCACCGTCGAGCGGCCCGCTGGTGAGGACGAGCTCGCCGGTCGGGAGCGCGACGAGCTCCTTGCCGGCGTTGAGCACCGCTGTGAGCAGCCCTCGACGGACGATCAGCACGTCACCGATGGCGGTGGCGGTGGTGGTCTCGTCGGTGCCGGCGACCATCGCCCGGCGGGTCGCGAGCACCTGCCGGTAGAACTCCAGCATCGACGCGCCGTCACCGGTCTGGGCGGCGACGGTCAGGTCGGCCCAGTCGTCGGGCTGCGGGATCCACGGCTGTCCGTCCCCCGGCCCGAACTCGTACGGCGCCCGCGTCCCTCCCCACGGCATGGGGACCCGGCAGCCGTCCCGACCCGGCTTGCCGGTGCGGAACCACGACGGGTCCTGGCGCGCCTCCGGGGGCACGTCGACCTGCTCGAGCCCGAGCTCCTCGCCCTGGTAGAGGTAGGCCGACCCGGGCAGCGCCATCATCATCAGGGTGGCGGCGCGGGCCCGGGCGAGCCCGTTGCCGTCGGTGTCGTAGCGCGTGGGGTGGCGGGTCACGTCGTGGTTGCTCAGCACCCACGTGGGGGCAGCGGAGACGTCGGAGAGCGCGTGGATCGAGTCGTTGATGACCCTGGCGAAGTCCGGGGCGGACCAGTCGGTGCCGAGCCAGCCGAAGTTGAAGGTCTGGTGCAGCTCGTCGGGCCGGACGAACTGGGCCATCGACCCGGCTGTCTGCGTCCACGCCTCGGCGACCGCGATCCGGTCGCCGTCGTACTCGTCGAAGACCCGCCGCCAGCGGCGGTAGACGCCGTGGACCTCGGGCTGGTCCCACATCGGCTCGTCCTCGAGCATGCGCTCGACCATCGAGTGCTCCTCGCCGGGGTCGTCGAGGTCGGCATCCACGACCATGGGGCCGCCGGGCTCGTCGACGCCGACCACGTCCTCGATCGTCGGGAGCTCCGGGTGCTCGGCCGCCGACCGGCTGTGCGGTTCGGGCTCGACGTCGGGCTCCGGGCGCACCTGGTCGCGCAGGCTCTCCTCCTTGTAGAGGCCGTGGGCGACATCGACGCGGAACCCGTCGACGCCCCGGTCCAGCCAGAACCGGAGCACGTCCTCGAACATGTCGCCGACCTCGGGGTTGCGCCAGTCGAGGTCGGGCTGGGTGGGGTCGAAGAGGTGGAGGTACCACTGGCCGGGCGTGCCGTCGGGCTCGGTCACCCGGGTCCAGGCGCTGCCGCCGAAGATCGAGTGCCAGTTGTTGGGGGGCTCGCTGCCGTCCTCGCCGCGACCTTCGCGGAAGAGGTAGCGGGCGCGCTCGGGGGAGCCGGGTCCCGCGGCGAGCGCCTCCTGGAACCACACGTGCTCGGAGGACGTGTGGTTGGGCACGAGGTCGACGATCACCCGCAGCCCGAGGTCGTGCGCGGTCGCGATCAGCGTGTCGGCATCGGCGAGCGATCCGAACAGCGGGTCGACGTCGGTGTAGTCGCTGACGTCGTACCCGTGGTCGTGCTGGGGCGAGGCGTAGAACGGCGTGATCCACAGGGCGTCGACGCCGAGGTCGCGGAGGTAGGGGAGCCGGGACGTGATGCCGGGGAGGTCGCCGACGCCGTCACCGTCGGCGTCGGCGAAGCTGCGGACGTAGACCTGGTAGACGACCGCCTCGCGCCACCAGGTACGTCGCTGCGCGCCGCTCGCCGCGCTCGCGTCGGTCAGTGTGGTCGAGGTGGTCTGAGTGGTCGGAGTGGGCTCGGCGGAGTCGGGTTGGAGGCTCACGAGAACTCCTGGGGGTCGATGGCGATCCAGATGTGCTGCGCGGTGGCGACGATGTCACCGACGGAGTCGTAGAGCGTAGAGCCGGTGAGGGTCTTGCGACCATTCGAGCCGTGCAGCTCGCCGACCACGACGTAGCGCTCGGCCGTCGTCGGCAGCCGGTGGATCCGGGCGGTCATCGTGCCGAGGACCATCGGGCGCTCGGCGATGTGGCTGGCCCAGCCGCCGCTGCAGTCCAGTGCCGCCCAGGTGATCGGGACCGTCGACTCGAACGGCGACCAGGTGGCAGCGACCACGCGCTCCGCCGTGGCGGGCGGGTCGATCAGGTCGGCCGGATCGACCTGACCCGGGAAGATCCGCAGCCCGTCGCCGGGACGCCGGGCGGTGCCACAGGCGAAGCAGGTGGGGAACGGGTGGTGCCGCAGGCCGGCGTACCGCGCCTCCGCGGCGGCCGCCACCAGGGTGGGGACCCGCGCGGTCGGCGGCGGGTCGGTCTCGGCGTACTTCGCCTCGGCCACGGGGCGGCCGAGGTGCGACGCGACGACGCCGGTGTGGCTGGGCGTGAGGGGCAGCGGGGTGTCCAGCGGCGGCGGCTGCCGCAGGGCCACGGTGACGGGTACGCCGAGGCCGCGCTCCGGAAGGGACTCGGCGAGCGCGCCGGCGGTCCACCCGCCGTTGGCTGACCGCGGCGGTCCGTTGAAGCGGCGCGGGATCCGGAGGTGCTGCATGTCGGTCAGCCTCTCACCGGCCGTCCGCGCCAGGGAAATGACGCTCGCTGTGCGCACCGGGCGTCCGTTTGGTCCGCTTTCGTCCGCCCAGGCTCGCGTCCCTTGCCGGCAGACGACAGAATGCGGGGGTGAGCGATCTCATCGACACCACCGAGATGTACCTCCGCACCATCTTCGAGCTGGTGGAGGAGGGCATCGTCCCGCTCCGGGCGCGGATCGCCGAGCGCCTCCACCAGAGCGGCCCGACGGTCTCCCAGACCGTGGCGCGGATGGAGCGCGACGGGCTTCTGACCGTCGAGGGCGACCGCCACCTCGAGCTCACCGACGAGGGCTTCCGGCTCGCGACCCGCGTGATGCGCAAGCACCGCCTCGCCGAGCGGCTGCTCACCGACGTCATCGGCCTGGACTGGGAGCTAGTCCACGAGGAGGCCTGCCGCTGGGAGCACGTGATCTCCGAGACCGTCGAGCGCCGGCTGCTCGAGCTGCTCGACCACCCGACCTCCTCGCCCTACGGCAACCCGATCCCGGGCCTCGCCGAGCTCGGCGAGGAGACGGTCGGCGAGGAGTTCATGGCCGACGTCGAGCCCCTGTCGAAGGCCGCCACCGACGATGCCGGCCGCGTGCTCGTGCGCCGGATCTCCGAGGAGATGCAGAAGGACGAGGCGCTGATGAGCGCCATGCGCCGGGTCGGCGCGCTGCCCGACAAGACCGTCACCATCCAGGCCACCCCCGACGGTGTGCTCGTCGGTGCCGGTGGCGAGACCGCCGAGATCTTCCCCGAGGCGGCCGACCACATCTTCGTGAAGAGGCTGTAGGCGGGTTGTCAGGAATCCCCGGTCGACCGGGGATTCCTGATGTTGTCGGGCGAAATATTGCCGGACATGTTCAGACTTCCCCGGTCGACCGGGGAAATCTCCGCCCGCACAGCTCCGCCAGCCACTCGCTCGTCCCCGCGTCGACGGTGTACGCCGCCAGCGGATCCCCCCGCGTCTCACCACGGTTGACGATGACGACCGGCACGCCCAGCTGGGCGGCGCGGCGCACGAACCGCAGGCCGCTCATCACGGTCAGGCTCGAACCGGCGACCAGCAGCGCGCCGCCGGCCTGCGCCAAGGCGTCGACGGCGGCGTAGCACCGGGCCACCCGGGGAGCGGGGACGTTCTCGCCGAAGAACACGACATCGGGCTTGAGCACGCCGCCGCAGTCCGCGCAGGGCGGCACCACGAAGTCGATCGTGTCCTCGAGGTCGACGTCGCCGTCGGGGCGCACCTCGGCGGCGGCGTGGCGCTCGGTCCAGCCGGGGTTCGCCTCGGAGAGGCGTTGTTGCAGGGCGGCCCGCGGCGTCGTACTCCTGCAGGAGAGGCAGAGGACGTCGGCGATCCGGCCGTGCAGGGCGACCAGCCGCGGCGTACCCGACGCCTCGTGCAGGCCGTCGACGTTCTGGGTGATCACCAGGTCGGCGCCGAGGGCGGCGACGGCGCGGTGCCCGGCGTTGGGCTCGGCGCGCCGCATCCGCGACCAGCCGAGGTGGCTGCGCGCCCAGTAGCGCTGCTGAGCGGCCGGCCCCGACACGAACTCCTGGTAGGTCATCGGCCGGCGGGACGGGCTGCTCGGGCCGCGGTAGTCGGGGATGCCCGAGTCCGTCGACAGCCCCGCACCGGTCAGCACGACCAGCGGCCGCGCGGCGAGCAGGTCGATCGCGGCACCAGTGGTGGCGGGCGCGGTCGTCACCCCACGAGAGTACGACGCCGCCGGCCGCTCAGCCTGAAACCCACGCTCAGTCCTCCTCCGATTCGACCCCGCCCCGCGGCTGCCTCGGGCTCAGTCCTCGATGAGCGGCACGAAGACGTACCTCCCGTGCTCCGCGACGACCGGCCCGTCCGGGGTGATGCGCACCCGCAGCATCACTCCGCGGACCGGGACCACCATCACGCCGTCCTCGGCGAGCTGGTCGACCAGGGCCGACGGCAGGGCGTCGGCGGCGGCCGACACCAGGATCCGGTCGTACGGCGCCCGCGCGGGCACGCCGAGCACGCCCGGCTCCGCGAGGTGCAGCCCGACGGGGGCGAACCGCTCGTCGTCGTACACGGTCGCGAGGTTCGCCTGCCCCTGAGCGAGCACCGCGGGGATCCGCTCGACGGCGACCACCTCGCCCTCCGGGCCGGTCAGCCGGGCCAGCAGCGCGGTCGTCCAGCAGGAGCCGCAGCCGACGTCGAGCACCCGGTCGCCGGGCCGGACCCCGAGCAGCTCGAGCATCGCGCGGACCGTGGACGGCTGGCTGTTGGTGACGCCGTGGCCGATCGGGAGCGCGGCGTCACGCTCGGCGTACGACTGCTGGTCCGGCGGCAGGAACCGCACCCTCGGCACGGCGTCCAGCGCGGCGTCGACCCAGCCGGCGCCGCGTTCGCGCCGGCCACCTCGACGGACGGGGTCTCCCACGTCGGAGGACCACTCCTCCCGCTGCTCAGCCGTACCGGACCCGGGCCCGCTCCCGTGCCTTCGCCGCCTCGATCTCGCGGTCCTTCGGGGGCGCGGTCGTCACCAGGTCCTCGAGCAGGTGCCGGGTGACGTGGGCGATCTCGGCGACCGCGCGGTCGAAGGCCGCCTGGTTGGCCTGGGACGGCTTCGTGGTGCCGCTGACCTTGCGGACGTACTGCAGCGCGGCTGCGGACACCTCGTCGTTGGTCGCCGGCGGCTCGAAGTTGTGGAGCGTGCGGATGTTGCGACACATACCTCGAGGGTACGTCGGCCCGGGGGCCGCTGTCGGGGGATGGTTCATCACGGGATGCAGCCGAGTCGCTACCTCCCTCGCCGAGCTCCGCACGGGAAGTGACGACTCCCCTGCATACCGTGGTGAAGCAGCACCCACGCCGGCCACCCCACGTACCGTGATGAACCTGCAGCTCCCCCCGCCCCCCTCAGAGGTCCAGGAACCGCACGTTCTCACCGGTCACGAGCAGCACCCGGCCGTCGGGGAGCGGGACGGTGCGCACGGCGGCGACGTCGGCGCCGTACTCCACCGGGAGCAGGGTGGTCTCGAACGAGCCGTGGACGAGCCGCATCACCGCGAGGTAGCCCACCTCGCTGCGCTTCCACCTCCGGACCACGGTGAGCACCGTCCGCTCGTCCGGCAGCCAGGTGAACGAGCGCGGGTCGAGACCGGCGAGGGCCTCGGTGCCGGGGCCGAACGACGCGACGTCGATCCGCCGCACGTCGTCGAGGTCGCTGACGTCGAACAGCCCGGCCTGGGCGCCCCATCCGCCGCGCGGGCCCGGGCCCTCGCCGACACCGACCAGCCGCTGCGAGCCGAGCGGGTGGAGGTAGGAGGAGAAGCCCGGGATCTTGAGCTCGCCCTTCAGCGACGGGTGCGCCACGTCGGTCAGGTCGACGACGTAGAGCGGGTCGACCTCGCGGAACGTCACGACGATCGCCAGCCCGTCGAACCACCGCACCGACTTGATGTCCTCGTTGCGGCCGAGGTGGCCCAGCCGCCCGAGCTCGACGAGGTCCTCGCCGTCGCGCTCGAACGTCACGACCGCGTTGAACGGCCCGGTCTCCGACGTCGCCCCGACCGCGACGCGGAGGACGCCGTCGACCTCGTCCATCGCCCACCGGTCGGCCACCGATCCCTCGACCTCGCCGGACGCGACGTGGCTGGCGGAGGTGCCGTCGAGCGCGAAGTCGAAGAGGTACGTCGTCCCGCCGCTGACCGCCGGACCGACGCGGCCGACGAAGCAGTCGAAGCACTCGAACCCGCCCCACGCCGGGCTCGCGGCGAGGTAGAGGTGGCCGGTCGACTCATAAGCGATGTCGGTCGCGCCGGCCAGGCCGATCGCCTCCACGTCCGCGGGGGAGCCGGCCTCGAAGCCGACCACGCTGACGGTGTCGAGCGCGAGCTCGTCGGAGGGGACGGCGACGGAGGTGCAGTCGAGGAGCTGCTCGGACCCGCCTGAGTCGCCCGGCGTGCCCGGGGTGATCGTCGGCAGCCAGTCCTCGATCGTCGAGCTCTCGACGGCCTCGCGGTTGTGCTCGAGCGCGGCGCGCTCGCCCCGCCGGCCGGCCGGCGTCATGAAGTCGAGGTCCGGCAGGCCGGACGCCAGGACCAGCCGGATCGTGTCGCCGTGCTGCCGCGCGGAGGTGACCGCCGCGTCGTACGTCACCTCGTCGGTGACCTCCGGGGCAGCGGGGTCCGCGATCGACACGGTGAGGACCCGGGTGCCGGTCCGCTCGGCGCCGTAGCCGTCGTGCCGGCTCCTGCGTTCGCGCGGCGCGCGGTCGTCGGCGCCGACGGCGACCACGGTGTCGCCGGTCAGCATGATCTCGGGGTCCTCGATGCCGGGCAGGTCGAGGGACGCGGTCCGCTCGGCCTCCTCGCCGGTGACGTCGTAGACGACCAGCTCGTCGTCGCGGAGCCGGACCAGGACCTCGCCGTCGGTCTTGACGACGTCGGGTTCGTCGACGCCCGCCTCCTGCACGTTGGTGCCGGTCTCGCTGTTGGTCTGGCGGGTCGTCTCCGGGGCACCGGCGGCGCGCTGGTCGAGGTCCTTCATCCGGCCGGCCGTGTCGGACATCTCGCCGCCGAGGTCCCGGCCGTAGTAGTAGACGTGCGGGTCGCCGCCCCACCCCCACGCGCTCACGATGTCCAGCCCGCGGTCGACGTACGCCGCCAGCAGCTCGTCGCAGTCGGCGGCGGGCTCGAGGTCCGCCTGGAAGGCGGCGGGGCGCGGGCCCTCGCCGCCGGGCACGGGGCCGTCCGGTCCGGCGGCGCCCGGGCCTCCGTCGACCAGGGTTCCGGCGACGAACGCACCCACCACCGCCGTGGCGGCACCTGCGGTGATCAGCGGCCGGACCAGGAAGCGGCGCCGGCGCTCGCGGCGCCCCGCGTCCTCGGCGGCCTCCGCCGTGAGCTGCGCGCGCCGGGCGTCCCGCAGGATCCGGTCGACGGGCGCCGCGCCGGCGGGAAGCTGGTTCCAGAGTCGTTCGAGGTCGGTCATCGGGTGCCTCCGCTGAGGTCGAGCAGGTGGTCGTTGGCGGCGAGCTGCGCCAGCGACCGGGACAGTCGGCTCTTGACCGTCCCGGTGGGGATCCCGAGCGTGTCGGCGGTCTGCTGCTCGGTGAGCTGGACGAAGTAGCGCAGCACCACGACGTCGCGGTTCGGCTTGCTCAGGCAGTCGAGTGCGCGGTGGACGGCGTCGGCCACTGCGACGGACTCAGCCGCGTCACCGATGGCGCCCGCGGGCGCCGTACGTCCGTCGACGTCGGCGTCGCTGCGGTCCTTCCACCACCGGGTGCGGCGGGTGTCGCGCAGGCAGTTGAGGAGCATCCGGTAGACGTAGGCGTCGCGGTTGTCCGCGCCGTTGACCCGCTCCCAGCCGGTGTAGCAGCGCACCAGCGTCGTCTGTGCCAGGTCCTCGGCCTCGTGCGGCATCGCGCCGAGGAACACCGCGGCGCGGACCAGGGAGGGCCAGGCCTGCTCGACGTAGCCGGAGTACGCCGCCTCGCTGTCCGGGTCCACTCGCGCTCCGATGCCGTTTCCGCCGCTGCCCTTGGACAGGGCCTGATGAAGGTACGACGCAGCCGGGCCCGCCCGGGGTTCCATCTGGCCGGCAACCGGCCGGCAGCTCTTCGCGGCAACTGCGCGAAGCAGGCGCCGCGGGCGCGTGCCACGATGGCGACATGACCGCGCCGGACCGCAACGACCGCCCCTACGACGTGGTGCTCTTCGGAGCCACCGGCTTCACCGGCGGGCTCACCGCCGACTACCTCGCAGCGCACGCGCCGGCCGGTCTGCGGTGGGCGATCGCGGGCCGCAGCGAGGAGCGGCTCGCCGAGGTGCGCTCGCACCTGACGACGGTCGACCCCACCCTCGCCGACCTGCCGCTGCTCGTGGTCGACGCGAACGACGACGCCGGGCTCGCCGACGTGGCCCGGCAGACGAAGGTCGTGGCGACGACCGTCGGACCCTTCCTCCAGCACGGCGCCCCGCTGGTCATGGCCTGCGCGGACGCCGGCACCGACTACCTCGACCTGACCGGCGAGCCCGAGTTCGTCGACAAGACCTATCTGGCGTGCGACGCGCGGGCCCGCGAGACCGGAGCGCGGATCGTGCACTCGTGCGGCTTCGACTCCATCCCGCACGACCTGGGCGCCTACTTCACGATCCAGCGGCTCGCCGAGCAGGTCGGCGGCGAGATCACCGAGCCGGTGCGGATGCGCGGCGTCGTACGGACCAGGGCCGGCTTCTCCGGCGGCACCTTCCACTCCGCGCTCGATGCCTTCGCGCGCGCCCGGCACATGCGCGAGGCGATGCGCGCACGCCGTCGGGCCGAGCCGCGACCCGAGGGCCGCCGCTCCCGGGCGGTCGGCGGCAGGCCGAGCCGCGACCCGGAGCTGGGCTACTGGCTGCTGCCACTGCCGACGATCGACCCGTTCGTGGTCGCGCGCAGCGGGGCGGCGCTGCCGGCGTACGGCCCCGACTTCGCCTACACCCACTACGCCGGCACCAAGACCCTGCGGTACGCCGCCGGCGGGGCCGCCGGGGTGTCGGCGCTGGCCGTCGCGGCGCAGGTTCCGCCGGTCCGGGAGCAGCTCAAGAAGCGGGTGCCGCAGGGTGAGGGACCCTCTGCGAGGCGGCGGGAGAACTCGTGGTTCACCGTCGACTTCGTCGCCGAGTCCGGTGGCGAGACGGTGCGCACCCGGGTCTCCGGCGGCGACCCCGGCTACACCGAGACGGCGAAGATGCTGGCCGAGGCGGCGCTCTGCCTCGCGCTCGACGACACGCCCGACACCGCAGGTCAGGTGACCACTGCGACCGCCATGGGCGACGCCCTGCTCGCCCGCCTGCAGGCGGCCGGAATCCAGTTCGAGGTGCGCGAGTAGCGGGTGCTCGGCCGCGCTCGTCGGTCGACACAGCGTGACCGATTCCGATATTGCTAGTTGGCAGTAAACGGAAGTGTCTCCATCTCGGGAAGGCAAGACACCATGGCAACTGCAATTGCACAACTCGTTCGCCCGATGGCGATCGATTGGGACGGAGTCCTCGAGGACTCGATCAATCCGGTCATCGGTTTCGTGCCGAAGCTGATCGTCTTCCTCGTCATCCTCTTCATCGCCTGGCTCATCGCCAAGGGCGTGTCCAAGTTCCTGAAGATGATCCTCGAGCGGGTCGGCTTCACCAACCTGCTCTCCAAGGCGGGCGCCGACAATGCGCTCCGGGCCGCAGCGATCAACCCGCTCGACCTGATCTGCAAGCTGGCGTACTACTTCATCCTGCTGATCGGCCTGCAGCTCGCGCTCACGCCGTTCGGTTCCAGCAACCCGGTGAGCGTCATCGTCACCGACATCGTCCGCTGGCTGCCGAACGCCCTGGTCGCCATCGTGATCGTCATCATCGTCGCGGCCGTGGCCAACGCGATCAAGGACATCCTCCAGGCCGCGCTCGGCGGGCTGTCGTACGGCGCCCTGCTGGCCAAGATCGTCAGCGGCTTCATCATCGCGCTCGGTGTGATCGCCGCGCTCAACCAGGTCGGGATCGGCCTCTCGGTCACCCTCCCGGTCCTGGTCGCCGTGCTCGCCACCGTCGGCGGCATCCTCGTGGTCGGTGTCGGCGGCGGACTGATCTCCCCGATGCGCGCACGCTGGGAGGGCTGGCTGGCCACCCTCGAGCAGGACACCCGCGGCGGCTCCGGCAAGCGGGCGGCTGCTGCTCCGGCACCGGCCACCGCCGACTCCGGCGCGGGCTACGCACCGCCGGCCGGACCTCCGCCGACCAACCCGCCCTCGGGCTGGTCGCAGGGTTCCTGACCCGCACCTGATCGACCACGACGGCCGCCCGGTCCTGCTCGGGCGGCCGTCGTGCGGGTTTTCGGACCTGCCGGGTGACCTGACAAGATGGTCGCCGCCCGCCCCCGTAGCTCAGTGGATAGAGCAGCCGCCTCCTAAGCGAAAGGTCGCGCGTTCGACTCGCGCCGGGGGCACCCTGCTCCACACCCGCACACACGCACACCACGAGTCGGCGCATCTCTGCCCGCGTACGGCGTCGAGTCGGCTCTTATAGAGATGCGCCGACTCGATCCCGGTGAGGCGTTGAGCCCGGACAACCGAGGGCACACCCAGCGAGACCGACCCTTGCGGCCCGACCGCGATAGCAATACGTTCGCGACCAAACGAGATCGTTCGTACCGGAACGAGCGACCGTTGTGGTCGAAGGGACAGCGCATGGCAAGGAACGAGTCCACCAGTTCAGCAGCACCCGCGGAGGGCCGGCTCGGTGGGTTCTCCCGTCGCTCGCTGGTCGCCGGTGCCTCCGCGGTCGGCCTGGCGCTCGGCGCCGCCGACGCGAGCGGCGCGGCGCCGGACGTCGTGTGGCCGTCGGCGGCGCGACCCGGCGACCTGAGCCGCATCGTCTGGTGGTCCGCGGCTGAGCTCTCGGTCGCCATCCGCCGCAAGAAGGTCACCTGCGTCGAGGTGATGACGGCCTACCTCGACCACATCGCCGAGGTGAACCCGGCGGTCAACGCGATCGTCAACCTCCGGCCCCGCGAGGAGCTGCTGGCGGAGGCGGCGACCAAGGACGGGCTGCTGAAGCGCGGCCAGTACGACGGCTGGATGCACGGGTTCCCGATCGCGGTGAAGGATCTCGCCAACGTCAAGGGGATGAAGACCACGCTCGGGTTCTTCCGGCCGCCCTTCGACGCGCCGCCGGCCACCGCCGACGCCCTCGTGGTCGAGCGGATGCGGGCCGCGGGTGCGATCTTCATCGGCAAGACCAACACCCCGGAGTTCGGGCTGGGCTCGCACACCTACAACAACGTCTTCGGCACCACGTTCAACGCCTACGACCAGACCAAGAGCGCGGGCGGCAGCAGTGGCGGCGCCGCCGCGGCGGTGGCCCTGCGGATGCTGCCGGTCGCCGACGGCAGCGACTTCTTCGGATCGCTCCGCAACCCGCCGGGGTGGAACAACGTGATGGGCCTGCGGCCGTCGTACGGCCGGGTGCCCGGGCTCGGCGCCGAGCAGTTCGTGCAGCAGGGCGGCACCGAGGGCCCGATCGCCCGGGACGCGCGGGACCTGTCGCTGCTGCTGCGCACGATGTCCGGGTACGACGTCCGCGCACCGCTCTCGATCGAGCAGGACCCCGCGCCGCTGACCAACCTGGGCGACACCTCCCTGTCGGGTCGCAAGGTCGCGTGGATGGCCGACCTGGGCGGCTACCTGCCGACCGACCCGGAGGTGCTGGAGGTGACCGGCGCCGCCGTCGAGCGGATGGGTGAGCTCGGCCTCGAGGTGACGAAGGTCGACGCGCTCCCTTCGTTCGGGGCGTTCCGGGGCAACCAGGACCTGTGGCCGACCTGGCTGGTGTTCCGGCACTGGCTGATCGGCGGCATCCTCAAGCCCCTCTACGACAACCCCGCGTTCCGCGCGGAGATGAAGCCGGAGGCGATCTACGAGGTCGAGGGCCTGATCAGCGGCGCGGACGGCAACCCTGCCCTGACGGGGCTGGACACGTGGAACGGCTCGGTCCTGCGGACGGCGATGTACCAGGCCTTCCGCCAGCTGTTCGAGACCTACGACTACGTCGTGCTGCCCACCGCGCAGATCTTCCCGTTCGACGCCGACCAGGACTGGCCGAGCGAGATCGAGGGCGTCGAGATGTCGTCGTACCACCGCTGGATGGAGGTGACCGCGATCGGCACGCTCATCGGGGCGCCGACGCTGGCGGTGCCCGCCGGCTTCAGCAGCACCGGCCTCCCGATCGGGCTGCAGGTGATCGGTCGCAACCACGACGACTTCAGCCTGATGGACCTCGCCGCAGCGTGGGAGCGGAAGACCCGCTTCGTGCAGGACGTCCTGCCGCCCCTCGTCGCGCCGTAGGTGCGCCCCCACACGTGGTAGACGGACCCCGGAACGGATCGATCCGTTCCGGGGTCCGTCGTCCGGGGGAAGGGGAGCGCGAGGAGGCTGGCTCGATCCGGCCCTCAGCCGACCGGTTGCGGCACTGCGCGGACCGGTTCGGGCCGTACGGCGGTCAGCGCCTCCAGCCGCGGGCTGAGGTAGGCCAGGCCCGCGGCGACGACGAGGGCGACGCCCTGGGCGACCTGCTGCCAGAACGTCGGCACGCCGATCAGGGTGAGGCCGTTCTGCAGGATCCCGAGGAACGCGACGCCGAGGACCACGCCGAAGAGCGACCCGGAGCCGCCGGTCAGCGCGACCCCGCCGACGAGGACGGCGGTCAGCACGGCCAGCTCGAAGCCGAGACCCGCGGTGCCCGACTGCACCGCGCCGAGCACGGACGCCTTGATCGCGCCGGCGAGGGCGGCCAGTGCGCCGGTCACGAGGAACAGCACGAACGGGACCGCGCGCACCCGGATCCCGGAGAGGAACGCTGCCTCGCGGGAGACGCCGACCGCGTAGATGTGCCGTCCCACGGGGGTCGCAGCGAGCACGACACCGGCCACCACGACCACCGCGAGGCTGATCACCACCGGCGACGGCACGCCGGCGACCTTGGAGCCGCCGAGCCACGCGAACCCGTCGCCGAAGCCGGTGAGGGGGAGCGGGGCCAGCTGCTGGGCCAGGCCGCGACCTGCCGTGAGCGTGCCGAGCGTGACGATGAAGGGCGACAGCCCGAAGCCGCAGCAGAGCACGCCGTTGACGGCCCCGATGGCCAGGCCGGCGAGGAGGGCGAGCGTCACGCAGCCGAGCAGGCCGCCGCCGTGCTCCGCGGCGAGCCAGCCCGCGGCGACCGCGCCGAGGGCGTACGCCGACCCGACCGACAGGTCGAGGTAGCCGCTGATCACGAGCAGCGCCGCCGGCACCGCCACGATCGCCAGGGTGGCGCTGTCGGTCGCGATGCCGAGCAGGTTCTGGCTCCCGAAGAAGCTGCCCGTCATCACCTCGAACGTCACCGCCATCGCGATGATCACGGGGACGAGGGGGTAGCGGGCGAGCTGGCGGACTGACTGCGGCGTGCTCATGCTCATGAGGGGATCTCCTCGAGGTCGACGCCGTCGGAGGCGGCGAGGGACAGGTCGGACTCGGACTGGTGGACGGCGTGGATCAGCGCGTCCTCGGTGAGGGCGTCGCCGGCGAGCTCGGAGACGACGCGGCCCTCGTGCATGACCAGGCACCGGTCGGCGAGCGCCACGATCTCCTCGGGGTCGGTGGAGGCGAAGAGGACGGCGGTACGGCGCTCGGACGCGATCGTGCGGACCACGCGGTAGATCTCGTGACGGGCCCGTACGTCGACGCCCTGGGTCGGCTCGTCGAGGAGCAGCACCGTGGTCGGCAGCACCCCGTTGACCCAGCGTCCGAGCAGCAGCTTCTGCTGGTTGCCGCCGGAGAAGCTGCGCGCCGGCGCCTGGGGCGTCGCCGGCTTGACCGCCAGAGCCTCGGCCATCGCGGTGAAGACCTTCCGCTCGGCGGCGCGCCGGCGGATGCCGAAGCGCGACAGCACGCCCTGGGCCGGCAGCAGCGCGTTGTCCTCGGCGGAGAGCGAGGCGAACAGACCCTGACCGGCCCGGTCGCCCGGCACCAGGGCCAGGCCGGCGGCGAGCCCGCCCCGCGGCGAGCAGCGGGTCACCCGACGGCCGCCCACGATCACCTGGCCGCGCCGCCGGCGCCGTCCGAAGATCGTCTCCAGGGTGCGGGTGCGGCCGGACCCGATCAGGCCGTAGAGCCCGACGATCTCGCCGGGGCGGACGTCGAGGTCGACCGGACCGACGCGGGGACCGGTCAGACCCCGCACCTCCAGCTGCGGCGGGTCCGCCTCGTGCACGGGCTCCCGCGTCGGCAGGTCCGTGGCCGGCTCGGCGATCGCCTCGATGATGTCGCGCCGGGTCTTGCCGGCCAGCGAGGTCGACACGTGGACCTGGCCGTCGCGCAGCACCGTCATCCGGTCCGCCAGCCGCTCCACCTCGCCGAGCAGGTGGGTCACGTAGCAGATCGCGAGCCCCTGGTGCTTGAGGCTGAGCACGGTCTGCTCGAGCGCCGTGATCTCGTGCGCGGAGAGGGCGGCGGTCGGCTCGTCGAGCACGAGCACCACCGGGTCCCTGCTCAGCGCCTTCGCGATCTCCACCAGCTGGCGCTGACCCATCGGCAGCGTGCCGACCCGGCTGTCGACCGAGCAGGTGGCGCCGAGTCGGTCCAGCAGCGAGCGAGCCGCCGCGCGCTGGCTGCGCTTGGCCACCAGGCCTCCGCGGCGCTGCTCCTGGCCGAGGAAGATGTTGTCGACCACGGACAGGGAGTCGACCAGGCTCAGGTGCTGGAAGATGATCGCGATCCCGGCGTCGATCGACTGCCGCGGCGAGAGCGAGCGGTAGGCCCGGCCCGCCACCTCGATCGTGCCGTGGTCGGGAGTGAACGCGCCGCCGAGCGCCTTGATCAGGGTGGACTTGCCCGCGCCGTTGTGCCCGAGCAGGGCGTGGATCTCACCGCTCTCGATGGTGAGGTCCACCCCGCGCAGCGCGCGCACGCCGCCGAAGGACTTCTGCAGGTCGGTGACCTTGAGTGCCATGGTCGTGTCCTCGCGCCGGCGCCGGCTCAGCCGTACTGGGAGATGATCTCGGCGAGCAGGTCGTCGCCCTTCTTCACCAGGGCGATCGGGACGTCGATGCTGGCCTCGGAGTCGCTCTTCCCGTCCGCCACGGCGAGGGGTACGTCGATGACGGCGTTGCCGATGTCGAGCAGCTGGAGAGCGGCGGAGGCCCGGTAGAACGTCCCCTGCTCGATCAGCTCCAGGGACCCGAGGTCGCCGTCCTGCCCGCCGACGTAGGTCTTGTCGTCGGTCTCCGAGCGGCCCGCCTCGACCAGTGCCTTGTAGCCGCCGTACGCCGCGCCGTCGGTGATGCCGAGGACGATGTTGACGTCGGGGTGCTTGGCCAGGATCGCCTTGGTCCTGGAGAGGGCGGTGTCGGGGTCGATCGCCTGCTCACGGGCGACGACCTCCACGTCCGGCGCGGCCGCGGTGAACGCGTCGATCATGCCGGCGGTGCGCTCGCGCCCGAGCTGGATCGTGTCGTCGACGAGGAACGCGATCTTGCCCTTGCCGCCGAGGTTCTCGTGCGCCCAGGCGGCGGCGTCCTCGCCGAGGAGGCGGCCGCCCTCCTCGAAGCTGAACGTGATCGAGGCGCTCTGGTTCTCCAGGGTGCCGCCGTAGGTCACCCAGATGATGCCGGCGCTCAGCGCGGCCGAAGCCTGCGCCTCCAGCGCCTCGAACACCATCGGGAACGACACGATGGCCGGCACCTTCTGGGCGATCAGCGTGTCCAGGTTCGACGCCTGGACGTCGGGCCGGGCGTTGTCGCTGGTCTGCACGAGCTCGATGCCGGCCTCCTTGGCCCGCGCCTTGGCGAACTTGGTGACGCCGGCGTACACCGGGAGGAAGGTGAACGGGTAGTCGAACGCGATCTTGTCGACGTCCTTGCTCGACCCCGCGACCTTCTTCCCCGACCCCGAGGTCGACGAGGGAGCGGAGCAGGCCGAGAGCAGGACGGCGGCGCCGATGCCGCCGGTCCAGGAGAAGAGGGTTCGACGGGACAGGTCACGGTGCTGGGACATGTGGTGCTCCGATGCGGTGAAGAGGGATGAGGGGTCAGGCGGGGATGCCGGCGTGGATGTCGTGCACGAACGGCGCGACCTGGTCGAGGAGGGCGGTCTGGTGCGGCTGGAGCTCGAGCTGTCCCATGCCGCCGAAGATCGGCTCGTAGGGGTCCGCGAGCGGCTCGGTCACACCGGCGAGCGCCTCGATCACGGCGAGCCCGCAGAAGGGGACGTAGACCGGGTTGTAGCCGCCCTCGTGGCTCATCGCGAGCCGGCCGCTGCAGAGCCTCGCGGCGAGGTCGAGCAGCTGCTCGGTCATCGCCCGGTACGTGCTGCTGGTCAGGCCCTGCCGGGCGAGGGGGTCGGCGGCGTTGGCGTCGAACCCGCTCGCGACGAGGATCAGGTCGGGCCGGAAGTTCTCGATGGCCGGTACGACGACCCGCTCCATCGCCGACAGGTAGCCGCCCCTGCCGGTGCCCGGCGGCAGCGGGACGTTGAGCGCGTAGCCGACCCCGGCGCCCTCGCCCCGCTCGTGGACGTGGCCGGTGTCGGGCGGGAAGACCCGGTCCTGGTGCAGGGAGATGGTGAGCGTGTTCGGGTCGTCGTAGAACGTGGCCTGGGTGCCGTTGCCGTGGTGGACGTCCCAGTCGACGATGGCGATCCGCTCGACGCCGTGCGAGCGTCGTACCGCCCGGGCAGCGATCGCCAGGTTGCCGAACATGCAGAAGCCCATGCCCGTCTCGGGGACGGCGTGGTGCCCCGGCGGGCGGATCAGGGCGTAGGCGTTGTCGACCCGGCCCTCGACGACCGCCTCGACCGCTTCGATCATGCCGCCGGCCGCCAGCCGCCCGATCTCGATGCCGCCGGGACCGAACGGGCTCAGCCCGTCACCGGAGTCGCCGCCCTTCGGCTGGTCGCTCCCGGCCTGGATCCGCGCCAGGTGCTCCTCGGTGTGGACGAGCAGGATCTCCTCGTCGGTGGCCTTGCGCGGCGCGATCCTGGTCAGCCGGTCGATCAGGCCCGAGACCGCGACCAGCTCGTGGATGCGGCGCTTGGTCTCGGCGTTCTCGAAGTGCTGGAACGGCTGGATGCCGAGCCGGTGGTCGGCGGGGAGGAGCCCCGCGTTCGTGCCGGTGTCGTGCCAGCCGAAGACCTCGTGGTAGACGTAGCCGGTCGCCATGCCCGCTCCTCGTGTCGGGCGCCGGAGCTTCCGGCGCGGTCCCGCCATCGTGGGTGCGGAGTGTGACCTGGGTCATGGGCAGAATTGCCAGTCTTTCGGGTCCAAACCGTCTGGGAGTCCGACTCGGCCGGGTCGGCTCAGGCGGTGGGGCGGCGCAGGATCCGTTCGAACGAGCGCACCGAGGCAGGGTCGGCCGACGGCAGCAGTACGCCGGCCGCGGTCGCCTTGGCGGCGGCACCGGCCCGCGACGGCGTCTCGAGCCGGGTGAGGATCGCCTCCATGTGCGCGGCGACGGTCCGCTGCGTCAGGCAGAGCTCGTCCGCGATCTCGCGGTTGCCCGCTCCGGTCGCGACCGCGGTCAGGACCTCGAGCTGGCGCAGGGTGAGTCCGAGGGTCGACCCTGCGGGCCGGGTGGCGACGACGCACGGCTGCCGCGCCGTGGGGTGGCCGCCGGGGGAGTGGACGCGGACCTCCACCAGGTGCCCGCGTTGCTGGTGCAGGAAGGTCGCGAACTGCATGCCGGTCGCGAGGACGCCGCGGATGATCGCGCGCAGGGACTCGTCCAGGTCCAGGTGCAGGGGGACGCGACCCACGACCGGCGTGGCGGTGCCGCGGGCGTCGAGACGGACCACGGCGTAGTCCCAGGGCAGCGTCACGTCCGGCACCGAGCACGACGCCACCCGCGTGATCCGCGCGAACGCGCGGCCGAGCGGAGCGAGCGCACCCACGAGCTCCGGTGCGAAGTCGCGGGAGGTGCTCGCCGAGAAGTGGAGCAGGCCGACCAGGCGCTGACCGGAGTCGCGGAGCGCGAGCGAGATCCCGTCGTCGAAGCCGGCCGGGTGGAGCACGTCGTGGTAGTGCGTGGAGCTGCGGAAGTCGTAGGGGTCGTCCTCCGCGATGCGCAGCCCGGCACTCGCCTCCAGGACCAGCCGGCCGTGCCGGGAGGTCGTGAACTCGCCGCACAGGTGCTGCGAGACGGGCTCCGGGTAGCCGACGCTGGCAACGGTCTGGAACGCCGCTTGGGGAGAGTCGCCGTTGCTGGTGACCGCGGTGTCCAGCTGGCACGCGGCCGCGCCGGTCTGGTCCGCCAGCCGTTCCAGCAGCCGCGGGACGGCGGTCGTCGTCTCGTCCGGGGTCGACAGGGCGGCCAGGTCGCCGAGCAGGTCGACCAGGTGATCCGAGACGGGATGCAGGCGGGCAGGTGCCCGGTGCGGGGTCTGCATGCGTCTCCCCGTGGGTGAGGTAGAACGTTAGGGGCCTAACAGGGTAGGGCCGAGCCCAGGGGGTGGCAAGAGTCACGACCTCCGGCTATCGTTTGGTGCCAAATGAAATGGAGGCGTGGTGTGTCCATGACAACCGGGGACCGGTCGCCGCGGCGGCCGCTGGTGGCGATCCCTGCTCGCTTCTCAGCGTCCGCGTCGGCCCTTCGCTACGCGGCGGACGTCGTGCCGCGAGCGCTCGTCGACGCGGTGTACGCCGCGGGCGGTGAGCCGCTGGTCGTCCATCCCGTCGCTCCGGGGGACGTGGTCGACCCGGACGCGGTCGGGCAACGGTTGTGGTTCGCCGACGCCGTGCTCCTGCCCGGCGGCGGAGACCTGTCTGCGCGCTGGTCCGGGCAGCCCTCCCACGAGAGCCAGTACGACGTCGACGAGGAGCAGGACGCGTTCGACCTCGCCGTCGCCCGTCACGCCCTGGCCGTCGGCAAGCCGTTGCTGGCCGTCTGCCGTGGTCACCAGGTCGTCAACGTCGCACTGGGTGGCGACCTGATGCAGGACCTCGGCGAGGGGCACCGGCACACGGTGCGGGAGGTGCGGGTCGAGGCGGGCTCGCCGCTCGCCGGGCTGGTCGGGCCGACGACGACCATCTCGTGCTACCACCACCAGTCGGTCGGGCGGCTCGGCGAGGGGCTGCGGCCCGTGGCCCGGTCCGAGGACGGGGTGGTCGAGGCGGTCACGCTGGCCGATCACGAGACGTGGTACCTCGGCGTGCAGTGGCACCCCGAGGACACGGCGGCGACGGATCCCGCGCAGGCCGCGATCTTCCGGGCGCTGGTCGACGCCGCGAGGTGCGGCGACGTCGTACCTGCCTGACCCCTCGGTCAGCCGGTCGTGCCGCCCCGGGCGGAGGTCGACTCGACGGCTGTGACCAGGTCGCGCAGCGTCCGGGTGAAGTCGGTGACCTTGCGGTCGGAGAGGCCGGCGACGAGCTCGGACTCGACCGCGTTGAACTCGGGGTAGATCTTCTCCATGAGCGTCACGCCCCCGTCGGTGAGGCGCAGCCGCACCAGGCGGCGGTCCTGCGAGTCGCCCTCGCGGACGATCAGGCCGCGGCCCTCGAGGGTCTTCACCACGCCCGTCAGCGTCGCCTTCGAGATGTCGGCGGACTCGGCCACGTGCCGGGTCTCCATCCCGTCCCAGATCCAGACCACCCACAGCACCACGAACCCGGTCCAGGTCATGTCGTGCTGGCGCAGCACCCGGTTGGTGAGCTCGCTGCGCACCGCGTTGGCGGCGCGGAAGAGGTTCGACAGCGCGTTCGCGGCCTTGAAGTCCAGCGGCAGAGCGCCGACGTGGTCCTTCATGGCCTTCTCGGTCTCGGCGAGCGTGTGTCGGTCAGGCATGTCGTCAGCGTATCCAGGCCGACCGCCTGTCGGTCCCAGGTGCCCGGTCGTGGATCCGCGCCGGGCAAAACGTTCGGGAACAAACTTTTTCTCCCAGGGGGATGGTGCTCCGGGTCACATCCGATTATCGTACGGATCCTAACGACCTGGGTAACGACCCCGAAGGAGCCCTGCATGTCGGACACTGTGAACACCACCCTGCAAAGGAACGCGCTCGGCGTCGGCGCCATCGTGTTCCTGGTCCTCGCGGCCGTCGCGCCGCTCACCGGCATGGTGGTGGTCGCCTCGCTGGCGATCGCCCTCGGCAACGGCGGCGGAGCGCCGGTCGCCTTCCTCGGGGTCGCCGCGGTCCTCCTGCTGTTCGCGATCGGCTACGGCAAGATGTCCGCCCAGCTGGTCAACGCGGGTGGGTTCTACGCCTTCGTCGTCAAGGGTCTCGGACGCCCGGCGGGCCTGGCTGCGGGCTTCATCGCGATGCTGGGCTACAACTTCTTCGTCGTCGGCACGATCGGCACCAGCGGGTTCTTCATGCAGCTGGTCATCGCGGACCTGACCGGCTTCGACATGCACTGGTACCTGTGGGGCGTCGCGTCCATGGTCGTGTGCTACCTGATGGCGCTCCGGGGCGTGGACTTCAGCTCCAAGATCCTGGGCGTCTCGCTCGTCCTCGAGACGTTGATCCTGCTCGTGTTCGACGTGGCCGTGCTGTTCAAGACCGGCTATGACTTCTCGGCGTTCTCGTTCGACGCCGTGACGTCCGGATCCCTCTCGATCGGCCTCCTGCTGGCGGCCACCGGGTTCCTCGGCTTCGAGGCGACCGCGCTGTTCAGCGAGGAGGCCAAGAACCCGCTCAAGACGGTGCCGCGGGCGACGTACCTCGCCATCTCGCTGATCGGCGTGATCCTCGGCGTGACCACCTGGGCCGTCGTCAGTGCGACCGGGGTCGCGCAGGCGCAGGGCGAGAGCCTGGCGCACCTCGCGACCGGCGACCTCGTCTTCAGCCTGTCGCACGAGTACCTCGGCGGGTTCATGACCGACGTGATGACCGTGCTGCTCCTGGTGAGCCTGTTCGCGGCGATGCTCGCCTTCCACAACTCCGCCAGCCGCTACCTGTTCTCGCTCGGTCGCTCCCGGATCCTGCCGCAGGCCCTGGCCTCCACCCGCAGCTCCGGAGCGCCGGCCGTGGCCGGGACCGTCCAGGCGGGGTTCGCCATCGTGGTCGCGGGTGCCTTCGTCGTCGCCGGCCTGGACCCGATCACCTCGCTGGTCCCGAGCATGCTCGGATTCGGCACCTTGGCGATCCTCGTCCTGCAGACGCTCGCGGCGCTGTCGATCGTCGTGTACTTCCGGCGGGCCGACGACCCGCGCTGGGGCAGCACGTTCGTCGCGCCCGGGCTCGGCTTCCTCGGTCTGTGCTTCGTGGTCGTCCTGGCGTTCACCCACTTCGAGGTGGTCGCGGGATCGGACGCGAAGGCCGTCACGCTGCTGCCGCTGCTGCTCGTCGTCGCCCTCGTCGGCGGGATCGGGTTCGCGTTCTACCTGCGGTCCTCCCGGCCCGAGGTGTACGACGACCTGACGTCCGACCTCGAGCGCTTCGAGGACGCCGGGGCGCACGACGCGCCCGCCCGTCCGGGCGCTGTCTGAGCGCCGTCCGAGCGCCGTCCGGGCGATCGGCGGGAGCGTCCGGCATCGCCGGGTGGCGTGACCCCCTTGACAAGATCGTTCGGACCCGTACGATTGTGACCCACGACACCAGTGAACGGAGACCCGACGGTGGAGCACTGCGATGAGAACGCCCTGCGCGAGGCCGCAGAGCGGTTGGCCGGAGACGGCATCGACGTCGTCCGGATCGGCTACACCGACCTGATCGGCACCGAGCGGGGCCGGGACGTCCTGGTGGATCGCTTCGAGCGCACCGTCGGCGACGGCGTGGCGTTCTGCCGCTCCGTCTACGGCACGTCCCCGATGGGCGACGTGATCGACATCGAGGGCGGCATGTCGGCCGGCCTGCCCGACATCGTCGCCTATCCCGATCTCTCCACGCTCCGCCCGGTGCCGTGGGAGCCGGGTGTCGCGCACGCCATCGCCGACGTCTACAACCCCGACGGCTCGCGGTCGGAGGAGAACCCACGCAACGTCCTCAAGCGGGTCGTCGACCGGTTCGCCGAGCTCGGCATGCAGCCGATCGTCGGACCGGAGCTCGAGTTCTACGTGCTCGAGCCGGACCAGACCACGCCCAACGGCTGGCGCCGGTACGGCGAGGCGACGGGCAACGTGTACGTCTCCGGTCTGAAGGGCGACCCCGAGAACACCCTGCTCGCCTCGTTGCGCGACCTGGCGGCGTACGGCCTGGACGTCGTGGCGGCCAACCACGAGTTCTCCAGCGGCCAGTTCGAGATCAACCTGTGGCACTCCGAGGCGCTCGATGCCGGAGACCGGGCGTTCCGCTTCAAGACCGCGCTCCAGGAGCTCTCGCGCCGCCGCGGCAAGATGGCGACGTTCATGGCCAAGCCGTTCAACGACGAGGGCGGCTCGGGCTTCCACATCCACTTCAGCACCCTCGACCCCGACGGCCGCCCGCTGTTCGACGACCCGAGCGGCGCTGACGGGCTCTCCGACGTCGCCCGGTCGGCCATCGCCGGCGTCCTCGCGCATGCGCCGGCGCTCGCCGCCATCAGCAACCCGACGATCAACTCCTACAAGCGGTTCGGGCCCGACACGCTCGCGCCGTGGCTGATCGACTGGGGCCTGGACAACCGCAGCGCGATGGTCCGGATCCCGCCCGAGCGCGGCCGCGCGTCGCGGATGGAGCTGCGGCTCGGCGACGCGTCGGCCAACCCCTACCTCGCGATCGCCGGTCTTCTCGGGGCGGCGTACCTCGGCATCCGCGACGGCCTCGACGCCGCCGGACAAGCTCGAGGGCTACGGGTACGACGAGTCGCGCGCCGACCGGCTGCCGGGCGACCTCGGGTCCGCGATCGACGCGCTCGGGGAGGACAAGGACCTCGCCGACATCCTCGGCCCGACGTTCGTGAGCACCTTCGTCGCCTACAAGCGCAACGAGCTGGAGCGGTTCTCCCAGTTCGTGACCGACTGGGAGTTCCGGGAGTACGCCTACCACCTGTGAGGTGGGCGGCTGGAAGGGCTGAAGATGAGGGAAGGACTGCGATGACGACGCAGACCATCGTCCGGGAGTTCGAGGCCGAGCTCCGGGTGACCGAGGCGACCGAGGCTGCCGCCGACGTGGTGGCACTGACGCTGGCCGCCGGCGACGGCTCGCCACTGCCGCCGTGGACACCCGGCGCACACATCGACGTCGTCCTCGGTGACGACCTCGTTCGGCAGTACTCGCTGTGCAGCAGCCCCGGTGAGCAGGGGACCTGGCGGATCGGGGTGCTGCGGGCTCCCGACAGCCGCGGCGGGTCGAAGGCCGTGCACGCCGAGCTGCGCCAGGGCGCGACCGTGCGTGTTCGCGGGCCGCGCAACCACTTCCCGCTGGTCGCGTCGCGGCGCTACCTCTTCCTCGCCGGCGGCATCGGCATCACCCCGATGCTGCCGATGATCGCCGAGGCCGAGGCGTCCGGGGCCGACTGGCGCCTGGTGTACGGCGGCCGCTCGCGCTCGTCGATGGCGTTCCTCGACGAGCTGGCGGCGTACGGCGACAAGGTCGTGCTCGTGCCGCAGGACGAGAGCGACCTCCTCGACCTCGACGCCGAGCTCGGGACCCCGCAGCCCGACACGCTCGTGTACGCGTGCGGCCCGACCGGCCTCCTGGACGCGGTCGAGGAGCTGTGCAGCAGCTGGCCGTCGGGCAGCCTGCACCTCGAGCGGTTCTCGGCGAAGGCGGCCGATCCGGAGAGTGGCAACACCGCCTTCGAGCTGGTGCTGCAGCGGTCCGGCCTGACCCTGGAGGTCCCGGCCGACCAGTCCGTCTTCGACGTCTGCAAGGCCGCCGGCGTCAGTGTCATCGGGTCCTGCCTCGAGGGCGTGTGCGGCACCTGCGAGACCGAGGTGGTCGACGGCGACGTCGACCACCGGGACTCGGTCCTCAACGAGGACGAGAAGGAATCCAACGAGTTCATGATGATCTGCGTGTCACGCTGCCGGGGCGACCGGCTCACACTGGATCTCTGAGGGGCAGACATGAAGGCACCCAACCAGGAACCCAGCTCGGGACCCGGCTACCCGCGCAACGCGTGGTACGCCCTCGCGGCCACCGAGGAGGTCGGCCACGAACCGTTCGGGACCCGCGCGCTCGACCGTCCGGTCGTGCTGTTCCGGGTCACCGACGGCACCGTGGTGGCGCTCGCCGATCGCGACGCGCACCGGCCCTACCCGCTGAGCCTGGGCCGGGTCGAGGGCGACACCATCGTCTCCGGCTACTCCGGCTTCGTCTATGACCGGCACGGCTACTGCACGCGGGTGCCGAGCCAGGAGCAGGTGCCGTACGGCGCCCGCGTGGCGTCGTACCCGGTGCGCGAGAAGGGCGGCCTGGTGTGGGTCTGGCTGGGCGAGCCCGCCCTCGCCGACCTGCGCCCGCCGACCGCGACGCCGTGGCTGACCGACCCGGCGTGGGAGACGTTCGGCGGTCAGTGGGAGACCCGCGCACGCGTCCTGCTGCTGCACGAGAACTTCGCCGACATCACCCACGTCGCCGTCGTCGACCCGTTCATCTCGCCGCCGGCGCTGGCCGCCGCGGTGGCTCCGCCCCTCGAGGTGGAGCTCACCGAGACGACGGTCGGATTCCGTCGGGACTGGCCCGCCGCGCCGATGCCGGCCTGGCAGGCCAAGGTCGCCGGTTGCTCCGCTACCGAGGCCTATCCGCAGCGGGAGGAGGGTGCGTTCCTGTCGCCGGGCCTGTGGGCCGACCGCTGGGACGTCCTGGTGCCGGACGCGGAGGGCGGGACCCAGTCGTTCCGCTTCACCCACGCGGTGACGCCCGTCGATGACCGCACCACCCGCCACATCTGGCGGGTCAGCCGCAACTTCGCCCCCGGCGCGGACGCCACCGAGGCGTTCCGCCCCATCTTCGAGGCCTACTACCTCAAGGTCCGCGAGATCCTCGAGACCATGCAGCGGGTCGTCGACCGCGACGGGTACGGCGAGGACGTCAGCGTCTCCGCCGACCTCGCCGCCCTGCAGGTCCGCAAGATCATGCGGCGGCTCGTCGCCGACGAGGGCTGACCCCGACGCCGAGCCGGCTCATCTCTGCACGTGCACGGCGTCGAGTCGGCTCATCTCGGCACGTGTACGGCGTCGAGTCGGCTCATGTTGACACGCGCCGACTCGACGCTCTGAGCGTGCAGAGATGCGCCGACTCGACGTGGGGGGCGCGTGGTCGCGGCACCCGGCCGGCTGGTCAGGGCCGAATTCCGTGATGCGGTGGACATTCGGGCGTCAGGCGCGCCTGAATGTCCACCCGATCACGGTTGCGGAGCCCAAGCGTCGCTTCGCCGGCATCGGCCCGGCACCTGGTGCCGGGGGAAGACCAGCTAGGTCCGATTCCGCCGGAATCGGCCTGTCGGTCGGCCGCCGACAGCGACCAACGTCCCTGCTCCCCGTAGCCTGCCTTTCGGTCGCAACTCCCGCGGCGCCGCACCCGAGCCCGGCACCCCGCGGCGCCGCACCCGAAGCCCAGCACCCCAGCGGCGCCGAAGTAGGGCCGGCAGCTCCCGCGGCGCCGCTCCCGACGCCCAGGACCTCAGCGGGTCGTGACCTTGACCGGGAGGGTCTTGATGCCGTTGACGAAGTTGCTGCGGACGCGGCGTACCTCGCCGTTGAGCTCGATGGTGCGCAGGCGGGGGATGAGCTCCTCGAACATCAGCCGGATCTCCATGCGGGCCAGGTTGTTGCCCAGGCACAGGTGCGGGCTGCCCTTGCCGAAGGTGACGTGGTCGATGTCCTTGCGGGTGACGTCGAAGTCGTAGGGGTTCTCGAAGACCGACTCGTCCCGGTTGCCGGCGGCGAACCACATGACGACCTTGTCGCCTTCCTTGACCTGCTGACCGCCGAGCTCGACGTCGCGGGTCGCCGTACGCCGGAAGTGGTAGACCGGTGAGGCCCAGCGCAGGAACTCCTCGACAGCGTCCGGGATCAGCTCGGGCTTCTCCTGCAGGATCGCGAGCTGCTCGGGGTGCTCGAGCAGGGCGAGCATCGCCTGGCTGATCGTGTGCCGGGTCGTCTCGTTGCCGGCGACGACCAGCAGCAGGAAGTAGTTGTCGAAGTCGCTGGCCGACATCGCCTGGCCGTCCTCGGGGATCTTGTTGACCAGCATGCTGACCAGGTCCTTGCCGTCGCCGCCCTTGCGCTCGGCGGCGAGCCTGCGGCCGTACTCGAAGACCTCCTGGGCGACGGGGGACCGGAAGGGGAGGTGCTTGTACTTCTCGCTCTCGGGGTCGCTCATCAGCACCGAGGCGTACTCGGGGTCGGAGAACCCGATGATCTCGTTGCCCCAGTCGATCAGCCGGCCGGTGTGATCCTCCGGTACGTCGAGCAGCCGGGCGAGCACCTGGATCGGGAAGTCGGCGCTGATCTCCTTGACGAAGTCGAACTCGTCCTGCTGCAGTGCCGCGTCGACCGTCGTCTTGGTGAGGTCGCGGAGGAAGTCCTCGTAGTTGCGCATCAGGTTGGGGCGGCTGAACTCGCGCGCGATCAGCTTGCGCAGTGCGCGGTGCCGCAGGCCGTCGGTCTCCAGGATCGACCGGCGGATCTCCTGCAGGTCGTCGTCGACCTCCTCGAGGTTGACGAACTTCGAGGAGGTGAAGGTGTCGGGATCCTTGTCGACCTCGCAGATGTCGGCGTGCCGGGTCACCGCCCAGAACCCGCTGCCGCCGTCCGGCTCGGGGTTCCAGTGGACCGGCGCCTCCTGGCGGAGGGTGTCGAACATCCCCCACGCCTCGTTGGTGACGAAGCGGTCCAGGTCGGCGAGGTCGACGTCCGCGAGCGGGACGTACGGCGGCTTCTCCACGGCTGTCTCCATCTGTCGTTCGGTGCTGCTGAGAATCGTTTGGATACGAACAGTATCTCCCGAGATGTTTCCCCGCAAGGGTGGTCATTCGTGTCCTGACGGGCTATCGTACGGATGCGAACGATCTCGCGGACGAGCCGTGGGATGCCGACGTCCGACCTCGAGCGGAGAGCTACATGAACGACCAGGTGGGGTTCTTCTACCCCCGGACGGCCACGGGCCGGTCCTCTGTCATCCCGTCGCCGCCGTGGTATTACTCCGGCGACCTGCTGACCGTGGAGTACCGCACCGACCCCGCGCGGGTGGCCGAGCTGCTGCCGGCCCCGCTGGAGCTTGCTCCGGAGGACCCCGGTGCGGTCGCCCTGATCTGGGCGGACTGGCAGTCGTGCTCGACCTCGCGCGAGGAGCTGCTCGACCCGGTGCGCTCGCAGTACAAGGAGGCGTTCGTCGTCGTCCGCTGCGCGTTCGAGGGCGTGACCTACTCCCGCTGTGTCTACATCTGGGTCGACAAGGACTTCGCCATCGCCCGTGGCATGCATCAGGGCTACCCGAAGAAGCTGGGCTCGATGTGGCAGACCCGGCCGCACCCCTTCGCCCACGCGGCACCCCAGGTCGCGGCCGGCGGCGTCTTCGGCGCCACGCTCGCGGCCGGTGACCGTCGGCTCGCCCAGGCGGTGCTCACCCTGCGCGAGGAGTCGCCGACCAACGGCTTCGTGAACGGCCACCCGATGGCCCACCACCGCGTCTACCCGGGCATCGAGAAGGGCGCACCCGACGCGTACGCCGAGCTGATCGCCTCCGGCGCCAGCGAGTTCGAGGCCGGTCCCGCCTGGACCGGTGACGTCGAGGTCGAGCTGTTCGAGTCCCCGACCGAGGAGCTGCACCGGCTCGAGGTGCAGGAGGTCATCGGCGGCTACTACCGCCAGGTCGGCGTCGTCTGGGACGGCGGCCGCAGCCTGGCCCACCTCACCGACCTGCAGCAGGCGACGAGATGAGCGACACCCACGCCGTCGTCGAAGGCGTCAGCGTCGACACCCGCCACTGGATCGGAGGAGAGCGGGTGGCGTCGGCGACGACGTTCACCGACGTCTCGCCGATCGACGAGCAGCCGATCGCCGAGGTGCACGCCGGCGGTTCGACAGAGGTCGACGCCGCCGTCGCCGCGGCACGAGCGGCATTCCCCGAGTGGGCCGCGCTCCCGGTCAAGGAGCGCTCCGACATCCTGCGCGCCGTCGCCGACGGCATCGAGGCACGGATCGAGGACCTGGCCAAGGTCGAGACCCGCGACAACGGCTCCCTGCTGCGGTCCCACCGGCGCGGCGTCATGCCGCGGGTCGCGATGAACTTCCGCGCGTTCGCCGACTACGCCGAGGAGCAGCTCGGCCACCCCGACATGGAGGTCCGCGACCACCGCGAGCGGATCACCTACGACCCCGCCGGCGTGGTCGCGATCATCACGCCCTGGAACGCGCCGCTGATGCTCGCCAGCTGGCGGATCGGACCGGCACTGGCCGCCGGCAACACCGTCGTCGTGAAGCCGCCGGAGTGGGCGCCGCTCACCGCGAGCCTGCTGGCCGACATCATGGCCGAGGCCGGCGTACCGGCTGGTGTCTTCAACGTGGTCCAGGGGAGTGGCGCCGAGGCGGGCGCCCCGCTGACCGCGCACCCCGGCATCAACCGGCTCGCCTTCACCGGGTCCGTCCCGACCGCGGGGGTGATCGCGAAGGCTGCCGCGACCAACATCGTGCCGCTCTCCTACGAGCTCGGCGGCAAGTCGCCGCTCCTCGTCTTCGACGACGCCGACCTGGACCTCGCGGTCGAGATCGCGGTCGAGCAGTTCGACAACGCCGGCCAGGTCTGCCTCAAGGCGGCCCGGATGTACGTCCACTCCTCGCTCGCGGACGAGTTCACCCGCCGGGTCGTCGAGGGCGCGTCGAAGCTGCGCCAGGGCGACCCGCGTGACGCGGACACGGATGTGTCCGCCCTGGTCGCACGGCGCCACTTCGAGCAGGTCTCCGGCTTCGTGGACCGTGCGCTAGCCGACGGCGCCGAGGCGCTGCTCGGCGGCGGCCCCAACGACGAGCTCGGCGGCCTCTACTACCGTCCGACGATCCTGGTGGGGGCCCAAGACGACTCGGAGGTCATGACCGAGGAGGTCTTCGGTCCGGTCGTCACGATCAGCACCTTCGAGACCGAGGAGGAGGCCGTGGCCAAGGCCAACGACAGCCCCTTCGGGCTCGCCGCCACCATCGTCACCGGCGACAAGGACCGAGCCGAGCGGGTGTCGGCGGCGCTGGACGCCGGCACCGTGTGGGTCAACTGCTTCTTCGTGCGCGACCTCAACGCACCGTTCGGCGGCAACGGCAAGTCCGGCATCGGCCGCGAGGGCGGGATCTGGTCCTTCGACTTCTACACCGACATCAAGAACAGCGTGTTCTCCCCGAACGGGTGGACGACCGCGGAAGGAGAGAAATCCTGATGGGCGAGGTCGTCGGAGCGGGACTCATCGCGCACGTCCCCACCATCGTCCTGCCGGAGGAGATCCGGCGACAGCTCAACGACGGCGAGGACTCCACGCTGGTGCCCGGCCTGCAGCAGCTGCGCCGCGAGGTGTTCGACGTGCTCGACTACGACACGGTCGTCGTACTCGACTCGCACTGGGCGACCACGGTCGAATGGGTGGTCACCGCCCAGGAGCGGCGTGCGGGGCTCTTCACCTCCGAGGAGCTGCCGCGCGGCATGAGCCAGCGCCCGTACGACTTCGCGGGCGACCCCGAGCTCGCGCACCTGATCGCGAGCAGGGCCGCCGACCACGGTACGTGGATCACGGCGGTCGACGACCCGCACCTGCCGATCTTCTACGCGACCACCAACGTGTGGGAGTACCTCGGCCAGGGCCTGCCCGACAAGAGGTGGGTCTCGATCGGCGTCTGCCAGACCGCCGAGGGCGAGGACGCGCTCCGGTTGGGACGGGCGCTCGGAGCGGCGATCGCCGAGTCCGACCGCAAGGTCCTGCTCATCGCGTCCGGTGCGATGTCCCACACCTTCTGGCCGCTGCGCAAGCTGCGCGACCACGAGGCGGCCGGCGTCGAGCACATCTTCACGCCCGCGGCCGCGGCCGCCGACGCCGAGCGGATCGACTGGTTCAAGCGGGGCGACCACGCCCGGGTGCTCGACACCATGGACGAGTTCTACCGCTACAAGCCCGAGGCACGGTTCCAGCACTACCTGATGATGATCGGCGCGCTCGGCGAGGGCGACTGCGCCGCGCCCGGCCGCCAGTACGGCGAGTACGAGAACTCCGTCGGCACCGGCCAGGTGCACCTGTGGTTCGACCGCCCCGAGGGCGGGTTCCCCGCCGCTCGCGCCACCCCGACCGACCCCGACTACGTCCGCCAGATGAACGAGCCCGGTGCCGACGTGCCGGCCGCCGGCTGAGAGGAAAGCCCTGATGTCCGAGCTCCGCGAGTACCGCCGCATCCTGCTCGACGGCAACGCCGTCGACGTCTTCCGCGACGGCGACACCCTGGTCGCCGGGGACGGGCGCACCGTCGCCATCGACGACGCCCGGCACCTGCCGCCGGTGATGCCGACCAAGATCGTGTGCGTCCACCTCAACTACTCCTCGAGGGTCGAGGAGATGATGACCAAGCTGCCGCCGGCGCCGACGTACTTCCACAAGCCGGTCTCGGCGCTCAACGCGCACGACTCCGCCGTGGTGCGCCCGCAGGGCTGCAAGTGGCTCAACTACGAGGGCGAGATCGCGATCGTCATCGGCCGTACGGCGCGCAACATCTCGCCCGAGGAGGCCGGTGACTACATCCGCGGCTACTCCGTCGGCAACGACTACGGCCTGCACGACTTCCGCGACACCGACTCCGGCTCGATGCTGCGGGTGAAGGGCGCCGACACGCTGTGCCCCGTCGGCCCCGGCATCGTCGAGGGCTGGGACTTCCGCAACAAGCGGATCCGCACGCTCGTCAACGGTGAGGTCCGCCAGGACGGCAACACCGACGAGATGAAGTGGGACATGCACTACCTGGTGGCCGACATCGCGCGGACCATCACCCTGCACCCCGGCGACATCCTGATGTCCGGCACGCCGGCGATCTCGCGCACCGTCTACCCCGGCGACGTCGTCGAGGTCGAGGTCGAGGGCCTCGGCACGCTCCGCAACCACATCGTCGAGGGCCCGACGCCGATCCGCAGCGACGTCGGCGCCCAGCCGACCGAGAGCGAAGAGGTGCTGTCGACCGCCCAGGGCGGCGACTGGGAGTTCCGGGGCGTCCGCAAGCCCGACCTCTCCGGCACCCACTGATCCCGCACCGCACGACCGAGAGGACACCTGTGCCCACCCCCCGCATGCTGATGATCCTCAGCGAGAACTGGACCCTCACCGACGGCCGCAACCTCGGCGACCTGGTGCGCTGGGCGCAGATCGCCGAGGAGACCGGCTTCGACTCGGTGATGATCTCCGAGCACGTCGTCCTCGGCCCGGACGCCAGCGACAAGGGCGTGATGGGCAACCCGCGCGACTACGCGATGCCGGGCAACCAGGACCCGCTGATGCCGTGGCCGAACTCGCTCATGCTGTTCTCGGCGATGGCGAGCGTCACCTCGCGGATCCGTCTCGTCGGCGCCGCGATCCTCGCCCCGCTGCGGCACCCGCTGCTGCTGGCCCGCGAGCTGGGCACCCTCGACCTGCTGTCCGAGGGGCGGCTCGTCGTGCAGCCGAACGTGAGCTGGAGCAGGGACGAGTACGCCGCGCTCGGCGTTCCGTTCCGCGAGCGCGGCAAGATCCTCGACGAGCAGCTCGAGGTGATGGACCTGGTCTGGAAGCAGTCGCCGGCCACCCATCACGGCACGTACTTCGACTTCGACGACATCTACCTCGAGCCGAAGGCGTTCCGGCCCGACGGGCCGCGGATGTGGTTCGGCGGCCAGAAGGCGCACGGCGCGGTCGTGGAGCGGCTGGTGAGGTACGGCCACGGCTTCCACCCGCTCGGGCGGCCCACGGCGGAGGACCTGCAGGTCATCGGCGACGCGATGGCGGCGGCCGGGCGCGACGCGGCGGACCTGGAGATGGTCGGCGGCGTGCGGGTGCGCTTCCCCGACGACGACTCGTGCGCGGACATCGGCGAGTCGATGGACTCGATCCCCGAGCAGCTCGAGCAGGGCTTCACGACGTTCTGCGTGAAGCCGTCGATGTTCATCGACGACGCCGCCGAGATGGAGGCGTTCTGCCGCGGCGTGATCCGGCGTGCGGAGGCGATGGGCTGATGGGCAGGAACCAGCGCCGCCTGCTGCTGATCGCCCACGACCACCTCTCGCCCGGCGGTGCCGTGGCGGCGCGCTTCGAGGAACGAGGCTACGAGATCACCGAGTTCCTGGTGGTGCCCGAGGATCGCTTCGACGACCCCGGTGTCGAGGTCGCCTTCCCCGACCCCCGCGAGTACGACGCCCTGATGGTGCTCGGCGCCAAGTGGTCCGCCTACGGTGACGAGGTGGCCAGCTGGGTCAAGCCCGAGCTCGAGATGCTCCGTAGCGCAGACGACGCCGGCGTACCCGTCTTCGGCATCTGCTTCGGCGGCCAGATGCTTGCCCAGGCCCACGGCGGCTCGGTCGCGAAGACCGCGGCTCCCGAGATCGGCCTGCACGCCGTGCACAGCGACGAGCCGGCCGTCGACGGAGTGTGGTTCCAGTGGCACTTCGACCGCTTCGTGCCACCCCCCGACGCCGCGGTGGTCGGCCGCAACGCGGCCGCGCCGCAGGCGTTCGTGCTGCGACGCAACCTGGGCCTGCAGTTCCACCCCGAGGTCGACGCGGAGGGTCTGGCGGGCTGGCTCTCCGGCGGTGGGCGCGCGCATGCCGAGCAGGCCGGGCTCGACGCTGACGTGCTGATCGCGCACACTCGGGCGACCGACCCCGCGACCCGGCTGCGCGCGGCAGCGCTGGTCGACTACTTCATCGACCGGATCGGTGTGTCGTGACCCGCGTCTCGATCGTCACCGGCGGGGGCACCGGGATCGGCGCCGCGGTCGCCCGTCGGCTCGCGGCCGACGGCGAGCAGGTCGTGATCTGCGGCCGCCGGGAGGAGCCGCTGCGGGCGGTGGCCGAGGAGACGGGCGCACTCGTCGTGGTCGCCGACGTCAGCCTTCCCGACGGCGTCCAGCGGGTCGTCGACGCGACGATCGCCGAGCACGGCCGGCTTGGACGGGCTCGTGCTCAACCACGGGATCATCCGCCCGGGACGGTTCGACCAGATCACGCTCGAGGACTGGGACGACACGCTGCGGATCAACCTGACCTCACCCTTCCTGCTCGTCCGCGCGGCGCTGCCGCACCTGCTCGCCGCCCGCGGCGCGATCGTCGGTGTCTCGTCGGTCGCCGCGCTGCGCGCGAGCGAGGGGATGGCGGCATACTCCGCCAGCAAGGCCGGGCTGCTCCTCCTCATCCAGTCGCTCGCCGTCGACCACGGCCCCGACGGACTGCGGTCCAACGCGATCTGCCCCGGCTGGACCGCGACCGAGATGGCCGACATGGAGATGGCCGAGCTCGGCGCCGAGCGCGGTCTCTCCGCCGCGGACGCCTACCGGCTCGCCACCGCGATGGTCCCGCAGCGGCGGGCGGCCGCCCCGGACGAGATCGCGCGCGCCGTGTGCTGGCTGCTCTCCGACGCGGCGTCGTACGTCAACGGCGCCGTGCTGCCGGTCGACGGCGGATCGTGCGTGGTCGACCCCGGCACCGTCGGCTTCGATCCGCGTGTCACCGTGGACCTCGACGCTTCCTCCTGACGCGCCGCCCGACCCTTCACCCCCGAGGAGATTCACGATGACCGAGTACGCCGTCCGCAACCCGGCGACCGGCGAGGTGCTGGCCACCTACCCGACCGCGACCGACGCCGAGGTCGCCGACGCCCTGGCGGCCGCCTCGGCGGCGTACGACTCGTGGGGCCGGACGACCTCCGTCGCCGAGCGGGCCGCGCTCGTACGCCGGGTCGCCGAGCTCCACGACGAGCGCAAGCAGGAGCTCGCGACGGCGATGAACGAGGAGATGGGCAAGACCATGCCCGAGGCGCTGGGCGAGGTGGAGTTCTCGGCCGAGATCTACCGCTTCTACGCCGACCACGCCGAGAAGTTCCTCGCCGACGAGGAGATCGAGCTGCTCGGCGGCGAGGGCTCGGCACTCATCCGCCGCGGCCCGGTCGGCGTGCTGCTCGGGATCATGCCGTGGAACTACCCCGTCTACCAGGTCGCCCGGTTCGCGGCCCCCAACCTCGCCCTCGGCAACACGATCGTGCTCAAGCACGCGCCGCAGTGCCCGCGCTCGGCCGAGCTGCTCGAGCGGCTCTTCCTCGACGCCGGCCTCCCCGAGGGTGCCTACGTCAACGTCTACGCCACCAACGAGCAGATCGCCGAGGTCATCGGCGACCCGCGGGTCCAGGGCGTGTCGCTCACCGGCTCCGAGCGCGCCGGCGCAGCCGTCGCCGAGATCGCCGGCCGCCACCTGAAGAAGTGCGTGCTCGAGCTCGGCGGCGCCGACCCGTTCATCCTGCTGTCGACCGACGACCTCGAGGCCACCGTCGACGCGGCGGTCGAGGCACGGCTCTCCAACGTCGGGCAGGCCTGCAACGCCGGCAAGCGGTTCGTGGTCGTCGACGAGCTGTACGACGACTTCGTCTCCCTCTTCACCGACAAGCTCCTCACCACCGACGCCGGCGCGCCGCTCTCGTCGCTCGTCGCGGCCGAGAACCTGGAGAAGCAGGTGGAGCAGGCCGTCGCCGGGGGCGCGAAGCTGGCCAGCGCGGGGGAGCGGAACGGCGCGTTCTACCCCAACGGCGTGCTCAGCGACATCAGCCCCGACAGCGCGGCGTACCACCAGGAGCTCTTCGGCCCGGTCGCGATGGTCTTCCGCGCCAGCGACGAGGACGACGCCCTGCGGATCGCCAACGACACCCCCTACGGCCTCGGCTCCTACGTCTACACGACCGACGCGGAGCAGGCGAAGCGCGTGGCCGACCGGATCGACGCGGGCATGGTCTTCGTCAACGGTGTCGGCGCCGAGGGCGTCGAGCTGCCGTTCGGCGGCGTGAAGCGCTCCGGCTTCGGCCGGGAGCTCGGTCGCTTCGGGATCGACGAGTTCGTCAACAAGAAGCTGATCCGCACCGTCGGAGGAGAGTCCGCATGACCCACACCATCGCTGTCGTCGGCGGGACCGGACCGCAGGGCAAGGGGCTGGCCTACCGGCTGGCGCTCGCCGGCCACCCCGTGGTGATCGGCTCGCGCTCGGCCGATCGGGCGGCGCAGGTCGCGGCCGAGATCGCGGCCCGGGTCCCGGAGGGCGGGAGCGTCACCGGCGACACCAACGCGGCGGCCGTCACGGCCTCCGAGGTCGTCATCCTCGCGGTGCCGTACGACGGCCACGACGAGCTCGTGAAGGAGCTCGCCGGTGCGCTTGCCGGCCGGGTGGTGGTCAGCTGCGTCAACCCGCTCGGCTTCGACAAGGGCGGGCCGTTCGGGCTGGACGTGCCCGGCGGCAGCGCGGCCGAGACGGCCCAGGCGATCGCCACCGACGCCCGGTTCGTCGGCGCGTTCCACCACCTCTCGGCGGTGAGCCTGTGGCAGGAGGACGGGCACCTCGACCACGAGGACGTCCTGGTGTGCGGCGACGACGCGGACGCCAAGGCACTGGTCATGGAGCTCGCCCGCGACGTCACCCGTGGCCGGGCGATCGACGCCGGCCGGCTCCGCCTCGCGCGGCAGCTCGAGCCGCTGACCGCCGTACTCATCAGCGTCAACAAGAAGTACAAGACACGGTCCGGGATCAGCATCACCGGTGTGACAATTGGCTGATCCCGTCCATGACGGGCAGGCTTGTCAGGACCCGTACCGTGGTTCCGAGCGCGACGACGCGCCGCAGGACCGCACGCGCTGACCGCAGGTGATCGATGACGCAGGACTCTGACGTACCCGGCGCAGCGGGTGACCCCTCGTCGGGATCGGAGCCGGGCGGGCGGCGCGCACGACGGGTCGGCTCCTCGATGGCCGGCACCGCCGGCCGCGGCGGCAAGCGCAAGCTGCTGCGGCCGCGGCACACGGTGGCGAAGGTCATCCTCGCGACCCTGCTGGCGCTCGCCCTCGGCACCGGCGTGTCGGTGGTGATCGTCTACAACCACTGGAACGGCAACCTCGACCGGATCTCCCTGGGCGAGCAGCTGAAGGACCGGCCGGAGAAGCCCGACGGGGAGGCGCTCAACATCCTCGTGATGGGCTCCGACACCCGTGAGGGCCAGGGCAACAACGTCGACGGCATGAAGCTGAACGGCGAGCGGTCGGACACCACGATCATGATCCACCTCTCGGCGAACCGGAAGTTCGCCTACGGCATCAGCATCCCGCGGGACACCCTCGTCGACCGGCCCGAGTGCTACGAGGAGGACGGTACGACGATCCCGGCGGCGAAGAACGTGATGTGGAACGAGGCGTTCTCGGTCGGTGGACCCGCCTGCACCATCCAGCAGTTCGAGCAGCTGAGCGGCATCCGGGTCGACAACTACATGGTGATCGACTTCCGCGGCTTCAAGGACATGGTCAACGCCATCGACGGTGTCGAGGTGTGCATCCCCGAGGACATCTACGACACCGAGCACGACATCACTCTCGAGGCCGGCACGCGGGAGATCAAGGACGACGAGGCGCTCAGCTACGTCCGGGTCCGCTACACGGTCGGCGACGGAACCGACCCCAACCGGATCCGGCGCCAGCAGGCCTTCATGGCGGCGATGGCCAACAAGGCCGTCTCGGCCGGCATGCTCGCCCGTCCGGACCGGATCGTCGGCTTCATGAACGCGCTCACCGGCTCCATCCAGACCGACTTCGAGAACATCGCCGAGATCGCGAAGATCGGCGGCACCTTCCAGGGCATCGGCCTGAAGAAGGTGAAGTTCGTGACCACGCCGTGGGAGTACTCCACGGCCGAGGAGGGCCGCGTCGAGTGGACCTCCGAGGTCGAGGACCTGTGGGACCTCGTGGTCGACGACAAGCAGCTCACCGACGAGTTCGTCGAGGACTCGATCAGCGCCGCCGACGACCCGCGCGGCTCCGACCAGCCGAGTGGCGGCGGAACGGGCGGCGGCAGCGACGACGCCACCGGCGACGCGACGGACGAGGCGACCGACGGTGGCAGCGAGGGCAGCGACGGCCCGTCGGAGGGTGCGTCCGGCGGCGGTGGTGGCGGCAAGAACGACGGGCTGTCCGACGACGCCCGGGCGAGCGCGGGGCTCTGCACGTGAGCCGTCCCGACGAGCCTGCGGAGGCGCCCGACGGGGCGGAGGACGCAGCACGGTCCGCGGAGACCGGTCCCTCGACCGAGCCCGACTGGAAGCGTCGTCGGCGGCTGGCGGAGGTGTTCGGCGACGTACTCCCCGAGGTCACGGGTGACGAGCGGGACCCCGGGACCGGCGGGAAGCGCGAGACCGCGACCGATCGCTGGCTGAAATCGCAGGTGCCGCCTCACCACGGGTGAGACGGCACCTGCGTCGTACGGGGTGCGAACCGCTCAGCGGCCGAGCCCGCCGTTCAGGTCGGCAGGATCAGCGGTTGGCGGCAAGCGCGTCGCGGATCTCGATGAGGATGTCGATCTCCTGCGGGCCGCCGGCCTCGTCCTCGTCCGGGAAGAACTTCTCCTTGGCGCGGGTGTAGGGGACGACGATCACGAAGTAGACGACCGCCGCGAGAATGAGGAACGAGACGAGCGCGGTGAGCCAGGCGCCGACGCCCAGGTCGCCGGGACGCCATGCGGTGAAGTCGGGCTGGCCACCGATCTTGCCGATGACCTCCATCAGCAGCGTGACGGTCGCGGTGACCACCGCGGCGAACGCGGTGCCCATGATGAAGGCGACCGCGAGGTCAACCAGGTTGCCCTTCAGTACGAAGTTCTTGAACCCAGACATTTTCGTTGTTTCTCCCTAAGGCCGAGATGTGCGAGGAATCAGTCCTTGCTGAGCGAAGAAACTAACGGGTAACCCAGCGGTAAGTCACGAAGGCGACGACTGCCGAGGACGTGACTTCTTCCACTTCACCTGCGGAGACTCCGAGGACCACCACGCGTCCGGCCAGGGCGCCACCGGCCTGCTCCGGCTCGGGCGGGAGGGCGAGGACCGTCGCGTCCGACGCCACGGTCGAGGTCGTCCGGGCCTGCGGGTCGGTGGCCAGCAGGTCGATCCGGTCGCCGACGGTCAGTAGGCCGGCCTGGGCCGCGTCGGAGATCCGCACGGGCAGCGCCACCGCGCCGGGGTCGTCGGCGGTGAGGGCGGGACCCACCAGCCGCACGTCGGTCACCGGCTCGCCGCGCCGCAGCGGCGCGGCCAGGACGCTGCCGGCGGGGGACTCCACCAGCGCGTCGGGTACGGCGCCTGCGGGCAGGTCGGTGCGGCGCAGGTCGGTCTCGTCGAGGACCGTCCCGGCGGGGAGGTCGCGGTCGGCCACCAGCACCCCGACGGTCGCGGGTTCGGGTGGCGCCGCGACCCGGAGCGCGGCGAGCACGGCGCCCGCGACGCAGAGGACCGCCAGCGGTCGGCGGCGGCGCAGGACGGCACGGCGCAGCTCTGCCGCGCGGTGGCGGATCCGCTGGAGGAATGAGAGGTCCCGAGTGCTCATGGCCCGGGACGCTAGCCAGGATCACCCGCGCGTGCGGGCGTCCTCCACAGGGGGTCCGACGGAGGTCGTCAGCGGGCCGCGGGCGCGGGTGCGGCCGAGCCGCTGGTCGTGCTCTTCGCTGCGCCGGAGGAGCCGCCCGACGAGCCGGAGCCCGATGATCCGGAGGACGAGGACCCGGAGGAGTCCGACGATCCCGAGGAGCCGGAGCTCGAGGACGAGTCGGAGGACGCGCCGGAGTCGCCGGAGCCGTTCGACGCGGAGGCGGCGGGCGTCGTACTGCTGCTGCGGTTGTCGGTCTTGTAGAAGCCAGAGCCCTTGAAGACGACGCCGACCGCGTTGAACACCTTGCGGAGCCGGCCCGAGCACTCCGGGCACTCGGTCAGGGCGTCGTCGGCGAAGCTCTGGAACTGCTCGAAGGCGTGGCCGCACTCCTTGCAGGCGTACTGGTACGTGGGCATCGGGTCTCCGGTGGCGTTAGCACTCTCGTGTTGCGACTGCCAATGATACGCCATCGCGGCACAATGACCCGCACCATGGTCGACGCAGAGGAGAGCCCCGCCGCAGCCCGGCCGGCGGCTCCGGTGCGCTGGTGGCGGGTGTTCCGGGGGTGGCCCGGCCCCCTCAGGTTCACGACGTACGTCGCCGCGGGGCTGGTCCTCGTGCTCGTCGCCGGTGTCGTGCTCGGGGTCGTCGTGGTGCGCCGGTCGTGGCCGCAGACGAGCGGCGAGATCGAGATCGCGGGCCTCGAGGGCGAGGTCGAGGTGATCCGCGACGGCCACGGCATCCCCCAGATCTACGCCGACAGCATGCACGACCTGGTCCTGGCGCAAGGCTTCGTGCACGCGCAGGAGCGGTTCTTCGAGATGGACGTCCGCCGGCACGCGACGGCCGGCCGGCTGGCCGAGATGTTCGGTGAGCAGGCACTCGAGACCGACCTCGTGGTGCGGACCCTCGGATGGCGCGACGTCGCCGAGCGGGAGCTCACCATGCTCGAGCCGCAGACCCGCGACCTGCTCGACGCCTACGCCGAGGGCGTCAACGCCTACCTCGCCGAACGCTCCTTGTCGCAGATCTCGCTCGAGTACGCGATCCTCGACGTCTCCGGCCTCGACTACCAGCCCGAGGACTGGTCCGCGGTCGACTCGCTGGCCTGGCTCAAGGCCATGGCCTGGGACCTGCGCGGCAACCTCGACGAGGAGATCGGCCGGGCGCTGACGACCGCCGCGGTCGGCCCGGAGCGGGCCGAGCAGCTCTTCCCGGGCTACGACTACGCCGCCCACCGGCCGATCGTCGAGGGCGGCGCGGTCGTCGACGACGTCTTCGAGCAGGACGCGACCGGGTCGGACACCCGGCTTCCGCAGCGACCGGCGCCGGGCGGTGCGCCGGGCAGCGCGCCCGGCGGTGTGCTCGGCACCGTCGAGCGGGTGCTGGCCGCCGTACCGGCTCTGCTCGGCGAGGGCGACGGCATCGGCAGCAATGCATGGGCGGTCTCCGGTGACCGGACGTCGACGGGGGAGCCGATCCTCGCCAACGACCCGCACCTGGGCATCTCGCTGCCGAGCGTGTGGATGCAGGTCGGCCTGCACTGCCGCGAGGTCTCGAGCACCTGCCCGCTCGACGTCGCGGGCTTCGGGTTCTCCGGGGTGCCGGGTGTGGTGATCGGGCACAACGCCGACATCGCCTGGGGGTTCACCAATCTCGCTCCCGACGTGACCGACCTCTTCGTGGAGCGGATCGCGGGCGACCGGTGGCAGCACGGCGGTCGGATGCGGCCGCTCACCGAGCGCACCGAGACGATCGAGGTCCGCGACGGCGACCCGGTCGAGCTGACCGTGCGCTCCACGGCGCACGGGCCGCTGCTGTCGGACCTCGGCGACGAGATCGGCGGGGTGGAGTCGGAGCTCGGGGAGCAGGTCGCCGGGGTCGAGGGGTCGGTGGCGGACGGCTCGGAGGCCGAGGGATCGGGAGCCGCCCGCGGTGCCCGCTGGGAGCACGCGGTCTCCCTGGCGTGGACCGCGCTCGACCCGCAGCCGACCGCCGACGCGCTGTTCGCGCTCAACCTGGCCACGGACTGGACGTCGTTCCGGGCGGCGATGTCGCGGTTCGCCGTACCCGGCCAGAACGTCGTGTACGCCGACACCGACGGCCACATCGGCTACCAGGCGACCGGGCTGGTGCCGATCCGGCGGTCGGGCAACACCGGCCTGGTCCCGTCGGCGGGGTGGCGGCCGGAGAACGACTGGAGCGGCGCGTACGTCCCCTACGACGCACTGCCGAGCGTCCTCGACCCTGACGCCGGGATGGTGGTGACGGCCAACCAGTCGGTGATCGACCCGGCCGGCGGCTACCCCTACTTCCTCACCGGCGACCCCGACCACGGCTACCGCTCCTCGCGGATCGCCGAGCTCCTCGACGCCGACGACCGGCTGTCGGTGGCCGACATGAGCCGGATCCAGTACGACGACCGCACCGCGCTCGGTCCGGTGCTCACGCCCTACCTGCTCGACGTGACGCTGCCGAACGGGTACTACTCCGCCGGGCAGCGGCTGCTCGAGGACTGGGACTTCAGCGAGTCGGCGGACTCCGCTGCCGCGGCGTACTTCAACGTGGTGTGGCGGGAGGTCCAGAACCGCACCTTCGACGACGAGCTGCCCGAGGCGGTCCGGCCCGAGGGCGGGGACCGGTGGTTCCGGGTCGCCGAGGACCTGCTCTCCCGGGCGCACGACCCCTGGTGGGACGACGCCGACACCGCGACCGTCGAGACCCGCGACGACATCCTGGTCGCGGCGATGCGAGCGGCGCGGGACGAGCTCACCGCACTCCAGTCGCCCAACCCGGAGGAGTGGTCCTGGGGCCGGCTGCACGAGCTCGAGCTGCGCTCCAGCACGCTGGGGGAGTCCGGGATCGCGGTCGTCGAGGGACTCTTCAACCGGGACGGGTGGGAGGCTGCCGGGGGCGGGTCGCTGGTGAACGCGACCGGCTGGGACCCGCGGGAGGGGTTCCAGGTCGCCACCGCGCCGTCGATGCGGATGGTGGTGCCGATGGACGACCTCGACGCCGCCCGCTGGATCTCGCTGACCGGGGTGTCCGGTCACGCGTACCACCCGCACTACACCGACCAGACCGATCTGTGGGTTCGTGGCGAGACCCTGCCGTGGGTGTTCTCGCGGTCGGCTGTGGTCGAGGCGGGCGAGGACACGCTGGTGTTGGTGCCGGAGGAGTAGGTGGGGGTGATGCTCCGTCGGGTGCCGATGCCTGGTCCGGCCGTGCGGGAGCCCTGGCGGTCGCAGAGCGTCTGCGCCACGCACGGCGGCGGTGGGGTCGGTCGCCTCGGTGCCGGGCCGCGCGTGTCTCTGCCGATGCTCCCCGGGCCCTTCCGCCCGGCCGGCCCGCGCTGTGATGCGCGTCGCTGCCGATGCTCCCCGGGCGCTCCCGCCCGCCGGGCCGTCAGAAGCGGCGGATGCCGGCGGGGGTGGCGGCCGCGGTGACGGGGCGGTCGTGGGGTTCGGCGGGGACGGCGCGGTCGGCCTCGTCGTCGTACAGCAGCACGCAGGTGAAGGTGCCGACCGGCACCCGTGCGAGCGCGCGGTCGTAGGAGCCGCCGCCGCGGCCGAGACGCATGCCCGTCGACGACACCGCCAGCCCGGGCACGAGCACGGCGTCGGCGGTCGCGACCGCGGCGACGCCGAGCGGCTCTCCCGCCGGCTCCAGCAGACCGCGGCCGGCCGACGCGAGGGAGCCGGCGCCGCGGTACTCCGCCCAGTCGAGGTCGTTGTCGGGCATCAGGACCGGCAGGATCACCCGTTTGCCGGACGCGACGAGGTCGTCGAGCAGCGCGGACGTGCCGGGCTCGCTCCCGACCGAGACGTACGCCGCGACGGTCGCGCTGCGTCGTACCTCCGGGGCCGCGAGCACGTGGCCTGCGATCGCGAGCGCCGCTTCGCCGACCTCGGTGAGGGGGCGCCGGCGACGCGCGGTGAGGAGTTGGTCGCGCAAGGCCGTCTTGGCGGGTGGCGACGGTTGGGGGGTGTGCACCGGACAAGCCTACGATCGAGGTATGGGCGGAACAGGCCGGAGCAAGGGCTTGGAGTTGGCGCGGGCGAAGATGGCCGCTGCCGGGGTCGACCCGGTCGCGATCGAGACCTTCGCCCACTACTACCGACTTCTCGAGCACGGTGAGACCGGGATGATCGCGGAGGCGTCGATCGAACCGGTCGACATGGAGCGACTCGCGGACGTCGAGGTCGACGAGGCGGCGGCTGCGCAGGCCGTCCGCTCGACGGTCGCGATCAAGCTCAACGGGGGCCTCGGCACCTCGATGGGCATGGAGCGGGCGAAGTCCCTGCTCTGCGTGCGCCGGGGACTGTCGTTCCTCGACATCATCGCCCGGCAGGTGCTCCACCTGAGGCAGGCGTACGACGCCCCGCTGCCGGTGCTGTTCATGAACAGCTTCCGCACCTCCGCCGACACCCTCGAGGCGCTGGCGCGGTACGACGCTCTGCCGGTCGACGGCCTGCCGCTGGAGTTCCTCCAGAACAAGGAGCCCAAGCTCCTCGCCAAGAACCTCACCCCGGCGGCCTGGCCGAAGGACCCCGACCTCGAGTGGTGTCCGCCCGGCCACGGCGACCTCTACACCGCGCTGCGCGGCTCCGGCACGCTCGACCTGCTGCTGGACAAGGGCTTCCGCTACGCGTTCGTCTCCAACTCCGACAACCTCGGCGCCGTGCCGACCGCGCAGGTCGCGGGATGGTTCGCGCAGAGCGGTGCGCCGTTCGCGATCGAGGCGGTTCGTCGTACTCCCTCGGACCGGAAGGGCGGCCACTTCGCGCGGCGCAAGGCCGACGGCCGGCTCGTCCTGCGCGAGACCGCCCAGACCCCGCCCGGGGACCAGGCGGCGCTCGCCGACCTCGACCGGCACAAGTACTGCTCGACCAACAACATCTGGATCGACCTGGCCGCACTCCGGGACACGATGGAGCAGCGCGAGGGCATCCTCGGCCTGCCGTTGATCCGCAACGCCAAGACCCTCGACCCGGCCGACAAGTCGACGCCTGAGGTGATCCAGATCGAGACCGCCATGGGCGCCGCGATCGAGGTGTTCGAGGACTCCCGGCTGATCGAGGTCGGGCGCGAGCGGTTCGTGCCGGTCAAGACCACCAACGACCTGTTGGTGCTGCGGTCCGACGTCTATGAGATCCGCGACGACTTCGTGCTCGACCAGGTCGCGACCGACGTACCCTTCGTGGAGCTCGACGGTGACTTCTACGGTCACGTCGGCGAGTTCGACAAGCGGTTCCCCGAGGGCGCGCCGTCGCTGGCGAAGGCGTCGTCGCTGAAGATCGACGGCGACTGGACCTTCGGCCACGGCGTGCAGGTCGTCGGCGCGGTCGAGCTCGGTGCTCCCACCGCGCAGCGGGTCCCGGCCGGAGAGGTGCTCTCCGGTGCCGACGGGTGAGCTGCGTCGTACCAGGAGTTCTGGTCGGTCCTTCGGCGTGAAGCCGACGACTTCGCTGGGTACGACGAACCGCCCGGGGGCCGGCCGGTGACCTCCGTCGAGGAGCACCGCGACCGGATCCTGGCCATGATCGAGCCGGTCGCTCCCGTCGCGACGCCGGTGACCGATGCTGTCGGCCTCGTGGTGGTCGGCGACCACACCGCGCCGACCTCGTTGCCGCGCTGCGACCACGCGGCGATGGACGGGTACGCCGTTCGCGCCGTCGACGTGGCCGGCGCCGGCGCCGAGGGATCGGTCCTGCTTCCGGTCGCGGGCGTGATCGCGGCCGGCGACGACTGGACCGACGCGCTCGCGCCGGGCACCGCGCTGCGGATCATGACCGGCGCCGCCGTCCCGGACGGGGCCGATGCGGTCGTCCCGTTCGAGTGGACCGATCGTGGCGACCCGGTGGCGATCGACCGGCCCGCTCCACCCGGCGGCAACATCCGCCGCGCCGGTGAGGACGTCGTCGCCGGCGACGTGGTGGCCGCGGACGGCGACGTGCTCGCCGCCCGGCACCTCGGTCTGCTCGCGGCGGTCGGACTGGCGACGATCGCGGTGCGTCCGCGGCCGCGGGTCGCGCTGATCGCCACCGGTGCCGAGCTGGTCGGCCCCGGTGCCGCCCTCGCCGGGCTGCCGGCGGCACAGGTCCTCGACTCCAACTCCGCCGCACTCGCGGCGGCGGCCCGGGCGGTCGGCGCCGACGTGACGACGTTCGGTCCGGTCCCCGACGACCCGGCCCGGTTCACGACGCAGCTCGAGGAGGCCGCGGCCTCGGCCGACATCGTCGTCACCACCGGCGGGGTGTCGGCCGGCGACCACGACGTGGTGAAGGCCGCCCTGCGCGACCGCGAGGGGTTCTGGTTCGGGTCGGTCGCCGTCAAGCCCGGGAAGCCGCAGGGCGCCGGCGTGCTGACCACGCCGGAGGGGCGACACGTCCCGGTCGTCTCGCTGCCGGGCACCCCGGTGGCGGCGTACACCTCCTTCCTGCTGTACGTCGCCCCGGCGCTGCGCGCGCTCGCCGGGCGCCCCGTCCGCGGGCACGAGCGGGCGGTCCTCTCCGCCCCCGTGCCCGTCTCCGACCGCACGCTCGTGCTGCCGGCGGTGTACGACGCCGACGGTCGGGTGCGGCAGGTGCCCGGGCACATCGGCCACTCCCAACGGGTGCTCGCCCAGGCGGAGGCGCTGCTCGTCGTACCCCCCGGTGCGACGCCGCTGCCGGCGGGTGCCGAGATCGACACGATCCGGCTCGACGGCGACCTGCGCGCGGGCGCCCTGTAGGCGGACTGCGGTCGGTGCCGGCACGCGCCGGATGCGATGCTGGCCTCATGAACGACGCACGTGCCGGGTTGACCCATGTCGACGAGACCGGCGCGGCCCGGATGGTCGACGTCTCGGAGAAGGCGGTGACGAGCCGCACCGCCACGGCGTCCGGCCGCGTGCTGGTGTCGAAGGAGGTGGTCGGCCTCCTGCGCGGGGAGGGCGTGCCGAAGGGCGATGCGCTCGCCGTGGCTCGGATCGCCGGGATCATGGGCGCCAAGCAGACGCCGGCGCTGATCCCGCTGTGCCACCCGCTCGCGATCTCCGGCGTCACTCTCGACCTCGCGGTCGCCGACGACGCGGTCGAGATCGCCGCGACGGTCCGGACCACCGACCGCACGGGCGTCGAGATGGAGGCCCTGACCGCGGTGTCGGTCGCCGCGCTGACGGTGATCGACATGGTCAAGGCCGTCGACAAGGCGGCGGTGATCACCGACGTCCGGGTGGAGACCAAGACCGGCGGCAAGTCGGGGGACTGGGCGCGATGACCGAGCAGCTGATCGGGGCGGTCGTCGTGGCGTCGAACCGCGCCGCGGCCGGGGTGTACGCCGACGAGACCGGCCCGCTGATCGCCGAGGCACTGCGCGAGCTCGGGTTCGCGGTCGACGTACCGGCTGTGTGTCCGGACGGTGAGCCCGTCCGCGAGGCCATCGCGGCAGCCGTGGCGGCGGGGGCCCGCGTCGTGCTGACCACCGGCGGCACCGGCCTCACTCCGACCGACCGGACGCCCGAGGCGACCCGGCCGCTGCTGGACCGCGAGGTACCCGGCCTGGCCGAGGCGATCCGGGCCGCCGGCGTCGCGAAGGGAATACCGACCGCAGCGCTGTCGCGTGGGTTGGCCGGCGTCAGCGGCGACGCGCTCGTCGTCAACCTGCCCGGGTCGCGGGGCGGTGTGAAGGACGCGCTCGCCGTGCTGGAGCCGGTCCTCGTGCACGCGGTCGAGCAGATCCGGGGGAGCGACCATTGACCGGAGCCACGTTGACCGGAGCCACGTTGGCCGGAGCCACCGTTGACCGATGACGCGCACGCCAGCGCGCGGCGTCGGGCCACCGACCGGATGATCACCTCGGTCCCCGGCCGGGCGTGGCCCAACCAGCTGATGTCCGGTGTCGACCCGGTGGTCATCCTGCGCCCGATCTCCCGCGCGGATGCTCGCGCGTGGCGCTCCGCGCGGCAGCGCAACTCGCTCTGGCTCGGCCCGTGGGACGCGACAGTCCCGCCCGGCGGAGAGGCGCGGCCGTCGACCTTCCGGGCCCTGGTCCGGCGGCTCAACCGTGCCGCTCGCCGCGGGACCAACTACCCCTTCGTGATCGAGGTCGACGGCCGCTTCGCCGGACAGGTGAGCGTCAACAACATCGTGCGCGGGTCGGCTCAGTTCGCGTCGGTGGGCTACTGGATCGACCAGGAGTACGCCGGCCGCGGCGTCGTCCCGCGCGCCGTCGCGATGGTCATCGACCACTGCTTCTTCGCTGCGGGACTCCATCGGATCGAGGTGTGCATCCGACCCGAGAACACCAACTCGCTGCGCATCGTCGAGAAGCTCGGCATCCGCGAGATCGGCTACGCGCCGCGGTTCCTGCACATCGACGGCGACTGGCGCGACCACCGGATCTTCGCGGTCACCAAGGAGGAGGTGCCGCGCGGCATGCTCGCCCGGCTGGCTGAGCTCCGGGGCGGGGAGGGCGGCCGGTGAGGGCTGCTTCATCACGGTATGCAGGTGAGTCCGCGTGCGCGGCTGACGCTTCATCACGGTATGCAGGGGAGTCCTCGCATCCCTCGCGGAGCTCCGCTAGGGAACCGTCGATTCGCCTGCATCCCGTGATGAATCCGCACCCACGAGCGCCAATCTCATGAGTCACAGGAATCAATCTGCGACACACGGATAGACATGCGTCCCGAGTTCGGCTAGCGAACCTAACCTCTCGTCTGTGGACCTGAGCGCACTGATCTTCGTCGCCCTCGCGGCGGCCTGGGCCGTCTACCTCATCCCCAAGGCGCTCAAGCATCATGAGGAGGACGCCGTCAGTCGCTCCGTCGAAGGGTTCTCCGACCGTTTGCGGGTGCTCGCCCGCCGCGAGCCGGTGAACTCAAACCGGGCAGAGCTCGTCGTCTCCGGTCGTACGACGCCGCGGGCCGCTGCAGCGGCCACCGCCCCCGAGGCGGAGGCCCCCGACGCGGAGGCCCCGGTCGCCGACGCCCCCGACGCGGAGGCCGCCGCCACCGCCGCCACCACCGGCGACGCCGCCGCGGCGGCCGACGTCGAGACCAGCCCACTGACCCCGCGCCAGATCCGCTTCCGCCGCAACGCCGCCAGGCAGGCCGCGCAGCGACGCCGTCGGGTGCTCGGACTGCTGCTCCTGGCCAACGTCGTGCTCCTCGCCCTGGCCTTTGCCGGTGTCGTCGCGTGGCCGTTCGTCGCGATCCCGGCCACCCTGCTGGTCGGCTGGCTGGTGACGTGCCGGCTGATGGTGCGGCGCGAGCGCGCCGCGCGGGTCGCACCCACGCGGGTCAGGAAGCGGCGTCGTACTCTCGCGGACGAGGCGCTCGCCGCCGAGTCGGACGAGCCCGCCGCCGACAGCACCGACGACGTGGCCGCCGAGGTCAGGGACGACACCGACGAGATCCCCGCGGTCCGGGTCGAGGACGAGGAGCCGGTCGCCGGTGGTTGGGACCCCGTGCCGATGACCCTGCCGACGTACGTCGACAAGGCCCCGGCCGGTCGCACCGTCCGGACGATCGACCTCGATTCCACCGGCGTGTGGAGCTCGGGTCGCAGCGCGTCCGACTCGGCGCTCGCCCGCGAAGCCGACTCCGACCGGGCGCGCGCCGAGGCCCCGTCCGAGAAGCGGCGCGCCTCCGGCGCCTGATCCACGCGCGCGACACGTCGCGTTGGCCGAACGTTCGCCGCCATCCCGACACATAACTGAGACAGGCCGTCACCCGTTGCGAGGGGCTCCGTTGGACCCTTACCTGCCCGTTGGGCAGAGGCCGGGAACGACCCGGCCAGCAACATCTCGGGAGTTGATCAACCATGAGCCAGGACAACCTGGGTCAGAACCTCGGTGACCTCGCGTCCGGCGCTGCCGACCAGATCGGGGGACCGGCCGGCGAGTACGTCGACCAGGCCACCGCGGCGTTCGGCGGTGACTCGTCGGAGGGTTCCGCCGAGCAGCAGCAGGAGTCGTACGGCGAGCCCACCGAGGCGCCGCAGTCGTCCGAGGGTGGGGAGCCCTCGTACGGTGAGGCCACCGACGCGCCGCAGTCCTCCGAGGGCGGCGAGCCCTCCTATGGTGAGCCGACCCAGTCCACGGAGGGTGGCGAGCAGTCCTACGGCGAGCCGACCGACGCGCCGCAGTCCTCCGAGGGCGGCGAGCCCTCCTATGGTGAGCCGACCCAGTCCACGGAGGGTGGCGAGCAGTCCTACGGCGAGCCGACCGACGCGCCGCAGTCCTCCGAGGGTGGCGAGCCCTCCTATGGTGAGCCGACCCAGGCCACCGAGGGCGGCGAGCAGTCCTACGGCGAGCCGACCGACCAGCCTGCGTACGGCGACCCGTCGCAGCAGTGACCTGACCGACGGTCGATCACCCGGCCCGGCGCGCCGCAGAGGCGCGCCGGGCCGCGTGGCGTCCGGTCCCGATTCGGATCGGTCGCGGCGCGGGTGCTACCGTTTCCCCTCGCTTGGGGCTGTGGCGCAGTTGGTAGCGCGTCTCGTTCGCAATGAGAAGGTCAGGGGTTCGAATCCCCTCAGCTCCACCGATCCGAACCCCGTCCTCGCCTGCGGAAACGCTGTTCGAGCGGCGGGGTTTCGGCAATTCCGGGCGTGACGAGCTTCCTCGACGCGCAGCCCCAGCGCACCCGGCTGGCGTCTCGTGGCAGAGATGGCTGACTGATCCCTGGAGCATGGCTGGAATCGTCCGAAGCTCGCGGAATCTCCGCGGGTCTACGGCCTTGAGTCCTACCGCTCGTGAAGCAGAGCGAGGAGGTCCCGGGCGGTCGGGCTGGCGTTGTCGTCGCGTGCCGCCGTGCAGACAGCGGTCCGGGCGCCGTCGTCGCGGAGGCGGATGTAGTGGACGCCGTCCTGTCGCAGGGCGCGCACGGACGCGGGCACGACCGTCACGCCGACCTCGGCCGCCACCAGAGCCAGGAGGGTGGCGAACTGGTTGGCCTCCTGGGCGAAGCGGAGCCGCACGCCGCTCGCGTGGGCGAGCACGACGAGCCGATCCCAGGCACGCGGCACCCGCTCGCGGGGGAGCGTGACGAAGGGCGATCCCGCCAGGTCGGCGATGCCGATGGTGCGTCGGTGGTGCAGCGGATGAGCTGTTGGTACGACGGCCAGCAGTGGCTCGTGGAAGAGGGTGCTGACCGAGATGCCGTCCTGGTCCTCGAGGTCTCGGCTGAGCCCGACGTCGATGACCTCTTCGCGGAGCGCTGCCATCTGCTCCTCGGTGGTCATCTCCCGAAGGGTGAGGCGGACGTCCGGTCGCGCGCTGCGGTGACGTCGGACGAGGTCGGGAAGGATGTCGATCGCCGCGGACGCGACGAACCCGAGGGTGATCCTGCCGCGCACGCCGGCTGCTGCGTCGACGGCTGCCTCGCGGCTCGAGTCAGCCGCTGCGAGGGTGCGGCGCGCTGCGTCGACGAACGCTGCCCCTGCGGCGGTGAGCTGGACGTGCCGGCTGGTCCGCTGGAACAGCTCCACGCCGAGATCGCGCTCGAGGTCTCGGATCTGGCGGGAGAGCGAGGGCTGGGCGACGAGGAGCCGCTCGGCCGCGCGCCCGAAGTGCAGGTCCTCGGCGACCGCGACGGCGTAACGGAGCTGGCGAAGTTCCATGAGCCAGGTCTAGCACTGATGACGGATCTGAATCAATCAGTGCGGAACAAGTCTTGGACTGACTAGGTGTTGCGAACCTACTGTCGCTGTCTGTGAGGGCCGTCACGGTTCCAGCCCATCTGGGGCAACACTGTCCAAGAGGAGAGCAGACATGAGTACAGACATCCACGGGGCCGCGGCCCCCGCAGTCCGCGGCGGGGGTGTGGACTGGATCGTCACCGTGGCGAGCGCGGGTGCGCTCCTGGTCTTCGTCGTCGGTGCGATCGCCGCGCCCGACACGGTCGGCGACTGGGTGACAACCGGCTTCACCAAGAGCGCCGACTGGTTCGGGCTCTACTGGCAGGTGCTCATGCTCGTCACCTTCGTCGTCGCACTGGTGCTCGCTGCGACACCGTGGGCCCGAGCTCGGTTCGGCGACGTCGCGCCGGAGTTCGGCCGCTTCAAGTGGATCGCCATGATCATGTGCACGTTGCTCGCGGGCGGAGGCGTCTTCTGGGCCGCGGCCGAGCCGATGTACCACTTCTTGAACGCCCCGCCCTACTTCGGCGATGTCGACCCCGGCAGCGACGGCGCCGCGCACGTCGCGCTGGCCCAGAGCTTCGTCCACTGGGGCTTCCTCGCCTGGGCGATCCTCGGCTCACTCGCTGCGATCGTGATGATGTACGCCGCCGAGCGCGGGATGCCGCTGCGGCCGCGCACCCTGCTCTACCCGGTCCTCGGGAGCCGAGTCGTCACCAGTCCGATCGGCACGGTCGCCGACGTGGTGTGCATCATCGCCGTCGTCGCCGGCACCGTCGGCCCGATCGGGTTCCTCGGGCTCCAGGTCTCCTACGGGCTGTCCTCACTGTTCGGCATCCCGGACGTGTACGGCGTACAGCTCAGCGTGATCGCCGTACTCACTGCAGTCGCTGCAGTCTCCGTCGTCTCGGGCGTCAACCGCGGCATCCAGTTCCTCAGTCGGGTCAACGTGTGGCTGGCGCTGGCGCTGATGGCCGCCGTACTCGTGCTGGGGTCGGCCTGGTACGTGCTCAAGGCGTTCGTCGGTGGGTTCGGCGTGTACGTCACCGACTTCGTCGGAACGAGCCTCTACCGGGGCGACCAGGTCTGGTTGTCCGGCTGGACGGTCTTCTTCTTCGGCTGGTTCCTGGGCTACGCACCCCTGATGGCCATCTTCATCGCGCGCATCTCCCGCGGCCGTACGGTCAGGGACCTCATCGTCAGCACGGCGGTGCTGCCTCCCGTGGCCACGTGTCTGTGGTTCTCGGTCCTGGGCGGCACGGGAATCATGCTCGAGCAGCGGAACCCGGGCGAGGTCTCGGGCCCGCTGAACGACGCCGGCCTCCCAGCAGCGGTGATGGCGATCGCCGACGGCCTCCCACTGTCGATGCTCGTCAGCGTCGGATTCCTCCTGCTGACGATCATGTTCGTCGCCACCACGACCGACTCGATGTCCTACGCCGTCGCGCAGTCCTGCACCACGAAGGACCACGCCGGCTCGCGGCTTCGCGCGGTCTGGGCGGTGCTGATGGGTGCCGCCGCCGCGGTGTTGATCAGCGTCGGCGACGGCGGGATCTCCGCCCTGCAGTCCTTCATCGTCGTCACCGCTGTCCCGGTCGGCCTGATCCTCCTGCCGTCCGTCTTCGCCGCGCCCGTGCTGGTGCGCCGGATGGCGGTGGAGCAGGGCCTCACCAAGTGGCGCACGACCTCGCTCAGCCCCTCGACCACCACGACGACCTCGACGAGCGCGCCCAGCGACGCCGAGGAAGGAGTCAAGGCATGACCACCTCGATGACCCACCTCCGCCACCTGATCGGTGGCGCCTGGACCGAGGGTGCCGGTGTTCCGCAGCACAGCGAGGACCCCGCAGACCCTGCCGGCGCGCCGGTGGCGGACTACCGCACCGCGTCGGAGGAGCAGCTGGCGCAGGCTATCGCCGCCGCCTCGGCCGCCGCGCCCCGCTGGGACCGGCAGGGTCTGCTGAGCCGTGGCCAGGTCCTGCGTCGTGCGGCGCAGATCATGGAGGACCGTGCGGAGAGTCTGGCCGTGCTGATGACCCGTGAGCAGGGCAAGTCGCTCGCCGACTCGCGGGGTGAGGTCGGCGCCACGATCGAGACCCTGCACTACCACGCTGCGGCCGCGCGGCGGCCGGACGGCGCGACGTACCCTTCCGGCCACCCGGACGAGGTCGTGCGGACCGTACGCCGCCCGGTGGGCACCGTCGCGGTCATCACCCCCTGGAATTTCCCCCTCCAGATCCCGGTCTGGAAGATCGCACCTGCGCTCCTGTGGGGCAATCCAGTCGTGTGGAAGCCGGCGAGCGATACCCCGGCAATGGCGGTCGCGCTGACCGAGATCCTCGTCGAGGCCGGAGTGCCGGACGGCGTCCTCAACCTTCTTCTCGGACCTGGGCACCTGGGCGCCAGCCTCGTCGCCCATCCCGACGTCGCCGCCGTGTCGTTCACCGGCTCGGTCCCGGTCGGGCACGCGATCCGTGACGCCGTCGTCCCGCGCGGTGCCAAGCTCCAGATGGAGCTCGGTGGGCACAATGCCGCGGTCGTCCTCCCCGACGCGCACCTGCCCTCCGCGGCGGACGCGATCGTGGCCGCCGCCATGGGAAGCACGGGACAGAAGTGCACCGCCACCCGTCGGGTCATCGCCGTCGGCGACTGCTACGACGCACTGGTCACCGACCTGATCGGCCGGGTCGAGACGCTCGTGGTCGGACGGGGCGCCGACGAAGGTACGGCGCTCGGGCCGGTCGTGTCGGCGAAGGCCCGAGACCAGGTCAACGCCGCGGTGCAGCAGGCGATCGACGAGGGCGCGCAGGTGCTGGCAACGGCGCCGGTGCCCGACGCGGCGGGTCACTGGGTCGCGCCCACGTTGCTGGCCGGGACGCCCGACCTGACGATCTGCCGTGAGGAGGTCTTCGGGCCCGTCGCGACCGTGCTCCGGGTCGCCGACCTGGACGCCGCGATCGAGCTCGCCAACGCGACCGACTTCGGGCTGACGGCCTCGGTGTTCACCCGCGACGAGCGCGCCGCCCGCCGTTGCGTCGACGAGCTCGTCGCCGGCCTGGTCAAGGTCAACGCGCCTTCGACCGGCTCGGAGCTGCACGCCCCGTTCGGTGGGCTGCGGGACTCCTCCTTCCCGGCTCCGCGCGAGCAGGCCAGCGACGCGGCCGCGGAGTTCTTCACGATCAGCAAGACCGCATACCTGCGGCTGGCGCCCGAGGACGACTCATGATCACGGATGCCCCGGTCGCTGTGCCGGCGATGCGACCGGCCGATGCCGTCCTGACACCGGCCGATCTCGGCGGGGCGAGGGCCACGCGCCACAGCTTCGCGCGATCGCTCGTACGGCGCGCCGCCGCCGACGGGTGGAGCGTCGATCTCCGCCGCGCCGACCTGGATCAGTGCGGCCGAGGGGTCGTGGTCTTCGACGTGACCGCCGGCGAACACCGGTGGAGCTTCGTGGCCTTCTCCCAGACCATCGACGAGTCCGAGCGTGAGGACCGCGTCGTCGCGTCCTCGTGGGACGTCACGGCCGCGCTGGTCGAGGGTGAGGTCGACGACGCCGACGTCGCGCGCCTGCGGGCGGACGTCACCCGTCAGGAGGAGGGCCGCGCTGACGAGCGGACGCTGATCTGGACCCGCGCCAACCGCAGCGGGCGGTTCTTCGACTACGTCGTCGACCGGCTGGCCGACGGTCGGCAGCCGGAGGCTGACGCCTTCGGGCTGTCGCCGTACCTCCTGCGCAGTACCGCGTTCTACAGCAACGGCAAGTTCGGGCTCGCCGACTTCGAACGCTTCGAGGACGGCCACCCGTTCGCCGTGCCCTACCGCGCGCACATGCTGGCCGCCTGGCTGCTGCGTGAGCTCGGGTACGAGCTGGCGGAGCGGTGCGCCGCGGCTCGCAGCGACCGCGCCGTCCGGCTGGCCGGCGGCTGGCGCCGCTACTTCGGCCTCGGCAACGCGACCGGGCTCGGGATGGTGCCGTACGTCGTCAACCATCCCGAGGTCCTCGACGCGTGGATCCGGCTTCGTGAAGAGCCGTTGGCCGCGGTCGTCGCCCGCACCGTCGATCCCACGAGCTCGGACGTCGCTCGCGTGTGCGAGCTGTTCGACCGCGCCGTCCGCTACCTGGCGGAGCAGGGAGACTCCGAGCCGACGCCTTATTCATCCGGGGCAGAGCTGGCCGCTCGGCTCCGCCCGCTCGGTGAGCTGCTCGCCGAGTACGCCGCCCGCGGGACGATGGGTGGTTCGTCCGAGCCCCGACCGTGGCGGCACCTGCACGACGCGGCTGCGGCGGCAGGACCGGAGGTTCGCGGCGTGGTCGCGTCGGTGCTCACCGAGCTGACCGGCGACCTCGACGACGCCGTCGAGGCCGGCCTGCGCTGCCGGGAGGACCGTCCGGTGCACCCCCGGATGCGGTGCCGCGAGCTCCGTGAGGTCATCGATGGTCGCTATGCCTGGTTGACCCAGTTCGACTTCGCCGACGCCGCGCAGACCGAGCGGTTCTGGTACTCCTCGGCCAACAACGAGGAACCCCGACGGGCGTTCGCCGGCGTCGATCCGGGCGAACGGGTGCAACACGCGATCGACGCGGCTCGGTCAGTGCACGCTCTGCGGGCGGACCTCGATCGGATCGACGCAGCGACGAGCGTGGGGGAGTTCCTGCTCGCCCACCCCTGGCACCGCGGCGCAGTCGCTCGCGTCCAGTCGATCGGCGACCTCGACTATGCCGAGCTGCGAGCGAACCTGCTGGCCGGCGACTTCGTGCCCCTCCACGTGCAGCGCCTCCAGCTGGCCGTCTACGGAATGGACAACTTCAACCCCCAGTCGACCGACTGGCTCCGGGTGACGCTCTTCTCGGGCGCGCCGCGGATCGCCGACGTGGCCGACGGAACCGCCGACGACGACTGGTGCTTCATCCCGCGTCCGGTGGACCCCGACGAGAGGACGAACCCATGACCGCGCGCGACACCCCGGACCCTGCGCGATTGCACGGCGACGCCCTGGTCGTGGACGGGCTCCAGATCAACAACTGGAGCCGGGAGGTGCTCGAGGAGCTGCTCACCGGCGGCGTCACCGGCGTGAACGCGACCGCAGCTGTCTGGGAGGGCACCGACCAGACGCTGCGCACCGTCGCCGAGTGGTACCAGCTGGCCCAGCGCCACAACGACCTGATGGTGCTCGCCGAGACGGCCGACGACATTCGCAAGGCCAAGGAGGAGGGACGGGTCGCCGTCGTACTCGGCTTCCAGAACACCAGCCCGTTCGGCGACGACTACCGACTGGTCGAGGTGTTCGCGCGCCTGGGTGTCCGGATCGCCCAGCTCACCTACAACATCCAGAACGCCGTGGGTGGGTCCTGCTACGAGCCCGAGGACAGTGGACTGACCCGCTTCGGCCGCAACGTCATCGCGGAGATGAACCGGGTCGGCATGCTCATCGACCTCTCCCACGTGGGCAACCGCACGTCCCTCGACGCGGTCGAGGCGTCGGTCAAGCCGGTCGCCATCACCCACTCGAACCCGACGTGGTTCGTGGACAACCCACGCAACAAGCCTGACGAGGTGCTGCGCGCGGTCGCCGACACGGGGGGAGTCGTGGGGTGCTGCCTGTACCCGCTGGTGCTGGGCGGCGCGTCCACCGGGCTCGACGAGTTCTGCGGGATGGTGCGCAGGCTCGTCGACGAGATCGGCCCCGAGCACGTGGCACTGGGGAGTGACTGCACCCGCAACTGGGGTGACGACTACGTCGAGTGGCTGCGGAGCGGCCACTGGCGACCGCGAGGGGAGACGCCCGCAACCTGGCCGGAGTGGCCGCACTGGTTCCGCGGACCCGAGGACTTTCCCCGGGTGACCGACGGGCTGGTCGCAGCCGGCCTCGACGAGCAGACCGTCCGCGGAGTCCTGGGCGAGAACTGGCTGCGGCTCTTCGACGACGTCTTCGTCGCAGGAAGGACATCATGAACGCGATGACCATGGCACAACCCACCGCACCCGGCACGGAGGTGGAGGCGGTGACCCAGCACAACGGCCGGACGACCCGCGTCACGATCCGAGAGATCCGCGAGTACGCCTACCGTGCTCTGATCGTGTCGGGCGCGAGCCCGGGAGAGGCGGCCACGGCTGCAGGCCAGGTCGTCCATGCGGAGCTCCATGCAGACGAGGGCGTGGCCGGCCTCGTCTCGGACCTGGCCCGCGGTCCCTGGCCCCGTAGCGGCCTCACCTGTACCCGGCGAACCGGACCGAGTCCGGTCCTCGAGGTGGACGGCGGTGCACGTTCCGGCGAGCTGCGTGTCGGCGCGCCCCTCGTCGACCTGGCTGCCGGCGAACCGGGATCGGCGATCGTCGTCACCACCGCCGATGTTCCCCTCACCTCGCTCCTGGACGAGATCCTGCTCGCCGCAGCCGAGGCAACCGGTACGACCGTCACCGCGATCCGCCGCTCTCCACGCGGACGGTGCGGCGTACGCCACGCGACGCAGGAGGGCGACCTCGCCCACGGCCTGGCTGACCTCGCGCATGTCTCCGGCCTCGGTCACGTCGAGGAGCTCTTCGATGCCGAGGGACTCCTTGTCGTCACCGGCGCTGCCGTCGAACCCGCACTGACCCGGCTGCGCTGGAGCAGCCCGGGGCAGCGGGCCGAGCGGCGGCGCGAGGCCGCCCTGCGGGGTGTCGAGGTCGACGAGGCAGTGTGGCGGGAGCTCGCCCGGCATGCGCACCGCTTCCTCGTGCCGGAGATCGAAGCATGAGAGGAGGCGCAGGTCTGACGCGTCGCGACCACGCCGACGGGGTGCGGCGCTCCTACACCGCCTCGGCGTGCCACGGCGGGGTGGTGTGGGCGTGCGGGCAGGTCCCACGACGTGTTGACGGATCCGTTCCGGAGTCCATCGAGGAGCAGGTCGCCATCTCCCTGGACAACCTCGAGGCGGTGCTGAAGGCCGCGGGCGCGTCCCTTGCCACCCTCCTCAAGGTGACCGTCTACCTGGCGGACCTCGACGAGTTCGACCGGTACGACGCGGCGTACTGCGAGCGTCTTGCTTCAGTGCCGCTGCCGCCGCGGACCACCGTCCAGGTCGCACGCTTCCGTGGCGAGAAGCGCATCGAGATCGATGCCGTGGCCGCTGTCGTCTGACCGTGCCAGCACTTCGAAGGGGTTCGAGGTCACCGGCATCGAGAGTGACCTCTTCGTCGAGATGCGCAGGCGAAGCGCCGGCCTACTCCGTGACCGGCGCGTGGGCGAAGCTCCACTCCGACCCCCAGGCTGGGTTGTACAACGCACCTCGGCCGCGGGACTGGTTTCTGCCGGGGCCGAGCTCGAAGACCCGCTCGCACGCTCCGCCGGTCGTGGTGCAGCGGACGAGGTAGCTGCGACCGTCGACGACCGCATCAAGCAGAACCGTCTCGTCGGTCTCCCACCAGACCCCCCACGTGCCCCGGTCCGCGTGCCGGTGCCACAGGGTCAGGTGCGGGACCCCCTCCGGCAGCCCCAGGGTGGTGACGTCGCTGGGGTCGACCGAGTCGATCGGACCGACCGGGCGCACCCGGAGCCGGGTCGGGCAGCAGACCGATGACGCGTCCCCCGGAGCGGGTCCGGTGAAGACCTCCCTCGTGCCGTCAGGAGACACGTATCCGCCGTCCAGGTGCCACCGTTCCAAGCCGGCCAGCAAGGAGCACTGCTCGTTCGAGAGCCTCGAAGGGTCCCACGTCAGGTCGCTCGGCTCGACGGTGTCGGCACGGACGTTCCACTCGGTCACAGAGGACGGCCCGTGCTCGCCCCGCACATAGGCGATGCCGTCGGCGTCGATTCCCACCAGTTCCCCCTGCAGGTCGCGGGTGGCCAGCTCCCGGTCGGTCTCGACGTCCCAGGTGACCACCTGCCCCGTGATCGACTGCGGGTCGGTGGACCAGAACGCGATCCGGCCGTCAACACTCAGGGCCGGGTCGCTGTCCCCGGTGGGAAGGCGCTGGAGCCTGTCCCCTCGGACGACCGCCCACTCCGCGTGGTCGCTCCGGTCGTCCCAGGTCGGATCTCCGATGAGGACGGTGCCGCCGGCAACCTCGATGAGCTCTGCTGTGACCTTCATCGGGGTCTCGACCTCGACATCGCCGATGTGCAGGACGCCGTCGTGCCACCAGGGGGTGCTCGGCGGAGGGCCGGCGGGAAGGCCGTCGATCCACTCCCGCTGGGCAGCCGCGATCGCATCGCTGCTGGGCGCGACGGCGAGCGGCTCCTCCGGGTTCGACACGCACGACCCCTCTTCCAGCACGGTGGGTGCCGGTAGCGCCGTCTCTCGTGTCTGCTCGGCAGCCTGCGGCTCTGACCCAGGTGCGGAGCTGCACCCGGCGAGAAAGCCGATGATGGCGGCCGCCGCCATGGTCCGCAGGACGTCTTGACGTGCCATCTTCGTCTCCGATCGGGGTGCGGAGCGAGCACCGAGGTCGGCAGCAACTGCGCTCAGTGGGCTCCCACACCCTGAACGCGGTGACCCAGGCCCTCGGTTCGGTCGTCGCGACAACATGTTGCCTCGGCGAACATCTCGGCTCGGCTCCTCGAGCGCGACTGCCCCTCAGACCTCCTGCTGGCTGGCCGCGACCAGCACCCCGGCCGCGTCGTACCCCTCGACCCGGATCACGTTGCCCGCGGCGGCGGGGACCGTGACCTCGGTGCTGCCGTCGGCGGTTGCCGTGGTCGCGGCCGGTCGACCGGCGACGTACACGTCGATGCTGGCGACCGACCCGGTGGTGACGGTGAGCTTGTGCTTCCCGGCGCCCGCCGCGGTGGAGGTGAACCGCAGCAGTCGCGGCGTACGTTGCGCGAGCAGGGCGCCCGCGGCGGCCATCAGGTCGGCGTTCTCCTCCAGGAGATCGCGCTTGGTCAGGGCGTGGAGCGCGTCGGGCACCACGCCGAGGTCCTCCACCGGCTGGCCGGACCGGGAGCCGACGCGCAGGCAACGGCGCAGCGACACGCGCATCTGCGCGCCCTTGGGCAGCTGCTTGAGCGACCCGTCGGTCCACTCGGCGCGCAGGTCCTCGTGCGTGACGACGTTCGCGCCGCCGGCGCCGGTGTTGGGCTCGACACCGAGGACGGGGCCGATCCCGTGGTCCTGGAAGCCGGCCGCGAAGATGTCGCAGGCGCTGTAGCACTGCGCGTCGGTCACGAGGACGACCGGACCCTGGTAGATCTGACCGACGCTGTTGACGACGTCGGGCGGGTAGAGCGGGATGGCGGTGGAGTACGCCGCGGCGGTGGTCACCGCCTCTTCCAGCGATGCCCTCCAATCCTGGTAGTCGGCGACCGTCCTGGCCAGCCCGGTGGTGCCGGAGGTGCTCACGAACTGGAACGGCTCAGGCGTGATCCGGCGAGGGCTGAGCATCTGCAGCAGGAACTCCGCCGCGATCACGTAGCCGCCGCCGTTGCCGCGGACGTCGAGCACCAGGCCCTCCGGGGGCAGCACGGAGAGCAACCGGGCGACCTCGCTGACGAAGCCGTTGATGTCCTGGTCCTGCATGTGGAAGGTGAAGATCCGCAGGTGCCCGAAGGTTCCGCCGGGGGTGTCGACGATCCGGGCCTTGAGCTCGTCGGGGCGGTCGGTCGGGACCGGCCCGGCCGCGAGCGGCGCGGCGAGGCCGGGCGTGCGGGCACCGGCCTCGGCGACCTCGGGGGAGGCCTCCGCGTTCAGGGACGCGGGCGCGAAGAGCTGACGCTTCACCCGCCGGGTCAGCTCGGTGCGGAGGTCCATGCCGACCAGGTGCTGTGGATCGACCGCGACGCCGGTGGGCAGCGAGGGCAGGGTCCCGGGCGTGGTCACCTCGGCGCCGGACTCGAAGACCCGCCACGGCACCCGCGTCTCGTGGGTGGCGCCGTCGACCTTGTAGGTGATGTCGACCCAGTCCTCGTCCGGCGGCAGCGACATGCTGATCGCCCGGAGCGTCATGTTCTGCAGGCCCTGCGAGAGCTGGGCCGCCTTGTTGCTGCCGGCCTCGCGCGCTGCGTTGGCCTCGACTGCGATCTGGATCGGGGTGCCGTTCCAGTGCGTCACCTCGACCCCCGCCTTGAGCTGCGGGTCGCCGGTGATGTGGTCGAAGGTCTTCGTCACGACGTACGCCGTCCGCCCGCTGTCGACGCAGCGCTCGAGGAAGATCCCGAGGAACGCGAAGCCGGCGAAGCGCGACGGCAGGATGTAGTTGGTGTGCAGGTCGCGGAGGCCGAGGAAGATCCGCTGCAGCTGCCCGTGGAACTCCGTCTCGGTCAGCTCTGCCATCCGGTGCCGCAGGAGGCGAAGCGCCTGCAACGGATCGACGGCGTGCATGGCGCGCTTGAGAGGCAGGTGGACGTAGATCTCCTCGATCAGGATCCGGGCCTGGTCGAGGATCAGTCGACGCTGGGCGTCGGTGAGCGGGCCCTGCGCGATGTGGGTGCGGAACTGCGGCATGGTGCGGACGGTGCCCAGGCCGTGGTCTCCGGTCAGTACGACGGTGTCGGGGTGGGACATGACGGACTCCTCCAGGTGAACGCTCTTCCTGCTGAGGAGACGCGGGTCGCCCGTCACGTACATCGGGTTCGGCCGTCGTACGACGCCGACGTGGTTTCCTCCCGAACGCGCGCGCAGCCGGCCGCCCGACGCCTGGATCGCTTCCCCCAATATCGGGGTTTCGGCGTCGGCTGGCCGGCGGCAGCATCGATGGCCGGTGCCCGTGACCGACGGGTTCCGTGCTCAACCGGGCTCGGGGGCGGCCCACTCACCGGCTGCACCACGGAGGAGACATGGGATCACGACGTACTCTCGCGAGCCTGGTCGCGCTCGCATCGCTCGGGCTGTCCGTGCCGGCACTCGCCACGGCCGCTGCTGCCGAGGAGGCTCCGGACACCACGCCGCCGACGGTGTCCCTCGACCCCTACGCCCGACTGCGGGTCGGCTCGCAGGTCCAGACCTACTACGAGGGCGGCTCGCTGGCGGTCTGGAATGCGGGCTTCTACCTCAGCTGGCAGGCGGACGACACGTCCGGGATCTGTGAGCAGACGCTGGCTCGGCAGAGCTACGAGCACCTCGGCGAGAATCCGGACGATCCCATCTTCCCGGGTGGCGTGACCGGCTACACGACCCTGGATCCCGCTGCCCGAACGGCTGACGTCGGCACCGACAGCTTCAACCACGGGCGGGTCGCCGAGCGCTTCTACGTCCGGGTCACCGACTGCGCCGGCAACACCACGTTGAGCAACGTCGCGGACCTCGAGTTCGGCACCCGCGAGGACGACGCTGCGAGCATCCAGTACCAGCGCAAGTGGCGGATCAGGCACCTCGACGACTACTCCGGCGGCACGGTCCACCGCAGTCGGAGCCGCGGCAGCAGCCTCACCGCGACCTTCCAGGGCGTCGGCCCGATCGCGCTGGTGATGAGCACCGGCCCCGACAACGGCAAGGCCGACGTGTACGTCGACGGGATCCTCCAGACGACGGTCGACACCTACGCTGCCGAGGACCGCAACAGGGTCGTCGTCTGGGAGGGCGAGTACGTCGCCGGGACGCACACCCTGCGCGTGGTCAACCGGGCCACCCGCGGCCGGCCGCACATCGACTTCGACACGCTCGTGATCTGCGAGGCCGGCCGCTGCATCCCGGACTGAACCTTCCTCGGTTCCGCCCTCGTGCTGCGAGTCACGCCGCGCGCCGGGTAAGAATTCCGGCCCTCGAGCGTTGTACAGGCATGAACGAGAACAAGAACCGCAGCACCGAGTCGGACGAGCGCTACTTCGTCGCGCTCGCCAACGAGGCGCTTGCCGAGGGCGACGTACGCGCCGCTCGCGGTTTCGCCGCTCAGTACAAGTCCAGCCATGAGGGTGAGACCCGCCTCCACCGACTCGCGCGTCGATTCCACCTCGCCGCCTGATCGGCAAGACATCAGGCCCCTGACCAGCGGAACGCGGTCAGGGGCCGTCGTGCTTTTCACGCCTCCGACCGTCGAGCGCTGCATACACATCGCACCGTGCTTGACACACCACGCACTCGTGGGGGATGCTTGGTTCACCAAGCACAACCAGTCATCGGGAGGTGGTCAGATGTCGGAGAGCGAAGAGGTCCTTGCGGATCTGGGCAAGTACCTGCGTGCCCAGCGCGAGATCGCGCAGGTGTCGCTGCGGGCCCTCGCCCGCATGACCAACGTGTCGGACTCGTACCTCAGCCAGGTCGAGCGCGGGCTCTACCATCCCTCGCCCGACGTCCTGAAGGCGATCGCCGAGGGACTCGGCCTGGCTCCCGACCAGCTGTTCCGGCGGATGGGCTGGCTGCCCACGGCGGGCGCCGACGGCACGTACGCCGGCGTGCTCGACGCGATAGCCGGCGACGACAACCTGTCGCCGGCGCAGAAGTCCGCACTCATCCAGACCTACAAGGCGATGGTCGGCAGCTCCTGAGCCGGATCCCCCGGCCGGCAGTCGACCACCCCACCACCAGGAGAGGAAACACAACAACATGTCCACGTACCGCGAGATCACCACCCAGGTTGCCGACCAGTGGGTCGCCGCCCTCAAGAACGCCGAGGAGACGGTGACGAAGCTGTCGGAGAACGCCAAGCGCGTGACCGACTCGCTCCCCAAGCCGCCGCTGCCGGTCGCCGAGCCGTTCGCCAAGCTCAACGAGGTGCTCGCCGAGCACCTGCCGAAGCCGAGCGAGATCGTCGAGGCGAACTTCGAGTTCACCAACCGGCTGCTCACCGCTCAGCGGGACCTGACGCTGCGCCTCCTCGACGCCGCCGCCTCGACCGAGCAGGACGCTCCGGCCGCCGAGGGGACCAAGGAGTCCTGACGCTTTCGAAGCGCCCGACGAGAGTGGCCCCGGCATCATGCCGGGGCGACTCTCGTTTTCGCGTCAGGACGCCATCGCGGCGCTCTGCCGTGTCCGGTACGGCGCCCACTGCCCCTCAGGCAGCCGCAGCCGGTCGAGCACGATCCGGATCACCTCGGGGTGGACGACCATCCCGCAGTGGCTCGCGGAGACCTCGAGGTTCTCCGACCCCGGACGGGCGAGGTCGATGCACGACCGCCACGGGACGACACCGTCGGTTCGCGAGTAGATCGATGTCGCCGGCACCGGGAGCGGAGAGCGCTCCTCCTCGGTGTTGGAGCCGCCGAAAACGTCGGAGTGGAGTCCGCGCAGGGCGTGGTAGAGGTGCCCGACGGTTGTCGTCTCCGGGTCGTCCTCCGTCGTCAGGCGGTACGGCGAGCCGAGCGTGATCACCTGGCGGACCTCGTCCGGGAACGACCGGGCCAGCTCGCGGGCGAAGATGCCGCCGAGGCTCTGGCCGATCACGGTGACGGGGCGGCCTGTGCTCCGATGGAGCCGGTGCAGGCGCCGTACCGCTCCGTTCCACAGCCTCGGCGTCGGTCCGAGGTTCGTGCCGAGGTTCCAGCCGGAGGCTCGGTAGCCGTGAACCTGAAGCAGGCGGCGCAGGCCGAACGTGCTGATGTCGTCGGCCAGGAAGCCCGGGAGCACCAGGACGCCGTGTCCGTCGCCGCGCCGGACGGGTGCGAAGGCCGGAAGCGCGGCCCAGAACGCGATCAGGTCTCCGGCCGTGCGCACCGCCTCGGTCCGCCAGAGCAGCTCGTCCGGGCGCTCGTAGGGAGCGGTGGCGTTCGGGTCCTGGACCATGGAAATCTCACTCTCGGCAGGCCAACGTGATCTTGCTAACATACAAACCGCGCGGTCGGAATGTCCACCACTGGCAGGACTCGCCGCAGACCAGAGCGTGCGCTCGGCGCACAGGAGAGGGTGATCATGCGGCAGCTCAGCGGTGTCGATGCGTCGTTCCTGCACTTGGAGGACTCGCGGCTGACGGGGCACGTGGGAGGCCTGATCGTCGTCGATCCCTCGACCGCGGACCATCCGATCAACGTGGACACGATCAAGGAGCACGTCGCCGACCGGCTGCCCGTGCTGGCGCCCTTGCGCTGGAAGCTCGTCGAGGTGCCGCTCGGGATCGACCTGCCGTACTGGATCGACGACCACGACGTCGACCTCGACTTCCATGTCCGCGGCCTCGCCCTGCCCGCGCCGGGCAACCAGCAGCAGCTCACCGATCAGATCAGCCGGCTCCATGCCCGCCCGCTCGACCGCGCGCACCCGCTCTGGGAGATCTACGTCATCGAGGGCCTGGAGGGGGGCAGGACCGCGATCTACACCAAGCTCCACCATGCCGCGATCGACGGCAAGTCGGGGATGCAGATCCTGGCGACGGTGATGTCGCCGGACCCGCAGGCCGCACCGCCGCAGCCGCCGGCCGACATGCCGGCATCGGAGTCGCGTCCCTCCGACATGGAGATGCTCACCCGCGGCTGGGTGGGCGTCCTCGGCCACCCGAGCAAGGGCCTGAAGCTGATGCTCAAGGGTGCCGCCGAGTGGCAGAGGTCGATGCGGCAGCTCGGCTTCGCAGGCATCGGGGAGGCGACGTCCTCGATGTCGAACCTGGCCAAGGCGCCCGCCCCCCGGCTGTCGTTCAACAAGAGCTTGACCGCGCGCCGAAACTTCTCCTACGGGACGCTGTCACTGGTCGACGTCAAGAAGATCAAGAACCAGCAGGAGTGCACGATCAACGACGTCGTGATGGCGCTGTGCGCGGGCGCGATGCGCCGTTGGCTGCTCGAGCACGACGAGCTGCCCGAGGCGCCGATCCGGGCGATGGTCCCGGTCTCGATCCGGACCGCCGAGCAGTCGGCGTCGGCCGGCAACCAGGTCTCGGCGATGGTCGCCGAGCTGCCCACGAACCTCTCCGACCCGCGGGCCCGGCTCGAGGCCGTGCGCACGACGATGCTCAAGGCCAAGGAGCAGTTCGCCGCACTTCCGGCAAGCCTGTTGCAGGAGTTCGGCCAGTTCGCCGCACCGGCGGCCGCCGAGCTGGTGGCGCGTACGGCGGCCACGGTCAAGCTCGCCGAGAAGGCGCCGCTGCCGTTCAACCTGGTGATCTCCAACGTGCCGGGTCCGCGGGAGCCGCTCTACTACGCGGGCGCGCTCATGGAGGCCAACTACCCGGTGTCGATGATCAGCGACGGCATGGGCCTCAACATCACCCTCCACAGCTATCGCGACAACCTCGACTTCGGGCTGATCAGCTGCCCCGAGCTGATCCCGGACCTCCCGTCGATCATCGGCTACCTGCAGGAGGAGCTCGACACCCTCGCCGCCCTGTGACCTGCCCGCGCGCCGTGCAACGGAAGTGAACCGACATGTCGTTCAACCTCGCCACGATCCTCACCGCGTCGGCCGCGACGTACGCCGACAAGGTCCTGGTCCATTTCGGTGACACCTCGTTCAGCTACGCCCAGGTCGACGAGATCTCCGGCCGCGTCGCGGCATCGCTCGACGCCCTCGGGCTGGTACCGGGCGACAAGGTCGCGGTCCAGCTGCCGAACGTGCCGCAGTTCCTGTTCGCCTACTTCGGGATCCTCAAGGCCGGACTGGCCATGGTGCCGCTCAACCCGCTGCTGACGGCGCCGGAGGTCGCCTACCACCTGACGGACAGTGACGCCCGGCTCCTGATCACGTTCGAGCAGCTCGTCGGGCCCGCGCTCGCTGGTGCGAGCGAGGCGGGCGATGTCCCGACGTACGTCGTCGGTCCGTCCGGCGCGGCACTGCCCGCCGGCGCGCGGGCGTTCGAGGAGCTGCTCGCCGCCGAGGACACCGCAATGGTGCGCCCGATGTCGTCCGACGACACCGCGGTGCTGCTCTACACCAGCGGCACCACCGGCCGGCCCAAGGGCGCGGAGCTGACCCACTTCCAGCTCTTCATGAACTGCACGTCGGCCGGCCAGCTCTTCGGCGTCCGGGACGACGACGTCTCCCTCGGCGTGCTGCCGCTGTTCCACGTCTTCGGCCTGTCGAGCGTCCTCAACATCGTGGTGCGGTTCGGAGCCAGCCTGGTGCTGGTGCCGCGGTTCGAGACCGAGGCGGTGGTCGCCGCGATCGAGAAGCACCGGTGCACGCTCTTCTCCGGCGTCCCGACGATGTACGTCGCCCTGCTGCAGCACGACATCGCCGGCCGCGACCTGTCCTCCTTGCGCGCCGCGTGCTCGGGTGGCGCATCGATCCCGGGCGAGGTGATCCGCGCTTTCGAGGAGAAGTACGGCGGTGTCGTCGTCCTCGAGGGCTACGGGCTGTCGGAGACGGCGAGCACGGCCACCTTCAACGTGAGCGCGGAGCAGCGCAAGGTGCTCTCGATCGGCAAGCCGATCTGGGGTGTCGACGTCAAGGTCCTCGGCGAGGACGGCGAGGAGATGGGGACCGGGCCCGACCAGGTCGGCGAGATCGTCATCCGCGGGCACAACGTCATGAAGGGCTACTACAAGCGGCCTGACGCGACCGCCGAGGCGATCCGGGACGGCTGGTTCCACTCCGGCGACCTCGGCTACCGCGACGACGAGGGCTACTTCTTCATCGTCGACCGGCTCAAGGACCTGGTGATCCGCGGCGGCTACAACGTCTACCCGCGCGAGGTCGAAGAGGTGCTCTACGAGCACCCCGGGGTCCTCGAGGCGGCGGTCGTCGGCCGGCCCGACGACCGCCTCGGCGAGGAAGTGGTCGCCTACGTCGTCCTCAAGCCGGGAGCCACTGCCGGTCCGGACGAGCTCACCGTCCACTGCAAGGAGCGGCTCGCGGCGTACAAGTACCCGCGCGTGATCCGGCTGGTGGACGACCTGCCGAAGGGGCCGAGCGGCAAGATCCTCAAACGGGAGCTGCGCGACTGATCGTCGCTGCCACCAGGCCCCGGGTCTCCGCGGGATCGATCACGTCGTCGATCTCGAAGACCCGCGCCGCGTTCAACGCCTTCGCCTGTTGGCGGAACGCCGCGGTGTGCTCGGCGACCGCCGCCTCCCGCTCGTCCTCCGGCAGCGCCGCGAGCTCCTTCGCGAGGCCGAGCCGGACCGCGCCCTCGAGGCCCATCGGACCGAGGTGGGCGCCCGGCCAGGCGACGGTCAGGAGCGGGCGGTGGGTGCTGCCGCCGAGCATCGCCTGCGCCCCGAGGCCGTAGCCGCGCCGGAGCACGACCCCGACGAGCGGCGTCGTCAGGCGCGACCCGGCGACCACCATCCGTGCGGCGTGACGCACCAGTCCGCTGCGCTCGGCCTCGGGCCCGACCATGAAGCCCGGAGTGTCGAGGAGCGACACCACCGGCAGTCGCCAGCGCTCGCACAGCTCGAGGAAGTCGGCGGCCTTGGCGGAGGCGTCTGCGGTCAGCGCGCCCGCGAGGTGGGTCGACTGGTTGGCGAGGACGCCGACCGGGATCCCCTCGACACGCGCGATCGCGGTCACGAGCTCGGGTGCCCAGGCTGCCCGCAGCCAGGTGACGCTGTCGTGGTCGGCGATCGCCTCGACGACAGGGCGGACGTCGAAGGCCTCGCGGTCGTTCTCCGGCAGCAGGGTGCGCAGCGCCGCCTGGTCGTCGGCCTCGCCAGCGGCGACCGGGCCCGAGAGATAGCCGAGGACGCGTCGTACGACGTCGACCGCCTCGGCCTCGTCGCCGACCACCACGTCGAGGACGCCGTTCGCCGCCTGCTCGCTCACCGGGCCGATCTCCTCGGGTGAGAACTCGCCCAGCCCGCCACCGGCGATCATCGCCGGTCCGGCCATGCCGAGGTTGGCGTCGGGGGTGGCGATGCGAAGGTCGGCGCAGCCGGCGATCACGGCGTTGCCGGCGAAGCAGCGGCCCGATACGACCGCGATCCGCGGCACCACTCCGGCGAGCGCGCCCCAGAGCGCGAACGACTCGACGTCGAGCCCGGAGACCACCGGCAGGTCGCTGTCACCCGGGCGGCCGCCGCCGCCCTCGGTGAAGAAGACCGCGGGCAGGCGCATCCGGCCGACCAGCTCGAAGAGGCGGTCGGTCTTGCGGTGACCGCGCATGCCCTGGGTGCCGGCCATCACGAGGTAGTCGTAGGACAGCACTGCGCAGGGAGCGCCCGCCACGGTCGCGGTCCCTCCGACGATCCCGTCAGCGGGGGCGTCGACGACCAGGTCGGCCAGCGGGCGGCGGCTCTCCTGGGCTGCGGTGACGAACCGGCCGTACTCCACGAAAGAGCCGTCGTCGACGAGGTCCGCGATGTTCTCCCGTGCTGTACGGCGCCCGCGGGCCTGCCAGCGCCCAACCTTCTCGGTTCGCGCGGCATCCGTGGTGAGGAACCGTCGGGCCAGGAGCTCCGTCAGCCCTTCGGCGGGCAGGTCAGAGTCGCTCACCGGGGAATCATGCCTCAGTAGGCGTTGCCGGCTCGTCGACGATCAGTACCCGCCTCATGCCACCGTCCCTGCGGCGCGCAGTTCGGCCACCCGCTCGGCGTCGTACCCGAGCTCGGCGAGCACCTCGTCGCTGTGCTGGCCCAGGCTCGGTGGCAGCCGCGCCGGCACGGGCTCCTGGTCGGCCAGCCGGAACGGCGCGGCGATGGTGCTGACCCGGTCGTCGTCGGCGAACAACATGCTGATGCCGTTGACCCGGATCTGCTCGTCGTGCGGGATGTCCTCGGGGGTGGCGACGATGTCGAAGACGATGCCGGCCTCGGACAGCACCTGCTCCCAGTGACCGCGGTCGTGGCTGCCGAACGCCTCGTCGAGCACGCCGATCAGGGCGGTCGCGTTGCGCAGCCGATCGGGCTTGGTGAGGAAGCGCTCGTCGGTGGTCAGGTCCTCGCGACCCACGCACGCCACCAGCACCGGCCAGTGCCGGTCCTCGTTGAGGATGGTCAGCAGCAGCCACTTGTCGTCGGCGCACTGGTAGTAGCAGCTCAGTGCGTTGAACAGCTGTTCCCGGGGTGGTCGGGGGATGAACGTCGCTCCGCAGAGGGCCGCGGTGGCCATGTAGCTGTTCGCCCAGATGCCGTTGGCCAGCAGCGACGAGGACACCTTCGTGCCGCGACCGGTGCGCTCACGCTGGTAGAGGGCGGTGACGATGCCGGCGTACAGGCTCATCGCCGAGGGATGGTCGCCCTGGCCGACGACGGCCCGGGCGGGTACGGCGTGGGCGTCCGCGCGGACGGTGTCCATCATCCCGGAGCGGGCCCAGTACGACGTGGCGTCGAAGCCCGGCTTGGCGGCCTCCGGACCGGTCTCGCCATAGCCGGTGAACGATCCGTAGATCAGCCGCTCGTTGAGACCCGCCAGCGTGTCGTAGTCGATCCGCAGCTTGTCGCGGACCCGGAGCGGGTAGTTGGTCACGAAGACGTCTGCCTCGGCGACGAGGTCGTGCAGGATCTGCTGTCCCGCGGCACTGGCCAGGTCGAGGGCCAGGTCGCGCTTGTTGCGCGAGTCCAGCAGCCAGGCGTAGTCGTGCTCGGAGACCGGGTTGCCGGGCAGCTTCGGCAGCTGCCGGTACGGATCGCCGGCGCCGGGCGGCTCGATCTTGATCACGTCGGCGCCGAGGTCGGCCAGGATGGTGGTCGACGCGGGGGCGGCGATGTAGCTGCCGCAGTCGATGACCAACAGGTCGCTGAAGAGGGACTCGGTCACTTTTCCTCCGGAGACGGGGGCGCGGGGGCGTCGTACTCGTAGAACCCGCGGCCGGACTTCTCGCCGAGACGGCCCTCGGCGAGGTACTGGCGGACCAGCTCGCGAGGACTCTCGGGGAGACCAGGGCGGTGCGCGGCGTAGTTCTCCTCGATGTCGAGCACCACGTCGAGGCCGACGCGGTCCATCTTGCGGAACGGGCCTTCCTTCTGCCGCGTCACCGTCGCGTAGAGCGCATCGACCTCGGCGGGTGTCGCGACGCCCTCCGCCACCACCATCAGGGCCTCGCGCTTGATGGCAGCCCAGATCCGGTTGTAGATGAAGCCGACGCTCTCCTTGCGGGCCCGGAAGGGAGTGAGCCCGAACCGGGGGAGCTCGGCCATCATCCGGTCCAGCACCGCCTCGTCGGTCCTCCCGCAGGACATCAGCTCGCAGGCGGTCGCCACGGGGGGCATGAAGAAGTGCAGGTTGAGCACCCGCTCAGGGCTGCTCACCTCGTCGATGACCTGGCTCGAGGGGTACGACGAGGAGTTCGTCGCCAGGATCGCGTCCCCCGGAGCGAGCCGGTCGAGCTGGCCGAACACCGGGACCTTGATCTCGAGCCGCTCGGGCAGGGACTCGACGACCAGCCACGCGTCCTGCACGGCGTCGGCGATGCTGGCGGTGAGCTCGACGGTGCCGGCGGTGGTGCTGCCGACCTGCTCGAGGACCGCGGGCAGCTCGGCCTCGACGTACGCCGCCGCGTCGTCGCGCTGCTGCGGGTCGAGGTCGCAGACCCGCACCACGCCGCCTCCGGTGGCGAACATCAGGGCGATGCGACGGCCGAGGGTGCCGGCGCCGATGACCGCGATCGGACGATCGATGGGATTCGCAGTCATGGGTGCACGTCCTTCCTGACGCCGGCGATTCCGGTCACGGGTTCGCCGAGCTCCACCAGGACCGACGCGGGTACTTGCGAGCCCGGCAGCGGGACGATCCGGACCACTCCGGAGAGGTCGGCGACGTAGGCCACTCCCGCCGCGCCGTCGACGGCCAGGCCGATGGCCTCGGCGAACCCGTCGGCGAGGATCTCGGGCTGCGAGCCGGATGACCCCTCCGCGGGCAGCGGTGCCCGGTTGAGGGTGTTGCCGTGCGGACCCGCGCCCCGGTCGGTCCAGTACAGGTGGCCGTCGTGCACCTCGAGGTCGATCGGTTCGGGCAGGTCCGTCCACAGCAGCTCGCGCTCGGCGCTCGGCGCCTGGCTGATCCGGGTCCGCAGGATCCGGCCGCTGCCGCCCTTGGAAGGCCCCTTCTGGGTCCAGTACAGGTGGTCGCCGTCGACGGCGACCCCGACGCACCAGTCGGCGACCCCGCCGGACCCGTCGTTGACGACGAGGTCGGCCAGACCGGTGCCGTCGGTGCGCACGCGGCTGACCTTCATGCCCTCGCGGTCGCCCCAGTAGAGCCAGCCGTTGTCGTGCACGAGCTGTTTGCCGGTGGTGATTCCCCCCGCCGGTACGACGTCCGCGCGGCCGGTGGCGTCGAGGCCGACCATGTGGACCCCGCCGTTCCGGGCCGAGTAGTCGAGGGCGCGTTCGCGGTGCCCCGCGGCGAACGCCTTCTCATCGACGACGATCGGCTTCCCCATCGTGGTCCAGTAGACCCGGTCGGCCACCGCGATCCCGTCGGGGGCCCGGCCCGTGCGCTCGAGGAAGGTGCTCGTCTTCGCGCTGGCGATGTCGACCTCGAGGATCCGACCCGACCTCAGGGCCAGCAGGTAGAGCGCGTCGAAGGGACGGCTCACCGGTTCACCTGCTCCGTTCGCTCGCACGCGGTCGCGTCTCGCTCACAGGTCCACCCGCTTCGTTCGCTCGCGCTCGGCCTCACGCGGCCGACCGCGGTCGTCTGCAGCGCCGAGGCGGCCTCGCGTCTCGCTCACAGGCCCATGTCCTTGGCGATGATCATCTTCATCACCTCGGAGGTGCCGCCGTAGATGCGGTTGACGCGGTTGTCGGCGTACAGCCGGGCGATCGGGTACTCGTTGATGAAGCCGTAGCCGCCGTGGAGCTGGAGGCAGCGGTCGATGACGCGGTGGGCGACCTCGGTGCAGAAGAGCTTGGCCGAGGCCGCCTCCGCCGCGGTCAGCTGGCCGGCGTCGAGCGCCTCCAGGGCGCGATCGGCGACCGCCTCGGCGGCGTCGACCTCGGCCTTGCACGCGGCCAGCTCGAACTTGGTGTTCTGGAACGAGGCGACGGTCTTGCCGAAGACGGTGCGCTCCTCGACGTACGCCTGGGCGAACCTCACCGCGGCCGTGGCCTGCGCGTAGGCGCCGTAGGCGATGCCCCAGCGCTCGGACGGCAGGTTGCGTCCGAGGTAGGAGAAGCCCTCGTTCTCGTTGCCGAGGAGGTCCTCGGCGGGCACCCGTACGTCCCCGAAGGCGAGCTCGGCGGTGTCCTGGGCCCGCAGCCCGAGCTTGTCGAGCTTGCGGCCCACCGAGTAGCCGGGGGAGTGGGCGTCGACCGCGAACAGCGAGATGCCGAAGCGACGGTCGTCGTCCTTCGGCGGGCTGGTGCGGGCTGCGATGATCACGCGGTCGGCGTGGACGCCACCGGTGATGAAGGTCTTCGCGCCGTTGAGCACGTAGTGGCTGCCGTCGGTGGAGCGCTTGGCCGTCGTGCGCATCCCGGCCAGGTCGGACCCGGCACCAGGCTCGGTCATGGCGAGGGCCCACATCTCCTCACCGGTCACGAAGCTCGGGAGGTAGCGCTGCTTCTGCTCGTCGGTGGCGAGCATCTTGAGGTACGGCAGCGCGAGCAGCACGTGGACGCCCGAACCACCGAAGCTGACCGCGGCACGCGCGGTCTCCTCGTACTGGACGGCCGTGTACTTGTGGGTGCTCAGCCCCGCCCCGCCGTACTCCTCCGGGACGGTGATCCCGAAGAGGCCGAGCTCGGCGAGCTGGGTGTAGAGCTCCTTGGGGACGATGCCGGCGGTGAACCACTCGTCGTAGTGCGGCGCGACCTCCGCGTGGATGAAGGCACGCAGCGTCTTCCGGAAGCTCTCGTGGTCCTCGTCGAAAACGGTCCGTTGCATGGGAACTCCTCGTGAGACGGGTGGACGCCTCCTCGCACTATTGCAACAAAACACGAAACGTTGCAACCTTGTGACGGATCCGCTAATGTCGCTCGACATGAGACCGACGTCACATCGTCGAGACGCACATCGTGCCGTCCCGCAGTGCGCCGGGCAGCCGCATCGGGCGGCGGCCGCGGACAGAACGGTCACACCGTCGCTCCCCACTCCGGCAGGCCCACCAATCGCCTCCCCGGGACGGATGCGATGCTTGGGTAGCAGTGAGGAGTGCCATGAGCCAGACGCCGCTGTCCCGGATGCTCGCCGAGACGGGGTCTCGACCCGACGCGCTGACCGCGTTCCGTGTGGCGCGCCGGGCCTTCATGGCGGGCCGACGCCTGGAGATGCAGGAGCTCGCGGCAGAGCTCGGCGTCAGCCGGGCGACCCTCTTCCGTTGGGTCGGTGGCAAGGACCAGCTCCTGGGGGAGATCGTCTGGTCGGTCACCGAACCGACGTTCCGGCGTGCGCAGGCGACCGGGGACGGGCTGACCGGCGCGGCACGGCTGACCACGATCACCGGCAACTTCGCGGCGGCCGTGATCGAGTCGCCGTACTTCCCGGCATTCGTCCAGCGGGAGCCGGAGCGCGCTCTGCGGTTGCTGACGACGCGGGCGACGGGATTCCAGGGCAAGCTCCTGGTGCTGTTCGAGCAGCTGCTGCACGAGGAGATCGACGCGGGGAACCTCGACCCACCACTGCCGGTCCACGATCTCGCCTATCTGATCGTGCGGATCGCGGAGACCTTCATCTACTCCGACGTGATCGCGGGCGAGACACCCGATCCGGACAAGGTGCGCCAGGCGGTCGGAGCTCTGCTGCGCGCCTGAGCTCCGCTGCAGGTCGGGGGAGGGCGTGATGGCACTTCCCGGCTTGCGCGACCTCTACGACCGCTTCGAGAAGGTGGCCACGCCGCTGGCTGCTCAGGTCGTCCGGACCGAGGAGTTCGCCCAGGTCGCTGCCGTCGTCGCCGGCGCCAACAAGATGGTGCGGGCCGAGGCCCAGAAGCTCCAGGCGAAGGTCTGGCACGCGATGAACCTGCCGGCAGGCACGGACGTGCAGCGCCTGCGCACGCAGCTGGGCGCGCTCGACCGCGAGGTCCGGCTGCTCACCGTCGAGCTCGAGAAGTCGCGCCAGAAGGCGAAGGGGGTGACCCGCCGTGGCTCTTCCGGGAATGACGACGATCGACCGGATCCGGCGTGAGGTCGAGCGCAACACCCTGCGCGCCCGCAACGGGATCCGGATGGCCACCGGGATCCAGCGAACCGACGTCGGGCTGAGCCCGAAGGACGTGGTGTGGAGCCGTGGTCGCACCGAGCTGTGGCACTACCACAGCGATCAGGTGTCGCTCCGGCCACCACTGCTGATCATCTACAGCCTGTTCAACAAGAGCTACATCCTCGACCTGCGTCCGGGCAACAGCGTCGTCGAGCGGCTGATCGCGGCCGGCTTCGACGTCTACCTGCTCGACTGGGGCGTCCCGGACGAGCGCGACGCGGCCAACCAGCTCGAGGACTACGTCGACTCCTACATCCCGGCGGCGATCGACCGGGTGTGCGAGCTCTCCGGCAGCGACAGCATCAACCTGTTCGGCTACTGCTTCGGCGGGGTGCTCTCGGTGCTGCACGCCGCCCACCACCCCGACTCTCCACTCCGCAGCCTGACGGTGCTGACCACGCCGTGCGACCTGCAGCAGCTCGGACCGATGACCGACGTGATGGCCCGCACCGACCTCGAGGACGTGCTCGGCGTCGACGGCATGGTGCCTCCCTCGGTGATCCTCCAGGGGTTCAGGTCGCTCGCCCCGATGGGCGAGGTGACCGCCCGGGTCGACCTGCTCGAGAAGATGTGGAACGACGAGTTCGTGACGGCCTACCAGGCAATGGCCGGGTGGGGGAGCGACCAGGTGCCGCTGCCGGGCGGGGTCGCGCGCCAGTTCAAGCGGATGGTCGAGGAGAACGCGCTCCTCAACGACCGCATCGTCCTGGGCGGCGACCGGGTGCACCTCTCCGACATCGAGGTGCCGTTCCTGCACGTCCTCGGGCTCAAGGACCACATCATCCCGGTGCCCTCGGCCGGGCCGCTGGTCGGGCTGATCGGGTCCGAGGACAAGCAAGAGCTCCGCCTCGATGCGGGCCACGTCGGCCTCATGGTCGGCCGCGGCGCCGCGAAGAACACCCTGCCGGTCGTGATCGATTTCCTGAAGCAGCGAAGCGAGGCCGTGACGTGACCATCCAAGAGTTCCAGCCCGAGCATGTCGAGGCCCTGGGCGGGCTGTTCCAACGGCTCCCCGAGAGCGACCTGACCTTCATCAAGGAGGACGTCTCGCCGACGGCAGTCGCTTCCTGGCCCGGTACTCCCGGCTGGCGCTGGGTCGAGACCGAGGCGGACGGATCGGTCTCCGGTCTCGCGGCCCTCCTGCCGCTGACCGGCTGGTCCGACCACGTCGCCGAGCTGCGGCTGGTGGTCGACCCGGCGACGCGGGGGAGAGGCATCGGGCGCTCGCTCGCCCAGCACGCTCTTGCCCACGCCATCCGGTCCGGCCTGCTCAAGGTGATCGTCGAGGTCCCTGCGACGCACGAGCGGATCATCGAGATGTTCCTCGGCCTCGGCTTCACCGGCGAGGCGCTGCTTCGCGACCACTTCCGGGATCGCAGCGGCCAGCTGCAGGACCTGATCATGCTCGCCCATCTGGTGGAGCAGACGTTCGACTCGATGAGTGCCGTCGGCATCGCCGACCTTGTGGAAGGGAAATGACATGGGCGTTCTCGACACGTTCCGGCTCGACGGCAAGGTCGCGGTGGTCACGGGTGCCTCCAGCGGGCTCGGCGTGAGCTTCGCGGTGGCCCTTGCCGAGGCGGGCGCCGACGTCGCGCTCGGCGCCCGGCGCGAGGAGAAGCTCGCCGACACGGTCGCCAAGGTCGAGGCGCTCGGTCGCAAGGCGATCGCCGTGCGCACCGACGTGACCAGCCCCGAGGACTGCGCTGGGCTCGTGGCCGCCGCGATGGAGGCCTTCGGCAGGGTCGACATCCTCGTCAACAACGCAGGTGTCGGCACCGCCGTGCCGGCGACGCGCGAGACCCCGGATCAGTTCCGCTCGGTGATCGAGCTGAACCTCAACGCCTGCTACTGGATGGCCCAGGCATGCGGCAAGGTGATGCAGCCGGGCAGCTCGATCATCAACATCAGCAGCGTCCTCGGCCTCACCACGATGGGCCTGCCGCAGGCGGCGTACGCCTCCAGCAAGGCCGGAGTGATCGGGCTGACCCGCGACCTCGCCCAGCAGTGGACGCCGCGCAAGGGCATCCGGGTCAACGCGATCGCGCCCGGCTACTTCGCCTCGGAGATGACCGACGTCTTCGAGGGCGAGTACGTCGAGAAGACCGTCATCCCGCGCACGCTGATGGGGCGGCTGGGCAACCACGACGAGCTCTCGGCGGCCCTGCTGTTCCTGGCCAGCGACGCCGGCGGCTACTGCACCGGCATCACGCTCCCGGTCGAGGGAGGGATCCTCACCACCTGATCCACCCGACACACCCCACCCAACCCCCGTCCCGGTGCCCCAAGGAGGAGCGCGATGACCAACCTCGCCGACAACCTCGCCGCCAGCGCTGCGAAGTTTCCCGACCGACCAGCCCTGCGTCTGGGTGAGACCACCCTCACCTACGCCCAGTTCGACGAGCTGGCCGGCCGCGCTGCCGGTCGCATGGCCGCGCTCGGCGTGCAGCCCGGCGAACGCGTCGGCCTGATGCTGCCCAACCTGCTCGAGTTCCCGGTGCTGTTCTACGGCGCGCTACGGCTGGGAGCGGTAGCGGTGCCGATGAACCCGCTGCTCAAGGGCCGCGAGATCGCGCACTACACCGGCGACTCCGGGATGGTGCTCCTCTGGGCGCACGAGTCCGTGGCGTCCGAGGACACTGCCCAGGCGGCCGACGGCTGTCGGGTCGAGACGGTCTCCGCCGGGCTCATCTCCGGCCTGGTCGAGGAGCCGGTGCCGTACGTCGAGAACGACGACGCTGACACCGCGGTCATCCTCTACACCTCCGGCACCACCGGCACGCCCAAGGGCGCTGAGCTCACGCACGGTGGGCTCGACCGCAACCTGCGGGTGTGCATCAACGACCTGATGACGATCGACGAGCGCGACGTCATCATGGGGTGCCTGCCGCTGTTCCACGTCTTCGGCCTCACGTGCGGCCTGAACGCGAGCGTGGCGGCCGCCGCACTGATCGTCCTGATCCCGCGGTTCGACGCGCAGGTGGTCCTCGACTCGATCGGCGCGAACGACGTCACGATCTTCGAGGGTGTGCCCACCATGTACACCGCGCTGGCCCACCTCCCGGACGCCCAGCCGGCCAAGGTCGCCACCCTGCGCTTGTGCTCCTCGGGCGGGGCCGCCCTGCCGGGTGAGGTCGTGCGCGCGTTCGAGGCCAAGTACGGCGCGAGGATCCTCGAGGGGTACGGGCTCTCGGAGACCTCGCCGGTCGCCAGCTTCAACCGCGTCGAGCAGGCGAAGATCGGCTCGATCGGGACCCCGATCCCCGGCGTCGAGTTCAAGCTCGTCAACGACGACGGGTCCGAGACACCGGTCGGTGACGTCGGCGAGATCTGCATCCGCGGCCACAACGTCATGAAGGGCTACTGGAACCGACCCGAGGCGACCGCGGAGGCGATCGACCCGGACGGCTGGTTCCACAGCGGCGACATGGGCAAGGTCGACGACGACGGCTTCTACTACATCGTCGACCGCAAGAAGGAGCTCATCATCCGCGGCGGGTTCAACGTCTACCCCCGCGAGATCGAGGAGGTGCTCTACGAGCACCCGGCCGTGCGGGAGGCGGCGGTGATCGGGCTCCCGCACGACACGCACGGTGAGGAGGTCGGCGCCGCGGTCGCCCTGCACCCCGGCAGCGACGTGACCGAGGACGACATCCGTGCGTACGTCAAGGAGCGCGTCGCGCCGTACAAGTACCCACGGGTCGTGTGGTTCCTCGACGACCTCCCGAAGGGCGGCACGGGGAAGATCCTCAAGCGCGCCATCGAGAAGCCAGGAGCCGTCTCGTGAGTGGCCTCGTCGTCACCGATGTCGGTGTCCGGTTCGGCGGTCTGGTGGCTCTGGAGAGCGTCTCGTTCGACGTCCCCGAATCGACGGTGACCGGTGTCATCGGTCCGAACGGCGCGGGGAAGACGACGCTGTTCAACGTCATCAGCGGCTTCGTCAAGCCCACCAACGGATATCTGACCTGGGAGGGCAAGGCGTTCAAGCCGAAGCCGGACCGGCTGGTCCGGCACGGGATGACCCGCACGCTTCAGGGCGTCGGGCTGTTCACCCACCTGACGGCGCTGGAGAACGTCATGGTCGGTGCGGCGATCACCCGGAAGGCGGGCTTCGCGTCGGCGCTCTTCGCCCTTCCGCCCAGTGACCGTGACGAGAGAAGACTCCGAACCGAGGCGGGCGAGTGGCTCGAACGACTCGGCGCTGCCGACGTCGCCAACCGGCCGGCGGGCACGCTCGCCTACCCGGTGCAGAAGCGCGTCGCGCTTGCCCGGGCGCTGATCAGCCGGCCGCGGCTGCTGATGCTCGACGAGCCGGCCGGAGGTCTGGGCGCCGAGGATCTCGGGCCGCTCGGCGACCTGATCAAGGCACTGCCACGGGAGTGGGAGACGCCGTGCTCGGTGATGCTCGTGGAGCACCACATGGACCTCGTGATGAAGGTCTGCGACAAGGTCGTGGTTCTCGACTTCGGCAAGTGCGTCGCCCAGGGCACGCCCACCGAGGTCCAGGCCGACCCGGCGGTGGCGGCCGCCTACCTGGGCGCCGAGGTTCCCGAAGAGTCGGCTCTGACCGAGGAGGTCCAGCCATGACCCAGCTTCTCGAGGTGGAGAGTCTCAACTCCGGTTACGGACGGCTTCAGGTGCTCTACGACTTCGGGGTCGGCGTCGAGCAGGGCACCATCACGGCCGTGCTCGGCGCCAACGGCGCGGGGAAGTCCACCATGCTCAAGTCGCTGTCGGGGCTGGTCCGCCCGACCTCGGGTCAGGTTCGCTTCGAGGGCGAGGACATCACCCGGCTCCCGGTCGAGAGCCTGATCCAGCGAGGCCTGACCCACGTGCCGGAGGGTGGCGGAGTGATCCCCGAGCTGACCGTGGAGGAGAACCTCCGACTCGGCGGGCTGTGGCGCAAGGGCGGCTCTGGCGCCAAGGTCACGACCCAGGCCATCGACGAGGTCTACGACATCTTCGAGCGGTTGCGGGAGCGGCGGACGTTCCACGGTCACCAGCTCTCCGGTGGTGAGCGGCAGATGCTGGCGCTCGGACGGGCGCTCGTCGTCGAAGCCCAAGATGCTGCTCCTCGACGAGCCGTCGCTCGGGCTGGCGCCACCGATCGTGGCGCGCATCATGGCGCTGTTGCGTGATCTGCGCGACCAGATGGGACTCACCGTGCTGCTCGTCGAGCAGAACGTCGGCAGCGCGCTCGGCATCGCCGACGAAGGCGTTGTGATCTCGGTCGGAAAGGTGGTCGCCCGCGGTCCCGCGGGTGATCTCCAGTCCGACGTCAAGCTCCGGCACGCCTACCTGGGGTTCTAGGAGAGTCAGATGGAACGCTTCATCCTGTTCACTGTCAACGGCCTCGCGTTCGGGGCCATCTACGCATCCGTGGCGCTCGCCCTCGTGATCATCTGGCGGTCCACCCGGGTGCTGAACTTCGCCCAGGGCGCGCAGGCGGTCGCATCGGCGTACGTCGCCTGGACGGTCACCGACATCACCGGGTCGTTCTGGCTCGGTCTGCTGGCCGCACTGGTCAGCGGACTCCTGCTCGGGGCCATCATCCAGCTGACCATCTTCCGCACGGGAGAGTCGATGCCCCACCTCAACGCGGTCATCATCGGCGTCGGTCTGCTCATCTTCATCGAGGCCGTCCTCGGCATGCTGTACTCGATCGAGAACACCCGGACCATCGACGCTGCCTTCAGCTCGACCAAGTGGCGGGTCGGCGACACCCCGCTGGTCTCACCCCAGGACGTCTTCGTGCTCGGGTCGGTCCTGGTCGTGATGGGCGTCATGGGCTATGTGATGACCAAGACGCCGGTCGGGCTGCGGATGCGTGCGGCCGCGTTCGCGCCCGACACCGCGCGGCTCATGGGCGTCAAGGTCCCGCGGATGCTGACCCTGGGGTGGGCGCTCGCCGGCATCGCGGGGGCGGTGGCCGCAATGCTGGTGATCCCCACCTCTGCGGAGCTCGTCCCCCAGGTGATGGACGGCGTCTTCGTGCTCGGGTTCACCGCGGCCGTCGTCGGTGGGCTCGACAGCCCGGTGGGGGCGGTGGTCGGCGGCCTGGTCTGCGGCCTCGTGCTGTCCTACACCAGCGGGTATCTCAGCTCCGACCTGCTCTATCCCGCGGCACTCGTGCTGCTCATCGCGGTCCTGCTGGCCAAGCCCGAGGGCCTGTTCAGCTCCGGCCAGGCAAGGAGGGTCTGATGAACGCCCTGCGCAACTCCACGTTGCTGCGCAACCTGGCCGCGACGGCGGTGTTCGGCGTGGTCGCCTTCCTGGCGGTCTACCTGGTGGACAACTACTCGGTCAACCAGGTCGCGACCCTCGCCGTGTATCTCTGCGTCGCGTTCGGCCTGACCATCCTGGTCGGCGGGAACGGGCAGATCTCGCTCGGCCACGCGGCCCTGATGGCCGTCGGCGCCTACACCATGGCGAAGTTCCTGCCCGACTACGTCGACGACTTCGGTCAGGTCTCGATCACCATGGTCCTGGTCGGTCTCGTGCTCGCCACGGTGGTGACGACCCTGGTCGGTGCGGTGATCGGCCTGGCGGCAGCCCGGCTCCGCGGGCCGTACCTCGCCGGCGCCACGCTCGCGCTCGGTGTCGCGGTGCCCGGCGTGGCGACGTACTTCCACGACACCTTCAACGGTGAGCAGGGCCTGCCGGTCCCCGTACCGATCGTGCCGGAGGGAATGGCCACGGCGGGGTGGAGCATCGACCGCGTGGTCGCCCTGATCGCGGTCGGGTGTGCCGCGTTGGTGTTGTTCCTGTTCGCCAACCTCAAGCGGTCCGCGGTCGGTCGTCACCTCGCCGCGGTACGCGACAACGAGATCGCCGCGCAGCTCTGCGGCCTGTCGATCCCCCGGGAGCAGGTCAAGGCCTTCGCCCTGAGCGCGGCCTCCGCGGGACTCGGCGGCGGTCTGCTCGGCCTGGTGCTCCAAGGCGCCAACCCGCACTCGTTCGGCCTGGTGCTGTCGCTCACTGTCCTCGCCGCCGTGGTGATCGGCGGCCTCGGCAGCCTGCGCGGGGCGATCTGGGGAAGCATCGTCGTGGTCTTCCTCAACCGGTTCCTCTCGGAGCTCGAAGTCAACGACAACGCCCCGGCCGCGGCCTTCGGGCTGTTGCTCATCGTTGTGATGCTCGCCGTTCCCGGTGGCATCCAGGGTCTGGTGGCCCGCCTCGGCGGGCTGCTGCCCCGTCGTTCCCCCCAACCGCAAGGAGGCAACTGATGAACAGATCCATCGGGAAGTGGCGCGCCAAGGGTCACGCGCGGCGAACCGCTGTAGCGGCGGCGACGCTATCCCTCGCCCTGGTGGCGGCCGCCTGTGGTGGCCCTGGCGGCGGAGGTGGCGGCGCGGGAGGTGACGCGCCGGGCGTGACCGACGACACGATCAAGCTCGGCACCACCCAGCCGTTGACCGGTCCGGCCGCGCCGGGCTACTCCAAGATCGCCAAGGCGATGGAGGCGTACTTCGAGCACGTCAACGCCGAGGGTGGCATCCACGGCCGCGAGATCGAGCTGATCGTCGAGGACGACGGGTACAACCCGACGATCACGGCCGAGAAGACCCGCAAGCTCGTGCTGCAGGACGAGGTCTTCGCCCTGGTCGGCGCACTCGGCACGCCGACGCACACCGCGGTGCTCGACTTCATCCGGCAGAACAAGGTCCCCGACCTGATGGTGTCCTCGGGAAGCCTGTCCTGGAACCAGCCGGACAAGTACCCCTACACCTTCGGCTGGCAGACCGACTACACCCGCGAGGGCAAGGTCCTCGCGACGTACGCCGAGGAGAACCTCTCCGGGAAGACCTACTGCTCGTTCGGACAGGGTGACGACCTCGGTGCCGACGGTGTCGCGGGCGTCAAGACCATCCTCGGCGACGACGCGCTCGCGGCCGAGGAGTCCTACTCGGTCTCCAACACCAACGTCGCTCCCCAGATCGGCGAGCTCCAGGCGGCCGGTTGCGACGTGGTGTTCGGGTTCATGATCCCGGCCTTCACCGCGCTGGCCCTCGGCACAGCCGCCCAGCTCGGCTACGAGGCGCAGTGGGTGATCTCGTCGGTCGGGGCCGACCCGGCCGCGCTGAAGGGCTACCTCAAGGAGAACGCCGCGGCTCTGACGCAGGGAGTCATCGCGACCAACTACCTGCCGGTCGTCACCGACGACGAGAACAGCTGGGTCCAGCTGTTCACCGAGATCAACGACGAGTACAACGACGGCGCTCCGATGGACGCGACCGCCCTGCACGGCTACGCGCTCGCCTACGGCGTCGCGCAGGCGCTGGTGGCCGCGGGCGAGGACCTGACGCGCGAGGGCCTGATCGAGGTGCTCGAGAGCGGCGAGCTCACTGTTGGTCCGTCGCCGACGCCGTTCGCCTACTCCGCGGACGACCACTCGGGCATGACCGGCGTGTACGTCACCGAGATCGACAACCTCGAGTCGAGAAACCTCACCCCGCCGTACGTCACCGACGACGGCGACGGTCCGGTGGAGGAGTACACCGGGGAGGCTGAGGAGGCCCCGGAGAACGGGGTTCCGCAGGAGTGACGGACACCGTGACCGGCCAGGCGCACGCCGACGGAGGTCGTTCGCGGTGAGTGACCCGGACGCGCGGGTGGGAGGGGCCGGTGCCCCTCCCACCCCGCGCTGGTGGGGGCACGCCGTGCGCGAGTACACCTGGCCCATCGAGCTGCGGCGGTTGCTCGCCGACCCGGTCTGGCGCGGTGTGGGCGTCCCCGAAGGGGATGGGCGCCCGGTGCTGCTGGTGCCCGGGTTCCTCGCCGGCGACGGTTCGCTGCGCACCCTCGCCACCTGGCTGCGACGTCGCGGCTACCACGTGGCGTGCTCGGGCATCCGATGGAACGTGGGCTGTTCGGAACGCCATCTCGCGACCGTCGAGAGCTCGCTGGAGCGGCTGCACACCCGCACCGGGCAGCCCGTCGTCGTGGTCGGCCACAGTCGGGGAGGACTGCTCGGCAATGCGGTCGCGGGCCTGCGGCCCGACCTGGTCGCGCGGGTCGTCACGCTGGGTAGTCCCCTCGCGGACAACTTCGACATCGCCGTGCTGACGAGGCTGGCGGTGGCCGGCGCCCGCCGCGCCGAGCACGCCCTGCACCCCGAGTCCCGCGCCCGTGACTGCTTCTCCGCGTCGTGCGTGTGCGCCTTCCGCCGTGGGGCCGAGACCGGTGCCGCCGGTCCCGTCCCGCTGACCTGCATCGTCACCGACGACGACGGCGTGGTCGCGCCGCGTTCCTGCACGTTGCCGAAGGCGCGCACGCTGCGGGTTCGGGGGACGCACGTCGGCCTGATCGTCAACGCCGAGGTGTATCGGATCCTCGGTGCCGAGCTCGCGGCCAGGTGATGCCGGCTCCGCCGCTCTCCCGTCGCTGCCTTCGGGTCATGCCTCCTGGGCGCGCGCGTGCGCTGCGATCTCCTTGACGATCTGCGGCCACAGGGCGAGGGGCAGGTCGTGGCCCATGCCGGCGTAGGTGACGAGACGCGCTCCGGGAACCGCCGCCGCGGTCGCGCGGCCGCCCTCGATCTGCACGAGCGGGTCGTCCTCGCCGTGCAGGACCAGCGTGGGTACGGCGACCTCGCGCAGCCGCTCCGTGCGGTCGCCCGAGACGTGGATCGCCGCGAGCTGACGTGCCACCCCGGCCGGGTCGTTGGCACGCCGGAAGGCCTCGCGGCCCCGGGCGTCCAGGCCGGCCTCGTCCAGGGGGAACCCCGGCGAGCCGATCACGCTGTAGACGGCGACCGACCGCGCGCCGGCCTCCTCCTCGGTGGTCGGCGGAGGGGCGAACAGCGCCGCAGCGGCCTCCGAGCGCGGCGCACCGACCGCGGGGCCCGTCGTCGACATGATCGAGGTCAGGCTCAGCACGCGTGCGGGATGCCGGATCGCGATCTCTTGGGCGATCATGCCGCCCATCGAGGCGCCGACGACGTGCACCCGGTCGAGACCGAGGGCGTCGACGAGACGCACGGTGTCGTCGGCCATGTCGGCGAGGAGGTACGGCGCGTCGGTGATCGGCTTGCCGGTGAACAGCGGGGACAGGTCCGGGGCACCGGCCGCGTGGAGATGCGTGGAGAGCCCGATGTCCCTGTTGTCGAAGCGCACGACCTGGAAGCCCTCGTCCGCGATCAGCGCGCAGAAGTCGTCGTGCCACGCGATCATCTGCGTGGCCAGGCCCATGACGAGCACGACCGTCGGGTCGTCCGGAGAGCCGAAGGTCTCGTAGGCCAGGTCGACGTCGCCGCAGTGCGCATGCTGGATGGTCATCCGCGGAGCCTACAAACCGGGTGGTCGGAATGTCTATGCTCGGCGGAACCCCCACCCGTGACCAGGAGGACACCCATGGACATGGACGCGCACCTGGCCGACCTGCGCCGGCGTCACGAGCGGATGCGCCCCGCCGACACTCCGGACGAGGTGGTGTACCCGGCGGGCGAGATCTCGCTGCCCGCCCACGTGGACCACTGGGCCCGACTGCGCCCGGACCGCACGGCGATCGTCTTCGCCGGCGGCGAGACCAGCTACGCCGAGCTCGCCCGGCTGGTCGCGGCGGTGTCCGGGTGGCTGCGCGCGGCCGGCGTACGCCCTGGCGACCGGGTCGCGGTGCACCTGCCGAACTCCGCCCAGTTCATCGTCGCGATGCTCGCGATCCTGCGCGCGGGCGCGGTGCACGTGCCGGTCAACCCGATGTTCAAGGCCGCGGAGCTCATCCACGAGCTCGGCGACTGCGGCGCCGAGGTAGTCATCGGGCTGGACACGTTCCTTCCCCTGGTCCAGGAGGTCCGGCCGCGGACGTCGGTCCGCCACTTCCTCGCGACGCACGCCGAGGAGATGACACCGGCGGGCGCTCGGCCCACCCTGCCCGACGACCCGGGTGACCTGCAGGTCTCGGCGTGGCAGGAGGCGGTGACGCACGCGCCCGCCGAAGACCTGTCGGGGGACCTGGACGCGTTGGCGGCGCTCAACTACACCAGCGGGACCACCGGCCTCCCCAAGGGCTGCGAGCACACCCACCGGCACATGGTCTACACCGGGGCGTCCGCGCTCGGCGGGACCGGCGTCGGTCCCGGGGATCCGTACGCCTCGCTGTGCTACCTCCCCATCTTCTGGATCGCCGGCGAGGACCTTGGCATCCTCAACCCGCTGGTGCAGGGCGGGACCAGCGTGATCATGAGCCGCTGGGACGCCGGTCTGGCGACCGACCTGATCGAGCGCTACCAGGTGAGCGTGATGGTCGGGACCGTCGAGAACTACCTGGAGCTGATGGAGCGCGACGACCTCGGGGCACGTGACCTCGCGAGCCTCCGGCTGCCGCTGGCGGTGTCGTTCATCCAGGTCCTGACCCCAGCCGTCCGACAGGCATGGCGCGAGGCCGTCGGTGACCACTCGGTCCTGCGCGAGGCGGCGTACGGGATGACCGAGACGCACACGTTCGACGTGACGCCGTACGGCCTCGACGCCGACGACCACGACCTGCGCGCCGAGCCGATCTTCTGCGGGCTCCCCGTGCCCGGTACCGACGTGGCGATCGTCGAGCCGGGCACCCTCGCGCCGGTCGCCCTCGGCGACGTGGGCGAGATCGTCGTCCGCAGCCCCTCGGTGATGACGGGCTACTGGAACCGGCCGGATGCGACCGCCGCGCAACTGCGGGACGGGTGGCTGCGCACGGGCGACAACGGCCGCCTCGACGAGGACGGCTGCCTGCACTTCCTCGGCCGCGAGAAGGACATGATCAAGGTCAACGGGATGAGCGTCTTCCCGGCCGAGGTCGAGACGCTGGTCGCCGGTCATCCCGAGGTCGACGTCGCGGCCGTCGTCCCGCTCGACGACCCGGATCGTGGTCAGGTGCCGGTCGCGTTCGTCAGCCTGCTGGCGGGGGCGAGCATCGACGCGTCCGGACTGGAGCAGTGGGCGCGGCAGAACATGGCGACCTACAAGGTGCCGCTGGTCGTCGTGGTCGACGCCTTCCCGATGACCGACACCGGCAAGATCCGCAAGGTCGCGCTCGCTGAACGCGCTCGTCAGCTGCTGCCGCGAGGGTGAGCCCCGACGATCCGCAGCGCGATCGCGGCGTACGCGTCGCCGAGGTCATCCGGGGTCCAGGTGCGGTCCTCGCGGTACCAGCGAGCGATGTCGATGCCGAGCGACAGGATCGCCGTGGCGGCGATCCTGGGCTGCGGGCAGTCGAAGCTGCCGTCGGCGACACCGCGTTCGACCAGGGCCCGGATCTCCGCGCTGATCGAGCGGCGGAGCTCGCGGACGTCGGCCGACGCCACGGCGTCGAGCGAGGCCAGCTCGTAGTTGACCACGCGAGCGCGGGTGTTGCCGCGAGCGTGGTGGGTGGCGAACTGTCGTACGACGCGGGTGAGCTGCTCGGCGGGGGAGTCGGAGGCCGAGATCGCCTCCCGGATCAGCTCCAGCGTGCGCTCGTGACCGGCGCGGGAGATCTGGTCGAGCAGCTCCTGCTTGGTCCGGTAGTGGACGTAGAGGGCGGCCGGGCTCATCCCCGCCGCCGCGGCGATGTCGCGCGTGCTGGTGCCGTGGAAGCCCCGCTCGGCGAACGCCGTCACGGCGGCGTCGAGGAGCCGGGCGCGCGCGCCGTCCCCACGGCTGGGCTCGGCACCGCCGGTTCCGTCGCTCGCCATGCTCGCCACGGGCGCTCCCTTCGTCGTGCAACTTCCGCGCATCCGTTGACGTCGTCGCGGTCCTGGTGCAAGGTAGTGGGCACTGTACTAAGCAACTGCTTAGTTTGAAAGAGGAGAACTGATGCCTGAGGCCGTGATCGTGTCCGTTGCCCGCTCGCCCATCGGGCGTGCGTCGAAGGGCTCGCTCAAGGACATGCGTCCCGACGAGCTCGCCGTCCAGATGGTCCGGGCCGCGCTCGCCAAGGTGCCGCAGCTCGACCCGACCGAGATCGACGATCTCGTGCTGGGCGTGGGCCAGCCCGCGGGGGAGGCCGGCAACAACCTGGGCCGAGCGGTTGCGGTGCTGGCCGGGCTCGACCACCTGCCGGGCGTGACGGTCAACCGCTACTGCTCGAGCAGCCTGCAGACCACGCGGATGGCGCTGCACGCCATCAAGGCCGGCGAGGGCGACGTCTTCATCTCGGCCGGGGTCGAGACCGTGAGCCGCTACGGCAACGGGTTCTCCGACGTTCCCCAGGGCCAGAACCCGATCTTCGCCGAGGCGCAGGCCCGCACCGAGAAGTTCGCGGGCGGCGGTCAGACCTGGGTCGACCCGCGCACCGACGGGCGGCTGCCGGACCTCTACATCGCCATGGGGCAGACCGCGGAGAACGTCGCCCAGCTGAAGGGCGTCACGCGCGCCGAGCAGGACGCGTTCGGCGTACGCAGCCAGAACCTCGCCGAGGCCGCCATCGCCAACGGGTTCTGGGCCCGCGACATCACGCCGGTCACGCTGCCCGACGGTACGACGGTCAGCGCCGACGACGGCCCGCGAGCGGGGGTGACCCTCGAGGCGGTGTCGGCACTCCAGCCCGTGTTCCGTCCGGACGGCACCGTGACGGCTGCCAACTGCTGCCCGCTCAACGACGGGGCCGCCGCCGTGGTGGTCATGTCCGACACCAAGGCCGAGCAGCTGGGCCTGACTCCGCTCGCGCGGATCCTCAGCACCGGCGTGAGCGGCCTGTCGCCGGAGATCATGGGACTCGGTCCGGTCGAGGCGTCCAAGCAGGCGCTCGCTCGTGCCGGGCTCACCATCGACGACATCGACCTGGTCGAGATCAACGAGGCGTTCGCCGCCCAGGTGATTCCGTCGGCTCGCGAGCTGGGCATCGAGGAGGACAGGCTCAACGTCAACGGCGGCGCGATCGCCGTCGGTCACCCCTTCGGCATGACCGGCGCCAGGATCACGAGCACGCTGGTCAACTCGCTTCAGTTCCACGACAAGCAGCTCGGCCTGGAGACCATGTGCGTCGGCGGTGGGCAGGGCATGGCCATGGTCATCGAGCGCCTGAGCTGAGAGGACGACGATGAGCAAGCGCTTCGACGGCAGGACCGCGATCATCACCGGCGCCAGCCGCGGCATCGGACTCGGCATCGCCGAGCGGCTCGTCGCCGACGGTGCGCGGGTCGTGATCACTGCCCGCAAGAAGGAGGCCCTGGACGAGGCGGTCGAGCACCTCGGCGGCCCCGCGGTGGCGCTCGCGGTTCCCGGCAAGGCCGACGACCTCGAGCACCAGGCCGACACGGTGCGACAGGCCATCGAGACCTTCGGCAGCCTTGACCTGCTGGTCAACAACACCGGCATCAACCCGGCCTACGGCCCGATCGTCGACCTCGATCTCGGTGCCGCCCGCAAGGTCGTCGAGGTCAACTGCATCGCGGCCCTGTCGTGGGTCCAGCAGGCCCACCGAGCCTGGATGAAGGACCACGGCGGCTCGATCGTCAACGTCTCCTCGGTCTCCGGCATCCGGCCGGCACCCGGCATCGGGTTCTACGGCGCCAGCAAGGCGATGCTCGTCTCGCTCACCGAGCTGATGGCACTCGAGCTCGCGCCGGACATCCGGGTCAACGCGGTCGCGCCGGCGGTGGTGAAGACGAGGTTCGCCTCCGCGCTCTACGAGGGCCGCGAGGACGAGGTGTCCAAGGCCTATCCCCTCGAGCGGCTCGGTGTGCCCGAGGACATCGCGGGTGCGGTCGCCTTCCTGCTCTCCGACGAGGCCTCGTGGATCACCGGCCAGCTCCTGGTCGTCGACGGTGGCATCACCCTCGCCGGGGTGGCCGAATGAGTGTCGTCACGGGGCAGGGAGTCGTCGTCACCGGCGCCGCCGGTGGCATCGGCAAGGCGCTCGCCCGGCGCCTGGTCGCCGAGGGGGCTCGGGTCGTCGTCAACGACCTCGACCCGGTCGCCACCCAGGCGACCGCCGACGAGATCGGTGCGTACGCCGTGCCGGGCGACGCTGCCTCCGAGGCGGGCATCGCCGCCCTGGTTGCCGCCGCGCGGGAGCACCTCGGCCAGATCGACGCGTGGTTCGCCAACGCCGGCATCGTCCGGGGCCTCGGACTCGACGCGAGCGAGGCCGAGTGGGCGGCGAGCTGGGAGGTCAACACGATGGCGCACGTCCGCGCCGCCCGGCTGCTCGTCCCCGAGTGGCTGGAGCGTGGCGCCGGCAGGTTCGTGGTGACGGCCTCGGCGGCGGGCCTGCTCAGCGCACACGGCACGGCGACGTACTCGGTCACCAAGCACGGTGCGGTGGCCTTCGCCGAGTGGCTCTCGCTGACCTATCGCCACCGCGGGCTCGTCGTACAGGCGATCTGTCCCCAGGGGGTCCAGACCGACATGCTGGCCGAGACCGGACCCATGCGGACGATCCTGGTCAACGACGGGGCGCTGACCGCCGACGACGTCGCAGAGACGACCTGGCAGGCGCTCCAGGACGACCGCTTCCTGATCCTCCCGCACCCCGAGGCGGGGGACTACTACCGCAACCGTGCGACCGACCCCGACCGGTGGCTCGGTGGCATGAACAAGTTGCAGCGCTACCTGGAGAACGAGGAGGCCCGATGAGGGCATGGCAGGTGGCCGAGCTCGGTGAGCCGGCCAAGGTGATGGAGCTGGTCGAGGTCGCGGATCCGGAGCCCGGGCCGCGTCAGCTCGTGGTGAGGGTGCTCGCCTCGCCGGCGAACTTCCCCGACGCGCTGATGTGCCGGGGTCTCTACCAGGTCAAGCCCGACCTGCCGTTCACTCCCGGGGTGGAGCTCTGCGGCGAGGTGGTCTCGACCGGCAGCGAGGTCGACGGCTTCGCCGTCGGCGATCGGGTCCTCGGCGCCTCGGTGCTGCCGTCCGGCGGCTTCGGCGAGCTGGCCCTGATGGACGTCGCGACCACGTTCCCGGCGCCCACTTCGCTGGACGACGCCCAGGCCGCGAGCCTCTACATCGGCTACCAGACGGGATGGTTCGGCCTGCACCGGCGGGCGGCGCTGCGGGCCGGCGAGACGTTGCTGGTGCACGCGGCCGCCGGTGGTGTCGGCAGCGCCGCGATCCAGCTCGGCAAGGCCGCCGGCGCCCGGGTCATCGGTGTCGTCGGCGGACCGGACAAGGTCGCGGTCGCGCGCACGCTGGGCGCCGACGTCGTCGTCGACCGGCACCAGGAGGACTTCGTCCAGGTCGTCAAGGCCGAGACCGGCGGTCGGGGCGCCGACGTGATCTACGACCCGGTCGGCGGCGAGACCTACCTGCGCTCCACCAAGTGCATCGCGTTCGAGGGTCGCATCCTCGTGGTCGGCTTCGCCGGCGGCGACATCCAGTCCGCCGCGCTCAACCACGCGCTCATCAAGAACTACTCGATCGTCGGCCTGCACTGGGGCCTCTACAACGTCTACGACCCGCCGGCGATCCAGGAGTGCCACCGTGCCCTCACGGACCTGGCGGACCGGGGCCTGATCGACCCGCTCGTCAGCGAGCGTCTCCCGCTCGAGGAGATGGCGGCCGGCGTACAACGACTCGCCGACGGAGTCACCGTCGGCCGTGTGGTGTACGACGCGGGAGCGGTCCGATGAGCGAGAACCTCGTCGACGCTGTCCTGTTCGACTACGGCGGTGTCCTCACCGGGCCGGTCGGCGACTCGATCGCTGCGTGGCACACCGCCGACGGCATCGACCCGGCGTCGTTCACCGAGACGCTTCGCCGGTGGCTCTCGCGGACGGTCCACTGGCACACGCCGATCCACCGGCTCGAGACCGGTGAGCTGCCCGCCGAGGAGTTCGAGGAGATCTTCGCCGCGGCGCTCCGCACGCTGGACGGCCGCCCGGTCGACGCTGCCGGCCTGCTGCGGCGCATGTTCGCCGGGATGCGGCCGGACCCGGCCATGTTCGACCTCGTCGAAGCGCTGAAACGGTGCGGTGTCCGGGTCGGCCTGCTGTCCAACAGCTGGGGCAACACCTATCCCCGCGAGCAGATCGACGCCCTGTTCGACGCCGTGGTGATCTCGGGTGAGGTCGGAATGCGCAAGCCCCAGCCCAAGATCTACCGGCACGCCCTCGAGCTGATCGGGGTGTCGGAATGCCGCACCCTGTTCGTCGACGACGCCGAGCCGAACGTGCTCGGCGCCCAGGCGGTGGGCCTGCGCGCCCTCCAGCACCTCAACCCGCGCTGCACCCGGACGGCCCTGTCCGCCCTGGTGCCAGACCTGTCCGTCGTCCTCCGGGGAGCCCCCGCATGAGCAGTCCCACCCGCACCGCGATCGTCACCGGCGGAGCCCGCGGCATCGGCATGGCCGTCGCGCGCAGGCTCGCCGCCGACGGCATGGCCGTGGCGGTGCTGGACCTCGACGAGGCGTCCTGCCAGCCGGTCGTCGACGCCGTCGCCGCCGCGGGCGGCCGGGCGCTCGGCGTGGGCGCCGACGTGTCGGACGAGCAGGCCGTCGCGAGTGCCGTCGACCGGGTTGCCGCTGAGCTGGGGGCGCCGACCGTGCTGGTCAACAACGCCGGCATCACCCGCGACAACCTGTTGTTCAAGATGAGCGTGGCGGACTGGGACCAGGTCATGGGCGTTCACCTGCGCGGCGCCTTCCTGATGACCCGCGCGGTGCAGGCGCACATGATCGAGGCGCGGCACGGTCGGGTCGTCACGATGTCGAGCACCTCCGGTCTGGGCAACCGCGGACAGGCGAACTACGCGGCGGCGAAGGCGGGACTCGAGGGCTTCACCAAGACGATCGCCATCGAGCTGGGCAAGTTCGGCATCACCGCGAACGCGATCGCGCCCGGCTTCATCGACACCCCGATGCTGTCTGCGACAGCCGAGCGGGTCGGCATGACCTACGACGAGTTCCTCGCGCTCGGCGTCGCGTCCATCCCCGTCGGCCGTGCCGGCACACCGGACGACATCGCCCACGCCGTCTCCTTCTTCGCCAGCGAGGGCGCCGGCTACACGTCCGGACAGGTGCTGTACGTCGCCGGTGGACCCCACAACTGAAAGGAACCGACAGGGATGAAGGTCTTCGACGGGATTCCGGAGCTCGAGTCGGCCGTCGGGTCGCACCTGGGCTACTCCGCGTGGCACACCGTGACCCAGGAGCAGGTCAACCGTTTCGCCGACGCGACCGGGGACCACCAGTGGATCCATCTCGACGCCGAGCGCGCGGCGGCCGGCCCGTTCGGCACCACGATCGCGCACGGCTTCCTCACCCTGTCGCTGCTGCCGATGCTCGCGGCGGAGGTCTACCGCGTCGAGGGCGTCAAGATGGGCGTCAACTACGGCGCCGACAAGCTGCGGTTCCCCTCTCCGGTGCCGGTGGGCTCCCGGGTCCGGGCGGGCGTAGAGCTGACCGGGATCACCCCGATCCCCCTGGGCTACCAGGTGGCGACGAGGGTGATCATCGATCGGGACGGTGGCGACAAGCCCGCCTGTGTGGTGGACATGCTCGCGGTCGTGGTGCCTTGATGTCCGACGTGGACGCTGCTCGCACGGTCCCCGGCCTCGATCTCGACCGGCTGGGCGTGTGGTTCGCTGCCGAGGTCCCGGGCGCGGGGGACCACCTCACCGCCAGCCTGATCGCGGGCGGAAAGTCCAACCTCACCTACGTCGTGTCCGACGGCCCCCAGGAGTGGATCGTACGGCGCCCGCCGCTCGGCCACGTGCTGGCCACCGCCCACGACATGGGGCGCGAGTACCGGGTGATGAGCGCCCTGCAGGACACCGCGGTGCCGGTGCCCCGCACCTATGCGCTGTGCCGTGACGAGTCGGTCGTCGGCGCCGAGTTCTACGTGATGCAGCGCTGCGAGGGCACGCCGTACCGGCGCGCCAGCGAGCTGGAGGCCCTCGGTCCGCAGCGCACCCGGGCCATCTCGGTGCGGCTCGTCGACACGCTCGCCGCGCTGCACGCGGTCGACCCGGGCGCGGTCGGGCTGGGTGACTTCGGCAAGGCCGCGGGCTTCCTGGGCCGCCAGGTCAACCGCTGGAAGAAGCAGCTCGACGCGTCGTACAGCCGCGACCTGCCCGCCGCGGACGAGCTGTACCGCCTGCTCGCGGCGGACATCCCGGCCGAGTCGGCCGCCGGCATCGTGCACGGCGACTTCCGGCTCGACAACGTCCTCGTGGACGACCGGGACCGGATCACGGCGGTGCTCGACTGGGAGATGGCCACTCTCGGCGATCCCCTGACCGACCTCGCGCTGATGCTGGTCTACCAGCGGCTCGGCGCTGCGTCGGCTGACAACTCGGTGAGCAACGTGTCCACGGCGCCCGGGTTCCTCGACGAGGGCGAGGTGATCGAGCGGTACGCGCAGGGCAGCGACCGCGACCTCTCCCGGTTCGGCTTCTACCTCGGGCTCGCGGCGTTCAAGCTCGCCGCGATCCTCGAGGGCATCCACTACCGCTACCTCAACGGCCAGACCGTGGGAGCGGGCTTCGACCACATCGGCGACGGGATCCACTCGCTTCTCGACGCCGGACTCACTGCAATCAAGGAGCACAGCTGATGGAGTTCGCATACGACGCCCGGACCGAGGAGCTGCGGGCGACCATGCTCGAGTTCATGGACAGCGCGATCTACCCGGCGGAGTCGGTCTTCCACGAACAGGTCGAGCAGCTCGACGACTACTGGGCCTGGGACTCGGTCCCGGTCCTCGCAGAGCTCCGGATCGAGGCCCGCAAGCGCGGCCTGTGGAACCTCTTCCTGCCGGGGGAGGAGGGCGGTGGACTCACCAACCTCCAGTACGCCGCGATCGCCGAGATCTCCGGGCGCAGCGGCCATCTGGCGCCGGCCGCGATGAACTGTTCCGCCCCCGACACGGGCAACATGGAGGTGCTGTCGCTCTTCGGCACGCCGGAGCAGAAGAAGCAGTGGCTCGAGCCCCTGCTCGACGCGGAGATCCGCTCCTCCTTCGCGATGACAGAGCCGGCGGTCGCCTCCTCGGACGCGACCAACATCGCGACGCAGATCGAGCGCGACGGCGACGAGTACGTGCTCAACGGCCGCAAGTGGTGGATCACCGGCGCGATGAACCCCAACGCGAAGGTCTTCATCGTGATGGGCAAGAGCGACCCGTCCGCCGACCGGCACCGCCAGCAGTCGATGATCCTCGTCGAGCGGGACACTCCCGGACTCGAGATCCACCGCGGCATGACCGTCCTCGGGTACGACGACCGCGAGCACGGTGGTCATGCCGAGCTGTCGTTCACCGACGTCAGGGTGCCCGCGAGCAACCTGATCGGTGCCGAGGGCGACGGCTTCGGCATCGCCCAGGCGCGCCTCGGGCCGGGCCGGATCCACCACTGCATGCGGTCGATCGGGATCGCGGAGCGGGCCATCGAGCTGATGTGCGCCCGGGCGGGGGAACGTGTCGCGTTCGGCAAGCCCCTCTCCGAGCAGGGCGTCATCCGGGACTGGATCGCCGAGTCGCGCGTGCGCCTCGAGCAGCTGCGGCTGCTGGTGCTCAAGGCCGCCTGGTTGATGGACACGGTCGGCAACAGGGCCGCGCACACCGAGATCCAGGCGATCAAGATCGCGACGCCGGCAACCGTCGAGTGGATCCTGGACAAGGCGATCCAGACGCACGGTGCCGGGGGCCTGTCCCAGGACTTCCCGTTGGCCAACATGATCGCCGGGATCCGCACCCTGCGGTTCGCCGACGGTCCCGACGAGGTGCACAAGAACGCCCTCGCCCGTGCCGAGCTGCGCCGGCAGGATGCCGTACGCGAGGGTCGCGCATGAACCACCCGATGAGTCCCACGGTCACCGACCTGGAGAAGCGGGTCGCCGCCCTCCTCGACGAGCACGACCCGGCGACCACCGAACCGCTGGAGTTCCTGCGTGCGCAGTTCGACGCCGGACTCGCCTGGGTGTGGTTCCCCGAGGGTCTCGGCGGCCTCGATCTTCCGCGGGAGCAGCAGACGGTGGTCGACACCGCGCTGGCGCGGGCCGGGGCGCCCTCCAACGGACCCGAGCGGAACGGCATCGGGCTGGGCATGGCCGCGCCGACCATCCTCAGCTTCGGCACCGAGGAGCAGAAGCAGCGCTACCTGCGACCGCTGTGGACCGGTGAGGAGATCTGGTGCCAGCTCTTCAGCGAGCCCGGCGCCGGCAGCGATCTCGCCAACGTCGCCACCCGGGCGGTCCGGGACGGCGACGGGTGGGTGGTCAACGGCCAGAAGGTGTGGACCTCGGGCGCCCAGAACTCGCGGCTGGCGATCCTGGTCGCCCGGACGAACCCGGACGTCCCGAAGCACGGGGGACTGACCTACTTCCTGTGCGACATGACCGACCCGGGCGTGGAGATCCGGCCACTGCGCCAGATCACCGGCGAGGCCGAGTTCAACGAGGTGTTCCTGACCGACGTCCGGATCCCGGACAGCCAGCGGTTGGGGGCCGAGGGCGAGGGATGGCGGGTCGCCAACGCGACGCTCAACAACGAGCGGGTGTCGATCGGCAGGTCCGCGGAGCGTGAGGCCGGCATGGTCGGCGTCGTCTCCCGCGCGTGGCGCGAGCGTCCCGACCGACGTACTCCCGAGCTGCACGACCGACTGCTCCGGCTCTGGGTCGAGGGCGAGGTGTTCCGACTCACCGGCCAGCGCCTTCAGCAGAAGCTCGCCCAGGGCCAGCCGGGCCCGGAGGGTGCCGCGATGAAGCTGGCCTTCGCGCGGATCGCCCAGCAGGCGTCCGGCCTCGAGCTGGAACTGCTCGGCGAGGAGGCACTTCGCTACTCCGACTGGACCATGGTGCGGCCCGACCGCGTCGACTTCACCGGCCGCGACGCCGGCTACCGGTACCTGCGCGCCAAGGGGAACTCGATCGAGGGCGGCACCTCGGAGATCCTGCTCAACATCGTCGCCGAGCGGGTCCTCGGACTGCCCGGTGAGCACCGGGTCGACAAGGACCGGCCCTGGAAGGAGACCGCGCGATGAAACCCCGGATGAGTCGACCGAACACTCTCGATCTGCTGCCCACCGACATCGAGGCGGACCTGCGGTCCACGGTGCGCGACCTCGTGGCCGCCAGATGCGACCCCGCCGCCGTCGCTGCGATGTACGACGGCGACCGGTCGGTGGTCGAGCCGCTCTGGAGGGCACTGACCCGCGACGTCGGGCTCGGCGGGCTGCTGGTCCCCGAGGACCGAGGTGGCGCCGGCGCCACGGCCCGCGAGGCCGCCGCGGTGCTCGAGGAGCTGGGCCGCGCCGCGGCCCCGGTGCCCTTCCTCACGAGTGCGGTGATCGCGACGACGGCTCTGCTCGACGCGGAGGGCGAGCTCCTCGCGGGGCTTGCTGCGGGCGAGCGCACCGCTGCGCTGCTCGTGCCGCTCTCCACCGCACCGCAGGACGCCCTGCCGGTGCTGGTCCGCGACCCTGAGTCTCGGGTGAGCGGCACGGTGACCAGCGTCGCCGGTGCCCTCGAGGCCGACACCCTGCTCGTCCTGGTCGCGACCGACGCCGGTCCGGCGCTCGGTGCTGTGGACGCGGCCGCGGCGTCGGTCGTGCCCGTGGTGTCGCTCGACATGACCCGCCAGCTCGCCGATGTCACCCTCGACGGTGCCCCGGTGACGCTCGTGGTCGAGGACGGCGAGCCCGCCGTACGCCGCGCGCTGCTGGCCGGTGCCGGGCTGCTGGCCTCCGAACAGGTCGGCGTGGCCCGCTGGTGCCTGGAGGAGACCGTCGCCTATCTCAAGGTGCGTACCCAGTTCGGGCGGGTCGTCGGCGGGTTCCAGGCCCTCAAGCACCGGCTGGCCGGCCTCTTCGCAGAGGTCGAGTCGGCGTCGGCCGCCGCGGCCAACGCGGCCGCCACGCTGGCGGCTGACGACCCGGACGTGCTGATCGCGACCAGCGTCGCCCAGAGCTACTGCAGCGACGTCGCGGTCCACGCCGCCGAGGAGGCCGTGCAGCTGCACGGCGGCATCGGAATGACCTGGGAGCACCCGGCGCACCTCTATCTCAAACGCGCCAAGACCGACCAGATCGCGCTCGGCACGCCGGGTGCACATCGCGCCCGGCTGGCGGAGCTGGTGGACCTGCCGGGAGTGGTGGCATGACGACGAGCACCCAGATCCGGCTCGCGGCGTACCCCGTGGGGGAGCCGGGCGACGACGCCTACGAGACCGTGACGGTGGAGCTGCCGGAGCTCGAGGACGGGCAGGTCCTGCTGCGCACCGTCTACCTCTCGCTCGACCCCTACATGCGGGGACGGATGAGCACGGCCAAGTCGTACGCCGCGCCGGTCGCCCTCGGCGGTGTGATGGTCGGCAGCACCGTGTGCGAGGTGGTCGGGTCCCGTTCGCCGAAGCGGGCGGTCGGCGACCTCGTGCTCGCCTACACGGGCTGGCAGACGCACGCGGTCGTGGACGCTCGGCACACCCGGCGGCTCGACCCTGCCGCCGCACCGGTCTCCACCGCGCTCGGCGTGCTCGGCATGCCCGGGTTCACCGCCTATGGCGGCCTGCTCGAGATCGGCCGGCCGCAACCCGGGGAGACGGTCGTGGTGGCCGCCGCGACCGGCCCGGTCGGCTCCGCAGTGGGCCAGATCGCCAGGGTCAAGGGCGCCCGCGCGGTCGGTGTCGCGGGCGGCGCGGAGAAGTGCCGCGTGCTCGTCGAGGAGCTCGGCTTCGACGCCGCGGTGGACCACCGGTCGCCGACGTTCGTCGAGGATCTCGCAGCCGCCACGCCGGACGGCATCGACGTCTACTTCGAGAACGTCGGCGGACACGTGACCGAGGCCGTCCTGCGCCGGCTCAACCGGTTCGCCCGGATCCCGGTGTGCGGTGTGGTCGCCTGGTACAACGCCACCTCGGCGCCCCAGGGCCCCGACCAGTTCCCCGGCTTCCTGCGGCGGATCCTCACCCTGAGCCTCACCGTCCGCGGTTTCATCCAGGACGAGTTCGTGCCGACACACCACGACGCGTTCCTGCGGGACATGTCGGCCTGGGTGCAGGACGGCGCGGTGCGCTACCGGGAGGACGTCGTCGAGGGGCTCGAGAACGCACCGGAGGCGTTCCGGGGACTTCTCACGGGTGCTTACACCGGCAAGCTGCTGGTCCAGGTGGCGGAGGACCCGAGCCTGTCTGGTTGACGAAGCGCCAGGTCGTACGCTGGCCCTCCCGTAGTGAGGAGAACCGGATGACCAGCCCGCCCGGCCGGCGGATCGGCCGACCGCCCGCCACCGTGAACGGCCGCACGGTGCCCGAGCGGCTCGTGGAGGTCGCCCGTGAGCTCTTCGCCGAGCGAGGCTTCGAGCGCACCACGGTGCAGGACGTCGTCGCTGCGGCGGGTGTCACCAAGGGCGCGATGTACCACTACTTCACGTCGAAGGACGACCTGCTCGCCGAGATCTACGCCCGTGTCCTGCGCATGCAGATGTCCCGACTCGAGTCGTTCGTCAACGCCGAGGGGTCGATCCTGGACCGGCTGGCCGGGGCTGCGGCGGACGTCGTGGTCACCACCATCGACAACCTCCCCAGCACGACGATCTTCTTCCGCTCCATGCACCTGCTCAACGACGAGCACGAGCGCGAGGTGCGCGCCCAGCGGCGCCTCTACCACGACATGTTCCGGCAGATGGTGCTCGACGGGCAGGCTGCCGGCGACCTTCGCGACGACGTCGACGCAGACCTGGTCGTCGACTACTTCTTCGGCGCGGTGCACCACCTTCCCATGTGGTGGCACCCGAAGCGCGGCGTCGAAGCCGCCGACGTGGGCGAGGAGTTCGCCAGGCTCCTCCTGGACTCGCTGCGCCCCGTCGGCGCGGTGCGGTAGCGCGCCCGGCCGCCCGGAGATCCAGTCGGTGAACGCGCCTGGATGATCGCTCCCGTGCTGCGTCGCTCGACCTCGGCGCCCGCGGCGGTCACGGACGAACCATCACCTTCAGCGCGACGCGGTCGTCCATCGCGGCGTAGCCCTTCGGGGTGTCCTCCAGGTCGACGGTCTGGTCGAAGACCTTGCCGGGGTCCACGGTGCCGTCGAGGACCGCGGGGAGCAGCTGCTCGATGTAGGCGCGGACCGGCGCCGGGCCACCGGTGAGGGTGACGTTGGGGCCGAACAGGCTGCCGAACCCGACCGGTGCCTCCTCGTACTGGGGTACGCCGACTCGGCTGATCACACCGCCGGGACGGACGATGCCGGCGGCCTGCGTGTAGGCGGGCATGTGGCCGACTGCCTCGAGCACGATGGGGCTGCCTCCGTCGGTCAGGTCGCGGACCTTCGCGATGCCTTCATCGCCGCGCTCGGCGACGACGTCGGTGGCGCCGAGCTCACGACCGAGGTCGGTACGCGCCTCGTGGCGACCCATCAGCACGATCCGGTCGGCGCCGAGCTGCTGGGCAGAGAGAACGGCGAGCAGGCCGACGGCGCCGTCGCCGATGACGGTGACGGTGCTGCCCGGGGTGACGCCACCGCGGGCTGCGGCGTGCCATCCGGTGCCGTAGACGTCGGAGAGGGTGAGCAGGCTCGCCAGGCGGGCGTCGTCGGTCGTCTCGTCGACGCCGGGGACCTTCACGAGGGTGCCGTCGGCGAGCGGGACCCGGACGGCCTCGGCCTGACCGCCGCCGATTCCTCCGACGGCCCAGAAGCCGCCGTTGACGCACGAGGTCTGCACGCCCGCGCGGCAGAACTCGCACACGCCGCACGACCAGGCGAAGGGCGCGATCACGAAGTCGCCCTTGCGCAGCGAGGAAACCTCGCCACCCACCTCTTCGACGATGCCGACGAACTCGTGGCCCATCGGTACGCCCGTCGGGTCGGACGGCATCGAGTGGTACGGGTGCAGGTCGCTGCCGCAGACACAGGCGCGCACGATGCGCACCAGCGCGTCGGTCGGCTGCTGGATCGTCGGGTCAGGGATCTCGGTCACGCGGACGTCGCCCGCGCCGTACATGTAGGTAGCTCGCATGGGATCCAGTCAACGGCCGATCCGCGAGCGGGGGGAGTCACGCTCGTTCCGGGTATTGCCAGTGCCTCCCTCGCGCAGCGGTGCGTGTCTACCGTGGTGTGATGACCGGCATCGACCTGCGCACCGAGATCCGCGAGTTCCTCAGCTCGCGGCGCGCCCGCATCACCCCTGAGCAGGCGGGCCTCCCGGCCTACGGCGGCAACCGTCGTGTCAAGGGGCTGCGACGCGAGGAGGTCGCCCTGCTCGCCGGGGTGTCGGTCGACTACTACGTGCGCATGGAGCGTGGCAGCCTCGCCGGCGCATCGGAGAGCGTGCTCGACGCCCTCGCGTCCGCGCTCCAGCTCGACGAGGCGGAGCGCGACCACCTCTACGCGCTCGCCCGCGAGTCCGGTGCCAGCGGCACCCGCCGCAAGAAGTCGGCGCCGACGACGGTCCGCCCCGTGCTCCAGCAGGTGCTGGACGTCATCACCGAGGCGCCGGCCTGGATCCGCAACGGTCGCCACGACGTCCTCGCGATGAACCAGCTCGCCCGGGCGCTCTACTCCCCGGTGCTCGCCGACCCGCGCCGACCCGCGAACACCGCCCGCTTCGTCTACCTCGAGCCCGAGGCGGCCGAGGAGTTCTTCGTCGACTACGACCAGATCGCCCGCGACGCCGCCGCGATGCTCCGCCTCGAAGCGGGCCGCAACCCCCACGACAGGGCGCTCATCGAGCTCGTCGGCGAGCTCTCCACCCGCAGTGAGCTGTTCCGGCAACGCTGGGCCTCGCAGGACGTCCGCTTCCACCGCACCGGCCGCAAGCGCCTCCGCCACCCCGCCGTCGGGCAGCTCGACCTCGACTTCGAAGCCATGGAGCTCCCCTCCGAGCCGGGTCTCCACCTGAACGTCTACACCGCCGCCGCGGGGAGCCCGACCGCGGACGGCTTGAAGCTCCTCGCGTCCTGGGCTGCGAGCTCGGACGCTGCAGAGGCGGAGGGTCGGTCCGCGTCGCAGCACGGGAGCTGAACGCTCGCACCGTTGGACGCGGACACAACGGGGACGCAGGACGTTGGCTCGGCGGCCGAGCCCTGCCGCTGTCGCACCTGTGAGAGTCGTCTCCTGCCGACCCCGTCACGAGGAGCGATCCATGCACGACGTTGCGACCGACACGCGTCGTCACACGACCACGGATCTCGCGGCGCTCTGCGACGTCGAGCTCGTCCAGCAGGCCGTCGGCGGCAGCACCGATGCCTTCGGCGTGCTGTTCGAGCGGCACCACCCGATGGTGCAGACCTACCTGCGGCGACGGGTCCGCTGCGCCGCGCTCGCTGAGGACATCGCAAGCGAGACGTTCGCCCGTGCGTTCCGTGGGTTGCACGGGTTCGCGCGGGGCAACTTCGAGGCCTGGCTGACCCAGATCGCCCGCAACATCATGCGGGACCACTTCGGGTCGGCGGCGCACCTGCGCGAGGTCGTGGTGGGCGATCTCTACGACTCCCAGGAGTTCCACGCACACGACGTCGACGGCCTCGCCGAGCTCTGGCAGAGGTTCGAGCGGGAGCACCAGCAGAAGTACGTCGCGCTCGCGCTCCGCGACCTGAACGCGGACCAGCGCCGATGCCTCCGGCTGCGGTTCTGGGAAGGCAGGAGCCTGGCGGAGACCGCGGAGATCATGGGTCGGACGCAGGGTGCGATCAAGCTGCTCCAGCACCGCGCGGTGCGGAGGCTGCGGACGCGGTCGGCTGCCACCGCGCTGCAGGCGCTCTCGGCCTGAGCGCGGTCGCGCCCGTCAGTCCTCCCACGGCGGGGTGTCGTCCATCTTCTCGTAGTACTTGGCCAGGTGGCCCTTGACCCGCGCGACCTCGGACTTCGGCAGGTCGGCGCCACCACGAGCGCCTTGCATGACGCCGCCGGCCGCCATCACGCCCCGCGGCACGACGGTGAGCCTGTCGTCGATCACGTCGGCGATCAGGAACTTGTAGGCCGTGAAGTTGTCGCGGTTCTCGGCGTCGTACCAGACGTGCGCGTCGCGGTACTTGGCGTTCGGGTGCTCCTCCGCGCGTGCCCAGCGGCGGACGCGCTTCTCGGCCGCAGCTCCGTCCCACTCGCGGCTGCGGTCGGCAAGCGGTAGGTCGTGAAAGGTGGTGACGGCCATGATTCCCTCCCTTGACTCGGAGACCGTCTCGGTCGCCTCGTCAGGTACCCGGTCGGCGGCCGGTGATGCAGGTCAGCGGGTCACACCCGGCCCACGATGCGCCGGTCGCGGCGTTCCTCAGTCCCCGGGCGGCGGAAAGAAGGAGACGTGGTCGGCGTACACGTCCGGACAAAGGTACTGCCAGGCGTCGACCAACAGGTGACGGCGGAGCGACGTACGCCCGTCGTGGAAGGGCCATCTGCCGGCCACGCGCGGGTGCGCGACGAAGTAGGCGCGGCGGGTGGGGTTGCTGGGGAGGGCGTCGCGCCCTCCCGGCCGGGTCGCCAGCCACCGGCAGGCGGTGACGCCCTCCCGGAGGAGCACCTCGTCCGAGACCCGGCGGGACCGTGGTCCGTGACGGTGCTCGAGCATCTCGACGACGCTGCCGAGGTAGGCGCGCTCCTCCTTCTGGCTGACGACCACGTCGGTCGCCACCGACTGCCGCTGCGCCTGGCTGACGACGACGACCGCGGCGCCCGCGGACAGGACGAGGGCGACAGCGGCGGTCGCAGCCGTCGTACGGCGCCGCGTCGCCGCTCGCGTGGCGTTCGGGGAGCGCGACGTCGCGACCAGCTGCCACCCGAAGCCGAGCGCAGCAAGACCGAGGAGGAGTACGGCGAGCGCGTACCGTCCCTCGAGCGATGGCGGGCCGCCGATCCGCGCGATGTCGATGACACCGTGCCGGAGCGGCAGCACGAGCGGGGTCAGAAAGAACGCGCAGAACGCCGCGACCCATGCGACACCGATCCGCACCAGTGCAGGCACCGACGCACCCGACCGCGCGAGGTGCAACCAGGCCAGGCCGCCGGCCACGAGCGAGCACAGCCAGAGCCAGGTCGCGGCCGCGAACGCGAACGGGTACCAGGTCGCCAGGCACTCGCCGGGGAAGTCGCAGTGCTCACTGGAGTTGCCGATCCAGTCCAGATGCACCCACACCTGGACCACCAGACCCAGCACCGCAGCGGAGAGCACGACTCTCACCTGGTGATCGTCCGGCGTTCCCCGGCCCCGCGCATCGACCAACTTGGGTGACTTCCCGCGACGACGCGCCCCCGCCAACTCTTGATTTGTTCAAGAAAAGCGGCAAGACTCCGAGACGTGGTGACTCGGCCGGACCAGATGCTGCGGGACGCCGACCTGCGCGTCACCAGGCCGCGGGTCGCCGTACTCACGGCCGTGCACGCGCACCCGCACGCCGACACCGACTCGATCATCCAGGCCGTCCGTGCGGAGCTCCCCGACGTCTCGCACCAAGCGGTGTACGACGTCCTGCGCGCGCTCACCACGGTCGGGCTGATCCGCCGGATCCAGCCTGCTGGGTCGGTGGCGCGCTACGAGTCGCGGGTGGGTGACAACCACCACCACGTCGTGTGCCGCTCGTGCGGTGCCATCGCCGACGTCGACTGCGCCGTCGGCGACGCTCCCTGCCTGACCGCTTCCCAGGACAGCGGCTTCGCGATCGACGAGGCCGAGGTCGTCTACTGGGGCCTCTGCTCCACCTGCTCCACTGCCCGTCCCTGACCGATGAACAGCCCGCTTCGAAAGGTTGCAGCATGACCGACCCCCAGGACAACCAGGCCCTTCCCGGCGAGGGAGGCACCGAGAGCACCGGCGGTGCCAGCGGGTGCCCCGTCATGCACGACGGTGCGACCACTCAGGGCAGCGACAGTGAGAACCCGGCACTGGACGCGCCGCAGCCCAAGACCGGCGAGCCCCGCACCATCAAGGACTGGTGGCCCAACCAGCTGGACCTGACGGTGCTCCACCGGCACGCGCCGGAGTCCAACCCGCTCGGTGCCGACTTCGACTACGCCGCGGAGTTCGCGAAGCTCGACGTGGACGCGGTCAAGCAGGACATCGTCGAGGTCCTCAACACCTCGCAGGACTGGTGGCCCGCGGACTTCGGCCACTACGGCGGTCTGTTCATCCGGCTGAGCTGGCACGCCGCCGGCACCTACCGGATCTACGACGGCCGCGGTGGCGCAGGTTCCGGCGACCAGCGGTTCGCACCGCTCAACAGCTGGCCCGACAACGGCAACCTCGACAAGGCCCGCCGGCTGCTGTGGCCGGTCAAGAAGAAGTACGGCCAGAAGATCTCGTGGGCCGACCTGCTGGTCCTCGCCGGCAACGTCGCGCTGGAGGACATGGGGTTCCAGACCTTCGGCTTCGGCTTCGGGCGCGAGGACGTGTGGGAGCCCGAGGAGATCTTCTGGGGTCCCGAGGACACCTGGCTGGGCGACGAGCGCTACCGCGGCGACCGCGAGCTCGAGGAGCCGCTCGGCGCCGTCCAGATGGGTCTGATCTACGTCAACCCCGAGGGCCCCAACGGCAACCCGGACCCGCTCGCCGCGGCGCGTGACATCCGCGAGACGTTCCGCCGGATGGCGATGAACGACGAGGAGACCGTCGCGCTGATCGCGGGCGGTCACACCTTCGGCAAGACCCACGGCGCGGGCGACCCGGACCTCGTCGGCCCGGAGCCCGAGGCCGCCCCGCTCGAGGAGCAGGGACTGGGCTGGAAGAGCGCCTACGCCAGCGGCAAGGGTGCGGACGCGATCACCAGCGGCCTGGAGGTCACCTGGACCCCCACCCCGACGAAGTGGGGCAACGGCTTCTTCGAGATGCTCTTCGGCCACGAGTGGGAGCTCTCCAAGAGCCCGGCCGGTGCGCACCAGTGGGTGGCCAAGGGCGCCGAGGCGATCATCCCCGGCCCGGCGCCGGACTCGCCCAAGCGACTCCCCACGATGCTGACGACCGACCTTTCGCTCCGGTTCGACCCGATCTACGGGGAGATCTCGCAGCGCTTCCGCGACAACCCCGACGAGTTCGCCCTCGCCTTCGCCAAGGCCTGGTACAAGCTGCTCCACCGCGACATGGGTCCGCTCGAGCGGTACCTCGGTCCGTGGGTCGCCGAGCCGCAGATCTGGCAGGACCCGGTGCCGGCCGTCGACCACGAGCTGGTCGACGACGCCGACGTCGCCGCCCTCAAGGCGAAGATCCTCGACAGCGGCCTGTCGGTCGCACAGCTGGTGTCGACGGCATGGGCATCGGCCGCGAGCTTCCGCAGCACCGACAAGCGCGGTGGCGCCAACGGCGCGCGGGTGCGGCTGGCCCCGCAGAAGGACTGGGACGTCAACAACCCGGCCGAGCTGGCCACCGTCCTGCAGGCGCTCGAGCAGGTCCAGCAGGAGTTCAACGCCGCGCAGTCCGGCGGGAAGCGGGTCTCGCTGGCCGACCTGATCGTGCTCGGTGGAAGCGCCGCTGTCGAGAAGGCGGCCAAGGACGGCGGTGTGGAGATCACCGTGCCGTTCCGGCCCGGTCGCACCGACGCCTCGCAGGAGCAGACCGACGTCGAGTCGTTCGAGGTGCTCGAGCCGCGGGCCGACGGGTTCCGCAACTACGTCCGCCCGGGGGAGAAGCTTCCGCCGGAGACGCTCCTCGTCGACCGCGCCTACATGCTCGACCTGTCGGCGCCCGAGATGACGGCGCTCGTCGGCGGCATGCGCGCCCTCGGCACCAACTACGGGCAGACCGGACACGGTGTCTTCACCGACCGGTCGGGCGTGCTGACCAACGACTTCTTCGTCAACCTCCTCGAGCCGGGCACGGCGTGGAAGGCATCGGAGACCGACGAGCACGTGTTCGAGGGCCGCGACGCCGGCGGAGAGGTCACCCGGACCGCAACGGCCGTCGACCTGGTCTTCGGCTCGAACTCCCAGCTCCGGGCACTGGCCGAGGTCTACGCGACCGACGACGCCGGTGAGAAGTTCGTGCGCGACTTCGTCGCAGCGTGGACCAAGGTCATGGAGCTCGACCGGTTCGACCTGGCCTGACCGACCGGACGTGATGGTGCGGGTCCCGGTCGGCGACGACCGGGACCCGCACCACCTCCGCGTGCCGGGGCGCCGAGCGCCCCCCGCTAGCATCGGCCGGGTGCCGACCAGGAGAATCGCCGCCGCGCTCGGGGTGATCGCGCTCGCCGTCACCGCCGCCGCCTGCGGCGAGGACAAGCCCGCGGCGGAGCCCGTCGCGATCCGTACCGCCGACGACGGCACGGTGTTCAACGACGCCGACGTCGCGTTCGCGACCGCGATGATCCCGCACCACGCCGAGGCGGTGCAGATGGTCGTGCTCGCCGACGGCCGCCCGTTGGCGCCCGAGGTCGAGGCGCTCGCGCAGCAGATCCGGGACACCCAGGTCGCCGAGGTCGAGCAGATGACCGACTGGCTGACCGACTGGGGCGAGGAGGTGCCCGAGACCTCGCTCGACCACGTCAACGCCGGGCACGACAGCGACGGCCTCGACGACCACGGCGGTTCGCACGACGACGCGATGAGTGCGCTCGCCGAAGCCTCCGACGCCGAGTTCGAGGAGCTCTGGCTCGAGGCGATGATCGAGCACCACGAGGGCGCCGTCACCATGGCCGGGACCGAGCAGGAGGACGGGGCCAACGACGATGTCGTTGCGCTGGCCGCCGCGATCGTGGACAGCCAGCAGGACGAGATCGAGGAGATGCGCTCGCTGCTCGGATCGTGAGGCTGACCACATTGACCGGATGCGAAAACACCGGTCTTGCGCAGGTTTGGAATTTCGCGTAATTTGGGTAGCAAGTAGCACACGCATGACCGTGGCCGAGCCAACCGCCACAACCGCTCTCGTTTCCGGGAGTTGTCCGTGTCCTCCACCTCTCTGCTGGCCCCGCGTCCCAGTGCCACCACCGGCGACGCACCCCTCTCCGACCATCGGGACCTCCGTCCGGAGGAGCGCAAGCGTCGTACGACGTTGCTCCTCGACCGCGCGCAGCACGCCACTGGCGCGGAGCGCGACCGCCTCCTCGACGAGGTGATCGTCATCAACATCCCGGTCGCCACCTCACTGGCTGCCAGGTACCGCCACCGCGGGCAGCCGCTGGAGGAGCTCGAGCAGGTCGCCTGCCTCGCGCTCACCAAGGCGGTCCGCGCATTCCGGCCCGACCGCGGTGAGGACCTGCTCGTCTTCGCCGTACCCAGCATCCTCGGCGAGATCAAGCGCTACTTCCGCGACGTGACCTGGACCGTGCGTCCGCCGCGCCGGCTGCAGGAGCTGCGGCCGCGCATCGCCGCAGTCGAGGAGAGCCTGGCCCAGGAGCTCGGCCGGGCGCCGCGTCCGGCTGAGATCGCCGACGCCCTCGACTGCGCCGAGGAGGACGTCCTCGAGGCGATCGACTGCCGCGACTGCGCCAGCCCGGTCTCCCTCGACGAGACCTTCGGCACGGGCGCGGACACGGCCTGGCTCGAGCGGCTGCCGACCCTCGATCCCGGGTTCGAGCAGACCGAGGCGGTCGCCATGCTCGCCCCCGCCTGCCGTCGGCTCAAGCCCCGTGACCGTCGGATCCTCCAGCTGCGGTTCTACGACCAGCTCACCCAGCAGCAGATCGCCGAGGACCTCGGCGTGACGCAGGTCCAGGTGTCCCGTCTCCTCCAGCGGATCCTGCGCGACCTGCACCGGGCGGTGCAGGGTCGTGATCTCCGACGCGCAGCCTGATCAGACGCTGAACAGCATTGCCTCGTCGCCTTCCGGCGGCAATAGTGGAGGCAGCCGGAGGGACTTCCCCACACGTGGTGCCGCCGGACCAATCTCTCGGCCGGCGACCAACCACAGGGGTGTCATGACGCAGGAGCTCGACCTCCCGGTCGGACGAGACAAGATCGTGGCGCTGCCCGGGCCGAGCGCCGGCCAGACGGGGCGGTTCACCTACCACGTGGTCGGTGACCGGTGGGAGTGGGACGACGACGTCTACACCATCCACGGCTACCAGCCCGGCGCCGTGGAGCCGACCACAGCGCTGTTCCTCAAGCACAAGCACGAGCACGACCGCGATCGGGTCGAGCAGGCGTTCCGGCATGCGATCTCGACGGGCGATCCGTTCAACATCTACTACCGGATCCACTCCGGCGACATCGTGCGCCGGGTCGTCGTGGTCGGCGAGGGCGTGCGCACCGACGACGGATCGATCACGCACCTGGTCGGCTACTACCTCGACCTGACGCCGGAGTTCCACGCCGAGAGCAACGCTGCGGCCGATGCCGCGGTGGCGGCATCGGCAGCCGGGCGCGACGCCATCGAGCAGGCCAAGGGCGTGCTGATGCTCGGCTACGGCCTCGATGCCGACGCCGCGTTCGCCATGTTGAAGTGGTGGTCGCGCAACCGCAACGTCAAGGTGCGAGACATCGCCGAGCGGCTGCTCGCGGTCGCTCGCGAGGGGCACGTCAGCCACCCCGGTCTGCGGCGGCTGCTCGACGCGCTGCTCGACGACCTCACCTCCCACCGGGTGACCGGAAAGCCTCCGGTCCTCGACCCGGAGGGCCCGCCCCGACACAGGGTTTCGCCGACACAGTCGTAGGCGGCCCGTCGTCGCTTTGGTCGGAGCTCCCGGGACTCCCGGGTGTGATCGGGCTTCGGGGGTACCGCGCGGCCATGAGCAACGACGTCCAGTTCCCCGCGCAGCAGCAGGAGCCACCCGGCCTCACCGCAGAGATGGAGCCGGTCCCCGACCACGGCGAGAAGTCCTACGTCGGCCACGGCCGGCTCGAGGGCCAGGTCGCTCTCGTGACCGGTGGTGACTCGGGCATCGGTCGCGCGGTCGCGATCGCGTACGCCCGGGAGGGCGCCGACGTCGCGTTCACCTACCTCCCCGAGGAGGAGCCCGACGCGGAGCAGACCGCGTTGCTGGTGCGGAACGCCGGGCGCACGCCGCTGCCGATGGAGCTCGACCTGCGGACCCGGGAGGCCTGCGACCAGGCGGTGCAGCGCACCGTCGAGGAGCTCGGCGCGCTCGACGTACTGGTCAACAACGCGGGGTACCAGATGGCGCGCGACGACACGATCGAGGACTTCTCCGACGAGCGGATCGACCGCACCTTCAAGACCAACCTCTACGCGCTGCTGTGGCTGACCCGGGCCGCCGTACCCCATCTGCGGAAGCGGCCCGGCTGCATCATCAACAACGCGTCGATCCAGGCCTACGAGCCCTCGCCCAGCCTGCTCGACTACGCGGCGACCAAGGCCGCGATCAACAACTTCACCGTCAACCTCGCGGCGCAGCTCGGGCCGGACGGAATCCGGGTCAACGCCGTGGCGCCGGGGCCGGTGTGGACGCCGCTGCAGCCGGCGACGCAGGAGCCGGAGAAGATCGAGCGGTTCGGGGCGGACACGCCGCTCGGCCGGGCGGGACAGCCGGCCGAGGTGGCCCCGGCGTTCGTGTTCCTGGCGTCGCCGGCCGACGCGTCGTACGTCTCGGGGACGGTGCTCGGTGTGACGGGCGGCAAGCCTGTCTTCTGACTGGTCGGACGAGGCCGGGTCAGACCAGTCCGGCGTCGTGCACGCAGATCGCGATCTGCACCCGGTTGGTGACGTCGAGCTTGTCGAAGAGCCGGGAGACGTGGGCCTTGACCGTCGGCACGGACAGGTGGAGCTCGCGCGCGATCTCTGCGTTGCTGAGCCCGCGGCCGACGGCCAGCGCGACCTCCTCCTCGCGCTCGGTGAGCTGGTCGAGGCGGGCCCGCGCGGTGGCGGTGCGCTGGTCGTCGTCGCCGTCGGCACGGACCCGCGCGATGAGGGTGCGGGTCACCGACGGCGACAGCATCGGGTCGCCGTCGGCGACCTTGCGGAGCGCCGCCAGGATCTCGGGCGGGGGAGTGTCCTTGAGCAGGAACCCGTCCGCTCCGGCGGCGAGCGCCGCGACGACGTGGTCGTCGGCGTCGAAGGTGGTCAGCACGATCACCCGCGGCGGAGTGCGGTCGGCGGGGGTCGGATCGCCGTGCAGCGCCCGGGTGGCGGCCAGGCCGTCCATCCGGGGCATCCGGATGTCCATGAGCACGACGTCGGGCCGCAGGTCCCGGACCAGCGCGAGGCCTGCCCGTCCGTCGCCGGCCTCGCCGACGACCTGCACGTCGGGCTGGCCGCCGAGCATCAGCGAGAGCGCCGACCTCACCAGCGGGTCGTCGTCGACGACGACCACGCGGATCGTCCCGGCCGGCTCCGGCGACGGGGTGCTGCTCAGGTCGCTCACCCGGCCCACGGTAGCCAGGCCCGGAGCACGAACGTTCCCTGTTCGATGCCGTGGGTCAGCCGGCCGCCGGCCAGGGCGGCGCGCTCGGCCAGGCCCACCAGGCCGAGCCCCGCGCCCGGGGTGTGGGTCGGTCCGAACGCGAGCCCGTTGCTGACGACGACGTCGATGCCGTGGTCGGGTGCCCCGGCGACCTCGATCCGGATCGCGGCGGCGGGGGCGTGCTTGCGGGCGTTGGTGATGCCCTCCTGGACGATCCGGTAGACGGTGCGGCCGACCGCGTCCGGCACGGGCTCCTCGGGAGGGGTCGCGTCGTCGTACGAGATCGTGGCGCCGGCCGCGCGGGCGTCGGCGACCAGCGCGCCGAGGTCGTCGTACGTCGGCTGCGGGCCGGTCAGCGGCGCCCCCGTGCTGTCGTCGCGGAGCACCCCGAGCACGCCGCGGAGGTCGGTGAGGGCCTCGTGCGCCTTCTCCTGGATCACCGCCAGGCTGGCTCGCATCTCCTCGGCCGTCAGGTCCTCACGGAAGGTGAGCGCGCCGGCATGCATCGAGATCTGCGAGATCCGGTGGGCGAGCACGTCGTGCATCTCGCGGGCGATCCGGGCCCGCTCGTTGGCGCGGGCCTGGCCGGACCGGAGGTCGCGCTCGGCCTCGGCGGCCTCGGCGCGCTGCCGCAGGGTCGTCAGCAGCTCCCGGCGCGATCCGATGAACATGCCCCAGGCCAGCGCCGCGGCGACGAACGCGACACTGAAGATCGCGATGATCCATCCGGGGTCGGAATGGTTGACCGGCTGCAGCTGGTAGTAGACCCACGTCATCGCCAGGTTGAGGACGCCGAGGACGGCGACCTGCCAGCGGATCCGGTACGTCGCCGCGGAGACCGTCGCCAGCAGGATCGCGCCCGCGCCGAGGGAGGTGACCGGCGTGAGCAGGGCGAGAACGACCGCGATCGTCATCGGCCAGCGGCGGCGCCACCACACCAGCACGAAGCACACGACTGCCAGGCCGATGTCGAGCGCCGCTAGCCCGGGCCGCTGCTCGAACTGGTTCTCGACGACCGGCGCCCACGCCACCAGCCCGATCGCGAGGCACGCGAGGTAGCGCCACAGGTGGCTCCACCACCGCAGCCGCGGCTGGTAGGCAGCGGCGGCGCGCACGACGGGCTCGGACGGGGGCATGACAGGTCAGCGTAGAGCGCCGTACGCCGCCCGCGGCACGGCCACGGGTCGCGGCCGCCCCCTACTTTGGTCGCGCGCGATCGAGACGCGGGACCGATGTGGCGGCGGCGTCCATCGACGAGGCTGGACGGCATGATCATCGTCGACCGACTCACGAAGAAGTACGGCGGCTTCACCGCCGTCGATGACGTCAGCTTCGTCGCCAAGCCCGGCAAGGTGACCGGGTTCCTCGGCCCGAACGGAGCCGGCAAGAGCACCTCGATGCGGGTGATGGTCGGGCTCACCCCGCCGACCGACGGCCAGGTCACCATCGGCGGCCTCGGCTACCACCAGATCCCCAACCCGGGTCGCCACGTCGGCGTGCTCCTCGACGCCTCGGCGCAGCACTCCGGCCGCACCGGCCGCGAGATCCTCACCATCGGCGCGGAGTCGATGACCCTCCCGCGCACGCGGGTCGACGAGATGCTCGAGCTGGTCGGCCTCACCGACGGTGAGAGCCGCCGTCGGCTGCGCAACTACTCGCTCGGCATGAAGCAGCGGCTCGGCATCGCGCACGCGCTGCTGGGCGACCCGTCGGTGCTGATCCTCGACGAGCCGGCCAACGGTCTCGACCCGGCCGGGATCCGGTGGATGCGCGGCCTGCTGAAGGGGTACGCCGACCGGGGCGGAACCGTGCTGCTCTCGAGCCACCTGCTGCACGAGGTCGAGCAGATCGCCGACGAGATGATCCTGATCGGCAACGGCCGGATCGTCGCCCAGGGTGACAAGGACACCCTGCTCGCCAAGGCCGCGGGCGCCACCACGTCGCTCGTCACCGCCGTCGACAACGAAGGACTCGCCAGTGCACTGCGGGCCGCCGGACACGAGGTCGAACCGGCCGGGACCGGCCTCCGTGCGCACGCCACGGCCCTGCAGGTGGGACAGGTCGCCCTCGACGCCCGCATCGTCGTGACCGACCTCCGCTCCGGCTCCGCCGGCCTCGAGGACCTCTTCCTCGAGCTCACGTCCTCCACCCAGCGCGACGCGATCACCGAAGGAGCCCCCGCATGAGCACCGCCCCCGCCCAGACCGCCCAGGCCGTCGACGGAACGGCCACGGTGCCCGTCGCTCTCGACATCGGCAGCACCCCGCGCACCTCCTTCGGCCGGCTGGTCAAGGTGGAGTGGCGCAAGATGGTCGACACCCGCGGTGGCTTCTGGCTGCTCGCGATCACGGGGGTGCTGCTCCTGCTCGCGGTCGGCATCAGCGTCCTCGTCATCGGGCTCAACGACATCGCGGTCACCGCGTCCGACCTGTCGCAGATCATGACGATCCCGCTGTCGCTCCTCCTGCCCGTCTTCGCCATCCTGATCGTGACCAGCGAGTGGGGTCAGCGCACCGCGCTGACGACCTTCACCCTCGAGCCGCACCGGCTCCGGGTGATCCTGGCCAAGCTGGCCGCGGTGTCGGCGTTCGCCGTCGCCACTATCGCGCTCGCCGTGCTGCTCGGCGCGCTGACCAACGTGCTGTGCGCCGCGGTGACCGGGAACGACCTGGTGTGGAACCTGCAGGTCGACCAGCTGCTGTGGCTCGTGGTCAACCAGCTGCTCTACTTCGCGATGGGCTTCGCCTTCGGCTGCCTGCTGCTCAACACCCCCGGCGCGATCTCGATCTACTACGTCATCGCGCTGATGCTGCCGATCATGGTCTACAGCACGCTGTACGCGATCTTCGAGTGGGCGCAGGACGTGCTGCCCTGGGTCGACCTGGGCATGGCCATCACGCCGCTGATCTCGGGCCGGAACCCGCTCGGTGAGCCCGTGCAGATCGAGGCGATCCACTACCTGCAGACCGGGTTCACCGCGTTCGTCTGGGTGATCGTGCCGCTGGCGCTGGGGCTCGTCCGGATCCTGCGGGCCGAGGTCAAGTAGCGCGCGTCCGGGGAGGCAGGTAGGCGGCGCCCGGGGTGGGTCGGGCGCCGCCGTACCGTTCCTGGGCGACGAACCCGGGCCGCCCGGATAGCGGCCCCGCCCCTGGGTACCGCGCGGGCATGACCTGCCCGAGCTCTCCGGCTGCCCCGGTCGAGGTCGTCGACTTCGAGGGGCTGGAGATCCGGTGGGACCGACGGGTACGCCGCCCGCGGGCCTGGACGGCGCAGCAGAGCCGTCTGGCGGCCGACGTGTCCGCTTCGTGCCCGTCCGGACCGATCCTCGAGCTCTGCTGCGGGCCGGGCGAGATCGGCCTGCTCGCCGCCGGGCTGACCGGACGCGACCTGGTTCAGGTCGACCATGACCCCGTCGCTGCGTCGTACGCACGCCGGAACGCCGCAGCGGCGGGGGTCCGGTCCGACATCCGGGGTCAGCGGCTCGCAGCCGCCCTCGCGCCGGGGGAGGTCTTCCCCCTGGCGATCGCAGACCCGCCGTGGCTGCCGACCGACAACGGGGTGCCCGAGGGCCTCGACGGCCTCGACGGCTCCGACGCGCTCGTCGTCTGCCTCGACGCGGCGTTGCGGCACCTCTCGCCGTCCGGCCACCTGGTCTTCCAGGTCGCCCTGCCCCAGCACGTCGACCGCCTCGCCGAACGGCTCGTCGAGCCGCCGCCGGGACCCGGGGGAACCGCCGCTGCGGTCGACGGCTTCGCCGTGCTCGACGTCGTCGACTGCCGGCCCGGCGGGCTGTTGGTGCACGCAGGTCCCGCGACCGGCGGAGGACCTCGGTGAGCGGCGAAACGGAGCGCCGGCCCGCCGAGCAGATCACCCGCAACTGGAACGAGCTGCTCCAGGAGCTGCGGGTGGCCCAGACCGGTGTGCAGATCCTGACCGGCTTCCTGCTGACGGTGCCCTTCAGCGACCGCTTCACCGACCTCGAGGACCACCAGCGGGTCCTCTACCTCTGCATCCTCGTCGGGTCGGTGCTGGCCACCTGCCTGATCGTCGCGCCCGTCGCGTTCCACCGGGTGCTCTTCCGGCAGCAGCAGCGGGACTGGCTGGTCGCGGCGGCACACGGATGCGCGACCGCGGGCCTGTTCGCACTGGCACTGGTCTCGTCAGGGGTCGTCGTGCTGGTCTTCGACATCGTCGTCGGGATCACCGCCGGACTGGTCGCCGGAGGTCTGGTCGCGGTCGGCTTCGTGACCCTGTGGCTCGTCGTCCCGTGGGCCGCCCGGGAACGGAACGACACGTGAGCGGAGGCGGGCCGGGAGGGCGACGGCTCGCGGTGGGCGTGCTGCTCGCCGTACTCCTCGTGGTGGGGGGCGGAGGCTGCACCGTCGGCCAGCCCGACCGGGAGGGGTGGGCGGAGACGGCGTACACCTCGTTGTCGGATGCGGCGAGCGAGGTCGCGACGGTGCGGCTGACCCTTGCCTCGACGCGCGAGGACAGGATCTGGCGCTCCTACGCCGTCGTCGTCCTCGCCGAGGCGGAGAAGGCCGTGGGGACGGCCGAGGAGTCGCTGTCCGGGGTGCAGCCGCCGCCAGGACGGGAGGCCGACACCGAGGGGATGCTCGAGCTCCTCGGCAGCGCCGCAGACGAGGTCCGGGCCGCCCGTGCGGCTGCGGTGGCGCAGGAGCCGGTCGACGACGCGGCGCTGGGGAGGCTCGACCGGCTCGCCCTGGACCTGGATGTCCAGGCCCGGCGCTGGCGGCCCTGATGAAGCGCTACTTCGCGGTCTTCCTCGGCATCCTCACCGCGATCGGCGGCTTCGTCGACATCGGCGACCTGGTCACGAACGCGCAGGTGGGCGCGAGGCTCGGGATGTCCCTGGCGTGGGTCGTCGTGGTCGGCGTGATCGGGATCTGCGTGTTCGCCGAGATGTCCGGCCGGATCGCGGCGGTCAGCCACCGGGCGACGTTCGACCTGGTGCGCGAGCGACTCGGACCGCGTGTCGGCTTCCTCAACCTGGTGGGCTCGTTGGCGGTCACGTTCCTGACCTTCGTCGCCGAGATCGGTGGCGTTGCCCTGGCGCTGCAGCTCGCGACATCGGTCCACCACCTCGGGTTCGTCCCGGTCGTGGCCGTGCTCGTGGGGCTGGTGCTGTGGCGGGCGAAGTTCTCGGCGATGGAGAACGTGCTGGGCCTGATGGGACTCGCGCTCGTCGTCTTCGGTGTCGCGCTGTGGCAGCTCGGGCCGGACTGGGGTCGGCTCGTGTCGGACGTGGTGACCGCGGACAAGCCGGGCGGCGAGAGCTGGGCCGTCTACGCCTACTTCGGGGTCGCGTTGTTCGGTGCGGCGATGACGCCCTACGAGGTGTTCTTCTTCTCCAGCGGCGGCGTCGAGGAGCGGTGGACGGCGAAGGACCTGCCGGTGATGCGGGCCAACGTGCTGATCGGCTTCCCGCTCGGCGGGCTGCTGTCGCTGTTCATCGCGGGCTGTGCGGCGGTCGTCTTCCTGCCGGCCGGGATCGCCGTCGAGACGCTGGGCCAGGTCGGGCTGCCGGTCGCGGTGGCGCTGGGGAAGGTGGGGCTCGCGGTCGCCGTACTCGGCTTCGTCGCGGCGACCTTCGGCGCCGCCTGCGAGACCGGACTCTCGGCGGGCTACAGCCTGGCGCAGTACTTCGGGTTCCAGTGGGGCAAGTACGTCCGGCCCGGGCAGGCCGGCGCCTTCCACGCGGTGCTGGTCGCGGCCGTCCTGCTCGCGGCCGGCGTACTGCTGACCGCCGTCGACCCGATCCTCGTGACGGAGTTCTCCGTGGTGTTCTCGGCGATCGCGCTGCCGCTGACCTACTTCCCGATCCTCGTCGTCGCCAACGACCCCGACTACCTCGGCGCGCACGCCAACGGGCCTGTCGCGAACACGCTCGGCGTCGTCTACCTCGGGCTGGTCTGCCTGGCGTCGGTCGCGGCGATCCCGCTGATGGTCCTCACCCGGATGGGAACGTCATGAGCCGCCGTCGTCCGACCGGATACTCCGCGCCTTCGCATCGCGGGCCGATCCGGTCCTGGCCGGACGCGGAGTACGACGCCGCACTGCACCTCCTCGACCGCCAGATCGTCGACGTGGACGGCCGGTTGGTCGGCAAGGTCGACGACGTCGAGCTGACCGAGGACGACGGTGCGCTGGTCCCGACCGCGCTGCTGGTCGGCGCGCCTGCGCTGCTGCCGCGGTTCGGCGGTCGGCTCGGCCGCTGGCTCGCGGAACGCTACGAGCAGCTCGCGCCGGCCGAGGCCGCGCGGCTCCAGCCCGGGGTGATCGACCTCGACCTCGTCGACGACGTCACCAGCGAGGTGCACCTGCGCGTCGAGCGCGCCGGGCTGGTGCGGCGACGGGTCGAGGACCACGGCCCTGCTCCGGCCCGGCGGCGGCTCGGCCGGCTGCTGCAGCTGCGGGTGCTGCTGCCGGGAGGTACGACGGCCGGCGGCCCCTCCGGTGCGCCGGCGATGCGCGTGCTCGACGTACACCTCACGGGGAACCCGGACCGCCCCGGGCGACAGCAGGTCGCCGCCCTGGTCGTGGGGGAGGGACGGTCGGGCTCGCTGCTCGGCTACGACCGGTCCGACGATCAGGGGCCCTGGCTCGTCGCGACGGCCGTGCGGTGGCTGCACCGGCGGACGCGGGTGGTGCAGCTCGGCCCGGAGGTCGACATCGTCTGGACGGCCGGCGAGGTCCGGGTCGGCCCGGGCGCGGAGGTTCGCCGGCTTCGGGGAGGCGGTGCGGTCGAAGGCTGGTGAGGGCGGCGGATGAAGTCGGCTGGTTCGGATACCGGGAGGGAAGTGACGAAGGAGGAACCATGCCGAAGAGAGCAGGCCAGCGGCACGGGCCGAGCATCAAGGACCCCGACCTCTACGACGAGCTGCGTGAGGACGGCGCCAGCAAGGAGAAGGCGGCTCGGATCGCCAACGAGGCAGCCGCTCGCGGCCGGTCGTCGGTGGGCCGGAGCGGCGGCAAGGCCGGTGACTACGAGGACTGGACGGTCGACAAGCTCCGCAAGCGGGCTGCCGAGATCGGGATCGAGGGGCGCTCCCAGATGCGCAAGGGGGAGCTGATCAAGGCTCTCCGCAGCCACTGACGGGTGGTCGGAGCCGCGGCCGCGTGGTCGGGAGCGACGGCGGGGGCGCGCCTGGCTCGGCGCCGCGGACGCGGGCGCCCCGGACGTGCCTGTGGCCCCGCCGGGGTGGGCGGGGTGTGGGGCGTGGCACCTACTCCTCGGGTCGAGGGTGTTGGTGCCGGGTGGTGGTCTTGAAGGTGCGGCGGTCGAGGATGTGGGTGCCGTGGGGGTCGACGATCCAGAGTTGTCCGTGGGGTGAGCACCACAGGTAGTGGCCGGGGGTGAGGATGAGGTAGGTCCACCCGGCGTGGGTCTTGGCGCGGTGGTGGCTGCGACATGCGGGCACGAGGTTGCAGGCACAGGTCGGGCCGCCGTCGGCATGCGGGATGCGATGGTCGAGGTCGCAGCGGTGGGCGCGTTTGGTGCAGTTGGGGAAGGCGCAGGTCAGGTCGCGGAGGGTGACTTGGGTGCGGGTCCGGTGGGGGATCTCATAAGCGTTGACGGGGCGGCAGCCGTTGAGGTCGATGACCGGTCGGATGGTGATCTTGGCGTCCGGGTTGGCGCACCATTCCCGGATCTGTCCGACGGTGATGGGGGTGTCGGTGTTCTCGAGGCGGCCGACGGGGTTGCCGCCTTCGAGGGCGGCGGCGGTGAGGTGGATGAACAGCTCGATCTTCCGGCCCGGCGCCGGTCGTGCGGGTTGCGAGACGCCGGCGGCCGGTAGGTCGACGGCGGGTCGACCAGCGTCGGTCGGTTCTTCGGGCTGGAGGTCGAGGGTGTGGTCGTTGCGGGCGAGCTCGCCGGCGGCTTTGGCGCGGCGCACGTCGAGGGGGTCGTCGCTGCCGAGGTCGGCGAGGTGGGTGGCGCGGCGGGTGATGGCTGTGTTGAGGTCGAGGGCGTCGGCGATGTCGAGGACGCCGGTGAGGTCGACGAGTCCGTCGATGCCGCTCTGGTCGAGGTCGAGGGTGAAGTGGCGGTGCTCGGCGGCGGCCTGGCGGCGGCGTTCTGCTTCGTCGGGGTCGTGGCGGAGGAGGGCTTCGTCGATGAGTCGGTCGATCTGTGCCCAGGAGCAGGTGGCGGCGAACTCGGAGAGCTGCTGGTCGACGAACCCGGCAGCAGCTCGGGGTTCAGGGGTCGGGTGAGGTCGGCGATGCGGAGGCCTTTCCAGACCGGGACCCGGCCCTCCAGACAGTCCGGTCCAGGTGCGGGGGAGGCGGTGGTCGAGCTCGACGACCTGCCCGACCAGGTGCCTCCCGGAGTCCAGGGACCGGCCCAGGACCGCACTGATCTCCACCACCGCGTGGCCGGAGATCAGCGGGGCGCCTTCGCCGGCGATGGGCATCCCGGTGTCCAGGGCGTAGTCGGTGATGGTGGCGGCGTCCTCGGGCTTCTCGACCACGTGGGTGCGGGCCCACTGGGCGATCCGTCGGATCCGGGCGACCTCGCGGTCGGCGATCAGGACACTGACGTCCTCGTAGATCCGGCCAGCAGTTTCGCGTCGGGGGAGACCACCCGCTCGGGCTCGGGCGCGGTCGGCTCGTCGGCCCCGAACACCGGCCGGTGTCAGGTCGAAGAGGGTGGCGCTCCCGAGATCCATGCCTTCATTCGATCATCGACCTCCGACATTGGACCCCCTTCCGGACCGACCCTGTGGACAACCAGATCGGGCAGGGCAGATGTCGAGCGGAAGGTGCGCTGCCGGCCGTCGGATCCGCGGTGGTCAAGGCGGATTGGAGAGAAGGAACGCGGTCGCGGTCACCGGTGGTCACCGCACCTGGCTGGAGCCCTGCACGGCTGCCGGGTCCGCTCGGGTCGACCGCTGGGGTCACGACCGAAACCCCACGGCCGAGGCGGCCGTCGGGTGGTGAGGTGGGTGGCTGGGTCTCGTGACGCTCGCTGCGCTAGCTCCTCGACCAACGATCGTCGCCATCCGCCGCCAGCGGACCGCCCCCGGGAGCGGCGGCGGCGCGGCGTCGTACGACCTGAAAGCCGACGACGGACGCAACCACCAGCAGCCCTATCTCGACCGCAACCCCAGCGGGCGACCACGACGCTGCCGCGACCGTGGTCGCCGACAAACAACTGGTCCCCTCGACCACCGCCGACCGCGACCGCGTTCCTTCTGGAATCTCTGCCAGACAAGGCGGGTGCGGGTTCCGTCAGCGGATACGCCGCAACCGGGCGACGAGCTTCTCCCGCCGGGCCGACATCCTCGACCAGATCGCGTTCTGGAAGGCGAGGGTGAGCCAGCCGGCGAGTGCCATGCCGCTGATGTTGAGCAGCAGCTGCTGGGTGCTGCCCCAGATCTCGTCGGTGGCGCCGAAGGCGAGCCCCAGCGCCACGTTGCCTGCGGCGGGGACCGTCGTGACCGAGATGAAGACCCCGGACAGCCCGCCGACCTTGGCCGACGTCAGCGACAGCACGCCCGCAGCGGCGGCGATGACGGCGACGATGAACGACCACTTGTCGGGCGTGTAGATGAAGGCCGTGTCCGGGCGGGGTCCGGTGACGTCGGACGCGACGACCCAGCCGAGGCCGCGGGCCGCCAGGGCGGCGAGTGCGGTGATCGCGATGGCGACCAGGAACCCGACGACGAGCGTGCGCGCCGCTCGCACGAGGAGCGGCCCGCGGCGTCGTACCAACGCCAGCCCGAGGGCGGCGACCGCCACGAACTCCGGGCCGAGCACCATCGCGCCGATCACCAGGATCTGCGAGTCCAGGACGATCGCGATGCTCGCGATCAGCGTGGCGAGGACCATGAACGACAGGTAGGTCCAGTTGAGCTCGGTCTCCTCGTAGGCGCGCTGGGTGACGTCGGCCCAGACGACGGAGTCAGCGCTGCTTCCAGGAGTACGGCGCTCCGCGGCCAACCCGGCGTGCGAGAGCCACGTGTGCACCGGCTCGACGTGGATGCTCCCGGCGTGCGGGATCCCCAGCTCGCGGAGCTGGTCGACGACCTCGTTGCCCGCCTCCCGGGCGACGTCGGCCAGGACCAGGTCCCCGGCGGGCCGCACCGACGCACCTGGGAGGTGGACGACGCTGCTCACCGCAGGGTCGGTGTCGAGGATCCGAACGGCATCGGTCGCCAGGTCGGCGGGAGCAGAGATCCGGAGGTGCAGCATGGCGAGGAGTCTGCCCGACGCCGAACCGCCGCTACGGCAGCTCGGTGAACGCCTCGACCTCGGGCTCCGACCCGGAGACGATGAGGAGGTCACCGGGACGCAGGACCGTGTCCGGCGTGGCGTAGGTGAACGTGCCGCCGGCGCGCTTCACGCCGACCACGGTGACGCCGTGCATCCTCCGGACCCCGGCGTCGCCCAGGGTGACGCCGTGGAGCGAGCTGGGCGAGCTGGTCTTGGCGAAGACGTAGCCGTCGTCGAACTCGATGTAGTCGATCATCCGGCCGCGGAGCAGGTGCGCGACGCGCTTGCCCATGTCGTGCTCGGGGCGTACGACGTGCTGAACGCCGATCTGGGTGAGGATCCGCGCGTGGGAGTCGCTGATCGCCTTCGCCCAGACGTCGGGCACACCGAGGTTGAGGAGCACCGACGCGGACAGGATGCTCGCCTCCAGGTCGCTGCCGATGGCGACGACCGCGCGCCCGAACTCCTGGACCGAGAGCTGGCGCAGCGCCTCCTCGTTGGTCGAGTCGGCCTCGACGACGTGGGTGAGCCGGCCGGCGAGCGACTGCACGATCCTCGTGTCGGGGTCGATGCCGAGGACCTCGTCGCCCTGTGCCATCAGCTCGAGCGACAGCGACCGGCCGAACCGGCCGAGTCCGACGACGACGACACCCGTGGTGATCTTCCTAGCCAATGATCGGCCGTCCTTCCGGCAGTCGGTGGAGCCGCGGCTGCTCGCGGAGCGCGAGCGCCGAGACCAGTGTGACGGGCCCGAGCCTGCCGAGGAACATGACCGCGACGAGGAGCAGGTGGGCGGCGGTCGGGAGGTCGGGTGTGATGCCGGTCGACAGGCCGACGGTCGCGAACGCCGAGGTGGCCTCGAACAGCACCTCGTCCGTGCTGTGGTCGGTCAGGTGGAGCAGCGCGAGGGCCGTGACCATGACGGCGGCGACGCCGAGCAGCGCGACGGTGAGCGCCTGGCGGACGGCACGGTCGCCGACCCGGCGGTGGAAGGCCTCGATGTCCTGCTCGCCGCGCACCTCCGCATAGATGGCGAACAGCAGCAGCACGAAGGTGGTCACCTTGATCCCGCCCGCGGTGCTGGCCGACCCGCCGCCGATGAGCATCAGCACGTTGGTGCCGAGGAGCGTGCTCTCGTTCATCGCGCCGTAGTCGACGCTGTTGAAGCCGCCGCTGCGGGGCATCACGGCCTGGAAGAAGCCCGCCAGCATCCGACCGCCCGGGTCGAGCGCGCCCAGGGTCGCGGGGTTGCTCCACTCGTTGGCCGTCACGAACACCGTGCCGATCAGCAGCAGCACGCCGCTCACCGACAGCGTCATCTTGGTGTGCAGACCCCAGTCCCGCGGCCGGCGGAACCGCCCGATCAGCTCGAGCCACACGGGGAAGCCCAGGCCGCCGCAGATCACCCCGAGCGCGATCGGCAGGCAGATCCACGGGTCGGCGGCGAAGCCGACCATGCTGTCGGACCACAGGGCGAACCCGGCGTTGTTGAACGACATCACCGAGTGGAACAGCCCGAGGTACGACGCCCGCCCCCACGGCTCGTCGTACGCCAGCGCGAAGCGCAGGCCCAGGGCGACCGCGATCGCCACCTCGAAGAACACCGTGATCTTCAGGACGCCCTTGATGATGGTGCGCACCTCGCCGAGTCCGGTCGCCTTCGTCTCGGCCGCGGCGGTGAGGCGGCTGCGGAGGCCGAGCCGGTTGGAGACCAGCAGTGCGAGCAGGGAGGCGAGGGTCATGATCCCGAGGCCGCCCACCTGGACCAGTCCGATGAGGACGACCTCGCCGAACGTCGACCAGTGGGCCGGGGTGTCGACCACGGCCATGCCGGTCACGGTGACCGCGCTGGTCGAGGTGAAGAGGGCGTCGACGAAGCCCGCGCTGCCCGGGCCGCTCCGGGAGACGGGGAGCATCAGCAGGACGGTGCCGACGAGCACCGCCGCGGCGAACGCGGCCACCGACACCTGCGCGGGGTGGCGGAAGAGTGACCTGCGCGCCGCCTTCTTCATCTGCTCAGACCCACCGCGAGAACCAGATCCGGTCCAGCCACTCGCTGTCGCTGAGCAGACCGTTGGTCCAGATCGGCCAGAACCACGCGAAGTTGACCAGCGTCAGGACGACGAACGCTCCGCCGACGACCACGCCGACGGTGCGCCGTGGCGAGGGGAGGCGCGACGGTCCGATCAGCGTCCCGATGGTGAGCGTGAGCGCGAGGACCACGAACGGCAGGATCGACGAGGCGTAGAAGATGAAGATCGGCCGGTCGTCGTACTGCAGCCACGGGAGCCAGGTCGCGACCGTCCCGGCGACGGCGACGCCGTACCTCCAGTCCCGGGCGCCGAGCCACATCACCACCGCGAACATCAGCGCCAGGCAGCCGCCCCACCAGATCGTCGGCGTCCCGATCAGCAGGACCTGGCGGATGCAGTCGCTGCCGGGCGCGGCGTCGCAGCCGGGCTCGCTGCGCGGGACGTCGTTGTCGACGGCGACACCGACCGGCCGGTTGATGAGCAGCCAGCTCGACGGGTTGGACGCGTAGGTGTGCTCGGAGCAGTTCAGGAAGTGGGTGTGGAACGTGTAGACGTCCTGGTGGTAGTACCAGAGCGACCGCAGCGACTGCCAGGCCTCGCCGACGCCGTGCGCGTCCGGCTCGCGGGCGGTCGGCCAGCGCTTGTCCTCGTCGAGGTCGGTGGCGACGTAGGAGTCGTCGTCCTCGGCGCAGTGGCCGTGGCCGGTGTACTGCCGGTACTGCGTGGCGCTGAGGTGCTCCTCGTACTCGTCGGCGTGCGCGAGCCAGCCGCCCCACGTCGCGACGTAGACGAGGCCGGCGAGCACGACGAGGTGCAGGAAGGCGGGTACGCCGTCGACGAGCGCGCCCTTGAGCGTCGACCAGCGGATCCCGAACGAGTGCCGGGCCCGCGCGCTCCACGCGAAGCAGAGCAGCCCGAAGACCGCCAGCGGGTAGATCGCCGCCCACTTGGTGCCGATCGCGAGGCCGAAGCAGACGCCGCCGGCGAGCAGCCACGGCCGGAGGAGTACGCCGCGCACGGGCCCCCACGACGCGCGCGTGGGAGTGCCGTCCTCCGCCCAGCGGGCGAGCCGGCGGCGCAGCCAGTCCCGGTCGGCGACGACGCAGTGCACCCCGCAGAGCAGGAACAGCGCGATGAAGATGTCCAGCAGCGCCAGTCGGGAGAGCACGAGGTGCATCCCGTCGAGCATCAGCAGCAGACCGGCGACGCAGCCGAGGAACGTCGACCCCGTCATCCGTCGCACCAGTCGGCACATGACGAGCACCATCAGCGTCCCGGCGACGACCGAGGCGATCCGCCAGCCGAACGCGTCCATCCCGAACGCCTTCTCGCCGAGCGCGATCAGCCACTTGCCGACGTCGGGGTGCACGGCGAGCGACGGGTCGCCGGTCCAGACCCCCTGCGTGTGGCCGGCGACGATGTCGGCGTTGATGTCGGTCTTCTTGTTGCCGTCGACGTCCTCGAGGTAGGTCTGGATGTAGCCCTTGTTGAGCAGCGACCACGCGTCCTTGGCGTAGTAGGTCTCGTCGAAGGCGAACCGCCGTGGCGACCCGAGGTGGTACATCCGCATCGCGAACGCCAGCAGGGTCACCGCGATCGGTCCCAGCCAGCCCCAGAGCCGATCCCGGCGCCCGATCCCGGCGAGTACGCCGCGCGCACGGTCGATCGCGGACGGCACGGGCCGGCCGGTCGCCGTGCTCGACAGGCCGATGGTTCGGGGGGACCGCGACGAGGACGTCTCGGTCGACGAGGTCGCGGTGCGGTCCGCCGTACCCTCCGCCGCGCCCTGCGCGGTCTGCTCGTCGACGGCCGTCACGCTGCCGAACTCTACGGCGCCCGCCGACCGGGGCCCACGACTCGGAACCCCATGACAGGTGTCATCCCGGGTCCGATGACGTCTGCCGTGGCGGCCGGCCCGCGACCCGGCGACGCTGGACGCATGCCTGGAGAACCCAACGCCCCCGCCATCGCGCTGCACGACCTGCGCAAGACGTTCCACCGTCCGGGTCAGCCGCCGGTGCACGCCGTCGCCGGGATCAGCCTCACCGTCCAGGCCGGCGAGATCGTCGCGCTCCTCGGGCCGAACGGAGCCGGCAAGACGACCCTGATCGACATGGCGCTCGGGCTGACCGAGCCGACCTCGGGGACCGCCCGCGTCTACGGCCTCCCGCCGCGCCGCGCCGTCGCGACCGGCCGCGTCTCGGCCGTCCTGCAGACCGGTGGCCTGCTGCGCGACCTCTCCGTCCGCGAGACCGTGCAGATGATCGCCACCACCTTCCCCGAGCACGCCGACGTCGACGACGTCCTCGGCCGGGCGGGCCTGACCGCGATCGCCCGCCGCCGCGTGTCGAAGTGCTCGGGCGGGGAGCAGCAGCGCCTGCGGTTCGCGCTCGCGCTGCTCCCCGAGCCCGACCTGCTCGTCCTCGACGAGCCGACGGCCGGGATGGACGTCACCGCGCGCCGCGACTTCTGGGACACGATGCGCGCGGAGGCCGCCGCCGGGCGCACCGTCGTGTTCGCCACCCACTACCTCGCCGAGGCCGACTCCTTCGCCGACCGGATCGTGGTCGTCGCGGGCGGTCGGGTGGTCGCCGACGACACGACCGCACGGATCCGCGCCAGCGCTGCCGACCGGACCGTCAGCGCCCGCGTCGCCGATCCCGTCGACGCCGCCGCCGTCCTGCGCGGGACCACCGGCGTCGCCGCCGCGGACGCCGAGGGTGACCGCGTCGTCGTACGCGCCGTCGACTCCGACCGGGTGGCGCTGCGGCTGCTCACCGACTTCCGCGGCACCGACCTGCAGATCACGAGCGCCGACCTCGAAGAGGCGTTCGTGGCGCTCACCCGCACTGACGAGGAGACCCTGGTATGAACGTCGCGTTCACCCTGTTCGAGCTGCGTCGCGTCTTCCGCGACCCGGTGACGCTCTTCTTCGTCGCCGTGCTGCCGGCGTTCATGTACGTCATCTTCGGCGCCTCGCAGGAGTACGGCGGCGAACGGATGCTGCACGGCAACGTGGCGCTCTACATCATGGTCGCGATGGCGGCGTACGGCGCCGTGACCGCGACCACCGGCGTCGGCGGCACGGCCGCCGTCGAACGCATGCAGGGCTGGGGCCGCCAGCTCGGGCTCACGCCGTTGCGGGACAGCCAGTTCGTCGCCAGCAAGGTGGTCGTCGCGTTCGTGGTGGCGGCCATCCCGATCACCGCGATCTACGTCCTGGGTGCGCTGACGGGCGCGGAGGGTACGGCGACCGCGTGGCTGGTCAGTGCCGCGGTCGTGCTCCTCGGCGCGATCACCTTCTGCCTGTACGGCCTCGCGGTGGGCATGGCCTTCCGGAGCGAGGCGTCGGTGAGCGCGGCCTCGGGGATGCTCGTCGTGATGGCGTTCCTGGGCAACCTGTTCTTCCCGCTGACGGGCACCTGGCTGGCGATCGCGAAGTTCACCCCGCTCTACGGCTACGCCTATCTCGCGCGCTACCCGGTCAACGACGGGCACTCGGTCGACAACATGGGCAACACCATCGCGCCCGACCCGCTGTGGCAGGCGGGCCTTAGCGTGGGGGTGTGGACGCTCATCTTCGCCGTGGTCGCGGTGGCGCTGGTGCGGCGGGGACGCAGCAGGCAGTGACGGAGCGGGCGGTGGCGCAGCAGGCGGTGGCGCCCGATCGCGACCCCTGGGAGCGCTACGGGTGGCTGATGGCCGCGATCTGGCTGGTGTTCCTGGGCTTCCCGATCCACGCCGCGCTGACGGCGGACCGTCCGGTCGCGCTGCGCGTCGTCGCCCTGCTCGCCCTAATCGCTTTCGTGGCGGTCTACCTGCACGCGCTGATCCGGATCCCCGAGCGGCACCCGACCTCCGAGCGGCTCGGCCTGCTGCACCTGGTGGCGATGGTGGCGCTCACCGGCGTGGTGTGCGCGGTCGCGGGGGAGGAGGGCCTCGGCACGCTGCCGTACGTCGTCGCGCTGGCGATGTTCACGCTCCGGCTGTGGGCCTCGCTGGCCGTGGCCCTCGTGTGCGTGGCGCTCCCGCCGGGGCTGACCATGCTCGGGGTCGCCGAACCCGGATCGGAGTTCCTCGGGCTGATCTGCGTGCTCGTCGCGGTGACGACCCTCATCGTGCGACTGCTCGAGGACCGCAGCGCCGACCACCGTGAGGTCGGCCGCGAGCTGGAGATCGTCGCGGAGCGGGAGCGGGTCGCGCGCGACGTACACGACGTGCTCGGGCACAGCCTGACCGTCGTCGCGGCCAAGGCCGAGCTCGCCGACCGGCTGGTCGACATCGACCCCGACCGCGCGCACGCGGAGCTGCGGCAGATCCAGTCGCTGACCCGCGAGGCGATCGCGGAGATCCGCGCGACCGTCTCCGGGCTCCGGGTCGCCCGGCTGGGCGACGAGCTCGCGGCGGCGGAGGCGGCGCTGTCCACGGCCGGCATCGACACCGACCTCCCTGGGAGCACGGACGTCGTCGACCCCCGGCACCGGATGGTGCTCGCGTGGGTGCTGCGCGAGGCGGTGACCAACGTCGTGCGGCACAGCCGCGCCGAGAGGTGCACGGTCGCGCTGGCGCCGCGCGGGCTGGTCGTGTCCGACGACGGCTGCGGCGTCGACGGCGCCGCCGAGGGCAACGGCCTGCGCGGCATCCGCGAGCGGGTGGCCGCGGCGGGCGGCACGCTCGACGTACGCACCGGGCCGGACGGCCGCGGCACTGTGGTGGAGGTGAGCTGGTGAGCGAGCGTGAGGACAGGGAGGCGCGGCGCCCGATCCGGGTGCTGCTCGCCGACGACCAGGCGCTGGTCCGGGGCGCGCTGGCCGCGCTGCTCGACCTCGAGAGCGACCTCGAGGTGGTCGCGCAGGTCGGCCGCGGCGACGAGGTGGTCGCGGCGGCCCGGTCGTCGGCCGCCGACGTCTGCCTGCTCGACGTCGAGATGCCCGGCGCGGACGGCATCGAGGCGGCCCGGCAGTTGCGCGCCGCGCTGCCGGACGTGCGCAGCCTGATCGTCACGACGTTCGGCCGGCCGGGCTACCTCCGCCGTGCGCTCGAGGCAGGGGCGAGCGGCTTCCTGGTCAAGGACACCCCGGCGTCGGAGCTCGCGGACGCCGTACGCCGGGTGCGGCAGGGGCTGCGCGTCGTCGACCCGGTGCTCGCCGCCGAGTCGCTCGCCGGTGGCGCCAACCCGCTCACCGAGCGGGAGCGCGAGATCCTCCGGGTGGCCCGCGAGGGCCTGCGGGTCGCCGAGATCGCCGCCCGCGTCCACCTCACCCCCGGCACGGTCCGCAACTACCTCTCCGCCGCGATCGGCAAGACCGGCACCTCCACCACCGCCCAGGCGGCCCAGGTCGCCGAGGAGCGCGGCTGGCTCTGACCCCACCCGCGAATCGGCCGGCGTGGCCCCGCGAATCGGCCGTCATGGCCCCGCGAATCCGCCGGCATGGCCCCTCCAGCAGGGGCCATCGCTGTCGACTCGACGGGCCATCAGGGCGGATTCGGCGGGCCATCACCACCTATTCGACGTGCCACGAGGGGGGATTCGGCGGGGGCTGGGATGATCGGCGGGTGACGGACGCGAGCGGAACGAGCGCCCCAAGGAGTACGACGACCGGTGTGCTGGTCCTGGCCGGTACCCCCATCGGACGAGTGGCCGACGCGCCCCCGCGGCTCGCCGAGGAGCTCGCCTCGGCCGACGTCGTCGCGGCCGAGGACACCCGTCGGCTGCGCCGCCTGTGCGGCGACCTCGGCATCGAGATCAGTGGTCGCGTGGTGTCCTACTTCGAGGGCAACGAGACCGCCCGCACCCCCGCCCTGGTCGAGGCCCTCGAGGCGGGGGACCGGGTCGTGCTGGTGACCGATGCAGGCATGCCGAGCGTGTCCGACCCCGGCTACCGGCTGGTGGACGCGGCCGTCGCCGCCGGCATCCAGGTGACCGCCGTGCCGGGTCCCTCGGCCGTGCTCACCGCGCTCGCCGTGTCCGGCCTGCCGGTGGACCGGTTCTGCTTCGAGGGCTTCCTGCCGCGCAAGGCGGGCGAGCGGTCGCGCCGGCTCGGCGGCCTCGCCGCCGAGCAGCGGACGATGGTGTTCTTCGAGGCGCCGCACCGGACGGAGGCTGCGCTGGCCGCGATGGCCGAGGCGTTCGGCGGCGACCGTCCGGCCGCCGTGTGCCGCGAGCTCACCAAGACCCACGAGGAGGTCCGCCGCGGCGTACTCTCCGAGCTCGTGGCGTGGGCCGCGAACGGTGTTCGCGGCGAGGTGACCGTGGTGGTCGCCGGCGCTCCTGCGGGCGCTACCGTCGACTCGGATCCCGACAACCTGCGCGCCGCCGTGGCCGCGCTGGAGGAGGACGGCATGAGGCGCAAGGACGCGATCGCGGAGGTGGCCCGGGCGGCCGGCCTGCCGAAGCGCGAGGTCTACCAGGCTGTCCACGTCGACGGGCCCGACCATGGCTGAGGGGGCTCAGGACCGCATCGCCACCGTCGACCGCGAGGGACTGACCTTCGACGTGCTCGACGAGGGCCCGATCGACGGTGAGCCGATCGTGCTGCTGCACGGCTTCCCCGAGCGCGCCACGTCCTGGCGGTTGGTCGCGCCGATCCTCCACGCTGCGGGCTACCGCACCCTGGCGATGGACCAGCGCGGCTACGCGCCGCTGGCCCGCCCGCCCCGCCGGCGCGACTACCGGGTCACCGACCTGGCGGCCGACGTGGTGGCGCTGATCGACCGGATCGGCGGGCCCGGCCACAAGGCCCACGTCGTCGGCCACGACTGGGGCGCCGTCGTCGCCTGGAGCCTGGCCGCCGACCACCCCGACCGGGTGCGCACGCTGACGGCGGTCTCGGTCCCACACCCTGCCGCCTACCTCGACGCGTTGCCGCGCGGCCAGGTCTTCAAGTCCTGGTACATGGCGGCCTTCCAGCTTCCCTACCTGCCCGAGCTCACGGCCCGGCCGGGCGGCGTGATGGAGAAGATGCTGCGCGCGACCGGCATGACCGACGACGACGTCGCCCGCTTCCGCACCGAGATCGTCGACGACGGCGCGCTCCCCACGGCGCTCAACTGGTACCGCGCCCTCCCGCTCACCGACCCCCGCACGTCGGGCCGCAAGGTGCGGGTGCCGACGACGATGGTCTGGAGCGACGGGGACACGGCGATCGGCCGGTGGGGGGTCGAGCACTGCGAGAGGTACGTCGACGCGCCGTACCGCTTCGTGGAGCTGGAAGGCGTCAGCCACTGGATCCCGACCGAGGCGCCCGAGGCGCTGGCCGAGGCGATCGTCGAACGGGCCGCCGGTGGCTGACCGGCCGCCCGCCCCCGAGCCGCTGCCGCACCCGGTCGTCGACAACCACTGCCACCTCGACATCAGCCGGGACGACGACCACGCCCCCGACCCGGCGGGGGCGATCGACGCGGCCGCTGCCGTCGGCGTACCGCGGATCGTGCAGATCGGCTGCGACCTGCCCGGCGCCCGGTGGGCAGTCGAGGCGGCTCGCGAGCACCCCGCGCTCGTCGCCGGCGTCGCGCTCCACCCCAACGAGGCACCCCGGCTGGCCGCCCGCGGGGAGCTCGAGGCGGCCTGGTCCGAGATCGAGGCGCTTGCCGGCGCGCACGACGCGGTCCGGGCGGTCGGGGAGACCGGCCTCGACGCGTTCCGCACCGGCGACGACGGCCGCGCCGTCCAGGTCGAGTCGTTCCGGTGGCACATCGACCTCGCCAAGCGGCTCGACAAGACGCTGGTGATCCACGACCGCGACACCCACGACGAGATCCTCGAGGTCGTCGACGCCGAGGGCGCGCCCGACCGGTGGGTGATGCACTGCTTCTCCGGCGACGCCGACTTCGCGCGCAGGTGCCTGGACCGCGGCGCGTTCCTGTCGTTCGCGGGCACGGTGACCTTCAAGAACGCCGAGCCCCTCCGCGAGGCGCTGCGGGTGGCGCCGCGCGACCGGATCCTGGTCGAGACGGACGCGCCGTACCTCACCCCGATGCCCTTCCGCGGCCGCACCAACGCGTCCTACCTCGTGCCCCTGACGGTGCGGCGGATGGCGGAGGAGCGCGGCGACGACCTCGCCGATCTGTGCGCCGCGATCGACGCCAACACCGACGTCGCGTTCGGTGGCGGGTGGTAGACGAGGGGTGTCGGGTGGTGCTGCTTCATCACGGTAAGGAGGCGAACCCGCGCCTCCCGTGCGGAACTCCGCTAGGGAGGCGAGGACTCGCCTGCATCCCGTGATGAACCGCCACCAACCGCTTGCTGGCTGCTTGCTTTTGCAAGCGAAAGCGGTGTGGCGGGTGGGTCTGATGGGGTCCCGAACCGGTGAGTCCGGTCACGTCGCACGCTCACGATGCGGGCCGTCAACTTGCAATTGGGTGCTTGCTCTTGTTCGCATAGACCCCGTAGGCCGGGATCGGGAACGATTTCGACCGGTGCCGGAGCCGCAGTGACGCGGCTCGTGGCGGCCCTCTCGGGCGAGTCCGACCGTCGTACGTATGAGGTGTGACGGCCGGTTCGAAACGGGGCCAACCGGTCCCCCGAGGCCCGGGCAGTACGACGTTCGGAGAATCGTGCCCGTCGATGAGCACACCACTACGCCTGCCACCGAGACCCCTGCGCTGAAGGCGCGGGTCGCCACTCTTCTCGGGAAGATCGCACGGAGCCGCATCGCTCTGATCGCGACCGTCGCCGTCGTCGTCCTCGCCGTTGCCGGCGCGACCTACGGCTACCAGTCCATGAGCACCACCGTCACCCTCTCGGTCGACGGCGAGGAGCGCGAGGTCTCCACCCTCGGCGACACCGTCGAGGAGGTGCTGGCCGACGAGGGCATCGACATCGGTGACCACGACCTCGTCCAGCCCGACCTCGACGAGACCGTCGCCGAAGGCTCCCGGATCGCCGTCCGCTACGGCCGCCAGGTCGAGCTCACCGTCGACGGTGAGGAGTCGACGCACTGGGTCACCGCGACCAGCGTCGACGCCGCGCTGAGCGAGATCGGCGGCGGGTACGGCGACGCGCGCCTCTCCACGAGCCGAAGCCTCACCATCCCGCGTGACGGCCTCCAGCTCGAGATCGTCACCCCCAAGAAGCTGACCCTGGCCCTGGCCGGACGCAAGCCGGTCACCCGCCAGCTGCCGGCGCTGACCGTCCGCGACGCGCTCGCGCAGATGGACGTGAAGGTCGACAAGCACGACGAGGTCGAGCCCCGTCTCGGCGCCGAGGTCACCGACGGCACCCGGATCAACTACACCGACTTCGACGTGAAGAAGAAGGTCGTCAAGGGCGAGTCCTACTCCCTGGAGACGATCGAGCGTGAGGACGACTCCTCCGCCGAGGGCACCGAGACCGTGGTCCGCGACGGCCAGGACGGCGTCCGCAACGCGACGTACCGCCTGTTCTACCGCAACGGTGAGCTGGTCAAGGAGGTCATGGTCGACTCGAAGATCGTCGAGAAGGCCGTCGCCGCCATCGTCGAGGTCGGCACCCAGGAGGCGCCGTCGACCAACTACGCCGGTGGCAGCACCGTCTGGGACGCGCTCGCGCAGTGCGAGTCCGGCGGCAACTGGGCGATCAACACCGGCAACGGCTACTACGGCGGACTCCAGTTCAACCTGGGGACGTGGCAGGCCTACGGCGGCTCCGGCTACCCGCACGAGAACAGCCGGGAGGCGCAGATCGCGGTCGCCGAGCGGCTCCGTGCGGCGACCGGTGGCTACGGCTCGTGGCCGCACTGCTCGGCCCAGCTCGGGCTGCCCCAGTAGAACGGCCCGCACCGGCTCAGTGATCCGCGGCTGAACCGATAGCCTCCACGGCATGACGAACTCCGCCGGCCCGAGACTTCTCGGGCCGGCGGAGGTGCGTCGGCTCGCGGCGGGGCTCGACCTGCGGCCCACCAAGCAGCGCGGGCAGAACTTCGTCATCGACGCCAACACCGTGCGCCGCATCGTCCGCGAGTCGGGCGTGAGCGCGGGTGAGGTCGTCGTGGAGGTCGGGCCGGGGCTCGGGTCGCTGACCCTGGCGCTGCTCGAGGCCGGTGCCGACGTCGTCGCGATCGAGGTCGATCCGGTGCTCGCCGCCGCGCTGCCGGGCACGATCGCGGAGTTCGCCCCCAGGACGGCCGACCACTGCAGCGTCGTACTCGCCGATGCGCTGCGGGTCACCGAGCTGCCCGGCCCGCCGCCGACGGCGCTCGTCGCCAACCTGCCCTACAACGTCTCGGTGCCCGTCCTGCTGCACCTGCTGGCGCTGCTGCCGTCGCTCGAGCACGGACTGGTGATGGTGCAGTCCGAGGTCGCCGACCGGCTGGCGGCGCCCCCCGGCTCCAAGACGTACGGCGTCCCGTCGGTCAAGGCGGCCTGGTACGCCGACGTACGCCGCGCCGGTGCGATCGGGCGCAACGTCTTCTGGCCCGCCCCCAACGTCGACTCGGGGCTGGTGGCCTGGACCCGGCACGACCCGCCCACGACCGGGGTCTCCCGGGAGCGGGTCTTCGCGGTCGTCGACGCCGCGTTCGCCCACCGTCGCAAGGCGTTGCGCGGCGCGCTGCGGGACCTGGCCGGGTCGTCGGAGGCGGCCGAGCGGGCGCTCGTCGCGGCCGGCATCGAACCGCTGGCGCGGGGGGAGTCGCTGGGGATCGCGGAGTTCGTGCGGATCGCCGAGGCGCTCGACGGGACGGGAGCCTGAGTGCGCGTTCAGCCTGCCCCCAAGCCGCCCGTCACCGTCCGGGCACCCGCGAAGATCAACCTCTACCTCGGCGTCGGTGCGCCGCGGTCCGACGGCTTCCATCCGCTGGCGACCGTCTACCAGGCCGTCGGGCTCTACGACGACGTGACCGTCGCCGACGACGAAAGCTGGTCGGTGGAGCTGGTCGAGCCCGACGACGCGGTGCCGCTGGGCGAGGACAACATCGCCGTCCGGGCCGGCAGGGCGCTGGCCGCGCACCACGGGATCGACCGCGCCGCGCGGATCACGATCGCCAAGGGGATCCCCGTCGCCGGTGGCATGGCCGGCGGATCGGCCGACGCCGCGGCGACGCTGATCGCGCTCGACCGGCTGTGGGACCTGGGCACCCCGGACGACGACCTGCTGGCCCTCGCGGCAGGCCTCGGCAGCGACGTACCCTTCTCGCTCCTGGGGGGCACCGCCACCGGGCTCGGGCGCGGTGAGGTCGTCAGGCCGGTCACGGACCGGACGTCGGTGTGGTGGGTGGTCGTCCTGGCGGAGCAGGGCCTGTCGACGCCCGCGGTCTACCGGCACTTCGACGAGCTGTTCCCGGACGCCGAGACCGAGCCGACCCTGCCGGACGGGCTCCTCGCGGCTCTCGCCGACGGCGACTACGACGACGTCGCGCTCGGACTCGGCAACGACCTGTGGGAGCCCGCCCGCGACCTGCACCCGGACCTCGCGGCGACCGAGGGGGACCTGTCCTCGGTGGGGGCCGACGGGGTGCTGCTGTCCGGGTCCGGCCCGACGATGCTGATGCTCTACGCCGACGTCGACAGCGCGCGGGTGGCCGTGGCCGACGTACGCGCCCTCGGGTATCGCTGCGTCATCGCACCCGGGCCGGTCGCCGGAGCGCACGTGGTGACCTATGGCTAACCTGCTCAACCTCGAACGGGTCTTCAAGTCGTACGGCGTCCGCCCGCTCATCACCGACGTGTCGCTCGGCATCGGCGCCGGCGAGCGGATCGGCATCGTCGGCCGCAACGGTGACGGCAAGACCACGCTGTTGCGGATCATGACCGGCGAGGAGTCGCCGGACGAGGGCCGGGTGTCGCAGCAGCGGGGCCTGCTGATCGGCTACCTGCGGCAGAGCGACGACTTCGACGACACCCACACGGTGCGCGACGTGGTGCTCGGCGGGATGTCCGACCACGAGTGGGCCGCGGACTCGCGGCTGCGCGAGGTCGTCGAGGTGCTGCTGGCGGGCGTCACGCTCGACCGCGCCGTCGTGGGCCTCTCCGGTGGCGAGCGACGCCGGTGCGCGCTGGCGGCGCTGCTGCTCGGCGAGCACGACCTGATCGTCCTCGACGAGCCGACCAACCACCTCGACGTCGAGGCGGTCGCCTGGCTGGCCGGCCACCTCGCCGCGCGCTCGTCGGCCCTGGTCGTCGTGACCCACGACCGGTGGTTCCTCGACGCGGTCTGCCAGCAGACGTGGGAGGTCCACGACGGGGGCGTCGACACCTACGAGGGCGGGTACGCCGCGTTCGTGCTCGCCAAGGCGGAGCGGCAGCGTCAGGCGTCCGCCTCCGAGGTCCGCCGGCAGAACCTCGTGCGCAAGGAGCTGGCCTGGCTCCGTCGCGGCGCGCCCGCACGGACGTCGAAGCCGAAGTTCCGGATCGACGCCGCCAACGCGCTGATCGAGGACGTCCCGCCGCCCCGTGACCGGCTGGAGCTCCAGCGGTTCGCGACCCAGCGGCTCGGCAAGGACGTCCTCGACATCGAGGACGTCGACCTGCAGCGCGGCGACCGGATGCTGCTGGCCCACGCGACCTGGCGGCTCGGCCCAGGCGACCGGGTCGGGATCGTCGGCGTCAACGGTGCCGGCAAGAGCTCGGTGCTGGGGCTGCTCGCCGGGGAGATCGCTCCCGACGTGGGCCGGGTGCGGCAGGGCCGCACCGTCGCGCTCGAGCACCTCACCCAGCAGGTCGAGTTCGACGACCCCGAGTCGCGCGTGCTGGCGACGATCGAGGGGATCCGGCGCGTCACGAAGACGCTTGACGGCGAGGTGTCGGCGTCCGCCCTGCTCGAACGGTTCGGGTTCACGGGCGACCGGCTGACGGCGCGGGTCGGCGACCTGTCCGGCGGCGAGCGCCGCCGGTTCCAGATGCTCCGGCTGCTGCTGACCGAGCCCAACGTGCTGCTCCTCGACGAGCCCACCAACGACCTCGACATCGAGACCCTCAACGTCCTCGAGGACTTCCTCGACGGCTGGCCCGGCACCCTCGTCGTGGTCTCGCACGACCGCTACTTCCTCGAGCGGGTCACCGACTCCGTCTGGGCGCTGCTCGGCGACGGCCTGATCTCGATGCTCCCGCGGGGGGTGGACGAATACCTCGAGCGGCGGGCCCGAGCCGTCGAGTCCTCCCTCGTGGCCCCGCGAATCGACCCTGGTGGCCCTGCGAATCGTGAATTCGGCCCTCCTCCGACGGGCCCGAAGCGGTCGACTCGAAGGGCCATGGCGCTGGATTCGAGGGGCCATCAGGGGGGATTCGACCGGTGCGGGGCAAGGCGCGGTCGGGGTCGGCCGAGGAGCGGGCGGCCCGGAAGGCGATCGCGCGGCTGGACAAGCAGCTGGCGCGGCTGTCGGCCCGGGAGGCCGAGCTCACCGCCGAGCTGGCCGACCACGCCTCTGACCACAGCCGGCTCGCCGAGGTCGCCGCGCAGCTCGACGTACTCCATGCGGAGAAGGAGGCCGCCGAGACCGAGTGGCTCGAGGCTTCGGAGCTGCTGGAGTAGGCCACCGTTCGTCCACAGGCGGCGCGTAGCCGGGGCGTCGTCCACAGCGCGGCACTACGTCGCCGCGCGGCGCAGCTGCTCACCGAGCGCGATGTCGGCGTACCCGGGCTGGGAGCCGCTCGACGACTGCCGTCGACGGGTGGCCGAGCTCACCGGTGCCGAGCCGGACCTCGAGCGGTGGCGGTCGTTGGCGATGCCGCACCTCTGGGTGATCGAGGTGCCCATGACGGCGACCCAGGTCCATCCACGACTGCGACGGACGCGACCTCAACCCGCGAACGGCACCAGCAACCGCCGCAGCAGGTCGGCCAGCGCCTTCTGGTCGCCGGGGGACAGGTCGGCGAGCAGGTCGCGCTCGGCGTCGAGCAGCGCGGCGAAGGCGCCGTCGACGGCGTCCTTGCCGTCCGGGGTCAGCCGGACCAGGACGCCCCGTCGGTCCGACGGGTCGGGGTGGCGTTCGACCAGGCCGCGAGTGGTGAGGCGGTCGACGCGGTTGGTCATCGTGCCGCTGGTCACCAGGGTCTCGCGGAGCAGCCGGCCGGGGGAGAGCTGGTAGGGGTCACCGGCGCGACGGAGGGCGGCGAGCACGTCGAACTCCCACGACTCGATCTCGTGGGCGGTGAACGCCGCTCGCCGGGCGCGGTCGACGTGGTGGGCCAGCCGCGAGATCCGGCTGAACACCGAGACCGGACCGAGGTCGAGGTCGGCGCGCTCGCGTGTCCACGCGTCGAGCAGATCGTCGACCTCGTCGCGCCCAGGCATGGGTGCATGTTAACGAATGGTCGAGAATCTTGACATCAAGATAAATCGGCGTAGCCTCGGCGGGGCCGGAACCGACGACACAGGAGCCGCCATGACCGCCACCTGGGACCCCGACCGCTACCTCGCCTTCGCCGACGAGCGGGGCCGTCCGTTCGTCGACCTGCTGGCCCGCGTGCGTGCCACCACGCCCGCGGACGTGGTCGACCTCGGGTGCGGTGCCGGCAACCTGACCGCGCTGCTCGCGCGGCGCTGGCCGGACGCGACCGTCGTCGGCGTCGACAGCAGCCCGGAGATGATCGACCGCGCCCGGAGCGAGGTGCGCGGCGTCGAGTTCCGGGTCGCCGACCTCAGGGACTGGCTCGCGTCCGGGCGGCCCGCGGCCGACGTACTCCTCTCCAACGCGGTGCTGCAGTGGCTCCCCGGCCACCTCGACCTGCTGCCCGCGCTCGTCGCTGCGGTGCGCGCGGGCGGCGACCTGGCGTTCCAGGTGCCCGGCAACTTCGACGAGCCCAGCCACACGATCCGCGACGCGCTGGCGGCCGAGGAGCCGTACGCGGCGTACACCCGCGACGTCGCGACGCCGCAGGCGTACGACGCCGCCACCTACCTCCGCGCGCTCACCGCCCTCGGCTGCGAGGTGGACGCCTGGGAGACGACGTACCTCCACGTCCTCCACGGGCCCGACCCGGTGTTCACCTGGGTCTCCGGGACCGGCGCCCGCCCGACGCTGCAGGCCCTGCCCGACGACCTCCGACCGGCGTTCGAGGACGAGTTCAGACGTCGCCTCCGCGCCGCCTACCCCGACGACGGCCATGGCGTCGTGCTCCCGTTCCGCCGGGTGTTCGTCGTCGCCCGCACCCCTGCGACCGGATCCGTCGCATGAGGCTCCACCACGTCCAGGTCGCCTGCCCGCCCGGCGGCGAGGACCTCGCCCGTCGCTTCTACGCCGACGGTCTCGGCCTGACCGAGGTCCCGAAGCCGGCGGACCTGGCTGCGCGCGGCGGCGCCTGGTTCCGGGCGTACGACGCCGCAGGCGCCGTCACGGCGGAGATCCACATCGGCGTCGAGGATCCCCACGTCCCCGCCCGCAAGGCGCACCCGGCGCTGGTGCTCGACACGGTGGCCGGGCTCGAGTCGACCGCCGCGCGTCTGGACGGACTGGGCTTCGACGTCGACTGGAGCGAACGGCACACCTTCGACGGCTTCCAGCGGTTCCACGCCTTCGACGGCGCCGGCAACCGGGTGGAGGTCCTCGCGCCTGCCTGAAGCGGTGTCGGAGCAGCGCCCGCGCCCCTATCATCGGACCTCGCAGCCTTTCTCAGAGTTGACCATCAGCCCGAGCCGCTGAAGACAGAGGACGAGGGCCATGACCGACAGCCATCCCCCCGAGCAGCCGGACCCGGCTGACCGGGCCGGGCCGAGGCCCGGCGGTCCGCTGCCGATCGATCCGGCCCTCGTCGAACACCTCCAGCTGCTGGCCGACGGCATCACCGACCTCGTGGGCTTCCGGGCTGCCATCATCAACATCGCGCGCAGCGAGACGATGGTGGTCGCGGCGGTCTCCGGCATGGAGCGGGCGGTGTCGGTGCGCGGTGTCGAGCACACCCGCGACGAGATGATCGGCATCGAGTGGCCGGTCGCGGTGCTGCTGGACGACATCGGGTCGGCCGACGACTGGGGCCGGTTCAAGTTCATCCCGCACGACCGCGGGTCCGACGCCGACGGCTTCGGCTGGATCCCGGACCTGCCCGTCAGCGACGACCCCGACGCCTGGCACCCCCACGACATGCTCATCGCGCCGATCCGCGACGCGGGCGGCAAGATCCGCGGATCGCTCGCCGTCGACGAGCCCCTGAGCGGTCGGATCCCCGACGAGCGCCAGCGGCGCCACCTCGAGCGCTACGCGCGGATCGCCGAGCGGGTCGTGCTGCTCGCCGCCGACCAGCACGAGCTCGCCGAGCGGCACCGGTTGGCGAGTGCGGCCCGGGCGGTGTTCCGCGAGGCGTCCAGCACGCTGTCGGTGGAACACCTGCTCGAGACGTCGGGCGAGCTGCTGATGGGCGCGTTCGGACTGGCCGGGGTGTGGGCGCGGGTCTTCGACGGCAGCGGTGCGGACTACCCGGTCGCGGTGATCGGTGTCGATCTGCCGTACGACCCGGACGTCGCGGCGGTCGTCGAGGACAACGCCCGGGACCTCTGGGTCGAGGGTGGTACGGCGGTCGTCACGCCCGACCACGTGCGGGGCCTGCGTGCGCCGCATCCCGAGCGGCTGCGCGCGTACGTCGCGGACCTGGGGTTCAGCTCGGTGCTCCTCGTGCCCGTCGGCGCCGGCCACGAGTGCCTCGGGTCGTTGTCGCTGGCGCGTGCCGCGGGGTCGCCGATGTGGTCGGAGGTGGAGCTCTCCGAGGTGATCGAGCTCGGGCGCGACCTCGGTCGGTTCCTGGCGACGGCGCGCGCGTTCCAGCACGAGGAGCAGCTCGTCCGCGAGCTCCAGGAGCTCGACTCCGACCGGCGCCAGCTGGTGGCGATGGTCTCGCACGAGTTGAAGAACCCGCTCACCAGCGCCCGGGTCAACCTCGAGCTGCTGGAGCGGTTCGAGGTGGACCCGGCGGTCACCCGCGGCATCGAGGCTGCACGTCGCGGCCTGCGGCGGATGGAGGACGTGATCGCCGACCTCCTCCTGCTCGCCCGAGCGGACGGGATGGCCGAGGCGGGCACTGCGGACGCCGGCACGGAGGACCTCGGGGCGACGGTTCGGGAGGTGTGCGAGCTCACCGCCGACTGGGCGCGGACCCGCGGGGTCACGCTCGTCACCGATCTCGCCGACGACGTGCACGTGCCCGGGGACGCGGAGCAGATCCGGCGGGTGGCGGGCAACCTGGTCAGCAACGCCGTGAAGTACAGCGTGGACGGTGGCATCGTGACGGTCGCCGTCAGGGTCCGTGACGGCGACCGGCGGCTCGCCGAGCTCGTCGTCGCCGACGACGGGATCGGGATGACGGCGGAGGACCAGAAGGCGGTCTTCGGCGAGTTCTTCCGATCATCGGACCCCGAGGTGCAGCGGCAGGGCGGCACGGGCCTCGGCCTGGCCATCGTCGCCAAGGTCGCGCGCCACCTCGGCGGCGAGGTCGGGGTCGACTCCGAGCTCGGACGGGGCAGCACGTTCTGGGTGCAGCTGCCCCGGCGCTAGCCGGTGCCTAGCTGTCGGACTCCGGGTCGTCGTCCAGCCGGAAGCCCACGCCGCGGACCGTGGTGATCCGGGTCTTGGCGCCGGAGGCCGTGAGCTTCTGCCGGAGCCGGCCGACGGCCACGTCGACGACGCGGTCGGACCCGAACCAACCGGCGTCCCACACCTCCTCGATCAGCTGCTCGCGGGTGACCACGCTGCCGCGGAAGTCGTCGAGCAGCCGGAGGATGTCGAACTCCTTGCTCGACAGCGCGACCTCGTGGTGACCGATCCGGACCCGTCGCGAGTCCCGCTCGATCGTCAGCACGTTGCCGACCGAGGTGTCGACGTACTGCCCGCTGCGGCGGACGGCGGCGCCGATCCGGGCGAGCAGCTGGGCGACCCCGAACGGCTTCGCGACGTAGTCGTCGGCCCCGCTGTTGAGGCCGTAGACCTGGTCGATCTCGCTCGCCTGGGCGCTCAGCATGATGATGGCGCCGCGGTAGCCGCCGGCCCGCAGCCCACGACACACGTCGAGCCCGTCCGTGTCCGGCAACCTGCGATCCAGGATGAGCACGTGCGGCGGCCGGGCGCGGACCGCCTCCACCGCGGCGGCACCTGTCGCGAACCACTCGACCTCGTACCCCTCGGCCTCCATGGTGCTGACCAGCGGCACGGCAAGATCCCGCTCGTCCTCGACGAGGAAGATGCGGTGGGACATGTTCGCAGGATAGGGGGCAGCGGCACGGGAGATGCACACGAGCGACACTGTTCGGTATCAGTTCTGGAATCGCCGAGCACCGCCACCCCCGCTCGATGTGCCTGCTGACCTGCAAGAACGCCTGGTCGTTGCGCAACCGTGCCGATCGTCGGGTCGGCGTGAGATCCGTAGCGTTCGCCTGATGCCGCAACGTCGCGGTCCACGGGTGACCGTTCTAATCAGGGGGATAGATGGTCAGCGACGATGAAGTCCGGCGCGGCCGGTACCGACCCGATCACAGCCGGATGCTGCGGGCCTCGCTCGAGGCGCGCGACGACCTGCACGCGCGGATCGTGCTCGACCTCCTCGACCGGAGGCACCGGGCCGACGGCGGCGGGTTCGAGGACACGCTGACGGACTTCGTCGGCAAGGTGTCCCGACGGCCGGATGCCGACCGCTGGGTACGCGCCGCGGTGCTCGCCAACCAGCTCGGGGTCATCTGCTTCGGCGACGTCGCGGACTTCGAGTCCACCGCAGCGCTCGTGGACCGGCACGGCCACGCGACGGTCGCAGCGATCCAGAACACCCTCGACGGCTGGCTCGGGACCGGTCCTGACCTGCCGCTGACCACGGAGGCCGTGGTCGCTCTCGTGCGGACTGCCGAGGACGACCGCATCGACGCGCAGGTCAGGGGCGTGTGCGAGCGCGCGGGCTACCTGCTGCTCCTGGAGGAGGACGTCGCTGCGGGGGAGCGGGTGTCGGTCACCACCGTCGACGACCTGCATCGACTCCTGTCGGGCACCGCGCGGGACTGGCGGGCGTTCTACGCCACGATCGGCATGAATCCCTGGCGCCCGTACGCGACGGAGGTGCAGGAGCTTGCCCACGAGGCCGGAATGCCGTGGTTGGCGGACGCGGTCGCGACGTGCACCGCTCTCTACCGGGAGCGACGCGAGGAGGAGGAGCGCGCCATGGTCGCGGGCCAGATCCGCGCGGCGATCGGCGCGAGCGGCTGCACGCAGCGGGAGTTCGCGCAGCACGTCGGCACGTCCGCGTCGCGGCTGTCGACGTACGTCACCGGTCGGGTGACGCCGTCGGCCGCGATGATGCTGCGGATCAACCGGACCGCGCGGGCGCTGGGAGCAGCCGCCCGACGGACGCGCGAGCGACTTCCGGCCTGACCCGGGCGCCCCGAGGCCCGACGCTCTCGGATCTGATCACGCGACTCCACGTCGAGAGGTGTACCTGCCGCTCGGCTGGCTAGCCTTCTGACAGGTTTCCGTCGGCGCCGCTCTGGGGGCGGCGCCGACGGAATCCGCACTCGGGGCGTGGTGGGTCTGGAGTGGCACGTGTAGGGGGGCAGAGACGTCGAAAGAGCAGCGTGGCGGGGGCGCATCGACGCCGCCCGCGCCCTTTGCCCGTCGCTGGCTGGCCTCCTCGATGCTGTCGAGTCCGACGACCAGGCGCGCGATCGGCCCCTGCACGAGGTCACCCTCCGTCTGGTCGAGCGCGCCGAACGCGTCGCGGAGGTCGAGCCGACCGAACCGTGGGTCGCGTTCGGCCGTTCGGTCCCCGAGCTGCTGACCGAGCGGTTCTGGCCGGCCGCGGTCGCCGGCTTCGCCTCGTTCGTCGCCCTGATCACGCTGCACGAGCCCGACGATCTCGCCGCCGTCGCGGGCCTGGTCAAGCGGTTCGGTCACCAGAAGGTCGCGCGGATGCACGCCGAGGCGGGCTACCTCGTCGACGTCACGCCGGAGATGCCGACGACCATGCGCGCGATCCGGCAGCTGGCCGAGACGGTCGACAACCGGCGGGTGCTGGTCGGGTCCGGCTGCCCGCGCGAGGAGGCGGAGGAGATCGCGGCCGTCTGCTACCAGGCGGCCTTCTGGATCCTGATGCAGGACATCGACCCGGCGTCGCCGGGGACTCCGCTCTCGACGGTCGAGGAGGTGCGGGCGATGGTGGACGCCGACGACCTCCAGCAGTGGCGGGACCAGTTCGCCCTCATCGCGGCCGCGCCCTGGGGCCCGGACGCCGCGCAGCTCCACGACCTCGTCGTGGCGGCCGACCGTCCGCTGGCGGCGTACGCGGTGCGCGAGTGCACCCGGATCTACCGGAACCGGTTCGAGGAGCAGGAACGGCTCGAGGTCGCCAAGGAGATCCGCCGCCTGGTCGCGGTCACCGGGATGTCCCAGCGCGAGTTCGCCCGGCACATCGGTACGTCGGCGTCGCGGCTGTCGACGTACGTCAACGGCCTGGTGACGCCGTCCGCGGCGATGATGCTGCGGATCTCCCGGGTCTCGCGCGCGATCCGCGACGAGCGGCCCGGGTCATCGGCGTAGCCGACCCCGGTGCGCGGACCTCGGCAGCAGTCGTTCAAGCCCGGCGGGACCGGAAGCGCCGCCGGCCGGTGTCGCTCTCGAGGGCCTCGGCGGACTCCTCGGCCCGCCGGCTGGTCTCCGCGGCCCGGGCGCGCGCATCGGCCAGCAACCGCTCCGCCTCGCGTTCGGCGTCGGCGACCATCGCGAGCGCCTCGGTACGGGCGGCGTCCTCGAGCATCAGCGCGGCGCCCTCGGCCTCCCTGATGATCTGTTCGGCCTTCTGCACCGCGTCGCGCCGGAAGCCGAGCGCCTCGGCGATCACGTCGTCGGCCTCGCGCCACAGGTCGAGCGAGGTTCGCAGCTCGTGCACGTTGCTCGGGAGGGGTGCGGCGTCGTACGCCTGGCCGAGGTCGGTTGCTTCGTGCGTCATGTCGATCTCCCCTGGGGCTAGCACCAGGGGTCGAACGGTCGAACACAGCTCGTCCCCCCGGACGGTGGGGCGGCTCTGCTCGGTGTCGTCGCCGACGAGATACGGCCCATGGCGATGACTCCGAAGAGTCCACGCCATTGCCCCGGGCCGTGCGCTGACGCTAACCCCGGCAAGCGAGCGCCGCAACGAAACTTCGAGAATCTCCCCCGATTCGTCTCATATGCGATATCTGTCGGCCGGGATGGTCGCCACTGCGCAGGAATCTGAGCGGAAACCGTGGTGCAGGTGAGGCGAACACGATGCTTGCCGTTGCAAGCAGGCGCTATCGGATGTGAGTCGGCGCCGGTCATTACCAACGGGTAATGTTCGGCGCATGAGCCAGGTCCACACTCTTTGGAAGACCCTGAGCGGCCTTCCCGTCGTCGGCAGCACCGTCGGCAAGCGCGTCTTCTCCATCGGCTTCAGCCAGAAGGCGCCGTACTTCGCCTCCATCCACCCGCGCTTCACGACGGTGGCGCCCAACCACGTGGAGCTGGTGATCCCGAAGCGCCGGAGGGTGCAGAACCACATCGGCACCGTGCACGCCATCGCGCTCTGCAACGGCCTGGAGTCCGCGATGGGCGCCCTGGCCGAGGTGACCATCCCGAAGGACAAGCGCTGGATCCCGAAGGGGATGGAGGTCTCCTACACCGCCAAGGCGAGCAGCGACATCACCTGCGTCGCCGAGACCGACCAGGAGCAGTGGGACACCGCCGACGGCGACCTGCCGGTGCGGGTCAAGGGTGTCCGTGACGACGGCACCGTCGTGGTCGAGGGCGTCATCAAGCTCTGGGTGAGCCCGAAGAAGTGAGCGGCCGGCGGCGTCGTACGGCGCCGCTCAGACCTTCGCGGTGTCGGCCTCCCCGACCATCGGCACCTCGAGCACCTTCTTCTCGCCGACGAACTTCTTCTGCACCCAGGTGGCGATGAACGTCAGGATGAGGTTGAGCACGATGTAGATCGTGGCGATCACGATCACGGTCGGCACCTGGTTCTGGCCGAAGTCGCGGTTGGAGTAGATCAACCGGCCGACGTAGGTGAGGCCGGGCGCCAGCACGGCGTAGCCGAGCGCGGTGTCCTTGAGCGCGACGACGCACTGGCTGATCAGCGCCGGGAGCATGATCTTGACCGCCTGCGGCAGCTGGATCGCGATCATGACCTGCGTCTTGCGCATGCCGACGGCGTACGCCGCCTCGACCTGACCCTTGGGGACCGCGTTGATGCCGGCGCGGAACACCTCGGCGAGCACGGCGCCGTTGTAGAGCATCAGGGCGATCACCACGGACCAGTACCGTGCGGGCTGCTTGTCGACGCCCAGTGCGTACCAGATGAAGATCATGCTCAGCAGCACCGGCACCGCACGCCAGAACTCGACGACCGCCCAGCAGGGCCACCGGAGCGCGGCGTGCTCGGACAGCTTGCCGACGCCGAAGACCACGCCGAACACGACGGCGAGGATCACGGCCGAGAACGCCATCTTCAGCGTCTCCAGCACGCCGTCGACGAGGAGGGCCTCGATGTAGACCGGGCTGAGGAACGGCTCCCACTTGCGGTACTCGAACTGGTTCTCCGCGTAGAGCCGCCAGCCGATGTAGGCCAGGACGGCGATGAGCAGCAGGCCGGCGAGGACGGAGTAGAGCCGGTGCCGTGCCGCCGCCTTCGGGCCGGGCGCGTCGAAGAGGATGCTGCCGCTCATTCGGGGTCCCCTTGGGTGTTCATGCGACCCTCACCCGCCGCTCGAGCCGATGGGCGGCGAACGACACGACCTCGACCAGGATCACGAAGATCACCGCGAACGTCAGGAACAGCACGATCCGGACCGAGGAGTAGTCGTTGAGCAGGCCCTTCATCCGGATGAAGGCCTCGGAGACACCGAGCGCACCGGCGACGGTGGTGTTCTTGAGCAGCGCGATCTGCACGCTCGCGAGCGGCGGGACGGAGGCCCGGAAGGCCTGCGGCAGGATCACCTGGGTCATCACGCCGTTGAACGGCATCCCGATCGCGCGGGCCGCCTCGGCCTGGCCCATGGGGACCGCGTTGATGCCCGAGCGGAGCGCCTCGCACACGAAGGCCGACGTGTAGACGGTCAGGCCGACGGTGCAGGCCGCGAAGATGTTGTTGAGGCGTACGTCGCCGACCGCCGTCGGGATGACGACGTCGATGAAGTCGAACTTCAGGTCGATCTTCGGTCCGGCGATCCGGAAGAACACCAGGATGATCACCAGCGGGGTGTTGCGGACCAGGGTCACGTAGGTCGAGCCCACCCAGCGGAGCACGGGGATCGGTCCCACCCGCATCCCGGCGAGCACGGTGCCGCCGATCAGCGAGCCGACGGCGGCGAGCAGGAAGAGGAGCACCGTGTAGCTGAACGCGAGCGCGATCGCCTCACGGTTCTCCCAGACGACATCCACCCGGGCGCTCCTCTCTCTTGTCGGACTTGTCGGGCTGGTCGGTGGACCCGCGGCGGGCAGCGTCGCCCGCCGCGGGTCTCCGTCTGGTCAGGCCCGGGCGATCAGGCCTGGCACTCGTCCAGGGCCGGCGGCTCGGGGGCCTCGACGTCCTCGGTCGCGAGGTTCGCGTCGAACGACTCCTCCCACGTCCCGTCCTCGAACGCCTCGGTGAGGACCTCGTTGATCCACTCGCACATCTCCGGGTAGTCCTTGCTGTAGCCGATGCCGATGTTCTCCGTGGAGAACTCCTCACCGACGACCTTCACCTCGCCCTCGTACTGCTGGGCGAGACCGAGCAGGATGGTGCCGTCGGTCGACATGGCCGGGACGGTGCCGTTGACGACGTCCTCGGCGCACTGGCCGTAGGTCTCCGCCGGCACGCCGACGGCGCCCTCGGCGTCGATGTTCTCCAGCGAGGTCGAGCCTGCGGCTGCGCACACCTCCTGACCCTTGAGGTCGGCGATCGACTCGACCTCGGAGTCGATCGGCACCAGGACCTGCTGCCCGGTGATCATGTAGGGCCCGGCCTGGCCGACCTCCTTGCGGCGGTCCTCGGTGATGGAGTACGACGCCGCGACCAGGTCGACGGCGCCCTCCTTCAGGAACTGCTCACGCTGCTCGGAGACCGCCTCCGTCCACGTGACGTCGTCCGACTCGGGGTCGATGCAGAGGTCCGCGATCAGAAGCTTCGCCATGTCGATGTCGAATCCCTCGGGCGTCTCGCCGGGGGTGTCCTGCTGGCCGAGACCTGGCTGGTCGACGCGGTTGCCGATCGCGATCTTGCCCTCTTCGACGAGCTCCGCCATCCGGGTGCCGTCTTCGAACTTGCCGTCGCAGTCCTCCTCGGCCTCGACCGCCGGTCCTGCGTCCTCCTCGCCCGCGTCGCCACAGGCGGTCAGGCTGCCGAGGAACAGCACCGAGGCGGCGACTGCTCCGAGCTTCATCCTGCGCATACTCGTATCTCCTTAGTGTTTGAGGATCTTGCCGAGGAAGTCCTTGGCTCGATCGCTCTGGGGGTTCGTGAAGAACGACTCGGGATCGGACGCTTCGACGATGGCGCCGTCGGCCATGAACACGACGCGGTTGGCAGCGGTCCTCGCGAATCCCATCTCGTGGGTGACCACGATCATGGTCATGCCGCGCTCGGCGAGGTCGACCATGACGTCGAGGACCTCCTTGATCATCTCGGGGTCCAGCGCCGAGGTGGGCTCGTCGAAGAGCATCACCTTGGGGTCCATCGCCAGTGCCCGGGCGATCGCGACCCGCTGCTGCTGGCCGCCGGAGAGCTGGGCGGGGTACTTCCCGGCCTGGTGGTCGATGCCCACCCGCTCGAGCAGCTCGTGGGCGCGCTTCTCGGCCTCGGCCTTCGACTTCTTGCGCACCTTGATCGGCCCGAGCGTGACGTTCTCGAGGATCGTCTTGTGGGCGAAGAGGTTGAAGCTCTGGAAGACCATGCCGACGTCGGCGCGGTGGTGGGCGAGCGCCTTGCCCTCGTCGGGGAGGGTCTCGCCGTCGATGAGGATCGTTCCCTCGTCGATCGTCTCGAGGCGGTTGATGGTGCGGCACAGGGTCGACTTCCCCGAACCCGAGGGGCCGATCACGACCACGACCTCGCCGCGCCCCACGGACAGATTGATGTCCTGCAGGACGTGGAGATCGCCGTACCACTTCTGGACGGAGTCCATCTGCACGAGAGCTTCGGCGCTCTCCGCGCCAGGATTCGCCATGCCTGGACGCTAGACCGGTCTGGACCCGTGGGCCAGATCACACTCCGGTACGTGACCATTCTGTGACCGGCTCGCGGACGGCTCGGCGTCTACTCCGCGCGATTCGGGGCGGGGCGCGGGGCGCCGTACCCTTGAACGGCTATGCACCAGCCGACGCCCGCGCTCCCTCGCACCTACGAGGTCCGCACCTACGGGTGCCAGATGAACGTCCACGACTCCGAGCGGCTCGGGGGGCTCCTGGAGAACGCCGGGTACGTCGCCGCGCCCTCCGGGGAGCAGGCCGACGTCGTGGTGTTCAACACCTGCGCGGTGCGGGAGAACGCCGACAACCGGCTCTACGGCAACCTCGGCCACCTGGCGTCGGTCAAGGCGGCGCGGCCGGGGATGCAGATCGCGGTCGGGGGCTGCCTGGCGCAGAAGGACCGGGCCACCATCACCCAGCGGGCGCCGTGGGTCGACGTCGTGTTCGGCACGCACAACATCGGCTCGCTGCCGGTGCTGCTGGAGCGGGCGCGGGTGGCCGACGAGGCGCAGGTCGAGATCCTCGAGTCGCTCGAGGTCTTCCCGTCGACGCTGCCGACCAAGCGCGAGAGCGCGTACGCCGCCTGGGTGTCGGTCAGCGTGGGCTGCAACAACACCTGCACGTTCTGCATCGTCCCGAGCCTGCGCGGCAAGGAGAAGGACCGCCGGCCCGGCGACGTCCTCGCCGAGATCGAGGCGCTGGTCGCCGAGGGCGTCAGCGAGGTCACCCTGCTGGGGCAGAACGTCAACAGCTACGGCGTCGAGTTCGGCGAGCGGGCGGCGTTCTCGAAGCTGCTCCGTGCCTGCGGTGAGATCGACGGGCTGGAGCGGGTGCGGTTCACGAGCCCCCACCCGGCCGAGTTCACCGACGACGTCATCGAGGCGATGGCGGAGACCCCCAACGTGATGCCGCAGCTGCACATGCCGCTGCAGTCCGGCTCCGACCGGATGCTGCGCGCGATGCGGCGGTCCTACCGCCGGTCCCGCTACCTCGGGATCATCGAGCGGGTGCGCGCCGCGATGCCGGACGCCGCGATCACGACCGACATCATCGTCGGCTTCCCCGGCGAGACCGAGGAGGACCACCAGGCCACGCTCGAGGTGGTGCGGGAGGCGCGGTTCGCGGGGGCGTTCACGTTCCAGTACTCCAAGCGACCCGGCACGCCTGCCGCGGACCTGCCCGACCAGGTGCCGCCCGACGTGGTGAAGGACCGCTACGGGCGGCTGGTCGAGCTGGTCAACGACATCGCGTGGGACGAGAACAAGCAGCTCGTCGGGCGCGAGGTCGAGCTGATGGTCGCCGAGGGCGAGGGCCGCAAGGACGCCGCGACGCACCGGCTGTCCGGGCGCGGACCGGACAACCGGTTGGTGCACTTCGAGGCGGACTTCTCAGGCCTCGGGGGCGCGGCCGCGCGGCCGGGTGACCTGGTCACCGTCGGGATCACGTACGCCGCCCCGCACCACCTGGTCGCCGACGGCCCGGTGAGGGCGCTGCGTCGTACTCGCTCGGGCGACGCGTGGGAGCGGCGTACGGCGGCCCCCTCCGCGCCGGACTCCGTGGGGCTCGGGATGCCTGCGGTCGGCGTACCCGCGCCGCTGCCGGACGCGCCTGTCTGCGGCTGACCCCCGGGTCCCGACCCCGTGCACCCCTCTCCCGTGCACGGAGCCGGAACCCCTCACACCGGACGCAGTGCCGGTGGGGTGCGGCGCTCGCGGAGCGAGCGCGCAGCACCCCCGATGCGCGGCACCGGGTCCGACGGCGCCACCCCGCCCGTCGAGCAGGACGACAGGCGGGGTGACGGGCTCTCCTCGCGGTAGAGGTCGACGAAGTCGCGGATGACCTGCGCCGCACCCGGCCGCTCGATCCGGGTGGCGAGGTCGGCGAGCAGGTCGGCCGATGACCGCCACGGGTTGCGGGCGACCGCGGCCAGGTGCTGGCGCCACAGCGGCAGGCCTCCCGCGAGGAGCTCGGCGGCGTCCTCGACCGTGGTGGCCGGGCGGGGCGCGGGCGTGTCCGGGTCGATCCCGGCCAGGACGAGGAGCCGTGCGACCCGGGCACAGGTGCCGGCGACGTCGTCGGCAGCGGGGACCCACGCGTCGGCCAACCGGTCCCGCAGGTCCGGTGCCAGCAGGCGCGCCACGAAGGCCGAGTTGCGCGGCATCGCAGGACGGGTGTCGAGGCGCCGGCCGCGCGTGTTCTGGAGCCTGGCCAGCCGGGCCGCCCCCAGCAGGTCGTGCAGCTCGACGAGGCGCTTGTAGTCACGGTGGTCGTCGAGGACGAGGACGGCGACCATGTTGGCCAGGACGGCGTTGCCGGCGAGCGTCCTCGGGCGGCGGTGGCTGTGGTCCACGAGGTCGATGAACTCCTGCCACACGGGATGGTGGGTGACGCCGGGCATGGCGAGGCCGCGTCCGATGACGTCGAGGACCGTCGCGTTCAGGAGGCGGTCTGTCGGTGGCGCGGCCGCGGTGGTGGTCGCCGACGTGGCCCCCGAGATGGCCGACGGGGTGACCACCACCGCAGCCGCCGCTGAGGCCGCCGCTGCGAACCGGGCGTGCAGGGCGCGCGCCCGCCCGAGCGGGGGCGGATCAGGGACGGAGCACAGACGTGGAGGGCGGGTGGCGTGCGGGAGGATCATGGCGGTGTGCGGTCCTGACGGGTGGGTGCGGAGGGGGTCGCTGCGCGAGCCGGCACCTGTCCAGACGTTGGCGATCACGCGACATGACGCGATATCGTGAAAAATCTCGGGAAAGGTCAGTTGCTCCGTCCCGGCCATGCCGGCCCGGCGCATGGGGGTCCGCTGGGGCAACGCCGCCCGAGTGCGGAGGAAGCCTTCCCGATGACCGAGTCCAGTCCCGACCGCACGTCCGCCACGGCCGACGCGGTGCTGCTGGAGCGGGTGCGCTCGGGTGACGTCGACGCCTACGAGGACCTCTACCGGGCGCACGTCAGGTCCGCGCGCCGGCTGGCCACGGCGCTCGTCGGTGCGACCGAGGCCGACGAGCTGGTCGCGGAGTCGTTCGCCCGCGTCCTCCAGGTCCTGCGCGCGGGCGGTGGCCCGACCGAGGACTTCCGGTCCTACCTCCAGGTCACGCTCCGCAACCGGTTCCGGGACGGGCTCCGCGCGACCCGTGAGGCGCCGGCGTCCGACCAGCCCTGGCTGCTGGACGACGAGGAGCCGGGCGCCGACGCGCCCCTGGACGTCGGGCCCGAAGCCGACATCGCCGCTGCCGCGCTCGCCACGCTGTCCACCGACTGGCAGAAGGTGCTCTGGTACACCGAGGTCGAGGAGCGCAAGCCGGCCGAGGTGGCGCAGATCCTGGATCTCAAGCCGGCGGCGGTGTCCGCGCTGGCCTACCGTGCGCGTGAGGGCCTACGCCGTGCCTATCTCGACCAGTACGTCGATCCGCCGCCCCGCCCGGAGTGCCGCTGGTCGCGGGAGCGGTTGAGCCAGCACGTCCGTGACGACCTCAGCAGTCGCGCCTCGCAGAAGGTCGACGACCACCTCGAGGTGTGCGACGACTGCGCGGCGGCGTACGCCGCACTCGACAGGGTCAACGGCAAGCTCGCGGTCTATCTGTTCCCGGTGGTGCTGCTCGGCGCCGCGCGGGCGGCCGACATCGCGGCCGGCGACGTGGCCAAGGGGCTGTTGGTCGCGCTGCCCGACGGCCTGCTCGGCCCCGGGGGAGCCGTCGCCGGCGGAGCGCCACCGAGCGGCGGACCCCCGCCCGGTGGCGGGGGACCGCCGCCGGTCCTGCTGGGTGCCGCCGCCGCGGCGGCGGCCGTCGTCGTGGCGGCCGTCGGCGCGTTCGCCGTCGTCTCCGACGACAAGCCGGACCGCAGCGAACCGGCGGCCGCCCGGCAGACCGCCCCGCAGGCCGCCGACGACGGGCAGGGAGACGGCGCGGCCGACGAGCCGGCAGACGACGCGCCCCCGGCGCCTGCCGACGACGTCCCGCCGACCACCACCGAACCCGAGCCCACCGAGACCGACGAACCGCCCTCGGTCCGGGACACCGACGAGCCCGGACGCCCGGACGACTCGGACGAGGCGCCGGCGCGGGTGCGCACGAAGGCGCCGACCGTCACCCGGATCAAGGACTGCGCGACGTACGGCGACGTGGAGCTGGCCACGACCGAGGGCGTCCGCTACGAGCGGACGGTGGGCGACGGGCGTGAGGGCAGGTGGGTCGTCCGCGCGAGCGCTGAGAAGGGCTACGTCATCGCCGACGGCAGCCCGCGGCGGTTCGAGGGCGACCTCGGCGCCTACCGCAACTGCACCAGCATCGACGGCGTGACCGCCCGCCCGACCGGCAACGCGGTCGCCGGCCCGTGGAACGTGGCCGTCGACAGCACGGTCGAGGGCGAGGAGGACGGGCTGGTCGAGGTGGTCTACCGGTTCGACCAGTCGGTGATGGTCGGCGACGCGTCGGGCGCCGGCTGGGCGTGCACGGTGGACGGGCTGTCCGGGCAGGTCACCGGGCCGGACGGACGGCGTCTCGTCACGCCCGGGACACCGGTGCGCTGCACCTTCTCCTACACGGGTGCTCCGCCGCCCGAGGTGGTCCTGCTCGCCTCCGGCCTGCCGGTCCTCCCGTCGGTCGACGGCATCAGCGGCTCGGTGAGCATGGTCTACGAGGGCGCCGAGGTCGATGCGTCCCGCTTCTGAGCGACGCGTGCGCCGCCGGCGGCCCGCGGCGTCGTACCCGACCGGTCTCTAGGATCGCCCGGTGCCCGCCGACACTCCCACCATCCTCGCCACCTCCGGTGGTGCCGTCCGCGGGGCGCGCACCAAGTGGGAGGTCGGCGCGCTGACGTCGTACGCCGTCGACCTGGCCGGCGTCGACGGGCGCGCGCCGCGGGTGTGCTTCCTCGCGACGGCGACCGGCGACTCGGCCGCGACGATCCACGACTTCTACGACATGGCCCAGCTGGCGGGGTTCCACGGCTCGCACCTGCAGCTGTTCACGATGCCCAACGTCGACGACATGCGCGAGCTGCTGCTCGGCCAGGACGTGATCTGGGTGTGGGGCGGCAGCGTCGCCGGGCTGCTGGCGATGTGGGAGCTGCACGGCGTCGACGCGCTGATGCGCGAGGCGTGGGAGGCCGGCGTCGTGCTGACGGGGGTGTCCGCGGGGTCGATCTGCTGGCACGTCGGCGGCACGACCGACTCGTTCGGCCCGGACCTGCGCCCGATCACGAACGGGCTCGGCCTGGTCCCGTTCTCCAACGGGGTGCACTACGACTCCGAGGAGCAGCGGCGGCCGCTCTTCCACTCGCTGGTCGCGGACGGCACGCTGCCGGCGGGGTACGCGACCGACGACGGGGTGGGCGTGCTCTACCGCGGTACCGAGTTCGCCGAGGCGCTCACCGAGCGGGAGGGCCGGGCGGCGTACTTCGTCGAGCGGGACGCGGACGGCCGCTCGGTCGAGACCCGGCTGCCGACCCGGCTGTTGCGGTGAACGGCCCGGGGGCCGGGCCGTTCGCCGAGGCAGGTGTCTCGCTCGCGCCGCTCGAGGGTGGCTGGTCGGGGGAGACCTTCGTCGCCGAGGCGGGCGGCGAGCGGACCGTGGTGCGGATCTTCGCCGACCCCCGGCACCCGCCGGAGGCGGCCGAGATCGGCGCTGCCGTGCTGCGGCTGGTGCGGGGGCTGCTCCCGGTGCCGCAGGTGCGGGAGGTACGCCGCGCCGACGCCGGAGCGGGCACCCCGGCGCTGCTGGTGACCGAGTTCCTGCCGGGCGTGCGCGGCGACCTGCTGCTACCCGGGCTCGACGCCTCCGGACAGCGGACGGTGGGGGAGGCCGTGGGATCGATCGCCGCGACGCTGGCCGGCATGCCGACGCTCCGGTCGGGGACGTGGGTCGACGGCGACCTGCGGATCGAGCCGTTCGGCGTCGTACTCCCTGAGTGGGTGGAGGCGCACCGCGCGGGTCTGGGGTCGTGGAGCGTGGCGGAGGTCGACGGCCTGCTCGCCGCGGCCGATGCGGCGCAGGGGCTGCTCGAGACGGTGACCCGCACCTGCGTCGTGCACAGTGACCTCAACCCGAAGAACCTGCTGCTCGATCCCCAGACCCTGGCCGTGACCGGCGTGCTCGACTGGGAGTTCAGCCACAGCGGGCATCCCTTCACCGACCTCGGCAACCTGCTGCGCTTCGAGCGCGAGCCGGCCTACGCCGACGGGGTGCTGGGCGCGTGGCGGGACCGGCACGGCACGCCGGCGGAGGAGGCGCTCGCCCTGGCGCGGGCGGCGGACCTCGTCGCGCTGGTCGAGCTGGCCGCCCGGGCCGGGCAGAACCCGGTCGCCACCCGCGCCCACGACCGACTGCTCGCGATCGCCCGGACGGGCGACGTGCACGCCGACTCCTGACTGGCTGTTCCGGGGCCCGTCAGGGGCCCGGTCAGGCAGGCGACTCCTGGTCGGGGCGCGGCTCGGCCTCGCCCTTGGTCGCCTGGGTGTCGGTGTTCTCGCCGGTCTCGATCTCCGCGGGGACCTCGTGCTCGGTCGCCGGGTTGGCGCGCGGGTTCGGGTCCCGCGGCAGCGGGATACCGACGGCCGCGACACCGGGGCCGCCGACGCCCGGGATCGCGTTCGGTCCACCTGGCGGTGGCTCGGGCGGCTCGACCCGGACGCGGACCCGCGGGCGCGGTGATGGGGGTTGATCGGTCATCTCTGCTTCCTCCCTCTCCGCCTGGGAGGTATCCCGATCCGCCCCGGGCATCCGGGTGGCCCGGCGTGATCCCCGACTTTGTGTACGTCGACGTCCTGCCAGGTCGGGGTCGCGGAGCATCCCAGCCCGCTCCGCCTACGACGCGTCGAAGCCGAACTGCGACAGCGGAGGTACGTCGCCGCGGCGCAGACCCTCGAGCACGACCAGCTCGTGCGGCACCACCGGGTCCGGGAGCGCATCGAGGGAGCACCACCGCAGGTCGGCGCACTTGGCGGGTTCCACGATCCGTGGCTCGCCGCTCCAGGACCGGGCGGTGAAGAAGAAGTCGATCCGCTCGTCGATCGGGAGGTCGTGCGCCGTGCGCTGCATCGCGGTCACGAAGGTCAGGTCGAGGTCGCGGACGTCGACCTCCTCGAGCGCCTCCCGCCGCGCAGCGGCGACCGCTGTCTCGCCGCGCTCGACGTGGCCGGCGGCGGCCGCGGCCCAGTGGCCGTCCATGTAGCCCGTGCCGCGGCGCAATTGCAGGAGCACCTCGGTGCCGTCGCCATCCGTGTGCTCCCGGAGGAGGAACACATAGGCCGCCGGGACCACCACGAACCGAAGTGCGCCGGTCGCGGGATCCTGCACGGTCACCGAGGTGCCCTGGTGATCAACGGCGGTGCGCCGTGGTCACTTGATGTCGTCGTTCTTGCCGTCGAGACCGTCGAGCGCGTCCTTGGCCTTGTCGACGCCCGTGTCGATCTTGTCGCCGAACTTTCCGCCGGTCTTGTCGTCGATCAGCTCCGAGGCCTTGTCCAGGCCGTCGCCGATCTTGTCGCCCGAGCTGTCGACCGCGTCACCCAGCTTGTTCTTGGCGTCGTCGAGAAATCCCACGAGAACCCCCTTGATTTCCGTGCCGTTGATTCGATGGGCGGCCCGGTTCGGCCGCGTGCGCCCACCCTAGCCACAGCGGCCGAAGGCGGGCCGGGTCAGGGCTGGTCGGTCGGCGGCGGGGTCGGGCCACCGCTCGGAGGCGTCGGGTCCGTCGGGCCGGCCGCGGGCGGCGTACCTCCGGACGCCCCGTCGACGCCGAGCGCGCCCTTGGCCTTGCCGGTCGCCCCCTCGATCTTGTCGTGGTACTTGCCCTTGGTCTTGTCGTCGACGAACTCGGCGGCCCGGTCGATGCCGGTCTCGATCTTGTCGGCGTTCTTGTCGACGGTCTCACCGACCTTGCCGGTGACCTTGTCCTTGGCTTCCTTGAGGGTGTCGATGATCTTCATGGTTCCTCCTCCGAGAGTGACCGCCGAGCAGCGGCGGGATTGTTGCCAGACTAGGCACATGGAGACCGCCCCCACCATGCCGACGGTCACACCGGTCGTGGCGATCGTCGGGCCGACCGCGGCGGGCAAGACCGGTCTCTCCCTCGACCTGGCCGAGCGGCTCGGCGGCGAGATCGTCAACACCGACGCGATGCAGGTCTACCGCGGCATGGACGTCGGTACGGCGAAGCTGCCGCCCGCCGAGCGGCGCGGCATCCCGCACCACCTCCTCGACACCCACGACGTGCGGGACCCCGCGACCGTGGCGGAGTTCCAGCGGTGGGCGCGGGCCGAGGTCGCGGCGATCCGGGCGCGCGGCGCGACGCCCGTGCTGGTCGGCGGGTCGGCGCTCTACACCCGCGCGATCCTCGACCGGTTCGACTTCCCCGGCACCGACGCGGTCGTCCGCGAGCGGCTCGAGGCCGAGCTCGACCGGGTCGGCTCCGCGGCGCTCCACGGGCGGCTGCGCGACCTGGACCCGGTCGCCGCCGACCGGATCGAGGTCGCCAACGGCCGCCGCGTCGTACGCGCCCTCGAGGTCATCGAGATCACCGGCCGCCCGTTCAGCGCCGCCCTCCCCGAGCAGGAGTACGTCGACCCGCGCACCGTCCAGATCGGAGTCCGGATCGGTCGCGACCTGCTCGAGCAGCGGATCGCGGAGCGCGTGGAGCGGATGTTCGCCGACGGGCTGGTCGAGGAGGTGCGGCGGCTGCTCGACGCGGGCCTCGCCGAGAGCCGCACCGCCTCCCGCGCGATCGGCTACCAGCAGGTGATCGCGCACCTCGCCGGCGACCTGACGCTCGACGAGGCCAAGGAGCGGACCGTCATCGCGACCCGGAAGTTCGCCCGGCGGCAGATGGCCTGGTGGCGCAGCGACCCCCGGATCCTCTGGGTCGACCACGACGATCCCGACCGGCTCGAGCGGGCCCTCGCCGCGGTGCGGTGGTGATTGCCGCGGTGAGTCCCGTCGACGAACTGACCAATCGGTACTGGTGGGACTGATGTGACTCCAGAGGCACCCTTATCGGCCGATCCGGGCCGATTGGTGCGTTCTTCGACGCCGGGTCACGACCTGAGCAAGAACGGTCATGCGCCCGCCGTCCGGCGGGGTGAGACTGGTCGCATGACCGACACCCCGCGCGACCGGCTGCGCGAGCTGCTCGACGTCGTGCTCGACGAGGACAACCACACCCTCGACGACATGGCCGGAGACGCGTTCGCGTCGCCGTACCACTTCAACCGGCAGCTCTCGCGCGGCGCGCACGAGCCGCCGGTGGCGATGCGGCGCCGGGTGATGCTCGAGCGCGCGGCGTGGCAGCTGCGGCGTGGAAGCACGGTGACCGACGCGGCGTGGGAGGCCGGGTACGAGTCGGTCGAGGGCTTCGGCCGCGCGTTCACCCGCGCCTTCGGCCACCCGCCGACCACCCCCGCCGACAGCCACTGGCTGCCGGCCCCGAACGGCATCCACTTCCACCCGCCGATGTCGCTGTGGGTGCACTCCCAGGAGCAACCGATGAACCCGCTGACCGAGCAGCTCGTCCGGCACGACCTCGACGACACCCGCCACCTGATCGACATCGCCAAGGGCCTCCCGGAGGAGGACTTCCGACGGACCGCGCTCCCGGGCAACACCGTGCTGCACTGGGACGGGCCCGAGGAGTCGGTGGCGACCGTGCTCGAGCACCTGGTGTTCACCAAGGAGGTCTGGCTGGCCTCGATCGAGGGACTCGACTTCCCGCCGCGCGACGCGGACGCCGATGCCGCAGCGCTGCTCGAGCGGCACGACGCGGTGGCACCACGCTGGCTGGCCGCGGTCCGCGACATCGACCGGCGCGGGGCGTGGGACGACCGGCTCATCGACGCGCTCTGCGACCCGCCGGAGAGCTTCGTGATGAGCTCGGTGATCGCGCACGTGCTCACCTTCGCGGCCCACCGGCGCCAGCTGGTCCGGCAGCTCCTCCGCGCAGCCGGCCACGACGTCGACCACGGAGACCCCATCAACTGGCTGCGCGTGCAGCGCGGTGAGCGACCAGGAGTGGACGCCTCATGACCAAGCTGACCTACTACACCGCCACCACCCTCGACGGCTTCATCGCCGACCCCGACGACTCGCTCGACTGGCTGATGCGGCAGGACCAGGACGAGAAGGGCCCGCTCAACTACGAGGCCTTCATCTTGGACATCGGCGCGATCGTGATGGGCTCGACGACCTACGAGTGGGTCCTGCGCCACGACCCCGGCCAGTGGTCCTACTCGATGCCGTCGTGGGTGATGACCTCGCGCGACCTCGAGCCGGCGACCGACGGTGCCGACGTGCGGTTCGCGTCCGGCGACGTCCGGGAGGTGTACGACGCCATGGTCGCCGCCGCGGAGGGCAAGGACCTCTGGGTGGTCGGCGGGGGAGACCTGGTCGGTCAGTTCGCCGACGCGGGCCTGCTCGACGAGGTGATCACCTACATCGCCCCGGTCACCCTCGGCGCCGGCCGGCAGGTCCTGCCGCGGCGGCTCGACCTGAGGCTGGTCGAGGCCACCCAGAACAAGGCCTTCATCGCCGCGCGCTACGAAGTCGTCGGACCGCTCAAGGAGGACCGGGCCCCGGCGGGCGGGGGCGCCCGGTAACGCAGTGTTACGTCCACTGGCTGGGTGCTTTGACCGATTGACCTCGCCCAGTCACAGCACGGCGGTAGCGGACGTAACACTGCGTTACAGCACAGCTCGGCCGGGCGTCCCACGACCCCTCGACATCCGGCGCGCCCAGAGGCAGGGTGAGGAGATCGGCTCAGGATCTCGGGAGGACCCCATGCCTCGGAAGACTGCGTACGGCGCCGCCACCTGCGCGGTGACGCTCGCCCTCACTCCTGCGCTGCTCGGCACGACCGCCGGCGCGCAACCCACCGTCACACCGGACTCGCCGGCCGCCGCCCTCGGCCGGCCGCCTCGCCGGCAGCCGCCCGGCCGGACGCCCCGGGCGCCCCGCCGAAGACACCGACCGCGGTCGGCCACGGCGGCGCGGTGAGCTCGGTGGACCCCTACGCCTCGCAGGTCGGCCTGCGGGTGCTCGAGCGCGGCGGCAACGCGGTCGACGCGGCGGTCGCGACCGCGGCCGCGCTCGGGGTGACCGAGCCTTACAGCGCCGGCGTCGGCGGGGGCGGCTACTTCGTCCACTACGACGCCGCGACCGGCGACGTCACGACGATCGACGGGCGGGAGACGGCCCCGGCCGGCATGGAGCCGGACGCGTTCATCGACCCCGCGACCGGCGCGCCGTACCCCTTCACACCGGACCTGGTGACCAGCGGCGTCTCCGTCGGCGTACCCGGGACGCCCGCGACGTGGGACGAGGCGCTGGACCGCTGGGGAAGCCTGTCGCTGAAGCAGGCGCTCGCGCCTGCGGCTCTGCTCGCGGCGCGCGGGTTCGTCGTGGACGACACGTTCGCGCTGCAGACCAGGGAGAACGCCGACCGGTTCCGAACCTTCGACAGCACCATCGACCTCTTCCTCGACGACGGCGTGCCGGCCGCGGGCAGCACGTTCCGCAACCCGGACCTCGCGCGCACCTACCGGCTGCTCGGGAACCGCGGCGTCGACTGGTTCTACGACGGCGCGCTGGCCGCCGAGATCGCACAGACCGTGCAGGAGCCGCCGCTCAGCGGCGAGACCGACCTGCCGGCGCCGCCGGGCAGCATGACGACCGACGACCTCGCCGGCTACGAGGCGCTGGTGCAGGACCCGACGCAGGTCTCCTACCGCGGCTACGACGTCTACGGCATGGCGCCGTCGTCGTCCGGCGGCACCACCGTCGGGGAGTCGCTCAACATCCTCGAGCAGTTCGACGTCGGCTCGATGACGACCGAGGACGCACTGCACCACTACCTCGAGTCGACCGCGCTGGCCTTCGCCGACCGCGGGAAGTACGTCGGCGACCCGGCGTACGTCGACGTGCCGACCGACGCACTCCTCGACGACGCGTTCGCCCAGGAGCGGGCCTGCGGCATCGACCCCGACACCGCGGCACCCAAGCCGGTGGATCCCGGCGACGTGGCGACGTACGACGGCGTCTGCCCGGAGCCGGACACCGGGGACGCCGCCGGCGACGACACCGAGGGCCTCTCCACCACGCACCTGACCACCGCCGACCGGTGGGGCAACGTCGTTGCCTACACCCTCACCATCGAGCAGACAGGTGGCTCGGGGATCGTGCTGCCGGACCGCGGGTTCCTGCTCAACAACGAGCTGACCGACTTCACCACCGTCTACAACGAGGCCGATCCCAACCGGATCCAGCCCGGCAAGCGGCCGCGCAGCTCGATGTCGCCGACGATCGTGCTGAAGGACGGCGCGCCGGTGGTCGCGCTCGGGTCGCCCGGTGGTTCGACGATCATCACGACCGTGCTGCAGGTGCTGCTCAACCGGTTCGACCTCGGCATGTCACTGCCGGAGGCGGTCGGGGCGCCTCGGGCGACGCAGCGCAACACGCAGCGGGTGACCGCGGAGCAGGCCTTCCTCGACACCTACCGAACCGCGCTCGAGACCTACGGGCACCTGTTCACGCTCGCGGGTCCGCCGGGGTCGAGCGCGTCGGAGATCGGCGCGGTAGCCGCCATCGAGATCGGGCCCGACGGGTTGCTGACCGCGGTGGCCGAGCCGGTACGACGCGGCGGGGGCTCGGCCCGCGTCGTGAGCCCGGCCGACTGAGGCGGAGCTGACGCGCTATTGCCACCCATTCGGGCGACGCGGGGCTGGGGCGATGCCCCTACCCTGGGGCGATGACTGCCGCACCCGTGCGCGAGACCTGGACCGAGGTCACCGACGGCGCCGCGCTCACGGCGCTGCTCGGCGAGCCCAACGTGGCCGTGCGCTCCAAGGAGCGATCAGCGCTCGACGACCTCGACCGCGCGTGGCTCTCCGCGTCACCGTTCTGCATGGTCGGCACCGCCGACGCGGACGGTCGCTGCGACGTGTCCCCGAAGGGCGACCCGGCCGGGCGGCTCGTGCACGTCATCGACGACACGACGATCGCGATCGGGGAGCGGCCCGGCAACCGGCGGGCCGACGGCTACCACAACATCCTGGCCAACCCCCAGGTCGGCCTGAACTTCCTGATCCCGGGCCGCGGCGACACGCTCCGGATCAACGGCCGCGCGCGGCTGGTCAGCGACGCGCCGTTCTTCGACGAGATGCTGGTGCGCGGCCACCGCCCGCAGCTGGCCGTGGTGGTCGACATCGAGACGATCTTCTTCCACTGCGCGAAGGCGTTCCTGCGGTCGAAGCTGTGGGAGCCGACGACCTGGGACCCCGAGTCGGCCGTCCCGCGGCGGGCCGTGATCTCCCAGCGGATGGAGCGGCCCGACGTCTCCCTCGAGCAGCTCGACGACTACTACGGCAAGCGCTACGAGGAGGGTCTCTATGAACAGCGTTAGGCCTGCGGCGTCGTACTCCTTCTTGAAGGGGCACGGCACCGAGAACGACTTCGTGCTGCTGCCGGACCCCGACGGCTCCGTGCACGGTGCGCTGGACCCCCACCGGGTGCGGGCGCTGTGCGACCGGCACACGGGGATCGGCGCGGACGGGGTGCTGCGCGTGATCCGGGCGACCGAGTTCGACGCCGGACGCGGGCAGGAGGCGGCGTGGTTCATGGACTACCACAACGCCGACGGCTCGGTCGCGGAGATGTGCGGCAACGGCATCCGGGTGTTCGGGCGCTACCTCGCGCTGGAGGGCCTCGTCGACCCGGCGCGGCCGGTGCCGGTCGGCACGCGTGACGGGGTGAAGACGCTGACCTTCGCCGGTGGCGTGGCGGGCGGCGGGATCACCGTCGACATGGGGGCGCCGAAGGTCCTGGAGGACACGGAGGTCGCGGTCACGGTCGACGGTGTCGAGCGGCGGTGGCCGGCGCTGCACGTCGACATGGGCAACCCGCACGCCGTGGCGTTCCTCGACGACGGCGCGGACCTGGCCGAGGTGGGGCCCCTCCTCACCCAGCCCTGGTACGACGCCGCGATCTACCCCGTCGGCGCCAACGTCGAGTTCGTGGTCCGCCGTGGCCCCGCGCACCTGGCGATGCGCGTGCACGAGCGGGGGTCGGGCGAGACCCGGTCCTGCGGCACGGGCGCCTGCGCGGTGATGGTCGCGGCGGCGCTCGCCGACGAGGCGGCCGGATCGGGGGAGGCGCGCGACGCGCCGTACCGGATCGACCTGCCGGGGGGCAGCCTCTCGATCACCTGGACCACCGACGACCGGGTGCTGATGACGGGGCCGGCGATGATCGTCGCGCAGGGAGTCACCAGGCTCTGAGCGGTGGTGGCTAGTCTCCGGGCCATGGAACTCTCCGGATCAACCGCCATCGTCACCGGCGCTGCGTCGGGCATCGGCGCGGCGTGCGCCCGCCGGCTCGCCGCGCAGGGCGCGACCGTCGTGGTCGCCGACCTCCAGGCCGACAAGGGCGAGGCGCTCGCCGCGGAGATCAAGGGCGTCTTCGCCCAGGTCGACGTCACCAGCACCGAGCAGATCGCCGGTGCGGTCGAGGCCGCCGGCGACATCGCGCCGCTGCGGGCGGTGGTCAACTCGGCCGGCATCGGCTGGGCGCAGCGCACGGTCGGTCGCGACGGGACGATCGAGTCGGCGCACTCGCTGGAGGCGTTCACCAAGGTCGTCCAGATCAACCTGATCGGCACCTTCGACGTGGTGCGGCAGGCCGCGACGGCGATGAGCCACAACGAGCCCGACGCCGACGGCTGCCGGGGGGCGATCGTCAACCTGGCCAGCGTGGCGGCGTTCGACGGCCAGATCGGCCAGGCGTCGTACTCCGCCTCCAAGGGCGGCGTCGTCGGCATGACCCTCCCCGTCGCGCGCGACCTCGCCGCGGTCGGCATCCGGCTCAACACCGTCGCCCCGGGCCTGATCGACACCCCGATCTACGGCGAGGGCGAGGAGGCCGAGGCGTTCAAGGCCAAGCTCGGCGAGAGCGTGCTCTTCCCCAAGCGGCTGGGCGTCCCGGCCGAGCTGGCCAGCATGGTGATCGAGTGCCTGACCAACTCCTACATGAACGGTGAGGTCGTCCGGGTCGACGGGGGCATCCGGATGCCGCCGAAGTAGGGATGCCGCCCAAGTAGGACGGTCGGCAGGGGTTTCCGGCGCCGTCGTGTTTGCCTGCCGTTCAGCATCGGCACCGAGTGTTGCCCCCGCCGTCATCCGGCCTTCCGCCCGCGATCCCGTTCCCGTCGCCGCGCGCCGATTGCGTGTCGGGACGTGGCGTTGTTCTCCGGTGGGATCACTGACGGCGGCGATCCCGGTCATGGTGCGGCGTCGCGTATCGCCGACCTCCGCCTCGGTCGCCGGACCACCCTCGTGGGTGGGCTCTCCGCCGGTGTGATCCCGGCCGCCGCGCTGCTCGGCCCGTCGCTGATCCGCCGCGACTCCGAGATCGTCACCGGCGCCCGCAGCGGCGAGGTGACGACGAGCTCGGCGGTCGTCTGGTCGCGGGCGCCCGAGCCGGGGCGGATGGTGGTCCGGCTGGAGAGCGGCGGCCGGCGCCAGGTCGTCCGCGGCCGGTGGGCGACCCCCGACTCCGACCTCACCTCGCGGGTCAACCTCACCGGGCTCCGCCCGGGCCGGGAGTACGACGCCCGCGTCTGGTTCGAGAGCCCGGACGGGACCCGCAGCGCGCCGTCCCGGCTGTCGTTCGCGACCGCGCCGATCCATGCTGCGGCGCAGTCGATCGTCTGGAGCGGCGACACGTGCGGTCAGGGCTGGGGGATCGACCGCGCACGCGGCGGACTGACCACCTACGCCGCGATGGCACGGCTCCGGCCGGACCTGTTCATCCACGCCGGCGACACGATCTACGGCGACGAGCCGATGACCGAGACCGTCGAGCTCGAGGACGGGTCGACCTGGCACAACGACCTGACCGATGCGGTGACGAAGGTGTCGGAGACGCTCGCGGAGTTCCGCGGGCGGCACCAGTACCCGCTGCGCGACGACAACGTCCGCGCCTTCTACGCGAAGGTGCCGACGGTGGCGATGTGGGACGACCACGAGACGTGCAACAACTGGTGGCCGGGCGAGACGATCGACGACTGGCGCTACGAGGAGCGGCGGGCCGACGTACTCGCCATCCGCGGGCGGCGGGCGTGGCAGGAGTACCAGCCCGTCCCGGTCAAGCGGCTGGTCCCCGCCGACGGCGACGGGTTCGTCGCGACCCGGCTCTACCGCAAGGTGCCGCGGGGCCAGCACCTCGACCTGTTCTGCCTCGACATGCGCAGCCACCGCGGTCCCAACGGCGACACCGACCCGGCGGTGGCGCGCGACCGGATCCAGCGGGGCCTGCTCGGGGCCGACCAGGAGCGCTGGCTGATCGACGGGCTGGCGCGGTCGACGGCGACCTGGAAGGTGATCGTGGCCGACATGCCGCTGTCGGCGCCGACCAACCGGGTGACCGATCTCGACGGCTTCGCCAACGGGGAGGACGGCCGGCCGATCGGTCGTGAGCCGGAGCTGGCGCGGGTCCTGTCGGCGATCAAGCGGAACGGGGTCAAGAACGTCGTCTGGCTCACCGCCGACGTCCACTACACCGCGGCGTACCGCTACACGCCCGACCGCGCGGCCTTCGCCGACTTCGACCCGTTCTGGGAGTTCATCTCCGGGCCGCTCGCCGCGTCGCCGTTCTGGACCAAGGACAAGGAGCTGGACGGCACGTTCGGGCCGGAGGTGGTCTTCTCGCAGGGCGAGGCGGTCGTCGGCAAGCTCGACGTCTCGCCTCGGCCCGAGAACCAGTACTTCGGGCATCTCGGGCTCTCGGCGTCGGGGGAGCTGACCGTGACGTTGTACGACGGTGCCGGGACGGCGCTGTGGGAGCGGACGCTCGAGCCCGAGCCGCGCACCTGATCGCTGTTCCACCCTCGTGACTGAGCCCCGCACAAGCACTCCGCAGTCACTCGGCCAGGTCGGCGCGCTCGGCGTCGGTGAAGGCATCCATCGCGGGCGGCGGGGCGCCGGCGGGGGTCGCCATCCGGTCGGTGCGGAGCTTGCTGATCTTGCTCGCGCTCATCGCCATCGCCTCGCGGCTCTTGCCGCGGCCGTAGGTGACCGACTGTGCGGCGTCGACGCCGAGACTCGTGCCGACCTCGATCGCGTCCTGGTCGGCGCCCATGTAGAGGAACTGCCAGTCGTAGTCGCGCGTCTGCTGCTCGACGAGCGACTTGATCGCCGGGTGGGTCCACTCCTGGCTGGCGTTCTCGTGGCCGTCGGTCATCACCGCGACGATCACCGTGCCGGGGCGATCGTCGTCGGGCAGCGCGGCGAGCTCGGCACCCGCCGAGGTGACCAGCCGACCCATGGCGTCGAGGAGGGCCGTCGAGCCGCGCGGCTGGAGGTCCAGCGGCGGTACGTCGGCAACCGGCCGCGCGGAGTAGACGACGTCGTAGGCGTTGTCGAACTGCGCCAGCGTCACCAGGCACTCGCCCGGCGTCGCGCGCTGCTCGGCGATGAACGCGGCGAAGCCGCCCTCGGTGTCGGCCTTGATCGACTGCATCGACCCGCTCCGGTCGAGCAGGAAGTAGAGGTGGGTGAGGTTCGCTCGCGTCATCGTCGCTCCGTTCCCGGCGCTGCCTCCCGGCAGCGCCGTGTCACTTGGTGGGCCGACGCGGCTTGAACCGCATCGGCGCCGGTGCCGCGGCAGGTTGCCGCGGCGTACCTGACTCCAGGTCGTACTTCGCCCGCTCCACGCCCGAGGCCGTCACCCGGCCCCGCTCGTCGGCGTACGCCCCGAGGGTGCGGGTCCGCGCCAGCCGCGGGCCGACGGCGTTCTCCGTGAGGCCGGCCTGCAGGCCGGCGCTGCGCAGAGACGCGTGGCCGGTGAGTACGGCGGCCGCCATCGACTCGTCGATCAGGTCGGTCAACCGGTCGGCCGCTTCTCGAAGGTAGGGGAGGGCTCCGACGGAATCCCGCCCCTCGGCGTTGTCGAGCGCCCGCCGGATCGCCGCCAGGGTCTGACGGTCGGGTCCGGGGGGCTGGGGGCTCGGTCGGTCGGTCATGAGAACCAGGATACGCAGAAACTGCGGATGCGCAAGGACTGCGGCCCAGCAGAACCTGCGGCCCGGTTGATTCAGCCCGGGGCGCCTGGGGCAGGATGCGTGGATGAGCCAGCCGCCGCCCCAGTTCCCGCCGCCGTCGCCGCAGCAACCTCAGCCCGGCCAACCTCAGCCCGGCCAACCTCAGCCCGGCCAGCCACAGCAGCAGCCGCCCCAGCATCCGCCCCAGCAGCCGTGGGGGCAGCAGCCGTACGGTCAGCAGCCGACCCCCGGCTGGCAGGGCGGCGGCCCCGGCGGGCCCGGCGGCCCCGGCTGGCACGCACCCCCACCGACCCCGCGGCGTCGTACCGGCCTCTGGATCGGGCTCGGCCTCGGCGCACTGGCGATCATCGTCGTGATCTCGGTGGTCATCGCCCTCGTCGTCACCGGCAGCGACGACGACAAGACCGCCGACGACAAGAACGACAAGGAAGGGTCCAGCGAGACCGACGCGGGCGAGAGCGGCGGCTCCGAGACCGCACCCCCCGAGCCCGGCCTGCTGTCCTACCACCCCGTGGTCGGCGAGGTGGAGGCCGGCGCCGAGCCGTCGTCGCCGGAGAACCTCGTGATCACCGACCCCGACAGCGGTGCGACCTGGGAGCTCGGGCCGGCCGTGATCGACGAGACGGACGTCCGCGACGCGCACCCCGAGGCCTACCCCGAGCTCGGCGAGGACATCTGGGTGGTGAAGCTGACGCTGACCGACGAGGCGCACGACGAGTTCATCACCTACATCCGCGGGATCGCCTGCGCCGACTCGGCTCCCGACAACCAGCTCGCGTTCATCATCGAGGGCGAGCTCGGGTACGCCGGCGACGTGCAGGTCCCCTGCGACTCCGACGCCGACAGCGACCCGGTCCTCAACGGCTACTACGACGAGGACGAGGCCCGCGCCCTGGCCGACCAGCTGGAGGCGGCCGGCGAGGACGGGTGAGCCACTGCTCGTCGTGAAACCCGGTCGCGGCGTGCGGCATGCCGACCTACCCTTGACGGCATATGACGAACGCACATGACTTCTCCCTCGACGCCGAGCTCGAGCAGACCAAGGGCTGGGACCGCGAGGACCCGGACGAGATCGACCTGGACGACCAGGACGACTTCGAGTCCGGGTACGCCGAACCGGACGCCGACCTCGACGCCGACGACCCCGAGGAGACCACCGGCGAGCTCGACCTCGCGGCCCGCCACCAGCTCCGCCGCGTGGCCGGGCTGCGCACCGAGCTCGAGGACATCACCGAGGTCGAGTACCGCCAGCTCCGCCTGGAGCGGGTGGTCCTCGTCGGCGTCTGGACCTCAGGCGCGGTCGAGGACGTCGAGAACGCGATGGCCGAGCTCGCGCTGCTCGCCGAGACCGCCGGCTCGGAGGTTCTCGAGGCGATCTACCAGCGCCGGCAGAGCCCGGACCCGGCCACCTACATCGGCCGCGGGAAGGTCGAGGCGCTCCGCGAGATCGTCGAGGCCACCGGCGCCGACACGGTGATCTGCGACGGCGAGCTCGCGCCCAGCCAGCTGCGCAACCTGGAGGACAAGGTCAAGGTCAAGGTGGTCGACCGGACCGCGCTGATCCTCGACATCTTCGCCCAGCACGCGAAGTCCAAGGAGGGGCAGGCGCAGGTCGAGCTCGCCCAGCTCAACTACATGAAGCAGCGGCTCCGCGGCTGGGGCGGCAACCTCTCCCGGCAGGCCGGTGGGCGCGTGGGCGCCGACGGCGGCGGCATCGGTGGCCGTGGTCCTGGTGAGACCAAGATCGAGACCGACCGGCGCCGGATCAACGACAAGATCGCCAAACTCCGCCGCGAGCTCAAGGGCATGGCCGGCACCCGCGCCACCAAGCGGCAGGAGCGGCGACGCAACGCCATCCCGTCGGTCGCCATCGCCGGCTACACCAACGCCGGCAAGTCCTCGCTGCTCAACCGGCTCACCGGCGCCGGGGTCCTGGTCGAGGACTCCCTCTTCGCCACGCTCGACCCGACCACCCGCCGCACCCAGACCGCCGACGGCCGGGTCTACACGATGAGCGACACGGTCGGCTTCGTCCGGCACCTGCCGCACCAGCTCGTCGAGGCGTTCCGCAGCACCCTCGAGGAGGTCGCCGACGCCGACCTGATCGTCCACGTCGTCGACGGCTCGCACCCCGACCCCGAGGGCCAGATCAGCGCGGTGCGCGAGGTGCTCAGCGAGATCGGCGCCGCGGAGATCCCCGAGCTGATCATGATCAACAAGGTCGACGCCGCCGACCCGATGGTGGTCGCCCGCCTCAAGCAGCGCGAGCCCCACTCGGTGGCCGTCTCGGCCAAGACGGGCGAGGGGATCGCCGCCGCGGTCGCCGCGATCGAGGGCGACCTGCCGCGGCCCGAGGTGGAGTTCGCGGCGCTGCTGCCCTACGCCCGCGGCGACCTGATGGACCGGCTGCACCGCGACGGCGAGATCGACTCGATCGAGCACACCGCCGACGGCACCCGGGTCAGCGGGCGCGCCAGCGAGGCGCTCGCGGGGGAGCTGGCGGCGTACGCCGACTGACCTCCGGCGGACGGACGACGTCGACGAACTGACCGATCGGGACTCCTGGGTCTCATGTGACGTGAGTGGCGGTGCTGATACCCCACCCGTCACGATTGGTCAGTTCGTTCACGCTGGCGATTCGAGTGGGGACTTGTCACAGGTCGAGTGGGGACTTGTCCGCCGTCGAGTGGCCGCAGCGAGACGGCGTATCGAGACCTTCACCACCGGTTCTCGCATTCGCCGGACAGCGGCCGTGGTGCTGACCGACGATTCTCGGTGTGCGAACCCGGGAAGCCGTCGTCATGGGTCTGGTGGTCGCGGCGGTCGCCGTGCTCACCCTGGCCGTCGTGGCCGACCGGGCCGGTGCGAGTGAGCAGTGCGTACGCTTCACCGCCGCAGCCGACCAGCGGCGGGCACTCGTGACCGGGACGGGGAAGGACGTCGTCGTCATCGGCGACTCGTACGCCGTCGGGCTGGGCGTGCTGCCGGCCGAGAGCTGGCCGACCCGCCTGGCGGGGCAGGTCCGCGTGGACGGCTTCTCCGGCTCCGGCTTCTCGGTCGGCGCGAGCGGCTGTCCCGGGGTCGACTTCGCGAACCGGGCGGCCTCGGCAGTCAGGGCGGCGACCGACCTGGTCGTCGTGCAGGGCGGGCTCAACGACTTCGACCAGCCGGAGGCCGACGTCGAGGCGGGCTTCGACCGGCTGGTCGAGGCGCTGGACGACGTACCCGGTGACCGTCCGGTCGTCGTGGTCGGGCCGCCGGACGCCCCCGAACGGTCCGGCACCGTGCCCGACGTCGACGCGCTGCTCGAGCGGCTCGCCGCCGACCACGGGCTGACCTACGTCAGCATGCGCGGCCTCTCTCTCCCGTACCTCCCTGACGACCTGCACCTCACACCCCGCGGGCACCGGATGTTCGGCCAAGCGGTGGCGAAGGCTGTCCGCGGCATCGCTCGATCGATCGCGAGCGCGAGCGCGCTCGCGACGAGCCTGCACCTGCCCAGCCTGCGGGCTGACTCCTGTGCCCCCCACCGACCACGGGCCCCGGCCCTGTGGAGCGCCGCCGCGAACCGTCGGGCCCCGCGGCTAGGGTTCTCGGGTGTCCGCCGAACCGATCCCGTCCTCGCCCGTCCAGGAGACCCTGGCGGCGGCGGTGGGCGCGCTCGGCGGCCAGGAGCGGACGGGCCAGGTGGCGATGGCGGAGGCGGTCGCGGCGGCGATGGTCGACGGGCAGCACCTGCTGGTCCAGGCGGGCACCGGCACGGGAAAGTCGCTGGGCTACCTCGTCCCGGCGCTGCTCCACGACAAGCGGGTGGTCGTCGCCACGGCCACGCTCGCGCTGCAGCACCAGCTCGTCGAGCGTGACCTGCCCCGGTTGATCGATGCGGTCGGCACCCGGCCGGGCGTCGATGCGTCGTACTCCGTCCTCAAGGGCCGCTCCAACTACGCCTGCCTGCACCGCGTCCGCGAGGGTGCGCCCGACGACCAGGGCGAGCTGATCCAGGTGCCCGAGGGGTCGATGGGCGCCAAGATCCTCGAGCTCCGGAAGTGGGCGGAGAAGCAGGTCGAGGACGACGGCAGTGGGGAGCGCGACGCCGCGCCGCGGCACACCGAGAAGGACTGGCGCCAGGTCAGCGTCAGCGCGCGGGAGTGCCTGGGCGCGACGAAGTGCGCGTTCGGCCAGGAGTGCTTCGCCGAGCGGGCGCGGGAGAAGGCGCAGCGCTCGCACCTGGTGGTCACCAACCACTCGCTGCTCGCGATCGATGCGATCGAGGGCGTCCCGATGATCCCGGACTACGACGTCGTGGTGATCGACGAGGCGCACGAGCTCACCGCGCGGGTCACCCAGGCCGCGACCGACGAGCTGTGGGCGTCGGACATCGAGCGGGCCGCCCGCCGGGCGAGCCGGCACGTCGAGGGCAACGAGGCCGACGACCTGACCGATGCCGCCGACGCGCTCCGGGCGGCGATGGGGGAGGCCTCACCCGGGCGGTTCGTGACGGTGCCCGAGGAGCTCGCCGACGCGCTCGCGCTCATCCGCGACGCAGCCCGCGCCTGCGTCTCGGCGTTCCCGAAGCAGTCCACCGGCGACGAGGCGGACCCCGGGCTCACCCAGGCCAAGGGCTGGGTCCAGGAGGTCTTCACGACCGCCGAGCGGATGGCCGCCTGCTCCGACGCCGACGTGCTCTGGCTGACCGAGGGCACCGAGCGGCTGCCACCGCACCTGTGCGTCGCGCCGCTGCAGGTCTGGGGCCAGATGCGCGACAAGCTCCTCGCCGACAAGACCGTCGTCATGACGTCGGCGACCCTGATGCTCGGCGGTGACTTCAACTCGATCGCGACCTCGGTCGGCCTCAAGCCCACCGAGCGGGTCGAGCCGTCCGGTGGTCGAGGAGGTCGCCCTGGCGACCGTCACGAGACCCCCGACGACGCCGAGCCGTGGGTGGGCCTCGATGCCGGCAGCCCGTTCGACTACGGCAAGCAGGCGATCCTGTACGTCGCCCGCCACCTGCCGCCGCCCGGACGCGACGGCCTGGGGCCGGCCCAGCTCGACGAGATCGCCGAGCTCGTCGATGCCGCCGACGGTCGCACACTCGGGCTGTTCAGCTCGCGCCGTGCCGCGGAGACGGCGGCAGAGGCCCTCCGCGAGCGGCTGCCGCACCTGACCACGCTCGCCCAGGGTGACGCCCAGCTCCCCGAGCTGGCGCGGCAGTTCGTCGACGACCCGCACACCTGCCTGTTCGGCACCCTCGGCCTGTGGCAGGGGCTCGACGTCCCCGGCGACACCTGCCAGCTGGTGATCATCGACCGGATCCCGTTCCCGCGACCCGACGACCCGCTGATGAGCGCCCGGCAGCGGGCGGCCGACCAGGCCGGCGGCAACGGCTTCATGCAGGTCGCTGCCACGCACGCCGCGCTGCTGCTCGCGCAGGGCTCCGGCCGGTTGATCCGGACCCACACGGATCGCGGCGTGGTCGCCGTACTCGATCCGCGGCTGGTGACCGCCCGCTACGGCGCGTTCCTCAAGGCGAGCCTGCCGCCGATGTGGACCACGACCGACCCGGCGGTGGCCCGCAAGGCGCTGGCCCGGCTGGCCGCCGCCGCGCGCGACTGAGATGCGGTCGTCCCGGTGAGCGTGACCCGTCGGTCACGCTCACCAGGACGACTCAAGCAGGTCAGCGCTTGAACGCCTTGGCGACGATCACCTGGGTGTGGTTGTCGTCGCGCGGCTTGCCGTGGCAGCTGTAGCTGGTCTGCTCGTTGCAGTTGTAGCGGGTGCTCGCGTTGACCACCGTCGCCTCGATCCACTTCACCGAGCGGCCGCTGAACCGCAGCGTGCGCGTCGCGATGCCCTTGCCGTCGGGCGCGAACCGGCGGTAGGCGATCGGCTCGCCCTTCCGCTTGATCGCGACGACGACGTACCCACCGCGGCCCACCGCGTTGATCTTGAACTTCAGTCGCAGCCGCCACTTCGCACCCATGGCGTCCTCGGGGACGAACTTGTAGGTGCTGCTGGTCAGGTGGTCGAGCTTGAACACCGTCTTCTTGTACGGCGCCGCGCGGGTCGGCCGCACCGTGCCGCCGAGAGGTGCGCTCGGGTAGCGCTGGGCGCGCGCTTCGTCGTACCAGGTCTTCGGGCGGCGGTTGTACTGCGCGAAGGTCGCGAGCTGCCGGGGCAGCGTCGTGCTCCGCCCGGCGAGGACCCGCTTGAGACCCTGCGCGCGAGTAGAGGTCCGGCTTGGTGGCGTCGATGCCGTCGAGCAGCTTCCACACGTCGAGGACGAGCTTGGGCAGGGCGCCGGTCTGCGCGGGGTACTGCTCGGTGAGGTGCCGGAAGAAGATCCACGTGCCGTAGTGGAAGAGCCCCGTGAAGGAGTCGAGCGGGATGTCGGGGTTCGGGATCGGGCCGTGGGAGAGGTAGAAGACGTTGTCGTTGACGTTGTCGTAGACCTCGTCCTCGGCCCAGGTCGCGGTCGCCTCCATCAGCCATCGGTCCTCGAAGGCGTCGTAGCCGAACTGCACGTCGTGGAAGTACTCGTGTGCCGCGGTGACCTGCAGGTTCTGCGCGGGCGTGTTCGAGGGGAACTCGCGCCGGCTGTAGTCGTCGTCGAACACGCAGTAGCCCGACGCGGCCTTGCTGCCGGGAGCCGCGCGACGCTCGGGCGCGCAGTAGCCGTAGAGGCCGAGGCTGCCGATCTCGAGGAGGTAGATGTCGGGCAGGTCGCTGCCGCCCTCGGTGCCGTCGGGGACCGGCGCGCGGTAGCCGGCGTCGACGTACGTCTGGTGCACGTGGGTGGTCTGCGCCAGGGCGTAGTCGGCGTAGTCGGGGACGCCGTTGGCCGACGTACCGGCGCCGCGCCACTCGCCACCGACGCCGTCGTCCTCGCCGGGGACGCCGTTGGCGGGGTCGTCGGCGCGCAGGGCGTAGTGGACGCATGCGGTGTCGTTGCAGGTGGTCTTCACCTCGGCGGGCCGGTCGTAGCACGCGGCGTCGTTGCCGCACGTCGCGGGATCGTCGGGCCGGGCCAGGAGCCGCTCGGCGCGGGCGCGGTCGGCGGGCCCCAGTGCGTCCTTGAGGGCGAAGAGGTCGCGCAGGGCGAGGGTCAGGTCGCGACGCCCGCCCTGGTTGGTCGCCGGGCCGACGCCGGCGAGGAGCTGCTCCACCCGGTCGAGCGCGGCCTGGGCCTGCGCGGGCCGGTTGGGGTTCGGCTGCGGGCGCTGCGCGGGGCTCGCGGCCGCGCTCGGGGCGCTGGTCAGCGCGGCCGAGGCGGGTACGGCGACCGTGGGCACGGTCAGCGCGACGGTGCAGGCGAGCAGGAGGAGACGGAGCAGCGGGGTGCTGCGACGGGGCATCGGGTCGGGCCTTCCGCTAGCGAGATCGAGGAATGCTGGTGACCCTACGTCCCTCGTCCGTCACGCGGAACCTCGCCCGACGGTCGCTACGGCTGGACCGCTCGTTCCGCGCGCTCCGGCCTGAGACGACTCACAGCCGGCGCAGGACCGCCGTGACCTTCCCGAGGATGGTGGCGTGGGTGCCGTCGATCGGCTCGAACGCCTCGTTGTGCGGCATCAGCCAGACCTTGTCGCCCTTGCGCTGGAAGGTCTTCACCGTCGCCTCGCCGTCGATCATCGCGGCCACGATCTCGCCGTTCTCGGCGGTCTGCTCCTGGCGGATCACGACGTAGTCGCCATGGCAGATCGCCGCGTCGATCATCGACTCGCCGGTGACCTGGAGCAGGAAGAGCGAGCCCTCGCCGACCAGCGTCTTCGGCAGCGGCATGACCTCCTCGAAGGTCTCCTCCGCGAGGATCGGGCCACCGGCCGCGATGCGGCCGACGAGCGGCACGTAGGTCGCGGTCGGCGCTGCGTCGCCGACGCCGGTCTCGTCGTACGACGACACGTCGCTCGCCGAGATCGACCGCCGGGCGGCCATCACCTCGGGCAGGAACACCTCGAGCGCACGGGGACGGTTGGGGTCGCGCTTGAGGTAGCCCTTCTCCTCCAGCACGCGGAGCTGGTGGGAGACGCTGGAGGTGCTGGTGAGGCCGACCGCGCTGCCGATCTCGCGCATGCTGGGCGGGTAGCCCCGGTTCTCGATGCTGTCCTTGATGGTCGCCAGGACGCGCTGCTGCCGCGGCGTCAGGCCGGTGGCGTCCGGGGGACCGTCGGGCAGCTCGCTCACCGACTTCTTGCCTGCCATGGGGGTGCCTCCGTCGCTCGGGTCTGTGTCGCTCGATCTGGCAGCGGTCGTACGTCGCTGCCGGTGGTCCGACGGTAACGCGCAGACCCCCCGGACTTCAAACATCTGTTCGAAGTCGCGTGTCGCGACACGCCGTCGAACATCTTTTCGAACACATCCTTGATCTGTTCGAACACCTGATCTAACCTCGTACATGTGTTCGATCGAATGCCTGATCGACAGGTTCCGTCGGAGCCCCTGACTAGACAGTCGGTCGAACGCAACCAGACCCGAGGCTCTGAAGACCGGAGCCACTTCCCCCGGAGGTCACCATGAGCACCACCACCTTTGCCCCCGCCGTCTCCTACCGCGCCGCCGCTCGCCGGCCGCAGGTGCGGCTGACCCGCCGCGGTCGGCTGGTGGTGTTCGCGTTCGGGATGCTGATGGCGCTGGCGATCGGCATCTGGCTGGCGGCCGGCTCCGCCGCGACGGGGGAGAGCGGCGAGGCGCAGGTCGACGTCGTCACCGTCGCCCCCGGCGACACCCTCTGGGACATCGCCGCCGACGCCACCGCGGGCGGCGACGTGCGCTCGATGATGGAGGAGATCCGCGAGCTCAACGCGCTCGACTCCAGCGTCGTCTACTCCGGCCAGGACCTGCTGGTCCCCACCGCCGACTGACCACTGACTTCGTCTGCCACCGACCCCGGCGGACGACGGGCCCCAGCCCAGGGCCCAGGGGAAGACGAGGGGCGGGACCCGTGCGGGGTCCCGCCCCTCGCGCCGTTGTCGGGCTTGGAGTTTCGGCGCGTGTGGACGGGCCAGGACCCAGCTAGGGCGTCATCCGACGAGGGTGGGGCTGGCTTCGATGGCCTCGAGGCGTTCGGGCTCGCCCTCGATGCTGACCGAGCCGGGCACGGGCGCCCACGCTCCGCCGTCGACGCGGTAGTCGGCGATGTAGGTGGTGTCGAGGCGGGGCCAGTAGGTCGCCTTGCGGAGGTAGTTGTGGGTGATCTGCAGCCTCGGGTACGGCGCCCCCGGCTTGCTGGTCGTGAGGTTGTCGCCGTCGTCGAAGTGCCACAGGTAGGAGTGGACGGTGATCCGGAGGTCGACCTTGTGGCCGAGCAGCGTGACGGATCGGAACAGGGTCTGCTGCTCGGTGTAGAAGTTGGTCTCGAAGTTGACCAGGGTCTTGCCGTCGGGCGGCTGGATGATCAGCTCGGAGGCGGGCAACGGGATCCGCTGGAAGGCGCTCGCGACAATGGTCGCAGTTAGCGTCGGGGCGCTGACGGGGCGTCGTCAAGACAGCACCGTACCGACTCGTAGAGGATCGTCCCGTCGGGTGCCTCGAAGCCAGATGTGAACGGCGGGACACCGAGCCTTCCGGGCATCCGACGCACGCCGACTCATTGCATAGGTCGACCTGGTGCCATGTTCCGCGGAGGTCGATGGGATGACGCTCGTTGTCGGGGCACTTGACGTTGAGGTGAGCGTAGAAGCTGCTGGTGCCGCTGCCCGCGCTCCCTCCGCCGCTGCACGGTGCGTACGCAGACGGGCCGACACTGAACGTTGACGCGGGGCTGATGCCCATCATCGTCGCAACGAGCAGTGAGAGCGCTAGGAGCCGAGCGCTCATGTCGCACCTTCCAGGTCTGCGACCCGCCATCTGCCGTCTGAGAAGGACGCCGTCATTGCGTGCTGTCTCGGTGACGGCACTTCGATTGTTCGGTCTGCCGCACCCGGAACGGTCACGGATGTCGCCCGAGGCCCGGGTGCGGACGAGGCAGGAGTACGCAGTAGTCCGCTCGGCTGCTCGACGAGCAAGCCATCGGTGATTCGTTCGATGCGATACGGGACGTCCTTCGCAGCGATGGTGCCGCCGTGGTCATAGACGTCGTCGAATCCAGTCGCGATTCCGCCTGCGCATGCCGTCGCACGTGTCGGGCGAGATCGCAACGGAGGTGGTGTCGCCCGTCGTCCTGTGCGAAGTTGACGACCTCCCAGTAGTAGCGCGCGAATGCCTCGGCGCCCGCTTCTGTCGGCTTCGTCGCCTCCGCCGGAAGTTCGGCTCGGCGGGCCCGCTCGGCTCGTCGGTCGCCTCGCTCGACTCGCCTGACGAGGAGTCCGAGGGAATCATGCTCGGCTCGGGGCCGGGAATGGCTTCCGGTTCGTCCTCGCAAGCGCCGAACGTGAGCGCAGCAACGAGTACGACACAGGCACAGAGAATGCGGCGCATGGGCGGTCCTCCCGAGATCGAGCATCCACGGTCGGACGGTCCGCGGCGTGCTTGGACGCTACCCCCGACCGTGCGACCCGGCCAGCCCCGCGGCTGAGGCTGTGGACAACCGCGGACGCAGTGCGACCCACGGTCGCCGAGCAGCGGCCGCCACGATCGCGTCAATTCGTTTGCGCGCCGGCACGTGGTGCCGGGGGAGCGCCGAGTTGTGCTCCGAGACGGCCGCAGCCGCCGTCAGCAGCTGCCGCGCCAATCACCGAGCCGCGCGCTTGCCACCCTTCGGCAACGCAGGACTCCGCACGGTCAGCGGCGCGGGGGACGCGGTGAAGCCGATCGCGCGGGAGAAGCGCGCGATGAGCAGCAGCCCGAGGAAGAGGCAGGCGACGGCGCCGAAGGCTGAGATCGCGAGGAACCACCAGGCGTTGGTGTCGCCGTCGTGCCGGGCGGCGGAGCCGAAGTCGATGGCGGCGTACACGAGGTAGCCCCAGGCGACGACGCATGCCGTCACGCCGATCGCGAGTACGAGAAGGACAGGTCTGAACTTCGCTCTTTGTCGGTCCCCAGCCCGCTTGCCGCCGCTCACGGGCGTCATTGTGACTGATCGTCGGAGGCGGTGTGACCACAATTGGGTAACTCGCTGGCCGGGCGGGCTTGATCGAGCCCCAACCCCACCCCGACGCCGCCGACACGCCGGGGCCCGAAATCGACTTGTTCCGTCGTGACCTGCACAAACGCGATCCACGCGACCCGGATCACAGATTGGTCCCGACCCGCCCTTGCACGCGCTAGAGCAGGGGCGTACGGTTACCACTACATCTAGTAGTTACAACGGTGTAGTTCTCCACATCTAGTTCACAGATCCAGGGTGGCGAATGCACAGGCGGACGGCTGGTTGTCCACAGATTCAGCTCCGCAATCCACATGAGCAGCCCGCAAGGGTCTGCTTCGCCGCGCCCACAGCCCAGCACGATCAGCCCAGCACTGACCAGGAGAGGAGGACCGTCATGCACTGCCCGTACTGCAAGCACAGCGACACCAAGGTCCTCGACTCCCGGGTCTCCGACGACGGCTGCTCGATCCGCCGCCGGCGGGTCTGCCAGGACTGCGAGAAGCGGTTCACGACCGTCGAGCTGATGCAGCTGACCGTGCTCAAGCGGTCCGGCGCCACGGAGCCGTTCACCCGCGAGAAGGCCGTGTCCGGCGTACGCAAGGCGTGCAAGGGACGTCCCGTCGACGAGGACGCGCTGGCCCGCCTGGGCCAGGAGGTCGAGGACCAGCTCCGCCTCGCCGGCAGCCCCGAGATCGCCGCCCACGAGGTGGGCCTGGCGATCCTGCCGCCGCTGCGCCGCCTCGACGAGGTCGCCTACCTCCGCTTCGCGAGCGTCTACCGCAGCTTCGAGTCCGCGGCCGACTTCGAGAACGAGATCTCCCTCCTGCGAGCCGAACGCCAGCTCGCCTCAGCCGACACCGGCTGACCACAGACCGCCCGGCAGGTAGTGGGGAAGCTGCCTGCCGGGCGCACCAAGCACCGCCGATCAGATCGGCAGCGGGACCGACCCGAGATGTCGGAGCCTCGCGCAACACTGAAATAAGTACGACGCCGCAACCGCCACACCCAGGAAGCATGGGGGACCAGGAGAGCCATGACCGAGACGGCCAACCCGACCACCGCGAGCACGAGCGCCACCGCGCCCGGACTCACGATCGAGCGTGTCTTCAGCACCGAGGGCGTCCACCCCTACGACGAGATCACCTGGGAGCGACGCGACGTCGTCCAGACCAACTGGAAGACCGGCGAGACCGTCTTCGAGCAGACCGGTGTCGAGTTCCCCGACTTCTGGTCGGTCAACGCCTCGACGATCGTGACGACGAAGTACTTCCGCGGCGCCGTCGGCACCGAGCAGCGCGAGCGCAGCCTCAAGCAGCTGGTCGACCGGGTCGTGAAGACCTACACCAAGGCGGGCGTCGACCACGGCTACTTCGCGACGCCGGCCGACGCGGAGGTCTTCGAGCACGAGCTGACCTGGCTGCTCGTGCACCAGTACTTCTCCTTCAACTCCCCGGTCTGGTTCAACGTCGGCACCAAGAGCCCGCAGCAGGTCTCGGCCTGCTTCATCCTCTCGGTCGACGACTCGATGGACTCGATCCTCAACTGGTACAAGGAGGAGGGCTTCATCTTCAAGGGCGGCTCCGGCGCCGGCCTCAACCTCTCCCGGATCCGGTCGAGCAAGGAGCTGCTCTCCAGCGGCGGTACGGCGTCCGGCCCGGTCTCCTTCATGCGCGGCGCCGACGCCTCGGCCGGCACCATCAAGTCCGGTGGCGCGACCCGCCGTGCGGCGAAGATGGTCGTGCTCGACGTCGACCACCCCGACATCGAGGAGTTCGTCGAGACCAAGGCGCGCGAGGAGGACAAGATCCGCGCGCTGCGTGACGCCGGCTTCGACATGGACCTCGGCGGCCGCGACATCACCTCGGTGCAGTACCAGAACGCCAACAACTCCGTCCGCGTCTCCGACGAGTTCATGCGCGCGGTCGAGGACGGCACCGAGTTCGGCCTGCGGTCGCGGATGACCGGCGAGGTCATCGAGACCGTCGACGCCCGCGAGCTGTTCCGCAAGATCAGCACGGCGGCGTGGGAGTGCGCCGACCCGGGTCTGCAGTACGACGACACGATCAACGACTGGCACACCAACCCCGAGACCGGCCGGATCACCGCGTCCAACCCGTGCTCGGAATACATGTCGCTCGACAACTCCTCCTGCAACCTCGCCAGCCTCAACCTGCTGAAGTTCCTCAAGGACGACGACACCTTCGACGCCGAGCTGTTCGGCAAGGCCGTCGAGCTGATCATCACCGCGATGGACATCTCGATCTGCTTCGCCGACTTCCCGACCGAGTCGATCGGGAAGACCACGGTCGACTACCGCCAGCTCGGCATCGGCTACGCCAACCTCGGCGCGCTGCTGATGGCGATGGGCCGGGGCTACGACTCCGACGGGGGCCGCGCCATGGCTGCGGTCATCACCTCGTTGATGACCGGTACGTCGTACCGCCGCTCCGCGGAGCTGGCCGCCATCGTCGGCCCCTACAACGGCTACGCCCGCAACGCCACCGCGCACAACCGCGTGATGCGCAAGCACCAGGCGGCCAACGACACCGTGCGTCCGCTGCACGTCGCTGACTCGCAGGTGCACCAGCTGGCCAGCAAGGAGTGGGCGCAGGTCGTCGAGCTCGGCAAGGTCAACGGCTTCCGCAACGCGCAGGCCTCGGTGCTCGCGCCGACCGGCACGATCGGCTTCATGATGGACTGCGACACGACCGGCATCGAGCCGGACTTCTCGCTGGTCAAGTTCAAGAAGCTCGTCGGCGGCGGCTCGATGCAGATCGTCAACCAGACGGTGCCGCGGGCGCTGACGATGCTGGGCTACCAGGCCGAGCAGATCGAGGCGATCGTCGCCTTCATCGCCGAGCACGGCCACGTGATCGACGCGCCCGGCCTCAAGCCGGAGCACTACGAGGTCTTCGACTGCGCGATGGGTGCCCGGGCGCTCAAGCCGATGGGCCACGTGAAGATGATGGCCGCGTGCCAGCCGTTCCTCAGTGGCGCGATCTCCAAGACCGTCAACCTGCCGGAGTCGGCGACGGTCGAGGAGGTCGAGGACATCTACCTCCAGTCGTGGAAGCTCGGCCTCAAGGCCACCGCGATCTACCGCGACAACGCCAAGGTGGGCCAGCCGCTCGCCGACGCGAAGGCGAAGTCCAAGGACGCCGAGGTGGAGACCGAGGTCATCGAGAAGGTCGTGGAGAAGGTCGTCTACGCCCCGACCCGCAAGCGGCTCCCGAAGTCCCGCACCTCGCGCACCACGTCGTTCACCGTCGGCGGCGCCGAGGGCTACATGATCTCCGGCGCCCACGACGACGGCGAGCTCGGCGAGATCTTCCTCAAGCTCGGCAAGCAGGGCTCGACCCTGGCCGGCGTGATGGACGCGTTCTCGATCGCGGTCAGCATCGGCCTGCAGTACGGCGTCCCGCTGGAGACCTACGTCTCGAAGTTCACCAACCTGCGCTTCGAGCCCGCCGGTCTCACCGACGACCCCGACGTGCGGATGAGCCAGTCGATCATGGACTACATCTTCCGCCGCCTGGCCCTGGACTACATGTCCTTCGAGCAGCGCAGCATGCTCGGCATCTACTCCGCCGACGAGCGCCGCCGCCACCTCGAGACCGGCTCCTACGAGCCCCTCGAGGAGACCGGCTCCGCTGCCGAGCTCATCGAGGCGCCGGCCCCGTCCGTTGACGAGGCTCCCGCCGGTGAGTCGCCCGTGGCTCCGTCCGCTGGTCGAGTAGCGGCGAGCGCTAGCGAGCCGCGTATCGAGACCCCGGAGGCCAAGCCCACCACCGCCCACACCTCCGCCGAGCTCCTCGAGCAGATCACCGGCCACGCCGTCGACAGCCCGCTCTGCATGACCTGCGGCACCAAGATGCGCCCCGCCGGGTCCTGCTACGTCTGCGAGGGCTGCGGCAGCACCAGCGGCTGCAGCTGAGGGTGGGTAAGACAAGGGCCATACCCAACCGGGGTGGCTATCTGGAACACGATCAGCAATCTGGGTAAACCGAACACGATCCCCTGAGGTGAGTGACCACGAATCCACGAACGACAACAATGCGAGCCCGGCCCCTCAATGCGAGGGGCCGGGCTAGTGGTGCGTGCGCGGCGGCCCAGATCGATCCGGTCGTCACGTCTCGCGTGACAGGTAGCAGCCGTCCCGTCCCGACGTGGCGGCACTGGTTCCTCGGGTCGACACAGATGTCGGCGCGAGCTGATCTGATCAAGCGGGCCGAACAGGCCCAGACAAGAACTCGAGGCCCGGTCTTGCAGGACCGGGCCTCGAGGGCACTGACCAGTGGTCGAGTGCGGGGCGTTCACCCGTATCTGACCACCCCCGGTGCCAGCTTGTCCATCTGGCACACGGGCGGAGGTGAAGAGAGATGACGAAGAGGAACACCCGGCAGACGAGCGCGAAGGCTGCGTCTGCTGCCAGCAAGGTGCTGAGCAACCCGAAGGCGGGCAAGGCCGCGAAGTCGGCCGCCGCCAGCGCGTTGTCGCAGACGCCGAAGCGGAAGTGATCCTCGGCGGTCCTCCCTGCGGGGGAGGGCCGCCGCTCCGGCCGCGCTGATCGGCGCGGCACCTCTCTCAACCTCAAGGAGGCCCGCATGAAGCGGACCGTAGACGGCTCGTTCACCAAGTTGGACGAGAACCTCAACCTCGACCCGTTCGTGCGCCTGACGGCACAGAACCTGCACAACGCCATCCGGGACGAGCTCACCAAGGCCGGACTCATCGCGGGCAGCTTCCTCCAGGGCTCGTTCGCCCGCAAGACCATGCTGAAGCCGCTCAAGGACGTCGACATAGTCTGCCTGCTCCCGCACTACCGCTGGGAGCAGCTGCGCGGCCCCGACGGCCCGGGCAAGGCCATGGAGTCGTTCAAGCCGCCGCTCGTGCAGCGGTGGCCCGGGATCCAGTTCGACGTCGGCGACGAGCCCGCCGGCAAGGCGCTCCGCCTGACGCTCCCCGGCGTCGACTTCACCATCGACCTCGTCCCTGCGTTCGACCACGAGGGCGACTACGTGCTCATCGGCGACCGGTTCGAGGGCACGTGGACGCCGAGCAACACCCGCATCCAGCTGAGGAAGATCTCCGACCGGAACCAGGCCACGGGTGGCCGGTTCGTGCACCAGGTACGCGAGGTCAAGGAGCTCACCAAGCACCACGAAGACCTCGAGTTCATCTCCGGCATCGTGGTGGAGTCCCTGGCGTACGCGGTCATCGGTCGCAAGATGGCCGACAAGGTCGCCATCGCCCTGTTCATCGACCACGCCAAGTACGCGGTGAAGGGCCCAGTCCTTCGAGCCGGCCGGCGAGGACGACGTCACCTCGAAGTGGACCGGTGAGGAGCGCGAGACCGCCGCTCGGGTCTACGCCCAGGCCTCCCGCAAGGCCGCCGAGGCACTCGCGCTCGAGCGCGCCGGCGACATCGACGCCGCCATCGACGTGTGGCATTCGCTGTTCGGCGACGCGTTCCCGCCTGCCCCGCACCGGTCGGTCCAGAACGCACTCACCGCGCTCGCGGCGGGCAGCGTGACCAGCACCGGAAGGCCGAGCGCCACCCAGGTAGCTCAGCAGATCGCCGCGCCCGGCCGCTCGTGGTCGCGCAGCACGCAGACTGGGACTGGGCCGACGACTGGCCGGCGACGGTGTTCGGGCACCCGGGCGAGTGATTCTCGCGCTGAGCCACGTCCTGGATGACCCAGCACACACGCGCAGGGTCATCCAGGACGAGCTCTTCGGTGTCGCCGTCGACCGGCTCCTCGAGCCCCGGTACGGCGGCCTTGTCCTCGACCTGTCCTTGACACCGTTGCCCGAGCTCGCTGTCGCCGGGTACGACGGCGAGCGCGGCCGGGTCAGCATCCGGCCCAATGGCGCCATCTATGCGTTCCCGCTCGGGCCCGAGCGGACGTGGCGCCACCGCTACCCCTCCCCGCTCGGCCATCGGTTCGGACATCTCGCCGGCCCGTTGTGCCTGTGGTACCCCAAGGACCCGCGGTTTCTGCGATGGGAGTGGGACGACGGCCTCGGGCAGTACGTCACCCGCGTCTACCGGCACCTTTTCTACGAGGAGTACTACCGCCGCGAGGGTCACTGGCCGGTCGAGGACGCCCCGCACGATGATCCCGTCACCGGCGCGCACCCCATCTGCAGCGCCCTTATGCGCAAGGAGGAGAGCCGATGGGCGTCATGACCGACCTGACGGTGGACTGGCTCCGTGTCCAGGTCGCGAACGCAGGTGACGCTGCCGCGTCCGCGGCGTCCGGAGACGACAGCTCGACCAACGTGTGGGTGGTCGTCGCACTCACCCTGCTCGGGTCCTCGGTTGTCGCTGGTCTCATCACCGGCGTGCTCGGGAATCTGCGGGCCGCCGCGACCGCCCGGCGTGAGGGCTACGCGAACGCGGTCCGGTCGCTCATCGCCCGCGCCGAGTACCCCTACCGGGTCCGGCGGCGAGTTTCCGACGACCCCGGCGTCCTCGCCGCCCTGGTGAGCAGGGGTCACGATCTGCAGGAGCAACTCGCCGCCTGCCGCACTTGGGTCAACTCCGAACATCGGGTCCTGGGCGACCTGTTCGAGAATGCCCTTGCCGACATCGACGCCACCGTGAAGCAGGCGACCGGCGATGCCTGGAAGCGGGCGCCTATCACCAGCGCGGCTGGCATGAACCTCAACGGCTGGGGTCCTGGAGACCCGTGGCCGCACCTCGCCTCCCTGGAGCGCGCCATCGCCTACCGGTTCGGCTGGCGCCGACTGCTCCCGCGGAGGCTGTGGCGACTGAAACTCTGAGCCGACCAGGTGCCTCCCTACACGTCGCAACTGGGTAGTCGGGTTCTGATCCTCCTGCATCTACGGTGGAACCTGGAGAGTCCACGACTCTGTTTGTGACGATCGGGCGAATTGGGCTCGCGAGTAAGAGGTCTGACTTTTGGCTCCGAGCGCCGGAGCAGGACGGGTTTGCGTGCCATCGCACCTGTGACACGTGCAGGTTCGTCATCGATCAGGTTTCGTCATTGAGCCGCGACCGCGGCGGCGCTGTAGAAGTCGATCGGCATGGCGTGGGCGAGTTGCCAGGTGATCGCGATGGGCTTCTCGCCGTGGTGTCGGACGTAGGTGGCCGGGCCGAGGAAGAGGTAGGGCGCGGTGCCGTACTCGTCCTTGGCCTCGGGGCGCACGAAGAGCAGGACGGTACTGGTGCCGTTCACGTACCGCTGTCCGGTCGGCGAGGCGAAGGTGGTGGTCGACTGGGACTCCCAGTGGAACAGCGTCGGGCTGATCGGGTAGTCGCGGTAGAGCGTGGTGGGGGAGTAGTCGGTCTCGGACTTCTTCAGGGTGACGAAGAAGGCGTCGATGTTGAGGTCGGGGACGTAGAGGACGCCCTCGCGGAAGGAGTTCGGCTTGCGTGACATCGATGCGTAGCCCAGGGCGGCGAGGACCTCCTCACGCTGGTAGCGGGCGTGGATCTGGAGGGGCACGGCGTGGGCGCCGTACTCGAAGCCGATGGTGAGGTGGCGCGCGGCCTCGAATGACAGGTCGACCACGGATCGGAGTTCGGCACGGGTGGCGTGCTCGCGCCGTAGCGCCGCCAGGCCATCCTCGAAGGAGGCGTGCCCGCCGCCGTCGGGCCACAGCGAGAAGAACAGCATCTCGGCGATGCGTCGCTCCGCCGCGCTGAGTTGGTCGTAGCTGGGTGCGTCGTCGGCGACCAGGCGAGCGTAGGCCTCCGCGCGCAGCCGGTCGTCCACGTGGGCGAAGGCGCGGATCCGCTTGAGGAGCTTGTCCTCCAACTCGGAGCCGGTCGGCGTCGGCAGGCCGGCGTCGCGGCGCAGTCGCGTCCACGAGTGGGTGCCGCGACGCAGGACGTCGGAGAGGTCGAGGCCGGCCTCCTCGAGGAAGGTGTGGAGCGGTACGTCGCCGTACGACCGAAGCTCGGCAACCATCTGCCTCCAACGGTTCGCGACCTGCGACCTGATGTTCTCGAGCACCAACTGCTGCGACTGCCGGTCCATGACGATCTGGCAGCCGGAGGGGAGGAACGGGAAGCCCTTCTCGATGTCGCGGACGAGCCCCGTGCGGGTGGCGCCGGTGAGCGCGCGCAGCTTGAGGTCGAAGCGGAACTCCTTGCGGTGGTAGCCGACGAAGTCGAGGACCGTGAGGACGGCCTTGTTCTTCGTGCGGCGCAGGCCGCGCCCGAGCTGCTGGAGGAAGATCGTCGCGCTTTCGGTCGGACGCAGGAAGAGCACGGTGTCGACGTCGGGGAGGTCGAGGCCCTCGTTGAAGAGGTCGGCCGCGAACAGGATGTTGACGCGTCGCTCGCGCAGATCGCGGAGCGCTTCGGCGCGGGCATCGGGCGACGTACGACCGCTGACGGCTCGCGCGGGGATCCCGGCTTGGTTGAAGACCTCCGCCATGAACTCGGCGTGCGCGACGCTGACGCAGAACCCGAGGGCGCGCATCGCGCCGGGATCCAGGATCTTGTCCCGCAGCTGAGTGAGCACGGTCGCGGCCCGGGCGCGGTTGCCGGTGTAGAGCGCGGAGAGTTGGGCGTCGTCGTACCGGCCGCGTGACCAGGTGATCGACCGTAGGTCGGTGTTGTCAGCAACGGCGAAGTAGTGGAACGGGCACAGCAGGTCGGCGCCGAGGGCGTCCCATAGGCGGAGCTCGGCCGCCGTACGTCCGTCGAAGAACTCCACGCGGACGTCGACGCCGTCGGCGCGTTCGGGCGTCGCTGTGAGTCCGAGCAGTTCGTGGGGACGCAGGTGCTCGATGAGGCGTCGGTACGTCGTCGCCTGGGCGTGGTGGAACTCGTCGATGACGACGATGTCGAAGTGGTCCGGCGGGATGTTCTCCACGCCGTAGGCCGTCAGGGATTGGACGCTCGCGAACACGTGGCGCCAGCGCTCGGGCCGCAGGCCGCTGACGTAGAGCTCGCCGAAGTCGGAGTCGGCCAGCACCTCGCGGTAGGTGCGCAGGGACTGTTCGAGGATCTCCTTGCGGTGAGCGACGAACAGCAGCGAGGGTCGTTGCGGGCTGGCCTGGTCGCACATGCGTCGGTAGTCGAGGGCCGCGATGACCGTCTTGCCGGTGCCCGTTGCGGCGACGACGAGGTTGCGATGGCGATCGTGGACGACGCGCTCGGCCTCGAGCTCTTCGAGCATCTCGGCTTGGTACGAGAACGGGCGAACCTCGAGGCCGGAGAGCGAGATCGTGACGCGGTTGTGGTCGGTCTTCCCAGCGGCCTCGGCGAGGGCGTCGTCGAGGCGGTCGCGATCGCGATCGGGGTCGTAGGGCTCGAAGCTCGAGTCGCTCCAGTACGAGTCGAAGGTTGCCTCGAACTTCTGCAGCAGCGTCGGTGTGGCCACCTTCGAGAGCCGGACGTTCCACTCGACTCCGTCGAGAAGGGCGGCGCGGGAGAGGTTGGACGAGCCGACGTACGCGGTGTCGAACCCGGAGCGGCGGCGGAACAGCCAAGCCTTGGCGTGCAGGCGAGTGCGCTGGGCGTCGTACTGGATCCGCACCTCGGCGCCGAACTCCCGCACCATCCGATCGAGTGCGCGGCGCTCGGTGGAGCCGAGGTACGTCGTCGTCGCGACGCGGAGTGGGACGCCGGCGTCGCGGAGTTGGTAGAGCTCGTGCTCGAGCAGGCGAACGCCGTACCACTTCACGAAGGCGCAGAGAAGGTCGACCGAATCGGCCGAGGCCATCTCGGCCTTGAGCTCGGCCGCGAGGCTGGGCTCGTCGGGGGAGTTGGTGAGGAGCGCCGCGTCGGACAGAGGGAGTGCGCGGGCGGGCGGCTGCCGTAGGCCGGGCTGCCGATCTCGTGGGCCTCTGGAGCGCGAGCAGTTGGCGAGGCGGGCGGCGGTACGCTGCTGGAATCGTCGAGCGCGCGCAGCACGTTGTTGACGATCTGCAGGCGTTCGGAGCGGTCGCGGATTGCTGCGAGCCGTGCCGTCACTGCTTCTGCGACGTGGCGCCCGAGGATGATGGGTTCCTCGGCCTCGTCGAGGGGACCTTCGACATGCCTGGGCCCGTTCAGCAGCGTCAGCTTCGTCTGAAGGTCCTTGCTGATGAGTGATTCGTACAGTCCCTCCTCCACGGCCGTGAGCTTGTCATGGGCGCCAAGAACTTTCCGCGTTTCCCGGGGTCACGGCTCGGAGAGGTGCGCGCCCAGGCCCGTTCTTGTGTCGGAGGTAGTTGGAACCCTGCCGAATGGTCGGGCCAGCGCGGGCTCGAAATTCGCCGGCAGCAGCGTGCTCGGTCGTGCGGGTGACCGGGTCGACGTCACCGCGCTGCGGTCTGGATACGCGACGATTCACCTGCGGGCGACGTACCGCAACCACCCGCTGCTGCCGGCAGCATGAAGGGAACCACGATGAAGCTGACCACAGCACAGAACGACCGCGCGGCGGGCGTCCTGCTCGCGACCGCGGCGGGCGACGCGCTCGGCGTGCCGTACGAGTTCGCCACCCCGCCCGCACCGGGCGTCGAGGCGGCGATGACCGGCGGCGGCCTCGGCAACTTCGCCCCCGGTGAGTGGAGCGACGACACATCGATGGCGGTCGCCATCGCCCGCGTCGCGGCCACCGGGGCAGACCTGACCTCCGGGGCGGCGCTCGACCAGGTCGCCGCCGGCTTCCTGGAGTGGTACGCCGGCGGGCCGGCCGACATCGGGATCCAGACCAGCTCCGTCCTCGCCGCCACGACCCGACGACTCGCGAACGGGGAGCAGGGCACGGCCCGAGTCATGGCTGAGGAGGCCGCGATCTACACGAAGGCGCGGTCGCACTCGGCCGGCAACGGCGCGCTCATGCGTACGGCGCCGGTGGCCCTCGTGCACCTCGACGACCGGGACCGCTTGGCCGAAGCGGCGCGAGCCGTTGCGAGGCTGACCCACGGCGACCCGCTCGCCGGTGACTCCTGCGTGTTGTGGTGCGAGGCGATCCGCGTCGCGGTGCTGGAGGGACGGTTCGCGGTGACGGACGGGCTCGACCTGCTGCCCGAGAGTCGCCGAGCCCAGTGGCGGGCCTGGCTCGAGGACGCGCTCGACGTCGACCGCAACCGCTCCGAACCGGTGCCGGGCGCGCGGTTCCGGCCCAACGGCTTCACGGTGACCGCGCTTCAGGCCGCCGTCGCCGCGATCGTGACGACCGAGGTCCCCGAGCAGATGCCGTGCCGCCACCTCCAGCTCGCGCTTCACAACGCAGTCCGGATCGGCGACGACACCGACACGGTCGCCGCGATCGCCGGCGGCCTGCTCGGCGCGCGCTGGGGAGCGAGCGCCGTGCCGTGGCGCTGGCGCCGAGCGGTCAACGGCTGGCCCGGGATGGACGCCGTCGACCTGGTCGGCCTCGCCACGCTGGCGGTGCGCGGCGGCCGCGCGGACGGCAAGGGCTGGCCGGGTGTCGCGGACGTGGCGTACGACGAACGGGCGGCGGGCGTCGCCGTACCCCACCCGTTCGACGACGGCGTGCTGCTCGGCACGCACGCCACGCGCGGACACGAGGTCGACGCCGTCGTGTCGATGTGCCGCGTGGGCCGCGGGCAGGCGTGCTTCGGCGGCGCCACAGAGGTCGTGCACTCGCGACTGATGGACAGCGAGGACCCGGCGGCGAACCCCAACCTGGAGTTCATGCTGTACGACGCCGCCGACGCGGTGCGTGCCCTGCGGGCCGAGGGCAAACGCGTACTGGTCCACTGCGTCGCCGCCGAGCAACGCACGCCGAGCGTCGCCGTGGCGTACGCCGTCCTGCTCGGCCACGACCCGCACGAGGCACAGCGGGCAGTGGTCGCAGCGCTGCCGAGTGCGCGCGCACGAGGTCGCGTCTGGGAAGCCGCCGCGACCTCCGCCGGCTGATCCGCCCGAACCGCTGACGCACTCGCCCGCTGGCGGCAGAGTGGCCGTCATGCCACGTCTGGTGCCCGTGCAGCCGACCTTCGCGGTGCCGTCCGAGCGGGAGGTCTGGGAGCGGCTGCGAGACACGCTGGGTCCTGATGCCACGCTCCTCGCCAACCTGCGCCTCACCGACGAGAGCAAGGACCATGAAGCCGACCTCGTCGTACTGCTGCCGGGCGTCGGGTGCCTCGTGCTGGAGGTCAAGGGAGGCAGCGTCTGGGTGTCGCCGCCCGACGAGGCGGGCGAGGCGGCGTGGTGGTCGAAGGCCCTCGGGCACGAGCGACGGGTCTATCCGGTCGACCAGGCACGTGACGCGAAGCACGCGTTGCGGCAGTACGTCGAGCAGGACCCGCGGTGGGGGAGTCGCGGCCGGATCGTGTGGGCGCACGGGGTGGTGACGCCGTACTCGCTGTTCGGCAACGAGTTCCTGATCCCGGACCTGCCGCGGTGGGCGCTCCACGACCGCGACGAGCAGGGCGACCTCGCCGAGCGGATCCGGCAGAACACGTGGGGGATGGGACACGGCAAGCGGCCGCCGGACGAGGACGATGTCGAGCTGATCGTCGAGATCCTCAGCGGGCGCCACCACACGGCGTACGACGTCAACGCCGAGGCGGCCGACCGCGTCGCCACGGCCGACCGGCTGACCCAGGAGCAGGCGACGATCCTGGGCGTCACGCGACTCCTCCACCGCGTCGAGGTGCGCGGAGGTGCGGGCAGCGGCAAGACCGTGCTGGCGCTCCAGCACGCCAAGGAGCTCAGCCGCGGGCGAGGCGATCGCAAGGCGCAACGGGTGGCGCTGCTCTGCTACTCGATCGGCCTCGCCGAGCACTTCAAGCGGCAGGTCGCGGGCTGGCGGCGCCAGGAGCGGCCGGCGTACGTCGGCACGTTCGAGGAGCTCGGGCGCTCGTGGGGCGCGCCGACGGGGAGCCGGAGCGACAGCGAGTTCTGGGAGCAACGGCTGCCGACGCTGATGGCCGATCTGGCGGACGAGCTGCCCGACGGCAAGAAGTACGACGCCATCGTCGTCGACGAGGCGCAGGACTTCGCCGACAACTGGTGGCAGCCGCTGCTCAAGGCGCTGCGCTCGGAGGAGGACGGCGGGCTCTACGTCTACTCCGACGAGAACCAGCGGGTGTTCGGCCGCTTCGGCCGGCCGCCGGTGCAGCTCGTGCCACTGGTGCTCGACCACTGCCTGCGCAACACCAAGCAGGTCTTCGAGGCGTTCGGTCCCATGGCGCCGAGCCGGATGTATGCGCGGGGTGGGGACGGTCCGGAGGTCCGGTTCGTGTCGCTGGCCTCGTTCGTGCCGGAGGAGGACGACGAGAACCTGAGCCCGACCGAGGTCGCCCTGCGGCTCGCGGACGACCAGGTCGACGCTCTTCTGGACGACGGCTGGGATCCCGGACGGATCGCGCTCATCACGACAGGGCACCGGCACCCGGTCCAGGTCGAGCTGACCGAGCGCTACGACCAGGCCGGCTACTGGGCCGACGTACTTCGACGGCGAGGACGTCTTCTACGGGCACGTCCTCGGGTGCAAGGGACTCGAGCGGCCTGCGGTGGTGCTGTGCCTCAACGAGGACGGATCACGGGACCGGGCGCGGGAGCGGTTGTACGTCGGTATGTCGCGGGCGACGGACATGCTGGTGGTCGTCGGCGATCCTGAGCTGATCCGGCGGGTCGGTGGGCCCGAGGTGGCGAAGCGGCTGGGGATCAGCCCGTGAGCTTGCGTCGTACCCCTGCTGCGTGCGCCGACGGCTCCGGAGCGGCTGTTGAGGCGGCGCTGGTCTTGACGCATGCCCATATGGGCATATGATGCTGAGGTGGCACGGGCAGCGACGACGTCGGACGTCTTCAATGCGATCGCCGAGCCGCAGCGCCGGGAGATCCTGGTGCTGCTGCGGGCGGGGGAGCGGCCGGTGACCGAGCTGGCCCGCGAGCTGGGGATGACCCAGCCGGGGGCGTCCAAACACCTGCGGGTGCTGCGGGAGGTCGGGCTGGTGCGGGACCGCAAGGCAGGCAAGCAGCGTCTGTACGGACTCGACGCCCGCGGGCTGCGACCGGTCCACGAGTGGGCCGGCGGGTTCGAGCGGTTCTGGAACGAGAGCTTCGACCGGCTGGACGCGTACGTGCAGGAACTCAAGCAGGCGAGCGAGGAGGAGTAGCTGATGAGCGCGAAGGGACGAGGAGCGCCGGCGCAGCCGGTGCAGCCAGGGACGGCCGACCGCGAGATCGTCATCTCCCGGGTCATCGACGCCCCACGGGAGCTGGTGTTCGGGGCGTTCACCGAGGTCCGGCACCTGTCGCAGTGGTGGGGACCGGAGGGGTTCACCACCACCACGCGGTCCTTCGAGTTCCGCGTCGGCGGGGAGTGGGACTTCGTGATGCACGGGCCGGACGGAACGGACTACCAGGAGTGGATCTCCTGGACCGAGATCGCCCCGCCGGAGCGGATCGCGCTGCTCCACGGCGAGTCCCGCGACGACCCGAACGCCTTCGAGTCGGTCCTGACGTTCGAGCCCGACGGTGCGGCGACCCGGCTCGAGATGCGCACGGTGTTCCCCACCAAGGAGCTGCGCGACGAGGCGGTCGAGAAGTACGGCGCGATCGAGGGCGGCCGGCAGACCCTGAGCAACCTGGCGGCGTACGTCGCCGAGACCGCTCTGAAGGGAGCTGAGGGCTGATGGCGGGCAAGGTGTTCTTCAGCGTGTCGATGTCGCTGGACGGTTTCATCGCCCCCGGTTCCCTCGGGGAGCTGATGGGACGGCAGTGGATGGAGCTGCAGCAGTGGGTCTTCCCGCAGCGGTTCTTCCGGGAGAACCTGAAGCTGGGCGAGGGCGGCGAGCAGGGGCGCGACAACGACATCCTGCGGGAGACGTTTGAGCGCACCGGCGCGAGCGTGATGGGCAAGCGCATGTTCGACGCCGGCGAGCAGATGTGGCCGGAGGAGGCGCCGTTCCACACGCCGGTCTTCGTCGTGACGCACGAGAAGCGTGACCCCTGGGAGCGGCCGGGCGGGACGACGTTCCACTTCGTCAACGACGGCATCGAGACCGCGCTCGACCGGGCCCGCGACGCCGCCGGCGACCGGGACGTCCGCATCGCGGGCGGCGGCGCGACGATCCTGGAGTACGTGAACGCCGGCCTGGTCGACGAGTTCTCGATCGCGCTCTCACCCGTGCTGTTCGGCTCCGGGATCCGCCTGTTCGAGGGCGTGGACGCGGGCCGCGTGGCCTTGGCGCCGGTCCGCGCGGAGCCCTCCCCGAGGGTGACGCACCTGACCTACGCCGTGCGCCCGCGGTAGCCGCGCCACCACTCCGCCGAGCGACTCGCGCACCTGGCGCATCGCGAACGCTGCTGGAAGCAGGTTGTCAGCCGAGGTGATGCTGCTTCTGCCCTGACCAGGGTTGCCCTCGCTGGTGTCCGTAGTGCGGTGGCTGGCAGGCACCGGCGCCTGCCAGCCACCGCGTAGGGCTTCCGTCCTGGATGCCGCGTCGCTCAGCCCTTCACGCACATCAGCGTGGTGAGCCGGGCGACGACCTCGACGAGGTCGGTCTGGGCCTCGATGGCGGACTCGAGATCCTTGTAGGCGCCGGGGATCTCGTCGACCACGCCGGCATCCTTGCGGCACGTCGATCAGTCGCTCACCCGACGCGCGATCGTCCAGCGGCAACTCGACGTCGGCGCTGACGAGGTCGTCCAGGCGTTCGGCGACCCGCCCCGCTCGCACGTTCAGGCGGTGGAAGTCGCGGATCGACAAGCAGCACGAATGTGGGCCGGCCGTCGTCCGTGATGACGACCGGGCCTTCGTTTGCGGCATGCCTGGCCGCACCGACATCGCGATTGAACTCGTGACTCGTGATGGTGGTCATCGTGGACACCTCCACAGGTACGGTACTTACGAATCAGCCCGCGAGCCGTTCGATTGTCTTCCGTCCCACGTCCTCGAGCAGTCCGGTGTCCGTCCCGCCGCCGAGGGCCACGGTGGCGAGGAGGACCAGGTTGTGGCCGACGCGGACCATGGCGAGGTCCACCGCCGCCGGGAGGAACTCGGTCTCGAGGCTCATCCGCACCGCGAAGGTCTCATCGCCCAGGTTCGGGAACGAGAGCGCCTCGGCGGTCACGGTGGACCTGCTGCCCTCCGAGTCGACCGACGTGAACTCCTTGCACTCGGAGAGTGCCTCCGCCAGTTCGTCCAGCGTGTCGTCGGGAACCTCGTCGTCGTACGTCGAGATGTCGACCGAGACGAACGGTCCGAAGTCGCTCTCCTTGAACGCCCGGGTCGCCTCGGCCAAGGGCTCCTCTTGCTCGGCGTCGTCGCCGAAGAGGTCCTCGCAGCGTTCGGGGGTGATCGTGTCGTCCTCGTCGTCGTCCTCGTCCTCGTTGTCGGGGTCGCGGGACCAGCCGGTCGGGAAGTCTTCTACGGTCGGCAGAGCCGCCTCGATGTCGTCGGCGGTCAGAAGGCGGCCCGCGCCGTCGATCTCGTCACCCGGAGCCTCAGCCTCCTGGTCGTCGTCGTTCCGGGTGTTCTCGTCGTCCTCTTCGATCGTCAGGGCGTCGTCGGACCGGTCCTCGGAGCAGGCGGTCAGGCCGGCAGCGAGAAGGGCGGTCGTCGCGAACGTGGCAGTGAGATGGACGAGCTTCACCAGGAACCTCCGCAGTCGATGGGTTGACCGGACCGTAGGGGAGTTGCCCGTGGAAATCCGGAGAACGGCGCGATCGCTCGGCCCGGGTGCGTGCGGCGTCGTACGCACCTCGTCAGCCAAGCGGGTCGACGGCGTGACGCCGCCGCCATCAGGCCCCTGTTCCTGCCCTTTCGGGCAACACAGGTGACGCCCCGTGCGAGAACGATGGAGGTGCACAGATCTGGGCGGCGCGATGACCAAGGGAAGCCAGGAGCACAAGGAGCGGTCCTCGGGCGGGCCGGCGCGCCCGGCCGGTGTGCCGGCGAGGTCGACGTCGAACGAAGCAGACCCGGGAGGGCTGCGGGCGCTGCAGCGCTCGGCGGGCAACCGCGCGGTCACGATCATGGTGCAGCGCCAGACGACGCACGCGAAGGCCCCGGAAGCGGTCCGCGCGATCCCCAGCTACGCAGGCATCGACGACGCCGAACGGCTCCTGCTGATGAACGTCCTGCTCGAGCGGTGGTACGTGACCGATGCGGACGAGAACGCGCTGGCCCGCATCTGGGGCGCGCTCGACGAGGAGGGCCTGGTGCGGTTCGTCGCCGCCCATCCCGGCAAGTGGGAGGAGTGCACCAAGCGGGGCGCGAACCTGCTCGAGATCAAGCCGTACCGCGACATCCAGACGCACTTCCGCAACGACATCTCCGCCGTCGCCCGGCACCACCTCAAGACCAACGAGGACCTGGTCGACAAGGAGCTGAAGCTGCTCGGCACGGAGGCGGCGGTGACGACCGACCAAGCCGGGCGGGTCGCCGAGATGCAGGCGGTCGCTGCGGCGCTGGCCAACCTGCAGCGCGCCCAGGAGGCGGCGAAGGAGGCGCGGGTCGGCTGGCGCATCGGCGACGGGGGCGACGTCGACCCCGACTGGACCGGCCGGAAGGTGAAGTACAGCGTCCCGTTCCAACCGGGTGTGCCGCCGCCGCTCACGGAGGAGCCGCGCGACGTACCCAACGGTGATCTCTTCGCCTACAAGCAGGTCCCGTACGACCAGGTCCTCGCCGGGTACGACGCCGCGGCCCACGCCATCACCGATCTGGTGCGGGTCAACCCGTCGCTCTACGGGCTGATCAGGGACGGCAAGAGCGCGAACACCGAGGGGTTCGTGACCGAGAAGGACCCCGCGGCCGCACGGGAGCGGCTGACCAAGCCGCTGCGGCAGGTGCTCACCGACATCAACACGACCCGGTCCAACCTCGGCGGGCCCCTCGACCCGCTCGACCTCCAGCCCCTCCTCCAGCAGCTGTACGACGGCCGCGCGCCCGTCGGTGGCGCGCTCTGGACCGGGGGCTTCCGGCGGCAGGTGGCGACGTCGACCGCGGTCGGGCACAACATCGAGCGGGCCCTCACCCGGGCGGCGCTGCAGAAGGTCCAGCAGCTGGCATTCCTGTTCGCGCCGTTCACCGAGGGGGCCTCGCTGCTCATCCTGCTCGGCGTCGGGACCGCGGCGGCCGGCGCGACGGCGTACGGCAGCAACCGCGAGGCACAGGTCATCGGCGCCGCCGAGGGATCCTCGGTCAAGCCCGGGACCGAGCTCGTGACGCCGGGAAGCGCCGCGCACGCCCGGATGACGGCCGAGGCCGACCTGGTCGCCTTCGCCCTGGCGTCGCTGGCGCTGGGGACGTCGGCGTTCGCCGCGTGGCGCGCCGGGGCGAACGCGCGCCGCGCCGCGGTCGACGAGCGGATCCGGCTCCACCACGGCACCGACGCCGCCGGCGCCGAGGCGCTGGTCGGACCCCAGGGTGCCCGGATCGACGTCACCTTCAAGCCCGGCACGCACCAGGACCTGGGCCGGGGCTTCTACGCGACGCTGGACCACCCGACGGCGGCCGGGTACGCCGTCAAGCGGGCGGCTCAGCGCGGTGGGGCCGCAGCCGGGCGAGTGGTGACGTTCGAGGTGCGGCGGTCCGACCTGGGCGTGGTCGTCGACGTCCGCAAGGGCGGAAACTTCCGGGCGCAGTGGGAGACCTATCTCAACGAGCGCCCGCCGTTCCCCGGCGGCTACACGCCGGCCGGCATGGAGACCAACCGCTCCTTCATGATCGCGGCCCCGGAGAGCCGCGGGGTGGTCTTCGACCGATTCCTCCAGCGGCACGGCGTGGCCGGCGCCGACACGGTCATCGCCCCGCTCGGCGAGAGCCCCTTCACCGGCATCGTCGGCCAGGGCGTCACCGACCAGGTCTGCATCCGGACCCAGACCCTCGCGGACAAGCTCAACAAGTCCGTGGTGGTGCCCGCTGCTCCGTGACGCGGCCGGAACGAGGCGACGGCGGAGCGAGCGGAGCGGCTGCGCCGCTGATCACCGATCAGAAGACCGCCGCTTTGCTCTCGAGCTTGCCGTTCGTGTAGCCGACCGAGACCGCTCCGTACTTCGAGCACGCCTTGTAGGAACGGATCTCGAAGGTGAAGCCGCCGCCGTGGCTGATCGCGTCGCGCCGGCCGGCGGTATCGAAGATCCGGTGGACCTTTGCCTTCGACATGCCCCGCTTCACCTGACGGAACTCGGCCTGGGAGACACATCCCGCCTGCGCCGAGGCTTCGTTGGGGAGGGCGGCCATGCCGCCGGTCAGGATCGCCGCGGCGGCGAGGGTCGAGAGGATGCGCTTCATGGGTCTGCTGCCTCCGAGAGAAGTGAAGTGTTGGTTGGTATCGACGCGCACAAGGTTGACGCCGCGAGGAAGTCCTTGCAGGCGAACGGCGTGGGTCGGCACGTTCGCCACCGTCGGGATGACCCCGAATGACTAGACCAGTGGATCGGGCGGGTCGCGGCGGGTGGTCTCGTCCGACTCGTCGACGGCTCCGTGCCAGCGGCACAGATCGTCTGAAGACCTGAAGGCGCCGATCCGCCGATTCCCGGGACGGCGCCGGCACGGCATGCCTACCCTCGCCGCGGAGGGATGGGGATGGCGGGAGAGTCTGCCGACGAAGCCGCGCGCCGCATGCGCGCCAAGTCGGAGCGATTGGCGCGCACCGCAGAGCTGTGGGAGCGCGGTGCCGAGGGCGAACGACACACGGCGGCAGTGCTCGACACCCTGCCGAAGGGCGAGTGGACGGTCTTCCACGACCTGCGCTGGCCGGGCCGGCGGTTCGCGAACGTCGACCACGTGGTGGTCGGTCCGCCGGGCGTCTTCGTCATCGACACCAAGAACTGGTCCGGGACCGTGGTCGTGCGCGCCGGCGTGCTTCGGCAGAACGGGCGTTCCCGGGAGCCCGCGGTCGCCAACGCGTCCGAGGCCGCGATCGCCGTCAGTCTCCTGACGAGGATCGTTGGCCCGCACGACGTGCATCCGGTGCTCTGCTTCGTCCAGCAGCCCGACGTCGCGGGTCGGGCGCGGGACGTGATGGTGTGCTCCACGGCCAACCTCGCCACCATGCTGCAGACGCGGCGCGGCGTACTCAGTGTCACTGAGCGGATCCAGCTCTGCCTCGACCTCGACGCATCTTTCCGCTCCGCACTCGAGAGGAGTACGACAACCGCCCGCCCAGCGAGCCGACGGTCGGAACCGCCCGCACGCGCGCCGAGGTCCGGGCGGAGCGCAACCGTCGAGGGACGCAGGATTCTCCGTCGTGCGATCGGTGCGGCCATGATCCTTGCCGGTCTGTGGGTTGTCGGGACGACCGAGGTCCTCGACGACCTTGGTCGGTTGGTCGCCTCAATCACCCAGCCGGACGGCTGAGACTCGGCGAGCGGGCGGCTCGATGCGCGGCTGCCGGCGGTACAAGGTGCTCCGCATGGTGAGGGTGACCAACAACCGGGTGACGGAGAAGGTGCGGCGGCCTCGAAGCGGGGACGACGGAAGGGGCGTCATCCAACTCGACGCGCGTCGGTGAGTTCGCGCCCTGTTGAACGAGCCAATCGGCTACTTCGACGGAGTGGCGACGGTGACTCACCCAGACCTGACCGCCGCTGCCGTGCAACACGAGCCGAGCACGCGGGCGGGCGCCGAGCGGGCGGCCGGGGTCTCGTCGCCGAGACCCGGCGAGCCCCACCCCGTCGGTCATCGGCGACGCCACCCCGTCGACCCCGGCCGCCACGATGACAGTGAGCCAGAGGGGTCCGACGGAAACCGCCGGCTGGCCGGGCCCGCAGCCCCGGCGAGGCGTACTGTCGACAGACGGAGCCATTCAGGCTTCCTCTGAGAGAAGACCCCCATGAGCGACAAGTCGCCGCGGCAGAACATGTCCAAGAAGTCAGGCAAGTCCATCAAGGAGAAACGCGCCGAGAAGCGCAGCAAGGGGTCTCAAGAGGCCACCTTCGGTGAACAGATCCACCCGGTGAAGAAGAAGTGACGCTCCTGGGGCTCGGCGTCATCGGCTCGTCGGCGAAGGAGAACGAGCACCGGTTGCCGCTCCATCCGGACCACATCCCTCTTCTGGACGCCGATCTGCGGGCGCGGATCACCCTGGAGCACGGGTACGGCGCGAAGTTCGGCGTCGACGACAAGGTCCTGGGCGAGTACGTCGCCGGATTCGCGTCCCGCGACGAGATCCTGGCGGACTCTGACGTCGTACTGCTGCCGAAGCCGCAGCTCTCGGACGTCGCCGCGCTCGGCCCCGGCCAGGTGCTGTGGGGATGGCCGCACTGCGTGCAGGACACCGACCTCACGCAGGTCGCCATCGACCAGAGCCTGACCCTGATCGCGTTCGAGGCGATGAACCACTGGACCCGGGACGGCGCCGTCGGGCTGCACGTGTTCCACAAGAACAACGAGCTGGCCGGGTACTGCTCGGTGCTCCACGCGCTCGAGCTGGCCGGGCTGACCGGCGACTACGGGCGGCGGCTGAGCGCGGTGGTGATCGGGTTCGGAGCGACCGCGCGCGGTGCCGTGACCGCGCTCAACGCGCACGGCGTGCACCAGGTCGCGGTGCTGACCAACCGAGGCGTGGCCGCCGTGGGGTCGCCGATCCACTCGGTGCGGATCCGGCAGTTCGAGCACGACCCGGACGCCGGGAAGCCCAGCCACGTGATCACCGAGCGCGGCCGCGAGCCGCTGCCGGCGTACCTCGCCGAGAACGACATCGTCGTCAACTGCACCCTGCAGGACCCCAACAACCCGCTCGTCTACCTGCAGACGGAGGACCTGGCCGCGTTCCGTCCGGGCAGCGTCATCGTCGACGTCTCCTGCGACCTGGGCATGGGATTCGACTGGGCTCGTCCGACGAGCTTCGAGGAGCCGGCGTTCGTGGTGGGGGAGAACGTTCTGTACTACGCGGTGGACCACAGTCCGTCGTACCTGTGGAACTCGGCGACCTGGGAGAACAGCAACGCGCTGATCCCGTTCCTGCGGCGGGTGCTCGAGGGTCCGAGCGCGTGGGACGCCGACGAGACCCTCAGCCGGGCGATCGAGATCCGTGACGGGCGGGTGGTCAACCCCGCGATCCTGGCGTTCCAGGGGCGGGAGGCGGAGGCGCCGTACCAGCTTGTGTGAAGAGGTGGCGAGCGAGTCGGCCCGCTCGGCGCGCTGATGGACTCCGGCGGACCGGAGCCGACCCGACCAGTGGTGCGCCGGGTTCCGCAGTCAGCGGGACGCGCCGGTGCCGTCCGACCATCGGGCTCGGTCGAGCACCTCGCGCGTCCGGTCGGGGGAGATCCTGTGGCGGGCGATGTCGTCGGGCCAGTCGGCGACCTCCTCCTCGGCCCAGTCCGCCCACGAGGCGACGAGGGCGTAGAAGTCGGTGAGGAAAGCGCCGAGGAGGAGGGTGGTGGCGCGGCGCTCGGCGTACCGTCCCTCGCCCTCGGCGAACCTCTCGCCCGCGTCGATGTTGCCGACGTTCATCTCGACGGCCCACTGGCGGGCGCGCGCGATGGTGGCGAGGGCGGCCTCGCGGGTGCCGTGCTCGGCGAAGATCAGCTTGACCAGGCCCTCGAACTCGAGCGCCGGACCGTCGCCGGGCTCGGCGAGCCAGGCGGCGAGGGCGCGGCGGCCGGAGCGGGTGATCGTGTAGACGGTGCGCGGGCGGCGGCCGACGGACTCCTCGCGGGCGGTGGCGTAGCCGTGCACGAGGAGCTTCTTCGGCTCCTCGAAGAGCTTGCTCTGCGCACGCGGCCAGACGCGGCCGACGCTCTGGTCCATCGCCTTGGCGAGCTCGTACGTCGAGTGGGGGCGTACGGCGAGCAGCCCGAGGACGCCGTACGTCGTGGTGGTGAGTCGAGGTCCGCTTGACATGATCCTCCCTTCGGGAGTAAACATAGCACATACTCTCTTTGGGACTATCTAGGACGAGCATCATGGACAACGCGATGACACTCGAGATCGACCCGGACAACGCCGGCCAGCTGCGCGACTGGGACGGCGAGCACGGCGCCTACTGGGCTGAGCACGCCGCGGTCTACGACGCCAGCCTCGCGCGCTACCAACCGGCACTCCTGACGGCGGTCGCCGTCCGGCCGGGGGAGCGGGTGCTCGACGTGGGCTGCGGCTCCGGCGAGGTCGCGATCGACCTGGTCCGGGGTGTCCCCGGCGCCCGCGCGGTCGGGGTCGACCTATCGAACGCGCAGCTCGAGGTCGCGCGTCGCCGCGCCGGCGACCTGCGGGCCGAGTTCGTCCAGGCGGACGCCCAGGTGCACGACTTCGGCGAGGCGGCGTACGACGTCGTCGTGAGCCGCACCGGGACGATGTTCTTCTCCGACCCGGCGGCGGCGTTCGCGAACCTGGCGCGCGCCACGAAGCCCGACGGTCGGCTGACGATGTTGGTGTGGCGCGGCATCGAGGAGAACGAGTGGCTGCGCGAGTTCCTCGGCGCGATCGGCCGGGTCCGCGCCCTGCAGCCGCCGCCGGCCGGTGCGCCGGGGCCGTTCGCGCTGAGCGATCCCGACCGCGTGCGAGGGATCCTCGAGGGATCGGGGTGGCGCGAGGTCGCGTTCACCGCTCTCGACGAGCCGATGTGGTTCGGCCCGGACCCCGACACCGCGACGACGTTCATCGTCGGGCAGATGGCGTGGGCGCTGCGCGGTCTGGCGGAGGCCGACCAGCGGCGGGCGGCGTCGAACCTGCGCGACGCGATGGCGGCACACGCCGGAGCCGACGGCGTGCAGTTCCGGTCGGGTGTGTGGTTGGTGACCGCGCAGCGGTGACTCCCGTCGGAGTCGTGCGGGTAGGCGACGGCGACGGGCGTCGAAGAACGTACCGTTCGGGACTGGTGTGACGAACGGGACGCATGAGCCGCCGGATCCCGCCCTTCCTCGGCCTTTGGTCAGTTCTTCTGCGGGCATCGAGTGCTGACCGCTGCCGGGTCACGTCCCCGGCTGACGTCGGATCCGCGTCTCGATAGCGTGGGCGCGTGGCGAAGAAGCGGAAGCGGGCTGACCACCACCGGACGCCGAACCGGCCTCGCGTGCAGCGCAGGCACGTCGAACGGCCGGTCGGTGACCCCGAGAGCCAGCCGCTGATCCAGTCGCTCAAGCGGGCGTTGTACGGCGACCACCCGTTGGATCTGCTGGCGCTGGTGTCGAGCATCCTCGCCGCCACCGAGCCGAAGGTGACGCTCGGGCCACCGGAGCCCCCGGCCATCGATGCTGCCGCGTTGATCGAGACCTTCATCGGCACCGACGTCGCACCCACCACGGCAGCGCTGCACGTGATTGCGGCTTTCCTCGACGACGAGGCGCTCGAGGCTGCGATCCGGGAAGAGCTGGTCGGGCGGACCCAGCCGATGCCGACCTGGGTCCGCGATCTCCCGCGCACGACCATCGCGCGGGTGTGGGAGTCCCGGGAGGAGCTGCGCGACGGGGAAGACTACTTCCTCGACATCCGGTTGCCGGACGGCTACGAGATGACCGGCATCGTCTACGTCGACAACAACCTGGGCGAGGTAGTGAAGGACGGGTTCGTCGTCCCGGTGCCGATCGACGTCGTTGCGCAGGAGTTCACCGCGGAGCCCGGTCTCTCCGTCGAGCCGGTCGATCCGGCGTGGGCGCGCGCCCGGATGGACCATGCACTGGAGCTCAGCGACAGGACGTTCCCTCCTCTCACCAGCGAGACCTGGCCGGCCGCGCGTGCGCTCGTGCGGTGGCTGTTGCGGATGCTGCCCGAGGGCGGCGAGCTCGACGAGTCGGAGGAGTGGAGCGAACGGCAGCGGGCTGAGCTGGTCGAGCGGTTCCTCGCGTCGTCGTACGGCCGGGACTTCCGCGGTCGCGACCACCGCGGACTGGTGGAGGACCTGGTCTGGTTCGGCACCAGTCAGGGCGTCGGCGATCCGCTGCGGTGGAGCCCGGTGAACGTCGAGATCGTGCTCGCCGACTGGTTTCCCCGCAAGGTCGTCGCGGACGTCGCCTACCTCGAACAGCTGCCGGCGGTCCTCCGCGCGTTCATCCGCTACTCCCATCGCGAGCGCTCGATCGCGACGGTGAGGTCGACCGAGACCCTGCTTGCGGTCGACCGCTGGGAGCCGACCTACCAGGCGGCGATCCGGACCGACCGTCCCCAGGGAGCCGAGGCTCTTGCGCGGGCGCTGCTGGAGGCAGGCGGCACGCTGCTCTACGACGACACCTACCTCGAGGACGCGGTCGGCGGCGCGAAGGCGCTGGGCGAGCTCGACGCCGTGCCGCTGCCCGACGAGCCTTTCGACTGGACCGAGATCCCGGACGACATCGCGGCCAAGGTCGGAGCGATGGTGCAGATGCTGGACTCCAGTGCCGACGACCTGCTCGACGTCGAGCACCGTACGGCGAACCGTCGCCTCCTGCGCGACGTGGTGCTGGCCGACCCGGGCTACTTCAGGGGTCGTGCGGCCGCCCGGACCTCGGCGGCTGCGATCGTGTGGATGGTCGCGCACGCCAACGACTCGATCAGTCCATACGCGTTGACGACGCAGGAGCTGCTCGAGCCGTTCGGCGTGGGGTCCGCGGCGGAGCGCGCCCGCCGGTTCCGGAGCGCGCTCGGGCTGGGACCGCTGGACCCGTACGCCGGTCCGATGGCGCTCGGCTCGCCCCGGTACCTCGTGTCCGAACGTCGCCGGGAGCTGATCGCCGAGCGTGACCTGGGCTGACGTCTGACGTCATGCGCTCGGAGCCGTCCGGCGCTCGGAACGTCTGACGTCCTCGGCCCACCCCCGGACGAGCCGCCTGCCCGCACCCCTTCACATTCGGCGCGCATCGGAGCACCCTGGCAAGTACAGGTCCAACGTGTGCGGAGGTGCGCTGTGACGGTCACCGTCAGCCGCTTCGAGGCTCAGCGCGCGCCGTGCGGGAAGTCGCGTGACGGCGAGTTCGTGGCGACCGAGGACCTCCAGGGTCTGGTCACCGAGGACCGCCGCTTCTCGTGCGGGTGCCGGGTCACCACCGAGGAGTTCCACGACGGCAGCTTCCACCGCATGGTCGTGAACCACCACGGGAAGGTGCTCCTGGACGAGGAGCTGCGAGGTGAGTGAGGGCCTCATACGCGCCGCCCACGATGTCCTGATCGTGGGCGGCGGCGCGGCAGGCCTCCGGGCGGCGATCGCGATCGCGGAGACCAACCCGGAGCTGGACGTCGCGGTGGTCTCCAAGGTCTACCCGATGCGCAGCCACACGGTGTCCGCCGAAGGCGGCGCGGCCGGCGTCATCGCCGCCGACGACAGCATCGACGAGCACATCTACGACACCATCTCGGGCAGCGACTGGCTCGGCGACCAGGACGCCATCGAGGCCTTCGTCAACGAGGCGCCCCGCGAGCTTCTGCAGCTCGAGCACTGGGGCTGCCCCTGGAGCCGACAGCCGGACGGCCACATCGCGGTCCGGGCGTTCGGCGGCATGAAGAAGATGCGCACCTGGTTCGCGGCGGACAAGACCGGCTTCCACATGCTGCACAGCCTGTTCCAGACGACCCTGAAGTACCGCGAGGTCACCCGCTACGACGAGGTGTTCGTCACCCGGCTGTTGGCCGACGAGGGCCGCGTGCACGGCGTCGTCGCGGTCGGCCTGTACTCCGGGCAGATCCAGGCGCTCGCCGCGAAGGCGGTCATCCTCTGCACCGGCGGCTGCGGCAAGGTCTTCCCGTTCACCACGAACGCCAACATCAACACCGGGGACGGCATGTCCCTCGCCTACCGCGCCGGTGCCCCGCTCAAGGACATGGAGTTCGTCCAGTACCACCCGACCGGCCTGCCGTTCACCGGCATCCTGATCACCGAGGCCACCCGGGCCGAGGGCGGCTGGCTGCTCAACAAGGACGGCTATCGCTACCTCCAGGACTACGACCTCGGGAAGCCCACCCCGACCCCGGAGCTGCGCAGCATGGAGCTCGGCCCCCGCGACCGGCTCTCGCAGGCCTTCGTCCACGAGGTCGAGAAGGGGCGTACGGCGGACTCGCCGTGGGGCCCGATCGTGCACCTCGACCTGCGCCACCTCGGCGCCGACCTGATCGACACCAAGCTCCCGTTCGTGCGGGAGCTGTGCCTGAAGTACGAGCGGATCGACCCCGTGCACGAGCTGATCCCGGTCCGGCCGGTCGTCCACTACATGATGGGCGGCGTCCACACCGACATCGACGGCGCGACGCCGCTCGAGGGCCTCTACGCCGCCGGCGAGACCGCCTGCGTCACCATCAACGGCGCCAACCGGCTCGGGTCCAACTCGCTGCCCGAGTGCCTGGTCTTCGGCGCCCGCGCCGGCCGGGCGGCCGCGGAGTTCGCCTCCACCGCCGGTCCGGCGCCGGCTGCCATCGAGGCCCAGGCGGCCGACGAGGTACGGCGCCTCGAGCGCGACCTCCTCGGCAAGGAGCCCGGGCGGGAGAGCACCTCGACGATCCGGGACGAGATGCAGACGACGATGGAGGACGCAGCCGGCATCTACCGGACCGGGCCGGCGCTCACCAAGGGCCTGGACACCCTCCGCGAGCTGCAGGACCGGATCGGGAAGGTCGGCATCGCGGACACCAGCCGGTCGTTCAACACCGAGCTGCTCGCTGCCCTGGAGCTGGCCAACATGCTCGACATCGGCGAGTGCATCCTCCAGTCGGGGCTGCAGCGGGAGGAGTCCCGGGGCGCCCACCAGCGCACGGACTTCCCGGACCGCGACGACGCGCGCTTCCTGACCCACCAGCTGACCTACCGGAACGACGACGGTACGCCGCGCGTCGACACCCTCCCGGTGACCATCACCCGCTGGCCACCTGGCGAACGGGTCTACGGGAGGTAGCCATGCCCAGCGACGAAGGCAGCATCCGGCTCGAGGTCACGAGGTACCGGCCCGAGAGCGACACCGCACCACGGCTGCAGGAGTACGACGTACCTCTCCGCAAGGAGTGGACCGTCCTCGACGGACTCAACCACGTCAAGAACGAGGTGGACACCACCCTGTCGTTCCGGTGGTCCTGCCGGATGGGCATCTGCGGGAGCTGCGGGATGAACGTCGACGGCGAGCCACGGCTGACGTGCGCGACGTTCCTCAGCGACTACGCACCCGGGCCGGTGCGGGTCGAGCCGCTCGCCAACTTCCCCGTCGTCCGCGACCTCGTCGTCGACATCCACGACTTCATGGAGAAGCTCCCGCGGGTCAAGCCGTGGATCATCCGCGACGACGACCTGAGCGTGGTCGACGGCGAGTACCTCCAGACGCCCGAGGAGCTCGACGCCTACAAGCAGTTCAGCATGTGCATCAACTGCATGCTCTGCTACGCCGCCTGCCCCGTCTACGGCCTCGACCCGACCTTCATCGGCCCCGCCGCCATCGCGCTGGCCGAGCGCTACGACCTCGACTCGCGCGACCGGGGGGCGCGGGAGCGTCTCGACGTACTCATCGAGCACGAGGGGGTGTGGGGCTGCACGTTCGTCGGCGAGTGCACGCGGGTGTGCCCCAAGCACGTCGACCCTGCCGGCGCCATCCAGCGCTACAAGCTGAAGGCGGCGAAGGAGAACGTGAAGGCGTTCCTGCTGCCGAGGGGTGCGCGATGAGCACGCCGGCGGGCCCGAGCGAGGTGCGGGTCTACCGCCGGCCGGTCTCGACCTGGTGGTGGACGCGGAAGCGGTCCTACCTCGTGTTCGTGATGCGCGAGCTGAGCAGCATCTTCGTGGCCTGGTTCGTCGGCTACCTGCTGGCGCTGGTGGCCGCCGTCGGGAGGGGCGCGGCGGCGTACCAGGACTTCCTCGACTGGGCGACGACGCCGTGGGTCGTGGTGCTGAACGTCGTGGGGGCGCTGTTCCTCCTGCTCCACGTGGTCACCTGGTTCAGCCTCACTCCGCAGGCGATGGACGTGCGGATCCGCGGCCAGAAGGCGCCGGCCGCGCTGATCGTCGCCTCGCAGTACGTCGGGCTGGCGGTCGTGTCCGCCTTCGTGCTCTGGCTGGTGACCCGATGAACGCGGCCGTCGTGGATGCCCGCGGCCGCAGGCCCCGGATCGAGCCGCTCGTGTGGCTGATGTTCAGCGGGGGCGGCGTGGTGGCCGCGGTGTTCCTGCCGGTGCTGGTGCTCCTGTTCGCCTTCGCCTTCCCGCTGGGCTGGATCGATCCGCCGGACCACGATCACCTGCTCGCGGTGGTCGGCCACCCGCTGACCGTCCTCTTCCTGCTGGGGATGTTCGTGGTCCTGCTGGTGCACAGCGCGCACCGCTTCCGGTACACGCTGTACGACGGGCTCCAGATCAAGGCGAAGGGAACCGTCGCGATCCTCTGCTACGGCGGGGCGGCGGTCGGCTCGCTGGCCGCGGTCGCCGTGCTGCTGACGGTGCTCTGACGGGCTGAGTGGTCAGCCAGGGAGTGGTCAGCCCAGACCGGCGACGACCGCCTCGACGAGCGCGGTCGAGCGCGGGTCGGCGGGTGTCGCGGCGCCCATCTGGTTGACCGCGTAGCCGAAGGAGAAGCCCCGCTCGCGGTCGGCGAAGCCGACAGAGCCGCCGAGGCCGTAGTGGCCGAACGCGCCCGGCCCGGACATCGGCCGGAACGGGAACGAGAGCTGGAAGCCGCTGCCGTAGCGGGTCTCGTAGCCGGTCACCAGGTCGAGGCCCTCGGACCGCGGGACCACGGCGTCGGCGAGGGTGTCGGGGTCGACGAGGAGTACGCCGTCGACCGGCCCGAGGCAGGCGGCGTACATCTTCGCCAGCGAGCGCGCGGTGCCCATCCCGTTGGCGGAAGGGAGCTGCGCCTGCCAGAGCTCGGGGAGGTTCATCCAGCCGAACAGCCCGTCCTGCACGAAGAACGAGCGGAAGGCGAGGGTCCCGGGGGTCAGCATGCGGGTGCTGAACCCGTCGGGCGTCGCGCCCTCGACCGGCACCGGCAGCGCGAGCGGCGCGACGCGGTCGACCTCGGTGGCGGGCAGTCCGACGTACAGGTCGAGGCCCAGCGGCTCGCAGACCTCCTTGGCCAGGAAGTCGCCCGGCATCTGGCCGGTGACGCGGCGGATCAGCTCGCCGACCAGCCACCCGTGCGTGAGGGCGTGGTAGCCGTGAGCCGTGCCCGGCTCCCACACCGGCGCCTGGGCGGCGACCTTCGCGGCGGCCGGGTACCAGGCCACGACGTCCTCGAGGGTGAGCGGCTCGTCCAGGCAGGGCACGCCGGCGCGGTGGGCCAGCGCCTGGCGGACGGTGATCTTGCTCTTGCCGTTGGCGCCGAACTCCGGCCAGTAGTGCGACGCCACCGGAGCGTCGAGGTCGACCTTGCCCTGGTCGACCAGCCGCAGCACGCAGATGGCCATCGCGCCCTTGGTGGCGGAGGCGACCATCTGCAGTGTCCGGGGCGTGTACGGCGCACTGCCGGTCGCGTCCCGTCCGGCGTCGGGTGCGGTGTCGCCGCCCCACAGGTCGACGACCAGCTCGTCGCCGACCATCACCGCGCACGACGCCCCGACCTCGCCGCGGCTGTTGAAGTTCTCCACGAAGACGTCGCGGACCGACTCGAAGCCGTCCTTGACGTGGCCGCCGATGTCCATGGTTCGCGATCATGGCACTGAACCGGCCGCGGCGGGCCGACGTCCGCCGGCCATGCTGGTCCTCCTGCCCCGCGCGGTGAGGGTACGCGTCGAAGAACTGACCAATCGGCCCGAGACGGGCCATCGGCGTGCCTCTGGAGTCACAGGAGTCCCACGAGTACCGAATGGTCAGTTCTTCGACGACGGTGGCCGAGAAGACGGCGCCGAATGCCGTCAGGTCCGGGCGAGCTTGCGTCGTACCCACATGTAGGGGAACCAGCAGAACGGCAGGCCGAGGCCGATCAGCACCAGCGGCAGGGTCAGCGAGCGGCTGTAGAGCTCGCCGTCGCGGACCGTCGCGGTGACCGTCTCGCCGACCTCGTGGTCGCCAGAGGCCTGGATGGGGCCGGTGCGCTCGACGCCGTCCTGGGTCCAGCGGGCCGTGCAGTACTGGCTGGCGCGCTTGTAGCCGACGTCGATGTCGCAGCTGAGCACCTCGGCCTCGACCCGCTCGCCGAGCTGCCGCTGGGCGACCAGCCAGCCGCCCGACCCGACGAGGGCCACCGGCATCAGCAGGACCGCGACGACGATCACGTTGACGAGGATCGTCATCGTGATCGACTCCCGCGGCGCCGCCGGTGACTCGGTCATGGGACGAGCGTCCCACCGCGGGGCGCCGCCCGGCATGGCCCGGATGGGCTATTCGGTGAGGTCAGCGGGTCCAGCGGTAGATCTGTCCGTCGCGGACCTCGACGGCGTACGGCGGCCGCGGGCGCGGGTGCTCGCGCAGGTGGGCGAGCACGTGGTGGCGTCCGTGAAGGGTGAGGTCGCGGTCCTGCCAGTGGAGGTCGGGGTGGAGCAATGGCGTCGCGCCGGCCAGATCGCCCTCGTCGATCCGGGCCCACGCCGCGTCCGCGGGAGCCGGAAGGTCGGGGAGGTCGTGCAGCATCCTCGGCACGCACATCCGCCAGGCGTCGGTCACGAGCTCGCGCATCTCCTGCTCGCCGAGCGCGGCGAGGTGGGCGCACACCCAGCGGTAGCGCAGGTCGCTCTGCGGCGGCTGGAAGAACACCTCCGGCGCCGACGCGACCAGCGCGTCGCGCTCTTCCCGAGGGAACCCGAACCCCATGTCCTGCTCGTCGCGCGAGAACCCCACGAACACCAGCTGCCCGACCTTCAGCCTCCACCGTCCGCGGACCTGCTGCTCGTAGGCGCGGGGGAGCGCGAGGGCCACGCGGCGTACGGCGTCGGCATCGGTCATGGCGCCACGCTAGGTCGGTGCACCGACGGTGGGCGTGGGGCGGACGCCCGGCGCCTGGCTCAGCGACGACGTGGTGTGCGCGGGGCGGAAGGGCTGCTCACCGCGGGACCGATGAGCATCACGAGCCCGACCACGGCGCCCAACCCGGGCAGCAGCGCGATGGTCAGGCGGCGTACACGCGCGCTGGCGCAGTCCGCGGTGAGCTGGGCGCGGGTGATGTCGAGGACCTTCCCGGCGCCGCCCTTGCCGGTGCCGAGCAGCGCCGCCTCGTCGTCGTCGATCTCGACCCGCGCACTGCCCTCGACGATCTCGGCCGGCGGGTTGCCGGTCGTCACGTGGCCTTCGCTGACCCCGTAGATCGTCGTGCACCGCAGCTGGACCACGCCGCCCTCCTCGACGTCGTAGGTCAGCACGGGTCCTCGTACGAGCAGGCCGATCCAGATCAGGCACGCGGCCGTCAGGATGCCGCCCACGATCATGGTGGCGGTGCGGGACGACGCGGTGGGTGAGGACACGACGGCTTCCTGCCCGTGGGCGGGACCCGGAAACGGGCCGGCGGCGTCAGCCGCAGTTGTCGCAGATCCCCGTCGCGGGCAGCGCCATGAAGCAGGTCGGGCAGACCTTGACCACGGGCTCGGCGCGCTTCGGCTCCGGCTTGGGCTTGGCCGCGCGCGGGGCGCGAGGGGTGGTCGTGCGCTTCGCCGCCGCCTTGACGGGTACGACGCGCAGCGCCGGCTCGGGTGCGACGACCACCGGGGGCTCCCACCCGGGCGGCGCCGGGTCGGTGATCCCGAAGTCGGCCAGCACGGCCCGGGCAGCGTCGGTCGGCTGGTGCTTGGGCCGGGTCACGATGTCGAAGGACGACGGGCCGCCCTCGAGGAACGTCTGAGCCGCGGGCCCCATCTGCTCCGGGATCTGGCGGTGCCGCCACCGGCGCGGGATCGCTCCACGCTGGGTGATCGTCACCAGGTCGGGGCGGTTCCAGCAGACCAGCGCCCAGTCGTTGTGGTGGTTGGTCGCCCAGATCGCGACCGCGTGGTCACGCACGCGGTCCGCAGCCTCGAGCGCGACCCGTTCGGCGTTGGAGAAGCGACCCGTCACGTGCAGGACGTCCGGGTGCGGGCGCGCGACGTCGTACTCCTTGGCCTGGAGCGCGTCGACCGCGTCGAAGAGGGGGTCGTCGGCGGTGGGCTCGGGTGCGTCGGGGTTCTCGTCCATCGTGATCGGACGCTAGCAGCGCCAGGGGACTGATCGACCAGAGGTCGTCCGCGATGCGTCACCGGTGCGCTCCTGCCGTGGGAGGAGCACCCTGGGTGGGAGACAACCGAGGCGAAGGGAGACGGTCCGATGACCGACGACAGGGCCGGCGAGGTCAACGTCCGCTACATCGTGCGCGACGTGGCGGCGGCGGTGGCGTTCTACGAGGAGGCGTTCGGGTTCGAGGTGGGGCTGGTGGCGGGCGGTGCGTTCGCCGAGGTCCGGCGCGGCCACCTCCGGCTGCTGCTCTCCGGTCCGGGGAGCTCGGGCGCGCGGGTCGAGGTCGACGGCCGGCTTCCGGAGCCGGGCGGCTGGAACCGGTTCCAGCACGTCGTCGACGACCTCGAGCGCTGCGTTGCCGACCTCGCCGCGAAGGGGATCGAGCCCGTGAGCGAGGTGGTCTCGGGGCCCGGCGGGAGCCAGGTGATCTACCGCGATCCCGACGGCAACCTGGTCGAGGTCTTCCAACCGGCAGCCCGGGCGTAGGAGCCTGCTGAACGATCCGCGCTGCTGCGCGACGACCGGTGGAGCGTTGGCGGCGTTCGCCTCGGTCGAAGTGACTCGCCACGCCATTCCTCGGCGGTCTGGCCACGGCACGCACCGGTCGACGCTCGCGTTCGCCCGTCTTGCTCAGCAGCCTCCTAGCCGGCGACGGTGGCAGGCCCGGGCCGTCGGTGTCACCATCGCAGGATGGCCCTGTTCGATGTCGCCGCCGACGCCTACATCCGCTTCATGGGGCGGTTCTCGGCGCCGCTCGCGCCTGCCTTCGCCGACATCGGGCTGGCCGGCGTCGAGCCGGACGCGCCGGTGCTCGACGTCGGCTGCGGTCCGGGCATGCTCACCTCCGAGCTGGTGCGCCGGCAGGGGGAGTCCCGGGTGAGTGCGGTCGACCCGGTGGCGCCGTTCGTCGCGGCGACCGCGGCGAGCCACCCCGGAGCCGACGTGCGGGAGGCGAGTGCGGAGGCGCTGCCGTACGACGACGCGGCCTTCGGCGCCGCGCTCGCGCAGCTCGTCGTGCACTTCATGGCCGATCCCGTCGCCGGACTGGCCGAGATGGTGCGGGTGACCGCGCCGGGCGGCCGGGTGAGTGCCTGCGTGTGGGACCACGGTGGCGGGACCGGGCCGCTCTCGACGTTCTGGCGGGTCGTGAAGCGGCTCCATCCCTCCGCCGAGGACGAGGGTGCGCTGCCGGGGTCGGTCGAGGGCGACCTCGAGCGGCTGCTCGTCGGGGCCGGACTGGTCGACGTCGAGGAGGTCTCGGTGACGTCGGTCGTCACGTTCGCCGACTTCGAGGAGTGGTGGGAGCCGTTCACGCTCGCGGTCGGCCCCGCCGGGGCGTACGTCGCCGGACTCGACGACCGGGCGCGGACCACCCTCGTCGACGCGCTCCGCTCCGAGGTCGGCGACGGGGCGTTCGAGATCCGGGCGCGGGCGTGGGCGGCGACGGGGGTACGGCGCGGATCCGATCGACATGGATGAGTCTCGATACGCCGTCGCCTAACGGCTCGGGCTACTGACCGGCGAACGGCTGACCCACGGATTCAGAGCAGCCCCGCCGGGTCGTCGGGTACGTCGACCGCGTTCTTCCGCAGCGCGTCGAGCGGGATGACCTCGAGCGCCCGCTCGTTGGTCGACGCGAGCACGATGGGGGCGGCGACGCCGTCGGCGTACGCCTGGAGCCAGCGGACCGCGACCACGCACCAGCGGTCGCCCGGCGTGAGGCCGGGGAACTGCCACTCGGGCCGGGGCGTCGAGAGATCGTTGCCGACCGCCTGCTGGTGGGCGAGGAACTCGTCGGTCATCACGGCGCAGACCGCGTGCAGGCCGGCGTCCTCGGGTCCGCAGGAACAGTTGCCGTCGCGGTAGAAGCCCGTCATCGGCTCCGTGCCACACGGTTCGAGATCGCCGCCGAGGACGTTGCGTTCGGTCACAGGACGACAGTAGGGGACCGGAGCGAGCCCGTCGCGTTTGTAGGATCCTGGCCATGTGCGCCAAGGCTCGGGACGAGCAGACCTCTGCCCGGTGGAGCCGCTACCGCCGGCCCAGCACGACGAAGCCGGAGCCGGGGGAGGACGCGACGGCTGCGGAGTCGCAGGCGGAGCCCGGGGCGAAGGCCAAGGTGAAGGCGAAGCCGGTCATCCCGCCCCCGCCGAAGCGGAAGTCCACCGAGAAGTCGCGGTCGAAATCGTCCCGCGACGGCACGGGCAAGCGCACCTGGAGGAGCCCGGCCGCCGTCCTGGCGGTCCTCGGAGCGGGCGTCGCCGTCGCCATCGGCGTCGCCGCCAACAACGGCGGTACGGAGGAGGACGCGGTCGACACGACGCTGCTCGACGAGGCCTTCCTGCGCGGCGCGTTCGACCGTGCGACCGAGGAGGTCGGCGACCAGGTGATCGGCGTGCAGCTCAACTACTACAGCCTCTCGATCGAGACCTTCGACCCGACGGCGGACCGGCTCACGACGTACCAGGAGACCGATTCTCTCGACGGCTACGAGCTCCGCGTCGAGAACAACCACTACGACGACTACCGCCCGCGCCCGTTCGACCTGTCCGACATCGAGCCCGCCGCGCTGGTCGCCGCCGCCGAGGAGGCGCTCGAGCACACCGAGGCCCCGGAGCGGTTCGACGTCCGGGTCGAGGCCGACAACGAGAGCGGTGAGGTCACGGTCGTCGCCACCGCGTCGGGCGAGGACTTCGAGGACGTCGAGGTCGTCGCGACGCCCGACGGCGAGATCGTGTCGGTGGACGAGCCGTAGCCGAGGGGTCGGAAGAGAGCTCGCGGCGGCCGCGTGCCGGCAGGGCTGCGGGCGGCGTACCTCCGCGAGCAGGGGTGATCGGCCCGCCTCAGGTGCTGACCGTCAGCGACGCCGGCCCCCGCACCGAGACAGTACGACGCAGCGTGGGCTCGCCGACGACCCGCAACCCGGGGATCCGCTCGGCCAGGCCCTGCAGCGCGAGCGTGGCCTCGAGCCGGGCCAGCGGCGCGCCCAGGCAGTAGTGGACGCCGCCGGAGAACGCGAGGTGCGGCGGGGTCGACTCGTCGGCGTAGCGGTCGATCCGGAAGTCGCCCGGGGCGTCGTACACCTGCGGGTCGCGGTTGGCGCCGCCGATCACCGCCACCACCCAGGTGCCCTTCGGGATCGGGACGCCGGCGAGCGACGTGTCCTCGAACGCGACCCGGATGCTGCGCTGCACCGGCGGATCGAAGCGCAGCGTCTCCTCGACCGCGAACCGCGCGAGGCCGGGGTCCTCGACCAGCCGCTGCCACGCGCCGGGGGTGCGCTGCAGCGCGAGGACGGCGTTGCCGATCAGGTTGACGGTGGTCTCGAAGCCGGCGACGAGCAGCAGCTGGCACATCGCGACCAGCTCCCGCGGGGTGATCGCGCCGTCGGCCTCTGCGGCGACCAGCGAGCTGACCAGGTCGTCGCGCGGGTCCTCGCGGCGGAGCTCGAAGAGCCGCTCGAAGATCGCCTCCACCCGGGCCGACGCGACCGCCAGCCGGGCCGCGTGCGGGAGGCTGGTGATGCCGTCGAGCACCGACGCGAGGGTCTGGCCGTACTTCTCGAAGGCCACCACGTCCGCGTCGGGCAGCCCCACGAGGTCGGAGATGACACCGATCGGCAGCGGTGCGGCGTACTCGTGGACGAGGTCGAAGGTCTCCTTGTCGACGACGGCGTCGAGCAGCGTCTGCACGCGCTTCTCGATGGCCTGCTCGTACGACGCGAGGTGCTTCGGGCTGAATCCGTGCGCTGCCAGCCGCCGCAACCGCGTGTGCTCGGGTGGGTTGAGCCCGAGGAAGGAGCGGTCGATCGAACCGCCCTGGTGGATCGCGCCGTGCACGACACCGGTCTGCGGGTCGCGCACGCCGAAGTCGCGCCTCCGGAGCACCTCGTGGCACAGCCCGTGGTCGGCGGTCGCGGCGAACCCGAGGTCGGTGACGACGACGGGACCGAGCGCCCGGATCTGCTCGTGGACCGAGTACGGGTCGCGGCGGCCGGCGGGGGTGTCGTAGCGGGTGAGCGGCGATCCGGAGCGCCGGGCGCGCATCCGGAACAGCCGTGTGCGGAGGATGCCGATGCCGAACTCGATCGCCTCACGGGGGTTCTGCGGGCCCTGCCTCATACCTGTGCACGGTAGGCGCGCGGCGTCGTACGCGCATCCGTCCCTGGTCGTAACCCACCGCAGGTCCGGCCGTCATGCGCGACCGCCATGATGGGGCGGTGACCGACGACGTGTGGCGCTACTTCCGGACCGGTTCCGAGGCTGACCGGTCGCTCCAGGTCTACCGGCGGCCGGGCTCGGCGGCCGAACCCGACGCCAGCCTCGGGCTCGACCCCGATCTCGAGCGGCTCGACGTCTCCGGGACCTGGGGGAGGGTGACCCCGCGGCCCGACGACCTCATCCCGGTCGCCGAGGCAGAGGCCGAGCAGGCCATCGACTTCCTCACCAGCCAGCGCCTGGTGGCGCCGTACGCCGACCGGTCGGGCCGCTCCGGGAGCGACGGGGGCGAGGCCGAGCGCCGGATGCGGCTGCTCTTCATGATCGCGATCGCGCTCCTGGGGCTCGTGCTCCTCGCGATCTGGACCGGCCTCGTCTGACCGCCGCACGACGCGGCGCACGCTCCAGCGTCACTCGTCCTCGGCGGGAGGGGTGACGCCGAGCGCGACGCCGTCGTGCGGGCCGAGGGTGACCGAGAAGCTGTTGAGCTCGTCGACCTCGCCGACCACCGTCCCGGCGGAGAGGTCGATGATCTCGCTCCCCGGCACCAGTGCCTTCGACCGCACCGTCCCGGAGACCTCGGCCATGCCGAAGTTGAGCACGGTCACTTGGTGCCGGCTGCGGTCGTCGTCGATCTCGTGCACCATGACCAGCATCGAGCGGTGCGCGACAGGAGGTACGTCGACCTGCGTCGCCGTCGAGACCCCCGATGCCTCGCGGATGTCGAGCACCTCGCGCAGCCGGGAGGCGAACAACGTCGGGTCGGCGAGCTGGGCGGGCAGCGCGCCGTACAGGCTGCGTCCGCGCGGCATCCCCCTGAACTCGTCGTTCGTGTAGCCCATCAGGTCGTAGGCGCCGCGATGCACCCAGCGGGTGTCGCCGGAGCCGATGAGGTGCTGCACCTCGTCCTGCGGGAGCGGCAGCACGCCGCACAGGTCCCAGCCCGACAGCGCGAAGACACCGGGCTGCCAGGCGTTGAACTTCGCCAGCAGCAGGTGCGCCTGCTTGATCCGCTCGACCATCTCCTCGTCGACCTCGTCGAGGTCGCGGACCCCGAGCGACGCGGCGATCACGCTGGCGGTCGTCGAGGCGATGCCGTTGGTCGTGAAGACCAGGTTGTACGGCGCCGCGGGCGCCAGTCAGGCTGTCCAGGAGCTCGCCCCGGATCGTCTCGGCCAGGTGTGCGCCGGTGATCTCCTCGCCCTGGTAGCTGTAGGTCTGGTCCCGGTGCCGGTTCGCGAAGTGCACCAGCTCGTAGGTCAGCTCGTCGTGGTTCTGGAGGGCATGGACCAGGCCGATCGGCTGCACGCCGAACTCCAGCGACGTGTTGAGCGTGAGCCGCAGGAACTCGGTGTCCTGCTGTGCCAGCGCGTGCTGGTAGGCCGGGCGGTTGATGAAGTCGTAGCTGAGGTCGGCGCCGGCCGCGGCGGTCTCCCGGATGTCGTCGATGCTGAGGTTGAGCTCCTGGAAGGTGAAGCCGCCGATCTTGCGGACCATGCTCGCGATCAGGTGGTTGGCGGCCTCCGAGAGCGGGTGGCCCTCCGACCAGGCGGGCCGCCCGTCGGCGCTCTTCTCGACGCCGAGGAAGCCGTTGGCGTCCAGCCGCAGTGCCCCCGACCCGAGGTCGCCGAGCGAGTGCAGGGCGTCGCCGATCACCAGCCGCATGCCGGCGAAGGAAGGGTCGAGCCAGTTGATCGAGGGCTGGCCCTCCTTGAAGTAGTGCAGGTAGACCCAGCGCCGCGCGACGCCGTCGGGCCCGACCACCGCGCGGGTCACGCTCCAGTTGGTGTCCTTGACGCCCGGGGCGTAGAAGATGACCCGCTGCAGCTCTCCGACGATGTAGCCCGCCTTCGCCGAGCCGGTGCTCGGTGCCCGCGTCGAGGTTCTGCGAGTCACGACCCGGCGGGACCTCGGGCAGCAGGCCCCAGTCCAGCGGGTCGATCTGGACCATGTGGTAGACCCCGGGGTAGTCGCCCACGCCCATCTCGGCGAGCCGGAAGTCCGCGCCCTTGCCGGTGTGGCCGGGCACGATGTCGTCGATGATCGTCCCGCCGTGGTCGGCGGCGACGTCGCACATCACCCGGAAGTCGCCCTCGGTGCCGAACACCTCGTCGATCTCGGTGCTCACCCGGTCGAAGTGACCGTCGACGCTCGGCGTCGGCTCCCACCCGGCGAGGCCGCCGGCGCGCTTGACCGGTCCGGTGTGGACGGCCTCGATCCCGATCGCGGCGAACGTCCGCCACAGCTCCGGATCGGCGAAGGTGCCGAGGAAGGTGTGGCCCGGCTTGGTCATCATCGACAGCGGGTACGCCGTGAACCACACCCCCGCGGCCTCGACCGCCAGCCGGGGGTTCGGCTCCGCGAACGGGTTCTGCCACATGCTGCCCTGGCCGGAGAACTGGCTGGAGATCACGTTGGCGTCGTGCAGCATCGAGGAGCGTTGCAGCCACGCGACGTAGAACGGGTTGGTCCCGAGCGGCTCGCCGGTGCGGTCCTCGCCGTGGGTCGGCGAACCCTGCGGTCGCAGCCGTGCCCGGGGCCGCAACGCGCGCGGCCGCGCGGGATAGAACTGCTCGGAGTAGGTGATCTCGGTGGGCTCGTGCTCGATGGGCTCGGCTTCCTCAGTCATGGTCCTCGTCGCTCCCGATGGTCGGCGTCTCCCCATCGTTGCAGCCGCCCGAATCTCACTGCCGCCACGGGGGTCGACCCGTCCGGGTCAGGGCGGCCCGGCCCGATCGGGCCACCGCCCGCTGCCGACCGGACAGGGTCTCCGCGTTCGGCGTACGACGCCGCAGAGCCGACCTAGCGTCCACCGCATGCGCCGTACCACTGCCTTCCTGTTCACCGTCCTCGTCGTGGCCCTCTCCGGCCTCGCCGTCGGGACCGCCAGCCCTGCCGGGGCGATCGTCGACCGCGACTGTGACGACTTCTCCACCCAGGCCGCCGCCCAGCGGTTCTTCATCGATGCCGGCGGTCCGCAGAACGACCCGCACCGGCTCGACGCCGACGGGGACGGCGTGGCCTGTGACAGCAACCCGTGTCCCTGCGACACCGGCACCGGTGGCGGCGGAGGCGGCAACGGCGACGGTGGCGGCGGTGGCGAGGACCCCGTCCGGACCAACAAGGCCCGGGTGATCCGCGTCGTCGACGGCGACACCGTCAAGGTCCGGCTCGTCGGCGGCGCCCGGCGGACGGTGCGGATGCTCGGCATCGACACCCCCGAGGTGCACGGCACCGTCGAGTGCGGCGGCCCGCAGGCCTCACGGTCGCTGAAGAAGCTGCTGCCGCGTGGCGCCGTCGTCTGGCTGAAGTCCGACCCGAGCCAGGCCGACAAGGACCGGTACGGCCGGATCCTGCGGTACGTCGCCCGCAACGGCCGCGACACCAACAGGGCACAGGTGGCACGCGGCTGGTCGCGTGCCTACGTGTACGACGACCCGTTCCGCCGGCTGGCGGAGTACCGCCGCTCCGAGCGGCAGGCCCGTGCGCACGACCTGGGCATCTGGGGCCTGTGCTGATCGACCGGGCTGATCGACCGGGGCTGATCTGGCTGTGATCAGGCGTTCTGGGTACCTGGGCCGCCATGACGAACTCCATCCAGGCCGGCCGCCCTGTGGCCGGCGACGTGCTCGACCTGATCCTCGACGACCACCGGCTCTTCGAGCGGCTGCTGCGCCAGCTGCGTGACACGACCCAGGACCGGGACGCGGTCCGGCGTACCTTCGCCGACGTCCTCATCGCACACGGCATCGCCGAGGAGGAGCTCGTCTACCCGGTGCTGCGCCGCAGGTCCGACGACATCGGTGAGCACGAGGTCGAGCACGGACACGAGGAGCACGCCGAGGGCAACGAGGCCCTGCTCGCCGTCCTCGAGCTCAAGGGCACCGGCACGCAGGCCTTCGACGACGCCGTCGAGGAGCTGAGCAACCTGGTCATGCACCACATCGCGGAGGAGGAGCTGACCATCATCAGCCCGGCACGCGAGGACGTCGGCGAGCGGGTACGCCGCGAGCTCGGCGAGAAGTGGGCCGCCCGCCGCAACGCGCTGGTCGACGAGGGCTGCGGCACTACGGAGAAGGTGCGCAAGATCGTGCAGGACGCCGCGCGCGAGGGGCTGCTGGACGAGGGCTGACCCGGATCGGGCACCGAACGTCAGTCGTCGGTGGCCTCGACGACGGCGTCCTTCGCCTCGTCGATGATCGCCTGCATGGCAGCACGGGCGGCGCCGGCGTCCCCGGAGCGTACGGCGCGCGCGACCTGGTCGTGGAGGTCGATGGCTTCCTGCTTGGGGTTGGTCGGCATCAGGTGGTGGTGGGTGCGCCCGGTGAGGACCTCGGCGACGACGTCGCCCATCGCCGCCATCATCTCGTTGCCGGACGCCTCCAGCAGCGTGCGGTGGAACGTCACGTCGGCGTCCAGGAACGCCTCCAGGTCGCCGGACCGGCCGAACACCATCATGTCGCTGACCGCGGCGGCCAGGGTGGCGCACTGCTCGGGGGTCGCCCGCACCGCGGCCAGGCCGGCCGCGACCGGTTCGAAGCCGCCGCGCAGCTCGGTCAGTGACCGCAGCTGCGCGGCGCGGTCCTCGCCGTCGAGCCGCCAGCGGATCACCCGCGGGTCGAAGACGTTCCACGACGAGCGGGGGAGCACCGTGATGCCGACCCGCCGTCGGGACGCCACCATCCCCATCGAGCCGAGCACCCGGACCGCCTCCCGCGAGACCGAGCGGCTGACGTCGTACTCCCCGTCGACGCCGTCGAGGGTCAGCACCGATCCCGCGGGCAGGTCACCGCTGACGATGCGCTGTCCGAGGGCGTCGAGGACGTCGTCGTGGAGCGCCGTGCCGCCGGCTTTCCGTGGCATGGGCTAGCACCTCCTCCAGAAAAAACAGATCATTTCGCGTCAAGGGGTTGTAAAAAGCATATGAATCATCGCACACTGTGACTGCCAACACACCCGACCCGGGTGTTGCAGATCGCGGAGGAACGATGACACACACCGCCCCCTTGCTCGTCGTGATGGGCGTGTCCGGCTCGGGCAAGTCCACTGTCGGAGCGGCGCTCGCGCAACGACTCGGCGTCCCGTTCGCGGACGCCGACGACTTCCACCCGCCGGCCAACATCGCCAAGATGACCGCCGGACAGCCGCTCGACGACGACGACCGGCACCCCTGGCTCGAGGCGATCGGCGTCTGGCTGGTCGAGCGCGACGCCGCCGGCGGCGTGATCAGCTGCTCCGCCCTGAAGCGGGTCTACCGCGACCAGCTGCGCAGCCACGTGGCCCGCACCCGGTTCGTCCACCTCCACGGCACCCGCGGAGGTGATCGCGCGGCGGCAGTCCAGCCGTCCGGGTCACTTCATGCCGTCGTCGCTGCTCGACTCGCAGTTCGCGACGCTCGAGCCGCTCGCGGCCGACGAGGCCGGCGTCGTCATCGACGTCGACCAGAGCGTCGACGCCATCGTCGCCGACGCCGGGCGTACGTCGACCACGGCCACCCGTCCGCCGCGAACTGACCCACCGAATTCCTCAGGAGCCTTCTCAGTCATGTCCCACACCATCGTGATCGCCGGCCTCGACCTGGTCGAGCCCGTCGCCGGCCGACGCCCAGCTCGTCAGCGCGGCCCTCCTCGGGATCGGCGTCATCGTCGGCCTGATCATCCTCCTCAAGCTGCACCCGTTCCTCGCGCTCACCGCCGGTGCGATCACCGTCGGCCTGGTCGCCGGGCTCGACGTCGAGACCTCGCTGGCCAACTTCACCGAGGGATTCGGCAGCACCGCCGGCGGCGTCGGTCTGCTGATCGCGCTCGGCGCGATGTTCGGCAAGCTGCTCGCCGACTCCGGCGGCGCCGACCAGATCGTCGACACGATCATCGGGCTCGCCTCGCCGCGCACCCTGCCGTGGGCGATGGCGTTCGTCGGCGCGATCATCGGGCTGCCGATGTTCTTCGAGATCGGCCTCGTCCTGCTGATGCCGGTGATCTACCTCGTCGCGCGGCGCTCCGGCCAGTCGCTCGTCGTGATCGGCATCCCCGCCCTCGCCGGCCTCTCCGCGATGCACGGCCTGGTGCCGCCGCACCCGGGCCCGCTGACCGCGATCGAGTACCTCAGCGCCGACCTCGGCATCACCCTCGCGCTCGGCGTCGCCGTCGCGATCCCGACCGTGGTCATCGCCGGTCCGCTCTTCGCCTACACCTGCCGCAACATCGCCGTCGAGGTGCCGCACCGGTTCGAGGCCGACGCCGAGGACGACTCCGAGGAGATCATGTTCGTCGCCGGCCGGCCGACGTTCCCCGTCACGCTGGCAACCGTGCTCCTGCCGATCGTGCTGATGATGGGCAAGGCGCTCGCCGACATCTTCATCGCCGACCCGTTGGACCCGCTGCGTCGTACCTGGGACGTCGTCGGCACCCCGGTCATCGCGCTGCTTCATCGCCCTCGTCGTCGCGATGTTCACCCTCGGCGGTCCCCGGATGGGCCGCAAGGGGGTCGCGAAGTCGGTCGAGTCGTCGCTGCCGGCGATCGCCGGCATCATCTTGATCGTCGCCGCCGGCGGTGGCTTCAAGCAGGCGCTGGTCGACACCGGCATCGGCACCCTGGTCGCCGAGTGGGTCGCCGGCAGCAACGTCTCGGTGCTGCTGCTCGCGTGGTTCGTCGCCGTCCTGATCCGCCTCGCGACCGGCTCCGCCACCGTCGCCACCGTCACGGCGTCGGGCCTGCTCGCGCCGCTGACCGCGACGCTCTCCAGCGGTGAGGTCTCGCTGATGGTGCTCGCGATCGGCGCCGGCTCGGTGTTCTTCTCCCACGTCAACGACGCCGGCTTCTGGCTGGTCAAGGAGTACTTCGGGATGGACGTCCCGCAGACCCTGCGCACCTGGTCGCTGATGGAGACCCTGCTGTCGGTCTCCGGCCTGGTGTTCGTGATGGGGCTCAACCTGGTCATCTGACCGAGTGCGACACCCGATCCCCGGAGTGCCGGCCGGCCCGTCTCAACGGGCCGGCCGGCGCTGTCGTGCGTCAGGGGTCACCCCGTCGTGATCCGCACCTTGCTCGGGTAGAACGCCAGGTAGCCCGCGATCACCGGCACGGCGGCGTGCGGGGTCTCGTAGGACCACACGGCGTCGGAGACCAGCCCGTCGTCGGTACGGATGCCGAAGTGGGACGCGTCGCCCTTGTAGGGGCAGTAGGTCCGGGTCGCGCTGCGCTCGAGCGTGGTCAGGTCGGCGTCCTCGCGGGGCACGTAGTGCACGACGGGATAGGTCGCCTCCTGCAGGACCAGCGCCCGGGTGGTGTCGGCGATCGTGCGGCCACCCGAGGTGACGATCACCCGCGCGGGGTCGGGGGTGATCGTGATCGGGTGGTCCGGGCCGGGCGTCAGGATCGGCTTGTCCATGCGCCGACCGTAGCGGCGCGCCGGTGGCGGGTCAGTAGCCGAACAACGCGTCCCAGGTCGTCTGGTCGACCTTCCCGTCGGCGGAGAGGTCGGCGCCCTGCTGGAAGGCGCGTACGACGTCCGCGGTCTGCGGGCCGTAGTCGCCGTCGACGACGACGCACTTGTCCTGGACGAAGTTGAGCTGCTCCTGGACCGCCTTGACCTCGTCCGGACGGCTCTGGCGCGTCGCGAGGCTGAGGGTCCCGCCGGGGAACCCGCCCGGGTCCTGCTCGGCCGACTGCAGACACATCGAGCCGGGCGTTCCGTCGTACCGGTTGTCGGTCATCACGCGGCAGCCCTCCACGTCGCCGTCGCGGGACGAAGCCGTCGCGACGACGCGCAGGTCCGTCACGTCGCTGCCGTCCGGCAGGTCGAGGGTGCGGCCGCTCTCCAGGCCGAGGTCGGCCGTCGCGTCGTCTCCTGCGGCGACCTCCAGGTGCCCCGCCGGGTCGTCGTCCCAGCTCTGGCCGGCGCTGTCGGACCCGTCGACCGAGGCCGCGCCGCCGAGCTCGAGGACGACCTCCTCGTCACCCTCGTTGGCCACGCTCACCCGCGTGAACAGCGCCCGCCCGGCCAGCGAGGCGTCGTCGATCAGCGTGTAGGAGACGTCGAGGTCGTCGGTGAGGTCGGCGCACGCCGCACCCCCCGAGCGCGCGTCGCCGTCCAGGAACAGAGCCAGACCCACCCCGCCGGCGGTGCCGAGGAGCGCGACCGCGACCACGGCCGCCACCAGCAGCCCCGGACGGTCGCGGCGGGTGCCCGACGGTGTGCCCGGCGCCGCGTGCTGCTCTGTCATGTTCTCCCTCGCCCGAGTGTGTCGGTCAGAGTCTGGCAGGACGGTTCCGGGTACGGAGGTTAGCCTCGGGGCGTGGCACGGGCAGCCGGCGAGGACGACTGGTCGACGTACCGTCGACCGGACGCGGACGACGTACGCCCCGAGCCCGAGCGAAAGCCGCGTCGCTGGCTTCGGTACCGCCGGCGCAGGGCGAAGCTGCCGCCGCTGCCGGGCGGCACGCCGCCTCCGGACACCTGGCGGGCGGAGGTCGGCGAGGAGTGGGAGCCGCCCGAGGCCGGCCCCACCGGCGGTGCCGTCGCGGGCTGACCGACACCACGGCATCGGGTGACAGATCTGATTTCCGCGATCCGGGCCGCGAGCGTCCGGGTTGCCCTACGTTGCCGACATGGCATCCGACGACGGACGTCCCGAGGGCGAGCCACCCGAGGGGCCGCGGGTCCCGCGGACCTGGCGCGGGTACGACGCCGACGAGACGCCGGACCCCGAACCGGAGCCCGGGCAGCGGCCCGCCCTGCCGATGGCCGCGCCCAAGGCCAAGGCCAAGACCAAGGCACAGCGGGCCAACGGGTCGAAGCCCGCCGGCAGCGCGGGTCCGTCTTCGCAGAAGGTCCTCCTCGCGGTCGGGCTCGCGGTCGCCCTGGGAGTCGGCGGTCTCGCGGTCGCGATCCTGGTCGCCTCGGGCGGCGACGTGAGCGACCCGCTCCAGGGCGTCGTCCCGCCGGACATGCACAGCCAGGAGGGTCTCGACGAGCTCGCCGAGGACCTGCGCGAGGAGACCGGCAGCAGCTTGGTCTTCGACGTCAACCTCTACCCCGACTACGCCGTGGTCAACGTGCCGGCGAAGCCGGGGACGCCGCGCGCCGACGGCTACTACTGGAACGGCAGCCTCGACGACTGGGCCAAGGGCAAGAGCGACGAGGAGCCGTTCGACCTCACCGAGCTCGACGGCGACCTCCTCGACGGCATGTGCGCGGACGCCAAGGGGCTCGTCGAGGACCCCGACACCTGCTACATCCTGGTGAGCAGGCCGGACCCCGGGGCGGGGGAGGGCTGGTTCTCCGCCTACACGAGCAACGACTACAGCGAGGGCGGCTACATCGTCTTCGACCTCGAGGGCCAGGAGGTCGACCGGGTCACCTGGTGACCCGGTCACCCGTTTGCGGGCGGCCCGGTCAGCCGGGGGCCCGGGTCAGGCGCTGCGTCGTACGGCCAGGTCGTCGAGGGGGACCGGCCACAGATCGGTGTCGGTCGCGACGTGGACGACCTCGCACGGCACCCCGGCGCGGCGTGCGGCGGCGTACAGCACCGCCGCCCACTCCCGGTCGTGGTCGACGACGCCGCCCCGCCCCGGCCGGGTGCGCAGGAAGGCCACCCGGCCGCCCGGCACCACCTCGGTGGTCAGCATGGTGAGCATCTCGCCGAAACCCTCGAGCTGCTCGTCGTCGGGCAGGTCGTGGGAGCCGGCGATCTCGGTGAGCTGCCGGAACGGGCGGTCGTCGCGGTCGACGATCAGCAACCAGGTGCTCGTCGTCCGGAAGCCCAACGGCTGCATGAGCGTGCGCCAGAGGCGCTCGAGGTCGGCCTGGCTGCGGACGACCGGGTCGGGGTCCGTGGGTGGGTGCGGTCTGTTGGTGTCGGTCATGCGGTCAGCGTGGACCGGGAATGCCGGTGGCGCGAACGGTTCTCCACAGGGGCGCCGCTGCCGCCTGCCGGAGGTGCGCGATGCGGCTCAGCCGACGCTCTGATGGTCGCTTCACGCCGACCCGCTCGTCCCTCGCTCCCGGCGCTCAGACGACGGTCAGCAGGCCGGCGGCACGGCCGACCTCGGCGTACGCCGCGGCGAGCGAGGCCACCGTCTCGTGAGCGTTGAGCCCGCTCGGGTTGGGCACCACCCAGAGCTCGGCGCCGGCGAGGTCCTCGGGCTGGCGACCCGCGAGAGCCTTCGGTCGCCCGAACGCGGTGCGGTAGGCCGTGATGCCGGCGACCGCCACCACCCGCGGCGAGCGGTCCTCGACCAGGGCGGTCAGCGCGGCCCCGCCGGCGCGCAGCTCCGCGTTGGTGAGCTCCGACGCCTTCGCGGTGGCACGGTGCACGAGGTTGGTGATCCCGATGCCGCGATCGCGAAGCTCGTCACGCTCCGCGTCGGTCATCCCTCCGGCCGGGTCGATCGGCTCGGTGACCACGCCGGCGCGGAGCAGCGCCGGGTAGAACCGGTTGCCCGGGTGGGCGAAGTGCGTGTTGGTCGCCGCAGTCCACAGGCCCGGGTTGATGCCCACGAACAACAGCCGCAGCGGCCGGCCCGGCGCGGGCAGCAGGTCGGGGACCGACGCGTCGCGGAAGGACTCCAGCTCCGCTCGCGAGAAGGTACGACGCCGCGGGGCTCACGGGTCCACCCGCTTCGTTCGCTCGCACTCGGCCTTCATTCGCCGACCGCGGCCGGCTACCGCGCCGAGGCGGGTCTCGCTCACGGGTCCACCCGCTTCGTTCGCTCGCACTCGGCCTTCATTCGCCGACCGCGGCCGGCTACCGCGCCGAGGCGGCCTCGTGTCTCGCTCACGGGTCCACCCTGCACCAGGACCAGGAGCGGTGGAACCGCGCCCTGCGGGGTACCGTCCCACTGCCATGAGCACCCGTCCCCGTTCCCGCGGCCTTCGTGCAAGCGGTCGTGCCGGTGGTCGTGCCGGTCTCGTCGCCGGCCTGGCGCTGGTCGGCGCGCTGTCGGTCGGCTGCGGCACGGAGGACCCGCCGGCGGGGGACGCCTCGGACACCTCGTCGGACACCCCCTCCGGCACGTCGTCGACCGACCCGGGCCAGGACCCGACGACCGACCCGACCGCCACGCCGTCGGCCGCCACCGTCACCGACCTGCTGCCCGGACCCAACGCCGGCGGCACCGTCGACCCGGCGGTGACGATCCTGGCGACCGCGGCCGACGTGCAGGACTTCGTGGCGCAGTTCGGCACCGGCACGCTGGCCTCCGACGTGATCGCCGCGGTCGGCGACCCCGCCGACCACGCGCCGCGGCGGATCGGTGCCGCTGTGATCGCGCTCGGCTGCGACGTACCTCCCTCGGCGACGGTGACCGAGGACGCCGACGGCTACGTCGTGGTGCCCGGCAAGATCACCGCTCCGATGAAGGAGTGCCTGGTGCCGACGACCACGGTCGCGATCGTCGACCTGCCACCTGACGGCGGGTAACCGCGTCGGACCCGGCTCTCAGTCCGGCAGCACGTCAGCGCCGCCGGGCCGCCCCCGGGTGGAACACCACCTGCAGCCCGTTGGGCACCGCCCGCTGCCGGCCGTCGCTCGGCGAGTTGAGGACCCGCAGCCGGCCGGTGTGGCGCGCGACCATGGTCGAGGAGCCCCCGCCGTCGAGGTTGAGGGCGTCCTCCGCGCCGATCGAGCGCAGCTGCCGCGCGATCTCGACCATGGTGTAGCCCCGGCTGAACGACTGCCGCCCGTCGACGACGAGCAGCAGGATCTGCTTGCCGTCCCGGTCGATGCCGACCGCTGTGCGCGGATGCATCTCGCGGTTGTCGTAGGCGAGCACCTCGCGCTGCTTCAGCAGGATCTGGTTGCCGGTGATCGCCATCGGCGGCGCGGCGGGCAGGCCGTAGCGCGCGCCCAGCGGAGTGCCCACGGCGAGCTTCGCCAGCGTCGCAGCAGGCTTGGCGCCGCGCGCGATGAGGTAGTAGCCCTTGATCGGGACGTCGTCGGGCAGCGGCCCGGCGCGGTTGGCGACCACGCGGCCGTCCTTGACCCGTACGACGCGGACGTCGCGGCGCTGGCCGTCGGTCCACCCCGCACCGGACGCGGGGCCCCACTTGGGCGTGTAGATCCCGATCCCACCCGGCTTGACCTGCGGGGAGTTCACGTTGGTCACGCTGAACGTCCGGTCCGGCGCGGTGATCGTGGCGACCATGTTGAGGACGTCGATGTTGGGACGTCCGCCGCGGCCGAACCAGAACGCGGCGTTCCAGCCGTAGTCGATGCCGTTGAGCAGGCCGTCGCCCCGCGCGCGACCGAGCCCGAGCGGCGCGCCGGTGTCGCCGATGTCGAAGAAGTCGCCGTTCACGCCCGCGATCGCGCGCGGCGTCCGGTTGAGGGTCCGCCGGACCGGCTCGGTCGTCTGCACCGTCGGCGGGTGCAGGTAGTCGACCTTGACGCCCGGCGCCTCCCACGCGATCCGGAGCAGGTGCAGCCGGACCCGCCCGCGGGCCGTCGTCTCGTCCCAGCCGACCGCCCGCACACCGGGGGCGACGTCGTACCGGTAGCGCACCCTGCGCTGGACGATCATCCGCTGGTTCCGCGGCACCGGCCGCGCGATCTCGCCGGGCACCCGGTCGGAGGTCTGCCAGGTGTGCGGGTCGTCCGGGTCCGGCGCCAGGGTGGGTACGGCGCCCGCCGGCCGCCCGTGCGCGGACGGGCCGCCCGGTGCGGCGGCCGGTGCGACTGGGGCCGCGGCGGGTGCGCCCGCGGCACCGGTGGCGACGGGGACGCCGGCCAGCACGAGCGCGAGCGCCGTACCGAGGGCACCACGAGACAACTGCGTGGGGAAGGAACGCATGGCCTCGAGGTTAAGCAACGGTGGCGCGCTGGTGGGGAGTTTCGACGGCGCGCCCGGTGGTTTGCCGAGCGATCAGATTTCCCCGGTCGACCGGGGAAGTCTGAGCATGTCCGGCGAAATATTGCCCGACAACGTCAGGAATCCCCGGTCGACCGGGGATTCCTGACAGCCCCACGCCCCGCGACCGACCCTGCATCCGACCCTCCGCGCATGTCGCCCTCGGCGACGAGCCGGGTCGGCGATGATGGGGCGGTGGCGACGCCGGTGACCAACACGTTCGCGGAGGGCGACAACCTGGCGGTCCTCGCCACCCTCGACGCGGGCTCGTTCGACCTGGTCTACCTCGATCCGCCGTACAACACCGGCAACGACTTCGCCTACCGCGACGACTTCCGCGGCGAGCGGGGCGGCGGCTTCGCCGGCCGGCACGCGGCGTGGGTCGCCATGATGCGGCCGCGGCTCGAGGCGGGCGTGCGGGTGCTGGCCGACACCGGCGCGATCTTCGTCAGCATCGACGACCACGAGGTCGCCCACCTGCGGCTGCTGATGGACGACGTCTTCGGGGAGGCCAACCTGCTCGCCCAGGTCGTCGTCAACCTCAACCCGAAAGGACGCCAGCTCGGGCGCGGGTTCGCGACGAGCCACGAGTACCTCCTCGTCTACGCCAAGGACGCCACGCGCTGCGTGCTCGACGCGTCGAGCCCGACCACGGTGGTCGCCGCGGACTTCCCGCTCGTGTCCGAGGACGGCCGCCGCTACCGCCGGCTCCCGCTGCGCAACACCAACAAGAAGTTCAACCCGCTGACCGCGCCGACCCTCCACTTCGCGATCTGGGGCGACCCCGACTCCGGCGAGGTCCGGACGGCGCCGTTCGCCGGTGCGGTCGAGATCAAGCCGGTCTTCGGCGACGGCAGTCCGGCGGTCTGGCGGTGGTCACGGCCGCGGATCGACGAGCGTCCCGACGACCTGGTGTGCCGCCGGGTCAGCGGCGCGACGGGCGAGCGGGTCGACGTCTTCCAGCGCGACTGGCTGCACCCGGCCGGCCCGGGCGGCGCCGCGCGCCGCAAGAAGCTGCGCACGATCTGGCTGGCCGAGGAGATCGGGTCCACCGACACCGCGGTGGCGGAGCTGAAGGACACGATCGGCCACGTCTTCGAGTCACCGAAGCCGACCGGGTTGATCCGCCGGATCCTCGACACGATGCCCGCCGACACGCGGGTCCTCGACTACTTCGCCGGCAGCGGCACCACCGGCCACGCGGTGGCCCTCGCCAACGCGGCGGACGGCGGGCGCCGTACCTGCCTCTCGGTCAACCACGGCGAGCCCACCCGGCCGGGCTCCAACGCCGCCAACGCCGGCTACGCCACCGTCGCCGACATCACCCGCGCCCGGCTGCGGGCGGTCGCGGCACAGGTCGGCGGCGGGTACGCCGAACCGGGCGCCGCCGCAGAGTGAGCAGATGCTGCGTCCGAGCGTGGAAGACGGAGCATCTGGCAACTCGACCGACCGACCGACGGCTGGCCTCGCCCCGGTCAGCCGATGCCGGCGGCCTTCTCCAGCGCGGCGAGCTCGTCGTCGAGGAAGCCCAGCAGCCGCTGCAGGTGCGGGACCGTACGCCGGCAGCCGGTGAGCCCGAAGCACATCTTGCCGTCGTAGGACGTGCAGGTGATGTTGAGCGCCATGCCGTTGATCGGGATCGACAGCGGGTAGGTGCCGTCGAGCCTCGCGCCGTTCCAGTAGTGGGTGGTGCGCGGGCCCGGCACGTTGCTGATGATGAGGTTGTACGGCGCCCGCACGATCCCCTGCATCCGCAGCAGCCCCGGCAGGATCGCCGGCGCCTGACCGATGGCGCTCATCGCGAGGATCTGCGTCGGCGTCATCGAGGAGAGGGCGTCCTTGCCGTCCTTCATCGACGACTGGATCGCCTTGAGCCGCTCCGCCGGGTCGGCGAGGTCGGTGCCGAGCCGGGCCATCACCGCGCCCACGGCGTTGCCGCCGTCGGAGGAGGCGATGTGGGACTCCTTGGCCTTGAGCCCGACGGGCACCATCGCGATCAGCGGCGTGTCCGGGAGGGCGTCCTGCTCGAGGAGGTAGGTACGGATCGCGCCGCTGCACATCGCCAGGACGACGTCGTTGATCGTCGTGCCCGTCGCCTTGCCGATCGCCCGGATCCGCTCGACCGGCCAGTCCTGCGCGGCGAACCGGCGGGAGCCGGTGATGCTCTGGTTGAACATCGTGCGCGGCGCGTGCATCGACAGCGTGGTGGTCTCGTTGCGCATGCTCTTCGTGAGCGTCCGCACCAGCGCACCGGGCATGCCGGCCGCCTCGGCGGTGATGCCGAGCGCCGTACGCACCGCATCACCGGGGAGGTCGGCCAGGGTGCGGACCGCGGTGCTCGCCACGTCGGTCACGGAGTGCTCGGACTCCGGCTTGGGGCGGCGGGTGGAGCTCGCGGCCCACGGGGCGCCCATGTTGCGCTTGTCGGGGTCGGTCGTCAGCACGTTGGCGAGCAGCCGCATCGCGGAGACGCCGTCGACCAGGGCGTGGTGCAGCTTGGTGTACATCGCCACCCGGCCGTCGGCCAGGCCCTCGATGATGTGCGCCTCCCAGAGCGGGCGCTCCCACGCGAGCCGGGTCGAGTGGAGGCGGGAGCTCAGCTCGAGGAGCTCGCGGATCCGGCCGGGCTGGGGCAGCGCGTTGTGGCGGACGTGGTGCTCGATGTCGAACTGCTCGTCGGGCCGCCAGACGAGCTGTCCTCCCGTCTTCACCGACCGGTAGGGGTGCTTGAGGAAGAGCGGCGCGATGTCGTCGGACTGCGACATCACCTCGACCATCTCCCGGACGAACTCGGGGCCGGCGTCGGCGGGCTTCTCGAAGAGCTGGAGGCCGCCGACGTGCATCGGCTGGTTCCGGTTCTCCGCGAGCAGGAACGCAGCCGAGCTGGGATCGATGGGCCGCGACGACGGCGGCCGGACCGAAGGAGTGGAGACCACGGGAGCACCTTTCTCACACGCTGTGCGGCCGATCCTCGCGTGCTGTGACCACAGCCACAAGTACACCCCTCCGTCACCCGTCCGCCGGACCATCGGCGCGCGTTTCGGAAGGGGGGTTGAGGACGGCGACGGGGTGGGAGGATGCCGGTCGTGAGCAACCTCGGTGGACCCCCGGCGCTGCCCCCCGGCTGGTACCCCGACCCTGATGCCGCAGCCGGCGGCGAGCGTTGGTGGGACGGCGCCCGGTGGACCGAGCAGGTGCGTACGACGCCCGCAGGCTCCTCCCGGTTCGCGCCGCCGGGCGACGGCCCCGGTCCGGCCGTGGGTTCGTCCGCTTCCGGGCCCTCGTCGGCTCCGCCGCCGTCCTCCCCGCCGGCGCAGCCGGTGCAGCCGGTGCAGCCGGTCGAGCAGCCGACGGGCCGACCTGCCGGTGACCGACCTGCGGGCGTCGGCGCGGTGCCGCCCTCCGAGATGCCCACGGTGCTGCCCGGGGCGTGGCCGCCCGCCGACCACGCTGCGCCGGTGACGCCTGCCGGGCCTGCCGCGCCCGCTGTGCCCGTCGGGCCGGCCGACGCACCACGACCGGCGCCACCGGCGCCCACTACGCCGCCCGTCGACAGCCCCACGGTGCGCCGGCCCGCGGGCCCGCCGACCGCTCCACCGACCGGGTCGCCACCCGCGGGCGCACAGGCTGAGCCGCCCGTGGCCGTACCGGCCGGGCCGCCTTCCGCGGGACCACCGCCGACCGGACCGCCGCCGGCGGGCCCCGGCCCCGGCTTCGCCGGCGCGGCGTCGTACCCCCCGCTCGGCGCGGCGCCGCGCCGCAACCTGCTGTGGCTCTGGGTTGCGCTCGCGGTCGTGCTGGTCGTGGTGCTCGGGACGGCCACGACGTTGGCCGTCGTGCGGCCGTGGGACGACACCTCCGCCGGGTCCGATGACCGTGGCGACGACGATCGGAGCGCCGATGCCTCGGAGGACCCCTCCGCCGGGTCCGGCGACGGCACCGAGGCCGCGGACGGACCGGTCACCGGCGACATCGACGGCGACGGTCGCGGCGACGCGGTCGGCATCCAGGTCGACGAAAACGACTTCAGGTCCTTCACGCTGACGAGCACGGGCACCGGGTTCACGGTCGAGGTCGAGGACGTCGACGACATCGAGGACCAGCTGTGGGCCGACTGGGACGGCGACGGTGATCTCGAGGGCGTCACGTGGACCACCGAGGACTCCGACCGGCTCAACCTCGAGACCGACGACGCCGCGATGCCGCCGGCGTCCTACGACGGCTTCGGGCTCGTCGGCGACGTCAACTTCCTGATCCTCGACTCCGGGGACTTCGACGGCGACGGCGACCTCGACATCGTCGCCTACGGCCAGACCGGGCGCCGCGAGGTGACCCTGTGGGTCCTGCCCAACGACGGCAGCGGCACCTTCGGGTCACCGGAGACGTGGGCGGTGCTCGCCGACGCGACGTTGGGCAGCGTGACCCTGTTCCCGGCGGACTACGACGACGACGGCACCGACGACGTCCTCGCCCGCGTGCCCGCCGAGCCGATCAAGGGTGAGTACTACGCCGGTTCCTACGCGGTGCAGCTGCTGACGTCGACCGGGACGACGTTCACCGTCGGTGCGGAAGGCCCGCCGCTCACGTTCGACGACACCGAGCTTCCGGGAGGTGACGTGCTCCCCGGTCCCGGAGTGCTCGTCGAGGGCGACTTCCGCGGCGACGGGTCCACGACGCTGGCCGGCCTGTCGGTCACCAGCGCAGGGGTCGAGCTGCGGCTCCTGGAGTACGACGGCCGCACGCTCGTGCCGGACGACACCTGGACCCGCTCGCTCGCCGGTGAGAGCGACGGCTACATCTCCTCGGCGGTGGCCAGCGACGTCGACGGAGACGGCATCGACGACCTCGTCTACGTGCACCGCGGGGACGACCAGCGGCAGCCGCTCGACGGGTTCCGGGTCGTGCTCTCCGACGGCTCGGGCTTCGCCGAGAGCGAGGAGTGGGCGGCCGCGCCCGACTGTGCGACGAAGTACTGCTTCCTCTACTTCCAGTCCACCGCCGGCTGAGGCGGGCGGGCCGAGGGGCCGGCGACCGGGCGGGCGACCGGGTGGGGCGCGGCCGGCGAGCCAGGAGTCGTCCACAGGGGCCGTTCTGCGCGCCGCTGTCCACAGGGTCGACTGCCGAACGGCCGGCTCGTCGGACCGCGTTCCTAGGTTCGGCTCGCGCGTCGGATCCGCCGACGCTCGACCACCTCGGGAGTGATCCACATGCAGTTCCTCTTGCCCCGCGCCAGGACGCGGGCGTCGTACGCCCTGGTCGCGGCGGTGTGCGCCGTCGTCGGCGCCCTCACCGTCGGCGTCGGCGGGCTCGTCGGCCCGGCCGACGGCGCCGTCGAGCCCTCGCCCACGACCATCGTCGACGTCACCGGCGACCGCGACAACGGCTTCAGCATCCACTTCTACGACGGCAGCTCCGCCCACCCGCCGACGCTCAGCGAGGCACGGGCCGAGTGCGGTGAGTACGCCACCCGTGCCGAGCGGATCAGGTGCCGGACCGAGGTCCGGGTCTGGTACGCCGACCTCGGCGCGATGAAGCGCACCATCGCCTACTACCGGTCGCGGTTGCGCAGCTGAGCCTGACCGGCCCCCGTCCTGGCACGATCGGGGCATGCGTGGTGTCTCAGCCGGTGTCACGGGTGGGCCGGGTCCGGACGACGGCGCCGGACCGGGTGGCTGGGTGCTGCACGTCGACCTCGACCAGTTCATCGCCGCCGTCGAGGTGCTGCGCCGACCCGAGCTCGCCGGGCTGCCGGTCGTCGTCGGCGGCCGCGGCGACCCGACCGAGCGGGGTGTCGTCTCGACGGCGTCCTACGAGGCCCGGGCGTACGGCGTCGGCTCCGGCATGCCGCTGCGGCTGGCCGCGCGGAAGTGTCCCGAGGCGATCTTCCTGCCCGTGGACGCGGAGGCGTACGACGCCGCATCGGCGGACGTGATGGCGGTCCTGCGTGGCCTGGTCTGGGGCGGGGTGCCCGTCGTCGTCCAGGTGCTCGGGTGGGACGAGGCGTTCCTCGCGGCCGGCCCGGACCACGGTGAGCTGGGCGACCCCAGGGAGTTCGCGGAGTCGATCCGGGCTGCGGTGCGCGAGGCGACCGACCTGACCTGCGGCGTCGGTATCGGCGACAACAAGCTGCACGCGAAGCTCGCGACCGGGTTCGCCAAGCGCCGTGTCGGGGGAGCGGCGGCGGCCGAGAAGACGCCGGAGGCCGCGGTCGGCGAGGCGGGGCTCGGCGTCTACCGGATCACCCACGACACGTGGTTCGACGAGATGGGCGACCGTCCGACCCGTGCCCTCTGGGGCATCGGCGGCAAGACCGCCGCCCGGCTGGAGAAGCTGGGCATCGTGACCGTCACGGATCTCGCCCGCGCGGACGCTCGGATGCTCGCCGAGGCGATCGGGCCGACCACCGGCCCCTGGCTGCGCCGGCTCGGGCGCGGCGTCGACCCGAGCCCCGTCGACGCGACGCCGTGGGTGGCCCGCGGCCACGGCCGCGAGGAGACCTTCCAGGAGGACCTCACCGACTGGGCCGACGTCGTCGCCGCGACCCGTCGGATCACCGGCCGGGTTGCCGAGGACGTGGCCGCCGAGGGGCGGCCGGTCGTCCGGGTCGGCCTGAAGATCAGGTTCCGGCCCTTCGTGACGCTCACCCGGATCCACAAGCTCGCCGCCCCGATCGAGGTCGCCGGGGGCGCCGGGAGTGCCGGGGGTGCCGACGGCGCGGCCGTCGCGGCACTCGCCGACGAGGCCGTGGCCCTGCTCGACCGGGTCGAGAAGGACCGTCCGGTCCGGTTGCTCGGTGTCCGGTTGGAGATGGCCGACCCGCCGGCTGATTGACGTCTCAGGCCCACGACTCCAACAGAAACAGACGTGCGAGCGCATTGTGGATCCCCACAATTGACGTAGATCGGTGAGTCTGCTACTGGGAGGATGAACGGAATCGCAGCGCGCCCATTGGAGGGTGGATCCCATGGCTCGATCTCGTATCTACATCGTGGCGTTCGTCGGCATCCTGGTCGGAGCTCTCCTGGGCATCCCATCGGGGGCCGTGCAGGCCGATGGCGCGGCCGACAACCCGGCTGCCCGAGCCGTGCAGGGACGCCAGGTGTTCCTGCTGATCAGCACCGACCCGAGCGACGAGGGCGGCGGCCCCATCGTTGCGTTCGGCCCGATCCACGCGAGGGGCCACGACACGGTGCTCGGTCCGCGACGGGACCGGTTCGAGTTCCCGGACGGCAACCTGATCATCCGCCACCGGCCGCGGAGCACGCCGGTGGAGCGGTTCGACCCGGTCACCTGCTACTTCAAGTTCGTCGAGGTCGGCCGGTGGTGGGTGACCCGAGGATCACGTGACTACGCCGACGCGGCAGGCCAAGGCCGGTACCGCGTGGTCGGTGAGGGCATCGGCCGGAAGAACGCGCAGGGCCAGTGCAGCGAGAACCGGCCGCCGCTGGAGTTCTACGTCAAGATCCGGGCCGTCGGCCGGCTGAGGTACTGAGTCGACGCGCCACTCGCGCCGGTCGGACCACGCCCGCAGTGCGCGGCCTCAAGCCGTGGGAGCGGAATTCCTGATTCTGAGGACAGGGCTGGCTCGGCACAGCAGACTGAGTGGAAGAAGCCCCAGGTGACCCGAGACTCCTGGGGCTTCTTCACGCACCTGCGCAGCGGCGTTCGTCTCCGGCACGACCCGGCCGGAGTGGTCAGCCCAGCCCGGCCCGCAGCTCCTTCACGACCGAGTCCACGACAGCCACCAGGTCGCCATCGGTGCGCCGGGCGACCGCGCGCTGTCGGACGTACGACGCGCCGCGCGTCGGGATCTCGAGCACGGACCGCAGCTCCGCCCCGCAGCCCAGCCGGTCGGCGACCGGCTCCAACCGGTCGACCAGGTCGGCGAGGTCCTCGGTCACCAGCCGCTCGTTCGATGCGGCGTCGAGGATGACGATCGCGTCGACGCCGTACCTCGCCGCCCGCCACTTGTTCTCCTGGACGTGCCAGGGCGGCATCGTCGGCAGCGTCTCGCCGGCGGCGCAGCGCTCGTCGAGCCAGACGACCAGGCAGTGCATGAGGGCGACCAGGCCCGCCATGTCGGCGAACGTGGAGACACCGTCGCAGACCCGGTTCTCCAGTGTGCCGTGGCTCACCGAGGGGCGGACGTCCCAGCGGATCTCGCTGAGCTCGTCGATCACGCCGGTGGTCAGCTGGTCGCCGACGAACGCCTCGAACTCCGGCCAGGTCCCGAACTGGAACGGCAGGCCTGCCGTCGGCAGCTGCTGGAACATCAGGGCGCGGTTGGAGGCGTACCCGGTGTCGACCCCGGCCCAGATCGGGGACGAGGCGGACAGCGCCTGCAGGTGGGGGTAGTAGGTGAGCAGGGCGGAGAGCACCGGCATCACGCGGTCCTTCTCCGGCAGGCCGACGTGCACGTGGACGCCCCAGATGAGCATCTGCCGCCCCCACCACTGGGTGCGGTTGATGAGCTCCTCGTAGCGGTGGCCTTCGGTGAGCTGTTGCCCGGTCCACGAGGCGAACGGGTGGGTGCCGGCGCCGTACAGGTCGAGGTCGAGCTCGTCGCAGGCGGGGACGACGTACTCCAGGGTCCGGCGCAGGTCCTTCATCGCCTCGTCGACGGTGTGGCACACCCCGGTGACCACCTCGACGGTGTTGCGCAGCAGTTCCTTGTGCAACCGGCCCGGGTCGGGCATCCGGGCCTTGGCCCGTGCGAAGAGGTGTGCGGCGTCGTTGCGCAGGTCGCGGGTACGGCGGTCGACGAGCGCGAACTCCCACTCCACCCCGAGCGTCGGCTCGGGGGAACCGTGGAAGTCGATCCGCACCAGACCAGCGTTCCACACCGCGAGCGCCCGGGGGAGTGACCACCCGCATCGGTGGACTGCAACCATCGGACCATGAGCACGACCGATCCGACGGCCTCGACCGCGCGGGGGCGCCTCCAGATCCTTGACCTGTGCCTCCGGGTGGGGGAGGTGCTGCTCTCGTCGGGCGCGGGCGCCGCCGACGTGACGGCGACGATGAGCTCGATGGCGTGGCACCTCGGGCTGCGCGGCGTCGACGTCGACGTCACCTTCACCTCGCTGTCGCTCGCCTACCAGCCGCCGGACCCCGAGGAGCCGCCGGTCAGCGTCCGCCGCACCGTGCAGCAGCGCGTCATCGACTACGAGCACCTGACCCTCGTCGACCACCTCATCGGCTCGGTGCTCCGCGACAAGCTGGACGTCAAGCAGGCACGCACCGAGCTCGGCCGGATCACCTCGTCGGGGCACGCCCGGCAGCGGTGGACCATCACCGTCGGGTGGGGACTGATGTGCGCCGGCGTCAGCCTGCAGTTCGGTGGTGGGCCGTTCGTCGTGGCGCTCGCGTTCGTGGCGGCGGCGAGCATCGACCGCGCGCAGCTGGCGATGTCACGTCGGCGGCTGCCGACGTTCTACCAGCAGGTCGCCGGCGGCGGCGTCGCCGGCCTGGTCGCCGTCGCCGCCGCTGCCACGCCGCTCGAGCTCGACGCCTCTGCGGTGGTGACCGCCAGCATCGTGATGCTGCTGGCCGGCATCGGTTTCATGGGTGCCCTCCAGGACGCGCTGACCGGCTTCTACGTCACCGCCGGCGCCCGGCTGACCGAGGCGATGCTGGCCACGTCCGGCATCATCGCCGGCGTCAGCGGCGCACTGAGCGTGGCGCACCTGCTCGGCGTGGCGCTGCCCGCGATCGACCCCCGGGCGCTGGGCGGCGTCGCGGAGATCGCCCAGCTCGCCGTCGGATCCGCCGTCTGCGCCGCAGGGTTCGCCTACGCGTCGTACGCACCGCTGCGGATCCTGGCGCCGGTCGCGGCCGTCGGCGCGCTCGCGGTCGTGCTGAGCGAGGTGATCCGGGAGGCCGGCGTGACCCATGCCTGGGGAATCGCGATCGCCGCGCTGTTCGTCGGACTGGTGAGCTACACGGTGTCGGGCCGGATGCGCGTGCCCCCACTGGTCGTCGTGGTCTCGGCCGTGGTGCCGATGCTGCCCGGCCTGTCGATCTACCGCGGCCTGTCGCTGCTCGCCGCCGGGCGCAACGTCGACGTGTCCTCCGGCCTGCTTGCCCTGATCACCGCCGCGTCGATCGCCAGCGCGCTGGCCGCGGGCGTGATCCTGGGCGAGTACCTCGCCCAGCCCATCAGGCGGGAGGCCCGCCGTCTGGAGTCCCGTCTCGCCGGACCGCGGCTGGTCGGCCCGCTCCGGGTCAGGGAATCGCGTCGGAGCCGGCGGGCGCGGATCGCGGAGGAGGAATGAGGGCGAGCTGTGCGAGCCACCGCTCCGCGCTGCCGTCGTACGGCGCCCGCCCGCCCCTCACCGCGGCCAGCACGTCGCGTGCCGACCTCTCGGCCATCGCGATCACCTCGGGCGGGTAGCCGAACACGACCTGGTGCTCGGCGAACTCGTCCTCGTCGTCGAGGAAGACGGTGCCGTCGCGGCGGCGGATCACGTCGAGGTCGAGGTCGACCGCGCGCAGCACGTGTCCGTCCCAGGCGGCGGGCGTCGTCATGTCGACGTACACCTCGACGTCGTGGGTGCCGAGGTAGAACGCCGCCAGGTGGGGCGAGCCGTCCGCCGGCACCACCCCGACGCACCCGAAGTCCGCCACGAAGTCTCGGGCCGGGCGCCGGTAGCGGGTGCCGACCGGGTAGCCGATCCAGTCGCCGTGCTCGTCGGTGCCGAGGTAGGTGCCGTCGTAGCACCAGTGCGCCCGGCCACCCCACTTGGTCATCTCGACCGTGACGGGGGTGCCGGGCGCCGTGGGTGCCATGGGGGCAGTCTGCCGGACCGCAGGCGGCGGAGTCAGACCGTCTTCGCGGGCATCATCTTCTTCGACGCCAGCGCGACGACGTCCTGGTAGCGCGAGCCGGCGAGCTTCGCGAACTGGTGCAGGGCGTGGGCGTCGAGGCCGACGAGGACGCGCGCCTGGTTCCGCAGGATGCCCTTGACGATGACCTGGGCGGCCCGCTCGGGGGTCATCCTGGCGAGCTTCTTGTCGAAGAGCTCGGCCGTCGCGGCCTTGTCCTCGTGGTCGGAGACCCGCGCGTTGCGGGCGATCGCGGTCTTGATGCCGCCGGGGTGCACAGCGGTCACGCCGACCGGGTGCTTGGCCATCAGCATCTCCTCGCGGATCGCCTCGGTCATGCCGCGGACGGCGTACTTCGTCGCGTTGTAGGCCGCCTGGCCCGGCATCGACACCAGGCCGAAGAGCGAGGAGATGTTGACCAGGTGGCCGTCGCCGGACGCGATCAGGTGCGGCAGGAACTCCTTGGAGCCGTGCACGACGCCCCAGAAGTTGATGCCGACGATCCAGTCGATGTCCTGGTAGTCGAGGTCGACGAAGTCGCCGGCCAGCGCGACGCCTGCGTTGTTGACCACGACGTTGACCCGGCCGAAGTGCTCGACCACCGAGGCGGCGTACGCCGCGAACGCGTCGCGGTCGGCGACGTCGAGCCGTGCCGCCTGCACGTCGGCCGCGCCGGCCTCCTCGGCGAGCCGCACGGTCTCGGCCAGCCCCGCCTCGTCGACGTCGGAGAGCGCGAGGAGCGAGCCCCGGCCGGCGCACTCGAGCGCGAGCGCACGCCCGATGCCGGAGCCGGCTCCGGTGATGACGACGACCTTGTTGTCGAGGGTCTTCATGCGGGGATGGTCTCCTTCTCGCGGGTGGTGGTGACGTCGTAGGCGTCCAGGTCGAACTTCGAGAGCAGCCTGCGGAACGTGAAGGTCTGGCCCGGCCACAGCGTGGTGTTGTTGCCGTGCTTGTCGAGGTACCAGCTCGCGCAGCCGCCCTGCATCCAGACCGTCGGCCTCATCCGCTCCCGGATCGTGGCGGTCCACGCCTCCTGGGCGGCGGCGGTGGGCTCGATCGTGCGCAGGCCCTCGCGGCGCATCGTGCGGAGCGCGTCGGTGATGTAGGCGACCTGCGACTCGATGATGAAGATCATGCTGGAGTGGCCGAGCGCGGTGTTGGGGCCCACGATCTGGAAGAGGTTGGGGAAGCCGTTGACGGTGGTGCCCTTGTACGCCGCCATGCCCGCCTCGTCCCAGACCTCGGCCAGCGTCCGGCCGTCGCGGCCGGTGACGTGCTGGGCGATCGGCGGGTCGGTGACGTGGAAGCCGGTCGCGACGACGAGCACGTCGACCGGCCGCTCCACGCCGTCCTGGGTGACGACGGCGTCGCCGGTGACCTTCGCGATCCCGTCGGTGACGAGGTCGACGTTGTCGGCGGCGAGAGCGGGGTACCACGCGTTGGAGATCAGGATCCGCTTGCAGCCGGCGCGGTAGTCGGGCGTGACCTTGGCCCGCAGGTCCGGGTCCTCGATGCCGCGGCGGATGTTCCACTTCGCCGCCGCCTCGGTCGCGGCCTGGAGCGCGGGAACCTTGGTGAACGCCGGGACCCGCGCCTCGAGGGAGGCGTAGACGCCGGAGCGCAGCGCGCGCTGCAGGCCGGGCACGTGGCGGAAGGCCAGCTTCTCGACGCGGGAGTAGGCGTGCTCGTTGCGCGGGATGATCCAGTTGGGCGTGCGCTGGTAGACGTCGACGTGGCCAAGGTGGCCGACGGTCCTCTGGAGCTCGGGCACGATCTGGATCGCCGACGCGCCGGTGCCGATGATCGCGACCCGCTTCCCGGTCAGGTCGACGTCGTGGTTCCACCGGGCCGAGTGGAAGATCTCGCCCTGGAAGGACTCGATGCCGTCGATGTCGGGCAGGCGCGGCTCGGAGAGGCCGCCGGCGCCCATGGTGAGCGTGCGGGCGGCGTACTCGCTCCCGGTGGTGGTGACGATCCAGCGCTGCGCGTCCTCGTCCCAGCGGGCGTCGAGCACGGCGGTGTCGAAGACGAACCGGTCGAGCGTGCCGGACTCCTCGGCGACCTTGCGGACGTAGGCGAAGATCTCCGGCTGCGGCGAGAACGCCTTCGACCAGTCGGGGTTGAGGGCGAAGGAGAACGAGTAGAGCTGGCTCGGGACGTCGCACGCGGCGCCGGGGTAGGTGTTGACGTGCCAGGTGCCGCCGACGTCGCTGTCCTTCTCGATGACGACGAAGTCGCGCTCGCCGGCCTCGTCGAGCTTGATCGCGGCGCAGAGCCCGGCGAAGCCCGCTCCGACGATCAGGTGCTCGACGTCGACGCGAGCGGGGGCGGCGGTCTTCTCGGGAGCCATGCGCCGACGCTATTGGCGTTATTGAATATCTGTCAATAGAATGCCTGCGTGACCGTCACCACGGGAACCCCCCGCACCCGGCTCAAGCCCGCCGACCGTCGCGCCCAGCTCCTCGACCTCGGGATCCAGCTGCTCGCCACGCGCTCGCTCGACGAGGTCACCATCGACCTGCTGGCCGAGGAGGCGGGCATCTCGCGCGGCCTGATGTACCACTACTTCGGCAACAAGCACGACTTCCACGAGGCCGTGGTCCGGCGGGCGGCCACCGACCTCATCGAGCAGACCGCGCCCCCGCAGAGCGGGGGGCCGCTCGACCGGCTGCTGGTCTCGATGACGGCGTACGTCGACTACGTCATCGCCAACCACGAGGGCTACCGCTCCCTGGTGCGCGCCGCCGCCGGCGGCAACGAGACGCTGCGCGCGATCCGCGACGAGGCCCGGCACGCACTGACCGACCGGATCTTCACCTCCGACCCCGACGGCGTGCTGATCACCGACACTCCCGCGACCCGGCTGATCGTCCGGGGATGGTCGGCGTACGCCGAGGAGCTGGTCCTTGCCTGGTGCGACGATCCGGCCGGAGTCGGTCGTGACGATCTCCTGCAGCTCGTCACCGCGTCGTTGCCGGCACTGGTGGGACCATCGCCGCGGGACGACGCCGACTGAGTCCCGGCGCCGGCGAACCGGACGTTCCGGTCGTCCGTGCGCGGCTGGAACGACCGGAACGTCCGGCTCCCCGCGTCGGCCCGGCCGACCGCGTGGCACGATCGGCGCGTGGACGCGCCCCTCGACCGGCTGTGGGACCGGAGCCGGCTCTCGGTCGGTGCCCGGATCGACCGGTGGCGCGACAAGCTGTGGGCGGTGCTGCAGTGCGCGGTCGCCGCCGGCGTCGCCTGGTGGATCGCTGCCGACGTACTGGGCCACGAGGCGCCGTTCTTCGCGCCGATCGCCGCCGTCGTCTCGCTCGGCACGTCCTACAGCCAGCGCGCCCGCCGGGTCGTCGAGGTCACCCTGGGCGTCGCGATCGGCGTCCTCGTCGCGGACCTCCTCGTCGCGTGGATCGGGTCCGGTGCGTGGCAGCTGGCGCTCATCGTCGCGCTGGCGATGTCGACCGCGCTGCTGCTCGACGCCGGCATCATCTTCGTCACCCAGGCCGCGGTGCAGTCGATCGTGGTCGCGACGCTCGTGCCCGATCCCGGTGCCGCGCTCACGCGGTGGACCGACGCGCTCGTGGGCGGAGGCGTCGCACTGGTGGCCGCGACCGTCGTACCTGCCGCGGCGCTGCGCAAACCGCGCGTCCAGGCGGCCGCGGTGGCCCACAAGATCGCCGCCCTGCTCCGGGCGGCCAGCGAGGTCATGGCCGACGGCGCGGTCGAGCCCGCGCTCGACCTGCTGGCCGACGCGCGCGGCACCGACCGGCTGGTCCGCGAGCTGCAGTCCGCCGCGGCCGAGGGCCTGTCGGTGGTCACCTCGTCACCGTTCCGGGCCCGGCACCGGGTCCCGCTGCGGCGGCTGGTCGAGCTGGTCGACCCGCTCGACCGCGCCCTGCGCAACACCCGGGTGCTGGTCCGGCACACGGCCGTCGCGGCCTACCGCGGACGGCCGGTCCCGTCGGCGTACACCGCACTCACCCTGGCGCTCGCCGTGGCGGCGGAGGTCGTCGCCGACGAGCTCGCGGGCGTGCCGACCGACCGGGACGCCCGGGCGGAGCTGCTCGCCGTCGGCCGGGACTCGGCGGAGGTCGGCCGCACCGACGTGCTCGCGGCCGAGGCCGTCCTCGCCCAACTGCGCTCGATCGTCGTCGACCTGCTCATGGTCACCGGCATGGGCACCCTCGAGGCGACCGACTCGCTGCCGCCCCCGCCTGCCTGATCCCTGGTCGAGTCGGCGCATCTCTGCGCGCCCAGGGGGTCGAGTCGGCGCGTTTCTATAAGAGCCGACTCGACGACGTACGGGTGCAGAGACGAGCCGACTCGACGACGTACGGGTGCAGAGACGAGCCGACTCGACGTCGTACGGGTGCAGAGACGAGCCGACTCGACGTGGTTGGGGTCAGGAGAGAACGGCGGCGAGCTGGTCGAGACCGTGGTTGAGGTCCTCGGCGGAGATCACCAGCGGGGGAGCGAGCCGGATCGTGGATCCGTGCGTGTCCTTGGCGAGTACGCCGCGCGCCATGAGCCGCTCGCAGATCTCCCGCCCCGTGCCGAGCGCGGGGTCGATGTCGACGCCGGCCCACAGCCCGCGGACCCGGGCCGCCACCACGCCGTGACCGGTGAGCGCCTCGAGCCGCTCGCGCAGGACGAGCTCCAGCCCGGCCGCGCGGGCCTGGAACTCACCGGTGGCCAGCATCGCGACCACCTCCGACCCGACCGCGCAGGCCAGCGGGTTGCCGCCGAAGGTCGAGCCGTGCTGGCCCGGCTTCAGGACGCCGAGGATGTCTCGGTCGCCGACCACTGCGGACACCGGCACGATGCCGCCGCCGAGGGCCTTGCCGAGGACGTAGAGGTCCGGCACGACGTCCTCGTGGTCGCACGCGAAGGTGCGGCCGGTGCGGCCGAGGCCGGCCTGGATCTCGTCGGCGACGAGCAGCACGTCATGGCGGGTGCAGATCTCGCGCACCTCGCGCAGGTAGCCGTCGGGCGGGATGATCACGCCACCCTCGCCCTGGATCGGCTCGATCAGGACGGCAACCGTGTCGGGGGTGATGGCCGCCTCGATCGCGGCCGCGTCGCCGTACGCAACCAGGTCGAAGCCGGGGGTGAACGGGCCGAACCCGTCGCGGGCGTCGGGGTCGTCGGAGAAGCCGACGATGGTCGTCGTACGGCCGTGGAAGTTGCCGGCCGCCACCACGATCCGGGCCTGGTCGGCGGCGACGCCCTTGACGTCGTACCCCCACTTGCGCGCGACCTTGATCGCGGTCTCGACGGCCTCGGCGCCGGTGTTCATCGGCAGCACGAGGTCCTTGCCGCACAGGTCGCCGAGGGCGGCGCAGAAGTCGGCGAACCTGTCGTGGACGAAGGCGCGGCTGGTCAGCGTGAGCTGCCCGAGCTGGGCCTGTGCGGCCGCGACCAGGCGCGGGTGGCTGTGCCCGAAGTTGAGGGCGGAGTAGCCGGCGAGAAGGTCGAGGTAGCGTCGCCCGTCGACGTCGGTCATCCAGACGCCCTCGGCGTGGGAGACGACGACCGGCAGCGGGTGGTAGTTGTGCGCCGTCCGCTCCTCCGCGCGCGCCACCTCCGCCGGGGTGTGCGCCGGGGTGGGGGTGGTCGTGCCGGTGTCGGTCGTGATGCTCATCGTCGCCTCCTCGTGTTGTCCGTGCGTGCGTTCAAAGATTGTCAGACAATCTGTGGCCAGGGTAACCCACGCCCAGTCCCCGCGGACGAATCTGCGGCGCATCCAGCGGCTCGGCTTCCGCGGGGCCGCGACCGACGGACTGACCGATCGGGACCGACGATGCCTGTGTGACTCATGTGGCGGCCTTATCGGCTCTCGTCGCCCGCTTGGTACGTCCGTCCACGGCCGGGGGAGAATGGCCGACGCCGTGAAGATCTCCTACCCGCCCGACCTGCCGGTCAGCACCCGCCGCGACGACATCGCAGCGGCGATCCGCGACCACCAGGTCGTGATCGTCGCGGGCGAGACCGGGTCCGGCAAGACGACCCAGCTGCCGAAGATCTGCCTCGAGCTCGGCCGGGGGACGCCGGGGCCCGACGGGCGCAGCCGGATGATCGGGCACACCCAGCCCCGCCGGATCGCGGCCCGTGCGGTGGCCGAGCGGATCGCCGAAGAGCTCGACACCGAGCTGGGCGAGGTGGTCGGCTACCAGGTGCGGTTCACCGACCGCACGTCGAGGACCAGCCGGGTCAAGGTGATGACCGACGGCATCCTGCTCGCCGAGCTCCAGCGCGACCGGATGCTGCGCCGCTACGACACGATCATCATCGACGAGGCCCACGAGCGCAGCCTCAACATCGACTTCCTGCTCGGCTACCTCAAGCAGCTCCTGCCGAAGCGTCCCGACCTCAAGCTGATCATCACCTCGGCCACCATCGATCCCGAACGGTTCGCGCAGCACTTCGCGGACCGGGACGGGCGACCTGCCCCGATCATCGAGGTCTCCGGCCGCACCTACCCGGTCGAGGTCCGCTACCGGCCGCTCATGGACCTCCCCGAGGACGACGAGGACGGCGACCCGATCGTCCGCGACCAGACCGAGGCGATCGTCGACGCGGTCAAGGAGCTCTCCGCGGAGGGACCCGGCGACGTACTCGTCTTCCTGCCGGGGGAGCGCGAGATCCGCGACACCGCCGAGGCGCTGGCACCGCTTGCGCAAGAAGGCCGCGGCAGCCGTCAGCTGGAGGTACTCCCTCTCTACAGCCGGCTCTCGGCCGCCGAGCAGCACCGGGTCTTCGCGCTCGCGCGCGGCTCGCGGCGCCGCGTCGTCCTCGCCACCAACGTCGCGGAGACGTCGCTGACCGTGCCCGGCATCCGGTACGTCGTCGACACCGGCGTCGCCCGCATCTCGCGGTACTCCGTGCGCACCAAGGTCCAGCGGCTGCCCATCGAGCCGATCAGCCAGGCGTCGGCCAACCAGCGCTCGGGACGCTGCGGCCGGGTCGCGGCGGGCATCGCGATCCGGCTCTACTCGGAGGAGGACTTCGACAGCCGGCCGGAGTTCACCGATCCCGAGATCCTGCGGACCAACCTGGCCTCCGTCATGCTCCAGATGACCTCGCTCGGTCTCGGCGACCTGGCGCGGTTCCCGTTCGTCGAGCCGCCGGATCGGCGCAACATCCAAGCCGGGCGGCAGCTGCTCGAGGAGCTGGGCGCGGTCCGGGGGGCCACGACGGACGGTTCGACGGGCCGCGGCGGTCGATTCGAGGGGCCACGACAGACGATTCGACTGACGAAGGTCGGGCAGCGGCTGGCCCGGCTCCCGCTCGACCCGCGGCTGGGGCGGATGCTGGTCGAGGCCGAGCGGCTGGGGTGCGTCCGCGACGTGCTGGTGATCGTGGCGGCGCTCTCGCTGCAGGACCCCCGCGAGCGGCCCGGGCCGGACCACCCGGCCGAGCGCGCCCGGGCCGACCAGCTGCACGCGCGGTTCCGCGCCGAGGGCTCGGACTTCCTCACCGTCCTCAACCTGTGGCGCTACGTGCGCGAGCAGCAGCGGGAGCTGTCCGGCAGCGCGTTCCGCCGGATGTGCAAGCGCGAGTTCCTCCACTACCTGCGGGTGCGCGAGTGGCAGGAGCTGGAGTCCCAGCTGCGGCAGGTCTGCAAGGAGATGGGACTGGGTCTCGAGAAGGGCGGGTCTCGTGACGGTCGCCAGAGCGACCTCCTCGACCAGCGTCGGCAGGGCGGAGCGCCGTACGACGCCGACGGCATCCACCAGGCGCTGCTGTCCGGCCTGCTCAGTCACGTCGGCGCGCTCGAGGAGCGTGAGAAGGGCTCAGGGACCGGCGGCCAGCGCGGCCGCGACCGCCGTCCCGGCCCGAGGGAGTACGCCGGCGCACGCGGCGCCCGGTTCGCGATCTTCCCCGGGAGCGGGCTCGCCCGGAAGAACCCGCCGTTCGTGATGGCGGCCGAGCTCGTCGAGACCGGTCGGCTGTGGGCCCGGCAGAACGCCGAGATCAGGCCGGAGTGGGCCGAGCGGCTCGGCGACCACCTGGTCAAGCGGACCTACTCCGAGCCGCACTGGTCACGCAAGCGGCAGTCGGTGATGGCGCGCGAGCGGGTCACCCTCTACGGCGTACCCCTCGTGGCCGACCGGCTCGTCTCCTACTCCCATGTCGACGCGCCGCTGGCGCGGGAGCTCTTCATCCGGCACGCGCTGGTCTACGGGGAGTGGTCGACCCGGCACGAGTTCTTCCACCACAACCGCAAGCTGCTCGCCGAGGCCGAGGAGCTCGAGCACCGCGCCCGCCGCCGCGACCTCGTGGTCGACGAGCACACCCTCTTCGACTTCTACGACGCCCGCGTCGGCAAGGACGTGGTGAGCGGCGCCCACTTCGACCAGTGGTGGAAGCAGGAGCGCCGCCGCCGGCCCGACCTGCTCACCTTCGACCCCGGTATGCTGACCCACGACACCGTCGACGAGGTGGCCGCCCAGGACTATCCCGAGCAGTGGGTGGCGGGAGCCGGCGACACCGGCCTGACCTTCCCCATCAGCTACCACTTCGAGCCGGGCGCCGCCGACGACGGACTCACCATCGACATCCCCGTCGGCACCCTCAACCGGGTCGCCGACGAGGACTTCTCCTGGCACGTCCCCGGCCTCCGGGAGGAGCTGGTCACCGAGCTGCTCCGCAGCCTGCCCAAGCAGCTGCGGGTCAACTTCGTCCCGGCGCCCAACACCGCGCGGGAGTTCCTGGCCGCGGTCCCCGCGGGGGAGGAGCCGCTGCTCGACGCGCTCGAGCGCTACCTCCGGTCCACGACCGGCGTCCACGTCCCGCGCGACGCGTGGGGCCCCGCCCAGCTGCCGGCGCACCTGCGACCGACGTACCGCGTCGTCGACGAGCGTGGCCGGGAGCAGGCGCGGGGCAAGGACCTCGCCGCGCTCAAGGCGCCGCTGCGGCCGCGCTTCGAGCAGGCGATGGCCGAGGTCGCAGCCGACAGCGGCGTCGCGCGCACGGGCGAGACGGCGTGGGTCTTCGGGACGATCGAGGAGACCGGCACCTGGACCCGCGCCGGCCACCAGGTGGCCGCCTATCCCGGGCTCGTCGACGAGGGGCGCACGGTCGGGCTGGGGGTCTTCGGCTCCGCCGACGAGCGCGACGCGCGGCACCGCCTCGGCGTCGTACGCCTGCTGCTGGTCGCACTGGGCGACGCGCCGCTGGCCGGGGTGGTGGACGGTCTGTCCACGACGGAGAAGCTCGGTCTCGTCGGCACGCCGTACCCGTCGGTCGCCGCGACCGTCGCCGACTGCCTGCGGGCCGTCGTGGTCGACGCGGTGGACGCCGCGCTGGAGCGCGGGCCCGTCCGCTCCCAGCAGGAGTACGACGCCCTGCTGGCCTCCCTGCGCGCCGACGCGCCCGCCGCGGTGCGGGCCGCCGTGACCGACCTGGTGCGGGTCCTGCAGTCGTGGCGGGAGACCGACCGCGCGGTGTCCGGCCGGGCCGAGCTCGCCCTCCTGCCGGCCCTCTCCGACCTGCAGGGTCAGCTCGCGCGGCTGGTGTCCGCCGGCTTCGTCGGCGACGCGGGCGTGGCCGGTCTGCGCCGGTATCCCGTCTACCTCGCGGCGATGCGGCAGCGTCGTACCTCCCTGGCCGAGGGCGCCGCCGCCCTCGGCCGCGACCAGCAGCGGCTCGACCGCGTGCAACCGCTGCAGGAGGCCTACCTCCAGCGGATCGCGGCGCTCCCGGCCGGCCGGCCGCCGGGCGCGGGACTGCGGAAGGTGCGGTGGATGCTCGAGGAGTTCCGGGTCTCGCTGTGGGCTCAGCAGCTCGGCACGGCGTACTCCGTCAGCGACGTCCGCATCCGCAAGGCGCTGGACGACCTAGGCTGAGCAGATGTCCGAGGAGAGTCGCCGCCACCACAAGCCGACGCCGCGCACGGCGGCGTACTTCGACGACTTCCTCGGCGGCACCGATCCGGCGCTGGTGAGCGAGGCCGCCGACCGTGCCGCCGCGCTGCTCGTTCGCGGCGCCCGCGCGCACGGCGACGCCGACGTCGCCGACCGGCTGGTGCACCTCGCCGACACCGAGGGCATCGAGGCGATCGCCGAGGTCTGGTCCGGCGCCCCGGCCGACTCACTCGCGGGCTGCCTGTGGCGGCTCTTCCTGCTCCGGTCGTGGGTCCACGCCGACCCGGCCGGCGTGGCGCGGCAGTTCGAGGCGGGCCGCAGCGGCGCGGAGTTCGCGCGGGTCGTGGCCGGCGTCGCCGACCCGCCCGGGCCCGACGAGCTGCGGACGATGGTCGACGCCGTGCTGCGCGGGATCGTCGAGGGCGACTTCGCCGACGTTCTCTTCCGTGCGGCCGCGTTCGCGCGGGTCGTCGCCACGGGTCGCGCCGCGCTCCCGGCCACCAGCGACGTCGACGTACGCCGGATGCTCGCCCTCGCCGAGCAGCTCGAGGCCGCCGGGCACCTGGAGCTCGCCCGCGGACTGGGCTGAGCTCGGCCGCGGTGACGTAGTTACATCTGCGCTGGGCCCGGACCCACTACACTCGGGTCCCGAGCACGTCGGGTCGCGGCAGCCCCGGGTCCCACATCAAGCCGCCAAGAGCGGCCACGCGCCGTGAGGCGCTCCCGGCCCGACGTGCTCGACAGGCCCTCGTCCGGTGCCGCAGAGCCCGTGATCGGTGCCGGGTAGGGTGGCGGGGCTCATCATCGGGACGACAGGGGATACGGCGACACATGTCCGACACGGGGCGCCTCGACTGGCGCACGCTGGCGCTGGTGGTCGTGGTCGCGGTGGCTGTGGTGATCGGCATGCTCGCGCTGAGCGACGAGGGTCCGGCAGAGCCGTCGGCCGACCCGAGCACGCCGACCGAGCCGACCATGAGCCGGCTGGTGTTCGCGGTCTGGGGAACCGAGGGCGAGATCGCCGCCTACCAGTCCGTCGTCGACGAATACAACAAGATGTCGAAGGACGTCGACGTCCGGATCCAGTCGTGGCCGGACCCCGAGAGCATGATGGCCGACGTCAACGACGGCAAGGTGACGCCGGACCTCTACCTGCTCCGGCGCAGCGACCTCGCCGAGACGGTCGCCGAGGGGCGCAACCAGCCGTTGCAGGACCTGATCGACGCGCGCGGGCTCAACCTCAGCGACGACTACTCGCGCGACTCGGTGACGGCCTTCTCCGCCGAGGACGACCTGCAGTGCATGCCGTACGGCACCTCGCCGATGGTCATGTACTACAACACCGATCTCATCGACTTCGAGACGATGGCCGAGCGCGGACTGCCGACGCCGGATCCCGAGCACGAGTCGTTCAGCCTGGCGGAGTTCCGGGCGGCGGCGGAGTTCGCCAGCCGACCGCGCAAGAAGACGCGCGGCGTCCACATCGAGCCGACGTTGCGCGGGCTGGCGCCGTTCATCTACTCCGGGGGCGGCCGGCTCTTCGACGACGAGGTCGAGCCGACGTCGCTGGAGATCGGCGGCGACGACGCGACCGACGCGCTGCGGGACACCCTGGAGGTGCTGCGCGACCCGAAGATCACCCTGAGCGACCAGCAGCTCGAGCAGCAGTCGGCACTCGAGTGGTTCCAGGACGGCAAGGTCGGCATGATCGCCGGCTACCGCGGCCTGACGCCCACGCTGCGTGCGACCGAGGGGCTGAAGTTCGACGTACTCCCCATGCCCAGCCTCGGATCCCCCTCGACGCTCGGCGACCTGACCGGCATGTGCATCGCCGACGGCCCGACCGACCGGGTGCAGAAGTCGGCCGACTTCCTCGTCCACCTGGTCAGCGACTCCGCGGTGGCGACGGTCACCGAGACGGGTCACCTCGTGCCGACCAACCTCGAGGTCTCGTTCCAGCCGGCGTTCGTGCAACCGGACAGGGACCCGCAGCACGCGCTCGTGTTCACCGGCAGCGTCCGCGACATCGTCCCGCAGCCCCTCGCCATCGACTGGGCGGCGCTGGAGGACCTGGTCGGCCCCGACCTCGAGGCGCTGCTGACCGAGCCGGTGCTCGACGACCTCGACGCCATGCTCGACGCCATCGACGAGGAGTCGCGCTCGATCCTCGACCCGGACTACGTGCCCGAGTCCGACGACCCGTCGCCGCCGCCCTCCGGCTCACCGTCGGGTGCGTCCGACGCGCCGTCCGGAGTGCCGTCGGGTGAGTCCCCGGACGGCTCGTCCGACGCAGGCTGAGCCGCACGCTCCCTGCGTCGTGCCTCGCTCGCGTCGGCGTCCAGGACCGCCTGGGTCAGCGCCGCCGCCGTGAGCCCGACCTGCCAGCTGCGGGCGCCGAGTCCGCGGAGCTGGTCGATGAGCTGCTCGAGCAGCGCGACCGGGTCGCGGGTCGACGGCGGCGCCCACATCGCCCGGCGCAGGTGATCGGGCGTCAGCAGGTTCTCCACCGGGAGGTCGTTGTCCGCCGCGAGCCGCGTGGCCGCGGCCCGGGCGAGCTCGAGCCGCCGGGCGGCGACCGGGTCCTTCTCGGCCCAGGCGCGCGGTGCAGGCGGGCCGTCACCGCGGGTGACCCGGGTCGGCAGGTCGTCCTCGTCCAGCTCGGCGGCGGTGCGGAGCGCCCCGAGCCAGGCGTTGGCGTACCGCGACGCGCCCCGCCCGTGGAACCCCGGCGTGGTCATCAGGTCGCCGCGGTTGGTGGGCATCGCGGTCGCCGCGGCGACGATCGCAGAGTCGGGGATCAGCCGGCCAGGCGTCACGTCGCGCTCGCGCGCGATCTCGTCCCGTGCCTCCCACAGCGCGCGTACGGCGCCCAGCGCCCGCCGCCCACGGACCTTGTGCAGCCCGGAGGTACGTCGCCACGCATCCACCCGCAGCGCGACCTGGAACCCGCGGAGGTGGTCGAACTCCTGCCGGGCCCAGTCGTCCTTGCCGGCCTCCGCGAGCTGCTTCGCGAGGATGTCGCGGAGCACGACGAGCACCTCCACATCGAGCGCGGCGTACTCCAGCCACGGCTCGGGCAGCGGCCGGGTCGACCAGTCGACCGCGGAGTGCTCCTTGAGCAGCTGCATCCCCAGCAGGGTCTCGACGAGGGTCGCGAGCCCGACGCGCGGGTAGTTGAGCAGCCGCCCGGCGAGCTCGGTGTCGAAGAGCGTGCGGGGGGTCAGGCCGACCTCGGCGAGGCAGGGGAGGTCCTGGGTGGCGGCGTGCAGGATCCACTCGGCGTCACCGATCGCCTCCTGCAGCGGGGCGAGCGAGTCGAAGGCGATCGGGTCGATGAGCGCCGTCCCGGCGCCTGCGCGGCGGATCTGGATGAGGTAGGCGCGGTTGGAGTAGCGGTAGCCGGAGGCCCGCTCGGCATCGATCCCCACCGGCCCCGTGCCGTTCGCGAGCGCCGCGCAGTACGCCTCGAGCGCCTCCACCGTCTCGGTGACCGGAGGCAGGGGGTCGGCGAGCGCGAGCAGGGTGATGACGGGCTCGGGCAGCTCGGGCTCGGACAGGTCTGCCTCGGGCACCTCGGGTCGGGTGCCCGGCTCCTCGCCGTCGGTCGAGGGGGCGGGCGGCGTCTGGTCGGGCATCAGCGCGCGGGGCCCCGTTGGCCGCGGCGCGAGGGCATCACCGCGACACCGTCGGGCACCGGCTCCAACCCGCCCGCCGTGCACAGCAGCTCGGCCCAGGCCTCGACGTGCCGGGTCAGGTCGGGGGCTTCGACGGGGGTCCAGGACGCGCGGATCTCCAGCTGGGCGGTGCCGCCCTCGTCGGCCATCGAGCCGTAGCTCTCGGTCGCCACCCGGGTCACGGTGCCGGACTCGGCGACGTAGTCCGCGTCGTGCGCGCCCAGCGCCTCGGTCAGCCAGGTCCAGCCGACATCGGTGAGCAGCGGGTCGGTCGCGAGGTCGCGGTCGATCTCGGCCCGGCAGTAGGCCACGCACCGGAAGGTGCCGTCCCAGGCGTCGTTGCCGGCGGGGTCGTGGAGCAGGATGAGCCGCCCGGTCGCGACATCCTCGCCGTCGACGGTGACGTCGGCCGACAGGGCGGTGGCGTACGGCGCGATCCGCTGCGGTGCCGGCATCTCCTCGCAGAGGATCTCCGGGCGGAAGGTGGCCGCTCGCATGCTCGCGACGGCAGCGACGAACTCCGGAGGTGCGGCGACGCCGGGCCCCTGGTGCGTCTCCTCGCGCGCAGCCATACGGCCACCCTAGGAGAGTCCGGCCCGGATGGACCCGACGGCACGCCGCCGGTGGCGATGTGCGTCCCCTGCAGGCGACCTGAGAGGCTGACCGCGTCATGGCACAGACGCAGGGTGGGGCAGTGGATCGACTCGCAGGCAGCGCGTTCCTCAAGGCGGTTCGTGGGGAGCCGGTGCCGCACACCCCGGTCTGGTTCATGCGGCAGGCCGGCCGCTCCCTGCCGGAGTACCTCAAGGTCCGCGAGGGTGTCGCGATGCTCGCCGCCTGCGCGACCCCGGAGCTCATCGTCGAGATCACCCTCCAGCCGGTCCGGCGGTACGGCGTCGATGCCGCGATCTTCTTCTCCGACATCGTGCTGCCGCTCAAGGCGGTGGGCGTCGACCTCGACATCGTCCCGGGCGTCGGCCCCGTCGTCGCGAACCCCGTGCGCACGCTCGCCGACGTCGAGGCGATCCCCGACCTGACGCCCGGCCACGTCCCCTACATCACCGAGGCGGTCGGCGGGCTGGTCGGCGAGCTCGCGGGCATCAACGGCGGTACCCCCCTGATCGGCTTCGCCGGCGCGCCGTTCACCGTGGCGTCGTACCTCGTCGAGGGCGGGCCCTCCAAGGAGCACGCGAAGACCAAGGCGCTGATGTTCGGGGCTCCGGACGTCTGGGACGCGCTGATGCGCAAGATCGCCGGCATCTCCGCGGCGTTCCTGGAGGTCCAGGTCGCCGCCGGCGCCTCGGCGGTGCAGCTCTTCGACTCCTGGGCGGGCGCGCTCACGCCCGACGACTACGCGCAGTTCGTGATGCCGCACTCCGCGCGGGTGCTGGCCAGCGTCGGCGAGCTCGGCGTGCCGCGGATCCACTTCGGCGTCGGTACGACGAACCTGCTCGGGCTGATGGGCGAGGCCGGCGCCGACGTAATCGGGGTCGACTGGCGGACGCCGCTCGCCGACGCGATCGGCCGAGTCGGCGACCGGGTCGTCCAGGGCAACCTGGACCCCACCCTGGTCTTCGCTCCGACCGAGGTGATGACCGACCGTGCCGCGGCGGTCGTCGAGGCCGGCCGCCGTGCCAGGGGCCACGTCTTCAACCTCGGCCACGGGGTCATCCCGTCCACCGACCCCGACCAGCTCGCCCGGCTGACGGAGTTCGTGCAGGGCTATCCGTTGGGCTGACGGGTGGAGATTTCCCCGGCCGGCCGGGGAAGTCTGATGTTGTCCGGCGAAATATTGCCCGACAAGGTCAGGAATCCCCGGTCGACCGGGGATTCCTGACGCCGCCTCACGCCTCTCCGGCCTCCCCGGCAGCCTTCTTCGCGGTGCGCTTCCTCGGCTGGGTTGTCGCGGTGGCCTTCTTCGCCACCGCCTTCTTCGCGGGGCGGCCCGACCGCAGCCGCACCCGCGCGCTGCCGCCGCCGGCGTTCTCGACGTCGAGGTAGGGCTGCGCCTGGGCGAGCGCGATCAGCTTGGAGTACCCGTAGTTGCGCGGGTCGAAGGAGGCGCTGGCCGAGCTGAGGTAGGTGCCGACCGCGCCGAGGTGGGCCCAGCCGTCGTCCTGCGAGGTGGTCTTCACCGCGCGGGTGAGCAGTCGCTGGAGGTCGGGGAGCGGCGGGTCCTCGGTCGGCGCACCGGTGCCGCCCGGGTCGGGCGTGGCGACGTTCTCGCCGAGCACCTCGAGGTAGATGAACTTGTCGCAGGCAGCCACCAGCGAGGCGGGCGTCTTGCGCAGCCCGAGGCCGTAGACGGTGCGCCCGGACTCGCGCAGCCGGGTCGCCAGCCGGGTGAAGTCGCTGTCGCTGGACACAATGGCGAAGGCGTCGAGGTTGCCGGAGTAGAGCAGGTCCATCGCGTCGATGATGAGCGCAGAGTCGGTCGAGTTCTTGCCGGTCGTGTAGGAGAACTGCTGCACGGGCGCGATCGCGTGCTTGTTGAGCTCGGTCTTCCAGCCACCGAGCTGCGGGGTGGTCCAGTCGCCGTACGCCCGCTTGACGGTGGCGACGCCGTACTGCGCCAGCTCGTCGAGCAGCGCGCTCACGTGCTTGGGGGAGGTGTTGTCGGCATCGACGAGGACGGCGATGCGGGTGCTCGGTGTCGGCATGGTCCCATCATGGCGGTCCGCTATAGTGAAGTAACCCAATCGACTAAGACTAATACCCCGGCGACCGGGTGCGCGCCGCCGACACGAAAGGCATCGGCATGTCCCTGGACCTCCACGAACCCGGAGAGCCGGTCACCGCGGTGGTGGTGGGCAGCCCGCGGGCCGCCAGCCCGGCGGTGGACGCGGCGTCGTACGTCTCCCGGGCCCTGACGGGCAGCGGCCCCGACCTGGTCGTCGACCTCGCCACGTTCGGCGTCGAGCTCATCGACTGGCAGGCCGGCGCCGTCAACGAGCTGGTCGCCGAGGTCGGCCGCGCCGACCTGGTCGTCGTCGCCTGCCCCGCGCGGCAGAGCACCTACACCGGGCTGCTGAAGCTCTTCCTCGACCGCTTCTCGGTGGGCCAGGTCGGGCTGGCCGTCCCGCTGCTCGTCGGGGTGGGGCCGGAGCCCGTGGCGCCGCCCCGAACCGGGCTCCGGCCGGTGCTCACGCAGGTCGGCGCGGTCGTGCCGACACCGGACCTGTTCCTCCCCGAGCAGGGGTACGACGAAGCGACGGCCTCGGAGGCGTGGCTCACCCACGCCCGCCCGGTCATCTCCGCGTCGCTGCGGCGCCCGCGCGGGGCGATCGCGTGACCCGCGACTGACCGCCGGCGGCGCCGTGCTCCGTGCCCGAAGCGGGTCAGGAGGCCGAGACCGCCGTCACGGCGGCGTCGGCCGAGCGCTCCTGCAGGATCGACACGAGGTCGGCGACCGCACGCGACTCCCGACCCTGTCGGCGGCGCAGCACGGTGAGTGTGACCCTGGTCCGGTCGGCGGCGATCGGGCGGGTCGTGATCAGGCCGGCGCGCTCCAGCGGGTCGCCGTGCACGCTGAAGTCCGGCAGTAGGGTCAGGCCGAGCCCCTCGGCCACCATCAGCTTGCCCATCTCGGCGCCGTCGGTGCTGTGCCACTCGCTCGGCAGGCGGTTGCCGAAGAGTCGGTGGGCGTACCGGTGCATGAGGTAGCCGGCACGCATGCCGACGAAGGGCTCGCTGCGCAGGTCGTCCACGCTCAGCTCGGCCCGGTCGGCGAGCCGGTGCCGCGCGGGCAGTACGACGACCGGTCGGCCGTGCACCAGCGCCGTACCCACGACATCCGGTGGGAGGTCGTCGCCGCTGAGGAGGTTGACCAGGCCCAGGTCGAGACCGCCCTCCGCGAGGGCCACCTGGATCTCGGCCTGCTGGAGGTTCTGGATCTCGACCGACGCGCCCGGATGGTCGCGCCGCAGTCGGCGCAGCGCGGGGATGAGCAGTGTGGCGGTGCCGGTGTTGACCGTACCGACGCGGAGGGCCCGGGCGATCGCGGTCTGGTCGCCCGCGGCGGCCCGCAGCCGGTCGACGGCCTCGAGCACGCCGACCATGTGGTGGAGCAGGTCGCTGCCCTCCCGGCTGATCCGCGCTCCCGAGCGATGCCGGTCGAGCAGGGTGACGCCGAGCTCGCGCTCGAGCTTGGTCAACGCCTCGCTCAGCGCGGGCTGCGAGATGTGCAGCTGCTCGCTGGCGCGGCGGAGGGAGCCGTACTGCGTCACCGCAGCGAGGTACTCCAGCTGTTCTATCCGCATCGTGCCTTCCTTCGGTCGGGTGACAGGCCGCGCCGTCGCCCCCATCGGTGACTGCTGGCGCGGCAGGCTTGCTGACTCACCATTGTGCAGTAAGTATCTATACAAAGATGTGTTGACGCACCGGACGAGACGCGTCGGCCGCAGAGCGCCGCACCGGCGACCGGTCGCCGACCGTCCGCACCGCGAGAGAGAGATCGAGATGAGCAACCTGACGTTCCACTGGTTCCTGCCCACCAACGGCGGCGACGGCCGGCAAGTGGTCGGAGGTGGCCACGGCAACGGGGCCGAGTCCCTCCCGGACGGGCGTCCGGCGTCGGTGCCCTACCTGGGCCAGATCGCGCGCAGCGCGGAGCAGCTCGGCTTCGACGCGGCGCTGACCCCGACGGGGGCCTGGTGCGAGGACGCCTGGATCACGACGGCGATGCTCGCCAGCGTGTCCGAGCGGCTGCGGTTCCTGGTCGCGTTCCGGCCCGGCGTCGTCGCCCCGTTCGTGGCCGCCCAGATGGCCGGCACCTTCCAGAACCTCTCCGGTGGCCGGCTGCTGCTCAACGTCGTGACCGGGGGCGAGGACCGCGAGCAGCGGATGTTCGGCGACTTCCTGGACAAGGAGGGCCGCTACGCACGTGCGGACGAGTTCCTCGAGATCGTCCGCCGTCTCTGGACCGGCGAGGAGGTCACCTTCGCGGGCGAGCACCTGTCGGTCGAGAAGTCGGTGCTCGCGCAGATCCCCGACCCGCTGCCCGAGATCTACTTCGGCGGCTCGTCGCCGGCCGGGATCGCCGTCGCCGCGCGCCACGCGGACGTCTACCTCACCTGGGGCGAGCCGCCGGCCGCGGTCGCCGAGAAGCTCGACCGGGTGCGCAAGGCCGCGGCCGACGCCGGCCGGGAGCTGCGCTTCGGGATCCGTCTCCACGTCATCGCCCGCGAGACCGCCAAGGCTGCCTGGGCGGAGGCCGACCGGCTGCTCGAGCACATCGCCGAGGAGGACATCGCGCGGATCCAGGCGGGCCTGCGCAAGAGCCAGTCGGAGGGCCAGCGGCGGATGCTCGAGCTCAACGGCGGCACCAAGGACGGGCTGGAGATCCACCCCAACCTGTGGGCCGGCGTCGGCCTGGTCCGGGGAGGCGCCGGCACCGCCATGGTCGGCAGCCACGCCGAGATCGCCGACCTGATCGAGGAGTACGCCGCGCTCGGGATCGAGGAGTTCGTGCTGTCCGGCTACCCCCACCTGGAGGAGGCCTACTGGTTCGGCGAGGGCGTCCTTCCCGAGCTGGCCCGTCGCGGCCTGTGGGAGCACCCCGCCCCGGTGCGGACGTCCGCGGCGGTTCCCTTCGGAGGCCCGGCCAGGACGGCCGCGTCGTGACCGGGGCAGCCGGCGTGCGGACCGCGGTGGTGGTCGGCAACCCGAGACCGGAGAGCCGGACGCTCGCCGCGGCGACGTACGTCGCGAGCGAGCTCACCGGGGGTCCGCCCGACCTCGTCGTCGACCTCGCGGTCCTCGGGCCGCGCCTGCTCGACTGGCCCGACCCGGGTGTCGCAGACCTGGTCGCCGAGGTCGGAGCCGCGGACGCCGTCGTGGTGGCCTCGCCGACCTACAAGGCGGCGTACACCGGGCTGCTCAAGCTGTTCCTCGACCGCTTCGCGGCCGGCACCGGGCTGACGGGCGTCGCCGTACCCCTGATGCTCGGCGCCGGCCCGACGCACGCGCTGGCGCCCGAGCTCACCCTGCGGCCGCTCCTCACCGAGCTCGGCGGCACCGTGCCGGGTCGGGCGCTCTACGTGCAGGAAAGCGCCCACGACGATCCGGCGGCGTACGCCGAGTGGCTGGCCGCGACCCGGCCGGTCGTCTCGGCACTGCTGGCTGCGAAGGAAGCTGCGAAGGAAGGAGTGTCCACATGACCACGTCGCTCGCCCGACCGCTGACGGGCGCGCCGACCAACCAGGACCTGGACCCCCACGCGCTGCGCCGGGCGTTCGGCGTCTTCCCGACGGGCGTCGTCGCCGTGGCCGCCGAGGTCGACGGCGTGCGCACCGGCCTCGCGGCGAGCTCGTTCACGTCGGTCAGCATCGACCCGCCGCTGGTGTCGTTCTCGGTCGCCAACACGTCCAGGACCTGGCCCGACCTCCGGCGGGCCGAGCGGCTCGGGCTGACGGTCCTCGCCGATCACCACGGCGAGGTCTGTCGGCGACTGGCCGGCCCGGTCGGGCAGCGCTTCGAGCACGTCGCCGCCACCGCGACCGACGGCGGCGCGGTCATGCTCGACGACGGTCTCGCACGGTTCGCCTGCTCGATCTACCGCGAGGTGGAGGCGGGTGACCACACCATCGTCCTGCTGCTCCTCCACGCCGTCGACCACGCCGGCGACCTTCCCACCGGCGTCTCGCCCCTCGTGTTCCACCGGTCCGGGTTCGGCCGTCTCTCCGAGACGGCCTGACCGGTCCGCCACCCTCCGATTCCGACCTCGGGAGCCACGATGACCTCTGCCCCACACCCCGCCGCCCGCGCGTCCGCAGCGGCCGTCCCCTCGCCCCGCCGGGTCGCCCTCGCCTCCGCTGTGGGCGCCACCATCGAGTGGTACGACTTCTTCCTCTACGGCACCGCTGCCGGCCTCGTCTTCGACAAGCTCTACTTCAACGGGCTCAGCGGCAGCGCCGCGACGTTCGCCGCGTTCGGCACGTTCGCCGTCGGCTTCCTCGCCCGTCCCGTCGGCGGCGTGATCTTCGGTCACTTCGGCGACCGGATCGGCAGGAAGACCATGCTGATCTGGACGCTCGTGATCATGGGCGCCGGCACCGCACTGATCGGCCTGCTGCCGACGTACGACCAGATCGGCGTCGCCGCGCCCGTCCTGCTGGTGGTGCTCCGCGTCCTCCAGGGGATCGGCGTCGGCGGGGAGTACGGCGGCGCCGTACTGCTCGCGGTCGAGTTCGCGCCGCCCGAGCGCAGGGGCTTCTTCGGCAGCTTCGCGCACATCGGTGTCCCCGGCGGCCTCTTCCTCGCCAGCGGTGCGTTCGCGGTCGCGAGCCTGCTGCCCGACGCGGCGTTCCTGGCCTGGGGTTGGCGGGTCTGCTTCCTCCTCAGCATCGTGCTGCTCGGGATCGGCGCGTGGATCCGGCTGTCGGTGATGGAGACGCCGGCGTTCCAGGAGGTCCAGGAGCGCAAGGACGTCAGCGCGGTTCCGCTCGGTGACCTGTTCCGCCGGCAGCCGCGCACCCTGCTGCTGGGCATGGGCACCCGGTTCATCGAGGGCTTCACCTTCAACCTCTACTCGGTGTTCCTGCTCGCCTACGCCGTCAACACCGTCGGGATCAGCAAGTCGGTCGTGCTCAACGCGATCATGGTCGGAGCGGTGCTCGGCGTGGTGCTCACCGTGGTGTCGGGGCGGCTCAGTGACCGGCTCGGGCGCAAGCGGGTCTACAACGTCGGCGCGGTGCTGGGGCTGGTCCTTGCGTTCCCGACGGCCGCGATGGTGCAGTCGGGCAACGCGCTCGCGGTCGGTGCGAGCCTGGTCGCCGGCCTGGGACTCGTCTACGGCACGGTCTACGGACCGCTCGCCGCGTTCTGGAGCGAGCTCTTCGACACGCGTTACCGGTACTCCGCCCTCAGCGCGCTCTACCAGCTCTCCGGCATCGTCGCCTCCGGCCTGACCCCGCTCGTCGCGGCGTGGCTGGTCTCGCTCTCGGGCGGCGACCTGTGGCTGGTCGCGAGCTACAACGTGGCGATCGCGCTGCTCAGCCTGGGCTGCGCGCGGCTGCTGCCGGAGACCCGAGGCCTCGACCTGCACCTCGACGTCGTCGGTGAGCGCACGGCGAAGAGTCTGCGCGAACCGGCGCTCGCGGGGGCGTCAGGGGCGCTGTAACACGAAGTCCGCCGCACCGGGCGACCGTTCACGTCGCTGGGAGACCGTCGCAACGGTCGCCCAGCAACGCCGACGTCCTGCCAGGTCGGACGTCCTCGCCGCCCGGCCGCACGCCGATCTGAGACGCTGGGGGAGTGGAGTCGGCCGGCGCGCAGCGGATCGTGGTGGTCGGCGCCGGGATCGCCGGGCTGGCTGCGGCGTCGGCGCTCGCCGACCAGGGCCACGACGTGCTCGTCCTCGAGGCGACCGACCGGGTCGGCGGCAAGATCCGGCGCGGAGAGGTCGCCGGGATCACCGTCGACGTCGGCGCCGAGGCGATGCTGAACCGGCGTCCCGAGGGGATCGCGCTCGCGTCCGACCTCGGCCTGCCGGTCGTCCACCCGACCGGCGCCACCTCCCGGATCTGGACCCGCGGCGCGCTGCGGCCCCTGCCGAGGTCGCTGATGGGGGCGCCGCTCGATCTCGGGTCGCTCGCCGCGAGCGGGGTGCTCTCCCCGGAGGGACTGGCCCGCGCCGGGCGGGAGACCGAGGTTCCCCCGACCGAGGTGGGCGACGTGCACGGCGACGCCAGAGGCGACACCGAGGGCGACGCCGGCGGCGACGTCTCGGTCGGTGACCTGGTCGACGCGCGCTACGGCGCCGAGGTCACCGACCGGCTCGTCGAGCCGCTGCTGGGCGGGGTCTACGCCGGGCGCGCGCGTCAGATCTCGGCCCGGGCGGCCGTCCCGCAGCTGCTCGCGCAGGCCCGGCGCGGGTCGCTGCTCACCCAGGCGGCGGCGGTGCCGGCTCCGGTCGCTGTCACAGCGGTCTTCGCCGGGTTGCCGGGTGGGATGTGGCAGCTCCCCGACGTCCTCGCGCGCCGCCTGGACCGCCACCCGCGCGCGGAGGTCCGCACCGGCACCACGGTCACCGCGCTGCGTCGTACCCCTGACGGATTCGTGCTCGAGACCGGCGACGGTGAGGCGATCGCCGCGGCGGCCGTCGTCGTGGCGACCCCCGCCGCACCGACGGCCCGGCTGCTCGCGGACGTCGCGCCGGCCGCAGCCGGGGAGGTCGCTGCGATCGACTACGCCTCGACCGCGCTGGTGACGGCGGCGTTCCGCGCCGCCGACGCGGCTGACGCCCTCGACCAGGGTGCGTCCGGCTTCCTCGTCCCGCCGGTCGACGCCAGAGCGGCGAAGGCGGCGACGTACTCCTTCGCGAAGTGGGACTGGGTGCGCGAGGCCGGGCTCGGCGCGGACGGGCCGCGCGGCGACCTGCTCGTGCTCCGCCTCTCGCTGGGGAGGTACGGCGAGCAGCAGTCCCTCCAGGTCGACGACGCCACCCTCGTCGAGCGGGCGCTCGCCGACCTCGCCGCGGCGACCGGACTGGCGGCCGCCCCGGTCGACACCCACGTGCAGCGCTGGGGCGGCGGGCTCCCGCAGTACGCCGTCGGTCATCTCGACCGGGTCGGCCGGATCCGCGCGGCGCTCGCGCCTGTGCCCGGCCTGGCGGTCTGCGGCGCGGCGTACGACGGTGTCGGCATCCCCGCCTGCATCGCCTCCGGCCACCGCGCGGCCGCCGAGGTCGTCGAGGTCGTCGGCCGTAGGGGTGATTCGTGGGGGTGAAAGGCACCCATCGGGGCACTCCCACGACCACGGGTCGTCACAATGGAGGCATGAGCGACCCCCAGGCCGACATCAAGTCCAACGCCGCGCGGATCAACGAGCTCAACGACACCGTGCGCTACACGATGTGGTCCGTCTTCCGGCTCGAGGAGCGCTTCGGTGACGACGGCATCGTCCGCAAGTCCGAGGCCGAGGAGGTCGAGGCGCTGCTCGCCGAGCTCGAGGACGAGGGCGTCGTCGTCCGGGGTGTGTACGACGTCGCGGGCCTGCGCGCGGACGCCGACCTGATGGTGTGGTGGCACGCCGCGTCCAGCGACCTGCTCCAGGACGCCTACCACCGGCTGCGGCGCACGGCCTTCGGGTGGCGGCTCGCGCCGGTCTGGTCGCAGATGGCGCTGCACCGGCCCGCCGAGTTCAACCGCAGCCACCTGCCGGCGTTCCTGGCCGACGAGCGCGCCCACGCCTACGTCGCGGTCTACCCGTTCGTCCGCTCCTACGACTGGTACCTCCTCGACGACGCCGAGCGCCGCCGGCTGCTCGCCGAGCACGGCCAGATGGCGCGCGATTTCCCCGACGTGCGGGCGAACACGGTCCCGAGCTTCGCGCTCGGCGACTACGAGTGGATCCTCGCGTTCGAGGCGGACGACCTGTCCCGGATCGTCGACCTGATGCGGCACCTGCGCGGGTCGGAGACCCGGCGGCACGTCCGCGAGGAGGTGCCGTTCTACACCGGCGCGCGGGTCGACGTACACACCCTGCTCGAGCGGCTGCACTGACCGCCTCGCCCGGCCGGATCTGCTGTCCCCGGTGGGGCGTGGACCCTGGCGATGCTGGGTAGCCTCGACGCCATGACCTACAACGTCGACAAGCCCGACGAGGAGTGGCGCGCAGAGCTCACTCCGCAGGAGTACCAGGTGCTCCGCCAGGCGGGCACCGAGCGTGCCTTCACCGGCGAGTACACCGACACCGAGACCAAGGGTGTCTACCGCTGCAGGGCCTGCCAGGCCAAGCTGTTCGAGTCCGACACCAAGTTCCACTCCGGATGCGGCTGGCCGAGCTTCTACCAGCCGCTGAAGTCATCAGATGGGGCCGAGACGATCGAGTACATCCAGGACAGCTCGCTCGGCATGGTCCGCACCGAGGTGCGCTGCGCCAACTGCGGCTCCCACCTGGGGCACGTGTTCCCGGACGGCTACGGCACCCCCACGGGTGACCGGTACTGCATCAACTCGATCAGCCTCACGCTCGAGCCCGGCGACTCCTGACGGCCGGCGCCGGGCGGGCTCGCGCCGCCGGGCGGGGGGCGGGCGCGGCACCGGCGGACCGCGACCTGGTCCGCCCCTCGGTGTGTCCGGATGGCGCGTCTTCGTGGAATGTCTATCAAATGCATTAACATTCACGACATGAAGTCGACTTCCCCCGACGTGATCGGCGCGGCCTCGGGTGCCGCCCTGCTCACCGCGCTTCGTGACCACGCCGCCGACCCGCGGCTCCCCGACCTGCTCGACGCCCGTGCCAACGAACGCACGTGGGCGAGGGTCGGGGCCAATTCCGAGCTCGAGCTGTGGCTGATCGGCTGGCCGCCGGGTGCCCGCACCGACTGGCACGACCACGGCAGCGCCAGCGGTGCGTTCACGGTGCTGCGCGGATCGCTCGTCGAGCACTCCCTCCGCAGCGGGCTCGAGTCGCGGCGGCTGGAGGTCGGCGAGGCCAGGATCTTCGGCGTCGGCCACGCCCACGACGTACGCAACGACGGCGTCGCACCGGCCCTCTCGTTGCACGCCTACTCACCCCGGCTGTCCACGATGACGCGCTACCGGCTGCGCGGTCGCCGTCTCGAGGCCTTGGGCGTCGAGACGGCGGGTGTGCAGTGGTGAGCGAGTGGCCGGTGCCGACGTACGACGGGATCGACGCGATGCTCCTCGACGCGCGATCGCGGCTCGAGCGGATCGAGGTCGCCGAGGCCCACGCCGAGCTGGTGGCGGGTGAGGCACTCCTCGTCGACACCCGGCCGGCGGCCCAGCGCGAGGCGGAGGGCGAGGTCGACCCCGCGCTGCCGGTCGTCGTCGTGGAGCGCAACGTCCTCGAGTGGCGGTTCGACCCCCGCAGCGACGCCCGGCTGCCCGAGGCGTCGTACGACGCCCGCGTCCTCGTCCTGTGCCAGGAGGGCTACAGCTCGTCGCTGGCCGCCGAGGCCCTGCAGCGGCTCGGCGTCCACCGGGCCACCGACGTGGTGGGCGGGTTCGCCGCCTGGCGCGCTGCGGGCCTCCCGCACCGCTGAGTCCCGCAACCCGTGTCGGACCGGGCCACTAGGGTCGGCGTCATGGCGAAGACCGCTGCCGTGGAGGTGCAGGCCGGAGACCGCGCGGTCCGGGTGTCCAGCCCGGACCGGGTGATCTACGAGGCGACCGACCGGACCCCCGAGGTCACCAAGCTGATGGTGGCGGAGTACGTCGCCGGCGCCGGCGACGCGCTCATGCGGGCCCTGCGCGACCGGCCCACCGCGCTCGAGCGCTGGCCGTCGGGCGTCCGTGAGGGCTTCAAGCTGGCCACCGGACCGCAGGACAGGGACGCCGAGGCGTTCTACCAGAAGCGCGTGCCGAAGGGCGCGCCCGACTACCTCGAGTCGGTGCAGGTGACCTTCCCGTCCGGGCGCACGGCCGAGGAGATCTGCCCGACCGAGATCGCGGTGCCGGTGTGGTGCGCGCAGATGGGCACGATCGTCTTCCACCCGTGGCCGGTCCGGCGCGACGACACCGACCACCCCGACGAGCTGCGGATCGACCTCGATCCCCAGCCGGGCACGACCTTCACCGATGCCGTGCGCGTCGCCGGCGTCGCCCGGGAGCTGCTCGACGAGCTCGGGCTGAGGGGCTACCCGAAGACCTCGGGCAACCGCGGCGTCCACGTCTACGTGCGCATCGAGAGGAAGTGGGACTTCGTCGACCTGCGGCACGCCGCGATCGGCTTCGGCCGCGAGCTCGAGCGGCGCGACGGCCACGTGACCACGGCCTGGTGGAAGGAGGAGCGGGGGATGAGGATCTTCGTCGACTACAACCAGAACAACCGCGACCGCACCATCGCCTCGGCCTACTCCCTCCGGCCGCTCCCCGGCGCACCCGTGTCGACCCCGGTCACCTGGGAGGAGCTCGCCGGGCTCACCGACCCGCGCGACTTCAACCTGTTCACGGTGCCCGACCGGATCGCCGACGGCGACCCCTGGGCCACGATCGACGACGAGGCGTTCTCGCTCGAGCCGCTGCTGCGGCTGTGGGAGGAGCTGCCCGGCGGCGAGCTCAACTTCCCGCCCGACTACCCGAAGATGCCCGGCGAGCCGCCGCGGGTGCAGCCGAGCAAGAAGGTCGCCGAGCACTGGGACGAGCAGGGCAACCGGATCGAGGGGACGTGAGCCGACAGTGACGGAGGACCAGCGGATGGCCCGGGACGACTCGGAGCCGCCCAAGTCCGGGCCGTACGGCGCCGCACGCTGGGCCGACTACCTCGACTGGGTCCGGGGCGAGCTGATCCGGGGTGTGATCGCGCTGGATCCCGAGCAGCAGCGCACCGTTCGGGTGCCGTCGGGATGGACGCCGATCGAGCTGCTCAGCCACGTGCTGCACATGGAGCAGCGCTGGTTCGTCTGGGGCTTCCTCGGCGAGGAGGTCGCCGAGCCGTGGGGTGACTGGGACACCGACGAGCCGTGGCGGGAGGGCGCCGACGCCCGTTGGCAGGTCCCGGACGGCGTCACCGCCGACGACCTGGCGGCGCGACTCGAGGAGGTCGGCGCGCGGACGAGGGGCGTGCTGGCGTCGTACTCCTTGGAGGCGGTGGGGTCGACCGGTGGCCGCTTCGCCGACGACCCGCCGACCCTGGAGTGGATCTGCTTCCACGTGCTGGCCGAGTACGCCCGGCATGCCGGACACCTCGACATCGTGGTCGAGCTGCGCCCAGCCGCGCCTAGACCGGCACTCAGGTGCAGGTACGTCGCCTACGAGCGTGTCCGTCTCTGACCGGACCCGCAGTCCCAGGCGGGGCCGGTCGCCGTCGTCCAGGGTCGGGAGGACCACGGCGCCACCGGGGCGGGCCAGATCGTTCGCGCGCCGGCCGAGGGGGAGCCGGCGTACGCCGTCGTCGAGCAGCAGCTCGCCGCCGCCGGCCTGCTCGTCGAAGTTCTCGTGCTCGAGCAGGTGGAGCACCGGGACGCCGAGCTTGCGGCGGGCGCGTGAGGTCCAGTCGACGTGGAAGAACTCGGCGACCAGGTGCGAGCGGGTCAGGATGATCGCCTCCTGGCCGTCGACCTCGGCAACCTTCGCGGCCAGTGCGTCGATCGGCGACTCGGTGACGACGGTGCCCACGACGACCGTCGCGCCCGCGGCCCCCAGGGCAGCCACGGTCGAGTCGAGCTCGCGATGGGCGCGGTCGCGGTTCTCCTCGCGCAGCGCCTCGATGTCGTCCGGCGTCGGGGCCGTCGGCGGCGCCATCAGATCGGCGCCGACGGTGCCGAGCGAGGCCTCGACGGCCGCTGCCGCATCGCCCATCGGCAGTAGCACGTGGTAGGCGACCTCCGCGTCGAGCGAGTCGTGCAGCGACCGGACCTGGGCGGCGTCGGCAGCAGTGAGGGCCTGCTCGACGAGCAGGACGACGTCGTACCGCTGGACCACCGGATCGGAGCTCATGGTCCAGTCTTACACCTGGGCGGCCCGGATTCACGCCCGGGCGCGTCAGCCTCCCGTGACCGCCTGTTCGGTCCCGCCGAGGTCGTCGAAGTGCTTGTCGTCGTGCTCGATCAGGTGGAGGACCGGCACGCCCAGCTTGCGACGGGCGCGTGAGGTCCAGTCGACGTGGAAGAAGTCCGAGACGAGGTGCGCCCGCGTGAGCACGAAGGCCTCCTGCGCGCCGACCTCCTTGACCTTCCGGATCAGCGCGTCGACCGGTGGCTCGGTGACGACGAGCGTCTCGACCACCTTCGCCCCGGCGGCTCGCAGCGCCTCGATGGTCGCGTCGAGCTCGCTGCGTGCGTGGTCGCGGTGCTCGGTCTGGATGCTGTCGATCTCCTGCTGGCTGGGCGCCATCGCGGGCGTCATGACGTCGCCGCCCATGGCGCCCAAGGACGCCTCCACCGCGGCTGCGGCGTCGGCCATCGGCATCAGGACGTGGTAGACGACCTGGGCGTCGAGCGAGTCGTGCAGCTCCCGGATCCGGCCCGCGTCGACCACGCTCAGGGCACGCTCCACGAGAAGCACGACGTCGTACTGCTGGGCCTGCGGGGCCCCAGTGGCATCGTCGGTACTCATGCCCTCAGTCCTACACCCGTTGGGCTCCGGAATTCATCCCCCCACGGGGTGCCTGAGCAGGCCTCAGCCGCCCAGGACGTCGGCCAGGTCGTAGCTCACCGGCTGCTCGAGCTGCTCGTAGCCGCACGACTCCGGGTCGCGGTCCTCGCGCCAGCGCTTGAAGTGGGCGGTGTGCCGGAAGCGGCGGCCCTCCATCGCGTCGTACTTCACCTCGAGCACGCGCTCGGGCCGCAGCGGCAGGAACGAGAGGTCCTTGCCCTGGCTCCAGCGGCTCTGGGTGCCCGGCTGGCGGCCCGGGTTGGCGATGAGGAACTCCGACCACTTCCCCCACGGGTGCTCCTCGATCGGGCAGACCAGCGGCTGCAGCTCCTGCCACAGCTCGGCCCGCCGCGCCGCGGTGAAGCTCGCGCTCACGCCGACGTGCTGGAGCTCCCCGTCCTGGTAGAGGCCAAGCAGCAGGCTGCCGAGCAGCGGCCGATCCGGGGTGCTCGTCTTGTGCTCGCGCATGCCGGCGAGGACCACGTCGGCGGTGCGCTCGTGCTTGATCTTGAGCATGGTCCGCGCATTGGGCTGGTACGCCGCGCCCATCGGCTTGGCGACCACCCCGTCGAGCCCGGCGCCCTCGAAGGTGTGGAACCACTCCTCGGCCACCGCCGGGTCGGTGCTGGTGCGGGTCAGGTGGCAGGGTCCGTCGGCGGGGAGGTCGGCGAGCGCCTCCTCGAGGGCGGCGCGGCGCTCGGCGAACGGGCGGTCGACGTACGACGTGTCGCCGAGCGCGAGCAGGTCGAACGCGACGAAGCTCGCCGGGGTCTGCTCGGCCAGCAGGTCGATCCGGCTCTTCGCCGGGTGGATCCGCTCCTGGAGCACCTCGAACTGCAGCCGCGCGCGTCCGTCGGTCGGCAGCGCCACGAAGATCTCGCCGTCGAGGACGCACCGCGCCGGCAGCTGCGCACGCGCCGCGGCCTCGAGCTCGGGGAAGTAGCGGGTCAGCGGCTTGGTGTTGCGGCTGGCCAGCTCCACCTCGTCGCCGTCCTTGAACAGGATGCAGCGGAAGCCGTCCCACTTCGGCTCGAAGCTCAGGCCCCGGCCGCCGTACGTCCCGTCCGGGTCGAACTTCGCGGGGTCCGGCACGCCCTTGACGGCCTTGGCGAGCATCGGCTGGACGGGCGGCATCACGGGGAGGTCCACGAAGGTTGAGACTAGTCAGCCGTCACCAGCTCATCGGGCCTTCCCGGCAGCACGTCGGCGATGTAGTCGGCGGCCGCCTCGAACGTGCCGACCTCCTGGTCGGCCTCCTCGGAGAGGTACCACCGGTGCACGAGCATCTCGTGGAAGAACTCGGCCGGCTCGAGCTTGCCGCGGTACTCCGGCGGGATCATCGTGATGAGGGGTTCGTAGATCTCGGTCAGCCACTTGTTGGCGACGATCTCGCGGTCCTCGCGGCCGAGGTCGTAGTGGGCGGCGAAGGACGCGATGTCGTTGAGCAGTCGGCGGGCCTGGCCATCCTCGACGTGAAGGCCGGTCAGCAGCTGCAGCTCGCGCTGGTGGTGGCCGGCCTCGACGACGCGTGGCTGGATCCGGACCTGGTCGCCGTCGAGGTCGGTGACGATGTCGAGCTCGTCGACGTCGAACCCCAGGTCGTTGAGCCGCTCGATCCGCTGCTCGATCCGCCACATCTCGGCACGCCCGAACTCCTCGACGGCGGTCAGCTCGTCCCACAGCGCGTGGTAGCGGTCGGCAAGCATCTCGATGATCTCGTGCGCCCGCACGTCAGCGTCGAGCTCCTCGCCCGCCTGCAGGTCGAGCAGCTCGGCGAAGATGTTCTCGGTGGCGATGGTGAGGTCGTACTCGCGCATCTGCGGGGACAGCGTCGGCTTGAGCTCGCCCGTCTCGGCGTCGACGAGGTACGCCGCGAACCCGCCTGCGCTCCGTCGGAAGAGCACGTTGGACAGCGACACGTCGCCCCAGTAGAAGTCCGCGAGGTGCAGCCGCACGAGGAGCACGACGATCGCGTCGATCAGCGACGGCAGGTTCGACGCTTCCATCCCGTGCCGGAACAGGCTCCGGTAGGGGAGCGAGAAGCTGAGGTACTCGGTCGCCAGTACGGCGGGCAGCGGCTCGCCCTCGCCGTCGGTGCGTCCGGTGACGACCGCCTTCGGGACGACCGCGGGCAGCCCGATCCGGTGGAGATCCCGCAGCAGCCGGTACTCCCGCAGCGCGATGTCGGCCTGGGTCTCCTTGACCGCCATCGTCTGCTGCTTGACCCGGACGATCCGGACGACGTGCCGCGACAGTCCGCGCGGCAGGGGTACGACGTAGTCGTCCCCCCACTCCTCGAGCGGGGTCGACCAGGGCAGACTCAGCAGCGCGGGATCTGTCCGGCTGGCGACGACGTGCAACGCCATGCGAGAAACCTAGCCCCTCCGCCGCCGGTTGAGGCGCGATGCCGCCCGCGGCCGAGCCTCGAGACCAAGGCATCACGGCTCCAGCAGTACGGCGCCCGTCCCGCGCTCGCCGGCCACGTCGCCCGGGTTCATCAGCGCGCAGCTCCTCAGGCTCAGGCAACCGCAGCCGATGCAGCTGTCGAGCCGCCCCCGGAGCAGCTCGATCCGGCGGATCTGCTCGTCGAGCCGCGGCCGCCACGCGCGGCTCAGCCGGTGCCAGTCCGCCTTCGTGGGCGTGCGGTTGTCGGGCAGCGTCGCCAGCGCCTCGCCGACCTCTTCGAGGCTGAGTCCGACCCGCTGCGCGGCCCGGATGAACGACACCCGCCGCAGCGTCGACTGCTCGTAGCGCCGCTGGTTGCCGGTGGTCCGCGTCGACCGGATCAGCCCCTTGGACTCGTAGAACCGGATCGCGCTCGTCGCCACGCCCGCCCGCTCCGCGAGGTGCCCGATGGTCAGTAGCGTCATGCGCCCCATGGTCGCGGGATCGGCGCACAAGTTCAAGGGAGGTTCAAGTCTCGGGTCGAGTCGGCTCATCTCTGCAGCTCAGACCGGTCGAGTCGGCACATCTCTATAAGAGCCGACTCGACGCCGTGGGCGTGCAGAGACGAGCCGACTCGACGCCGTGGGCGTGCAGAGACGAGCCGACTCGACGCCGTGTTGGGTGCTGGAGCCGCGTGTCGGAATCGAACCGACGGCATTCGATTTACAAGATCGACGCTCTGCCAACTGAGCTAACGCGGCACGCGCCTCCGAGGCGCCGGGCCATCGTAGTCAAGCCGCAGTCGCACCCGGCATCTCGGTTGACATGGTCCCCACGAAGCGACCCGGATGCGGGGTACGACGCAGGGGTCAGCGGAGCCGGCGTACCTCGAACCGCTCGGTCGGCCGGGCGATGACGTCCTGCGCGCCGACGATCTGCAGCTCCCGGGTGCCGGCGGCGAGAGTCGCCTCGAGGACGCCGAAGACGGACGACGCGACCCGGCCGAGCGCGATCTCGGGGGAGCCGCTCTCCAGCAGGTGCGCGAGGTAGAGCGCGGCGGTGATGTCGCCGCCGCCGTTGGGCGAGATCGGCAGCAGGGGAGTGGTGACCGCCCACGCGCCGGCGTCCGACACGGCGACGAGGTCGAGCGTGTCCGGGTCGGCGCCGCTCCCGGACGGGCCGGCGGCGTCGTACAGCACCGAGGTGACGAGGACGTCGCGCGGCCCCCGCTCGCGTACCTCGTCGACGGCGACGAGAAGCTCCTCGGGCGTGCGGGCCTCGCGCCCTGCGAGGAACTCCAGCTCGAAGTGGTTGGGCGTGATGATGTCGGCGCGCGGCACCACCTCGTCGCGCATGAACTCCGGGATCCCCGGGCGCACGAACATCCCACGCCCCACGTCGCCCATCACCGGGTCGCAGCAGTAGACGGCGTCGGGGTTGAGCTCCTTGACCCGGGCGACCGCGTCGAGGATGACGGCGCCGACGGCAGGGTCACCCTGATACCCGGAGAGTACGGCGTCCGCCTGCCCCAGCACGCCGCGGTCGTCGATCCCGGCGAGCACCTCCCGGACGTCGTCGGGCGCGAGGAGTGGCCCGCGCCAGGCGCCGTACCCGGTGTGGTTGGAGAAGTGCACCGTGACCACCGGCCACACCTCGTGCCCGAGTCGCTGCAACGGGAAGACGGCCGCCGAGTTGCCGACGTGGCCGTAGGCGACCGAGGACTGGATCGACAGGATCTTCACCGCGCCATCGTCGCGGCGCCCGCTCGGCTCGCGCAAACGCAGGGCCCGGCGCGTCCGCCGGACGAGAAGCAGCCCGGGTGGCATCGCCACCCGGGCTCTCGTGATCCCGATGCGTGAACGGGATCAGGCCTCGATGGCCTCCGGCTTCTGCGACGGCTCGACGCCGGCGACCTGGACCTTGCGCGGCTTCGCCCTCTCCGCGACCGGGATCACCAGCCGCAGGACGCCGGCCTCGTAGTCGGCCTCGATCTGGTCGAGGTCGAGGTTGTCGCCGAGCACGAGCTGCCGGCTGAACTGGCCGTGCACACGCTCCGACGCGAGGCGCTGCCAGTCGCCGTTGCCCGGGACGCGCTCGGCCCTGACGGTCAGCACGTTGCGCTCGACGTCGATGTCGATGCTCTCCGCGTTGACGCCCGGCAGGTCGAACTCGACGACGAACTTCTCGCCCGCGCGCCAGGCGTCCATCGGCATGACCGCGGGTCGGTTGGTCGTGCCCGCACCCAGCAGCTGCTGGGCGAGGCGGTCGAAGTCACGGAAGGGATCGGTGGTGCGCAGCAACATGGTTTCCTCCTCGCTGGTCTTGTGGTGGTCAGACGATCAAGATCTGCAACATCTGTTATAGATAATCTGGCGAGGAGATTTCAAGTACGCTCGGGGTTGATCAGATGAGGACTGCGAGGAGGTGGCCGATGACCTCGGACGAGAGGGGCATCTTCGCGATCTCGGTCGCGGCCGAGCTGGTGTCGATGCAGATCCAGAACCTGCGCGTCTACGAGCGACGCGGTCTCGTCGAGCCGGCGCGCAGCGCCGGCGGCACCCGCCTCTACAGCGAGGCCGACATCCGGCGACTGCACCGGGTCCGCGACCTGCTCGCCGACGGGCTCAACCTCGCCGGCATCGGGCAGGTGCTCGAGCTCGAGGAGCAGGTCGCCCGGTTGCGGGCCGAGAACAAGCGGCTGCGGCGTCGTAGGACCTGAGCCGTCGCCGCGCCCGCTGCTCTGCCTTCGCCCACGCAGCGATCTCGTTCCTCGATCGCTGCTGCTCAGGCAACCTGGAGAGAGCGCTTCGAGAGGCCCATCCAGAAGCCGTCGACCACCTGGCGGCCGGCGGCGCCGGGGTCGGTCGCCGCGCCGAGGGTGACGAAGAGCGGGCTGTAGTGCTCGACGGTGGGGTGGGCGTAGGGCATGCCCGGCGCCTTCGAGCGGTACGCCGCCAGCTCGTCCACGTCGCCGCGGGCGAGCGCCTCGCCGGCCCACCCGTCGAAGTCGCGCGACCAGCCGGGAGCATCGGCGTCGAGGCGGAAGTCGCGCAGGAACGGCAGGCCGTGGGTGAGGAAGCCGGACCCGATGATCAGCACGCCCTCGTCACGAAGCGGACGGAGCCGCTCGCCGAGCTCGCAGCAGCCGCTCGGGGTCGTGGGTCGGCAGCGACATCTGCAGCACCGGGATGTCCGCGTCCGGGTACATGATCCGCAGGGGCACCCAGGCGCCGTGGTCGAGCCCGCGCGAGGCGTGCTGGTGCACCGGCTCGGTGGCGGGCAGCGTCTTCGCGATCCGCTCGGCCAGCGCCGTGGCGTCGGGCGTGCGGTAGGTCATCCGGTAGTACTTCGGGTCGAAGCCACCGAAGTCGTAGACGAGATCCGCGCCGCTCGCGCTGAGCGAGACCGGCGCCGACTCCCAGTGGGCGCTGACGATCAGGATCGCCTTCGGCCGGGGGAGGTCCTGGGCCCATGCGGCGAGCTGCCCCGACCAGACCGGGTCGTCGAGCAGCGGCGGTGCGCCGTGCCCGATGTAGAGGGCCGGCATCCGCTCGTGGGTCGCTGCGTCGGTCACGCCTACCTCAATAGTTGAGGCTTCAATCTTATTCCCCGGGTCGCATCCCTCAGCCGGGCAGCGACCAGTCGACCGGCGTGCCTCCCCGTTCGCCGAGCAGCGCGTTGACGCGCGAGAAGGGTCGCGACCCGAAGAACCCGCGCGACGCCGACAGCGGCGAGGGGTGCGCGGACTCGACGTACGGGACCGGGCCGAGGTGCGGCTTGAGCGTCCCGGCATCCCGGCCCCAGAGGATCGCCGCCATCGGCGCGCCGGCACCGGCGCGGCGTACCAGAGCCTGGATCGCACACGCGGTGACGTGCTCCCAGCCCTGCCCGCGGTGCGACGCGGGCTGACCCGGCCGGACCGTCAGCACCCTGTTCAGCAGCATCACGCCCTGCTCGGTCCAGGCGGTGAGGTCCCCGTGCTCCGGGGGTACGACGCCGAGGTCCTCCCTGAGCTCGCGGTAGATGTTGGCGAGGCTTCTCGGGACCGGCCGCACGTCCGCGTCGACCGCGAAGCAGAGCCCGATCGGGTGCCCCGGCGTGGGATACGGGTCCTGGCCGACGACGAGCACCTTGACCTCGGCCAGCGGCCGCCGGAACGCGCGGAAGACGTGGTCGCCGTGCGGCAGGTAGCCGCGGCCGGCGGCGATCTCGGCGCGCAGGAACCCGCCCATCGCGACGACCCGTTCCTCCACCGGGGCGAGCGCCTCGGCCCAGTCCGGCGCCATCAGACCTCGATCGACCAGTCCCTGAAGTCCTGCCACGCGGCCGACGATAGGACACGGGGGCCCCGACAGCGGCGCCCCTCTCCCTCCTAGGGGCGCCACCGTGCGGCGAACTGCTCGACGCGGACCGCGAAGCGTTGGTCCCCAGTGGCGCTCCAGGAGGTGCGCCGAACCCGGGGGGCTCCCTCCAACGCTTCGCTGGTCCGCGTCGGTGAACCCGAACCTAATCCCGGGGGAGCGTGCGCCGGATCGGGCGCGAGGCCAGAACCATCTAGTCAATTGTGACTAGATGGGGCGGGAGTCATTTGCCGCCGAGGGCGCGCGAAGCGGCCGAGGAGTGCCGGCGCTGACGGCTGGTGCCGAACTCGCGCGGGCGCGCCGGGTCGTCGTCCGACCCGTCCTCCGGGTCGCTCTCCGCCTCGGTCGACCACTCGTCGATCCACTCGTCCATCACGACCCACGTCGTGTGGCGGGCGGCGCGGCCGGTGAGCATGCCGAGGTGACCGCCCGGGACGATCTCGAAGCGGACCTCCGGCGAGCCGGCGAGCAGGGGTACGACGGCGCGCACCGCCGCCACCGGGGCGATGCCGTCGGTCGCGCCGCCGAACACCAGCACCGGCACGGCGATGTCGGCCAGGTCGATGGTCCGGTCGTCGAGGTCGAAGTCGCCGGCCGCGAGCTGGTTGCCCTTCGCGAACCGGTGGTAGAGCTGGCCGAAGGTCCGCCCCGGGTAGGCGATCATGTTGGCGGTGAAGCGGTCGACCGCCTCGATCTGCGCGAGGAACTCGGCGTCGTCGATGTGGGTCAGCAGCGCCAGCGGCTTGGTGACGAGCTTCTGCACGGAGGTCAGCTGGAAGGCCCAGCGCACCAGCGGCTTCGGCGCCCCGCCGAGGAGCTGGTAGCCCCTGGTGATCGGACCCCGGCCGTTGGCCCAGTTGAGCAACGGCCGCAGCGGGGCGACCAGCGGGACCAGCGACACGTCGACGGGGGAGCCGACCACCGTCAGCGACGCCACCGGCAGGTCGGGGGAGTCGGCCACCGAGAGCATCGAGAAGATGCCGCCGAGGCTCCACCCGATGACGTGCACCGGACGACCGCCGGCGTGCGCGGAGACCTCGCGGATCGCGGTCGGCACGACCTCGTCGATCCAGTGCTCCATGCCGAGGTTGCGGTCACGGAAGGACACCTCGCCGTACTCCAGCAGGTACGTCGGCCGGCCGGCGGTGACGAAGTGCTCGACCAGCGAGCACCCGCGGCGCAGGTCGTAGCAGAGCGACGGCGCCGCGAGCGGCGTGACCAGCAGGACGGGGTCGCCGGTCTCCTGGACCTTCCCGGAGGGTCGGTAGTGGTAGACCTCCCGCAACCGGCCGTCGTCGATCAGGGTCCGCGGCATCGGGCGCAGGTCGGCGAGACCGCCGTACAACACCTTGTGCGCCACGTTGCTGGCAGCGGAGACGACCTGATCTGGCCCGGGAACCAGACGCAGCGGGATCAGATCCATGGGGCAGAAGGTACCCCTCAGGTCCGGGTCGCGGGGCGTACGGTCTTCGTGTGGCCGCTGCTCGCGGCGGACTGCTCCTCGAGGTCGGTCAGGAAGCTGAGGGCCCACGCCTTGACGTCGTGCTGGGTGATCGTCTTGCGCATCGCCTTCATCCGCTTCGTCAGCTCCTTCGGCTCGGCCCGGCAGGCCTCGAGGAGCGCGGCCTTCATGCCGTTGATGTCGTAGGGGTTGACCAGCCACGCCTGGCGCAGCTCGTCGGCCGCGCCGGCGAACTCCGAGAGCACGAGGGCGCCGTCGTCGTCGATGCGGCAGGCGACGTACTCCTTCGCGACGAGGTTCATGCCGTCGCGGTACGGCGTGACGACCATGATGTCGGCGGCGCGGTAGAGGGCGGCCATCTCCTCGCGGGGGTACGACGAGTGCAGGTAGCTGATCGCCGGGCGTCCGATCCTCCCGAGGTCGCCGTTGATCCGGCCGACCAGACGGTCGATCTCGTCGCGCAGGATGCGGTACTGCTCGACCTGCTCCCGCGACGGCACCGCAACCTGGACGAAGACGGCCTCCTCGACGTCGACGTCACCGTCGCGGATCAGCTCGCTGAACGCGCGCAGGCGGGCGTAGATGCCCTTGGTGTAGTCGAGCCGGTCGATGCCGAGGAAGATCTTGCGCGGGTCGCCGAGCGCCTCGCGGATGCTCTTGGCGCGCTGGTTGACCGGCTCGGAGCGGGCGAGCTCCTCGAAGCCGGCGGCGTCGATGGAGATCGGGAACGCCGCCGCCCGGACCGTGCGGCCGTCGGGCAGGTAGACCCGGTCGCGGTGGGTCTTGTGGCCGACCCGCTGCCGGACGAGCCGGACGAAGTTGGCCGCGGCGCCGGGGAGCTGGAAGCCGACGAGGTCGGCGCCGAGCAGGCCCTCGAGGATCTGCCGTCGCCACGGCAGCTGTTGGAACAGCTCGGCCGGCGGGAACGGGATGTGAAGGTAGAAGCCGATCCGCAGGTCGGGGCGGAGGTCGCGCAGGAACTGCGGGACCAGCTGGAGCTGGTAGTCCTGGACCCAGACCGTCGCGCCCTCGGCGGCCAGGTCGGCCGCCTTCTCGGCGAACCGGCGGTTGACCTTGACGTACTCGTCCCACCACTCCCGGTGGAACTCCGGCTTGGCCACCACGTCGTGGTAGAGCGGCCACAGCGTCGCGTTGGAGAAGCCCTCGTAGTGGCCCTCGATCTCGTCCTGCGTCATCGACATCGGCACCAGCGAGAGCCCGTCGGCCTCGAACGGCTCGAGATCCTGGGCGGTGCCGCCGGGCCAACCGATCCACACGCCGCCGTTGGCGCGCATCACCGGCTCGATGGCGGACACCAGGCCGCCGGGGGAGCGGACGCCACGTCGACTCCCCTTCGGGGGTCGTGACGCGGTCGACGGGCAGGCGGTTGGCAACGATCACCAGGTCGTGGGCCACGGGACTCACCATAGTCACAGGGGTACGTCGCAGGGGACCGTCTCTCCGGCCGGGCGGCCTGCGGCGTCGTACTCCTCGAGGCGCACCGGCGGTTGGAATGACATCGGTGTGATTCGACGTCTACAGTGGTGGCTGCACCAATGTCGACATCGTCGGAGATTGCGCATGGACCCCCAGCGGAGCACCCAAGGCCCCACGGCCGCCGAGGCTGCATCCACCGCGGTCGGACTCAGCGATCGTGACCGCGAGATCCTCGAGTTCGAGCGGCAGTGGTGGAAGTACGCCGGCGCCAAGGAGACCGCCGTGCGGGAGAAGTTCGACATGAGCTCCACCCGTTACTACCAGGTCCTCAACGCCCTCATCGACCGCCCCGAGGCCCTGGCCGAGGACCCGCTGCTCGTCCGCCGGCTCCGTCGCCTGCGCTCGCAGCGTCAGCGGCAGCGCTCGGCGCGACGCCTCGGTTTCGAGATCTGAGGTCACGATGATCCGCGGTCGCAACCAGCGCGGGGCGGTCCTCCCGTCCCCGGTCGTCCTGCTGAGCATCGTCGCCGTCGCCCTGGCCGCGGTCGCCTTCTTCGTCACCCGCGGCGAGGAGCCCAAGGAGCGCGAGATCACCACCGCGTCGCAGGACCAGGGGTCCGACGCCGGCGACGACGCGAAGTCCGACGACAAGGACGGCGACGAGCCCACCGACGAACCGACCAAGAAGCCGGCGCCGGTGGTCCACCGCGACGAGGTCGGCGTCAACGTCTTCAACAACTCCTCGGTCACCGGCCTCGCCTCCGAGGTGCACGCCCGGATCGCCGACGTCGGCTGGAACGCCCTGGCCGCCGACAACTGGTACGGCACCATCCCCGCCACCACCGTCTACTACCCCGAGGGCAAGAAGGCCGCGGCACGGCTGCTCGCCCTCGACCTCGGGATCCAGCGGGTCGTGCCGGCCGTCGGCGAGATGAGCACCGACAACCTCACCCTGATCCTCACGGGTTCGCTCGACTGAGTTGGATGGGCCGAGCGTGTCGTCTTCGCCGCCACGCTGCCGGCCGCGCGGTCGGGGTTCGCTCGGTTCGAGGTTGCCTGGCGTCCACCTGAGCGCTGGGGTCTGGCGAGGCGCCGACCTGCGGATTCGGCCAGGCGGGGAACGCGATTTCACCCGACGGTTCACCACCCCGTTCCCCATCCCCTTGCCGATCGTGATTGGCTGGAGGCGTGGAATTCTCGTCGATCGAGGGTGAACATCGCTACGCGGAGCTGATCCGCGTGGCGTCGCGCACGGTCATCGGCCTGGACTTCGACGGAACGCTCTCACCGATCGTCGACGACCCGGCACGTGCGCACATCCACCCGGAAGCCAGTGACGTCCTGGTCGACCTGGCAGCGGAGGTCGCCGCGATCGCGGTGATCACCGGACGCCCGGCGCGCCAGGCGCTCGACCTCGGTGGTCTGGAGGAGGTCGGAGACGCCATCCATGCCTCGGGCAAGGAGCTCTACCTCTTCGGGCAGTACGGCAACGAGCAGTGGAGCTCCACCCACCGCCGGATCGTCACCCCGCGTCCGCCACGCGGGCTCGCGACCTTCGAGCGCGACCTGCCGCGGGTGCTGCGCCAGGCGCGGGCGTCCGACGCCTACATCGAGGACAAGGGGCTGGCGGTCGCCGTCCACACCCGCCGTCTCGACGACGCCGACGAGGCCTTCCGGCGTCTGCTCGAGCCGCTCTCGGAGCTCGCGGTGCGCCACGACCTCGTGGTCGAGCCCGGCCGGAGCGTGATCGAGGTCCGCTCGTCGGGGATCCACAAGGGCATCGTCGTCGAGCGGATCGCGGCCGACCTCGACGCGCGGGGCTTCCTCTTCGCCGGCGACGACCTCGGCGACCTCGAGGCCTTCGACGCCGTCAGCGACCTGGCGAAGGAGGGCCTGGCGACGCTCCGCGTCTGCTCGGCGTCCTCGGAGCAGAGCGCGCTCATCCCGCTGGCCGACGTGGTCGTGCACGGGCCCGAGGGTGTGCTCGACCTGCTCCGGCAGCTCACCGCCGACGCCCGGACCGCGCGAGGCTGAGCGGGCCGCGCTCGGCCTGTCGCGCCGACGCGTCAGGGCGCGCCGCACGACGATGTTCACCGCACTGGGAGGTCGTTCACGTCCCTGGGAGACCGTTGCAGCGGTCTCCCAGAGACGCCGACGGTCGCTCAGGTCGGCGAACATCGTGTGACAGCCGCCAACGGTCGCCGAGGTCCGCGAACTTCGTGTTACAGCACCCCACGCCCCGACCGCCATCTCGATGGGTGGACACCCGTCTCGTATTTCGGGATATCGATTCGGCCTGCGGCGTCGTACGCCCCTAGGCTGAGCACCGCTCATCCAGAGGGACTGAGGGATCGGCCCTGAGAAGTCCCGGCAACCGCCACATCCTCCCGAGCCTCCTAGCACGCGGACGTGGAGACGGTGCCAAATCCGACCCGGCGCGACCGACGTGACGGGACAGATGAGAAGGAGGACCTATGAGCGCCGTTGTCACCGAGAGCGACTGTTCCGCCCAGACCCCGGGGAGTACGGCGCCCGCCGGCCCCCGCGAGGGCGCGTTCGGCAACGCCACCGGCCTGACCTGCCGCGAGTGCGGCCACCACGTCGCGCTCGGCCCGCACTACGCCTGCCCCGAGTGCTTCGGCCCGCTCGAGATCGCTTATGCGTTCCCGGCCGTCACCCGTGAGCAGATCGAGGCCGGGCCGCGCAACATCTGGCGCTACAAGGCGCTCCTGCCGGTCCCGACCGACATCGAGACCAGCCCCAACACCGAGCCCGGCTTCACCCGGCTCCTCAAGGCCGACAACCTCGGCGCGGCGCTGGGCATCGAGAAGCTCTGGGTCAAGGACGACTCGACCAACCCGACCAACTCCTTCAAGGACCGCGTCGTCGCCTGCGCGCTGAGCGCGGCTCGTGAGTTCGGCTCGAAGGTCTTCGCCTGCCCGTCGACGGGCAACCTCGCCAACGCGGTCGCCGCCGCCGGCGCGCGGGCCGGGATCAAGACGGTGGTGTTCATCCCGAGCAACCTCGAGCAGCCCAAGCAGGTCAACTCCGCGATCTTCACCGACTCGCTCGTGGCCGTCGACGGCAACTACGACGACGTCAACAGGCTCGCCTCGGAGATCGCCGGCGAGGAGGACGGCTGGGCGTTCGTCAACGTCAACGTCCGCCCGTTCTACGCGGAGGGCTCCAAGACGCTGGGCTACGAGATCGCCGAGCAGCTCGGCTGGCGGCTGCCCGACCAGGTCGTCATCCCCGTCGCCTCCGGCTCGCAGCTCACCAAGGTGCACAAGGCGTTCCAGGAGCTGATCAAGCTCGGTCTGGTCGAGGACAAGCCCTACAAGGTCTTCGGCGCCCAGGCCACCGGCTGCTCTCCGGTCTCGGTCGCCTACAAGGCCGGCACCGACGCGATCCGCCCGGTCAAGCCGGACACCATCGCCAAGAGCCTCGCGATCGGCAACCCCGCCGACGGCATCTACGTCCTCGACATCTGCCGCGACACCGGTGGCGCGGTCGAGGACATCACCGACGAGGAGGTCCGCGCGGGCATCGTGCTGCTGGCGCGCACCGAGGGCATCTTCACCGAGACCGCCGGCGGCACCACGGTCGGCGTCACCAAGAAGCTCGTCGAGACCGGTCAGCTCGACCCCACGCTCGAGACGGTCGTCATCAACACCGGCCACGGCCTGAAGACCCTCGACGCGGTCTCCGGGAGCGTCGGCCCGGCGGCGACCATCGCGCCGACGTACGACGCCTTCAAGGCCACGGGCCTGGGCTGAGACCATCTGTCGAGTCGGCTCGTGTCAACATGAGCCGACTCGGCGCCCCAGATCTGCACAAACGCGCCGACTCGACGAGATCGACCAGTACAGGAGAGAGCAAACCATGAGCGTCAGCGTCCGGATCCCCACGATCCTTCGCACCTACACCGGTGGCGAGTCCGAGGTCAGCGCGTCCGGCGCCAACCTCGCTGAGATCCTGGACGACCTCGACGCCAGCTACGCCGGCATCAAGGGCCGGATCGTCGACGAGGACGGCAAGCTCCGCCGCTTCGTCAACGTCTACGTGGGCAACGACGACGTGCGGTTCCTCGACGACCTAGCGACGCCCACCCCCGACGGCACGCAGGTCTCGGTCATCCCCGCGGTCGCCGGCGGCTGCTGACCCCGCCGCGCCACCGGCCCGGCGACCTGCTGGGCCACACTGGTCGGGTGACCGACCACCACTACGCGCTCGACCTCACCTGGCAGGGCAACCGCGGCACCGGCACGAGCGGCTACCGCGAGTACGGCCGCCAGGTCCTGCTGAGCGCGGACGGGAAGCCCGACCTGCTCGGCTCGGCCGACCCGACCTTCCGGGGCGACGCCGACCGATGGAACCCCGAGGACCTGCTCGTCGCGGCACTCGCCCAGTGCCACCTGCTGTCCTACCTGCACTCGGCGGTCAACCACGGCATCACCGTCGTGGCGTACGCCGACAGCCCGGTCGGCACCATGAGCCAGGTCGGCCAGGTCGGCCGGTTCACCTCGGTGACGCTCCGACCGCGCGTGACGATCACGGATCCGGCCCAGGTCGACCTCGCCCAGGAGATCCACCACGAGGCGAGCGCGAACTGCTTCATCGCCGCCTCGGTCAGCTTCCCGGTCAGCCACGAACCGGTGACCGAGGTCGCGCGCGGCTGATCGGCCTGCAGCGTCGTACGACACGAACACTCCACCCGCACGCCACCAGCCGTTCCGACGGCTCTGGTTAACAGCACCCATGATCCGCAAGCGCACCGCCGTCGGGGTCGTGGCAGCCGTGGCCGGCGTCAGCCTGACCGCCGGCGGCACCCGCGAGCTCCTCCGCCGCCAGGCCGCCCTCGCCCGCCGGGCCATCGGCAAGCCGCACGGCGAGGTGGCCATCGACGCCGACCGCGTCTGGAAGAAGTCGTACGGCGACCCGCTGGACCTGGTGATGCTCGGTGACTCGATCGCGGCCGGCCTGGGCGCCGAGCACCGCCGCGACACGCTCGGCGGGCGCCTCGCCCGTGGCCTCGCCAAGGAGCTGCACCGGTCGGTCCGGCTGCGCACCGCTGCCGTCGTCGGGTCGGAGTCGTCGGCGCTGGCGGGCCAGATCGACGGGCTGCCCAGGAAGCTCCGCCCGGACGTCGCGGTGATCGTGATCGGCGGCAACGACGTGACGCACCGGGTCCCGGTGACGACCTCGGTCAAGCACCTGGAGGAGGCCGTGGTGCGGCTGCGGGCGCTCGGAGCGGAGGTCGTCGTCGGCACGTGTCCCGATCTCGGGGCGCTGCGCCCGGTGCCGCAGCCGCTGCGGTCCCTCGGGTCGCGGATGTCGCGTCAGCTCGCCGCGGCGCAGGCCGCGGTCGCCGTACGCAACGGGGCGCACGCGGTCTCCCTGGCGCACGTCGTCGGACCGTTCTTCATCACCAACCCCGACGAGATGTTCAGCCTCGACCGGTTCCACCCGAGCGGGCTCGGCTACAAGCGGACCGCGAAGGCGATCCTGCCGTCGGTCCTGGCCGCGCTCGGCGAGCGGGAGTCGGTGCCGTTCGGCCACCACGCGCCCGAGGTCCCGGAGGCCGACGCGTGACCCTGCGTCGATGGTGAGGGCCCGTGCGCTGGCGGTCTCGGCCGCCGCCGCGACCGGCGCCGCCGCGGCGACGTACGCCGTGGTGCTGGGCGGCAAGCGGCTCCTGGAGAGGCAGGCGGCGTACACCCGCAGCATCACCGGCACCCCGCTCGGCTGGTCGGCGCCCCGGGCCGACGGCACCATCGGGCGGAGGTACGGCGACGCGCGGCACGGCGCCCGCCCGATGCTGCGGGTCGTCGTGATGGGGGACTCCGTCGCCGCCGGCCTGGGAGCGACGCGCCCCGAGCACACGCTCGGCGCCCGGGTCGCCCGGCAGGTCGCCCGCCGCGAGCACCGGCCGGTGCACCTGCGCACCGTGGCGCGGATCGGCGCCGAGTCCCGCGACCTCGCGGCGCAGGTCCGTCGGCTGGGCCCGAGCTACCGGCCGGACCTCGCGATCGTGGTCGTGGGCGGCAACGACGTCATCCACCGCGTCCCTGCGGCCGAGAGCGCGCGCAACCTCGCCGCGTGCGTGAGCGCGCTCCGGGAGCGGGGCGCCGTGGTCGTGGTCGGCACCTGCCCGGACCTCGGCGCGCTCCGGCAGGTCCCGCAACCGCTGCGCGCCCTCGCCTCGCTCGCCTCCCGCCAGATCGCGGCGGCCCAGCGCAGGGCGGTCCGGCCGCTCGGCGCGCACGTCGTCGACCTGGCCGAGGTGGTCGGGCCGTTCTTCCTGGCGCACCCGGAGGAGATGTTCGCCCTCGACCGGTTCCACCCGAGCTCGGCGGGCTACCGGCGGATCGCGCGGGCGGTGCTTCCCGTCGTCGTCCAGGCACTCTCTGCGGAGGGCAGGGCGTCGACGGACGTACCAACCAGCGCGGAAGGCACGAATTGAGTGCCTCGGGAGTCACAGGAGTCCCACCAGCACCGATCGGTACGTCCGTCTGCGGCGGAGCAGCGAGTCCGCTGGGGCCTCCAACCTTCCGCCCCGCTCGTGCGTTGATGGGATGTGACCACCGACGAGGAGTCCTTCCGGCGCTGGGCGGGGGAGCGTCAGCTCTCCCTGCTCCGGTCGGCGGTCCTGCTCACCGGTGACCGCCACCGTGCCGAGGACCTGGTCCAGGAGGCGCTGACCAAGGTCGCGCTCCGCTGGCACCGCCTGCGCGACGGCAGCCCCGACGCCTACGCCCGCCGCGTGATCGTGCGCGACAACATCTCGTGGTGGCGCAAGCACCGCAGGGAGGTGGTCGCGGCTCCGCCGGAGCGCCCGCGCGGCGACGACCCGGTCGCCGCCGCCGACCGCCGGATGCTCCTCGACGCCGCCCTCGCGTCGCTGACCCCGCGCCAGCGCGCGGTGGTCGTGCTGCGCTACTACGACGACCTGACCGAGCGTGACGTGGCGGACGTGCTCGGCGTCAGCGTCGGCACCGTCAAGAGCCAGACCCATCTCGCGCTCCGCCGCCTCCGCGAGGCTGCGCCGGAGCTCGCCGACCTGCTCGGAGAGGGGACGTCATGACCGACCAGCACCTGCGGGAGCTACTCCGGGAACGGGTCGCCGAGGTGGGCCCCACCGCCCTCGGCCCCACCGACCCCGGCGCCACCGCCTGGCGCCGCGCCGCACGGACCCGGCGCCGGCGGAGGACCGTCGCGGTCGCCGGCGCGGCCGCGGCAGCGGTCGCGGTCGTGGCTGCCCTCTCGGTGGTCGACGGTGCGGAGCGGGGTGACCCGGACCCGGCGCCCCCGCCAGCGACGGTCACGGACCCGACGCCCCGGCCGTCCGGCTCTTCGCCGGCCGCCGAGAGCGGCGGCAGCTATGGCGGGGCCGACGTCTGGTGGGCGCCGGACGTGGACGCCGAGGCCCGGCTGCCCCAGCGCGACGACACGCCGCTGCCGCGAACGATCGAGCTGTCTGCGGGCGCCCCGGAGGTGTCGGACCTGGGGCACGCGGTCGCGATCTTCTGGGTGGGATCAGGTGAGGCCGCGCTCGGCCGGGTGGTCGTCGTCGGGGCCGACGGTTCGTCGTACTCCCTGGACGTGGGGCACCTCGAGCCGGTCGCGGATGAGGGGGGCAACGTCTTCCCGCCGATCTCGCCCGACAGCCTCTCGCCGGACGGCCGGCACGCGATCTTCCGCCAGGAGGGCGCGCTCGAGGTCTACGACTTCGCCACCGACGAGTGGAGCACGATCGACATCCCGGTCGGCGACCCGGAGTTCGCGTCCTGGACGACCGACCGGGTGATCACCGTGCTGGGCGGATACCAGCAGACCGCCGGGGGAGCGTCGTACTCGGTCGATGGCGACCTGCTCGAGCGTCTGCTCCGCTCGGTCCCCACGGGGACGGAGCTCGCGCTCGTCGAGGGCGACGAGCCCTACGGGCCGTTCGTCTTCGCCGACGGGGTCGAAGCGCAGAGCCATTTCCTCTCCGGTGCGGTCGAGCGCGACGGCACGCCCCAGAGCGCCGAGGCGTTGGTCGCCCAGCGCGGGGGAGAGCTGGACGCACTGGCGTTCGGGTTCGAGCGGGACGACCGGTCGAAGGCGTGCTGCCCGGCGGTCGGCTGGCTGGGCACCGACACGCTTCTCTTCGAGTCGCACTCGGCCGCAGCGCACGTGCTGGCCTGGGAGGTCGGGACGCCGCGGATGAGCCGGGTCGCTGCCATCCGCGGCTTGCAGCGCGACCAGGAGTGGTACGTCGCCGCTTTCGCCGACCTGAACGGCGACCCCTCGTTCCCCGACGGGAGCTGACCTCTGCTTGCACTCGTAGGGGTCGAGTGCTAAACATGGCGTTGGCACTCTCGCCATGAGAGTGACAAGACCCCGGTCCGGGGAGTTGAGGTCAGCAGCGTCGGCGGGAAGGGTCCGCCGGATCGGCCTGATCGTCCGTCGCGGGCAACGATCCGGACTCACAACTCTGAATTGCGAAGGATCGCAGGAGTTATGCCGAAGCTGATTGCTTTCAACGAGGAGGCCCGGCGCGGCCTCGAGCGTGGCATGAACACGCTCGCTGACGCCGTCAAGGTCACCCTCGGTCCCAAGGGCCGCAACGTCGTGCTGGAGAAGAAGTGGGGCGCCCCCACGATCACCAACGACGGTGTGTCCATCGCCAAGGAGATCGAGCTCGAGGACCCCTACGAGAAGATCGGCGCCGAGCTGGTCAAGGAGGTCGCGAAGAAGACCGACGACGTCGCCGGTGACGGCACGACCACCGCGACCGTCCTCGCCCAGGCGATGGTCCGCGAGGGTCTGCGCAACGTCGCCGCGGGTGCCAACCCGATGGGCCTCAAGCGTGGCATCGAGGCCGCCGTCGAGGCCGTGTCCGAGCAGCTGCTCGGCATGGCCAAGGAGATCGAGACCAAGGAGCAGATCGCCTCCACCGCGTCCATCTCCGCCGCTGACCCCACCGTCGGCGACATCATCGCCGAGGCGATGGACAAGGTCGGCAAGGAGGGCGTGATCACGGTCGAGGAGTCGAACACGTTCGGCCTCGACCTGGAGCTCACCGAGGGTATGCGCTTCGACAGGGGCTACATCTCGGCGTACTTCGTCACCGACCCCGAGCGCATGGAGACCGTCCTCGAGGACGCCTACCTCCTCATCGCCAACTCCAAGATCAGCAGCGTCAAGGACCTGCTGCCGCTCCTGGAGAAGGTCATGCAGTCGGGCAAGCCGCTGGTCATCCTCGCCGAGGACGTCGACGGCGAGGCGCTGTCCACCCTGGTCGTCAACAAGATCCGCGGCACCTTCAAGTCCGTCGCGGTCAAGGCGCCGGGCTTCGGTGACCGCCGCAAGGCCATGCTGCAGGACATCGCGATCCTGACCGGTGGCCAGGTCATCTCCGAGGAGGTCGGCCTCAAGCTGGAGACCGCCGGTCTCGAGCTGCTCGGCCAGGCCCGCAAGGTCGTCATCACCAAGGACGAGACGACCATCGTCGAAGGCGCCGGCGACACCGCCCAGATCGAGGGCCGGGTCAACCAGATCCGCGCCGAGATCGAGAAGACCGACTCCGACTACGACCGCGAGAAGCTCCAGGAGCGCCTCGCCAAGCTGGCCGGCGGCGTGGCCGTCATCAAGGTCGGCGCGGCCACCGAGGTCGAGCTCAAGGAGCGCAAGCACCGCATCGAGGACGCCGTGCGCAACGCCAAGGCTGCCGTCGAGGAGGGCATCGTCGCCGGTGGTGGCGTCGCCCTGCTGCAGGCCGCCGAGGGTGCGTTCGCCAAGCTCGACCTGTCGGGCGACGAGGCGACCGGTGCCAACATCGTGCGCTACGCCACCGAGGCGCCGCTCAAGCAGATCGCGATCAACGCCGGCCTCGAGGGCGGCGTCGTGGCGGAGAAGGTGCGCAACCTCAAGGCCGGTCACGGTCTCAACGCGGCCACCGGCGAGTACGTCGACATGATCGCCGAGGGCATCATCGACCCCGCCAAGGTGACCCGCTCGGCGCTGCAGAACGCCGCGTCGATCGCCGCGCTGTTCCTCACCACCGAGGCCGTCGTGGCCGACAAGCCGGAGAAGGCCGGGGCGCCGATGGGCGACCCGACCGGCGGCATGGGCGGCATGGACTTCTGAGTCCCTCCGCTCGCCCGCACCACCACTGAGCACCACCACGGGGCCCTCGCCGTTCGCGGCGGGGGCCCTGTGCGTTCGGGCCAACCGGCGACCAACGAGCAGGATCTACCGTGAGGACCATGGACGCCCGTGTGGCCGATGTGGCCGGCCTGCTCGAGGGGACCGGTTACCTGTGCGACGACGAGCTCGCGACGGTGGTCTTCCTCGCCCTCCGGATGGGGCGGCCGCTGCTGCTCGAGGGCGAGCCGGGCACGGGCAAGACCTCCCTGGCCGAGGCGTTGGCGGAGGCACTCGGCCAGCCGCTGATCCGGCTGCAGTGCTACGAGGGGATCGACGCCACGCAGGCGCTCTACGACTGGGACTTCCCACGCCAGATCCTTCACCTGCGGGCACTCGAGGCGCTCTCCGGACAGGGCAGCGCGGGCGACGTAGCCGAGGCCGAGAAGAGCCTGTACGACGAGCGGTTCCTCCTCGCCCGACCGGTGCTGGCCGCCCTCCAGCAGAGCCCGGCGGTCCTGCTCGTCGACGAGGTCGACCGCGCGGACGACGAGTTCGAGGCCTTCCTGCTGGAGGTGCTGTCGACGTACCAGGTGACCATCCCCGAGCTCGGCACCGTGCAGGCGACCGTCCCACCGACGGTGGTGCTCACCTCCAACCGGACCCGAGAGCTGCACGACGCCCTGAAGCGTCGCTGCCTCTACCACTGGATCGAGCACCCCGGGCTCGAGCGGGAGGTGGCGATCGTCCGGTCCCGCGCGCCCGAGGTGAGCGCGGCGCTGGCCCGTCAGGTGGTCGGGGTGGTCCAGCAGCTGCGTGACGCCGAGGGCACGGGCGCGGGTCTGCTGAAGCCGCCGGGGGTCGCCGAGACGCTCGACTGGGCACGCGCGCTCCACCACCTCGGCACGGTCGATCTCGACGTCGAGACGGCAGCACGGACGCTCGGGGCACTGGTGAAGTACCGCGACGACGCCGAGCGGGTGCGGGCGGCGCTCGACCGGATGCCCGTGGCGATCTGAGGCCGAGTGCGAGCGACGAAAGGTCGACCCGTGAGCGAGCGCAGCCGACGAGATCCTGCTCGGCTTCACCACCGCGCTCCGCTCCGCCGGGGTCGCGGTCACCCAGGACCGCACCCGTGCCTACCTCGACGCGGTCGCGGTCGTGGGGCTCGACGACCGCGCCGCGACCAGGGCGGCCGGCCGGGCCACGCTGTGCGCCTCACCGGAGGACCTGGACCGGCACGACAGCGTCTTCGAGGCGTGGTTCGACGTGGGCAACGATCCCGGCGTCGTACGGCCGAGGGCGCGGCGGGAGGCGGTCGCGGTCGCCCTGCTCGCCGACGACGACGCCGAGGACGCCGAGGGTCGCGAGCGCGGGGACGCCGACCCGTTGCGGGCTGCGGCCAGTGCGGCCGAGATCCTGCGCCACCGGGACATCGCGACCCTCGACGCCGCCGAGCGGCAGCGGCTCGCGGCGATGTTCGCGACGCTGGAGATCCGGTCGCCGCAGCGGCGCGCGGGGCGCCGTACTCCTCATCGACGCGGGGACGTCGACGCCTCCCGGACGCTGCGCGCCAGCCTGCGCCGGATGGGGGAGCCCGCCGACATCCACCGTCGGCGCCGCGGCACCCGTCCCCGGAAGGTGGTGCTGCTGGTCGACGTCTCCGGCTCGATGAGTGGGTACGCCGACGCACTGCTCCGCCTGGCGCACCGGTTCGTCCAGGGATCGCCTCCCGGCGGCGTCGAGGTGTTCAGCGTCGGCACCCGGCTGACCCGGCTGACCCGCGCGCTGCGGTTGCGTGACCCGGACCGCGCGATCGCCGCCGCCGGTGACGTGGTGCCCGACTGGTCCGGCGGCACCCGGCTCGGCGAGACGATCGGGGCGTTCCTCGACCGCTGGGGCCGGCGGGGGATGGCGCGCGGCGCGGTGGTGGTGATCCTCAGCGACGGCTGGGAGCGGGGCGACGCCCGCCTGCTCGGCGAGCAGGTCGCCCGCCTCCACCGCCTCGCCCACCGCGTCGTGTGGGTCAACCCGCACCGCGGGAAGGCAGGCTACGCACCGGTGCAGAGCGGCGTGGTCGCCGTACTCCCGCACGTGGACGAGTTCCTGGCCGGTCACTCGCTCGCCACGTTCGCGGCGCTGACCGACGTGGTCGCCGGACGCACGGCGCCGTCCCGCGCCACGATGGCGTCATGAGTGGCGTGGTCGGCATCCTCCTCGCGGCGGGGGCCGGGTCCCGGATGGGCACCCCGAAGGCACTGGTCCGCGATCCCGACGGCACGTCCTGGCTGGTGCGGTCGGTGGGGGTGCTGCGGGAGGGAGGCTGCGCGGAGGTGTACGTCGTCCTCGGCGCCGCCGCGGAGGAGGCGGAGCGGCTGCTCGCGGACGGTGTGGCCGACCCCGGCCGGGTGCACGTCGTGCGGGCCGGGGACTGGGCGGACGGGATGGCCGCGTCGCTGCGGGCGGGGCTCGCCGCCGTTGCCGACGTCGCCGCCGCGGCGGCGGTGGTGCACCTCGTCGACCTGCCCGACGTCCCGGCGGCGGTGGTCCGGCGGGTCACGGCGACCGGTGACGATCCAGCCGCGCTGGCGCGCGCGACGTACGACGGCCGTCCGGGGCACCCCGTAGTGCTCGGCCGGGACCACTGGGCCGGCGTGGTCGCCGGTGTCTCGGGCGACGAGGGCGCCCGCCGCTACCTCTCCGAGCGGGAGGTGCTCGACGTCGAGTGCGGCGACCTGGCCACCGGCCGGGACCATGACCGGCCGGCGACCGGGTCCGGCGGCGGCTGAGCCCCGATCACTGCCGGCGGTCGGTCACTGGTCGCCGATCAGGAGGTGGTGGTAGCGCAACGCAAGCGCGACCTCGGCGGAGGTTCCGGCGATCGGCCGGCCGAGCAGCGCCTCTGCCTGGCCGGTGCGGTAGCGCACGGTGTTCTTGTGCACGGCGAGCGTCTGTGCGGCTTCCTCGACACTGGTCGAGGCGAGCAGCACCCGCAGGGTCTCGCGCAGGCGGGCGTTGCTCTCGCCGGGCTGCGCGAGCTCGCCGAGCGTCCGCTCGACGAAACGGGCGGACCGCTCCTTGGAGTCGGCCATGATGCAGAGCACCTCGACGTCGGTGTAGAGGTAGAGAGCCCGCCGTCGGCGGGCGTCGAACGCGAGCCGCTCGGTGCGCTGCGCCTCGCTGTGGCTGAGCCGGAAGCCGTCGATCCCGGGTGAGGGGTTGCCGACCGCGACCACGACGCCGCGCTCCGCCAGCCAGTCGTCGAGCTCGCGGATCACGTCGAGGTCGGGAGCCGAGCGGGTCGCGAGCCAGCACCACAGGTCACGACCGCCGGGACGCACGATGAGCGGGTTCCGGGTGCCCAGCGCGCGGGCGAGCTGGGTGACCGCCTGGTCGAGGTCGGCGACCCGGGCGTAGTCGTCGGTGTGCAGCAGCGCTGCGGTGTTGTACGACGACACCGGGTAGCCGCCGAGCATCGCTGCGATGTCGCGGGCGCCCTGGTCCGGGGTGGTCCCGACGAGGACGGCCTGCACCGCGTCGCGCAGCCGGGCCGCGTTGCCCTGGCTGATCCGGTCGGCCTCCGCCTGGAAGAGGACGACCGACTCCTGGACGGCCCCGTCCAGCCAGACGCTCACCCTGTTCCACAGGAAGATCAGCACTGCGCCCTGGTCGACCTCGTCGTCGGTGGTGGCCGAGACGACGTCGGCGACGTACCTCCACACCCGGCTCTGGGCCAGTCGGTACAGGTGGAGCAGGTCGGTCACCGCGAATCCCCGGCGCGCCATCTCGGCGGCGAGCTCGGCACCCGTGCGGACGAGGGCGACCTCCTGCTCCGGGGCCTGCAACGAGGCGAGGAAGGAGGACCAGTGGGACCGGATCGTCGCCCGGGTCAGGTTGGCGAGCGCGGCGTCGGCGGCGATGTCGGGCCGGTCCCGGAGCACCGGCTCCTCGAGCGCGGCCACCCAGGCGTCGATCCGGGCCGGGTCGGACTCCGTGGTCACGAAGGCCTCGATCCACCGGTCCACCGATGCTTCCACCCCTGCACCATCCTCGTCTCGTGGCGTGTCGCCGACCGGCCCCCATCGTGACGGGCCCGGCACCGAATTGCACCAACCGACGGCCAACGGTCGCGGCCTAACCTGAATCCATGGACGTCCCCTGCCGGCAGTCCGCGGTGATCGCGCGTGCGTGAGGTGCTGGCGCAGCTTCTCCCGTGGTGGGAGGCCGGCGAGACCGTCGGCATGGGCACGGTCGTCGCGACGTTCCGTTCCGCGCCGCGGCCCCCGGGCGCGTCGATGCTGGTCGGACCGGACGGATCGGCCGTCGGCTCGGTCTCCGGCGGGTGCGTCGAGGGCGCCGTCTACGACCTCGCCCAGGAGGTCGTCGCGACGGGTGTGCCGGTGCTGCGGCGGTACGGCGTCAGCGACGACGACGCGTTCGCCGTCGGCCTCACCTGCGGCGGCATCCTCGACGTGTACGTCGAGAAGGTCGACCGCTCGACGTTCCCCGGCCTGGGCGGCGTGGTCGCGGACATCGCGGACGGCACCCCGGTCGCGGTCGCGACCGTGGTCGAGCACCCCGACCCCGACCGGGTCGGGAGCCGCCTCGTGGTGCGTCCGGACGACGACGCCGGCGTCGGGGCGATCGCCGACACCGGCCCGGGGAGGCCCGGCGCCGCCACGACGGACGGCACCCTCGGCTCCGCCCGCATCGACGACGCGGTGCGCGACGACGCACTCGGCCTGCTCGCCGCCGGCCACCACGCGACGCTGACCTACGGTCCCGACGGGGAGCGTCGCGGCGAGGGCCAGCGGGTGTTCGTGTGGGCGTTCGCGCCCCGCCCGCGGATGCTGGTCTTCGGCGCGATCGACTTCGCCGCGGCCGTTGCGCGGGTGGGGCAGTTCCTCGGCTACCGGGTGACCGTCTGCGACGCCCGCCCGGTGTTCGCGACCCACAGCCGGTTCCCCGAGGCCGACGAGGTGGTCGTCGACTGGCCGCACCGCTACCTCGCGGCGGAGCAGCAGGCGGGACGGATCGACGCCCGGACGGTGGTCACCGTGCTCACCCACGACCCCAAGTTCGACGTACCCCTCCTGGCGGAGGCGCTGCGCCTCCCTGAAGTCGCCTTCGTCGGGGCGATGGGGTCGCGGCGCACCCACGACGACCGCCTCGCACGACTGCGGGAGGCCGGGCTGACCGACGCCGACCTGGCCCGGCTGTCGAGCCCGATCGGCCTCGACCTCGGCGCCCGGACGCCGGAGGAGACCGCGGTGAGCATCGCCGCCGAGATCGTCGCGCGGCGGTGGGGAGGCAGCGGCGAGCCCCTCGCGCGCACCGACGGCCGCATCCACGGCGAGTGACGGGCGTCACCTCGCGACCTACCCTGGGGGCATGGCGCGCGCGGAGCTGCAGAGCAGGCGACTCGAGATGGTCCGGGCGTGGACGTCGTTCGTCGAGCACGGCGACGCGGTCGACCCGGTGGTCCGGCCCGAGATCCTGCGGAGCTGGACCCGCTCCGAGGCGACGGTCGACACCGCGGTGGCTGCCGCGCCACTGGCCGACGAGTCCGAGACGACCTCGCTGTGGCGCGGGTCGCCGCTCCAGGTCGCGGTCGAGCGCGTCGAGGAGGAGCTGCGACGTACGGCCGAGGACGGCGACCTCGTCGTCGCCGTCACCGACGCGCAGACCCGGATCCTGTGGACGTACGGCGGCCGCGTCATGCGCCGCAAGGCGGAGACGGTCAACTTCGTGGCCGGTGGCCGGTGGGACGACCGCTCGGTCGGCACCAACGCTCTCGACCTCGCCAACCGGCAGGACCGCGCGTCGATGGTGTTCAGCGCCGAGCACTACGCGCCGATCGTCCACAACTGGGTGTGCTGGGCAGCGCCGGTCCACGACCCGGTGACCGGCGTCCGGCTCGGCGTCCTCGACCTCTCCACCACCTGGGACCGCACCCACCCGATCGGCCTGGCCACCGCGCGCGTGCTCGCCCGCCTCGTCGAGCAGGCGATGCCGCACAGCCACCAGCTCGTCGGCGGACCGGACGACACCGCCGACCCCGGTCTGGTGATGACGCTCCTCGGCACCGCCGAGGCCCGGCTCGACGGCCAGCGGCTGCTGCTGACCCGTCGGCAGACCGAGGTGCTCGCGCTGCTCGCCCTGCACCCCGAGGGCCTCTCCCTCGACCAGCTGCACGCGCTCCTCTACGGCGACCAGGCGGTCACCTTCTCCACGCTCAAGGCGGAGGTCTCCCACCTGCGGCACTCCCTCGGCGGTCAGCTCGCCTCCCGTCCCTACCGCCTGCTGATGCCCGTCGCCACCGACGTCGAGCACGTGCTCGCCGAGCTCCGGCGCGGCAGGGTGGCCGCCGCCGTCGACGCCTACGGCGGCGACCTGCTCCCCGGCACCAACAGCCCGGCCCTCACCGAGATGGGGGAGTACGTCGCCGTGGCGCTCCGGGAGGCCCTGCTGGCCGACCCGCAGCCCGACGCGGTCGTCCGCTACAGCGAGCTCGCGCCCTACGACGCCGAGGTGATCGAGGTGTGCCTGGCCTCCCTGCGCACTGTCCAGGGTCGGCCGCACCCCGCCGTCCCCCTGCTCAAGGGCCGGCTCGCCGTCGCCCTCGGCTGACGCCGAGTGGGTACGGGTACCTGCCACCGCCGAGTGGGCCCTTGTCGCGCCATGGCCTGGAAGTGCCTACTCGACCGGTGACGAGCCCTTTCTCTGCGGTGGGAGACCCCCACTCGGCGCGGGGGGTCGCAACCAACGAGTCACCAACCATGGCGTCCTAGCGTGACGTGGGTCACCCGATCCCACCCACCCCTGGGGAGTGCCATGACCCGGATCAGCCTCACCGTCGACGGCCAGCAGGTGGTCGACGACGTCGAACCCCGGATGCTGCTCGTGCAGTACCTCCGGGAGCGCCTCGGAAAGACCGGCACCGTCATCGGGTGCGACACCAGCAACTGCGGCGCCTGCACCGTCCACCTCAACGGAACGAGTGTGAAGTCCTGCAACGTGCTGGCCGTCCAGGCCGACGGGGCCGAGGTCACCACGATCGAGGGGCTCGCCGCGAACGGTGAGCTGCACCCGGTCCAGGAGGCGTTCCGGGAGTGCCACGGGCTGCAGTGCGGCTTCTGCACCCCGGGGATGATCATGCAGACCGTCGACCTGCTCAAGGACAACCCGCACCCGTCGGAGGAGGCGATCCGGCTCGGTCTCGAGGGCAACCTGTGCCGCTGCACGGGCTACCACAACATCGTCCGTGCCGTGCAGCACGCCGCCGGGCAGACCTCCGACCAGCACCCGGAAGGGGTGGGGGCATGACCGCGACCGCCGACACCGGCGCCCCGGCCGCGGAGATCGGCCGCGACCGCCGCCGCAAGGAGGACCAGCGGCTGATCACCGGCCGCACCCGGTGGACCGACAACATCACCCTCCCCGGGATGCTCCACCTCGCCATGGTGCGCAGCCCCTTCGCCCACGCCACGATCACCAGCATCGACACGACCGACGCGAAGGCCGCGACCAACGTCGTCGACGTGCTGCACCGGCGCCGACCTCGGCGAGAGCCAGGGCGTCAACATCAACGCCTGGCCGATCACGCCCGAGCAGGTCGCGCCCACCCACCTGCCGATGCCGAGCGACAGGGTCGCCTTCGCCGGCGAGATCGTCGCCGTCGTGGTCGCCCGCAGCGCGGCGGCGGCCCGCGACGCGGCCGAGCTCGTCGAGGTCGAGTACGACGACCTGCCGGCCGCCCTCGACCTCAAGGAGGCCGCCGAGGACAAGGTCCTCGCGCACCCGGACCTCGGCACCAACAGGTCCGCGTTCTGGAAGTTCGACTCCGCGGAGGCCGGGACCGGCGGCGACGTCGACGCCGCCATCGAGAAGGCCCGCGCCGACGGGATCGTGATCGAGCGGGAGTACCGCCAGCAGCGGCTGATCCCCGCGTTCATGGAGCCGCGCTCGCGTCGTGGTCGACCCGACCGGCGAGCAGATCACGATGTGGTCGGCCACCCAGATCCCGCACATCCTCCGCTTCGCGCTCGCCGCCACCACCGGTGTGCCCGAGTCGAAGATCCGGGTGATCGCCCCCGACGTGGGCGGCGGCTTCGGCGGCAAGCTGCAGACGACGCCGGAGGAGTGGATCGCCTGGGCGGTCGCGCGGCGACTGGGCAAGCCCGTGAAGTACACCGAGACCCGCAGCGAGAGCCTGGTCAGCGCCCACCACGGCCGCGACCAGTGGCAGAAGCTCACCCTCGCCGCCGAGAAGGACGGCACGGTCACCGGCTTCAAGGTCGAGCTGCTCGCCGACCTCGGTGCCTACGTGTCGCTGGTCGGCGGCGGCGTACCCGTCCTCGGGGCGTTCATGTTCAACGCGATCTACAAGTTCCCCGCCTACCAGTTCAGCGTCCAGACGGTCCTCACCAACAAGACCTGGACCGACGCCTACCGCGGCGCCGGGCGCCCCGAGGCGACGTACGCCGTCGAACGGATGATGGACGAGCTCGCCGTCGCCGTCGGCGTCGACCCGCTCGAGATCCGGGAGAAGAACTGGATCAAGCACGAGGAGTTCCCGTTCACCACGGTCGCCGGCCTCGAGTACGACTCCGGCAACTACGAGGCCGCGACCGCGCGCGCCAAGGAGATGTTCGGGTACGACGAGCTGCGGGCCGAGCAGCAAGCGGCGCCGCGACGCCAGCGACCCCGTCCAGCTCGGCATCGGGGTCTCGACCTTCACCGAGATGTGCGGGCTGGCGCCCTCCCGGGTGCTCGGGGCGCTCGACTACGGCGCCGGCGGCTGGGAGCACGCGACCGTCCGGATGCTCGCGACGGGCAGGTGTCGAGGTGATCACCGGCGCGTCCGCGCACGGACAGGGCCACGAGACCGCGTTCAGCCAGATCGTCGCCGACCGGCTCGGCGTGCCGTTCGAGAACATCGAGGTGCTGCACGGCGACACCCAGGTCGCGGCGAAGGGCCTGGACACCTACGGCTCCCGCTCGCTGGTCGTCGGTGGCGAGGCGCTGGTGCGGGCCGCCGACAAGGTGATCGAGAAGGCCAGGCCGATCGCCGCCCATCTGCTCGAGGCGTCGGTACGACGACCTGGAGTTCACCGGCGGGAGGTTCGCCGTCCGCGGCACCGACCAGGGCATGGCGATCTCAGCGAGGTCGCACTGGCGATGTTCAGCGGCCACAACATGCCCGAGGGCGTCGAGCCGTCGCTGGACTGCGACGCGACGTTCGACCCGGTCGAACTTCAGCTACCCCCACGGCACGCACCTGTGCGCCATGGAGGTCGACACCGAGACCGGTGCGGTGCGGATGCGCAAGTACGTCTGCTGCGACGACATCGGCAACATCATCAACCCGCTGATCGTCGCCGGGCAGGTGCACGGCGGGCTCGTGCAGGGCATCGCCCAGGCGCTCTGGGAGGAGGCGGTGTACGACGACGCCGGCACCCTCGTGACCGGGTCCTTCGTCGACTACCTCCTGCCGACGGCGGCCGACACGATCAGCTTCGAGGTCGACCACACGACCTCTCCGGCGACGACCAACACGCTCGGCACCAAGGGGGTCGGGGAGGCCGGCACCATCGCCTCGACGCCGGCGGTCGTCAACGCGGTCGTCGACGCGGTACGCCACCTCGGCGTCGACGACGTCCAGATGCCGTGCACCCCGGAGCGGGTGTGGCGCGCCATCCAGGGCGCCGGCGCCGGCGGAGCGACCGAGGAGGCGGCGATGCCGCACTTCGACTCCGGCGAACCCGGGGCGTCGTCCACATCGAGCACCGGGCAGACCGGCCAGGAAGGAGCGGGAGCATGATCCCCGCAGCGTTCGAGTACGTCGCCCCGACCACCGTCGAGGAGGCGCTGGCCGCCCTTGCCGAGCACGGCGACGAGGCCAAGATCCTGGCCGGCGGCCAGAGCCTGCTGCCGGTGTTGCGGATGCGGCTCAACGCGCCAGAGTGGGTCATCGACCTCGGTCGGATCGAGGCCCTCCGCGGGATCCGCGACGACGGCGACCACGTCGTGATCGGGGCGATGACCACCCACGACGCGGTCGGTCGCGACCCGCTCGTGCACGAGCACGCGCAGCTGATCACCAAGGCGGTGGAGCACCTAGCCGACGTCCAGGTACGGCACCGCGGCACGTTCGGTGGCGCCCTGGCGCACGCGGACCCCGCGGGCGACCTGGGTGCGCCGGCGCTCGCGCTGGGTGCGGAGTTCGTGATCGCCGGCCCCGGCGGCACCCGCACCGTGCCCGCGTCGGAGTTCTTCGTCGACCTCTTCGAGACCGCGATCGGGGAGGACGAGATCCTCACCGAGGTACGGATCCCCAAGCACACCGGCTGGAGCGGGCACTACGAGAAGTTCGTCCGGGTCGCCCACCAGTGGCCGATCGTCGCCGTCGCCGCGGCGGTCCGGGTCGAGGACGACACGATCGCCGAGGCGCGGATCGGCCTGACCAACATGGGCAACACCCCGCTGCGGGCGACCGCGGTCGAGGAGGCCCTCGTCGGCAGGCCGGCCACTGCGGACGCCGTACGCGAGGCCGCGGCGCACGCCGCCGACGGGTCCAACCCGCCGAGCGACCTCAACGGTGATGCCGACTACCGACGACACCTGGCGAAGGTCCTCACCGGCCGTGCGGTGCTCGCCGCGGCCGGACGGGACAGCGCCCCGGCGCGGGCCTGAGCAGGGACACGCACCGATGGACCTCACCCACGCGTTCACCGTCCCGACCTCGGTGGAGGAGACCTGGTCGCACTTCCAGGACATCGCCGCCCTGGCCGAGTGCTTCCCGGGAGCCCAGGTCACCTCCGCGGAGGACGACACCTTCCAGGGCACCTGCAAGGTCAAGCTCGGCCCGATCGCGCTCGTCTACACCGGGTCGGGGACGTTCACCGAGCGCGACGACGCCGCGCACCGGTTCGTGGTCGACGCCAAGGGCCGCGACAAGCGCGGCAACGGCACCGCCGGTGCGACCGTGACCGTGACGATGGCACCGGTCGGCGACGCCACCCAGGTGGAGGTGGTCACCGACCTCGCGATCACCGGCAAGCCGGCACAGTTCGGGCGCGGGGTCATGCAGGACGTCTCCGACAAGCTGCTGGGCCAGTTCGTGGCCTGCCTCGAGCAGCGGCTGGCCCCCGAGGAGGCCGGCGGTGGCGGTGGTGACGTCGAGGACGCCGCGGAGCCGGTCGACCGCGCCGATCAGGACGCGGCGCCGGCTTCTGTGCCGGCGGGCGCAGTGGCGCAGGTCCCGGGTCGTGCCACCGGTCCCGCGGTGCCGCCGACGGCGCGGCATGCTGCGGGTCCTGCCTCCGGGGACGACGTGGTCGACCTCGGCGCCGCGCTGCTGCCGGTGCTGCTCAAGAGCTACGGCAGGAAGGTCGGGCTCGCAGTCGGCGGCCTGGTCGGACTCTGGCTACTGGTCAGGCTCCTGCGGCGTTGATCGCCGCGCGTGTCGGGTGACCGACCCCGGGTCACCACTGCTGACCGTCGCCGTAGTCGATGTCGCCGTCGCGCTGCTCGCTGTCCCGGCGCTCGGTGCTCCCGCGCTGGTTGCGCTGCTCGAGCCGCTCTTCCTTGTCGTCCTGCTCCTGCTGGTTCTGCTGCTGTTGCTGTTGCTGGTTCTGCTGTTGTTGCTGTTGCTCCTCGGGCTGCTGCTCCTCGATCTTCATCCGCAGCCGCTCGTCGACGGCCGCCGCGTCGGCGGTCTGGTCCTTCCCGCGGCCAGAGTCCGCCGGGCACTTCCCCTTGGCAAGTACGTCGACGCCGGCCTGCCAGGCCTCGAGCGCAGCCTTGCGGTCCGGCATCTCGATCGCCGCGTCGCCGAGCGACTCGTGGGCCAGCGCCAGGTTGATCCGGACCGTGCACTCCTCCTCGACCGGGACGTCTTCGAGCGCAGTGGCGTAGTCGGCGATGGCATCGTCGTACTTGCCCTCGCCGTGGTGCGCTGTGCCCTCGTCGAAGGCCGCGACCCACGACTCGAAGATGTTGATGCTGCGGTTGGCGGCGAACTCGCCGGCCGCGTCGTCGTACGCCTCGGCGTCGAAGCGGGCGCGGCCGTCGCCGTCGTGGCCGAGCATCAGGCCGACCTTGACGGAGTAGAGGACGAGCAGCAGTGCGGGCAGAGCACCGGCGAGGTTGAGGATCAGCCGCAGCCGGCGTCGGCTGGGCGCCATGGGCGGTGGCGCGGTCTTGACGTCCATCGGCGGTCCGAGAACGGGTGCGGTCATCGGCCGACTCCCTTCGCGGGTCGGGTCTCCGGGCGTGCGCGCAGCGTCCGGTTGCTGTTCCACACCGCGTGCCAGGCCGGGTAGAGCTCCCAGAGCAGGAGCAGGGTCAGAGCGAGGCCGGCGACCCAGGTCAGGTCGTGCTTGGCGGGCCGCTCCTCGTCCTCCTCGGGGGTGTACTCCGCCTCGAACCCGGCGGCGACGTCCTCGATGCCGCCCGGCTCGGTGCGGTGCTCGTAGTCGACACCGATCTGCTCGGCGACGGTCTCGAGGTTGGCGAGGTCGGCGTGCGAGATGGCGTCCTCGTAGGTCTCGTAGTCGTAGACGTAGCCCTCGTCGCCGGAGAGATCGTCGGCCTCGGGCATCCTGGCGCCCTCCTCGGTGCCGTAGCCGAGGACGGCACCGCCCGCCACCAGGTCCTTGACCTCCGCGAAGGACTTCTGCTCGCCGTCCGCGGTGTTCTCGCCGTCGCCGACGAACACGATCATCCGGCGGCGGTCGGGATGGTTCTCCTCGGCCCGCTCCAGCAGCTCGACGATGTCCGGGAGGGGACGGTCGGCGCGCGACCCCTTGCCGTAGTAGATCGGCTCCAGCGGGATCGTCTCGATGGCGGTGGTGAAGGCGGCCGCGTCGGTGGTGAACGGCAGCTCGGTCTGCGACTCGGCACCGAAGGTGATCAGCCCGAACCGGGCGCCCGGCAGGGACTCGACGAGCGCGTTCAGGTCTTCCTGGACGCCCTCCCACCGCGGGGCGCCGTTCTCGTAGTCGAGCGCCGCCATCGACCGCGTCCGGTCGACCACGACCAGTACCTCGATGTCGGCGGCCTGGGTGGTGGCCGGCTGCTCCCCGAACCGGATCGGGAAGAGCACGAACCACAGCGCGAGCACGATGAGCACGCGGCGGCCGATGGTCAGGGCGAGCATCATGCGGACCGCCTCCCGACGAGCGCCAGGACGCCCTGCACCAGCCAGACCAGCGCGAGCAGGCCGACGCCGACCCCGGCGACGATCCGGCCGGTTCGCGGCCGGTCCAGGGTCTGCACCAGCGGTGGCTTCTCGATCTTCGCGGCCTCGAGGGTGTTGATCGACTCCACCACGGCGCCCGCCGAGGACTCGTCCTCCAGGGCTGCGTAGGTGCCGCCGGTGGCGAGGACGGCGTCCTCGAACTCGCGGGCGGCCCAGGACCGGTCGGCCGTGTGCGGCGCGGCGATGCCGTGCACCGCGACGTCGTGCTCCAGGGCGTAGGCACTCGCCTCCTGGATCGTGTAGAGCCCCTTGCCGACCGGCTCGTTGTCCGAGGCCAGCACGATCGCGCGGCCGCGGTCCTGGTCCTGGCGGTCGAACCGCTGCACGCAGGACACCAGCCCGTCGCCGATCTGCGACAGGGAGTTGTAGTTGACCGACGTGCCGATCGTGAACTCGTAGTCCTCGGTCTCCAGTGCCTTCTGGGCCTCGTCGAGCTCGTCGAGGACGAACTCGTAGTCGTCGGTCAGCGGGAAGACGGTGATCGCCGAGCCGTTCCAGATGGTCAGGCCGATCCGCTCGCCCTCGAGGCCCTCGACGATCTCGCGGAACTCGGCCACCACCTCGGCGTCGACCTCGAGCATCGACCCCGACACGTCGAGGCACAGCATGATGTCGCGGGTCCGCTCGTCCTGGGCGCGGGTCTGCGTCTCCTGCGGGCGGGCGGCCAGCAGGATCGCGCCCGCGCAGGCGATCAGGATCGCGAGGCTGGCGGCCGCGGCGACCACGATCCGGCGTACGACCAGGGCCCGGAAGCGGGGCAGGCTCCGCAGCCGCGTCGCGTGGGCGACGTACGTCGCGTCCGAGGGAGTACGGCGCCAGCGCAGCACCGCCGCGACCACGAGCACGACGATCAGCAGCGGGACCAGCAGCCACAGGGCCCACGTGTTGGCGAGCTCGGTCTCGCCGCCCATCCAGGTCAGCTCCATGACGCCACCAGCCTCCGTGCCTCGCGCAGCGCCCGGTCGAAGCGCTCCTGCGCCTCGCCGTCGGGAGCGAACTCGGGCGGGTACATCAGCTCGATCGTGTCGGCCAGCGCCGCCGGCGCGTGGGCCCGGAAGTCGACGAGCGCCATCGTGCGGGCCGGCAGCGAGCTGACCTCCTCGACGTAGGACCGGACGACCTCGCTGAGCTGCTGGTGGCCGTCGCGGGCGTCCAGCTGCCCCGACCGCACCTCGGCCTCGATCCGGTCGATCCGGGCGAGGTGGTCGCGCCGCGCGTTGGGTACGTCGGCCATCCGGCCGAACATGCTGCCGGTGCGCATCCGGCGCGGCCTGGTGAAGAGCCACACCGCCAGGTAGTAGACGACGACCAGGACCGCGCCGATGATCGCGATCCACAGCCAGTGGCCGGCGTACCCGACGGGACCGGCGAACTCCTCGGGGAGGTCAGCGGCGGCGGGCATGGCGGTGCCTCTCGAGGAGTCGGAAGACCGCGGAGATCGCGGTCTCGGTGTCGTGGACGCGTTCGTGGACGACGCCGAGCTGGTCGAGCCGGCGCCGGAGCCCGGCGTTCTCGGACTTCACCAGGGAGGCGTACTGCTCCCGCAGGCGTGGGTCGCGGCGCAGCCAGTCGGGCACGGCCGTGCCGGCGTCGACGTCGACCAGCCGCCGCAGGGTGGTGCCGTTGCTGCTCACCGTGGTCGGGTCGAGGTCGCCGATGGTCAGGAAGAGGACCTCGTGCTGGGCGGTCAGCCGGCGCAGCGAGTCGGCGAGGCGCTCGGACACCTCGGTCTCGTCGGACACCACGACCAGGATCGTGCGCCGGCGGATCGCGCGGGCGGCGTACTCGAGGACCGCGGCGAGGTCGCTCGGCGGCGCGGTGGGGCTGATCGAGTCGTGGATGGCGCCGAGCAGCCGCTCGAGGTAGAGCTCGCCGTTGTCGGGCGGCCGGACGTGCTGGCGCTCGGCGTCACCGTGGACGAGCGCCACCATGTCCTGGTGCTTGACCGCGAGGTAGCCCATCATCCCGGCGACGAAGACCGCGAGGTCCCGCTTGCCGACGCGCGCGTCGTTCATCGCCGCCATCGACCGGCCGGTCGAGACGCACAGCAGCACGGTGTGCTTGCGCTCGGCGACGTACCTCTTCACCAGGAGGGACCGGTTGCGTGCCGATGCCTTCCAGTCGATGTCCTTGACGTCGTCGCCGCGGACGTACTCGCGCAGGTCGTTGAAGTCGATGCCGCGGCCGACCTGGATGGCGGCGTACTCGCCCTCGAGCAGGCCGCGCACCTTGCGGTGGGCGTGGATCGAGAGCCGGGCCTTGATCCGGGTCAGGTGTGCCATCGTGCTCCGGTCCCGCGGGTCACGGCGTGGGAACGGCGCGGAAGACCGCGTCGATCACCGTCTCGGGGGCGACCCGGTCGGCCAGCGCCTCGAAGCTGAGGTGGATCCGGTGCCGCAGCACGCTGTGCCGCAGCTCGCGGACGTCCTCGGGGATGACGTAGTGGCGGCCCTGGATCACCGCCATCGCCCGGGCGGCCTGGAAGAACGCGATCGAGCCACGGGGGCTGGCGCCGATCTCGACGTACGCCGCCATCTCCGGCCCGAGCAGCTGGCCGACGTTGCGGGTGGCTCGGATCAGCGAGACGACGTAGCGCTTGATCGCGGGGTCGACGTAGACCCGGCGCACCAGCGCCTGCAGGTCGGCCACGTCGCGGGTCGTGATCACCGGCTTCACGTCGACGGCGTGCTGGCCGAGGGTGCCGTCGTCGATCCGGTCGAGCACCATCAGCTCGTCGGACTCGTTGGGGTAGTCGACGATCTCCTTGAGCAGGAACCGGTCCATCTGCGCGTGGGGGAGGACGTAGGTGCCCTCCTCCTCGATCGGGTTCTGCGTCGCGAGCACCATGAACGGCTCGGGAAGCTTGTGGATGGTGCCGGCGATCGAGGTCTGCCGCTCCTGCATCGCCTCGAGCAGGGCGGACTGGGTCTTGGCGCTGGCGCGGTTGATCTCGTCGAGCAGCACGAAGTTGGCGTGCACCGGACCGAGCTGGGTCTCGAACTCGTGGTTGCGCGGGTCGTAGACCTGGGTGCCGATGATGTCGCTCGGCAGCAGGTCGGGCGTGCACTGGATGCGGGCGAACTGCGCGCTGATCGCCTGCGCCAGGGTCGCGGACGCCAGCGTCTTCGCCAGGCCCGGCACCGACTCGAGGAGGACGTGGCCCTCGGCCAGCAGGGTCACCAGCAGGCCGGTGCGGATCCGTTCCTGACCGACGACGCGGCTGGAGAACGCTGCCGAAACGCGGTTGATCGCTTCGGTCGCGCGGCCGAGCTCGTCGGAGGAGAGGGGGGCGGGGGCGTTCGCGGCAGACGTCGCGGTCATGGGGCGGCGTGCTCCTGTCAGGTTCGGGCAGGGTCGTGACCCGTGGAGCGTGCCGCTCCCGAGATGGCGCCAAACCTACCTTCCGACGTGATGCGGATCGTGGTCAGCGGTGGACCCCGGTGGTCAGCCGGGTGCGGAACTCGGCCTCGCGGCGCAGGCGGACCAGGTCGCGCTCGCGGCGCTCGGCGATGACGGCGGCGAGCACCAGCTCGGGCGGCGCCCCCGTGGGCGGCGGCGGGGCGACGTACTCCCGGACGTCGGCGAGCAGGGCCGTCCCGAGCCGGTGCCGGGTCTGGGGGTCGAGGGACGGCAGCCGCCCGAGATACTGGCGTACGGCGAGCGCGAGGCCCGTCGGGAGCGCGGCGAGGTCCGCGCGTCGCGCCCAGCCCGCCAGCTGCGGGGGCATCTGCGGCGGCAGCGGAAGACGGAGCGCGACCCGGTCGCGGACGACGTACGTGCCGGCGGCGTAGTCGCCCAACCGCTTGCCCCGCGTGCTCAGCAGCATCGAGAAGAACGCCGGGGCGCCCGAGAAGGCGTAGATCTCGACGAAGCCGATCAGGGCCCGGACCAGGGCGTGGTGGAAGGTGATCGGCCCGCCGTCGTCGCGGACCGTGCGCAGGCCGAGCGCGAGCTTGCCGAGCGACCGCCCACGGGTCAGCGTCTCCAGGACCGTGGGGTAGACGAGGAAGACGACGATCATCCCGAAGACGAACGCCGCCCCGAGGAGCGCCTCGTCGGTGTTGACCGCTGCCACCAGCAGCACGAAGAACGTCAGCAGGGCGGCGCCCAGGGTGACCAGGATGTCGATCATCCCCGAGGCCATCCGCACGCCGAGCGACGCCGGTGGCAGGTCGAGGGCGACGCCCTCGCCGGTGACGAGGTCGTCGGCGGTCAGCGTGGCGAACTCGGCGGTCGACATCGCGCCCACCTTCCCACACTGGCGGGCACGGCTAACCTGTGCGCGTGCCGCGGATCGACCTGGACGCCTACGTCGCCGCACACCGTCACGAGTGGGCCCGGTTGGAGGAGCTGCTGAGCACCCGGCGTCGGGACGGGGTGACGAGCGACGAGCTGGTCGACCGCTACCAGCAGGTCGCCACGCACCTGTCCGTGATCCGGACCTCGGCCCCGGACGGGCAGCTGGTCGCCTACCTCTCCTCGCTGCTGGGACGGGTCCGGGTGGCGATGCTCGGCACCCGGGTCACCAAGTGGCAGGCCGTGGCGCACTTCTTCACCGAGCGGTTCCCGGCCGCCCTCTACCGGCTGCGCTGGTGGTGGCTCGGCTGCCTGGCCGGCAACGTCGTCGTCACCGCCGTGATGATGTGGTGGCTGATCGACAACCCGCAGGTCGAGCAGTCGCTGCTGTCACCTGCCGAGGTCGACCAGCTGGTCAACAACGACTTCGAGAGCTACTACAGCGAGAACGCCGCCAGCTCGTTCGGCACCCGGGTCTGGATCAACAACTCCTGGGTCTCCGCGCTCTGCATCGCGCTGGGGATCCTCGGGGTCCCGGTGATCACGCTGCTCTTCCAGAACATCGCCAACCTGGCCATCATCGGGTCGATCATGACCCGCCACGACCGGGGCGAGCTCTTCTGGGGGCTGATCCTGCCGCACGGCCTGCTCGAGCTGACCGCGGTCTTCGTGGCCGGCGGCGTCGGCCTTCGGCTGTTCTGGTCGTGGATCGAGCCCGGGGGGCTCTCCCGCGGCGCGTCGATCGCCCAGGCCGGGCGGACCGCTGTCACCGTCGCGCTCGGGCTGGTCGTCGTGCTCCTGGTGAGCGGGATCATCGAGGCCTTCGTGACGCCCTCGCCGCTCCCCACGTGGGCGCGGATCGGGATCGGCATCGCCGCCGAGGCCGCCTTCCTGGCCTACGTGTTCGTCCTCGGCCGGCAGGCGGCGGCCCGGGGTGCCACCGGCGACATCGCCGCCGAGCTGCTCGAGGACCGGGTCGCGACGCAGGCGTAGGTGGTCAACTGCGCCGCCGGACTCTCTGGTCGCCCGCTGTCAGGTCGTGATTGTGGTGGATCGCATCAGCCTGTTTGATCGGATCCGCCCCGATCAGCCGGTTGCGGCCCTCTGCCGCTACAGCTTCCCGGCCGCCTTCAACGCCAGGTAGTGGTCGGCCAAGGCCGGGGGGAGCCGTTCGGCGTCCGCCTCGACGATGTCGACGCCGAGCTTGCGGAGCACGTCGCCGATCCACACCCGTCGGCCCAGCTCCTGCTCGGCGGCCGCGGCGGCGTACACGTCGTCGACGTCGGTGCGCCGCTCGGTGAGGTCGCTCAGCTCCGGGTCGCGGACCGACGCCAGGACCACGCGGTGGTGCTGGGTGAGCACGGGCAGCACGGGGAGCAGCCCGTGCAGGACGGCGGAGGGCTCGAGCGGGGTGAGCAGCACGAGCAGCGCGCGCTGCTTGCCGAGGTCCTGGACCGCACCGGCCAGCGCGTCCCAGTCGGCCTCGGCGAGGACGGGGTCGAGGTCGGCCATCGACTCCTGGAGCCGGGCGGCGACGTCGCGCGACCCGCCCAGCCGCAGACGGGTGCGGACGCGGCGGTCGCCGGCGAGGAAGTCGACCCGGTCGCCGGCGCGCGAGGCGAGGGCGGCCAGCAGCAGCGCGGTGTCCATCGCCGCGTCCAGGCGCGGCACCCCGTCGCCCTGGCCGACCCGGCCGGCCGAGGTGCGGGAGGTGTCGAGCACCAGGACGACCCGGCGGTCGCGCTCGGGCTGCCAGGTGCGGACCACCACGTGCTGGGACCGCGCGGAGGCCCGCCAGTCGATGGAGCGGACGTCGTCGCCGCGGACGTACTCGCGCAGCGAGTCGAATTCGGTGCCCTGCCCGCGCACCCGGACCGCGGCGCGGCCGTCGAGCTCGCGGAGCCGGGCGAGCCGCGACGGCAGGTGCTTGCGCGAGTCGAACGGCGGGAGGGCGCGGACGCTGCCGGGTACGGCGTAGGTCCGCTGCCGGGCGGCCAGCCGCAGGGGTCCCCAGGACCGGACCGTGACGCCGTCGGCGCGCAGGTCGCCGCGGCGCCGGGGGAGGAGCGGGGTGCGCAGCACGCGCCGGTCGCCGGGCGCGAGCGTGAAGCGGAACCGGTTGTCCCGCGCGGCGGCGGAGGGCTGCCAGGCGTCGCGGATCTGCAGCCGGAGGGTGCGCGGCGTCGTACCGCCCTCGCCGCCGTCGTTGGCGGCCACGAGAACCGACTCCGCCGGATCGCCGAGCCGGACCGTGCCGACCGGGCGCCGCTGCAGCCCGAGCCGACGTGGCGACGGGGCGAGGAGGAGGTCGGCGCCGACGAAGAGGAGTACGGCGAACAGCCAGAGCGCCACCGTGCCGGCGCCGGGCCGCAGCACCACCGCTCCGATCCCGAGGACCAGCAGCAGCGGGACCCGGCCCGAGATCACCATCGACGGACCCCGCTCATCGCGGCACGGGCACCGATCCGAGCGCGGACGTGAGGACCTGGGCGACGTCGACACCCTCCAGCTCGGCCTCCGGGCGCAGCCCCAGCCGGTGCACCAGCGTCGCGTGGGCGAGCGCTTTCACGTCGTCCGGCGTCACGAAGTCGCGACCGGCGAGCCAGGCCCAGGCCCGCGCCGCCCGCAGCAGCGCGGTCGCGCCGCGGGGGCTGACACCGAGCGACAGCGAGGGCGAGTCGCGGGTGGCGCGCGCGATGTCGACGATGTAGGTCGCGACCTCGGGCGCCACCTGGACCCGGCGCACGGCGGCCTGGCCCGCCTCGATGTCGTCGCCGGACGCGACCGCCGTGACCCCGGCCCCCGCCACGTCGCGAGGGTCGAAGCCGTCGGCGTGCCGGGTCAGGATCGCGATCTCGTCGCTCCGCGGCGGGATCGGCAGCACGACCTTGAGCAGGAACCGGTCGAGCTGGGCCTCGGGGAGCGGGTAGGTGCCTTCGTACTCCACCGGGTTCTGGGTCGCCGCGACCAGGAACGGGCGGGGGAGCGGCCGCGTCACGCCGTCCGCGGAGACCTGCCCCTCCTCCATCGCCTCGAGCAGCGCCGACTGCGTCTTCGGGGGCGTCCGGTTGATCTCGTCGGCGAGCAGCAGGTTGGTGAAGACCGGACCTTCGCGGAAGCTCAGCTCACCCGCCGAGCTGTCGATGACCAGTGACCCCGTGATGTCACCGGGCATCAGGTCCGGCGTGAACTGCACCCGTCGGGTCTCGACCGACAGCGACGCGGCGAGCGTGCGCACGAGCAGCGTCTTGGCCGTGCCCGGAACGCCCTCCATGAGCACGTGGCCGCCGCACAGCAGCGCCACCAAGAGCCCCGACACCGCGGCGTCCTGGCCGACGACCGCCTTGGCGACCTCGTGCCGGACCGCGAGCAGTCGCTCACGGACGGCGGCGTCCGGACCAGTGGGCCCGGCTGGTGCGGCTGGTGCGGCCGGTGCGGCCGGGTCCGCCGGTGCGTCCGGCGGTGGCGGGGGCGGGGGGAACGCGGTGGCGCCGGCGTCGGTCGTGTGATCGGTCATCCGCGACGTACCTCTTCTGTGAGACGGGTGAGTTCCTGCGCGAGGTGGACCAGCTGCCGGTCGGTGCCCGGCACCGGCCCGGACCGGGAGATCAGGGCGGCGACGTCGTCGGTCGGCCGCCCGGTGTGGTGGGCGACGGCCGCGACCACCGCGGCGTCGTCGCTGCCGCGGGCGAGGCCGAGCCGGTCGCCGGTGTCCCGCCGGGCCGCGGTCCGCAGCACCGATGCGGCATGGGCGCGGTCGTTGCCCTTGCGGTACATCCGGCCGCGGCTGCGGGCGGTCTCCACCGCACGGACGACGACCGGCAGCGGCTCCGTGGAGAGCGGCCCCAGCCGCCGGAAGCGCCACAGCACCAGCCCGATGGCGGCGAGCGAGACGAGCCAGAGTCCGGGGCCGATCCACGGCGGCAGCAGCGACCGGAGGCTGACGGCCTCGTCGCCGATGGTGTCGCCGTACGACGGGACGTACCAGACCAGGCGCTCGTGCTCGCCGAGCAGCCGGAGCGCGACCGCGGCGTTGTCGGCGCGCAGGACCTGGTCGTTGGTGAGGGCCTCGGCGGCCCCGAAGTACTGCACCCCCGACCGGGCGGTCACGAGCAGGTTGCCGCTGCCGACCTGGAAGCACCCGGCGGCCTCGTAGGCAGACGCGGACGCGACGGCGATGGTCAGGTCGTCGTAGGTCGGATCGGCACAGTCGGCGTCGACATCGTCGGTGTCGCCGCCGAGGGCGACCGGCACGGGGTCGAGCAGGTCGAGCACGTACGACGGTGGGTCGACCACGACCAGTGAGCCGGGCGCAGCGTGGTCGGTGAGGTGCTCGGCGGTGCTGGGGCCGAGCTGCTCGCTGCCCGTCACCAGCACCGTGGTGTCGGGGTCGACCGGGACGGCATCGAGCTCCTCGGCCGAGCGCACGATCGTCACGTCCACGCCTTCGCGCTCGAGGACCTTGGCCAGCGCCTGCGCCCCCTCCGGTCCGGGGTTGCGGGGGTCGAGCGGGTCCGCGGAGCGCCCGCCGTCGCGCTGGGTCACCACCGACAGCACGACCGCCAGCAGCAGCATCCCGCCGACCAGGAAGCCCCAGCGGTTGCGCCGCAGGAAGCCGCCGGCGGCCGGTGGCGCGGAGGCAGCGACGCCGGTCATCGGCGGACCGTCCGGCCGGCCAGCTCGTCATCCAGCACGAGTACGGCGCCCGCCTGCTCCCGCGTCGCGGGGTGGTCGCCGTAGAGCACCGAGTCGAAGAGGTCCGCCACCACGTCGATCCGGTCCCGGTGCGACGGGAACGCGCCGCCCAGCAGGCCGGCCAGCTCGTGCGCCGTCGCCTGCGGCAGGTCCTCGATCCGGTCGCGCTCGACCTGACGCACGGCGAGCGCCCGGAACCCGTCGACGACCGCGGCGTCGTACCTCTCCTGCGCGAACGCGGCGTCGGCGCGCGCCCGCAGCTCGGCGGCGGTGACCTGCTCGTCGGTGAGCGCGCGCCGGTCCTCGTCGCCGGTCCCGGTCGTGCGCCGCGCCCGCGAGACGAGCGCCGCCAGTGCCAGGGCGAGAGCAAGTCCGACGACGATCGCGGCGAACGTCGACACACCGTGCAGGCCGGAGGCGCTCTCGACGCCGTCCTGGAACGCCCGCTCGATCCACCGCAGGATGCGGTCGAGGAGGTTGGTGTCGTAGTACTCCGGACGGACGAGCTCGCGCCGCAGCGACGACCGCGCCTCGTCGCCGCTGGGGTCGAGCGGCGGGTCGGCCGCCGCGCCCCGCACTGCCGCTTCGGCACGGAGGAGGCCGGCAGCGCCGACGGACAGGAGCTCGGGCATCGACGTCACCGGGGGAGGAGCCCGGCCTCTCCCATCAGCTCGACGTCGTAGGCCTCCTTGCGCATGCGCAGGTCGACGTACTGAAGCGTGGTGACCGCGGAGATGAACGGTCCGACGAAGGCGTTCTGCACCACCGAGGACAGCGCGTTCCCGATCAGCAGGAAGAAGAGGGCGTACTCCGGCACGGCGACGCCGCCGAGCTGGAACACCAGCGCCACCGGGGTGGAGAGCATCCCGCCGGCGACCGATGCGACGAGCACCGTCAGCAGGCCGATGCCGAAGGTGCGCCAGAACTGCTGGCGGGTGAGCCGGTAGCCGCGGGCGATCGCCCCGAACACCCCGACGTCCTCGAGCATCAGCGCCGGCACCGGCAGGTAGAAGAGCCGGATCCAGGTCCACGCCATCAGGCAGCAGAACCCGGCGAAGCTCACCGCGCCCCAGACCACGGTGACCACGAGGTTGTCGATCACGACAGCCACCACGACCAGCAGCAGGCCCCACACCGCCCAGATCAGGAACACGGCGACGGTGACCAGCAGGGTCAGTCCGATCAGCCGCCAACGGCGGCCGCGCGTCGCCGCCCAGGCCGCGGCCAGGGTCAGCTTGCGCCCGACGGCGGCGTCGCGGACGACGTACGCCATCATCCCGGTGACGAGGGTGAGCCCGATCCAGGAGAGCACCGAGGACAGCAGGATCGCGCCGTACGCACCGACCAGGCCGAGCGCGTCGGTCGTCGACAGCTCCTCGCTCGACGCCTCGAGGTCGACGGTGACGCCCGCGACGAAGGTCAGCAGGATCCCGACCAGGATCGGAAGGATCTGCGCGAGCGCGGTCACCAGCACCGCCGCACCGACGGTGGCCTTCGGGTTGTAGCGGATGATCCGGAACGCCCCGTCGTACATGCTCCCGAGGCTGAGCGGTCGCAACGGGATCGCGCCGGGCTTGTGGGCGGCTCCGGGGAGACCGTTCCACCCGCCGCCGGGGACCGGCGGGCGGTGCGGCGCGTAGGCGTGGCCCGGCTGCGCGCCGCCCGGCGTCGAGGCCGTCGAGGGGTACGACGCCGCGACCGACCCCGGGGCGTCGTACCCCTCGGGCGCGGGCGGGTCCTCCGGCGGCGGCGCACCCGGCGGGGGGTAGTGGTGCGGCGGGCCGGACGTCATCGCACTCCTTCGCGCCCCGAGGGCAAGGTGTTGCTGGGCAGGGGTCGCCCGGATGGAGTGGACGGGCCCCGATCGGCGCCATCCTTACATCCCGCACCCCGCCCGAAACCCGCTGCCGCCCTCGGTGCGCCTTCCGATTTGGTTCGACCCCGGGATCTCTGCCAAGATATCCAGGTTGCTCCGGCGGGCTCGCCGGGGTGCGACACATCTTGACTACTGAATCGCGTCTCCTGAGCAGGCGCCAGGAGCACCTCCCTCACCGGGCGGTGCATCTGGACGGCCGCTTCCGAGTGTGGCCGGTGGTGTGGTGTGCCGGACCCAGGGAGACCCGATCAGTCCGACGAACCGTCGGACGCCCCCAACAACAACTGCAAGATCCCTGACCGGGGTCGTGTTGTGCCTGACAGGCGCGACACGCCCGACCTCGGGGGTCGGAGGTCGGGGGTGAGTGACAGGGCGGGACCTACTCAACCGGAGGACGTCCCCACCAAGGCGGACCCAAGCGGGTCGAAGTGGACTGAAGTAAGGACGAGAGAGACCTATGGCGGGACAGAAGATCCGCATCAGGCTCAAGGCCTATGACCACGAGGTGATCGACACCTCGGCGCGGAAGATCGTTGACACCGTCACCCGTACGGGTGCGAAGGTCGCCGGCCCGGTGCCGCTGCCGACCGAGAAGAACGTCTTCTGTGTCATCCGCTCGCCCCACAAGTACAAGGACTCCCGCGAGCACTTCGAGATGCGCACCCACAAGCGCCTCATCGACATCATCGATCCCACGCCGAAGACGGTCGACAGCCTCATGCGCCTCGACCTGCCGGCCGGTGTCGACATCGAGATCAAGCTCTGATTCGAGGTAGCGACATGACCATCGAACGCAACGTGAAGGGCCTGCTGGGCACCAAGCTCGGCATGACCCAGCTGTGGGACGAGAACAACCGGATCGTGCCGGTCACCGTCATCGCGGCCACCACCAACGTGGTGACCCAGGTCCGCCAGCCCGAGCCGGACGGCTACAACGCCGTCCAGATCGGCTACGGCGAGATCGAGGGCCGCAAGGTGATCAAGCCCCAGGCGGGTCACTTCGCCAAGGCCGGTACGACGCCGCGTCGTCACCTCGTCGAGATCCGCACCGCGGACGCCGCCACCTACACGATCGGCACCGAGCTGCCCGTCGACACCTTCGGGGCCGGCGAGCAGATCGACGTGACCGGCACCAGCAAGGGCAAGGGCTTCGCCGGTGTGATGAAGCGCCACGGCTTCCACGGTGTCGGCGCGTCCCACGGTGCCCACCGCAACCACCGCAAGCCCGGCTCGATCGGCGCTTGCGCCACGCCGGGCCGCGTGTTCAAGGGCCTCCGGATGGCCGGTCGCATGGGTAGCGACACGGTCACCACCCAGAACGTCACCGTGCACGCGGTCGACGTCGAGAGGGGCCTGATCCTCCTCAAGGGCGCCGTGCCCGGTCCCAAGGGCGGCGTCGTCGTACTCCGCTCGGCTGCGAAGTCGGCCGAGCCGATGGCTCGGAAGGGCTGATCGCCATGGCTAGCAAGATTGTTGCGGTGGAGTTCCCGGCCGAGATCTTCGACGTCGAGGTCAACGTCCCGCTCATCCACCAGGTCGTCGTCGCCCAGCAGGCGGCTGCCCGCCAGGGCACCCACGCGACCAAGACCCGCGGCGAGGTTCGCGGCGGTGGCCGGAAGCCCTACAAGCAGAAGGGCACCGGCCGCGCCCGCCAGGGCTCGACCCGTGCGCCGCAGTTCGCCGGTGGTGGCGTCGTCCACGGCCCGCAGCCGCGCGACTACAGCCAGCGCACCCCCAAGAAGATGAAGGCCGCCGCCCTGCGTGGCGCGCTCTCCGACCGGGCCCGCAACGAGCGGATCCACGTGGTCGAGGGCCTGGTCAGCGGTGACAAGCCGTCGACCAAGTCCGCGCTCGCCGCGCTGGCCGGGCTGACCGAGCGTCGCAACTTCCTGGTCGTGCTCGAGCGGTCCGACAACGTCACCTGGCTGTCGCTGCGCAACGCGGGCGAGGTCCACCTCGTCGCGGTCGACCAGCTGAACACCTACGACGTCCTCGCCAGCGACGACGTCGTGTTCAGCAAGGGCGCGTACGACGCCTTCGTGAGCGGCACGGCCTACGGCAAGAAGGAGACTGACCAGTGAGCACCCTGCACAAGGACCACCGCGACGTCCTGATCGCCCCGGTCGTGTCGGAGAAGAGCTACAGCCTCCTCGACGCCAACAAGTACACCTTCCTGGTGCGCCCTGACGCCAACAAGACCGAGATCAAGATCGCCGTCGAGAAGGTGTTCAACGTCAAGGTCACCGCGGTCAACACGCTCAACCGCGCGGGCAAGACCCGCCGGACGCGCAACGGCCTCGGCAAGCGCAAGGACACCAAGCGCGCGATCGTCAGCCTCGCCGAGGGCCACCGCATCGACATCTTCGGAGGTCCGGTCTCCTGACCGGGCGCCTGGAAGAGGACTGAACAGACATGGCAATCCGTAAGTACAAGCCGACCACCCCGGGCCGTCGCGGCTCCTCGGTGGCCGACTTCGTCGAGGTCACCCGGACCACGCCCGAGAAGTCGCTGACCCGCCCGCTCCCGAAGAAGGGCGGCCGGAACAACCAGGGTCGGATCACCACCCGGCACCAGGGCGGCGGTCACAAGCGGGCCTACCGCATCGTCGACTTCCGTCGCTACGACAAGGACGGCGTGCCGGCCAAGGTCGCGCACATCGAGTACGACCCCAACCGCACCGCGCGCATCGCGCTGCTGCACTACGCCGACGGCGAGAAGCGCTACATCATCGCGCCGAAGGACCTGACGCAGGGCATGCGCGTCGAGTCCGGCGTGGGCGCCGACATCAAGCCCGGCAACAACCTGCCGCTGCGCAACATCCCGGTCGGTACCACCATCCACTGCGTGGAGCTGCGTCCGGGCGGCGGTGCCAAGATGGCCCGCTCCGCCGGCAACAGCGCGCAGCTGGTGGCCCGCGAGGGATCCCGCGCCACGCTGCGTCTGCCCTCGGGCGAGATGCGCTTCGTCGACGTGCGCTGCCGCGCCACGGTCGGCGAGGTCGGCAACGCCGAGCAGTCCAACATCAACTGGGGCAAGGCCGGCCGGATGCGGTGGAAGGGCAAGCGCCCGACCGTCCGCGGTGTCGTCATGAACCCGGTCGACCACCCGCACGGCGGTGGCGAGGGCAAGACCTCCGGTGGTCGCCACCCGGTCTCGCCGTGGGGCAAGCCCGAGGGCCGGACGCGCAAGCGCAAGGCCAGCGACTCCCAGATCATCCGTCGCCGCAAGACCGGCAAGAAGCGCTGAGTAGGGAAGTAGACAGCAGATGCCTCGCAGCCTGAAGAAGGGTCCCTTCGTGGACGACCACCTGATCAAGAAGGTGGACGCGGAGAACGACAAGGGCACCCACAACGTCATCAAGACCTGGTCGCGCCGATCGATGATCGTTCCCGCGATGATCGGCCACACGATCGCCGTGCACGACGGCCGCAAGCACGTGCCGGTGTTCATCAGCGACTCGATGGTCGGCCACAAGCTGGGCGAGTTCGCCCCCACCCGCACCTACCGCGGGCACGTCAAGGAAGACCGGAAGGGGCGCCGCCGATGAGCACCACCGAGCGTCACCGCACGAGCGCGCGGCGCGAGTCGCTGCTCGGCGACCAGCCGGGCGCGTTCGCCAGCGCGCGCTTCCAGCGGATCGCCCCGATGAAGGCGCGCCGCATCGTCGACCTGGTCCGCGGTCTCCCCGTGGACGAGGCCCTGACGCTGCTGCAGTTCTCGCCCCAGTCGGCCGCCGAGACCATCTACAAGGTGCTCGAGAGCGCCGTGGCCAACGCCGAGACCACCGAGGGCCTGCCTGCCGGTGACCTCGTCGTGTCGGTCGCGCTGGTCGACGAGGGTCCGACGATGAAGCGCTGGCGCCCGCGGGCCCAGGGCCGGGCCACCCGCATCAACAAGCGGACCAGCCACATCACCATCGCCGTCCAGCCCGCTGACGTCGTGGCTTCGAAGGGTGGAAAGAAGTAATGGGCCAGAAGATCAACCCGAACGGGTTCCGCCTCGGCATCTCCACCGACCACAAGTCGCGGTGGTACGCCGACAAGCTCTACAAGTCCTACGTCGGCGAGGACGTCGCCATCCGCAAGCTGCTCTCCAAGGGCATGGAGCGGGCCGGCATCGCCAAGGTCGAGATCGAGCGCACCCGTGACCGGGTCCGCGTCGACATCCACACCGCGCGTCCCGGCATCGTCATCGGTCGCCGTGGCGCCGAGGCCGACCGCATCCGCGGCGAGCTCGAGAAGCTCACCGGCAAGCAGGTGCAGCTCAACATCCTCGAGGTCAAGAACCCCGAGATCGACGCCCAGCTCGTCGCCCAGGGTGTTGCCGAGCAGCTGTCGGGCCGCGTGCAGTTCCGCCGTGCCATGCGCAAGGCGATGCAGACCTCGATGCGTTCGGGCGCCAAGGGCATCCGGATCCAGTGCTCCGGCCGCCTCAACGGCGCCGAGATGTCGCGCACCGAGTTCTACCGCGAGGGTCGCGTGCCGCTGCACACCCTGCGTGCCGACATCGACTACGGCTTCTACGAGGCCCGCACGACCTTCGGCCGGATCGGCGTGAAGGTCTGGATCTACAAGGGCGAGGTCGCCGGCACCCGTGCCGAGCGCCAGGCCCAGGCGGCTGCCCGCGCCGGCGTCCCCGGTCGCGGTGGTCGTCCCAACCGTGGCGGCGACCGTCCGACCCGTGGGTCGCGCGGCGACCGTCCGACCCGCTCGGACCGCTCCTCCGACGCTGCCGCCGCTCCGGCGGAGGCTGCTGCGGAGAAGGCGCCCGTTGCGGAGTCGGCTGACACCACCAGCGGAACGGAGTCCTGAGTCATGTTGATGCCGCGTCGCGTCAAGCACCGCAAGCAGCACCACCCGAAGCGTCGGGGTGCGGCCAAGGGTGGCACCAAGCTGGCGTTCGGTGACTTCGGGATCCAGGCCATCGAGGGTCACTACGTCACCAACCGGCAGATCGAGTCGGCCCGTATCGCCATGACCCGCCACATCAAGCGTGGCGGCAAGGTCTGGATCAACATCTACCCGGACCGCCCGCTGACCAAGAAGCCCGCCGAGACCCGGATGGGTTCCGGCAAGGGCTCGCCCGAGTGGTGGGTCGCCAACGTCAAGCCCGGCCGTGTCCTGTTCGAGCTGTCGGGTGTCGACGAGACCACCGCCCGCGAGGCGATGCGCCGCGCCATGCACAAGCTGCCCATGAAGTGCCGATTCATCACCCGAGAGGCCGGTGAGTTCTGATGAGCCAGAACCTGCAGGCACACGAGCTCGACGAGCTCAACGACGTTGACCTCGAGGCCAAGCTCCGCGAGGCCAAGGAGGAGCTGTTCAACCTGCGCTTCCAGGCGGCCACCGGCCAGCTGGAGAGCCACGGTCGGCTCCGCACGGTCAAGAAGGACATCGCCCGGATCTACACCGTGGTGCGCGAGCGCGAGCTCGGGATCCGCACCGCGCCGGGCGCGGACGCTGAGGAGAGCGCATGAGCGACAACGAGTCGACCACCGTCGAGCGGAACGCTCGCAAGACCCGTGAGGGCCTGGTCGTCAGCGACAAGATGGACAAGACCGTGGTCGTGTCCGTCGAGGACCGCGTCAAGCACGCGCTGTACGGCAAGGTCCTGCGCCGCAACACGCGGCTCAAGGCCCACGACGAGCAGAACGACTGCGGCGTCGGCGACCGCGTCCTGATCATGGAGACGCGTCCGCTGTCGGCCACGAAGCGCTGGCGCGTCGTCGAGATCCTCGAGCGCGCGAAGTAACCACCTCGATTTTCGGCCAAGTTCGGCCAGGCTCCTCACCCACCTGAGGTGCGGAGAACCGGCACGACAACCAGGAGAAACTGATGATTCAGCAGGAGTCGCGACTCAAGGTCGCCGACAACACCGGTGCGAAGGAGATCCTTTGCATCCGCGTGCTCGGCGGCTCCGGTCGTCGCTACGCCGGCATCGGCGACGTCATCGTCGCCACGGTCAAGGACGCCATCCCGGGCGGCAACGTCAAGAAGGGTGACGTCGTCAAGGCCGTCATCGTGCGCACCGTCAAGGAGCGCCGTCGCCCCGACGGTTCGTACATCCGCTTCGACGAGAACGCGGCGGTGATCCTCAAGAACGACGGAGAGCCCCGCGGCACCCGCATCTTCGGCCCGGTCGGCCGCGAGCTGCGCGACAAGCGGTTCATGAAGATCATCTCGCTCGCACCGGAGGTGCTGTGATGACCAGCTCTGGCAAGAAGCCCGACCTTTCGATCAAGAAGGGCGACACCGTCAAGGTGATCGCGGGCAAGGACAAGGGCGCCGAGGGCAAGGTCATCAAGGTGCTCCGCGAGGAGCACCGGGTGATCGTCGAGGGCGTCAACCGGATCAAGAAGCACACCAAGGTCGTCAACCAGGGCGGTCGCGCCGGCAACACCGGCGGGATCATCACCACCGAGGCCCCCATCCACGTCTCCAACGTGATGCTCGTCGAGGGTGACGGCGTCACCCGCATCGGCT
>CAWHNG010000002.1:0-762500 GCA_963830735.1 uncultured Actinomycetota bacterium
GCTCGACGAGGGCGTCCGGCCAGGCGCCATCGAGGCACATCAACCGTGAGCGGTAGATGCGGCAGTTCCCGAGGTACGCGCCTCCCAGGCTGCTCAGCGAATCGAGCCACCGGGCCATCGACCGGTTCCAGGCACGGGCGCGGGCGAAGTCGCGCGCCAGGCAGCACCCGCGGACGGCCGCGCAGTAGATCCACGGCGTGACCCTCGGCGAGAGACCACTGTCAAGGACGGCCATCGCCTCCTCCAGGCGACCGAGCCCCTCCTCGAGCCGACCCTCCTCGATCAGGGTCTGTCCCCACATGCACAACGCCCAGGGGACCACCTCGCCCTGGCCTTCGTCGACGATCGTCCCCAACAGCTCGCCGGCGCGAGAGCGATTGCCCGTCGCTCCCTGGAACATCGCGTCGGGGATCCTGAGCCACAGGCTGGTGGCCATGGCGGGGCCCAGTGCGCGGCTCACACGCTTGAGCCAGCCGCTTGCCTGGACGACCTCGTTGCTGTTCAACAGGGCCCACCACAGCCAGAACGCGACCTGCGCCGCGTCATCGAGCTGGTCGGCGCTGACCCGGAGGTCGAAGACCCGGCGGAGCAGGGCGACCGCGTCGTCTCCGCGGGCGGAGACCTGAGCGGCTTCGGCGAAAGCCTCCAGATCCACTACGGCGAGCGGGTGTTCGTGGTCCGCCGCGGCGTACTCGTCGCAGGCCTGCTCCCAGCTGGACGCGCGGTGCAGTTCCCGCGCTCGGGCCAGGTGCGCCGCGGCGACGGCTTCCATGCCTCCAGCATGGCCCGCGGGATCGGACATGGGTAGATCTGCCCACGCCCTCGGTCTCAGGTTGGCAGCCAATGCCGATCCTGTCGGCTGCTCGGTCGGCCAACCTCGAACCAGCTCGCAAGGCGGGCACCACGGGACCGAGACCTAGGAGCCAAGGAGCAACGATGAAGACGTCAAGCGTGAACGGCATCGAGTTGGCCTACGACGTCCAGGGGGAGGGGGAACCAGTGCTGTTCATCCACGGCGCCATCTGGGCCGACTTCCTTCGTCCGTTGGCCGAGCAGTCGGCGTTCAGCGGATTCCGGAGGATCAGCTACCACCGGCGGGGGTACGGCGAGACCGGCGGACCGGCCGGTGGCTTCGACACCCATGCCGCCGACATCGTTGGCCTGCTGGACCACCTCGAGGTGGACCGAGCGCACCTCGTGGGCCATTCCGAGGGCGCGATGATCGCTCTCGTGCTCGCAGCTTCCTACCCCGACCGGGTACGGTCCCTCGCGCTGCTCGAGCCATTGCCGTCGAGCAGCTGGCTGGCCGCGAGCGACCACGCGGACCTGCTGGGGATCCTGGGACCTGCGTTCGAGGCGATGGTGGGTCGCTACCAGGCGGGCGACATCGCAGGCGCCTTCGATGCACTCTTCGAGCCAACGGGCCTGAACTGGCGTGCGGCGGCGGAAGCCGCGGGGCCCGGTGTCGTCGACCAGGGCATCAGGGATGCGGCAACGTTCGTCGAGGGCGAGGCTGCCGCGTTGGTCGGGTGGAGCTACGGGGTCGAGCAGGCGGCATCGACCGACAGCCCGGTGCTCTCGTGGGGCACCGCTTCGGACAACGCGATCAACCCCGCGACGCGAGCTTTCCTCTACGAGTTGTTCCCGCAGCGCGAGGAGGTCATCCTCGACGGTGGCGATCACTTCTCGGTCACCACGGACCCAGCGGCCGTAGCCGAGCCGATCGCCGATTTCGTCTCGCGGCACAGCGCGGCCGCTGCGCTCACGTGACGCGCGTGGACGCAACGCCGACGTCGTGACGGCGGCCGCGGCTAGCGTGGGGGCGTGTCCAACCGCCTGGCGTCCGCAACCTCGCCGTACCTCCTCCAGCACGCCGACAACCCCGTGGAGTGGTGGGAGTGGGGACCGGAGGCCTTCGACGAAGCCCGCGCGCGCAACGTCCCGATCCTGCTGAGCGTCGGGTACGCCGCCTGCCACTGGTGCCAAGAGGTTGATCGATCGACGGCTGCCAGCGGATTTTGACGAAACCGCAGGTCAAAGGGGGTGTGGCGGTTCGTGTCGTTTCAGCGGAGACCGCCGTTTGACACCGAGTCCAGGGCTTCGTGCATCACTTTCGTGCATCACTCAGGTCCCATCACGTTGGCCAGTGGCAGCGGATCTGGGCGTACGACGGTCTCACGCTGAGGCTCGCGTAGTCAGGACTTCAAGGACGCGTGGAGCGTAGAATCGGCGCTTGTAGGCGTGCGCGTCGACGACCTGGAGGACCCCAAGATCGCAGAGTTGTCCGACCAGTTTGTTGGCTCGCCCGTAGGAGATGTCGAGCTCGGCTTCAACCTTGCGCACCGTGAAGCTGGGGTTGGCGATCGCGAGGTCGACCAGGGTGTGCGCGCTGTCGGCTCTCAGTGCGGAGGCTCGGACGATCGCCTTCAGTTCGGCCTGAACGGCCACCAGAGCGCGCATCTCTTGATGGGTGTTGTCGGCGGCTTGCCGCAATCCCTCTGCGAAGAAGGCGACGAAGGCGTCCCAGTCACCGGTGGTGCTGACGGCTAGGAGCCGGTCGTAGTAGTCGCCTCGTCGGGCCTCGAACCACGGCGAGACGGTCAAGGTGGGCTCGCTGAGGACGCCAGCAGCCACCAGGTGCAACACGATGAGCAGCCGGCCGATGCGCCCGTTGCCGTCGTGGAAGGGGTGCAAGGTCTCGAACTGGTAGTGGGACATTGCCGCAGCTACGACGGGATCGATGTGGCCCCGATGGTCTTCGCGGAGCCAAGCGACGAGGGCCCCCACGCCCGACTCCAGCTCGACGCCATCTGGCGACGGCACGAAACGGGCGTTGTAGACGGGGTGCGCCCTGGGATCGGCGTCCACTCGGCGTCCGATCACGACCTGGGTATCCCGCAGACGACCGGAGACTGGGGCCAGGGGTGTGCCGCGCATCAAGATGCCTTGAAGGTCGCTCAGGAATGAGGTCGAGATGGGTCGGCCATCGGCGATCCAGGCGAATCCGTAGTTGGCCGCGGCGACGTAATTGAGGATCTCGATCAGCTCAGGGGTGGGCGGCTCCTCGTCGTCGGCAACCAGAACCTCTGCGAGCGGGGCGTAGGTGCCCTCCAGTGCGGAGGTGCTCTGCGCTTCGCGCCGCAGCGTGGGGAGACGTAACAAGGTGGGGTTCGGGAGCTGCCGCGCGGTGCTGTCCAGTGCGGCCAGCGCGGCCCGCGCGTCGGCAATGACCAGATGGGTCTTGGGCGACAGGTCGGGTGGGTCCTGGGCCAGGGGATTCGGGATGAATGCCTTGTGCTCCCACGGCCCCAAGAGGGGGTCTTGGCCGGTGATGGCGACAAGTGTCCCCGGTGCTGGCTTCTGGAACATGCTCAAATCCACAATGTCACTCTAGCCCCTGTTGTGGAACATTGTTGTGGTCGGCGTGTCGCATGACGACACATCTTTGGGGAGTGGCGCGCACATGGGAGTCGAGGACGGTCCGAGTACCAGGGGCAAGTTGTCGCGTTGTGGTCAAGATAGTGCGAACACAACAACTTCGGCCTCCAGTGGTCGGTGTTGCACATATGCAACGCCGACGGCCGACGAGCCCGTTTGACCTTCTCGCCAGCCGCGCCCCGAGTGCAGCCGGGCTGGGGCCGCAACTTCATAACTGGAACCAGGCTGACCCCTCACCCTCCGTTGCGAATCGGAGGGATTGTCACCCACCTCGGTGCTCGACGATGGCCTCCACGTACCCGCGAACGCGCTCTCTCTCCGGGCCCGTCAACGAACGGACGAGATCCTCAAGCTCTACAGCTTTGACCGACTTCCGCGGCGACGAGCGATCGGCTCCTGCCGCTCAAGTCGCGGTACATGAACCTCATACACGGGACCGACTTCGTCGCGCGAGTAGCAAACGATGGTCGGCGTCGGGACGAACGCAGCCTTCACGGCTGCGATCTCCGAGTACTCGCTGTCGAATCGCTGAGTCGTATCCCACTCTCGGTCGTAGAAGTCGCCCATGCTGTAGGGCTCGACCTCAAACGAGACCCGCGGAACCATCCGTCTCAGAACCTCGGCGATGCGGAAGGTGAGCCGGTAACGCCGCTCCAGTTCAGTTCGCTCGAGTGTTGGTCGTTCCCGCAACTCTCTCTCGATCTGATCAACCATCGGTTCGTTGCCGAATTCGTCGGCGGCATCGGTGTAGAAGAGCAAGCGGTCATCTGTGGCCACGAGCCCTTGGCTCAGTTGCCTGCTCGCGGGTGCCGGCGACGACGAGCTGACCGTGCGCCGCCTTCACGGCGAGGACGTCTTGGCGTTCGACGTCGCTGGGGTGGATCACGACGTCGCCTCGACGCACGAGTTCGTCGAAGACCTTGCCGGGTCGGGCTCCGGAGCGCATCCGGAGTGAGAGGTCGGCGTAAGCCGGGTCGGTGAAGCGGTGGACTCCGCCGTACTCGATGCATCGGTCGGCGGCGTACCTCGCTGCGAGGTCGAGAACGCCGCCGGAGTCGGCGAGGGCCAACAGGGCGTGGGCGCTGTCCTGGTCGAGCATGCCCGCCTCGTCGACTACGAGGAGCGTGCGGCGGTCCAGCGGGGGAGCGGTGGGCGACGGATCGGTCCGGCTCCAGTGGCCCTCGTCGTCCCACCGGAAGCCGTGCTCGTGGAGCAGCTTGGCGACGGCGCGCGTCTCGGTGCCAACCTCTCCTGCAGCCACCTGAGCCGCCTTGCGGGTCGGCGTCACCACGAGCATCCGGCCGCCGCGTGCCTCGACCTGCTCGCGGGTGGCGGCGAGTCGACGGGTCTTGCCCGCGCCCGCGGCGCCCTCGATGACGGTGATCTTCTCGGCTCGCCGGCGCGGATGATCTGCGCGACCAGGTCGTACTCGACCGCGAGCACGTCCGGCGAGCTCAGCGCCCGTACATGCTCCGGAGCGTCGTCACGGTTCACCAACGGAACGCACGCCGCGACCGCCCGCGCGGTCAGGTCCTCGGCGAGTTCACGCCGTACAGCGCCAGGGGCGACCACGTCGCAGCAGGCGATCAGTTTCTCGACCTCGCCGCGGACGTCGGCCGCGTTCCAAGCGGAGCGGCGAGCGCCGAGCCGGTCGACGGCCCGCTTGGCGAGAGCATCGCGATCCAGCGAGCCGATCGGAACCGCGGCCGGACGGGTACGCCGCTGGGGTGCTCGGAAGCCGAGGTCGATGAGCTCCTCGATCCAGCGCTCGCGTAGGTCGGCCCCGGACGTCGGGACGATCTTGTCGGGCCGGGCGTCGGCCTACGCTCGGCGTTCCCCCGTCTGCCGGATCGCGGGTCCTGGCTCGTCGCCCGGGTGGTCACGACGACACTGCGCCTCGTACCTGTCGATATTCGCCTCGATCTGCCGCGACCGAGCGCTGAACGCGCCGCAGTACGCCGGCCAGCTGAGTGACCTCGTCGGTCTCGGGATCGACGGTGTAGCCGTGCTCGGCGAGGGCCGCGCGGAACTCCGGGTTGGTCATCACCGCCGCGTGCCCGATCCCGTTGATCGCTTCGAGGCTGTCGCGGACGCCGACGGCGTGGAGTCCTCGCCAAGCGCCCGCCGCGAAGACACGGACGTTGATCTGGAGGTGCAGGTGGCGGTAGGGGTCGCCGGCGCGGGAGGTGGAGTGGCGTACTACGGCCGCCGCGATCTGCTCGACCTGCACCTGCACCTGCCGATCCCTCGGACCAAACTCGCGTCGTCGCGTGCCCGGCGAGCCAGCCGATGATCTCCTCGGCCGCCGCGACTTGCGCCGCGCTTAGGCAGCCGCGATCTCGGGATGGAGCGCGGCCGCGAGCGACCACGTCTTCGGGCCGTTGACGGTGACCTCGATGAACGGCACGCCCTTGTCGTCCGTCCGCAATCGCCCCTTGGCCGCGCCGGACTCGATGTAGTAGCCAGCGACCCACTGCCCGTAGGTCTCGCCGTCCATTTCGGCTCGATGCTCGACGGACTCCGGGGGTGGCGACGATCCGAATGGCGACGCCGCTGCCTTCGGCGAGGTAGTAGTCGTCAGCCCGGGATCGGTCGGCCTCGACGTAGTGCCAGGCAGCGGTAGCTGCGCCGCGGTAGATCTTCATCCCGCCGTGCACTTGAGCCACCTCCATCAACAACCATCGACAACTGCATATCCGCAGGTCAGCCGCTGTTTCGCGGTCCGCAGGGTTACCGCATTTCGTAGCATGCGTGCCGCTCGAAACTGAGGGCGAGAAGGATGCCGGGAGGAGGCGGTTGGGGAGTCATTGATGGTTGGGGATGAAAGCTGAGGGGACCGGGGCGAGGGAGAATGGGAGGAAGGGCGGTGGCAGAAGGGGGCCGTAGCGGGGATAGACACGAATGTCTCCACAGCGGTCATCGCGTCGGCAGATGCGCGCGTCCACGGCGCCGATGCTCAGGGCATGACGCCCGACATCGACTACCTCTACACGCTCGGCGAAGCCCCGCTCCTGCCTGGGCGCCCTCGCCGACCTCGCAACGAGTGACGAGGAGTGCGCTCACGTCGAGCGGCTTCTCATCCAGCTCGACGTGATCACCGACGACGTCGGCCCGGCCATCGACCCGGTCGGTGGTACTCGACTGCACCTCCTGTGTCGCCTCGCCGCGGCGATCGGGAGGTTGCGCGATCTCGGCGGACCAGACCGACTATTGGCGGCGGTGCTTGTCGCCGCCCGAGGACCATTCGGGGCGAACTGATTCGATTCGTCGGCGGTGCAAGGCAGGATTGACGATGTGAAAGCTGTCGACGCCAATCTGCTGGACCTCTTGAAGAAGGCGACCCAGTTCGTGGTGCCGATCTACCAACGGGTCTACTCCTGGGATCTCGGCGAATGCGAGCAGCTCTGGAAGGACATCGTCCGTGCCGGCAGCAGCGAGTCCATCGGCGCCCACTTCACCGGTTCGATCGTCTACGTCGAGAAGGATCAGGGCAACATCGCGCAGGCCGAACCTGCTCTGATCATCGACGGCCAGCAGCGCACCACGACGGTCACTCTCTTGCTCGCGGCAGTCGCCGCCCATCTCGACAGCCTGCCCGAGCACCAGAGGGAGCCGGTTGACGGGTTCGCGCCCCGGAAGATCCGCGGGCTCTGGCTCACCAACGAGTACGAGAGCGGCGACAAGTTCTTCAAGCTGATCCTGTCGCAGAGCGACAAGGAGGCGCTGAAGGCCGTGGTTCGCAACGATCCTCTGCCCGCAGGGAACGCGTCCCGGGTCATCGCGAACTACCAGTACTTCGTCGCCAAGCTCAAGGACTCCAAGACCGATTTAGCTGCGGTCTGCAGAGGCATCAGCAAGCTTGTCGTCGTCGACGTCCACCTCGCCCGCGGCGTCGATAACCCCCAACTCGTGTTCGAGGCGATGAACTCAACGGGCAAGAAGCTGTCACAGGCGGACCTGATCCGCAACTTCGTCCTCATGGATCTCGAGCCGAGCCACCAGACCCACCTCTACGAGGGCTACTGGTTCCCGATGGAGCAGGCCTTCAAGGGAGCCAACGAGCGCCGGTTCGACGAGTTCGTCCGTCACTTCCTCACGGTGCGGACCGGCACCATCCCGCGGCTTGAGGACATCTACGACGCGTTCAAGGCGTACGCCGACGATCAGGCGCTGATCGGTGTCAGCCGCGGAGACGTCGTGATCGATCTCAGCCGCAGCGCGTCCTACTTCGTCAAGATGGCCCTCGGGCAGGAGACCAACCCGAAGCTGGCAACGAGATTCCTGGAGCTCGAGCAGCTGAAGGCTGTGGTCGTCTACCCGTTCCTGCTGCGGGTCTACGAGGACTACGTGGCCGAGAAGGTGGACGCCGCGGGGTTCGCTCAGATCCTTGACGCCGTCATCTCGTACTTGTTCCGCCGCACGATCTGCCGGGTCCCCACCAACTCCCTGCGGAGCACCTTCGCTGCCCTCGCCGGGCAGGTGATTCCTGGCAAGTACGTCGAGAGTGTGTGGGGCCGGTTCCTGACGCTCGACAGCTACAAGCGATTCCCCGACGACGAGGAGTTCGAAAAGCACCTGCGCGACGAGGATCTCTACGGCCTGCAACGCGCGCCCTACTTCTTCGCCAAGATGGAGAACAACAGCCACAAGGAGCCGATAAGCATCGGCGACTACACAATCGAGCACGTCATGCCCCAGAACGAGAAGCTCTCCCAGGCATGGCAGGACATGCTCGAGCCCGATTGGCAGGACGTGCAGTCGCGCCGCCTGCACACGCTCGGCAACCTGACCCTCACGGGCTACAACCCTGAACTCTCCGACAAGCCGTTCACCGAGAAGCGCGACATGCCGGGAGGCTTCAAGGACAGCCACCTCCAGCTCAACAAGGATCTGGCCGAACTCGACACCTGGAACGAGCCGGAGATCGTCAAGCGCGCAGTACGCCTCGCACAACAGGCGGTGGGCCTATGGAAGCGCCCGTCGCTTCCGCCGGAGGCCCTGGCCGACTACCGCACGCAGTTCAAGCAGGAGCAAGGCTTCGACTGGACGATCGCGCACGAGATCCTCGGCCTGATCCCTGCTGGCAAGTGGACGGCCTACTATTACCTCGCCGAGGCGATCGGGACATCGGCTCAAGCCGTCGCGAACCACGTGTCCAAATGCGGCGTCTGTGCGAATCCCTACCGGGTTCTAACCTGGAACGGCCGGATCGCAGACGGGTTCGCCTGGACCGACCCGACCGACAAGCGTGACCCCAGAGCGGTGCTCGAAGCCGAGGACTTGGCGTTTGTCGACGGGCTCGCAGATCCCGATGCGAAGTTGGCAGCTGAAGATCTCCTTGCTCTCGTGGAAGGCGACTGATCGTTTGTATGCCTGGCCCGACGGCTCGCCGCATCTCGCGAGGCCCGAGAAGGCGCTGTCGACCTGGCGCTACTTCGTGCCGAGATGCCAGTGGGTGGCCACGTCAACAGCCCAATCGCTGGGCTTCTTGGCGTTCAGATGCGTCGGCCGTCTGGCATCCACCGCCTGGTTCAGGCGGCGTCGGAGCCGCACCTCGGCTGCCGGGTAGGCCTTGATGCACTCTGGGCCAATGCCAATCTGTGCGTACACCGGGTCACGAAGATCCCGGCCGCACTTCGAGCATGTCGCGAGGACGCGCTCGTGGCGTCGCTCGCGCGTTGCGCGAACAGCCGCAAGTCGCGTCCGTTCGGACAAGCGCGGGCCTTCTGCCTCCTCACGTCTGACCTTGACTCTGTCGGGATCCAAGATCCCAAGTGCATCGCGGACGATCTCGATCGCGAGCAACCCGCATTCAATCGGCGCGCCGGGATTCCGCCAGATCGCCACACAGGGTGCAGTGATGCCGGCCGGTGCCTTGAGCGGCAGTCGCCACGGACGCGTGATCGCCGCGTCCCATGCGATCGGTGCTGACTCGAGTGCTGCATGCATGGCTGGGCCGCTGAGTTAGACGGAGAGCCACGGTTGCGCGTCCTGAATCGTCCCAACATTCTCGAGCCGGAAGTCCAGAAGCTTCCGAGGGCTCGCGCCGCCGCCAGCGATCTCGATGCGTACGGCGTCGACTTCAATGCTTGCCAAACGGAATGCGATTTCTTGCGCCTGAGTAGTCCATGCATCCCGGGCGGGTGGCCCTGCCGGGCGTTGCGCGCTGGAAGGCCGCGTCATTCCGTCCGACGTAGACCGATCGATCTTCGGACCTCGGCCGCGATACTTCGCCCGATCAATCCCCGGCGGGATGCCAGCGGCCGGGTAGCCGACCGGCCGTCCATCGGAAGCGGTCATCCCGCCACCAGCTGCATGAGCTCTGTGTAGTCGGTGACGACGTCGTACCTGACGTTCTCGCTCTCCTTCTCGCTCAGGGAGGTGAAAAACTTGCGGGCGCACTCGATCTTGGCTTCTTCGACTCCCTTGAGCTGGAGAGTCGAGAGGGAGCCTTTGGTCTCCGCGACGAAGTAGACGTGCTTGACACTACCTTCGGTGAAGGCGATCGCCCAGTCGGGGTTGTAGTCGCCGACGGGGGTGGGAATGAAGAAGCCGCGGGGCAACTTGGCGTAGACCGCGACCTCGGTGCTTGTGTCGAGTTCGGTCACGAACTCGCGCTCGACCTTCGAGTCGGTCACCACGTAGTCGTAGACGTGCTTCTTGAGTTTGTCTCCCGCCTTCGCGAAGTCCTCGGCAGTCTGGTTCTGGGTAAAGATCGCGGAGTCGAAGCGGTCCTCGAGCGCGTCGTAGGTCAGGTGCTCGACGATCACCGTGGCCTTCTGCTCGTTAATCAACCGCGCTGCCTCGGTGATGAACTGCTCTGGGTTCAGGCGGAACTTCCCGAACGTCAGGGGTGTCACGCCGCGAAGGATCGCCGACGCGGTACGTCGGGTGAGCTTCGTCTTCTCAGTGATCTCGTCAAGTAGGTCGTACTTCACCCGGGACCTGGCCGACTCGGTCTCCGTCTGCGTGGTGGTGCTCTTCTTCTTGAGTCCGAGCGGGTCGTCGGCGGCGGCAACACCAGCCTGCGCACCGGCCTCGATGACGTACTGGAGAGGAGCCACGTTCAAGTGCTTGTCCAACGCGACCACGCACTTCTTGACCAGTTCGTCCGAGTCGAACTGCACCTGGTAAACGGCACGATGGTTGATCTGGCCCCAGAGGGCCTGGAATTCCTTCTTCGCGAAGTTGTCTTCGTTGAGCGGGATACGTTTGGGTTTGCGATCGTTGCCGGGGGTGGGGAGATCGAGGTAGAGCATGTCGACCAGTGGCCACACGTAGTCGATGACGGCCTTCAACTCCGCGGAGGCCGGCTCGGCGAGCGTGCCTGCCTCACGCGCGGCCTTGTAGGACTCGGAGATGGTGTCGTCATCGTTGATGTAGTCATGCTTGACCAGGTGCTTGTAGAGCAGGTTGGCCAAGACTTCCTCGAGCACGCCATCTCCGTCGGGCGTCTTGTAGGTCTTGCCGGTGAAGAACGAGACGCTCGCCTTCCGTGGCCGGGCAGAGAGCGACTCGGCGATCTCCCGTTGGAGGCCGGTCACGAAGTCGTCGTAGGACTCGTCGCAGACGACGGTGAGTTCGTTGATGTCGTGGACCGTGACCGGGTTGTCCATGCGCTCGCCGTGCTCGTCGACGGCCAGCCGGAGGCCACGGCCGACCTCCTGGCGGCGCGAGACGGTGTTCTCGCTCTTCTTGAGCATTCCCATAACGAAGACGTTGGGGTTGTCCCAACCCTCGCGAAGAGCGGAGTGGGAGAACAGGAATCGCAGGGGTGTCTCAAGGGCGAGCAACCGTTCCTTGTCCTTGAGGATCAGGTCGTAATCGCCAGCGTTCGAAGCCTGACCCGCGTCGTCGCCACGCTTGACAGTAGTCGGGTCGATCTGACGACCGGTCTTCTTATCGATCGAGAAGTAGCCTCCGTGGATGGCACGAACCGGGTCGCGGCGCAGGTAGTCCTGGAACGCCTTCGTCATCGGGTCGAGCTCTAGGTCGCCGAGCACCTCCTCGACGATCGCCGTGTACTCCTCCTCGAACATGCGGGCGTAGTCGCCCAGCGTGTCCTCACGTTCGTAGTCCCGGTACTTCGCCACCTCGTCGATGAAGAAGAGGGACAGCGCCTTGACGCCTTGGGGGTGGAGCGAGCGCTCCTTCTCGACGTGGGCGCGGATGACCTCCCTGATCTGGATGCGCCGCTTCGTTTCCTCGGTTACGTCCTGAGTGATCTCACCGGCATAGACGCGAAGACCGTTGCTCAGCTCGATGAAGTCCTCGACCGCATTGATGTCAGTCACGATGAGCGCCTGGCCGTCGGGCTTGTAGGCCTCGATGCCTCGTGCGCGATCGTGGAGGTTTGTCCCCTTGGCGACTCGCTCCCACTTGCGGACGATCGGGCCAGGTTTGGTCTGGACCTCAAGCTGCACTCGCGCCTCGGGAAGCTTGCCCTTCGTGACCTCGATGGCATCGAGATAGAGGTACGCCGTGGAGCCGGCGAGGCCCTTGACCGTGATGCCGCGGACGCCGATCTTCTTGACCAGCTTTTGGTTGTAGGCGTCGACCGCATCGAGGCGGTGCACCTTGGTGTAGTCGTGGTGCGGCTTGTGGGTCGCGGAGTAGCGCAGGACCATCAACGCGTTGAAGCGCGAGAGCGACTCCAGCGAGGTCGACGCCTTCTTGGGCCGGCCGCTCTTGGTGTCGAACTCCTCGCCGAACCGCTGAGGTCCGTCGATGATCACGATCGGCCGGTTCGCGCTGATGACGTCGATCGGACGCCGCGACTGGAAGTCGTCCAGTTCCTCGTAGATCCGGCGCTGATCCTTGCCGGTCGCGTTGAATGCCTGGATGTTGATGATCATCACCTGCACGCCGCTGTCCGAGCTGAAGCGCTCGATCTCGTGCAGTTGGGACGAGTTGTAGATGAAAGCGCGTGGCTTGGTGCCGTAGGTCTGCTGGAAGTGGTCGGCCGTCACCTCGAAGGTCTTCATGACGCCTTCGCGGATCGCAATGGACGGCACGACGACAATGAACTTCGACCATCCGTAGCGTTTGTGTACCTCCATCATCGTCTTGATGTAGACGTAGGTCTTGCCGGTTCCCGTCTCCATCTCGATGCTCAGGTTCGGTGCGCCATTCGCCGCAGCCTTGCTGCTGGCCAACTCCTTGGAGAGCCCCAGATTCCGCGACTTCTGTACGGCGTGGATGTTCGCCAGCAACTGGTGGGGGGTGAGGGCGATCTCTGCGTTACGCAGTCCGGAGTCCGGAGTCGTGTTCGTCTCGAACAGTCCCGGGTCGGCCGTGGGCTGCTGCCGACCAGGGTCGATCCGGTATTGCACGCCGTCCTGCTTCGGCTGACCCGCGAAGGCCTCGACGACGGCGTCGACGGCGTCCGTTTGATACTGCTGAACCTTGAACTGGAGCTTCACCGTGTCAGATGGCCTTCACGTCGGTCGAGGGGGAGATCTCCCGGAAAATCTGCTCGGCGTTGATCCGGGCGTCATCCGAAGCGAACGAGGCGTCGAGGAACACTGCGCGGAGAGGCGCTCGCTTCGCCACCTCTCGGACCAGATCGAGGCTCACATCAGGGTCGAAGCAGGCAAGTACAGCCCCGTCAGCTACGTCGAAGACATCGCGGCCAGCAAGCTGTTCTGTGCTGATCGGGAGCGACAGGTCAAGACCCCAATCCAGGAGAACCTGGAACAGGAGGTCCTCGGTGCTGCGATCGTTCTTCACGCTCGGTTCGAGGTCCGGCAGCGCATGTTGCTCTGTTTGGTCTGGCGTGAGAAGCACGCGAGACATGTTGGTGCTATCGATTCGCAGCGACCTGAAACCAGTGTCAACCGGTGCTGAGGAGGAATTCGCGGACGTCGTCTCGGCGGCACGGCGCAAGCGCGCGCGTGTTATGTCAGCGATCGACTTGAACGCTGCACCACTCGGGTCAGCCTTGACATCGGGTTCCTCGTCCAACTGGACGAGGATGAAACGACGATTACCCCCGTCTTCGGCGTTGGCTTGCATCACGGCGTGAGCCGTCGTGCCCGATCCTGCGAAGAAGTCCATCACGATCCCGTCCTGGGAGTTGTTGGCCCAGCGGATGAGTTGCTTGACGAGGCGTACTGGCTTCTTGCCGTTCGCATAGGGGGTGGAGCCCTCTTTGGCGACGTTGCCCATATCCTGGTGGAAGCCCTTCCAGAGATCGCCGCGGATCACGGTACGTCCAAACCGTGGCTTGTAATCGTCCGACATCCGGTAGTTCAGGGAGAGCGGGATCAGAGCCTGCAGCGTTCCGTTGGCGAGGGTGGTGAGCAAGTAGGTCCGGTGTTCCACCTCGAATCGACCCCATCTCCCAACTGGAGTCGACCGGCCAGTCGCGGAGACAGGGGCTCGGTCGACACGCGCGATCTTGTCGAGGTTGGAGTTGACGAACCGACGAGTTGCTTCTGAGAGGGCCAGGAGCTTGTCCATGTTGTTGACGCTGAACTTGCCGTTGGCGCCGAGACCGAGGAGCCGGATGTCGCTTCTGACATCGTCCTGCGCCAGCATCTGCTCGGTCACAGAACTGAGCGAACCGTCGTCATTCATCCACAGCGAGTAGTGGGTGTCGTAACCGTCGACGCCATCGAACAGCGGCGTGTGAGGCTTCCGGTCAAACTCAAGAGACCGTCGATACACGTGAACGAATTCAACGTTCTTGACGATCGTGCCCTGCTGTGCGTTGACCGTTTTGGGGCCCGATGTAGTCGACATCTCGACAGCAATGGTGTCGACGAAGTTGTCCGCGCCAAAGATCTCGTCCAGAAGCCGCTTCATATTGGCCGATTCGCCGTCGTCGATGGACACGAGTATGACGCCGTTGTCTGCGAGAAGGTTCCTCGCCAACTTCAGCCGCGGATACATCATGCTGAGCCAGTCGGAGTGAAACCGACCGTGGGCGTCCGGGTTGGCGACCAGACGATTGCCAACGACGTCCGCTTGGCCAGACTTCACTAGGTACTCTGTGGTGGTCTCGGCGAAGTCGTCGGTGTAGATGAAATCCTTGCCCGTGTTGTAGGGCGGATCGATGTAGATCAGCTTGACCTTGCCGAGATAAGACTCCTGTATGAGTTTCAGCGCGTCAAGGTTGTCGCCCTCGATGAAGAGATTCCTCGTGGTGTCGAAGTCGACGGACTCATCGCGCATCGGTCGGAGGGTCTTCGCAATCGGCGCGTTGGCCGCGAACGCCGCAGCGCGTTTGCCGGGCCAGTCGAGTTGGTAGCGCTCCTGAGGCCCATCGACGACGTGATCAGAGAGCTCTTGGCGCAAGAGGTCGAAGTCAATCGCCCTCCTGACGTTGCCGTCGGTGTCTGCCGCTTCGGTGACGACGTGCGGGAACAGTTCTGCCAGCCGGTCGACGTTGCGCGCGGTCCGGTCGGTGGAGTGCAGGGGACGCTTCTCCATCACGCAACGCCCGCCAGGGCCGGAGCAGCGTGGTCACAGTGCGCGCACCTCGGTGTGCGGTGAGCGCTCATTGAACACCTGCTCGGCGTTGATGCGGGCCGCGTCGTCCGCGAAGTCGCTGTCCAGGAACACCGCTCGGACCGGTTGTCGGTCGGCAATCGCGGCAACGAGAGCGGCAGAAATCTTCTCTCTCTCTCTCTCTCTCTCTCTCTCTCTCTCGGCCCTGCGGCCAGGATCAAGGCGCCGTTGTCGACATCGAGCACGTCGAACCCTTCAATCTGTTCTGTGGTGATGGGAAGGCTGAGGTCGAGGCCCCAGGAGACGAGGACCTGGAACAGGATGTCGTCGTTGCTGCGGTCTGGCTTGATACTCGGCTCGAGGTCGCTGAGCGCAAGTTGGTCTGTGCCGTCCGGCAACCGGAGCACGTCAGTCAAGTTCGAGGAATCTACGCTCAACGCCCTGAAGCCCATGTCGATGGCGGCCCCGTCGAGTTCCTCGCTCAGGCGCTGCGCGGTGCGTCCAAGTCGAGATCGCGCAAACTCGGAGATGGTTGCAAAGGCACCCCCGGACGGGTATGGCTCAGGCAGTTGCACGGTGATGAACTTCCTGGTGCCGCTGTCCGCTGCGTTGGCGCGGAGTACGGCGTCAGCGGTGGTGCCCGATCCTGCGAAGAAGTCGAGAACGATGGAGTCCTTGTTGGACGCGATCTGGAGCAAGCGGGTCAGCAGTCTCACCGGCTTGGGCGTGACGAAGAGGTTCTCGCCGCTCGATGCCCCCATCAGCTGATGCAGTTCCTGCTTGGCGTTTCGAGTGCTGCCGACGTCTCGCCAGTTCCAATATGTCTGGGGAATCACCCCGTCTCGGACTTCGGAGAGGAAGCGCTTGATCCCTGGTCGGACGTTGCCATCGCCCCACCAGATGCGACCGTCCGCGTCGAGTTCGTCGAACCGCGTCTTGCTGACGCGCCAGTAGCTGCCGGGGGGTGGGCCGTCGATCACGCGTCCTCCAGGTGTCGTGATCGGGTAGCGGCCTTGGTCGTAAGGGTTTCGGGCAGCCAGGTCGCCAAGGAGCCACGGACCGCGAGGGTCGCTATCGGGGTTCTTGTACCGGGCGACCATGTCGCCGGTCCGTGGGAGCAGATTGGGACGCCAGATCTCGGCATCGCGTGCGTAGATCAGGATGTACTCGTGGTCCTCGCTGAGGTGGCGCGCCGAGTTCTTCGGGCTGTCCATCTTGTGCCAGATGATGGTCGCGATGAAGTTCCGGCCGCCGAAAACCTCGTCGAGGACGGCCCGGAGTGAGCCTGACTCATGGTCATCGATCGAGACTGCGATCAGCCCGTCATCGGTCATCAGCGATCGTGCCAGTTTGAGCCGGGGGTAGATCATGCTGAGCCAGTCCGAGTGGAACCGGCCGTTGGCGTCCGTGTTGGTGACCAGGCGCCCAGACTCGCTCGCCTGTCCTGACCTTGTCAGGTAGTCGTCGGCGGACTCGGCGAAGTCGTCGTCATAGACGAAGTCTTTCCCGGTGTTGTAGGGCGGGTCGATGTAGATCAGCTTGACCTTGCCGAGGTACGACTCCTGGAGGAGTTTCAAGGCCTCGAGGTTGTCACCTTCGATGAAGAGGTTGTGCGTGGTGTCGAATTCGACGGAGTCCTCGCGTTTCGGGCGCAGTGTCTTGGCGATGGGTGCGTTAGCTGTCAACAGAGCCTGACGCTTGCCTGGCCAGTCGAGTTGATAGCGCTCCTGTGGTCCCTCGACGATCTCGCCGGACAGCTCCTGGCGGAGCAGATCGAAGTCGATCGACCGAGTGGGATTGCCGTCGGCACCAATGGTCTCGGTGACGACGCCTGGGAGAAACTCAGCAATCTTGTCGATGTTGCGTTGGGTCAGGGCTGGCGTATGGGGGGTCAGGTTCTCCACGCGGCGTCCTCGATCATGCGGTTGTCGTCGTCCTTCACAAGCTGGTCGTGCTCGGCCTGCTTCGCGAGAAGTTCGCTACGCAGTTCGACCTTGCGATTGAACTGCGGTTCGATGCGCACTCTCTTCTCGAGCGCGACGATGTCTCGGCCGAGACTGCGAATCGCCTTCATTCTGTCGAGGCCGTCCGACAGATTCTCGCTGGCCCTCAGGGGATGGGGCAGGAGGCGGCCGAGCAACTGCTCGTAGAGACCGTCCATGTCGAGAGCCGGAGGCAATGTGGCGCGTGCGGCCCTCGCATCGAGCCAGCCCGTGCGGAAGTAATCCGCAGTCTTCGGCTTGCCGCCGGCAGGCTTGTGGGCAGCAGCCATCGCCTGCTCAGTCCATAGACCATCCGCCCGCACGAGCTCGAAGATGATCTGGCTGGGGACGGACCTATCGATCGCGGACAAGACCGAGTTGTCGAGCTCCGATCCCTTGAGATCGATGACGAAGACCTGAACCTCGGTGACACGCTTGCCCGGGGCGAGGCGCAGTGACTCTTCACCCAACTTGTAGGCCCATCGGACCTGCTGCACTTCATCGACGAATCTCTGCTTCAGCGCCGTGTTGGCGCCGGCTTCTGCGTACAGGCGGTCTTTCGGAATGAGTCGGTCGACCTTCGCCCCATCGGGCCACGAGATGAGGTCAGCCATCGGTTGCCTCGGGCTCGACGACGGCGAGGAATGCGACCAGCTCGAAGTCATCAAGGCCTTCGAAGTTCTGCTGGAGAGCCGTCGTCTTGGCGCCTGCGAAGAGCGAGTCGATGTCACGCTCCTCTGTGACGTGGACCAGCGAGTTGATCGCGGCGTTGAGAAGCTCGGAGTAGGCGCCCATCTCGACGCCCTCGTTGGTCGCGGCGTTGAACGGACGGAACGCCTCGGGGATCGGCTGATGCGCGCCTTGGCAGCTGGAGCGGATGAGGTCCAGAAGCTGCTTGACCTCGGTGTGGTCCGTGATGACGTTGCCAACGTCGTCGAGGTAGATCAGGTAGTGCGGGTGAAGCCGGTTGTGGCGGTTGATCTTGGCGCGATCGTCGACGCATCGAAGCGCGAAGATGACGCCGGGTCGAAGGCCGAGGTCAGGAATCGCTGGAACAGCAGCGTGGAGTCCCTTAGGTGACGAGGCGAGGTCGCCGTACTGCTCCATGTACTTGAGCAGGTCCATCCGGAAGTCGTTGAGTCCGAGGTCGGTGATGGAGACCCCGGTGCGCACGTCCTCGAGCTCGATGACCTCGTCTTGGAGGCGACGCAGTTGCTCCTTGCGAAATTTGGTGTCGCTGGACTCCTGGGTGAGGAGGTTGTCGTCAGCGGTACTGGCAAGGTCTGCGATCACCATGCGGTTCTCGACACGTTCCTTGAGATTGATGTATTCGTCGAGACTGATGTTGGGCCAAAAGTTGACCATCTGGATGACGGAGTTCTTCGAGCCGATGCGATCGACGCGACCGAAGCGCTGGATGATCCGGACCGGGTTCCAGTGGATGTCGTAGTTGACGACGTAGTCGCAGTCCTGAAGGTTCTGGCCCTCCGAGATGCAGTCGGTGCCGATGAGGATGTCGATCTCGCCCGGTTCGCTCGGGAAGATCGATGCCTTCTCCTTGGAACCGGGGGAGAAGAAGGTCAGTAGTTTCTGGAAGTCGAATCCGTCCCCGAGCGTCGTCTTTGGACGGGTCGCACCCGTGACGAGCCCGAGGTCGATCCGCTGGATGCGGTGGACCGTCGTTTCAAGGTTCTTGTAAAGGTAGGAGGCGGTGTCCGCGAAGGCCGAGAAGACGAGGACCTTCTTGTTGTCGCCGTTTAGCGGCTGGTCGATCTTGTCGCGGACGACGTCGATGAGTTTCTGCATCTTGCAGTCGTGCTCGGGCGTGATGCGGTCCATCTCCTCGGACAGCTCGATCAGCGTCTCGCGATCGTTGAGGAGGTCGTTGCGCCACGACGTCGTGTCCATGTCGGCAATGTCGATGCGGTACTTCCTGCCGACCGATGGTGCCGTCGGGACGTCGAAATCGTCTTCATCACCGCCGATGTCGCCGAACGCTGCACCGAGGTCACTGATCTGCTTGTCGCCGTCGCCCAGATCTGCGAGCGCACTGTCGACGGCAGCTTCGACCTTGCGCAGAGTGATGCGAAACGCCTCCACGGAACTCTCGAGCCGCTTGAGGAGGTTGACCGTCATCAGAGTCTTGAGGCCCTGCTCACGTCCGAACATGCCGAGGTTTCCATGCGAGCTGCCGCCTGAGATGGCGTAGAGGTCGACGTACTTCTGGCGCTTGCTGGGGAAGACATAGGACAGCGGTGTGTAGACAGCGAGGTTGAGCGCCTGAAGTTGCTCGTAGATCTCGTTGAAGGTCGGAGCATCGTGAAGATCTGTGAGTGGCTCACGGATCGTCTGCGGCTTGAGCCTGGTGGGGAACACGCCGATGTCAGCCGTGTCGTAGAAGGTCTGGATGTGCTTCCGCGAGCGAGCGATCGTGACGGCATCGAGGAGCTCGAAGAAGTCGAAGTCGAGCATCCGGAGGATCGCATCAGTGGTCCGCTCCTCGGCGGGCAGCTCTGACCACCTCTTGAAGGTGACCTGGGCTTCGCGGAAGACCTGCTCGACCGTCCTGGAGATGTCGAGTTTGGCCGACAAGTTCTCAGACTCGCCTTCGTAGGCCAGCGCGAGCTGGTTCTTGAGGTCGAGGAATCGGTTGTTGACCGGAGTCGCCGAGAGCATGAGGACCTTGGTCTTCACGCCGCTCTGGATGACCTTGCGCATGAGCCGCTGGTAGCGGCTCTCCCTTTCCTCGGCGTAGTCGGCATTGCGGAAGTTGTGAGATTCGTCGATGACCAGGAGGTCGAAGCCGCCCCAATGGATCCTGCTGAGGTCGGTCTGTCCGGAGTAGCCCTTGTCCCGGGACAGGTCGGTGTGAGCGAGCACGCGGTAGCCGAAGCGATCTGAGGTGAGCGGATTGGTGATGTAGGGGCTGTTGTAGGTGGTCCAGTTGTCTTCGAGCTTCTTGGGCGCGAGGACCAGGACTGACTTGTTGCGGCTCTCGTAGTACTTGATGACGGCGAGAGCGGTGAACGTCTTCCCGAGGCCAACGCTGTCGGCCAAGATGCAACCGTTGTAGGTCTCGAGCTTGTTGATGATCCCGACCGCGGCATCGCGCTGGAAGTTGTAGAGCCGCTTCCAGATCTCGGAGTCGCGCCATCCGGTCCGATCGTCCGGCAACACGTCCTCGCTGATGTCGTCCAGGAACTCTGAGAACAGGTTGTAGAGGATCAGGAAGTAGATCCGCTCAGGACTGTTCTCGGCATACACCGAGGCGATGTGATCGTGGACGGTCTGTGTGATGTCCTCGACCTGAAATGGGCTCGACCAGATCTGGTCAAAGGTCTGCAGGTAAGACTGCGTCATCGGTGCGTCGTCGAGCTTGTGGACGAAGTTCGAGACCGCGTTGCCGCGTTCGTAGCCGAGGTCGGCGGTAGTGAAGCCTTGGAGCGGGGCGTAGGCGGCGGCGTCGTCGACCACCGCGAACTGCTGCATCGGGTTGTGGGTCTTATTCGACTTGAACGTGACCTTCGCGCGGATCCACTCGGCGCACTCGCGAGCGATCGCCCGCTGCGTCAGCTTGTTGCGGAGTCGGATCTCGAACTCGCTACCGTAGAGCGTCGACTCGCGGCGCGACTGGGGGATGAAGAACTCCCGCTGCTCCTTGCGGATCTTGTCGGTGGCTCGGTCCGCCACGAAGGTCGGCTCGGTGAAGATGAATTCAAGCGAGTCGATTCCTTCGAGTTCCTTCTTGAGCTCCTCGAAGGCGTAGATCGAGAACGTCGACGCCGCGATCCGCAGCTTGGCGCCATGACCGATCGTCGCCTGCAGGTCATCCCCGAGGCGCCGGTTGAGGTTGTCGATGATCTCCATGGCGGCTCCATCTTGACTGACATCCATGGCGTTGTGGGGAAGATTGCGATCGTTGCTTTACATCGCAGAGAGCTTGGACACGGAGTCGCGGAGCGCGTCCTCGCCCGCGCGGACGTAGTGGTTGAGCACGGTGGTGAGCTTGTCGCCAAGGTACTGGGCGACAACCTTCCAGGGCTCGCCGAGCTCCTCGTGGAACCACCTGGTCGCGGCATGGTGGCGAAGGTTGCGGTAGGCGATCGTGCGCGGCCAGGCGTTGTCAGGGTCGTTCTCCTCGACCCACTTGCGCACGCGGTGCCAGCGCTCATCGTGGGCCTCCGGCTTCACGGGCAGGCCGGTGACCGTGTCGATGAAGAGCCAGAGCTCCTCCTCAGGTGGGATCGGGTAGTTCCACCAGGCGAGGTTGCGGTCCTTCTCGCGTGCGCCCATCGAGGCGCGGCGTTGCCGCTCCTCTTCCTGGGCGTTGAGGACCTGCTGCATGGACGCGAGCAGTTCGTCGTGCATCAGCGACTTCGGCAGCGACACCTCGTGATCGTCTGGTTCTTCACCGGCCCGTGGAAGCCGGCAGCGCCGCGGGGCGTGATCCAGGAGCCATTCACGTGCACATAGCCGTGGTCGAAGAAGACGTCGATCGCAGAGTGCGTTCTGCTCGCCGAGGCGCAGGCCGCCGAAGCCGGCGACGCGGATCTTCGTCCCGAACAGGGGAAGTCGGGTCATCAGCGGGTCGGTGCCCGTCGGGGCCGCACAGCTCGTCGGCAGCTGCGGCCATCGCCTCCACCTGTCGGGTCCCCGGGCGCAGACGAGGGTCGACGTACTGTGCCGTCGCTCCGTGCAGCACGTTCGCCCGTCCGATCTCGAGACCGTCCAGCGGGTCGATGCTGCGGTCGAGCCAGCCCAGGCGCCAGGCGAGTTTGCGCATCGCGCCGCGCAGATCCTCGCGGCCACGGGTAGAGAACGGAGTCCTCGCTCCCTTCTCCATCACCTTGCGGCGGTGCTCGACGCGCCACTTCGTCACCGGCACATCCCCAATGGTGGGCAGGATGTGCGCGCTGAGCCGGGATGCGCGTTGCTTCATCGTCCGTGGTTGCTGCCGCGATCGATGTTGTCCTTGAGGTACTCCTCGCCGAGCATCCGGATCGTCCGCGCCGCGCGCGCGTCGGCACCGACCGGCCTGCCTTCTCGGCGTCGAGTCTGGGCTCGGCCTGGGCGAAGATCTTGCGCCGCCTCCTCGGAGGCTGGCCGGCCGCAGGACCCGCTTCCGCGGCTCGCCCTCACCCGCGGGAGCCCGGAACATGACCTGGTACTTCGTCCCGCCGTCCTCGGGCGTAGAGCCGCGTCCGCCACGGCCGCGCGCTGCCACCCCAGGATTCGCGGCTTGCCTTGGGCGGGCAGGGCGGGCTTCCTGTGAGGCGGCATCCGCGTCCCTCCTCGGCTGGACGAATGGGAGTCGCGCCAGGCTCCAGAGGATCTGCTTCGTGTATCAGTCTCGTGCATCACCCAGGGTCCCGGTGCGGCAACGGCACCCGCGGCTAGCGTGGGGGCGTGGCCAACCGCCTGGCGTCCGCGACGTCGCCGTACCTCCTCCAGCACGCCGACAACCCCGTCGACTGGTGGGAGTGGGGACCGGAGGCCTTCGAGGAGGCGCGCGCGCGCAACGTCCCGATCCTGCTGAGCGTCGGGTACGCCGCCTGCCACTGGTGCCACGTCATGGCGCACGAGTCGTTCGAGGACGAGGCGACGGCGTCGTACATGAACGAGCACTTCGTCAACATCAAGGTCGACCGCGAGGAGCGGCCCGACGTCGACGCGGTCTACATGCAGGCCACCACCGCGATGACCGGCCACGGCGGCTGGCCGATGACGTGCGTGCTCGACCACGACGGCAACCCGTTCTTCACGGGGACCTACTTCCCGGACCGGCCGCGGCACGGGCAGCCTGCCTTCACCCAGGTCCTGCAGACGATCAGCGCGGCGTGGAGCGACCGGCGCGATGAGATCCGCGGGGTCGCCGAGAACGTGCGCCGCCACCTGCAGACCGCCGCGGCGCCCGCGTCCGCGGGCGGCCCGATCACGCAGGAGGCGCTGGACGGCGCGGTCGCGATCCTGACCCGCGAGTTCGACTCGATGGCCGGCGGCTTCGGGCAGGCTCCGAAGTTCCCGCCGTCGATGGTCCTCGAGTTCCTGCGGAGGTACGCCGCCGCAGGCGACGACGAGCGCACCCGGCAGGCCCGGCACATGCTCGCCCGTACGGTCGCGGCGATGGCCGGTGGCGGGATGTACGACCAGCTCGGCGGCGGCTTCGCGCGGTACGCGGTCGACCGGGGCTGGGTGGTGCCGCACTTCGAGAAGATGCTCTACGACAACGCCCAGCTGGTCGGGCTCTACGCCCGGCTCGGCACCGAGCTCGGCGACCGGATCGCGCGCGAGACGGCCGACTTCATGGTCGGTGAGCTCGGCACCGCGGAGGGCGGGTTCGCCTCCGCGCTCGACGCGGACAGCCCCGACCCGGCGACCGGCCACAGCGTCGAGGGAGCGTTCTATGCCTGGACCCCGGCCCAGCTCGTCGAAGCCCTCGGTGTGGAGCGCGGAGCGTGGGCCGCGGAGCTCTTCGCGGTGACCGAGGAGGGCACCTTCGAGCACGGCATGTCGACCTTGCAGCTGCGCCATCTCCCGACCGAGCCGCACGAGCGCGCCCGGCTGGCCGAGGTCCGCGCCCGGCTGCTCGACGCCCGCGCGCAACGGGTGCGGCCGGCCCGCGACGACAAGGTCGTGGCGGCGTGGAACGGCCTGGCGATCAGCGGTCTCTGCGACGCCGGGCTGCTCCTCGACCAGCAGGAGTACGTCGCCGCGGCCGCCGCCGCGGGCGACCTCATCGCCCGCCTGCACCTCGACGACTCCGCGCCGGGCGGGCTGCTGCGGGTGTCGCGCGACGGTGTCGTCGGCCGCCATCCCGGCGTGCTCGAGGACCACGGCTGCGTGGCGTCCGGCTTCCTCTCCCTCTTCCAGGCGACGGGGGAGCGGCGGTGGCTCGACCTCGCCACCGACCTCCTCGACCGTACGCTCGAGGGGTTCCGCGCTCCTGACGGCGGCTTCTTCGACACCCACCGGGACGCGGAGGCCCTGGTGGCTCGTCCGCGCGACCCCGGCGACAACGCCTCGCCCGGCGGGCTCAGCAGCGTCGTTCACGCACTGATCACCGCGCACGCGATCACCGGTGAGGGCCGCTACCGGGACGCCGCCGAGCAGGCGCTCGCCACGGTCACGACGCTGGCCGAGCGGGCGCCGCGGTTCGCCGGCTGGTCGCTCGCGGCGGCGCACACGATGCTCGACGGGCCGCTGGAGATCGCGGTCGTGGGCCCGCCGGGAGCCGACCGCGACGCTCTCGCCGCCCGCGCCCGCCGGGTCCCGGGTGCGGTCGTGCTGGTCGCCGACGGACCAGACGAGACGGTGCCGCTCCTGGCCGGTCGAGCCCCCGTCGACGGGGCCGCGGCGGCGTACGTCTGCCGGGGTTTCGTCTGCGAGCGTCCGGTGACGGACCCGGCCGCGTTGCCCTGATTCCGACGGAGCGACCCCTGATACTGGTCGCATGCACGGTTCGGGCCGGCTGACCGCACCGCCGCAACCGCGGCGGTTCTTCGACGGCGGCACCGACGACGAGGACCCCGACCCGCTCCATGAGCCGCGCATCGTGCTCGAGCGGGTCGACGGGCACGCGGGCGACGGGCGTTCCGGCGTCACCGACCCGGACCTCGAGCGGTGGCGCATGCAGCGGCGGCTCGCCTACGACGACGGCGTCCACGGGGTCTTCCTGGTTCCGGACGAGCTCGGCCGGTTCCGCACCGACCTGGCCTCGGTGCCGGCCCTGTTCACCTGGCTCGTGCCGAAGACCGGCGCCCATCTCGCGCCGGCGCTCGTGCACGACGCCCTCGTCCACGACCGGCTCGACCCGCCGCTCTACCGCGGGACGCACGTCGACCGGCCGGCGGCCGACGCCGTCTTCCGGCGAGCGATGCGCGACAGCGGCACCGGACCGGTGCGGAGCTGGCTGGTGTGGTCGGCCGTCACGCTCGGCACGATCCTCGAGGGGTCTGTCGCGTGGAGACGGGGCGAGCACCTGCGCTACCTCGTCACCGCGATCGCCACCCTCGTCGCCGTCGCTGCGCTCGGCGTGGTCGCGACCCTCGACCTCATCGACGTCGTGGCATGGCTGCCGTGGATGGGCGCCGACCGCTCCTTCCTCACCGAGGTCGTCGGAGGGCTGGCCGGGGCGATCGTCATCCCGCTCGTGCTGGGCCTGGCCTGGGGCCGGTTCTGGATCGCGGGTGCCGTCACCGGGATCGCGCTCGCGGTGCTGCTGCACGCGACGGTGCTGCTCGCCGGGATCACCGCGGTCTACCAGCTGCTCGAGTGGGTCGCCCGGCGGCGCCCGCTCGCCGCGGTGGCCGCGGGCGGCGTACTCCTCGCGGCGAGCCTGGTCCTCGCCCTGCTCCTCGTCGGCACCGCCTGAGGTCCGGTTGGACGGTGGTCCAACCCGGGGCCCAAACCTCGTACTCAGGGCGGATGCAGGCCATGACCGCGCGCAGTAGTTTCGATGGATGACCAGCACCGACGCTGACACTGCTGCGCCCGCAACCCCGGCACCCACGACGTTCGACTCCCTCGACCCGGTCACCGGCGCCGTCGTCGGCACCCACCCGATCCACGACGCAGGGCAGGTGACCGACGCCGTGGCGACCGCGGGCGACGAGGCTGCCTGGTGGGAGGAGATCGGCTACGACGCCCGGCGCGGCCACCTCGACGCGTGGAACCGCATCCTGGTGCGGCGTACCCACGAGCTGGCCGAGCTGATGCAGCGCGAGACCGGCAAGCCGCGCGGCGACGCCGAGCTCGAGATCGCACTCGCGATCGACCACCTGGCGTGGGCCGCCAAGCACGCCGGCAAGGTGCTGGGCCGTCGCAAGGTCTCCCCGGGTCTGCTGATGGCCAACCAGGCCGCGAGCCTGGGCTACCGGCCGTTCGGTGTGGTCGGCGTGATCGGGCCGTGGAACTACCCCGTCTTCACCCCGATGGGCTCGATCGCCTACGCGCTCGCCGCCGGCAACGCCGTCGTGTTCAAGCCGAGCGAGTACACCCCCGGCGTCGGCGAGTGGCTCGGGCGGACCTTCCTCGAGGCGGTCGGACGACCCGTGCTGCAGGTGGTCACCGGCTTCGGCGACACCGGTGCCGCGCTGTGCCGGTCGGGCGTCGGCAAGCTCGCGTTCACCGGCTCGCCCGCGACCGGGCGCCGGGTGATGGCCACCTGCGCCGAGACCCTGACACCCGTCGTGATCGAGGCGGGCGGCAAGGACGCGCTCCTCGTCGCCGACGACGCCGACCTCGTCGCCGCGGCCGACGCCGCGCTGTGGGGCGCCTGCGCCAACGCCGGCCAGACCTGTGCCGGTGTCGAGCGGGTCTACGTCGACGAGCGGGTCTACGACGACTTCCTGTCCGAGCTGGTCGCGCAGGCCGAGGGCGTGCGTGCCGAGCCGGGCGGCAAGCTGGGGCCGATCACGATGCCCGGCCAGATCGCCATCATCCGCGACCACATCGACGACGCGCTCGCACGCGGCGGTCGTGCGCTGGTCGGGGGCGCCGACGGGGTGGGGGAGCGCTTCGTGCAGCCGACGGTGCTGGTCGACGTACCCGAGGACTCGCTGGCGGTGCAGGAGGAGACGTTCGGCCCGACCGTCACCGTCACCAAGGTGCGCGACATGGACGAGGCGATCGAGCGGGCCAACGGCACCAAGTACGCCCTCGGGTCGACGGTCTTCTCCAAGGAGCACGGCATGGAGATCGCCGAGCGGCTGCGCGCCGGGATGACCGCCATCAACGACGTGATCGCGTTCGCGGCGATCCCGACGCTGCCGTTCGGCGGCGTCGGCGACTCCGGCTTCGGCCGGATCCACGGGGCCGACGGCCTGCGCGAGTTCGCCTACCCGCACGCGATCGCCCGGCGCCGGTTCAGGCCGGTGCTCAGCCTGACCACGTTCCGGCGTACCCGTCGCGGCGAGAAGGCGCTCGGTGCGGTGGTCAAGGGGCTGCACGGGCGCAAGGGTCGCTCGCGCGGCTGAAGGACGTCGCACCCGGCAAGCGGGTCGCGATCCGGCGGAACTCCCGACCCGTTCTCGCGGTACGACGAGGGGCGCGCACCTCTATCGCGAGCCGCGCGGGACGGCTACGCTAGGGCGTGCTGGTGCGTATCACGAAATGAGTTCCGCTATGCGCAACAAAGACAACGCCACGGTCCGCGACCTGCTGACCAATGCCCGGTACGAGGTCCTCCCGACGAAGACGATCGAGGCGAAGGTGCTCGAGGCGGTGCCGACCTCGGTGCCGCTGACCGTCACCGCGTCGACGTCGATGGGTCTGGACCGAACCGTCGAGACCGCCGAGCGGCTGACCAAGGAGGGCTACACCGTCGTGCCCCACCTGGCGGCGCGCATGGTCAGCGGCCGGTCGGAGCTCGAGGACCTCGTCGGCCGGCTGCGCGGCGCCGGCATCGACAACGTGTTCGTGCCCGGCGGTGACGCCGACCCGGTCGGGGACTACGCCGACGCGCTGGCGCTGCTGGAGGACCTGACCGCGATCGGCAGCCCGATCGCCCACGTGGGTGTCGCGGGCTACCCAGAGAGCCACCCGACGATCCACGACGACCTGACCGTGCAGTCGATGTGGGACAAGCGCCGCCATGCGACGTACATCGTCAGCAACCTGACCTTCGACCCGGCCGTGATCAAGGACTGGGTGCACCGGATGCGGCTTCGCGGCATCACGCTGCCGCTGCTGCTCGGGCTGCCCGGCCCCGTCGACCGGGCCAAGCTGCTCGGGATGGCGACCAAGATCGGGGTCGGCGACTCGACGCGCTTCCTGGCCAAGCAGAAGGGCCTGATGACCCGGTTGGTCGCGCCGGGCGGCTTCACCGGCGAGTCGTTCCTGACCAAGTGCGCACCGACCCTGGGCGACCCCGAGATGAAGGTGCCCGGTCTCCACGTCTACACGTTCAACCAGGTCGCCGAGACCGAGGCGTGGCGGCAGGACTGGCTGCGCAGGCTGGCCGACTGAGCAGGCTGGCCGACTGAGGAAGTCGTCCGCGCCCGTCTGCTTCACCGCACGCCTGAGCGGTTCACTCCGTCTCACGCTCGGGGAGGTCGGGTCGGACGTGGTAGTCGCCGGCCTGGCTGGTCCACCACGCCTCGGTCGTGGCCAGCCCGGTCGGCGTGTCCAGTGTTCCCGCGCAGATCGACCAGCGTTGGTCGTCGGCGGCGCTTCGCCAGAAGAGCGACGAGCCGCAGAGCGCACAGAACGCGTACCCGGCCTCAGGGACCGGGAAGAACCAGCGCAGGTGTGACTCCGGATCGGCCACGCTCAGGTCGGCCCGCGCGGCCGAGGTCGCGGCCATGTGGTGGCCGGTGAACCGCCGACACCGCTCGCAGTGGCAGTTCACCACGTCGCGGAGGCCGCCGCGGACGACGTACGAGATCCGCCCGCACAGGCAGCGTCCGCGAGCGGCGTCGCTCATGCCGGGGCGCCGGCCCTGGCGCCGGGTTCGTCGAGCGCCCGCTCCGCGATCTCGACGATGTTGGTCAGCAGCATGACGCGCGTCATCGGCCCCACGCCGCCGGTGGCTGCGCTGACCTTCCCCGCGACGGCGTCGACCTCGGGGTGTACGTCGCCGAGGATCCCCTCGATCGTGCGGGTGATTCCCACCGAGAGCACCGTGGCGCCGGGGCGCACCCAGTCCGGACGCACCAGATGGGCGACGCCGGCGGCGGCGACCACCACGTCCGAGGCGCGGGTGTGCGCCGCCACGTCGACGGTGGCCTCGTGGCACAGGGTCACCGTCGCATGCTCGGACGGCCGGGTGAGCATCAGCCCGAGCGGCCGCCCGACCGTCAGGCCGCAGCCGATCACGCAGAAGGTGGCGCCGGTGATCGGGACATCGTGCTGGCGGAGCAGCTCGATCAGGCCTCGGGGCGTGCAGGGCAACGGGCCCGGCGTGCCCAGCACGAGCTTGCCGAGGTTCTCCGGGTGCAGCCCGTCAGCGTCCTTGTTCGGATCGATGAGATGCAGCACCCGATGGGTGTCGAGGTGCGGCGGCAGCGGCAGCTGGACGATGAACCCGGTGCAGGTGGGGTCGTCGTTGAGAGCGCGCACCGCATCCTCGACCTCCTGCTGGGTCGCGGTGGCCGGCAGCTCCACCCGCAAGGAGGCGATGCCGACCTCGGCGCAGTCGCGGTGCTTGCCCCTGACGTAGGAGTGGCTGCCGGGATCGTCCCCGACCAGGATCGTGCCGAGGCCGGGACGTACGCCCTGACGCGCCAGTGTCCCCAAGCGGACGGCGAGCTCCTGCTTGAGCTCGGCGGCGACCCGATTGCCGTCGATTCGCGTTGCCATGGCCACGACCTGCTCCTTCTCGCGATCGAGGTGCGGCGGTCACGCCGATGACTGCGCGACGGCTCGTGCCGTCCGGCGGGCCGGCGTCTCCAGCAGGCCGGCCAGCGCGGTCTCGAGCCCGGCGTGACCGGTGTCGACGACGGTGAGCGGCAGCCCGAGGGTGGCCGCGGCCCGCTCGGCCAGGCCACGCAGCTCGTCGTCGGGCTGCTGGGCGAGCCAGACGACGCGGGTGTAGGAGCCGAAGTAGTCGTCCCGCAGCTCGGGGTAGCGGTCGAGACCGAGCTCCCGGACCACGGTCCGAGCGAAGGAACGGACCAGGAAGTCGGTGAGCACGTAGGTCCCCGGCTGGTCCTCGAAGAACGCCGCGAGCCGCGAGGGGCCGGCGAAGACGTCGTAGCAGTGCAGGCCCGGCAGCCGCTCGAGATCGAGATCCCGGCAGAGGTCGTCGAGCGCGCCGTACGTGCCGCAGTCGGCGTATCCGATCGCGACCCGGTGGCCCGCCGCCAGCAGCCGCTCGGCGAGCGGACGAACCTCGCCCGCGATGCGCTGCGGCTGGTTGTGGAGCAGCGGCGGCAGCGGGTGTACGTCGACGGGCCAGCCGCGGCGCGCGGCGATCTCCGCGGCCGGCTGCGCGAGTGCGCCGCAGGCGATCAGCGCCAGGGGCCCGTGCGGGTACTCAGAACCCGAGCTGCTCGATGAAGCGGTCGTTGAAGTCGGTGCGGTCGGAGAGCTCGACATAGGTCACCTCCTCCAGGAGCGCCGCCGCGCCTGCGCGCTCACGCACCGAGAGCAGGCACATCTTGGCTCCCTCGCCGGCCACGTTGCCGGCGGAGACCAGACGGAGCACAGGCAGTTGCGGCACCAGGCCGATCCGAATCGCGGCCGCGGGGGAGATGTAGCTCCCGAACGAGCCGGCCATGAGGACCTGCTGGACGTCGCGGTGCTCCAGCCCGAGCTCCTCGAGCAACAGCGTCCATCCGGTCGAGATCGCGGCCTTGGCGAACTGGAGCTCGCGCACGTCGCGCTGGGACAGTACGACGCACTCCGCGGGCTCCGCGCCGGGATACGGACGGTGCAGCACGAACACCCGCTCCTTCCCGATGAAGGTGAGTCGGTCGGCGACCGTCGGCGCGACGGACTTCGCCTGCTCCTCGGTGACGAACCGGCCCGACGCGTCGAGCAGGCCGACCCGCACGAGCTCGGCGACCGCGTCGACCAGTCCGGAGCCGCACAGTCCCTTCGGGGCGACATCGCCGATCACGCCGAGCTCGACGTCGTCGCCCAGCTTGACGACCTCGATCGCCCCGTCGGCGGCCCGCATGCCGCACTTGATGGCGCCGCCCTCGAACGCGGGTCCGGCCGGCGCGGCGGTCGACAGGATCCGGTCACCGTTGCTCACCACGATCTCGCAGTTGGTGCCGACATCGATGAACAGCCGGGTCCGCTTGTCACGATCCATGCCCGTGGCGAGCATGCCGGCGACGATGTCGCCGCCGACGTAGGCGCCGAGTGCCGGGAAGCACATCGCCCGGGCCCGCGGATGCAGGTCGAGGCCCAGGTCGGTCGCGAGCAGCGTCGGCGGCTGCGCGATGGTCATCACGAACGGCGCGACGCCGAGCGGCTCCGGGTCGATGCCCAGGGCGAGCGCGGTCATCGTGGCGTTGCCGGCGACGGCGACCTCGTAGACGTGTCGCGGGTCGACCCCGCCCTCCAGGCAGACCTGTTCGGCCAGCTCGGCGAGGGTGTTGGCGGCTGCCTTCTGGAGCCGGGGGAGCGTCTCGGGGTCCATCATCGTGGCGCTGATCCGGGTGATGACGTCGCCGCCGTAGGGCTGCTGCTTGTTGAGCATCGACGCGACCGCGACCGGAGTGCCGAGGGTCAGGTCGAGCAGCGTCGCGACCACCGTGGTGGTGCCGAGGTCGTAGGCGATCGCATACCGCTGGGCGGTGGTGTCGCCGGGCTCGACGTCGATCAGTGCCTGGTCGACCATGACCGCGGTCACCTTGAAGTCCGCCTGCCGCAGCACCGTGGGCAGCCGGCGCAGCACGTGCAGGTCCGCCTCCGGCTCGAGGTCGGTGATGGCGGCCAGCAGCCGGTCCAGGTCGGTGCGCTGGTCGGAGAGGGTCGGCTCGTCGAGCTCGACGTACCGCTTCTGCACGGCCGGTCGGAGGATGACCTGGCGGCCGACCCCGACGGTGGCTGCCTTGGGTCGGGTCGTCAGCGGCGGCACCTCGACCTGGAGGTCGCGGGTGGCCTTCTGGAGGCAGGCCAGCCGCCAGCCGTGATCGAGCTGCTCGCGGCTGAACGTCCGGACGTCGTGCCGTGAGATCGGCGGCGAGCCGTCGATCCGGACCTTGCACTTGTGGCAGGTGCCGTGGCCCCCACAGGTGGAGTCGATCGCGATCCCGTTCCAGGACGCGGAGTCGAACACGGTGACACCAGGTGGCACGCGGACCGTGCGTTGCGTGGACGGCGCGCCACCTGAGTCCTCGACCGTGAAGGCGAGCTGCACCCTGCCGGTGCCGTCGTGAAGGACCGTCTCCGCGCCGGGCGGGGACAGGAGACCTTCACGACGGACGTTGTCGAGCAGGAAGTCCTGGACCGCTGGTCCGGCGAACCCGTCGTCCAGCGGCTCGGTGGGATCGTCGCTCATCGTCTCCCCGTTCCGGGTCGGGTCATGCGGATGCCGTCTGGCGGGCACGGTGTGCCGCGATCCAGTTGCCACCCCAGTCGTCGTGGTTCAAGAACACGTCGGCGGCCTTGACCGCGCTGACGATCTGCGGGGTGCGCGCGTCCATGACCGCGGAGGTCAGGCCGGCCATCATCGCCATCGGCAGCCAGGCGGCGTTCAGGGTGTGCCGGTCCGGCATGCCGAAGGAGGTGTTGGACGCGCCGCAGGTCATGTTGACCCCGTGCTCGTCACGGATCCGGCGCATCGTCTCGAAGGTGACCACCGACGTCGAGGTGTCGGCGCCGATCGGCATCGCGAGCGGGTCGATGACGATGTCGGCCTTGGCGATGCCGTACTCCTCGGTGGCCACCCGGATGATCTTCGACGTCAGCTCGACGCGCTTGTCGGCCTCCATCGGGATCTCGTCGTGGTCGTTCGGCAGCGCGATGATCGCGGCGTCGTACTTCTTGACCAGCGGGAGGATCTGCTCCATCCGCTCGTCCTCGGCGGTGATCGAGTTGACGAGCGCGCGGCCCTGGTAGACCGACAGCCCGGCCTCGAGCGCCTCGACGACCGAGGAGTCGATGCAGATCGGCAGGTCGGTGAGGCTCTGCACCAGCTTGATGGCCTTCGCCAGCAGGTCGGGCTCGTCGGTGAGCGGGACGCCCATGTTGATGTCGAGCACGTCGGCGCCGGCGGCCACCTGGGCCGCCACGTCCTTCTCGATCGCCGACATGTCGCCGGCGCGCAGCTGCTCCTGGAAGATCCGCCGGCCGGTCGGGTTGATCCGCTCACCGATCAGGCAGAAGCGGCGGTGGTGTCCGATCACGACCTCCTTGGAGGCCGAGCGCAGGACGGTCTCCAGCGCTTCGGTCACGGCGGCGCTCATGCCGGCACCCCCGTACGACGCTGGTTGATCAGCGACTTGGCGCGCTTGACCGTGGCGGAGGCATCGGCGGCATAGCCGTCGGCGCCCACGGCGTCGGCGTACTCCTGGGTGACCGGCGCCCCGCCGACCATCACGATGACCTTGTCGCGGAGACCGGCCTTCTCGAGTGCGTTCATGTTGGCCTTGAACATCGGCATCGTGGTGGTGAGGAACGCCGAGAACCCGACGATGTCGGGCTGGTGCTCCTCGATCGCCGACACGAACTTCTCCGGTGCGACCTGCACGCCGAGGTCGATCACCTCGAAACCGGCGCCCTCGAGCATGATGTTGACGAGGTTCTTGCCGATGTCGTGGACGTCGCCCTTGACCGTGCCCATCAGGAACTTGCCGATCGTCTCGACGCCGGTCTCGGCCAGCAGCGGGCGAAGTCGCTCCATCGCGCCGGCCATCGCCCGTCCGGCGATCAGCATCTCGGGAACGAAGAAGTCACCGCGCTCGAAGCGAGCCCCGACCTCCTCCAGCGAGGGGATCAGCGCATCGAACAGCAGGGTCTGGGGCTCCATGCCGAGGCTCAGACCCTCCTCGGTGAGCTCGAGCACGCTGGGGGCGTTGCCGAGCAGCGTCTCGTCGTAGAGACCTTGCAGGATTTCCTCGGGTGTCATGCCACGCCCTCCTTGCGGGTTTTCCGCCGGAGGAGCCTGGACAGCTGCTCCGCGCGGTTGCTCAACAGTCGGCCGACCTCGTCGTGCCGGCCCTCCAGTCGCGGACTGGGACCCGAGATCCCTAGGGCCGCGACGACCTCGCCGGTGCTGCCGCGCACAGGTGCGGCGATACCGGTGAGTCCGATCTCCAGCTCGTCGACCGTGCTCGCCCAGCCGCGTCGGCCGATCGTGGCCAGCTCGCGGCCGAGCCGGGCGTGGTCGGTGATCGTCTCCGGGGTCAGCTGCTCCAGCGGCGTGCCCGGGACGTCGAGGACGTCGTACGCGAGGAGCACCTTGCCCAGCGCGGAGCAGTGGGCCGGGACGTCGACGCCGATCCAGTCCGTCGTGCCGAGGAGGTACGTCGAGTCGACCTGGGCCACCTGGACCACCCGCTCGCCGCGCGCGACGGAGAGGTGCACGGTCTCGCCGGTCGCCGCGCCCACCCTGTCCAGGGTCGGCCGGGCCAGCCGGACCATCTCCTCCCAGGGGTCGTGGCGCGCGGCGTACAGCCAGAACAGCGGGCCAGCGACGTACGAGCCCGACTCGTTGCGCTCGAGCATCTCGGTGCGCTCGAGGGCGTTGAGGAGCCGCGAGGTCGTCGAGGACGGCAGTCCGCACTCGGCGTGCAGCTCTGCGAACGACAACGGCTCGTCGGCGCGGACCACCGTCGCGACCAGCAGGGCAGCGCGGTCGACCGCCTGGGTGCCGGTGTTGGCCTGGGCGCTCATGAGGGGTTCACCGCCGCGTTCGTAGGGGGTTGGAGACATGGTTCCGAGAGTTCCATATTATGGAACCACATTCCCATAAGATGAGGCTAGGATGCGGAGCGAGGCGAGGTCAAGGCCTGTCCGCCCACCAATGACTGAGTTGATGACGTGTGTTCCGCAGGAGGCGCGATGTTCCACAACCGGATGCCCCGTTACGAGATCCTCTCGGCGGAGGCGATGGCCACCCTCGACAAGGGCTGGCGCAAGCTGATGACCGAGATCGGCGTCGAGTTCATGGACGACCGTGCACTGGATCTCTTCCGGAAGGCCGGCCAGCGGGTCGAGGACCAGACCGTCTTCCTCGACCCGGACTTCGTGCTGGAGCAGGTCGCCAAGGCGCCGTCGGAGTTCGACATCCAGGCACGCAATCCCGCCAACAACGTCCACATCGGCGGCGACTCGATGGCGTTCGGCGCCGTCTACGGCCCGCCCTTCGTGCGTCAGGGCGACATTCGCCGCGACGCGACGATGGACGACTTCACCAACTTCACGAAGCTTGCGCAGTCGTTCTCGGTCCTCGACTCCGCGGGCGGCGTGATCTGCGAGCCGAACGACACCCCGCTCGACAGCAGGCACCTCGACATGACCTACGCCCTGCAGACGCTGACCGACAAGATCTACATGGGCAACGTCGTCTCGGGCGTCAATGCGGCCGACACGCTGGCGATGAGCTCGATCCTGTTCGGCTCCCGTGAGGCGATCGAGAAGACGCCTGCCACGATCTCCCTGATCAACTGCAACTCCCCGCTGCGCTGGGACGACCGGATGCTGGAGTCGCAGTTCGAGTACTCCGCGGCGGGTCAGCCGGTCGTCCTCACCCCCTTCATCCTGATGGGCGCGATGTCCCCGGTGACGATCCCGGCCGCGCTGGTCCAGCAGATCGTGGAGGCGCTCTCGGGTATCGCGCTCTCCCAGCTCATCCGGCCGGGCACGCCCGTGGTGTTCGGCTCGTTCCTCTCCAACATCGACATGCAGTCCGGCTCGCCCACCTTCGGGACGCCCGAGTCCGGTCTGGGCCTGCTGTGCACCGGGCAGATCGCGCGCCACTTCGGACTGCCCTTCCGGACCGGAGGCGGGATGACCTCGTCGCAGTCCGCGGACGCGCAGGCGGGCTACGAGGCGCTGATGACGATGCTGCCGACGTTCCTCGCGGGCGCCAACTGGGTGATGCACTCGGCCGGCTGGCTCGAGGGCGGGCTCGTCGCGTGCTACGAGAAGTTCATCGTCGACGTCGAGCTGCTGCAGATGCTCCAGGCCGAGTTCACGCCGCTGGAGATCGACGAGGACTCGATGGCGTTCGGAGCCCACGAGGAGGTCGGCCACGGTGGCCACTTCCTCGGGGCGATGCACACCATGGAGCGGTTCCGGGACTGCTTCTACCGGCCGATGCTGTCGTCGTCGGAGAACTACGAGCGGTGGACCCGCGGTGGCTCCCGGGATGCGGTCGTCCGTGCCGAGGAGATCTACCGGAAGAAGCTCGAGGACTACCAGGCGCCCCCGCTCGACGACGCCGTCCGCGCCGAATTGGAGGAGTACGTCGTTCGCCGCCGAGCCGAGCTGGGAGACTAGGGCACCATGTCGTTCGCACCCACCGAGGAAATCGCCCTCGCCAGCTCGCCTTCGGGCGACTTCGTCCTGGTTCTGACCTGTCCTGACCGGCCCGGCGTGGTGCACGCCGTCTCGGGCTTCCTGGTCGAGCACGGCGGCAACATCATCGAGAGTCAGCAGTTCGGCGACCCGCTCACCGGCCGGTTCTTCATGCGCATCGACTTCAGCGCGTCCGACGCCGGCGGTTCTCACGTTTCGCTCGAGGACCTCCGGGAGGACTTCGCCGGCGTCGCCGAGCGGTTCGACATGTCGTTCGAGCTGTGGGACGCCCACGCGCCGTACCGGACGCTGATCATGGTGTCCAAGCACCTGCACTGCCTCAACGACCTGCTGTTCCGCTACAGCACCGGCTCGCTGCAGATCGAGATCCCGGTGGTGGTCTCCAACCACCTCGACGCCGAGCCCCTGGTCCGGGCGCACGGCCTGGACTTCGCGCACATCCCGGTGACGGCCGCCACCAAGCCCCAGGCCGAGGATGCGCTCCGCGAGCTGGTCGACAAGCACAACGTTGACCTGGTGGTGCTCGCGCGCTACATGCAGGTGCTCTCCGACGACCTCTGCCGACACCTCGCCGGACGGGCGATCAACATCCATCACTCGTTCCTGCCGAGCTTCAAGGGCGCCAAGCCCTACCACCAGGCCTTCGATCGCGGGGTCAAGCTGGTCGGTGCGACCGCCCACTACGTCACGGCCGACCTGGACGAGGGTCCGATCATCGAGCAGGACGTCACCCGGGTCGACCACAACTACAACCAGGACCAGCTCGTGACCGCGGGCCGCGACGTCGAGGCCCAGGTCCTCTCCCGGGCGGTGCGGTGGCACGCCGAGTCGCGGGTGCTGCTCAACGGACATCGGACCGTGATCTTCCGCTAATCGCATCGCGCACTAGTGTTGCGCCATGAGCAACGATGGCGCAGCCGCGGGCGTTCAGTCGGTCGACCGGGCCCTCAGCATCCTCGAGGTCCTCGCACGGGTCGGCGCCGCAGGGGTCACGGAGATAGCCGCCGAGCTCGGTGTCCACAAGTCGACGGCGTTCCGCCTCGTCGCCACGCTCGAGGCGCACCGGCTCGTCGAGCAGGCCGGCGAACGGGGCCGCTACGCGCTCGGCGTCGGGCTGCTCCGGCTGGCCGGGGCGACGACCGCGCGGCTCGACCTGGTGCAGGAGGCTCGTCCGGTGTGCCGCCAGCTCGCCTCGGACACGGGGGAGACGATCAACCTCACCGTGCTCGCCGAGCACTCCGCGCTCTACCTCGACCAGGTCGCGGGCTCCTCGGCACTGCAGTCGCACAACTGGGTGGGACAGCACATCCCGCTGCACGCGACCAGCAACGGCAAGGTGCTGCTGTGCGAGCTCGCGCCCGACCAGGTTGCCGCGGCAGTCGGCAAGCTGGTGCGACTCACGCCGCAGACCATCACCCGCAAGGCACAGTTCCGCGAGGAGCTGGAGAAGGTACGCCGCCAGGGGTACGCCATCGCAGTGGACGAGCTCGAGCAGGGGCTCACCGCGGTCGCGGCGCCGATCCGCAACGCCCACGGCGACATCGTCGCGTCGCTCAGCATCTCCGGCCCGACCTTCCGGCTGGACGCCAGGGTCGACGAGGTCGTGGCACAGTGCGTCGAGGCCGCCGAGGAGATCTCGCACCGGCTCGGGTGGGGCCGGCGCTGAGCTCTGCGGCACGGGCTCCGCACGCACACCGGTTCGCCGACCGGTTCGTCGAGGGACCTTGACGTCGGCTGCGCTTCGCACCATTCTCTAAACAAGTAGTTGCGTGTCGAGCAACGAGACGCGCAGGACGCAACAGGTGTCCGAGACTAGCCGAGAGTGGGGCGCCCCGTGCCGGACCTCTACATCGACGGGCAATGGCGAAGCGCCGCGGGTGGGGGTGTGCGTGAGATCCGCTGCCCTGCGGACGGCTCCCTGGTGGCGGAGGTCGACGAGGCCGACGCCGATGACACCCGGATGGCGATCGCCGCCGCCCACCGTGCGTTCCACGAGGGACCGTGGCCACAGACCTCCGCGCGGGAGCGGGGCGACCTGCTGCTCCGGGTCGCCGACCTGCTCGGGCGCGACAAGGACGCCCTGGCCCGGATGGAGGCACTCGACACCGGCAAGCGCCTGGTCGAGGCCGAGTACGACATCGACGACATCATCGGTGTCTTCGGCTACTACGGCCGGGTCGCCGCCGAGGACGCCGGCCGGGTGGTCGACACCGGCAACCCCGACGTGGTCAGCCGGATCGTGCACGAGCCGATCGGGGTGTGCGGGCTGATCGCGCCGTGGAACTACCCGCTGTTGCAGGTCTCCTGGAAGGTCGCCCCGTGCCTGGCGGCCGGCAACACCTTCGTGCTCAAGCCCAGTGAGCTCACGCCGCACACGGCGATCCACCTGATGCGGCTGCTCGAGGAGGCCGGGCTGCCGGCCGGCGTCGGCAACCTCGTGCTGGGGGCCGGTCCGACGGCTGGTGGCCCGCTGTCGGAGGACCCGCGGGTCGATCTGGTCTCCTTCACCGGAAGCCTGGTGGCCGGGAAGACGATCATGGCCAACGCGGCCGGCACGGTGAAGAAGGTCGCCCTCGAGCTCGGTGGCAAGAATCCCAACATCGTCTTCGCCGACGCCGACCTCGACGTCGCCCTCGACTACGCGCTGACCGCGGTGTTCCTGCACTCCGGCCAGGTCTGTTCCGCGGGCGCCCGCTTGATCGTCGAGGAGTCGGTCCACGACAGCTTCGTCGACAGGCTCGTGGAGCGGGCGCAGAGGATCCGGCTCGGCGGCCCGTTCGACGAGAAGGCCGAGACCGGTCCGCTCACCAGCGCCGCGCACCGCGACAAGGTCGAGGCGTACGTCGCCGCCGGGCTCGCCGAGGGAGCGGTGCTGCGCTGCGGCGGCGCGCGTCCGGACGACCCGGCGCTGGCCGACGGCTTCTACTACCTGCCGACGATCCTCGACGGCTGCTCGAGCTCGATGTCGGTGACGCAGCAGGAGTCGTTCGGTCCCGTTCTGACCGTCGAGACGTTCTCGGGTGAGGACGAGGCGGTCGCGATCGCCAACGACAGCATGTACGGGCTGGCCGGCGCGGTCTGGACCCAGGACGCCGGCCGTGGGCAGCGTGTCGCTGCCCGGATGCGGATGGGGACCGTCTGGATCAACGACTACCACCCCTACGTCCCGCAGGCCGAGTGGGGCGGCTACAAGCAGTCCGGCACCGGCCGGGAGCTCGGCCTCGCCGGACTCGAGGAGTACCGCGAGACCAAGCACATCTGGCAGAACATCGATCCCGTTCCCCAGCACTGGTTCCGACCGGACGGAGAGTGAGGACCCACATGTCCGACAGGTACGACTACGTGATCGTGGGTGGGGGCTCCGCCGGCTCGGCCCTGGCCAACCGACTCAGCGCTGACATGGCGACCACGGTCCTGGTGCTCGAGGCGGGCCGGTCCGACTACAGGATCGATCCCTTCATCCACATGCCCGCGGCGCTGCCGATCCCGATCGGCAACCGGCTCTACGACTGGAAGTACGAAACCGATCCGGAGCCGCACATGGGCGGCCGGAAGGTCTTCCATGCCCGCGGCAAGGTGCTCGGTGGGTCGAGCAGCATCAACGGGATGATCTTCCAGCGCGGCAACCCGATGGACTACCAGCGCTGGGCCGCCGACCCGGGCATGGAGACCTGGGACTACCAGCACTGCCTGCCGTACTTCAAGCGGATGGAGACCCGCTTCCTCGCCGATGGGAGCTCCGGTGCTAACGAGTGGCGCGGCGGTGACGGCCCGCTCAAGCTGGAGCAGGGCAAGGCCGAGAACCCGTTGTTCGGTGCGTTCTTCGCGGCCGCGCAGGAGGCCGGCTACCCGCTGACCGACGACGTCAACGGCTACCGTCAGGAGGGCTTCGCGCGGTTCGACCGCAACGTCTATCGCGGCCGCCGCTACTCCGCGGCACGGGCCTACCTGCACCCGGTCAAGAACCGCAAGAACCTCACCATCAAGACCTACGCGTTCGCGACGAAGATCAACTTCGAGGGCAAGCGGGCCGTCGGCGTCGACTACTCCCAGGCCAAGCGCAAGCACACGGTGAACGCAGGTGAGGTGATCCTCTGCGGCGGCGCGATCAACTCACCCCAGCTGCTGCAGCTCTCCGGAGTCGGTGACGAGGCACTGCTGAAGCAGCACGGGATTCCCGTCGTACACCACCTGCCGGGAGTGGGGGAGAACCTCCAGGATCACCTCGAGGTCTACATCCAGTACGCCTCCAAGCAGCCGGTCTCGATCGCACCCGGCCTGCGCTACCGCGAGCGGCCGAAGATCGGCTACCAGTGGCTGTTCCACCGCGCCGGCCTCGGGGCGACCAACCACTTCGAGGGCGGCGGGTTCGCCCGCAGCAACGAGGACGTCGACTACCCGAACCTGATGTTCCACTTCCTGCCGATCGCCATCCGGTACGACGGCTCCGCGCCGGAGAACCTCGAGAAGGGGCGCACGGCTACCAGGTGCACATCGGCCCGATGTACGCCGACACCCGCGGCCACGTCCGGATCAAGAGCGCCGACCCGCGCCAGCACCCGAGCATGCTGTTCAACTACCTGTCCACTCCGACCGACCGCAAGGAGTGGGTGGAGGCGATCCGGGTCGCCCGGGACATCCTGAACCAGCCGGCGTTCGCGGCGTACAACGACGGCGAGCTCTCGCCCGGACCGAGTGTCGAGACCGACGACGAGATCCTCGAGTGGGTCCGCAAGGACGCCGAGACCGCGCTGCACCCCTCGTGCACGGCCGCGATGGGGACCGGCGACATGGCAGTGACCGACCCCACCACGATGAAGGTGCACGGCACCGAGGGGCTCCGGGTGGTCGACGCCAGCGTCTTCCCCTACGTCACCAACGGCAACATCTACGCCCCGGTGATGATGGTGGCCGAGAAGGCCGCCGACCTGATCGCCGGCAACACGCCGCTGCCGGCCGCCGAGGTTGCCCTACTACCGCTACCGGGACGGCATGCCGCTCTACCCGCCGGGTGATCCGCGCGACCACGAAGACATCGCGCATGAGCACTAAGCCGAGAGGAATCCACGGCCGGACAGCCCACGCTGACACGTCGAGGGTCTTTGGAAGATCTTCGGTCCGCAGCGCCGACAAGCATCATCGGTACGCCGGACGCCGACCTGTCCCGCGCCGAGCTCCAGGCGAAGACGGGCTGCGTCGTCGGCGTTAAGGACGTCTCCTTCGACGTGGCCCCGGGCGAGGTGTTCGTGGTGATGGGTCTGTCCGGCTCGGGCAAGTCGACGCTGGTGCGCTGCCTGACCCGGCTGATCGAGCCGACGGCGGGGACGGTCGAGCATCGACGGCGAGGACATCACCGACGGCGTCGGACGCCCAGCTGCGCGACCTGCGCCGCAACCAGGTGTCGATGGTGTTCCAGCACTTCGGCCTGCTGCCGCACCGGCAGGTGATCGACAACGTCGCCTACGGGCTCGAGGTCCGCGGCGTGGGCAAGGCCGAGCGCCGCGCGCAGGCCGAGCGAGATCGTCGACCTGGTCGGCCTCGAAGGGCTACGAGAAGTCCTACCCCGACCAGCTCTCCGGCGGCATGCAGCAGCGCGTCGGCCTGGCGCGGGCGCTGGCCGACGACCCCGACATCCTGCTCTTCGACGAGCCGTTCTCCGCCCTCGACCCGCTGATCCGCCGCGACATGCAGAACGAGGTCATCCGGCTGCACCGCGAGGTCGGCAAGACGATGGTCTTCATCACCCACGACCTGCAGGAGGCGCTCAAGCTCGGCGACCGGATCCTGATCATGCGCGACGGCGAGATCGTGCAGATCGGTACGCCGGCCGAGATCGTGGCCGACCCGGCCGACGACTACGTCCGGACTTCGTCAGCGACGTGCCGCGCTCGCACGTGCTGACGCTGCAAGTGGGTGATGCGCGACCCGCGACCCGACGACTCGACTCGAGCGGTCCGGTGATGTCGATCCGACACCGATCGTCCGGAAGGCCGCGCGGGCGGCGCTGGCCTCCGACGCACCCGTGCGGGTGGTCGACGGGACGGCAAGCTGGTCGGCATCGTCGACGACGAGGCGATCCTGCGCGTCGTGGTCGCGGAGGAGGACGCGCGACGCATGAGCACGCCGGCGCACGATCGCCACCGCCGAGAACGCCGCGGCCCGACCAAGGCGCCGCCGGCCGCCGGCGCGACGCCGCGCGCAGGTCCCGCGCGCTGGGTGCTGGCGCTGGCGGTCGTCGGTCGTCTGGATCGTGATCTGGGCGCTCACGAAGGGCAGCGACACCCTCGCGCTCGGCCGGCCGCGACGACCGGCGCTGCACGACGGCCTCGCCGAGTCCGCGACGACGTGATCGCCAGCCGGGACACCAACGCCGTTCATCCAGCTCACCTACGCCGATCGGCGACGTCGTTCACGTCGTTCGTCGAGCTGGCTCCAGCGGATGGTCTCGACACCGGACTTCCCGCGCCCGGTGCCCGCAGGTCGGCTGGTTGGGCGTCATCGCGGTCGCCGGCTGGGTCGGCGCTGGCGGTGGCCGGCTGGCGGATCGCGATCCTGGTCGCGGCGTCGTTCCTGTCGTTCGGCTTCTTCGGCTACTGGGAGGACAGCATCGACACGCTGATCGTGACCGTTCGTCGCGGTCGCGATCGCCGTGGCTGATCGGCATGCCGCTCGCGATCTGGATGGGCAACGAGCAAGCGGGTCGACAGCGGTCGATCGACGCCGGTCCTCGACTTGCTCCAGACGATGCCGGCCTTCATCTACCTGCTGCCGCTGATCGTGCTGTTCTTCGGCATCGGCGCCTCCGGTGCGGTCGTCGTGCACCCTGCTCTACGCGCTGCCGCCGGTCGTCCGGATCGCCGGCCACGGCATCCGCACGGTGTCGGCGACGACGATCGAGGCCACCGACTCGCTCGGGCAGACGCAGGTGGCAGCGGCTCACCAAGGTGCAGCTGCCGATGGCCCGCAAGACCATCATCGTCGGCATCAACCAGACCACGATGGCGGCGCTGTCGATGGTGACCATCGCGGCGTACGTCAACGGGCCCGGGCCTCGGGCAGCCGGTGCTCGAGGCGCTGCAGACGCGTCCAGGTCGGCAAGGCTTCGTGCCTGGCCTGCTGATCGTGATCATGGCGATCATGCTCGACCGCACCACGACCGCGGCGAGCGAGCGCACCGAGCGGCTGCCGCGCGCCGGCGGCGGCGACCGCAAGCGGCGGCGGATCATGCTGGCTGGTCGCAGCGGTCGTCGGTCGCTCGTCTGCATCTACCTCTCGCGCACCTACACTGGGCCGCGGAGTTCCCGCGAGACCGACATCGGCGCCGCAGCTCGCCGACGCGGTGCAACGGCTTCTCCGACTGGTTCACCGACAGCTTCCGCGGCGTCACCCAGGGCTTCAAGGACCTGATCAGTCGGTGCTGCTCAACCCGCTGCAGGACCTGCTGGCCGAGTCGCCGTGGTGGCTGTCCGGCGATCGCTCCTGGCCCTGGCCTCGTGCTCGGCGGGCGCCGGGCGCTCGCTGCCGACGGTGGTCTGCCTGGCCGGCATCTACTACTTCGGCCTGTGGCACGACACGATGATCACGCTCAACATGACCCTGGTCGCGCACCGTGCTGGTGATGGTCCTGGCGCTGGTCCTCGGGGTCTGGATGGGGCGGAGCCCCCGGGTCGACCTGCTCCTCCGGCCGCTGCTCGACGCCGGCCAGACGATCCCGCCGTTCGTCTACCTGATCCCCGCACTGGCGCTGTTCGGCGCGACGCGGTTCACCGCGATCGTCGCCGGCGTCGTCTACGCCGCGCCGGTCGCGATCAAGCTCGTCGCCGACGGGGTAGGCCGTGTCGCCCGACGACGGTCGAGGCGGCGCGGTCGACCGGCTCGACCACCTGGCAGATGATCACCAAGGTCCAGCTGCCGATGGCGCGCGGCTCGCTGGTGCTGGCCGCCAACCAGGGGCTGCTCTACGTGCTGTCGATGGCCGTCATCGGCGGGCTGGTCGGCGCCGGCGCGCTCGGCTACGACATGGTTCTCGGCTTCGCACGGCCGAGGAGTGGGGCGCGGCCTGGCCGCAGGTCTCGGCATCGTCCTGCTCGGCATCATGCTCGACCGCATCGCCCGCAGGCGGCGAGCGTCCGGGCGCCAGAAGACGTCTCGGTAGCCACGTGCCACACGGCGAAACCGACATCGAATCGCAAGGAGAACACAGAGATGCGAAGGACACGATGAAAGTCGCCAGAGGCACGGCCTCGCCTCGGTGTGGCGTCCGTCGTGCTCGCTGCTCACGCGCGTGCGGCGGTGGCTCGATCGACGAGCAGACGGAGGCGAACGAGGAGCGCGCCGCCGAGCGCGGCGACTGCGGCGACCTGAACATGGCGGTCAACCCCTGGGTCGGCTACGACGCCAGCGCCTACGTGGTGGGCCACGTCGCGCAGGAGCGAGCTCGGCTGCAAGGTCGAGTACAAGGACCTCAAGGAGGAGGTCTCCTGGCAGGGCATCGGCACCGGCGAGGTCGACGTCGTGATCGAGAACTGGGGCCACCCCGACCTCGAGAAGAAGTACATCGCCGACAAGGGCGACGGCAGCGCGATGGACGTCGGTCCGACCGGCAACGACGGCATCATCGGCTGGTACGTCCCGCCGTGGCTGGCCGAGGAGCACCCGGACATCCTGGACTGGAAGAACCTCAACGAGTACGCCGACGAGTTCGAGACGTCGGAGTCCGGCGACAAGGGACAGTTGCTCGGCGGCGACCCGTCGTACGTGCAACGACGAGGCGATGGTCAGCAACCTCGACCTCGACTTCAAGGTGGTCTTCTCCGGCAGCGAGGCCGCGAGCATCCCGGCCTTCCAGCAGGCGGAGGAGAACAAGGAGTTCCTGATCGGCTACTTCTACGAGCCGCAGTGGTTCTTCGCCGAGGTCCCGCTGGTGAAGGTGCCGTGCCGCCGTACGAGGAGGGCTGCCAGCACGACCCGGAGAAGGTCGACTGCGACTACCCCGAGACCGTGCTCAAGAAGATCGTCTCGACCTCGTGGGTCGACGAGGTGGTCCGGCGTCGAGCTGGTCAGAACTTCGAGTGGACCAACGACGACCAGAACGTGGTCGCGCAGTACATCTCCGACGAGGGCATGTCGCCCGAGGACGCCGCGGCCCGCTGGGTCGAGGAGAACCCGGACAAGGTCGACGCCTGGCTCCCGTAATGACCTGAGGGGCCGGTCCGGCCCGCTGATCGAGACTCGTGCCCGGCCGGGGATTGACACCACGGCCGGGCACGAGTGATTCTAAGTGGTGTCTCGTATTGCGCATCGTGTTGCGTATTGTGAAACAACCAAGACCGTCGTTCGACACGGAAGAAGAAGCCCATGGCCACCGTCCCGTCCACTGCCCGCGTCGTCGTGATCGGTGCCGGCATTGTCGGTAACAGCTTGGTTCATCATCTGGCTCGGTTGGGTTGGCGTGAGATCGTGCAGATCGATCAGGGGCCGTTGCCGAATCCGGGGGGTTCGACGGGGCATGCGTCGAACTTCATCTTTCCGGTGGATCACTCTCGTGAGATCACGGATCTGACGTTGGACTCGGTGCGGCAGTACCAGGAGATGGGTGTTTTCACGCAGTCGGGTGGTTTCGAGATCGCGCGGACGCCAGAGCGGATGGAGGAGTTGCGGCGGCGGATGTCGTCGGCGAAGGCGTGGGGGATCGCCTCGGAGCTGGTCTCTCCGGAGTTCGTGAAGGAGAAGGTTCCTTTCATCGAGGCTGACCAGTTCATCGGTGCGTTCTGGACGCCGAGTGTGGGGGTGGTGGACTCGTTGCGGGCGGGCACGATCATGCGGGAGGCCGCGCTCGCGACGGGTGGGCTGACGGTGGTGCCCAATGTCGAGGTGACGGGTCTGGACACCGAGGAGGGAGCGGACGGTCGCCGGAGGATCAGCCGGGTGCGTACGGACAAGGGTGACATCGCGGCGGAGTACGTGGTGATCGCGTGTGGTGTGTGGAGCCCGAAGATCGGTGACATGGCGGGGGTGAGCATCCCGCTGACGCCGGCGGTGCACCAGATGATCAGTGTGGGTCCGTGCCCGCAGCTGGCCGAGCGGGAGGGGGAGATCTCCTTCCCGATCGTGCGCGACATGGACACCTTCTGTTACGAGCGGCAGCACGGTGCGGACATGGAGGTCGGCTCCTATGCCCACCGGGCGATCCTGCACGAGCCGGAGGACATCCCCACCCTCGACCAGGCCAAGCTGTCCCCGACCGAGATGCCGTTCACCTCGGACGACTTCGACACCCAGCTGGAGCAGGCCTACGAGCTGATGCCCGAGCTGCTCGGTGCCGAGGGCGCCGAGATGCGGTACGCCATCAACGGCCTGCTGTCCCTGACGTGTGACGGCAACCCGATCCTGGGCGAGAGCCACGTCAAGGGCCTGTGGACCGCGGCCGCGGTGTGGATCAAGGAAGGCCCCGGCGTCGGCCGCGCGGTCGCGGAGTGGATGACCCATGGCCATTCGGAGATCGACGTCGCGCATTCCGACATCGCGCGCTTCCACGACCACCAGCTGCGTCGTGAGCACACCCGGCTGCGGACCACCGAGGCGTTCATCAAGACCTACGGCATCGTGCACCCCTTCGAGCAGTACGAGTCCGACCGGGACCAGCGGTGTTCCCCGATGCATGAGTCGCAGACCAAGCTCGGTGCGTTCTTCTTCGAGACCGCCGGCTGGGAGCGCCCGCACTGGTATGAGTCGAACGCCGGGCTGGTGGAGGCCTACGGCGAGGCGGTGATGCCCCGTGAGCACGAGTGGGACTCGCGGTGGTGGAGTCCGATCATCAACGCCGAGCACCTGCGCATGCGGGAGGCGGCCGGGGTGATCGACCTGTCCGCGTTCCAGATCTTCGACATCGTCGGCCCCGGCGCCCTGGACACGGTCCAGTCCACGTGTGTGGCGCAGTGCGATGTGGCGGTCGGGAAGGTGATCTACACCCCGGTGCTGGATGCGAAGGGCGGGTTCCTCTCCGACCTGACCGTGATGCGCCTCGGGGAGGATCGGTTCCGGGTGGTCACCGGTGGTGCGCACGGTCCCGCGGACCGCAAGACGTTCTCCGACCAGCTGGCCCTGGTCAACCAGGGGGTCGACGCCGGCGCCGGCGCGACCACCCTGACTGATGTGACCGACGACGTCTCCACGATCGGCCTGTGGGGACCGCGGGCCCGCGACATCCTGGCCTCGCTGACCGGTGACGACGTCTCGGGTGAGGGTTTCGGGTTCCTGAGCTGTCGGGAGATCACGGTGCGGACCGCCGGTGGCGAGATCACCGTGCTGGCCTCGCGGATCTCCTATGTCGGTGAGCTGGGCTGGGAGCTGTACGTGTCGATGGGCGACGCCGCGGCGTTGTGGGAGGCGCTGCTGGAGGCCGGTGCGGCGCATGGCGCGGTGCCGGTCGGGATCGGTGTCTATGGCACTACCGGTCGGATCGAGAAGGGCTACCGGGCCTACGGTGCCGAGCTCGACGCCGAGCGGTAGATCATCGAGGCCGGGATGGCGCGGCCGAAGGTGAAGGCGGCCGACTTCGTCGGCAAGGAGGCCTACCTCGCCCAACGCGATGGGGACCCGAAGACGGTGTTGTGCACGCTGACCGTGGAGGACCACACCTCGAAGTCGGGGGTGAAGCGGTACATGCTGGGCGGGGAGCCGGTCCTGACCCGGGACGGCGCCCTGTTGACCGACGGTCATGGGCACCACCCCTATGTCACCAGCGCGGGCTCGGCGCCCTCGTTGGGCAAGCATCTGCTGCTGGCCTACCTGCCGCCCGAGCAGGCGGTGATCGGCAACGAGCTGGCCGTGTCCTACATGGAGGAGCTCTACCCCGTGAGTGTCGCGTCCGTCGACGCGACCCCCGTCTTCGACCCCGACAACGAGCGCATCCGATGACAAACGTGCTGGTGTGCATCAAGCGGGTGGTGGACTCGACCGGCGAGGTGGTGCTCACCGAGGACGCCCAGGCGGTGGATGGCCGGTTCGCCGGGTTCACGGTCAGCAACCACGAGGAGGCCGCGACCGAGCTCGGGGTGCAGGCCGCGGCGGCGACCGGGGGTACGGCGAGCGTGCTGACGCTGGGTGATGCCGACGCGGTGGAGCAGCTGCGCGGCGCCCTGGCGGTGGGCTGCACCGCGGCGACCCATGTGGTGGCCGACGCGACGACGTTCGGGCCGGCCGATGTGGCCCGGGAGATCGCCGTGGTGGTCGGTGACCACGAGGCCGGCGGACGGTCCCAGGACCTGGTGCTGCTCGGCAACGACGCCGCCGACAGTGGTGACTTCCAGGTCGGGATCCGGCTGGCCTACGAGCTGGGTCGGCCGGTGGTCAACGGTGCCTCCACGGTCACCGTGGAGGACGGGTTCGTGGTGGCGGGGGTCAAGGGCCCCGATGGTCATGAGACCTATCGGGTGCCGCTGCCCGCGGTGGTCACCGTCCTGGAGGGTGGTGTGGAGCCGCGCTACCCCACGGTCCCGGGCCGGATGAAGGCCAAGAAGGTCCAGATCGAGACCCGCCAGCCCTCCGCGGCGCCGGCCGGTCCGAAGCGGGTCCGGCTGGTGCTGCCGCCGCCGGCGCCGAGCAATGTCCAGATCCTCGGCAAGGACGCCGACGCGGCGCCGGCCGTGGTCGACCTGATGGAGAAGCTGGGGGTGCTGGCGCGATGATCCTGGTCCTGGTCGAGACCGACGCCGACGGCGCGGTCGAGGTGTCGCGGGAGACGATCACCTTCGCCCGTGGCCTGGCTGCCTCCGGTGGCGGTGTGCCCATCGACGCGGTCGTGATCGGCGCCCTGCCCTGTCCTGTCGAGCAGCTCACCGGCCAGCTGGCGGGCTACGGGGTGCGCAACGTCTACCACGCCGACGGCGACGCGTTCGACGCCTACGGCGGCGCGTCCTGGGCCAGTGGCGTGCAGTCGGTCCGGGAGACGACGGGCGCGGTTGTGGTGACCGCGGCCGGCACCCCGCGCGGCATGGAGGTGCTCGCACACCTGGCCGCCCGGACCGGTGTCGGGATGGCCGCCAACGTGGTGGCCTTCTCCAGCCTGTCGCCGTTCACGGTGACCCGGCAGGTCGTCGGCGGCGCCGCGATCGAGGAGATGGTCCTCGACGCCCGGCCGGCGGTCTTCACCGTCGCCGGCCACGCCGTCGAAGCCACCCCGGCACAGACCCCGGGTGCCGGGACCCTGGTGCCGACCAGCCCGGTGGTGGCCCAGGCCGACCTGGTCGCCCGGGTGGTCTCGAAGGAGCAGCCCGCACCCGACCTGTCCGGTGGCCTGAAGTCGGCCCGGGTGGTGGTCGGTGCCGGCCGCGGCGCCGGCAGCGCCGAGGGGTTCGACGACCTCCTCGAGCTCACCGACCTGCTCGAGGGCTCCCTCGGGGTCTCCCGGGTGGTCACCAGCCTCGGCTGGCGCCCCCACCACGAACAGGTCGGACAGACCGGCAGCCGGATCTCCCCCGAGCTCTACCTGGCCTGCGGCATCTCCGGCGCCATCCAGCACTGGGCCGGCTGCTCGACCGCCAAGACCATCCTGGCCATCAACACCGACCCCGAGGCACCCATGGTCGCCAAAGCCCACTACGCCGTCATCGGCGACCTCCACGAGATCGTCCCCGCCATCAACGCCGAGATCCGCCGGCGCCGCGGCTGACCTGCGGAGCGGGCTCCGGAGTCGTTGCCCAATAACGTGAGGCGTCACGGGTCCTGTGCCCCGCGAGTCCCCAGCCGGAGTCGTGTGTCCGAGAACGACCTATAGGGCGGCCTCAGGCACACGACCCTGATCCGCGGGGCTGTGGACCGGTCTCAGGCACACGACACGGACGGGGGAGCGCGCGCCGTACCCTGGCGCGGTCATGAGCGCCGTCGCACCGCAGGTCCTGGACTGCCCGCACTTCACCGCGGGCCGGTGCCGGTCGTGCGGCTGGCTCGGACGGGCGTACGACGCCCAGCTCGCCGCCAAGGACGCGACCACCCACCAGGTGGTCGCCGCCGCGCTCGGCGACCGCCCTGCGCCCGCGTGGCAGCCGCCCGTCGCGAGCGCGCCCGAGGGGTTCCGCAACAAGGCCAAGATGGTCGTCACCGGCCCGGTCGACGCGCCGCGGCTCGGCATCATCGGCCCCGACGGGGACGGCGTCGACCTGCGCGACTGCGCGCTGCACACGCCGGGGCTGCAGAGGGCGCTCCCCGTGCTGGCCGGGTTCGTCACACGGGCCGCGCTGGCGCCGTACGACATCGCGACCGGGAGGGGCGAGCTCAAGCACGTGCTCGTCACCGAGTCGCCCGGCGGCGGGCTGATGGTGCGGTGGGTGCTGCGGTCGACCGAGGCCGAGTCGCGGATCCGCAAGCACCTGCCGTGGCTGCTCGCGACGCTGCCCGCCGCGCGGGTGGTGACCATCAACGTCCAACCGGTGCACCAGGCGGTGCTCGAGGGCGATCGGGAGGTCGTGCTGACCGACGACGACACCCTGCCGATGCTCGTCAACGGGCTCACCCTCCACCTGCGCCCGCGCAGCTTCTTCCAGACCAACACCGCCATCGCGGCCGCGCTCTACCGCACCGCGCGCATGTGGGTCGAGGAGGTGCGGCCGGCGTCGGTGTGGGACCTGTACTGCGGCGTGGGCGGGTTCGCCGTGCACCTCGCGGCGCCCGGCCGCAGCGTGGTCGGCGTGGAGATCAGCGCGGACGCCGTCGCGAGCGCAGAGCGGTCACGCGACGAGGCGGGGCTGCCGGGGGAGGTGCGCTTCGAGGTCGGTGACGCGACGGCGTACGTCGCCGCGGCGGAGTCGGGCAGCGTCCCGGACCTGGTGGTCGTCAACCCGCCCCGGCGGGGGCTGGGCGACCCGCTCGCAGAGTCGCTCGAGCGGTCGGCGGCGCCGTACGTCCTCTACTCGAGCTGCAACCCCGCCACCCTCGCGGCCGACCTCGCCGTGCTGCGGTCCTACACGCCGGTGCGGGCGCAGGTCTTCGACATGTTCCCGCAGACCGCGCACCAGGAGGTGCTGGTGCTGTTGGCTGCCGGCGGTTGAGGTGCGAGCTTGCGAGCCTCGAAACCTCAGCGCAGCGAGTACGTCGCCAGCGAGACCCCGACGTAGTGGGAGATGAACGCCAGGATCGTGAAGGTGTGGAACACCTCGTGGAACCCGAACGTCCGCGGCCACGGGTCGGGCCGCTTGAGGCCGTAGACGACGCCCCCGAACGTGTAGAGCGCGCCGCCGACCACGATCAGCACGAACGTCGCCATGCCGATGCCGACCCCGAGCTGCATGGCGCCGTCGTAGAACGCGGGCATGAAGAAGATCGCCGCCCAGCCGAGGGCGATGTAGATCGGCGCCGAGAGCCAGCGCGGCGCGCCCGGCCAGAACAGCTTGAACGCCACCCCGAGCAGGGCGCCGCCCCAGGCGACCGAGAGCAGCACGATGCGTGACGCGCCGTCGAGCAGGATCAGGCTGAACGGGGTGTAGGAGCCGGCGATGAGCAGGAAGATGTTGGAGTGGTCGAACCGGTTGAGCGCCCGCCAGACCCGCGGTGACCAGGTGCCGCGGTGGTAGACCGCGGAGACGCCGAAGAGCAGCAGGGCCGAGGCGACGTAGAGCACCGAGCCGACCCGCGTCGTCGCCGTGGGCGAGAGCGCGATGAGCACGATGCCCCCGGCGAGGATCAGCGGCGTGGTCGCCAGGTGGAGCCAGCCGCGCAGCTTCGGCTTCACGTCGGCGAGGGTCTCGCTGACGTGGTCGCCGATGGACTCCAGGCCGGCGCGGACCCGGTCGTTCGCGTCGTGGAAGGCCTGGTTCATGCGCCTCAGGCTACCGGCCGCGACCGGACCCGCCGAGCCGACGACGATGAGAGCCTCATGACATCCGGCTGAACGGCGAGCAGGCTCATCTCTGCACGAAAACCTGTCGAGTCGGCTCGTCTCTGCAGGAAAACACGTCGAGTCGGCTCATGTCAACATGAGCCGACTCGACGGTCTGAGCCTGCAGAGATGAGCCGACTCGACGCTGTGGTCAGTGCGTGTGCGGTGGGACCGTCGCGCCCTCGGAGGGCTGCACGATCACGAAGCCGGGACCGCTGAACGCGACCTGGAACGCCTCGCCCGAGCCACGGCCGATGAGCGACCCGGCGGTGAACGTCGAGCGGATGCTGGTCTGCAGCTGCACCGACCAGGCGACGAGCGCGTTGGCGTCGGCGAACGTCGGCGCCTCCTGGGCGTTGAGCACGACCGGGTTGCCGTCGGTGGTGACAGCCACCCAGCCGGTGCCGCGCAGCGTGGTGTTGAACAGGCCGCCGGCCGCGATGCTGCCGCCCTTGACCCGCTCGATGTTCCAGTCGAGCGCCGCCGAGAACGCGAGCACGTTGTTGCCGTTGATCGACAGCCCGGAGTTGTTGAGGTGCAGGATGTGCACCTCGTGCGCGGCGTCGGCGAGGAAGACGTCGCCCTGGCCCTCGACCCGCATCAGGCTGAGGCCCTCGCCGGTGATGGCCTTCTTGAGGAACTTCGCGGCGCCGCCGCCCTGGTAGGCGAAGTTGACGTTGCCCTGGTAGGCGACCATCGCGCCCTGCTTGGCCATGAACGGCTCGGCGACGCGGATCTTCAGGAGCTTGCTGTTCTGCTTCGACGGGCCGGGGGTGTTGCCGACCTCGCTGAACCGGCCGTCGATGAGCTCACCGGTGATGCCGGCGAACGCGTCGCCGTACGCCGAACCGCCCGCGGCCTGCTGCGGGTAGCCCTGCGCGGGCGCCTGCTGGTAGGCCGGCGGCTGCTGGGGCTGGTAGGCGGGCGGCTGTGCCTGCTGGTACGACGGCGCGGCGGCCTGCTCGCCCATCGACTCCTCGGTCAGCGCAGGGTCCGGCGTCTGCGCCGGCATCGGGTCGGAGAGCGGGTCGTCGCTCATCGGCGCAGCCTCGTCGGCCGCAGCCGCGTCCGCGTCACCGCCCGACTCGGCGGGTGCGGACACCCATCCCGAGTCCTCGGCACCGGACTCCTCGGCGCGGTGGCCGCCTCCGGCCTGCTCAGCCTCCTCGGCCGGTGGCTGCAGGGGCGAGACCGCCTGCACGCCGGCATCGGAGACGTGCTCGGTCCACTGGGTCCCGTCCCAGTAGCGCAACTCGTGTCGGCCGGTCGGGTCCGGGTGCCAGGCGGCAGCGGTCATCGTCGTACCTCTCTGTACATCTGGGTCGCCATCGTGGGTCCTGTGTGTCAGGTGTGTCGGCGCCGCCCATCGTGTCAGCCACCGTCAACTGGCGTGAAGCGCCCTCGGCGTTCGGTGCCGGACTGGCACCCGTCGGCGCCGGCGTGGCTACGATCGACACGTGGCGGACTGGAAGCACGGCGTGCGGCGTGTGCTGTACCCGGCGTACGAGGCGCGGATGCTCCGGCGGATGCCGGGCAACCTGCCCAAGCACATCGGCGTGATGCTCGACGGCAACCGACGCTGGGCCAAGGCGGTCGGTCGCGACACCGCCCACGGCCACCGCGCCGGGGCCGCCAACATCGAGCCGCTGCTCGGGTGGTCCGACGAGGTCGGGATCGAGGTCGTGACCCTGTGGCTGCTGTCGACCGACAACCTCAACCGTCCTGCCGCCGAGCTCGAGCCGCTGCTGGAGATCATCGGCGACGCCGTCGACTCGCTCGCCGACCAGCGCCGCTGGCGGCTCAACCCGGTCGGCGCGCTCGACCTGCTTCCGCCGGAGACGGCCGAGCGGCTCAAGGCAGCGGCCGAGGCGACGTCGGACGTCGACGGGATGCTCGTCAACGTCGCGGTCGGGTACGGCGGCCGCCGCGAGATCGCCGACGCCGTCCGCTCCCTGCTGACCGAGCACGCCGCGAAGGGCACCTCCCTGGAGGAGCTCGCCCAGATCATCGACGTCGAGCACATCGCCGACCACCTCTACACCAAGGGCCAGCCCGACCCGGACCTGGTGATCCGCACGTCGGGGGAGCAGCGGCTGGGCGGCTTCCTGCTCTGGCAGAGCGCGAAGTCGGAGTTCTACTTCTGCGAGGCCTACTGGCCCGACTTCCGCCGCGTCGACTTCCTCCGGGCGATCCGCGCCTACGCGCACCGCGAGCGACGCTTCGGGGCGTGACAGACACGCGCCAGCCAGCGGCTGCCCCGGGACGGCTCGGCCGACTCGTCCGAGCCCGTGTGCTCCGGAGAGCCGATGAGCTTGCGGACGGCGATGACGCCCAGCTCGCGGTAGGCCTCGAAGTCGAACTCGCTGTAGAGCTGGTCGCCGGTGCTGGTCCGTGGGAAGTCGGCGTTGTCGAACTTGTAGGTCTCGATGTCCCAGGGCAGGCCCTCGGTCAGGATCGCCTTGGCGAGGTAGATCGTTCCGTCCGGGGGTCCGCCGGCCGAAGCCCCGTCGGCGAAGCGGTACTCCCCTCGACACCACGCGACGCCTGACCTCGTCTTCGCCAACCGCTGCATCCCGCGAGGGTCCATCTCCACCTCGCAGCCGAGGTCCATGCGCGCCGTCGCGATCGCCTGGCCCAGCGTGCGGAAGGTGTCCTCCTTGTCGTTGCTCGCGTCGAGCACGTAGATCGTCCTCGGCCGGCGCCGCAGCGCCTCGATCAGCCCGAGGTTGTCGTAGTGGCCGCCGTCGGTGACGTAGAGGAAGCGGTCGTAGACCGAGGCCTTGCCGAAGCCCTCCTTGGCCAGCCGGGTGACGCCCGGCTTCTTGAAGACGGCACGGATCAGCTCGCCGATCATCGCTGGCCCCGCACCGCTCGTGCCGAGCTGTGCGAGCGCGTCGTCCAGCGTCCGCTCGGCCTCCGGCAGGGACGCCGCGTCCGCCTTCTCGACGGCGCGGACGAGCGGGACGAGCGGGTCCAGCCGGGCCCTGGTCCTGGCGGACAGTCGTCCGTACTCGTCGCCGGGGATCCCAGCGGCGATCCGAGCGGCCTCGCCCCACCGGCGCAGCCGCACCAGCCGTCGGACCAGGCCGAGCTCGTCCATCCAGAGCGGGTTGGGCAGCCAGACACCGAGCCGGGCGTTGCCGAGCGCCAGCACCGCGCGGTAGGGCCCGAGCCGTACGTTCTCCCGCCCGGCGAGCGGCGAGAACGCAGCGGCGCTCATCGCCACTGCGGCCGGGATGGTGGCATCGCGGTAGCGCGCGTCCGCCGCGAACTCGTAGGTCGCGCTCCTGCGCTGGGCCGCGCCCTGCGGAAGCAGCGGGTCGGTCAGACCGATCTGCTGGTGGTCGAAGACGAACGGGATGCAGCCGCGTCGCGACGGCACGACCTCCTCGTCGCTGACGTTGGCGACGGCGCACGCCACGAGCTGCGGTCCCCGACCAGAGGGAGGCAGCGCCTCGGAGAAGCGGAGCGGCCGCTTGTAGGGAACGGGCTTCACGCCCTCGCGCGTGCGTCGGACGAGGAACGCGTAGGAGATCCGCTCCCGGAAGAAGTGATGCAGTGACGTCCGGTTGGCGTCGGTGATGAGCTTCGTCACGAGCAGGAGTACGGCGAACCACCCGGCGTACTCCCACTTCGAGATCATCGCCGGGTCCGCGACGAGGGCGGCCACCCAGCGCAACAGCACCGTGACGGCGATGACGACGACGGCCACGAGCGCCGCCCACGGGACGACCGGGTCCTTGATCCTGGCCCACACCTTGCTCAGCAACCCCTTGAGCCCGGCGCCGGCCTCCTTGTCGGACGCTGCGCTCTTGGCGCTGGCCAGGACGGCCAGGATCGACGCCACCACGGTGGCGATCGAGACCCCGGGGACGGTCGCGGGCGAGGTGCCCGCGACGGCGGCGGAGGCGGTGGTGGACTCGGCTACCGCGTGACTCACCCCGCAGGCGTTCGTCGACGCCAACGCCTCCTCGCACACCTCGCTGGGCACGAACCCGAGCTGGTGCAGGAGGCCCGCCCACATCGAGCCGCTGGTCGCGGCGTACTCACCGAGCTCCGCCAGGAGGACCGGGACGACCAGGACCAGAGCGGTCAGCGTCAGGCCACCGAACAGGAGGTAGCTCGTGACCGCGCGCAGGCCGGAGCGGAGCTTGAACGGCACGGTCGTGAGCCGGTCCCAGACCTTCTCCACCAGGAAGAACCCGACCCCGGCGACCGGCACCGTCCACACCCAGGCCAGGAACCGCCAGTCGTGGCCGAGCTCGCCGGTCATCGACGTCCCCTGCCAGGGCATCAACCGTCCGGACGCGAGCATCAACCACGCGAGCAGCCAGGCGGTGCCGCCGAGCACGGCGGCGATGAGCAGCAGGTTGACCGCGATGCCGAACATCAGCGACAGCGCTCCCTGGGCAGCGATCCTGATCCCGTTGAGGACGTACCGGGTGTGGCGGCGCAGCCACTTCATCTCAGGGCTCTCGGGGGCGAACGCCGGCTGGTCGCCCTCGGGGGAGGACCAGTCCGTCCCGTGCCCGGGGTCGCCGCCGGGTGTGGCCACCCGGTCGACCGGGTTCCAGCGCAGCACGTGGTAGGCCGCGCCGACGTATCCGCCGCCGCTGACGCCGACGACGGCCTGGGCCTTCGGATAGATGTCGGCCTCCGTCAGCGCCTGGAGGCCGCCGAGGCTGAACGCCGCCGATCGGATGCCACCCCCGGAGCAGCAGATCACGGTGCCGCCCGCGTCCGGGCCGGGAACCTTCGCCAACGCCGGCCGACCACCGGCTCTCGCTCTTCGGTAGCCGATGAAGCTGACCGCCTGAAGGAAGAAGCCGGACCCGACGACCGCCCACATCAGGATCGTGTAGCCCCGGCCGCTGGCGCCCGCCGCGAACACCTCGTCGAAGCCGATCGTCAGGTCGTGCGGAACCTCGCCGAAGAGCGCCCAGAGCCGGGCGTCCTCCCAGAGGTCGAGCAGGGCACCCACGAACACGAGCGCGAGCCCGAGCTGGTTGAGCCGGAGCGCCCAGGTTCGCGCGCGGCACGACCGGATCAGGCCGAACGCGCGGTAGGCGACGAGGAGGTACGCCAGCACGAAGAGCGCATCCACGATCAAGGACAGTCGCGCCGGGACCACGTCGTCGAACTCGTGGACGCTGTCCAGCCGATCGACGAATCCGAAGGGTTGCAAGGTCAGCCGAAGGGGCTGCTGGAGAACGAGGAGGCCGGCTGCGATCAGGAGCGTACGTCCGAACTCCCGCCACCGACCGCGCTGCACGACCAGCGCCGCATCCAGTCCGACGCCTTCGCCGGACCGGCCGGTCTGCTTGACATACCCGGAGCTCTCCACGGTTCCTCCCGCGCTCCGTCTCTCGACGTCGGCGCTCGGCCTTCCCCACCTCGGATGCTAGTGAGGTCGCGGCTCCGGGGCAGCGGAATCCGGTGATCCACCGAGCGATCGGTAGCCTCAGCCACGTGGCGAAGCCGATCACCCCCCTGACCGTGACCGGATCCGAGCAGCTCGGCCCGGCGATGCTGCGGCTGTGGTTCCGCGGTGACCTCGCCTTGTTCGGCGGAGAGGTGTTCACCGACCGCTACGTCAAGCTGCTGTTCACCCCCGACGGCTCCACCGACCTGGCGACGCTGCCGGAGGGTGCCCGGTCCGCGGTGCGCAGCTACACCGTGCTCGAGCTCGACGTCGCAGCAGGCACGCTCGCGATCGACTTCGCCCTGCACGGCGGCGGGCTCGCCGTGCCGTGGGCGCTCGGCGCCCGACCGGGCGACACCGTCACCGTCCAGGGCCCGGGCGGCGCCTACGCGCCGGACCCGGCGGCCGACTGGCACCTCCTCGTCGGCGACGACGCCGCCCTGCCGGCGATCCGGGAGGCGCTCGCCGCCCTGCCGGCGTCGGCGCGGGGGTACGCCGTCGTCGAGGTCGGCACGTCCGAGGAGCGGCTCGACCTTCCCTGCCCCGAGGGCGTCGAGGTCCGCTGGCTGCACCGGGGCGATCCCGACGCGCCGGGCCTGTACGACGCCGTGCGCGCACTGCCCTGGCTCGACGGCCGCGTCGAGGTGTTCGTCCACGGCGAGGCGCAGGCCGTCATGCACGAGATCCGGCCCTGGCTCATCGCCGAGCACGGCATCGACCGTCGGACGGCCTCCATCTCCGGCTACTGGAAGCGCGGCCTGGTCGACGAGGAGTTCCGGCTCTGGAAGCGCGACCTCGCCCGGGCCGAGGCGGGGGACTGACCGAGGTGGAACCGCCGCGGAACGGGGCACGTCACTCCTCACATGATGACCCGTCGCGACGTACTCCGGCTGGGTGTTCTCTCCGTCCTCGGCGCCGCGGGCCTGTCCGCCTGCGGCGGCAAGGAGGGGCCGTCGATGCCCGCCGGTGACGGCACCCGGCTCGTTGCGGCCGACGTCGCTCGCACTCCGGGCGACCCCGCCGCGATCGGGGCCGTCGTGGCCGGCCTGCACGAGTTCGCCGGGCGCCTCTACGGCGGGCTCCCTGCCGAGGGCGGCAACCGCGTGCTGTCGCCGTACTCCGTCGCCGTCGCGCTCGGCATGACCCTCGCCGGCGCCCGCGGCGACACGGCGCGGGAGATGCGGGACGTGCTCGGGGTGCGCGACCCGGCCGGCTTCCACGCGGGGCTCAACGCGCTGACGTCGTACGTCGACGGGCTGGCGCGCACCCATCGGCTGCCCGGCAACGGCACCGCCGAGATCGAGATCGCGACCGCCAACCAGCTCTTCGGGCAGCAGGGCGTCGCGTGGGAGCAGGCCTTCCTGGACCTCCTGGCGCGGGAGTACGCCGCCGGCGTGCGGACCGTCGACTTCGAGACGGCCACCGAGTCGGCGCGGACCCAGATCAACGACTGGGTGGCAGGGCAGACCAACGACCGGATCGAGGACCTGGTCCCCGCCGGCGTCCTCGACGCGGCGACCCGGCTGGTGCTGACCAACGCGGTCTACCTGAGGGCGCCGTGGGAGGTGCCGTTCGAGAAGGCGCTGACCGCGCCCGCGCCGTTCCACCTCGCCGACGGCAGGACGATCCAGGTCGACACGATGGTCCGCAGCGCGACCCGCACCGGGCTGGCGAACGGCGACGGCTGGCGGGCCGCCACGCTGCCGTACGCCGGTGGCGGGCTCGCGATGACGCTCGTGCTGCCCGACCAGCCGGGCGGGCTGCCCGACGTGGAGGCGGCGATCGCCCGGGAGGGGGTCGGGATCGTGCTCGCCGGCGGCCGGCCGGCGCACGTCGACGTACGCCTCCCGAGGTGGACGTTCCGCGCCGACGCCGTCCTGACCGACGTGCTCCGGTCCCTCGGCATGCCGACCGCCTTCAGCGCGGACGCCGACTTCCGCCCGATGACCAGCGATGTCGACCTCGAGATCGGTGCGGTGCTGCACCAGGGCTTCGTCGCCGTCGACGAGGACGGCACCGAGGCCGCGGCCGCGACCGCCGTCGTGATGCAGATGACCGGCGCGGTGCTGCCGGGGGAGCAGTTCGTGGTCGACCGACCGTTCCTGTTCGTCATCCACGACGTCGAGCACGCGACGCCGCTCTTCCTCGGCCGGGTCGCCGACCCGACGGCTGTCGGCGAGGGCGCCTAGACTTGGCCGCACCACCCCCGGTCCACCTCGACCGGGGGTGATCGTGCTGTCCCCGACCCTGGGAGTCCCGTGAGCCTCGCCGGCCTGGCTGACGCCGTCCTGTCCGACCCCGCGCTGGCGACCGCGGTCGCCGACGCCGCCGACGGGCGGCTGCCCACCCGGGAGGTCACCGGGCCGGAGCCGTTGCGGCCGTTCCTGGTGGCGGGGCTGGTCCGCACCGGGCGGCCGGTGCTCGTCGTCACCGCCACCACCCGCGACGCCGAGCAGCTCGTCGCCGAGCTCGGCGACTTCGTCGACCCCGCGACGATCGGCTACTTCCCGAGCTGGGAGACGCTGCCGCACGAGCGGCTGAGCCCGCGCAGCGACACCGTCGGCCGGCGGCTGGCGGTCCTGCGCCGGCTGTGCCACCCCGGGGACGATCCGTCGACCGGGCCGCTGTCGGTGGTGGTCGCGCCGGTGCGCTCGGTGCTGCAGCCCCAGGTCAAGGGGCTCGGCGACCTGGTGCCGGTGGAGCTGCAGGTCGGGGGCACGGCCGCGATCGACGAGGTCGTGGCCGGGCTGGTCGACGCCGCCTACACGCGGGTCGACATGGTCGAGCGGCGCGGTGAGTTCGCGGTCCGCGGCGGCATCGTCGACGTCTTCCCGCCGACCGACGAGCACCCGGTGCGGGTGGAGTTCTGGGGCGACGAGGTCGAGGAGATCCGCTCGTTCGCGGTGGCCGACCAGCGCACCATCGCCAAGCTCGACCGGCTCTGGGCGCCGCCGTGCCGTGAGCTGCTGCTGACCCCGGAGGTCCGGGAGCGGGCGGCCGGGCTGGGCCGCGCCCACCCCCAGCTCCTCGAGATGACCGACAAGCTCGCGCACGGCATCGCGGTCGAGGGCATGGAGGCGCTGATCCCCGCGCTCGTCGACGACCTCGAGCTGCTCGTCGACCTGATGCCCGAGGGCACCCAGGTGCTCGTCCTCGACCCCGAGCGGGCGCGGGCCCGGGCGCACGACCTGGTCGCCACCTCGGAGGAGTTCCTCGGCGCGTCCTGGGCGGCCGCCGCGTCGGGTGGTACGGCGCCCGTCGACCTGCAGGCGGCGTCGTACCGCGAGCTGGGGGAGGTCCGCTCCCACGCGCTCGGGCTTGGGCAGGCGTGGTGGACGTTCAGCCCGTTCGGGCTCGGGGACGGTGAGGGTCTCGATACGCCCTCGCCCAGCGGCTCGGGCGACTCGACCAGCGACATCCCCGGTGGCGTCTCGAGACCCGCGGCGCGCCCCACCGAGCCCTACCGGGGCGACGTGGAGAAGGCGTTCACCGACATGGCCCGCTGGCGGACCGACGGGTACGCCGTCGTGGTCGTGCACACCGGGCACGGCCCGGCGCAGCGGATGGTCGAGGCGCTGGGGGAGCGCGACGTCCCGGCGCGGCTGGTCGACGACGTGCCCGCGGGCGCCGTACTCGACCGTGACGTGGTGACCGTCGCCTGCGGCGGGCTCGCCCACGGCCTCGTGATCGACCCCGTCGACGACTCGCCCGGCCTGGTGGTCCTCACCGGCGAGGACATCGTCGGCCAGAAGGCGTCGACCCGCGACATGCGCGCGATGCCGACGCGGCGCAAGCGGCAGATCGACCCGCTCGAGCTGAAGGCCGGCGACTACGTCGTGCACGAGCAGCACGGCGTCGGCCGTTTCGTGGAGATGAAGCAGCGGGTGGTGCACGGGGCGACCCGCGACTACCTCGTGCTGGAGTACGGCGCGTCGAAGCCCAGATCAGGACCGGGCTCCGCCGACAGACTGTACGTGCCGGCCGACGCGCTCGACCAGGTGACCCGCTACGTCGGCGGCGAGCAGCCGAGCCTCGACCGGCTCGGCGGCGGCGACTGGACCAAGCGCAAGAACCGCGCCCGCAAGGCGGTCCGCGAGATCGCGGCCGAGCTGATCAAGCTCTACGCCGCCCGCCAGGCGACGCAGGGCCATGCGTTCGGGCCGGACAGCCCGTGGCAGCGCGAGCTCGAGGACGCGTTCCCCTTCCACGAGACGCCCGACCAGCTGACCACGGTCGACGAGGTCAAGGGCGACATGGAGCGGACGGTCCCGATGGACCGGCTGATCTGCGGCGACGTCGGCTACGGCAAGACCGAGATCGCCGTGCGGGCGGCGTTCAAGGCGGTGCAGGACGGCAAGCAGGTCGCGGTCCTGGTGCCGACGACGCTGCTGGTGAGCCAGCACCTCTCGACGTTCATGGAGCGGATGAGCGGCTTCCCGATCGTGCTCAAGGGACTCTCGCGGTTCCAGACCGAGTCCGAGGCCAAGGAGGTGATGGCCGGGCTCGCCGACGGCACCGTCGACGTCGTCGTCGGCACCCACCGGCTCTTCAACCCGGACGTGAGGTTCAAGGACCTCGGTCTGATCGTCGTCGACGAGGAGCAGCGGTTCGGCGTCGAGCACAAGGAGCAGATGAAGCGGCTGCGCACCTCGGTCGACGTGCTGTCGATGAGCGCGACGCCGATCCCGCGGACGCTGGAGATGGCGATCACCGGCATCCGTGAGATGTCGACGATCACCACGCCCCCCGAGGAGCGGCACCCGGTCCTCACCTACGTCGGCGGGTACGACGACCGCCAGGTCGTCGCCGCTCTCCGACGCGAGCTGCTGCGCGACGGCCAGGTGTTCTACATCCACAACCGGGTCAACTCGATCGAGAAGGCCGCGGCCCGGCTCCGCGAGCTGGTGCCCGAGGCCCGGGTGGCCACCGCGCACGGCCAGATGGGGGAGGCGCAGCTCGAGCAGGTGATGCTCGACTTCTGGGAGAAGCGCTTCGACGTACTCGTCTGCACGACGATCGTCGAGTCCGGTCTCGACGTGTCCAACGCCAACACGATGGTCATCGAGCGCGCCGACGCCCTCGGCCTCTCCCAGCTCCACCAGCTGCGCGGACGCGTCGGCCGGAGCCGCGAGAGGGCCTACGCCTACTTCCTCTACCCGACCGAGAAGCCGCTCACCGAGACCGCGCACGAGCGGCTCGCGACCCTTGCGCAGCACTCGGACCTCGGCGGCGGCATGGCGATCGCGATGAAGGACCTCGAGATCCGTGGCGCCGGCAACCTGCTCGGCGGCGAGCAGTCCGGCCACATCGCCGACGTCGGCTTCGACCTCTACGTGCGCCTGGTCGGCGAGGCGGTCCGCGAGTTCCGGTCCGACGGCGCCCAGCCCGACCACCTCGACGAGGTCCGGATCGAGCTCCCCGTCGAGGCCCACCTTCCGCACGACTACATCCCGAGCGAGCGGCTGCGGCTGGAGATGTACAAGCGCCTAGCCGAGGTGCGCTCGGACGCCGACGTCGACGAGATCGCCGAGGAGCTCCAGGACAGGTACGGCGAACCGCCGGTGCCCGTCGTGTCCCTGCAGCTCGTCGCGCGGTTCCGGGCCCGCGCCCGGCAGGCCGGCATCGGGGAGATCACCACTGTGGGCAAGAACGTCCGGTTCGCGCCGGTGACGCTGCCCGAGTCGCGCACCATCCGGCTGCAGCGGCTCTACCCGAAGTCGATCGTCAAGCAGCAGGTCTCCGCCATCCTCGTGCCGCGACCCGGCACACCGGGGGCCACGGGCCGTCCACTGGAGGGGATCGCCCTGCTTGAATGGGCCCGCGGCGTCATCGACACCGTCATCGACCCCAAGGAGTGAGCGTGACCAGCCAGACCAGCACCCGTCGGTCCATCCCCGGCACGGTCGGCCGTCGTCGGAGCGTCCGGCTCGCCGTCGCAGGGCTCGGCTCGCTCGGGTTGCTGCTCGGGACGGCCGGCTGCGGCACCGACGGCGTCGGCGCCGACGGACCGCTCGCCGGCAGCGTGGCCGCAAGCGTCGACGGCGAGTCGATCTCGGTCGACGACGTGACCAACCTGGTCGGTGCCTACTGCGTCTCCCTCGAGCAGGACCCCGCGGCCGCCTCCACAGGCGGCGGGCCGCGCGCGCTGATCCAGGAGCAGATCCTGGCGAACTGGATCCAGAGCCTCGCCGCGGCCGAGCTGCAGGACGAGATCGGCTACGAGGACGTCCCGCCGCCGCAGGAGGGCGAGGAGATCCCCGGGTGGGCGGAGATGTCCGCGGACCAGCGGACGGCGCTCGAGAAGTTCATGGAGGACTCCCGCTACCTCGGTGCCGCGCTCCAGGTGCTCGTCCCGGAAGGCGCGGCCGACCCGCAGGGCGAGGCCTTCGCCGGGCTCGCCGCCGCGATCGAGGAGAGCGGCGTCGACGTCACGGTCAACCCGCGCTACCGGATCGAGTTCGTCGACGGCGCCGTCGCCGACTCGGTGCCGCTCGCGGTTCCGGTCGACCCGGCCGCGCGTGCCGAGGCCGACTACGTCGCCGAGCTCGAGTCCGCGCTCGCGGCCGGTAGGGAGCCCGACCGCACCTACGTCCGCTCGCTGCCCGAGGACCAGCTCTGCGGTCCGCGTCCGCCGGCTGCTCAGCCGCCGGGTCCGCTCGGCTGACCCGATGTCCACCGGCGATGTCGCCGCGTTCCTGGCGGTGATGCGGCGGCTGCGCGAGGAGTGCCCGTGGAAGCGGGAGCAGACCCACCGCTCGCTCGCGCGCTACCTCCTCGAGGAGACCTACGAGACCCTCGACGCGATCGACGCCGGTGACGCCACCGGCGACTGGGCGCACCTGCGCGAAGAGCTCGGCGACCTGCTCCTGCAGGTCGTCTTCCACGCCGTGATCGCCGAGCAGCGCGGTGAGTTCGACCTCGACGACGTCGCCCGCGACATCACCGAGAAGATGGTGCGCCGCAACCCGCACGTGTTCGCGCCGGAAGCCTCGGCCGGCTCCGGGCGGACGGCCCGCAGGACCCCGCCTCGGTCAACGAGCTCTGGGAGTCGGTCAAGGCAGCGGAGAAGCAGCGCGTCGAGGTCACCGACGGACTCCCGCCCGCCCTCCCCGCCCTCCTGTACGCCGACAAGTTCCTCGACCGGCTCGCCCGCGCCGGCCGGGAGGTCAGCACCGACGCGGGCTCCGACGACCTCGGCGAGCGGCTGCTCGCCCTGGTCGCCGAGAGCCGCGCCGCCGGCACCGACCCCGAGCAGGCCCTGCGCGACGCCGTACGACGCCGCCTCTGACCGCGTGCTGGGGAGGGAGGTCCCGGCGGAGGTGCTCAGCCGAGGCCGAGCGCGACCTCGGCGATCGCCGCTGACGCGACGAAGGACGCCGTGAGCGAGACCAGCCCGACCGGCACGATCCGCCAGCCGATCCGGGCCAGCAGGTGCGCATCCTTGCCGAGGCCGAGACCGGCCAGCACCAGCACCGGGGTGGTCAGCGCGAGGAACTCGATCGGCGTGGTCGCCTTCACCACCAGGTCGGCGACCGGGGACCACGGACTGCCGATCAGGGCACCGAGGGTGCTCAGGCCGATGATGGGCGACAGCCCGACCAGCTTCTTGAGCCAGAGGGAGACCAGCACCAGCCCTGACATCAGCGCGAACCCGACCAGCATCAACGGGTCGAACCCGCCGTGGAAGATCACCGCGGCGACCAGGAAGAGCCCGAGCGTGATCGCCATCGCCGGGGCCAGTGGCGGCCGGTCGCTGGCGGCATCGGCCTCGGGGTCGATCGCCGGCTCGGTCGCCGCGGGGTTCGTCGGGGCGGCCGTCGCATCGGCGGCCGGACCCTGCGGCGCCACCTCGGCGGTCCGCTGGCGCCGGGTCAGGAAGCGGTAGAACCGCTCGGCGGCCGGCAGCGCGACGTACATGCCGACGTAGAGGCCGAGCACGGTGGTGATCAGGTTCGAGACGGCGGCGAGCGCCAGGATCTGGTCTGCCTGGGCGGGGAACTCGGCGGCGATCGCGGCCGAGGAGGCCGCCATCATCGAGCCGGATCCGACGCCCGCGCCCATCGCCAGGGCGAGCGGGTCGAAGATGCCCGCACCGGCCAGGACGGTCGAGAGCAGCGCGACGTAGAGCGCGCCGACCAGGGTGCCGAAGACGTACATCGAGAGCACGCCGCGGTACTCGTCGGAGTCGGGGCCGTAGCGGTCGGCCACCATCGCGAACGATCCCTCGCGGTCGATCGAGAAGCAGGCGCCGACGGTGGGGCGGCCCATCCGCAGCGCGACCGCGACGGGCAGCGAGAACAGCACCGTGCCGAACAGGTGGCCGAGCTCCTGCAGCAGCAGCGCGGGACCGGCGTCGAGCAGGACCTCGATGTTCTGACCGACCACGAAGCTGAGCCGTGCGCCGAGCAGCAGCACCGCGATGTTGACCATGTGCGTGGCGTACTTCTGCAGCACGACCGGCAGCGGCTTGAACCGCTGCAGGCTGACCATCCCACCGAGCAGGATGCCCCAGATCAGCGGGTACAGCGTGACGGTGCCGATGCCGAGGTCGATGGTGTGGTCGCCGATGAGCTGGGCGACGAGAGTGAGGGCGAGCGCGATCGCGGCGAGCGGGCCGAGTCGACGCAGGACGGTCGAGCGCGGCGTCGTGGCCGGGGTGTTGGTGGCGGTCATGACTGGGTCTCCTGGGCGGCGTACGGCGGGCGGGCGGCCTGCTCGGCGATGAGCTCGGCCCGGATGGTGGGGTCCTGGGCGGCGGCGACGACGCTGTGCGCCATCGCGATCGCGCCGTCGACCACGCATCGGTCGGCAGCGGGGCTGATCGCGTCGGCGGCGAAGCCGTGGGTGTGCGGGCTGTTGGTGCTGCCGACGATCCCGATCATCGGGTGGATGGCGGGGAGGTACTGCGAGACGTTGCCCATGTCGGTGGACCCGCCGGTGAGCTGGCTGGTGGCGAGCAGGTCCCGACCGAGCCCGGACACGGCGGCGGCGAACGGCTCGCCGAGCCGGGGATCCTGGACCAGCGGCGCGTACTCGGGCTCGGTCGCCTCGATGGTCAGGGCGCAGCCGGTGGCCAGTGCGCCCGCCTCGAAGCAGGCCCGCACCCGGTCGCCCAGCTGGTGCTGAGCGGCGAGGTCGAACTCACGGACCTCGAAGTCGACGACCACCCGCTCCGGGATGATGTTGGTGACCTGGCCGCCCTCGCGCACGAACGCTGCCACCCGGGCGGTGGCCGGCATCTGCTGGCGCAGCAGCCCGATCGCCACCTGCGCGACCACGGCGGCGTCGGCGGCGTTGACGCCGAGGTGCGGCGCCGCCGCGGCATGGGACGGCTTGCCGAGGTACGTCGCCGCGAACCGGCCGACTCCCTGGGTGGCGGTCGCGCCCGGGTGCACGTCGGCCGGGCCGGGGTGGACCATCAGGGACACGGTGAGGTCGTCGAAGGCGCCCGCCTCGAGCATCAGCACCTTGCCGCCGCCGTGCTCCTCGGCGGGTGTGCCGAGCACCTTGACGGTCAGGCCGAGCTCGTCGGCGACGGCGGCCAGGCCGAGCGCCGCACCGACGGCGCTGGCCGCGATGATGTTGTGGCCGCAGGCGTGCCCGATCTCGGGGAGCGCGTCGTACTCGGCGCAGATGCCGACGACGAAGTCGCCGGTGCCGTAGCTGGCCGTGAAGGCGGTGGGCAGACCGGCGATGCCGGTCTCGACGGTGAAGCCGTCGGCGGCCAGGGCGCCGCTGACCGCCGCAGCGGCCCGGTGCTCCTCGAAGGCGAGCTCGGCGTACCCGTGCACCTCGTGGCTGAGCGCGGTCAGCCGGTCGGCCGCCTCGCGCACGGCTTGGACGGCGTGCTCCGCGGCGGCGATGTCGGTGGTGAGGTCGGTGGTCATCGGGCTCCTCGGGTGATCTGGGCTACGCGACGGGTCCACCATGGGGACGGGGTGCGGAGCGGCCCAGAAAATTGCACGATTCAGTCATGACCGAGGCCAGTCCGCAGGAATCCGTCAAGCTCTCCGAGCTCGACCTCAAGCTGATCCATGCGCTGCAGATCAACCCGCGGGCGTCCTGGACGCAGCTCGGCACGCTGCTGGGCACCGACGCGTCGACGGTGGCGCGGCGCTGGTCCCGGCTGGTCGAGCGCGGTGCGGCGTGGGTTTCGTGCCAGCCGCTGCACGGCCTCGACCCAGCGCTGGCGTTGATCGAAGTGACCGCACGGCCGGGGAAGACGCTCGACGTCGCCCGGGACCTCGCCGGCGACGCGCAGGCGATGACGATCGATGTGGCCGCCGGGGCTCGTGACCTGTTGGTGACGGCGGCCTGCGCGGACGATGCGGGCCTGGCGGACTACCTGCTGGAGCGGGTCGCGCGGGTGCCGGACGTCGCCGGGGTGCGCAGTCACGTCGTGGTGCGCGCCTACACCGAGGCGAGCCGGTGGCGCCTGCGCAGCCTGACCCACGAGCAGGAGCGGGAGACCGCCGGGACGCTGCCGACGGTGAGCGAGGCGGCGCGGGTGCGGACGGTCGGCGATCTCGACCAGGCGCTGGTGGCCGCGCTCTCCGAGGACGGCCGGCGCTCGCTCGGCGACCTGTCCGCGGAGGTCGGGAGCAGCGAGAGCACGGTACGCCGCCGCCTGAACGCGCTGATCGGGTCCGGGGTGCTGCGGCTGCGCTGCGAGGTGGCGCGCGGGCTCACCGAGTGGCGCACCTCGGAGTGGTTCTTCCTGCGGGTGCCGTCGGACAGGATCGACGAGACCGGTCAGGTGCTGGCCGGCGTACCGGAGGTGCGTGCGGTGCTCTCGGCGGCCGGGCCGTTCAACCTCCTGGTGGCGGTGTGGCTGCGCAGCGTCGCCGACGGCCAGCGGCTGGAGGCCCAGCTGATGCGGCGGATGCCGCACGTCGAGGTGGTCGACCGCAGTGTGGTGATGCGCCCCTACAAGCTCGTCGGCCGACTCCTGGACGCGCGTGGGTTCGCCGTCGGCGTCGTACCGCTGGACCTTGCGGCGCGGGAGTGAGCGAGAGGAGTACGACGGGTTCGACGCTGAGCGCCGCCGGGTCCTTAAGGCTCAGCCGCCCGTGGAGAAGTGCTGGTAGTCCTTCCGCTCCGGACCAGGTGCCGCCCCACGTCCAGCCGACCTCGGCGAACGCACGCGACCACGACGTCTCCTGACCGGATGACGCCCGGCCGGGCACGCGTCGCTCCGGCGGACCGGTCGACGGCGGCGAATCGCCGACCTGCTCGGCGGTCGGACCGCGCCGTCGGTCAGGTAGGGGTTCTGCACGGGGTTGATGTCGATGGCCGCGCCGTACGCGTGCGCGGACAAGTCGTCGGCTGCCGGCGACCCGGCGGCAGTTGTATCCCGAGGTGTTGTTCGCGGCCATCGACCGGTCGTCGTCACCGCGGAAGTCGTCGACGAGCCGCATCTGCTGGATCGGCCACCGGGCGTCGTACAGCCGCTCGAAGACGTCGTGCACGTCTTCGGCGACCTCTTCGTGGACGACCATCTCCCCGGTGTGGCTCTCCCCGTCGAAGCCGACGTAGCGGCAGCCGGAGGTAGCGCAGGTCCGTCAACGGCACGGGACATCCGGGGTGGTGGCTGTAGCGCATCCGGGCGCGGAGATCAGGGCCGATCCGCTGCACCGAGGGCGGAGTACGCCGGCAGCGGACGGACGCCCGGCGCAGTCGCTCAGCCCGCGCCAGGCGGCGACCGCGTCGGCGCCGGTCTGTCGCCGGTGAGGGCGACCGGGCGACCGTCCGGCTGGATCCGGGCGGGGGTCCAGGAGTCACTGGCGACCCGACCGTCGACGATCCGGAGTCGCAGGACGCCGGACTCGGGCTGGTGGTCGTGGTACCAGAGGAAGTTCCCGAGGCCGTAGCTCACATAGGCATCGCCCATCCAGTCCGGACCCCAGCAGCACGTGGGCATGGCTGCCCACGATGACGTCGGCGCCGGCCTCGACCAGGGCGCGAGCGGTCGTCCGCTGCTGGGCGGTGGGGCAGGCCTGGAGCTCGGCGCCCCAGTGCAGGTAGACCACGACGACGTCGTCCCTGCGGCTGGCCGCGCGCACCGCGTCCAGCAGCGCCCGTGGCCGGCCGGCGTGGGCGGCGGCGACGCCGGGCGTCGTCGGTCCGGCGGCCCAGACGGAGCTCGCTCCCTCCCGGAAGGATGCGTCCGCCCCGAAGAAGGCGAGGGACGGTGCCGCGGACGGAGACGCGGTACGGCGCGAACGCCGCCCGCCGGTTCCTGCCGATGCCGACGACCGGGATCGGGCCGTTGCGGATCGCCCGGAGCGTGTCCTCGACACCGACCGGTCCGTAGTCGGCTCCGTGGTTGTTGGCCATCGTGACCACGTCGACCCCTGCTTCAGCCAGCACCTCGAGCGCCGCGGGCGTCGTACGGAAGTGGTAGCGGTTGCCCGGGTCCTCGAGCTCCTTAGCCTCCGGGGTGCCTCGCACCGTGATCGCGCTCTCGAGGTTGGCCATGGTCACATCCGCGTCGGCAAGGGTCCCTGTGATGGGCCCGAGCGCCCCGCGCGGATGGTCGAGCAACGCGGCGAGGTGGCCCTCGAAGTGCAGGTCGCCGGCGAACGCCAACGTCACCGTCCGGCCCGGGCCGCCTTTCCCCTCCTCGGTCGGTGTGACATCGCTCTGCGTCGCGCCGGTCAGGGGCGCATCTGCCGGCGATGCTGTCGTCGGGCCGCCGCAGGCCGTGAGCAGTACGGCGACCGCCACCGCCAGGGTCGGCATCGCGCGCATCGATCTGCGTCGCATCATCTTCGGACTCCTCCCGCGGCGGCTCGGAACGAACTCGCAATCCCGTTCTGCGCGTGCGAGGTATCGGCGACTCGCCGACGAGGTATCAGCGCGGTATCGGCGACGTTGACGACCCGCGGTGGAGGGCGACAGTCAAGGCATGGGCATCGCCGTGCTCGGCCCGATCCAGGTCGACGGCCAGACCAACGGTCTGAGCCCGAGGGACCGCGTGGTTCTCTCGGCGCTGGTCGTGCGGGGCCGCCGATCTCCGCTGAGCACCGACGTGCTGGCGGACGCGCTGTGGGGGGAGCGGCCCCCGGCCTCGTCGGCGAAGGTGGTCCAGGGCTGCGTCGTGCGGCTGCGGAAGCGACTCGGGGCCGCGGCCATCGAGTCCGGGTCCGTCCGGCTACCGCCTCACCCTGAGCGACGACGAGCTCGACCACCGGCTGTTCGAGCGACTGCTGGAGCGCGCGAGGGAGGCCCTGGCGGGGGGCGACGCCAGCGCGGGCGTCGTACCTGGTCCAGGAGGCGCTGGACCTCTGGCGCGGCCGGGCCCTGCCGGGACCTGGAGGAGTGGGAGCCGGGGCGGGTGGAGGCCGCGCGGCTCGAGGGCCTGCGGATGGACGCCGAGGAGCTGCGGGTGGAGGCGGAGATCCGACGCCGGACACGCGCCGGCGGTGCTGGAGCAGGCGCGGGCACTGGTCGCACAGGCGCCGTTCCGGGAGCGGCGCTGGGTCCTGCTCGCGACGGCCTTGTACCAGGCGGGCCGTCAGGCGGAGGCCTCGGCGCGCTGAAGCGGGCGCGGGCGATGCTGGTCGACGAGCTCGGACTGGACCCCGGCACGTGAGTTCGTCGGCTTCGAGGAGCTGCTGCTGCGGCAGGACCCGTCCCTGACGCCCCGGATCGCAGCAGGAGGTCAGCGCGGTCTGTCCCTACCGCGGGCTGCTGCCGTACGACGCCGAGGACGCCGACTCGTTCTTCGGGCGGGAGGACGACGTCGCGGCGTGCCTGCGTCGGCTGCGTGACACCGCGGGTTCTGGCCGTCGTCGGGCCGTCCGGCATCGGGAAGTCCTCACTGGTCCGGGCCGGCGTGGTTGCGTCGCTGGTCCGTGGTGGGACACCGGTTCTGGTGACCACGCCGGGCACCGCGCCCGACTGGACTCGCTCAGCCGGCTTGAAGGCGCGGGGTCGGCAGACGCTCGTGGTGGACCAGGCAGAGGAAGCGGTCACCGTGTGCGCCGACCCCGCCGAGCGGGAGCGGTACTTCGCAGCGCTGGCCGCGCACGTGGGAGCGGGCGGCGGCGCTGGTCCTGTCGCTGCGCGCCGACCACCTGGGCGACCTGGCGCCGTACCCGACATCGCTCGGGTCCTCGAGGACGGCCTCTACCTGCTCGGCCCGATGAGCGAGGCCGGATCTGCGCAGCGCGATCGAGGGCCCGGCACGCCGCGCCGGACTGCGGCTAGAGCCCGGTCTGGTCGACCTGCTGGTCCGCGAAGTCGAGGGCGAGCCGGCGGCTCTCCCGCTGCTCTCGCACGTGCTGCGGGAGACGTGGGAACGCCGCGAGGGCCCGACGCTGACCGTGGAGGGCTACCGGGCCACAGGCGGGATCCGGCACGCCGTCTCCCAGTCAGCGGAGCACGCTGTACGACGCCATGGACGACGCCCCAGCGCAGCCGGCTGCGGAGCCTGCTGCTGCGCCTGGTGATGCCGACCGAGGACGGCGACCCGGTGCGTGCCCGGGTGCCGCGGGCCAAGGTGGCGGCGGACGACGCCCACCGCCGGCTCGTCGAGCAGCTGGTCGAGGCACGGCTGGTGAGCGTCGACGGCGACACGGTCCAGATCGCCCACGAGGCGCTGGTACGGGTCTGGCCGCGGCTGCGCGGCTGGCTCGACGACGACGTCGACGGGCAGCGCCTCTTCCGGCACCTGGCCGGCGCCGCCGATGCCTGGGACGCGCATGGGCCGCCCGGACAGCGAGCTCTACCGGGGCACCCGGCTGAGCCGCACCCTGGAGTGGCGGGACCGGGCCACACCTGACCTGAACGACACCGAGGTCGCCTTCGTCGAGGCGTCCGTCGCCCTGTCCGAGAGCGAGCTGCGGGACTGCCGAGGCGCGGAGTCGCCCGCGAACGCAAGGTCAACCGGCGGCTCCGGGGAGCCCTGGCCGGCGTGGGCGTGCTGCTCGTCGCTGGCACTTGTCGCCGGGCGTCGTCGCCGTACAGTCGGCCGACCAGGCGCGCCGAGACCGGGACCGGGCAGAGTCCCTGTCCCGCCAGACCGCTGAAGCGGCCGACCTGGCCGACGCCAAGCGGGCCGGAGCCCAGGCGCTGACGCTCGAGGACCAGGCTGCGTCCCTGCTGCTCGCGGTCTCCGCCCTCCAGATCGACCAGTCCCCGGAGGCATGGGAGAACCTCGCGTCCACGCTGATGCGCAACCCGTCGCTGCTCGCCGTCCGCGATGCGGGCGGAGCGGTGGTGGACCTGGCGGCAAGCCCCGACGGCCGACTGCTGGCGGCCAGCCGTCCGGGCGTGGGGGAGGGCCTCCAGCTGCTCGACGCGGCCACCCTCGAGCCGCTGGAGTTCGAGGAGGACATTCCCGCCAGCGGCATCGCCTTCTCCCCCGACAGCACGCTGCTGGCGATGGCCGTGAACCAGTGGAACGGGGACAGCCCGCCCCGCATCGACCCGCAGCCGGTCCGCCTGTACGAGATGCCCGACGGCACCCTGGCCGACCGCCAGCTCGGTGGGTTCCCGGAGGGGAGCGCCGTCGAGTACTCCCTCGGCTTCAGCGCCGACGGGACGCGGGTGGTGGCGGAGGTGCAGCACTTCGATCCCGCGACCCGGCCTATGGGATGCGGAATCCGTGGCGACGGTCTGGGACCTGGCCGATCCGAGCCGGCCGGTGTTCCGGACGAAGGTGCCGGACTACCCGATCCTCGAGCTGAGCCCCGACGGCCGGCGCCTGTACGTCGCGCTGACGGGCGAGGACCTCGACCGCCCGGTCCGGGTGTACGACGTCGACTCCGGCCGGCTGATCTCGTCGGCCCGGTCCGACATCCTCGACGAGATCGGAGCGTTCGCCGCCGACCTGAGCCCCGACGGCTCGACCTTCGCGGTGGCCACCGCCAGCGAGGTCTACCGGTACGACGCCGCAACCCTCCGCGTCCGCGGGCGCGATGTCGAAGCGGGCGCCGGCGACTACATCGACCGACTCGAGTTCTCCCACGACGGCTCGATGCTCGCGGCTCCGACCCGGGGCGGCAGCGTGGTGGTGTGGGACGCCGCCTCGGGTGCTGTCCTGCACCGGTTCACCGACCCGGGTGGGTCGTGGGGGATCGCGTTCGCCGGCGATGACCGGACCCTGTTCAGCTCTGCCGGCGGGCTGCTCCGGTCGTGGGACCTGACCGGGCGAGCGTGAGCTCTTCTCGGTCGGCAAGGCCTCCGACCTGGAGGAGTACGCCGTGTCGAAGCCGGCGCCCGACGGTCGCACGCTGGTGCGGGAGCGGCTGGGGCAGATCTGGTTCGTCGACAACGGGTCGGGACGGGCGACCCCCAGGACGCCGAAGGAGACCCATGACTTCAACCACGTGTGGTCCCCCGACTCACGATGGCTGCTCACCTTCCGGGACGGGGGCGTCCTGCGACTCTGGGAGACCGAAACCGCCCGGCTGGTCGGTCAGCGAACGTTCGCCACCGATCGCGGCATGACCGTGGCGTTCGGTCGCTCGGCCGAGCAGATCTACGTCACCCAGGTCGGCGACAGCACCCTCACCGTTCTGGACCGGGCGACGATGAAGCCGGCGCACGCACCGATCGATCTGGGCACCCAGGTCCTCGAGCTCAAGCCCCACCCCACCGACGGGACGATCCTCGCCATCACCGAGGACGGCGCGGTGCTGCGGGTGGACCCCGAGGCAGACCATGTCGACGAGGTGGCGGGCCCCGAGACCTTCCCTGCCGCAAGCCAGACGGCCGCCCTCTCCGGGGACGGCAGCCGCTTCGCGGCCACCAACCCCGACGGCCTGCTGCAGCTCCTCGACGTCGAGACGTGGACGTGGTTCGGGCCGGCCTCTCCGCATGGGGTGCGAACATCCTCTTCGCCCCGGACGGGAGCCAGGTCGCATCACTGCCCGACGGCCGGATCGCGTTGTACGACGGAGAGACCGGCGCCCCACAGGCGACGCTGGCGCTGCCGAGCCTGGCGCCGGAGGTGTGGCTCAGCTATCTGCCCGACAGCAGCGGGCTGGTCGTCGCGGCCCTGGACGGACGGACCTGGACGGTCGACACCCGCATCAGCGGGTGGGCCGACCGGGCCTGCGAGACCGCCGGCCGCAACCTGACCCAGGACGAGTGGAAGCAGTACTTCCCCAACCGGACCTACGAGGTCAGCTGCCCGCAGTGGCCACGCGGCACCTGAACCTCGCCACCACCCGACGGGTCGCCGGCGTTCATGAGCACGCCCTCATCTGCTCCTAACGACCGCCTCATCGTCGGCGTCCAGGCTCTTGTCGCAAGGGAGGGACCACCGAACGGTGGCCGATCCGAACTCGGGAGCGGAGGTCGTGGACATGCGGAACACACCAGGACGGGTGCTGATCGCACCCAGCGGATTCAAGGAGAGCCTGTCGGCGGAGGAGGTCGCGGCCGCGATCGCCGACGGAGTGCGCCGGGCGCTGCCGGGCGCCGTGGTCGACACGGTGCCGGTCGTCGACGGCGGCGAGGACTCCGCGCGCACACTGGCCGCTGCCACCGGCGGCCGGCTCGTCGGGCGCCGGGTGACCGGTCCGGTCGGCCGGCCGGTCGACGCCCAGCTCGCGCTCCTCGGCGGTGACGCCGAGGGCACCGCGGTCGTCGAGATGGCCGAGGCGGCGGGGCTGCGCCGGGTGCCTGCCGACCTGCGCGATCCCGGCGCGACGACGACGTACGGCGTCGGCGAGCTGGTCCGCGCCGCCCTGGACGAGGGGGCGACCCGGATCCTGGTCGGCTGCGGCGACTCCGGGACCTGCGACGGCGGTGCGGGCGCGCTCCAGGCGTTGGGCGCTCGGGTCCTCGACGTCGACGGAAACGAGGTGGGGTACGGCGGAGCCGCGCTGGCCGACGTCGACCGGCTCGACCTGTCCGGGCTCGACCCGCGGCTGGCCGGCGTCGAGGTGCTGGTCGCGGCCAACCCGCACAACCTGCTGGCCGGACCGCGGGGCGTGGCCCGCGTGTTCGGACCGCAGAAGGGGGCGACCCCGGCGCAGGTCGACCAGCTCGACGCGGCGCTGCAGCGGTGGGCGCAGGTGCTCCACCGGGACGGGGGCCAACCGGCGTCGTACGACTTCGCGACCGGCGCCTGCACGGGTGCCTCGGGCGGCCTGGGCGCCGGGCTGGCCGCCATCGGCGCGCTGTTGCTGCCGCGCTTCGAGGTGATGCTCGACCACGTCGACCTCGACCACCTGATCGCCGGGGCCGACCTGGTGATCACCGCCGAGGGCGCGGTCGACGAGCAGACGCCGTACGGCAAGGTGCCGGCCGAGATCGCCGCCCGCGCCAAGCGTCTCGACAAACCCGTCTTCGCGCTGGCCGGCACGATCGGCGAGCACGCCGACGTGGTGCACGACCACGGCATCGACGCGGTCGCCTCGATCGTGCCGTCGCCGCTCACGCTGGCCGAGTCGATCGAGCGCTGCGAGCACCTGCTGGCCGACGCCGCGGAGCGGGCGATGCGGTTCGTGCTGATCGGCTGTGGCATGGCCCGCGGCGCGGCCGGCCGCAGGGCCGCCCTCGAGCCCGCGGCATGACGGCGGCAGGTCGGCTGGCAGAGGGGCCGACCGTCGGCTCCGGGCCGACGCGGCCGCCGCCGGGCCCGGACCGGCGCCCCGGCTGGAAGGCAGTGGTCGGTACGGCGCTGGTCGCGCTCGCCGGGGTGCTCGTGCTGCTGCCGGACGCGCTGAGCAGCGACGCGCGGTGGGCGCTGTTCGGGTTCGCGCTGGCGACGGTGCTGTGGGTGCTGAGCCCGCTGAGCCCGGCGTACGCCGCCCTGCTGGCCGCTGTCGTCGTGACCGTCCCGACCGGTGAGCAGGACGCGCTCTTCGCCTCGCTCGGTGACGACGTGGTGTGGCTGGTGATGGCCGCGTTCATCGTGGGCGGTGCCCTGCAGTCCGCGGGCCTGGCTGCGCGGTTCACCGCAGCCCTGCTCGCCCGGGCCCGCACCGTCGGCGGAGTGTGCTGGCTGCTCACCGCGGCCCTGGTGCCCCTGGCCTTCCTGGTGCCGTCGACCTCGGGACGTGCGGCGGTGCTGCTGCCGGTGCACCGCGACCTCGCGGAGACGGTCGGCCGGCCGCGGGTCGCCCGGGCGCTGTCGCTGCTGCTCCCGACCGTGATCCTGGTGTCGACGACCGCCACACTGGTCGGCGCGACCTCCCACCTGGTCGCCGTCGACCTGCTGCGCGACGCGACGGGGGAGTCGATCTCGTTCGGCCAGTGGGCGCTGTGGGGCGTGCCCTTCGCGGTGGCCGCGAGCGCCGTGACGTGTGCGGCCGTGGTCCGGATGTTCCTCACCCGCGACGAGCGGCGCGCACCGGTGGTCGTGCCCGCCCGGCCGCGGGAGCGGTGGAGCCGGGAGGAGAGGACGGTCGGCGTCGTACTCGCCGTGGCGCTGGCTCTCTGGCTCACCGAGTCCCTGCACGGCCTCGACATCGCCACCGTCACCGTGCTCGCGGCGCTGGTCCTGACGGCGCCAGGCATCGGGGTGATGACGTGGCAGGAGGGACTGCGCCAGGTCTCCTGGACGATGGTGCTCTTCGTCGCCGCCGCGCTGACCCTCGGGCACGCGCTGGTCGACTCGGGCGCGGGGGCCTGGCTGGTCGACCGGATGGTCGCTGCCAGCCGGCTCGAGTCCGTCGGCTCACCGGTCGCGCTGGTCGTCGTACTCGCCCTGCTGGCGGCGACCGCCCACCTCTACGTCACCTCTCACACCGTCCGCGCCGTCGCGCTGGTGCCGCCGCTGCTGGCCGCGGCCGCGCCGCTGGACCTCTCGCCGGTGGCGGTGGTCTTCCTGGTCAGCATCGGCATCGACTACTGCCTGACGCTCCCGGTGAGCTCGAAGGCGCTGCTCGTCTTCGCCGAGTCCGACGCCCCCGGCTTCCGCCCGCCCGACCTGCTGCGGCTCTCGACCGTCCTGCTCCCGGCGTACGTCGGGCTGATGGTGCTCACCTACCTGACCTGGTGGCAGTGGACGGGGCTGGCGCTGTAGGCCGCCGGTCCCGCCCGGCGGAGACCCCGGCTGCGGTCGCCAAGAGCCCGCTGGCGATCCACAGGCAGCCGAGCCCCAGGAGCTGGTAGGAGACGGCTCCGGCGAGCGCACCGAGCGTGATCATGGTCCAGAGCAGCAGCAGCCGCGGCCACGCCGTGCCCCGCTCGCCGGTGAGCGCCCGCACCAGGTGCTGCCCGATCTTCACCAGGGTGCCGGTCATGTAGGTCAGCCCCACGCTGACCTCGCCGTGCCGCGTGTGCGAGGTGTTCATGGCGCCGAGGGCGGCCGCGAGGATCGGGGGCGCGGCGACCGCGGTCGGCGACCAGGTCCCGGCGACGGTGGCGGTGACCAGCAGCACCGACGACACCGTCAGCGCCAGGGTCCGCTCGTTCTCGGGGGCGCGGCGCGTCACGAACGCCCCGATCATCACCCCGACGACGAAGAAGGTCACCAGCCCGAGTGCCAGGAGCGCGCCCAGCGGGCTCCCGTGGACGAGGTCGGCGCTCGCCCGGGTGCTGTTGCCGCTCATGAAGGAGATGAAGTAGCCGCCGAGGTGGAGGTAGCCGGCGGCGTCGACGAAGCCGGCGATGCCCGCCAGGCCGCCCGCGAACGTCACGCTGCGCCACGACAACCCAGCCGGCACCGGTCCACCTTCCCGGTCAGATCAGCGGCACGGTCTTGTCGGGGCCGCCGAAGAAGCAGTAGTCGCACACTATCTCCGAGCGCCGGGCCGCGTCGGTGCCGCCACGGTGGAGGTGCAGGTCCGCCACGGGGAAGGGCAGTACGTCGACGTACTGGAACTTCGTGCGCTGCGGTGCTCGCTCGACCATCAGGCAGCGGCCGGGGGTGGCGGTGCGGTGCAGGACCGACTCCTTGGGGCCGCCGACGGCCCAGCCCGACCACCAGACGTAGGGACGGGAGCGGTCGAGGCGGTCCATCACCTCGATGCCGAACTGCGCGGAGCCGATCTCCTTGGTGCGGCCCTGGAGCGGGCGGTAGACCCGGACCGACACGTCGAAGCCGGGTACGGCGGCCAGCGCGGGGTCCGTGCGGTCGAGGATCAGTCGCATCGCGCCGCCGCTCGGGTCGCCGCCGGCGCCGCCGGCCGTCATGAAGGCACCGCGCCGGGGCAGGTCCTTGGCCAGGACGACGGCGGAGGTGTCGCTGCGTCGTACCTCCCAGGCGACCCGGACGTCGAAGTCGAACGGGTCCACCGCCCCCGGCTTGATAGCGACGGCGAACGCGAACGGCTGGAGGCTGCGGGCGAAGGTCTGCCACGTCGTGCCGTTGCGGACCTGGGTGCCGTTCATGGTCACCGTCAGGTTGCGGTCGGGACGGGTGTCGGGCTGCGAGGCCAGGCTCAGGGTCGCGTAGACGTCGATGCCCTGGCCGTCCATCGCGAACCGGACGCCGGTCAGCGAGGCAGGGACCGCCTCGAGCCCGGGCACGCTGATCGTGCGGGAGACCGCCCCGAGCTCGAAGTTGGTCCAGGCGCCAGAGATGCCGGCCTGTGCGCTGCGCTGCACCTGGTTCGTCACGTTGCCGAGCACCGAGGGCAGGATGCCGTCGACGATCGCGACGGCCGGGACGAAGGAGGTGGGCAGCGCCATCCCGAGGAGGAACAGCCCGACCGGGAGCCACCAGGGCAGCTCGACGTCGGGCTCGTAGGTCTGCAGGTACCAGTAGTCGCCCTTGCCGGACAGGAACGCGGTCGGCCCGTCCCACGTCTGCAGGTGCACCGCGATCGGCACGCCGACCGAGACGGGCGTGCCGTCGCCGGCAGGCACCAGCCGCGACTGGGCGTCGCGCCCGGTCGACTGGTAGTAGCGGGCGCCGACCCGGAAGCGCAGCCCGTCGATCCGGTTCTGGGGCATCAGCGGCGGGGTGAACGTCTCGGCCTGGACGGAGAGGCCGTCGAGGGCGACGTGGCAGTCGACGAAGGCGTGGTGGGTCGCGCTGCTGATCGGTCCGCGGAGCAGGCCGTCGAGCGCGTCCGGGTTGATGCTCACGGCGACGTTGCCGCCGGGCTTGAAGGCGACCGGCCGGAAGTCGGTGGTCCCCTCGGGCCCGCTGGTGCGCACCCAGGCCGGCCGGATGTCCCCGAACAGCGGGCGGAGCGCGTTCGGGTCGCCGTTGGTGACGCCTGCGATGTCGACGCCGACCACCAGCACGTGCTCGTGCACGCGGGGTACGACGCGGCTGACCGAGAACGTGGCGTGGAACATCTCGGGCAGCTCGAACAGCGACGCCCCGCACGGCATCTGCCGGGGCGCGATGTGCGACGTCAGCGGGAACCCGTCGACGGTGGCGCGCAGCATGCCCGGCGGCAGCGCGCGAACGGCGGCCTGGACCGCCGCGGCGACCTGGGGGAGTTGCAGGGCCTGGCCGTAGACGCTCGGCAGGCTCCCGTCGATCACCCGCAGTGAGAGCCCGGAGATGGTCACCGACTGCGGGTCGATGCCCACCTGGAGCCGGTCGCCCACGACGTCGACCCGCAGGCCCGCGGTGGCGTGGCCGGCGAGCTCGACGCTCACGTCCACCGGCGCCGCGACCGGGGTGCTGAGCCGCGCCTCGACGATCACGCGTACGTCGACGTGGACCTGCCCACCGGTCAGGGTGACCGTCGGCGGCATCAGGGTCACGTCGCCGTCGAGGGTCACCGGGCCGGCGGGAGCGGGCAGCGGCACGGGCAGCTGCACCGCGCGGTGCTGCGGATGCACGATGAACGCGGCTTCGACGAGGTTGTTGATGAGGCTCTCGCCGACGCAGGCGACCACGGCGAACCCAGCATGACGTTGCGCCATGGCAACCCCCCTCGTGAGGCCGGCGCCGGCCCGCCACGGATGGGCCGCAGCGGGCCGACGCGCACTGTCGAAGTCGGGTGACCGATGCCGGACTTCCGATCTCTTCGTCATCGCGAGACCACGGACGACGCCGTTGACTCAGGACTCAGTGAGTGTCTTCCACCAAGACGGAGGGCAACCTTCTTCACGTGCTGGGTTCTTGCGAGACCCAGCCGCGACGCTAACAGCGGACGCGTGTCGGGGACCATGGTCAGTTCGGGCTATTCGACCCGGCGAGATCGGCGCGATCAGACTTCCCCGATCCACAGCGAGCCAGATAGCCTCCGCCGTACGCTCTCGGGACAAACGGCCAGCAGAGGGCTCGGTAGCAGCGATGACAGATCTCGCAATGACGCGGGGTTCTCGGAGGGCTTCCGACGTGCGCCCACACCGGGACCTGGGCCACTACCTCGGTGCCCTCGTGCTCGTCGGGATCGCCTACTACGTCGGTGCGCGGGTGGGCCTGACCATGCCTCTGGTCGAACGCAACGTGACGCCGCTGTGGCCACCGACGGGCATCGCCGTGGCCGCGTTCCTGGTCATGGGCCGGTCGTTGTGGCCCGGTGTCGCCGTGGCGGCCTTCGCGGTGAACCTGCCGATCAGCGAGCAGGTGATCGCCGCTGCGGTCACGGCGGCAGGGAACACACTTGCGCCGCTGGCGGCGGTCGTCCTCCTCGACAGGGTCGGCTTCCGGCGGCAGCTGGACCGCCGGCGGGACGCCCTGTCGATCGTCTTCCTGGGCGCCTTGGCGAGCACTCTCATCAGCGCCACGATCGGCGCGGGAACGCTCGTGGTGTCCGGTGCGATCGGCTCCGACCGGCTGCTCAACGCCTGGGCGGTGTGGTGGACCGGCGATGCGATGGGAGTCCTGACGGTCGCGCCGTTCCTGTTGTGCCTGCCGCTCTTCCGGGAGCTCCCTGCCTGGTCGCCGGCGCGCTGGCTCGAGGCGCTCACCGTCCTCGTGGTGGCCGGAGCGACGATCGCGTGGGCGGGCCAGTCCGAGATGCGGTCGCTCTACCTGCTTCCACCGATCGTGGGCCTGGCGGCGTGGCGCCTCCAGCTGCGTGGTGCCGCGCCGACCGCCCTCGTGGTGTCCCTGATCGCCACGTGGTCGGCCACCCAGGCCGATGGGTGGTTCACACGCGAGTCGGTGTTCGAGCGGATGTTCACGCTCCAGACCTTCAACGCCTGCATCGCCCTCACCTCGTTCTTCCTCGCTGCCCTCGTCAGCGAGCGCAACCGGACGGCGGCCGCGCTGGAAGCCGCGACCGTCGAGCTCGAGGATCGGGTCGAGCGGCGTACTGCGGAGCTGTCCGCCGCGAATGCGCGGCTCGTCCTGGAGATCCAGGAGCGGTTCGAGGCAGAGGAGCAGCTGACCCAGGAAGAGGCGCGGGCACGCCGTGAGCACGAGATCGCCGAGATCCTGCAGCGCAGCCTGCTCCCCGACCGGATGCCGCAGATCCCGGCGGTGGCCCTGGCCGCACGGTACGAGCCGGCCACCTCCGACGTGGAGGTGGGAGGCGACTGGTACGACGTCATCCAGCTCCGCGACGGGCTCATCGGGCTGGCCATCGGCGACGTTGCCGGCCACGGCCTCTCGGCGGCCGCGACGATGGGGCAGGTGCGCATGGCGCTGCGGGCGTACGCCGTGCAGGACCCGTCGCCGGTCTCCGTGATGAGCGGCGTCCACCGGCTCGTCTCGCACCTTCCGATGCCGGAGATGGTGACCCTGATCTACCTCGTGTTCGATCCGGCCACCCGGACCTTGTGCTTCACCAACGCCGGACATCCGCCGCCTCTGGTCTTCGGTGGCGGGGAGAGCAGGTACCTCGAGGACGGGCTCGCGCCGCCGCTGGGCGTGACGGCGGAGCCGGACTTCACCGAGCACAAGCAGGACATGTGGGCCGGGTCGACCTTGCTGCTCTACACCGACGGGCTCGTCGAGCGTCGCCGGGAGTCGCTCCAGCTCGGACTCGACCGGCTGCTCCGGGAGGCCGTCGGCCGGGAGGACGCCGACGTCGACGAGCTGTGCGACGGCATCCTGTCGTCGCTCATCGAAACCGATCACGTCGCCGACGACGTCGCGCTCCTGGCCATGCGTCCGTTGTCCATGGTCGGGCGGCCGCTCGCCCTGACCCTCCCCGCGGAGCCTCGGATGCTCGCGGACGCGCGCGCGGCACTACGGCAGTGGCTCCGCGACTCCGCGGTGGCCACGGAGGACGAGAACGAGATCCTGGTTGCGTGCGGTGAGGCGTGCGCGAACGTCGTACAGCACGCCTATGTCACTGCGCCGGGCGACCTGGTGCTCGAGGCGCGCATCGCGGAAGGGGAGCTCGAGGTGATCGTGCGGGACCGGGGGGCATGGCGCGCGCCGGCCGACCGTGGTGGGGGTCGGGGCCTGAAGGTCATCGGTTGTCTCATGGACGCGGTCGACCTGGACCGCACCCCCGACGGGACAGCGGTGCGGATGCGTCGACGGCTCCAGGACGGAGGTGCCGGGTGACCGATCTTGCGCGGGTCGAGGCGAGCACGGTCGACAGCACGACGACGGTGCGCGTCAGCGGTGAGATCGACCTCTCGAACGCTGCGCAGGTGCGGGGCGCGGTCGGAGCAGCGGTGCCCGACGCCGCGACCGTTGTCGTCCTGGACCTGAGCGACACCGCCTACCTCGACAGCGCCGGCATCGCGATGATCTTCCGGCTCGCCGAGCGACTCCGGTACAACCGCCAGGAGCTCCGCCTCGTGGTCCCTCCGGATGCGCCGATCCGGGCGGTGATCAACGTGACGAAGGTGGACCAGGTCATACCGACGACCTTCACGTGACGACCGCTACCGGTCGCGCGCGGGCACGGGTACAACTTGGACATGCGCTCTGTCGAGCTCCTGCGGCATACCGACAACGACGGGGACCGGCTGACCTCGACCGGCATCCTGGCAGCTGAGGCGATCGGGCGGGAGCGGTTGACACCGCCGTACGTCCTGTTCGGCTCGACGGGTGCGCGACGGGCCACCGAGATGGTGGAGATCCTTCGGCGCATCGTCGGCCAGGAGGACGTGCCGGTGACCGTGGTCCCGGGGCTCCGCTCCTCGGTCGAGGACCGTTGGCGAGCGGCGGCCAAGGCCGCAGGGAAGGGTGCCGACGTCGAGGCGATCCGCGCCAAGGACCCCGACCTCGTCGAACGGGAGACGCTGCTTCTCGGCACCGCGCTCCGTGGCGTGTTCGACGCGATGCCTGACGGTGGCCGCGCGCTCGTCGTCGGACACAGCCCGACCAACGAGGCCGCCGTGCTCGGCTTGGCCGCCGAGGTAGTGAGCCCCTTGGGCAAGGGCGAAGGAGTGCTCATCGTCGAGGACGGAGGCCGGTTCCACGTCCGCCCGATGAAGCGGGGTTCTGCGTGACTGACCGCGAGGGCATTGCGGGCACTGGTTCTCCACAGATTCCTTGAGGCCCTCGTCAAGGCGGCGACGGTCGCTTACGGTTCAGGCAGCCAACCGGATCTCATCTCGGGAGAGTCGCCATGGCCCTGGTCCAGCCGGCGTACCCTGCGCCACCTCCGCCCCCGCCGCCCGCGGGGCGTCGGACGGCGCCGCCTCCACCGCCCACCGACGACGTGGTGGCTCTGCTCGACGAGGAGCTTCGGGGCGCCGTACGACGCGAGGGCATCGACCCGCAGCGCGAGGTGACTGCCGTCCGCCGGCTGGCCGAGACCCTCGTGCGTGCCCACGACGAGCGCAGCCTCACCGGCGTCGTCGCGCCCATCGCCGACACCGACGGACTCGTCACCGACCTGGTCGCCCGGGTCGCCGGCTTCGGGCCGCTCCAGCCGCTCCTCGACGACCCGACGGTCGAGGAGGTCTGGATCAATTCGCCCGACCGCGTGTTCGTCGCCCGCAACGGCAGCCACGAGCTCACCACCCTGGTGCTCACCGACAGCCAGGTCACCGAGCTGGTCGAGCGGATGCTCAAGACCACCGGTCGTCGCGTCGACATCTCGCGGCCGTTCGTCGACGCGATGCTGCCCCAGGGCCACCGGCTCCACGTCGTCCTCGAGGGCATCAGCCGGGGGTTCTCGGCGGTCAACATCCGCAAGTTCGTGGTGCGCGCGACGCGGCTCGCGGAGCTGGTCGACCTCGGCACGCTGACGCCGTCGTCTGCGGCGTTCCTGGAGGCGTCGGTCCGGGCCGGGCTCAACATCTTGGTCGCGGGCGGCACCCAGGCCGGCAAGACGACGATGCTCAACTGCCTGGCGGCCGCGATCCCCGGTGGCGAGCGGGTGGTCAGCGCCGAGGAAGTGTTCGAGATCAGGTTCCCGCACCCGGACTGGGTGGCGATGCAGACCCGCCAGATGGGGCTGGAGGGCACCGGCGAGATCCGGCTCCGTGACCTGGTCAAGGAGTCGCTCCGCAGACACACATGTCTAGTTGTCGCACCATGAATGCGGCTTAGCGCGCCCGTACGGCCACGGCCACGCGCTGGGCCGCCTCCTCGATCGGCTCGTGCTCCCAGATCCTGACGACGACCCAGCCACTGGCATCGAGGAGAGCGTCCTGCTCCCGGTCCCGCTCGACGTTCCGCCGGAGCTTCGGAGTCCAGTACCACTCGTTCGACGTCGGCTCCCGCCCGTGGTCGGGGCAGACGTGCCAGAAGCACGAGTCGACGAACACGGCGACCTTCCGCCGAGTGAAGACGATGTCCGGCCGGACCCGGCCGCCGGGGAGGTCGAGACGGTGGTCCTTGCGGAAGCGAAAGCCCAGGGCATGCAGATGCCGTCGCAGGGCGATCTCTGGCTTAGTGTCGGTCCTCCGGATCGCAGCCATGTTCCTCGACCGGCCCTCCGTGGCGGGCTTGGGCATGCGGCGGGGACGTTCGGACGTATGTTCGAGGCCCGAACCGCGTGCCTCCGCAGGAGTGTCGGTCATCTGTGGTGAGATCCTTGGCAAGCCTTCCCGCCCAGCAGACTAGCCAGAGGACGACACGTTGAGTTACACATCCGTCGAGGTGTGCGCCGGGGCCGGAGGCCAGGCCCTGGGCCTCGAGAAGGCCGGGTTTGACCATGCTGCGTGCGTCGAGATGGACGTCGCCGCCTGCCAGACACTGAGGGCGAACCGCCCCAAGTGGAACGTCATCGAGATGGACCTCCGCGAGTGGGAGCCAACGCCTGACCTGGTCGGCATCGACCTGCTCGCGGGCGGCGTGCCCTGCCCTCCGTTCAGCATGGCGGGCAAGCAACTCGGCAAGGACGACGAGCGTGACCTCTTCCCCGAGATCATCCGGCTGGCTGAGGAACTGAGCCCGCGCGCGATCATGATCGAGAACGTCCGAGGGCTCCTGAGCAAGAAGTTCGACGGCTACCGGGACGAGATCGTCCGCGAGCTCAAGGAACTCGGCTACGAGTTCTGCGGCTGGGAGCTGCTCAACTCCGCTGACTACGGCGTCCCGCAGGCCCGACTCCGCTCGATCCTCGTAGCCATGCGCCCCGAGGCCGCCGTCCACTACATCTGGCCCGAGCCCAACGCGAAGCGGAAGACGGTCGGCCAGGCCCTCAAGCCGCTGATGAAGGCGGGCGGCTGGGACGGCGCCGACGAGTGGGCGAAGAAGGCCAACGGCGTGGCCCCCGCACTCGTGGGTGGCAGCAAGAAGCACGGCGGCGCTGACCTCGGCCCCACCCGCGCCAAGGCCGCATGGCGTGCGCTCGGTGTGGACGGCCTCGGAGTCGCCGACGCACCGCCCTCGGCCGTGCCTGACTTCGTCTTCCCGCGCCTCACCGTCGAGATGGCCCAGGTCATCCAGGGCTTCCCGCGCTCGTGGAAGTTCCAGGGTCGCAAGACGGCCGCGTACCGCCAGGTCGGCAACGCCTTCCCGCCCCCGGTCGCCGAGGCCGTCGGCAAGGCCATCCGCGCCGCACTGCTGCAGGCCGACGCCGAGATCGAAGGCTGACGTGTCGGACCTCGAGTCCCTGATCAAGCGGAAGCGCGACGAGTTCCATGCGGGACTCATCGACAGCGGGACCTTGACAGTCAGCGCCTCTGGCGTGGCGTCAAACGCTGACGGAGCCAACCGGTTCTCGGTCGCCATCGCCGCCCACATGGCGAAGGCCCTGCTCGTGAACACCGAAGCCGAACGGGCGGCCGGGCAGACGCTGGGCGGCTCCTTCGAGGCGGCGACCCGTGCCTACCTCGAGCAGACGTTCCCCGCCTTCTCCATGCTCCGGCCCGGCAGATGGTCCATCCAGAAGATCGGCAACCGTGGCGCGGCGCTCTCCGCGTTCGAGCCCTACCAGCATCTCGCCGACCTCGCCGAGGCAGTGCGTGAGTCGCCGAAACTCGCGGCAGTCTTGGGCAACGGCTACCTGATCTCGCCGGACGTCGTCATCACCCGCGAGCCGGAGCCCGACGACTTCATCAACGCCGACGACTATCTCGTCGACCCGGAGACGGCCACCCAGACAGCCATCCGTGCCGACAACTGGAAGCCGCGAGACATCCTGCATGCGGTGGTGTCGTGCAAGTGGACGTTGAGATCGGACAGAGCACAGAACGCCCGCTCTGAGGCGCTGAACTTGATCCGGAACCGCAAGGGCCGCCTGCCGCACATTGTCGTCGTGACGGCCGAGCCGACGCCGTCGAGGCTCGCGTCGCTCGCGTTGGGCACCGGTGACATCGACTGCGTCTACCACGTCGCTCTGCCCGAGCTGATGCGCGCGGTGGTCGAGGAGGGCAACGACGACAACGTCGCGTCGCTGCACGCGATGACCGTTGGTCGGCGCCTCAAGGACATCTCAGATCTCCCACTTGATCTGACGATCTGAGGCAAGCTCCAGCCATGCACGATCCCGAGGACGAGTACCCGCGCGAGGCGTACGCCGAGGACGGCGTGCTCTGGTGGGGGCGCGACACCTGGCCGGGCAAGAAGACGCCGTTTGGTGCCGAGCGCAAGATCGCTGCCTGGCTGGCCTTCAACCGCGAGCGCGGCGAGACGTTCACGATGCGCGACCTGCGCGAAGCACTCGGGACCGACGCCGTCCCGAACGCCCAGGAGCACCTCAACCGGCGGATGCGTCGCCTGCGCGAGGACGGCTGGGACATCACCTCGAACGCGAGCGACAAGTCGCTGCCCGTCGATGCCTACCGGATCGACGCGACGGGCTGGCATCCCGGCCAGGGACCGCGCCCCAAGTCGGACGCGATCTCCAAACGCCTCGAGCGTGAGGTGTTCGAGCGCGACGGCTACCGGTGCGTCATCTGCGGCATCGGAAGAGGCGAGCCCTACCCCGGGCAGCCCGACTCGCACGCGGTCATCACAGTTGGGCACCGGAAGGCTCGGAAGCACAGGGGCTCGTCGAAGGACCCCGACAACCTCGAGACCCAGTGCAAGCCGCACAACGAGCCGGTGCGCGAGGACATCCTTCCCGAGGATGTCGACGACGTCCTGCATGATCTCCGTCGGCTCAGTCGTTCCGAACTCGAGAAGCTCGAGACCTGGCTCGGCCAGGGCTACCGCTCGCGCGACCGGCTCGACACCCTGCACGACCGTGCCCGGTCGCTGTCCCCGAACGAGCAAGAGTCTGTGGTCGACGAGGTCCGCAAGCGCCTCGGTCGCTAGATCTGGCGGGCCGTCCCGCAGGCCGGGCAGTTGTCGGCCTCGTACGCCGGATGGTCGGCGCATGGCTCGTCGACCGTCGTCTTCGGCTTGACCTCGGCGCCGGGGTGCTCGGCGATGAGCGCGCGGATCTGCTCGGCGTGGTCCTCGAGCGGGGGCGGGAAGATCCCGAGGAGATCGCCGGTTCGGGACCGGACCTCGTAGCGCGTGTGCATCGTGGACAGTCTCGCAGGCATGCGAAAGGCCCCGCCCTCCGAAGAGAGCGGGGCCTGACTGGCTACCGGAGTAGTCAGTGCGTTTACACGCGGTCGGAGCGACCGGCGATCTTGTCCTTCTTCCACTTGTAGCGCTCTGCGAGGAAGTCGCGGACGACCTCGGAGAGGGTCCCGCCCTCGCGCTCGATCTCGGCGCGGACGTGCTCGAGGAAGTCCTTGTGGAGCACGACCGTGAACTGCGAGTTGTCGGGCGAGCGCCTCGAACCGGTGCGGGGCTTCGGTGTCATGTCACCAGCCTAGATGGCCTCCACGTCGAACTCGGAGCGCGGCGCGACGTTGCCCTCGCGGATGGCCTCGTAGGCGTACTCCCGGAAGTCGAAGTGGTCGGCCCAGTTGTACTCGGCGTTCTCGCGGGCCTCGTCCTCGTCGCGCGCCGTGACGGTCACGAGGATCGACACCGTGATGGGGACGGTGACCTCGTAGTCACGGACACGGCGGGGGAGGTCGACGTGGAGCGAGCCGTTCAGCTCGTCCACGATCTCGTCGAACTCGGAGCACCAGCCCCGGCTCTCGGCCTCCTCGATCAGACGCTCGCCGATCCTCGCGATGTCGCTGTCGTGCCGCTCGCGGGCCTGGGCGGCGTCGGCCATCAGCGTCTCGATGCGCTGCATCTGGGTCGTGTTCAGGCGCTGCAGGTCCTCGACCTTGACCTCGGCGTCGGTCTTCTCGCGGATCAGGGCGTTGATCCGGTCGGACTGGACGTTGTTCGTGAGGCGCTGGCGCTCGATCATGTCGGCCTGGTCCCTGGTGCGCTCCTTCTCGATCCGGAGTTCCGAGCGCACCGAGTCGAGCAGGTCGACCGCGCTCTTGCGCTGCTCCTCGCACAGAGCCAGGGCATCGCGGAGTTGGTCGGGGGTGTGGTTGTCGTACATTGGGGTCACTTCCTTCTTTGGCGAGTTGGGAGTTCGGGCGGCCTCGACCTCGTGTCGAGGCCGCCCTTCTGGCTACTTCGGTAGTCAGTCGGTGAAGACGGTTCGGGCGTGCTCGTCGGACCAGCGCTGCTCGACACCCCGCAGGAGCATCGAGACGAGCACCGGCGCCTCGGAGTTGATGTCGGCGACGACGAGCGCGAGACGGCCGCGCACGATGCGATGGCGGCCCTGGTGGGGCTCGACGACCCATGGCTGCCGGAGCGTGGCCGCGACGGCCTCCCATGGGATGCATCGACGCTCCCGGACCTCTCGGGCATGCCGGGTCACGACGACGTCGGCAAGGTCCCAGCCCCTCATGGCTGGCTCCGTAGCCAGTTGTCGAGCGCGGCTTGCTCGCGGGCCTCGGCTCGGCGCCAACGCTCGTCATCGCGTTCACGTCGCGCGGAATCGAGCTCGGCCCTGCGCATGTTGACCTTCGAGCGTTCCGACAGGCCTGCCGAGAGCCACGCAACGATGACGGCACCGACGATCAGGACGGCGATCACGCCGACACCTCGAACGGCAGGTAGCCGCCCGTGTCGATGTAGTGCTGACGCGACGCCGACGAGGCCGTGTCGAGCGCAGGAAGGCCCGAGAGGCTGGCGCCGTAGCGGGCGATGCCCTGGTGTCGGCTCGTCGTCGTCGAGAACCGTCGCGACGTGAAGAGCCAACCCTCGTCGGTGGTCAGGACGGCGATCGGCGTCGAGTACGACAGGACGACGTACGCCGCGCGATGCTCGAGGATCGCGACCGCGACAGGGTCCGACGGCTCGAGTCGACCGATCGTGTCGACGTCTTGGCCCTTGCGGCCACTCAGCGACCCATGGGTGCGGAACGGCCGACGTTCGGCGACCTCATGGTGCGCGAGTCTGGTCGGGATGGTGGACATGACTTCCTCCTCGACTGGCTACCCGGGTAGTCAGTCCGACGAGCGAGCCAGGGCATGCCGAGGAGAGGTCTCGGCGCGACCGGGCGCGCGGATGGTTGGCGAGTTGGGACGACGTCGAGCGACGCCGCTAGGTCGTCCGGGCGACCTCGACCGCTCACCAGTGCGCGACTGGTGAGGATCGGCTACGTCCGGACGGGCGGAAGGTCTTCCTTCCGTCCTTGGGTACGACGAGCAGGCCCGCGACGATCCAAGGTCGCGGGCCTGCGGCGTCGCGTCATGCGGCCTTGACGGCCTTGGGCGCGTCGGCGGCCTCGATGGCCTGCAGGAGGGCCTGAGCCTGAGCGATCGACTCGCGCAGGTTCTTGGCGGCCGTGGCGCGCTCGGTGGGGCTGGCCTTGAGGATCTGGGCGCGGTGAGCCTTGGCGTCGCTCACGGCGGCCTTGATCGCGCCCGTGACCTTGATCGCGGGGGAGACCTTGACCGCGACGGATCCGGCCGTCGAGCCGTTGCCCGTGGCCTTGGTGCTCTTGGTGGCCTTGGTCGACTTGGCGGCCGTCGAGCGCGATGCGCGGGCCGTCTTGCGCTTGGTCCCGTCGGCGCCCGTGCTGGCCTCGGGCACCTCGGCGTCGCCGTTGGCGATGGCCGCGCGCACTGCCTTGCTGACTCCGGCCGGAGACTTGCCGACGATGGGCGCGATGGCCCGCACGCTCATGCCCTCCTCAGCGCAGGCCACGGCGACGATGGTCCAGTCGATCGCGGCCGTGTTCTTGGGCAGGGCCTTGCCGATGACCTCGGCCGCGAACGTGGTCCAAGACTTGTGCTCGGTGGCGGTCCAGTCGCCTGCCTCGCGGATGGCCTTGATGCTGGCACGGAACGCGAGGCGAGCCGCGCGGATGTCCTTGACTGCCGACGTGAGGTCAGCGGCGAGAGCGGACAGGGTCTCAGCGGTGATGGTGCTCATGGTGTCTTCCTTCTGGTGATGGCTAGTCAGGCCGTTGGTGTGGCCGTTGGTGGCCGTGGCGAGTTGGTGACTGGACACCAGTGTGAGGCAGGGCAGGCCATGGTGTCAAGTCACCACATCTACGCAACGTGAGGCACTGGCTACTGAGGTAGTCACTGTCAGCGCTGAGGCCTTGGCCTACGTGCTCAGACCTTGGCGACGTGGCGCGCATGAGGGCATGGCCTGCCCTGCCTGCTGAGGCCTGCCCTTGCCCTGCTCTGCCTGCTCTGCTCTGTCGCCTGCGGGGTGGGGGAGGTCCCCCTTGCTCGCCGTGGACGCCTTCACCGGTCGCAATAACCGTGACGGCCCCAACTAACTCCCTGGGGCTGTTTTTCACAGGGGCACAAGCAGGGCCTGATAGGGCGTTTACACGCAGGAAGTGGCCTGCGGGCCAGGAGCACCGGCCGCACGGCCTGCAAGCTCCGTGTCCCCTTAACTGTCCCCTTGTCCCCTTAACTGTCCCCTTGTCCCCTTAACAAGCCATTTCCCTATCTGGAGGATTGTTGGGAAAGGGGTAGTAGGGGGATCCCAAGAAGTTGGTGGAGTAGGAACCGCTGTTTTTGAGGGACAAGGGGACAGTTAAGGGGACACGGCCCGCCGGACCTCTCCTACCTCCTGGTCGGCCCTCGGCTGGTCGCCTACCTCCACTTCGCCACTGTCTACGAGGACGGACGGCTTCCCCGGCCCGGCCTCGAGGTGACGTGACCAGGTCCGCATACACCCGAGCGTCTCATCCGTCAAGACCACCGTCTCAAGGTGTGGTACAGTTAGTACGTCGCTAGGGAAACCCCCGGCGGCCAACCTCCTCCGGGAGTCATCAGAAATGCGGGACCGGCACAGGGCTGGTCCAGATGACCCGAGGAGGACCTGTGGCTCAGTTCCACAACCCGAAGCACCTGCCGGACGGCCGTGAGGTCGTCGGCACGTTCACCGCCGCCTACATGGTCGGCGTCAGCACGAAGTACCTGCCGATCCTGGCTGAGAAGCACGGCCTGCAGCGCTTCGCCACCAAGAACGCCCGTGGCGTCACCGCGCACTACTGGCTGGTCGACGAGGTCCGGGAGCTCAAGGCGAAGCGAGACAACATCGTCGCCGACGTCGAGCCGGGCGAGTTCATCGAGGCGCCGTTCGAGCCCAAGGGCCAGGCCTGAGCCCATGACCTACAGCAGCGAAACCCCCGCTGCGCCTAACAGCGGGGGGTCCATGTTCAGCGTACCGCCCGGCGCGACTGACGAGCAGGTTCTCGACGTGCTCGCCCGTCACTACGGGCTCAACCGCTCGATCCTTGGCCTCGACGGTCAGTACATCGCCGTCAACGGCAAGCCGATCAAGGTCACGGCACACGCCGTCCGGACGTTCGGCGGCTCGACTGCCGACAGCGCCGTCTCCCAGATCCGCGCGGCCTGGTCGGCTCCCGTCGAGGAGAACGCCCTCGACACCGGTGACCGGCTCCGCAAGATGAAGCAGACCGACGACCGCGAGGACGACCCGCTCTTCCGCAAGGCGAAGAACGGCGGCTACTCGATCAACTCGACCGTCTTCCGGGACTACCTCTTCGGAGAGGGTCCGATGGCGTTCGAGCCGATCGCTGTCGACGCCGGTGGTGGCGTGTGGGCCTTCCGGGGCGGCGTGTTCGTCTCTGACCAGCACACCGTCAGTGCCCGCGCCCAGCAGATCCTCGGTGACTTCTACACCCCGGCCGCGAAGTCTCTGGCACGCGACCTGGTCCTGGCGTCGGGCAAGGCCCCGATGATCGACTTCAACGAGGCTCAGCACCCCAGCCTGATCAACTTCCAGAACGGAATGCTGGACTGGCGCACTGGTCGGCTCCTGGCCCACGACCCGAAGTACCGCTCGACGTCCCAGGCGACGTTCGCGTGGGACCCCGAGGCCGACTGCCCGCGCTTCGCTCACTACGTCGACACGATGCTGTCGCCCGAGGCCGCGACGCTGCTCTGGCAGGTCATCGGCTACACGCTCCTGTCCGGCAACCCGATGCAGGTCGTGACGTACTTCGTCGGCGCCGGTGGCAACGGCAAGGGCGTCGTGCTCCGCGTGCTGATGGGGATGCTCGGCCCGCACAACGTGTCGTCGCTGACGCTGCTCGAGATCGACGGCGACAACCGCTTCAAGCTCTCGGGCCTGGTCGGCAAGGCGGCCAACATCTCGGGCGAGACCACCGGTGGCTACATCAAGGATTCGGTGAACCTCAAGCGGGCCAGCGGCAACGACTACCTCGACATGGAGCGCAAGGGACAGGACTCGTTCCAGGCCAAGGTGCCCGCGACCCTGATCTTCTCCATCAACGAGACGCCGCACTTCGCCGACGACTCCGACGGCCTGATGCAGCGCGGCATCGTGATCCCGTTCGACCGCAAGGTCAGCGAGAACCACATCGCCGGGTTCAGCGAGGACGCCTTCGTCGCCGAGTACGCCGGCATCGCCCGGCGCGGCATCGAGGCCCTGCGGACCGTCCGCATGGACAGCCCCGACCAGCGGGCCAAGGGGTTCGCGCTCGTGCGGCAGGCCCAGGACAAGTTCGAGCAGGACACCAACGCGGAGCTCTACTGGCTCAGCAACCACGTCCGGCCGAAGACGGGCCACTTCGTCACGCCCAAGGAGCTCTGGTACGAGTTCAGCGGCAAGACCACCCGGGCGTCACGCAAGTTCACTCGGACGCTCAAGGAGGTCTACGGCGAGCCGATCCGCCGTAGCCCTTCGTCGCACGCGCTCATGGACCCGGCGGGGATGAAGCGCCAGGACTGCTACGAGGTCGAGTTCAGCGAGGACCCGTACCGCGTGCAGGCCGTGATCGACGACATCTTCGGCGACCGGAGGGCAGAGGCGTGAGCGCCGCTGACCCGACCTACCTGCTGATGTGCGCCCTGCTCGGCGCCTGGCTCTACCTGATCATCCACAACCCGAGGAGGGACCCGTGACCACCAACACTCCCCGCATCAACCCCCAGGCCGCCCTCGACAAGGTCGCGGAGGCCATCGACACCGGCCGTGACTACGTCCAGGCCGAGTCGGACACGCTTTCGCTCTTCCGCATCGCCGACGCTCTCGAGCGCCTGGCCGACGCGGCCGAGCGGATCGCCCCGCCGCGTGGCATTGACCGCTTCGCCCCGCCGCGAGGCGTCGACCGCTTCACCCCGAAGGCCCGGTGATCGCCGTGAGCACCGAAGAGAGCGAGTGGACCATCGCGAAGCTTCGCGCCGAGATCGAGGAACTGCAGGACCGCGTCGAAGCACTCGAGGCCCGCGTCGCGCGGGGACACAACTGCCTGGTGGACTCCTGCCAGTTCGACGACGACGGCGACTGCCTGCTCAAGCCGGTCGGCGAGATCTGGGGCTCCGGCCCCAAGAACGCCTACCCCTGGGGTGATGACGGATGAGCGCCGACATCGCCGCCGTCCTTGCCCTGGTGCAGGGTGGCGCGTCCGAGGTCGTCGAAGCCGAGATCCCGCCGCCCCCGGCTGGCACGTCGGCCAAGGCGTCGGCGCTCTACTACGCCCTCATGGGCGAGTACGAGTTCTCGCTCGGCGAGATGGTCGTGCTCGAGACCCTCATCGCTACGCAGTCGCAGCTCGACGAGGTCGAGGCGGCCTGGCGTCGCGACGGCGCGCTCACCACGTCCGAAGGCAGCATGGGTCAGAGCGTGGTCGAGCCCCGGATCGCTGAGATGCGGCAACTGAGGTCGCAGATCGTCCAGACCATGAAGGCGCTCAACCTCCCGGCCGAAGGCGCCCAGGAGAAGCGGCGTCCTGGTCGGCCTACCCGGCTGGCTGGCGGCGGCGCATGGGGGATCCGCTGATGGCCGTATCGAAGAAGCGAGCCCGGCTCACCAAGGCTGGCGAGCCGGACCCCGCCCCGTTTCTGCGAGTGATCGACGACGGGCTGGCTGAGCCTCGCGTCGTCGCCCAGGCATACCGCACGGTCTTCCAGCAGTGGGTCGACGCCGGTGGCGACGTGTCCACCGGCGCGATCGAGGCCGAGCGGCCCGAACCCGAGCCCGATCGACTGATCCAGATCCTGCGAGAGGCCCAGTTCAAGGGCGCAACGAAGTCCCTTCCCACCATCCAGGAGGTCAAGTGAGCACCAACACCAGCACCAGCAAGCGCACCGGCAGCAACGGAACGAAGGACATGGTCGGCTACGAGTTCAACGGGTGCGTCGTACTCGAACGCGCCGGGACCTCGCGTCACGGCGCCGCCCAATGGCTCTGTCGCTGCGCCTGCGGCGAGGAGTTCGTCGCGGCGGGCAACGTGATCCGCAAGGGCGACCGGAAGTCGTGTGGCTGCAAGGATCCGTCCGGGCGACCCGCGCCGAAGCCGAAGCCTGAGCCGAAGCCCCGGGCCGCCGTCGCCTACTGGGTCGTCGTCGAGCGCGACAGCTTTACGACACTGGTCCGCGACTTCATCCGGGGCGACGAGGCCCTCGTCGAGTTCGAGGCCCGGCCAGCGTCCGCGTGGCTGTGCTCGGAGTGCGGCGAGTTCCCGCCCCCGAAGATGAAGGCTGGCAACGTCAAGACGGCGATCCTGACCTGCCCTCACATCGAGACCGCGACCCGGACGATGCCGCCCGCGACGGCTCTGCAGATCATGGCCTCCATCGCCCCGTCGAGGAACCCGACCACGAGCAGCAAGGCTGGCGGCGCGGCCGTCGGGGCCAGCGAGAACGAGAAGGCCCAGGCCGTCGCGCTGGCGAAGTCGGCCATCGCCCGGGCTGAGCGTGTAAACGCACGAGACGAGCAGTACAAGCGGATCACCGGCGAGGTCACGGTGCGAACCATGTCCGACGAGGACCGCGCGAAGCTCCAGGCCGCACGCGCCCGCAAGCACCGCCTGGTCGGCGCTCCGGATCCGCTGTGAGGTCGCCTACCTCCGCTTCGCGAGGGTCTACCGACCCCAGGGCGACGGGCCAGGGACGCAAGGCCTGCAAGGAGTACGAGGTCGGCTAGATCGAGCTCGTCGAGGGAAAGATTGCTCCGTTCACCACGGCGCGATCGAGACGTGAAATCCTTAATAGTAGGTGGGTGTCTAGCCCCGGGATCCCACCCCCGGGGCCTCCATTCCCAAGCCAAGAGAGGCACAGATTGACCCGGCGAGAGCGTCGGGATCACAACTACAAACCAGCCGCCAGAGAGCGGCAGAACAGGTGGGAGACCCGTGGCTACGATCCACATCAGCGGCGACACGATCATCGGCGCCGACGAGGCTGAGTCCTCGACCAAGCACTACACCCCTGGCCCGAACGAGGCCACCATCGAGACCCCCGACGAGGTCGACAACTCGCCGATCACGGACAGCGAGCGCCAGAGCCTCGACCAGGCGACTGAGTCGACCTTCCAGAGCCCGCTCGACCAGGGCTCGGAGATCCGCGACCGAGCGCCCGAGTTCACGATCCCCGGCGAGTGGGTCAACCCCGTCATCAAGCAGCGCCGCAAGCAGGCCATGACCCTTCCGTCGGCCGCTGCGCTCGACGACCTCGATCAGCGGATCTCCCGCATGATGCGCTTCGACGGGATGCCGAAGCACGTCGCCAGCCTGGGCCAGAAGGCCCGCCTGGCCGTCGGTGCCGCCCGCGAGGCTCACGAGTCCGCGCGTCACCCCGAGAACCGCCGCTACGCCGTCAGCGTGGCCGCCAAGGACACCGTCGTCCAGGAGATCGCCAAGGCGACCGCCGCCGTTGGTGCGTTCGAGGACGCCTGCGACGGCTCGATGGATGAGTGGTTCGACGGCGTGACCGCCAACCTCGACAAGCAGCGCGCCGACGCCCTCAAGGCTCTCCGCGCCGCCGAGAAGGCCTACGCCTCGCTGCGCGGCTCGATCAACACCGCCCAGGCCCTCGCCCTTGCGTCGGCTCGCTGGGACAAGGAGTGGCACACGTCCACCGTCACCGAGGCCGACCTCAACGCGCCCATCGCTTCGATGCGCGCTGCGATCGGCTACCTCGAGAGCGACAACGACTTCGCCAACGGCGACTTCCTCACGGCCGAGTACGAGGGCGTTCCGCCGCACACGCTGGCGAAGCTCGAGCGCGGCGCGGACATCTCGCAGCCGGGGTCGTTCGCCCGCCAGGTCTTCGTTCGCGCGGTGAAGCCGCTGCCGGGTGACAAGGACGCGATCGAGGCCATCGCGACCAAGCACCTGATCCGGCTGACCAACTCCAACCCGCTGTCCGAGGGCCTCATCCTCGACCGTGAGGTCGGCGTCACTCAGCGCGGGGTGTGATCCAAGGAGAGGCCCGGTGAGTTTCGGCTCACCGGGCCTCTCGCCGCCTCCGGCCTGGGACAATGAGAGTGCCTCCCACCTAGGCACAGAACGGGCTTTCGCGGCGCCCTCAAGCCGTTTGGGAGGTTGAACAAACCCGTGGCATCAGTCACCATCAACAGCAGCACCGTCGAGCTCTACGACTCGACTGAACTCCTCGCCCTGCTCGCGCCGCTCGGCGTCGGTGGGCATGTGGACGGCGTCAAGTCCCGCTTCAAGATCCCGACGTACCGGCTCTTCTCGGGCGCCGACGCTCGCGGGGCCGGACACGTCGCCATCGCCCCGCAGGGCTTCACCTGGGCGCCGGACCTCAAGGTCGCGTCGGCTACGACCATGGCGACACGTCGGAACTACTACGACAAGGCCTTCGTGGACGCTCTGGTCGCGTCACTCTCCGCCTGATCAGCCAAACGCAAAGAGCCCCCGACTCCCTCGTCACTGGGAGGGTCGGGGGCTCTGCTGCTGATGCCTAGGCTGGCTCGACCTCGGGCTGGTCGGCGAACCAGGACGTCTTGATCCGGTCGAGGTTCACGATCTTGCCGCGTCCCGGTCCTTGCTTCGGCTTGCCGCGCACGACGACGACGGGACCGGCGAGGTTCTCGGCGAGCATCTTGCGTCGCCCCTCGAGGTCGCTCGTCGCCCAGCGCTCGGCGAACGTCTCGCCGGTCAGGTGGATGGTGTCCATGCGCTGCACCGGTCGGGCCTGCGCCGCTTCCAGTGCCGCCCGGGCCTTCTGGGCAGCCTCGAAGTTCTCGGCGGTCAGGTTGGCGCTGAGCGCCTGCTGGGCCGCGATGTCAGCGGCCCGGGCCTCCTCGAACTCCTCGCCGCCCATGAGCACGGTTCGGATCTCGCTGTAGGGCTCGTCGCCGAACCGCTCGAGGAACCGGCGCTCGACCTCGTCGTCGCATGCCTTGGCGCCGATCGTCGCGCCACCCGGGCAGATCCCGTTCTGGCCCTGACGCAGGCAGACGTAGCGGGTCGGGTAGTTGGTGCCGTCGCCCTTGGGTCGACCTCCGGCCGTCGTCAGGTTGCCACCGCATCCACCGCAGCACCCGAGGCCGCTGACGAGGAGATGGGCAGCAGGTCGCCCGCCGTTGTGCTTGGTGACGCCGTGCCGCTTCGGCTGCAGGCGCTCGGAGAGAGCCCGATGGGTCGCGGCGTTGAAGACGTGCTCGCGGGATGGGTCGCTGAGGAGCGTGTTGATAAGCGTCGTGCGCTGCCACTCGAACCCGCGCCGGGTCCGGTGTCCCTCCCGGTTGAGCCAGAAGACGCACTGCCGCAGGCTGTCCCCGCGCAGGAGCCGGGCCGCGACTTCCTCGAGGACGACCGCCTCAGCCTCGTTGCGCTCGAGGTACTTGCCGACCTTGCCGCCGTCGGTCGGATCCGGCCTCTCGACGACCTGGCAGCCGAACGGGATGGCGCCACCCGGGAATCGCTTCGAGGTGGCGAGCCGCTGCTTGGTGGCGATGTTCCGCTCCTTGATGCGCTCGCGCTCAGCACGAGCGACCTCGGCGGCGATGACGAAGCGCCAGCGGAAGGCCTCGACGTCACGCTCGGAGTCGAGGCCGTCCACGGTGACAAGCCGGGCGGGGGAGCGGACCAGGGCGCCCGTGGTGGAGTCCTTGCCCTCGACGACGTCGAGAACCATCGCAGCAGCGTTTACACCCTCGCGCGTGAGCCGGTCGCTGTGGCTGGCGATCAGGGTCCCGACGTGGCCCTTCCGGGCGTCGGCCAGCCAGGCCAGGAACTCGGGTCGGTTGCGGATGGCGCCGCTGGTCCCGTTGTCGACGTGGACGGCGTACACGTCGAGGCCGAGGCTCGCCGCGAGCTTGTGGCAGTCGTCGATCATGCCCTCGAGGCTGAGGTTGGATCCCTTAGCCTGACGGGACAGACGGACGTAGAGCGAGGCGCTCCCAGCGGCGTTCTTCATGCGTCAATTGTATCTGTGTGCATGCGGCCGAGCCGGATCATCGTGGGGGAGGTGCGGGCCGAGGAGTGCCTCGACCTGCTGCTGGCGCTCAACTCCGGCCTGCCGGGCATGTGCACGCTGCACGCCAACAGCGCGCGCGAGGCTCTGACCAAGGCGTGCACACTGCCGTTGCTGGCAGGTGAGAACATCTCGGCGCGGTTCGTCGTACCCACCGTCGCGGCGAGCGTCGACCTCGTCGTCCACCTCACCGTCGACCCGCGCGGGGCGCGGAAGGTCACCGAGATCGTCGCGGTGCCGGGACGGATCGAGGCCGACATCATCGAGACGGAGCCCGTCTTCGAGCTCCGCGACGGCGAGCTGCGGCGGGGGATCGGGATGCCGCCGCGACTGGCGCAGTACGAGCGGGTCGGCATCGACGTCCGTCGGATCCTGCACGAGGAGAACTGACGGTATGGGCGCCGCGGTCGGACTCGGGGTCGGCGTCGGCGCGCTGCTGATCTGGTCGGCGTTCGCGTGGCCGCGCGACGCGCCCCGTGCCGCGCGTGAGCCGAGCCGCTGGGAGCGGATGCTCGCCGAGGCCGGGATGAGCAATGTGTCGGCGCGCTCGCTCGGGGTGATGTGCGTGGCGGCCGGGCTGGGGGTCGCGGTGGTCGTCCTCGGGGTGTCGCGGACGATGCCCGTGGCGCTCGTCGTCGGGGCGCTGGCGTCGTACCTCCCCGTCGCGATGGTCGCGGGCCGCGCCCGCCGCCGGCGCCGCGAGTTCGCCGAGGTCTGGCCCGAGGCGGTCGACGACCTCGCGTCCGCGGTGCGTGCCGGGATGTCGCTGCCCGACGCCGTCGCGGCGCTGTCGCAGCGCGGGCCGGCCGCGCTGCGGTCGGCGTTCGAGGCGTTCGCGCTCGACTACCAGGTCACCGGACGGTTCGGCGACTGCCTCGACCGGCTCAAGGACCGCCTCGCCGACCCCGTCGGCGACCGGGTGATCGAGGGGCTGCGCGTCGCCCGCGAGGTCGGTGGCGGCGAGCTCGGGCGGCTGCTGCGCAACCTGTCCGGCTACCTTCGCGACGAGCAGCGGACCCGCTCCGAGCTCGAGGCACGCCAGTCCTGGGCGGTCAACGCCGCACGGCTCGCCGTCGCCGCGCCGTGGCTGGTGCTGATGCTGATGTCGACGCAGACCGAGGTGATCACCCGCTACCGCTCCGCGACCGGTGCGGTCATCCTCGTGATCGGTGCCGTGGTCTGCGTGCTCGCCTACCGGATGATGATCCGGATCGGCCGGCTGCCCGTCGAACGGCGGATCCTCTCGTGACCGGGCTGCCGCTCACGGCTTGGGGCGCACTGCTCGGCGGGTTGGCCGCGTTCGGCGTACTCCTCGCCGGGAGTCGGGTGGTCGCCCTGCGCCGTCCCCGCCCGGACGCCCGCGTGCTGCCCTACGTCCGCGACCTCGTGGCCGACACCCGCGCGCGTCCGGTCCCGGGTGCGCCGCGGACCGCCGTCGGCGAGCTGTTCGGCCCGCTGCTGTCGCGGGCCGCGGACCTGGTCGAGCGGGTGCTCGGCGGCGCCCCGTCCGTACGACGCCGCCTGGCTCGTGCCGGGCTCGACCGCACCGTCCACGACTTCCGCGTCGAGCAGGTGGTGTGGGGGATCTGCGGCTTCGCGGTGGCGGCGGCGTACTCCGTCCTGACCTCGTGGCGCAGCCCGACCAGCCCGCTGCCCCTGGTCGTGCTGTGCCTGGGCGCGTTCGCGTGCGGGGTGGTGCTGCGCGACCAGCACCTCAGCTCCCAGGTACGACGCCGCGAGCGCGCCATCGTCGCGGAGTTCCCCACGATCGCCGAGCTCCTCGCGCTGGCGGTCGCCGCGGGGGAGGGCCCGGTCGCCGCGCTCGACCGCGTGGTCCGTCGCAGCGGCGGCGAGCTCTCCGCCGACCTCGCCGCGGTGCTCGCGGCGATCAGGACGGGCGAGCCGGTCGCCGATGCCTTCGACCAGCTGGCGGCGACGACGGGCGTGCCCGTGGTCGCCCGGTTCGCGCACGGCGTGGCCGTGGCGGTCGAGCGCGGCACCCCGCTCACCGACGTCCTCCACGCGCAGGCCGCCGACGTACGCGAGTCCGGTCGGCGCGAGCTGATCGAGGAGGCCTCGCGCAAGGAGATCTTCATGATGGTCCCGGTCGTCTTCATGGTGCTGCCGGTGACCATCGTGTTCGCGTTCTGGCCCGGTCTGGTCGGGCTCTCACTCACCACGCCGTGACGTCTCGGGAAGGACAAGTCATGAAGAGGATCGGCATGAAGCCGTACGACAGCTATCTCCGCGTCCAATGTCTGCTGCTTGCTGTCGTGCTGCAGGCGGTCGGGAGGTTCACGTCATCGCCCGGGCGCCGGCGCGACGACCGCGGCGACGTCCCCGGGTGGGTCCTCGTGACGGTCATGACCGTGACGATCGTGACCGCGATCTGGGGCATCGCGAAGCCCCAGCTCGTCGGCATGCTCCGCAACGCCCTCAACTCGGTGAAGTGATCCCATGAGCGGCTCAGCACGCGGCGAGCGCGGAACCGCGGTCGTCGACTTCGTGATGGTCCTGCTGCTGCTCATCCCGCTGGTGTTCGGGATCGTCCAGGTCGCGCTCGTGCTCCACGTCCGGACCACCCTCGCCGCCGCGGCGTCCGAGGGCGCGCGGTACGCCGCGACCGCCGACCGCACCCCCGCCGACGGCGTCGCCCGCACCCGCGCGCAGATCGACGAGGCGATCGCCGGATCGTTCGCCCAGGACGTGAGCGCCGCACCCGCCACGGTCGGCGGCGCGCCCGGGGTCGCGATCACGGTCCGCGCCGAGGTCCCGGCGCTGGGGCTCGGCGGGCCGGCCGTGTCGTTCTCGGTCACCGGGCACGCGGTCGAGGAGGAGCCGTGAGGCGTCGTACCCGTGACGACGCCGCCAACGCCACCGTCGAGATGGTCTGGCTCGGGCTGCTGCTGCTCGTGCCGCTGCTGTGGATCGTGCTGTCCGTCTTCGAGGTGCAGCGCGGCGCGTTCGGTGTGAGCGGCGCCGCCCGGGCGGCCGGGCGGGCCTACGCCCTCGCACCCGACGACGCGACCGGCGAGCGCCGGGCGGTGGCTGCGGCGCGGCAGGCGCTCGCCGACCAGGGCGTCACCGGTGTGCCCGTGCGCGTGCGGGTGACGTGTACGCCGTACCCGCGCAACTGCCACAGCGGCACGTCGGTCATCACCGTCCGCGTCGAGTCCCGCGTCGTACTCCCTCTGCTGCCGGAGGCCCTCGCCGGCGGCCGGCCGACGTTCCGGCTCGACGCCGAGCACGCCGTGCCGATCGGGCAGTACCAGGAGATCACCGGTGGTCGCGGCTGACTCCCGCCGCGACGAGCGCGGCCAGGCCACGGTGATGATCGTCGGGTTCGCGGCGGTGATCCTGGTGCTCATCGCGGTCGTCACCGACGCGAGCGCCGCGTTCCTCGAGCGACAGAGTCTCGACACCCTCGCCGACGGCGCCGCGCTGCAGGCGGCCGACCGTGCGGCCGAGGGCCGGGAGGCGTACGGCGAGGGGATCGGCGAAGGCGACCTCGACCTGACCCTGGCGGCGGCCCGGTCGGCCGTGGGCGACTACCTCCGCGCGGTCGGGGCGTACGCCGAGCACGCCGCCCTCCGCTCGGCCGTCACGCTCGACGGCGACACGATCCGGGTCCGGCTATCCGGCCGGGTGGACCTGCCGTTCACGATCCCCGGCGGCCCGGAGACCACCGTCGTGAGCTCGACCGGCTCGGCCGTCGTGCGTCCCGAGGACTGAATCGGCCGTTCCTGGCTCGATAGGGTTTGCCGCATGAGTGACATGCGCTTCCGGCCGGTGGGCGACAGTGGCCTGATGGTGTCCGTCGTCGGCATCGGCACCAACGCCTTCGGGGCGAGGATCGACGCCGAGCAGACCCAGGCCGTGGTGGACGCGGCGATCGACCAGGGCATCACGCTGTTCGACACCGCCGACTCCTACGGCGACGGCGCCAGCGAGGAGTTCCTCGGGCGGGCGCTCGGGAAGCGCCGCGACGACGTGGTGATCGCGAGCAAGTTCGGCCGGGGCAAGAGCCAGCCGCTGCACAAGGGCGCCCCGGGGAGCCGGCGCTACGTCATGCGCGCGGTCGAGGCCAGCCTGAAGCGACTCGGCACCGACTACATCGACCTCTACCTCCTCCACCGCCCCGACCCCGTCTCCCCGATCGAGGAGACGCTGGAGGCGATGTCGGACCTCGTCACGCAGGGCAAGGTCCGCTACATCGGGTCCTCCAACTTCACCTCCTGGCAGGTGACCCAGGCGGAGTGGGCGGCCCGCGCGATCGGCTCGCAGCGCTTCATCGCCGCGCAGAACGAGTACTCCCTCTACAACCGGCTCGCCGAGCAGGAGCTTGTGCCCGCGTGCGAGGCCGCCGGCGTCGGGATCCTGCCCTACTTCCCGCTGGCCTACGGGCTGCTCACCGGGAAGTACAGCCGCGGCCAGGCGGCCCCCGACGGCAGTCGGCTGTCGGGATCGAGCCAGGCGTCGCGCCTCGAGGGCGCCAAGTGGGAGCGGATCGACGCGCTCCAGGCGTACGCCGACGAGCGCGGCCTCTCGCTGCTGCAGGTCGCGATGGGCGGCCTCGCGGCGCAGCCCGCGGTGTCCAGCGTGATCAGCGGTGTGTCCCGGCCCGAGCAGATCGCGGCCAACATCGAAGCCGGGCTGTGGGAGCCGAGCGCGGAGGACCTGCTCGCGCTGGACGCGCTTCGCGAGGAGCCGGAGTTCTCGTACACGACCTACGCCTGACCGCGACCGTGCGCGCGGAGGGCTGCGCGCGGAGGGCTGCGCGCGGAGGGTGATTGGGCAGGATCCGATCAACCAGGCTGATGCGATCCACCACGATCAACTCCCGGCGGCGACTTCAGCGCGGCGGTTACGTTGTCGCCATGTCCAGGTCGGAGGACCCCGCGTCGCGCGCGGGCGCGCCCTCAGGCCTCAGGCACCGCGTCCTGGAAGAGGTACGACGCCGCGCCGCCACCGGGTCGCGCATCCGCGTCGCCCTCGTGGCACGCCGCCCGGACCACCCGATCGCGGCACTGATCGCCGACGAGCACCCAGGAGCCCAGGTCACGCAGGTGACCGTGGGACTCGGTCCCCACCAGCGGCGTGCGCTGCTCGCCGCGGGCGGGCCCTATGACGTGATCCTCGACCTCGCCGACGGCGACGCGGTCGAGCGCCGCTGGGAGGACCAGTTCCTGCTGCTGCGACCGGGCGGCGTCCACCTGAGCCGGCTCGGCCCGCAGCAGCAGGAGACCGATGCCCCGTGGCTGCGCCGCCTCCAGGCTCTTCGCGACTCCGAAGACCTGCACGCCCCCGACACCGGCCGCGACAAGCGGCCGTCGCGGGAGCGCACCGAGCACTCCCTCGCCGAGGCGCTGGTCGAGGCGGAGGTCCGCGACGGGCTGGCGATCACGGTCAACGGCACGGCGGCGCTGGCCAAGCTCCCCGAGACCACGACCGACACCTTCCTGGCCGCGCGCCCCGGGGCTGGGCAGGTGCTCGACCGGATCGACGGCACCGAACTGGTGTCGCGCTGCGTCGTACGCTGCAGTGACCCTGCCGCGATCGCCGACCTGCCCCGGACGTTCGCGGCCCGTCCGGTGTCGCTGCGCGCGTACGCCGACGTCGAGTGCCGCCCGCGTCAGGTCGCCTGGCAGGGCAACGTCGTGCTGCCCGACACCTACCGGCACAACCAGCGCCCCCGCAACCAGCAGCTCGTCGACCTCACGCCGTGGTTCACCCGCCCGCCCGAGCCCGCGACCACCCGCCTCGACGGCGCGCTACTTCTACCTCGACAGCCAGTTCCGCGGTCACTTCGGCCACGCCCTCACCGAGCAGGTCTCCCGGCTGTGGGGCTGGGCGGAGGCCAAGCGGCGCTACCCCGACCTCAAGGCGCTGATGTTCGAGCGCGAGCGCTATCCCGTCGCCCCCTGGGAGCTCGAGCTGTACGACGCCGCAGGCATCCCGCCGGGCGACGTGCACGTGGCCACCGAGCCGGTCCGGGTCGAGACGCTGGTGGGCGCGTCGCCGATGTTCTGCATGCCCGAGGTCCTCCACCCGGCGATCCTGCGCACCTACGAGAACCTCGGCGAGGCCTTCTCGGCCCGCGCGACCCAACGGGACTGGCCGACGCGCGATCTTCTGCTCCCGACGCGGCAACCGGCGCGCGTGCCACAACGCCGACGAGGTCGAGGCGCTGTTCGTGGCCGCCGGCTTCACGGTGGTCTACCCCGAGGAGCTCCCGCTGCCCGACCAGGTCGAGATGGTCCGCCGGGCCGAGGTGGTGGCGGGCTTCGCGGGGAGCGGGATGTTCCAGATCGCGTTCGCGGGCTCGCCGAAGCACGTGATCCTCGTGTCGTCGGACAGCTACGTCGCCACCAACGAGTACATGATCTCGTCCGTCGTCGGGCACCGGCTCGACGTCGTGATGTGTCGCGCCGACATCGCCCCGGCAGAGGAGTTCAGCAACAAGTGGTACCACTCCGCGTTCACCTTCGACCCCGACCGCGAGGGGCGGTTCCTGGCCGGCGTGGTCGCCGAGCTGGGCTGACCCAACCCCGCAGACGAACGGCGTCGTACCACCGAATCGCGCGCGCGACCACGGGGCCGTAACGTAGTGCCTTGTGGCAGGCCCCGACTACGACTCCGAGATCAAGCAGCTGACCGCGACGATGCACACCATCGAGCAGGTCCTCGACCTGCCGGCGATGAAGCGGGAGATCGAGGACCTCGGCGTCCAGGTGGCCGCGCCCGACCTCTGGGACGACCAGGCCAACGCGACCCGCGTCACCGGCCGGCTGTCCGGGCTGCAGGGCCAGGTCGACCGGTTCGAGGCGCTGCGGACCCGCGTCGAGGACCTCGGCCTGATGGTCGAGCTCGCCACCGAGGAGGGCGACCAGGCGTCGCTCGCCGAGTCCGAGACCGAGCTCGGCAAGATCAAGAAGGCCGTCGAGGCGCTCGAGGTCCGCACCCTGCTGTCGGGGGAGTACGACGAGCGCGAGGCCCTCGTGACGATCCGTTCCGGCGCGGGCGGGGTCGACGCGGCGGACTTCGCCGAGATGCTGATGCGGATGTACACCCGCTGGGCCGAGCGCAACAAGTACCCCGTCGAGGTCTTCGACACCTCCTTCGCCGAGGAGGCGGGCCTGAAGTCCGCCACCTTCGCGATCCACGCGCCCTACGCCTACGGCACCCTCTCCGTCGAGGCCGGCACCCACCGCCTCGTGCGGATCAGCCCCTTCGACAACCAGGGCCGCCGGCAGACCTCCTTCGCCGCCGTCGAGGTGGTGCCGGTGCTCGAGCAGACCGACGAGATCGACGTCGCGGACGAGGACGTCCGGGTCGACGTCTTCCGCTCCGGCGGACCGGGCGGCCAGTCGGTCAACACGACCGACTCCGCGGTCCGGCTCACCCACATCCCCACCGGACTGGTCGTCTCCTGCCAGAACGAGAAGAGCCAGCTGCAGAACAAGGCCTCCGCCATGGTCGTGCTCAAGGCCAAGCTCCTCGCCCTGAAGAAGGCCGAGGAGGAGGCGCAGATCAAGGACCTCAAGGGTGACGTCGCCGCCAGCTGGGGCGACCAGATGCGCAACTACGTGCTCAACCCCTACCAGATCGTCAAGGACCTCCGCACGAGCTTCGAGACCGGCAACCCGCAGGCGGTCTTCGACGGTGACATCGACGGCTTCCTCGAGGCCGGCATCCGCTGGCGGCGCGGCGCCGAGAACGCCGCCGGCAGCTGACGGACCGCGACACCCACGGAATCCAGACGGGCGGCCGTCGGCGGGCCTAGCATCGAGTCCCCGCCCGACAGGAGCCTCGTTGATGCGAACCATCGTGATCGTGGTCGCGGTGATCGTGGGTTGGACGGCCGTCCTGACGGCCGCGCCCGCCGCCTCGGCGCTGGTGCCGACGTCGATCACGGTCACGGCTCCGCCGGGGTACGCCGACACCCCGGTCACCGTGACCGTCCGGCTCACGGCCGCCGGTCAGCCGCTGGCCGGCAAGCCGGTCACCCTGGAGCAGCGCCGGCGGGACGGGACCTGGGCGCCGCGGGGCACCGTCACGACCAAGCCGGACGGCACCGCGACGACCTCCGTCGACCTGGGTCGCGACCCTGCCGTCAACCGGGTGCGCGCGAGCTTCCCCGGCGACCAGGAGTACGACGCCGCAACCGCCGAGGTGCAGGTTCCGCTGCGCCGGCGAGCCAGCCGGCTGACCCTCAGCGGCCCGCCGGCGTTCGTCGACGAGACCTCCGCCGTGCTGACCGCCCGGTGGCGGACCGGCAACGGTGACCCCGTCCCCGGCGACGTACGCCTCGAACGCCGGCTCGACGGCAAGTGGCGCCGCGTCACCGTGCTCCACACCGGGGCAGACGGGGAGGCGAAGGCGCGGGTGTCGCCGCGCGAGGACAGCCGCTGGCGGGTCGTCGCGCGCGGGCTGCCGTGGGTCGAGGGGGCCCGCAGCGACGTACACCTCCTCGACAACCGGCCGCCGGTGCCCCGGGTGCGGATGCCGCGCGGCGCGCCACGACCGCGCCGCGGGCTGCCCGTGGCGCCCCGGGCGCAGGGCGACGGCCCCAACGCGGTCATCACCCGGATCCCCGACGGCGTCTGGGGCCAGATGGTCGGCCGCAGCTGGCACCGGGGCTGCCCGGTCGGCCGCGACGGCCTGCGGCTGCTGCGGATCAACTACTGGGACTACACCGGCTACCGGCGCCGCGGCGAGATCGTCGCGGCCGCCTCGGTGATCGGCCAGATGGCCGGTGCGCTCAGCGACATGTACCGCGCCGAGCTGCCCGTGCGGGCGATCTACCGCGTGGATCGCTTCGGCTGGTCCGACCGGCTCCACGGGGCCGACGACTACGCCTCGATGGCGGCCGGCAACACCTCGGCGTTCAACTGCCGCGAGGTGGTCGGGCGCCCCGGCGTGAGGTCGCCGCACTCCTACGGCCGGTCCCTCGACATCAACCCGTGGGAGAACCCCTACCGCTCCCGGCAGGGCACCTACCCCAACACCTGGTGGCCGCCGCACTCCCACCCCCGGATCGCCTGGCGGTCGCGGAGCCACGCGGTGGTGCGGATCATGTCCCGGCACGGCCTGCGCTGGACCTACGGCCTCAGCGACATCCACCACTTCGACGCCGTGCCCGCCAACGGGCGGCTGCTGCGGATCCCCGGGTGTGAGGACGTGGTCTGCCACTGACGGACGGCAGGATCAGCCGGAGGCGGCCTCCGCGACGGCGACGCACCAGCGCCCGGCCCGGTCGAGCAGCCGCTCGTCGGTGAGCCGCTCCGAGGCGGGCCCGCCGGGGACGGCGAGGCTGCAGGTCAGCCAGGCGTCGCCGAAGAGCCCGCGGTACGACGCGAAGGTCCGCTGAGGGCCGGCACACACCAGGGCCACGCTCGCGGCGCCGTACTCCTCGGCCTCGGGCTGGGGCGTGCACCCCTTCGTCTCGCGTACGGCGGCCGCAAGCTCCTCGGCGCGCTCCGGCGTGATCGGGGGAGCGAACACCCACGCCTCGGCGAGCGCGCCCGAACCGGCCTCGAACCGGCAGCCGTACTCGTGGGCGACGTCCTCCTCGCCGGCGGCGATCGCCGCCCGCTCGCCGTTGACGTACGCGTCGTCCTCGGCGGGCTCCTCGCCGAGCGCCGTGGAGACGGCCTCGTCGGGCAGCCGGTCGCAGAAGGCGGCGCGCGTGACCGCCACCGTCGAGGTGTCGTACGACGCCAGCGGCGTGCTCTCGTAGGCCGCCTGCTCCGGGGGCTCGGGATCGTCGCCGCCACCGATGACCACGATCGCCACGCCCACCGGGACGGCGGTGAGGAGCAGCGCGATGAGGAGCGCACGCAGGACCGGGGGCACGCGCACACGATAGTGGCGCAGGTCCCACCCGCCGGTCCGCCGGGTCGGCCGGTTTACGCCCTCGCCCCGGTTCTCGCGTACCGTCTTGACGGTGATTCGCTTCGAGAAGGTCACCAAGAACTACCCCGGTCCGGGCAAGCCCGCCCTCGACCAGGTGACGGTCGACATCGACAAGGGCGAGTTCGTCTACTTCGTCGGACAGTCCGGATCGGGCAAGTCGACCGCGCTCCGCCTCGTGCTGCGCGAGCTGCGGCCCACCACCGGCCGCGTCTACGTCGCCGGCAAGGAGATCAACCGGATGGCCGGGTGGAAGGTGCCCCGGCTGCGCCGCGAGATCGGCACCGTCTTCCAGGACTTCCGGCTGCTGCCCAACAAGACGGTGTCGGAGAACGTCGCCTTCGCCTCCCAGGTGATCGGCAAGTCCCGCAAGGAGATCAACCGGCTCGTCCCCGAGACCCTCGACCTGGTGGGTCTCAAGGACAAGGCCGCCCGGATGCCCGACGAGCTGTCCGGCGGTGAGCAGCAGCGGGTCGCGATCGCCCGGGCCTTCGTCAACCGGCCGATGATCCTGATCGCCGACGAGCCCACCGGCAACCTCGACCCGGCCACGTCGGTCGGCATCATGAAGCTGCTGGAGGACATCAACGAGACCGGCACGACCGTCGTGATGGCCACCCACGACCACGGCATCGTCGACCAGATGCGCAAGCGGGTCATCGAGCTCGAGCACGGCAAGGTGGTCCGCGACGAGGCCGCCGGAAGCTACGGCTTCCAGCACTGATCCCCGACCTCTCACTCCTCCCGACTCCCCGAACCAGGAGAGCCACCACTCATGCAGCTGCGCTACGTCTTCAGTGAGCTCCGCACCGGCCTGCGTCGCAACCTGTCGATGCACCTGGCCGTCGTACTCACGATCTTCGTGTCCCTCACCCTCGCCGGCTGCGGCCTGCTCATGCAGCGCCAGGCCGACAAGACCGCCGACGTGCTCGGCAACGAGCTGCAGATCCTGGTCAACCTCTGCGTCGACGACGACGCGAGCAAGGTGCCGACCTGCGCCGGCGGTGAGGTCACCGAGACGCAGCGCAAGCAGATCGAGCGGGAGATCGACTCCAGCCCGGATGTCGCGTCGTTCGACTACCGGACCCAGGAGGAGGGCTACGAGACCGCCAAGGAGTACGTCCCCGAGGAGGTCTTCGAGGGCCCCGACCCGGTGGTGACGCCGGAGAACTGGCCCGCGGCGTACTGGGTGACCCTCAAGGACCCCAACGAGGCCGACGGCGTGATCAGCGCGGTGAAGGGCCTCGACGGAGTCCGGGGGATCGGCGACCAGCGCGAGGCGCTGGGGCAGATCTTCGGGATCATGAAGGCGCTCAAGTACGGCTCCTGGATCGGCTCGGCGTTCCTGCTGCTCGCCGCGCTGCTGCTGGTCGCCAACACCATCCGGCTGGCTGCGCTGGCGCGCCGCCGGGAGATCGCGATCATGCGCCTGGTGGGCGCGTCCACGCTCTACATCGCGCTGCCGTTCCTGCTCGAGGCGCTGGTGACGGCGGTCATCGGCGTCGCGCTCGCGGCGGGGGCGCTGGCGGCGTTCCAGGAGTTCGCCATCAACCGGGGGATCGCGGACATCGTGACGTTCCTGCCGTGGACCGACTGGGGCGACTACGTGCAGACGCTGGTCGGCGTACTCCCTCCGGGCATCGCGCTCATCGGTCCCGCGCTGACCCTCATCCCGACACTCCTGCTGACCCGCAAATACACCAAAGTGTGACCGCGCGCCGATAGCGTCGGGACGTTCTCTTCCCCGAACACCGAAGGTCAGATTCTTGCGCTTCTTCCCCAGCGCCCCTGGTTCCGGCACGCCAACTGACCGCCGGAACCTGCCCGCGTGGCTCCACCCGCAGTGGCTGGTCACGCTCCTCGTGGTCCTCCTCGCCGGCTACGGCCTGGTCGCGCCGCTGGCGAACGCCGACGACGAGGACGACCTGAAGCGCAAGCAGAAGCAGGTGCAGGGCCAGATCGACCAGGCCCAGGACGACCTCCACGAGGCCAGCCGGGCGGTCTCCCGCGCCGCCGGCAGGCTCGACTCCGCCCGCACCGAGCTGCGGTCGGCCCGCGCCCAGCTGACCCGGGTCCGCGGCCAGCTCACCGACGCCCGGATCGAGGCCAAGCAGCTGCGCCGCCAGCTCACCGCCGCCCAGAACCGTCTCGCCCGCGCCGCCGCCCAGCTCCGGGTCGCCCGGCGCAACGTCGCGGTCCAGCGACTGGAGGCGCACGACTCGGTGCTCGACATCGCGACCGGCGGCGACCCGAAGCTCGCGGTCCTCAGCTCCTACGTCAGCTCCGGGTCGGTCGAGGAGATCCTGATCAACCAGACCGCCGGCGACCTCGTCGTGCTCGAGGAGAACCAGCTGCTCGAGGGCCTGGAGGAGGCCGAGGCGGCGCTGGAGGAGCACAAGGACGAGGTCGCGGCCGCCCGCAACGCCGTGGCCGACAAGGAGGCCGCCGCGCAGCGGAACCTCACCCGGACCAGGTCGCTCGTCACGCAGGCGCGTCGTACCAAGGTCCGCGTCGACAGCCTCGTGGTCCGCGCCGAGCGCGCGCGCCGCGCCGCCGTACGAGCCCGCGACGACGACCGCGCCGCGCTGGAGCGGCTCAAGGACCGCGAGGCCGCGATCAAGCGCGAGATCCTCCGTCTCGCCAACCAGAACCCCGGCCGGGACTACCGCGGCGACACCGGCGGCCTGCTGCACGTCCCGACGAACGGGCCGGTGACCTCGCCGTACGGCTACCGCACCCACCCGATCTACGGCTACTACAGCCTCCACGACGGCACCGACTTCGGCGCCTCCTGCGGCTCGGCGCTGTGGGCCGGGGAGCGCGGCACGGTCATCAACACCTACTGGGACGAGGTCTACGGCAACCGGCTCTACCTCTCCATCGGTCGGGTCAACGGCGCCAACATCACCCTCGTCTACAACCACATGTCCGGCTACGCCGCCAGCGAGGGGCAGACGGTCGGCCGCGGCGACGTCGTCGGGTACGTCGGCAGCACCGGCTGGTCCACGGGCTGCCACCTGCACTTCACCGTCCTGCGCAACGGCGAGCCCGTCGACCCCATGAACTACCTGTAGGGCGGCCGCCGAAACCGCGTTGCGGCCGGCTGAGAGAATGGCCGGATGAGCAAGTCCAACGCGCAGCAGAAGAAGCCGGACGGTGACCGCAAGCTGGTCGCGTCCAACAAGAAGGCGCGCCACGACTACCTCATCGAGGACACCTTCGAGGCCGGGCTCGTGCTCCAGGGCACCGAGGTCAAGTCGCTGCGGATGGGTCGCGCCACGCTCACCGACGGGTTCATCGACATCGAGGGCGGCGAGGCGTGGCTGCACGGCGTGCACATCCCGGAGTACGCCCAGGGCACCTGGACCAACCACGCCGCCCGCCGCAAGCGCAAGCTCCTGCTGCACCGGCTCGAGATCGACAAGATCGAGCGCCGGGTCAGCGAGAAGGGCCTCACCGTCATCCCGCTCGCGCTCTACTTCGTCAAGGGCCGCGCCAAGGTCGAGATCGGCCTCGCCAAGGGCAAGAAGACCTGGGACAAGCGGCAGACACTCGCCACCCGGGAGGCCGACCGCGAGAAGCAGGTCGAGCTCGGCCGGCGGCTCAAGGGCATGCGCGACTGATCGGGCGCGACTGACTCAGTTCGTGCCCGGTGTCCCGAAGTCGGGCACGATGCGCAGCTGGGACGGTGGGATGTCGAATGGTTCCTCGACCGCCGCCTGCTCGTCGAGCTGCGGTCCGGGCAGGGCAAGCCGGCACAGTCCCGTGGAGATGCGGCAGACCATGACGTCGCCGTACCCGTCGTTGTCCTCCGGGTCATCGGGATCGGCTCCGGGCACGAACCCCATCCCGCCGGCGCCGGCCATCATCGCGAGCCGGTCGTCGTCGAGCCACTGGAACACGGTGAACGAGCGCGCGCCGTCGTAGCCGTCGGGCACCCGCAGCCGGATCGGCGCGCCGGAGGTGTCGAACGCCGTGGTGAGGCCGCGCGCGCCACCGTTCAGCCAGGGCATGGCCACCAGCCGAGAGCCTTCCCGGACGAATACGACGTCGATGCCGTCCAGCGCCTCCCCGGTGTCGAAGGAGTCGCCGACGACCAGGTTGCGCGGCTGGCCGGCCAGCTCCGCGGCGTACTCCTGCTCGGACGCGGTGGTCACCCGCCCCGAGGCGACGTCGAGCCGGCGGAGCGGTTCGCCCGGCGGTCGGCGATTCTCGAAGTACACGACGTCCGTCCCCACCCACTCCACTTGGCAGTACGACGGGTTGCAGGGCTTCCGGGCGACCTCGCGGCGGCTCGAGGTGTCATAGACCACCAGCGTCGGAGCACGGCGCACATCGACCCACGCCGCGAGTGATCCCGCGTTGCCGGTGCTGACATCGACGAGCGACAGGAAACCGTGGGTGACGCCGCTGTCGCCGATCTGCTCGACGGACCCGGTGTCCGCCAGCCAGATCCGCCCGTCGGTGGTGGTCACGACAACACCGTCGTCGGTGAGGTCCATCTGGGTGAAGTCGTAATCGGTGAGGTCGAGCCGGGTGTCGATCACCCGGTCGCCGTAGTGGATGCGCCTGGTCGGCCACAGTCCGTCGGCGTAGGTCAGTGGTCGGGTCGAGACCGCGGCGGGCTCGTCCGGTCGCGGCTGGGGTGCGGGCGAAGGCCGCGAACCGGACCCTCCGCCGAGGATGCCGGCCGCGACCGCGACGGCGATCGCCAGGGCGCCCGCACCGACCATGGCTCCCGCCGTACGACGGCGACGAGCGGTGCGGACGCGCGCGTGCACCCTCTCGAGCCGCTCGTCGGGCCGGCCGGCGATGGCGTCGGCCCGGCGGGCCAGGCGGTTGAGCTGGTCGATGCTCACGGTCGGCTCCTCTCGTCCAACGCCGGCGCGATCGCCGCGTCGATCCGCAGCTTCGCGAGGGCCTTGGCGCACTGGCTCTTCACGGTTCCGACCGAGCAGCCGAGCAGGTCGGCGGTCTCGGCCTCCGTGCGGTCCTCGAGGTAGCGCAGCACCACGACCGCACGCTGGCGGGGTGGAAGGTGGCTGATCGCGATCCAGAGGTCCTGGTCGGCGGGAGGATCCTCCGCGCCGACGCGATCGGGGAGGTCCTCCGCGGGCGTCTCCCGGGTCCACCGGCGACGCCACCAGGACGCCGAGGTCGTGACCAGGATCCGTCGCACGTACGCCTCCGGGTCCTTGATCCGGCCCCACGCGAACCAGGCCTTGGTCAGCGCGGTCTGGAGCAGGTCCTCGGCGCGACCCTCGTCCTGGACGAGGAGGTACGCCGTCCGCAGCAGCGCCTGCGACCGGGTGAGCACGAACGAGTCGAACTCCCGTCGATCCGCCATGCGATCACGACCTTCCGGCTCCGCGCACTCCCCGCCTGTCCGCGTCGCTACCGAGACGCGCTGGGCTCGGAGAAAGGTTGCCCACCGGTTGCCTACTGCCCAGGCTGCTGCTCGCGGGCGTCATGGGCAAGCGGCGTCGTACCTCCGGGGAATCTCGAATGCGTCCTGACGGTTGGGCTCTGTAGTCTGGAAGGACAGCACGGCAGCGTGGCGCGTCAGCGGCACGCTCGTGCGATTGAAAACAGAAGAGGGGCTGATCGGTTTCGACTTGGGACGCTAGTTCCAGGGGAAGCGGGTCGAGGAGCCAGCGTCATCTCGTAAACGATCGCTGGAAACTAATAACTGCCAACGCTAAGCGCAGTTCCTTCGCTCTCGCCGCCTGAGCGGTGATCGAAGCGTCAGTCAGGGCATCCGTCTCCGTCCCTGAACCTGGCGTCGCCTAGGAGACTCGCTGCGTCACTCTCGCCGGGAGGGTGACGCGGGACTCAAACCCGGCTGGGCCTGTCGGCGACGTGTCAGTGCGAGCGCCGGGGCCGAGAAAACGACACCACTGACTGCACCCGGAGAAGACCTGGTTCGGCGCTCGAGGACGCGGGTTCGATTCCCGCCAGCTCCACGAGAGCGAGGGCGACACGTGACTGCGAACCGCAGTGCGTGTCGCCCTCGTCTTTTCTGTCCGTCAGATGTTGACGTCTGTGCTGGGCGATCCGAAGGATGAGCAGCGATGATGATCGAGGTCGATGCCGCCGCCGGAGTCGCCGAGGCCTATGTGGCCCGCGCGGGCGATGCGAGTGGCCCGCTGCCGGGTGTCCTCCTCTTCATGGACGCGATCGGTCTGCGACCGCAGCTCCAAGCGATGGCGGACCGCATCGCCTCCTGGGGGTACGTCGTGCTGGTGCCCAATGTCTTCTACCGGCACGGTCGGGCCGCCGACCTCGCCCCTCGGCGGCCCCTTCTGGAGGAGTGGGACAGAGCCGACTTCTTTGCTGAGGCGATGCCCCGCGTCCGTGGGTTGACGCCCGCCTTGTCTGCGCCCGACACCGTGGCCTGGATCGCGGCCCTGACGCGGATCACCGGTGCGTCAGCACGGTTGGGTGTCGTCGGCTACTGCATGGGCGCCCGCCTGGCGACCCGGGCTGCCTGCGACCACCCTGATCGCGTGGCGGCCTGCGCGGGGTTCCACGGCGGTGGGCTGGCCTCGGATGCGGCGGACAGTCCTCATCTCGGCCTGCCGCACGCGCGGGCCGAGTTCCTCTACGGCCATGCCGATGGCGATGCCTCGATGGGGCGGGCCGATGTCGCGCGGCTGGATCGGGCGTTGGGGGCAGCGGGTCTGCGGGCGACGACCGCGGTCTACCCGGGCGCGCGGCACGGCTACACGATGGCCGACACGGCTGTGTACGACGCGGCCGCGTCGGAACGGCACTTCGAGGAGCTGCGGGGGCTGCTCGCCCGAACGATCGCGGACTGACTCCGCGGCGGCTCGGGACACGGGTCGCGCGAGGGCGCCCCGAAGGGGCGCCGCGAAGGGTGCTCTGCTAGGCGACGAGCGGTTGTCCGGGTGGTCCGGGTCGGTTCGGTGGCGGGATGGGGGGTCGGTAGGTGAACCGGTTGCTGTCGTCGACCAGTGGTGGTGGGGTCCAGACCGGTTGCCTGGTGTCCGGGTGGATGTGGACGGTCCAGGGGGTGTGGTGGGTGGTGGTGTGATGCCGTCTGCAGAGCATCACGAGGTTGTCCAGTGACGTCGATCCGCCGTCGGCCCAGTGGGTGATGTGGTGGGCGTCGCAGGCGATGGGGAGTCGGGTGCAGCCGGGGAAGGCGCAGTGCTGGTCGCGCAGGACCAGGGCGAGCCAGAGCGCGGTCGACACGAGCCGGGTGGTGCGGCCGAGGTCGAGGATCTGGCCTTCTGCGCCGAGGACGGCGGGGATGATCTCGGCGTCGCAGGCCAGTCGGCGGACCGCGGTGGCGGAGAGGGTGTCCCCGGAGGGCAGTAGCCCATCTCCCACCTCGTCCCGACTGGTGTCGTTCTGGCTGGTGTTGGTGGGGAGGCCGGCGGCGGCGAGGCGGTGGCGGAGGTGTTCGTAGTCGAGGGTGAGGTAGATCCGGGCGCTGGCACCGTGCGCGTGGGGGAGGTTGTCGGTGCGGGCGAGGCGGTCGCAGGCCTCGAGGAGGGCGTCCCACATCCGGGCACCTGAGTCGCGGGGGTCGGTGCCGTCGTGGGCACAGCCGGGGGTGGGACATCCGGCGTCGATCCGCCGACCCTGATCGTCACGTTTGCCGAACGTGGCGGGGTTGCCGCCGCAGGCACCGGGCTCGGTCGTCTGTGGTGCGGCGAGGGGCATCAGGGCGGTCTTGACGAGCTCGGCGTCCTCGAGGGTGGCGTAGCCCTTGATCCGGACCCCGCCGAGGGCATCGGCGGCGAACGAGAGGAACCGGGCGCTGTGGGCGCCGCGTTCTTGGCGGGGCTTGTCCAGGTCGTTGCCGAGCAGGGCACCGTCGGGGTCGAGCTCACGGACCACGTCGGGGAAGGTGCGGTCCAGGTCGGTGGCGTCGTACCCATGTTGCTGGACACGGTCGAGCAGCCTGTCCGCCGCACCCGTGCGGAGCTCCTCGACCCGGGGCAGGGTGGCGACCCGGCCGGCGATCACCCTCGCCTGGGCCAGGGAGATCTCCCCGGCCGCCAACGCGGTACGGATCTGGGGGAGGTCGCGGGTCTGCTCCGCAGCCCGCACCAGGCCACCGCCGGCACCTTTGCGGCCACCGGTGAGGTGGGTCAGGAAGTCCTTGGCCGAGGCCCACCCCTGCTCGGTGGCGGCGTCGGTGGCCTGGAGTCGTCCGGCGACCGCGACCAGGGCGGCGTCGAGCATCGCCTTGGCGCGGGCGAGGTCGGCGGCGGCCGCTGGCAGGTCCGCGGCCTCGACCTGGTCCCACACCACGCCGGCCAGCTGCGCGGCGCTCTGGACCACGGTGGTGGTCTGCTGGAGCGCGGCGGGTGTGGACATGCGCTCATCCTATCGAACAGATGTTCGAATCGTCAAGCGATCCAGCGAGTGTCTCTTCGAGATTCTTCGCGACTTACCGCGATGCCGTGAGCTTCTTCGATCGTGACGCATCGTCCTTCCGCGCCGGATCGCCCCCACATCGCCGGCGGCCGTGGACCTACCAACTCAGCGGGAGTGCCCGGCAGCAGCGCCTGGCGGTAGCGTCATGTCCGTGCCGCATCCCTCACCCCTTGCGGAGGACGTCGCCCACCACGACTGGTTCGTGGAAGAACGTGAGTACCTGCGCCACGAAGCCAGGCGGGGGCGACGGCATGCGTACGAGCACGTCGACCCCCAGCGAACCGCGCTCGTGGTCATCGATGTGGTGCCGTTCTTCGCGCGGGAGTCGGCCTACGTTCGTGGGATCGTCCCCCGGGTGAACAGTCTCGCGTCGGCACTGCGGGACGCGGGCGGGGTGGTGGCGTGGGTGGTCCCGGGTTACAGCGTGCCCACGGCGAAGGATCGTGAGTTCCTCGGCGCGGATGTCGCCGAGATGATGGCCCGTTCCGGCGGCGACGGTGCTCCGGTCGATCGGCTCTGGCCAGACCTAGCGGTGGCGGAAGGTGACATCGCGGTCGAGAAGACCGGCCCCAGTGCCTACTTCCCCGGGCGCAGCCGGCTGCCTGAGCTACTCGCGGAGCGCGAGGTCGACACGCTCCTCGTGACCGGGACCGTCACCAACGTCTGCGTGGAAGCCACCGTCCGGGACGCAAGCGCTCAGGGCCTGCGGGTGATTCTGGTGGCTGACGCCTGCGCCGCGATGAGGGATCAGGACCACAACGCCACGCTGCACGTCGTGTACAGGACCTTCGGCGACGTCCGCCCGACCGCTGAGGTCGTCGAGCTCGTCCGTGCGCGGGCATCTGGGAGCTAGCGAGCCGCCTGCTCGATCGCCTCCGCCACAGGCACCTCCCCGGAGACCAGGTTCCACTGGTGCCCAGCCGTGTCCGGTCGGTCGAGTACGGCGGCGAGCACCGCGGCGACATCGGCCCGCGGGACCGACGCACGTGTCACGTCCGGCCCGAGGGCGACCAGCCCGGTGCCGGCAACGTCGGTGAGCAGGCCCGGTCGCAGGATCGTCCACGCCAGCCCGCTCGCACGGAGCGCTGCGTCGGCGTCGCGCTTCGCCTCGACGTACGCGCGCCACACCTCGCTCCCATCGGCCGCAACGGGTTCGTCGACGTCGATCGCGGAGACCTGGACGAAGCGATCGATCCCGGCGAGCCGGGCGCCCTCGATCGACTTCAGCGAGCCCTCGAGGTCGACGGTCCGCTTGCGCTCGATGTTGCCGTCGGGGCCGCCGCCGGCGGCGAAGACCACCGCGTCGCAGCCCTCGAACGCCCGGCCGAAGGCAGCGGCGTCGTCGCGCTCGATGTCGAGAATCCGTACCTCCGCCCCGGCCCGCTCGAGGTCGGGGCGGTGAGCCTCCGACCGCACCAGTCCCACCGGGGTGTGTCCCGCCGCGACCAGGAGCGGGTGCAGCAGGAGGGCAATCTGGCCGTGGCCACCGACGATCGCGATACGCATGGCACCAACCTACGAGCCGACGCGAACCGACGGACGAGGCGAACCGACGAGACGAAGCCCACCGAGGCGAACCGGCCATTCGCGTTCACCAGCCGCTCAGGTCCACGCAACCTCGGGCTGGTCGGGTGTGCCCATGACATCCCCGGACCACCCCCGTCTGCGGCGCGCCATCGGTGCGGCCGCCACGCTGACTGCCCTCGGCCTCGTCCCGGCCCTCGTCCCCGGCCTCGTCCACGGCGCCCACGGGGCGTCGATGGTGGAGTCGCCGGCCGACCGCGGCCTCGGCCTGCGGCCGGTCGCCCAGCTCGACGAGCCGCTGGTCTTCGGCCACCGCGGCGCGTCTGGCTACCGGCCCGAGCACACCCTGGCGGCGTACGAGCTCGCGGTCGAGCAGGGCGCCGACTACATCGAGCCCGACCTGGTCTCGACCAAGGACGGCGTGCTCGTCGCCCGCCACGAGAACGAGATCAGCGGCACCACCGACGTCGAGGCGCACCCCGAGTTCGCCGACCGCAAGGCCACCAAGACCATCGACGGCAAGCCGATCACGGGCTGGTTCACGGAGGACTTCACCCTCGCCGAGCTCAAGACGCTCCGTGCCGAGGAGCGGATCCCGGCGGTGCGACCCCAGAACACCGAGTACAACGGCAAGTTCGAGGTGCCGACCCTCGAGGAGGTGCTGACGCTCGTCGACGAGCTCGAGGCGGAGACCGGTCGCACGATCGGCGTCGCTCCGGAGACCAAGCACCCCACCTACTTCGACTCGATCGACCTGTCGATGGAGGAGCCGCTCGCCGAGACGCTCGAGGCCTACGACCTCGACGACGCCGACGACGCGGCGGTGGTGCAGTCGTTCGAGATCAGCAACCTCCAGGACCTCGACTCGATGGTCGACACGCCGCTCGTGCAGCTCGTCGACTGGACCGGCGCGCCGTACGACCAGGTCGCCGCCGGCTCCGCGACGACGTACGCCGACATGGTGACCAAGAAGGGCCTCAAGGCGATCGCGACGTACGCCGACTGGGTCTCGCCGTACAAGTTCTACGTGATCAACCGGACGGCCACCGGGGAGCTCGGCGAGCCCACGACCGTCGTGCCGACCGCGCACAGGGCCGGCCTGCCGGTCGTGATCTGGACGATGCGGGCCGAGAACCAGTACCTCCCGACCGAGTGCAAGGTCGGCACGGACCCGAACGCGATCGGTGACCTGGGCTGCGAGGTCGGGGCCTACCTCGACGCCGGCGTCGACGCGTTCTTCACCGACCAGCCGGACCTCGGCGTCGCAGCGCGCGACGACTGGGTCGGCTGACCCGACGCCTGCGCCGGCCGACCCACCGGAGCCTCTCGTGGCCCGGTCCTGAACCACTGTTCGGGACCGGGCCACCTTCGTTTCACCCGGCGGACGGTGGGGCCCGGCAGCGTCGTACGCGTTCTTGTCCGTCACCACTTCGCTCGGGAGATGCTGTGCGACTTCACCTCGGGGCTGCCATGACCGCTGTTGCCACCGCCACCACGACCGCTGCCACTGCCGCCGTCCTCGCCGGGGCGCCCGTCGCCTCGGCCGAGGAGCAGCCGGAGCACGTCCGGATCGTCACCACCGCCCACCGCGGCGCCAGCGCCTATGCGCCGGAGAACACGCTCGCCGCGTTCCGGGTCGGCATCCAGCAGCGCGCCGACTGGATCGAGTCCGACGTCCAGGTCAGCAAGGACGGCATCCCCGTCCTGATGCACGACACCACGCTCTCCCGCACCACGGACGTCGAGCAGGTCTTCCCCGACCGCGCGCCGTGGCGCGTCGCCGACTTCACCCTCGCCGAGATCAAGCGGCTCGACGCCGGCTCCTGGAAGGGCGCCGAGTGGGCCGGCGAGGAGGTGCCGACGCTGGCGGAGATGGTGGAGCAGGTCCGGTTCAGCCGGTCCGGGATCCTGATGGAGATCAAGGCGCCCGAGCTCTACCCCGGCGTCGAGCAGAGGGTGGCGGACGTCTTCGCGAGCTATCCCGGGTACGTCGACAGCGCCGTCGACGCGGGCCGGCTCGCCGTCCAGAGCTTCGACTGGGAGTCGATGCGCACCTATGCCGCGCTCCAGCCGCAGGTGCCGGTCGGGCTGCTCGGCAAGCCGACGGTCGAGCAGCTCCCGGCGCTGGCGGAGTGGGCCGACCAGGTCAACCCGCACCACGGGTCGTACGACGCCGCGTACGTCGACGCCGTGCACGCCCTCGGTCTGCAGGTGCACACCTGGACCGTTGACGACCCCGCTGTCATGCATGCTGTGCTCGACCGCGGAGTCGACGGCGTGATCACCAACAAGCCCGACGTGCTCAACGGAGTGCTCGCCGAGCGGCGGGCGCTGGACCCGGCGGCCTGACCCGACGGCCTGACCCGGCTACCGCGTCGGAGCCGCCGCCACCCGCGCCAGGCCACGCAACAGTGCGGCCTCGGGCAGGAGCCGTGCGACCCGGTGCAGCCCGGCCGGCGCGTTGATCGCGCGACCCGCCGACCGGGAGAGGCGTACGGCGCGCACGGCCGGCCGGCGTCGTACCCGCTCGTAGGCCGTGAACGCGTCGGCCGGGTCGGGCTCGGTTCGAAGGCTGCCGACGAGCGCGGCGGCGTCCATCAGGGCCTGGCAGCCGCCCTGGCCCAGGTGCGGGCGCATCGCGTGCGCGGCGTCGCCGATCAGGGTGACCCGACCGTCGGTCCAGCGGCGGGGGACCGCCCGGTCCATCACGTCGTTGCGGCTCACCGGCATCTCCTGGTCGGCGTGGAGCACCGTGCGCACCGGGGTCGGCCATGCCGCGAAGGCGCTGCGCAGGTGAGCGATCTCCTCGGCCGCGGATCCGCCGGCGGGCTCGTGGAGCGTGGCGTACCAGTACGTCGTCTCGTCGTCGAGCGGGACGACCCCGAACTCCTGGCGACGGCCCCAGAACTGGGCGGGCAGGAGCCCGCCGACGCGGGCGAGTCCGCGCCAGGCCGGGTAGCCGGCGTACCGCTCGCCGAGGCCGGGCTCGATCGTGCGCGCGATCGCGGACCGGTAGCCGTCGGCGCCGACCAGCGCGGAACCCCTGATGTCGCCGTCGTCGGTGAGCACCGTGACTCCCGCCGCGTCCTGGCGGTATCCGCGCGCTGCGACGCCGAACCGTCGGTCGGCGACCCTGGCCCGCTGGTTCAGGAGGTCGATGAGCACCCCGCGGCGGACCGCCAACAGCGGCCCGCCCAGTGCGGCGACCGTCCGCTCCGGATCGAGTCGCCGGAGGAGTATGTCGCCCGCGGTGCGGATGCTGCCGGCGTCGACCGCGCGGCCCGCCGCGCGTACGTCGTCGCCCACCCCCAGCGCATCGAGCGCGGCCAGCGCGTTGGGCCACAACGTGATCGCGCCACCGAGGCTGTCGAGGGCCGGCCGCTCGTCGAGCACCACGCAGTCCTGGCCGTCGCGGGACAATCCGACCGCGAGCGCGAGTCCGGCGATGCCGGCGCCCGCGATGACGAGGGGCTGGCGCGGCACGGCGCAAGTCCACCACATCGCGGCGATGAGGTCGGAGACGCGACTAGCCTGCCCGGGTGACCGACTGCGTGTTCTGCTCGATCGTGGCGGGGGAGACCCCGGCCGAGGTGGTGCTGGAGGAGCCGGACTTCGTGGGGTTCCTCGACGCCCGGCCGGTGTTCGCCGGCCACGTCCTGCTCGTGCCGCGTGAGCACGTCGTCACCCTGCCGGACCTGCCGGCGCGGCTGCGCGACCCCTTCCTGGCGGCGGCGCAGAGGCTCGCGACCGCCGTCGTCGACGGGCTCGGCGCGCAGGGCAGCTTCGTCGCGATGAACAACGTCGTCAGCCAGTCGGTGCCCCACCTCCACCTGCACGTCGTGCCGCGCACCAAGGGCGACGGGCTGCGTGGCTTCTTCTGGCCGCGCCGCAAGTACGCCGCCGGCGAGGCCGCCGTCGTCGCAGCCCGGCTCCGGGAGGCCCTCGCGCGGTGAGCGTTACCGGCCCGTAGGCTGTCCGACCGAACCCAGCCAGGGGGGCTGCGAGGAGAGGATCAAGCATGGGTCGTTTCAACGGACGGGTCGCCGTCATCACCGGCGCAGCGCGCGGGATCGGTTTCGGCACCGCGACCAGGTTGGCCGAGGAGGGCGCGTCGGTCGCGATCATCGACCTCGACGGGGTCGCCGCTGCCGAGTCGGCGGCCAAGCTGCCGCTCACCGAGGGCGCGCAGGCGATCGGCTTCGGCTGCGACGTCGCCGACGCCGAGTCGGTCGACGCCGCGATAGAGCGCGTGGTCGGAGAGCTCGGCGGGATCCACATCCTCGTCAACAACGCCGGCATCACCCGCGACAACCTGCTCTTCAAGATGAGCGAGCTCGACTGGGACCTGGTCATGAACGTCCACCTCAAGGGTGCGTTCCTGATGACCAAGGCCGCGCAGAAGCACTTCGTCGACCAGAAGTACGGCAAGGTCGTCAACACCTCGAGCATCTCCGCACTCGGCAACCGCGGCCAGGCCAACTACTCGGCGGCCAAGATGGGCCTGCAGGGATTCACCCGCACCCTCGGCATCGAGCTCGGCCCGTTCGGCATCAACGTCAACGCGATCGCCCCGGGCTTCATCGCGACCGAGATGACCGACTCCACGGCCGCCCGGCTCAAGATGGACGTCGAGGAGTTCCGCCGTCTCAACGCCGAGGCCAACCCGGTCCGCCGCGTGGGGTACCCGGAGGACATCGCGGCGGCCGTCTGCTTCCTGGCGAGCGACGAGGCGTCGTACATCACCGGGCAGACGCTCTACGTCGACGGCGGCATCAGCCTCGGCACCTGACCGACCGTCCCGGAGCACGGGAGGTACGACGACACGCCGTACCTCCCGCGCGTCCGGCCGGTCGGGCGCCCACCCCACCACACTTGAAGTCGACCGGACGGGTAGACAACCACCCGTCCGCCACCGCACCATCCCGCCAAACGAACCGGAGTCCGACGTGCGCAACCGTCGCCTGCCCCTGACCGCCGGCATCGCCGCCACCCTGACCGTCCTGAGCCTCGGCCTCGCCGCGTGCGGGGGCGACGACGACGGCGGTAAGGCGGACGGGGGCGGAGACCCGACGAACGCGGCCACCCGCCAGGCAGCGCCGGACACCTCGCCGCTGACCGGTCTCGACGACCCCGACGGCGGTGTGGAGGACCATCCGGTGCTCGTCGCGAAGATCGACAACACCTCCTCCAGCTCGCCGCAGGTCGGCCTCGGCAGCGCGGACCTGGTGGTCGAGGAGCTCGTCGAGGGCAACCTGACCCGGCTCGCCGCCTTCTTCTACACCGAGACGCCGAAGGAGGTCGGCCCGATCCGCTCGATGCGCGCGAGCGACATCGGCATCGTCTCGCCCGTCGACGGCACCATGGTCACCAGCGGTGCCGCGGGCGTCACGATCCAGCGCCTCAACGACGCCGGCGTGAAGTTCGTGCAGGAGGGTGCCAACGGCTTCCACCGCGACCCCAACCGCTCCAGCCTCTACAGCGTGATCGCCGACCTCGGCGCCATCGCGGACGACACCTCCGACGGCAAGGACGCACGCCCGGACGACTACCTGCCGTGGGGCAGTGCGGAGGACCTGCCCGAGGGCAAGGACGCGCGCACCCTCACCGCCGACTTCGGTGGTCACTCGACCAACTGGACGTTCGAGAACGGCACCTACGTCAACCAGAACTCCTACGCCGCCGACGGCGACCAGTTCCCGGCCGACACCGTGCTCGTGCTGCGTGCCGAGATCGGCGACGCCGGCTACAAGGACCCCGCCGGCAACCCGGTGCCCGAGACCAAGTTCGAGGGCGAGGGCAACGCGCTGCTCTTCCACGACGGCAAGGTCATCGAGGGCACCTGGAAGAAGAAGGCGCTCGACGGCGCGCTCACCCTGTCCACCGCGGACGGCGACCTGAAGGTCCCGGCCGGCCACGTGTGGATCGAGCTGGTCCCCGACAACGCCAGCGGCGGCTCGGTCACCTACGGCAAGTAGCAGACGCCTCAGCCGGCGTCGTTGCTGACGAATCCCTCGGGCAGGTCCACGCCTGCCTCGACCAGGGCCTGGACCCCGGCGAGGAGGAAGCCGAGCGCATGCTCGACGCGCTCGGCAGCCGCCTCGGGGTCCTCGGAGATCGCGACCGACTCGCCGGCCGAGGACATCGCGCCGAAGAAGATCCGTGCGAACGTCTGCAGCATCGCCTCGTCGAGGGTCCACGAGCCCGCCTCGAGCACGGCCCGGACGATCTCGAGCACGTTGGCGAAGGTCGAGCGCTCCTCCTGCTCGCGGAACCGCTCGTAGCCCAGGACCGCCGGACCCTCCTGCACCACGATCCGCCGGTAGCGCGGCTCCTGCACGACGGTCAGGAAGGCACGCAGGCCCTCGGAGGCCTTGATCCACGGGTTCTTCTCGCTGCGCAGGGCCTTCTGGATCCTCTTGGCGGCGTCGCTCTCGACCCGCTCGAAGACCGCCTCGAAGAGCGCCTGCTTGCCGGAGAAGTGGTGGTAGAGCGCTCCCTTGGTGACGCGGGCGCCGGCGACGATCGCGTCGAGCGAGCTGGCGGCGTACCCGTGCTCGGTGAAGAGGTCCTCGGCGACGTCGATCAGGGCCCGCTTGGTGGAGGCTGAGTACGCCGCCCGCCGGGTCGATCCGGTGACGCTGGGCACCTTCGGGACCTTGGGGACCAACTTCGACACCGATGCCTTCGCCACGCGGCTCAGCATAGGAGGTGCGTGGCGCACGTCACGTCCCGGCCGCCGGTTGATGCACGCGATGACCGGTGACGGCCGTCTCGTGGGCGGGATCACGGTGTCGCTGCGTTTGGCGTACCCCTGGTCGGGTCCATACTCATAGTACGTACCTGCGGTATGTCGGATGCTCCGGGAATGGTCCCGGAGTGGTTCCTCGGGGGGCCTGGATACCGCTGAACGAGTTAGGAGCTGACCATGACCTGGAAGGCCTTTCACAACCGGGGCGAGACACTGCGCTCCGTGATCGCGACGGCCGCGGAGCGCCGTGACGGGATCCTGCCCATGGACCTCGCCGGTGTTGCCGAGACGTTCACCGACGAGCTCGACCTGCTGGCCGCACTGCAGCTGAAGTGGCACACCCGGCTCGCCGGGCACGTCGAGCGGGCGTTGATGACCCAGCCGATGGACCTCGAGCAGCGGGTCGCCCTCGCCTGGAAGACCACCGCGGACGAGCTCCCCGGTGTCCGGATGATCCTCGACCGCTACCGCGCCGAGCCGCTCGACGCGGCGATGGCGAACGCGATGGCGACCGCCACCCACAAGGAGCACTGCTTCCTGGCCGTCATGGCCGGGCGCTCCGGACTCGGTGACGACGTCGCCGCCGACATCGGGGCACGGATCGAGGAGCACGGCCGCAACCTGCAGCACGGCATCGTCACCATCGCGCCCGCCGAGGAGGAGCCCCGTCCCTCCCTCATCGAGCGCCTGCGAGCGGTGATGGTCGCCTGACCCGACCCTGACGGAGCGTCGGTCCGGTGCGCCATGATGGACCCGTGAGCGCAGCCGTCCCGCAGCCCGAGGCAGGCATGCTCCTGCTGGCGGCGCCGACGCTTCTCGATCCCAACTTCGTCGACAGCGTCGTCCTGCTGCTCGACGTCAATCCCGAGGGCGCGCTCGGCGTCGTGCTCAACCGGCCGAGCGCGCTCCCGGTCGCCGAGGTGCTGGGGGAGTGGGGCGACGTCGTCGACGAGCCGGAGGTGCTCTTCCAGGGCGGCCCGGTCTCCACCGACGGCGCCCTCGCCGTGGCGCTCGCGCTGCCGGGCGGCCAGGACGCGGCGGGGTTCCAGCCGGTCTTCGACCGGCTCGGGCTGCTCGACCTCGACACGCCCTCCGAGCTCGTCGTCGGCACCGTCGACCGGCTCCGGATCTTCGCCGGGTACGCCGGCTGGGGTGCCGGGCAGCTGCAGGACGAGATCGACGAGGGGGCGTGGTACGTCGTACCCGCCCTCGCCGAGGACGTCTTCTGCCTCGACACCGGCGGCCTCTGGCGCGAGGTGATGCGGCGCCAGCCCGGCGACCTGGCGCTGCACGCCACCCGCCCCGCGGACCCCGAGCTGAACTAGGTCTCGTGACGGTGGCTGCGCGACCTCATCGACCGACGGGGTCTCCGTTACGCTGGGACCCGTGACCACCATCGGATTCTCGACCGACACCGACGTCCGCGAGGACCGGCGTACCGTCCCGACCGACGAGGGTGACCACGAGCGCTTCTCCCACTTCGTGGACAAGGACAAGCTCACCGAGGCGATGGTCATGGGCACCCCCGTGGTCGCGCTCTGCGGCAAGGTCTGGGTGCCGAGCCGCGCGCCCGAGAAGTTCCCGGTCTGCCCGGAGTGCAAGGACATCTGGGAGAACATGTCGGACGACTCGCCGGACTCCGGCGAGTGAGCCGCGGCGCCAGCGCCGTACCTCCCTCCGAATCCGCCGCCGGGCACCTGTCCGGCCTCGGGCCTGCCTGGCCCGAGCGGGCGGCATGGGGGACGGCGCCCTCCCTGCGTGCCTGGCAGTCGGCCGCCCTGCACGACTACCTCGAGCGCTCGCCGCGCGACTACCTCGCCGTCGCGACGCCGGGCGCCGGCAAGACGACCTTCGCGCTGACGGTGGCGGCCGAGCTGCTCGGCCGGCGGCTCGTCGACCGGCTGATCATCGTGGCGCCGACCGAGCACCTCAAGCAGCAGTGGGCCGAGGCCGCGGCCCGGGCCGGGCTGCCGATCGACCCGACCTACTCCGCGGGCAAGGGCAAGATCTCCAGCGACTACGTCGGGGTCGCGGTGACGTACGCCGGCGTCGCGGTCAACCCGCTCGCGCTGCGGATCCGCACCGAGCGGTTCAAGACGCTGGTGATCCTCGACGAGGTCCACCACGCCGGCGACGCGCTCGCCTGGGGCGAGGGTGTGCGCGAGGCCTTCGAGCCGGCTGCGCGACGGCTCGCGCTCACGGGCACGCCGTTCCGCTCCGACATCAACCCGATCCCGTTCGTCAGCTATGCGCCGGGCCCCGACGGGGTGCCGCGATCGGTGGCCGACTACACCTACGGCTACAGCCAGGCGCTGGGCGACCACGTCGTGCGGCCGGTGCTCTTCCTCGCCTACTCCGGCGAGATGCAGTGGCGCACCCGCGCCGGCGACGAGGTCGCCGCCAGCCTGGGCGAGCCGCTGACCAAGGACCTCACCGCGCAGGCGCTGCGCACCGCGCTCGACCCCGAGGGCGCGTGGATCCCGTCGGTTCTGGCGGCGGCCGACAAGCGGCTCTCGGAGGTACGCCGCCACGTGCCCGACGCCGGCGGACTCGTCATCGCCACGGACCAGGACTCGGCCCGCGCCTACGCCAAGACGCTGCGCGCGATCACCGGCGAGGCGCCCACGGTGGTGCTCTCCGACGAGAAGGCTGCCTCGAAGAAGATCAGCCAGTTCAGCGAGGCCGACAGCCGGTGGCTCGTCGCCGTCCGGATGGTCTCTGAGGGCGTCGACGTGCCGCGGCTGTCGGTGGGCGTCTACGCGACGACCACCTCGACGCCGCTCTTCTTCGCCCAGGCCGTCGGTCGCTTCGTGCGGGCTCGCACGCGCGGCGAGATCGCGTCGGTGTTCCTGCCGTCGGTCCCGCGGCTCCTCGGCTTCGCCGCGGAGCTCGAGGTCGAGCGCGACCACGTGCTCGGGCGAAAGGTCGCGGACGAGGGGGACATCTTCGCCGCCGAGGAGGACATGCTCGCGCGTGCCGCGGAGGGGGAGTCGGCGTCCGCGGAGATGGAGGCGGTGCCGTTCGCGGCGCTCGGCTCGCAGGCCCGCTTCGACCACGCGCTGTACGACGGCGCCGCGTTCGGCCACGAGGGTGAGGTGCACGTCGGCTCGGAGGAGGAGATGGACTTCCTCGGCATCCCTGGGCTGCTCGAGCCCGACCAGATGAAGGACCTCCTCCGTCAACGCCAGGCCGACCGGGCCAAGGTGCAGCGTCGTACGGCCAAGGACGAGCGGCCCGCCGACACGGTCGCCGAGGTGACCACCCACGAGCAGCTCGCCGTGCTGCGCCGCGAGCTCAACGGGCTGGTCGCCGCCTGGCACCACCGCACCAACCAGGCGCACGGCATCACCCACGCCGCGCTGCGCAAGGAGTGCGGCGGCCCGGCGGCGGCCATCGCCAACGCCACCCAGCTCCAGGCGCGGATCGACCGGATCCGGGAGTGGGCGCTGCGCAAGACGTCGTGAGACCAAGACGTCCTGAGACCACCACGTCCTGAGGTAGGGCGCTCGAATCGGTCGCGTGACGGACCCCGCGAGCAAGGTGAGCCTTACTTAAGTTAGGCTCACCTTCTATGAGCACCGTTGCGCTGCGGGGGGACGACCTCCGGCTGGGCTACCAGCGTCGTACCGTCGTGCACGGAGTCACCATCGAGCTGCGGCCCGGACAGGTCACGGCGCTGATCGGGCCCAACGGCAGCGGCAAGTCGACCGTGCTGCGGTCGCTGGCCCGGCTGCACAAGAGCGCGTCGGGCGCGGTGTCGCTGGACGGTGACGACGCCGCGCTGCTCAGCGCGCGCCAGTTCGCCCGCCGGGTGACGCTGCTCTCGCAGTCGCGCCCGCAGCCGTCGGGGCTCGTGATCCGCGACGTCGTCGCGTTCGGGCGCCATCCGCACCGGCGCCGGTTCGCGCCCCTGGGTGATGCGGACCGCAAGGCGATCGACCACGCGATGGACGTCACCGGGATCACCGAGATGGCCGAACGCGCCGTCGACGAGCTGTCCGGCGGCGAGGTGCAGCGGGTGTGGCTCGCGACCTGCCTGGCGCAGGACACTGGCGTCCTGCTGCTGGACGAGCCCACCAACCATCTCGACCTGCGCTACCAGGTCGAGACCCTCGATCTGGTCCGCGATCTCGCCGACCGCCACGGGACGGCACTCGGGGTCGTCCTGCACGACCTGAACCACGCCGCCACCGTGGCGGACCAGGTCGTGCTCCTGCACCAGGGCCGGGTCGTCGCGTCCGGCGACCCCTCCGACGTACTGGCCGGGGCGCACCTGTCCGCGGCGTACGGCCTCCCGATCGAGACGACCCTCGATCCGGAGACCGGGCGGGTCCGCGTGGAGGCCCTGGGGAAACGACACCCGCGCCGCTGAGCGGCCGGGTCCAACTCACGAAGAAGGAATCCATGAACTCCCGTTCGCTGATGGCTGCCCTCGGCGCGGCCACCGTGCTCCCTGCCCTCCTCGCCGGCTGCGGCACGACCGAGTCGCCCGCGGCGTCGAAGGCGGCGCCCGAACCGACGTCCGAGGACTGCACGAACGACAGCACCGAGACGTCGACCGGCCCGGTCAGCCTGACCGACGGGTTCGGCCGCAAGGTCGAGCTCGAGAAGCCCGCCGAGCGGGTCGCCGTCCTCGAGTGGCAGCAGACCGAGGACCTGCTCACCCTCTGCGTGAACCCGATCGCCGTCGCCGACCCGGAGGGGTACTCCGTCTGGGACTCGGCCGAGGAGCTGCCCGAGGGCACCACCGACGTCGGCCTGCGGGGCGAGACCAACCTGGAGAAGCTGTTCGCGCAGGAGCCCGACCTGGTCGTCATCGAGGCCTACACGCCCGAGGACGAGATCATCGCCCAGCTCGAGGAGTACGACGTCCCGGTGCTCGCCACCAAGGGCGCCGACACCACGGACCCGATCGGCCAGATGAAGGACACGTTCTCGCTGATCGCCGAGGCCACCGGGCGTGAGGAGCGGGCCGAGCTGGTGCTCGAGGAGTTCGACAACACCCTCGAGGACGCCAAGGCCGCGGTCGAGGACGCCGATACCGAGATCTCCGAGTTCGTCTACTACGACGCCTGGCTGACCGGCAACAACGTCGGGATCCGGCCGTTCGGGCAGGGCTCCCTGATGGGTGAGCTCGGCGAGGAGCTCGGGCTCACCAACGCCTGGAAGGGTGAGGTCGACCCTGCCTACGGCCTGGGGCAGACCGACATCGAGGGCATGACCGAGTACGCCGACGCGACGTTCTTCTACACCAGCACCGACGACCCCTCGGGCGACGTCTATGCGGCGATGGCCGACAACCCGGCCTGGAAGAAGATCGACGCGGTCGCCGAGGGTCGCAACCTTCCGTTCCCTAAGCAGGTCTGGACCTTCGGCGGTCCGCGCACGTCCGAGCAGGTCCTCAACGCGTACGTCGAGGCGCTGACCGGCTCACCGCTCGAGAGCTGATCCACCTTCGATGGTCGAGCAGCAGCAGCTTCCGGAGGTCCGGCCGCGGCCCGCGCCCGCGGACCGGCCGTCCGGTGCCGCTGTGCCGCCGGTGGGTGTCGGCGGTGCGGTCGGTGCCGTAGGAGCGCTGCTGCTGCTCGCCGTCGCCGTGCTCCTGGTCGCGGGGTGGCACCTGACGCAGGGGACCTCGGACCTCGGCCTCTCCGACCTGCTCCGGATGGCGCTCGGGCGGGCGGACGACGACACGGGCGTGTTCGTCGGGTCCCGGATCCCGCGCCTCGCGGCGGGTGTCGCGGTCGGGTTCGCGCTCGGCGTCGCAGGCGCGCTCTTCCAGTCGGTCGCCCGCAACGCGCTGGCGTCGCCCGAGACGCTCGCCGTGACCGGCGGCGCCTATCTCGCCGTGACGGTCGTCGCGGCGTTCGGCCTGTCGCTGCCGCTGTGGGCCTCGGGGCTCACCGCGTTCGGCGGCGGGCTCGCGGCGGCGGCCCTGGTGCTCGGCCTCGCCGGGGGAGCCGCCACCTCGACGACCCGACTGGTCCTCGCCGGCACCGCCATCGCGATGGCGCTGCAGGCCTTCACCTCCGCGCTGCTCCTGCTCTTCAGCGAGGAGACCACCGGCCTGTTCGCCTGGGGCAACGGCTCGCTCAACCAGCTCGGGCTGGACGCCTTCGTGCAGGTCGCCCCCGTCATCGTGGTGGCCACTGCCGGTGCGCTCCTCATGGCGCGCCGGCTCGACCTGCTCGGTCTCGGCGACGACAGCGCCGGTGTCCTGGGCGTGCCGGTCCGCGGGACCCGCGCGGGCGCCACGGTGCTGGCCGTCGTGCTGACCGCGGCGGCGGTCAACCTGGCCGGCCCGATCGGCTTCGTCGGGCTGTGCGCGCCAGTGGCCGTCCGACTGTGTGGCCGCGCGGTCCCGGCGCTCCACCGGCACGTCGTACTCCTCCCGGCGGCGGGGCTGGCCGGTGCGCTGATCGTGCTGCTCGCCGACGCTCTGCTGCGCGCGGCCATCGGCGCCGACGCGGCGATCCGGATCCCGACCGGCGTGACCACCACGCTCGCGGGAGCGGTGGTGATGGTGATCCTGGCCCGGCAGAGCCGGGACGCCGGTCCGGCCCGGCAGCCTCCGGCCGCGCGGGTCGGCGCCCGAGGGCGGCGTCGGTTCGTCGCGGTGCTGACCGTCGCCGCGGTGCTCGCGGTCGGGGTCGTCCTGGCCGGGCTCCTGGCGGGCGACACCTGGCTGCGCACCGGCGACCTCGTGCTGTGGCTCGGAGGGGATGCGCGCCCGTTCGTGCGATTCGCGTTCGACGAGCGGGCACCGCGGGTCGCGGCCGCGGTGCTGGCAGGAGCCGCCCTCGCGCTCTCCGGATCGCTCGTGCAGGCCACCTGCCGCAACCCGTTGGCGGAGCCGGGCGTGCTCGGCATCACCGCCGGCGCCGGCGTTGGGGCGGTGCTGGTCGTGACGGCCGACTTCTCCGCCGCTCCGTCGAACTCCGCGATCCTGGTCGCCGCGACCCTCGGCGCGCTGGTCGCCTTCGCGCTGGTCTACGGGCTCGCCTGGCGGCACGGGCTGGACGCCGACCGGTTGCTGCTGATCGGCATCGGGACCTGGTACGGCGGTACGGCGGTGACGGCGTACCTCCTCGTGCGGTCGAACCCCTGGGACACGCCGCGGATCTACACCTGGCTCTCCGGCACGACCTACGGTCGAACGTGGGAGCAGGTGCTGCCGGTCGCCGTGGCGCTCGTGGTCGCGCTGCCGCTCGCGTTCGTCGTACGCCGCGAGCTGGACCTGCTCGCGCTGGACGAGGACACCCCGCGGCTCGTCGGCATCGGGTTGGAGCGCGTGCGGCTGCTCGTCCTGGTCGTGGCGGCGCTGCTGGCCGCGATGAGCGTCGCGGCGGTGGGCACCGTGGGCTTCGTCGGTCTCGTCGCGCCGCACCTGGCCCGGGCGCTGGTCGGCGGGCGGCACTCGCGGTCGGTGCCGGTCGCGGTGGTGATCGGGGCGATGCTGCTCGGGGTCGCCGACCTGGTCGGCCGCACCGTGATCGCCCCCGCTCAACTGCCTGCCGGCTTGTGCGTGGCGGTCATCGGCGCGCCGTACTTCGTCTACCTGCTGGCGCGCTCGCGGGCCTGATCGTCGCCGTCGTACGGGCGCACGCCCGGCCCGGGACGGCTGACGACGTCGCGGGGCCCGGTCAGGTCGTGCCCCTCGTCGCAGCGCAGCACCGGATGCACGCGCCCGCCGCAGTCACGGTGCACGAAGTCGACCGGCGGGCCCTCGGGGCCGGCGAGGTAGCGGTCGCCCCAGCGGGCGATCGCGACCAGGACCGGTTGGAGCTCCAGGCCCTGCTGCGTGAGCCGGTACTCGTGGCGCTGGCGGGTGCCCGGCGACCGGTAGGGAACCTTGCGGAGCAGGCCGTGGTCGACGAGCGCCGCCAGCCGGTTGCTCAGCACCTGGCGGGGGATGCCCGTGTGGTGGCGGATGTCGTCGAACCGGCGGATGCCGTTGAAGACCTCGCGCAGCACCACGACGTTCCAGCGCTCGCCGAGGATCGCCATCGCGCGCCCGAGCGTGCAGTTGTCGGTCGCGTAGGCCAGCGCCGGCGGTGCCGGGTCGGCTGGGGGGTTCGGGGCCACGGGGCCAGAGTAGTGGGACCTGGGTCTCATTGACAGACCTAGGTGGGTGCTGGTTCCCTGGGTCCATGACGCAGACCCAGGCCGATCCGGCCACGATGGACGGCTACCAGCAGCTCGCGGCGATGCTCGACGGCACGCTCCCACCCGCGCCCATCGCGGAGACCATCGGCCTGACGAGGTTCGAGATCCTCGAGCGCGGCTCGGTCGCGGTCGAGCTCGTGCCCGAGCCGCGGCACTACAACCCGATCGGCAGCGTGCACGGCGGCGTGCACTCGACCCTGCTCGACACCGCGTGCGCCTGCTCGGTGCACTCGACGCTCGACGTCGGAGAGGTGTACACGACCCTCGACCTCACGGTGAAGTTCCTCCGGCCGGCGACCGTCGACTCCGGCGTGCTGCGGGCCGTCGGCACGGTGCTGCAGCGCGGGCGTCGTACGGCGCTCGCCGAGGCCAGGTTGTACGACGCCGCGGACCGCCTGGTCGCGCATGCGACGTCGAGCTGCCTGATCTTCAGCTGAGGCCGGTCACCGTCGATTCCTCGCTCCGCCGGAGGCCGCGGACCGAGGGCGCGGCGAGCGTGAGGAGGCAGATCGCGCCGTACGCGATTCCTGCCAGCAGGATCATCCGCTGGAGGCCGAGCTCCGCGCCGAGCGGGCCGAACGTGAGCTGGCCGACCGGGATCGCGACGAACGAGCCGAGCATGTCGTAGGAGTAGACCCGCGAGAGCATGTCGGTCGGGACGTGCTCCTGCATCGCGAGCTCCCAGCCGAGGCCGAAGATCTCGATGCCGGCGCCGCCGACGAACGCGGCCGCCATGAGGATCCACAGCTCGGAGGTCGTGCCGAGCGCGATCATGTCCAGGGAGAACGCCGAGCAGCCGAGCATGCCGTAGAGCAGCGGTCGTCGCAGCGGCACCCGCAGGAACACGATCGAGGTCAGGACCAGGCCGCACGCGCCGGAGGACAGGATGAGGGCCCAGCCGTGGACACCGATGCTGGAACCCTTCGCCAGCGGCGGGCCGAGCGTGCTGAAGCCGCCGCTGTGCAGCGCGTTGAGCACGCCGAAGGCCAGCACGATCAGCCACAGCCAGGTGGTGCTGCGGAAGAAGGTCCAGCCGGTGCGGAGGTCGCCGATGAGGCTGTCGCCGTCGCGCGCCGGCGGAGGGGGGAGCCTGATCGGGAGCAGCAGCGCGGCGGCGACGAGGTAGGTGACGCCGTTGATCGCGATCGCCCAGCCCGCGCCGACGCCCACGACCAGGACGCCGCCGAGGGCGGGGGCGATGACGAGGGCGAGGTTGCGGAGCAGGCCGTTGAGGGCGTTCGCCTGCTGCAGGGCCCCGGCGGGTGCGAGCTGCGGAAGCAGGCCGGCCAGCGCCGGTCCGTTGGCGGCAGCGGCGACGCCGTTGATCGCCGTCAGGACGACCAGGTGCCAGATCTCCGCGGTGCCGGTGATCACCAGGGCCGCGGTCGCGAGCTGGGTCAGGCCGGCGGTGACGTTGCTGAGCTGGATGATCACCGTCCGGCCGAACCGGTCGGCGAGGACGCCGCCGATCAGCAGGAACGCCACGACGGGGATGCTGTGCGCGGCGAGCACCACGCCGAGCGTGCCGGGGGAGTCGCTCACCGCGAGCACGGCGAAGACCAGCGCGATGCTGCCCATGATGTCGCCGACCAGGTCGACCGCCCGGGAGAGGAAGTACCACCGGAAGCGCCGGTCGCGCAGGGGTGCCAGTGCGACCTGGTTGCTCACGACGGGTCCATCCGGAAGGCCGCGAGGGTGACGTTGACCGGCACCGTGCCCTCGGTCCGTGGCGAGCTGGCGCGCTCGTGGACGAGGAGGGAGGCGCGGCGGAGCAGGTCGATGGTCTCCTTCCAGGTCTCCTCGCTCACCCACAGCTCGGCGTCGGTGTACGCCTGCGGACCGCGGTGGCCGACGGCGAACCGGCGCCGGAGCTCCTCGCACATCGCGGCCATCTGCCCGGCCAGGTCCTCGGTGCTGCCGGTCTCCGTGCTGCCGGTCTCGTGGCGGTCGGCGTGGTAGCGGTAGCGCTTGGCGACGCCGCCGCGGATCCACTCCTCGCTGTCGATCACGACCAGGTCGGCGTCGCGCAGGACGCGGAGGTGGTACGACGCGTTCGCGTGCGTGATGTCGAGCTCGCGCGCGACCTCGGCCGCGCTCATCGCGCTGCCGGTCAGCAGCGAGAGCATCCGCAGCCGCAGCGGGTGTGCCGCCGCGCGAAGGGACGAGATCCGGTCGTCGTCCGCCATCGGTGCTGACTCCTTCGCTCTGCATGCGCTCCGCGTGCGCTGTGTGCGCCGCGTGCCCTCTGCGCGCCTGCTGCCCAAGGGTTGTTGGGGAGTTTGCTGCGGCGAGTACAGCACGTGCGCCCGACCACCGTCAAACGATCGTTGGGGAGATGGTCGAGCCGGCTCGTCTCTGCACGGGGAACGGGTCGAGTCGGCGCGTGTCAACATGAGCCGACTCGACGTCGTACGGGTGCAGAGATGAGCCGGGTCGGCGTCGTACGGGTGCAGAGATGAGCCGGGTCGGCGTCGTACGGGTGCAGAGATGAGCCGACTCGGCGGTGTGCCACCATGGGCACGTGACGACCGCGAGCCCCGTTCTCGTCAGCCCTGTCGAGGTGGATCCGGGAGTCGAGGAGGACCTCACCCCCGACGAGATCACGCTCGTCGACACCCCGTGGGTGACCGTGGTGTGGAACGACCCGGTCAACCTGATGTCCTATGTCACCTTCGTCTTCCAGAAGCACTTCGGCTACTCGAAGAAGAAGGCGGAGAAGCTGATGATGGAGGTCCACCAGGACGGGAGGTCGGTCGTCAGCAGCGGCAGTCGCGAGGAGATGGAGCGCGACGTCCAGGCCATGCACGAGTACGGCCTGTGGGCCACGCTCTCGAAGGCGGAGTGAGGCAGGAATGACGGGCTTCGTCCGGCACCGCCGGAGCACGCTGATCCATGCGACGTTCTCCGGCTTCGAGGCCGACCTGATCCGGTCCCTGGCGGCGCAGCTGGTCGAGCTGCTCCACAACGAGCAGGCCGTCCCGGGTGCGGGGGCCGACCCGCTGGAGGCGATGCTCGACTTCAGCGGCCCGACGACGGCGCCGGACGACCCGGTGCTCGCGCGGCTGTTCCCCAACGCCTACCGCGACGACGAGGAGGCGGCCGCCGAGTTCCGGCGCTTCACCGAGGGCAGCCTGCGCGACGGCAAGGCGCGCGCGGCGGCGTCGATCATCGACACCCTCGACGAGGCCGGGCTGCCGGCCGAGGCGGGCGACGAGGACCTGACCATCGACGTCGAGCTCGACCTGCCGACGGCCGAGTCCTGGCTGCGGTCCTTCACCGACCTGCGGCTGGCGCTCGCGACCCGGCTCGGGGTCGAGGAGGGCGACGAGGACTACTGGTACTCCCTGCCCGAGGAGGATCCCCGGGCGCAGGCACACCACATCTACGAGTGGCTCGGCTACCTGCAGGAGACCCTCGTCGACGCGCTGTCGCGGTAGTTTCGAGGCTCGGCCGTGGCCGGCCTCGCACCTCAACCACCGGTCTCACTCCGGCGGCTTGACCGCCAGCACCGGGCAGTGCGCGTCGAGGATGACCCGCTGGGCGACGCTGCCCATCAGCATCTTGCCGACGGCCGACCGGTGTCGTACGCCGACGACGATCAGGGTCGCCCCCGTCTCGTCGGCGGCGGCGAGCACCGCCTCGGCGACGTCCGCAACGACGTCGTGGCGTACGACGACCTCGATCCCCTGGGCGCGCAGGTCGTTCTCGATCGCGGTGACCTCGTCGTCCGCGGCGTACCGCGTGTCGACCAGCCGGTCGCCCTTCGTGGCGTTGACGACCACCAGCCGGGTGCCGGCCTCGAGGGCCGCCTTGGCGGCGTGGTCGAGGGCGGCGCGACCGTACTGGTCGCGGCTGTAGGCGGCGATGATGCTCATCGGTCCACCAGCTCCTTCTCATCGGTGTGCTCGGGGTCGGTCGGCGTGGGACGGCGCAGACCGCGGACGGCGAGGATGGTGAGGAGCACCGCGATCACGATGTACACGATCACCGCGACCGGCTCGCTCCACAGCGTGCTCACGTCTCCGCCGGAGAGCGCGAGCGCCTCGGTGAGCTGGGCCTCCAGCCGGGGGCCCAGGATCACGGCGACGATCAGCGGCAGCACCGGGATGCCGAACCGCCTCATCGCGAAGCCCAGCACGCCGAACAGCAGCAGCAGCGCCAGGTCGAACGCCTGGAAGTTGACGCTGTAGGCGCCGAGCGTCGCGAAGAACAGGATGCCGGCGTAGAGCTGGGGTCGCGGGATCCGCAGCAGCTTGGCCCAGACCGGGGCGAGCGGCAGGTTGATCACCAGCAGCAGCGTGTTGGCGATCACCAGGCTGGCGAGCAGGGCCCACACCAGACCGGGCTCGTTGTCGAGCAGCAGCGGGCCGGGCTGGATGCCGTAGCTCTGCAGGGCGTAGAGCATGATCGCGGCGGTCGCGGTCGTCGGCAGGCCGAGCGTGAGCAGCGGCAGCATGGTGCCGGCAGCGGACGCGTTGTTGGCCGCCTCCGGGCCGGCGACGCCCTCGATGGCGCCCTTGCCGAACTCCTCGGGGTGCTTGGTCAGCTTCTTCTCGGTGACGTAGGACAGGAACGTCGGCATCTCGGCTCCACCGGCCGGCACCGCGCCGAACGGGAAGCCGTAGGCGGTGCCGCGCAGCCAGGGCTTCCAGGACCGGCCCCAGTCGGACTTGCTCATCCACGGCTGGCCGACCGGGATGATCTCCAGCGGCCTGCGGCGCAGGTGGGCGGCGACCCAGAGTGCCTCGCCGATCGCGAAGATCGCGACCGCGACCACCACGATGTCGATCCCGTCGGCGAGCTTCGCCTCGCCGAACGTCATCCGTGCCTGGCCGGTCTGGGTGCCGACCAGCCCGATCGCGAGACCGAGGAACAGCGCGATGAAGCCGCGCAGCTTCGACGTTCCCAGCACGGTGGTGACCGCCAGGAAGGCCAGCAGCATCATCGCGAAGTACGACGGCGCGCCGAGCTTGACGACCACGTCGGAGACCCGCGGCACCAGGATCCAGAGCAGCACGCTGCCGATCGTGCCGGCGATGAACGAGCCGATCGCGGCGGTGGCGAGCGCCTGCGCGGCGCGACCCGACTTGGCCATCTTGTTGCCCTCGAGGGCAGTGACGACCGAGGACGACTCGCCTGGTGTGTTGAGGAGGATCGATGTGGTCGATCCGCCGTACATGCCGCCGTAGTAGACGCCGGCGAACATGATGATCGCGCTGTCGGCGCCGACGCTGTAGGTCACGGGCAGCAGCAGCGCCAGCGCCATCGCCGGGCCGATGCCGGGCAGCACGCCGACCGCGGTGCCGAGCAGGACGCCCAGGCAGGCGAACATGATGTTGGTGGGGGTCAGGGCCTGTTGGAAGCCCTCGAGCAGCAGGTCCATCTCAGAGCACTCCGTCCAGGATGCCGGCGGGGATCGGCACGCCGAGCCCGACGTAGAAGCCGTACCAGGAGCCGACCGAGAGGGCGACGCCGACGGCGATGTCGCGGATGAGGTTGCGGCTGCCCAGCGCGCGGGTGGCGCCGACGAACAGCAGCGCGCCGGTGATCGCCCAGCCGAGGAAGTCGATCAGCGCGAGGTTGAGCACGAGCACGGCGGCGAGGAACGCGACCGTCTTCAAGTCCGTGCCCTGGGTGAGGTCGATGTCCTCGCCCTCCTCCGACTCGGGTACGTCGCCGCGGGCCGTCGCGACCGCGAGGAGCACGCCGAGCAGCACCAGGACGGCGCCGACGATGTACGGCACGGCGTACGGCTGGACCGGCTGGTCCGCGAACCCCTTGTCGAGAGTGGTGGCGTCGAACAGGACGTAGGCGCCGGCGATCACGAGGAACGCCGCGAGGCCGTACTGGGCCTTGTCGACCAGGCGCGGGGCGCCCGGCTCGGGCGCCCTCCTGGTGGGGGGTGTGGTGGTGCTCATGCCAGTCCCAGCTCCTTCAGCGTCTCGGCGACGCGGTTGTCCTGCTCGACGAGGAACTCCTCGAACTCCTCGCCGGTCGCGAAGTTGTCGGACCAGCCGTTGCTCTTGAGAGCCGCCTGCCACTCCTTGGTGTCGTGCAGCTCGGTGAAGAGCTCGATGAGGTACTCACGCTGCTCCTCGCTGATCCCGGCGGGCGCCAGGACGCCGCGCCAGTTGGTGAAGACGAGGTCCACGCCCTCCTCGGTGAGGGTCGGCGCGTCGACCGTCTCGAGCCGCTCGGCGCCGGACACGGCGAGCACGCGCAGCGAGCCGTTCTCGATCTGGCCCGTGAACTCGCCGAGACCGGACATGCCGACGTCGATCTTCTCGCCGAGCAGCGCCGCGGTGAGCGGGCCGCCGCCGTCGTAGGAGATGTAGTTGACGTCCGTGGGGTCGACACCGACCGTGTCGGCGAGCTGCATCGGGAACAGGTGGTCCGGCCCGCCGGGGCTGGATCCGCCGCCGATCGTGACCGACTCGGGGTCGGCCTTCCACGCCTCGACCAGGTCGTCGACCGTCTTGAAGGGGGAGTCGGCGGGCACCAGGATGCCCTCCTGCTCCTCGACCAGCCGGGCGATCGCGGTCATGTCGGACACGACGGCGTCGGACTTGTTGGTGTAGACCGCGCCCACGACGCCGAGCCCCATCACCATCACCAGGTCGTCGGCGCCCTCCTCGTTGGCCAGGCGCTGCATCGCGACGGTGCCGCTGGCACCGAGCACGTTGGTGATCTCGAAGCGGCCGGTCAGCTCGTTCTCCTCGAGCGACTTCGCCGCGGCCCGGCCGGTGAGGTCGTAGCCACCGCCGGCGCTGTTGGGGATCATCATCCGCAGCCTGCGGTTGTGGGGGTCGTCGCTACCGCGGGTCACGCCGCAGCCGGCGGAGACCAGGACGACGGTCACGGCGGCGAGCAGGGCGACCAGCAGCTGCCAGCGGCGGCGCCGGGGTGGGCGGCTCGGCGGCATCGGTTCCTCCGGTTGTTCGGGGGTTCGTGGTGACGGCAGTCACCCGTACCGTGCGAGCATGGCGCGTCCCTGTGGTGGTCGTCACCCTTTGGGACGCAAAGGAGGTTGTGGTCGTTGTGGTCGCAGCGCGTGGCACGGCCGGTTCGCGGGGGCGGGAGCTCACGTTGGCCGGCCAGTTCCTGCTGCTGCAGCTCGTCGTCGTGGCGCTGCTGCTGGGCATCGTCGCGGCCCTGAGCCTGCGTCAGTCGACCGCCGACTTCACCGAGGAGCGCGGCGCGCAGATGCGTTCGGTGGCGGAGTACGTCGCCGGCCTCCTGCCGCTCCGCGACCACCTCGACCAGGCGCGCACGGACGAGGTCCTGGACGAGGACACGCCGCGGGTCCTTGCGCCGTACGCCGACCGGGGCGTGCAGCTCTCCGGCGCCGACAACGTCCTCGTGGTCAGCCTGGACGGCGAGGTGCTCGCCGCGTCGGAGCCCAGCCTGGTCGGACGGACCGCCGAGCTCGGCGAGAGCAACGCGACCGAGGGACGGCAGTGGTCCGGTGACGTCGAGGTCGACGGGGAGCGGTTGGTGGCAGCCCACGCGCCGATCTACACCGCTGACGGTGAGCTGCTCGGTATCGTCGTGGCGGACCAGGCCTATCCGTCGGCCTGGGACCGACTCACCGGCGCGGCGCCCGACCTGGTGCTGTTCCTCGGCGTCGGCGCGCTGCTGGGCATCGCCGGTTCCCTCGTCGTGTCGCGCGTGGTGAAGCGCGGCACCCGCGGACTCGCGCCCACCGAGATCGCCAACCTCGCCGACCAGCGTGAGGCGCTCCTGTACGCGATCCGCGAGGGCGTGGTCGCCGTCGGCACCGACGGCCGGGTGACGATGGCCAACGCCGCGGCGCGGGCCACCCTCGGCCTCGACAGCACCGATCCCGTCGGCCGCCGGGTCGACGAGCTGGGCCTCGACCCGCACGTCGCCGACCTGCTGACGGGCACGTCCGGCGGTGAGGACGCGGTCGCGCTGGTCGGCAGCCGGGTCGTCGTCTTCAACCGCCGGGAGGCCTCCGCCCGCGGCCGCGGCATCGGCTCGGTCACCACGCTGCGTGATCGCACCGAGCTGGTGTCGCTGCAGAGCCAGCTCAGCTCCAACCTCTCCATCACCGACACCCTCCGTGCGCAGACCCACGAGTTCGACAACCGGCTGCACACGATCTCGGGACTGGTCCAGCTGGGGGAGTACGACGAGGTGGCCCGCCTCGTCGGGACGCTCTCCCGGCACCGGGCCGAGGTGAGCGCGGCCGTCGCGGAGCGGCTGACGGACCCCGCGCTGGCCGCCCTCGTGGTGGCCAAGCACGCCGTGGCCGAGGAGCGCGGCGTGGTGCTCGAGCTCGACCCGGGCTCCCGGTTGCCGGCCCTGGCGCCGGGCGTCGTCGCCGACGTGATCACCGTGCTGGGCAACCTCGTCGACAACGCGGTCGACGCCTGCGCCGGCTCGCCGGGCGCGGCCGTGGAGGTGTGGGTCCTCCTCGACGGGGACGCCGTCCACGTCCGGGTTCGCGACAACGGCCCGGGCGTCCCGGAGGAGCTGGCCGAGTCGATCTTCGTGCGCGGCTTCTCGACCAAGTCGACCGGGCCAGAGGTGGTCGGCGGCCGCGGCATCGGGCTGCCGCTAGTGCGGCTCATCTGCGCCCAGCGCGGCGGCGAGGTCACCCTGGCGGCCGTCGCCGACCCGCAGGGCGGCGACCGTGGCGCGGAGTTCCGCGCGGTACTCCCGCTCGGCTCCGAAGCGCGGCAGGATGCGGTCTCGTGATCCGCGTTCTCGTCGTCGACGACGACTTCATGGTGGCGCGGATCCACAGCAGGTTCGTCGAGCAGACGCCCGGCTTCGAGGTCGCCGGCACCGCCCGCACCGGCGCCGAGGCGCTCGAGATGGTCGTGTCGCTCGCGCCGGACCTGGTGCTGCTCGACGTCCACCTACCCGACCTCACCGGGCTCGAGGTGCTCGACCGACTGCGCCGCGACGGCCACGAGGTCGCGGTCGTGATGGTGACCGCCGAGCGCGGAGCCGACGCGGTCCGGGCGGCGCTGCGCGGCGGCGCGATGCAGTACCTCGTCAAGCCCTTCGCGTACGACGACCTCGCCGACCGGCTGCGCCGGGTGGCCGGGGCGCTGGCCAGCCTGCCGCCCGCCGAGGGCGGCACGGACGTGGACCAGGCGACCATCGACCAGGTCTTCGGTGCCGGGCAGGCGCGCGGCGTCGTACCGCCTGTGCTGCCGAAGGGGCTCAGCCCGGAGACGGCCGACCTGGTGCTCGCCGCTGCGCGGGACGCCGGAGAGATCTCGGCGTCCGAGGCCGGGGACGCCGTCGGACTGTCGCGGGTGACCGCCCGCCGCTACCTCGAGCACTTCGTCGAGACCGGCGCCGCCGAGGTGCGTTTGCAGTACGGCACGGCCGGGCGCCCCGAGCGTCGCTACCGCGTCCGCTGACGGAGTGGGCGGCCAACGCGTGGGTACCTCACCTCCCGTACCGTGTGAATCCTGTACGCCGCACGCCACGACCCTTGGGGGAGCGACCCGCATGAGCGCGATCGACGAAGCAGAGAGCCCGGCACCGGTCCAGGCGACCCTCGGCGGCGACGTCCAGTCCCTGCAGGAACGCGTCGCACTCGGACTCTTCATCGGCGTGCCCTTCGTCGCACTGATCGCGGCGGTGCCGGTGGCGTGGGGCGGCTGGCTCGGCTGGAGCGACGTCGTGATCTCCGTCGCGATGTACGCCCTGACCCTGCACGGCGTCACCGTCGGCTACCACCGGCTCTTCACGCACAAGTCGTTCAAGCCCAACCGGGCCACCAAGATCGTGCTCGCGGTCCTCGGCTCGATGGCGATCGAGGGACCGGTCATCCGGTGGGTGGCCGACCACCGCAAGCACCACCAGTTCTCCGACCGTGACGGCGACCCGCACTCCCCGTGGCGCTACGGCGAGAGCATGCGCGGCCTCGTCAAGGGCTTCGTGTGGGCCCACGTCGGCTGGCTCTTCGACGCCGAGCAGACGCCGGCGACGAAGTACGCCCCCGACCTGATGAAGGACCGCGACCTCGTCCGGATCTCGCGGATGTTCTGGGTGTGGGTGATGGTCTCGCTCCTGCTCCCGCCGGTCCTCGGCTTCCTGCTGACCTGGTCCTGGCAGGGCGCGCTGACCGCGTTCTTCTGGGGCACGATCGTGCGGATCGGCCTGATCCACCACGTCACCTGGTCGATCAACTCGATCTGCCACACCGTCGGCGAGCGCCCGTTCGTCTCGCGCGACCGCTCGGGCAACGTGTGGTGGCTGGCGCTGCTGTCCGGCGGCGAGTCCTGGCACAACCTGCACCACGCCGACCCCACCAGCGCCCGGCACGGCGTCAAGCGCTGGCAGTTCGACTCCTCCGCCCGGATCATCTGGGTCCTGGAGAAGCTCGGCTGGGCGCGCGACGTGCGCTGGCCCACGCCCGAGCGGATCGCCGCCCGGACCGTCGACCGCTCCGCGGCCTGATCCGAGGTCAGCGGGCGTCCGAGGAACGAGGACGGCCGCGTCGGTCGAGGAGGTCGAGTGTCCGTGCGGGCGAGCTTGCGAGTCCGCAACCGGACGTATCGAGACCCGGCCCGATTCCGGTGCGTACGCCGCCAGCACCTACCCTGGGGGCGTGTTGCGGATCGACCAGGGGACCTACGATGCGATCGTCGCCCATGCCAAGCGGGACCACCCCGTGGAGGCCTGCGGCATCGTCGCCGGCCCCGAGGGCAGCGACCGCGCGGAGCGGGTCGTCGAGATGGTCAACGCGGCGGGGAGCCCGACGTTCTACGAGTTCGACTCGACCGAGCTGCTCGAGCTCTACAAGCAGCTCTGGGACGCCGACGAGGAGCCGGTCGTCGTCTACCACTCCCACACCGCGACCGAGGCCTATCCCAGCGTCACCGACGTCAACCTGGCCAGCGAGCCCGGAGCCCACTACGTGCTGGTGAGCACCCGCGACCACGGGAATAACGACGGCCCGGTGGAGTTCAGGTCCTATCGAATCGTGGACGGCGCCGTGACCGAGGAGCCCGTCGAGATCGTCCCCACTCTCACGAGGAGCGAGTCCAAGTCATGACCATCGAGGTCCGGATCCCCACCATCCTGCGCACCTACACCGGTGGTGAGAAGGCGGTGCCCGCCGCGGGCGCCACGCTGCAGGCGCTCATCGACGACCTCGAGGGCAACCACCCCGGCATCAAGGAGCGGCTGGTCGAGCTCAAGGACGACCTGCCGGAGCTTCGAAGGTTCGTCAACATCTACGTCAACGACGAGGACGTGCGGTTCCTCGGCGGCCTCGAGGCCGAGCTCAGCGACGGCGACCAGGTCGTCGTGCTGCCCGCCGTCGCCGGCGGCTGAGCGCCGATGGCCCGCTTCGACAACCTCCTCGCGTCCGTCGGCGGTACGCCGCTGGTCGGCCTGCCGAACATCTCCCCGACCCCCGACGTGCGGATCTGGGCCAAGCTCGAGGACCGCAACCCGACCGGCTCCATCAAGGACCGGCCGGCGCTGCGGATGATCGAGCAGGCCGAGAAGGACGGGCTCCTGCGCCCCGGCTGCACGATCCTCGAGCCGACCTCCGGCAACACCGGGATCTCGCTGGCGATGGCAGCGAAGCTCAAGGGCTACCGCATCGTCTGCGTGATGCCGGAGAACACCTCCGAGGAGCGCCGCCAGCTGCTGCGGATGTGGGGCGCGGAGATCGTGTCCTCGCCGGCCGCGGGCGGCTCCAACGAGGCGGTCCGCGTCGCGAAGGGCATCGCCGCCGAGCACCCCGACTGGGTGATGCTCTACCAGTACGGCAACGACGCCAACGCCCTCGCGCACGAGGAGGGCACCGGCCCGGAGATCCTGGCCGACCTGCCGTCCATCACCCACTTCGTGGCCGGCCTCGGCACCACCGGCACGCTGATGGGCGTCAGCCGGTTCTTCCGGAAGGCCAAGCCCGACGTGCGCATCGTCGCCGCCGAGCCGCGGTACGGCGAGCTGGTCTACGGCCTGCGCAACCTCGACGAGGGCTTCATCCCCGAGCTGTACGACGAGACGCTGATCGACTCGCGGTTCTCGGTCGGCCCGCGGGACGCCGTACGCCGGGTGCGTGAGCTGCTCGAGCTCGAGGGCATCTTCGCCGGCATCTCCACCGGCGCGATCCTGCACGCCGCCCTCGGCCAGGCGGCCAAGGCGGTCAAGGCGGGGGAGTCCGCGGACATCGCGTTCGTCGTGGCCGACGGCGGCTGGAAGTACCTCTCCACCGGCGCCTACGAAGGCACGATCGACGAGGCGGAGGAGCAGCTCGAAGGGCAGCTGTGGGCCTGATCGAGCGCTTCCTCGCAGCGTCGCTCGTCGCGGTCCTGCTGCTCTCCGTCGACTCCGCTGCCCGCCCCGACGGCGCCGCCGCATCGCCCGCGACCGCGGCCGACCGGCCGCCGCTCACGCTGCTGCGGGAGCCGGTGATCGAGGGCAAACCGCGCTACGGGCACACGCTGGTGGCCGACCCCGGCCGCTGGGACCCCGACCCCGCCCGCACCCACTACCAGTGGCTGCGCGACGGGAGACCGATCGCCGCCGCCGACGGGCGCCGCTACCGCATCCAGCCGCGCGACGTCGGCCACCGGATCGCCGTCCAGGTGCGGGTCCGGGCGCGCGACCACTCCGAGACGACCGCGCGCGCCCGGGGCGTGTGGATCAAGCACCGGGTCGATCGGCGTCGTACCGTCCTCTACTCGGTCCGGGTCAAGGGACAGGTCGACGTCAGCGTGCGCGAGTTCGGCCGCCTCGCCCAGCAGACGTACGACGACCCGCGTGGCTGGCGCGGTCGCGGGGTCAGGTTCGTGCGGGTCCGCTCGGGCGGCGGCTTCACCCTGTGGATCTCCGAGGCGCGACTGGTGCCGTCCTTCTCGTCCGGCTGCAGCGCCCGGTGGTCGTGCCGGGTCGGCCGCAACGTGATCATCAACCAGGACCGCTGGCGCTGGGCCTCACCCGCGTGGAACGCCGGAAGCCTCTCGCTGCGCGACTACCGGCACATGGTGGTCAACCACGAGACCGGCCACTGGCTCGGGCGCGGCCACGCCTCCTGCCCGCGCCGCGGCGCGCTCGCCCCGGTGATGATGCAGCAGTCGAAGGGCACCGACGGCTGCCGGTTCAACCCCTGGCCGACGGTCGGCGAGCTCGGGCACGGTCGGCTGGTGGCGCGGCCGACGACCGGCGTCGACGTGGACTAGCGGTTTCCGCCTCCGACGAACCGGACGTTGCGGCTTTCTGGCCCGGGGCGGAGCGACCGGAACGTCCGGTTCGCGGTTCGGTCGGTGGCGTCAGCGTGTCCAGGTCAGAGACTGGCCCGTGTTCCACCGGCTGCCCGCGACCGGGCCGAGGCCGAGCAGGTCGGTGACCAGGTTGGCGAGGTCGCCGTTGCGGATCGGCTGGGTGCCGGCGAAGCGGACGCGTCGCCGTCCGGGGTCGGCGAAGGTCGGGTTCATCGCGTAGAGGTCGCCGTGGTCGACGCCCGGCCCCCAGACCACGAACGGCACGCGGTAGTTCGCCAGCCGGGTCGGGTCGTCGTGGCGCCTGGTGCCCGGCACGCCGCCGTGGTCGGCGGTCAGCACGACCACGAGCGACCGGAGCGACGGGTGGCGCTCGACGGTCCGCAGGATCGACCCGACCAGGGCGTCGAGGGTGGCGACGGCGTCGAGGTAGGCGCCGCGCATCCAGCGGCGGGCGTGCCCGGTGGCGTCGGCGAGACCCAGGTGGAGGAACGTGAACGCCCGCTGGCGATCGACGAGGTCGCGGCGCACCGCCCGCACGACCGACCGGTCCCGCTCCTCGCGGATCACGGTCCGGTCGATCGCTGCCGGCCAGCTCCGCTCGAAGAGCGAGAACTTCGTCTTGGTCGCGAAGACCGCCGTCGACCCGCCGCCCTCGTGGACGACCTCGAAGACCGAGGCCACGTCCGACCCGGCCGCGCCGTCGACGGTGGTGCCCGGGACGTCCTCGTTCCAGGTCACGCCGTGCCCGCCGCGGGCGGCGTCGATCCGCCGCCCGGTGACCATGCTGGTGTGGTTGGGCAGGGTCACCGTCAGCTCCACCTGCGAGCGCGCGTTGCGGGTCCCGGCACCCTCCCGGAACAGCCGGTGGAGGTACGGCGCCCGCGCCTTCCCGAGCACGCCGAGGGCCCTCGGGTTGAGCCCGTCGACGGAGATCGCCAGCACCCGGGTGCCGTTGATGCGCGCCGGCGCGGAGCCGCGTGCGGCGGGCCGGGACCGGTCGTCGCGGGTCAGGCCGGTCGCGGCGCCGGGCAGGCCGAGGCCCACGAGCAGGGCGAGGACGAGCAGCACCAGCGGAGGGCGCCGGGTGGGGCGGATCGCGGGGACGATCGCGGGCAGGGTCACGGTCAGCAAGGGTAGGTGGCGACGTGATCTCCGTCGCGCAATGCCGCGCGGGCGGGCGTCGTACACCTAGTCTTGTCGCGTGTCGCAGCTCAACCCGCCAGCCGTCCCCGCCGATTCCGGCGACCGGGACGCCCCGATCGGGATCTTCGACTCGGGCTTCGGCGGGCTGACCGTCGCCCGGTCGGTCATCGACCAGCTCCCGCACGAGTCGATCACCTACGTCGGCGACACCGCGCGCCAGCCCTACGGCCCCAAGCCGATCGGCGAGGTCCGCGAGTACGCCCTCGAGTGCCTCGACCACCTCGTCGGCGAGGGCGTCAAGGCGCTGGTGATCGCCTGCAACTCGGCCAGCGCCGCGATGCTCCGCGACGCGCGGGAGCGGTACGACGTCCCGGTGGTCGAGGTGATCCTCCCGGCGGTGCGGCGCGCCGTGGCCGCGAGCCGCAACGGCCGGATCGGCGTGATCTGCACCCGCTCGACCGCCGAGTCGATGGCCTACGACGACGCGTTCGCCGCCGCCCCGCAGCTGCAGGTGACGACCCGTGCCTGCCCGCGGTTCGTCCCCTTCGTCGAGGCCGGTGTGACCGGCGGAGACGAGCTGCTCACCGTCGCGCACGAGTACCTCGACCCGCTCAGCGAGCTCGGCGTCGACACGCTGATCCTCGGCTGCACGCACTACCCCCTGCTCACCGGCGTCATCTCCTACGTCATGGGTGACGACGTGACGCTGGTCAGCAGCGCCGAGGAGTGCGGCAAGGACGTCTACCGGATGCTCGCCGACACCGGGCTGATGCGTCCGGGTGGGGAGCCGACGTACTCCTTCGCGACGACGGGCTCCCCGGCCCAGTTCGAGACGATCGGGCGACGCTTCCTTGGCCCCGAGCTCGCCGCCGCCGGCCAGTTCGCCGGAGGTATGGCGTGAGTGCCACCACCGGGATGCGGCTGACCGTGGTCGGGTGCGCCGGGTCCTATCCCGGCCCGGACTCGGCCGCCAGCTGCTACCTCGTGCAGGCCGAGGGCGTCGACGACGCCACCGGCGAGAGCCGCACCTGGAACCTCGTCCTCGACCTCGGCAACGGGGCGCTCGGTCAGCTCCAGCGGTACGTCGACCCGCTCGCCGTCGACGCGGTGCTGATCAGCCACCTGCACGCCGACCACTGCGTCGACATGACCAGCTACTACGTGCTCCGCAAGTACCACCCCACCGGCAGCCAGCCGCGGATCCCGGTCTGGGGCCCCCGCCGCACCGACCGCCGGCTGGCCAAGGCCTACGACCTCCCGCGCGAGCCCGGGATGCGGGAGGAGTTCGAGTTCCACCGCTATCGGGGGACCTTCACCGTCGGGCCGTTCAGGATCCAGGCGCTCGCGGTCGACCACCCGGTCGAGGCGTTCGGGATGCGGATCCAGGTCGAGACCCCCGACGGCACGCGGACCCTGGCCTACAGCGGCGACACCGGCCCCACGCCGACCCTGGTCGAGCTCGCCACCGATGCCGACCTGTTCCTCTGCGAGGCGTCGTTCCGCCACGACGACGACAACCCGCCCAGCCTGCACCTCAGCGGCCACCAGGCGGGGGAGACCGCCACCGAGGCCGGGGCCGGGCGGCTGATCCTCACCCACGTGCCGCCGTGGCACGACCCGAAGGTGATGTACGACGAGGCGGTCGCGGTCTTCACCGGTCCGACCGAGCTCGCCGCGCCCGGTGCCGTCTACGACGTCTGAGGGGCCATCGGGGAGGATTCGCCGCATGATCACGGTCGATCGCCTCACCAAGGACTACGGCGGCTTCACTGCCGTCGACGACGTCAGCTTCAGCTGCCGCCCCGGTCGCGTCACCGGGTTCCTCGGCCCCAACGGCGCGGGCAAGAGCACCACGATGCGGGTCATCGTCGGGCTGACGCCGCCGACGTCGGGCCACGTCACCATCGGCGGCCTGCGCTACCGCGACATCCCCAACCCCGGGCGGCACGTCGGCGTGCTGCTCGACGCCTCGGCCCAGCACGCCGGCCGCACCGGCCGCGAGGTCCTCGCCCTCGGCGCCCTGACGATGGGCCTGCCGCGGACCCGGGTCGAGGAGATGCTCGCCCTCGTCGGGCTGACCGGGGACGAGTCGGGCCGCCGGCTGCGCAACTACTCGCTCGGCATGCGCCAGCGGCTCGGCATCGCGCACGCCCTGCTGGGCGACCCGTCGGTGCTGATCCTCGACGAGCCCGCCAACGGTCTCGACCCTGCCGGGATCCGCTGGATGCGCGGCCTGCTGAAGGGGTACGCCGACCGCGGCGGCACCGTGCTGCTCTCGAGCCACCTGCTGCACGAGGTCGAGCAGATCGCCGACGAGATGATCCTGATCGGCAACGGCCGGATCGTCGCCCAGGGCGACAAGCAGACCCTGCTCGACAACTCCGCCGGGGGAGCCACCACGCTCGTCGTCAGCCTCGACAACGCCGCCCTCGCCGCGGCGCTCTCGGCCGCCGGCCACCGGGTCGAGCCCGCGGGACAGGGGCTGCGGGTCCACACGACCACCGACCAGGTCGGCCGGGCCGCCCTCGAGGCGCGGGTCATCCTCACCGACCTCCGCTCCGGCGCCGCGGGCCTCGAGGACCTCTTCCTCGAGCTCACCTCCGCCAGCCAGCGCGACGCCCTGCCGACAGGGGCCAGACCGACAGGACCCAGACCGACAGGACCCAGCCCGACAGGAGTGGCCCGATGACCGCCGTACCGGCGCCGCACAGCGCCCTCGCCCTCGACGTCTCGGGGACCGCGCCGATCCCGTTCCACCGGCTCGTGCTCGTGGAGCTGCGCAAGTCCTACGACACGCTGGCCGGCTTCTGGCTGCTGGTCGCCATCGGCGTCATCGTGACGCTCGGCGAGCTCGCGCTGATGCTGGTCACGCTCTTCCAGGACCTGACCGTCGCGTTCGTCGACTTCGTCGCGGTCGCTGCGTTCCTCGGCTCGTTCCTGCTGCCGGTCCTCGGCATCATGCTGGTCACCCAGGAGTGGGGCCAGCGCACGGCGATGGTCAGCTTCGCGCTCGAGCCGCGGCGGCTGCAGGTCGTGCTCGCCAAGCTCGCCGTGGGCATGGTGCTCACCCTGGCGACGGCCGCCGCCGCCCTGGTGGTCGGAGCGGTGCTGACGACCGTGTGCGACATCATCCAGCCGGAGCTGACCTCGTGGGACTTCGAGCTCACCGGCCTGGTCGCCTTCGTCATCGGCCAGATGCTGACCATGACCGGTGGCTTCGCCCTCGCGGCGCTCTTCTTGAACACGCCGCTGGCGATCGTCGTGTTCTTCGTCTACAAGTGGGTGCTGCCGCTCGTGCTCGCCGTCGCCGGGGCCCTGATCAGCCAGCTGGCCGAGGTCGGCCCGTGGATCAACTTCTCGGAGGCGCTCTACCCGCTGATCGAGTGGCAGCTCGACACCGGTGAGGAGTGGGCGCAGCTGCTGGTGTCGGGCGCCTTGTGGATCGGGCTCCCGCTCGGTGTCGGGCTGTGGCGGATCCTGCACGCCGAGGTGAAGTAGCCGCGTCGGCCTCCCGTGAGCTGGCCGGCGCCCGACCTTCACCCACCGTTGCCGGACACGTCACCGTGCGGTGTGGGTGGCGTACCGCACTGCTCCACGCTGAAGGCCGTGACCAGCCAGACCGGCACCGCGTACCTGCGGCTCGCCGCACTCGGTGACAGCACCACCGTCGGTATCGGCGATCCCGTCCCGGGAGGCTCGTGGCGCGGGTGGTCCCGCCTGCTCGCCGATGCGCTCGCGGCGTCGTACGACGTCTCCTACTGCAACCTCGCGATCTCCGGGGCGACCACGGCCGTGGTCCGTGAGGAGCAGCTCGCCGACGCCGTCGCGCACCGCCCCGACCTCGCCTCCCTGATGGTCGGCGTCAACGACACCCTGCGCTCGGCCTGGGACCCGGCGCGGGTGCGCGACGACCTGCACGCCGTGGCGGGCTCGCTGCACGCGATCGGGACCACGCTGGTGACCGCGCGGTTCCACGACCACGGTGAGGTGCTGGGCCTGCCGGGGTTCCTCCGGCGCACGCTGTCGAGCCGGATCGAGGCGGTCAACGAGGTCTACGACGACATCCACGCGGAGTACGGCGGACTGCGCCTCGACCTCTCCGGGCGGCCCGAGCTCTTCCGCAGGGACTGCTGGTCGGTCGACCGCTTCCACCCCTCCGAGATCGGGCACCGCTGCCTGGCGCGCGCCTTCGGAGAGGTGTTGCGCGCTGCCGGCTACGAGTTCGCCCTGCCGAGCACCGAGCCCGGCGGCGGCCTGCCGCTCAGCTGGCGCCGCGACATGGCCTGGATGGCCGCCGAGGGCGTCCCCTGGGTCGGTCGCCGCGCACGGGACCTGGCGCCCTGGGCGGTCCGCAAGACGGTCGAATCCACCGCGCTGGCCCGTCGAATCGACCGCGCTGGCCCGTCGAATCGGCACGAATCGCCGCCCGCTAGGTTGATTCGTCATGAGCACTCGTGAGGACGGCCGCGCCGACGACGCGCTGCGGCCGATCAAGATCACCCGCAACTGGCTCGACCACCCCGCCGGGTCGGTGCTGATCGAGTTCGGGAGGACCCGCGTGCTGTGCGCGGCCTCGGCGTCGCAGGGCGTCCCGCGGTGGCGCAAGGGGTCGGGCCTGGGCTGGGTGACGGCGGAGTACGCGATGCTCCCGGCGTCGACCAACACCCGCTCGGACCGCGAGTCGGTCAAGGGCCGGATCGGCGGCCGCACCCACGAGATCAGCCGGCTCATCGGCCGGTCGCTGCGCGCGATCATCGACTACGAGGCGCTCGGCGAGAACACCATCCAGCTCGACTGCGACGTGCTCCAGGCCGACGGCGGCACCCGCACCGCCGCGATCACCGGCGCGTACGTCGCGCTCGCCGACGCCTGCGCCCACCTCGGCGTCGAGAAGGCGCTGACCGGCTCGGTGGCGGCGGTCAGCGTCGGCATCATCGACGGCGCCCCGCGGCTCGACCTGCCCTACGTCGAGGACGTGCGGGCCGAGACCGACATGAACGTCGTGATGACCGGTGACGGGAAGTTCGTCGAGGTGCAGGGCACCGCCGAGGGAGCGGCGTTCGACCGCGCCGAGCTCGACGCGCTGCTCGGCCTCGCCGAGAAGGGCTGCGCCGACCTCACCCGCCTGCAGCAGGAGGCTCTGCTCGGTGGCTGAGGTCGCCCGCCGCGTGCTCGTCGCCTCGCGCAACGCCAAGAAGCTCGCCGAGATGGACCGGATCCTGCGCGAGCACCTGACCGGGGTCGGCGTGGTGGGGCTCGACGACGTCGAGGAGTACGACGAGCCGGTCGAGGACCAGCCCACCTTCGAGGGCAACGCTCTCCTCAAGGCGCGGGCCGGGGTCGCGGCCACCGGGCTGCCGACGATCGCCGACGACAGCGGCCTGTGCGTCGACGCGCTCAACGGGATGCCGGGCGTGCTCTCCGCACGCTGGTCCGGTCCGCCCAAGGATGACGAGCGCAACAACCGGCTGCTGCTCGACCAGCTCGCCGACGTGCCGGACGGGCGCCGCGGAGCCCACTTCACCTGCGCGGTGGCGCTGGTGCTGCCCGACGGTCGCGAGCTCGTCGTCGAGGGCCGGATGGACGGACGGGTGATCCGGGAGGTCCGGGGGAGCGGGGGCTTCGGCTACGACGTCGTCTTCGTGGCCGACGACCGGCCCGGCGTCACCACGGCCGAGCTGTCGGTCGACGACAAGGACGCCGTCTCGCACCGCGGCAAGGCGCTGCGCGAGATCGCACCGCTCGTCGCCGACCTGCTGCGCTGAGCGACGGCGGCCCGGCGACCTGATCGCCGCACGGTGCCGGAGGGGGGACTCGAACCCCCACGCCCTGAGGCACGGCATCCTAAGTGCCGCGTGTCTGCCAGTTCCACCACTCCGGCCGGAGCGACGGCAGTCTAGGGACTACTGCCAGACCCAGCTGCCGAGGATGTCGTAGACGACCGGCTCGACGCCTTCGTCGGCCTGCGTGAACGACGCGGTGATCGAGAAGACCTGGTCACCGGAGATCACCAGGAACGCGAGCTGGCGCACCTGGGCGTTGTTCTGGTTCTCCCAGAGCAGCTCGATCCCGACGGCGTCGAGGCCGCCGATCTGCATCGGCTCCAGGTCGGTCGGCGTCGGCGCGGTGCCGTCCGCGGTCACCGGGGTGATCCCGCCGATGACGGTGTCGATCCAGGTGTCCTTGAGCTCGTTGGGGTCCGACTCGCCGTACGACGACGACGTCTCGACGAGCACGCTCGCGCGCGAGGTGTTGAGCGTGTCGCCCCAGAGCACGCCGGTGTCGATCGTGCCGATGGTGTCCTGCTGCTTGAGCTCGATGGTGCCGTCGGTCCAGCCCTCGGGCGCGGAGTAGGAGTAGCCGTCGCCGACGACGACCGGGCCACCGATGGACGTCGCGGTCGTTGCGGTCGCGGGGGGCGACGTTGTCGGGGGCTGGGCCGACCCTCCCGAACCCCCGCCGTCGGTGTCGGTCGCGCTCGACGTGGGGTGGGCGGACGGATCCTCGTCGTCGCCGCCCGCCAGCGCGACGATGCCGAAGACGACAGCGACGAGCAGGACGACCGCTGCCGCGACCCCGCCGACGATCAGGCCGGTCTTGCTCTTCTTCTGGGGCGGCTGGCCCCAGGACTGCGGTTGGCCGCCGCCCTGCCCGGGCCCCCCGCCCGACCATTGGTACGACGCCGCGCCCTGCCCGGGCGCAGGCTGTGGCGACGAGAACGCCGTCGGCGGGGCCGGTACCGAGCCACCGTGCTGGCCGGCGGGACCGTGCTGACGTGCTGACCGGGTGCGCCCTGCGATCCGGACGGCGGGTGCGGCGGCGTACCGCCGGAGCTCGGCCAGCCGGGAACCGCCCCGCCTCCGCCGCCGGAGACCACCGGAGGCCCTGCCGGCGGAGCGGACGGGCCGGCGTCGGCAGTGCGGGCGTCCGGCCGGAGCCGGGTCGCCATGTCCTCGGGAACCCGGCCGAGGGCGTAGCCGAGGACGGCGACGGCCCACTGCGACCCGGTGACGTCGGCGCTGCCCCGGTCGCGCGCCAGCCGCCGGCCCGCCGTGTCGACGGCGCTGTCGGACGTGGCGCCGCTGTCGAGCATCGACAGCAGGCCGTCGAGCGCGCCGAGCCGGACCGCGTCGGTCAGCAGGTTGATGGTGCCCGTGGACGCCGTGCCCTCGTCGAGGTAGTCGTCCAGAGCCCCGCGGAACGCACCCGCGTCCGAGAACAGCGCCTGCCCGTGGTCGCGTGCGAGGGCTGCCAGCGCGTCGTGCAGTTCCATCTGATGTCCTTCCGGGGCGGTCGGCCTCAGCCGTCGATCCCCAAGTCCCTGCGGAGCTTCGCCACGTGCCCGGTGGCCTTGACGTTGTACTGCGCCACCTCCACCTTCCCGTCCGGGCCGACGACGAACGTGGAGCGGATGACTCCCTCGACGATCTTGCCGTACAGCTTCTTCTCGCCGAAGGCGCCGTACGCCCGGTGCGTCGCGAGATCGGGGTCGGAGAGCAGGGGGATGGTGAGCCCGTCGCGCTCGCGGAACTTCGCCAGCTTGGCCGGCGCGTCCTTGGAGATGCCGACGACGCGGTAGCCGGCGGTCTGCAGCCCGTCGAGGGAGTCGGAGAAGTCGCAGGCCTGCTTGGTGCAGCCCGGCGTCATCGCGGCGGGGTAGAAGTACACGATCACGCGGTCGCCGGACTCCAGCAGGTCGCCGAGCGCCACCTTGCCGCCCGCGTCGTCGGTGAGCGTGAAGTCGGGCGCGACGTCGCCGACGGCCAAACGGGTAGGGGCGCTCATGGGGAACTCCTGCCTGGTCGGGTAGGTTCTGGCCAACCTGTTGTTGTTGCAACTCAATGGCAATAACCTCGCGGATGTACGACCTCATCTAACTACCCGGCCTCGGCCAGCCACGAAGGGGAGTCGACCCATGCACGTGCCCGACGGGTTCCTCGACGCACCGACGTCGGTGGCGACCGGAGTCGTCGCCGCTGCGGGTGTCGCCGTCGCCCTGCGCAAGGCGCGCACCGAGCTCGACGACCGCACCGCACCGATGGCCGGCCTCGTGGCCGCCTTCGTCTTCGCGGGGCAGATGATGAACTTCCCGGTCGGCGCGGGGACGAGCGGCCACCTCCTCGGCGGCGCGCTCGCCGCCGTCCTGGTCGGACCCTGGACGGCGGCGCTCTGCATGAGCGTCGTCCTGCTGGTCCAAGCCCTGTTCATGGCCGACGGGGGCGTCACCGCGCTCGGCACCAACATCACCCTGATGGCACTGGTGGGCTGCTTCGTCGGCTACGGCGTCTTCCGGCTGCTGATCGCCGCGATGCCCAAGCGGGCGTCGTCGGTCGCGCCGGCCGCGGCGATCGGCGCGCTGGTGTCGGTGCCCACGGCGGCCGCGGTGTTCACGGCGCTGTTCGCGGTCGGCGGCACCGCCGACGTCCCGCTCGGCGCGGTGCTCTCCGCGATGCTCGGCTGGCACACCGTGATCGGCGTCGGCGAGGCGGTGGTGACGGGCCTCGTCGTCAGCGCCGTCGTCGCCTCCCGTCCCGACCTCGTGTACGGCGCCCGCGGGCTGCTCCCCTCGCCCCTCGCCGGCACGCGCACGCCCGCGACCGGCGCGGAGGCCACCTCGTGAGCCGCCGCACCTTCTGGATCGCGGCGCTGGCGGTCATCCTGCTGATCGCCGGCGTCGGCAGCTACTACGCCAGCAGCCACCCCGACGGGCTCGAGTACGTCGCCGGCGAGACCGGCTTCCTCGACTCCGCCGAGGAGTCGTCGACCGCCGACGGCCCGTTCGCCGACTATGGCACCAAGGGCGTCGACGACGAGCGGCTCGGCGGCGGGATCGCCGGCGTGGCCGGGGTGCTCCTGGTGCTGGTGGTCGCCGGGGGGCTGGCGTTCGTCGTACGCCGTCGGGAGCCGGCGCCGGTCGGCGCCGCAGCACCTGGCGACGCCGAGGACGACTGACGTGGGTGCCGGGCACGGCCACCGCCTGCACTTCCACGGCCACTCGGCCGTGCACCGTGCCCCGGCCCACCTCAAGATCCTCGTGCTGCTGGCCTTCGTGCTGACGGTCGTGGCCACGCCCCGGGAGTGGTACGCCGCCTTCGCCGGCCTTCCTCGTGCTCGTCCTGGCTGTGGTCCTGGCCGCCCGGGTGCCGGTCGGCTACGTCCTGAAGCGGACGGTGATCGAGGTGCCGTTCCTCGTGTTCGCGGCGCTGATGCCGTTCGTCGTGCGCGGCCCGGAGATCGAGGTGTCGCTGGGTCTGGTCAGCGTCGGCCTGTCCGAGCCCGGGCTGCTCGCGGCCTGGGGGCTCGCCGCGAAGGGCACGCTCGGCGTGCTCGCCTCGCTCACGCTGGCCGCCACCACCGAGCCCGCCGACGTGATCCGCGGCCTGCAGCGGCTGCGGATGCCGGACCTGATGGTGCAGATCATGGCGTTCATGGTGCGCTACCTCGACGTCGTGACCGCCGACCTCGGCCGGATGATGACGGCGATGCGCTCCCGCGGCGCCGACCCGCGCTCGCCCCGGCACTGGCCGGCGCTGGCGCGCACCCTGGGCGCCCTGTTCGTGCGCTCCTACGAGCGCGGCGAGCGGGTGCACCTCGCGATGCTGTCGCGCGGCTACGACGGCCGGCTCCCGGGTTTCGAGGCTCGGCCGCGGGCGGCCTCGCACCTCAACCAGCGAGTTTCACCGTGATCCCCGTCCTCGACGTCAAGGGCCTGGCCTACGCCTATCCCGACGGCCACCAGGCGCTCTTCGGCGTCGACCTCCACGTGCACGCAGGCGAGCGGGTGGCGCTGCTCGGGCCCGAACGGCGCCGGCAAGACCACGCTCGTGCTGCACCTCAACGGCATCCTGCCCGCGCGCCCGGGCGAGGACCCGCTCGCGGGTTCGGTCGAGGTCAGCGGGCTGCCGGTGGCCAAGCAGCACCTCCTCGAGATCCGGCGCCGCGTGGGCATCGTGTTCCAGGACCCCGACGACCAGCTCTTCATGGGCTCGGTGCGCGCCGACGTCGCCTTCGGGCCCGCCAACCTCGGGCTCAAGGGCGCGGCGCTCGAGCAGCGGGTCATGCACGCGCTCGACCTCGTCGGCATGGCCGACTTCGCCGACCGTCCGCCGCACCACCTGTCCTTCGGGCAGCGGCGCCGGGTCGCGCTGGCGACCGTGCTCGCCATGGAGCCCGAGATCCTGGTGCTCGACGAGCCGTCGTCCAACCTGGACCCCGCGTCCCGGCGCGAGCTCGCCGACATCCTGCGCAGCCTGGACGTCACGGTGCTGATGGTGACCCACGACCTGCCCTACGCCCTGGAGCTGTGCCCGCGGTCGGTGGTGCTGAGCGAGGGCCGCGTGGTCGCCGACGCGGCGACGTACGACGTCCTCACCGACGACGCCCTGATGCGTTCCCACCGGTTGGAACTGCCGTTCGGTTTCGACCCGCGGGCCATTGATAGCCTTCCCGGGTGAGCAACCAGCCTTCTGACATCGAGCGCGAGATCGAGGAGACGCGCGAGCGTCTGGCAGGGACCCTCGACCAGCTGTTCTACCGGGTGAGCCCGAAGACGATCATCAGTCGGCAGGTCGCGGAGGTGAAGGCGGTCTACGTCGACCCGGGGACGGGCGAGCCGCGCACCGACAACATCCTCAAGACCGTGGGCGGTGTGGTCGGCGTGATCGCGGTGCTCGTCGTGATCCGCAAGATCGTCAACTGATGCAGCCATGACGCTCGTCCGATCGGACAAGAAGCCGATCAAGATGCTGCACGACCGGATCCTGTGCGAGACGGAGAGCGACGCCGGGGAGCGGCGGTCCTCGGGCGGCATCGTGATCCCGGCGACCGCGGCGATGGGAGCCCGACGGCTCGCCTGGTCGCGGGTGGTCGCTGTCGGTCCGCACGCGCGGGCCGTCGAGGCCGGCGACCGGGTGCTCTACGACCCCGAGGACAAGGCCGAGGTCGAGGTCCAGGGCGACGTCTACGTCGTGATGCGCGAGCGCGACGTGCACGCCGTGGCCGCCGACCGGCTCGCCGACGAGGCCGCCGGCCTCTACCTCTGAGGCGGCTGCGGTGCCGGTCGAGGTCGAGCGCCGTGGACCTGTCACCGTCGTCACGCTCCGTCGCCCGGAGGTCCGCAACGCCGTCGACGCGGCGCACGCCCGGGCGCTCACCGAGGCGTTCGCCGCCTTCGACGCCGACGAGGAGGCCTCGGTCGCGGTGCTGTACGGCGCCGGCGGCGTCTTCTGCGCCGGTGCCGACCTCAAGGCGGTGACCCGCGGCGACGTCGAGGTCGGCGCTCCGGGCGAGGGGCCGGCCGGGATGGGGCCGACCCGGATGCTGCTCTCGAAGCCCGTGATCGCCGCGGTGCAGGGGTACGCCGTCGCCGGCGGCCTCGAGCTGGCGGTCTGGTGCGACCTGCGGGTGGTCGACCCGGACGCGGCCTTCGGGGTGCTCTGCCGCCGCTGGGGCGTGCCGCTGATCGACGGCGGCACGGTCCGGCTGCCGCGGCTGATCGGTCAGTCCCACGCGCTCGACCTGGTCCTGACGGGCCGGGAGGTCGGCGCGGAGGAGGCGCTCCGGATGGGCCTGGCCAACCGGATCAGCGCGCGGGGCGCCGTACTCGAGGAGGCGGTGGGGCTCGCGACCCGGCTCGCGGAGTTCCCCCAGACCTGCCTTCGCCAGGACCGGCTCTCGACCTACGAGCAGGACGGCCTCACCCTCGACGAGGCGATCGCCAACGAGTGGCGGCACGGCCTCGTCTCCCTGGGTGCGGACACGCTCGACGGGGCGGCGCGGTTCGCCGGCGGCGCCGGACGGCACGGGTCGTACGGCGACTGACGGCGACGCCAGCAGGCGCGATGATCCGGCCGGGCCGCCGACATCGGAAAAACCCGAGCGGGCGCCCCCCGACGGTGGTATAGACAAGATCGACACTCCACTCGAGTCAACCCACCGGGTCCGGGCCCAGCAGATCCGCCGCACCCCCTCGCGGCGGAAAGGTGGCACCGTGGCGCACGCACGAAGTCCGCAGACGCGGGGCGCCGACGACCGCATCCGGCTGCCGACGCCCCGCGCGCCGGCAGCCGGACGCGATCTCGTCGTGGGAGTCCCTGACGCGAGCGGGCTGCACCGTCGACGGCTGGTCACGACGCTCGATCGCATCACCCGGGTCCGGATCTGCGCCGTCGTGGCGCCGGCGGGTTCGGGCAAGACGACCGCACTCGCCCACTGGGCACGGCGCTCGTCCGTCGATGTCGCCTGGTGGCGGGCCGACGCTGCCGGCTCGGACCCGGTGGACAGCCTGGTGCGTGGGATGGCCGCCGCCGTGACCCGCACGGATCGCCGGGGCACGACGTCCACCGACCCGGAGGCCCTGATCGACCTGTTGGCCGGGCGCGACTCGGAGCTCGTCCTCGTCGTCGACGACCTGGACGAGCTGGTCGGCCGGGGAGCCGGACACGGGGCCGGACACGGGGCCGGACACGGGGCCGGACGGCTGCTGGAGCGACTGCTGCTCGCCACCGACGAGCGACTCCACCTCGTCGTGTGCGGCCGGACCCGACCCGACCTCAACCTGGCCCGCACCGAGCTGACCAGCATGGTGATCGGCCCCTCGGACCTCCGGTTCCGCGGCCACGAGACGGCGGAGCTGTTCCGCACGGTGTACGGCGCACCGCTCGCCGCCGACGACGCCCGCCGGCTGACCCGGTCGACCGAGGGCTGGGCAGCCGGGCTGCACCTGTTCCACCAGTCCACAGCGGGCCTGCCGCCGGATGCGGTGCACAGCGCCGTCGGGAGCGCCGACGACCAGACGTCGTACGTCGCCGACTACCTGAGCAGGACGGTCCTCGCCGACCTGTCGGCCGACGACCTCGCCTTCCTCCGGCACACCTCCCCGCTGGAGATCCTGCGCGCCGACTGGTGTGAGCAGCTCACCCGGAGCCCGGACGGCGTCGAACGGCTTGCCTACCTCCACCGGACCGGGGTCCTCGCGACATCCGGGGACGGTCGCGGGCTGACCCTGCCGCGCACCGTGCGGACCCACCTGGTCGCGGCGCTCCGCGAGGAGGTCGGCCGGCCCGTTGCCGACGCCTTCTTCTCGGAGGCAGCACGGATCACCGTCGGCGCCGACCCTGTGCTGGGAGCGCGCACCTTCGCAGCCGGGAGCCACTGGGCCGAGGCCGTCGCCGTGCTGGGCGACCATCTCGCGGCCGCGCTCGCCCAGCCCGACCTGGACTGGCTCGCCGCGGCCCCGCCGGCCGTCGCATCCGAGCCGGTGGTCCGGATCCTGCTCGCCGAGCGTGCCCGGCGCGCCGGCGACCTGCGGAGCGCCACCGCCCTGGTGACCGCGATCCCGCCCGCGGCCGACGGCTCACCGTGGGCCGCCACGGCCGAGTCGCTGGCCCGGTTCGTCCGGCTCTGGACGGTCGGGGACCAGCAGCCGTCCGGCTCGTGGGTCGAGCACCTCCGCGCCGCGGTCAGCAGCCCCGACCCGGGCCGGCGGACCGATCTGCCGCCTCCCCACACCGACCTCCTGCGGGGCATCGAGTCGGCTCTCGCCGGCGATCTCCGCACGGCAAGGCGCATCCTCGCCGCGGCCGTCCACCGGCTGGAGAGCGACCACCGGGCAGCCTGTGCGGCCGCGCTGGTGGTCGCGGTGCTGGACCAGGACGGCCAGGACCGGATGGAGCACCTCGCCGCCCGGGCCGAGGACCTGGGGCTGCCGTGGCTCGCGCGGATCGCGCACGCCCTCGGCGCGCCGGACCGGCCGGAGGACGTGGTCGAGGCAGAGGTCGGGGAGGCCGACGACCGAGGCGACGGCTGGGGGGCTGCGCTGCTGGTCGCCGTCGATGCCGCCGCTCGGATCCGGTTCGGCGGCCCCGCCGACCGGGTGCTCGAGGAGCTGGTGGTTCGCTGCCGGCGGATCGGCGCTCCGGCGCTGGAGGCCTGGGCCCGCAGCGCGCTCGCACTGTCGATGGCGACCGGAAATGTGCCCGACGCAGCCCGGGAGGCCGACTCGGCGGCCGGCTTCGCGTACCGGGCGCAGGTCCCCGGAGCAGTGGTCGTCGCGCGGGCGGCGGCAGCACTGTCCCGCGGCGACCAGGAGCTGAGCCGGATCGTGGCGGAGGAGGCGACGGACGTCGGGCTCGGACGCCGGTGGGCGGACTGGATCAGCGCCGGCCACCGCGCCCGTCCACCGTCGGTCGTCACCGATCGACCGGCGCCGCTCGCCGTGCGGTGCTTCGGAGGGTTCGACATCAGGATCGAGGGCGGGTCACCGTCCCTGACCGGCGTCCGTCCCCGGGCGCGCGCCGTCCTCCGGATGCTGGCCCTGTACGCCGGACAGCCCGTGCACCGGGAGGTGATGGTCGACGCGATGTGGCCACAGCTCGACCCGGACGCCGCCACCCACAACCTCCACGTGTGCGTGTCGGGGCTCCGCAGTGCGCTCGAGCCCGGTGTGGCGCGCGGTGCGAGCCGGCTGGTCGTCCGTGACGGCGACCGCTACCTCCTGGCCCTCCCGGGAGGCTCGACGTCCGACCTCCGGACCTTCGACCGCCTGCTCACGACCGCGGAGCGGGCGCGTGCCTCCGGTGGCGCGGCCGAGGCGATCCCCGACCTCGAGGCGGCGCTGCTGCTCTACGTCGGCGAGGTGCTCCCCGAGGACGGGCCGACCGACTGGGTGGTCCCGCACCGTGACCACTACCAGCTCCGGGCGGCGGAGGCGGCGGCGCTGCTCGGCCGCCTCCACCTGGACCAGGGGCGCCCCGAGGCAGCCGTCCACGCGCTGCGACGCAGCATCGACATCGACCCGTGTCGCGACGCGTCGTGGCGGCTCCTGGTCGCCGCCCACGAGGCCGCCGGCGACCTCGCCTCGGCCGAGGAGGCACGCCGGTCCTATGCCGAGGTGCTCGCCACCCTCGGGGTCGTCGCCACCACGGCCACGGCCGTGCGGACGACCCGACGGAGGGCGCCGGGGGCAGCCGGACCTGCCCGTTGAGTCACTGTTTAGTCGCGTGTTAGGGCGATGCGGTTGAGTCACCGGGACGCCCACACCGGGTGGGCCCACCTGGTCACGGAACACCCATGAACACTGCGACCCACACTGCAACCGCACGGATCTCCGTGCACATCGAGGCACGTGATCCGATCCTGCGGGCCGGCGTCGTCAGCCACCTCCGGCCGCGGCCGGAGATCAGGCTGCTCGCCTGCACGGAGCAGGCATCGGCCGAGGTCACGGTCCTCGCGGTCGACGCGATGGACGACTCGGCCCTGCAGGTCCTCAAGCACCTCCAGCAGGGGACCAGCAGCCGGGCCGTCCTGGTCGCCGGCCGGCTCGGCGAGGCGGAGGTCGTCGCCGCGGCGGAGGCCGGGGTCGTCGGCCTGCTGCGGCGCGACGAGGCCGATGCCGACCGTCTGGTGACCGCGATCGTCGCGGCCGCACGCGGAGAGGGCACGGTGCCGCCGGACCTGCTCGGCCACCTGCTGCACCAGGTCGGTGCGCTGCAGCGCGGCGTACTCGGTCCGCGGGGCCTGACCTTCAACGGGCTCGCCGCCCGCGAGATCGAGGTGCTGAAGCTGGTGGCGGACGGGTGCGACACCAGCGAGATCGCGCACGAGCTCGCCTACTCCGAGCGGACCGTGAAGAACGTCCTGCACGACGTCACGACCAGGCTCCAGCTCCGGAACCGCTCGCACGCCGTCGCGTACGCCCTGCGGCAGGGCCTGATCTGACGGCCGTGCCCGATCGGTAGCCGCGGCCTGCCCGTTCGACTGTCCGCGCACGGGTGCTGTCCGAGGCGGGGTGCGGGCATCGTCGCAGGTGCCGGCCACGGCGCGCGTGCTGCGCGCCGGGAAGGGGAGCACGTTGATCGAGCAGGTGGACGGTGCGCTGCACGAGATCGTCGTGGGGGAGGCGCTGAGCGGCTCGAACCTCGACGTCGTGTTCGACGCGCCGACCAAGGACTGGGCCGCTCGGCGGAACGCGCCCACCGTCAACCTGTACCTCTACGACATCCGCGAGGACGTACGCCGCCGACCCGCCGGCTACCTCGAGCAGCGCGACCCCGAGAGCGGCTCCGTCGTGCTGCGGCGACCCGCCCCGCGGTTCTACAAGCTGTCCTACCTCGTCACCGCGTGGACGCAGCGCCCCGAGGACGAGCACCGGCTCCTGGACAACCTGCTGCGCGCGTTCCTGAAGTACGACGCACTGCCGGACCGCCTGGTCGTCGGCCAGCTCGCCGAGCCGGGCGAACCGGTGCGTATCAGCGTCGGCCTGCCACCGCCGGAGGACCGGGCCTTCGCCGACGTCTGGTCGGCGCTCGGCGGTGAGCTCAAGCCGTCCCTCGACCTCGTGGTCACCGCGCCGATGTGGACGGGACGGGAGTACCCGGCCGGTCCTCCGGTCGACGAGGGGCTCAGGATCGACGCCCAGGACCTCGTGGACGGCGGATCGGACGTCGGCCGGCAGCGGCACGTGCCCCCGCCGCGCAGGGAAGTGCCCAAGGAAGCGCCCAGGGAGGCGCCCAAGGAACAGGCGGCCGGACGCCGCCGGCGGCGGTCGTGATGGAGACCGCGAGCCTCGCGCACGTGCTGGGGCGCCTCGGTGTGCTCGAGGAGCGGATCCGGCACCTGGTCGCCGTACGGCGTGCCGACGACCCGGCGCCGGACGACCCGTTCCGCGGGCTGTACCTCAGCGACGAAGCGGTCGAGCACCTCCTCACCGGACCGCGACAGCCCGTGCGCTGGCGCTCGACCGGACGGCTCGAGCTCTGCGAGGCCGCGGCGGACGAGGCCGAGGACGCCGGGGCGGTGCTGAGGCTCCGTGACCTCGCGGCCGGGTTCGGGCTCGACCCGGTCGACCTCGACCTGCTGCTCGTCGGCGTCGCCGCGGACCTCGACCCGCGGTTCGAGAAGTTCTTCGGCTACCTCAACGACGACGTCAGCCGGCGGCGGCCGTCGGTCTCCGTGGCGCTCGAGCTGGCCGGTGTGCCGTTGACGTCGGTGAGCGGGCACGCGCACCTGCTGAACGGCCCGCTGGTCCGTGGCGGGCTGGTGGAGCTGGACGAGCCCGACCGGCCGTTCCCCGGCCGTGCGCTGCGGGTGCCGGACCGCGTGGTGTCGTACCTGCTCGGCGACGACGCTCCGGATCCTTCGCTGGCGGCCGTGACCGACACCGTCCCCGACATGCCGTGGGGAGATCCGTCACCGCTGGCCCGCGCCATCGAGGAGGGCGTCACCCTGGCCTACCTCCGCGAGGCCTCGACCGGATCCGGGCGCGTTCTCGCCGTCGAGGCGCTGCGGCTGACCGGGCACCGGCTCCTCGTCATCGACCTCGCCCGGCTCGCGAGGGAGCCCGACCCCGCCGGGCTCGCCGCGGTCGCCGCCCGGGAGGCGCGACTGGCGGGCGCCGGGATCGTCGCGTCACCGGCGTCGGTGCTGCGGGACCGGCCCGACCTCCTGCAGCACCTGGTCGCGCACCCGCGGCCGTTGCTGGTCGTCGGCGACGTGTCGTGGGAGCCGTCCTGGGCGCGGGAGCCACCGCTGCTCGTCGGGGTGCCGCCGTGCACCCAGGAGGAGCGCGGCACCATGTGGCGGTTCGCCCTCGCCGGGTCGGCCTCCGACCGGGACGCGCTGGCGGCGACGGCGCAGTTCCGGCTGCGTCCCGAGGACGTGGCCCGCGCGGCCCAGTCGGCTCGCGTGCAGGCGACCCTCGCGCCGGGGGGGCGGCTGAGCGCCCACCACCTCCGGGTCGGAGCGCGGGCGGAGAACGGCTCGGCGCTGGAGCGGCTCGCCCGCCGGGTCGAGCCGGACGTGTCGTGGGACGACCTGGTGCTGCCGGCGGCCGTGCTGACCGCGCTGGAGGAGGTGGCGCTGCGGGCGCGGCACCGCGAGCGGGTGCTCGTCGACTGGCGGATGCGCCCCGGTGGCGGGCGGGGGATCGGCGTCTGCGCGCTGTTCGCGGGCGACTCCGGGACCGGCAAGACGATGTCGGCCGAGGTGATCGCGCACGACCTGGACCTCGAGCTGTACGTCGTCGACCTGGCCACGGTCGTCGACAAGTACGTCGGGGAGACCGAGAAGAACCTGGAGCGGATCTTCACCGCGGCGGCGGACGTGAACGCCGTACTCCTCTTCGACGAGGCGGACGCAGTCTTCGGCAAGCGCTCGGAGGTGCGCGACGCCCACGACCGCTACGCCAACGTCGAGAGTGCCTACCTGCTGCAGCGGATGGAGTCGTTCGACGGGCTGGCCATCCTCGCCACCAACCTGCGCGCGAACATCGACGACGCGTTCACCCGGCGGCTCGACGTGATGGTGGACTTCCCGCTCCCCGACGCGACCCTCCGGCGCGCGCTCTGGGACCAGTGCCTGGGCCGGATCGTCCGTCGCGAGCCGGACATCGACTTCACCTTCCTCGCCGACTCGTTCGAGATGGCGGGCGGCTCGATCCGGTCGGCGGCCGTCACCGCGGCGTACCTCGCTGCGGCGGACACAGGGGTGGTCGCCATGCGGCACGTGGTGACCGCGGTGCAGCGCGAGTACCGCAAGCTCGGCCGGCTGTGCCTGGAGTCGGAGTTCGGTCCGTACTGGGCGCTGGTCAAGGAGACCGCCTGACCCCCCACCCCGGCGAGCTGCCCGATCGGGCAGCCGGACGGTCCTTCCGGCTGCGCCGGGGAATCTGGCCGTACGACGCCGCGGGGAGCAGCGTGATGACACCACGACTCTGGAGGTCGGCATGCGCCACCACGACCACGACCGTCCCGAACTCGAAGCCGACGTCGACGCCGGCCAGCGGGCCCGCGCAGACAGCCTGGACCCGGCGATGGGGAAGGCGGCGGCTGCCGGCCGACCGGACGTCCTCGGCACGGCGGGCATGCTCGGCATCCAGCGCGCCGCCGGCAACGCTGCTGCGGCGAGCGTGATGGAGGAGGAGCGATCGCCGGTCCACGACGTCGTCTCGGGCGGCGGCGCACCCCTCGACCAGGGAGTGCGGACCGACATGGAGGCCCGGATGGGGCAGGACTTCAGCGACGTACGCGTGCACACCGGCGACGCCGCCGACGCCTCGGCCCGCTCGGTCAGCGCTCACGCCTACACCGTCGGCTCCAACATCGTCTTCCAGCGCGGCACCTACGACCCGGGCTCCTCCCAGGGGCAGACCCTGCTCGCGCACGAGCTCACCCACGTCGTCCAGCAGCGCAGCGGACCCGTGGACGGCACGCCTGCGGCGGGTGGGGTGTCGATCAGCGATCCGTCGGACCGGTACGAGGTCGAGGCCGCCTCGAACGCCGAGCGGGTGATGAGCCAGCCGGCACCCGCAGCGCAGGTGTCGCCGGCCGCCGCGCCCGCCGTGCAGGCTGCCCACGACCCCTCTCTTCCCGCGGTCCAGCGGCAGGAGGAGGAAGAGGAGGAGATGCAGGCGGCCCACGACGACTCTCTCGGCCCGGTGCAGCGCCAGGAGGCCGAGGAGGAAGAGGAGCAGGCCTGAAGGTCAGCCCCGGTGAGCTGAGATGAGCGCTCGGGAGCACGCCGAGGGACCGGTCGGCGAACACCTCGCCGAGGGACGCGAGCGCGTCCGGGCGGGGGCCAAGCGGGGCGGCGCGGCCGGACTGTTCGCCCTGCAGCGTGCGGCCGGCAACTCCGCGGTCAGCGCGCTGCTCGCCGGGAGGTTCAAGTCGTCCGGTGACGCCGTCGCCGACATCGACAGCGCCCTGCGCGAGGTCCGTGGCAGCGAGCCGGACATCGCGGTCGTCGAGAAGGGCCTGAAGGCAACGAAGGCCGCCGGCGTCCACGTGGACCTGGAGGGTGCGGCCGACAAGCCGCCCGCCGCGGCGCTCGCCGTCGTCACGACGGGGTTCGGCCCGGGTGCGGTGGCGCCCAAGAAGCCGGTGCCGCCGCCCAAACCCGTCAAGCCGGTCTCACCGCTCGGCAAGGCGGGCGCGAAGGCGCCCAAGCCGGGAGGTGCCGGTGGTGGGGGCAAGGGCGGTACGGCGGGCAAGGCGCCCGCCACCCCGACCGGCGCGGGAGGCGCCGCCGGCCCGGCGGTGGCTGCGCCGCTGCCGAAGGAGAAGCTCCTGCAGCCGCCCGTCGCCCCGCCCGGGGTGCGGCCCACCGAGGACCCGGCGTTCGCGCAGGTGAAGGGCAGCGTCAAGGGATTCGCGAAGGCCAAGAAGGCGCACCCGCCGGCCGCCTCCAAGGCGAAGGAGGCCCAGGGCGCCGCCCTCGCGCCGGCCGACGACGTCGCCGGCCAGGCGAAGGCCGCCAAGGTCGACTCGATGGACGCCCAGCAGGCAGGGACGTTCGACAAGAAGGCGTTCATCGCCGCGGTGAAGACGGCCATCGAGGCCAAGTCGCCGAAGACGCTCAAGGAGGCCGACAAGTACAAGGAGTCCGGGAAGGCGGGCGAGGTCAAGGGCGAGGTCAAGGGCATGGTGACCCAGGGCAAGGAGGGCTCAGCCAAGGACATCGAAGCCGCGACCGACGCTGCTCCGGACCAGTCGAAGGCCGTGCCCAAGGAGGTCACCCCGCTCCGGCAGGAGGACCCGGGCAGGACGGCACCGATCCCGGCCGCGGGCGCCGTACCGAAACCGGCACCGGCCGAGCAGGTCAACCTCGAGGCGGGCAAGCACGAGACCAACCAGGAGATGGCCGACGCCGAGGTCAGCGATGCTCAGCTGGCCAGGTCCGGAGAACCGGAGTTCCAGGGGGCCCTGGCCGACAAGCAGAAGGCCGCCGAGCACGCCGACAAGGCGCCGGGCGAGTACCGGCAGCAGGAGAAGGCGACCCTCGCGCAGAGCAAGGAGGATGCGAACGCGCAGACGGCCGCCGGCGTCGTCGGCATGCAGGGCACCAAGGGTGCCGCCGTCGCGAAGCTGGTCGCCGCCAAGGCGAAGACCAAGTCGAAGGACGAGGCCAAGCGCGCCGAGGTGACCGCCAGGGTCCAGGAGATCTTCGCCGCCACCGAGACCGACGTGAAGAAGATCCTCGACGGCATCGACCCCAAGGTCGACGCGGCCTTCGAGCAGGGGGAGGCCGCGGCGCGCTCCAAGTTCGAGTCGTACGTCGCCGCCAAGATGTCGGCGTACAAGCGGGACCGCTACGGCGGGTGGCTCGGCGGGCTGCGCTGGGCGAAGGACAAGCTCCTCGGGATGCCCGACAAGGTCAACGAGTTCTACGAGGCCGGCCGGGAGCTCTACCTCAAGGAGATGGACGGGGTCATCTCACGGGTCGCGGACATCGTCGGAGGCGACCTCAATGCAGCCAAGCAGCGGATCGCCAAGGGGCGCGCCGACATCGCGGCGTACGTCAAGACGCTCTCGCCCGACCTGCAGAAGGTCGGGTCCGAGGCCGCCAAGGAGATCGGGGACAGGTTCAACGACCTCGAGGCCGAGGTCAGCGACAAGCAGAACGCGCTGGTGGAGACCCTGGCGTCGAAGTACGTCGAGGCGCGCAAGGGACTCGACGAGCGGATCGAGGCCCTGCAGGCCGAGAACAAGGGCCTGGTCGACAAGGCGATCGGCGCGATCAAGGCCGTCATCAACACCATCCGCAACCTCGCCGCGATGCTCCGGAACGTGCTGGCGCGCGCCGCGAGCGCGATCGGCGACATCATCAGCGACCCGATCGGCTTCCTCGGCAACCTGATCGGTGCCGTGAAGGGCGGCATCAACAAGTTCTTCGCCAACATCGGCGCGCACCTCAAGAAGGGCCTGATGGGCTGGCTCTTCGGTCAGCTCGGCGACGCCGGCATCGAGATCCCCGACACCTTCGACGTCAAGGGCATCATCAAGCTCCTCGCGTCGATCTTCGGTCTCACCTGGGCCAACATCCGGAACCGGATCGTCAAGCAGATCGGCGAGAAGGCGATGGCGGCGATCGAGGCGGGCGTCGACATCTTCCAGAAGATCGCCGGCGGCGGCATCTCCGCGGTGTGGGAGATGCTGATGGAGAAGCTCGGCAACATCAAGGACATGATCCTGGAGCAGATCCAGGACTTCGTCCTGACCAGGATCATCACCGCCGGCATCACCTGGCTGATCAGCCTGCTCAACCCCGCGGCGGCGTTCATCAAGGCCTGCAAGCTGATCTACGACGTCGTGATGTTCTTCGTCAACAACGCCGAGCGGATCATCAAGTTCGTCAACACCGTCATCGACGGCATCGTCGACATCGCCAAGGGCAACATCGGCGCCGTCGTCGACAGGATCGAGGACGCGCTGAGCCAGATGGTGCCGATCCTCATCGGCTTCATCGCCAGCGTGCTCGGCATCGGCGGCATCGGCGAGAAGATCAAGTCGATCGTCCAGGCGCTCCAGAAGCCGGTCAACAAGGCCCTCGACTTCGTGATCAAGCAGGGCTTGAAGATCGCCGGTCCCATCATCCGGGGGATCAAGGGCATCGGCGCCAAGGCGAAGGCCAAGGTCGCGGCAGGCAAGGCGTACGTGAAGGGGAAGGTCGAGGCCGGCAAGGCATGGGTGAAGGAGAAGTTCACGCCGTGGAACGCCGCTCAGGGCTTCTCCGCCGCCGGAAAGTCCCACACCGTCTCGCTGGTGGAGAAGAGCAAGGGCGCGTTCGAGGTCCTCGTCGCCTCCAAGAAGGCGCCGGTGGGCAAGAAGATGGGCGATACCAAGAAGGCCGCTGAGGTCACCCACGCCGACGTCAGCGCCCAGGTGGCCGAGATCGCAGAGAAGCGGAACAAGATCGTCAGAGACGCGATGAAGGCGCGCAAGGAGGGCGCTAGCCTGCCGCCCGCGATCGTCGCCTTGATCGGAGAGCTGAGCAAGGAGATCGCTCGACTCTGGGGTCAGTTGAAGTTCGACGGCGACACCCTGCCGGCTGCGGGGGACGCGACGGTGGACAAGGCGGAGGTCAAGGCCGCGATCGCGACCGCGGGTGCCGAGAAGAGGAAGGCGGAGGCCAAGCACAAGGCCGGCGGCAAGGTGAAGGGTGAGGTCTGGGCGAGCGGTGGCGGCGAGCTCCTCAAGCAGGGCGCCGGCGAGGCGCCGGAGTCCGGGGCGACTCTGACCGAGAAGACGCCGTGGGTCGCAGCCGAGATGGCCAAGTTCGGCGAGCTCGGCCCGCACCACGACATCAAGGCGATGACGACGCTGACGAAGGCGGCGGCCGCGGAGAAGAAGCGGTTGGAGGACCGGATCGAGAACCTGAAGACGAAGAAGGCCCGCGAGAAGGCCGAGGCGGACCTTGCCACCCTCCTGCGCAGGGTCGGCAGCTATGAGTACGGCGCCGCGTACGAGGGCCGCGTCAAGGCTGACCGGGAGCAGCACAGCTCCGAGACCGGCGAGTGGCTGCCTCGGCGGAACTTCACCGACTCCGGCGTACCCGGGTATGCCGACGTCGTCCACGCCGAGAAGAACGTGTTCCGCCTCACCGGCGCCCAGGCGATCGGCGTATCGACCCTGCCCCAGTGCTCCCAGTGCCAACTCTGGTTCAAGGAGCAGGCGATCACGACGCGGAAGTTCATTGTCGTCGCGTCTGAGACGGTGCGCGTCTTCATGCCGAACGGCGACGTGAAAGGCACCAAGGACTTCAAGTGACGGTGCCTGCACGCTCGGCGAGCGAGGCGACGAGCCGTGCGCTGCCATCGCCCGACGGAACCGGCGCCAGGACGAATCACGTCAAGCCGGAAACCCGCGTGGAGCGATATCGCAGGACGACGGCCCCCGACCGGAACTCATGGCGATCCACAAGCTCCAGCTGGATGCGTTCGCGCAGGCCGGCGAGCAACGTCGGCCCGTGTCCGGCAAGGACCGGCTGCACGAGGAACTCGTACTCGTCGATCAGTCCCAGATCTGCCAACGCCAGGGGCAGCGTCACCCCGCCCACCCACAGGCCCTCGCCTGGCTCCTGCTTGAGCCGCTCAACCGCTCGACCCAAGTCGCCTTGCACCAGCTCGGCATTCCAGTCGACCCCGCTCAGCGTGCTCGACACGACGTACTTCTTCGCCCTGTCGATGGTCTCGGCGAACGGGACCTCCCACTCATCCATCCAGTCAGGCCACGTCCCCGTGGCCGGCTTCCGCCACGCCGACTCCATCATCTCGTAGGTCACCCGGCCGAACAGCAGGGCATCGGCTCGTGCCACCTCAGCGGTCCAGTAGCGCATCGACTCCTCGTCCGGTGGGAGCCCTGCCTCGTGATGGCAGCAGCCGTCGAGCGTGACGTTGATCGAGTATCGAAGTGGTCTCATCTCGTGACTCTCCCCTTGATGCGCGCCCTCGTACACCGGCCACTACATCCGACTACTGTCGGCGCCATTTCTCATCGGCGCCCCGATCGCGCCCGTTACCTACCGCCGGCTTGGAGTCACGCGCTCCGCAGCGTGCTCCGCAGCGCGGCTGGACCTGGGCGGACCTGCACGATCGGGCACCGGACGCTTCCTCAGTGGCCGTCCCGGGGGACGTGTTCGGGCGGGCGCGTGGAGACGAGTCTGGAATCTCCACGTCAATGTGCCCTAGGAGGCAGCATGCCCACCTATCTCTCGCCCGGGGTCTACGTCGAGGAGGTCCCGGCGGGATCTCGCCCGATCGAGGGCGTCGGGACCTCGGTCGCCGCGTTCGTCGGGTTGGCGGCGAAGGGGCCGGTCAACGAACCCACACTGGTCTCCAACTGGACCCAGTTCAGTGAGAACTTCGGCGACTTCGTCGAGAACTCCTACCTCGCCCACGCGGTGTACGGGTGGTTCCTCAACGGAGGCGGGAACTGCTTCGTGGTCCGGATCGCCCCGAGCAGCGGCAACGGTGACCGGCCGAAGGCGATCGACGGGCCCAAGCAGGCGGTGCTCGGCGGGTACACCGTCCAGTCCATCGCCAAGGGCGCGACGGCGAGCAAGGACATCCAGGTGGCCGTCGAGGCCGCCGGTGGGGACGCACCGCCCGAGGACGAGTTCAAGCTGGTCGTCCTCGTCGACGGCAAGTCCACCGAGACCTACGACAACGTCACCAACAAGGCGCAGGACAACAACGTCGCGACCAAGGTGAACGCGGCGTCCAAGCTCATCAAGCTCGAGGAGACCACCTCGGGCAGCGGACTCACCCCGCTCGCCAAGGGGCAGGTGGACCTGACGCGGCCGGAGCCCGCGCCGGTGCCACCGACCACCGACAACCTCGGTACCGGCGACTACGTGGGCGACGCAGCCGACCGCACCGGGTTCGGCGGCCTGGAGGCGGTCGACGAGGTCACCATGGTCGCCGTACCGGACCTCGCGGCAGCGCTGGACAACGGCGCGATCGACCGGGACACGTTCAAGGCCGTCCAGCTCGGGATGATCGCGCACTGCGAGCTGATGGGTGACCGGATCGCGATCCTGGACACGCCGCCGAACCTCAACGCCCAGCAGGTGCACAAGTGGCGCACCGCCGAGGCGGGCTACGACTCGAAGTTCGCCACGATGTACTGGCCGTGGGTCCAGGTCTTCGACCCGGTGTCGGGTGCCAACAGGTTCATCCCGCCGTCCGGCCACATGGGCGGCATCTGGGCGCGCAACGACGACACCCGCGGCGTGCACAAGGCGCCGGCGAACGAGGTGGTCCGGGGTGCGATCTCGCTCCAGACCCAGATCACGAAGGCCGAGCACGACCTGCTGAACCCGGTCGGCATCAACTGCATCCGGGCCTTCCCGGGACGAGGGGTCCGGGTGTGGGGAGCGAGGACGCTGTCGAGCGACGCGGAGTGGCGCTACCTCAACGTGCGCCGGCTCTTCAACTACCTCGAGGAGTCGATCCTGCTCGGCACCCAGTGGGTCGTGTTCGAGCCGAACGACCACCAGCTGTGGGCCCGGATCAACCGGACGATCAGCGCCTTCCTGGTCAACGAGTGGCGCAAGGGCGCGCTCTTCGGCACCACGCCGGACGAGGCGTTCTTCGTGAAGTGCGACGACGAGACCAACCCGGCCGAGGGGATCGACGCGGGCCAGGTCGTCTGCCAGATCGGCATCGCCCCGGTGAAGCCGGCCGAGTTCGTCATCTTCCAGCTGTCGCAGTTCTCGGGCGGCTCCAGCCTCGTATCCGAATGACCCAGCCCTGAGATCCAGCACTGAGGAGACACGTCCATGGCACTCGCAGATCCGCTCGACTCCAGTGCGGCCAACGGCTTCATCGTCACCGTCGACGGGATCCAGATCCCGAAGGTCAACGAGGTGAGCGGACTGAAGTCCGAGGTCGACAAGATCGAGCTCAAGCAGCAGACGAGCGACGGCAAGTACGTCGTCCGCCAGCTGATCGGCCGGCCGAAGCCCGGCGAGTTCACGGTGACCCGCGGCCTGACCGACAGCAAGACGATCACCGACTGGCTGAAGACCGTCGCCGAGGGCGACGTCGCGGGGTCCCGCAAGACGGCGTCCGTCCAGCTGCTCGACTTCGCCGGCGCACCGATCAAGACCTACAACTTCGTCAACTGCTGGGTGCGCTCGGTCGAGGTCAACGCGCTCAAGGCCGGTGCCGCCGAGCAGGCGACCGAGAAGTTCACGGTCTGCTACGACGAAGTGACCGTCTCCTGATGCGACGCGGACCCGCACCCGTCATCGATCCGGCCGAGGTCGCGGCGGGGCCGGGCCGCGCCACCGAGCGGGAGACCATGCGCACCGAGTTCGACTTCGAGCTTCCTCGGGGGTACGTCGACCGCGACGGCGTCGTGCACCGGGACGGGACGATGCGGCTGGCGACCGCCCGCGACGAGCTGCTCCCGCTGTACGACGAACGGGTGCAGGAGAACCCGGCCTTCACCACGGTCGTCCTCCTCGGCCGGGTGATCACCCGCCTCGGCAACGTGCCGGCGGTCAACGCGCAGGTCGTGGAGAACATGTTCGCCAGCGACGTCGCCTTCCTCCAGGACTTCTACCGGAGGATCAACGCCGAAGGGCACACCCGGGCGGCCGTGACCTGCCCGAACTGCGCGCAGCGGTTCACGATCGACCTCGCGGGTGGGCGCCTGGGGGAATCGTGACGTACGCGCCCGAGCGGCTCTACGAGGAGGTCGCGTACGTCGCCTACCACTTCCACTGGGCGTTGGACGACATCCTCGACCTCGAGCATCCCCAGCGGCTGCGCTACGTGCGGGAGATCGCCCAGATCAACACCCGCCTCGCCGAGGAGCGCTGAGCGATGCGCTGGCCGTGGTCGCGAGCTGACGAGCGACCGACGGGATCCGCGGCCACAGGCTCGGACGCGGGTCGGGCCGTGGCGCCGGAACCGGGCCCCGGACCGATGGGGTGGGCCTTCCTCCCGCCGATCCAACGCTCGCTCGCCGCGCCGATCACGGAGATCACCCGCCCGACCACCTTTCCCGCCGAGCTGACGGCCTGGCGTTCGCCGACCTTCACCGGCACGCTCGGCCACGCGGTCGTCGACACGGTTCCCGGTGGTCTCGTCGACGGCGACGGCGGGGGACTCGGTACGCCGAGCCGGGTCCTCGGACCGGCGCCCGAGCTCACGCTGCTGCCTCCACCTCGGCCGACGGTGTCGCGGTCGGTGCGCCTGCCCGATCGCGGCCGGGCACCCTGCCGGGCCACCGCCGACCGAGCCGGATGCGCCGCCGCACGTCGAGCCTGCCGCTTCGCCCGGGTCGCTGACGACCGCGCCGTCGCTCGGCATGCCCCTCGTGCAGCGATCGGTCGTCCCGGAGCCGCCTGCGACCGAGTCGCTTCCGCCCGCCACCGATGACAACTCCCCACTCGCCGGTGACAGGTCCCCACTCGGTGCGGAAGCGCCCGCGGTGATCGCTGCGCCGGACCCGGCGGGACGCCCGGCCGTTGTTCAGCGGAGTGCCGCGACGCCGTTGGCGCCCACTGCGGCCGGGTTGGCCACCACCGCGTCCCTACCTCCGTCGCCCGGCACTGATGACAGGTCGCCGCTCGGCGGTGACAGGTCCCCGCTCGGTGCGGGAGCGCCCGCGGTGATGGCCGCGTCGGAGCCGGCGGGTCGCCCCTCGGTTGTTCAACGGAGTGCCGCGACGCCGTTGGCGCCCACTGCGGCCGGGTCGGCCACCCCTGTCTCCGCACCGCCTCCCGCCACTGACGCCGGCTCCTCGCTCGGCGGTGACAGGTCCCCGCTCGGTGCGGAAGCGCCCGCGGTGATCGCTGCGTCGGAGCCGGCGGGACGCCCCTCGGTTGTTCAACGGAGTGCCGGGACGCCGTTGGCGCCCACTGCGGCCGCGTCGGCCACCTCCGCGTCCGCGCCACCGCCGTCTGCGACCGGTGACAAGTCCCTACTCGGGGGTGACAAGTCCCCATTCGCCGGTGGGAAGTCCCTACTCGGCGGTGACAGGTCCCCACTCGGTGCGGCGGTGCCCGGTGCGGCGGACGCACCCCGGGTTCAGAGGGCGATCTCGACCGACGCGCCGGCTCTCCGACCGCCACCCCGCGTTCGTGTCGGACTGGGCGCGCCGCTGGTGGCGCCACCCGACACAGCGGTCCCGACGCCACCGACGTCGTACGACGTGTCCGCTGCTCCCGCGGCGGCCGACGCAGCTGCCGGTCCGGCACCTTCGTCCGCTGGGGTCGGTGACGCAGGGTTCACGGAGGTCCTGGTCCAGCGGGCGCCCGCGACGCCCGCTGCCGATCCGCCGCGCGTCACGCCGCATGTCTCCCGCGCCGCGACGGCCGGACCGGTGCCGCTCGCACCACCGGTGCTCGACCTGCCCCTGGCCGCCAGCCCGAGCCTGACTCTGCCGGACGTGGAGGGCGGCGTCCCGACCGAGCCCTCGGTGACGGGACCGACCGAGGACGATGCGAGCCTGACGGCGCCGGTCGGCGACGTTCCGCAGCCAGCACCGGCCGCGATCGTGCCCGCGGCCGAGGTGCCGACCGTTGCCGAGGTGCCGACCGTTGCCGAGGCGCCGAGCGTGGCCGGGGCGCCGACCGTTGCCGAGGCGCCGAGCGTGGCCGGGGCGCCGACCGACCTGCCGAGCGTTCCGCTGCCGTTGACCGCCGGCATCGCCACCTCGATCCAACGGGCGTCGGTCCTTCCCGGGCCGGGCACGCCGTCCCACACGCTGACGGTGCGCGCTGCCCCGTCGGGCCCGCCGCGGACGGCAGCGCGCGAGCGGGTGGTGCCCGTCCAGCGGCTAGCTGCCGATCCCGTCCAGGGGGTCGCCGCCGGTCCCGTCCCGCCCCCGTCGCCACCGGTGCGCTCAGCCGCGTCCGGCCCGCCGCAGGCGTCCCGGGGGTGGCTGGCGTCCGTCCAGCGCCTCGCTGCTGGCCCGGGCTCCTCGCCGTCCGTGTCCGTCCGGACCACGCCGCCCGCCTCGCCTTCCTCGCCCGAGTCGACGGCGTCGGCCGTCGCCACCTCGCCCGGCCCGGGCGACCGGCTGTCGTCGTACGCGACCGACGTCGTCGTCCGCGCCGCGATGCCGGCCCCGGTGGTCTCGCGCTCGCAGGTCGGCGCAGACGCCGTACCGGCTCCGCTCGTGTCGCGGTCTGCTGTCACTCCGGGAACCACGGCGCCGGCGAGGGCCGCGATGCCACTCGCCGTGGCCGGGCCGGTCACGGTGCAGGCCGCCGCGGCAGCCGAGGGCGCGGGCGACCAGGCGGCCGACACCGCGCACCTGCCGTCAGAGTCGCCGACAGCACCCGACGACGCAGGGACGACGCCGCCGACGTACGTCCAGACCGCCGGGGCCGCCGGCGCGCCCGCCGCGGCAGGCGGTGGCGGACCCGCACCGGCCGGTACGTCGGCGAACGCGACCGGCGACGTCGATGCCCTTGCCCAACGGCTGTTCCCGGCGATGCTGCGCCGGATGAAGGCGGAGCTCCTGCTCGACCGGGAGCGCCGGGGCGTCCGGACCGATCCGTGGTGAGTGGGTGGTGAGCCGTGAGTGATACCTCAGTGGTCCGCTGGAGACGAGAGGGGAGGAACCGGTGAGCCAGATTCCGGTGACCGAGGACGTCGACATCGCGGTCGGCGTCTGCTTCGTGGTCAGCATCGACGACACGAAGCTCGGCGCGTTCAGCAGCTGCGAGGGCATGAACTGCGAGGTGGTCATGGAGACCCGTGAGGAGGGCGGCAACAACTCCTACGTCTGGCAGCTCCCGAGCCGGCTGAAGTACAGCAACATCAAGCTCTCCCGCCCGCTCGGACCGGACACGGCCAAGCTCGCGAAGTGGGTGTCGTCGACGGCCACCGGCTACGAGCGCAAGACCGGCGTGATCACGGTCATGCGCAGCGACGGCACCAAGGTCGCCGAGTGGTCGCTGCTCGACGTCGTACCCGTCCGGTGGACCGGCCCGAGCCTCAGCTCCGACCAGCCGAAGGTGCTCACCGAGACGCTGGAGATCGCGCACCACGGCTTCCAGGTGAAGGGCTGAGTCCGATGGCTGGAAGTCCGGTCGCCTTCGACGCGACCAAGTCCGGGGGAGGCGGCACCGACGCCGCCGGCCGTCCCAACCTGCAGCACGCCTTCCTGGTCGTGCACGAGCCCTCCAAGGACGGGTCGCTGGCGGCGCCGGGCGCCCAGATGTTCCAGCTCGACTTCCAGTTCAACCCCAAGGAGCTGCAGCTCACCAAGTCGGCCTCCTGGAAGCGGGAGGCGGCGAAGGGCAACAAGCGGGCGTCCCCGCCGCAGTTCACCGGCGCGCAGCCCTCGAAGCTGACCCTGGAGATGTTCTTCGACGCGTCGGCGAAGCAGGACAGCGCCGTGGTGACGAATGTCGAGAAGCTCTTCTCGCTCACCGTCCCGACCGAGGCGTCGCTGACGTCGAAGAAGGCGTCGCCCCCGTGGGTCATCTTCCGGTGGGGCGGGCTGACGGGCTTCCTCGCCTACGTCAGCCAGGTGCAGGCGAAGTACACGCTGTTCACCGCGTCCGGCGTACCGATCCGGGCCACCTGCCAGGTCACGCTCGAGGAGCTGGCGGGCGACGCGCCGAAGCAGAACCCGACCTCCGGCGGACTGACGCCGCACCGCGTGCACGAGGTCGTGGTCGGCGACAGCCTGGCCGGCATCGCCTACCGGGAGTACGGCGTCCCGTCGCTGTGGCGCGCGATCGCGGACCTCAACCAGATCGACGACCCGATGCGGCTCCGGGCGGGCCGCCGACTGCTGCTGCCGCCGCTGGAGGAGCTGACCTCGTCGGCGACCCGCGGCGCACCGCCCGGGCTCGCTGCGGTGCATCGGAGGCCCCTCGATGCCGCACGGTGAGGAGTTCAGCAACACCGTCCTGGTGAAGGTCGGCGGTACGCCGCTGCCCGACGACGTGACGCCACTCATGGTCGGCGGCTACGTCGACGACAGCACCAACGTGCCGGACCTGTTCGTGCTGCGGTTCACCGACGAGGCGGGCACGGTGCTGACCAAGGCGGGCCTCGAGATCGGCGCGAAGGTCGAGCTCAGCCTGCAGTCGACCAGCCCGGGTGGCCCGCAGGTGCTGCTCCAGGGCGAGGTCACCGCGATCGAGGTGGAGATCGGCGAGGCCGGCGTGCACACCGTGGTGCGGGGCCTCGACGCGTCGCACCGGCTGTTCCGCGGCACCCGGGTCGAGGCGTACGTCAACATGACCGCCTCCGACATCGTGCAGAAGGTCGCGCAGCGTGCCGGCCTTCCGTGCGAGGTCGAGGCCACCACCACGATGCTCGACCACACCACGCAGGACGGCGTGAACGACTGGGACTTCCTCCGCCGGCTCGGCTCCGAGCACGACCGGCTGCTCACCATGTCCGAGGGCAAGCTCCGCTTCGTCGCGCGCACGCCCGCCTCGCAGGCGCCCGGTGGCAGCGCCGGCGCCCGCAACGACCCGCTGGTGCTCGAGCGCGGCGTCAGCCTGATCAACCTGCGCGGCACGATCACGGCGGGCGGACAGGTCGACCAGGTCGAGGTCCGCGGCTGGGACCCCCAGCAGAAGAAGGAGGTCGTCGCCAAGCAGGACGCGGCGACCGCGAGCGCCGTACCCGACGGCGGGATCACGCCGGCCGCGATCGCGTCCGCGTTCGGCGCGGCGTCGTACGTCCTGGGCCGCGCGACCCTGGCCACCCAGGACCAGGTCACCTCGGTCGCCGCCTCGCTCGCCGATCACGTCGCGGGCGGCTTCGCCGAGCTGGAGGGTACGGCGCGCGGCAACCCCTCGCTGCGCGCCGGGACCGCCGTGCAGCTCGTCGGGGTCGCGCCGCCGTTCGCGGGGAAGTTCGTGCTGACCTCGACCCGGCACGAGTTCGCGCCCGAGTTCGGGTACCGCACGCTGTTCACGGCGAGCAATGCCTCGGAGCGGTCCCTCTACGGCACGACGAACCCCGCCGCCCGCCACCGCTCCGAGGTCAGCGGCGTGGTCCCGGCGATCGTCACCAGCGTCCAGGACCCCGACCAGCGCGGACGGGTCAAGATCAAGCTGCCGTGGCTGGCCGACACCTACGAGTCGTGGTGGGCCCGCACGGTGCAGCCCGGCGCGGGCAAGGACCGCGGCGCGGTCGTGCTGCCCGAGGTCGGCGACGAGGTGCTGGTCGCCTTCGGGCACGGCGACCTCGGGCACCCCTACATACTGGGCGGCCTCTACAACGGCCAGGACGCCCCGCACGGGGGCTGGGCCGCCAACGTCGACGGCACGTCGGGTCAGGTGGTCCGTCGCGGCCTGGTCTCCCGGACGGGGATGAAGGTCGACTTCCTGGAGGCCGCCGGGAGCGAGCTGATCGAGATCAGCTCCAACGACGGCGCCCAGAAGGTCACGCTCACCCAGAGCGGGACGAAGGGGATCGAGATCCTCTCCGAGGGCCCGTGCACGGTGAAGGCCAAGCAGGCCGTCGAGGTGAGCACCGGTGCCGGGGACGTCACGATCAAGGGGGTCAACGTCACGATCGAGGCGATGGCGGCCCTCGACCTGAAGGGTCTCAACGTCAAGGTGGCGGGCAAGGCGAGCGCCGAGCTCAGCGGAGCCGCGACGGCCACCGTCAAGGGCGCCGTCGTGAGGATCAACTGATGCCGCCGGCAGCGCGGGTGGGCGACCTGACGCCCCACCCCGGAGTGATCACCGGGCCCGGAGTGGCCACGGTGCTGATCGGCGGCCTGCCGGCCGCAGTCGTCGGCGACCTGCACACCTGCTCGTTCCCGCCGCCGGCCGGGCCGCACCCGCCCTCGCCGATCGCGAAGGGCTCGGTCACGGTGCTGATCGGCGGCCGTCCCGCCGCGCGGGTGGGTGACCTGACCGGCTGCGGAGCAGTCATCCTGCCGCCCGGCTGCCCGACCGTCCTGATCGGAGGCTGACGATGGGCCAGGAGTTCGTCGGCTCCGGATGGGCGTTCCCGCTGCGCGCCGACCCCACCGGCCGGATCGCCCTGGTCAGCGGCACCCGCGAGATCGAGGAGAGCATCCGGCTGATCCTGATGACCGCGCCGGGCGAGCGACCCATGCGCCCGGAGTTCGGGTGCACCGTCCACGACTACGTCTACGCACCGGCCGACGCGTCCACCGCAGGCGACATCGCCTACGCCGTGCGCGTCGCGCTCGCCCGCTGGGAGCCGCGGATCGACCTCGAGGCGGTCACGGTGCGGTTCGACGCCGTCGACCGGGGCGTGCTGTACGTCGACCTGGAGTACTCGATCCGCGGCACGAACGACCCCCGCAACCTGGTCTTCCCGTTCTACGTCATCCCGCACGAGGAGGCAGAGACGTGAGCCTGCCCATCCCTCATCTCGACGACCGCCGGTTCCAGGACCTCGTCGACGATGCCAAGCGCCTGGTGCAGCAGCGCTGCCCCGAGTGGACCGACCACAACGTGTCCGACCCGGGAGTCACGCTGATCGAGGCGTTCGCGTTCATGACCGACGAGCTGATCTACCGCCTCAACCGGGTGCCCGACCGGCTCTACGTCACGTTCCTGGACCTGCTCGGCGTCACGCTGCACCCGCCGACCCCGGCAAGGGTCGACGTGACGGCGTGGCTGTCCGCCCCACCGACCGCGGACGTCGTACTCCCTGCCGACGCGGAGGTCGCGACCCTGCGGTCCACGCAGGACGACGCGGTCGTCTTCACCACGACGACCGACCTCGTGATGCCGCCGCGGCGGCTCGCCCACGTGATGACCCGTGCCGCCAAGGGCGACCCGGTGGGTCGCGACGACGCGCTGAGCCTCGGCACCGAGTTCGCCTGCTTCACCAGCCGGCCGGAGTACGGCGACGCACTGCTCCTCGGCCTCGACGACGCCGCTCCGTCGTGCGTGATCGGGCTGCGGTTCGAGTGCCACGTCCAGGGCGTCGGCGTCGACCCGACCCACCCGCCGCTGGTCTGGGAGGCCTGGGACGGCCGGGCCTGGGTGGGGTGCGAGGTCGACCGCGACGACACCGGGGGCCTCAACCGGCCCGGCGACGTCGTCGTCCACGTCCCGGCCGGGCACCGGGCCGCCCTGGTCGCCGGCATCCGCGCGGGGTGGCTCCGGTGCCGGGTCGTGCCGGCCGTCGACGGCTACCCGTTCTACAGCGCGAGCCCGACCATCACGGCCGCGGCCGCGTTCACCCTCGGGGGGACCGTGCGCGCGGTGCACGCGGAGACGGTCGCCGACGAGGTGATCGGGCTCTCCGAGGGCGTGCCCGGTCAGGTGTTCCGGCTCGCCCGCGGGCCGGTCGTCTCCGACGGCGTCCCGCTGGAGGTGGAGGTCGCGGCCGGGTCGGGGTGGGAGCGGTGGCAGGAGGTGGACTCGTTCGCCGACCAGGACGCCGAGGACACCGTGTTCCGGATCGACCGGGCCACCGGCGACCTGCAGTTCGGCCCGGCGGTGCGCGAGCCCGACGGCTCGCTGCGCTACTTCGGTGCGGTGCCGGCGAAGGGCGCGCCGCTGCGGGTCCCGCGCTACCGGGTCGGCGGGGGACCGGTCGGCAACGTCTCCGCCGCCACGATCCGGGTGCTGCGGACGACCGTGCCCGGTGTCGACCGGGTGGAGAACCGGCGTGCGGCCATCGGCGGGGTCGCCGCCGAGACGGTCGAGGAGGCCAAGGTGCGCGGTCCGCTCGCGCTGCGCACCCGGGACCGGGCGGTGACCGCCGAGGACTACGACCAGCTCGCCCGGGCCGCTGCACCGCAGCTGGCCCGCGTCCGGACCGTCCCGGCCGACAGCGAGAGCGCCGCGGGCGGCGTACGGGTGCTCGTGGTGCCGGCAGCGCCGGCCGACGCCGAGGGACGGCTCCGGTTCGAGGACCTCCAGCCGACCGACGACACGCTGCGCACGGTGTCCGACCACATCGACGAGCGGCGCACCGTCGGGGCGCGCGTCGTCGTCGAGCCGCCGTTCTACCAAGGGGTGACGGTCGTCGCCACCCTCGTCGCCCGCCCGCGGACCTCCTCGGAGGAGCTCCAGCGCGGGGCGCTGCAGGCCCTCAACCGGTACTACAGCCCGCTCGAGGGCGGCCCGGACGGCACCGGCTGGCCGTTCGGCCGACCGGTCCAGGCAGGCGAGGTGTACGCCGTGCTGCAGCGCCTCCCGGGCACGGAGCTGGTCGACGAGGTCGTCCTGTTCGCCGCCGACCAGGTCTCCGGCAACCGTGGCGATCCGGTGCAGCGGATCGATCTCCCACGCAACGCGCTCACGTTCTCCTACGACCACCGGATCCGGGTGATCCGCCATGCTTGAGGCGGGTTCCTCACGCGGGATCGTCCCCGACCTGGAGACTGCGGCGCCGCTCCTGCAGCGGCTGCCGGGAGTGCTGCAGGACGACGACTTCGTGCAGCGGTTCGTGACCGCCTTCGACGACGCCTATGCGCCGGTCCTGGCCACTCTGGACTCCCTGAGCTGCTACTTCGACCCGGCGCTGGCGCCGGAGGACTTCGTCGACCACCTCGCCGGCTGGGTCGGTGTGGAGCTCGACGACTCCTGGGACCTCGACCAGCGACGGACCATCGTGGCGCGCGCCGCGCAGGTGCACCGCCGCCGCGGCACCGCGCGCGGAATCCAGGCGGTGCTGAGCATGGGGCTGGGCGCCGACGTCGACGTCCAGGACTCCGGTGGGTGCGGCTGGTCGCCGACGCCCGGTGGCGAGGTCCCGGGCGTCTCGCCGCCGCAGGTGGCGGCGAGGATCCGGGTCGCCGACCCCGACAAGGTCGACCGCAGGCGGGTCGACGACCTGTTCGAGGCCGCCAAGCCCGCCCACGTCGCGCACAGCTTCATCATCGTGCGGGCCGACACATGAGCCCGAGGAGCCCCCGCGGAGGTACGCCGAGGTACGAGGTGTGCCGGAGCGAGGCACCGCAGGGCGAAGGCAAGGAAGGAACCACATGAGCCGCGGCGCCGGGGCAGGAGGATCCGATGGCTGAGCGCGTCTGCGAGACCTGCGGTACGGCGAACTCCGGCACCTCGTCGTTCTGCACCGTCTGTGACACGTTCCTCGGCTGGCACGACGAGGTCGACGAGGCTGAAGCGGCGCCGCCGGGCGGTGACCAGACGCCGGGGACCGACGGCCCGGGCGGGCCCGGCGCGGGCTCCGGGGGACCAGGCCCCGGGGGACCAGGCCCCGGGGGACCAGGCCCCGGGGGAGCAGGCCCCGGAGGGGCGGGCTCCGGGCCGCAACCCGGCCACCCGCCGCGGGACCGGGTGCGGCCACCGGTGGTGTCGCTCGACGCGGGGGACGTGGTGGTGACCGCCACCGAGTCGGGCACCTTCGAGCTGTCGATCAAGAACGACTCCACCATCGTCGACTCCTACACGATCCATCCCGCGACGCCGCCACCGTGGCTCGTGGTCACGCACGGCGACACCAACCTGCTGCCCGACCAGGTCCGGACGGTGCAGGTGACGCTCGCCGTACGCCCGCGGGCCCTGGCGCTCGCGCAACGCACCACCGTCCCCCTGCTCGTGCGGTCCTCGGTCGACCCCGAGCAGCGCGTCGAGGTCCCGGTGACCGTGGTGATCCCGAAGGACGGCCCGCCGGCCGCGGTGGTCGCCCGCCCCACCCTGATCCGGCTGCAGGACCGCGGCCAGGGGAGCCTGGAGCTGCGCTTCGACAACCAGGCCTCGAACCACCCGCGGCGCTACCGGCTCTCGGGGTCCGACCCCGAGAGCGTCGTGATGTTCGACTTCCTGCCCCCGGCGGTTGACGTCCCGGCCGGGGGTACGGCGGAAGCGGTCGTCCGTTTCGCCGCACCCGAGCCCCCTCCCGGCGCCGATGTCGCGCGGCAGCTGACCCTCACGGGCACCGACGACGAGGGACCTGTGTCGCTCCAGGTCACCGTCGCGCAGAGCACCACCGCGCCACCCGAGCGGCGGCCGGTCAAGATGCGGCTGGAGCCGAGCCAGCTCACCGCGATCGACGCGTCGTCCGCGCCGGTCAACCTGGTCATCGACAACCGGACCGGCACCGAGGTGGTGAAGGTCAACCTGCGGGGCAGGGACCCCGCCGGAGCGGTCGGGTTCACGTTCGCCCACACCCGGGTGGGCGTCAACCCGGGGCAGGAGGGCTGGGTGAGGATCGAGGTCTCCGCCAACCCGCCGCCGCCGGGACAGTCAGTGACGCGGCCGTTCTCGATCGTCGCGACCGACGACGACAACCAGGAGGTCGAGGCGTCCGGGGCGATCGAGCTCACGTCGCGGCCGTCGGCGATCGTCTCCGCCCAGCTGCGGGTCTTCCCCGAGCACCTGGCGGTCACGTCGAAGAAGGGGACGTTCGCGGTCGACGTGGACAACCGGTCCGGTCTGGAGCCGCTGTACGTGCACCTGTCCGGGGCCGACGAGTTCGGTCGGGCGAGCCTGCGGTTCACTCCCGCGGACGTGACGGTGGCGGCGGGTCAGCTCAGCCGCGCGACCCTCGTCGTCTCGCACCCGCGCCCGGCCGGTGGCAGCAGCACGTCCCGCCGGATCCAGGTGGTGGCGACCTCGGGCGTGCAGGCGATCGAGGCCGAGGCCGTGTTCACGCAGCGGGCCGAGTCGTACCGACGCCTGTGGGGGATCCTGGCGACGCTGCTCGGAGCGCTGCTCGTCCTGGTCGGCATCGTCCTCTTCACCGACACTGTCGACCGGCAGAGCGTCGAGGACGCCGTGCGCTCCCTCGTGGCGAACGCGGAGGACGGCACCACCCCTGAGGAGGGTCCGATACGGACCGCGGCCGCGGCCGCAGCGCTGGTCCTCTGCTTCCTCTTCGCAGTGATGATCGCGTTCGGGTCGACCAGCCGCACCGGTCGCGCGGCCCGGGCCGGCGCCGTCGTCGCCGTCCTGATGGGGATCGTCGTCGCCGTGGCCACCACGGTCGCGGGCGCCGGCCTGATCGTCGTCCTGGTCGGTGCCGTGGTCGCCTTCACGGGCGGCATCCTGCTCCGGTCGGGGGCCTGATCGCAGACGGGCGGGTGGCTATCGCCTGTTCGCTACCGTCGAAGGCATGGCGATCCTCCACAAGGCGACACTGACCCCGACCAAGGACGAGCTCATCGCGGGCTGGCTGGACGAGCAGGAGTGGGCCGGCGACGGCGACACGACCCGGGTGGGCAGCTATCGCTTCGACGACCCGGCCGGCGAGGTCGGGGTCGAGGCGTTCATCTACCGCCGCGGCGACCAGGTGCTGCACGTGCCGGTGACCTACCGGTCCGCCCCGCTGGACGGTGCGGAGGCAGCGCTGATCGGCACCCTGCACCACTCGGTGCTCGGCGAGCGGTGGACCTACGACGCCGTCGGCGACCCGGTCGCGGTGGCCTGCTTCGCCGAAGCGCTGCTCGGCAAGATCGAGCCCGCCGTCCTCGAGCTGTACGACGGCGACCAGCTCGTCGAGCGCAAGGAGTCGCCGGTGCAGGTGCGGGTCGAGGCAGGCGACGCAGCCGCCGACGAGGGTCCGCGCATCGCCGTGACGGACACCGAGTCGGGCCGCTTGCGCCTGGTGCGGGTCGTCGGCGACGAGGTGGCCGGGGACCGGCGCCTGGTCGCCACCTGGTCCGACGGCGAGGCGGCGGTCGCCGCACTGGCCTGACCACCGTCGAATCGGCCGCCGTGGCCCCGCGAATCGCCTCCTCCCGGGCGTGACCACGGCACACTGGTGCGCGACAGCGTTCGGGTGGGCTGAGCACGAGGAGTCAAGGTGGCGAAGGGGCCGGGGCGGGACCAGCGGGCGCCGATGGAGCGGCTGGTGCGGATCGCGGCGGTGCTGCACGCGCACGGCCCCGCCGGCGTGTCGGGGGAGCGGCTCGCCGACGTGGCGGGATTCGACGGCGAGGAGCGGATGGACCAGCTCGCCCGCGAGCTGCGGCACCTGCGCACCCAGGGGTGGCAGATCCCCAACGTCGCCGAACCGGGTGAGCCCGCGCACTACCGGATGCTCACCGTCGACAACCGGCTGCGGGTGCGGCTGACCCCCGGCCAGCAGAGTGCCCTGCAGCAGGCGGTGCTGCTCGCCGACCGCGGCGACCTGGTCGACCGGCTCGGGCTGCCGGCCGAGGCGCGCCCGCCCGAGGTGGCGCCGCACCTGCCGTCATCGACCCCCTCCGAGGAGCTCGCGACCGTCGTCGACGCGGTGCCGCTGCGGGCGCTGCTGCGGTTCACCTACAAGGGCTCCGAGCGGACGGTCCACCCGGAGACCGTCACGTCGCAGAACGGCACGTGGTACCTCCGCGGCCGGGAGGACGGCTCCGACCTGGTCAAGACCTTCGTCGTGTCGCGGATGAGCTCGGTCCGCGCCGATCGGCCGGGCAGCGCGCAACCGGCCGAGCCCGTCCACCACGCGGGGCTGCACCCCATGAGCTGGGAGGTCGACCCGCCCGTCGACGTCGCGCTCGGTACGACCGCCGGCTACCGGCCCGATGTGCTGCGGTGGCTGGGGCGGCCGGTCGCTGAGGACGAGCAGGACGGTCGGGTGGTGATGACCTACCGGGTCACCAACCGGACGGCGTTCCGGGCCCGGCTCTACGAGCTCGCCCGCCGGGTCGAGCTCCTCGGGCCCGACGAGATCCGGCAGGAGGTGATCGCCGAGCTCAGGGCGATCGCCGGTCACGACGGGGAGGTCGGCCCGTGAGCGCGACGCGAGGCCGCCTCGGCGCTGCAGCCGACCGCGGTCGGCGAATCGAGGCCGAGTGCGAGCGAACGAAGCAGGTCGACCCGTGAGTACGGCACCGAAGTACGTCGCCCGGCTCGCGAGGCTGCCGCGGGTGCTGGAGCGGCTGCTCGCCCATCCCGACGGGCTGCCGTTGCAGGCGCTCGCCGACGAGCTCGGCGTACCCGCTGCGGAACTGCGCGAGGACCTGCTGGCCTTCTACACCGCCGATGTCGACTCGGTCTGGCTGATGGGGCTGACCCGGCCGGAGGTGCTGGAGTTCGTCGGCGCCGACGGCGCCGACACCGACCCGAACGAGGCCGAGCTGGTGCGGCTGGTGACCGAGCGGCCGACCAGCGAGCTGGGGGTGGAGTACGTCGACGCGTCCGAGCTCGCGCTCGTCTACACCGCAGCGCGGGCCCTCCTCGACATCCGCCCGGACGACGAGGACCTCGCCGAGGCGGTCGGAGTGCTCACCGAGACGATGGGGGTGTCCCCCGAGGAGCAGTCGGTCACCGAGCTGCGGACGCCGGTGTGGAACCGGCCGCTGCGCCCGCTCCAGGAGGCGTGTGCCGCCCGGCGCGCGGTGCGGATCTCCTACTCCCGCGCCTGGGACCCCGGCGTTCGCGAGCGGGAGGTGCACCCCTACCGGCTCGTGCAGACCCGTCGCGGCTGGGAGGTCGACGCCGGCCCCCTCGACGACGACGGCCGGATGCGGACGTTCCTGCTCTCCAACATCCGCTCGGTCGAGGTGCTCGACGAGACCTTCGAGCTTCCCGACGACCTGCCGGCGCGGCTGGAGGAGCAGCGGGCCACCGAACGGGTCCGCGTGTGCCTGCCGCACGACGCCCGCTGGGCCGCCGACATGTACGCCGAGCGGGTGACACCGGTCGAGCATGACGACGAGTCCGTGGTGCTCGACCTCGACCTGCTGCCACCGCTCGACCGGCGGGTCGGGATGCTGCTGCTCGCCTCCGGCCCCGACGCCTTCGTCGTCGACCCGCCGTCACTGGACGGCACCGGCGTCGTCCGCGCCGAGGAGCTCCTCGTGCACTTCGGCCTCGGCGCCCGGCCCCCGCGGACCGACGGCGGTGGCCCGGTCAGGGGGTAACCGGGCCACCGCCGTCGGGCAGGGGCCGAGCAGCAACCGATCGGCGATGGATGCGCACCCGGCGGGTCAGCGGTGGCTGCGGTGGAAGTGGCGGCTGCGGCCGTGGTCGAGCCGGTCGGCCTCACGGAGCCGCTCGGCGTTGCCGCGACGGTCGCGCTCGATCTCCTCGCGGCGCTCGCGGGCGATCAGCTCGAGCCGGTCGGCCTCGGCGCGGGCCTGCTCGGCCTCGGCCTCGACCCCACGTGTCTCGGCGTCCTTCGCCTCGATCCGCTGGTGGTCGCGGGCCGCGTTGACGCGGATTGCCTCTGCATGGCGGCGGTCCATGCTGCGCTTCTTGGCCATCGCCCAGCCGATGAGCGCACCGAGGACCACGACGGCGACGACGATGGCGAGTGCGATCCAGATCCACTCGGCGTTGTTGTCCCAGAATCGCTCGACGTCGTTCAGGAACTCGTTCATGTCCGACTCCTCCTTCTGTGGCTCTTGGAGGAGCGGTAACCAGGACCCGATCGGCCAAACGGGTCAGCCGGCCGCGCCCAGCGCGACGTCGCCGCCGAGCGACGCCCGGCGCGCGGCCCGGTCGCCGTGGTCGGCGGCCGACGGCGCGGCGTCCATCGACGACCGACGATCTCCCGACCAGGTGCCGCGGATGCCGTTGCGGCGCAACGCGTCGGCGAAGAAGTCGTGCACGTCGACCTCCTTCTGGCGCAGCGCCAGCGCGGTCTCACCGGACAGGGTGGCGCCGGCGTCGGACTCGTCGACGCCGGCGGCCGACAGCGTCGTACGCCGCGCCTCCTGCAGACGCTCGCCGATCCGGATCCCGAAGGCTTCGTAGAACGCCAGCCGCGCGGTGATCGTCGCGACCGGCCGGCGGACGTAGGCACGCTGGCTGCGGTCCCACTTCAGGGTCTGGTCGCGGGCGTCGGAGGCGAGGTAGCGCTCGCAGTCGGAGACCATCTGCACGAGCAGCGACTCGTAGAGCGCCTTGGTGACCGCGATGTCGGCGGCGAAGCCGTACATCGTCACCGCGGTCGAGTCGCTGTTGATCGTGCAGCGCAGGTCGTTGGCGTGCGCGACGTTGACCAGGAGCCGGACGTAGCGCGCCAGGCCGCGCCTGCCGCGCTCGCCGATGCGGTAGTGCTCCGAGACCGGCTGGTCGCGCCGCTCCTGGCGGTCGGTGTGGGCGCGGGCGACGGCCAGCGCGATCGAGTGGCGGGTCGCGAGGCTCTGCGCCTTGCCGAGGAACGCGTCGCGCTCGTGCTCGTTGCGGGTGCCCTCGGCCTGGCGCAGCAGCTTGGCGATCCGGGCGAGCATCCCGTCGTCGAGCGCGTGGCCCACCTGCTCCAGGCCCTCGGCGGCGTAGGCGACCTGGAGGAGCTCGGCGGTGACCGGGCTGCCGATGTCCTCGAGCAGTCGGAGGTACGTCGCACGGAACTCCCGCCCGTGCCCCGCCTCGCCGGACAGGTGGTGGCTGATCTCGTGGAGCACGACGACGCCGCGCAGCGCCCAGCCGCCGCCGACCGCGAACGGCGGCACGGCCATGGTGCAGGTGTCGGGCTCGTACGTCGCCCGGAGCCGGCCGTTGCGGGGACGGACCCGCACGTCGACGTGCTCGCGGCCGTCGTACGACCTCTCGCGCTCGCGCAGGTGCGCGAGCACCTGGCCCACGAACCGCCCGACTGCCTCGGGGTCGGTGAACCGGGGCTCGGTCTCCGGGGAGTACGTCGCCCCGTCGACCGTGACCGTCGCACGCTCGGGCGTGACCGTGTCGAGCCACGCCGAGAGCTGGTCCTCAGCGGCGTAGACCGCTCGTTGGTCGGGGTCGTTCCTCTTGGTCATCGGTGCTCGTCACGCCTTCCTGGTCCGAGGAGGACGAGTCTGCCTGCCCGTGCCGACAGAGCCGGCCCGTCGTCCACAACGGGCCGGCCGCGCTCCTCAGCCCCGGGCGATCCAGGGGGAGAACGAGCGCGGCTCGCCGACCCAGTCCACGACGTTCGTGCCGTCGGCCCGGGTGCCGCCCGCGCGGACGGACACCCGGATGGCGCCCGGGTTGTCGAGGGAGGCGCGGGAGATGACGAAGCGGACCCGGTCCGCGGCGTAGTCGACGCTCATCCGATAGCTGCCGCGCGAGACCGGGTCGCCCCACTTCGAGGTCGCGAAGCCCTCGGTCTCCAGCAGGACGTAGTCGGTGCCCTCGAAGAGGCCGGCGGCGAAGACGTACTCCGGTCCGGCGTCGTGGCGGTCGGTGTCGATGTAGATCGACTCGGACGAGCCGGAGGAAGGCGGCCGGCGCAGGTTGGCGTGGTCGGTGGTGACGACGACCTTGTCGGCGTTGCGCACCTTGACGCCCAGGACGTCGACCCCGTGCGCGGTGTCGCGGGGGTCGGTGGTGACGTAGGAGTCCGCGTGCGCGGCGCCGGCGACGCCGAAGGTCAGGGCTGCGGCCGCGAGGGTGACGGCGGCGGTTGCGACGGTGGGGTTCATGTCTGTTCTCGCTCTCGGTGGGTTCGCTACTCAGGAGCCCGTGCGGGCCGTCCTGATGCACCGGGTCGGTGCGGGACCTGTGCCCGATCGGGGCACGTCCGAGAAGACGCGAAAGGAGGCGAAAAGGTTGCAGCGCGTCAGGTCGCGCCGAGCACGCGGCCGAGCGTGGTGACGACGCCGTGCTCGAGGTGGGACGGCGCGCCGAACCGGGCCCGGCTCCGGACGTCGGGGTGGGCGTTGGCCATCGCGAACGAGTGGTCGGCCTCGTCGAGCATCTCCAGGTCGTTGAGGTAGTCACCGAACGCGACCGTCTGCGCCCGTGTGATCCCCAGCGCCTGCTGCAGGCTGCGGACCGCCACGCCCTTGTCGACGCCGGCCGCCATGACGTCGATCCAGTTCCGGCCGGAGACGACGACCTGGTGGTCGCCGCGGAACTCCGCGAGCCCTGGCTCGACGTGGCGGGCGTCGTCGAAGTGGTAGGCGGCGATCTTGATCACCGTGTCGTCCACGGCGTCGAGGTCGGGGACGACCTCGAGCGCGGCGTAGTACGGCTCGGCCTGGCTGACGAACGCGCGGTCGCCGCGTTCGACGTACGCCGACCGCTTGCCGCACACGACGACGCCGAGGTCCTGGCCGCCGGCCGCGAGCTCCCGGAGTCGGGCCACGACGGCGGTCGTGGTCCGCTCGCCGAGCGGCGCCGAGCTGATCTCGACACCGTCGCGGAGGACGTAGGCGCCGTTCTCGGCGATGTAGGGCATGCCGTCGCCGGCGGGGCCGAAGAGCCGCTCGAGGGCGGCGTACTGCCGACCGCTGGCCGGCGCGAACAGGATGCCGCGGGCCCGCATCTGCTCGAGCAGCGGCCAGAACGACGGGGGTACGGCGCCCGCGCCGTCGAGGAGGGTGCCGTCCATGTCGGCGACGACCAGTCGGACGTCGGCGATCTCGGGGTGCTCGGCTGCGGGTGCGCTCATCTCGGACCCGAGGATAGTGAAGCCTCGGCGCGCGGCGCGAAATGACGAAGGCCTCCCGGAGGAGGCCTGTCTGGTACACCCCCTCGGACTCGAACCGAGAACCCGCTGATTAAGAGTCAGCTGCTCTGCCAATTGAGCTAGGGGTGCGTGCGTTTGACCGCGAGGAGAAACCTTAGCAGCGGGCGACTGCCGCGAGAAATCGGTGGGCGTGCGGATGCGGTGGAGATCCAGTCACGAGGTGACTGAGGACCATCCGGGTACGCGTTCGTTCCGTCCGCGAGCTCACTGACCGCCGGCCGACTCCAGCACCGCCTGCGCCGCGTTGTGGCCGCCGATGCCGGAGACCGCGCCGCCCCGGCGGGCGCCGGCGCCACACAGCAGGACGCTCGGATGGTCGGTCTGCACGCCCCAGCGCTCGGCGGGGGTGTCGAGCCGGGCGCGCTTGGTCACCCACGGCCAGTCGAGGTCGCCGTGGAAGATGTGGCCGCCGGGCATGGCCAGATCGGCCTCGATCTCCTGCGGGATCTTCGCCTCGATGCAGGGGTTGCCGTCGGCGTCGCGGGCCAGGCAGGACTCGATCGGGTCGACGAGGTGCGCGTCGAGGGAGGCGAGCGCGCGGCGTACCGCCTCCTGCTTGGTGCCCTCCCGGTCGGCGTCGAAGAGGGACGCGGGGGTGTGCAGGCCGAAGTAGGTGAGCGTGTGCGTGCCCGCGGGCGCGTCGCCGAGGATCGAGGGGTCGGTCAGCGTGTGGCAGTAGACCTCGCCGGGGAGCGGGTCGGGCAGCCGGCCGGAGGCCGCGGCGTCGTACGCCTCCTGGAGGGTCGAGTAGTCCTCGGCGAGGTGCAGCGTGCCGGAGAACGCCACGGCCGGGTCGGCGCCGGACCGGAGCTCGGGGAGCCGGTCGAGCAGCAGGTTGATCTTGAGCTGGGCGCCCTCGGGCTTGGTGTCGGGGTCCTCGCCCTCGCCGAGGAGGATCCGGAGGACCCACGGCGCGACGCCTGCGAGTACGACGCCCGCGGTCACCCCGTGGTCGCGTTCGCCGTCGTGCCAACGGACCTCCGCGCCGCCAGAGCCGTCACCGCCGGCCGGTCGGATCGCGCTGACCCCGGCGCCGGTGACGACCTCCGCACCGGCATCGGCCGCCGCCTTCGCGAGCGCCTCGGTCACCGCGCCCATCCCGCCCACGGGCACCCGCCACTCGCCGGTGCCGTTGCCGATGAGGTGGTAGAGGAAGCAGCGGTTCTGGACCAGGGACGGGTCGTGCAGCGACGCGAACGTCCCGATCAGCGCGTCGGTCGCCACGACGCCGCGCACGGTGTCGTCGGTGAAGCGGCGCTCGATGGCCTCGCCGAGCGGCCGGTTGACGACGTCGTCCCACGCGACCGGGTCCACGAGGGCGCGGACGTCCCCGGTGCGCGGCAGCGGCTGCAGCAGGGTCGGCGCCACCGCGCGGGCGAGCCCGGCGACGTCGGAGTAGAACGCGCGCCAGGCGTCGTACTCCTCCTCCGAGCCGGTCAGGGCCGCGAACGACGCACGGGTGGCCGCCGCCTCGTCGCGCTCGATGAGCAGCCCGCCGGGGCGCCCGTCCCGGACGACCGGGGTGTACGACGCCGTCGGGCGACTCACGAGCCGGATGTCCAGCCCGAGGTCGGCGACGACGCGGTCGGGGAGCAGGGAGACGAGGTAGGAGTAGCGCGAGAGCCGCGCCGGCACGCCGGGGAACGGCTCGGTCGAGATCGCGGCGCCCCCGACGTGGGGCAGTCGCTCGAGGACGAGGACCGACATCCCGGCGCGGGCGAGGTAGGCCGCGGCGGTCAGGCCGTTGTGGCCGGCACCGACGACGACGACGTCGTACTGACTCCGAAGGGACACGGTGGGACAGTAGCGGGAATAGGGTGGGCACCCGGGTTGGTTGACATGACAACTAACCCACAGAGGAGGGCACCATGCCTGCGATCACCGTCGACGACCTCACCGTGCTCGAGCGGGTCAAGGCTCCCGGTCTCGGCGACCAGCCGCGTCAGGTCTGGGAGGTCTCCACCGCCCCGCAGGGCTACGAGGGGGAGGGCTTCCCGGTGCGGCGCGCGTTCGCCGGCATCGACCTGGCCCGGCTCGACCCGTTCATCATGATGGACCAGATGGGCGAGGTGGAGTACGCGCCCGGTGAGCCCAAGGGCACACCCTGGCACCCGCACCGCGGCTTCGAGACCGTCACCTACATCATCGACGGCGTCTTCGACCACCAGGACTCCCACGGTGGCGGCGGCACCATCACCAACGGCGACACCCAGTGGATGACGGCCGGCAGCGGACTGCTCCACATCGAGGCGCCGCCGGAGTGGCTGGTCCAGAAGGGCGGCCTCTTCCACGGCATCCAGCTCTGGGTCAACCTGCCCCGCGACGCCAAGATGAACGACCCGCGCTACCAGGACATCCGCTCCGGCCAGGTCGCCCTGCTCACCACGCCCGACGCGGGCGCGCTGGTGCGGGTGATCGCCGGGTCCGTCGACGGCCACGCAGGCCCCGGGGCGACGTACACCCCGATGGCGCTGGCGCACGCCACCCTCGAGCCCGGCGCCCGCCTCGATCTCCCGTGGGACGTCGACTTCAACGCGCTGGTCTACGTCCTCAACGGTCAGGGCACCGTCGGCGACGGGACTGCTGGTGGCCGCCCGATCCGGACGGGCCAGTCCGCGGTGCTCGGCGCGGGTGACTACGTCACCGTCACCGCCGACGGCACCCAGGAGAGCCGCTCGCCGAAGATGGACGTCATCATCGTCGGCGGCCGGCCGATCCGGGAGCCGCTGGCGTGGGCCGGGCCGTTCGTGATGAACACCAAGGCCGAGGTCATGGAGGCCTACACCGACTACCAGTTGGGTCGGTTCGGCCATATCCCGGTGTGAGAGCGGGTGCAGGTTCACCACGGTATGCAGGTGGACCTGCGCTCCCCGCGCCGAATCCGGCGAGGGGAGTGACGACTCGGCTGCATACCGTGGTGAAGCAACACCCCGCCGCACGGGTAGCCTCCGGCGGCATGGCCCGCCTCTACCGCGATGAGTACGGCGTCCCGCACCTGCGGGCCGGCTCGGTCCTCGACCTGGCGCGTGCCCAGGGGGAGGTGACGGCGCGGGACCGCACCTGGCAGGTCGAGTGGCTGCGCCGTCGTGCCACGGGTACGACGGCCGCGGCCGTCGGGGAGCCCGGCGTCGCGTGGGACGACTTCTCACGGCGGATGGAGACGGTCGGCACGGCCCGGCGCGCCCTCGGTGCGTGCAGCGACGAGACCCGCGCGTTCGTGGCGTCGTACGTCGAGGGCCTGAACGCGGGCCTTGCAGACGTCGATCCCGCCACCGTTCCCGAGCTCGCCCGGCTCGGCATCGCCGCCGAGCCGTGGGAGACCTGGACCCCGCTCGCCAACTTCCTCGCCCAGCACCTGCTCTTCGCCAACATCGGAGGCGCGCTGTGGCGCCGGCTGTCCGTCGCGGTGCTCGGCGACGACGCGCGGCTGCTCTCGCACGAGGGACCGCTCCCGTCCGGCAGCAACGCCTGGGCGGCCGCGGGCGCCCGCACCGCGAGCGGGCTGCCGCTGATCGGCGGCGACCCGCACCGGGTCATCGAGCAGCCGGGCGTCTACCAGCAGGTCCGACTGGCCTGCGACGATCCCGACAACCCCGCCGACACCTTCGACGTCGCCGGGTTCAGCTTCGTCGGCGTCCCCGGCGTCCAGCACTTCGCCCACGCGGGCGAGGTCGCCTGGGCGATCACCAACGCCTGCGCCGACTACCAGGACCTGCGGGAGGAGACGGTGCCGCCGGCCGAGGTCGTGTCACGGCACGTCGAGACGATCGAGGTGCGCGACGCCGACCCGGTCGAGGTCGAGGTGGTCCGCACTCCCTGGGGGATGCTGCTGGAGGACGGGCTCTCGGTGCGTACGACGTCGTGGGTGCTGGGTGAGCTCGGCTTCGACGCGCTGCTGCCGCTGCTGCGCGCGCGCACGGTGGACGACGTCGACCGGGCGCTCGACCACTGGGTCGAGCCGGTCAACAACGCGGTGATCGCCGACCGGTCGGGCGCGGTCCGCTACCGGATCGCCGGCCGGGTCCCGGTCCGTGACGACGCGAGGGAGTGGACCGGCTGGCTCGCCGATCCCAACCGCGCCGACGTGCCGGTCGACGGCCACGTCGTCACCGCGAACGAGCGCCGAGGTCCGGAGAGCGCGGCGGTCGGCAGCGTGTTCGCGCCGCCGTACCGCGCCGCGCGGCTGCACTTCCTCCTCGACGGCCGCACCGACCTCACGACCGACGACTTCGCCGCCTTCCACAACGACACGCTGCTCGAGACCGTCGCGACGGTATCCGCGCTGGTTCCGGGCGCGTTCGACGACTTCGACGGCCGGATGGATGCGGACTCCACCGCAGCCGGGCGCTATGCCGCCTGGCGCTCCGAGCTCGTACGACGCCTCGCCGACCACCCCGTCCTCGCGCCGTTGGCCGCCGAGCAGCCCGGCCACGTGCACAGCCCGCTCTTCGCGCCGTGGCTCGGCCACGTGCACCGGATCGGGCTGGCGCTGCCGATGCTGGCGACCGAGGCGCTCGCGGGCCGGCCGCCGTTCGGGATCGACCTCGTCACCGTCGCGAAGGAGGCGCTGGCCGCGGTCGACGGGGGAGAAAGGGGCGACGGTGGCGGCGGGACGGCGCCGCCCACCTGGGGCGAGACCCATGTCGTCGACCCGTTCCACGCGATCGAGGACCTCGGCTTCGACGCCGGCATCCCGCGCCTGCCCGTGTCGGGGGACGGCGACTGCGTGCGCTGCACGGCGTCGTACCCCGGGCTGACGGACCTCTGCTTCCGCGGGTCGGTCGCGCGCTACGTCTGGGACCTGGCCGACCGCTCCGCCGGGGGCTGGGTGGTCCCTACGGGCGCCGACGGCCGCCCCGGTCCGCACCACCACGACCAGCTGCCACTGTGGGTCGAGGGCGCGCTCGCGCCGATCGTGGACGACTGGTCGCTGCTGACCGAGGAGGCCGGGGACTGAGGCTTGGCTTGGTGATCCGACCCGCCTGGTGCGTCGGATCGCCACGCCAAGGCGGTTGCGCCGTGGAATGCCCGCGCCGGCCGAAACTCGGTGGCCCCGGCGCAGCGGCGGTGTGAGGCTGGCCCGATGGTGGACCTGACGATCCAGTGCTTCAGCCTCGACTGCACCGACCCGGACCGCACGGCGGCGTTCTGGGAGGCGGCGCTCGGCTGGCGTCGTACCCACGACTCGCCGGAGGAGGTCGTGCTCGAGCCGCCCGCGGGGAGCCCGCAGGACGGCGTGGCCCCGGACCTGCTGTTCCTGCGCGTCCCCGAGGGCAAGGCGGTCAAGAACAGGTGGCACCCCGACCTCCGCCCGGCCGACCAGCCCGCCGAGGTGGCCCGGCTGGAGGCGCTGGGTGCGCGCCGGGTCGACATCGGGCAGAGCGGCGACGAGAGCTGGGTGGTGATGAGCGACCCGGACGGCAACGAGTTCTGCGTGCTCCGGGCCCTCACGCCCGAGGAGCTGGCAGCGCCTTAGCGAAGAACGCCTCGGCGTACGGGTTGTCGTTGTAGCGCTCGATCCGTTCGTAGCCCGCGCGCTCGTACATCGCGATCGCCTCGAGCAGCGTGCCGTTGGTGTCGAGCACGACCCGGTCGGACCCGCGCTCCGCGGCGAGCGCCTCGAGATGGCGCAACATCCGCGACCCGAGCCCGGCGCCGCGCCAGTCGGCGTGCACCCACATCCGCTTGATCTCGCAGGTGCTCGGCCCGACGTCGGGCACCGGCCGGATCCCGCCGTACGCGACGGGCTCGCCGCCGCTGGTGGCCAGGACGTACGTCGACCCGGGCTCACCCGGGTCGGGAGCGCCCGGGTCGAAGCCGGTCGGGAACCGGGCATCGAGCTCGGCGAAGTAGCGCCCCACCGCGTCGCGGGCGGCCGGCTCGGCCGGATCGACCGTGCGCAGGCGCACCGTCGCCGCCCGGACCAGGAGGTCCGCGGTGGCGAGCGCCTCGGCCAGGCGCTGCTGCTGACGGTCGGTGAGCGGTGTGAGCAGCTGCGCGGCTAGAGCCTCGGACCTCTCGTCGAGCTCACGCCGCGCGGCCCGCCCCGCCCGCGTGAGGTGTACGACGCGCCGCCGCTGGTCTGCGGGGTCCGGCCCCGTGGAGACCAGCCCCTCGTCCTCGAGCCGGCGCAGCATCCGGGAGAGGTGACCCGAGTCGAGGTCGAGCCGCTCGCGGAGGGCGCGGATCGTCGTACCCCCGTCGGCGGAGCCGATCTCGAACAGCAGCCGGCTCACCGCCAGCGGGCGCCCGGTGCCGAGGAAGGACTCGTCGAGCACGCCGATGCGCTGGGTGTAGGTCCGGTTGAAGCGGCGGAGCACCGCGGACGGGGGAGGAGCAGGCGTGCCCATGGAGGCACGGTATACCTCTGACTGCGGTCAGACAATTGCGCCGACGCTCGACGGTCGGCCGCGGAAGAACGCACCAATCCGCCCGGAAGGCGTCATTTGCCCGCCTCTGGAGTCACAGCAGCCCCACGGGCACCGATTGGTACGTCCGTCGACGGCGGTGACCCTCGCGACCAGCCCTCATCACGCGGGGACGAACGACTCCAGTACCTGCGCGACGCCGTCCTCCTCGCACGGGGGCGCGACGTGGTCGGCGATCGCCCGCACGGACTCGTGCGCGCCGGCCATCGCGTAGGACGTGCCGGCCCAGGTCAGCATCGGCAGGTCGTTGGGCATGTCGCCGAAGGCGACCACGTCCTCGGCCGCGACCCCGAGTTCCGCGCACAGCTCGATGAGCGCGCTGGCCTTGGTGACCCCCGACGCGCTGATCTCGATCAGCCCCGGCAACGTCCAGGTCGGCGTCGCGTCGGCGCCGACCGCCGCGCTCACGCCGTCCCGGAAGACGTCCGGGTCGATCGTGTCGTGGCGCACGAGGAGCTTGGCGGCCGGGACGTCCCAGATCTCGTGCAGCGGCCCCACGGGCGCGCCGACGGGCACGTGGGTCGGGTCGCTGTAGTCCAGGTCGGCGCGGATCCCGTCGACGCACTCGATCGCGAAGGTCGCACCGGGTGCGGCCGCGGTGATCGCCTCGACCAGCGCCAGGCCGGCCTCGGGCTCGATGCCGTGGTGGGTGCGCACGCGACGGTCGTGGACGTCGTAGACGATCGCGCCGTTGGACACGATCGCGACGCCGTGCTGCCCCACGTGCGGCCAGAGCCCGTCCATCCAGCGCAGCGGCCGCGCGGTCACGAAGACGACCGGGATGCCGGCCCGGTCGAGGCGTCGCAGCACCCGCGCCGTGCGCTCGCTGACCGTCTCGGCGTCGGGGGGCACCAGGGTGCCGTCCAGGTCGGTCGCGATCAGCACCCCGCGAGCCTAGACGGCACCCGGGGGACGGCGCGCGACGCGGGCTACCGTGGGAGAGATGCGGAGGCAGGTCGCCGTCGTCGCCGCGCTGATCGTCGCGGCGCTCGCCCTCCGTGTGCCGTCGTTCTTCCTGCCGCTCTCCTCGGACGAGGGCGGCTACCTCCTGGTCGCCTCGCAGTGGCAGCCCGGAGGGTCGCTGTACGGCGACTACTGGGTCGACCGCCCGCCGCTGCTGATCGCCCTCTTCGAGGTCGCCCACCACGCCGGGGGAGCCGTGCCCCTGCGGGTTCTCGGCTGTCTGGCCGTGGTGGCGGTGATCGTGCTGGCCGCCCACGTCGGGAGGCTCGTGGCGCCCGCCGTCCCCGCGGCGCCGGTCTTCGTCGCGGCCGTCGCCGCGGTGTTCCTCAGCACGCCGCTGTTCGGGGCCCGCCAGGTCAACGGCGAGCTGCTCTCGGTGCCCTTCACGCTCCTCGGGCTGGTCGCGATCCTCACCGGCCTGCGGGCGAGCGACGGCCGCGCCGCGGGCCGATGGTGGCTGCTCGCGGGAGCGGCCGCGGCCGCTGCCTGCTCGGTGAAGCAGAGCATGGTCGACGTGTTCGTGGCCGCGCTGGTCGGTGCGATCGTCCTGGCGACGCACGGCAGACCGGGCCGCGCGGCCGTGCTGGTCGCCTCCGTCGGCTCGGCGGGCGTGGCCGGGCTGGCGGGGATCGTCGCGTGGGCCGACGCGCGCGGGACCGGCGCGACCGCGCTGTGGGACGCGGTCGTGACGTTCCGGGCGGAGGCCTCGGCCGTCATCGCGGCGGCCGCACCGGCGGCCAACGACAGCAGGGCGGTCCTGCTGGTGCTGGCGTTCGTGGGCAGCGGAGCGGCCGGGCTGTTCGTGGCGGCCCGCGGTCACGACGCGGAGGGTGCGGAGGGTACGGCGGACCCGCCGGGCTTCCGGGCGATCACGCTCTCCGTCGTGGGGTGGGAGCTCCTCGCGGTGGCCGCCGGAGGGAGCTACTGGCTCCACTACCTCGTCGGCACGGTGCCCGGCCTGGTGCTCCTCGCCGCGGTCGCCGTGCGCCGACGTGCCCGACTCCGACGGGTCGTGCACGTGTCGGTCTACGGTGCCGTCGTGGCCCTCACGTCCACCGTGGTCGCGGTGGCGTCACCGACCGCGACGGCCCCCATGACCCGCGAGGAGCGCGCGGTCGCGTCGTACCTCCGGAACGCCGCCGCCCCGGGGGACACCGGCGTGACCGCGTTCGGCAGCCCGTCGGTCCTCCACGTCGCCGGGCTCGAGAGCCCGTACCCGTTCCTGTGGAGCCTCTCCGTGCGGGTGCGCGACCCGGCGCTCGCGCGGTTCACCCGGCTCCTCCGGAGCCCGGAGCGGCCGACCTGGGTGCTGGTCGAAGGACGCAGCCTCGCGACGTGGGGGGTGGACGCCGCGCGCGCCGACCGGGTGCTCGAGCGCCGCTACCGGCTCGACACGGTCATCGGCGACTGGCACGTCCACCGCGCCAGATGACCGACGGCCGGGCCTCGGAGGAGGACCGGCCGTCGTATCGACTGGGGTGAGTAACGGGACTTGAACCCGCGACATCCGCGACCACAACGCGGCGCTCTACCAGCTGAGCTATACCCACCATGGCGCCGGTCCGCAGGCAATGCGTCCGGGCCGGAAGAAAGTGTAGACGGATCAGGCCTGAGTCGATGAATCGGTGTCGGAGTGCGAATCCGGGCCGAGGCCCGTGATCGAGCCGCCGTGTCGCTCGGCGGCCACCCGCGCGGCCACCGCGTCCGGGCCGGGCAGCGGCACGAAGACCGTGTCGCGGTAGTAGCGCAGCTCCTCGATGCTCTCCTGGATGTCCGCGAGCGCGCGGTGGTTGCCCCGCTTGGTGGGCGCTCCGAAGTAGGCGCGGGGGTACCACCGGCGGGCGAGCTCCTTGATCGAGGAGACGTCGACGATCCGGTAGTGGAGGAACGCGTCGAGGTCCGGCATGTCGCGGGCCAGGAAGCCGCGGTCGGTCGCGACCGTGTTGCCGGCCAGAGGTGGCCGGCTCTCGCCCGGGCAGTGCGCGCGGACGTAGGTCATCACCTGCTCCTCGGCCTCCTGCAGCGTGATGCCGTCGGCGAGCTCTTCGAGCAGGCCACTGGTCTCGTGCATCGACCGCACGAAGTCGATCATCTGGTCCAGCGCCTCCGCGGGCGGTTTGATGATGAGGTCGACGCCGTCGCCGAGCACGTTGAGGTCGAAGTCGGTCACCAGGGCAGCGACCTCGATGAGTGCGTCGGCCCCGAGATCGAGCCCCGTCATCTCGCAATCGATCCACACGAGTCGTTCGTTCACGAGACGGCACCCTACGCGGTCTCAGCGGCTGCTCAGACAGATCCTCTAGCCTCGCTGGCGTGAGCAGGGAGGCGATGCACGGTTGGGCGGGCCTCATCGCCCGACTCGTCATCGGCGGAGTCTGGCTGGTCGCGGGGCTGCTGAAGATCACCCGTCCCGACGAGAGCATCGCCGCGGTCCGCGCCTACGAGATCCTGCCGGGATCGGTCGTCGAGACCGTCGGGCTGCTGCTGCCCACGGTCGAGATCGTCGTCGGCGCCGCGCTCGTGCTGGGGGTGCTGACCCGCGGGGCGGCGGTCGTGTCGGCACTGCTGTTCGTCGCGTTCGTCCTCGGCATCGCGTCGGTGTGGGCGCGCGGCATCGAGATCGACTGCGGGTGCTTCGGCGGGGGCGGCGCCGAGGCCGGAGCGGCCTCGGACTACCCGATCGAGATCGCGCGCGACGTCGGGTTGCTCATGCTGTCGGCGTACGTCGCCTGGCTGCCGCGCACCCGGTGGGCCGCCGACCGGTTCCTCCTCGGCCGCCCCCAGACCATCGAACACTGCAACTAGAGAGACCCGCATGGCATCCGAGAAGACCCCGTCCCAGCCGCTCACGAAGGCCGAGGAGCGCGCCGCGAAGGCCGCCGAGGCGCGCGCCGCGAAGGCGAAGCGCGAGCAGAAGCGCCGCATCCTCACCATCGGCGGCGTCGTGCTGGCGATGGTGCTGATCGTCGGCGGCGGCTTCGCCCTGTCCAAGCTGACCCAGGAGAAGCAGCAGGGCGACGTGGAGGCGGCCGTCCCGGCGGCCGGCGAGGGCGAGTACGGCGTCACGATCGGCGACGACGACGCACCGCACGAGATCGTGATCTACGAGGACTTCCTCTGCCCCTTCTGCGGTGCGCTCGAGCGCGGGACGAGTGAGGACCTCACCCGGTTGGCGGCGGACGGCAAGGTGCAGATCGAGTACCGGCCGTTCGACCTGCTGAGCCGGATCGACGACTACCCGATCCGCGCGACCAACGCGTTCGCGGTGGTGCTCGAGGAGGAGGGCGACGAGGTCGCCAAGGAGTTCCACGACCTCCTCTACGCCAACCAGCCGGAGGAGGGTGGCCCCTATCCGTCCGACGACGACCTCGTCGCCCTCGCCGTCGAGGCCGGTGCCGACGAGGCCAAGGTCCGGCCCGGCATCGAGGACCTGACCATGGAGGACTGGGTCACCGGCGCCACCGACGACGCCCAGGAAGCGGGCATCGACAGCACGCCGACGATCCTGGTCGACGGCGAGATCTTCCAGCAGGGTGGCTCGATCGATGAGCTGGCCGCCAACCTGGTGAAGGCAGTCGAGTGAGCGGCCCGTCCGACGGATTCATGGTGTCCGACTTCGTGGCGGGCCTGCCGAAGGCGGAGCTCCACGTCCACCACGTCGGCTCCGCGTCGCCCCGGATGGTCAGCGAGCTCGCCGCGCGTCATCCTCGCCAAGGAGAGGGGCACGGCGTGCCGAGCGACCTGGAGGAGCTGCGGCGCTTCTTCGAGTTCCGCGACTTCGCTCACTTCATCGAGGTCTACCTCGCCGTCGTCGACCTCATCCGGACGCCCGAGGACATCCGCTACCTCACCTACGAGGTCGGGCGGGAGCTCGCCGGGGGTCAGTCGGTGCGGTACGCCGAGCTCACCTGCACGCCGTACACCTCGGTGCTGCCGCACGATCCCGACCGCGGCATGGCGATCGAGGCGTACACCGAGGCCATCGAGGACGCCCGGGTCGCCGTCGAGCGCGACTTCGGGCTGGTGCTGCGCTGGATCTACGACATCCCGGGGGAGGCCGGGCTGCCGGCCGCCGAGGCGACGCTCGGGTTCGCGTTGGACCACCGGCCGGACGGGCTCGTCGGCTTCGGTCTCGGCGGCCCCGAGATCGGGGTCCCGAGGCCGCAGTTCAAACCGGTCTTCGACGCCGCCCGTGCCGCCGGGCTGCACTCGGTGCCGCATGCCGGCGAGACCACCGGCCCGGAGACCGTGTGGCACGCGATCCGCGAGCTGGGCGCGGAGCGGATCGGCCACGGCACGTCCGCGGCCGAGGACCCGGCGCTGCTGGCCTATCTCGCCGAGTACCGGCATCCCGCTCGAGGTCTGCCCGTCCTCCAACATCGCCACCCGTGCGGTCGCCTCCCTCGAGGAGCACCCGCTGCCGCGCTTCGTCGAGGCGGGCGTCACGGTCACCATCAACTCCGACGACCCCCCGATGTTCGGCACCACCCTCAACAAGGAGTACGACGTCGCGGCGGGCCTGCTGGGGCTGGACGAGGCGGGCGTCGCCGAGCTGGCGCGGAACGGCGTACGCGCGTCGTGGGCGCCCGACGACGTCAAGGCCCGCGTGCTCGGCGAGATCGACGCGTACGCCGCTGGCCCGGCACAGCTGTAACTACGTGTTATTGCGACCGCCTCGGTGGTCGACCACCCGGGTGGAGACCACAGCGCCGAGGTGGAGCACGAGTGGGCCCAGCGGTCTCATACACCGCTGGGCTGCTCACTTTCTAGCGGCGCCGGTCCGGCCGGTGACGGAGGCGCGCCGGGGATTGGCGGTCCCGGCCGCAGGCAGCAGGATGGGACCCGTGACCGACGAGCGCCCGATCCTGACCTGGCTCACCGACATGGACGGAGTCCTGGTCCGCGAGGAGGAACCCGTCCCGGGAGCCGCCGAGTTCCTCGCCAAGCTCACCGCTGCCGCGGTGCCGTTCCTCGTGCTGACCAACAACTCGATCTACACCCCGCGGGACCTGCGGGTCCGGCTGCTGCGGTCCGGGCTCGATGTGCCGGAGCAGTCGATCTGGACGTCGGCGCTGGCGACCGCGCAGTTCCTCGCCGACCAGCGGCCCGGCGGTTCGGCGTACGTCCTCGGCGAAGCGGGCCTGACCACCGCCCTGCACGACGTCGGCTACGTCATGACCGAGCGCGACCCCGACTACGTCGTGCTGGGGGAGACCCGCACCTACTCCTTCGAGTCGATCACCCGCGCCATCCGGCTGATCAACGCCGGCGCGCGGTTCATCGCGACCAACCCCGACCCGAGCGGCCCCAGCCCGCAGGGGATGCTGCCGGCGACCGGTTCCGTCGCCGCGCTGATCAGTACGGCGACCGGTCGGTCGCCGTACTTCATCGGGAAGCCCAACCCGCTGATGATGCGCAGCGCGCTCAACCGGCTCGAGGCGCACTCGGAGACCACCGTGATGATCGGCGACCGGATGGACACCGACATCATCAGCGGCCTCGAGGCCGGGATGCGCACGATCCTCGTGGAGACCGGCTCCACCCGGCCCGAGCAGGTCGGGACGTTCCCCTACCAGCCGACCCGTGTGGTGGAGTCGATCGCCGACGTGCTGTCGCTGGTCGACGGCTGAACCTGGAGGCTCGCGGCGGATCGCAGTCACCCGGTGACTGCGATCCCCCGCCTAACGACGCGCCCCCGGCAGGACTCGAACCTGCGGCCAAGAACTTAGAAGGTTCCTGCTCTATCCAGCTGAGCTACGGAGGCCGGTGCACGCCCGGGCGATTATCCCACTCAGCCCTGCAGCCGACCCATCCACTCCTCGACCGCGTCCGGATCCCGGGGGAGCGCGGAGGAGAGGTTGCGGGTGCCGTCACCGGTGATCACGATGTCGTCCTCGATCCGGATGCCGATGCCGCGCAGTTCCTCGGGGACGAGCAGGTCGTCCTGCTGGAAGTAAAGGCCCGGCTCGACGGTGAGCACCATCCCCTCGGCGAGGGTGCCGTCGCGGTAGGACTCCGGTGCCGCCCTGCCGCAGTCGTGCACGTCCATGCCGAGCATGTGACTGGTGCCGTGGAGCGTCCAGCGGGCGTAGACCTTGGACTCCGGGTCGAGCGCCTCGGCGGCCGGGACGGGCAGCAGGTCGAGGTCCTCCAGGCCGTGGGCGAGCACCGTCATCGCCGCGTCGTGCCCGGCGAGGAAGGGGACGTCCGGGCGCAGCGCGGCGATGCCGGCCTCCTGGGCGCGGAGGACGAGTGTGTAGAGATCCCGCTGCAGGTCGGTGAACCGTCCCGACACCGGCATCGTGCGGGTGACGTCGGCGGTGTAGAGGTTGTGGCCCTCGACGCCCATGTCGCACAGCACGAGCTGGCCGGGCAGGATCGGCCCGGAGTTCTCGATCCAGTGCAGCGTCGTCGCGTGCGGGCCGCCGGCGACGATGGAGTCGTAGCCGAGGTCGTTGCCCATGGTGCGCGCACGGCGGAAGAACGTGCCCTCGAGCCAGCGCTCGCCGTAGGCCAGCACCTGGTCCCAGTCGGCGACGGCGTCCTCGAACCCGAGGGTGGTCGCGTCGCAGGCGGTCTCGAGCTCGTCGAGCTCCCACGCGTCCTTTACCAGCCGCATCTCGGACAGCACCCGGGCGAGGTCGGTGTCGCGGGTCTCGTCCTCGGCGATCCGGCGGTCGATCGTCGCCGAGACGCCGCGGTGGACGCGGGTCTTCGTCGAGTGGGCGAGTACGCCGTCCAGCTCGTCGATGTGGCGCACCGGCAGCCCCAGGGAGGCCTCCAGCTCGCCCAGCGACGGACGGCGACCGGCCCACAGCGCGCCGTACTGCCGGTCGCGGAAGAACTCGTCGCTCTCGCGGCCCGACCGCGGCCGGGCGTAGAGGGTGGCTGCACCGTCCGGTTCGAGGACGAGCACGGCGTCGGAGGTCTGGTTGCCGCAGAAGTAGGTGTGGGCGGTGTCGGGCCGGAACCGGTAGTCGGTGTCGGCGGCGCGGACCTTGAAGGTGCCGCCCGGGAGAACGAGCCGTTCACCGGGGAAGGCCGCCGCGAGGCGCGCCCGCCGGGCAGCCGCCCACGGCACGATCGGGTGCGGGGCGACGTCACGCTCGCGGTCGTCCCAGCCGGTCCGCATGAACGCGGCGTAGGCCCCCGGCACTGCGGGGTCGTGGGCCTCGGTCTTCGGCTGCTCGCTGCTCACGTCGCCACTGTACTTCCAGGGGTGCCGCCGGGACCGGTCGGAACCAGTGGCCCCGATAGGCTTCCGCCCATGCCATCCGTCCGTCGCGAGAGCCTCGTGTTCACGGTCGTGGTGACGGTGGCGGTGGTCGTCGGCGCGCTGCTGATGCTGGCTGTGCTCGCCCTGTCGGGTGCTCCGGGCATCATGCTGCTGGCCACCGGGTTGGCCGCGCTCCCGGTCGGGCCGCTCGTGGCGGCGTACCTCTGGCTCGACCGCTACGAGCCGGAGCCGAAGGCCCTGCTCCTGCTGGGCCTGCTGTGGGGTGCGTTCGTCGCGACCGTCGCGGCCCTGGTGGTGCAGGGCGTCGGCGGGTTCCTCGTCGGGTGGACCGACACGACCTCGCTCGCCGTCGTGGCGCCGGTCACCGAGGAGGCGAGCAAGGGGCTCTTCCTCCTGCTGCTGCTGTGGTGGCGGCGGGCCGAGCTCGACGGGATCCTCGACGGTCTCGTCTACGCCGGCATGGTCGGGATCGGGTTCGCGTTCACCGAGAACATCCTCTACCTCGCGGCTGCCTACGGCGGCACCGACATGATGGCGCCGGGCGGGCTCGCCGGCGTGACGACGACGTTCGTCGTCCGCTGCGTGTTCAGCCCGTTCGCGCACCCCCTCTTCACAGCGTTCGCCGGGATCGGGATCGGCCTGGCGGTCACGACCCGCAACCCGGCGGTGCGGTGGCTCGCGCCGATCGGCGGATATGTCTGCGCCGTCGTCGCGCACGCCGTCTGGAACGGCTCCACCGTGTTCGGGTTCGGCAGCTTCCTCGTCGCCTACCTCGTCCTGATGGCCCCGGCGCTGCTGGGCCTCGCGTGCCTCGCGGTCTGGGCCCGCGGCACCGAGCGGAGGATGCTCGCGGCCGCACTCGAGGACGCGGCCGGCCGCGGCCTGATCCCGGCCACCGACATCGGCTGGGTGGTCGACCTGCGCGCCCGCAGGCTCGCGCGCCGCCATGCCAAGCAGGTCGGTGGCGCCGCCGCCGAGAAGGCCGTGATCGACTACCAGCAGGCCGCCATCGAGCTCGGGTTCCTTCACCATCGGCTGCTCCGGGGCACGCCACCGCGGGACTGGCAGGTCCGCGGGCAGGACTTCGTGTCGCGCATCCAGGCGGCCCGTCCCCACTTCGCGTTACCCGGACAGGTGGTTCCCCAGCGATGAGCAAGCACGTCAAGGACGCTCTCGAGGACGCCAAGATGCTGACCGCGTTGGTCCGGCTGCGCGGCTCGCTCCAGGCGGCGCCGCTGCCGCTCGACCTCGCCGACGCCGCCGCGCTGCGCGGCGTCCGGCAGGAGCTGATCGACCAGCTCGAGGACTACGTCATCCCACGCCTGATGTCGCTGGAGGCTCCGTTGCTCACGGTGGTCGGTGGCTCGACCGGCGCCGGCAAGTCCACGCTGGTCAACAGCCTCGTCGGGCACCGGGTGACCAACCCCGGTGTGCTGCGGCCCACGACGCGGTCGCCGGTCCTGGTGCACCACCCCGACGACGAGCGGTGGTTCGGCCCCGATCGGCTGCTGCCCGACCTGAAGAGGGTGCACCACGCGACCGACGACCCCGACTCGATCCAGCTCGTCGGGACCGACGCCGTCCCGCCCGGGCTGGCGATCCTGGACGCCCCCGACGTCGACTCGGTCGAGGAGCGCAACCGGGTGCTCGCCGGCCAGCTCCTGGCGGCCGCGGACCTGTGGCTCTTCGTCACCTCGGCTGCGCGCTACTCCGACCAGGTCCCGTGGGAGTACCTCAAGCAGGCCGCCGACCGCTCGACCGCCGTCGCGATCGTGCTGGACCGCACCCCCGCCGAGTCGGTGCAGACCGTGTCGACGCACCTCGCCCGGATGCTCGCGGCCCGCGGGCTCAAGGACTCGCCGCTCTTCGGTGTCGCCGAGGGCGACGTCGACGACCACGGTCTGCTGCCGCCCGGGCACGTCAAGGAGATCCGGGCGTGGCTCGACGCGCTCGCCGAGGATGCCGGTGCCCGCCAGTCGATCGTCCACCAGACCGTCGAGGGCGCGATCCGCACGCTCACCCGCCGCGTCTACCCGATCGCCGACGCCGTCACCGAGCAGGTCACCGCGGTCTCCGACCTCCTCGCCCTCGCCGACAAGGAGTACGACGCCGCAGGGCGCGACCTGGCGGCGTCCGTCGAGAACGGCGCGCTGCTGCGCGGCGACCTGCTGGCCCGCTGGCGCGACTTCATCGGCAACGGCGAGCTGATCCGCTCCCTCGAGGCCAAGGTCGGCTTCATGCGGGACCGGCTCCTCAACGCGATCAAGGGCAAGCCCCAGCAGGCAGAGCGCGTCGGCGTCGCGATCGAGACCGCTGTCGAGGCGCTCGTCGTCCAGCGGGCGGAGCGGGCCGCCGAGGCGACCGCCGCGGCGTGGTCGACGACCGAGCACGGCGCGCCCCTGGTGGACGCGGCCGGCCCCGGTGCCGAGCTGGCCCGCGCCTCGCGGGACCTGCGGCGTCGTACCGATGCCGAGATCCGGGCCTGGCACGACGAGGTCGTGGAGATCGTCCGCGACGCGAGCGCAGAGGTCCGCAGCACGGCACGGTTCCTGGCGTTCGGGGTGCGGGGCCTCGCGGTGACCCTGGCCGTCGTCGCGCTCGCGGGAGACGAGACCGACGAGGAGTCGGCCGTCCTCGGCCGCCGGGTGCTCGACACCGTGCTGGATCCCGCCACCACGAGCCGGATCGTGGACGAGGCCCGGACCTCGCTCCTGCGCCGGATCGACGCCTTGCTCGCCGCCGAACGCAGTCGCTACCTTGCCCCTGCCGACCAGTGGGAGCTGACGCCCGAGGCGAGCGACCAGCTGCGCCAGGCAGCGCGCCGGGTCGACGACCTCCGGTTCGCCGCGGTGAAGAGATCAGGTTCTGGAGGACACGTATGAGCGAGACCCCTGTGCTGGGGGCGGGGGCTCCCGAGGAGGAGGCGCAGGAGGTCCGCGAGCTCGCCACCCGCGGCACCCCGATCGGCGACCGCATCTGCGGGCTCGAGTCGGCCGTCGCGGCAGCGCGCGGACACCTCGACGACCGGCTGCTCGACGACGTCGGCGCGGCGGCCGATCGGGCCACCGGGCGGCTCCGGCTCTCGGCGACGCACACCGTGGTGGCCATCGCCGGCGCGACCGGCTCGGGCAAGTCCTCCACGTTCAACGCACTGACCGGGCTGGAGCTGTCCTCGACCGGCGTCCGGCGGCCGACGACGTCGTGGGCGACCGCGTGCGTCTGGGGCACCGAGGGCGCCGCGGAGGTGCTCGAGTGGCTCGGCATCCCGCCGCGGCACCAGACCATGCGGGAGTCGATGCTCGACACCAGGCACGACGACAAGGCGCTCGACGGTGTCGTCCTCATGGACCTGCCGGACCACGACTCCACCGAGCTGTCCCACCACCTCGAGGTCGACCGGCTGGTCGAGCTGGCCGACGTGCTGGTGTGGGTGCTCGACCCGCAGAAGTACGCCGACGCGGCGATCCACGACCGCTACCTCGCGCCGTTCGCGCACCACCAGGACGTCATGCTGGTGCTGCTCAACCACATCGACACGGTTCCCGAGGACCGTCGCGGGGCGATGGTCGACGACGTACGCCGCCTGCTGGCCGCCGACGGGCTTCCCGAGGTCACGGTGATCCCGATCGCCGCCAAGGTCGGCATCGGCATCGACGACCTGCGTGCGGAGATCGCCGCGCGGGCGGAGGCGAAGCGGAGCACGACGGCGCGCGCGGAGGCCGACCTGTCGGCCGCGGCGGAGCGCCTCGACGCGGCCGGGGGGAGCGGACGGGTCCGTGACCTCGACCCGAAGCAGGTGAGTGGCCTCCAGGACGCGGTGGCCGACGCGGCCGGGATCCCGGTCGCGGTGACCGCGGTCGAGCGCGCGGTGCGCGTCTCGGCCACGCGGGCCACGACCTGGCCGCCGGTGGCCTGGGTGCTGGGCCGCGGCGGCGCCGACAGCGAGCTCGGCGAGACCGCCGCGCGGATCGAGCGGAGCGGCACCTTCGCCACCCAGGTGCAGCGCCCCGTCGTCGACACCGAGGTGCGGGCGATGGCCGACGACGCGTCGTCGGGGCTCGGCCCCGCCTGGGCCGACGCCGTACGCCGCGCCGCCACCTCCCGGCTGGACGGGGTGGGCGACCGGATCGACGCCGACCTGGCGAAGGTCGACCTCGGTGTCGACCGGATGCCCGGATGGGTGCCGCTGCTGCGCATCCTCCAGTGGCTCCTCCTCCTTGCCGCCGTCGGCGGCGGAGTGTGGTGGGCAGTCCTGGCGGTGCAGGGCACGACCGCGGACGCGCCCGCGGTCGGTGGCCTGCCGTTGCCGGCGATGCTGCTCGTCGGAGGCCTGCTGCTCGGGATCGTGCTGACCCTGGTGGCGCGCGGACTCGTGGGCGGGCTGGCCCGCCGGCGCGCGGAGCAGGCGGACGAGCGGCTGCGGGGAGTCGTGACGTCGGCGCTCGACGACGAGGTGGTGGGCCCCACGGGTGAGGCGCTGGCGACGTACACGACCTTCCGCAGGGGGGTCGCGGCCGCGCTGGGCTGAGCCGCCGGATCGTGGGTGCGCCGGCGTGCGCCGTACCACTTGCCGTCCACAGGCGCCGTCGGGACGCCGGTTGTCCACAGGTCCTGGACGCGATGCGGTGTCGTGTCGGACCGCGCGCGTGGACTGTCTCCCGATCGGTCGCGAGTGCGGCCGGAGATCGGAGAGAGACGAGATGTCCAACGACACGATGGTCACCGTGCACGGCTGGGTGGGCAGCCATCCGCAGGTCTGGGACGCCGGCGGGGCGCAGGTCACCAAGTTCCGGATCGCGTGCACGCCCCGGCGGTTCCACCGCGCGACGGGGGAGTGGGTCGACGGCCCGACGCAGTGGTACGGCGTGAGTGCGTGGCGGACCCTGGGGTCGCACTGCAGCCGGTCGCTGCGCACCGGCGATCCCGTGCTGGTGCACGGCCGGCTGTCCCAGCGGCCCTACACCAACAAGGCGGGCCAGGCGGCGATCGCGTTGGAGATCGACGCGCTTTCGGTCGGCCACGACCTCAGCCTGGGGATCGCGTCCTTCACGAAGACGGTCGGCACCGCGCAGCGCCGGGACTTCGAGCGCAGCGTGCCGGCGACGGCCTCGGAGGCTCCGACTGTCGGTGCCGGCGAGGCAGTCGCGGCCGCCGTGGGGCTGCCCCCGTCGTGGAGCGTGCCGGGCGCCTCCTTCGCACCCCCCGAGCCGATGCCGCGCCCCGGCGACGAGCCTGAGCCGGATGGTGCTCCGGAGGCGGGCGACGACGACGCCGCCGGGTCCGACCGCTCGGCGGCCTGACCGGCGGGCCGCCGGTGCGTCCACCCGAGTGGACGCACCGGCGCTGACCCGTCTCGTCCACGCGACCCCGCCCGTGGCGGAGGGGCCGTGACTGCGTAGTCTCATGTCCCATGGCTGAGTACGTCTTCACGCTGCGCAACGTGCGCAAGGCCCACGGTGACAAGGTCGTCCTCGACAACGTCACCCTCTCGTTCCTGCACGGTGCCAAGATCGGCGTCGTCGGACCCAACGGGGCCGGCAAGTCGTCGCTGCTGAAGATCATGGCGGGGCTCGACACGCCCAACAACGGCGACGCCATCCTCGACCCCGGAGCCACCGTCGGCATGCTCCAGCAGGAGCCGCCGCTGACCGAGGGCAAGACGGTCCTGGACAACGTCGAGGAGGCCGTTGCCGAGACCAAGGCGAAGATGGCCCGCCTCGACGAGCTCTACCTCATGATGGGCGACCCGGACGCCGACCTCGACAAGGTCAGCGAGGAGGCCGGCAACCTGCAGAGCGAGCTCGACGCGGCCAACGTCTGGGACCTCGACAGCCGGCTCGACCAGGCCATGGACGCGCTGCGCTGCCCGCCGCCGGACGCGCTGGTCGACAACCTGTCCGGTGGTGAGCGCCGACGCGTCGCGCTGTGCAAGCTGCTCCTGCAGCAGCCCGACCTGCTGCTGCTCGACGAGCCCACCAACCACCTCGACGCCGAGTCGGTGCAGTGGCTGGAGGGTCACCTCAAGAGCTATCCCGGCGCTGTCCTCGCGGTCACCCACGACCGGTACTTCCTCGACAACGTCGCCGAGTGGATCGCCGAGGTCGACCGCGGCCAGATCCACGGCTACGAAGGCAACTACTCCACCTACCTGGAGACCAAGAAGGACCGTCTCAAGATCGAGGGTCAGAAGGACGTCAAGCGCGCCAGGATGCTCGAGAAGGAGCTGGAGTGGGTCCGCTCCAACGCCAAGGCCCGTCAGACCAAGAGCAAGTCGCGTCTGGCCCGCTACGAGGAGATGGCCGCCGAGGCGGAGCGCGCGCGCAAGATCGACACCTCCGAGATCAACATCCCGGCCGGTCCGCGCCTCGGTGATGTCGTGCTCGAGTCGAAGGCCCTCGACAAGGGCTTCGAGGATCGCGTCCTCATCGACGACCTCTCGTTCTCGCTGCCGCGGGCCGGCATCGTCGGCGTGATCGGCCCCAACGGCGTCGGCAAGACCACGCTCTTCCGGATGATCACCGGCAACGAGGCCCCGGACTCCGGCGACCTCAACGTCGGCCAGACCGTCAAGATCTCCTACGTCGACCAGAGCCGTGGCGGCCTCGACCCCAACAAGAACGTCTGGGAGGTCGTCTCCGACGGTCTCGACCACATCAAGGTCGCCAACTTCGAGATGAACTCCCGCGCCTACGTCGCGTCGTTCGGCTTCAAGGGTCCGGACCAGCAGAAGAAGGCGGGTGTCCTCTCCGGTGGTGAGCGCAACCGCCTCAACCTCGCGCTGACGCTGAAGATGGGTGGCAACCTGCTGCTGCTCGACGAGCCGACCAACGACCTCGACGTCGAGACCCTCTCCTCGCTCGAGGACGCGCTCCTGGACTTCCCCGGATGTGCGGTGGTCACCTCGCACGACCGGTGGTTCCTCGACCGGGTCGCGACGCACATCCTGGCGTGGGAGGGCGACGACGACAACCCGGCCAAGTGGTTCTGGTTCGAGGGCAACTTCGCCTCCTACGAGGAGAACAAGGTCGAGCGGCTCGGTGTCGAGGCCGCTCGCCCGCACCGGGTCACCCACCGGCGCCTCACCCGCGACTGAGCTGGAGGGGCCGAGCGTCAGCGGGCTTTAGGGCGGCTGCGGATCTCGCGGTCGGGGTGGTCGCTGATCAGCCGGTCGGACACCGCGTCCATCACCCGACCGACGGCCTCGAAGTCCTCGGACGACACCAGGTCGACGAGGTAGTCGCGCACCCCCTCGACATGGGTCGGCGCCATCCGCCGCAGCAGCTCGTCGCCGTGCACGGTCATCCGGCACACGACCCCGCGGCCGTCGTCGGACGACCCGACGCGCTTGACGAGTCCGTGGTTCTCCATCCGTCGCACGGTGTGGGTCACGCGGCTGCGGCTGTGCGCGAGCGAGTCGGCGAGCCGGGCCATCCGCAGCTGGCCTCCGGCCTCCGAGAGGCGGACGAGGATCTCGTACTCGACCAGCGCGATGCCGTGACGCCGGCGGAGGTCGTCGTCGAGCCGGTCGAACAGCAGGGTCGTGCCGAGGACGAGCGCCCGCCAGGCCTGCTGCTGGTCGTTGTCCAACCAGCGCGGAGCGGCCGCCGGCCCGGCGCCTCCCTCCGGCGTCCCGTCCTGCGTGTCCATCGCAGCAGTCTATGTCTGCGATCCGGGGTGTCGGCGGGGCCCGACATCATGGGGACATGCAGGCGACGAGGGAGCAGGTGCTCCGGCACCGGGTCCACGCCCAGCAGCTCGACCGCACCGGTTCCCATGGTGACGCCGCGATCCTCGACCTCGGGGTCCAGGACACCGGGCCCGACGGAGCCGGGTGGGCGCTGGCGATCCGTGGGGCGTCGATCGCCGCGGACGACCTCGTGCTGGCCTGGACCCTGCGTGGTGCTCCGCACGCCTACCGCCGGGCAGAGGTGGCCGCCGTCGCAGCGGCGACAGCGCCGCTGAGCGAGGCCGACGCCGCCAAGCGGGTGTTCGACGCGTCGAAGCCGCTGCGCGCCGCCGACATCCCGGTGCTCGAGGCACTCGACCGGATCGCGTCGGAGATGTCCGACATCGTGCGCGAGCCGACGGTCAAGGGCGACCTGTCCCGCGCGCTGGCCGAGCGGCTCCCCGAGCCCTTCCTGCGCTGGTGCCGGGTCTGCGAGGCGACGCATGCCTACGAGCAGCCCTTCCGTCTCTCGGCGCTCCGCGCCGGCCTCGAGCTCGACGACGGTACGTCGCCGCCGGTCCTCCGCGCGATCCCGGGCTGGACCGGTCGTGCGGCCTCGGTGCCGCGCGACCTCGACCCGATCCGCGCCGTGCTCCGCTTCCTGGGCCCGGCCGACCCCAGGCTGGTCGCGGGCTACCTCGACTCGCCCGTGCGGGAGGTCCGCGCACACTGGCCCACCGACGTCGAGACGGTCGAGGTCGACGGTGCCGCGCTGTCGATGCTGGCTGACGACGTGCCGGCGCTGCTCGACCCGCCTGCGCCCTCCGACGTACGTCTCCTCGGCCCGTTCGACCTCTTCCTCCAGGGCCGCGACCGTGAGCTCGTGGTGCCCGACCCTGCGGCCCGCGATGACCTCTGGCGGGTGCTCGGACGGCCGGGCGGGGTGCTCGACGGTCACGAGATCGTGGGCTCGTGGCGGCCACGGAGCAAGGGCCGCTTCCTCCGGCTCACGGCGACCATCTGGTCCGGCGGACCGCTCCCCGACGGTCTCGAGGAGCAGGCCGAGCGGCTCGCCGCCCACCGCGGCCAGGAGTTCGGCGGGTTCGTCGAGACCTGAGTCGCTGCACGGACGCGATCGAGTCGTGGTCACCGCCGCGCGGGCCGGGAACTCGTCGAGCTCCCAGGTCTGACACGATGCCGTGGTGCGCCACCGCTACGTCTGTCCGATCCGCTGGGCCGATCTGGATCTGCTCGGCCACGTCAACAACGTGCGCTACGTCGACTACCTGCAGGAGGCGCGGCTCGATCTGCTGCGCGCGCACAGTCACGACGCCGCGGCCGGCAGCGACTCCGACCCGGCCGACGGCATCATCGTCGTCCGGCACGAGGTGACCTACGTCGCGCCGCTGCTCTTCGGAGAGCGACCGGTGGTCATCGAGTGCTGGGTCAACTCGATCCGCGCGGCATCGTTCACGATGGCCTACGAGGTCTTCCACGAGGACGCCGACGGCGGGCGCACGGTGTTCCTCCGGGCCAGCACCGCCCTGGCGCCGTTCCGCCTCGACGTGGCCCGGCCCCGGCGGCTCTCGGCCGAGGAGCGCTCCGCGCTCGAGCTGTACGTCGAGGACGTGGCCCGGCCGCCGCGACGTGACCCGTTCACCGTCCACCGCACGGAGGAGGGCCACTATCCGGTGCAGGTCCGGTTCTCCGACGTCGACGTCTACCGCCATGTCAACAACGTCGTCTACTTCGAGTACTTCCAGGAGGCGCGCATCCGCCTCTTCGCCGCGCTCGGCAAGGACCTGCCGGACGTGCCGCGCACCCAGGTGGTCGTCGCCCAGACCGACGTCGACTACCTCGCGCCGATCACGCTGCGCGCGGAGTCCTACGACTGCTGGTCGCAGGTCGCCCGCGTCGGCAACACGTCGATGACGATCGAGTCGGAGATCGTCGACGGGGACCAGGTGCTGGCGCGGGCCCGCGTCGTCGTGGTGTTCTTCGACGGCGCCACCCAGCGGGCGATCGCACCGCCTGCGGCTTACCGGGAGCGGCTGCTGGCCGCCGTACCGCCGTCCGTGGCGTCGGCTCAGCCCGAGGTCTGAGGCGCGGCGCCGCCGGCCAGACCCTCGAGGTCGGTGAGGTTGCGGAGCTTCTTCAGCCCCCGGTGCCGGGCGACCCGCACCGCGACGGCGCTGATCCCGAGGGCCTCTGCGGTGGCGGCGACGTCGAGGTCGAGCACCTCCAGGCAGGTGACCACGTCGCGCTCGCGGTCGGGGAGCGTGGCCAGGGCGTGGCGGACCCACGCGTCACCGACGAGCAGGTGCTCCGGGCCCAGGTCGACGGGCTCGGACGAGGGCAGACCGGCGGCGGCTGCCTGGCGTCGTCCGGTACGACGCCGCGAGTTCGCCGCGTGGTGGCGCGCGATGCCGAACAGCCAGCCCGCGAAGTCGGAGGAGCTGCCGTGGAAGTCGGCGACCTTCTCGGCCGCGACCATCCAGGCGGCCGCCGCGAGGTCCTCGGGAGTGTCGCCACCGGGACCGGCGCGGGTCTCCAGCCACAACAGCAACCGCCCGGCGTGTGCTCGGTAGAGCTCGCGCCAGGCATCCGGGTCACCGCTCTTGGCCGCGGCGACGAGATCGTCGTCGGTGGTCACCGGACTCGTCCAGCTCCTGTTCCCCCAAGACAGTGGTGGACGCGGACTCGGTCGGCAGCATCAACGGGTTGCCCGGCCGGGGGTACGCGCGTCCCGGTGTCGCGCATTCTTCCTCACACAGCAGGCGATCCGACGAAGATCGGCGGATCTGGTCGGGAGGGTGTCAGCCGCGGACGTGCGGCAGGGTCGCGCGCGGGTTCTTGCCCTTGCGCGGACCCTTCGCCTGCTTGCCCTTGCCCGCCCGCTTGTCCTGACCGTGACCGCGCCCGGCGTCGTCAGCGCGCCCGTGGCCGTTGCCGTTGTTGCGATGCGGCGCGCGGATCCTGTTGCGCGCGCGGTCGCCGCGGTTGTCGCCGCGGTCGCCGGACCGCTCGGGCGACGCCGCCTGCGAACCGGAGGTGTTGCCCGGCAGCCCAGGGGACAGTGGGCTGCCGGGCGACGTGGAGTCGTCGGGGTGTGGGGCCCCTGACTCTCCTCCGGGACTCGGTGCTGACGGTCCATGGGTGGGTTGCATCGCCGGGCCGAGCGGGGACTCGGTGCCCGGGATCGCTCCCGCAACCCACGTGGTCGCTCCGATCATCGCGACCGAAGCCGCGGCGACCAGGAGCCGGATGCCAGCCGGCCGAGCCGGTCTGCGGGCCGGGGTGGACGAGGCACTCGCCATCACCAGCCGTTCGAGCAGTGCCGGATCGGGTTCGAGGGTGGGTACGTCGACCCGCAGCCTCCCCGTCCGGTTCCTGTTCGTCACATCCCTACCTGTCGCCAGGGGCCCCGGTTGTTACCTGCGATCGGAAGAAAGTTTCGACGCGCGCTGCGCGACTTCGTTCCTCAGCCGCGGCGCTTGCTCAACCTGGCCGATCGACGCTGGGCGCTCGTTCCTCGCGCCGAGCTGCTCGTCTCATCTCCGGGCAATCCACCCGGGTCACCCCGGGGTGTTGACCATGAACGTCGCGGCGTGGGTGACGTAGTCCCAGAACGTCTTGTCCTGCTCCGGGGTCAGGTCGACCGAGTCGAGGGCGGCCCGGAAGTGGGTAAGCCAGCGGTCGCGGGCCGCGATCGTCACCTCGAACGGTGCGTGCCGCATCCGCAGCCGCGGGTGGCCGCGCTGCTCCTGGTAGGTCGTCGGTCCGCCCCAGTACTGGACCAGGAACAGCAGGAAGCGCTCCTCGGCCGGGCCGAGGTCCTCCTCGGGATACAGCGGTCGGAGAACCTCGTCGCCCGCGACGCCCTCGTAGAACTTCGCGACGATCCGCCGGAAGGTCTCGAACCCGCCGATCTCGTCGTAGAAGGTGCTCACCGCACCATCATCGCGCGCCGTGGTCACCGGCGGTCAGCCGGCGTCCGGGGAGGCGCCCGCGGCGGCACCCTGGGGGGCATCCGCAGCGGTCGCGGGGACACCGTTCGGCGTACCCGCTCCGTGGCGGTCCTCGCGGTGCCAGACCACACGCTGGGCGAAGGGGATCTCGATGCCCTCGTGGTCGAAGCGCGCCTTGATCCGCTGGCGCAGCGTCCGGGCGACCGCCCACTGCTCGAGCGGAGCGGTCTTGACCAGCACCCGCAGCGTCACCGAGTCGGCGGCCAGCATCTCGACGCCGGTGACCTCGGGCTCCTCGATGATGATGCCGCGGTACTCGTCGTCCTCCCACATGTCGTGGGCGATGTCCTTGAGCACCCGCTGCACGCGGGCGAGGTCCTCGCCGTACCCGACCCCGACGTCGACCACGGCGCGCGACCAGTTCTGGCTCTTGTTGCCGACCCGCATGATCTCGCCGTTGGGGACGTACCAGACCGTGCCGTCGAGGCTGCGCAGACGCGTCATCCGCAGGGTGACCGCCTCGATGTTGCCTTCCGCCTCGCCCACGTCGACGACGTCACCGACGCCGTACTGGTCCTCGAGGAAGATGAAGATGCCGGCCAGGAAGTCCTTGACGAGGGACTGCGCGCCGAAGCCCAGCGCGAGGCCGATGATCCCGGCGCTCGCGATGATCGGGGCGATGTTGACGCCGATCTCGCTGAGGATCATGGTGCCGATCACCGCCACCAGGATCACCGTGATCACGCTCTTGAACAGGCCGGCCATGGTCGCGGCGCGCTGCCGGCGCCGGGCCGCGACCGCGTGCTCGAGGCGTTCGGGGCGCACGCCGTTCTCCGCCTTCCGCGCGATCCGGTCGACGATCCGGTGCACCAGCCAGCGGATGGCGAGGCCGAGCAGGATGAGGCCGAGGATCGCGAGAGGCTTGCCGATGAGCACGTCGGCCCAGGCAGCGAAGCGGGCGTTGTTCGTCAGGTCGTAGGCGAGCTCGCAGGTCTGCTCGCCGTCTGCGCAGGAGCTTGCGGCACGGATGATGAGGGCGTCCGGGGAGGGCATCCCACCAGTGAAGCAAAGCAGCGGGTCGGCTGAAAATCGGGCAGTACGGCGCGCCGGGCGCCGGGACCGATATCCTCTGCTGCGTGACCAGCACAGTCGTACGCCGCGTGACGTCCGCCCTCGCCCTCGCCGGTGTGATCGCTGCCGTGTCCGTGCTCTGCGCGGGCCCCGCTGCCGCGGACACTCCCAACCCGCAGGGCGGCGACTGGCCGGCCGAGGAGTCGGTCGACCTGCTGCAGGCACTGCTGCTCCTCGGCGGCGTTCCGCTGCTGGTCTTCCTCGTCATCAGCGCGCTGGTGCTCGGCCCGGCGCTGGCACGCGGCGAGTCGCTGGCCCCGGGTCAGCACGTGGCCGAGAGCCAGTGGCTCGGCGGCCCCCGCAAGGCCACGGGCGAGCTCGCCGCTCCCGACACGGAGGACTCCCACGCCGGCGGCGCCGGCGGTCGTTGGTGACGATGGCGATGGAGCTCAGCACCGCTGATCGGGCGACGCTCGACGCAGTGATCCGCGCCGCCGAGCAGTCCTGCCGGGCGGAGATCTCCGTCTTCGTCGGCCGGGCCGACGGTGACCCCCACGCGTTCGCGACCAGGCTGCACAACACCCTCGTGGCTCCCGCCCGCAGCATCCTGATCATGGTCGACCCCGAGATCCACGCCGTCGAGGTCGTCACCGGTGGCCACGTGCGTCGTACCCTCACCGACGCCGAGGCCGCCCTCGCGGTCGAGGAGATGACGTCGTGCTTCGCCGAGGGCGACCTCCCCGGTGGCCTGGCGCACGGCATCCGGCTGCTCGCCGAGCACGCCCGCGCCTTCTGAGTGATCTTGGCGCTCCGCGCGCGCGGCCGGGAAGCGTCTCAGGCCGGCTGCCCGGCCGGATCACCGGTCTCGTGACGGTCGCTGCGCGACCTCCTCGACCGACGAGCTGATCAGCCGGTGGCGTCCTTCGCCTGGGCGGCGAGGGCGCGGGCGACGTCGTCGCGGCCCTCGCGGACGTAGCGCACGGCGCCCGGGTTGACCGTCGCGGCGTCGTTCTCCAGCCAGGCGTCGACCCGCGTGAGCATCTCGGCGGAGCCGAGGACCCGCGGGAAGATGTACTCCAGCGCGATCGCGGCCTTGTGGGCGCCGAGGCGGTCCCAGGTCCCGGGGACGTCGGCGAGGTAGCGGTCGACGTACGGCGCGAGCACCTCGTCCTGCCCGGCCCGCATGAACGAGAGCACGACGACCTTCTGCGTCTCGTTGGGCACCGACGGGTCGAGCATCGCCTGCTCCCAGGCGCGCTGCTTGGCCTCCGTGGTCGGCACGGCCGCCCGGGCCGCCGCGGCCTTCTCCTTGCCGGTGATCGTGTTGTCCCGGGCCAGCTCCTCCTCGATCCGGGTCTCGTCGGCGCGACCGAGCCGGGCCAGGTTGTTCACCAGTGCCCAGCGCAGGTCCTGGTCGACCGCGAGACCGTCGAAGGTGAGGGACCCGTCGAGCAGCCGCTCGAGGTCGGCGGTCGCGTCCTCGCTGTGCGCGATCGCGGCGTACGACCGGGCGAAGGTCGAGCTGGTGGTCGGTGTCGGGCGCGGCGTGCTCGAGGAGGTTCCGCAGGCCCCGCTCCCAGCGGGCGCGGAGCGCGTCGCGGTTCTTCGGAGCGCTGTACATCGTGACCGCCTGCGCGGCGTACGCCGGCAGCGCGCTGATGCCCCACGAGTCGGTCTCCGAGGCGATGTTGCCGAGCACCAGGTCGACGAACGCCGTCGCGGTCATCTCCGCGTCGCGGGTCATGTCCCAGGCAGCGCTCCAGATCAGGGCGCGGGCCAGGGAGTCGTCCATCTGCGCGAGGTAGGCCGTCGCGGTGGCCAGTGACCTCTCGTCGAGCCGGATCTTGGCGAACGCCAGGTCGGTGTCGTTGAGCAGCAGCAGGTCGGGCTGCCGCCGGCCGACGATCTCGGGAATCTCGGTCAGCGCGCCCGCGACGTCGGTCTCGACGTAGTCGGTGCGCACGAGCCGGGTCGCGCCGTCGATCTCGGTGAGGTCGTAGAAGCCGATGCCGAGGCGGTGCCGGCGCAGCGTCGGGTGGTCGGCCGGCGCGCCCTGCCGCACGGCGAACGACGTGTAGGTGCCGTCGGCGCCGACCTGGAAGAGGGGGGCCAGGCTGTTGGTGCCGGCGGTCTGCAGCCACTCCTGGGCCCAGCCGGTCAGCTCCCGCCCGGACGACTTCTCCAGCGCGGTCAGCAGGTCGGTGAACTCGGTGTTGCCGTAGGCGTGGTCGTGGAAGTAGTTGCGCAGTCCCTCGAGGAACGGCTGCAGGCCGACCCACGCCACCAGCTGCTTGATCACCGCGGCGCCCTTGGCGTAGGTGATCATGTCGAAGTTCACCTCCACCGCGTGGAGGTCGTACATGTCGGTCGCGATCGGGTGCGTGCTCGGCAGCTGGTCTGCGCGGTAGCCGCGCTGCTTGCGTGCGTTGGTGAACCCCGTCCAGGCGTCGGTGTACGACGTCGCGAGCGCCTCCGCGTGGTAGCACGCCCACTCCGCGAACGACTCGTTCAGCCACAGGTCGTCCCACCAGCGCATGGTGACCAGGTCGCCGAACCACATGTGCGCCATCTCGTGCAGGATCACCGACGCACGGAACTCGTGGAGCGACTTCGGCTGGCGGGACGGGAAGAGGTACTCGTCGCGGATGGTCACGCAGCCGGCGTTCTCCATCCCGGCCATGTTGTACTCCGGCACGTAGAGCTGGTCGAACTTCTCGAACGGGTACGGGTAGCCGAAGGCGTCCTCGAAGAACGCGAAGCCCTGCCGGGTGACGAGCTCGAGCTCGTCGAGGTCGCGGTCGAGGTACTCCTTCATCGACTGCCGGCAGAAATGACCCATCGGGATCGCGCCGTTCGGGCCCTCGTAGACCGCCTGGACCTCGTAGTAGTCCCCGGCCACGACCGCGGTGATGTACGTCGAGATCGGCTTGGTCGGCGGGAAGGCCCACACCGCCGTGCCGTCGCCGTTGTCGGCCGGCACCGGGGTCGGCGCGTTGGACACGACCTTCCAGTGCGCCGGCGCGGTCACGTTGAAGACGAACGGCGCCTTGAGGTCCGGCTGCTCGAAGCACGCGAACACGCGGCGCGCGTCCGGAACCTCCATCTGGGAGTAGAGGTAGACCCGGCCGTCGGCGGGGTCGACGAAGTGGTGCAGGCCCTCGCCGCTGTTGGAGTAGGGGCAGTCGGCGCGGACCACGAGCACGTTGTCGGCCTGCAGGCCGTGGAGCGAGATGCGGCTGTCGGCGTACACCTCGGCAGGGTCGAGCGCGGTGCCGTTGAGGGTGATCTCGTGGACGTCTGCGTCGTCGAGGTCGACCCACGTCTCCGACCCCGGCTCGCGGCAGGTGAAGTCGATCGTGGTGGTCGACCCGAAGGTCTTGACGCCGTCCTCGGTGGCCTGGGTGAGGTCGAGGTCGACGGTGTACGACGTGACGTCGAGGAGCGCGGCGCGGGCGGTGGCCTCGTCGCGCGTGAGGTTCTTTCCGGGCATGCCCGACATCCTGGCACCGCGATCAGGAATGTCAGAGGTCGGGCAGCCCGCCGCCCGAAGGCGGGCGGGAATCACAAACATGTAATTCAGAAATGTCAAGCGCGACACGCGTGTGACTGGTGTGTTTCTTGGGTTTTTTGTTGCCAAGAGTGCCTGTTGTGCTTGAAGGTGGAGCCCATGCGTCCTGCAAGCCGGCTCCTCGGATACGCCTGTGCCCTTGTCTCGAGCGCTCTCGTCGCGACCCTCCTGGTGGTGGTCGGCGTCGACCTCGGCAGGGAGCAGGGCGCGCCGGAGACGGCGCGGACCAAGCCCGCCGTCGCTGGGTCGACGTACCTGTGCACCGGCTACTCGGGGTGTCGCAACGCGGGCTACTCAGACGCCGGGTACGGCGCTCGCAACGACCGCATGTACTGGCGGATGTACTCCGGCCACAACTGCACCAACTACGTCGCGTACCGGATGATCCGCGCCGGCATGTCCGCCGAGCGCCCGTGGTCGGGCAGCGGCATGGCCTACAACTGGGGCCACGCGATGAGCCGGATCACCGATGCGACGCCGACGGTCGGCGCGGTCGCGTGGTGGGACCGCTACGACAACGGGACGGGCTCCAGCGGCCACGTCGCCTACGTCGAGCGGGTCGTGTCCGCCACCGAGATCATCGTCTCCCAGGACAGCTGGGGCGGCGACTTCTCCTGGCGCCGGATCACCAAGTCCAGCGGCCGGTGGCCGACCGGCTTCATCCACTTCGTCGACAAGACGATCAAGAACACCGCCGTGCCGACGATCGCCGGCACCCCGCAGGTCGGCACGCCGCTGACCGTGCGGCCCGGCACCTGGCAGCCGGCCGCCACGCTGAGCTACCAGTGGCGGGCCAACGGGGCCGCGATCGCGGGGGCCACCGCGGCGACGTACACCCCGACCGTCGCGCAGCGCCGGATGAAGATCTCGGTGACCGTCACCGCCCGCAAGTCCGGCTACACGACCACGCAGCTGACGACGCCGCCGACGGCCGAGGTCGCGCCGGGAGCGTTCGTCGTCGGCTCGCCGACCCAGCTCACGGGGACGCCGGAGGTCGACCAGGTGCTGACCGCGACGCCTGCGACCGTGACGCCGGCCGCGACCACCACCGAGTACGTCTGGCGCGCCGACGGGGTGCTCATCGAGGGCGCGACCGGTCGCACGCTCACCCTGACCCGCGCCCTCGTCGGCAAGCGGATCCACGTGACGACGGTCGTGCGCCGCGAGGGCTACCGGGTCGCCCGCTCGGCGTCGCCGCGCACCGAGCCGGTGGTGGTCGGGCAGATCGAGGTGCAGACGCCCTACACGGTCCAAGGGCGCACGCACGTCGGGCAGCCGCTCACCCTCAACCCGGGCACGTTCACACCGACCGACGCGAGGCCGGCCTACCAGTGGCTGCGCGACGGTACGCCGATCGCGGGCGCCACTGCGGCGACGTACACCTTGACGGCGGCGGACGCCGGCCACCGCGTCGCGCTCCGGGTGACACTCACCCGGGCGACGTACGCGAACCGTGTCGAGACCGTCGCCGCGCCCGGTGCCGTGACCACCACGCCGACCGTCTCGGTCAACGCCACGGGCAAGTCGCGGTCCGCGTCGATGTGGGTCAAGGTGACCGCGCCCGGCGTGGCTCCCGTCGCCGGCCAGGTCACCATCCGGATCGGGCAGCAGGTCGTGCGCAAGAGCCTCGCCAACGGCAGGGTGTGGGTGTGGATGGGCTCGCTTCCGGTGGGCCGGCGCACGGTCCGGGTGGAGTACGCCGGCCGCGGCCCGGTCCTGCCCGGCCGCGGGACCGACCGGATCACCGTCAAGCCCTGACCTGACTCGCGGGGCCGGGAATGCCCACGGGGAGAGATGGGTTCGCGCCCACATGACCACGATCGACAAGGCCACCGACCGCGCCGACTTCTGGTTCGACCCGCTCTGCCCGTTCGCGTGGATCACCTCACGCTGGATGCTCGAGGTCGAGCAGGTGCGCGACGTCGAGGTCGCCTGGCACGTGATGAGCCTGGCCCACCTCAACCAGGACAAGGACGTCCCGGACAGCTACCGCGCCTTCCTCGCCCCCGCATGGGGACCCGTCCGGGTGCTGATCGCCGCGCAGGAGAAGTACGGCGACAGCGTGCTGCTGCCGCTCTACACCGCTCTGGGTGAGCGGATCCACCTCGGCGGCCGGCGGCTGCACGAGGAGCCCGACGCCGGTCGGGCGCTGGTCGCCGAGGCGCTCGAGGAGGCAGGCCTGGACCCGGCCCTGGTCGACGCGATCGACGACGAGTCCTTCGACCACGCGGTCGTGAAGTCCCACCACGAGGGCATGGACCAGGTCGGCGACGACGTCGGCACGCCGACGATCGCGGTCAACGGGTCGGCCTTCTTCGGGCCCGTCCTGTCGAGGATCCCGCGCGGCGAGGACGCGGGCCGGCTCTGGGACGGATGCGTCGCGGTGGCCGCGTTCCCCTACTTCTACGAGCTGAAGCGCAGCCGGACCGGCGACCTCGAGTTTGCCTGAGCACGGCTGACCGCGCGTCGAAACCGGTTCGAGGGGTTCAACCCGCACGCCCGGCGACCTACGGTGGAGCCATGGCCACCACCCAGCCGAACCCGACGAGCAGCGACGACGTCCGCGTGCTGCAGCACGCGCTGGACCAGGCAGCCGACCTGCTCGACCACGTCCACGACGACGACCTCGGGCGGCCCACGCCGTGCACCCAGTGGGACGTCGCCACGCTGTCCGACCACCTGATCGCATCGCCGGCCCAGTTCACCACGATGATGCGGGGCGAGCAGCCGGACTGGTCGGCACCGCCGCCGCGTGTGACGCAAGGCCGCGGCGCCGCGTTCCGGAACCACGCCGACGACCTGGTCCACCAGTGGCACCAGCTCCAGGGGGACCCGCCGACATCGGCGCCGTGGCAGGTCGCCGAGATCGCGGTGCACACCTGGGACCTCGCGACGGCCCTCGGTCGGCCGGTCGACCAGCTCGACCCGGAGGTCGCGCAGGTCGGGCTCGACTTCATGCGCGCCAACCTCAGGCCCGAGATGCGCGGCGTCGCCTTCGCGGACGAGGTGGCTCCGCCGGGCGGAGCCAACCCCTACGCCGAGCTCGCCGCGTTCGCCGGTCGCCCGGTGGGATGAATCCGGTGTGATGAATCCGGTGTGACGAACCCCGCGTCGAGGGGACACGCGGCCCAGGTCGCCCAAATCCAGGGCCCTGATGTCGCATGGTGGATGACTATGAGCATCTCGGACGCTTCCCCAGGCCCATCGCTGCGTCGACGCGGTCTCTCCCGGCTCGCCGGACTGGCAGTCCTCGGGGCTGCCGCCGCCCCGGCCCTCGGAACGGTGGTTGCCGACGCCGTGCCCGGTCGACGACTCCGGCTCCGCCGTGACCCCGGTTCGGTCGTCTCGGCGCTCGACGTGCCGCTCGGGACGCTCACCGCCCGCGCCCGCCCGCAGGCGACGGTCCGCACCCCGGTCATGGAGACGACGGGGTTCTCGATGCTCGGCGTCACCTGGCGCGGCGGCTCCGGCCACGTCCGGGCCCGCGTCCGACGTGCGGGTGGCAGCTGGACGGAGTGGCAGGTCCTGCGTCGCCTCCACGACGGGCCGGACCCCTCCTCCGACGAGGGGCGTCGTACGCCGCGCGCGACCGAACCGACGTGGGTCGGCAGGGCCGAGGCGGTGCAGCTCGAGCTGACCGGCGCGCCCCGCGACCCGGTTCTCGCTCTGATCGACCCCGGGCGGCGTACCCATGACGTGGACGTCGACGTGCAGGGCCCCGGGCTGCCGGGGGTCCGCTCCCGGCGGGCGGCGGGCGGCGTACCCCGTCCGGAGCTGCGCACCCGCAGCGACTGGGGCGCCGACCCCGACCTGCGCAGCGGCAACCCCGTGATCAACCGGACGATCCAGCAGATGCACGTCCACCACACGGTCAACAGCAACGACTACTCGCGGCGCGACGTGCCGGCGCTGATCCGCGGCATGTACCGCTACCACACGCAGAGCCTCGGCTGGTCCGACATCGGCTACAACTTCCTCGTCGACCGGTTCGGGCGGATCTGGATCGGCCGCGCGGGCGGCCCGGGCCGCCCGGTGCGGGGCGCGCACACGCTCGGCTTCAACGAGACGTCGTTCGGGGTCTCGGTGATCGGCAACTTCGAGAGCCACACTCCGAACGATCAGATCATCATCGCGCTCGGCCGGATCGCGGCCTGGAAGCTCGACAAGCACGGCCGCGACCCGCGCGGCGCGACCCGCGTCTACTCCCACGGCAGCGACCGGTACCCGGCCGGGACCCGGGTGCGGCTGCCGGTGATCGACGGGCACAGCGACACCAACGAGACCGCGTGCCCCGGCGGCAGGCTGTACGTCGAGCTGCCCCGGATCAGGAGGCGTGCCGCGCGCCGGATCCGCACCTTCAACCGCCCCTCCTGACTGTGTTCTGACGTCGTTGGTCTGATCTCGTTCGTCGGTGGGGGACACCGGCTCCTAGACTCACGCCCCATGAGCAGAGTCCTGTCGTTCACCGCGTGGCCGTATGCCAACGGACCGCGCCACATCGGCCACGTGGCCGGTGTGTACGTCCCCGCGGACGTCTTCAGCCGGTACGCGCGGATGGCGGGGCACGACGTGGTGATGGCGTCCGGATCCGACGAGCACGGCACCCCGATCCTGATCGCCGCCGACGAGGCCGGGCTCTCGCCCCAGGAGCTCGCCGACCACAACCACCGGCTGATCTGCGAGGACTTCGTCGCCCTCGGCATCACCTACGACATGTACACCCGCACCACGTCCCGCAACCACGAGGCCGTGGTGCAGGAGCTGTTCCTGGGCGTCCACGGCAACGGGTACTTCGTGGAGGAGACGACGTACGGCGCGATCAGCCCGTCGACCGGACGCACCCTCCCGGACCGCTACATCGAGGGCACCTGCCCGATCTGCGGGTACGACGGCGCGCGCGGCGACCAGTGCGACAACTGCGGCAACCAACTCGACCCGCAGGACCTGAAGAACCCGCGCTCGCGGATCAACGGCGAGGTCCCCGAGTTCGTGGAGACGCGGCACTTCTTCCTCGACCTGCCGGCGCTCGCCGACGCACTGGGCGAGTGGCTGGACGAGCGTGAGGCCAGCGGCCTGTGGCGGCCGAACGTCATCCGGTTCTCCAAGAACATCCTCGACGAGATCCGGCCGCGCGCGATGACGCGCGACATCGACTGGGGCATCACCATCCCGCTCGACGGCTGGCGCGAGAACCCGACCAAGAAGCTCTACGTCTGGTTCGACGCGGTGATCGGCTACCTCTCGGCGACCATCGAGTGGGCCCGCCGGCAGGGCGAGCCCGAACGGTGGCGCGAGTGGTGGACCGACCCCGAGGCCCTGTCCTACTACTTCATGGGCAAGGACAACATCACCTTCCACTCCCAGATCTGGCCGGCCGAGCTGCTCGCCTACAACGGCAAGGGCAGCAAGGGCGGGAGCCCGGGGACGTACGGCGAGCTCAACCTGCCGACCGAGGTGGTGAGCTCGGAGTACCTCACCATGGAGGGGCGGAAGTTCTCCTCGTCCAAGAAGGTCGTCATCTACGTGCGCGACCTGGTGTCCCGCTACCAGGTCGACGCCTTCCGGTACTTCGTGGCCGCCGCAGGTCCGGAGAACCAGGACAGCGACTTCACGTTCTCCGAGTTCGTACGCCGCACCAACGACGAGCTCGTGGCCGGGTGGGGCAACCTGGTCAACAGGACTGCCAACCTGATCGCGAAGAACTTCGAGGAGATCCCGGCGGCCGGTGCCCTGCAGCCGGCCGACGAGGCCGTCCTCGCGGCGACCGAGGCGGCCTTCGGCACCGTGGGAGACCTGATCGGCCGGATGCGGCTGAGGCAGGCGATCGGCGAGGCGATGCGCGCGGTCGGCGAGGTCAACAAGTACGTCTCCGACTCCGAGCCGTGGAAGCTCAAGGGCGACGACGAGCGCGAGCGGCTCGCGACGATCCTGCACGTGACCGCGCAGTGCGTCGCCGACCTCAACCTGGTGCTGAGCCCGTTCCTGCCGTTCTCGGCCAACCTGGTCGACCAGGCGCTGGGCGGGACTGGTCAGGTCGCGCCGATGCCGCGCCTGGAGGAGGCGGAGGACCTCGACGGCGGTGCGCCGTACCCGATCATCACGGGGGAGTACTCCGGCTTCCCGGAGTGGCGCCGCCACCCCATCCAGCCCGGTACGCCGGTCGCCAAGCCCACCCCCGTGTTCACCAAGCTCGACCCGGCGGTCGTCGACGAGGAGCTCGCCCGGCTCGAGGGGTGATCAGTCCCGGCTGGTCGGGCGGACGATGAGTTCTTCCGGCACGCCTAGTCTTTGGCGGCATGACCATCGCCTTCCTGCTCACCTCGCTGGTGATCGTTGCAACGCCCGGCACCGGCGCGCTCTACACGATCGCCGCCGGCCTCACCCGCGGGGCGCGGGCCAGCGTGCTGGCGGCGTTCGCCTGCACACTGGGCACGGTCCCGCACCTCTTGGCCGCGGTGACCGGCCTTGCCGCGCTGCTGCACGCCAGCGGTGTCGCGTTCGCGATCCTCAAGTACGCCGGCGTCGCCTATCTCCTCTACATGGCCTGGGCCACCTGGCGCGACCGTGGTGCGCTGTCGGTCGACGACGAGGGTGTCGACGACCGGCGCGGGTCGTTCTGGAGCGTGCTCGGCGCGGGGATCACGCTCAACCTGCTCAACCCCAAGCTGACGATCTTCTTCTTCGCGTTCCTCCCGCAGTTCGTCCCGGCGGGCGACGGTGCGGTGCCGGCGATGCTCGCGCTCAGCACGGTCTTCATGGCGATGACCTTCGTCGTGTTCGCGGCGTACGGCGCCTTCGCCGCCGCCGTGCGCGACCACGTCCTGCGGCGGCCGCGGGTCCTCGACGCCGTGCGGAAGACCTTCGCCGCGACGTTCGCGCTGCTCGCGGGCAGGCTGGCGTTCGAGTCGAGGTGACCTCGGGCGGCCCGGGGTCAGCCCACGACCGTGTCGTACGCGTCGGCTCTCCTCGAGCTCGGCCATCCGCGCGGCGTAGCTCCGGTGGGCACGGCGCGCCACGTACTCGCTCACGTCAGCCTCCCTGATCGCTCTGTCCTGCTCATCTCCGATGCCCTCTCCCCGGAAGGCGTCGACGGCGGCCTGGGACTCCCACCGTTCGAGGATGTTGATGCGGCCGGCGTCGAGCAGGTCGGCAGACAGCGCGAAATCGAGGCACTCGGGGGTTCGTCGTGCGAGCTCGATCACGGCCCGACACCCGCGAGGTAGTGGCCGCAACGCTCAGCCCAGCAGGTCGGCGACCAGGTCGGCCAGCTGAGCAGGCTGCTCGAGCATCGGCAGGTGACCGGTCCGCAACTCGGTGACGGTGCCGCCGAGCGTCGCGGCGTACCGGCGCTGCAACGCCTCCGAGAACTCCCGGTCCTGCTGCGTGAGGACGAAGATCCGGGCCTCGGGGAACGTGCGCGGGGAGACCGGGTCGCGGTAGAGGCGCTGTGACTCGGGGCGGAAGTCGGCCACGATCCGGTCGGCGACCTCGGCTGCGACGCCCTGCGCGAGCCCGTCGCGGATCTGCTTCGCCGGCGGCCTCGTCCCGGCCACCCGCATCACGAGGCCGACGAGGTGGCGCTGCGGGAACGGCAGTGCGTCGAGGAACGACCGGCCCTCGTGCGGAACGCTCGCGGCGACAGCCATCACGCCGGCGACCCGCTCGGGTGCCCGCGCGACCAACTCGCTCGCCACCACGCCCCCGACCGAGTGGCTCACCACCACGAACCGGTCCCAGCCGTCTGCGGTGGCGAGCGCCGCGTCGGCGTACGCCGCCAGCGAGGCATCGGCGCCGGCGGGCCGGTCGGCGACGCGCGAGTCGGTCGGCAGCTTGCCGCGAACCTCGTCCCAGATCCAGGCAGGCAGGCCGGCACCCGACAGGAACAGGACAGGAAGGAGGCTCCGCATGTGCGCGACGTTAGGCGGCGGAACCGACATCGGGGCCTCTGGTCGATGTCGGCTCAGGTGCGTCGGTGGAAGCGGAGGTCTCCATTGGGGAGCTGGGTGGTGGTGTAGCGGGGATCGTGGGCCCGGTGGTGATGGAAGGGGCAGATCAGGACGCCGTCGGCGAGGTTGGTGTTGCCGCCGTCGGCCCACCTGGTCAGGTGGTGGGCCTCGGTCCAGGTGGCGGGGTGGTCGCAGTTCTCGGCGCGGCAGGTCCTGTCGCGCAGCCGCATGGCCTTGCGCTGGGCCTTGGAGAAGAGCCGTTGGGTGCGGCCGAGGTCCAGGACCTCGCCCTGACCGCCGAGGACGACGGGCACGATCGAAGCGGTGCAGGCCAGCCGGCGTGCCTGGGCGGCGGAGATCTCGGCCCGGTCGGCGCCGAGGATGCCCGCGGTCGCGAGGTCCTTCCTCAGGTCTTCGAGGCTGATCGTGATCATGATCGTGGTCGCGTCGCCACCATGGGCGGGAAGGTTGTTGGGGTCGAGGTGCTCGAGGAGTGCATTGAAGGCGTGGCCGAGGCGGCGGTGGTAGGGAACCCGCTCGCCTGTCACCGAGACCGCCGGATCGTGCCGCCGCTGATGTCCGGTCCCGCTGCCGGGGTTGAGCCGGTGGAGACGCGGGGTGAGGCGAACGCTTCGAGATACGTCTCGCAGCCGTTCGGCCTCGGCGTCGGCGTGGATGATCGTGGTGCGGGTCAGCCCGTCGCCGAGTCGCTTCTGTCGGACCGAGGCCCGGATCCGTGCCCTGGCCTCTTCCCGCTCCAGCTTCTTGGCGAGCTCGGCGTCGGCGACATCGGGGGCGATGACGTCGAGGATCCGCTGCCCGAGCCGGCGCAGGTCGGCGGGTCCGAACTCGGCGGCGTAGCCGACCAGGGTCTCCTCCGCCGACGCCACCAGCGACTGGTCGAGGTCGGCAGGGAGGTCCTCCAGGCTGGTGACGATCACCCGCGCCTGGTCGGGGTTGACGTCCCCGTCGGCCAGGCCCGCGAGCGACCTTGGCCCAGCGTTGGTCGAGGCGCGGCGGCGAGGTGCTGGTCGGCCCGGGTCGTGCGGGTGTCGGTGCGGGTCTCGTGGGCCAGCCAGGCGGCGACGTCGCGGGCGCCGTGCTCCTCGGCGACATCGGTGGACGCGGCGATGGTGCGGAACCGCAGCTCGGCCAGCTCGGACGCCACGGCCACCAGCTGCCGCAGCGTCTCGGCCTTGTCGGAGGTGGTCATGAACACCGGCTGCACGTCGCGAACGGTCTTCATCTCGTCCTGCATCCGGGCCAGGCACGCAAGCAGCGGGTGGGTCGGATCGACGGTCGAGATCGACACCGGTTCCTCCCGAGAACGGCTGCCAGCGGATACCCCCGATTCTACGTGAGTTCGAACACCGATTCGACCGATGTGGACAGTAAGTGGGCCGGAATCTCAGGCGATCTCTGCCCGTCGGCAGCAGGTCCCGATGGCCTCGCACCCGACATCGATCGGCCCGGTCGGCGACCACCTTGCGTCGCCATGCGCCTAGGTCGGTAGGACGTCCGGCATCGCGCCATGCGGCGACGTACTCCTGACCCGCTGCTCGTCGGACGTCAGGTCCGCCGAATTCGGTTGTCCCGGCCGCGACGGACGTGGCACCGTCCGGTCATGGACGCGCCGTCCGTCGCATTCGTCGACGACCCTGCCGAGTTCCTCGCCGCGGCAGGGGAGTGGCTGGCCCGCGACCCGGTGACCGCGACGGTCGTGGCGACGGTCGCGCAGCGCGAGGCCGCCGCGATCGCGCAGGGCAGGCCGCTGCCGGACGCGCCGTTCCACTGGTACGCCGTGGTCCGCGATCCCGCCGGCGAGATCGTGGGCGTCGCGATGCGGACGGCGCCGTTCGCGCCGTACCCGCCCTACCTGCTGCCGATGCCGGACGCGGCGGCCGCTGCCCTGGCCGCAGCGCTGCTCGCGCGCGGTGAGGAGGTCGGCGGCGCCAACGGCGCACTGCCCGCGACACAGGTGTTAGTGGAGGCGATCGCCCAGCCGTCGGGCGCAGCGGTGACCACGGCGATGCACACCCGGCTGTTCGAGCTCGGCGAGCTGGTCGAGCCCCGCCCCACCGAAGGAAGGCTGCGCCCCGTCCGCCTCGCCGAGGCACCGCTCGCGCTCGAGTGGACGCTGCGCTTCTTCGCGGACGCCGACGAGCAGGCCGGCCGGCCGCCGGGCACGCACGCCGCGGAGGGATTCACCGTCGCCGACGCGGAGCGGAAGATCGGCGAGGGCACCTTCTGGTTCTGGGTCGACGACACCGACCGGCCGGTCCACCTGACCGGCGCCAACCCTCCGGCGTACGGCGTCGCCCGGATCGGCCCGGTCTACACGCCCGTCGAGCTGCGGGGCCGCGGCTACGCCTCCGCCGCGGTCGCGGAGGTCTCCCGGCTGCTGCGCGACGGAGGCGCCCGCGTCACGCTCTTCACCGACCAGGCCAACCCGACGTCCAACGGGATCTACGTCGCGCTCGGCTACCGGCCCGTCGTCGACACCATCGAGCTGCGGGTCGGGGTGCGCGAGCCGACTCCGTAGGGTGCCGCCATGGCGCTCTATCCGCAGGCCCGGAAGGCCGTGGCGCAGTCCGAGTCCGAGCAGAAGGTCACCGACCCGGGGTACGACGTCGCGGGCGCGCGTGCGCTGGAACGACGCGCCGCCGCGCTGGGCCCGCGCGAGCCCGTGGCCGAGGTGCGCGACATCGACGCGGGCGGTGTGCCGGCGCGGCTCTACCTCCCCGAGGGGTACGACGGCGTCGTGCTCCACGCGCACGGGGGCGGCTTCGTGCTCAACGACGTCGAGGTGCACGACGCGGCCGCGCGCCGGCTGGCGAACCGGGCCCGGATGGCGGTCCTCAGCGTCGACTACCGGCGACCGCCCGAGCACCGGTTCCCGGCCGCGCCCGACGACGTGAGCGCGGCGGCGGCGTGGCTGCGCGGCGAGCCGGACCTGGCGGAGCTCCCGACGTTCGCGCACGGCGACAGCGCCGGGGCCAACCTGGCGCTGGTGGCGGCCCTGCGCGAACCTGGGCGGTTCGCGGGCGTCGTACTCATCTATCCGTTCCTGGACCCGACGGCCGCTTTCGACTCCTACCTGACGGCGGCGGAGGGCTTCGACCCGGCGGAGGCGGCCTGGTTCTGGCAGCAGTACGCCGCCGCACCCGCCGACCTCGAGCACCCCGACCTCGCGCCGTTGCGCTCCGACCGGCTCGGCGAGCTGCCCCCGACCCTGGTCGTGACCGCCGAGCACGACCCGCTCCGCGACGAGGGCGAGCACCTCGCGACGCTGCTCGCCGAGGCCGGGGTGGAGGTCGTCGCGACCCGCTACCTCGGCCAGGTGCACGGCTTCTGGCGGCACGTCGACGCGTTCGACGCCGCCGAGCCGCTCACCCGCCAGGTGGCGTCGTGGCTGCGGATGCTCGTCGAGCGGACCGAGCCGTAGACTCCCGCTCGCCATGACCGAGCCCCAGAACAGCGTGCCCCGCGCCGCCCAGACCTTCGCCGAAGCCGAGGACGCCCTGCTGTCCCGGTGGCCCGAGACCCGCCTCGAGCCGTCGCTCGACCGGATCCGGGCGTTCACCGAGCTGCTCGGCGACCCGCAGCACGCCTACCGGTCGGTCCACCTGACCGGCACCAACGGCAAGACGTCCACCTCTCGGATGATCGACACCCTGTTGCGTGCGCTCGACCTGCGCACGGGCCGCTTCACGAGCCCGCACGTGGAGAAGATGAGCGAGCGGATCAGCATCGACGGCGAGCCGCTCGACGACGAGGCCTTCGTGCGCGCGTTCAACGACGTGGCGCCGTACACCCATCTCGTCGACGAGTCCGAGGCCCACCCGCTGTCCTTCTTCGAGTCCGTGGTCGGCATGGCGTACGCCGCCTTCGCCGACGCCCCGGTCGACGTCGCGGTGGTCGAGGTCGGCATGGGCGGCTCGTGGGACGCGACCAACGTCATCAACGGCGACGTCGCGGTCGTCACGCCGATCGCGGTCGACCACGCGAACTACCTCGGTACGACGACGGTCGCGATCGCCCGCGAGAAGGCCGGCATCATCAAGCCGGGTGCGACCGCCATCCTCGCCCAGCAGGCGCCCGAGGTGGCCGAGGTGCTGCTCGAACGCGCTGCCGAGGTCGGCGCGACGGTCGCGCGCGAGGGCCTCGAGTTCGGTGTCGTCGACCGCGTTCCCGCGGTGGGCGGACAGTCGGTGACCCTGCAGGGCCTGCGGGGCCGGTACGACGAGGTGTTCCTCCCGCTCTACGGCGCCCACCAGGCGCAGAACGCCGTCGTCGCGCTGGCCGCGGTCGAGGCGCTGCTCGGCGGCGAGGAGCCGCTCGGCGACGACATCGTGCGGGGGGCGTTCGCGGAGGTGACCTCCCCGGGACGGCTGGAGGTCGTCCGCCGCAGTCCGACGATCGTTCTCGACGCCGCCCACAACCCCGCCGGGGCGGAGGCGGCCGCGGCCGCCCTGGAGGACTCCTTCCGCTTCGACCCGCTCATCGGCGTCATCGGCGTGATGTCCGACAAGGACCACGAGGGCCTGCTGGCGGCCTTCGAGCCGGTCCTCGCCCACGTCGTGATCACCGAGAACTCCACGGAGCGCACGATGCGGGCCGAGGACCTGGCGGTCGTGGCGCGCGAGGTGTTCGGCGACGACCGGGTGTCCGTGGTGCCGCGGCTGGCCGACGCGATCGACGAGGCCGCCGGCCGGGCCGAGGCCGAGACCGGCGACCCGCTCGGGTCCGGCGCCGTCCTGGTCACCGGGTCCGTGGTCACGGTCGGCGAGGCGCGGGCCCTCCTCGGAGGCAGCAAGTGAGGTCGCCCCGTCGCTCGATGTGCGCGACGGTGCTCTCGCTCGAGGCGATCACGCTCGGCCTCACCACCCCGGTGATGATCACCATCGCCGGCGTCTCACCGGGTACGGCGCTGCCGGTCGGCCTGGGTCTCGCGCTCGCCAGCATCGTCGTGGCCGGCCTGCTCCGCGCCGAGTGGGCCTACGCGCTGGGGTGGCTGATCCAGGTCGCCGCGATCGGCCTCGGCTTCGTCGTACCCCTCATGTTCGGGCTGGGGCCGATCTTCGCGCTGCTGTGGGGCGCGGCGTACTTCCTCGGGCGCAAGATCGAGCGCGAGCGGGCGGCGGCGTACGCCGAGTACGAGCGCGGCCGCGACTCGGGCAGCTAGCCCCGGCTGGGTAGAGTGGCGAGCGCCCGCGCTCCGCGCGGTCCCCAAGCAGCCACACCAGTTCCACACCAGACCGCCTCGTAGGCCAGGAGTTCCAGCGCCGTGCCCGTGATCATCGACAAGCTCCTCCGGATCGGAGAGGGCAAGATCCTCCGCCAGCTCGAAGCGATCGCCAAGGCCGTCAACGCCATCGAGGACGACTTCGTCGCGATGTCCGACGACGAGCTGCGCGGGATGACCGAGGAGTTCAAGAAGCGGCTCGCCGACGGCGAGACGCTCGACGACATCATGCCGGAGGCGTTCGCCACCGTCCGCGAGGCGGCCAACCGGGTCATCGGCCAGCGCCACTACGACGTGCAGATCATGGGCGGCGCGGCGCTGCACATGGGCAACATCGCCGAGATGAAGACCGGTGAGGGCAAGACGCTCGTCGCCACGCTGCCGTCGTACCTCAACGCCCTCGAGGGCAAGGGCGTCCACGTCGTCACCGTCAACGACTACCTCGCGAAGTACCACGCCGAGTGGATGGGCCGTGTCCACCACTTCCTCGGCCTGACGACCGGCGTGATCCTGCCGCAGATGCGGCCCGCCGCCCGACGTGAGGCCTATGCCTGCGACGTCACCTACGGCACCAACAACGAGCTCGGCTTCGACTACCTCCGCGACAACATGGCGGGGTCGATCGAGGACTGTGTCCAGCGCGGCCACAACTTCGCCGTCGTCGACGAGGTCGACTCGATCCTCATCGACGAGGCGCGGACCCCGCTCATCATCAGCGGCCCGACCCAGGACGAGGTGAAGTGGTACGGCGAGTTCGCGAAGATCGCGAGCAAGCTGACCAAGGACGTCGACTACGAGACCGACGAGAAGAAGCGCACCATCTCCGTCCTCGAGGCCGGCATCACCAAGGTCGAGGACCACCTCGGCATCGAGAACCTCTACGAGTCGGCCAACACCCCGCTCATCTCGTTCCTGCACAACTCGATCAAGGCCAAGGAGCTGTTCCGCAACGACAAGGAGTACGTCGTCATGGACGGCGAGGTGCTCATCGTCGACGAGCACACCGGCCGCATGCTGGCCGGCCGCCGCTACAACGACGGCCTGCACCAGGCGATCGAGGCCAAGGAGGGCGTGAAGGTCCGCGAGGAGTACCAAACCCTCGCCACCGTCACCCTGCAGAACTACTTCCGCCTCTACGAGAAGCTCTCCGGCATGACCGGCACGGCCATGACCGAGGCCTCGGAGTTCGACAAGATCTACAAGCTCGGCGTGGTGCCGATCCCGACCAACAAGCCGATGATCCGCAAGGACCAGGCCGACCTCGTCTACCGCACCGAGGAGGCCAAGTACGACGCCGTGGTCGACGACATCGTCGAGCGCAACGAGAAGGGCCAGCCTGTGCTGGTCGGCACCGTCTCGGTCGAGAAGTCGGAGTACCTCTCGAACGCGCTGAAGAAGCGCGGCGTCCCGCACTCGGTCCTCAACGCGAAGGTCCACGCCGACGAGGCCAAGATCGTCGCGCTCGCCGGTCACAAGGGCTCGGTCACCGTCGCGACCAACATGGCCGGCCGCGGCACCGACATCATGCTCGGTGGCTCGGTCGAGTTCCTCGCCGACGCCGAGCTGCGCAAGCAGGGGCTCGAGCCGACCGGCGAGACCGCCGACGACTACGAGGCCGCCTGGCCCGACACGCTCGAGCGGATCAAGAAGCAGGTCGCCGCGGAGCACGACGAGGTCAAGGACGTCGGCGGCCTCTACGTCGTCGGCACCGAGCGTCACGAGTCGCGCCGTATCGACAACCAGCTCCGTGGTCGGTCCGGCCGTCAGGGCGACCCCGGCGAGAGCCGCTTCTACCTCTCGCTGCAGGACGAGCTGATGCGGCTCTTCAAGTCCGACTGGGTCGACCGCGTGCTGCTCATGCTGAAGATCCCCGACGACGTCCCGATCGAGAACAAGCGGGTCACCAACGCGATCGCCAACGCCCAGGGGCAGGTCGAGTCGCAGAACTTCGAGTCCCGCAAGAACGTCCTCAAGTACGACGACGTGATGGACCGCCAGCGCAAGGTGATCTACGGCGAGCGCCGCGAGGTGCTCGAGGGCGTCGACCTCGAGGACCAGGTCCGCACCTTCATCGACGACGTCGTGACCGGCTTCGTGTCGGGCTCCCTCGACGAGTTCGCCGAGGAGTGGGACCTCGAGCAGCTGTGGACCGACCTCAGGCAGTTCTGGCCGGTCTCGCTCGACTACAAGGACCTCATCGAGGACGCCGGCACCCAGGCTGCGCTCCACAAGGACGACCTGATCGAGAAGCTCAAGGCCGACGCGCACGCGGCGTACGACGCCCGCGAGGAGGAGGTCGGCGAGGAGGTGATGCGCGAGCTCGAGCGTCGCGTGCTGCTCTCCGTGCTCGACCGCAAGTGGCGCGAGCACCTCTACGAGATGGACTACCTCCGCGAGGGCATCTACCTGCGGGCCTACTCCCAGCGCGACCCCCTGGTCGAGTACCAGCGCGAGGGCTACGACATGTTCGCCGCGATGATGGACGGCATCAAGGAGGAGACCGTCGGCTTCCTCTTCAACCTCGAGGTCCAGGTCGAGGACGAGGAGGACGAGGAGGAGGGCGAGTTCCACTTCCACGCCGACGGCACCCGGCACCCCGGACCGCCGCACGGCGAGGAGGCCGAGCCGATGCGGCGCGAGCTCCCCTCGGAGTCCCAGCCCGTCGCGGCCGGGGCGACGCCGACGATCCGGGCCAAGGGACTGGAGCGACCGGCCCAGCCGCAGGCGCTGTCCTACTCCGCGCCGGACGAGACCGGTCACGAGGAGGTGCGGGCGGAGTCGGCCTCCAATGCCGACGACGAGTTCGCCAACGTGGGCCGCAACCAGCTCTGCCCCTGTGGCTCGGGGCTGAAGTACAAGCGGTGCCACGGTGCGCCCGGCGGGCCCACCGGCCTCACCGCCAGGATCAGCTGACCGAGGCCTTCGCTGGTCGAGTAGCCCGAGCCGCTAGGCGAGGGCGTATCGAGACCCGGCGACCGTGCTCGTGGCCGTCGGTCGGCTCGCGGGGTCTCGATACGCCGGGCCTCGGGTTCGCAAGCTCACCCGAGCCGGCTACTCGACCTGCCTGAGCACGCGCCACGCGCTCGTTCCTCGCGCGCGGCTGCTCAGGCAAAGTCGAGGGCCGTACAGATCCAGCGTTGGTCGATCCGCTCGAAGCGGGCGGCCAGCGCCCGGGAGCGCTCGCCGTACCTGACGTGGACGCCGACCTCGACGGTCTCGCTGTCGAGGAAGCAGGTGTGCACGCTGTGCACCCGTGGGCGGACCGGCTGGACCCGCGCGAGCCCGGGCTGGTGGCCGCCGGCGCGGGCGATCAGCAGAGCGCGGCGCCGGAGGTCGGAGTAGACCTCCGGAGAGGTCCACCGGACGAGCTGTGACGCCGGCCGGTCGCCGCCCACGATCTCCACGGCGGCCTGGACGAACCGGCGGGTCCACTCCTCGATGGTGTGGCGCAACCGGCGGTCGATCGGCACGACCGTCGCGCCGGGCCGGGGCCGGCCCGCGGTCGGTGGTGGCTCGGTGCGGGGGAGCAGGGCGAGCGCGAGCGTGCCCTGGGTGCTGGCGACCGGCACGGGGAGCCGCAGGCCGACGAGATCGGTCGGCGACTGCTCCGACGAGAGGTGGGTGTGCATGGCGACTCCTCAGCGGGATGGCAGGTCGAGCACCTGGCCGGGATGGATGAGGTCGGGGTCGTTGCCGACCACGGCGGCGTTGGTCGCCTGGAGGCGGCGCCAGTAGGCGGCGACGAGGGACGCGTCCGCCTCCGGGCCGACCTGGTCCGCTGCGATCGACCACAGGGAGTCGCCGTGCTGGACGGTGACGGTCCCGGCAGGCCCGGTCGGCGCTGCGTCGGTCGTGCGGCTCCCGACCCGGGTCGGGTCCCTGTCGGCGTCCGTCCGTCGGGCGTCCCGACGGTCCCGCACGTCGTGGGCTCCGGCGTCCCCGGTGGCGCGGTCGGGCAGCGGGAGGCCCGCCAGGTCGTGCGGATCGCCGGCGCGGGTGCGATCGGCCCCTGCGGACGCGTGCGACCGGGAGGCGTGCGACCGGTCCGGGCGGTCGGCGTCGTCCGTCGAGACCGCGACCGCGGCGGACTGCGGAGGCGCGGCGGTCGCTGCGGCCGTCGTACCGAGGACTGCGACGCCGCACGCCGCGAGCACCAGGGTGCGGCAGACCCCGACCGCGGCGCGGGGCGGCGCGCCGGCGCTGCGCAGGACGCCCACGACGACGGTGGTGGTGATGATCCAGAGCCAGGACGCGGCGGCCAGGGCGACCGCGGCGGCACCGCTCACGAGGAGTCGGCCGAAGTCGCCGCCGTCCTGCCACCCCAGCACCGCGGGCGCCGTCGTGACCGCGATCGCGACCGCTGCGGCGGTCACGGCCAGCCAGACGGCGGTGCTCCGCAGGTGGAGCACGAGGCGCGAGGAGGTGAACATCCCGAGAGATCCTTGCGTTTGCGTGTGTTTGCGTTAGTCAACGTCCGATAGGGGAGGATGTCAATGTGTTCTCCACAGCAGGATCTGGTTGGGTTGTGCCATGGGTTGGGAGGACGAGCTGTTCGCGCTGTTCGACGACCTCGAGAGCCAGGCGGGCGCGCTCTTCGCTGCCGACCGGGGCGCCGAGATCGCCGACCGGAGCCGCGCCGAGTACCAGAACGTCAGCCTCGCCAGCCGCCTGATGGCGTCCGCCGGCACGGAGGTCACACTCGGGATCGAGGGGCCCGGTGCGGTCACCGGGATGATCGAGCGGGTGGCCGCGAGCTGGCTGCTCATGTCGGCCGGCGGCCAGGACTGGGTCGTCAGCATCGCGGCGGTCTCGACGGTGCAGGGCGCGTCAGTGCGGTCCATCCCGGAGGTGGCCTGGTCGCCGCTCACCCGGCTCGGCCTCGGCTCGGCGCTGCGCCGGCTCTCCGAGGCCGGTGAGCGGTGCGTCCTGCACCTGCGCGACGGCAGCAGCCGCGACGGCACCGTGCGCCGGGTCGGGTCGGACTTCTGCGAGTTCGCCGAGGGTGAGGACCGCCGGGTCGTCCTGGTCGCCTTCGACGCGATCGCCGCCGCGCAGTCCCGGGCCTGACCTCACGCGGCCTGACCTCACCCGGTCGGGGTCACGTCGCGTCGAGGTCGTACGGCGGCCGCTCGCCGGCCTCGAGCGGGCGGTGACCCTCCGCGGGCGCCGGACGACGTACGCCGCCCGGGCCCGGATCCGGGGCGTCCTCGTCCTCGTCGGCGAGCGCCTCCGCGATGTGCTTGCGCACGATCACCCGCGGGTCGAGGTCGCGCAGCTCGAGGTCGGAGAAGTCCGGGCCGAGCTCGGAGCGCAGCTCGTCGCGAGCCGAGGTGGCGAACCGGCGCAGCTGACGCGCCATCTGGCCGGCCTGCTTCGCCAGCTCCGGGAGCCGGTCCGGACCGAACACGAGGATCGCGACGAATGCGATGACGGCAAGCTCGCTGAGCCCGATGCCGAACATTCTCTAACCCCCGCTCGCCCCGGTCGTCGCGTCGTCGGCGCTCAGAACCGGTTGCTCGGGGTGAGGCCGAGCTGCATCCCCGCGAGCCCCCGGCTGCGGCCGTCGAGCCGATCCGCGATCGCGGTGAGCGCCTCGGCGGCCGGAGCGGTGGGGTCGGCCTCGACGATCGGCTTCCCGGAGTCGCCTCCCTCGCGCAGCGCGGCGTCGAGCGGGATCTGGCCCAGCAGCGGCACGTCGTAGCCGAACCGCTCCGACAGCGTCATGGCCACCCGCTGGCCACCGCCGGAGCCGAACACCTTCATCCGGGAGCCGTCGGGGAGGGTGAGGTAGGACATGTTCTCGACCACGCCGACGACCCGCTGGTGCATCATCGAGGCCATCGTGCCGGCGCGCTCGGCGACCTCGGCGGCGGCCTCCTGCGGCGTGGTGACCACGACCACCTCGGCGCCCGGGAGGTGCTGGCCGAGCGAGATCGCGATGTCTCCGGTGCCCGGCGGCAGGTCGAGCAGGAGGACGTCGAGGTCACCCCAGTAGACGTCGGCGAGCATCTGCACCAGGGCTCGGTCGAGCATCGGCCCGCGCCAGGCGACGACCTGGTCGCGGCGCGGCTTGAGCATGCCGATCGAGATGACCGACACGCCGCTCGCGGTGGGCACCGGCATGATCAGGTCGTCGACCTGGGTCGGCCGGGAGTCGGCGACACCGAGCATGGCCGGCACCGAGTGGCCGTAGATGTCCGCGTCGACCACGCCGACCTTGCGGCCGGCCTTGGCCATCGCGACCGCCAGGTTGACGGTGACCGACGACTTGCCGACGCCGCCCTTGCCGCTCGCGATCGCGAAGACCTTGGTGAGGGAGCCGGGCTGGGCGAACGTGATCTCGCGCTGCGCCTGGCCGCCCCGGAGCTGGTCCTGGAGACCGGCGCGCTGGTCGGCGGTCATCACGCCGAGATCGATGTCGACCCGGGTCACGCCGTCGAGCGCGCTCACGGCCGCGGTGACCTCGCGGTTGATCGTGTCCTTCAGGGGGCAGCCGGCGACGGTCAGGAGGATGCGCACCTTCACGACACCGTCGTCGGCGACGTCGACGCTCTCCACCATGTTGAGCTCGGTGATGGGGCGCTTGATCTCGGGGTCGTTGACTCCTCCGAGGGCGGTGGTGACCTGCTCCACGGACGGGACGGGCTGCGACGTGCTCACAACGAATGAGTCTAGGTCGTACGGCGTGACCGGCTCTCCCCGCGGTCTTCGTGAGACGGCGCACCCTCGTCCCCGTCCGTGCGCTCCTCGAGATCGGCGAGCAGCGACCGCAGCTCCGAGCGCAGGAAGTCGCGGGTGGCGACCTCTCCGACCGCCATCCGCAGCGACGCGACCTCGCGGGCGAGGAACTCCATGTCCGCGTGCGCCCGCGCGTCGGCCTGCCGGTCCTGCTCGGCGATCACCCGGTCGCGCGCCTCCTGCCGGTTCTGCGCGAGCAGGATCAGCGGAGCGGCGTACGACGCCTGCAGGCTCAGCATCAGCGTGAGGAAGATGAAGGGGTAGTTGTCCCACCGCACGGCCCCGGGCGCGACGAGGTTCCAGCCGATCCACACCAGCACGAAGAGGGTCATGTAGATCAGGAAGGTCGCGGTGCCCATGAACCGCGCGAACTGCTCGGCGAAGACGCCGAACGCGTCGGAGCTGAACGTCGGCCGACGTACCAGTTGGCGGTGTGCCGCCGTCGGCGTGTCCAGCCGGTCCTGACGGTCGTGCCGCTCGTGCGGCCGGCGCGGCTCAGCCATGGGAGGCCCCGGGGTTCCGGGCCGCCGCGCGGTCGCGCCAGTTGGCGGGGAGCATGTGGTCGAGCAGGTCGTCCACGGTGACCGCACCGAGCAGCCGCTTGTTCTCGTCGACCACCGGCGCCGCGACCAGGTTGTACGTCGCCAGGTGCGCCGCCACCTCGTCGATGGAGGCCTCGGGCCGCAGGTGCTCCAGCGAGTCGTCGAGGGCGCCCGCGACCAGGCTGGACGGCGGCTCCCGCAGCAGCCGCTGGATGTGGGCCACGCCGAGCAGCTTGCCCGTCGGCGTCTCCAGCGGCTGCCGGCAGACGTAGACCATCGCCGCGAGCGACGGCGTGAGGTCCGGGTTGCGCACGTGGGCGAGCGCGGCCGCGACGGTGGCGTCCGGACCGAGGATGACGGGCTCGGGCGTCATCATGGCGCCCGCCGTGTTCTCGACGTACGACATGAGGCGGCGGACGTCCTCGGCCTCCTCGGGCTCCATCAGCTGGAGCAGGATCTCGGCGGTCTCGGGCGGCAGGTCCGCGATGAGGTCGGCGGCGTCGTCGGGCGACATCTCCTCGAGCACGTCGGCGGCCCGCTCGGAGTCGAGGCCCTCGAGGATCTCGACCTGGTCCTCCTCGGGCATCTCCTCGAGGACGTCGGCGAGGCGCTCGTCGTCGAGCGCGAGCGCGACCGCCGTACGGCGCTCCGTCGGCAGGTCGTGGAGGATGCTCGCAGCGTCGGCGGGCCGCATCTCGTTGAGCGCCGCGACCAGGTGCGTGGCGCCCTGCCGCTCGTCCGCCCTGTGCAAGCCCTGCACGTCGGACCACTCGACCAGGTGGGTCTGCCCGCGCCGGCGCAGGCCCTTGCCCGGCTCCCGGATCGCGACCCGGCTGAGCACCCAGTCGCGGGTCCGGGAGCGCTCCATGCCGACGTCGTAGACCGTGCCGGACACACGGGTGCTCCGGATCGTCACCGTACGGTCGAGCATCTGCCCGATCACCAGCGTCTCGGTCGACCGCTGCTCGAAGCGGCGCATGTTGAGGAGCCCGGTCGTGTAGACCTGTCCGCTGTCGATGTTCGTCACCCGGGTCATCGGCACGAAGATCCGCCGCCGACCGAGCACCTCGGCGACCATGCCGAGGACCCGCGGCTGGGCGGCCTCGCTGCGCATCGCGACGACGAGGTCGCGAACCTTCCCGACCTGGTCCCCCTGGGGGTCGAAGATCGGGAGGCCCACCAGCCGGGCGGCGTACACGCGGGACGGGGCTACGCTCACGGGTCGACCAGCTTCGTTCGCTCGCACTCGGCCTCAATTGGCCGACCGCGGTCGTCTGCTGCGCCGAGGCGGCCTCGCAACTCGCTCACGGGCCAACGCTAGCGTCCCGGACGTTGCGTTCCGGGAACCTGCTACCGGTAGAAGTCGGTCGGGCACTCCGCGCCGGAGCAGTCGAACACCTGACGTCGCAGCTCACCGAGCGCGACCTGGTCGCGCTGGAAGCGCGGGTCGCGGGCCAGGTTGCTGTTCTCGTAGGGGTCGAGTGCGCGGTTGTACATCTCGGGGTACTTCCGCCGCCCCTTGGCGTAGGTCCAGTTGCCGATGATGACGCCGGTGTACAGCGGTCGCCGGCCGCCCTTCACCGGATAGGCCTCGATCGGGATGACCCGGCGCGGCGCGTCGGCCGTGAGCCAGGGGAGTACGTCGACGCCGTCGACCTCCCGGGTCGGCTCGACCCCCGCGAGCGCGGCGAAGGTCGGGGCCCAGTCCGCGTTGGTGACCGGGGTCGACGACGTGACGCCCTTCGGCAGGCCGGGCCCGCGGACAAGCATCGGGATGTTGGCCATCTCGTCGAAGTACCAGAGCTTCCCGGCGAGGTTGTGCTCACCCATCGCGTAGCCGTTGTCGGAGGTGATCACGATGTAGGTGTCGTCGAGCTGGCCGGTCTCCTCGAGCGTGCGCACCGTGTCGGCCACCGCCCGGTCGACCGACTGCAGCGACTCGATCCGCTGCTGGTAGGCCTCGGTGAGGTAGCCCTTCTCCTTCGCCGTCCAGTGCTGGCCCACGTTGTCGGCGAGGTACTTGTCGCGGGTGTCCTCGAACATGTTGGGCTTGTCCGGGAGCTCGAGGTCGGCGAACTTGTCGCGGTCCTCCTCGGCCGGGGTCGTCGTCTCGCCCTCGGGCGGGTCGTCGTCCTCGTGCGGACCGCCGACGTGGGGGGCGACGTAGTTGACCCAGAGGTACCACGGGTCCTGGGCGCGGTCGTCGTCCTCGAGCAGCTCGACCGTCTGGTCCCGGAAGAGGTCCGTGGAGTACTGCTCGTGCTCCTCGGTGTCGCCGTTGTGGCTCACCGTCGGGTGGGTGAAGTTGTACGTCGAGAAGTCGACCGTCGCCTGCCAGTCGGTCCACCCGGGAGGCACCGTGTCGGCGACCTTCTCGGTGTAGCCGTTGAGGTACTTGCCGATGAACATCGTGTCGTAGCCGGAGTCGGACAGCCACACGGGCAGCGTGTCGTCGTCACTCGCGTCGACGAAGGCGTCGTACCCGCCGCCCTCGCCGGAGATCGTCAGCGCGCCGTGGTTGTGGGCGTACTGCCCGGTGATCAGCGACGCCCGCGCCGGCACGCAGATAGGCGTGGGTGCGAGGCCGTCGGTGAGGGTGATGCCCTGGTCGGCGACGAGCTCCTGGGTGAGCGGCATGTGCTCGAAGTCGGCGCGGGTGGCGTCGTCGACGGTGATCATCAGCAGGTTGGGCTGCTCGGGCGTCCGCGGCCGCTCCGGCGTCGGCAGCGGGTCGCCGAGCGAGAAGTGGTCGCCCGCACGGGGGTCGCGGACCGGCTGCTCGCCCGCCGGCGGGATCTCCCGCTTCTCGGGCCGCTCCTGCTTCTGCCGCTCGGCGTCGGGGCCGGGATCCGACGAGCTGCAGCCCGCCGCCGCGACCGCGGCTGCCGCCAGCGCGGCGAGCGCCACCCGGGACCGGCGTGATCGCAACGGGTTGCGGGGCACTGGCGTCATGGTGCGGGAACTATAACGACGCGCACCTGAACCCGAGGTTGCCGGCCGACGAGTCGGACGGGGACGACGACCGGGCCGACACCCGGTAGCGGTTGCAGTAGGAGTCGTGGCACAGGTAGCTCCCGCCGCGCATCACCCGGGTGGCGCCCTGCTCGGGTCCGCGCGGGTCGTGCCGGGGAGCGTTGCGGTAGTAGTCGGCGGCGAACCAGTCGCTGCACCACTCCCACACGTTGCCGACGGCGTGGAACAGGCCGTAGCCGTTCGGCGGCATCGAGCGCACCGGCGCGGTGGTGGCCCAGCCGTCCTCGACGGTGTTGTCGGTCGGGAAGGTGCCCTGGAAGATGTTGCAGCGCCACTCGCCGTCCGGGCGGAGGTCGTCGCCCCACGGGTAGCGCGCGCCGACCAGCCCGCCGCGTGCCGCGGTCTCCCACTCGGCCTCGGTCGGCAGCCGCTTGCCGGCCCACGCGGCGTAGGCCAGCGCGTCGTCGTGGGACACGTGGACCACAGGGTGGTCGGGGAGCGCCTCGGACCGGGAGCCGTCGGGGGCGCGCCAGGTCGCGTCCTTGACCCCGAGCCACCACGGCGCCCCGGCGGCACGGCCGAGCACGTCGTGCCCGTCGCCGACGTACGCACCGTGGAAGACGGCGCTGAACCCCTCCCGCTCGGCTGTGGTGACGTGGCCCGTCGCCTCGACGAACGCGGCGAACTCGGCGTTGGAGACGCAGGTCGCGTCGATCAGGTACGCCGCCAGCTCCACCTCGTGCACCGGGCCCTCGCCGTCGGCGGCGTACCCCTCGCCGAACGCGTCACCCAGCGCGTGCACGCCGCCGGGCACCGGCACCTGCCCGTCGGTCGACCGCCGGCCGGGCTCGGGCGCTGGCCGGCCGGCCGGACGGCCGGAGCCACCGCCCCCCGGTGGGACGCAGCACGGCTTGGTCACGTCTGCTTCGCCGCCGGGCCTACCTGGGCGGCGAGACCGTCGAGGGCGGCGGCGTAGACCGCGGCGGGGGAGAGGTCGTCGGGCGCAACGCCGGGCACGTCGCGCGGGACGAGGTCCTCCGGACTTCCCAGCACCACCGAACCCAGGGCCAGCAGGTCGTGGTTGATCTGGTCGGCCCGCTCCCGGAGCCAGCCGGGTACGGCGAACCCGGTGGGCTCACCGGGCAGGTGCGCCAGGACCCGGTTGGCCATCGCCTTGACCTGGTCGGGATCCAGCTCGTGGTCCAGGTCGCCCGCGCGACGGTTGAGGTCGCACAGCATCCGGGTGGTCGCCGCTGCCATCGACGGGTTCGCCTTGCGCGGCTCGGCCCAGTCGCCGTGCGGGATCCCGGCGGCGGTCAGGAACGACCCCCACAGCGTCTGCGAGGGAGAGCCGGGCGGCGGCACCGTCACGACGGTCACCGACTCGGCGGTGAACACCTTCGCCCAGCGGCGGGCGATCGCGGCGGCATCCTGCTGGCGCCAGAACCGCTCACCGGCCTCACCACCGTCCCGGACCGCGGTGACGTAGTCGGCGAACCCCCAGGAGGCGCCGTTCTTGACGGTCTCCTGCCACATGGCCGGGACGTTGCGGCCGAGGTCGCGGACGGTGATCACGATCGTCGTGGGCGTCTGCCCGAGGTCGGACCGGAGCTCGCGGATCTTGGCGGAGCGCATCCGGGCCAGGAACTCCATCGACAGGACGGCGGCGCCGTCGTACTCCTCCATCTCGGCGACGAGCCGCCGCCACGGCCCGCCCGGCCGGGGCGTGCCGAGGAAGTCGCGCACCGCACGGACCTGGCGGGGCCACCGCGGGCCGGGAAAGAGGATCCCGTGCTCGTCGAGGCGGTCGATGTTGGCGGTCAGCCGGCTCTGCAGGTAGGTCGTCCCCGACTTCATCAGGCCGATGTGGACCACGGCACGCTGCGCCATGCCCCGCAGTGTGGCAGAGGCCACTCTCCGCACGGAGTCAGGGGCCTCCGCTCCGTGGCAGAGTTCGTGGGCACATCGTCCTGCGTCCCACTCCGGCGCCGGACCCGCCTGATCGGAAGGACGGCAGATGGCACGCCTGTGCAGCACCGAGGGACTCACCGAGGACCAGACCGAGATCCTCAAGGCGGTGCGGGTCTTCGTCGATGAGCAGATCATCCCGGTCGCGCAGGAGCTCGAGCACGCCGATGAGTACCCCGCCGAGATCGTCGAGGGTCTTAAGGAGCTCGGCGTCTTCGGCCTGATGATCCCCGAGGAGTACGGCGGGCTCGGCGAGTCGCTGCTGACCTACGCGCTGTGCGTGGAGGAGATCGCGCGGGGCTGGATGAGCGTCTCCGGGGTCATCAACACCCACTTCATCGTGGCCTACATGCTGATGCAGCACGGCACACCCGAGCAGAAGCAGAAGTACCTCCCGCTGATGGCGACCGGTGAGGTCCGCGGCGCGTTCTCGATGTCCGAGCCCGGCCTGGGCTCCGACGTCTCGGCGGTCTCGACCAAGGCCGCTGTGCTGACCAAGGCCGACGACGGGACCCCCCTTGAGTACTCCATCACCGGGCAGAAGATGTGGCTGACCAACGGCGGCACCTCCACCCTGGTCGCGGTACTGGTCAAGAACGACCAGGGCATGGATCAACAGGGCTCGGTCTACAAGAACATGACCACCTTCCTGGTCGAGAAGACCCCCGGCTTCGGCGAGACCGCCCCCGGGCGTCACCATCCCCGGCAAGATCGACAAGATGGGCTACAAGGGCGTCGAGACCACCGAGATGATCCTCCAGGGCCACCAGATCTCCGCCGACCAGATCCTCGGCGGGGAGCCCGGCAAGGGCTTCTTCCAGATGATGGACGGCGTCGAGGTCGGCCGGGTCAACGTCGCGGCCCGCGCCTGCGGCATCGCCTGGCGCGCCTTCGAGCTCGCCATCGCCTACGCCCAGCAGCGACACACCTTCGGCAAGCCGATCGCCGAACACCAGGCCGTGCTGTTCCGGCTCGCCGAGATGGCCACCAAGGTCGAGACCGCGCACAACATGATGGTCCGCGCCGCCCGGCTCAAGGACACCGGCCGCCGGATGGACGTCGAGGCCGGGATGGCCAAGATGCTCGCCTCCGAGTACTGCAACGAGGTCGTCGAGGCCTCCTTCCGCATCCACGGCGGCTACGGCTACTCCAAGGAGTACGAGATCGAACGCCTCTACCGCGAGGCCGCGTTCATGCTCATCGGCGAAGGCACCTCCGACATCCAGAAGATGATCATCGGCCGCGCTCTGCTCAAGGACTACAAGCTGTAGGTCGTGAGGTCGTGCGGTCGTCCGGGCCGTGGTCGATGGAGAGCGATCGCGGCGGCTCGATTACGCTGACCCGAGACGGGTTCCGGGAGGGCGCATGGGCAAGCACGCCGCCGCCGCGTCGCGGCGACGGCGCCGCGACCTGGTGGCCTCGGTGGTCCTCGCCCTCCTGCTCTTCGCAGTGGTCGGCGCCGGTCTCCGGTACGGCGTGCGGGGCGACGCCGACCCCAGGACGGCCGCGGCCGACGTACGGCCGGGTTCCCCCTCGGCCACCGCCGGCGAGACCGACGCAGACCGGCCCAAGAAGCGCGAGCGCCGGGAGACGACCGACCGGTCGGCCGACCAGGACACCCGCGGCGGACGCGACCTCGGGCGCGAGGCCGAGCAGATCGCCGAGGCGTCGGTCGGGCAGCCGTTCACCTTCGGCGTGGCGTCGATCAACATCCTCGGCAGCCAGTTCACCCGCGGCAAGCGAGGCATGGGACCGGGCGTGTCGCGGGCCGTGACCGCCACCCGGATGCTGCTCGGCCGCGACATGTCGATCATCGGGTTCCAGGAGCTCCAGGAGGACCAGCTCAACGCCTTCCGGCGCTCGGCACCGGGCTACGCGACCTGGCCGGGCACCGGCCAGGGCTATCCCGGCATGCCGCAGACGGTCGCGTGGGACACCTCGGTCTTCGACTTCGTCTCCGGGTCGACCATCCGGATCCCCTACAACGGCGGCCAGTACCGCCTGGTGCCGGTCATCCAGCTCGAGCACGTCGACTCCGAGAGCCGGATCTGGGTGATGAACCTCCACAACTCACCCCGCGGCTTCGAGGCGGAGCGCGACGCCGCGATGCGCACCGAGATCGGCAAGCTGCGTGAGCTCCTCGCGACCGACATCCCCGTCGTGGTCACCGGCGACTTCAACGAGCGCGACGAGGCGCTGTGCCGGTTCACGACCGAGACGTCGCTCTCGAGCGCGGTCGGTGGCGGCATCCGCGGGTGCCGGGCGCCGTCCAACGCGAGGATCGACTGGATCTTCTACGACGGCCTGACGCTCGAGGGCGCAGCCGACGTCACCCGCGCGGCGCCGGTGCCCTCGATCACCGATCACCACGTCGTGTTCTCCGAGTTCACCTACGAGTAGGAATCACGAATGAGGGTCGCCGCCCTGACGATCGTCCGCGACGAGGCGGTCATGCTGCCGCGCTGGCTGGGCCACTACGGCCGCGAGCTCGGCATCGAGAACTGCTTCGTCCTCGACGACAACTCCTCCGACGGCTCCACCGACGGGCTGGACTGCTCGGTGATCCACGTTCCCGACTGGGGCGACCGGCCGTTCGAGCAGGTCCGGATGCGCGTCGTGAGCAGGTTCGCGGCCGCGCTCCTGGAGCTGTACGACGTCGTGATGTTCGCCGACGCCGACGAGTTCCTGGTCGCGGACCCGGCGCGCTACGGCGGCCTGCGCGACCTGGTCGAGCGCCGCAGGGACGAGCCGATCCTGGGCGCGATCAACATGAACGTCATGCAGGTGCCGCAGCTCGAGCCCGAGCTCGACCCCACGCTGCCGGTGCTCGGCCAGCGGCAGTACGCCAAGAGCCTGCCGCTGATGTTCAAGCCCGCGGTCAAGCGGGTCGACGTCGACTGGGCGGCCGGGTCGCACGGCATCATGGCCCCCTGGGTCATCGACCCGCACCTCTACATGTTCCACCTCAAGTTCGCCGAGCGGAGCCACCTCCGCGCGGTCGGCGAGCACCGCAACCAGCTCGCGACCACTCAGGGCCGGGGGAGCCAGACCAGCTGGCAGTTCTCCGGCGACGACCTGGCGACGCTGCTCGACGAGATCACGGCGGACATCGATCCGGCCAAGGTCCGCGACTACAAGGTGCGTCCCCGCGAGCTCCGCTCCATGGTGAAGCCGAAGGAGAACGGCGTCTACCGCGTCAACGGGCGCCGCCAGGTGAACGCGATGAGGGACCGACCCACGGTGCGAATTCCCGAAAGGTTCTTCGGGCTTGTGTAACATCCGGCCAGTGACTCGTTTGCTGGCCGTGGGTGCGCTCGTAGCTCTCTTCGCCCTGTCCGGATGCGGGGAGGAACAGTCCGAGCCGACCGCCTCCGATCCGACGAGCACCACGTCGAGCGAGGCGTCGACCGAGGCGACCAGCGGGTCGGCCAGTGAGTCGACCAGTGCCACCGCCGATCCCACCGAGCCGCTCTGCTCGGACGTCTGGGTCGACGGCGCACGTTTGGCGCGTCCCTACGCCGGATGTTTCGATGGCAGCGCGTGGGTCGAGGCAGACGCCCGCAACTGTTCGTCGGGGCAGATCCTGGTGACCTACTCCGACCGCTACTACGCCGCCGTCGGGGGACCGGTCAACGACACCGGTGGCCCCCTCAGCGACAGCACCGATTATCAGACCGCGCGCACTTCATGCAGTGCGTGACCGGGTGACGTCCGAGACAACTGTGGGAGAGATGATGCGAGGACGCGAGTCCAGACCGACGATGAGGCTGCTGGCGCTGCTCGTGGCGGTGGTGCTCGGCGCCGCGCTGCTGGCCGCCCCCGAGTCCGGGGCCGCCCCCTCGGCCGGCGGTGCCGGCTTCGGGCAGGAGCCGGGCCCTGACGGAGACGGCAGGGACGGCGGTGACAAGAAGAAGTGGGCGCGCGGCTTCGCGCCGGGCAAGTACTCCCCGCGCAGCGGGCCGATCGTCATGGACCCGCGCTCGTCCAACCGCACCGCGATCCTCGACCACATCATCAAGGCCGTCCGCAGCACGCGGACCGGTGAGCTGATCCGGGTCCACTCCTGGAACATCTCCTCCGACGGCTTCGTCAACGAGCTGATCCGGGCCAACGAGCGCGGCGTCAGCGTCCGGGTGATCATGTCCGAGGGCATGGCTCTCGAGCAGAACCGGGACACCGGCCACTTCTGGCGGCTCAAGCGGGGGCTCTCGCGCAACTCCAAGCGCTTCCCGCTGCCCAAGCGGCTGCGCAGCTGGGCGCGCACCTGCCACGACGCCTGCCGCGGCGACCGGGGCATCGCGCACAGCAAGTACTTCCTCTTCTCCAAGGCCGGTCGCTCGCGCAGGGTGATCATGTCGACCTCGGCCAACGCCACCGCCGCGGCCACGGTCGTGCAGTGGAACGACCTGCTCACGGTCGTCAACCGCCCGACGGTCTGGAAGGGCTTCATGGAGGTCTTCGCCGAGTCCTCGCGTGACCGTCGCCCGCGCAACCCCTACCGCACCTACACCGAGCCGGGCGGCAAGGTGCAGGCGTACTTCTACCCGTGGAGCGGACGCGGCACCTCCGGTGACCGAGTGCTCAAGACGCTCGCGCCGGTGAAGTGCCGCGGGGCGTGGGGCAACACCGGTGTCAACGGCCGCACCCGGATCCGGATCGCCCAGGACGCGATCATCCAGGAGCGCGGCATCCGCATCGCCAGGCGGCTGCGTCAGCTCTGGGAGCAGGGCTGCAACATCAAGATCGTCTACGCCCTCATGTGGAACGAGGTGCGCGACATCCTCTGGAACACCTCGCGCGGTCCCGTCCCGCGGGAGCAGATCGTGCGCGACACCAACGGTGACGGCGTGTGGGACTGGTACATGCACTCCAAGTCGATGGCGATCAGTGGCCACTACGGCCGCAACCACAAGGCGCGGATCGTCTGGCAGGGCGCCGAGAACTGGAGCGGCCTGGCGCAGCTCAGCGACGAGCAGGGCTTCCGGGTCCTCTGGGGCGGCGCCGAGCGGACGTACGCCGGATGGGTCGACCGCGTGTTCGCCAACCCGCCGGACCGGTTCACCTCGACGTACGCCCGCACCCGGGCTATGGACGCGCGTCGTCGCGGTGTTGACCCCTACATCGAGATCAAGCGGGAGCTCGGTCTCGTCCAATAGCCGCAGATGGGCGGTCAATAGCCCGGATGGGCGGTGCCCCTCACGTATAGTCCCGTGTGACTGATGGGATTGGTGAGGCGGATGCAACGCAAGTGGCACAGTGTGCTGACGTGGATCACGGTCCTCGTCGTCGTCGGTGGTTTCCTGGTCCTCCGGGACTCCGCCGCCGATGGCGGGGACCGTTCCGACGACCTGGCGCTGACGGCCGGCCCGATCGCGGCCAAGTCGGCCAGCGCGGGCGGAAGACACACCTGCGCGATCAAGGACGACGGCACGCTCTGGTGCTGGGGCGCGGACTTCTTCGGACAGCTGGGGCAGGGCAAGCGCGCCCACAGCCGACCACCGGTCCAGGTCAAGGCCTGGACCGACTGGCGTGAGGTCTCCGCCGGTGGTCTGCACACCTGTGGCATCCGCACCGGCGGCACCCTGTGGTGCTGGGGCCTCAACCATCGCGGCCAGCTGGGTCAGGGGACGCGCGACGACTCCAACCGCCCGCTCCAGGTCGGCAAGCGCACCGACTGGTTGCACGTCGACGCCGGAGCGGCGACCACCTGCGCGATCACGGCCGGCGCCGAGGCGTTCTGCTGGGGCGACAACATGCACGGCCAGGTCGGCGACGGCACCCGGGTCAACCGGGGCAACCCGGTCCCGGTGGCGAAGAACTTCAACTGGGACCAGGTCCGGATCCAAGGCACCCACACCTGCGGCGTCCGTCCCAACGGCTCGCTGTGGTGCTGGGGTCGCAACATGAACGGCGAGCTCGGCGACGGCACCATGAAGGCGCGCGTCGCCCCGCAGCGGGTCGGCCGGTCGTTGGCCTGGCGCAGCGTCAGCCCGGGATGGATGAGCACCTGCGGCGTGCAGAAGGACAACTCGCTGTGGTGCTGGGGCGGCAACGGCAGTGGCCAGCTCGGCACCGGTGACCGGGAGCAGCGCGTGGCGCCGACCCGGATCGGCGCGTCGGAGCAGTGGCGTCAGGTCGCCGCGAGCTCGACGGCGAGCTGCGCCCTGACCGTCGGCGGGCAGCGGTGGTGCTGGGGCACCGGACGCTGGGGCCAGCTCGGCCCGCGGGTCTACGCCATGCGCCCGCTCAAGCTCGACTCATATGAGTGGAAGAACCTCTCCGGCGGGTGGCTCCACCTGTGCGGCGAGCACGACGGCAAGCTGGACTGCTGGGGCGACAACAGCAGCGGCGCACTGGCATCGACCACGACCACCGGCCCGGCGCCGCGCGCCAGCCTCCCGCCGATGGCGCGGACGAACGCCGGCAGGGTGCGGTTCCGGGTGGTGACGTTCAACGTCCTCGGCTCCATGCACACGGCGCCGCGCAGCGACGCGCAGCAGTTCGCTCCGGCGCGCGTGCGACTCGACTGGGCGATGGACTACCTCCACTCGATCCGTGCCTCGATCGTCGGGTTCCAGGAGCTCGAGCACGACCAGTACCGCTGGTTCCTGCAGAGCCGCGACCGCCGCTACAAGCTCTGGCCCGGAGACACCCAGCGCACCACTCCGCAGGCGAGCATCGGCTACGACCGGTCGCAGTGGAAGTTCCTTGCCGGCCGCACGGTGTCGATCCCGTTCATGGGGATGACGCGTACGATGCCGCTGATCCGGCTGCAGCACCGTGCGTCGGGCAAGAAGATCTGGGTGATGAACGTGCACAACGCGCCACGGGACCTCCTCGCACAGCGCAAGGTCGCGCTGCGGCGGGAGATCCGGGCGTTGCGGCCGATCACCGGTCCGGTGCTCTTCATCGGCGACTTCAACGAGGGCCGCCGGGCGTACTGCGCGGTGACGGGCGAGCTGCCCTACCACGCCGCGAAGGGCGGTGACCCGGACGCGAGGCGCTGCACGCCGCCGCCCGGCCACCTGCGGATCGACTGGATCTTCGGCAAGCGGGTCCGTTTCTCCGACTACCGGGAGGCGAGGACAGCGCTGGTCGCACGGACGACCGACCACTCGGTGCTGTCGGCCAACGTCACCCTCCGGTGACCGCGTTCGTGTCCGACGCCCACGCCGATCAGGAAGGACTGCACCTCCCGCGAGGAGTGTCCGGTGCGTTCCACGTCGTGTTCGACGGCGTGGAGGTGTGGCAGGTGCAGGTCGAGCGCGGCCAGCGGCTGCTGCGCTGGCCGGCGGCGATCCGGCCGTACCTCGACGGCACCGCGGAGGTGGCGCTGGTCGCCGTACGCCCCGACGCCGTGCCGGCCCGGGTCGATCTCGGTCGGGCCCGGTTCGGTGACAGCGACGAGCCCGTCCGGTTCATCGACAAGCTCGGCCGGCCGGTCGTCATCGACAAGTGGGGGCTGCCCCAGACGCCGTTCTCGGCCCGCGGCGCAGAGGTGCGAGTCGAGATGGTCGAGCTCGCCTCCCGGCTGATCGAGGCGGTGCGCGAGGAGTCCGGCCTCGAGGCGTGGCTCGCGTTCGGCTCGTTGCTGGGCGCGATGCGCAGCGGGGAGGCGATCGGGCACGACTCGGACATGGACCTGCTCTACCTCAGCCGGTCCGGGCTGCCGGCCGACATCAACCTGGAGATCTACCGGCTCAAGCGCGCCCTGGCGCGGCGGGGCTTCAACGTCATCCTGCGCACCGGCAGCTTCTTGACGGTGAAGGGCCCGACGTCGGAGGGCGCGCCGGTCACGATCGACATCTACTCCTGCTTCTACGTCGGCGACCTCCTGCACGAGACGGCCACGGTACGTGCGCCGGTGCCGCAGGATGCGATCCTCCCGCTGCGGACGCTGCCCTTCGAGGGTGCCGAGCTGCCCGCCCCGGCCCGACCCGAGGTGCTGCTGGAGGCGTCGTACGGCCCGGGCTGGCGGGTTCCCGACCCGTCGTTCCAGCACGAGCCGGGACCGGAGATCACCGAGCGCTTCCACGCGTGGTTCGGCGACCTGTTCGCCCACCGCCGGGCGTGGGAGCTGTGGTGGGAGGCGCACCAGGAGCCGCAGCCGCCGTCCGACCTCGCCCGCAGGGTGCGGGCCGAGATTCCCCTCGGGTCCCGGGTCCTCGACGTCGGCACGGGCTCCGGCGGCGACCCGATCTGGTATGCGCACGAGGGCTACCAGGCGGTGGCGATGGACTACGCGCGCGGCGCGCTCCGGCAGGCGAAGGCCCTGCACCGCGAGCAGCCGATGTCGCTGTCGTTCTCGCACGTCAACCTCTACGACCTGCGTGACGTGCTCTCCTACGCCGCGCTGCGGCGTCGTACCGGCCCGCCGGACGCCATCGTGGCGCGGCGCGTGGTCGAGTACCTCCAGCCGCGGGGCGTGACCAACCTGCTGCTCATGATGCGGATGCTGCTGCGCGGCGGCGGTGTCGCCTACGTCGAGCTCGGCAGCCGCCGGAGCCGGGCAGAGCACGAGCCGGCGGCGTACCCCGTTAGCCTGGACGGCGTGCAGGACCAGTTGCGCTCCGTCGGCGCGGAGATCGAGGACGTCGCCGAGGCCGGGAGCGGGTCGACGGTCGTCGCGAGGTGGCGATGACCTCGCGCGTGGTGCTCCACGTCGGCACTCCGAAGTCCGGGACCACCTACCTCCAGCGGGTCCTTCGCGCCAACAAGGCGGCCCTTGCCGAGCAGGGTGTCCTCGTCGCCGGCACGTCGCACGGCGAGATCGTCCGGGCCGGCCTGGTGCTGCGCGAGGACAAGCGGGTCAAGGACCTGCCCCCGGGCGCCGCGGAGTCGTGGGACCGCGTGGTCGCCCAGGTCCACGACTTCCCCGGTGAGACGGCGATCATCAGCTACGAGCTGCTGTCCGCGGCCCGGCCCGCCCAGATCGAGCGGGCGCTCGCGCGGTTCGAGGGCCTCGACGTGCAGGTCGTCGTGACCGCCCGTGACTACGGCCGGCTGGCGACCAGCGCGTGGCAGGAGCGGCTGAAGTTCGGGCTCACCACGCCGCTCGCCGAGTGGGAGCCACCCGGGCACCAGGGCGCCGAGTGGGGCTGGCGCACCCTCGACGCCTCGCTCGTCGCCCGGCGGTGGGGCGCCGGGCTGCCCGCCACCAGCGTGCACGTCGTCACCGTCCCGGGGACGGGCGCTGCCGCCGACCTGCTGTGGAGACGGTTCGCCGAGGCGGCCGGGATCGGAGACACCGACGTGGACATCGACCAGCCGCGGGCCAACGAGTCCCTCGGACCGGCCGCGGCCGAGCTGCTGCGCCGCGTCAACGGCACCGACCTCGGCCCTATCCAAGGCTCGCGGGAGCAGTCGCGGTGGCTGCGCGACGTGCTGGCCAACGACATCCTGACCACGCTCGACGCCGAGTCCCTCGGCAGTCCCGAGCCCAACCGCGAGGACGCCGAGCAGCGGGCCACGGCGGCCGCGGAGCGGATCCGGAAGGCGGGGTGGACCGTGCACGGCGACCTCGACGACCTGCTCCCCGGCGACGGTGCCGGACGGCGCCCCGACGAGGTCACCGACGAGGAGGTCCTCGACGTCGCGGTGCGCACGATCGGTGAGCTCCTGCAGCGGCTGCGCACCGGGTCCGACGGGGAGGACCCGGCTCCGACGGAGCCGGCGACGACGCTCGTCGACCGCCTGCCGATCCCGTTCCGTCGGGGTCGTGACGTCGCGACGCTGGAGGGCGAGGTCGCCCGTCTCGAGCGCGAGCTGCAGGCGCAGCGCCGCCTCCAGGAACGGGTCGCGATGCTCACCGACCTGGTGAGCGAGCTGCTGCTGCCGATGGGTGAGGAGCAGCAGGACGTGCTGGTCCGGGCGCTCCGGCGCTACCGCAAGGACAGCATGTGATCGGCCGGCGGCGACGTACTCCTGTCGCGGAGCGGGAGACGGCCCTGGCCGAGCGCGTGCGGGAGCTCGCCGAGGGAGTGGCCGAGCAGGCCGACCTGGACCGGCAGCTCGCCGACCGCGTCACCGACCTCGAGCAGAGCCTGGTGCCGCTGGTGGAGGCACGGCTCGGTGCGGCGGGGGAGCAGGCATGGCCCGGCGCCTGATCGTCCACGTCGGGCTGATGAAGTCCGGCACCACCTTCCTCCAGCAGGTGATGACGGGTCAGGCGGACGTGCTGGCCGGCCACGGCGTGCTGTTCCCGACGCCGTGGTTCCGTCAGGTGCGCGCGGTGGAGGAGATGAACGGGGCTGCGCCGGCCCGACCGGCATGGGACCGGCTGATGGCCGAGATCGACGCCTGGCCGGCGACCGCGGTGATCTCGATGGAGTTCCTCGGGCCGCGTCCGCGGGCGAAGGTCGAGGAGATCGTCGCCGCCCTTCCGGCCGACGAGGTCGTCGTCGTGGTCACTGCACGCGACCTCGGCCGCACGATCCCCGCCATGTGGCAGGAGCACATGCAGAACGGCGGCACCCGGACCTGGCAGGAGTACGTCGACGGCGTGCGCGAGGAGAACCGTCGGCGGCGTGGCCCGGGCGCGAGCTTCTGGCTCCGGCAGGACGTCTCCGGGATCGTGCGGACCTGGTCGGACGTGGTCGGACGCGACGCGCTGCGGCTGGTGACCGTGCCGCCTCCCGGCGCCGCGCCGTCGGTGCTGTGGGACCGGTTCGCGGGGATCGTCGGCATCGACGCCGACATCGACCTGAGCGTGCCCGGCAACCCGTCGCTGGGCCTCGCGTCCGCCCTGCTGCTGCGCCAGATCAATGAGCGGGTGGAGGCGCTCGGCGACTCGTTCGCCCGCCAGGACTACCAGGTCGTGGTGAAGCGGATCCTCGCCAAGGACCACCTCGCCCAGCGTGACGAGCCCCGGCTCGGGTTCGACGCCGCGTGGGTCCGGGACCGGGCCCGGATCGAGATCGATCGGCTGCGCGCGATCGACCCGATCGTGGTCGGCGACCTCGAGGAGCTCCGTGCGGTGTCGGTGCAGGGGATCCAGCCTGCGCAGGTCCCCGTCGAGGAGCAGCTCGACGTGGCGCTCGACGCCCTGACGATGCTGGTGCAGCGGCAGGCCGACAACGAGGCCGAGCGTCGCGAGCGGCGGCGTCGTCAGCGGCGCCAGGAGCGCCAGCTTCAGCGGGGGCAGCAGGACCCGTCAGCGTCGGGCGAGTGACGCGGCGAGGTCGGGACTGCCGAAGTCGTCGGTGAGGATCCGTGCGGCCTTGCGCCGCGACACCGGGGCACCCACGGACTCCCGGGCACCCTTGCGCGCCAGGTCGAGGCTCTCCGCGTGGTTGCCGAGGTAGACCGCCGCCGGGAACGGCACCGGGTGCACGGGCAGCCCGGACTCGCGGGCGAACGCGGCCTGGCGCAGGTGGTTGTGCGGGGTCGCGTAGCGGTTCTCGAGGTCGCGCCGGTGGCGGGGAAGCTCGTCGGGCACGAAGGACCCGGCGAACGACGTGCCGCAGTAGAACCAGAACCGCTCCTTGACCAGGTGGAGCCGCTGCGTCACCGCGTCGAGGTAGTAGCCCGAGTCGAAGGTGTGGTTGGCATCTGCCGGAGCGGACATGAGGTAGCGCACCAGGCCGCGGTGGATCAGGTCGTCGGCGTCGGAGAACATCACGCGTGCGCGGTGGGTGGTGCGGCGGCGTACCCAGGCGCCCATCCGGCGCCTCTTCGCGATCTTGTCGCCGGGTCCTCCCGCGGGGTCGGACGGCGGCTGGTTCTTGGCCGGCAGCCAGGTGACCCGCGGGTCGAGGCCGTCGGGCTCGTCGTGCCCGCACAGCAGGATCTTCCACCGGTCGTCGTCGGAGTTGGCGATCGACGCGATGGTCCGGTGCAGGTTGAGCTGGACGGCGTCCCAGTCCGAGGACATCGCGCGGGACTTCAGCGGGATGGCGAAGACGATGCGGTCGTCGAGCTCGAGCTCTCCGCCGTCGGTGGGACCGGGGGCGCCGGCCGGGGTCGACATGGTGCGGATTGTGCCAGCGGTCGCCAACTCCCACACCCGGATCGGGAAATGCGTTTCCGCAGGTTGCGTGCGGATGCGAGGGTGGACGGACCGACGACGTACGAGGAGGAACAGGCATGGCTGTTCAAGACGATGACGAGAACGCCAACGACGACCTCAAGGCCAAGATGAGGGCTGCGCTCGACCGGAAGAACAGCCGCGAGAAGGGCGTCCACGAGGACGGTCCGGTGCGGGAGAAGGCACACGGGTCCGAGGTCGTCGGCGGCGCGCCGAAGATGCACCGCCGGAAGGCGGGTGGCGGGGGATCCTGATCCCCGGGTGCCGTCCCCGGTGCCGCCTCGTCGGGCGGGGACGGCACAATGGCCGGTCATGAGCAAGACCGACCCCGGCAACTTCTTCGAGGACTTCGCCATCGGCCAGGTCATCGAGCACGCGACTCCGCGGACCGTGACCGACGGCGACCGGGCGTTGTACGGCGCCCTCTACCCGACCCGCTTCGCGGTCCCGTCGTCCGCGGAGTTCGCCGCCGCCTGCGGGCTGCGGCCGGCCCCGGTCGAGGAGCTGATCGCCTTCCACATCGCCTTCGGCAAGACCGTCCCCGACATCTCGCTCAACGCGGTGGCCAACCTCGGGTACGCCGAGTGCCGGTTCCACCAGCCCGTCGTCGCCGGTGACACCCTGTCGACGACGTCGGAGGTGATCGGTCTCAAGCAGAACTCCAACGGCAGGAGCGGCGTCGTCTACGTCCGGTCGACCGCGACCAACCAGCGCGACGAGGTGGTGCTGGAGTGGTGCCGCTGGGTGATGGTGCACAAGCGGGACCACGACGCTCCCGCCCCCGCGACGGTGGTGCCGGACCTCGCGTCGGCCGTCCCGGCGGAGGACCTGGTGCTGCCCGAGGGGCTCGACTTCTCGTCGTACGACTTCACGGCGGCGGGGGAGCCGCACCGGTTCGACGACTACGAGGTCGGTGAGCTGATCGACCACGTCGACGGGGTCTCGCTGACCGACAGCGAGCACATGATGGCGACCCGGCTCTGGCAGAACACCGCGAAGGTGCACTTCAACACCGAGGCGCGGCCCGACGGAGCACGGTTGATCTACGGCGGACACGTCATCTCGATGGCGCGGGCGCTGTCGTTCAACGGGCTCGCCAACGCGCAGCTGATCGCCGCGATCAACGCCGGCGCGCACACCGCACCGGCGTTCGCCGGCGACACCGTCTACGCCTGGTCCGAGGTGCTCGACAAGGCGGAGACGTCGGCCCCGGGTGTCGGCGCGCTCCGGCTGCGGCTGGTCGCGACCAAGGGCAGGGACGAGTCGATGACGTTGCGCGGCGACGACGGCAAGTACGCCGCCGGCGTACTCCTCGACCTGGACTACTGGGCCCTGGTGCCGCGCTGACGGGTCGCGGTGCAGTACCGACCTCGACCCTGCGGATGAGGTAGGTGACCTCGTCGTCGACGGCGTTCCTGATCGGGTCGAGCGCGATCACGGTGGGGTGGTCGCTGCCGGCGGGCCAGGTCACCTCGACGTCGTCGACCTTCGGGTCGTTGGCACGGGCGATGAGGTCGTTGATGGTCTGCCGGTACAAGTCCGGGGCCTTGCTGCCCTTCGGGACCCCGCCGGCAGCCGTGGTGGTGACGGCGGAGACGACCCTGTCGTCCTCCACGGTGATCGCGGCCGGGCCGACCAGGGGGCAGTAGCACTGGAGCTCGAGGACGTAGGTGTAGTCCTCGGCCTCGAAGTCGGGGTAGGTCCCGGGACCGGGCGTCGTGGTCGTGGTCGGGGTACTGCTGCTCGCGGTCGTCGCGGGATCCTCCGCGGTGGTGTCGTCGTCGCCACTGCACGCCGTCAGGCCGGCGAGTGCGAGCAGGACGGTGGTGGCCAGCAAGGTCCTCATGATGAGTACGACGATGCCGCATCCCGCCCGGTTCCGGCAGCCACCGTGCCGTGTAGCACCCTGGTGGCATGAACCCGAGCCCTCCGACCGGCCCCACCCCGACCGAGCTGTGGATGGTGCGGCACGGCCCCACCGAGTGGAGCCAGAACGGGCGGCACACCTCGGTGACCGACCTGCCGCTGCTCGAGGACGGCGAGCAGCACGCGATCGACCTCGGCCCGCGGCTCGCCGCGGTCGGGTTCGCCCAGGTGCTGACCAGCCCTCGGCTGCGGGCACGCCGGACCGCGGAGCTCGCGGGGTACGGCGACGCCGAGGTCGACGAGGACCTCGCCGAGTGGGCGTACGGCGACTACGAGGGCCTGACCACGCTCGAGATCCGCGAGCGCGTCCCGGGCTGGACGGTGTGGCACGACGTCTCGCCCGGCGGTGAGAGCTCCGACCAGGTCGCCGAGCGCCTCGACCGGATCGTCAAGCGCGCCCGGAGCGTCGACGGACGCACGCTCGTCTTCGGGCACGGCCACTCGCTGCGCGCGCTGGCCGCCCGGTGGCTGGGGCTGCCGGCCAGCGAGGGTCGGCTGCTGCGCCTGGACACGGCGACGATCTCGACGCTCGGCTTCGAGCGGGAGTCTCCGGTGGTCCTGCGCTGGAACGGCTGACCGGCGCCTGACCGGTGCGTGTAGGACGCGTGCGGGCCGGTGCTTGACGTCGGCCCTGCGGAGCAGCACGGTGTCAGGATGGCGGTTCGCGTCGGATGTCCCCGGTGCCCGACGCCGGTCGCGGAGACGGGTGACGGGTACTGGTCCTGCCCCGAGCACGGCCGGATCGTTCCGCTGTGGCAGCCGAGTGCGGCGTCGTACGCCGAATTCGCGAGCCACCTCGCGCGGGCCCGCCAGTTCCCGACCTACCTCCCGTGGCCGCTGGGCCCCGGCTGGACCGTCTCCGACTTCGCGGCGGTCGCGCCCCGCACCGGGCCCGCGGTGGCCTCGATGACCTGCGTGTCCGGGACCAGTGCGCTCGACGGGCCGGTGGACGTCGTCGTGGTCAGCGAGGAGGCGGGCACCGGCCTGGGTGCGCGGATCGCCGGTCTGACCCGGTCGCCCGACCCGGGGGGCGACGTCGAGGACGGGCCGCCGATGGTCAAGGTGCGGCTCGAGGGCCATCCCGTCGGGATGTGGCCCGTCTCGGTCAGCGGCAGTCCCGGCGAGTGGGACCGCTCGGTGCTCGCCGGGGAGGCGCGCGGACGCTGGCTGTGGCTGGTGCTCAGGCCGGCCTCGGCGATCCTGCTGCTCCGCGACGACTGGATCCTGCGCGACGTCTCCGCGAGCGGGCCGCAGCTGGTCGCCCTGCCCTTCGGGGGGCCGGCCCCCTCCTGGTGACCGGGGTGACGCGGATGACGTGGTCGTCGGCTCGGGTGCGGGGCCCGCGACGGCCTAGGCTTCCCCGGTGAAGATCGACCTCCATACCCACTCCTCGGCCAGCGACGGTACGACGCCGCCGGCCGACCTGGTGCGGGACGCGGCCGCAGCGGGTCTCGACGTGGTGGCGATCACCGACCACGACTCGACCGCCGGGTGGGACGAGGCCGCGGCAGCCGCCGCGACAGCCGGGATCGCCCTGGTGCGGGGCATCGAGATCAGCACGCGCTTCCGGGGCTCCCCGGTGCATCTGCTGGCCTACCTCCCGGCGCAGGGTGACCCGGCCCTCGAAGCCGAGCTCGCCCGGGTCGTCGTCGGCCGGGAGAACAGGGTGCCCGCGATGCTCGCCAAGCTGCGCGACCTCGGCATCCCGGCGACCGAGGAGGCGCTGGCCGCGATCACGACCGACACCGCGGCCCTGGGGCGCCCGCACGTCGCCGACCTGCTGGTGTCGCTCGGCGTCGTGGAGGACCGGGACGAGGCGTTCGCGCGCTACCTGGCAGACGGCGGCCCCGCGTTCGTCGACCGGTACGCCGCCGACCTGACCGCGATGCTGGGCCTGGTGACCGCGGCCGGCGGTGTGCCGGTCGTGGCGCACCCGTGGGGGCGTGGGAGTGCTCCCGCGCTCGACGCCGCCGCGTTCGGCGTACTCACCGATGCCGGGCTCTTCGGCATCGAGGTCGACCACCTCGACCACGACGACCGGCAACGGGCCGAACTGCGCGTCATCGCCGCGGACCTCGGCCTCGCCGTCACCGGCTCCAGCGACCACCACGGCACCGGCAAGGTCGGCCACGACCTGGGCTGCGAGACGACGGCGCCGGTGATGTACCAGCGGATCCTCGACCGGGCCGCCGAGCTCGGCTCGCCCACGCCCGTCGTCGGCGGGAACGCTCGGGGAGCGACGCCGTGAGCATCGTCGACACCGTGCTGCTGGTCGAGGTGTTCGTCACCCTCTTCGTGATCATGGACCCGGTCGGGACCGTGCCGATCTTCCTCACCCTCACGGCGGGTCGCAGCGCCGCGACCGCGCGTCGCGCGGCCTGGCAGGCCGTCGCGGTGTCGTTCCTGGTGATCACGGCCTTCGCGTTCTTCGGGCAGCAGATCCTCGGCTACCTGCACATCTCGCTGCCCGCGCTCCAGTGCGCCGGCGGCCTGCTGCTCCTGCTCGTCGCGCTCGAGCTGCTGACCGGCAACGAGAAGGAACCGACCGTCGACCAGGACGCCAACATCGCTCTCGTGCCGCTCGGCACGCCGCTGCTGGCCGGCCCGGGCGCGATCGTCGCGACGATGCTGTTCGTCCGGGAGATCGACGGCGGACCCGAGCTCGCCGCCGTCGCCGCCGGCATCGTCGGCGTGCACGTGACCCTGTGGCTGGCGATGCGCTACTCGCTGCCGATCCTGCGGGTGATCCGCGACGGCGGCGTACTCCTCGTCACCCGGATCGCCGGCCTGCTGCTGTCCGCGATCGCCGTCCAGCTCGTCGCCGATGCCGTCCGCGCCTTCATCGCCGGCGAGGGCTGATCGAATTTGCGCGAGCGTGTCGCAGACGGTGTGCCGGCGCCCGGGCGCTCGCTTCGCTCGGCCCGCGACCGGCACACCGTGCGGCTTCGCCGCGTGCGACACGCTGCCGCGCCGCGGTCGACGTCGATGGTGGTTTGCGGTTCGCTGGCGTCTTTCCGCGACGGCCGACCTTGTCTTGGCTACTTGCGGCCCCAGGACTGGTAGCGCTGGAGCATGGCGTGGGGGAGCAGCCGGCTGGCGGTGACGATCGTCTTGTAGCGCTTGCTCGGGATCGACAGCGCCCTGCCCTTGTCGAAGTCGGCCAGGGCGTCGCGGACCAGCCGGTCGGGCTCGAGCCACAGGACGCGGGGCGCGGTGGCGTCGCGGTCGACGCCGAGCCGGTGGTGGAACTCGGTCTTCACGAAACCCGGGCACAGCGCCATCACGGTCACGCCGCGGTCGGCGTACTCGTTGTGGGCCCAGGCGCTGAACGTGTTGACCCACGCCTTCGCCGCGCTGTAGGTGCCGCGCGGCAGGAACGCGGCGACGCTGGACACGTTGATGACGCCGCTCCCGGCGGCGCCGTGGTGCTCGGCCCTCTCGAGCATGGGGCCGAGGGCGGCGTGGGTCAGCCGCAGCACCGCGCGGACGAGGACGTCCTGCTGCGCCTGCTCGACGTCGACCGGGTTGTCGAGGAAGCGTTCCTTCAGCCCGAAGCCGGCGTTGTTGACGAGCAGGTCGACCGGCCGGTCGCGGTCGGCGACCCGGGCCTCGACCTCGGCGAGCCGGTCGGGATCGGTGAGATCGGCGGGGAGCGTCTCCACGTCGACCGAGTACGACGCCCGCAGCTCGGTCGCGACGCCGTCCAACCGGGTGGCGTCCCTGGCCACGAGCACGAGGTCGTCCCCGCGTGCGGCCAGCTGGCGGGCGAACTCGAGACCGATCCCGGCGGTGGCGCCGGTGACGAGAGCAGTGGACATGAGCCCAGTGTCACGTACCTGCGTTACCGATCTTCGGCGGGTCGTACGGCATGATGAGACCCGAGATGAGCACCAAGCCCCCGAGCACCACCGTCCTCGCCGTCGCCAACCAGAAGGGTGGCGTGGCGAAGACCACGAGCGTCGCCTCGATCGGTGCTGCACTCGCTGAGCGCGGCCAGTCGGTCCTGCTCGTCGACCTCGACCCGCAGGCGTGCCTGACGTTCTCGCTGGGGATCGACCCCGAGGACCTCGAGCTCTCGGTCCACCACGTGCTGACCAAGGGCACCGCGCCGGGCGAGGTCATCCTCGCGACCGACGACGGCGTCGACCTGCTGCCGGCGACCATCGAGCTGGCCCGCGCGGAGGCGGACCTGCTGACCCGCACGGGACGCGAGCACGTGCTCCGCGGCGTGGTCGACGACCTGGCCGAGGCAGGCACCCACTACGACTGGATCCTGCTCGACTGCCCGCCGTCGCTCGGCGTGCTGACGGTGGCCGCGCTGACCGCGGCCTCGGGCGTCCTGATCCCGCTGCAGTGCGAGACCCTGTCGCACCGCGGCGTCGGTCAGCTGCTCGACACGGTCCACGACGTCCGCCGCTACACCAACCGCGACCTGTCGGTCTGGGGCGTGCTGCCCACGTTGTACGACGGCCGCACCAACCACTCCCGCACCGTGCTGGAGACGATCTCGGACACCTACGAGCTCGACGTGATCGAGCCGCCGATCCCGAAGACCATCAAGTTCGCCGAGGCCCCGGCCGCCGGTCGCTCGATCCTCGCCACCAGCCGCACCAGCAAGGGCGCGAAGGCCTACCGCGAGGTCGCCGACAACCTCGTGACCCGGGCCGGGCGCTGAGGGATGAAGCACGTACGCGAGCCCGGTGGTCGCCACCGGGACGCTGACCCCGGCCGACACCGCGGTGACCTGCGCCCGCGCTACGGCCGGATCGCGATCCTGTTCTCCTCGGTGACCGTCACCGCGGTCGCCGTCCTCGGCGGCTTCGGGATGCTGCCTACCGGCGGCGGCGCCCAGCTCGCCTCCGCATCGGCCAACGACGTGGTCCCCGAGCCCGGCGACCGGTCTCCGGCCGTCAGCCGTGGGGAGTCCACCGACGACCAGGTCAGCGACGGCGCGAGCCCGGCGGACGCACCGGTCGCCGGCCGACGGGCCGGGCCCGGGGTCCAGGACGCGCGACGGCGATGACGACGAGACCGGAGACGGGTCGCGGCGTCGTACGACCGTGGACCCTGAGGAGGTCCTGCCGGTCGCCTCCGGCACCGGCCGGCGCGCGGTCTTCAGCGAGTCGCAGCAGCGAGTCTGGATCGTCGGCGGTCAGGGCAAGGTCCTGCGGACCTACCTGGTCTCCGGCAGCGTCTACGACAACCTCGACCCCGGCACCTACGACGTCTACTCGCGGTCGCGCCACGCCGTCGGCATCGACGGCTCCGGCACGATGGAGTACTTCGTGCGCTTCACCAAGGGCGACGAGGGTGCCGCGATCGGCTTCCACTCGATCCCGGTCGACGACGGCGAGGCCGTGCAGACCCACGACGAGCTCGGCACCCCGCAGTCGCACGGCTGCATCCGGCAGGCCGAGGCCGACGCGATCGCGATGTGGGACTTCGCCGACATCGGCACCACCGTCGTCGTCACGCCGTAGTCGCGGCCCTGCGGATGCGCACCATCGAGGACGCCCACGGCGTCCTCGTCCTGCCCGATTCTCCCGTCGGCACGGGGATCCTGGTGCTCGCGGGCTCCAGCGGCCGGGTCGACGAGCAACGGACGCGGGTGCTGGCACGCACCGGAGCCGCCGTGCTGTCGATCCGGTGGTTCGGGGGACCGGGGCAGCAACCGGCGCCGTACGAGGTGCCGCTCGAGCTGTTCTCCGCGGCGCTGGACCGGCTGGAGGCGTCCGCCGACCGCCTCGTCGTGCTCGGCACCTCCTTCGGGGCCGAGGCGGCCCTGCTGACCGCTGTGTACGACGACCGCGTGGCCGGCTGTGGCGCGTTCGCACCCTCGTCGGTGGTGTGGGCGGGCTTCGACGACGACGGCCGGGAGACGTCCCACTGGACGCGTGGGGGAGATCCGCTCCCGTTCGTCCCGTTCGTGCGGGACTGGACGCCGGACACCGACCCGCCGGCGTACCGCAAGCTCTACGAGGCGAGCCTCGCCGCCGCCCCGGACGCCGCCGCTGCCGCCGCGATCCCCGTCGAGGCGATCACCGGGCAGGTGCTGCTCGTCGCGGGCGGTGACGACCAGGTGTGGCCGAGCACCGACTTCGCGTCGGCGATCGCCGACCGGCGCGCCGCGCACGGACTCGCGACCGAGGTCGTCACCGACCCCGCTGCCGGCCACCGCACGGTGCTCCCCGGCGAGACCGCCGTGGCGGCGGGTCAGCACATGTTGCGCGGCGGCACCCCCGCGGCTGACATCGAGCTCGGCGCGCAGTGCTGGCCCGCGTTGCGGGCGCTGGTGACGGGGGAGCAGTAGGGCGGCGGGCTGGGTGTCGGGTGCGTCCGCACGTCCGCAGAGTCAGAGCAGAGACAGAACGGCGCCCGTCCCGGTCATCGAGTGACCAGGCGGGCGCCGTTGCGGTGAGCTCAGGCTCAGGCGGTGTGCGTCTCGCCGGCGCTGCTGGTCGCGGCGCCGGACGATGCGTCGGTCGCGGCACCCGCACCGCCGGAGCGGCGACGGCGCCGACGCCGGTTGCGGTTGGCGCTTGCGGAACGCTCGCCGGACGACTCGCCGCCGGCGGTCGGGCCGGACGTCGAGGCCGTGGTCGACTCCACCGGCACCGACTCGCCGGTCGTGGACTGGCCGGTGGAGGACTGGCCGCTGCGGGTCCGCGTCCGGTTGCGGTTGCTGCGGTTGCGGTCGCGGTCGCCACCCGAGCGGGAGCCACCACGGTCGCGGTCGCCGGGGCGCTCACGCGGCGCCCGCTCGACCGGAGCGGGCGGAACGAGCCGGCCCTTGGTGCCCGGCGCGATGCCCTGGTCGTGGAAGAGGTGCTCGGAGGTGGAGTACGTCTCGAGCGGCTCCTCGAAGGGCAGGTCGAGCGCCTTGTTGATCATCTTCCAGCGGTGCACGTCGGTCGAGTCCACCAGGGTGATCGCGATGCCGGAGGCGCCGGCGCGGCCGGTGCGGCCGATCCGGTGGATGTAGGTCTTGTCGTCCTCGGGGCAGGTGTAGTTGACGACGTGGGAGACCTTGGCGACGTCGATGCCGCGCGCGGCGACGTCGGTCGCGACGAGCACCTTGAGCTTGTCCTCGCGGAACTTGGTCAGCGCCTTCTCGCGCGCGACCTGCGCCATGTCGCCGTGCAGCGCGCTGGCCTTGAAGCCACGCTCGACCAGGTCGTCGGCGATCCGCTGCGCCTGCCGCTTGGTGCGCGTGAAGACGATCATCTTGTCGGCGTCCTCGGCCTGCAGGATCCGACCGATGATCTCCGGCTTGTCGAGGTCGTGGGCGATGTAGATGAACTGCGCGGTGGCCGGCACCGTCGCGTTCTCGTACGACGACTCGGCGCGGATGTTCATCGGGTGCCGCATGTGGGTGCGGGCCAGTGCGACGATCGCGGCCGGCATGGTCGCGGAGAACAGCATCGTCTGCCGCGTCTCCGGGGTCAGCTTGAGCAACCGCTCCACGTCGGGGAGGAAGCCGAGGTCGAGCATCTCGTCGGCCTCGTCGAGCACGAGCGCGTGCACGTGGGAGAGGTCGAGCGCCTTGCGGTTGGCCAGGTCGAGCAGCCGACCGGGGGTGCCGATCACGATGTCGACGCCGCTCTCCAGCGCCTCGAGCTGCGGCTCGTAGCCGACGCCGCCGTAGATGGTGAGCACGCGCATGCCACGGTCGCGGCTGGCGACCTCGATGTCGCCGGAGACCTGGATCGCGAGCTCGCGGGTCGGGGCGACGATGAGCGCCTGCGGCTTGCCCTGCGGCAGCTCGACGTAGTCGGGGTCGGTCGGTGCGACGCTGCGCTGGATCACGGGGATGCCGAACGCGAGGGTCTTGCCGGTGCCGGTCCGGGCCTGGCCGATCAGGTCGGTGCCCATCAGCGCGACGGAGAGGGTCATCTCCTGGATCGCGAACGGGTGGACGATGCCCGCCCGCTCGAGTGAGTCGCAGATCTGCGGGAGGACGCCCAGGTCGCGGAAGGTGGGCGCGGGCACAGCGGCGTCGGGCTCAGCAGTGTCGAGCTCAGCGGTGTCGAGCTCGGCCGTCGCGGGCGCGACGGTGTCGAGCTCAGCGGTGGCGGGCGCAGCAGCGTCGTTGGTGGTGTCGTTGTCAGTGATGGTCTCTGTCGCTTTCGTGTGAGTTCAGCCGGTCGGGCCCTCGCGGGCCGATCCACCGAGGAGTTCGGGATGCGGCTGATTCACACTCAGCCGCGCACATACGTGGGCCGTCGGCCGGGGCCGCGCCCGGAGTGGCTGCTGCCTTCCCCGGCGGGGTCGGGCGGCCACTCGTCAGGTGCATGTTATCGGTACCCTGCCCGCATGCCTGAATCCGCCGACGTGACCGCCGACGCGCCGGGTGCCGGTGCCGCTGACCGGGCCGCCGCGGACGACGTACCCGTGGCGTTCTCCGACCCCGACTACTGCAGGGCCGTCGTCGACCTGCTCGGCGTGATCTCCTACGGCGAGATCTCCGCCTTCGAGCGTCTCGTCGAGGACGCCCGCCTCGCGCCGAGCCTGGAGGACAAGGTCGCGCTGGCGACGATGGCGTCCGCGGAGTTCTCCAAGGTGCACGGGCTCCACGACCGGATCCGCGCGTTCGGCGGTGACCCGTTCGAGGCGATGGCGCCGTTCCGCGACGCGCTCGAGGAGTTCCACGTCCACACCGCCCCGGCCGACTGGTACGAAGGCCTGGTCAAGGCGTACGTCGGCGACGGGCTCGCCAACGACTTCTACCGCGAGATCGCGGCCTACCTCGACCCCGACACCCGCGACGTCGTCGTCTCGACCGTCGAGGAGGGTGGTCACTCCGCGTTCGTCGTCGACCGGGTGCGCTCCGCGATCGCCGAGGACCCGCGCTTGGGCGGACGGCTCGCGCTGTGGGGCCGCCGGCTGATGGGCGAGGCCCTCACCCAGGCGCAGCGTGTCGCCGCCGACCGCGACGCACTCTCCGCGCTGCTCGCCGGCGGCGTCGACCGGCCCGGCCTCGACCTCGCCGCCCTCGGCCGGATGTTCACCCGGCTCACCGAGCGCCACACCGAGCGGATGGCCGAGCTCGGTCTCGACGCCTGACCCGGCTTGACCGTCGGCGGCTCGCCCGGTGGGTGCTGCCGGGTGCGGGGCCCCGGCCGGTCTAGGCTGGGGCGACGACAGCCGTGGGCAATGCGACACCGTCGGTGGCGACTCCACGGCCCCCGAACCGCACAGGAGCAGTCACCAGTGGCAGCCATCGAAGCAGTCGGCGCCCGCGAGATCCTCGACTCGCGCGGCAACCCCACCGTCGAGGTCGAGGTTCTTCTCGACGACGGTTCCTTCGCCCGGGCCGCCGTGCCCAGCGGCGCCTCGACCGGCGCCTTCGAGGCCGTCGAGCTGCGCGACGGCGGTGACCGCTACGGAGGGAAGGGCGTGCAGCAGGCCGTCGGGGCCGTGGTCCGCACGCTCGGCCCGGCGCTCGAGGGCATCGACGCGTCCGACCAGCGGATCGTCGACCAGACGATGCTGGAGATCGACGCCACGCCCAACAAGGCGAAGGTCGGCGCCAACGCGATCCTCGGCGTGTCCCTCGCGGTCGCCCGTGCCGCGGCCGACTCCGCCGACCTGCCGCTCTACCGCTATGTCGGTGGGCCCAACGCGCACCTGCTGCCCGTGCCGATGATGAACATCCTCAACGGCGGCGCGCACGCCGACACCAACGTCGACGTCCAGGAGTTCATGATCGCGCCGATCGGCGCGCCCACGTTCCGGGAGGCGCTGCGCCAGGGCGCGGAGGTCTACCAGGCGCTCAAGTCGGTGCTGAAGAAGCAGGGTCTCGCGACCGGTGTCGGCGACGAGGGCGGCTTCGCCCCCGACCTGGCCTCCAACCGGGCCGCGCTCGACCTCATCGTCGACGCCGTCGGCCAGACCGGGCTGAGCGTCGGCAAGGACATCGTCCTCGCGCTCGACGTCGCGGCGACCGAGTTCTACGCCGACAACGGCTACACCTTCGAGGGCTCCTCGAAGTCCGCCGACGAGATGATCGCCTACTACGGCGAGCTCGTGGCGGCGTACCCGATCGTCTCGATCGAGGACCCGCTCAACGAGGAGGACTGGGACGGCTGGAAGGCGATGACCGACCAGCTCGGCGCCAAGACCCAGATCGTCGGCGACGACCTCTTCGTCACCAACGTCGAGCGCCTGCAGCGCGGCATCACCGGCGGCCAGGCCAACGCGCTGCTGGTCAAGGTCAACCAGATCGGATCGCTGACCGAGACCCTCGACGCCGTCGAGCTCGCGCAGCGCAACGGCTACCGCTGCATGATGAGCCACCGCTCCGGCGAGACCGAGGACACCACCATCGCCGACCTCGCCGTCGCCACCAACTGCGGCCAGATCAAGACCGGCGCCCCGGCCCGGTCCGAGCGGGTCGCGAAGTACAACCAGCTGCTGCGGATCGAGGACGAGCTGGGCGACGCGGCGCGGTACGCCGGCGCCGGTGCGTTCCCGCGGTTCCAGGGCTGACCGAGCAGCGCCGAGACCGAGCAACCGAGACCAGCGACCCGAGCACCCGGAGGCGAACCCAGTGGCCGACGAACGCCGTACCCTCCGCCAACGCGGTCGGTCCGGCTCGCGTGGCCCCTCCCGCCCGGTGGGCTCCGGTCGCGGCCCGGGCGCGAACGTCCAGCGCAAGCAGGCCCAGCGCGAGCGGGTCGCGACGGTCGCGGCCGCGAAGGCGGCCGAGCGCGAGCGGTCCCGGCTGACCGGCCGGGCCGCCATCCTGGTGCTGGTGCTCGCGGTCCTCGCGGTGTCCTTCGCGTCCTCGGCCCGCGCCTACCTCCAGCAGCGCAGCCGGCTCGACACCCTCGAGGCCCAGATCGCCGAGAGCAAGGCGGCGATCGGCGACCTCGAGCGGGAGAAGCGGCGCTGGGAGGACCCGGCGTACGTCGCCCAGGAGGCCCGCGAGCGGTTCGGCTACGTGCCCGTCGGCGAGACGCCGTTCGTCGTGCTGGACGACAACGGCGACCCGCTCGGCACCGGCGTCGCGCTGGACGAGCCGAGGCCGGCCGAGGACGAGCGCGCGTGGGTCGACGACCTGTGGGACTCGGTGAAGTACGCCGGCGACCCGCCGACCAGGATGAAGGCACCGCCCAAGCGGCGGATCTCCGAGGACCCAGAGGACAAGGGCGCCGGTGGGTGACCCGCGCCCGGAGCCGGCAGCGGCCCGTGGCGTCTCCGAGGCCGACACCGCGGTGATCGGCGCCCAGCTCGGCCGGCCGCCCCGCGGCATGCACGCGATCGGGCACCGCTGCCCGTGCGGCAACCCCGACGTCGTGATGACCGAGCCGCGGCTGCCCAACGGCACGCCGTTCCCGACGACCTACTACCTCACCTGTCCTCGCGTGAACTCCCGGATCGGCACCCTCGAGGCGTCCGGCCTGATGCGGGAGATGCAGGACCGGCTGGGGACCGACGAGGAGCTCGCGGCGTCGTACCGGCGTGCCCACGAGGCCTATCTCGCCGATCGCGCGGGGCTCGGCTCCGTGCCGGAGATCGAGGGGGTCTCCGCCGGGGGCATGCCCGACCGGGTCAAGTGCCTCCATGTGCTCGCCGCGCACGCGCTGGCCGCCGGTCCCGGCGTCAACCCGCTGGGTGACGAGGTGCTCGAGATCCTCGGCGACTGGTGGGCCGGCGGAGCGTGCGTGGAGGCTTCCGATGGTTGAGGTGCGACGAGCGCAGCGAGGAGCCTCGAAACCCGTCGCCGCCATCGACTGCGGGACCAACACGATCAAGCTGCTCGTCGGTGACCTCGTCGGCGACCCCGACGGCGTCGTGCGGGAGAGCCGGATGGTGCGGCTGGGGCAGGGTGTCGACGCGACCGGCCGGCTGGCCCCCGACGCCCTGGCGCGGACCTTCGCCGCGATCGAGGAGTACGCCGCGATCATCGACCGCGCCGGTGCCGGGCGGCTCCGGTTCTGCGCGACCTCGGCCACCCGCGACGCCGACAACTCCGCGGAGTTCACGGCCGGTGTGCGCGAGCGGCTGGGGGTGGAGCCCGAGGTCCTCTCCGGTGAGGAGGAGGCACGGCTGGCCTTCGCTGGCGCGGTGAAGTGGCTCGCGCCCGTGCTGACCGCGCCGGTCCTGGTGATCGACATCGGCGGCGGGTCCACCGAGCTCATCCTCGGCGACCCCGACCACGGACCCGACCAGGCGCACTCGATGGACATCGGGTCCGTGCGGCTCCACGAACGACACGTGCACAACGACCCGCCGACGCCGGCCGAGGAGGCGGCGGTCGTCGCCGACATCGACGCCGCGCTCGATGCGTGCCCGGTCGACCCGGCCGCGGCGGCGTCGGTCGTCGGGATCGCCGGCACCATCACGACGGTCGCCGCCGGCGTGCTCGGGCTCCCTGCCTACGACCGCGACATGATCGACCGGCAGGTGCTGCCGGCCGCCTCCGTCCACCGGGTGGCCGAGCACCTCGTCGGCATGACCGTCGCCGAGCGCAAGGCCCTCGGCTACATGCACCCCGGCCGGGCGGACGTGATCGACGCCGGCGCCCTGATCCTCGACCGGGTGCTGCGTCGTACCTCCCTGGCGACGATGACCGTGGCCGAGACCGACATCCTGGACGGGATCGCCTGGTCGCTGGTGTCCTGACCTTCCGTCGGTCGAGGAGGTCGCGAAGCGACCGTCACGAGACCTGCAGGCGACACAATGGGCCCGCGCCCCCGTATCCCAACCGGCAGAGGAAGTCGCCTTAAAAGCGACCAAGTCTGGGTTCGAATCCCAGCGGGGGCACCGAGCGGGTCCGCTTGCGTTCAGGTGGACCTGAAGCGGCACAGTTGTCGTCATGAAGCATCGCCACCACGAGCACCACGCCGACGACCCGACCCTCGAGGAGCTCCGCCAGGCCCTGACGGGGGAGTTCTGGGACGAGAAGTACGGCGCCAGCGACCGGATCTGGAGCGGAAGGCCCAACCGGCGGCTAGTCGAGCAGGCCGCCGACCTGACGCCGGGCTACGCCCTCGACGTGGGGTGCGGTGAGGGCGCCGACGCGATCTGGCTGGCCGGCCAGGGCTGGAAGGTGACCGCGGTCGACGTCTCGACGGTCGCCCTCGACAAGACCGCCCAGCACGCCATCGACCGCGGCGTCGACGACCACGTGCGGGTCGGCGTCTACGACGTGCTGTCCGGCGACGTGCCGCACCCGCCGCACGGCCGGCCGGGGTTCGACCTGGTGAGCGCGCACTTCCTGCACGTGCCGCGCGAGGACTTCGACGGCGTCTACCAGCGGATCGCGGCCGCCGTCGCTCCCGGAGGACGGCTGCTGGTCGTCGCCCACCACCCCGAGGACGTGGCGTCCGGCGCGCGGCGACCGCACGGGCCCGGGCTGCTGTTCCCGCCGGAGCAGGTGCTCGCCGCCCTCGGCGTGGCGGAGGAGTCCGGCGGGCCGCGCGAGTGGGAGGTCGAGGTGGCCGAGACCGCCGACCGGACCCAGGAGAGCCCGGAGGGCCCGATGCGCGTCCGCGACACGATCGTGCGGCTGCGTCGTACCACTGCGCCGTGAGGGGCGGGTGGGAACGTCTGCGGGCCGCGATGCGTTCACCCCATAGCCGTCCTCGGTGGCGCGGCGTCCCGACACGCTCGGGGTGCGAGCGTCGTACCGCCTAGGATGGAAGACATCGAGGTGCGTCGTCAGATGGGCGACCACCCAGGGGCCTCTCAGGAGGAGACCACAATGCAGAGCAACAACCCGGTGTTCCGCCGGTCGGAGGAATTCAACCGCGCGAACACGTACGGAAACCCGACCTACCAGGGCAACGGGTCCGCCTACCAGAACTACGGCACACCGCAGGCGCAGTACCAGGGCTACGAGCAGTCCCCGCAGGGCTACGGAGACCCCGTCGCCCACGGTGCGCCGCCGGTCCAGGGCGAGCGGCGGATGACGATCGACAGCGTCGTGCAGACGACCGCGATCACCCTCGGTGTGGTGCTGATCGCGGCGTTCGCGACCTGGGTGCTCACCCCGGACATCGAGACCGCGACCACCGGCGACGACCTCGCGCCGCTCTACCTCGCGATGATGGTCGGCACCGGCGGTGCGTTCATCCTCTCGCTCGTCAACTCGTTCAAGCGGGTGGTCAGCCCGCCCCTCGTGCTGGCGTTCGCGGTTCTCGAGGGCGTCGCGCTCGGCGCGCTGAGCAAGTTCTTCGACAGCCTGTTCTCGACCCCGGACTCCGGCTCGATCGTGGTCCAGGCCGTGCTCGGCACGATGGCGGCGTTCGGCGGCACGCTGGCGGCGTACAAGTTCTTCAACATCCAGGTCAACAACAAGTTCCGGACCTTCGTCATCGCGGCGATGTTCGGAATGGTTGCGCTGAGCCTGATGGAGTTCGCGCTCGGCTTCTTCGGCGCGAGCCTCGGCCTGTTCGGGTTCGGCACGCTGGGACTGATCACCGCGATCGTCGGCCTCGTGCTCGGTGTGTTCATGCTGATCCTCGACTTCGACTTCGTCGAGCAGGGTGTCCGCAACGGCATCCCGCAGCAGGAGTCGTGGCGCGCGGCGTTCGCGATGACCGTGAGCCTGGTCTGGATCTACACCAACCTGCTGCGGCTGTTGGCGATCCTCAACCAGGACTGACCCGTCCATCACGAGGGCCCCGGAGAGATCCGGGGCCCTCGTGCGTTTTCGGTAAAGGTTCTCTCGAACCGGTTGCACGCCGGTCGGTGAGCCGCTCGAATGTGCCGCGTGACCCCACTCTCCTCGCGAGGCTGTCGGCGAGCGTTCGCCGCGATCGGCCTCCTCCTGGTGCTCGCCCTCCTGCCGACCCCGACCGCGACGCAGGCGGCCGCGCCGACGCCAGCGGCGGACTCCCGCACGGCCGCGGGCACCGTGCCGAAGTTCTCACCGGGGCGGTTCGGCAGGCTGACGGCCGGGATGACGGCCCGGCAGGCGATGCGGACCGGGATGGTCCGCTGGGTCGGCCGCGGGGAGCCGTGCGGTCGGCAGCTGGAGCTCAAGCGGCCGTACCGGCGGTCCGTCGTCTTCGAGTTCAGCGAGCGGCACCTCGGCGGCAACGGGCGCATCATCTTGATGGCGACCTACCGGTCGCGGTTCCCGACGAGCGCCCGGGTCCGGGTCGGCGACACGGTCGGGAGCGTCGAGGTCGCCTACGGATCGCGGCTCCGGGGTCCGTGGGAGAACTACTACGGGCAGGGCGTCTACCTCGTGCGCGGGCAGGACCGGCGCAACCTCACCTTCTTCGCGGCCGACCCGGACGACCAGGTGGCACCGGTCGTCGGGATCCTCGTGAGCGAGGGCCGCCCGATCACGATCTACGAGGGCGAAGGTCCCTGCTGAGCGGCGCTCCGCTCCCGCCACTCCTCATGCGCCGTCGAGCCAGGCGAGGACGGCGAGCACGCGGCGGTTGTCGTCGGGTGCCGGCGGAAGGTCGAGCTTGGTGAAGATGCTGTTGGTGTGCTTGCCGACGGCCTTCTCGGTGACGACCATCCGGGCCGCGATCGCGGCGTTGGAGCGGCCCTCGGCCATCAGTGCGAGCACCTCCCGCTCCCGCGGGGTGAGCCGGGCGAGGGGCCCGGTGCGGGCGGCACCGCTGACGAGCGCGGCCACCACCTCCGGGTCGAGGACGGTGCCGCCGCCGGCGACCTGGTGGACCGCGGTGAGGAAGGTGTCGACGTCGGCGACGCGGTCCTTGAGCAGGTAGCCGACGGCACCCTCGCCGCCGGCGAGGAGGTGGCGGGCGTAGAGCGGCTCGACCCACTGGCTCAGCACCAGGACGGGGAGCCCGGGTCGCGCCGTACGGGCTGCGATCGCGGCCTCCAGGCCCTCCGTCGTGTACGTCGGAGGCAGGCGTACGTCGACCACGGCGACGTCGATGTCGTCGCGGGCCAACGTGGTCGCCAGCGCGGCGGAGTCCTCGACCGCGGCGACGACGGTGAGACCGCCTGCCTCGAGGATCCGGGTGAGGCCGACCCGGAGCAGGGCCTGGTCCTCGGCGATCGCCGCCCGCAGCCCCGGCGAGCCCGCCGGTGGGTTCAGGCCGGGCACGGCATCTCCAGCCGGACGACGGTCGGACCGCCCGGCGGGCTGTCGACGGCCAGCGTGCCGTCGAACGCCGCGAGCCGCCGCGCGATGCCGCGCAGCCCGCTGCCGGCCGGGTCGGCGCCCCCACGGCCGTCGTCGCCGACGACGACCGTGAGCCGGGTGCCGTCGTGGCCGCCGGTGACCCAGGCACGGGACGCGCCGCTGTGCTTGACGGTGTTGGCGACGCACTCGGCGACCGCGAAGTAGACGGCCGACTCGATCGGGGCCGGGACCTGGGCGGGCACCTCGAGCGCCACGGTCACCGGCAGCGGGATCGGCACGACCAGCGCCTCGACCGCGCCTGCCAGACCGCGGTCGGCGAGCACCGGCGGGTGGATGCCCCGCACGACCGAGCGCAGGTCGTCGAGCGCCGACAACGTGGTCTCGCGGGCCTCCTTGAGCAGCGCGGCGGCGGCCTCGGGATCGGAGGCCATGAGCTTCTCGGCGAGCCCGACGTTCATGCCGACCGCGGCGATCCGGGCCTGGGCACCGTCGTGCAGGTCGCGCTCGATGCGCCGGATCTCCGCCGCCTGGTGGTCCAGCGACTCCGACCGGGTCACCTCGACGTCTGCGACCCGGGCCTCCAGCACCGCGACCCGCGCGTGCCCGAGGATCCCGCGGTCGGCGAGGGCGCGCGCCCGGAGCAGGTGCGGGGTCACCAGCCACCAGAGGAGCAGGAGAGGTCCGTCGACGAAGACGACCAACCACCAGAACGACGTCGGGTCGCTGAGCAGCAGGACCAGGTGGCTCACCGGGGCGGTCACCAGCAGCGCCGGCAGGGCCGAGAGCACGAACCCACCCGTCGCCGAGAACCACAGGTGAGCGAAGTCGCGCCACCGGGCCGGGTCCCGCAGCCAGGTGAGCAGCCGTCCGCCGACGCCGAGGCCGGCGGTGTCGGCGTACCCGCTCGGGACCTCCTCGCCGAGCAGGCCGCCGGCGATCCCGCGGCTCACGTCGGCCAGCGCTCGTGCGGCCGGGACGACGGCGAGCGCGACCAGGACGCCGACGACGGCGAGGGTGAGCGGCACCGCCAGCAGCCAGAGGATCCCCAGCACCAGGGCGACCGGCACCCCGAGCACTGCCTGGCCGGCGCCGACCGCGGTCAGCCGGAGCCGGTCGATCGCGCCCTGGCGGTCGACCGGCACCGGCCGGTACGCCGCGATCGGGGCGAGCAGGCTGCTCATGGCATCCGAGTCTGTCACCGCGCTCGCCACGGAACTCGCCACCGCCCCGTCACCGAGCCACGGCTGTGCCGTGGCGCAGGCCGTGCAGCGTCGTACGCACCGACGTGCGGGCCGTGACCAGGGTGAGTACGACGACGCCCGCCACCACCAGCGGCGGCAGCCACAGCTGTCCGTCGGGCACCAGGCCCTCGTCACGGGCGATCGCGAACGGCACGATCGTCGCCAGCGACGCAAGGGCGCCGACGAGGACACCGACGGCGGCGACGATGCCCGCCTCGGTCACCACGGACCGCTGGACCTGGTCCGGGGTCGCGCCGACCAGCCACAGCCGCCGCAGCTCGGCGCGGCGGTGGCTCATCACGGCAGCGAACGCGTTGACGACCATGATCGCCGCGAACAGCGAGATCATCCCGACCACCACGTTGTTGAGCAGGGTGATGGTGTCGGCCACGTCCTCGGTGTCCAGGGTCCGGTCGAGGGTGCGGCCGTCGATCCCCACCAGCATCAGCGTCCCGACCGATGCCGAGGTCAGCACGATCACCGGCGCCAGGACCCCGGCGAGCAGGTGGGAGCGTCGGGCCGTGTTGGAGGAGGCCAGGTGGCCGCTCGCCGTCCGGCCCAGCCCGGCGCGGGCAGGGGCGGACAGCACGCGCAGCAGCACGGGCGCGAAGAGCGCGAGGCCGACACCCACCAGGATCGAGCTCGACCCCGAGGTCGCCATCGCGTCGTAGGGGTCCTCGGCGTTCGCCGTGACGGTGATCGTGATGGCGGCCATGGTCAGGCCGTAGCCGACGAGGAGGAGGCCGGCGGCGATGCGGTACCACCGCATCCGGCCACTGTCGGCGGCGACGTCGCGCAGCACGACGGTCGCAGGTCCGCGGGTCGCGCGCCGGGCGGCGATGCCGGCCGCGAGCAGGCTGGTGAGGACGACGACCGCGGCGGCGACGGTCACCGAGGTGGCTCCGGCGCCGTACTCCGTGGCGGGGGAGACGAGGCCGCCGTCGCGGAGCATCGCCAGCAGCGGCCGGCCGGCGACCGCCGCGACGCCCGCACCGCAGGCGGCGGCAGCGACGGTGACGGCGAGCGCCTCGCGGCGGACCAGGCGGCGGGTCTGGCGGGGCGTCGCGCCGATCGCGCGGAGCAGGCCGATCTCGGTCTCGCGCTGGCGCACGGTGATGCCCAGCGTCGACGCGACCGAGAACAGCACGATCACCGCGCCCCAGCCGCCGACGACGGCGCCCATGGTCACCAGGGTCTCGCCGTCGGCGGCCGGAACCGGGCCGGTGGCGGTCTCCACGAGGGTCGCGAACGACCCGATCAGTGCCGTGCCGAGGAGGACGGCGACGAAGGTGGCGGTGAAGGCGGACGCGCGGTGCCGCAGCGACGCCCAGGCGAGGCCGGTCATCGCGGACATCACGCCACCAGCTCGTCGAGGTGGGCCAGCTGGCCGGCGACCGCGTCGGCGGTCGGCGACTCCATCCGGCCGGCGACCCGGCCGTCGACGAGGAACACCACGCGGTCGGCGTACGACGCCGCGACCGGGTCGTGGGTCACGACGACCACCGTCTGGCCGAGCTCGTCGACGCACGTCCGGAGCAGGCCGAGCACCTCGGTGGCGGTGCGCGAGTCGAGCGCACCGGTCGGCTCGTCGCCGAGGACGACGGCCGGTCCGGTGACGAGTGCCCGGGCGATGGCGACCCGCTGCTGCTGGCCGCCGGAGAGCTCGGCGGGGAGCCGGCGGTGCCGGCCGTCGAGGCCGACCCGGTCGAGGAGAGCGCCCACGCGCGCCCGCTCGGCGCGGCCGACGCGGTGGCCGGCGAGGCGCAGCGGGAGGGCGACGTTCTGCTCGGCGGTGAGGTAGGGGAGCAGGTGGAAGGACTGGAAGACGAAGCCGATCCGCTGCCGGCGCAGCCGGGTGCGTGCGTCCTCGTCGAGCCCCGTGAGGTCCTGACCGGCGATCTCGACCCGCCCGCCGGTGGGGCGCTCGAGGCCGGAGGCGCAGGTGAGGAAGGTCGACTTGCCGGAGCCGGACGGGCCCATCACCGCGGTGAAGGAGCCGGTCGCGAAGGCGAGGTCCACGCCGGCGAGGGCGCGGACGGCGGTCGCGCCGGCGCCGTACTCGTGGACGAGGTCGTGGACCGCGAGGGCGGGGGTGGGGGACGGAGGGAGGAGGTCGGTTGCCATGCCCACGACGCTAGGGATCCGCAGGGACGTCCTCGATGGGCCCAGCCCCCGTCTTCGGGGTGGGGGAAACCCCACCTCCTCCGCCGATGGCGGCCACGGGCCCGCGGCCGGACCACTGACTGCTCGGATGGCTCAATTGCGCTGTTTGCGCGGTCGGGTGGGCAGCGGGCTGCTCGGTGGCTCAATTGCGCTGTTTGCGCGGTCGGGTCAGGCGCGGTCGGTGACCGGCTCGCCGGCCGACGGTGACTCGGGAGCCTCGTTCGCGGACGGTGCCTCGCCCTCGAACTGCGGGCGACGGCGACGGTGGCGCAGCTCGACCCAGAGACCGCGAACACCGGAGCGCCGGCCGGCGATCTCGGTGCCGTCGAGCTCCGTGCCGGGCTCCTTGACCGCCTGGATCGCGGCCCGGGTGATCGGCAGCACGCCCTCGCCCCGGTAGGCCTCCAGGTCGATCTCCTCCTCGGGGACCTCGCCGAGCGCGGCGAGCACCGAGGGGATGAGCAGGTTGGCGAGCGAGCGGTAGCCCTCGGTCGAGGGGTGGAACTGGTCGGGCCCGAAGAGCAGCGCGGGGGCCGCCGCGAACTCCGGCCCGAGGATCGAGCCGAGCGACACCGTCCGGCCGCCCTCCTCGATGACGGCGATCGTCTGCGCCGCGGCCAGCCGGCGGGACCAGGCCCGCGCGACCTGCTTGAGCGGCGGCGCGATCGGCTGCACGGTGCCGAGGTCGGGACAGGTCCCGACCACCACCTTGGCGCCCGCGACGACGAGGCGTCGTACTCCCTCGGAGAGGTGGCGCACCGACTGCGACGGCAGGACGGTGTGGGTGACGTCGTTGCCGCCGATCAGGATGACCGCGATGTCCGGCTCGATCGGCAGCGCCCGGTCGACCTGGTTGGCCAGGTCGGAGGACTTGGCGCCGACGACGGCGAACTCGCGGACGTAGACACGGCGGTCGGCGTGCTCGGCGACACCGCTGGCGATGAGGGCGCCCGGGGTCTCCTCGACCCGGTCGACGCCGTAGCCCGCCGCGCTCGAGTCGCCGAGCACGGCGATCCGGATCGCGGGCCCGGGCCGGCCGCGGCCGTACCAGCCCGTGGCGTCCGGCGGCGGCTCGTCGCGGGTCGGGCCGATCGTCTTGCGGGCGAGCTTCGCCTCGGCGGTCAGGACGCCGTACAGACCGGCGCCGACGGCCGTCAGGCCACCGCCGCCGTAGAGGGCGGCGGAGGCCAGCTTCCGGGCAGCCGCTGCTTTGCTCACGGGCTCAACTCTACGGAGTGGGCGGAGCTCTCAGGGCACTGTACGGATGGTGGGCATGGAGTACGTCGACTCGCTGCTCGATCTGATCGGCAACACCCCGCTCGTGCGGCTGGACCGCGTGCTCGACGGCGTCGGGCACTCCGACGACGGGGCCGAAGGTGGTCCGCTGGTGCTCGCGAAGGTGGAGTACCTCAACCCCGGCGGGTCGGTGAAGGACCGGATCGCGACCCGCATGATCGAGGCCGCCGAGGCGTCGGGCGAGCTGCAGCCGGGCGGCACGATCGTCGAGCCGACCTCGGGCAACACCGGTGTCGGGCTGGCGATGGTCGCCCAGCAGAAGGGCTACCGCTGCATCTTCGTGTGCCCCGACAAGGTCAGCGAGGACAAGCGCAACGTGCTCCGCGCCTACGGCGCCGAGGTCGTCGTCTGCCCGACCGCGGTGCCGCCCGAGCACCCGGACTCCTACTACAACGTCTCCGACAAGCTCGCCTCGCAGCCGGGCGCGTGGAAGCCCGACCAGTACTCCAACCCACACAACCCGCGCTCCCACTACGAGGAGACCGGTCCGGAGATCTGGCGGCAGACCGACGGGAGGATCACCCACTTCGTCGCCGGCGTCGGGACGGGCGGCACGATCAGCGGCATCGGGCGCTACCTCAAGGAGCGCAGTGCCGAACGAGAGGGGCCCGACGTCCAGATCATCGGCGCCGACCCCGCCGGATCGGTCTACTCCGGCGGCACCGGCCGCCCCTACCTCGTCGAGGGCGTCGGCGAGGACTTCTGGCCCGAGACCTACGACCGGGACATCGCCGACCGGATCATCGAGGTCTCCGACGCCGACTCGTTCGCGTTCACCCGGCGGCTGGCGCGGGAGGAGGCGATGCTGGTGGGCGGGTCGTCCGGCATGGCGGCGTACGCCGCCGTACAGCTCGCCCGTGAGCTCGACGGCACGCCGGAGGGGCGGGACGCCGTGATCGTCGTGCTCCTGCCGGACTCGGGGCGCGGCTACCTCACGAAGGTCTTCAACGACGACTGGCTGGCGCAGTACGGCTTCCCGACGGGGCAGCCGCAGCCCTCGCGCACCGTGGGCGAGGTGCTGCGCGGCAAGACCGGCGCGCTGCCGGACCTCGTGCACACCCACCCCAACGAGACGATCGCGGAGGCGGTCGCCATCCTGCGGGAGTACGGCGTCTCGCAGATGCCCGTGGTGCGTGCCGAGCCCCCGATCGTGGCCGCCGAGGTCGCCGGGTCGGTCTCGGACAAGGCGCTGCTCGACGCGCTCTACGAGGGCCGCGCGCGGCTCGCCGACTCCGTCGAGCAGCACATGTCGCCGCCGCTGCCGACGATCGGCTCGACCGAGGACGCCACCGCGGCCGTGACGCTGCTGGAGTCCGCCGACGCGGTCCTCGTGCAGGAGGACGGGAAACCCGTCGGTGTCGTCACCCGGCAGGACCTGCTGGCGTTCCTCGCCGGCGCCTGAGCGTCGTGGCGACGACCCTTCCCGCGGGGATCCGCGTGGCGAACCCCGACGACGTCCCCGACATCCTGCGGCTGATCCGCGACCTCGCCACCTACGAGCGGGAGCCGGATGCGGTCGAGACCACCGAGGACGACCTGCGGAGATGGGTGTTCGGCCCGGACCCCGTGGCGTCGGTGCTCGTGGCCGAGGTCGACGGCCGGGTGGTCGGACTGGCGCTGTGGTTCCGCACCTACTCGACGTGGACCGGCGTGCCCGGCATCTACCTCGAGGACCTCTACGTCGATCCCGCACAGCGGGGGAGCGGCCTCGGCAAGGCGCTGCTGACCTCGCTCGCGCGGATCGCGGTCGACCGCGGCTACCGCCGCGTCGACTGGGCGGTCCTCGACTGGAACACCCCCTCGATCGAGTTCTACGAGTCGCTCGGCGCGCGTCCGCAGGACGAGTGGACGACGTACCGCCTCACCGGCGACGCCCTCGCCGCCTTGGCGACGGGTCAGGTGCGAGGCACCGTCAGGTAGCGGCAGGTGTGGTGGGGGGCGAGCCCGAGGGCGTCGTACCAGGCGAGGGCGGGGATGTTGTCGGTCTCGACGTGCAGCCAGACGGTGAGCGCGCCCTGCTCGGCGCCCCGCTCGAGGAGGGCCGCGAGGACGGCGGTGCCCAGGCCCCGGCGGCGGTACGACGCCGCGACCTCGATCGCGTGCACCCCCAGCCAGTCGCCGTCGAGCGCCGCCTGGCCCCGGGCCCATTCCTCGCCACCGCCACCGCCACCCACGGTCACGGTCGCGCGCGGGCCGTCGGTCGCCACGTGCCACTCCCCGTCGGCGCCGGCGGCCCCGTGGCCCGCGGCGCGCAGGCGGCGTCGTACGGCCGCGATCGAGGCAAGCCGGAGCTCGGCGTCGCCGGGCGGGTCGGTCGGGACCCACCCGGCGTCGACGAACGCGCGATCGAGGTCGCCGTCCGCCTCGACCTGCACCCACACCGGCCGGTCGCGCGCGGCGTAGAAGTCGACCACCGCGGCGGCGGCCTCGGGGAACGGCCGGCCCGCGTCGCCCATCGCGAGGCAGGAGTTGGCGCGGCGCCGCAACCGGCCGACCGGTGCAGGGTCGGTCCGCAGCACCCACTCACCCAGCGGCTCCGTCTCGACCGACGCCCACAGCGACGCCGTGTGGAGCTCCGCGTCCCGTGTCGACACCCGGTGGCGCACCGACGGACGCGGCGGGACCGGCTTGCCCGAGACGAGGTCGGCGAGGGGGATCGTGACCGGCCCGCCCGCCTCGGGTTGTACGACGCAGACGCCGTCCCCCCACGCCAGGCAGACCCCGAGCAGGTCCGTCATCGCCGGCCCGCCGGTCGGTCCGGTCTCGCCCCGCAGCAGGCGGCGGACGACGACCCGCTGCCCCACGACGTGCGGCCCCAGCAGGTGGCGCCCCGGATCCCGAGGGCCGTGCGCGTCAGTCACGGTCGGGATACTAGGCTGGACCTTGCAGCAGAGCATCCCGCGTGACCTCTCGTAGGAGGACCCCGATGACCTACGTCATCTCCCAGCCGTGTGTCGACCTGAAGGACCGCGCCTGCGTCGACGAGTGCCCCGTCGACTGCATCTACGAAGGCAAGCGGATGCTCTACATCCACCCCGACGAGTGTGTCGACTGCGGCGCCTGCGAGCCGGTCTGCCCGGTCGAGGCGATCTTCTACGAGGACGACACCCCGGAGGAGTGGAAGGAGTACTACGACGCCAACGTCCACTTCTTCGACGACCTCGGCTCGCCGGGTGGTGCGGCCAAGATGGGCGAGATCGACAAGGATCACCCGTTCGTCGCCGCTCTCCCGCCGCAGAACCAGGATTCCTGACATTCTCGGCGACCCGGTCTCCGGCCGGCTGCCGGACTTCCCCTGGGACAAGCTGACGGCGTACGCCGCAACCGCGCGCGCCCACGACGGCGGCATCGTCGACCTCTCGGTCGGCACGCCGGTCGACCCGACCCCCGAGGTCGTCCAGGAGGCGCTGCGTGCGGCGTCGGACTCACCCGGCTACCCCCTGACCATCGGCCGCCCCGAGACCCGCCGGGCCGCGGTCGACTGGCTGGCCCGCAAGCACGGCGTGACCGGTCTCGGCCTCGACCAGGTGCTGCCCACGATCGGCTCCAAGGAGCTGATCGGTGCGCTTCCGCTGCACCTCGGTGTCGGCGCCGGCGACCTCGTCGTCTACCCCGGGCTCGCCTATCCCACCTACGAGGTCAGCGCCGCGCTCGTCGGCGCCCGCGCGCTGGCCACCGACTCGCTCACCGCGATCGGTCCCGAGACGCCACGGATCCTCTGGATCAACTCGCCCTCCAACCCGACCGGACGGGTGCTCCCGCCGAAGCACCTGAAGAAGGTCGTCGACTGGTGCCGTGAGCGTGGCGTCCTGCTGATCTCCGACGAGTGCTACCTCGAGTGCGTCTGGGAGGGCGAGGCGGTCTCGGTGCTGCACCCCGACATCTGCGGCGGCAGCCACGAGGGCATCCTGGCGGTCCACTCGCTGTCGAAGCGCTCCAACCTGGCCGGCTACCGGTGCGCGTTCGTGGCCGGCGACCGCGCGGTGGTCGGCGAGCTGCTCGCCGTACGCAAGAACCTCGGGCTGCAGATGCCCGGCCCCCAGCAGGCGGCGATGATCGCGGCGCTCGACGACGACGCCCACGTCGCCGAGCAGCACGCGCGCTACGCCGTACGCCGGGCGAAGCTCAAGGCCGCGCTCGAGGCCGCAGGGTTCACGATCGACCACTCCGAGGCCTCGCTCTACCTCTGGGCCACCCGCGGGGAGGACTGCTGGCAGACCGTCGCGGCCCTCGCCGACCTCGGCATCCTGGTCGCTCCCGGCGCGTTCTACGGCGCCGCGGGCAAGGAGCACGTGCGGGTCGCGTTCACGGCGACCGACGAGCGCGTCGACGCAGCCGTACGCCGCCTCGCGGGCTGACCGCCGAGGCCGGGTGTCGCGAGGCCACGGGCCGTCACGCCGGCACCGTCGCCAGCACCCCCAGCATGTGGTTCATCACCGCCAGGTGCTCGGCGGCCGGGCTGAACATCACGAGCCGGGCGTCCTCCTCGACCCGCACCGAGTGCCCGGCGGGCCAGTAGAAGACCTCGCCGCTCGAGCAGGTGTCGGTGGAGTCGTCGGCGTAGGTGACGACCACCTGGCCGCGGATCACGTAGCCCCAGTGCTCGGACTGGCAGCGGTCGTCCTCGAGCCCGACGAGGAGGGGCGCGATGTCGACGCCGGCGGCGAGGCAGAGGTACTCCGCGGCGAGCGGGCCCTCCGCGACACCGAAGTCGGGCAGGTGGTGGACGGTGGCGCCGAGGGCGTTCATCTTGATGGGCAGGTCCTGCTTGGCGATGCGCATGACGGGTCCTCTCGGGGAGTTCGGTGAACAACCTGAAGGCGTGACAATCGGTGTCACAATGCGACAGTGGGCCTGGACGAGGCTCGGGCGGCGCTCGAGCACGGCGACTTCCGGCTGGCGCTGGAGCGGATCGATCCGGGCGACGACTCCGAGCCGGCCCTCGAGCTGCGCGCGGTCGCGGCGTACGGCGCTGGCGATCTCGAGCTCGCGGTGACGTCCTGGGAGGGCCTCTACGCCCTCCACTCCGCCGCCGGTCGCGACGAGGACGCCGCCTGGGCGGCGGCGCGGGTGGCCCTCAACCTGCTGTGCGAGACCGGACTGATGGCGCCGGTCCGTGGCTGGGTCGCGCGGGCGGAGCGCCATCTCGACGGCAGCCCGCCGGGCCGTGTCCACGCGCTGCTCGCGATCACGCGCACCTACGAGCGCCTGCTGTCCGGGGACCCGGCCGCGGCGATGGCGCCGGCCCTCGAGGCGGTCGAGCTCGGCACCGAGTTCGGTGTCGACCCGGCCCGCAGCCTGGGCCGCGTCGCCCTCGCGCGACTGGCGATCCACGGCGGCGACGTCGACCGGGGGATCGCGCTGCTCGACGACGTGGCGGTCGGGCTCGCGGCCGGCGAGCTCGACCCCCTCACGACCGGCAACGTCTACTGCGAGCTGATCTGCGTCGCGCAGTGGGTCGGCCGCCACGACCGCGCGCGGGAGTGGACCGAGGTCATGGAGCGGTGGCGGCACGGCCCCGCACTCGGGTCCACGCACGGGCGCTGCCGCGTGCACCGGGCGGAGCTGCTGCGGCTCTCCGGGCCGGCCGATGCTGCCGAGGAGGAGGCGACCCGCGCGTGCGCGGAGCTCCGGCCGTGGATGCGACGCGAGTACGGCTGGCCGCTGGTCGAGCTCGGCAACATCCGGCTCCGCCGCGGTGACCTCGCCGGGGCAGAGGAGGCGTTCGGCCTCGCCTACGACCGGGCGTGGGACGCGCAGCCCGGATTGGCCCTGCTCCGCCTCCACCAGGGGGATCCGCACACCGCGGCACAGCTCATCACCGACGCCGTCACGCACCCGGTCGACCTGCCGTGGAAGGAGCGGCCGCCGTTCGGTGACCTCCGGCTCGCCCCGTTGCTCGAGGCCCAGTCGGAGATCGCCGCGGCGGCCGGAGACGCGGTGACCGCGAAGGAGTCCGCCACCGCGCTGGCTGCGATCGCCACCCGCTATCCCGGTCCCGGGCTCGAGGCGGCCACCGCGCTGGCGACCGCCCGTGCCGCGCTGCTCGCGGGCGACACCACGCTCGCCGCGCGGGAGGCGCAGAGGTCGGTCGGGACGTGGGTCGACCTGGATGCGCCGTACGACGCCGCGCAGGCGCGGCTCGTGCTCGCGTCGGCGTTCGCGGCCGCCGGCAACGGCGGGTCCGCCGCGATGGAGTGGCGCGCGGCCGCCACCGCGTTCGAGGAGTACGGCGCCCCGCACCGCGCCGCCGAGGCACGGGCCCGCCTCGACGGGGCCGTCCGTGGTCGCCGGCCCGCACCGATCGGCTTCCCGGCGGAGGCACGCTCGTCCGTCGCCACCACGGCGTCGCTGTGCCGGACCGGTGAGCACTGGGAGGTGGGGCTCCGCGGCCGGACGGTGGTCCTGGCCGACCTCAAGGGCCTCCACGTCCTGCACCGGTTGCTCACCGAGCCCGGTCGTGAGTTCCACGTGCTCGACCTGGCAGCGGCCGACGTGGTCGAGAGCGGGCTGCCCGTGCTCGACAAGGAGGCGAAGGCGGCGTACCGCCGACGGCTGGCGGACGTCGAGGCCGACCTCGACGAGGCGGCGCGCGACCACGACGACGCCCGGCTCGCGCTGGCCGAACGCGACCGCGACTACCTCCTCGCCGAGCTCACCCGCGCCGTCGGCCTCGGCGGACGCCACCGCACCACGGGTGGGACGACGGAGCGGGCGCGGACCGCCGTCACCCGGTCGCTGCGGTACGCGCTGGCGCGGCTCGCCGAGCAGCACCCCGACCTCGGTGCCCATCTCGCGCGCACGGTGCGCACCGGCGCCTGTTGCAGCTATCAGCCGGACCCCGTCGCTCCGCTGGAGTGGCGACTCGGCTGAGCGCCCCGGTCAGGGCTCCGACCTCTCGATCGCGACCAGCTCGTCGCCACCCGCGCCGACGTGACCCACGTCGTTGCCCGGCCCGCCGTCGAGCAGGTCGGCACCGCGCTCGCCCCAGAGCACGTCGTCACCGCCGCGCCCGTGGAGCTGGACCGGTTGCCGGGTGTTGTACTCGGTGACCAGGAGGGTGTTGTCGCCGTCGTCGCCGTACGCCGTCCACCCGCCGGGCACGGCGGCGTTCTCGCAGCCGGTGACGGGGGCGGACAGGTCGACCTCACCGACGACCACCCGGAGGGTCCCGGCGGCGAGGTCGAGCGTGCCGGGTCGCCTCGAGGCCTTCGGCGCGTCGACGGCGAGGTCGACGCTGTCGGTGCCGGCGCCGCAGTCCATCAGCTGGGGGAGTCCGCCCTGCGGTGCGACGAGGACGTCCCACAGCTCGTCATCGCCGGCGCCGCCGTCGAGCTCGTCGGCGCCGAGGTCGCCGTGCAGGCCATCGCGCCCCGCGCCGCCGTCGATCCGGTCGGCGCCGTGCTCCCCGGCCAGGTAGTCGTCACCGTCGCCGCCGATCAGGGTGTTGGCGCCCCGGTCGGCAGGGACCTTCTCACCGGCCAGCTCGAGGGTCCCCGTGAACCGGCCGTTGGCGAGCAGCTCGTCGGCGCCGCCACGACCGTCGAGATGGTCGGCCCCCGGACCGGCGTCGATGTGGTCGGCACGGTCGCTGCCGAGCAGGCGATCGTCGTGCCGGCTGCCTTCGAGGATGCCGAAGTACCCGACCAGCTCGTCGTCGCCCTCACCGGTCGCGGTTCCCTTCTCGAGGTCGACGGTCACGCCGGTGGAGGCGTGGTGGAACGTCACCCGGTCGGCCCCCTCGTCCTCGTCGCGCTCGTCGGCCCCGGCCTGGAGCCGGTCGTCGCCCGGACCACCGGTGAGCGTGTCGCCCACCCATTCGTAGGACTCGGTGTCGACGACCTCCTTCAGGTCGCGTCCGCCGTCGACGACGTCGTCGCCGTCGCCGCCCTCGACGGTGTCCGCGCCACCGCCTCCGCAGAGCAGGTCGTCCCCGCCGAGACCGAGGATCACGTCGTCGCCGTCCTTCCCGTCGATGACGTCCCGGCCCTCGGTGCCCCTGAGCGTGTCGTCGCCGTCGGTGCCCTCGATGGTGATCTCCTCTGCGGCGCAGGCGCTGTCGGCGCCACCGCCGAGGACGTCACCGCACCCGGTCAGGGAGGCGGCCGTGGCGAGGGTCGCGGCCGCGAGGGACAGGGCGCGCGGGCGCCGTACTCTCTGCATGCTCGTGTGACGCGCCTGGTCGGCGATCGGTTGTCGGATCGGCGGACTAGCCGAAGACGTCGACGTGCACGTGGTCCCGGTGCTCGAGGATCTGCCGGTCCCCGTTGCTCTCCGGCGGGTCGTAGTCGCTCCAGCCATCGCGGCCGGCGACCCAGATCTGGTCGTCGAAGATCACCGTGCGGATCTCCAGCCGCGAGGCGTTGCCGACGAGGTAGTGCGCGAGTGCCCAGCCGCGCACCTTGTTGGCGTTGTTGACCGGCCGGAAGAAGACGTCGATGGCGCGGCCCTCGTAGTGCGCGGATCCCTCCATGTGCCCGTCCGTCACCCCGCCGGGCGCGAACCCGCCGAGGGCGAGGCCGTCGAACCGGCTCTGCAGGTCCTGGCGGACGGCGTCCGCGCGGGCGGTGAGACCCGACTCGGTCAGGTCGGCGTCCGCGCCCGGGGCGCCGCCGTCCAGGTCGCACGCGAACGTCCCGGGGGAGTAGCCGGTCAGCGCGGAGGCGAGCGCGCGGGCGTCGTCCTCGTGGTCGGCGTACGCGCCGGGGAACGCCGAGCGCTGCACCTCCTGGGCCGCCTCGGTGATCGGCAGGTCCTCGTAGCCGTCGACCTCGACCAGCGCGTCGTAGAACGCGTTCGTGGCGTAGACCGGGTCGAGGATCTGCTCCTGCGGTGCCCCAGCCCTGCGACGGCCGCTGCTGGAAGAGGCCGATGGAGTCGCGGTCGCCGTGGTCGATGTTCTCCAGGTCCGACTCCTGGTACGCCGTCGCGAGGGCGATCGACGCAGCGCGCGCGGGCAGGCCGCGATCGACGGCGATCGCCGTGATCAGCGTGGCGTTCTCGGCCTGCTCCCGGCTGATCTCGACGGTGTGGCCGTCGACGGTCGCCGTGCAGTCGCCGCTGGGTCCGATGATGTCCTCGGCCGCGCGGAACACGGCGAAGGCGACGACGGCGATGATCGCGAGGGAGAGTACGCCGACGACGAGCACCCACACACCACGCCGGTTCACCTCAACAGTGTCCGGGATCGGTGGTAGCCGCCGCCTTCTCCGGTGGACGCGAGGTCAGTTGGCGTGCAATGCCGCATTGAGCTCGATGCCGTCGCCCTGCCACGGCACCGCCTCGATCGCGCCGGTGACGGAGTTGCGGCGGAACAGCACGTTGCTCGTGCCCGACAGGTCGCGTGCCTTGATCACCCGCGGCTCGCCGCCGGGGACGAGCACGGTGACCTTGGTGCCGGCCGTGACGTAGCAACCGGCCTCGACCACGCAGTCGTCGCCGAGCGAGATGCCGATCCCGGCGTTCGCGCCGAGCAGGCACCGTCGACCGATCGAGACGACTTCCTTGCCGCCACCGGACAGGGTGCCCATGATCGACGCGCCGCCGCCGATGTCGGAGCCGTCGCCGACGAGGACGCCCGCCGAGATCCGGCCCTCGACCATCGAGACGCCGAGCGTGCCGGCGTTGAAGTTCACGAAGCCCTCATGCATCACGGTGGTGCCCTCGGCGAGGTGGGCACCGAGCCGGACACGGTCGGCGTCGGCGATCCGGACACCCGTCGGGAGGACGTAGTCGACCATCCGGGGGAACTTGTCGACGCCGTAGACCGTGACCTGGGCTCCGCCGGCCTTCAGCCGGGCGCGGGTCAGCTCGAAGCCGGCGACGGCGCACGGCCCGGCGCTGGTCCACACCACGTTGGCCAGCAGCCCGAAGACGCCGTCCATGCTGATCTCGTGCGGCCGGACCAGCCGGTGCGAGAGCAGGTGCAGCCGCAGCCAGGCGTCGACCGTCGACGCCGGAGGAGCGGACAGGTCGCCGATCTCGACCAGCGACACCCGCGTCTCGACCCGGCGGTGCGGGTCGCTGCCCTCGAGGGCCGTCAGGTCGCCCGGAGGTACGGCGTCCGCGGGCTTCTCGCCCAGGGACGGTGCGGGGAACCAGGTGTCGAGGACGTTGTCGTCGGCGTCGTACGTCGTCAGGCCGTAGGCCCATGCGGCAGTCACGTGGGCGGAGTCTATCTGCGGGAGCCGGGCACGTGGACAGCCGCGGCGCGGTCGAGACGCCGGGACGGCATGTGTGTCGGGCATGGGCAATCCGATTGCGCGTAGGCACCGGGTGCGCCGTACCCTTGGGGGCACAGGCGCTCGAGCCGTCATCAGCGGCGAGCCCCGGGAAGAACAGGTCCGGCAACGGTCCTCAGTAGAACCCGGCGGGTAGGCCCGTCACAGCCGTGAACGAAGTGGTCGACGTCGGTGGTCGAGGAGGTCGCGCAGCGACCGTCTCGAGACCCGGCGCGGCAAGCAGGGTGGTACCGCGGCAGTTGTCGTCCCTGGGATTCAGCACGACCGACGAGATCCCAGACGACCGCAGGAGACCCGAGCCGATGACCTACCCCAAGGTCAGCACCGACCCGTCCGGCCCGTCCGGCACAGCGCCGACCAGCCTCCCCCAGAACCCGAGGTTCCCCGAGATCGAGGAGCGGGTCCTCGGCTACTGGGCCGACGACGACACGTTCCGGGCCTCGGTCGAGCAGCGCGACCCCGGCACCGACGGCGAGAACGAGTTCGTCTTCTACGACGGACCGCCGTTCGCCAACGGCCTGCCGCACTACGGCCACCTGCTCACCGGCTACGTCAAGGACATCGTCCCGCGCTACCAGACGATGCGCGGCAAGCGGGTTGAGCGCCGGTTCGGCTGGGACACCCACGGCCTCCCCGCCGAGCTCGAGGCGATGCGCCTCAACGGGATCAAGACCACCGACGAGATCGTCGAGATGGGCATCGACAGGTTCAACGACGCCTGCCGCGCGTCGGTCCTGAAGTACACCGGCGAGTGGCGTGACTACGTCACCCGCCAGGCGCGCTGGGTCGACTTCGACAACGACTACAAGACCATGAACCCCGAGTTCATGGAGTCGGTGCTGTGGGCGTTCAAGAGCCTCTACGACAAGGGCCTCGTCTACGAGGGCTTCCGCGTCCTGCCCTACTGCTGGAACGACGAGACGCCGCTGTCCAACCACGAGCTGCGGATGGACGACGACGTCTACCAGGACCGGCAGGACCCGTCGGTCACCGTCGGCGTGCGGATCACCACCGAGGGGCCGTTCGAGGGCGTCCTCGCCCTGGTCTGGACGACGACCCCGTGGACGCTGCCGAGCAACCTGGCGGTGATGGTCGGCGAGGACATCGACTACGTCGTGGTCGAGTCGGACCTGACCGGTACGACGCAGCGGTACCTCCTCGCGGAGGCCCGGCTGGCGTCGTACGCCCGTGAGCTGGGAGAGGACCCCACCGTCACCTGGCGCGGCAAGGGCAGCGAGCTCGTCGGCCTGACCTACACGCCGCCGTTCTCCTACTACCTCGGGCACGCCAACGCCTTCCGGCTGGTGCCGGCCGAGTTCGTGACGACCACCGACGGCACGGGCATGGTGCACACCGCCGGCGCCTTCGGTGAGGACGACAAGGTCGTCACCGACCGCGAGGACATCGAGGCGGTCATGCCGGTCGGCAAGGACGGCCGGTTCACCCACCCCGTCGACGAGTACGCCGGGATGCTGGTCTTCGACGCCAACCTGCACATCATCGACCACCTCAAGGCGGCGACACGGGGGGCTCCCGAGCGCGGCTCGGTGACCGAGGGCACCGTCCTCGTCCGCCGCGAGACCTACACCCACTCCTACCCCCACTGCTGGCGCTGCCGCGAGCCCCTGATCTACAAGGGCGTCTCGTCGTGGTTCGTCGAGGTGACGAAGTTCAAGGAGCGGATGGGCGAGCTCAACGAGCAGATCCGCTGGGTGCCGGAGCACATCAAGCACGGGCAGTTCGGCAAGTGGCTCGAGAACGCGCGGGACTGGTCCATCACCCGCAACCGGTTCTGGGGCAGCCCGGTGCCGGTGTGGAAGAGCGACGACCCGGCGTACCCCCGGATCGACGTCTACGGCTCCTTCGAGGAGATCGAGAGGGACTTCGGCCGGCTGCCGCGCGACGCACAGGGCGAGCCGGACCTGCACCGGCCGTGGGTCGACGACCTGACCCGCGCCAACCCCGACGACCCGACGGGCTCGTCGACGATGCGCCGGGTCGCCGACGTGCTCGACGTGTGGTTCGACTCGGGCTCGATGTCGTTCGCGCAGGTCCACTACCCGTTCGAGAACGCCGACTGGTTCGAGCACCACTTCCCGGGTGACTTCATCGTCGAGTACATCGGCCAGACCCGCGGCTGGTTCTACACGATGCACATCCTGGCCACGGCGCTCTTCGACCGGCCCGCGTTCCAGTCCTGCATCAGCCACGGCATCGTGCTCGGCTCCGACGGCAACAAGATGTCGAAGTCGCTGCGCAACTACCCCGACGTGCGCGAGGTCTTCGACCGCGACGGCGCCGACGCGATGCGCTGGTTCCTGATGGCCAGCCCGATCCTGCGCGGCGGCAACCTCGTGGTCACCGAGCAGGGCATCCGCGACGCCGTGCGGCAGGTGATGATGCCGCTCTGGAACACGTGGTACTTCTTCGCGCTCTACGCCAACGCCGAGGGGTATGAAGCCAACGTCGGTCGGCCAGAGTCGTTGGGCAGCGCCGACCCGCTCGACCGCTACCTCCTCGCCAAGACCCGGCAGTTCGTCGAGCGGCTCACCACCCAGATGGACGACTACGCCATCGCGGACGCCTGCGAGACCACCCGCGGCTTCCTCGACGTGCTCACCAACTGGTACGTCCGGCGCTCCCGGGAGCGCTTCTGGCAGGGCAGGCCCGAGGCGTTCGAGACACTCGCCGCCGTGCTCGACGTGACCTGCCGCGCGGTCGCGCCCCTGCTCCCGCTCACCACCGAGGAGATCTGGCGCGGCCTGACCGGCGGCCGGTCGGTGCACCTCGCCGACTGGCCCGACGCTGCGTCCCTGCCCGCCGACGACGCGCTCGTCGCCGCGATGGACCAGGTGCGGGAGGTCTGCTCGGCCACGTCGGCGCTGCGCAAGGCGCGCGGCCTGCGCAACCGGCTGCCCCTCGCGGGGCTGACGGTCGTCGTCGACGACCCCGCGGCCCTCGAGCCGTTCACGGGCATCGTCGCCGACGAGCTCAACGTGAAGTCGGTGCGGCTGGTGGCCGCGGGCTCGGAGGAAGCGGCGTCGTACGGCGTCTCGCAGCGGCTGACCGTCAACGCCCGTGCCGCCGGACCGCGGCTCGGCAAGGACGTGCAGGCCGCCATCAAGGGCTCGAAGACCGGGGACTGGACAGCGGTGGCCGCCGCTGACGGCACGGTCACCGTCACGGCCGGCGGGCTCGCGCTCGTCGACGGCGAGTACGCCCTCGAGACCGTGGTCGGCAGCGCTGCCGAAGGTGCCGCGACCGGCATGCTGCCCGGCGGCGGCTTCGTCGTGCTCGACACAGTCGTGACGCCGGAGCTCGCAGCGGAGGGCCTGGCCCGCGACCTCGTGCGGGCCGTGCAGCAGGCTCGCCGCGACGCCGGTCTCGACGTCGTCGACCGGATCTCGCTCGGCATCGGTGGCTCCGACGCGGTCCTCGCGGCGGCCCGCACGCACGAGTCGCTCATCGCCAAGGAGACGCTGGCGACGTCGTACTCCGTCGGCGGGGCGGCTGAGGCCGCGCCCACCGAGGTGACCGTCGGCGACGGCGAGCGGGCGACGGTCGCGGTCACCCGGGCCTGACCGGACGACGTGCGACGAGCGTGGGCGCCGGGCGACGGCGAGCCGACGAGTGACCGGTCGGTCGTCGTCGACTCGCTCGGGGTGGGTGTGGCGACCGGCGCGTACGGCGTCTCGTTCGGCGCGGTCGCGACCGCGTCCGGGCTCGACGTCGCGCAGGCCTGCGTCCTGTCCCTGCTGGTCTTCACCGGCGCCTCCCAGTTCGCGTTCGTGGGCGTCATCGCCGCCGGCGGAGCGCCGCTGACCGGATCGCTCACCGCGCTGCTGCTGGGGAGCCGCAACCTCTTCTACGGGCTGGCGATGGCGCCCGTGCTCCGGGTTCGCGGCTGGCGGCGGCTGCTGACGGCGCAGGTGCTCATCGACGAGTCCACCGCGATGGGGCTCGGGCAGGACGACGCCCGGCAGGCGCGGCTCGCGTACCGCCTCACCGGTTGGTCGGTCTTCGTGCTGTGGAACCTGATGACGCTCGTCGGTGCGCTCGCGGGGGCGGCCATCGGCGACCCGCGCACGTTCGGGCTCGACGCGGCCGTGGGTGCGGCCTTCCTGGCGCTGCTGTGGCCGCGGCTGAGCGCGTGGCCGCAGCGGGTGGTCGCCGTGGCCGGCTCGGCGACCGCGGTCGGCCTCGTGCCGATCAGCCCGGCCGGCGTCCCGGTGATCGTCGGCGGGGTGGTGGCCGTCGCCGTCGGGATGGTGCTGGGTCGGCGCGCCGGGCGCCCTGCGGCCGAGGCGGCCCGGTGAGTACGACGTGGGTCGCGATCCTGGTCACCGCGGCCGGGTGCTACGCCCTCAAGCTCACCGGCCTCTCCGTGCCGCAGCAGGTGCTCGCCCATCCGGTCGCCGCCCGGGTTGCCGCGTTGATCCCGGTCGCGCTCCTGGGAGCGCTGGTCGCGGTGCAGGTGCTCGCCGACGGGCAGGCGCTGGTGGTGGACGCGCGCGTCGCTGGGCTCGCGGTCGCCGTACTCCTGCTGGTGGTGCGGGCGCCGTTCCTCGTCGTGGTCGTCGGCGCCGCTGCCGCGGCCGCCCTTCTCCGGCTGCTCTGACCGCGCGAATCGGCGGCCACCACGACGAGTGGCTCGACGGCATCCCCGGCATGCCGTTCGACGCCATCACGTTCGCGCAGGTGCCCGAGCGCGAAGAGGGCAACGAGTTCTGTGTGTTCCCTCCTGCTTGACTAGGGGCCGTGAACCCGCCCACCGTGCTCGACCTCACCGCCGACGCGGTGTCGCTGACCCGCCAGCTCGTCGACATCGAGTCGGTCTCCCGCGACGAGGCCGCGATCGCCGACGCCGTCGAGCAGGCGCTGCGCGCCCTCCCACACCTCGAGGTCGTACGACGCGGCAACACGGTCGTCGCACGAACGAACCTCGGGCGCGCCGAGCGTGTGGTCCTGGCCGGCCACCTGGACACGGTGCCGGTCAACGACAACCTGCCGAGCCGGCTCGAGGACGGCATCCTGCACGGCCTCGGCACCTGCGACATGAAGGGCGGCGACGCGGTCATCCTGCGGCTCGCCGCGACCCTCGCCGAGCCGGTGCACGACCTGACCTTCGTGCTCTACGACTGCGAGGAGATCGACTCCGAGTTCAACGGCCTGCGGCTGCTCAGCGAGTCCGACCCCGACCTGCTCGTCGCCGACTTCGCCGTGCTGATGGAGCCCTCGGCCGCGGTCGTCGAGGCCGGCTGCCAGGGCACCCTCCGGGTCGAGGTCCGCACCCGCGGCGAACGCGCGCACTCCGCGCGGAGCTGGCGCGGGGTCAACGCGATCCACGCCGCGGCCGACGTGCTCCAACGGCTGCGCGACTTCGCGCCGCGCAAGCCGGTGATCGACGGCCTCGAATACCACGAGGGTCTCAACGCCGTCTTCATCCGTGGCGGCGTCGCCGGCAACGTGCTGCCCGACGAGTGCGTGGTCGAGGTCAACTACCGGTTCGCCCCCGACCGCTCCGAGGAGGAGGCCCTCGGGTTCGTGCGTGAGTTCTTCGACGGCTACGACCTCACGCTCACCGACAGCGCCCCCGGCGCGCTGCCCGGCCTCGACCGGCCGGCGGCCAAGGCGTTCATCGAGGCGGTCGGGGGAGTGGTCAACCCGAAGTTCGGCTGGACCGACGTCGCCCGGTTCACCGCGCTCGGCGTGCCTGCCGTCAACTTCGGCCCCGGCGACCCGATGCTGGCCCACAAGCAGGAGGAGCACGTCCCCGTCGCGCAGATCACCGCGTGCGAGGACCAGCTGCGCCGCTGGCTGAGCCCGCTCGGGGCCGGACCGGACGACACCACCGAGGAGACCCGCGCGTGAAGGCGAAGTTCAAGGGCCCGGTCATCCAGCGCCGGGCCCAGGTCGACGGATCGACCACCGACCAGCGGCTGCTCGACTCCCGCGGAGCGGGCGAGTGGGTCCACACCGACCCGTGGCGGGTCCTGCGGATCCAGGCGGAGTTCGTCGAGGGCTTCGGTGCGCTGGCCGAGCTCGGTGCGGCGATCGGCGTGTTCGGCTCGGCCCGGACCAGGCCCGACGAGCCGGCGTACGCCCAGGGCGTCGAGATCGGCCGCAAGCTGGTCGACGCCGACTTCGCCGTCATCACCGGCGGCGGTCCGGGGGCGATGGAGGCCGCCAACAAGGGCGCGTCCGAGGCCGGAGGCGTGAGCGTCGGCCTCGGTATCGAGCTGCCCTTCGAGTCGGGCCTCAACGAGTGGGTCGACGTCGGCATCAACTTCCGCTACTTCTTCGTGCGCAAGACGATGTTCGTGAAGTACTCCGAGGGTTTCATCGTGCTGCCCGGCGGCATGGGCACCCTCGACGAGCTGTTCGAGGCGGTCACCCTGGCGCAGACCGAGAAGGTCACCGAGTTCCCGGTCGCGCTGGTCGGCGTCGACTACTGGTCGGGCCTGATCGACTGGCTGCGCGGCACCGTCCTGGCCGACGGCAAGGTCTCCGAGCGCGACCTCGAACGGCTCGTCCTGACCGACGACGTGGACGAGGCCGTCGACCTGATGGTGCGCGCCCGGCGCCAGCACGGCTGACGAGGCGGCAGCGGTGACGCAACCGATGATGTGGGCCTTCGCGGTCCTCATCGTGCTCGCGATGGGCGCGATCGCGATGATCGCCGCCGGTCGCGGCGAGCCCCTCGCTCCGGCGTACGACGACCGCGCCGACGCCGAGGTCCCGGCCGACCGTCCGATCGGGCCCGACGACCTGCGCCGGGTGCGGTTCTCGCTGGCGCTGCGCGGCTACCGGATGTCGGAGGTCGACGCGCTGCTGTCCCGGCTCGCTGCGGAGCTCGAGGCGCGCGACGGGGACCACAGACCTCCCGACCTCCCGATGCCCGAGCGGATGCGCGCGCTGGCGGAGGAGTGGGCGGCGGACTTCGGCACCGACGACCGTCGGCTCGACTTCTCGGTGGAGAGCACCGACCACGTCGACGACCTGATCGCCACGTGGAGCAAGGGCCGCAGGCGCCGTACCGAACAGACCGGCGCGCTGTGGGGAGCCGGCGCGTACGTCGGCGAGGTGCTCATCCGCGCGGTGCCGGGATCCCGGTGGAGCGGCCACGAGATCTTCGGCGACCTCCCGGTCGTGGAGACTCCGAGTGGTGCGTTCGACAACCCCGTCGGCAAGGCGATGAGCCGCTACGAGAACGGACCGGAGGACAGCGTGGCGTTCTTCACCCAGGCCGCGCTCGCCGCCGAGGAACGGCGGGGCGAGGGCGCCGACGACGCCTCTGCCGACGGCTCGGCTCACGAGCCGTCCGACGGGGCCGGTGGCTGAACCCGCCCTCGACTGCACTGTTCGCAGGCCATGGGCGATAATGGATACGAATCCGGGCACGGATGAGCCTTTGCAGAAACTGGAGAGGGGTGCCGCATGGCGGCGATGAAGCCTCGGACCGGGGACGGTCCGCTCGAGGTCACCAAGGAGGGCCGCGGCATCGTGATGCGCGTCCCGCTCGAGGGCGGTGGCCGCCTCGTGGTCGAGCTGAACGCCGAAGAGGCGGGCGCGCTCGGTGACGCGCTCAAGAACGTCGTCGGGTGACGGCGCCTTCTCTTCCCAGCCAGGTTTCCCCTCCTGAGTTCGCGCTCAGGGATGTGCTCCCCGCCATGGTCGTCGGTGCAGACGTCGTGGCACTTCCGGTGCTCCCCGGGACCGACGGCGACGGCGTCCTGCTCGGACCCGGCGCCGCCGAGGTCGAGGAGGCGACGGGTGTCGACCTGCTCGAGGTCGCCGCGCTCCACCGGCTGACCGGTGCGGCGGCCGAGGTGGCGACCGTGCCCGTGCCCGGCGGCACGCCCGACAACCCGGCGCTGCGGCTCGTCCTGCTCGTCGGGGTGGGCGAGGCGACCACGATCGACGTACGCCGCGCCGGTGCCGCGCTCGCCCGGGCGGCCCGCGACCGCGACGCCGTCGCGACCTCGATCCCGTCCGTCGCCGGCAGCGACGATCCCGGCGCCGCCACCGCCGCCCTCGAGGCATTCGTCGCGGGCATGATGCTCGGCTCGTTCGAGTTCCACTGGCGGTCGACCGGCCCGCGTTCCCGACCGGTCCGCCAGGTGGTGCTGGCGGGTCCCGGTCCGGCCGACGACCAGGCGGCGCTCGAGCGTGCGGTCGCGATCGGCGGTGCCGGCTGGCGCGCCCGGATGCTCGCCACGGTCCCGTCCAACCTGAAGAACCCTGCCTGGCTCGCCGAGCAGGCGACGGCGATCGCCGACGCGGCCGGCCTCGAGGTGCGCGTCTGGGACGACCAGGAGCTCCGCGAGGAGGGCTTCGGCGGGATCATCGCCGTCGGTCAGGGATCCGCGACCCCGCCGCGGCTGATCCGCCTCGACTACACGCCACCAGGAGTGTCCGCCCGCGCCGCGCGCAAGCTCCCGCGCGTCGTGATCGTCGGCAAGGGCATCACCTTCGACACCGGCGGACTGTCGATCAAGCCCGGCGCGAGCATGGTGTCGATGAAGCGTGACATGACCGGCGGTGCGGTCGTCCTCGCCACGATGGCAGCGCTGGCCGACGTCGACTGCCCCGTCCGGGTCACCGGGCTGGTGCCGGCCGCCGAGAACGCCATCTCCGGCGGCGCCCTGCGGCCCGGGGACGTCATCCGGCACTGGGGCGGCCGGACCACCGAGGTCACCAACACCGACGCCGAGGGCCGCCTCGTCCTCGCCGACGCCCTCGCCTACGCGACAGCTGAGCTCGACCCTGCGGTCCTGGTCGACGTCGCCACCCTCACCGGAGGGATCAAGGTCGCGCTCGGCCAGCAGGTGGGCGGGCTCTTCGCCACCGACGACGCTCTCGCCGACACGCTCCTCGATGCGGGGGATCGGTCCGGTGAGCCGCTGTGGCGGTTCCCGCTCTTCGCCGGCTACGAGGACAAGCTCGCGTCCAAGGTCGCCGACGCCGACAACGGGCCGCCCGGGACCGCAGGCGATCATGGCGGCGCTCTTCCTCCAGCACTTCGTCGGTACGACGCCCGCGGGCCGATCGGTGCCCTGGGCGCACCTCGACATCGCCTCCGTCGGCGACGTCGAGAAGGACTGGCACGAGTGGACCGCCGGCCCCTCCGGCTTCGGCGCCCGGCTGCTGCTGACCTGGCTGCGCGAGGCCGACCCGCTGGCCGGCGTCGCCGCAGACTGACCGTTCGTCGCACCCCACCCACCGAGCACGAGGAGACACCATGAGGGGACTGGCCGTCCGCTGGTCGCTGGCCGACGCACCCGAGGGCGTCGAGGAGCAGCTGGCGTCGTACGTCGCGGAGACGTCGCACGCGCGCTTCACCGGGCAGGACGGCCTGTCCTACAAGACGTGGCGCTCGCGGCCCGGTGAGTGGTTCGAGGGCTGCTACGTCTTCGCCGACGAGTCCGCTCGCGTGGCGTTCCAGGAGAAGTTCACCGCGGTCGCCGCGGAGTCGCCGGGCTCGCAGATCATCGGCAGTGCGCCGGTCCTGATCGAGCCGTGCGACGTCGTCGCGATCGCCGAGGGTGCTGCGGGCTTCGTCGCGGCACCGCGCGGCGAGGCCTGAGCCTTCGCCCTCAGTCGGCCTCGGGCGTCCAGACCTTCTTGGCGACGAGCAGTCCGTCGCCGACGGGGAGCAGCGCCGGCAGCAGGCCGTCGGTCTCGGCGACCTGTTGCACGAGCTCGCGGATGGCGACGGTGTCGTCGTCGCGCTGGGCCGGGTCGGCGACCTTGCCGTGCCACAGCGCGTTGTCGAACGCCACGACGCCGCCGGGGCGGAGCAGCCGCATCGCCTCGGTGAGGTAGGCGGAGTACTCCCGCTTGTCGCCGTCGGCGAACACCAGGTCGTAGTGACCGTCGGTCAGCCGGGGGAGTACGTCGAGCGCGGCGCCGGCGATCGTGCGCACGCGCTGCGGCGGGACGCCCTCCTCCTTGAACGACTCGCGTGCCAGGCGCTGGTGCTCGGCCTCGACGTCGACGGTGGTGAGCACGCCGTCGGGGCGCATGCCGCGCAGCAGCCAGAGCCCCGAGACGCCCGTGCCGGTGCCGATCTCGACGACGGCGCGGGCCTCGATGACGGAGGCGAGGAAGCGGAGCGCCGCACCGCCGCCGGAGCCGATGGACACCACGCCGACCTCCTCGGCCCGGGCGCGGGCTCCGGCGAGGACCTCGTCCTCGGCGACGTAGGACTCGGCGTAGGTCCAGCTGGTCGGATTGATGGGTTGGAGGGCCACGGGCCCAACCTATCGTCCGTCGGCGCCCGTTCCCGACAGCACCAGCCGTGCCTCGTCCGAGGAACAACCGGTCCACCCCGCTCGTTGGAGCACTCGAGGACGCGCGCCGGGCCTCCGCCGGTCTCAACCGGCTCCGTGCTCGTTCACAGGGAACCCTCAGATGACGTCGCTACCGTGACAGAACAGGATGGTCGGCAACCGATGCCCCACCCGTGGCTCAGAAGGGCTGGCGCGATGAATGGCGAGCTGGGCGGATCCCACGAGACCGCCGCCTCGGCCGCGCAAGCGGACGTCCCGGACTGGGACACGATCGTCGAGCAGCACTCCGACCGCGTCTACCGGCTCGCGCTGCGGCTGACCGGCAACCGGCACGACGCCGAGGACCTCACCCAGGAGGTCTTCGTGCGGGTCTTCCGGTCGCTGCACACCTACACCCCCGGCACGTTCGAGGGCTGGCTGCACCGGATCACGACCAACCTGTTCCTCGACCAGGCGCGCCGCAGGCAACGGATCCGTTTCGACGCGCTCTCCGACGAGCGTGCGGCGCGGCTCGCCAGCACGGCAGCGGCGCCCGAGGCGGCGTACGCCGACCGCACCTTCGACGCCGACGTCGAGCAGGCCCTGGCTGCCCTGCCCCCCGACTTCCGCGCCGCCGTCGTGCTCTGCGACATCGAGGGCCTCAGCTACGAGGAGATCGCCGGCATCCTGGGCGCAAAGCTCGGCACCGTCCGGTCGCGCATCCACCGTGGGCGCGCGATGCTCCGCGCCGCGCTCGCGCACCGCGCGCCGTCCGACGGACGGAGTCGGTACGCCGGCCCGGCCCCCGCTCTGGTCGCCGAACGGGGACGCTCATGAACCACCCCACTCGATTCTTCGTCTCCCCCGCTTCGCTCCTCCGCCGAACAATCGATCGGGGACCCCGATGATCGGCCACCTCGGCGCGCGGGTCAGTGCGTTGCTGGACGGCCAGCTCACAGCGGCCGAGGCCGAGGAGGCGTGGGCGCACGTCTACGCCTGTCACGCGTGCCGCGACCTCGTCGAGCACGAGGGCTGGGTCAAGACCCAGCTGGCCGGACTGTCGTCCGGTCCCGGGGCCGCGCCCTCGGACCTGAAGGGCTCGCTGCTCAGCATGCCGCCCGAGGACCGCTACCTCGTCCCCTCCTCCCACGGCGGCGCCCGTCGCGCGCTGGGGGTGGCGGTGATCGGTGGTGGAGCGGTCGGCGCCGCCATGCTGGGCGTTCTGGCGATCGGCGCGCTCCCCGGGGGCGCGCCGCCGGTGGACCGTCGCCCGCCGGCCAGCCGGATCGACACCGTCAGCCCGAGCTCGACCGGGGGCCCGAGCGCGCCGGCACCGGCGCTGGTCGGTCGCGACGGTGTCCCGGCCGACGTACCTGTCTGGGTGCGGCGTCTCGCCCAGTGACGCGGCCCCGTCGAGGCTCGTCACCCACGATCGGCCATGATGGCATCGTGACCGACCAGCGCGATCCCGAGTCAGGCGACGAGCCGACCCAGCCGATCCAGGCGGACCGGCAGGGGGCGGAGCCCGCCGTCGAGACACCGCCCGAGCCTGCCTCTGCGCCTGCTCCTGACGAGGCCCGCTGGACGCCGGAGGCCCACGAGGACGAGGCTGCCCGGACGGCGCCGGAGGGCGCGCCGGACATGGCCGACGGGGCTCCTGAGCCTGCGGCCGACCCTGCTCCCGCACCGGCTGACACAGCGCCTGACGCATCGTCTGACGCACCATCTGACGCAGTGCCGGTCGACCCGGCCGGGGCGCCGGTGGACGAGACAGGGGCCGGTGCGACGGCGGAGCCAGCCCAGCAGTGGCCGCCGCCGGCGCCCGGCACCCGCCCGATGCCGGTCGTCCCGCCTGGCTCGCCCGCTGATCGACCCCGGAGGGCCCGCCCCTCCGCGTGGGTGTGGCCGGCTGTAGCGGTCCTGTCGCTGATCGTCGGCCTCATCGGGGGCGTGACCGGGTCGGCCGGCTACGACCGGTGGTGGGGCGACGACGCCGGAGGTGCCGATGATCCGACCTCGACCGGTCGGGTCAGCGAGGGCCTGGAGGACGTCGAGCTCGAGTCGCTGCCGCCCCTGGAGGACGGCGGCACCGTGGCCCAGGTCGCCGAAGCGGTGCTGCCGAGCAGCGTGCAGATCATCGCGGCGTACGGCGGCGAGGACGCCGGCGCGTCCGGTTCCGGGTTCGTGCTCGACCGGCAGGGCCACGTGATCACCAACAACCACGTCGTCGCCGACGCGGCCGAGGACGACGGGCCGATCGAGGTCGTCGACGAGGACGGCAACCACTACGACGCGGAGGTGGTCGGGCGCAGCCCGGTCTACGACCTCGCGGTGCTGTACGTCGCCGACGGCAAGGACCTGCCGCCGGCGTCGCTGGGCCGGTCCAAGGCGCTGCGTGTCGGCGACCCGGTCGTCGCGATCGGTTCGCCCCTGGGCCTGAGCGCGACCGTCACGTCGGGCATCGTGAGCGCGCTCAACCGACCGGTCACGACCGGCAGCGCGGAGGACGACTCGTCGTACATCAATGCCGTGCAGACCGACGCCGCCATCAACCCAGGCAACTCCGGCGGCCCCCTCGTCGACCGCCGCGGCCAGGTGGTCGGGGTCAACTCCGCGATCGCCACCAACGGCGGTGGCACCGTCGACGGTGAGGCCGGCAACATCGGTGTCGGCTTCGCGATCCCGGTCGAGCAGGTCCGGGTCACGGCCAACCAGATCCTGCGCACCGGTGAGGCGCAGTACCCCGTCATCGGCGCCAAGGTACGAACGGGCGGCGTCCCCGACGGCGACGGCGCCGAGCTCGACGAGATCCTCGACGACTCGCCCGCCGAGTCCGCCGGACTCAAGAAGGGTGACCTGATCACCCACGTCGACGGCGACCGCGTGACCGACGGCATCGCCCTGATCGTCGCGATCCGCACGCACCAGCCGGGCGACACGATCCAGTTCACCGTGGTGCGGGACGGCAAGGAACGCAAGGTCGACGTCGTTCTCGACGGAGAGGTCGGCTGACCTGGTTCCGGGGTTGCCGGTGGCCGGGTGCGGGTCGACTGCGGTCGCCGGCGGTCGGGTAAGGGCCGTGGGTGGTTGCGACCGACAGGCTGGCTAGGGGAGCGGCGCGGACGTCGGGTTGCGGTCCGCTGCCCGGTGGCGGACCGAAATTCGCCGGATCTTCGGATGGGGTGGGTATTCAGTCACCCGGTGACTGTCGCGCTTTGATGCGCCACGAAATGAGGCCCTGACGGCTGCCGGGCCGGTGCGCCACGCGCACCCTCCCTCAGGTCGTCGCCGGGCCCGCGTTGTGGAGCCGGGTGAGGTTGATGACCGCCGCTGCGAGGTTCAGTTCGGCGGTCGCGGCCTGGATGCCTCGGCGGGCGAAGCGGCGCAGTCGGGTCTGTTCTTTCAGGTGGGCGATGACGGGTTCGACGGTGGCAGATCGGCGTTTGTAGCGTTCGACGTTCTCGGGTTCGCGGAGCCGGTGCCGCATCGTCTCGCGTGGGTCGGCGTCCTCGGGTGGTGGGCCGTCGGCAGGATCCTCGCGTGCTTCGACGTGGACATCGCGGTTCTTCCCGGGCGCGATGAGCTTGTCGGGGCCGGTGGCGGTGAGGTTGTCCTCGGTGAAGTAGCCGGCGTCGGCCAGAACGAGGCCGATGTCCTTGCCGAGCGCGTCGGCTTGGGTGGTGGCCGCAGCCAGGGTCGGGGTGTAGCAGTTGGTGTCGTTGGCGTCTTGGGACACGTGGATGCCGAGGATGAGGTGGTCGTCGGTGACCGCGACCTGGGCGTTGTAGCCCTGCACGGATCCGCCGCCGGATCCTTCGGTCATCAATCGGGACTCGGGGTCGGTGATGTTGATCGTGTCGGCGAGCGCACCGCGTTGCCGGGCACGGGCGGCACGACGATCGCGGGCACGTTCGGCTGGTCCGCGAAGGTCGATCTGGTCGGCCGCAGTCTTTTCCTGAGCCGTGGTGAGCGAGCGTTCGGCGCCCGCCAGCCCTCGTTTCAACTCCTTGCGCTGCCCCTGAGCCCGGCGACCGGGCTGGCCCTGGAGGCCTTCGAGGGTGCGACGGAGCCGTCGGATCCTGGCCTCCTGATAGGCCACCGGGTCCACACCGGCCGGGACCGGACCCCGCAGGGGCTCGGCCTCGACCCTGGCCAAGAACTCCGCGGCGCGTGCCCGGTCGGCCCCGTCGGCTTCGGCGTGTGCGGCGTCTTGACGGTCCAGCTCCTCCAGAGCCTTCTTGATGTTCGCCGCCCGACCCTTGCGAGTGGCCAGCCCGGGCGGGAGGTCGTCATCGGACCCGCCCCGCGCGGCCGCAGCAACGTCCTCGGCGGCATCGATCGCGTCCGCGTCCGCGATGACCGCATCCGCGATCCGCTGGGCTTCTTCACGGACCCAGTCAACCGACCGGTTGGCCGACCTCGAGGCGTTCGCGGCGATCTTGGTGCCGTCGATCGCGATCACCCCGACCTTGACCATCCCCGCCGCCGAGCACAGCCGCAGCACCTGCGCGAACAGGTCCGCGAAACCCTCGCGATGCTCGGCCCGGAACCGCGCGATCGTGGAGTGATCCGGCGCGTCCTGGCCGCACAAGACCCGGAACGCGACATGGTCGCCGCAGAGCCGCTCGATCCGACGCGAAGAGCGTTCCCCGACCGCATAGGAGTAGATCAACAGCGCCAGCAACATGTCCGGGTCATAGCCCTGACGGCCAACCCCGCCAGTACGACGCCGCGCATGGAACACCGTGGTGTCGAGCTGACCGACCACCTCGAGGACGAACCAGACCAGATGATCCTCGGGCAACCAATCAGCCATGTTCGGCGGCAACAGGAACTCCTGATCCCTGATCACCGGACGATAGAAGCGAGCCATACCCCAGTATTTCGCGAACCCCGACCAGGGTCACCAACCCCGACCGGCGATTTCGCAACAGCCACCCGATGACTGAATACCCACCGCATGTGACCGCGGTTGCGGAACTCGACCTCGGTGGTGATCTCCCGGCACCTGGTGCCGGCCAGCAACCAGTTAGGCGAAGCCTGCGGTCCGCAACCGGGCAGAGGACCTGGACCACAAGCAAGCCCCGGCGGTCCCGTAACCAGCCTGTCGGTCCGCCACCACCTGCGGCCCGTCACCCACGAGCCGGTGACCCGAGCCCACCGTGACCCGCGTTCGCGCCCTCGATCTGGGCCCGATCGGCGCCGATCTACGCGTCCACGTCCACGTCGTTGTCGACGAACGGGTGGTCGGCGACGAACTTCTTGGCCTCGGTGTACATCCGCTCGATGTAGGCCTCGAGCTGGGCGTCCTCGACGCGCCACTGGCCGCGGCCACCGATCTTGATCGCCGGCAGGTCACCCCGACGGACGAGGGCGTAGACCTGCGCGCTGGAGGTGTTGAGCACCTCCGCGACGTCCGCGAGGGTCAGGAACCGGGGTGAGCCTGCCATGGCCCCATCGTCGCACCCGGACGTCGCGGCGCCCAGGAACAGGGTGGGCAACCTGTGGATGAACAGGTGACGCGGGACGGTCCTCCCTGCATGATGAGCCCGTGTCCAGGAATCTCGGGATGATCCCGGGCACGCAAGCCCCTCCCGCCGCCACCCGTGTGGCGCGGTCGGGCTGGCGTGACCCGCGGTTGTGGATAGGCGTGCTGCTGGTGGCGGTCTCGATCGTCGCCGGCGCGCGCCTGTTGGCGGCGGCCGACGACACGGTCGCCGTCTGGGCGGTCACCGCCGAGCAGGGTCCCGGCTCGACCGTCGGCAGCGACCAGGTGAGCGCGACCAGGGTGCGGTTCGCCGACGACGCCGACCTCGAGCGCTACTTCCCTGCCTCGGAGCCGCTGCCCTCCGATCTGGTCCTGCTCCGCGGTGTCGGCGAGGGCGAGCTGCTCGCGCGGAGCGCGGTCGGTCCGGAGGAGGACCTCGGTCTGCACCAGGTCTCCCTCGAGGTCGCTCCGCAGCATTCGCCGCCCTCGGTCGGCGTCGGTGACGTCGTCGACGTCTTCGTCGACGATGCCGCCCACCCTCGCGTCGGCGACGCCGACGGCGCCGTCCGCGCCCTCGCCGCGGTGACGGTCGTCGATGCGCCGCCCGCGGAGGAGTCGTTCGCCGTGACCGGGATGCGTCAGCTCGTGGTCGCGGTGCCCGCAGACGACGTCGAAGCCTTCCAGGCCCTGCTCGGCGGCCTCGACGACCCGGTGGTCGACGTCGTCCGGCTGCCATGAGGGAGCACCGGTGATCGTCACGCTCCTCGTCTCCTTCGGTGCCGCGTGGGAGGCGCGCGCCCTCGGGGCCCTCAACCAGCACGCCGGCGTCGTCGTGCTCAAACGCTGTGTCGACCTCGACGACCTCCTCGCCACCGCCAGCGCGGGCCAGGCGCACGCGGTGGTGCTGGGCGCCGACCTGCCCGGCCTGGACGCCGCGGTCGTCTCCGACCTGCACGGGTACGGCGTCCGCGTGCTCGCCGTCGCAGCCGACGTGGACGTGGCGACGGTCCGAGCGGCCCGCTCGGGCATCGACACCGTGGTCGCCGAGGACCGGGTCGACGGACTCGGTGACCTGGTCGCGGGCCTGCCCGCTGACGTGACCCTCGCCGCGCCGGCGTCCCCCGTGCCACCTCCGCCGGGAGCCGCCGCCGCTCCGCCGGCGGTCGGGACCGGCCCGGGGCGCGTGATCGCGGTCTGGGGGCCGGGCGGCGGCCCCGGCCGGACCACCGTCGCGATCGGCCTGGCCGCTGAGCTGGCCCGGCGGCAGGTGACGACGGTGCTGCTCGACGCCGATCCCTACGGCGGGTCCGTCGCCCAGCAGCTCGGCGTGCTCGACGAGGTGTCCGGCCTGCTCGCCGCGGCGCGGCTGGCCGCGGCCGGCACGCTCGAGGAGCGGGGCGTGACCACCCAGCGACGGCTGTCCGAGCGGCTGCGCGTCGTCACCGGCCTGCCGCGACCCGACCGCTGGACGGAGGTGCGTCCCGGTGTCCTCGCCGACGTGGTGGAGCATGCCCGGCGCACCGCACAGGTCGTGGTCGACACCGGGTTCAGCATCGAGCGCGACCTGCTCGGCGACCCGTCCGGTCGTCCTGACCGCAACGCGATGACGGTCGAGGCGCTCGAGCAGGCCGACGAGATCCTGGTGGTCGGCTCCGCGGACCCGGTCGGTCTCGCCCGCCTCGCCCGTGCGGTCGCGGACGCGCACGACACCCTGGCGCTCCCGACGCTCCGACTGGTCGTCAACCGGATGCGGCCGACCCTGGGTTGGCGCGAGTCCGACGTGGTCGCCATGCTGTCCGGCTTCGGGCCGCACGCCGGGGTGCACTTCCTGCCCGACGACCAGCCCGCGGTCGACCGTGCGCACGTGGCCGGGAGGACGCTGCTGGAGTCCGGCGACTCGCCGCTCACCAAGGCGATCGCCGCGGTCGTCGACGCGATGGCGGGCATCGCCCGGCGCCGCTAGCGACGCCCGGCAGGCTCCTATGCGTTGAACAGCAGGTACAACCCGCCCGCGGTGAACGCCACCATCGCGAGGAGCAGCGGCAGCTGACCGGTGATCTGGTGCCGCGCCGGCAGCAGCTGGATCGCGCGGTCGTGGGCGGAGACGGCGGCCGTGACGTGGCCGATCACGACCGCGAGCACCTTGACGGTCGCGAGCAGCGTGGTGTGGTAGGCCAGCCAGTCCGCCGGCCCCAGGTCGGCGGTGCCGAACAGGTTCCAGCCCTTGCCGAAGGGGTCGCTCATCCGGGCGAGCGTCAGCGTCCCCTGGGACACGAACATGCTGAGGTAGTGGGCGAAGATGTAGCCCGCGATGATCGGCACGATCGAGTGCGCGAGCAGCCGCGGGAGGTCGCGGCGTCGTACTCCTCCGGCGACGCCGGTCAGCACGCAGCCGAGGCTGAAGATGGCGCCGGCGACGAGGCAGAACGCCAGCAGCGCGAGGTTGTCGAGCACGGTCTGGGTGAGCTTCGCGTTCTGGACCGTCCTGATCCAGAAGGACGACTCGCTGAACGAGTCGAACGCCGTGCTGCCGAAGAGTACGGCGACCACCGCGACCAGCCCGGGCAGCGGGGGAGTGGTCGCGAGGTTGGCCAGCGGGCTCCGCAGGACGAGTCGGCCGTCGACGACCGCCCACGGCGAGAGCCGACCGACCAGGGTCGAGTAGACCTCGAACGGATCCGCACAGGCGTAGAAGCGGGTCCCGAACACCGCGCCGCCGACGAGCATGATCGCGACGTAGACCGCGCACCACAGTCGCACCGCAGGGAGCTGGTCGGACTCGTCGAAGACCAGCTCGAGCCACACGAAGGCATACAGGCCGAGCGCTGCGGGCCAGTGGCCCAGCCAGGCGGGGTAGTCGGCGATCCCGCGCTCCGGGTCGCCGCCTCCCGCCCGGGCGAGGAGACCGGCGACGGTCCGCAGCGGGCTGATCGCCCGCCAGACCGGACCGAACAGGAGGGAGGCGAAGACGAGCCCCACCCACCACCAGACGTAGACGATGCCGAAGAAGGGGTTGGTGAGCTGGTTCTCTCCGAAGATCGCGGCCGCTGCCGCGTAGAGGAACAGCGCCACGCCGAAGACCCGCAGCGCGCCGGAGAAGTACGGCGACCGCACCAGCACCTCGAGGGACCGGGGTGCCTCGCGGCCCGACGGATCGGCGTAGCGCGGGGTTCGCCAGGCGACCACCAGGACCGTGAACGACACCACCAGCGCGGCGACCGCCCCGGAGACGGCGAGCGAGAGAGGGATCGGGAGATCGGCCTGGCCGCCGAACCCGTGGGCCTCGATCACCGGACCTCGAGCTGGACGATCACCTGGTCCAGCTCGTGGGACTCGACCTCGACGACGCCGGGCTGGTCGACCTGGATCTTGAACGTCTCGGTGCCAGCCTCGTAGGCGAGCTCCTGCTCCGGGTCGGAGTGGATGTGGATCTCGCCGGGCTCGTCGGCCGTGACCACCAGGTCGATCGGCTGCTCGGCGTCGACGTCCACGCGCTCGCCGTTGGGCGTGACCTCGCCGTCGGCGAACGTGATCTTCACGGTGACCGTCTCGGTCGAGCCGCCTCCGCTGTCGCAGCCGCTCGCAGCGAGTGCGAGCAGCACGACACCGAGCGCTCCGAGGCGTCGCAACCGTGGCCGGCGGTCCAGCATGTGATCCCTCTCTCGTCCAATCCCGATGCTGACAACTCACGGTCCCAGCCGGGGCTCTGCCAGAATCTCATGTGGTTGGTGGCGGGCCCCTCGTGGGTCCTGGCAGGGAAGTGGGGACATGGTGGATCGGGTACGGCCGCGCGATCTGGCCTTCCTCACCGACGAGACCCCCGAGATGCCGCTGCACAACGCGACGGTCGAGATCTTCGAGCCCGGACCGGACGGGTTGGAGTACCAGCAGGTCGTCGACCTGATCCGCGACCGGATCGCCTTCGTTCCGCGCTACCGCCAGCGGGTGCAGGCCGTGCCCGGCTGGCTCGCCCACCCGGTCTGGGTGGACGACGAGCACTTCGACCTCGGCTACCACGTACGCCGCTCCGCGCTGCCGCGCCCGGGCACGTCCGCCCAGCTCCTCGAGCTGGTGTCGCGGATCGTGTCGCGGCCGCTCGACCGGTCCCGCCCCCTGTGGGAGGTCTACTTCGTCGAGGGACTCGAGGGCGGCCGCGTCGCGCTGCTGTCGAAGACCCACCAGGCCCTGGTCGACGGCGTCGAGACCGTCGACCTCGGCCAGCTGCTGCTCGACGTCCGCGCCGAGCCGCGTGGGCTCGAGCCCGACGACTGGACGCCGCGGCGTCCGCCCACACCGGCCAAGCTCGTCGCCGACGCGGTCCGCGACGTGCTCACCGACCCGGACACCTTCGTCCAGACCGCGCGGAGCACGTCGGCGGCGGTCCGGCGGACCGCCGACGAGCGCACCCGGCCCGCGCGCGAGGTCCTGGGCGCGCTCACCGGTCGGCGACCCAAGTCCGGCGGCATGCTCGGCGGGCCGCTGTCCCAGCAGCGCCGGGTGGTCGCCGTCGAGACCCGGCTGGCCGACTACCGCACCGTCCGCAAGGCCCACGGCGGCACCGTCAACGACGTCATCCTGGCCACGCTCACCGGTGCGCTGCGGGCGTGGATGATGACCCGCGCGGAGTCGCTCGGCGGCATGCGCAAGGTGCGGGCCGTCGTGCCCGTGTCCGTCATCGACGAGGAGCTCGAGGCGACCTCGCTGGGCAGCCAGATCGCTGCGCACTACGTCGACCTGCCGGTCGGCGAGGCCAGCCCGCTCGTACGCCTGCACCAGGTGTCCTACTCCTTCCAGGCGCACAAGGACACCGGCCGCAGCGTCGCCGCCAACAGGCTCGCCGGGATCGCCGGGTTCGCGCCCACGACGTTCCACGCGATCGGGTCGCGGGTGGCATCGGAGGAGCTGCGCCGCGGCTACCACCTCTCGATCACCAACGTCCCCGGCCCGCAGGGGCACCTCTACTTCGCCGGCGCCAAGATGGTGGCGAGCTACCCCGTCCCGCCGCTGGTCGCCGACCACCCGCTCGTCATCGGCGTCACGTCCTACGACGGCAGTGTCTGCTACGGCATCACGGCCGACCGTGACAGCGTCCCGGACGTCGACCTCTTCGGCATCTGCATCCGCGAGGCGCTCGACGAGCTGCTCGAGGTCTCCTCGGACGGCCGCCAGCGGGCACCGCGCGGGCGGCGTCGTACGCCGAAGCCACGGCCCGCCGGCTCCTGATGCCCCGCCTGTACGTCGCCGCCGACCTCCCCTCGCTGCGGGAGTACGTCGCCGCAGGCCGCATCCCGGCGGACGCCGACCGGGTGCTCGCGCCCGCCGAGGACGAGGAGTCCGAGTACGCCGCGCTGATGACGGCCGCCGACCTCTCCACGGACCTGCAGAGCGGCGCCGTCCGGCGGCGGGTGGTCGTGGTGGCCGACCTCGCCGCCGCCGACCCCGACGACGAGATCCCGTGGCGCCGCGTCGTCGCCGTCCACGCCGACCCTGCCCCGCGCCCCGTCGACGCCGACCCGGACGAGGACCTGTCCTGGTACGCGACCCAGGAGATCCCGGCACTGCTCGAGCAGGCCTGATCCGTTCCGCGCGTCGACGCAGGGCGCGGTGGCTGCCGGGCGAGCTAGGCGAGATCCGACTGTGCGTAGCGGTCCAAGGCCTTCACCCACAAGCGGGGGATCATGCGGTTGATGGGGAAGTGGTGGATCAGCGACAACAGGACCTTGTCCCGTGGCCGGCTGACGCCGGTGTGGGTCCACTCGGCGTGTACCCGGCTGCCGCCGCCGTCCACGGGGGTGATCCGGACTGATCCCGTGCCGGATCCACCCCAGCTGCCCTCCTCCACCGTCATCCGGATCACCGTGGGGTCGGACCAGTCGTAGCGGGAGACGACCCAGAACGGCGAGCCGGACGTGCCTTCTCGGGCCACCGCCCAGGTGTCTCCGAGCTCGCGCACCGCGTACTTCTTCGGGTCGAGCGTTCGGTTCCAGATCTCGAGACGACGGTCGGTGAAGTCGGTCAGGGCCTCTCGAACCTGTTCAGGCGAAGCGTGGGTGGTCACCTCGAACCGCATGCGACTCACACACCCGCGAGCCGGACGCCGTGACGCTGGGTGACCGAGAGGATTGCTTCCATCGACTCCTCGACCGGCCGGTCCGCCGGGACGGAGCCGGCGAAGTCGGCGAAGAACCGCCCGGCGCCGTCGCCGGAGGTGATCCCCAGGATCCGGGCGGACTCGCCGACGACCTCGAAGGTGCTCGGCGTGCCGGCCGGGAAGACGACCAGCCCGCCGGGCTCCACGTCGTACGACGTGCCGTCGACCACTGCGGTGACCCGGCCCTCGAGCAGGAACAGCACGGCGGTCCACGGCGAGATGTGCGGGGGCGACATCGGCGCCGCGTGCGCGACCACCTCGAAGACCTCGAAGGCCCCGTTGCTGTCGTGGACGGCGGCCTTCGCGATGTGGTCGCCATCGGTCATGGGGTTGTGCCGGCCTTCTCCGGGCCGGACGTGGATGGTGGTCATGGCTTCTCCTCCTGATTGGATTTCCTGGGTGCGAACAGCCGAGAGAAGCGAGTGTTAATAGTAGTGAACCGGGACGCTGGTGTTCAACCGACGGTGGGGACGAAGTAGCCGACGAAGTCGGCCTGGTAACCGGTCAGTGGGCCGACCGGTATGACGAAGCTGCACGTGATCAGCTCGTGATTCAGACCCACTCCCGCGGTGTTGTCCCAGGTCTCCGCTTCGTCGACGGCTCCGTCCGGTGCGGTCAAGGTCACTGCGTGGAAGACGAAGGCGACCGGGTCACCGCCCGGTGTGACCCCCCGCCAGACGCTGGGAGGTTGACCACTGCCGTTCCGGACCTGTTCACCGGTGAACACGGTTCCGTCGGAGCAGGTCAGCTCCCGACCACGGGCGGGGCTGTCGGCCTGCGCCGCGGGAGCCAGCAGGAGACATGAGGAAGCCGAGGCTGCGGCGAAGACGGCGGCGCGTGATGCCCTCATCGTGCGACTCCCTCCGTGGACTTGTCCCCGATGCCCTGAGCCCAGACCGGTGTCCTGCGGGTGAGGCCGACGAGGCCGGTCGCGACCAGCCATACCCCGGCCAGGCCGGCGACGGGGAACAGCGGGTCGAACGTGTCGACGAAGGCGATCGTGGCGGTGGCGACGGCGAACGCGAGGCCGCCGAGCAGGCCGAGGGGGAGGACGATCCTGTTGCCCAGGGCGCGGGTGAGGCCGCCGGTGACAGCGAGTGCGGCGATCATCAGCCCCCACGCGGGGTTGATGATCGTCTCGACTCCCATGAAGGCGGCGACGAGGGGCGTCGTGCCACCGTCCTCGATCTCGGCGGCCTGGGTGGCGGCGAAGAGGTGGATCACGGCACCCAGCGCGGCGACGACGGCAACCGCCGCGCTGATCGGCAGCAGCCTGCCGAGGTGGTCGCGGATCGCCGGCTCGCGCGCGAGGGCGAGGAGTCCGGCGGCGACGCAGGCGAATCCCAGCAGCGCGACGAGGTGGGCGGGGTACCACGAGGAGTCGACGAGCATCGAGTGCAGCTGCTCGGTCTCGTCGCCCTCGTCGCTCCCCGTGGGGTGGAGCGGGCCGCTGGCGAAGAACGCGGCGCCGCCGGCGACCAGGAGCACGAACCCGGCGCGGGCGAGGTGTGGCCTGGCAGGAGCGGTGGTGCGGGAGTGGCGGAGAGTGGTCATGCGTCCACACTCCGCCGATCCGGCGCCCAGCACATGCGGGCGGACCCGGGACCCTATCGAGGGATAACCCTGGTACGCCGACTCCCGTGCCGTGCCACGATTTCGACATGAGCCCGGCCGTCGCCGCCGACCAGGCAGGGTACGACGACGCGCCCTCGCTCGGGCGGGAGGCCGCGGTCGGCAGCTTGGGTCTGCTCGTGCTCGGGCTGGTCGCGTACGGCGCGACGCTGGACTTCCACGTCGGCAACCTCCACAACGCCCTGCTCGCCCTCACCTTCGCCGGTGTCGGGTTGTACGTGTTGCGTGCCCGCCCGGGACAGCGCCTGGGCCAGCTCTTCTTGGGGCTGGGTGTGGCGAATGCGCTCATGTACTTCGGTCGCCAGGCCGGCCTGCACGACCCGGCGCTCCCGGGTGGTGCGTGGCTCGCCTGGGTGTCGATCTGGCTGGTGCCGCTGGCGGTGGCGGGCGCGGGGGTCGCCATCATGGTGTTCCCGACGGGCGTGCACTGTCCCCGCGGTGGCGGGCCGCCTCCCGCGTCATGGCCGGGCTCGCGGTCCTGGTCGCGCTGGCCTCGGCCCTGTGGCCGATCGAGGACGACTGGCGCCGCAGCCACCTCGTGTTCCCGTTCGACCTGGGCGGCGCGGACCTCGCCCGTGCCATCGGGGTGCCGCTGATGCTCGGCCTCTACTTCGGCTTCCAGATCATGTGGGTGGCGGCGGTCGTCACCCGGCTGCGGCGGGCCGGCAGCGACGAGGTCCGCCAGCTGCGGTGGATCGTGTTCGCCGTGGCCGTGTCGCTGCTGCTCATGCTGACAGGGGAGATCGTCTGGCGCACGCCGCTGCCCGGGTTGCTCACCCTCCCGCTGGTGCCAGTCTCGGCGGGGTTGGCGATCGTCCGATATCGCCTCTACGACATCGACCCGGTGATCAACAAGACACTCGTCGGCGGCGCGATGGTGCTGCTGATCTCGGTCGGCTACGGCGCCGTGGTGGTCGGTGTGGGTGCCCTGCTCCCGGTGTCGGACCGAGTGCTGGCACTTGCCGCGACGGCCGCGGTGGCGGTCGCGTTCGAGCCCGCCCGCCGACGCGCGCAACTGTTGGCGGACAGGCTCCTCTACGGCCCTCGCGCGACGCCGTACGAGACGCTCTCGCGCCTCTCCGCGCAGCTGGCCCGCAACGACGAGGGACTGCTCGAGGGTCTCGCCGCCACGATCGCCGGCGGTATCGGCGCGTCCGAGGTCGTGGTCTGGCTCGGTGACGCGCAGCGCATGGAGGCAGTCGCCGGATGGCCGAACCGACCGCCGTGGGGGCACGCTCGCTCGCCGAGCTCGGCAGCCGACGGGAGCTGGTGCGGCCGGTGTGCCACGACGGCATCGTGCAGGGGGCCCTCGTGCTCGCCAAGGGTCCCGGTGAGCCGCTGACGCTGGCCGAGGACCAGCTCCTCGCCGACCTGGTCGCGCAGACCGGACTGGTCATCGACCACCGGGCCCGTCTCGAGCAGGTCGCCCGCCAGGCGACCGAGCTGCAAGCGGCCGCGCGCCGGCTCGTCACCGCCGAGGACTCCGCCCGGCGCCGGATCGAGCGCGACCTCCACGACGGAGCCCAGCAGCGGCTGGTGTCGCTCGGCATGGAGCTCGGCGCCCTGGTCGAGCATGGAGCGGCGACCGGTGACCCCGACCTGGTGCGAAAGGCCGAGCACGCCCGCCAGCAACTGTTGGACGCGACGTCCGAGCTGCGCGAGATGGCCGGGGGGTGCACCCGGGGGTGCTGACCCAGGACGGGCTCGAAGCTGCCCTGGCCAATCTCGCCGACCGGTCACCGGTCCTCGTGCGGCTCCACCTCGCGCTCGACCGGAGGCCCCCGCCCGAGGTCGAGGCACTGTCTACTTCCTGGTCAGCGAGGCGCTCACCAACGCGGCCCGACACGCACACGCGAGCATTGTCGGCGTCGAGGTGTCGCTCGACCACGACCGCCTCACCGTCGAGGTGGGCGACGACGGCACCGGGGGCGCCCACATCGAGTCCGGCGGCGGCCTGGAAGGGCTCGCCGACCGGCTGTCCGCGCTGGGCGCGCAGCTCGAGGTCGCCAGCCCGCCGGGCGGCGGGACCACGGTCAGGACGGTGCTGGCGTGCGGGTGATCCTCGCCGACGACTCCGTGCTCCTGCGCGAAGGACTGGCGCGGATCCTCACCGACTCCGGCTTCGAGGTGATCGGGCAGGCCGGCGACGCGCCGTCGCTGGTCGACCTCGTCACGCGCGACACCCCTGACGTCGCCGTGATCGACCTGCGGATGCCGCCAGGGTTCGCCAGCGAGGGCATCGACGCCGCCGCCGAGATCCGTGCACTCGCGCCGACAGTCGGACTGATGCTGCTCTCACAGCACGTGGAGGTCCACCACGCGCTGCGACTGATGACCGACTTCGACGGGGGCGTGGGCTACCTCCTCAAGGACCGGGTGTCCGACCTCGCCGCGTTCGCCGCCGACGTACGACGCGTCGCGGGCGGCCACGTCGTCCTCGACTCCGAGCTCGTGACCCGACTGGTCGCCAGGCGCCGCCGCGACGACCCACTCGACCGACTCAGCGCACGGGAGCGCCAGGTGCTCGCACTGATGGCTCAAGGCCTCACCAACGCGGGCCTGTGCTCGGAGCTGCACCTGAGCGCCAAGACCGTGGAGGGGCACGTGCACAGCATCTTCACCAAGCTCGACCTGGGTTGACGCAGGCCGCCGCGTCCGCAAACATTCTGGTCATCCACTCACTGACATGTCAGTGATCAAGTTAGTTGACCGAGAGGATCCCCGATCTCCATGAAGACCTACGACCCGAACTCCTTCTTCCAGTTCCTCGGCTACGGCACCGGCGACCACACCTACGACTGCCCGGGCCTCCGGGGTCTCTCGGTCTACTGCCGCGGCGACCGCGCCCAGCTCGAGAAGCTGCTCGAGCCGCTGCCCTTCGAGCTCGCCGACGACCGGTTCGTCGTCTCGATCGCCGACTTCGCGAACAACTCGACCACGTCCTACTACGACGCCGCCGTGATCCTCTCTGTGCGCTACGGCGACACGGTCGGCGGCACCTACTACTACGAGTGGGAGGACAAGCACACGACCGTGGCCGCCGGACGCGAGCTGTGGGGCTACCCGAAGCACTTCGCCAAGATCGCGCTCGACGAGGACAGCGCCGGCCTCGTCGGCCGGGTGAGCCTCGAGGGCGACACCTCGATGGAGGTCGAGGTGACCTTCGACGAGAGCGTCACCGGCGAGGCGTGGAGCGGCTTCTCGATCTACCCCCACCTGCAGGTGCGCGCTGTGCCGGAGGTCAACGGCCCCTCGTTCCAGTCCTTCGACATCATCAGCCGCAACACCGCCAAGGACTTCGAGCTGACCTCGCGGCGGTACGGACGCGCCGTGGTGAAGTTCGGCCCCGACATCACCGCGGGGGGCGAGCCGCTGACGATCGTCGAGACCCTGGGCGCCGAGTACGCCGTCGGCGACTTCCATGCCACGCGCGAGAACGGCACCCCCACCATCGTCGCGTCGCTCGTCTGAGACCACGGACCCTGAGGAGAAGGCCATGAACATCGACCAGATCGTGCGTCGCCCCGTTCTCCGAGCCGGTGCGGCGGGTGTTGCCGGCGTACTGTGCCTGACGCTCGCCGGGTGCGGCGGCGAGAGCAAGGCCGACGCGGCCGGTTTCGGACGCTGCGACGTCACCGAGGACCCGGAGGTCCACGACCTCGAGACGGTCTCGGAGGACGTGCTGACCGTCGCCGTGCCGCTCCCGTCGCCCGGCGCCTACGAGGGCGAGACGCCGGAGAGCATCGACGGCGGCTACCTCTACTGCCTCGCGGCCGAGATCGCCGCCCGTGGTGGTCTCGAGGGGATCGAGGTCCACACGACGTCCTTCGAGGCGCTCGTCACCGCGAAGACCCAGAACTTCGACGTGTCCCTGTGGGACATCATCGTCACGCCGGAGCGCGAGGAGGTCGTGGACTTCGCCACGCCGTACATGCCGGTCGAGACGGGGGTCGCCGTCAAGGAGGGCGCCGACGTGTCGGCCGAGGACGTCGGAGACCTCAAGATCGGCGTGCTGGCCGGCTCGCGCCAGGAGACCCTGGTGGCCGACGAGATCCAGCCGAGCGAGAAGCCGAGCACGTTCCAGAACAACGACGACATGTTCAACGCGCTGCTCGCCGGCCAGATCGACGTCGCCCTCAACGACACGACGACGGTCATGCCGTGGGCGGAGTCCTCGGACGGCCGGATCAGCGTCATCGCGCAGTACGAGACCGGCAGCGAGGTCGCACCCCTGCTGCCGAAGGACTCGGCGAACACCGACGCCGTGTCCGCGATCGTCGAGGACATGGAGGCCGACGGCACGCTCGCCGACATCCTCGAGGAGTGGCTCAGCCCGATCCTCGGTGGCAACCCGGACGACCTCCCCGTCTGGACGGCGTGACGGTCGTGAACAGGGAAGCCGTCCATCCGGGGGAGCCCGCGGTGCAGGACGTCCTGCTGGCGGAGGGGACGGGCGCGCCCGCACCGGTGCGCGCCCGTCCGCTGCCGACCGCCCGGCTGCTCGCGGGTGGGGCGGCTGTCGCCGGCTGCGTCGTCGTGCTCGCCGTCATCGCCTGGAGCTCGGCGGAGGGAAGCGAGCAGGCCGTCCGCCTGGCGATCGGCGCCCTCGGCCTGGGCGGGGCGATCGTCTCGATCGTCCCGTGCGTCCAGGCCTGGCGCCGCCGGTCCCGGTCGGCCGGCGCGTGGGGCCGCGAGAACTGGGTGGAGGCCCGCTGCGAGGCGGCATCCGCCCGCAGCTCAGCCCTCGTCGCGGTCGGGCTCGGCGGGTTCTTCGCCGTACTGCTCGGCATCGCGACGTTCGTGACCACGAACGACGGCGCCGTGCGGTCGACGTTCCTGCAGTGGGACCTGATGTCGGCCAGCGCCGGTGACGTGGCTCGCGCCGTCCGGATCAACATCCTGATCGCCGTCGGCGCCGAGGTGGCGTCGCTGGCGCTGGGGCTGCTGCTGGCCCTGGTTCGGCAGATGAAGAGTCCCGCGGCGCGTCCGCTTCGGTTCCTCGTCGTCGGCTACATCGACGTCTTCCGTGGGCTCCCGGCGATCGTCGTCATCTACCTGGTCTGCTTCGGGCTGCCACTGACGGAGATCCCGGTGCTGTCGGAGCAGGACCCGGTCCTGTACGCGATCGTGGCGCTCTCGCTCACCTACAGCGCCTACCAGGCCGAGCAGTTCCGCGCAGGGATCGAGTCGGTGCACCCGAGCCAGCGGGCGGCCGCCCTGTCGCTCGGCCTGACCCCGGCGGCGACGATGCGGATGGTCGTGCTCCCGCAGGTCGTGCGGACCATCGCGGCGCCGATGCTCAGCATCTTCATCGGCCTGCAGAAGGACACCGCGCTCGTCTACGTCGTCGGCATCATCGACGCCTTCACCCAGGCCAAGATCTACTCCGCCAACTACTTCAACCTGTCGTCGGTGACGGTGGTGTGTCTGCTGTTCGTGCTCATCACGATCCCGCAGACCCGTCTGGTCGACTACCTGCTGGCACGCAACGACCGGAAGCGGAGGGGCTGAGCCATGACGTCGTTCATCGAGTACCGAGGCGTCACGAAGTGGTACGGCGAGCATCTCGTCCTCGACGGGATCGACCTCGCCGTCGACCAGCACGAGGTCATCACCCTGATCGGGGCGTCGGGGTCGGGCAAGTCGACCCTGCTGCGGGTGACGAACGGCCTGGAGGAGATCCAGGGCGGCGAGGTCGCGATCGAGGGGGACGTGGTGTCCGGCCCGGGCGTGAACCTCGTCGACCTGCGACGCCGGGTCGGCATGGTCTTCCAGAGCTACAACCTGTTTCCCCACATGTCGGTCCTGAAGAACTGTGTCGCTGCGCCGGTCTCCACGAAGACCATGAGCCCTCGTGAGGCGGAGGAGGCAGCCCGCGACATGCTGTCCCGCATCGGTCTGCTGGAGAAGGCGGACGCGTACCCGGACCGACTCTCCGGAGGGCAGCAGCAGCGGGTGGCGATCGCGCGGGCGCTGCTGATGCGGCCGCGGGCACTGCTCCTGGACGAGATCACCTCTGCGCTCGATCCCGAGCTGGTGATGGAGGTCCTCGACCTCGTGCGCGAGCTCGCGCAGGAAGGGATGACGATGCTGCTCGCGACGCACGAGATGAGCTTCGCGCGGGAGATCTCGGACCGGATCTGCTTCCTCCACCAGGCACGTATCGTCGAGGTCGGACCGCCGGAGCAGATCTTCGACGACCCCCGCGAGGACGCGACACGCAGCTTCCTCAGCCGGGTCGCGCACGCAGGACGGATGCGATGATCGGGGATCGACGGAGCAAGCAGCGCGGAGCACACCCGCGCGCCGGATCGTGCGACGGGGAGTGAAGCCGCGGTGACGACGAACGAAGAGGCCCAGGCCCCCGTCCCCGCCCTGACGACCCAGCTGTCGGCCGCGCCGGCGCGGGGCCTGCTCGTCGACGAGGTCTACGCCCGCCTGCTCCACCAGCTGGTCCGGCTCGAGGTCGCGCCGGGAGAGCCGCTGGACGAGAAGAGGATCGCCGCCGAGTTCGGTGTCGGACGGCAGCCCGTCCGTGCGGCCCTGAGCCGCCTCGAGACCGACGGCCTCGTGGCCGTCTACCCGCGACGGGGCACGTTCGCGAGCGCCGTACACCTCGAGGACCTCGGCTCGATCACCGAGGTCAGGATCGAGCTCGAAGGCCTCGCGGCGCGGCTGGCGGCGCAGCGCGCGTCGGTCCAGCAGCGCGAGCACCTCGTCGAGCTGGCCGAGAAGTCCCTCGCGACGACCACGCTCAGCGACGAGGTCGACGGTGACGCCGCGGTGCACCGGCAGATGTTCGCGATGTCCCGCAACCGGCACCTCGCCGTGACCCTGGAGCACTACTTCAACCACGGGCTGCGCATGTGGTACCTCGCCACCGAGCGCATCGCGCGCGGCTGGGACAGCTCCTACCACGTCAACCACCTCGACCTCGCCAACGCCATCAGCAACGGCGACGGAGACCGCGCCGCGAGCCTGATCAGGGCCCACGTCGCGCACGACTCCCAGCTGGTGCGGAACATCCTCGACCCGGGATGACCGCAACCCACCCTCGAAAGGAAAATCCCATGGATGCGATCACGTTTCCGCCGGTTCCGGTCAACGAGCCGGTTCTGTCCTATGCGCCTGGTTCGCCGGAGCGGGCTGGGTTGAGCGAGCAGATCGGGGTGTTGGAGAAGGAGCAGCGGAGCCTGGATGCTTTCATCGGTGGGGAGTGGGTGGCCGGTGGGGGTGTGGAGATCGCGGTGGTGCAGCCGCACGATCATGGCCATGTGCTGGGGGTGCTGCGTGATGCCACGCGGGCTGATGGGCAGCGGGCGGTGGATGCGGCGGTCGCGGCGGCGCCGGGGTGGCGGGCGATGTCGGCCGATGAGCGGTGCGCGATCTTGTTGAAGGCCGCTGATCTGTTGGCGGGTCCGTGGCGGCAGCGGTTGAACGCGGCCACGGTGTTGGGGCAGTCGAAGACTGCGGTCCAGGCCGAGATCGACGCGGCGTGCGAGCTGGTCGACTTCTGGCGGTTCAACGTGCACTTCGCCAGGCAGATCCTGACCGAGCAGCCGATCGCCAACAGCCCCGGGGTGTGGAACCGCACCGATCATCGGCCGTTGGAGGGGTTCGTGTATGCGATCACGCCGTTCAACTTCACTGCGATCGCCGGCAACCTGCCGACCGCGCCGGCGTTGATGGGCAACACGGTGGTCTGGAAGCCCTCGCCGACCCAGCAGCTGGCGGCGTCGCTGACCATGGAGCTGCTCGCCGAGGCGGGCCTGCCGCCGGGGGTGATCAACATGGTGCCCGGTCACGGGCGGGAGGTCTCCGAGGTCGCGTTGGCCCATGCCGACCTGGCCGGGATCCACTTCACCGGCTCGACCCCGACGTTCCAGGGGCTGTGGCAGAGGGTGGGCAGCAACATCGCCGGCTACCGCACCTATCCGCGGCTGGTGGGGGAGACCGGTGGGAAGGACTTCGTGATCGCCCACCCCTCGGCCGATCCGGCGGTGCTGAGCACGGCGTTGGTCCGGGGGGCGTTCGAGTACCAGGGGCAGAAGTGCTCGGCCGCCTCGCGGGCCTACGTGCCGGCCTCGGTGTGGAAGAGGATGGGTGAGGGGTTCCTGGCCGAGGTCGACGGACTGGCGATGGGCGATCCGACCGACTTCTCCAACTTCATGGGCGCGGTCATCGATGAGCGGTCCTTCGCCAAGCAGGTCGCGGCGATCGAGCGGGCCCAGGCCACCGAGGGACTGTCCGTGGCGGCCGGCGGGACCGCCGATGACTCGGTGGGCTGGTTCGTGCGGCCCACGGTGGTGCTGGCCGAGGATCCCGACGACGAGATGTTCTCCACCGAGTACTTCGGACCGGTGCTGGTCATCCATGTCTACGACGACGCCGTCGATGGTGCGTTCGAGGCGATGGTGCGCGCGGCGGAGTCTGCGGCGCCGTACGCCCTGACCGGGGCGATCATCGCCCAGGACCGCCGTGCGATCGCCTGGGCACGGGAGGCGCTGCGGTACGCAGCCGGGAACTTCTACATCAACGACAAGCCCACCGGCGCGGTCGTGGGTCAGCAGCCCTTCGGCGGTGCCCGCGCCTCGGGCACCAACGACAAGGCCGGCTCCCCGGCCAACCTGCTCCGCTGGACCTCACCCCGCTCGATCAAGGAGACCCTGGTCCCCCCGACCGACCACCGCTACCCCCACATGGACTGAGCCTGCTCCTGGAGGACACTGGGGGCATGTACCCCGCGCACCTCGGCACGCTGCACCCGGTCGAGCAGGCGCTGACGATCGTCCTGGCGTTCGGCCCGTTCATCGTGCTCGGCATCGTGATCGTCGTACGACGCCGAGCCGACTCGGCCGCGCACCGGGCCGGTCACGTGTCGGACGCGGAGGGTTCCGAGCACACCGGCTGACCGGACCACCCGGCCGACAGGTTCGGAAGGTCAGCGCGCCAGCCAGGTCACGCCGGTGCGGTTCTCGGCGCGCAGCGCGCTGCCGAGGAGCTTGGCGAGCAGCTCCTCGATCTTGCCGGCGACGAGCGGGATCTTCACGGTGATGTCGAGGGTGACCGTCTCGACGGTGCCGCCGTCCTTCTCCTCGAGGACGGCCGTGCCGACCATCTGGCCGGGCTTGCCCGGGATCGTGACGTGGATGTCGCCGTGGGTCGCGCTGGTCCACGACTCGGTCTGCACGATGTTGGTCTCGGCGCCGACGAGCTTCTTCGCGAACGACGGCACCCGGTCGGTCGGCTGCCAGGCGTCGACCGTGACCTTCATCGGGTCGCCCTGCGTGCCCTCGATCGAGACCGAGTACTTGGTGGCTCGCTGGGCGGCGCAGACCTCCTCGCGGAAGGCGGGGTCGGCGAGCATCGCGGCGACGTCGGCCACCGGTGCGTCGTAGGTCAGCTCGTGCACGAGGCGGGTCGCCATCTGTTGCGTTCTCCCTGCAGCCAGGCCGCGCCACGGTCCGACCCGTGAACCCGGCGACGTCGTTACCGCGGTACGGCGAACATCATGGCGCACCGGACGCGCGACGGGGAGGGCGAGGGGGGGTGGTTGTGAACCGTCCGGCCGGAGTCCTAGTGTCGCCACGTGTCAACGACGACGCACCACACCGACCGAGAGCAGATCTTCGAGCAGGCCGCCGACGTGGCCCGCCACGGCCGCGGCTCCGGAGGCCCGCCCGGGATCGACCTGGACGAGGTCGACGAGCTGCTCGCGGCGTACTACCGCCACGTCGACACCGACGACCTCGGTGACCGCGCCGACGTCGACGTGTACGGCGCCCTCGCGTCCCACCTGCACTCGGCAGCCGAGCGCCAGGTCGGCGCCATCAAGGTCCGGGTCTTCACCCCGACGGTGAGCGAGCACGGTTGGTCCGCCGCCGCGCACTCGGTCGTCGAGGTCGTCGTCGACGACATGCCGTTCCTCGTCGACTCCCTGACCATGGAGCTCGCCCGTCAGCTCCACGACGTGCACGTCGTGCTCCACCCGACCTTCGACGTCCAGCGCGACGAGCAGGGCCGGCTGGTCGGGGTCGACCCCGCGGCGCCGGGGTCGACGACGCCGTCCGAGGGCACCCGGCGCGAGTCCTGGATGCACGTGGAGATCGACCGTCTCGGCGACAGCGAGGCGGTCCAAGCGATCACGGCCGGCGTCCGGCGGGTGCTCGGCGACGTCCGGGCCGCGGTCGAGGACTGGCCGGCCATGCACGAGCAGGTCCGCACGATCGTGGCGGAGCTCGACGACAACCCCCCGCCTCTCGACGCCGACGAGGTCCGCCAGGCCGGTGAGCTGCTGACCTGGCTGGCCGACGAGCACTTCACCTTCCTCGGCTACCGCGAGTACGTCCTCGAGCGGGTCGAGCTGGACGGCGAGGAGGACGACGTCCTGCGCGCGGTCCCGGGGTCCGGCCTCGGCATCCTCCGCGACCCCGGCGACGCCGTCGTCGCGACCGGCGGACCGGGCAAGGGTTCGCGGGGCGGACCGGGCAAGAGCTCGGGCAAGGGTCCGGGCGGCGGCACGATGACCGCCCAGTCGGTGTCCTTCGGGCGGCTGCCCGAGGCGGTCAAGGCGAAGGCGCGCGAGAAGACCCTGCTGGTCCTCGCGAAGGCCAACTCGCGCTCCACGGTGCACCGCCCCGCCTACCTCGACTACGTCGGCGTCAAGGTGTTCGGTCCCGACGGCGAGGTCACCGGCGAGCGCCGGTTCCTCGGGCTGTTGTCGAGCGCGGCCTACACCGAGTCGGTGCTGCGGGTGCCGCTGCTCCGCGAGAAGGTCGGTGAGGTGCTCCGCCGGACCGGCCACGACCCGCGCAGCCACGACGGCACGGCACTCCTCGACACGCTCGAGACCTATCCGCGCGACGAGCTGTTCCACACCCCGGTCGACGAGCTCGCGCCGATCGCCGAAGCCGCCATGCAGGCGAGGGAGCGGCGCGCCGTACGCCTCTTCATCCGGCGCGACACCTACGGCCGCTACCTCTCCGTCCTCGTCTACCTGCCGCGCGACCGCTACAACACCAGCGTGCGGCAGCGGTTCGCGAAGATCCTCACGGAGCGGCTCGGTGCCGACTCGGTCGAGTTCAACGTCAGCATCAACGAGTCGACGACCGCACGGGTGCACTTCGTGGTCCGCCTCGCTCCCGGGAAGCTGGTCCCCGACGACATCGACACCACAGACCTCGAGCACCGGCTGGTGGAGGCGTCCCGCTCGTGGCAGGAGGACTTCCTGCAGGCGGTGACGACGGAGTACGGCGAGGAGCGCGGCGCCCGCCTGGGTCGGCGCTACGTCGAGGCGTTCCCCGAGGCCTACAAGGAGGACTTCCCCGCCCGGACCGCCTCGGTCGACCTCGGTCGGATCGAGGCCATCGAAGGTGAGTCGGGCCTCGACCAGGCGCTCTACGAGGACCTCGACGCCGCCGAGGGGGAGGCCCGCCTGAAGGTCTTCCGGATCGGCGACCCGCTGTCGCTCTCCCAGGTGCTGCCGATGCTCTCCTCGATGGGCGTGGAGGTCGTCGACGAGCGGCCCTACGGGCTGGTGGGCCTCGAGCGACGCTCCTTCATCTACGACTTCGGGCTGCGGTACGCCGGCGCACTGCCCGACCACGCGCGTGAGCTCTTCAGCGACGCCCTGCGGGCGATCTGGGACGGCTACACCGAGATCGACGGCTTCAACGCCCTCGTCCTGCGCGCGCGGATCACCTGGCGGCAGGCCACCCTGCTGCGGGCGTACGCGAAGTACATGCGTCAGGGCAACTCGCCCTTCGCGCTCGACTCCATCGAGGCGGCCCTCGCCGACAACGTCGACCTCGCCCGGCTGCTCGTGCAGCTGTTCGAGACCCGGTTCGACCCGGACCTCGCCGGCGACCGGCAGGAGCAGGAGGACGCCCTCGTCGAGCAGATCAACCACGGTCTCGACGACGTCCTCAGCCTGGACCACGACCGGATCCTGCGCTCCTACCTCACCCACGTCCGGGCCACCTTGCGCACCAACTACTTCCAGTACGCCGTGGACGGCAAGCCCAAGCGCTACCTGTCCCTCAAGCTCGAGCCGTCGGCGATCCCGGAGCTGCCGGAGCCCCGCCCGAAGTTCGAGATCTTCGTCTACAGCCCGAAGGTCGAGGGTGTGCACCTCCGCTTCGGCGCGGTTGCCCGTGGCGGTCTGCGCTGGTCGGACCGGCGCGACGACTTCCGGACCGAGATCCTCGGCCTGGTCAAGGCGCAGATGGTGAAGAACACCGTGATCGTTCCGGTCGGCGCGAAGGGCGGCTTCTACGCCAAGCAGCTCCCCGACGCGAGCAACCGCGACGCGTGGCTGGCCGAGGGCGTGGAGTGCTACAAGACGTTCATCCGCGGCCTGCTCGACGTCACCGACAACCTGGTGACGGAGGGACACGTGCTCCCGCCCCGCCGGGTGGTGCGTCACGACTCCGACGACGCCTACCTCGTCGTGGCGGCGGACAAGGGCACGGCGACGTTCTCCGACATCGCCAACGGCGTCGCCCTGGACTACGGCTTCTGGCTCGGCGATGCGTTCGCGAGCGGTGGGTCGGTCGGCTACGACCACAAGGCGATGGGCATCACGGCCCGCGGGGCCTGGGTCTCGGTGCAGCGGCACTTCCGCGAGATGGGCGTCGACTGCCAGACCGAGGACATCACCGTCGTCGGTGTCGGCGACATGTCCGGCGACGTGTTCGGCAACGGCATGCTCTGCTCCGAGCACATCCGGCTGGTCGCGGCGTTCGACCACCGCGACATCTTCATCGACCCCGAGCCCGACGCCGCGGCGTCGTACGCCGAGCGCCGCAGGCTCTTCGACCTCCCGCGGTCGAGCTGGCAGGACTACGACCGGTCGCTGATCTCCGACGGCGGCGGCGTGTTCTCCCGGAGCGCGAAGTCGATCCCGGTCAACGCGCAGATCAGGGCGGCGCTCGGGATCGGCAAGCACGTCGAGAAGATGACGCCGGCCGAGCTGATGCGGGCGATCCTCCTCGCGCCGGTCGACCTGCTGTGGAACGGCGGCATCGGGACCTACGTCAAGGCCTCGACCGAGACGCACGCCGACGCGGGGGACAAGGCCAACGACGCGATCCGGGTCGACGGCACCGAGCTGCGGGCGCGGTGCGTGGGGGAGGGCGGCAACCTCGGCTTCACCCAGCGGGGCAGGATCGAGTACGCCGTCGACGGCGGCCGGATCAACACCGACTTCATCGACAACTCGGCCGGAGTGGACACCTCCGACCGCGAGGTGAACCTCAAGATCCTGCTCGACCGGGTGGTCGCCGACGGCGACCTGACCGAGAAGCAGCGCAACCAGCTGCTCGCGTCGATGACCGACGAGGTCGCCGACCTCGTCCTGAAGGACAACTACGAGCAGAACATCGCCCTCGCCAACGCCGCGAGGAACGCGCCGTCGTTGCTGCACGTGCACGAGCAGTGGATGCGCGACCTCGAGGCCAAGGGACTGCTCGACCGCGAGCTGGAGGCGCTGCCGTCGAAGGCGGAGGTCAAGCGAAGGCTCGAGCGCGGCGGAGCGCTCACCATGCCGGAGCTCGCCGTGCTGATGTCCTACACGAAGATCGTGCTGGCCGAGGAGCTGCTGGCCTCGGACCTGCCCGAGGACCCCTACCTGGAGATCGACCTCGTCGAGTACTTCCCCACCCCGATCCGGGAGGGCTTCCGCGCCCAGATCGACCAGCACCCGCTGCGCCGCGAGATCATCGTGACGCAGGTGGTCAACTACATCGTCAACGGCGCCGGGATGACCTACTGGGCGCGGCTGTCCGGCGAGACCGGGGTGCCGGCGGCCGACCTGACCCGCGCCAACTTCGTCGCGCGCGAGATCTTCGGCTCCCGGCCGCTCGTCGACGAGCTGGCGACCTACGACACCACGATCGACGCCGCCGTGCAGACCCGGATGCGCGTCGAGATGCGCACCCTCGTCGAGCGGGCGTCGCGGTGGCTGGTGACCAACCGGCGGCCACCGCTGGACAGCGGTGCGACGGTCGAGCTCTTCTCCGGTCCGGTCCAGGCCACCATGCTCGAGCTTCCGCACCTGCTGACCGGCCGCGAGCTGGCGGCGTACGACGCCCGCCGCGCCGGTCTGGTCAAGCAGGGGGTCCCCGAGGAGCTCGCGGCCCGGGTCGCGTCGTTCGACGTCGCCTACGCCCTGCTCAACGTCGTGGAGATCGCCACCGCCACCGGCCTCGCCCCGGCTGACGTCGCGCGCGTCCACTTCGCGCTCGGGGAGCGACTCGGCCTGGCGGTCCTGCAGCAGCGGATCGTCGAGCTGCCGCGGGCCGACCAGTGGCAGACGATGGCGCGCGCCTCGCTCCGCGACGACCTGCACGCCGTGCACGCCCAGCTGACCGGGGAGGTTCTGGCGGCGACCACCGCGACCACCGGTGCGGCTCCGGTGGGCCCGGAGGACGACGCGGACGCGGCTGCGGCGCGCGTCGCCGCCGACCGGGTCGCTGCCTGGGAGCAGGAGGCCGGCGGTGTGGTCGAGCAGGCGGTCGGCATGCTCGAAGCCATCTGTGCCGAGGAGGCGGCCGATCTCGCCCGGGTCTCGGTCGGGCTCCGGGTGGTGCGCGGTCTGCTGGCCTGAACCCGTCCGCGCGGCCGCAGAAAGTCGGCCGCCCGGCACAACCTCCGCCGGGCCCGCACCCATCAGTAGGGCATGGGAGTCTCGACCGATCCACCCGCCACGGCATCCTTCCTGACGGAGGTCCTGATGGACCCTGAGGAGGAGTTCGCCGAGCTCTTCGCGAGCGCGTGGCCGCGGCTCTACCGCACCGCGTTCGCCGTCGCCGGCGACCGCGGGGTCGCCGAGGACGCGGTGCAGGCCGCCTTCGCCAAGGCGTACGCCGCCTGGGCCCGGGTCCGGAGGGCCGACCACCCGGAGGCGTACCTGCGTCGGATGGTGGTCAACGAGGTGCTCTCCACGCGGCGGCTCGGCTGGTTCCGCCGGGAGCGCCCGCACGAGAGCGTGGAGGCGCGGCACGTGGTGTCCTCGCCCGAGTCCGGGCTCGCCGAGCGGGACATGGTCTGGGCGGCCGTGCAGGCGCTGCCGCCGCGACAGCGGGCGGTGATCGTCCTGCGCTACTACGAGGACCTGTCCGAGGCCGAGATCGCCGACGCACTCGGCTGTTCCCGCGGCACCGTGAAGTCCCAGGCGTCGGCCGCGCTGGCCAACCTGCGCCGCGCCGGCATCGACCCGGAGGAGGAAGTCCGATGACCACCGACCTGCGCACCGCCCTGGCCGACCGGCTCGACGAGGTCGTGCCGCCACCCGGCGACCTCGCGGCCGCCCGCCACGAAGGCCGGGCGCTCCGAACCAAGCGGCGGGTGGCCACCGGCGCCGGTGCGGTCGCCGTCCTGGCCGCCGCCGCGGTGGCAGGGTCCACGCTCGTTCCGGGCAGTGGCCCCGACGACGCGATCGACCCGGCGACGCGGTTCCCGAGCCTGGGCGCGCTCGACTTCTCCCACGGCCTGCGGACGTACGGTGACCCGGGCTTCAGGATCCACATGGGTGGGCGCTCGTTCCCCATCGACAAGCTGACGTACCTCGACACCGACGCCGCGGCGACGCCGCACGGCATGGTGTTCTTCGACGCGGGCCGGCCGATGCTCCTCGACGGCACCGGGTCCGTGACCTCGCTGGTGGACGGGCCGCTCGACGACGTCGAGGGGTTCCACCCGACGGCGAAGTTCGACGCGACGGGGTCGCTCGTCGCCTGGGCGACCCTGCTCGACGGCACCGCGACGCTGACCGTGCGTGACATGGACACCGGGAACGACGTCGCCACCGAGGAGATCGCGTGCGGCCGGTGCGGCGACCTGGTGATCGACGGCATCGACGGCGGCGTCGTCTTCGTCCGCGACGGCGACGGCACCCGGACGTGGGACTCGGCCACGGGGGAGTGGTCCGACTTCGCCGGCCCGGAGACGAGGGTCGCCGACGTGCGGAACGGCGTCGTCCTCCACGACGGTCCGGCGCCGACCGATCCGGGCGACTGGTGGTTGGTGGCCGGCCCGATCGACAGCGAGCTGTCCCACGACGGCCGCTACGTGCGCGGATGGTCCAGCAGGCTGGAGCCCGTGCGCCCGGGCGACGACCCGATCGTGCTCGAGCAGGGCCCGACGCAGACGGGAGCACTCGGCTTCTGGACCTTCGACACCGACGGGTCGGTGCTGGTCGCCGACCCGGGTCGGACCTACCCCGACTACATCGTCTACGACTGCGAGCTCCCCTCCGGCGCGTGCACCGAGCTCGGACCGCTGCGCCCGAAGGGCGGCGACCCGATGTTCGTCGGCAACGACATGTGAGCGGGCTGCCGGGGCCGCGGTGCTCCGAATATCCCAGAGATGAGTGATCCCGACGAGCGCTACGGCGGTCATGCTGCAGGAATGACTCCCCGACGAAGAGCTGCCGCGACGGCACTGGCAGTCCTGACCGTGCTGGCCGCAGCGGCCTGCGGATCCGACGACGACCCATCCGGTGCATCGGATGCGTCGGAGACGCCGGAGGACTCGGCGACGTCCGAAGGTCCCGTGGCGCCCGACGGCACCTACGCGAGCGAGGTCGACGCCGCTGGACAGCAGGTGACGCTCACGGTCGCGGACCAGGCCATCACCCGCATCGAGGCGAACCTCGTGCTGGAGTGCGGCGGCGCGACCGCCGAGATCGACAGCCAGCTCGAGATCGCGATCGGCGAGGACGGGTCGGTCGACTACCTCGACGACACCAGCACGGACCTCGCCACCGCATCGACGTCCTTGGCCGGCACCTTCGACGACGGCACGTTCGACGGCACCTACGCCTGGGACCACCCGACCGAGCTGTGCGGGACGGCCGAGGTCGCGTTCACGGCCGACGCGAGCTGACCGGCGGCGCCGTACTCCTCCTTGTGGGGTGGGTCGAGGGCCTGAGCTGCCCCCGGCCCCAGGATTTCCGGCGGAGGCGGCGTACGGCCGAAAAGGATTCGTGGGTTGTCGGCACCGCGGCCTATCGTCGAGCAAGCGATGTCGACGAACACTTCCGGACCCGAGCCCTCCCTGACGGACCCGACGGCGGGCCCGCCGCCCGCCGGTGTGCACGCGCTGTGGCGGCTGCGCCACTACCTCCGGCCGCACCGCACCGCGCTGCTGATCATGCTGTTGACCGCGCTCGGCGGCATCGCCCTCTCGATCGCGATCCCGCTGGTCATCAAGGCACTGATCGACGGCCCGATCACCGACGGCGAGATCGACCCGGTGCTCCCGCTCGGCCTGCTGGCCCTGGCCCTCGGCGTGCTCGAGGCGTTCCTCGTCTGGTGGCGCCGCTGGGTGCAGTCGAGCGCGGTGCTCTCGATGGAGACCGCGATGCGGCGCGACCTCTACGCCCACCTGCAGTCGCTGCCGATGTCGTTCCACAGCAAGTGGCAGTCCGGTCAGCTGCTGTCGCGCGCCACCACCGACCTCTCCGCCATCCGCCGGTTCGCCGGGTTCGGGATGCTCTTCCTGGTCATCAACATCCTCCAGGTGGTGGCCGTCACCGCGGTGCTGCTGCGGATGTACTGGCCGCTCGGCCTCGTCGTCGCGGTCACCGCGGTGCCGATCGTGTGGCTCTCGATGCGGTTCGAGAAGCGGTACGTCGTCATCTCGCGCCGGGTCCAGGACGAGCAGGGCGACCTGGCGACCCGCGCCGAGGAGGGCGCGGTCGGCATCCGGGTGATCAAGTCGTTCGGCCGCAGCGACCACGTCAGCGACCAGTACGACGCCGCAGCCCGCGAGCTCCACGCGACGAGCATGGAGAAGGTCCGGCTGTCCGCGCGGTTCTGGACCTTCCTCGAGGTGATCCCCAACTTCGCGGTCGCCGTCGTGCTGCTGCTCGGCGCGATCGGGGTCGGCAAGGGCAACCTCACGCCCGGTGAGCTGGTCGCGTTCATCACCCTGATGCTGTCGCTGGTGTGGCCGGTGGCCGCCCTCGGCGTCATCCTCGCGATGTCCCAGGAGGCGATGACGGCAGCCGCCCGGATCCTGGAGATCTTCGACACCGAGTCGGCCATCGTCGGCGGCGAGGCGCGGGTCGCCGAGCCGCGCGGCCACCTCCGGTTCGAGCACGTCGACTTCGCGTTCCCCGACGCTCCCGACGAGATCGTGCTGCGTGACGTCAACCTCGAGATCCAGCCCGGCGAGACCGTCGCGCTCGTCGGCGCCACCGGTTCGGGCAAGACCGTCCTCACCGCTCTCGTGCCGCGCCTGTGGGACGTCACCGGAGGCCGGGTCACCATCGACGGAGTCGACGTCCGCGACCTCGAGATCGACCACCTCCGGCAGCTGGTGGCGACGGCGTTCGAGGACCCGACGCTCTTCTCGATGAGCGCGCGGGAGAACCTCACGCTGGGCCGCTCCGACGCGGGTTCCGCCGACATCCAGGAGGCCGTCGAGGTCGCGCAGGCTTCCTTCGTCCACGACCTGCCGTGGGGCCTCGACACCCGGATCGGCGAGCAGGGCATGGCGCTCTCCGGCGGGCAGCGGCAGCGGCTGGCCCTGGCCCGCGCCGTGCTCGCCCGGCCCGCGGTGCTGGTGCTCGACGACACCCTGTCCGCGCTCGACGTGCACACCGAGAAGCTCGTCGAGGACGCGCTGCGGCGGGTCCTCGCCGACACGACCGGGCTGGTCGTGGCCCACCGGGCCTCGACGGTGCTGCTCGCCGACCGGGTCGCGCTGCTGCAGGACGGCACGATCACCCACGTCGGTGAGCACCGCGACCTGCTCGTCCGCGTGCCGGCGTACCGCGAGCTCCTGGCCGCTGACGCCGGGCCCGCCCCCGCCGGACCTGCCCCGGAGCCGGTCGAGGAGGTGGGCGCGTGACCACCGAGGCCACCGACGACCGCACCGACCGGCCCGGCGACCCCACCGTCGAGTGGCGGGGGATCGCCCAGGTCGACGCCGAGGAGGCCGCCGAGCGCGAGAAGGCCCTCCGCTTCACCGGTGGCTCCGCCGCGCTCCTGCGCGAGCTCCTGCGGCCCTACAGGTGGGCGATCTGGGCCCTCGTGGGCATCGTGCTGGTCGAGAACGCCGCCCGCCTCTCGATCCCCTACTTGGTCAAGGAGGGCATCGACACCGGCATCCCGCCGATCCGCGCCAGCGGCGACCTCGGCCCGCTGCTCGTGATCGTCGGGATCGTGCTGGTCGCGACGGTGACCCAGGCGATCGCGCGCAACCTGTTCCTCGTCCGGTCCGGCAAGGTCGGCCAGGACGTGCTGTTCGAGGTGCGCCGGCGGGTCTTCCGGCACTTCCAGAGGCTCAGCCCGGCGTTCCACGACGACTACACCTCCGGCCGTGTGATCTCCCGGCAGACCTCCGACGTCGACGCGATCTACGAGATGCTCGAGACCGGCTTCGACGGGCTCGTCACCGCGGCGCTGACCCTGGTCGGCACCGCCGGGCTGCTGCTGTTCCTCGACGTCGAGCTGGGACTGGTCGCCCTGCTCTGCGGGCCGTTCCTGTTCTGGCTGACCAACTGGTTCCGGGTCTCGTCGGGCCGCAGCTACCGCGTGACCCGCGAGAAGGTCGCACTGGTCATCGTCCACTTCGTGGAGTCGATGGGCGGCATCCGCGCGGTCCAGGCGTTCCGTCGCGAGCCCCGCAACCAGGAGATCTTCGACGACGTCAACGACCAGTACCGCCGGGCCAACCTGGTCGCGTTCCGGCTGGTCGCGTGGTTCATGCCGGGGATCCGGCTGATCGGCAACGTCACGATCGCGGTGGTGCTGCTGTACGGCGGCTACCTCGCCTACCACGGTGAGGTGACGGTCGGCGTACTCGCCGCCTTCCTGCTCTACCTGCGGCAGTTCTTCGAGCCGATGATGGAGATCTCGCAGTTCTACAACACCTTCCAGTCGGCCTCGGCGGCGCTCGACAAGCTCGCCGGCGTGCTGCGCGAGGAGCCGGGTGTGCCCGAACCGGTGCAGCCGGTGGCGATGCCGACGGCCCGCGGAGACCTGACCTTCGCCGACGTCGACTTCGCCTACGTCGCCGACCGACCGGTGCTGGCCGACCTCGACCTGCGGGTCCCCGCCGGCCAGACGCTCGCCGTCGTCGGCACCACGGGGGCGGGCAAGACCACCGTGGCCAAGCTGGCGACCCGGTTCTACGACCCGACCGGCGGAAGGGTGCTGCTCGACGACGTCGACCTGCGTGACCTGACCTCCGACGACCTGCGCCGGTCGGTCGTGATGGTGACCCAGGAGAACTACCTCTTCTCCGGCACCGTCGCCGACAACATCCGGTTCGGGCGCCCGGACGCGACGATGGCGGAGGTCGAGGCCGCGACCCGCGCGCTCGGCGCGCACGACTTCATCGCGGCGCTGCCCGACGGCTACGACACCGAGGTCGCCAACCAGGGCGGCCGGCTCAGCGCCGGCCAACGTCAGCTGGTCGCGTTCGCGCGGGCGTTCCTCGCCGACCCGGCGGTGCTGATCCTCGACGAGGCCACCTCGTCCCTCGACGTGCCGTCCGAACGGCTGGTGCAGCAGGCCTTGCGCACCGTGCTCGCCGGCCGGACCGCGGTGATCATCGCCCACCGCCTCTCCACGGTCGAGATCGCCGACCGGGTGATCGTCATGGAGCACGGCCGGATCGTCGAGGACGGCGCGCCGGCCGACCTGATCGCCGGGGGAGACGGACGTTTCTCCGATCTCCATCAGGCCTGGGTCGACTCACTGGCATAGTTTCGGCCATGTACGACATCACCGTGATCCTGGCGCAGCTCGCTCTGATCATCGTCGTCGCGCGACTGGCGGGCATGGCGGCCGGCAGGGTCGGGATCCCGCCGGTCGTGGGCGAGATCTTCGCGGGCGTGCTGCTCGGTCCGAGCCTCCTCGGCCCGACGATCAGCGACAACCTGTTCCCGCTCGACACGCGCCCGTTCCTGTCGCTGCTCGCGAGCATCGGCCTGGTCCTCTTCATGTTCGTCGTCGGCCTCGAGCTCGACGTGTCGCTGGTGAAGGGCCGCGGACGGGTGGCGGCCTCGGTGTCGATCTGCTCGATCGCGCTCCCGTTCAGCATGGGTGTCGCCCTCGCGACCTTCCTCGACGACCTGCGACCCGAGGACGCCGACTTCTTGCCGTTCGCGCTGTTCATGGGCGCGGCGATGTCGATCACGGCCTTCCCGGTGCTGGCGCGGATCCTCACCGACCGGCGGATGCATCGCACCGAGACCGGGGGGCTGGCGCTCGCGTGCGCGGCGACCGACGACATCCTGGCGTGGACGCTCCTCGCGGTGGTGATCGGCATCGCGGGCGGCGGGGCCCACGGCGACGACCACGGGTCCGGGTGGCTGGTCTTCCTGGCCGTGCCGTTCGCGCTGCTCGCGATCTTCGTCGTCCGGCCGATGCTCACCCGCCTCACCCGGATGTACGCCAAGGCGGGCGAGCTGACGCCCACGATCCTCTCGATCGTGCTGATCGGGCTGCTGCTGTTCTCGGCGGCCACCGAGCTGCTCGGCGTCCACTACATCTTCGGCGCCTTCCTCTTCGGTGCGATCCTCCCGCACGAGAACGCCGCCGCCCTGCGCCACGAGATCCTGGTCCGGCTCGAGCAGCTCTCCGTGCTCCTGCTGCTTCCGGTGTTCTTCCTGGTCTCCGGCCTCAAGGTCGACCTGCGCGGGCTCAGCCTGGAGAACCTCGTCCAGCTGGTCGCGATCCTCGCGGTCGCGATCGTCGGCAAGTACGCGGGCGCGTACGTCGGCGCCCGGTCTGCGAAGGTGCCGCACTGGCAGTCCAACGCCCTCGGCATCTTGATGAACACCCGCGGGCTGACCGAGCTGGTCATCCTCAACGTCGGTCTCGAGCTGGGCCTGCTCAGCAAGGACCTGTTCACGATGATGGTCGTGATGGCGCTGGTGACCACGGTGATGACCGGTCCGCTGCTCAACTTCGCCTACCCCGCCCGCCGGGTCGCTCGGGACATCGCCGAGGCGGAGCGGGCAGCGCTCGGCGACGAGGCGGTCACCCGGGTCCTGATGCTGAGCCGCCCCGACCAGGACAACGCGGCGGCCGTCGACGTCGCGCTGGGGGCTCTCGGCGGGACCCGGCCCGCGGAGATCGTCGTCGCCGACCTGCAGCCGCAGGGCCGGATGCTCGAGATGGGCAGTGGCCTGTCGGGCGAGCTCGCCGAGATGGCGGCCGCGATGGAGCGGCAGGAGTCGCTCGTCCGGCGGGGTCAGGGGGCCGGAGTCCCGGTGCGGGTGATCGCGCACCCGAGTGCCGACGTGCAGCAGGACCTCGTCGAGCTGGTCGGTGTGCTCGCTCCGCAGGGCGTGGTCGTCTGGTCGAGCGACCCGTCCGCCGATGCGGTGCTCGCGGCAGCCGAGTGCCCCGCGACCGTGGTGCCGGCCGGCACGGGCGAGCTCGCGGGCGCCGTACCGGTCGTGGTGCGGTGGTCGGCAGGCAGCGACGGCGAGGCCGCCGTCATCCTGGGGTGCCGGCTCGCCGCCCGGCACGGCGGTGGCCTGTACCTCACGGGTGAGGGACGTCGCTACACGGGCGTGCGGGCTGCTCTGGAGCGTCGGGGCGTGGCGCTGCTGGACGAGGCCCCCACGGCAGGCATCGCCGTTCTCGTGGGCGCGCTCGGCTCCGACCCCGCGGTCATCGGAGCACGCTCCGAGGTCGACGCCGCCCCGGCCGACTTCGCCGAGGTCGACCTCGGCGGCGAACTCGCCGGCACCCCCACCGACTGAGCGCGAGTCGGCTCGTCTGTGCAGCCGGGAGGCGTCGAGTCGGCTCGTTTGTGCAGCCGGGAGGCGTCGAGTCGGCTCGTTTGTGCAGCCGAGAGGCGTCGAGTCGGCTCGTTTCTACACGCGCCGACTCGAGCTCGTACGCGTGCAGAGATGTGCCGACTCGAGCTCGTACGCGTGCAGAGATGCGCCGACTCGACCTCGTACGCGTGCAGAGATGCGCCGACTCGAGCTCGTCCGCGTGCAGAGATGCGCCGACTCGAGCTCGTACGCGTGCAGAGATGTGCCGACTCGGCGGGTCAGCTGCCGCCCGCGTGGGTGTTGAACGCCAGCGTGCGGTGGCCGATCCGGACCCGGGTGCCCTGGGTGAGGACGAGCTCGCCACCGGGAGGCATCCGCTGCCAGTCCGGGGTCTTGGGCAGGTGGACGAACGTGCCGTTGGTCGAGTTGTTGTCGATCAGGACGACGTCCCAGCCGCGGAGCTCGAGCCGGGCGTGGACCCGGGAGACCTGGTTGGACCGGTCGATGATCGGAAGGCCCCGGAAGGACCCGCCGCGGACCCTGTCATCGGAGTCGGGGTCCCGGCCGAGCAGGTAGGCGTTGTCGAGCTGGAACACCGAGCCGTCGTCGAGCACGACCACCCCGAGGGGCGGTCGGGTGCCGCTGACGAGGATCGGCGTCTGCTGGACCATGTTGATGCCGCACACGGCGCAGAAGAGCTGGCGCGGGTCGTTGAAGTGGCGGTTCTTGCAGAAGACGCCGCGGACGTGCTCGTGGGAGGCGCTGTCGTCGACGACCTGGCTGGGGTCATCGACGATCGGGAGCGGCTCGAAGTCCTCGTCCTCGAGGTCGTTGATGAGCACCGACTGGAAGTTGACCTGCTCGTCGGGCTGTGCCGGCGGGAGCGGGCGGCCGATGCCGCCGGGAGCGGGCGCCGGCGGAGCCGCAGGTGCGGCGGCCGGAGCGGGCGCGGCCGGGGGGACCGGGGCAGGCGCCGGTGCCGGCGCAGCGGGCGCCCGTGGGGCGGGCGGCGTCGAGGGCACGGCGGGAGTCGGGTCGTGGAGCGCGTGGTCGGCGGTGCTGTCGGTGTCGGGTACGTCGAGAGTCGACCCACCGGACATGGCGGACGACAGTGCGTCACCGGCCGCAGGCGGCGGCAACGGGGCCTCCGCGCCGACGGCTCCGGCCGGGACCACCAGCGATCCGGCGGGCACGACGCCGCCGTCGAGGCGGAACTGGCTGTCGCCCGCAGGGGCGCTCGCGCCGGGGACGCTGACACTGATCGTGTCGACCGGCCACGGGATCAGCCGCTCGACCCAGGCCAGGGAGTCGGCGCCGGAGATCTCCTGGTTGTCGACCGTCACGGTCACGTCGCCGTCGACGAAGACCGCGAGGCCGGTCGTGTGGGGCGCGAGGGCGGCGAAGCCGGGGGACTGCTCGGCCGCGGTGGACAGCATGAGCGCGAACCCGCGGACGAGCTGACGGCCCTGGCCGCCATTGGCCGCGACCATGGCGGCGTGGTCGAGGTAGGGCCGGACGACGTCAGCGTCCGTGGAGGCGACGAGCAGCACGACCGGCCCGAAGCGGGCGAGGGTGCCCTCGCCGCTCCCGGGTACGACGGAGACACGGGCCCATTCAGCAGCGGAGTTCTTCACGTCACACGATCCTTCCACCGAAGAAGCGCCAGCGGATCAGCGGAACCCGCATCGGCCCATTGGTCCACACCCAGATGATGAACCAGATCACCGCGAAGTCGATGAAGAACGCCCAGAAGACCGAGGCCGGGAAGTTCTCACCGTCGATGCCGGGGATCCAGCCCTGGTCGAGGAACAGCCACACCAGTGCGCCCTCGTTGACGGCGGTGATCAGGCCGAACATGGTCGGCCAGTCCTTCTCCCAGCGGAACTGCTGGATGAGGTGGTAGATCAGCTCCCAGATGATGCCGAGCACCAGCACGGTCGCCAGGATCAGGTAGGTGACCTTGTAGCTCTCGCCGTTGAAGCCGAAGCCTCCCGGCAGGATCGGGGTGATCAGGAACGTGATCGCCCCGCCGAACACCACGAGCATGAAGATCCGGGTCTGCAGCCGCCCGTTCAGGGTGGGCAACATCAGCGCACTCCTCGTCTGGTCGTCGGTTGCCTCGTCGAGGTCACGGAGGTCGTCGGACGGGCGGTCACGGGGCGTTCCCCAGCAGCCACTTCCACCACTGGACGGTCGACCGCACGGGGCCGATCCGCTTGCCGAACTTGCGCTTGGCGAGGTCCTGGTAGATCTCCTGCGCGGCGACCTGCAGGCCGAGGAACGTGTCGACGCCGGGGAAGTAGCCACCGAGCGTGGTCGCGCCGGAGGCGTACATCGCGCCGTTGCCCGAGCGGGTGCCGATCAGCTCGAAGTTGCGGTCGACGTTGAGCCGGCCGACCGGGTTGCGGCTGGCGCCGCCGTGCTCCAGCAGGTCCTTGAGCAGCCGGTGCTCGGCGATGTCGGCCTCCAGGCCGGTGCAGTCGATCACGAAGTCGACCTCGATCGGAACGGTGCCCTGCGCGGTCCGGACGTGGTTGACGATCTTGTCGCCGTTGGGCTGCATGTCGTCGACCGTGCCGACGACGCATTGGTACCAACCCTCGCGCCGGCCCTGGTTCATCTGCTTCTGCCAGAGCTTGCGCCACGGGGTGTTGGTGCCGCCCATCCGCTTGTAGATCTCGGCGCGCTGCTCACCCTCGAGGTTGCGCACCTGCTTCTTCAGCTGACCGCCCCACACGGACTTCGGGTAGTTGAACCCCTGGTAGGCCCAGCCGTTCTCGCCCCGGCGGCGCATGAACATCCGCGGCTTCCCGCCGCCGGGCCGGTTGGCGGTCTCGATGCCGTACCCGTCGTTCGGGCCGTTGTAGTAGGTCCGGAACAGGTGGACGATGTTGGTCTGCGCGCCGTGGTCGAGCCGGTCGTCCATCAGCCGCTGCAGGACGCGCGAGGCGACGATGCCGCCGCCGCGCACCAACACGGTGCTCGGGTGCTGCTGGAGCCGCTCGTAGACGTGCTCGTGCGCCTCGTAGGCGTTGACGATGTGGCGGTAGTCGTTGTTCTCGGTGCGGTACCGCTGGAGCTCCGGAAGGAACTTCAGGCCGGGATAGCCGACGGCCAGGTGGACGTACTGCGACCGGAACGCGACACGCTTGGTGGCCGACGCGCCCTCGGGCGGGGTGAGGATGGTGAAGTAGCCGCCGCCGTACCGCCGGCGGACGATCCGCACCAGGCCCTTGACGAGCATCTCGTCGTAGCCGATCCGGTTCTTCTCGCGCTCCAGCTGCTCGAAGACCTGGCCGGCCTTCGGCGTGTAGTAGTCGGAGAAGATCGGCTCGGCGAAGAGGCCCCACAGCACCTTGAGGTTGAAGTTGCGCACGCCCTCGCTGAAGCCGTACGACGGAAAGCCCCAGATGTTGTCCGGACGCGACGCCGAGTCGGAGCGCAACCGCTCGCCGCGGGGGACCTGCGACACGCGGGTGAGGTACTCGTAGGTCTGCCAGGGGTGGTCGAGGGTGCCGAGAACGCGCATCTGCGACGTCGGAACCCCTGCGATGCGGAGGTAGTCGACGGTGACGAAGCTGCCGATGCCGCCACCGATGGTGACGAACGGGATGTCGACGATGGGGATACCGGCCGACGCCACGAGCTCGTCGGTCCAGAAATCGGTCGCGAGCATCTGGTCGGTGAGGTCGCCGACAATGGGCTGTGCGGGCAGGTAGGTACTCGGGTCCGTGGTGGGCACCACGGATGCTGCAGAGGGCTCGATCAACGTGCCTCCTTCATCGCTGAGTGCGTCCGGAACGCTACACCGCTACCCGGTCCAGTGCCCCTGAATCAGATGACGAGCCCGTGCCCGCGGCAGAATCGGCAACCGCAGATCGCTCGCGTCGGCGTACTCGCGCGAATGGGTGGGTTGGCGCGTGCGGCCGTGACATGCTGTTCGCATGCAGGGCATCGCGGACTACGTGTTCAGCCGGCCGCTCGGCGAGTCGAACTACGGCACGAACTACCTCGCCAAGGCTCCGGCGCGGCTGGGGATCGCGGCCGAGGAGGTCGTGGTGAAGGTGATCGCCGGCCCGACGTCCGACGACGCGTTCCGCCGCGCCACCCGCGAGCTGAAGCACTTCAGCGTCGCCGACAGCGACCGCCTCGTGGCGGTGTACGACGCCGGCCGCCACGGCGGTGCGTTCTACTACGCGATGGAGTACCTCCCCCTCGGCTCTCTCGAGAGTCCCAACGTCGCGCTCGACCCCGGGCGCGCCGTGGCGGCGGTGCGTGACGCCGCGCTGGCGGCCCACGCCCTGCACGAGCGCGGGATCGCCCACCGCGACATCAAGCCCGCCAACATCCTGATCGCCGACGACGGCGGCCGGCTGGCCGACCTCGGCCTGTCGCAGCTGCTGTCGCCGGGCATGGTGATGACCGGCCTGGGCCAGATCGGCCTGGAGTACACCGACCCGTCGATCATGCTGGGTGCCCAGGCGTCCCGCGCCAGCGACGTCTTCTCGCTCGGCGCGTGCCTCCACTTCGCCCTCACCGGTCGGGGTGTGTACGGCGAGCTGCAGTCCTCCGAGCCACTGCTGCTGGTCCGGTCGATCCTGGCCTCGCAGCCGACGCTCGCCCCCGACCTGCCGCCCGCCGCGCGTGACCTGATCACCGCCTGCCTGGCCCAGGACGTCAGCCAGCGACCACGCACTGCCGCCGAGGTGGCCGAGCGCGCAGACGGCGTCGCAGCCGAGCTCGGCGCCACCGTCTAAGGCATATGTCGCGACGGATCCGCTCCGGGGTCCGTACGATTCGCTGCACAGCACCCGCGGCACGATGACCGGACTCCGGGGGACGAGATCTAAAGGGAGCATCGATGGAACTGCACGAGAGCCTCTACGCGCTGGGACGTAGCCAGGGTCGCGAGCTTTTCAACGACGCGGACAGCTTCCGCGGGGCGCTGGACGACTACCTCGACGAGAACAGCGCCACCACCGGCGACATCAACCTCCTCGTCGACGCCGTCCGGCTCGGTGCGTTCCAGTCGATGGCCACCATGCTCGACAGCGGTGCGGACGCGCAGCGTGCCGTCGCCGATGCCGGCGCCAGGCTCGCCCGCGACCGGGGAAGCTCGGACGTCGGCGGTGCGATGTGGGCGTGTGCAGCCCTCGGCTACGCCATCGGGAAGGTGTCCGACGCCGACGTACGGCGCTACCGCACCCAGCACTCGTCGCAGGGCTCGCCGCCGCCGGTCGGGCCGGCCACCGTCCTGCCGCCGTCGCAGACGGGGCCCAGCGCTCCGTCAGCCGGCGCCACCCAGCGGCCGTTCGCGCCGCCGGCAGGTGCGCCGACGGGTGCCCCGTCCGCGGGCGCGCCCGCGTGGCCGAACTCCGGCGGTGGTTCGGGCGGCGTGCCCGGGTCGTATCCCGCGCCCCAGCAGGGTGGCCCGTACTCGCCGCAGTTCGCCAGCTTCTCGGCGCCCGCCCCGGCCAAGAAGAAGAGCCCGCTGCTGCCGATCCTGATCGTCGCCGGCGTGTTCGTGCTGCTCGTCGGCGGTGCGCTGACTGCGTTCCTCGTGACGCGTGGTGGTGACGACGACAAGAAGTCCGCCGACAACGGGAACTCCGAGTCGGGCGGTGGCGAGGAGCCGAAGAGCCTGGAGTTCTCGGCGATCAACGAGCGCTACGAGAGCGTCGCGAAGGTGATCACCCACGGCGCGAGCGAATGTGTCGCCGAGAACAACGCCTCGGGCGAGGACGAGAAGCTCAAGTGCACGACGCCCGACGGGATGATGGTGCTGACGACGTACTCCTCCGAGGCCGACCTCTCCGCGGCCCGCGCGCGGGTGCTCGACTACCGCGAGGGCCACCTCTCCAACCCGCGGGACTCCGGCTACTTCTACCTCTACGACACCGAGAACGTGAACGAGCCCGCCGCGGACCGCAAGGTCCCGTCGCTCTACTGGGACTCCGCCGACGGGCTGCAGTCGGTCCAGATCACCGCGAACGAGGGCGTCGTGGCCGACAAGCTGGTGACGGCCTTCAAGGCGTCCGACCCGACGGTGGACCAGCCGACCGAGATCGAGTCGTCCGAGCTCTCCGCGTTCGCCGACAGCTTCGAGATCATCAAGTGCGAGCGCATCGCGACCGAGTACGACGACGAGCTCGAGGAAGCCAAGTGCCGCCACGACGGCAACGACGTGTGGGTGGCGGTCTTCAAGGACCGCAAGGGCTTCCGTGAGTACCGCAACCTGGCGCGGCGGATCACCCGCGAGGGCGACGACCTCGTCAACACGTACTGGTGGCCGACGGGCGACACGACGCAGACCGAGCAGGGCAAGATCTACGGCTACGTCGACACCAGCGGCAACGGCGTGCTGTACGCCGACAACCAGGACTGCCTGTGCTACTTCCAGGCGTACGACTACAAGGACGGCGACGTCGACGGAGACCCGCTCGCGCTGCAGCGGGACTACTTCAACGTCGAGGAGTAGGCCGGAAGGCCGCCGCGAGGCGGCCGTCAGAGGTCGGCGCGCACCACGATCGCCATCGTGGTGTCGTCGCCGCCGACCTGCGCCGGCTCGTCGAGCCACTCGGGCAGCTGCTCGCGCACCCAGGCCAGGCCGCGGGTGCGACCGAACTCCACGAGCTGCTCGCCGGTCTGACGCCACCATCCCTGTGCGTCGACGCGTGAGTTGCCGAAACCGTCGGTGCACAGGTACGCCAGCACGATCTCCTCGACGTCGGTGTCGAGCACGGCCACCCGGAGCGACCGCAGCGGATCGGGCTGGCACAGCGAGCTGGTGCGTACGCCGTCGAGGTCGGGGTCCTCGGGGAGGGGGCGGCTGGCCTCGCCGCGGGTGGTGACGACCACGGAGTCGCCGTCACCGATCTGCAGGAACGCCATCAGGTCCCCGGCGACGGCAGCGGCCAGCAACGTGGTGCCGTAGGCGCGCAACGGGTCGCGCGAGGCGTCGTACTCCTTCTCCTCGGTGGGGGAGAAGGGGTTGGCCTCGATGTGGTGCTCGACCTTGGCCGTCCAGGTCCCGACGATCGCGGCCGCAGCCACGGTGATCTGGTCGGCGGCCGCCTCGGGGTCCTTGAGGTCGGGGACGAGCCGGCGGAGCTCCTCGACGGCGCTGACCACGGCCAGCGCCGCCCCGGTGTTGCTGCGGAAGTGCGCACTGTGCCCGTGGCCGTCGGCGACGGCGAGAACGGCGTTGTCGCCGTTGGTCCAGGTGAGCGCCGCGTCCTGGATGGGGCGGCCGTCGCGCACGTGCACCGATCCGATCCGCGAGGCCGAGAGCGTGGTCCAGGTCGCGGAGTCCGGCTCGCGGGTCATCCGAGTGTGCTCCAGATCGGGTCACCGATCGGGTTGGGGGGTACGGCGGTGAGGCCACCGCCGCCGACGATGGGCCGGGAGGCCACCTTGCTGGCGGCCTTCGACGCCCAGACGATGTATTCCACGAGCTGCTCGGGGTTGTCGGCGCGCAGCAGCGGGACCTCCTCGTCGCCGATGAAGCGGCGCAGGGAGTGCATGTCGGCGTCGCGACCGACCCCGAGGGCGAGACGCACTGCGGTGGAGCCCCACCGGTTGGCCAGCAGGGTCTGCAGGCCCTCGGCGAAGGTCGTGCCGCTGCTCTGCGTGGGCCGGCCGTCGGAGACCAGGATGATCGCGGGCGGGTAGGCGCTCGAGGACTCGTCGAGGTCGCCCAGCGCGTCGGCGAGCGTGACCAGCGCGCTGCCCAGCTCGGTGAACCCGCGCGGCACGGCCTCGAGCCGCTCCCAGGTCACCTGGTCGACGGGCGTCGGCTCCTCGATGACCCACCGGGCGTCGTTAGCGAAGGCCAGCACCCGGATCAGCAGCTCGGCGTGCGGATTGGCCCGGGCCTCGTCGCGCAGGTGCGGCAGCACCTCGCTGATGGCGTTGTTGAGCGCCTGGATCCGACCGCCACGCAGCATCGAACCGGACACGTCGAGCACGAAGATGAAGTGCAGGGGCTTGCGTGCGAGGGCGCCGCCCAACCGGTCACTCATGGCTCATTCCTTCCCGGTTCGTCGGGCACTCACGCCCAGGGACACACAGTATCCGCCTGCCATTGCGTCGAGGTGGGGTTTCAAGCCCTGCGCTGCGGCCGAGGCTATAGATTGTCACGTACCCGGACAGCAGAAGACGGAGGTCGCGAGCACCCATGGTCCTGGCAGAGGGCAGCGAGGTCGACCTCGGACCCCTGGGGCGCGCCCGGGTCACGGGACTCCTCGGACAGGGTGGTCAGGGCTACGTCTTCGAGGTACGCCGCGACACCGGCGAGCCGCTCGCCTTGAAGTGGTACAAGCCCGAGAGCGCCACGCCGCAGCAGTACCAGGAGATGCAGCAGCTGGTCGAGATCGGCTCACCGCACCAACGCTTCCTGTGGCCGCTGAGCATGGCCCGGGTGACCACCCAGCCGAGCTTCGGCTACGTCATGCACCTGCGCGACCCGCGGTTCCTCGAGCTGAGCTTCCTGCTGCTCAACGCCGACCGCGACGGGCGGCCGCTCGACGTGTCGTTCGCCTCGATCATCGAGCTGTGCCGGCAGCTGAGCTACAGCTTCCTGCGGCTGCACGCCCGTGGGCTCTGCTACCGCGACATCTCCTTCGGCAACGTCTTCTTCGACCCGGCCAACGGTGACGTGCTGATCTGCGACAACGACAACGTCGGGATCGACAACGGCACGGGGCGGGTGCTCGGGACGCCGTACTTCATGGCGCCGGAGGTGGTCCGTGACACGACGTACCGCACCCTCCCGAACACCGACACCGACCGGCACTCGCTGGCGGTGCTGCTGTTCTACGCGCTGTTCCTCGGCCATCCGCTCGAGGGCGCCCGTACCGACGCGGGGATGCGCGACGCGCACTGGCTGATGACCCACTTCGGCACCGAGCCGCTGTTCTGCATGCATCCCGAGGTCACCGACAACCGGCCGAGCGACATCGTGCAGCAGTACTGGAAGATCTATCCGCAGTTCCTCCGCGACCTGTTCGTCCAGGCGTTCGTCGACGGCATCGAGCGGCCCGGCGCCCGGGTCACCGAGGGGCAGTGGATCAAGGCGATGGACAAGCTCCGCGACGGGCTGGTGACCTGCGCCTCGTGCGGGACGACCAACTTCTGGAGCGCCGACCAGCCCGACGTCACCTGCTGGCACGACGGGAAGTCGGTGCGGCCGCCGTACCTCCTCGACATCGGGCGGCGCTCGGTCGCCGTCGGCGCCCAGACCACGATCCGCTCCGACCACCTCACGTCCGGCGTCGACCGCCCGAGCGTCCTGGGTCGGGTCCGGCAGCACCCGCAGGAACCGGACCGGTGGGGTCTCTACAACGCGTCCGACATCCCGTGGCCGATCGCCTATCCCGGCGGGCAGAACCTCGTGCTCGAGCCCGACCGGACGATCGAGCTCGTGTCGGGTGCCCGGATCCAGATCCGCAACGCGACAGTCCGGGTCCGGCGCCCCGCGACGGGTGGTCCGGTCGCGAGCCCGACGGCATCTTCTGCATAGGGTGGTCGGCATGTCCCCGCTGGTCGTCGAGGTCGATGGCCGGGTCCTCCGGCTCGCGAGTGACTCGGTGCTGCGCATCGGGCGCGCCATCGAGGCCGATGTCGTGCTCACCGCCGGCTCGGTCTCGCGCCAGCACGCCGAGCTGAGGCCGGTCGGCGGCACCTGGATGCTGGTCGACACCGGCAGTCAGTTCGGCACCTTCGTGGACGACCGCCGGATCGGCGAGCACCCGATCACCGGGCGGACCGTCGTGCGCTGCGGACCGGCCGCGCCGGGCGCCGTACTCACCATCGTGCCGGAGGAGCTCGCGCCCCCGGACCTCCAGGTGCCCAGCCATGCGCCCGCCCCGCCACCGCTGCCGGACTCGATCGACCAGCCGACGATGCCCCCGCCGGCCTCGGGCGCGTGGGGGAAGTTCGCGCCGCCGCCGGCCGCGTCCGGCGCACCCGGTCCGGACACCCCGGGCGGTACGCCGCCCGCACCCGACGCGGGGTCGGGCGTGCCCGGTGGCGCCCCGGCCGGCCCGGCTCCTGGCCCGGCACCGGCCGCCGGCCCGGCTCCGGCCGCCGGCGCCGGACCGCAGCCGGCCATCCCTCCGGTCATCCCCGAAGGGCTCGACCAGACCCAGGTCCTCGCCTCCCCGGTCCGCGGCGGGGGGCCGGGCGTCGCGCCCGGGCCGGTCCCGCCCCGCACCGGTCCGGACCTGCTGCTGGTCGCGGAGGGGCGTGAGCACCGGTTCCGCCATCCCGCCCAGATCACGATCGGGCGCCGTACCGACTCGACGGTCGTGATGACCGACCCCGCCGCGTCCCGGATGCACGGGCAGGTGTCGGCGGTCCCCGGCGGCTGGGTCTACCAGAACGTCTCCAACGAGGGGACGTTCCTCGACGGCCGGCGGGTGACCACCAAGAACTTCGACGAGCGCGTCCAGCTCCGGCTCGGGCACCCGGTCGCGGGCCCCGAGGTCACCCTCGTGCCGATCCTCTCGGCGGCCGAGGAGGAGAAGCGGTTCGCGCGCAAGCGGCTCGGCAAGCGGCTCGCGATCGGCGGCGTCATCGCCGGCTGTCTCGCGCTCGTGCTCGTGCTGGTGGCGGCGGTGGCCATCGGCATCTCGGTGCTCGGCGACGACGGCGACGGTGGGAAGCAGGACGAGAACGGGCTGACCACCGAGGAGCTCGACCGGGCCAAGGAGGCCACGGTGAAGATCACCGCGGAGAGCCACCTGGTGGAGGACCCGACCCAGGAGTTCGCGTACGGCGGCTCCGGCTCGATCATCAGGTCCGACGGCCTGATCCTCACGAACGCTCACGTGGCCGCGCCGGAGTCGCCCGGCCTGAGCGAGACCTACGGCGAGGACCTCGGCATCGCCAACCCGGAGTACGTCGAGATCTCGCTGACCGACGGCATGACCGACACCAACTCAGAGCCGCAGTACCGCGCGCGGGTCGTCGAGGCCGACGGCTACCTCGATGTCGCGGTCCTCGAGATCTACGCCGACATCGACGGCAACGAGGTCAGCGGGCTCGACCTGAGCACCATCCCGATCGGCGACTCCGGCGACCTCCGTGCGGGCGACGACGTCACCGTCCTCGGATTCCCCGGAGTGGCCGGCTCGCAGGACACCATCTCGGTCACCCGCGGCGGCATCTCGACGATCATCCACGAGGAGGACAGCGGCGTCGTCGCTGAGTTCGACACCGACGCGCGCATCTCACCCGGCAACTCCGGCGGCATGGCGATCGACAACGACGCCGAGCTGATCGGGGTCCCCACGTCGCTCCAGCTCGACCAGACCTCGCCGGTCGCCAGTGGGCGGATCCGGTCGATCGACGTGGTCAAGGAGCTCATCGAGGCTGCCGAGGCCGAGGTCGGCTGACCTGCTTCGGCGTCGCTCCGCGGCGACTGGCTCGGGAACCCGGCTGTGGACAACCAGATCGGGCAGCCAGAGGTCGCGGAAGGTGCGCTGCCGGCCGTCGGGCCCGCGGTGCCCAAGGCCGGACTTGAGAGAAAAGCGCGGTCGCGGTCGCTCGTGGTCACCGCACCTGGCTGGAGCCCTGCACGGCTGTCGGGTCCGCTCGGGTCGACCGCTGGGGTCACGACCGAAACCACATCGTCGGGGCTGTCGTCGGGTGGTGATCCGGGTGGCTCGGTCTCGTGACGCTCGCTGCGCGAGCTCCTCGACCAACGGCGTCTCCCAGCCGGCGACCACGACGCTGCCGCGACTGTGGTCGCCGACAATCAACTGTTCCCTCGACCACCGCCGACCCGACCGGCTCCCTGACCACCGGAGTGGTCGGCGGCGTCGGACGGTCGCCGTTTTGCCGTGGGGTGGGCCCGTCCGTACTATTGGTCGTCGGCTCGCTTCGGCGTGCCGTTCTGCCGCTCCGCCCGCCGCCCTGCACCATCCTCGTGATGGGTGGGGGCCGGGATCCGATCGCCCGACGATCGGCCGTGGCGTGCAGCAGACCCAGACCTGAAGTGACGTGGAAGCGTAGAGGAACGGAGACCGCGGTGTACGCGATCGTGCGCGCAGGCGCGAAGCAGGAGAAGGTCGCTGTCGGCGACGTCATCGAGATCGACAAGGTCTCCACCGCGGTCGGCGACACCCTGACCCTGCCCGTGGTCATGGCGGTGGACGGCGAGAACGTCACCACCACCGGCCTCGACAGCGCCGCGGTGACCGTCGAGGTTCTCGGCGCGACCAAGGGCCCGAAGATCGTCATCCAGAAGTACAAGAACAAGACCGGGTACAAGAAGCGGCAGGGTCACCGCCAGAAGTACACCCAGGTCAAGGTCACCGACATCTCCCTCTGAGCCACCAGCTCACGAGCCCTGAAGGACTGAATCCATGGCACACAAGAAGGGTGCAGCCAGCACCAAGAACGGCCGCGACTCCAACGCCCAGCGCCTCGGCGTGAAGCGGTTCGGCGGCCAGGTCGTCAACGCCGGCGAGATCATCGTCCGCCAGCGCGGCACCCACTTCCACCCCGGCGCCGGCGTCGGCCGCGGCAAGGACGACACCCTCTTCGCGCTCGTCGCGGGTGCGGTGGAGTTCGGCGTACGGCGCGGCCGTCGCGTCGTCAACGTGGTCCCGGGCGAGTGAGCTGACGCTCCCCGAGTCCGAGCACTTTCCGAGAGGGCGTCCCGACCTGGGGCGCCCTTTCTCATTTCCTCCAGTCTGATCTTCCGTACAGGAGACTGATCCCATGGCCGTGCCCACGTTCGTCGACGAAGTCACGCTGCACATCAGTGCGGGGCGTGGTGGCAACGGCGTCGCGTCGGTGCACCGGGAGAAGTTCAAGCCGCTCGGCGGCCCGGACGGCGGCAACGGCGGCCCCGGCGGATCGGTGATCCTGCGGGTCGACCCCGACGTGACCACGCTCGTCGACTACCACCACAGCCCCAAGCGCCGCGCCGAGCACGGCGGTCACGGGGCCGGCGGGCGCCGTAACGGCACCCACGGCGCCGACCTGGTGCTGCCCGTCCCCGACGGCACGGTGGTCCGGCGCGCGAACGGCGAGGTCATCGCCGACCTCGTCGGCGCAGGCACCGAGCTCGTCATCGCCGAGGGCGGCCGCGGCGGCCTCGGCAACTCCGCGCTGGCGTCGGCGACCCGCAAGGCGCCCGGGTTCGCGCTGCTCGGTGAGCCGGGCGAGGAGATCGAGGTCGTGCTCGAGCTCAAGGTGGTCGCCGACGTGGGGCTCGTCGGGTTCCCGAGCGCCGGGAAGTCCAGCCTGATCGCGTCCGTCTCGCGCGCCCGGCCCAAGATCGCCGACTACCCGTTCACCACGCTCGTCCCGAACCTCGGCGTCGTGAGTGCCGGCGACACCACGTTCACCGTCGCCGACGTACCCGGTCTCATCGAGGGCGCCGCCGAGGGCCGCGGCCTCGGCCACGACTTCCTCCGGCACATCGAGCGCTGCGCGGCGCTCGTGCACGTGCTCGACACGGCGACGCTGGAGCCCGGCCGCAACCCGGTCGACGACCTCGACGTCATCGAGGACGAGCTGCGGAGGTACGGCGGTCTCGAAGACCGCCCGCGTCTGGTGGCCCTCAACAAGGTCGACGTGCCGGACGGCCGCGGCATCGCCGAGATGGTCGTCGACGAGCTCCGGGAGCGGGGCCTCCGGGTCTTCGAGATCTCCGCCGCGTCCGGCGAGGGCACCCGTGAGCTGATCTACGCGATGGCCGAGATCGTCCAGGCCGCCCGCGCCGAGAAGGCGTCGGAGGTCACCGAGCGGATCGTCCTGCGGCCGAAGGCGGCCGGCGGAGCGGAGTTCACCGTCACCATGACCGGTGCCGGGTGGCGGGTGCGCGGCACCAAGCCCGAGCGCTGGGTGCGCCAGACCGACTTCAGCAACGACGAGGCCGTCGGCTTCCTCGCCGACCGGCTCAACCGGCTCGGTGTCGAGGCGCGGCTGCTGGAGCTCGGCGCCGAGGAGGGCGACGCGGTGCTCATCGGCCACCCGGACGACTCGGTGGTCTTCGACTTCAAGCCGGGCGTCGACGCGGGCGCGGAGAACCTCTCCCGCCGCGGCGAGGATGCGCGGTTCGTCGAGGACCGGCCGGCGGCGCAGCGGCGCCGGGACATCCAGGAGGCGCTGCCCGAGCGCGGCGAGACCGAGACCCGCGCCGATGTGGCGCGCAGGCTCGACCGGCCCGAGGAGTACGGCCCGCAGGCCTACGAGATCGGCTCCACCGAGGACCCCGACGCGGTCGCCGACGAGGACGCCTGGCTGGAGGACGACCCCACCCGAGGCGACGATCGTGACTGAGCGGTCCGTCGTCACCGGCGCGCGCCGGGTCGTGGTCAAGGTCGGGTCGTCGTCACTGACCACCGCCGCCGGTGGGATCGACCCCCACCAGGTGAGCGCGCTGGTCGACGTACTCGCCGCGGCGCGGGAGCGGGGCTCCGAGGTCGTCCTCGTGTCGTCCGGTGCGATCGCCGCCGGCCTCTCGCCCCTAGGCCTGAAGCGGCGGCCGCGCGGCCTGGCAGCCCAGCAGGCGGCGGCGTCGGTGGGGCAGGGCCTGCTGGTGCACCGCTACACCGAGGAGCTCGCGCGGCACGGGCTGATCGCCGGGCAGGTGCTGCTGACCCTCGACGACGTGACGCGGCGCGCGCACTACCGCAACGCCCACCAGACCTTCACCAAGCTGCTCGAGCTCGGCGTGATCCCGATCGTCAACGAGAACGACACCGTGGCCACGACCGAGATCCGGTTCGGCGACAACGACCGGCTCGCGGCGCTCGTGGCCCACCTGGTCCACGCGGACCTGCTGGTGCTGCTCTCCGACGTCGACGGGTTGTACGACGGCCCGCCGCACCGCCCCGGGGCCCGGCTCATCGAGGAGGTGCGCTCCGAGGCCGACCTCGAGGGGGTCTCGATCGGCACGGTCGGCGCGTCCGGCGTCGGCACCGGCGGGATGCTCACCAAGGTCGAGGCCGCCCGCATCGCCACCGGCGCGGGCATCCCGGTGGTGCTGACGTCCGCCGACCACGCGGCTGCTGCGCTGGCCGGCGAGCACGTCGGCACGCTGTTCCACGCGACCGGCAAGCGCCGTTCGACGCGCCTGCTGTGGCTGCGGCACGCCACCGACGCGAAGGGCTCGGTCGTGCTGGACGCCGGCGCGGTCCGGGCCGTCGTGGAGCGGCGCGCGTCGCTGCTGGCCGCGGGCATCACCGACGTGGTGGGCGGCTTCGACGCCGGCGACCCCATCGACCTCGTCGGCCCCGACGGTGCGGTGGTTGCCCGCGGGCTGGTCAACTTCGACGCCGGTGAGCTGCCCGCGCTGCTGGGCCGCTCGACCCAGGACCTCAAGCGCGAGCTCGGTGCGGCGTACGAGCGCGAGGTCGTGCACCGCGACGACATGGTCCTGCTGCACTGATTTGGCCGAGCGTGTCGCAGACGGTGCTTGCCGCCCGCGCGGTCGAGGTGGCTGGGGGTTGCGGTTGGCGGGCGGCTTGCGGGCTGCTCGGGTGGCGCAATTGCGCGGTTTGCGCGGTCGGGTGGGATGCGGGCTGCTCGGGTGGCGCAATTGCGCGGTTTGCGCGGTCGGGTGGCTTGCGGGCTGTGACGTCGTACCCCCTCAGTCGCCCACGGCGTCGATGCCGCGCTGCACGATGAGCGGGTCGGGCCGGCCGACGACGGCGTCGTCCTTGTCGTCGTAGTCGAAGCGGGACAGGAAGTAGCGCATCGCGTTGATCCGCGCGCGCTTCTTGTCGTTGCTCTTGATCGTCGTCCACGGCGCCCAGTCGGTGTCGGTGGTGCGGATCATCGTCTCCTTGGCGGCGGTGTAGTCGTCCCACTTGTCCAACGACTCGATGTCGATGGGGGAGAGCTTCCACTGCCGCACCGGGTCGACCTGGCGGATGATGAACCGGGTGCGCTGCTCGGACTGGGTGACCGAGAACCAGAACTTCGTCAGCGAGATGCCGCTGTCGACCAGCATCTTCTCGAAGAGCGGCACCTGCGTCATGAAGCGCGCGTACGCGTCGTCGGAGCAGAAGCCCATCACGTGCTCGACGCCGGCGCGGTTGTACCAGGACCGGTCGAAGAGGACCATGTCGCCGGCCGACGGGAGAAAGGCGACGTAGCGCTGGAAGTACCACTGGCTGGCCTCGCGGTCGCTCGGCCTCCCGAGGGCGACGGTGCGGGCGTAGCGCGGGTTGAGGTGCTCCATGAACCGCTTGATGGTGCCGCCCTTGCCGGCGGCGTCGCGGCCCTCGAACAGGATGACGTGGCGGCCGCCCGTCGCGGTGTTCCAGCGCTGGAACTTCAGCAGCTCCACCTGCAGGAGGTACTTCGTCTCGTCGTACTCCTCGCGCGACATCCGCTCGTCGTAGGGGTAGTTCTCGCGCCACGTGTCGACGGCGAGTCCGTCGGGCCCGATCAGCACCGGGTCGTCGTCGTGGTCGTCCCCGATGGCGTGGCCGTCGATCTGGAGCCGGTCGATGTACTCGCGGATGTCCTGCAGCATGCGCCGGAGCGTAGGGATGCCGGTTGAACGGACGGTGACGGTACGACGCCGCGCGCCGTACGACGCCGCAGGCGCGTGCCAGGATGCGGCTGGTTCGTGGTGGCGCCCGGCGGCGCCGTACTCTTGGAGCGCTATGGAGAACGCCGTCTACCTCGACCACGCCGCCACCACGCCGATGGTGCCGGCGGCCGTCGAGGCGATGACCCGCCACCTCGCCAACCACGGCAACGCGAGCTCGCTGCACGCGTCCGGTCGGCGGGCCCGTCGAGTGGTGGAGGAGTCGCGCGAGACCGTCGCCCAGGCGCTCGGCTGCCGTCCCGGCGAGGTGGTCTTCACCTCCGGTGGCACCGAGGCCGACAACCTCGCGGTCAAGGGCCTCTACTGGTCGCGTCGCGCGGCTGACCCCGCCCGCCGTCGGGTCCTGGCGCCGTCGACCGAGCACCACGCCGTGCTCGACACGCTGCACTGGCTGGCCGAGCACGAGGGTGCCGAGGTCGAGCTGCTGCCGGTCGACCGCGACGGACGGCTCGACGTCCCGGCGCTGACGGCGAGCATCGAGCGGGACCCGGCGTCGGTCGCCCTGGTCACGGTGATGTGGGCCAACAACGAGGTCGGCACGATCCAGCCGCTCACCGAGGTCGTCGCTGTCGCCGCCGCGCACGGCATCCCCGTCCACACCGACGCCGTGCAGGCCGTCCCGACGGTCGCCGTCGACTTCGCCGCCTCGGGCGTCGACGCGATGTCGGTGTCCGGCCACAAGCTCGGAGGGCCCCAGGGCGTCGGGGCGCTGGTCGTCCGGCGCGAGATCGAGCTCACCCCGTTGCTCCACGGCGGCGGGCAGGAGCGCGACGTCCGGAGCGGGACCCTCGACGTCCCGGCGGTGGCGGGGTTCGCGGCGGCTGTCGAGCTCGCGGTCAAGGAGCAGGCCGTCAACGCGGCGCGTCTGTCCGCCCTGCGTGACCACCTCGTTTCCGAGGTGCGCCGGGTCGTCCCGGACGCCGTCATCAACGGGTCCATGGTCGACCGACTCCCCGGTAACGCCCACCTCAGCTTCCCCGGCTGCGAGGGCGACTCGCTGCTGATGCTGCTCGACGCCCGCGGGATCGAGTGCTCGACCGGCGCCGCCTGCTCGGCCGGGGTCCCGCAGGCCTCGCACGTGCTGCTCGGCATGGGGTACGACGACGAGTCCGCCCGCAGCTCGCTGCGGTTCTCGCTGGGCTACGCCAGCACCGAGGCCGACGTCGCCACGCTGGTGGAGGCGATCGGGCCCTGCGTGGAGCGCGCGCGGGCCGCCCGGGCATGAAGGTCGTCGCCGCGATGTCCGGCGGCGTCGACTCCGCGGTGGCCGCGGCCCGCGCCGTCGAGGCCGGGTACGACGTCACCGGCATCCACCTGGCGCTGTCGCGCAACCCGCAGTCCTACCGCTCGGGCGCGCGTGGCTGCTGCACGATCGAGGACAGCAACGACGCGCGCCGCGCGGCCGACGTGATCGGCATCCCGTTCTACGTCTGGGATCTGTCCGACCGGTTCCACGCCGACGTGGTCGAGGACTTCATGGACACCTACGCGGCCGGGATGACGCCCAACCCGTGCCTGCGCTGCAACGAGAAGATCAAGTTCGCCGCGGTGCTCGACCGGGCGCTGGCCCTGGGCTTCGACGCCGTCGCGACGGGCCACTACGCGCAGCTGGTCGACGGGCCCGACGGGTCGATCGAGCTGCACCGCTCGGTCGACCACGGCAAGGACCAGTCCTACGTGCTCGGGGTGCTCGACGAGCGCCAGCTGCGGCACTCGCTGTTCCCGCTCGGCGACACGACCAAGGACGTGGTGAGGCGCGAGGCCGCGTCGCGGGGCCTGCTGGTGGCCGACAAGCCCGACAGCCACGACATCTGCTTCGTCGCCGACGGCGACAACGTCGGGTGGCTCCGGGAGAAGCTCGGCGACCGGGCCCCGAACGACGGAGGCGACATCCTCGACGACGCGACCGGTGAGGTGCTCGGGCAGCACACCGGCACCTACGGCTTCACGATCGGCCAACGCAAGGGGCTGAAGATCGGCCGACCGGCCCCGGACGGCAGGCCGCGCTACGTCCTCGACATCGAGCCGGTCTCCGGCACCGTCACCGTCGGCCCCCGCGAACGGCTCGCGATCGACCGTCTGCGCGGCGTGCGCCCGCGGTGGTGCGGGCCGGCTCCCGCGGCCGGGTCGCGGCTCGAGGTCACCGTCCAGCTGCGGGCCCACGGCGACGAGCACCGCGCGACGATGACGGTCGCCGACACCGGCGATGCGGTCGAGGTCGAGCTGCTCGACCCCGCCTACGGCATCGCGCCGGGCCAGGCGGCCGTGGTGTACGACGGCACGCGGGTGCTCGGATCGGCCACGATCACCGCGACCGAGCGGGTTTCCTCCTGATGGCGCTCGCCACGGGTGTCGGGTCGATGCCCGGGAGCGACCAACGCGACTTCGAGGAGGCGCTGGGCGCCGTACTCGCGGTGCTGGGGGAGGACGACCACGGCCTGCCCTTCCTGCCGGAGGTGCCCGGCCGCGGTGCGATCGCCGGGATGCTCGGCCGGACGCTGGGGCTGGTGGCCGATCTCGACGCCGACCTGCAGCCGGCCGGGTGGCGGCTGACGGGTACGTCCGGGGCGCCCGCCCTGGACCAGCGCCGGGCGCGGAGCCTGCTGGGCCAGGACCTCGACACGTTCGAGGAGCGGACCGCCGGCTACGTGGGGGCGGTCAAGGTCCAGGTCGCCGGGCCGTGGACGCTCGCGGCATCGGTCGAGCGGCCCCGTGGCGACAAGGTTCTCGCCGACCACGGTGCGCGCCGCGACCTCGCCCAGGCGCTCGCGGCGGGCGTCGCCGCCCACGTCGCAGACGTACGACGCCGCGTGCCCGACGGGAGCCGGATCGTCGTCCAGGTCGACGAGCCCGCCCTGCCGGCGGTGCTCGCGGGCGCCGTACCCACCGCGTCGGGGTTCGGCAGGCACCGCACCGTGCATCCGCCGGAGGCGAGTGACGCCCTGGCGGAGGTCTTCGCCGCCGTCGCGGACACGGGTGCCGAGCCGTGGGCCCACTGCTGCGCCGCGGATGCGCCGCTCGCGCTGCTCCGGGGAGCCGGCGCCCGTGGGCTGCTGGTCGACCTCGGGCTGGTCGGCGCCGAGGGGCACGACGTGCTCGCCGAGGCGCTCGAAGCGGGAGAGAGCGTCGGGCTCGGCGTACTCGCCTCGTTCGACCCGGACCCAGTGCCGTCCGACAAGGCCGCCGTGGAGCGGGTGTCGCGCTGGCTCGACCTGGTCGGCCTCTCGCCCTCGCCGGGGCTGGTGGTCACGCCGACGTGCGGGCTCGCCGGGGCCTCCGTCGGGTGGTCCCGGCAGGCCTTGCGGTTGGCGCTCGCGGCTGCTCAGCGGCTCGGCTGACCCCGGCCCTGCAGGTCTCCGGAGGCTGATCACGGCGAGCCGGACGCTCCGGTCGTTCGCGGGCGGCGGAGCCAACCGGAACGTCCGGCTCGCGCCCGACCCTCTGGCGGAAGCACGAGTCCGGCCGCCCATCGACGAGGACCGGAACGGTGCGGGCTAACGTGACCGCCATGTCGCGCGCCACCACCACCGATCCGCACTCCTTCGGCCGTCCCGAGCAGGTCGCGGTCCGGCACGTCAGCCTCGACCTGGACGTCGACTTCGACGCGAACCGGCTGGTCGGCTCGGCGACCCTGGGGCTCGAGCACCGCGACCCCGCCGCGACCGAGGTCGTGCTGGACACCTGGGACCTCGACATCCGCTCGGTGACCCTGCCGGACGGCACCCCGCTCGAGCACGCGCTCGGAGAGCACGACCCGATCCTCGGCCGCGCGCTCACCGTCCAGGTCGGTGCGGCCGACGAGATCGTGGTGACCTACGCGACCGGTGACGACGCCCGCGCCGTGCAGTGGCTGACGCCCGAGCAGACCGCGTCCGGCAAGCCGTTCCTCTTCACCCAGTCGCAGGCGATCCTGGCCCGGTCGTGGATCCCGCTGCAGGACTCGCCGTCGGTGCGGGTCACCTACGACGCGGCGCTCACCGTGCCGCCCGACCTGCTGGCGCTGATGAGCGCGACCAACCCGACCGAGCGCAACGACGCGGGTCGCTACACCTTCGCGATGGAGATCGCGGTTCCGCCGTACCTCATCGCGCTGGCGGTCGGTGACCTCGAGTTCCGCCCGCTGAGCGACCGTTGCGGTGTCTACGCCGAGCCGTCCGACATCGAGGCCGCGGCGTGGGAGTTCGCCGGGACCGAGGACATGATCGCCGCCGCCGAGCGGCTGTTCGGGCCCTACCGCTGGGGGCGCTACGACCTGCTGGTGCTGCCGCCGAGCTTCCCGTACGGCGGCATGGAGAACCCCCGTCTCACGTTCGTCACGCCCACCGTCGTGGTCGGCGACCGGTCGCTGGTGACCCTGGTCGCGCACGAGATCGCGCACTCGTGGTCGGGCAACCTGGTCACCAACTCCACCTGGAACGACATCTGGATCAACGAGGGCTTCACGACCTACGTCGAGTCGCGGATCGACGAGGAGCTCTACGGCCCGGAGTACGCTGCGCTGCTCCAGGGCGTCTGGCTCGACGAGCTGCACTACGACGTCAAGCTGCACGACCCGGCGTTCACCGCCCTCGCGCTCGACCGGGCCGGCGCCGATCCCGAGACGCCGTCGCAGGTGCCCTACTTCAAGGGCGAGCTGTTCCTCGTGCTGCTCGAGCGAGCGGTCGGGCGGGAGCGCTTCGACGCGTTCCTGCGCGGCTACTTCGACCGGCACGCCTTCCAGCCGATGGACACGCCGACCCTGATGGCCTACCTGCGCACCGAGCTCCTCGAGCCCGCCGGCATCGACGAGGCCACGCTCGACCTCGACGCGTGGATGCACCAGCCCGGTGTCCCGGCGAACGTCCCGCGCTTCTCCTCCGCGGCGCTCGACCAGGTCGACGCCGAGGCCCAGGCGTACGTCGCCGGCCGGCCCGCCGCCGAGCTGGTGACCGACGGGTGGGGCCCGCACCGGTGGGTCCGCTTCCTGACCGCGATGCCGCGCGACCTGCCCGTGGAGCGGGTGGCCGAGCTCGACGAGCAGTTCGGGCTCAGCGGATCGGCCAACGGAGAGATCCTGGTGCCCTGGCTCGAGCTGTCGATCCTGTCGTCGTACGTCTTCGGCTCGACGGCCACCGACGAGGCGCTCGAGGCGTTCCTGCTGCGCCAGGGCAGGGGGCGTTTCGTGCGGCCGCTCTACCGCGGCCTGATGACGACGCCGGCGGGGCAGGAGCGGGCGCGCGCGATCTACGCGAAGGCGCGGCCGCGCTACCACGCCGTGTCGCAGGCGTACGGCGACCGGATCCTCGCGGGGGGCTGAGCAGCCCCGGTCGGGGTACTGACACCACCACTGCGACCTCGCGAGACGGCGGGAGTGCGCACCGGTCGAAGGAGGATGCGTCATGGCTCTGGTGGCCGAGGTACTGGTGGTGACCGGCGTGGCGCTGGACCTGGTGGGTGCGGGCGTCCTCTCCCACGCCCACAACGCCGAGTCGATCGTCGAGCTGCGCGAGACCATCGGCGAGGAGGGCTCCGCGGTCGGTGAGCCCGACGCCCTCACCACCCACGCCAAGCTCCTGGCGGAGAAGAGGATCGGGTTCCTGCTCCTGACCGTCGGGCTGGTCATCTACCTGAGCGGGCTCGTCCTGAAGAGCTCCGAGGGCCTGGTGTTGATGGGCACCATCGCGGTCGGAGTGGTCGTGGCCGGCCTGGTGACCAGCGCGGTCTTCACGCGGGTGGCCGGCAACCAGTTCAGCGAGCAGGCACGCCGGGCCGAGGCGCAGGAGGACCCCGACGCACTGCCCGAGCAGTAGACGCGCTGCCAGAGCAGCAGCTGTCGCGGTCGGCGGGCAACCGGCGGGCCCGTTCGGGCGTCGTACGCGGTGAGGGGGTGGGCCATGTCCGGCAGTCGCTCGTCCGACGTCGTGCGCATCGGTGTGGTCGTGGTGGTCGTCGCTGTGGTGGCAGCCGCTGCGGCCTTCTGGAGGAGCGGTGGCAGCGGCGAGGGGGAGTACGCCGACGGCGACCCCGCGCCCGCCACCTCACGCGCGCTGGTCGCGGTCGCGCTGTCCCACATCGACGAGAAGCCGAAGTACCTCGAGGAGCTCTGGCTCGACGAGGGCGACCCCGAGGGCGTGCTCGGCGCGGACATCCGGTTCGAGGAGGACTTCCTGGTGCGGGCCTACGTCGCGCCGGAGGGCGAGCCGCGCTGCACCGGGTCCACCGAGTGCGTCACCGAGGACACCGATGCCGGCGAGGTGACGATCTCGTGGCAGCTCCTCGAGCCCGAGGAGGACCCGGGCTACGTCGACGTCTCGCTGCAGACCGACGACGAGTTCAGGCTGGTCCACTTCTCCGGCCCCGGGATCGAGCAGGACCCGCGTGACCTCGACCTGCCGATCGTGTCGGTCGACGACCTGGTCGCGATCGTCACTGATCATGCCTACGGCCTCACCAGCACCGAGCAGGCGGTCGAGGCGGGGGAGGGGATCGAGGACTGGCCGGGCGAGCCCGAGGTGGTCGGCGAGGAGGAGGTCACCGAGCCGACGTACGCCGACTGGACGCCGCGGGCGCTCGCGGCGTGGGCCGGCATCCGGCTCCCACGGGTCCTCGAGGCGGGTCCGATGACGTTGGTGGAGCCGGTCAGGGTCCGGAAGCGGGGTACGGCGGTCACGCTCCGCCTCCCGTCCGGCGCGTTGGTCCACGTCGTGCTGCTGCCCACCCCCGACGCCCGCAACATCTGCCCCGAGGGCTTCGAGTGCTGGGAGGAGGGCACCCCCGAGGACCAGCTCGAGATGATGTACGGCACCCGCGACGGCCTCGCGTTCGTCTTCGCCGACCGCGACAACTTCGCCGTCCGGGTCTACGTCGAGGACCCCGGGCTGCACGTCGACTCGCGTGCCGACTTCGACGGCGACCGGGGTCCTCTGGTCGCCGCCGTCGCCCTCGCGCAGGACCCCTACCTGGGTCCGCTTGCGGCGTCGTACGACATCGAGGCGGGGGAGACCTACCGGAAGTGGCGGGACTGACCGGTGGGCGCGGCGTCGGTGGTTGTCGGCGTCGTCAGGAGGGCTGACGGCCGCGGAGCGATCCGGCGGGCGGTCAGTTCAGGTCGAGTCATGCCGGATTGAGCGGGCAGGCTTACGACGGGTGGGTGAACTGACCGACCGTCGGTCCGGTCGGGCCTGTCGGTCTCGCCGGTTGTGTTGGCAGATGCTCCGTTCTCGCGCCGCCAGGGGAGCAGCTACTCACTCGGATGAGCCAGTGCGGAGGCGGACATTGCGGATCGCCTGCAACTCGGTGCTGCGCCCGCACGAGGCGCCGGCCGAGAACCGAATTGACGCGTTCGGCGGTTGTCACATGGGCGTCAGCCAAGCCAACGCCAGTAGCGCGAAACGTCAGGCACCCAGCACCCAACCGGCGGGCCGTTCGGGCGTCGTACGCCTCGACGCGATAGCGACCGGCGCTCAGCGCGCGGCCGCCTCGCGGCGCTTGTTCTCCTTGTCGACCGCGAGGGCGATGTCGTGGATCACCCGCGAGTGCCAGCGCTCGTGAGCGTGCAGGTCGTCAGTCAGCGCGTGACAGTCGGGGCAGGCGATCGGTTGTGTGGACTGTTCCATGGTGCGTCTCACCTCCAGCCGGGACTTACTTCCACCGTGCCACGCGGCCGCAAGACGGACGCCGGGCCGGCAGGGATCACCTGCCGGCCCGGCGTCGTGGTGCTTGGTGGTGCTTGGTGGTGCTGTCAGCGAGGTCAGCCGACGTGCACGCCCTCGGGTCCGTCGGTCGCCAGCTCGGTGTGCTTGACGTTGAGGAACGCGAAGACGATGACCGCGGCGGTCAGCATCATCACCGAGCCCACCAGGAAGGCGCTGGTGGCGCCGTCGGTGAAGGTGGACTGGAAGATCGCACCGTCGAGGAAGGTCAGGTCGGTGCCGGGGATCGGGGTGCTGGGGTCGACCCCGGCCTGCTGCATCCCGGCCTTCAGCGGTCCGGCGACCTCGTCGGTCCGGTTGTTGGTGAAGTGCAGCGCGACCGTGCTGAGCGTGGCCAGTCCGAGCGCGCCGCCGACCTGCTGCATCGTGTTGAGGACGCCCGAGCCGATGCCGGAGTCCTCGGCCTTCACGTGGTGCACCGCGGTGAGCGTGAGCGGCACGAACACCAGACCCATGCCGACCGCCATCAGGACGATCCAGGGGAAGATCTGGCTCCAGTAGTTCACGTCGGTGCCGATCGGGCCCTCGCCGGCGAGGGCCTTCAGGACGTGGCCCGGCTCGTCGTCGACCGAGAGCCGCGAGAACATGAACAGCGCGGCCGCCGCCAGCAGCAGGCCGGTGCCCGAGAGGAAGCGGGCGTCGACCCGGCCGACCAGGTTGGAGGCCAGGCCGGCGCCGATCACGATGCCGAACGAGAACGGCAGGAACGCGAAGCCGGCCTCGAGCGGGGAGTAGCCCACGATCTGCTGGATGAACAGGCTGAGGAAGTAGAACATCGCGAACATCGCGGCCGGGGCGATCATCATCGCGACGAAGCTGGTCGCCCGGGTCCGGTTGGCGAAGATCCGCATGGGCAGCAGCGGGTGGTCGACCCGCGACTCGATGGCGACGAACGCGGCGAGGAGTACGACGCCCAGCGCGAGCGACCCGAGGGTCTGGACGTGGTCCCAGCCGTAGGCCTCCTGGCCGGCGCGCGAGAGGCCGAACACGATGCCGAGCAGACCGACGGTGCCGGTGATGGCACCCGGGATGTCGAGCCAGCCGGGGTGCGACTCCGACTCCTTGAGCACGCGCGGGGCGGCAGCGGCCGCGAGCAGGCCGATCGGGACGTTGATCAGGAAGGTGAGGCGCCAGCCGTCGACCCCGAGCGGCTGGTCGAGCCCGGTGAGCCAGCCACCGAGGATCAGCCCGATCGCGGCACCGATGCCGGACATCGTCGCGTACGCAGCCATCGCCCGGTTGCGCTCGGGACCGGCGGGGAACGTGGTCGTGATCAGCGCGAGCGCGGCCGGCGCGGCGAGCGCGGCACCGACGCCCTGGAGCCCGCGGGAGGCGAGCAGGAGCGCCTCGTTCTGAGCGAACCCGCCGAGCAGACTGGCGACCGCGAACACGGTCAGACCGATCATGAAGAGCTTGCGGCGGCCGTAGAGGTCACCGAGTCGCCCACCGAGCAGCAGCAGACCGCCGAAGGCCAGCGAGTAGCCCGTGACGATCCAGGTGAGGTTGGCCTGGGAGATGTCCAGGTCGCTGCCCATGTAGGGGAGGGCGATGTTGGCGATGGTGGCGTCGAGGACGACCATCAGCTGGGCGACGAGGATCAGTACGAGGGCGAGGCCGGGGTGCTGGACTCGCTCGACGGGAGGCTCGGTCGCCGTGGGGGAGATCGTCCCCTCGGCGTCCGGGGACTCGACGTTCGTCATGTGCGTTCCCTTCGGGTGGTGGGTGGTCAGCCGCGGGTGGCGGCAGGGAGGATCACGTGGTCGATGACCCGTGCGATCTGGGCCTGCGTCGGCGTCTCGCCGAGCAGGAAGAGACGGTGCAGGACGATCCCGGGCAGGGCGGCTGCGATGAGGTCGAGGTCGATGTCGGCCCGGACCTCGCCGCGGGCCTGGGCCCGCTCGAAGATCTGACGGCTGAGAGTCGCCTTGGGCGCGATGAAGTCGTTGCGGAACGCCTCGGCGAACTCCTGGTCGCGGCTGATCGCCGTGATCACGCTGCCGAGGATCGCGATCTGGTGGGTGTCGGTCAGGCCGCCCATCCCGCAGAAGGCGCTGAGCAGGTCGCCGCGCAGGGTGCCGGTGTCCGAGGTGTCGGGCGACTCCTTCTGCGAGCAGAGCGCGTCGATGACGAGCGCGCTCTTGCCGTTCCAGCGGCGGTAGAGCGTCGCCTTCGACGCCTTGGCCTTCGCCGCGACGGCATCCATCGTGAGCCGGTCGTAGCCGACCTCGGCGAGGGTGTCGAGCGTGGCGTCGAGGATCTGCTGCTCGCGCTCGCCCTCGACCCGGGGACGTGCCGTCGTCTCGACGGTCTCCTTGTCGGTTCGCGCCATGGTGCACCTCCCTGGATGAGCGTTGGATGAAACGGTACGGTTCCGTTCTCTGACGATGATACGGAACAGTTTCGTTTCTGCAAGTTCATTTTCCGGCGGCGGCGTCGTACCGGCTCCGAGCCGTGGTGCAGAACCTGCCAGCCGCCACCGACACCCGGGCCAGACCACCGACGGGAAGTGTCGGTGGGAGGCGGCAAGATGGGCCCGTGAGCCAGTCATCCGCGACCCCCACGCCGGTCGAGCCTGCCGCCCGTGAGGAGCACCAGCTGCTCGCCGAGCAGATCGAGGAGGCGCGCTGGCGCTACTACGTGCTCGACTCCCCGACCCTCTCCGACGCCGACTTCGACCGGCGGATGCGCCGGTTGGAGGAGCTCGAGGAGGAGTTCCCGGAGTTGAAGACCCCGGACTCGCCGACCCAGAAGGTCGGTGGCGCCGTCTCCACCGACTTCACCGCGCACGACCACCTGCAGCGGATGGAGAGCCTCGACAACGCGTTCTCCTACGACGAGCTCGAGTCCTGGCACACGCGGCTGCGCCGCGACGGGGTCGACGACCCCGCGCTGCTGTGCGAGCTCAAGGTCGACGGCCTGGCGATCAACCTGCTCTACGAGCAGGGCCGGCTGGTCCGCGCGCTGACCCGCGGCGACGGCCGCACCGGCGAGGACGTCACGCCCAACGTCAAGACGATCGACTCGGTGCCGCACAGGCTGACCGGCACCGACGAGTTCCCCGTGCCCGACCTGGTCGAGGTGCGCGGCGAGGTGTTCCTGCCCGTCGAGGCGTTCGAGCGGCTCAACGAGGCGATGACCGACGCCGGCAAGCCGGTCTTCGCCAACCCGCGCAACGCCGCTGCCGGCTCGCTGCGCCAGAAGGACCCGCGGATCACCGCGACCCGGGCGCTCGGCATGGTCTGCCACGGCATCGGCGCGCGGCAGGGCTTCGAGCCGTCGGCGCAGTCGGAGGCCTACCGCGCACTGCGCGCCTGGGGGCTGCCCACGTCGGACCGGGTGGCGGTGCTGGGCTCGCTGAAGGAGGCCGAGGCCTACATCGAGAGGTACGGCGAGGAGCGCCACTCGGTCGAGCACGAGATCGACGGCGTGGTGATCAAGGTCGACCAGGTCAGCCTCCAGCGGCGGCTCGGCTCGACCAGCCGCGCGCCCCGGTGGGCGATCGCGTTCAAGTACCCGCCCGAGGAGGTCAACACCTTGCTCCTCGAGATCCGGGTCAACACGGGACGGACCGGCCGGGTCACGCCGTACGGCGTCATGGAGCCCACCCGCGTCGCCGGCTCGACCGTGGAGATGGCCACGCTGCACAACGGGCACGAGGTGCAGCGCAAGGACGTCCGCCCCGGCGACACGGTGATCCTGCGCAAGGCGGGCGACGTGATCCCCGAGATCGTCGGGCCGGTGCTCGCGCTGCGGCCCGAGGGCCTGGCCGCGTGGGTGATGCCGACCGAGTGCCCCGCCTGCGGCACCCCGCTGGCGCAGCAGAAGGAGGGTGACAAGGACCTCCGCTGCCCCAACCACCAGCACTGCCCGGCGCAGGTGCGCGAGCGGGTGTTCCACATGGCCGGTCGCGGTGCGTTCGACATCGAGGGCCTCGGCTACGAGGCGGCGGTCGCGCTGCTCGACAGCGGGGTGATCGCCGACGAGGGCGACGTGTTCGCCCTCGACGAGGCCGCGCTGCTGCGCACCGAGCTGTTCACCCGCGCCGCCAAGAAGGCCGAGGTCGAGGCGGGCGCGGGCGAGCGGGTGGTCAGCGCCAACGGCGAGCGGCTGCTGGCCAACCTCGCCGATCGTCTGCAGGTGCCCCTGTGGCGGGTGCTGGTCGCGCTGTCGATCCGTCACGTCGGGCCGACGGCCGCCCGGGCGCTGGCGACCGAGTTCGGCTCGATGGACGCGATCCGCGCCGCGTCCGAGGCCGAGCTCGCGGCGGCGGAGGGTGTCGGGCCGACGATCGCCGAGGCGGTCATCGAGTGGTTCGGCGTCGACTGGCACACGGCGATCGTCGACAAGTGGGCGGCGTCCGGCGTCGCGATGGCCGACGAGCGCGACGAGTCGGTGCCACGCACGCTCGAGGGGCTCACCGTCGTCGTCACCGGGTCGCTCGACGGGTTCAGCCGCGACTCGGCCAAGGAGGCGATCCTGTCCCGCGGGGGCAAGGCGGCAGGGTCTGTGTCGAAGAAGACCGACTACGTCGTCGTCGGCGAGTCGGCCGGGTCGAAGGCGGACAAGGCCGAGCAGCTCGGCGTACCCATCCTCGACGAAGCCGGGTTCGTGACGCTGCTGGACGGCGGTCCCTCGGCATTGTGAGCGCGGCGGCGCACACTGGTGCCATGGTGCGACGACTGCTCGCCTCCGGTGTGGCGCTGCTGGTGCTCACCGCGTGCTCGGGCGGGGGCGGCGAGGCAGGTCCGAGCAGCCCGTCGCCGGCCGAGGGCGATGCGGGTCGGGCCTCGGGGACGTCCGCATCGGCGGAGACGTCCGGGTCGGAGGCGACCGACGCGCCGGCGACCGAAGCCGCGCCGCCGCACCCGGTCAGCATCCCCGCCCTCGCCGAGAGGGAGTACGACGGCCGCGGCCTCCGCCTCGGACCCGAGCGGGCGCGCACGGCGACGTACACCGAGAGCGCCGTGACCTACCGCAGCGGCGACCTCACCGTCTCCGGGGTGCTCGCCGTCCCGCACGGCGCGGGGCCGTTCCCGACGGTGGTGCTGGCGCACGGCTACATCGACCCGGCCGTCTACGTCACCGGGCAGGGCATGACCCGCGAGCGCGAGTGGCTCGCGAGCCGTGGGTTCGTGACGCTGCACGTCGACTACCGCAACCACGCCGGCTCCGACGACGACCCGCGCGCCGACCTCGGCCTGCGGCTCGGCTACGCCGAGGACGTCATCAACGCGGTCCTGGCGCTGCGTGCCTGGGACGGCCCCGTCGCCGACGAGCGGATCGCGCTCGTCGGCAGGTCGATGGGCGGCGGCGTGATCTACAACGCCCTGGCCGCCCAGCCGGGGCTGGTCGACGCCGCTGTTGTGTTCGCACCGGTCAGCTCCGACGCGGCCGACAACTTCGAGCGCTGGATCCGGCCGGACCCGGGGCGGGGCGACCTCGCGCGCCGGATCCTGCGCCGCTACGGCGAGCCCGACCGCAACCGCGCCTTCTGGCGCGGAGTCAGCCCGCGGACCTACTTCGACCGGATCACCGAGCCGGTCCTGATCCACCACGGCACCGCCGACTCGACGTGCCCGGTCCGGTGGAGCCACGAGACGGCGCGGGCGATGGAGCGCGCGGGCGTCGACGTGACGCTGCGGCTCTACGACGGCGAGGAGCACGCCTTCATCCCGCAGTGGCCGCTGTCGATGGAGCGGACGGCGACGTTCCTGCGGCGGCACCTGTCCTAGCGCGTTGCGTCGGTCGCGAGAATCTGCTCGCGCAGGATGTCGCCGTGGCCGGCGTGCCGGGCGAGCTCCTCGATCATGTGGACGTACATCCACCGCAGGTTGACCTCGCCGAGCCGGGGATGGAGCCCCACGTCGTCGAGCGAGTACGACGCCGCGATCCGCTCGGACTCGGCCGTCACCGCGTGCCACTCCGCCAGGACCGACTCGATCGTCTCCTCCGGTCCGGGCCGGAAGCTGGCGTCGATGGCGCGCGGGATCCCGAGCTCGTCGCGGGAGCGCCGCGGCAGCGTGGCGTGGAACCAGACCCGCTCGGCGAACGCCGCGTGCTTGACCAGGGCGAGGAGCGTGGTCAGCGACGGCACCAACCGGCGCCGGGCCTGCTCCTCGGTCAGCCCGTGGAGCAGGCCCGCGATCTCGGCGCGGTTGTCGGCGAGGAGCGACACGAGCGTCTCGCGCTCGGTGCCGGTCGTGTGGGGGCGCTCGCTGCTCACCGGGTCACTGTAGGCGCCGTACCTGTTGGTTCGACGGGGGCTCAGGACTCGCGGATCACCCCGCCGAGGACGATCTCCTCGTCCCACGACTCGTCGGTCATGACCTCGACCTCGTGGCACTTGGCGTCGGGCTCGGAGCAGTCCGTCTCGTTCCAGCACCTCATCTCGGCCTCGAAGTCGTCGCCGAACCCCTCGCAGAGCGGCTCGATCATCGTGCTCGTCGACGTGCCTTCGTCGATGTGCTCGAGCTTGGGAAGGTCGACGGCGGTGGTCCCGCAGTCGCCGGTCTGCGAGGAGCAGGTGGTGACCTCGTCGTCGCCCACCTTGAACACGTCGCCGGTCGGGGTCCAGCCCCAGTCGCCCTCGCCCACCTCGACGCTGTCGCCGGTGGTGAGGTCCACCACGTGGGTCGGTCCGGACTCGAAGGTCTGCTGGTCCTCGACGGAGTACTTCGCGTAGCTGCCGTCGGGCGAGAGCGTCGCCCAGGCCCCCTCGGGGAACTCGAAGAGCGTCGCGCCGGTGGCGATGTCGATCGCCGTCGGGCTCTTGCCGTCCTCGGCGATGGTGTGTCCGCCGGCGACGGTCGTCAAGATGCCCGGCCCCGAGTCCACGACCCTGCCTGCCTTCCAGTCGACCTCGTAGGACGTCGCCGGCGTCTCCTCGTCGGCGCCGGCCTGGACGTAGACCCGGTCGCCGTCGACGGTGAGCCAGAACCAGCTCTCCTTCGTGCGTGCGACCTCGACCCGCGCCGCCTCGGCGTCGTCGATGACGTCGTAGACGACCACCTCGAGCATGCCGTCGACCGCCTCGGCGTAGACGACGTGGGGCTGGTCGGGGTCGGTGGCGTGCACGGTCTCCTCGGTGACCAGGCCGAGCCGGTGGACCGCGCCGTCGGAGGTGACGAGCGAGAACCGCTGCGGCCCGCCGCCGTCGCTCCACGGGTTCTCACCGTGCCGGACCAGGACGCCGGCGGAGGTGTAGAAGATCGACTTCACGGCCTTGTCGTCGATCTCGGCGGTCTTCGCGCCGTCGCCGTAGAAGAGGGTCGATCCGGCCGAGAAGACCGGGTCGGAGGTGGTTGCGTCCGCGGCGTCGGGTGCGGTGGTCGGGCCGCCACCCCAGGTCAGGGCCGCGACCCCGGCCACCACGGCGGCCGTCGCCCCGGCGGCGGCCGCGGTGACGAGACGCCGGCGGCGTCGTACGCCCTTGCCGCGGGAGAGGATGTCGCCCGCGGGTGCGGCCGGGACGTCGAGGCCGTCGGCCTCGTCGGTGAGGAGCTGGTGCAGCCGTTCAGTCATGGATGACTCCGATCGGGAGGACCGCGTCGCCGAGGAGGGTGCGCAGTCGGGCGAGGGCATCGGAGGTCTGGCTCTTCACGGTGCCGTCGGTGATGCCGAGGGCCGTGGCGACCTGGGCGACGCTGAGGTCTTCGTAGTAGCGCAGGACGATCACCGCGCGCTGTCGCGGTGGCAGCGTGGCGAGGGCGTCGAGGAGCGCGGGACGGTCGCTGAGGTCGGCCTCGTGGGCGAGCTCCGGGAGCACCTCGGTCGGCCGCTCGTTGCGCCACCCCTTCTTGCGGAACCACGACGCGGCCGTGTTGACCATCGTGGTCCGGGCGTAGCCGGGCGCGGCCTCGACGCTGCGGACCTTGCGCCAGTTGGCGTAGGTCTTCGCGAGGGCGGTCTGGACCAGGTCCTCGGCCTCGGCGGCGTCGCCGAGCATGAGGTAGGCCGTGCGGTAGAGGCCGGCCCAGCAGGCGTGGACGAGCTCCGCGAACTCGTCGTCGGTCGGTGGTCGTGACATCCGCGCCATCCCTTCGCGCCGGATCACCTGTCCGGCCACCCTGTCAGATGCCACGGGTTCCTGGATCGGTTGGTTCGCCGCGGCGGAGGGGCCATCGCGGACGATTCGCGGGGCCACGAGGGAGGATTCGCGGGGCCACGGAGGCTGACTCGCGCTACGGCCCGAGCCCGGCCAACCAGCCGTCGAAGTCGCCCTCGCGGGTCAGCCGGACCACCACCAGGTCGGGGTACGACGCCGCGGCGGCGGGCACGAGGTCGTCGTACTCCTTGCGGCCTGCGAAGGCGGTCCGGACGTCGCGCCGCGCGCGGCGCAACCCGGTGTGGCGCACCACGTGGCCGAGCACGTGGGTGATCGGCAGGTCGAGCCAGACCAGCAGCCCCGCCCGGTCGAGCAGGACCGGGCGTGCGGCGGGATCGGACCACTCGGTCACCCAGCCGTCGAACTCCGCGAGCCGCCGTAGGTCGCCGGAGAAGTCGGGTCCGTCGCGCAGGGTGTGGAGCCCGACGTAGGGGACGTCGAGTGCTGCTGCGAGCCGGGCGGAGAAGCCCGTGGTCTCGTCCCCGGCCGGTCCCGCGACGAGCGCCCGCTCGGGGACCTGGGGGAGTGGGTCACGGGCGCCGAGCACGGGCGGATTCTAGGGAGCGGACGTGCTGACCCGTCATTCGACGACGGGTTCGGCCGAGCGCGCCCGTGCCAGGCGGCTGTTGCGCCAGCCGTAGACGAAGTAGATGACGAGCCCGATCGCCATCCAGACCAGGAACCTCAGCCAGGTCTCGCCGATCAGGTTCAGCATCAGGTAGACGCACAGCAGCACCGAGAGCGACGACACGAGGCCGACCGCGGGGGTGCGGAAGGCCCGCGGCAGGTCGGGTCGGGTACGGCGCAGCACCAGCACGCCGACGGACACGAGCACGAACGCGAAGAGGGTGCCGATGCTGACCAGGTCGCCGAGCGTCGCGAAGTCGACGAATCCCGAGAGCAGCGCCACCCCGATGCCGGTGATGGCGGTGACGCGGTACGGCGTTCCGAACTTCGGGTGCACCTTCGCGAGTGCCTCGGGCAGCAGGCCGTCCCGCGCCATCGCGAAGGTCACCCGGGTCTGGCCGAGCATCAGGATCAGCACCACGACGGTCAGGCCGATCGTCGCGCCGATCGCGATGACGTCGGCGATCCAGGTGATCCCGACCGCGTCGAAGGCCGTCGCCAGCGGCGCCGCGTCCTCGGGGTCGATGTCGGTGTAGCTCTGCATCCCGGTCACGACCAGGCTGACGGCGATGTAGAGCAGCGTGACGATGGCGAGCGAGCTGAGGATGCCGATCGGCACGTTCCGCTGCGGGTCGCGGGTCTCCTCGGCGGTGGTCGCGACCACGTCGAAGCCGATGAAGGCGAAGAACACGATCGAGGCGCCGGCGATGACACCCGCGATGCCGTACGTCGCCGGCTCCAGGCCGAACAGGCTCGAGATCAGCGGCGTCTTCCAGAACGATCCCTCCGCTCCCTCGGAGGGGACGCTCTCGGGGACGAACGGCGTGTAGTTGGCGGCCTTGATGTAGGTGGCGCCGAGCACGATCACCAGGCCCACGACGGCGAGCTTGATCGCGACCACGACCTGGTTGACCCGGCTGGACAGCTTGATGCCGCCGACCAGCACGCCCGCGACGCCGAGCGAGATCAGCACGGCGGGCAGGTTGACCAGGCCGTCGGACGCCGACCCGATCGCGGTCGGGATCTCCAGCGGAGTCCCCGCCAGCACGTTCTGGAGATAGCCGGAGAAGCCCGTGGCGAGTGCGGCCGCACCCACCGTGAACTCCAGCATCAGGTCCCATCCGATGATCCACGCGATCAGCTCGCCGAACGTCGCGTAGCTGAAGGTGTAGGCGCTGCCCGCGACCGGCACCGTCGAGGCGAACTCGGCGTAGCAGAGCGCCGCCAGCGCGCAGGCGAGCCCGGCGATGGCGAAGGAGATGGCGATCGCCGGTCCGGCGTTGGTGGCGGCGACACTGCCGGTGTAGACGAAGATGCCGGCGCCGATGATGACGCCGACCCCGAAGACGGTCAGGTCGAGCGCGCCCAGGTTGCGCTTCAGCCGGTGCTCGGGTTCGTCGGTCTCGGCGATCGACTGCTCGACGGACTTGGTGCGGAAGATGCTCGCCGAGAGGCTCATGATGACTCCTTCGCTCTGCCGGGATGGGGGTGCCGGCGAGGACTTGCCTATCAGATCCGGCGCGCGCTCGGCAGGGACGCGCGGGCCCGGCTCAGCGGGACCCGCGCCGGCGGGTCCGAGGGCGGCGATTGAGCGTCGATCTCAGACGACCCTCAGGTCGACCGCTCGCTCGATGACGTCATCGAGGGCAACGCGCACTGCGCCCAGTGCGACGACGTCCTCGCCGAGCTCGGAGGCAAGGACCCTGGGCTGCAACCTCACATACTTGCCGAGGTTCTTCAGCAGGTCGGGCAGCAACTGCGCTGCCGACGGGGCGATGGCCCCGGCGATGACGACGACCTCGGGGTCCGTGATCGTTGCAACGACGCCGATCACCCGAGCCATCCGATCCGCGATGCGGCGGGTGACCTTCCGGGCGGCGCGGTCTCCCGCGGCGGCCGCAGCGAACACGTCTTCAGATGTCAGCTTCCTCGGGTCGCCATGGCAGAGGTCGTGGAGCATGCCGGCCTCGTCCGCCGCCGATTCCCGTCCCCACGTCTCTGCCAGCCACGCGATGCCCTCCGAGCCGCCCACACCTCGCACCAGGTACAGGAACCCGAGCTCGCCGGAACCCCCGCGATGTCCATGCAGGACCCGACCGTCCTCCACGATCCCGGAGCCGAGGCGCCGCCCGGCCAGCACCACCGCGGCGTGCCGGGCGCCCTGGGCGGCGCCGCGCCACAGCTCGGCTCGCGCAGCGAGGTTGGCGTCGTTGTCGATCAACACCCCGACGCCGGGCAGCGAGGGCAGGCCCTCGTTGCCGACGCCGAAACCCCTCCAGAACGCGTCTGCGACGGGGACCTCGCCATCACGAGACACCGGGGCGGCGACGCCCATCCCGACGCCGAGCACCAGCTCAGGCGACACCCCTGCAATCTGAAGTGCCTTGCGGACAGCTTTGTCGACTCCCACGAGCCGGCTGGAGGCGGTCGTCGCCTCGCCGTGCCGGAAGTGGCTCTGGCTCCGGGCCACCACCTCGCCTCCGAGGTCGGCGAGCAGGACCGTGGAGTGGAAGACACCGACGTCGATCCCCACGACATAGGCAGCGCGCCAGGCGAGCTCCATCTGCCGAGCAGGACGCCCCGCACGTGCGCTGTTGCTGCGGGCAGTGCCGAGTTCCTGCACCCAGCCGCCGCCGATCAGGTCGTCGCAGACAGCGAGGACCGTCGTCCGGGTCAGCCCTGTGCGCTCGATCAGCGAACTGGCCGTGTGCGTGCCCCCGGCGCTGAGGATCCGCAGGATCCGCGTGCCGTTGGCCCGCCTCAAGGACGCAGGGCTCGTGTCCGCCGATGCCACCGATTCCCGATTACCCGTCGGTACCCCTTGACTCAGTGCGGTCATGTGATGGAGATTACACCAGGCTATAGATCAATGTCATGGATCAATCGAAAGGTCCCCACCGGTGTCCCGACCCGCATCCACTCCTTCACCCTCGCCCAGTGTCGTGTCCGATCCGGACTGGTGGCGCCAGGCGGTGGTGTACCAGATCTATCCCCGCAGCTACGCCGACGCCAACGGCGACGGCATCGGCGACCTGGCCGGGATCATCAGCCGGATCCCGTACCTCCGGTCGTTGGGCGTGGACGCCGTGTGGCTGTCCCCCTTCTATCCGTCGGCTCTCGCCGACGGCGGGTACGACGTCGACGACTACCGCGACGTCGACCCGAGGATCGGCACCCTGGCCGACTTCGACGAACTGTCGAACGGGCTGCATGCTGCGGGTATCCGGCTGATCGTCGACCTGGTCCCGAACCATTCCTCGGACCGGCACCGCTGGTTCCAGGAGGCGCTGAAGTCGCCGAAGGGATCGGCGGCCCGGAACCGCTACATCTTCCGCGACGGCCTGGGTGCCGATGGCAGCGAGCCGCCGGCGGACTGGACCTCCATCTTCGGCGGTCCCGCCTGGACGCAGGTCACGGACGGCCAGTGGTACCTCCACCTGTTCGCGAAGGAGCAGCCGGACCTCAACTGGGACAATCCCGAGGTCCGTGAGGACTTCCTCGACACCCTCAGGTTCTGGTCCGACCGGGGAGTGGACGGCTTCCGGGTCGACGTCGCTCACGGGCTCGCCAAGCACCTCCCGGAGATCCTCCCGAGCGGCGCAGAGATGTCGCCGACGAGTGGCGGACTTCTCGCGTGGGAGCCCGGAGCGCACCCGCTCTGGGATCGTGACGAGGTCCACGAGATCTACGCCTCCTGGCGCAAGACCTTCAACGAGTACGACCCGCCGAGGATGGCCGTCGCCGAGGCATGGGTCGCTCCGTCCCGCCGGGCGCGCTACGCGAGTCCCGACGGACTCGGTCAGGCCTTCAACTTCGACCTCCTGATGGCGGACTTCGACGCCGCGGCCTTCCGCCGGATCGTCGAGGACAACCTGGCCCTCGTCGCGGAGTCGGGCGCCTCGTCCACCTGGGTGTTCTCCAACCATGACGTCGTGCGTCACCCCACCCGCTACGGACTTCCCCAAGGGCCCGCACCGTCGGGACAGGCGGCCTCCGACGTACCGGCCGGGAGCCAGGAGACGCGTGGGAACGACGGCAAGGCATGGCTCCTCGCCGGAGGCGACCCGGCTGCGGTCGACATCGACCTGGGCCGGCGCAGGGCGATGGCAGCGACGCTCTTCGCCCTCGGACTGCCGGGTTCGATGTACCTCTACCAAGGTGAGGAGCTCGGGCTTCACGAGGCCGGCCAGATCCCCGACGAACACCGCCAGGACCCCGCGTTCTACCGCAATCGCGGAGTCGAGATCGGCCGGGACGGCTGCCGGGTCCCGCTGCCGTGGTCCGCGGAGGGGCCTTCGCTCGGCTTCGGTTCTGCGGGCTCGCACCTGCCCCAGCCCGAATGGTTCGCCGCGTCGGCAGTGAGCGAACAGGTCGACGACCCGGACTCGGTTCTCAACTTCTACCGGCGTTCGCTCGCCCTGCGTCGGGAACTGCAGACCGAGGAGCAATTGACCTGGCACGACGCACCCGACCAGGTGTTGCACTTCAGCCGTCCCGGGGGCTGGCACGTCGTGACGAACTTCGGCACCACCGCGGTGGACCTCCCCGAGGGGGAGGTGATGTCGAGCAGCCAGCCGCTCGACGAAGGTCGGTTGCCGGCCCACGCGGCCGCGTGGATCCGCGCCGTCGCCTGAAGTCGCTCGTCACGCACACCAGCCATCAGCAACCGAGGAGATACACATGGCTACCGTCAGTTTCCGCAAGGCCACTCTGAAATACCCGACACTCGACACGCCGACGATCAACCAGCTGGACCTTGACGTCGAGGACGGCGAGTTCGTCTGCGTCGTCGGGCCTTCCGGCTGCGGCAAGAGCACGACCATCCGGATGCTCGCCGGGCTCGAGTACATCACCGGAGGCCGGGTCTACATCGGCGGTGAGGATGTCTCCGCGGTGCCGCCGCGCAATCGCGACATCGCGATGGTGTTCCAGAACTATGCGCTCTACCCCCACATGACCGTGGCCGACAACATCGGATTCCACCTCAAGCTGCAGAAGACGCCGAAGGACAAGGCTGCCAAGCTGATCCGGGAAGCGGCTGCGCTGCTCGACCTCGAGGAGTACCTCGACCGCAAGCCGGCCAACCTGTCCGGCGGTCAGCGTCAGCGCGTCGCCATGGGCCGTGCGATCGTCCGCCACCCGAAGGTCTTCTTGATGGACGAGCCGCTGTCCAACCTCGACGCGAAGCTCCGCGTGCAGACCCGCACCCAGATCGCGAAGATCCAGCGACGCCTCGGGGTCACCACGATGTACGTCACGCACGACCAGGTGGAGGCGATGACCATGGCCGACCGGATCGCCGTTCTCAAGGGCGGGATCCTCCAGCAGTACGCCTCGCCCGCCGAGATGTACGCCCGGCCGGCCAACGTCTTCGTCGCCGGCTTCATCGGCTCCCCGTCGATGAACCTGCTCGAGGAAGACGTCACCAGCGACGGCAAGATCGCCTACGGCAACTTCGGCATCGAGCTCGGCCCCGCACAGAAGGCTGCCCTGACGTCCAACAAGGTCGTCGTCGGCAGCCGCCCGGAGGGGCTCCGGATCCTCGACCACGACCAGCCCGGCGTGCACGCCACGGTCGATGCCGTCGAGGACCTGGGCAACGACGTGTACATCTACCTCTCCACCGAGGAGCCCGAGCCGCGCGCGATCACCGTACGACGTCCCGCCGGCTCACGCCATCACGTGGGTGAGGGCCTGACCCTGCGACCGTCACGATCCGCGATGCACGTGTTCGACCAGGCGACGGGTCTGCGGCTGCCGGACTACGACGGAACCGGCGATGCCCTGCCCGGTGGGGAGATCTGAGGTGGCGGCCGCATTCGGGCGCCGTACCTTCCTGCGCGGCGCCGGCCTCGCAACCCTGGCCACGGCCGGCACCTCCACGCTGACGGCGTGTGGCGGCGGCTCCGGAGCAGTCCCGATCCGGTTCTCCGCGACCAAGCGGGAGACCATCAAGTACTGGAACGACGTCGTCGCGGAGTACAACGCCGGCCAGAAGGAGTACGACATCCGGCGAGAGCTCAGCACGAACCTGGTGGCGGACTTCGTGCGGGACACGCCGGTGCCCGTCGGGCTCGCCGGCTTCGACATCAAGTTCGGCGGCTTCGTCAAGACCGGCGTCCTTGCCGACCAGAGCAACAACCCGGCGCTCGAGACGCTGCGACCCGACGCGATCGAGTTCTCGCAGCAGTTCGGCACCTACGAGGACCACGTCAGCTCGCTGCCCTACTCCATCGCCGGCCAGGGGGTGATCTACAACCGGGAGCTCTTCGACCAGGTGGGTGCGGAGGTCCCCACGACCTGGACGCAGTTCGTCGAGCTCTGCGAGCTGCTGAAGTCGAAGGGGATCACGCCGCTGATGGGCACCTTCGTCGACCAGTGGACCATGGAGTTCGCCCTGTTCAACCATGCCGCCGGCGGTGGGCTCGACGTTCCCGCGTTCTTCGCGAGGCTCAACGAGCTCGGCACCGAGACCGGCCCCGACGCTGAGGTGTCCTTCAGCAAGGACTTCCGGGAGCCGCTGCTGCGTGCCATGGAGCTGTTGCCGTACTTCAACGAGGACGCGAAGAACATCGCCTACGACCAGGGCAACCGCAACATGGCCGAGGGCACGGCGGCGATGCTGATCCAGGGGCCCTGGGCCTACGAGGGGATCCTCGGTGCGAATCCCGACTTCCAGGGCGGGATGTTCCCGTTGCCGATGACCGACGACCCCGACCGCCTGCTCTGCATCTCGAACCTCGACCTCACAGCATTCACCCCGGCCTCCGCCACCGGAGCCGAGCGCGAGGGCGGGCTGGCATTCCTCGACTACATCATGCAGCCCGAGGTGATGCACAAGTACAACACCGACACGCTGGCGTTCTCGACGGACATCAACGCGCCCGAGCAGACCAATCCTCTGGTGTCCGACCTCAACGACTACATCCTCGGCGGCCAGTACGTGCAGGGGGCGAGCCTCTACATCCCGTTCGCGATCCCGAAGCTGGCCTACATCCAGGAGTTCTTCTACGGCGGGGACGTGGATGCGTTCACGGGCAAGCTCGACGAGGACTGGAAGCGACTGGCCATCCGGCTGGCCGCCTGACGCGGAAGGAAACGCAGATGTCAGAGATCACCAGGGCCGTCGAAGCGACCGAGGCGCTCGCTGAGGGCACCGTCGACACGGGCCTGCCGCGCAAGAAGCCGTCGCTGACGCACTACCTGATGGTGGTGCCGGCGCTGCTCGGATTCACCGTCTTCATCATCGTTCCCACGCTCCAGGGCATGTTCTACAGCTTCACCAACTATGCGGGTTACGGCGAGTGGCACTTCATCGGGTGGGCCAACTTCACCGCGATGTTCCAGGACCCGAACGTCGGGCAGGCCTACAAGTTCACCATCCTCTATGCCGCGGTGAGCACGGTGCTGCTCAACGTGGTGGCGCTGTGGCTGGCCGTGCTGCTCAACGGGAAGGCCCGGTGGCCGAACCTGTGGAAGGGCGTCTACTTCATCCCGATGGTGCTCTCCGGCCTGGTGGTGTCGTACTGCTTCCAGACGCTGCTGAACATCTCCCTCCCCCAGATCGTCAGCTGGGGCGTCATCGGCGAAGGGATCCTGACCGACCCCGGCTGGGCCTGGCTCGGGCTCGTGTTCGTCACCATCTGGGCCACGTTCCCCGGCACGGTGATCATCTACCTGGCCGGTCTGTCCTCCATCGGCTCTGACGTCTACGAGGCCGGTGAGCTCGACGGCGCCAAGCCCTTCAGCCAGTTCCGGCACCTGACCCTGCCGCTGCTCGCGCCGTTCGTCGTCATCAACACCGTCCTGGGCCTGAAGGGCCTGCTGAACGCCTACGACATCATCTGGGGACTCACCGGCGGCGGACCGGGCAACGCCACGACGTCGATCGCGATGTCCATCACCGGCACCGTCACCAACAGCGACGTCGCCTACGGCACCGCCCAGGCGATGGTGTTCTTCGTCGTCACGATCGTGCTGTCGCTGCTGCAGCTCGGCGTCGTCAAACTGATGGGAAGGAAGTCATGACCACGCTCATCGATCCGCCTGAGGCCGAGCGCGCCGACCTGGAGGAGCCGCCGGTCAAGCCACCGCGGCCCTACAACCTCACCACGACGACGGTGCTTGCCGTCGGGTCGCTGGTGATCCTGGTCCCGCTGTACTTCATCCTCGCGATGTCGCTCAAGACCGGAGCGGACAGCGGCGCGGGCGCCGGGTTCGCGTTCCCCTTCGATGCGGCGTGGGGCAACTTCTCGAAGGCATGGGAGACGGTCAACGCACCCACCGCCTTCACCTGGAGCGTGGTCATCAGTGCCATCGCCGTGGCCGGCAACATCCTGATCCCGTCGATGTTCGCCTGGGCGGTGGTGCGCAACTGGGACCACAGGTTCTTCCGGTACAGCTTCATGGGACTGCTCGCCGGGATGTTCATCCCGTTCGTGGTCCTGGTGCTGCCACAGATCAAGCTGATGGCCAAGCTGGGGCTGGACAACCCGTTCGGCGTCGCGATCCTGCACATCATGTTCGGGCTGGCGTTCAACTCGCTGATGTTCTCCGCCTACATCCGCAACCTGCCGGTCGAGCTCGAGGAGAGTGCCGCCATCGACGGCGCCACCCAGTTCCAGATCTTCCGAAAGATCGTGTTCCCACTGCTGATGCCGATGGCGGCGACGGTCGGCATCTTCGCGTTCCTCGGATCGTGGAACGACTACATGATGCCCTCGCTGATCATCTCCGACGTCACCCAGCAGACCCTGCCGGTGGTCCAGGCTTCCTACCGCGATGCGCTCACGGCGGACCTCAACGTGGCCTTCGCGTCGTACGCCCTGGCCATGATCCCGGCCATCGTCGGCTATCTCATCGGCCAGCGCTGGATCATCGCCGGTGTGATGCGGGGTGCCATCAAGTAGCGAACCGGAGTCCGGCGTGGCCGTGATCAGGCGAACGTCGGCGCGAGCAGGCGGGCGGTGCGTCGGGTGTCGAGCGGCGACTCGCGCCGGTCGAGACGGGCGTCGAGCAGGGTCCGCGCGCCGTCGGTGTCGCCGGCGTTGAGCAGGCACAGCAGGAGCGTCTCCTCGACGACCTCGCGCTGCGCCGCCGAGCCGCCGACGGTCGGCAGCGCGGGCAGGACGCCGGTGAGCGTGCGGGCCGCCTCGGCCCACTGCCCCTCGGCCGCCCCGAGCAGCGCGTCGCACACCGGAGCGACCACGCTGCGCGTCGCCTCGTCGCGGGCGGCGCGGCAGTGCCGGGCCAGCCCGGCCAGCCGGTCGGTCTCCCCGGCGGTCGCCAGCGCGAACGCGGCGTGCAGCGCGGTGAACGGCGTCCCGGGCCGGTCCAGCAGGTCGGCGTCGACGGCCGCGATCACGGGGGCGACCGGCGGCGGCGCGGCCTCGGTGTCGTCCCACGCGGTGGTGGTGACCTGCCAGCGCCACAGCAGCGACGCGGAGTCGACCAGCGCGCGCACGCCGGTGACGGCAGGTGGTGCGAGCTGGGAGTAGTAGCGGCGTCGTACGGCCTCGGTGTCGCCGAGCGCGAGCTCGTGGAGCGCGGCGTGCCAGGAGAAGTGCGCGCGGTGGCTGGCCGAGCGGCCGCTCTCGGCCACCCAGTGGTCGAGCCACACCTGGCCGGTCTCGTGCTGCCCGGTCTCGTAGAAGACGTGGGTCAGCGCGTGCACGGCGTGCCCGGAGGACGGCTCGCACGACAGCGCGCTCTCGGCGAGGAGCCCGGCGTCGTCGTACCGTCCCTGGTCCTGGCGGGTGAAGGCGAGCAGCGAGATGTACCACCAGTGGTCGCCGTACGCCGGAGCCAGCCGCTCGACCAGGTCCCAGGCCTCCTGCTGCACGTCGATGATCCCGGAGAACGCGATCGTCGGGACGGCCGCCGAGACGGCCAGCACGTCGCGCGGGTGGTCGGCGATGTGCTGGCGCAGGGCCTTGGCGCCGGCGCGGCGGGCGTCGCGGACGCGGCGGCCGACCACGTCGACCAGGCTGCGCTCGCGGTCGTCTCCTCGCTTGCGGAGGGCGCGGCGGGCGGCCGCGAGGGAGGAGCGTACGTCGGCCGCGGCGCCCGCCTCGTGGCCGAGCATCGCCAGCGCCGCGTGCGCCAGCGCGAAGTCGGGGTCGAGCAGGGTGGCCTCGCGGAGCAGGTCCTCGGCACCGGACTGGAGCTGCATCACCCGCTCCAGCCCGGCGTTGTACGACGCCGCAGCCTCCGCGGTGGTCGAGAGCGGCAGCCCGAGCGGGTCCCGCGGGCGGGCGATCGGGTGGTGCCCGCTGACGAGCGTGCCGTCCGCGAGCCGCCGGGGGAGCGGCGCGACCGTGTCGAGGACGGAGGTCGCCAGCGCGAGCGCCTGGCTCCGGATCTCCGGGACGGCGGTCGACTCCCACAGCTCGCCACGCCGCAGCGCGCCGAGCGTCCAGAGCGGGGCGTCGGTCGCGCCGTGCTCGTCGAGGATCCTCCCGTGGAGGGTCTGCACGCCCATCCCCGCGGTCGCCGGGAGGGCGAGCGCGCCGTCCTCGCGCGGGCGGAGCAGGTCGTCGAGCAGCGGGTCGCCGAGGGCGCGGACGTCCAGCCGCGGGCCGGTGCAGTTGACCACCCAGCCCACGTCGAGCGCGCGACCGTCGGCGAGCGTGACGTGCAGGCCGCCCTGGGGGAGCGGGTGCGCGTCGGCGACCCGGCCCGCCGCGATCTCGAGCCGGCCGGCCCGCCCCAGCTCCCGCAGCAGGACGCCCGAGGAGGGCGCCATCCGGTGGCGGAGGACGTTCCACGCACCCGCGTCGCGGGCGAGGAACTCGGCCCGGTCGTCCTCGTCGAGCCGCTCCCAGAGCGCCGCGACCTGGAACCGCAGCCCGTCGACCGCGGGGCGCCAGTCGCCGGTCGACTCGCGCACGCCGGCGAGGTGGTCGTCGGTCCGGGCCCGGATCTCCTCCAGCGTGTGGCCCCAGTCGGTGATGTCGGGGATCGCGACCGGCTTCAGTCGCGGCGCGTGCACGGCCGGCAGCCGGCCGTTGCGCGAGACGGCGCGGAGCACCCGGTCGGGCCGGCTCCCGGCGTCGGTCAGGCTGAGGGTGACGTCGACCATGGTGAGCCCGGTGCCCACGAGCAGGACGTCCGCGGGTCCGACACGGTCGCGTCGTACGACGTCGAGGGCGCCGGGCGCCCACGGGTCGGGCACGAAGAACGCCGACCCGCGCAGCGCATCCGGCGCCCAGTGGTCCCCGGCCGCCGGCAGCCCGGTCGCCACCACCACCGCCTCGCAGGCGAGCGCGTCGCCGTCGGCGGTGGTGACGGCCGCGCCGTCGTCGGTGCGCCGGATCCCGACGGCACGGGTGTGCCGGTGGGTCACCGTGGTCGCCCCGAGCGCGTCGCGCCGTGCCTCCTCCAGCGTCTCGTCGAGGTAGCGGGCGAACGCGCGCCGGGGCGCGAAACAGTACGGCTCGCCGCCCGCGCCCTCCCGCCGCCGCCAGGCGACGAAGTGGCCCGGGTCCTCGGGCAGCGCGCTCATCCCGGCGGCCGGCACGTTGAGCAGGTGCTGGTCGTCGGTGGTCCCGAACGCGGTCCCGCGCCCCCACCGGTCGGCGGGATCGACCAGCACGATCTCCACCGGGGTGGAACGGCGGTTGGCCTGCCGGGTGAGATGGAGTGCCGTGAGGGTGCCGGCGGCGCCGGCGCCGGCGATCACGATGCGGGGTCTGCGGGCCGAGCGCGCCATCGAAACTCCTTAAAGTGTGGTGACTTACGCGACTATACGCGGCCCGCAAGCTGGCGCCGGGCATATCCGCGCACGTCGGCGTCCGTGTCCTTGGTCGCGACCTCGAGTGCGTCCCGCACGTCCTGCCGGTCGACCCAGTGGGCGAGCGCGATCACCGCGGCCTTGCGGACGTCGAGGTGCGGGTCGCTCGCTGCCCCGAGGAGAGCCGGTACGGCGAGCTCCCCGGGGCAGCCCCCGAGCCCGCGGGCCGCGCCGGTGCGCACCTGCCACGCGGGGTCCTGCAGGGCGGCCACGCAGCGCGCCGCGAGTCCGTCCGCCCCGCCGACGCCGCCCGCAGCCTCGAGCGCGGCGGCCCGGACGAGCAGCTCGTCGTCGCCGGCGAGGGCGACCAGCGTGGCGGCGACGCCGGGGTCGGCGGGCCCGAGGCCACCGAGCCCGAGCGCCACGGCCACCCGGATCTCCCGCTCCGGGTCCGTCGCCGCGGTGGCGATCCCCACCGCGTCGTCATGGCTCACCAGGCCGCGCACCGCCTGCAGCCGCACCCGCGGGTCGGGGTCGCCGAGAGCGGAGCGGTAGAGCGCCGGCTCGCCCAACGAGAGGGCGCGGAGCACGTCGAGCACGGCCGCCCGGACGACCGGGTCGGGGCTCGCGTGCGCCGGCGAGAGTGCGTCGGCGAGGGCGGCCTCGGCGGGCAGCACCTCGACCAGCTCCCGCAGCGCGGTGGCCGCGGCGCGGCGTACCTCCTCGGCGGGGTCGGTGAGCGCCCGCGCCAGCAGCCGGCCGGTGCCCGCGGGGACGACCTCGGTGACCGTGGCGACGGCGGTACGCCGCACCTCCGGGTCCGGGTCGTCGAGGAACGGCTCCAGCTCGGCCGCGCCGGGGCCGGTCTCGGCGAGAGCAAGGAGCTCGAGGATCCGCGGCGAGCGGGGTACGACGCCGCCGGCCTCCCCGGCCGCCCCCTCGTCCGTCGGCTCGCCGGCTGCCACCCCCGACCCGGGCGTGCCGAGCCGCTGCGCCCGCTCGATCACCGCGAGCAGCCCCTCCTCGACCGGCTCGGGCACCTCGATGTCGGGCACCGGGACGACGTACTCGTTGACCGGACGGCGGACGAACTCCATCGCGCCGTCCGCGCGGCGCCGGACGTTGAGGTGGAAGAACCAGTTGGCGTCGTCGCGCTGGGGGAGGTCGGCGCGCTCGTGGTAGAGCCCCCAGCGGCTCTCCTCGCGCACCAGCGAGGCGCGGGCGGCGAGCTCGGCGCAGTCACGGATGAAGGACACCTCGACGCAGCGCATCAGCTCGTGCGGCGTGCGGGCGCCCATCTCGTCGAGGTCGCCCTCCATCCGGGTGAACGACTCGATCGCGATCTCCAGCTTGTGCGCGGTCTTCGGCGGCGCGACGTAGTCGTTGACGAAGCGGCGCAGCTTGTACTCGACCTGGGGCTGGGGCGGGCCGTCCGGCCGCCGCAGCGGGGCGTAGATCAGCTCGTGGGCCGCGCTGACCTGGTCCTCCGGCAGGCTCTCCGGGGTGACGTGGTGCTCGGCCGCGTGGCTGCCGGCGAGGTCGCCGAAGACGAAGGCGCCGATCATGTAGTTGTGCGGCACGCAGGCGAGGTCGCCGGCGGCGTACAGCCCGGGGACGGTGGTCTGCGCGTGGTCGTCGACCCACACCCCGGAGGAGGAGTGGCCGCCGCACAGCCCGATCTCGGAGATGTGCATCTCGACGTCGTGGGTGCGGTAGTCGTGGCCGCGACCCTCGTGGAACGTGCCGCGGGTCGGCCGCTCGGTGTGGTGCAGGATCCCCTCGAGCGTCGTCAAGCGTCTCGTCGGGCAGGTGGCTGAGCTTGAGGTAGATCGGCCCGCGGGCGGAGTCGATCTCCCGCTTGACCTCCGACATCATCTGGCCCGACCAGTAGTCGGAGTCGACGAACCGCTCCCCCTCGGAGTTGACCTGGTAGCCGCCGAACGGGTTGGCGACGTAGGCGCACGCGGGGCCGTTGTAGTCCTTGATCAGCGGGTTGATCTGGAAGCACTCGATGCCGCTCAGCTCGGCGCCCGCGTGGTAGGCCATCGCGTAGCCGTCGCCGGCGTTGGTGGGGTTCTCGTAGGTGCCGTAGAGGTAGCCGCTGGCCGGCAGGCCGAGCCGGCCGCAGGCGCCGGTGGCGAGCACGACCGAGCCGGCGGCGACGGTGACGAACTCGCCGGAGCGGGTGTCGAACCCGACGGCGCCGACCGCGCGGCCGCCGTCGGCCGCGTCGGTGAGCACGCGGACCGGCATCACCCGGTTCTCGATCTGCACGAGTTCGCGGATGTGCCGCTGCCGGAGCACCCGGTAGAGGACCTTCTTGACGTCCTTGCCCTCGGGCATCGGCAGGACGTACTTGCCCGATCGGTGCACCTGCCGGACGGCGTACTCGTTGTGCTCGTCCTTCTCGAACTTCACGCCGTACCGCTCGAGCCGCTTGACCATGTCGAAGCCGCGGCTGGCCGTCTGCCACAGGGTGCGCTGGTTGACGATGCCGTCGTTGGCGCGGGTGATCTCGGCGACGTAGTCCTCGGGGGTGGCCTTGCCGGGGATGACCGCGTTGTTGACGCCGTCCATGCCCATCGCGAGGGACCCGGAGTGCCGGACGTGCGCCTTCTCCAGGAGTACGACGCGCGCACCCGCCTCTGCCGCGGTGATCGCGGCCATGGTGCCCGCCGTCCCGCCGCCGACGACGAGCACGTCGCAGCTGAGCTCGCGGCGCTCGGTGACGGGCGGGACGGTGGCGTGCTGCCCAGGGGTGGTGGGAGTGGCGGTGGTGGTGGCGGTGGTCGTCACGCGACGGACCTCTCCTTCTGCTCGTGCTGCGGGACGGGGGCCAGCGACTGGGTGGTCGCGAGGTGGGCGAGGATCTCGGCGCGGACGTCGGGACCGGCGGGATGGTGGGGATCGCGGGGGTGGTCGATCCGGTGCTCGGAGACCACGCCCTGCTGGCCGAGGACGACGACGCGGTCGCCGAGGACCAGCGCCTCGTCGACGTCGTGGGTGACGAAGACGACCGTGCAGCCCGAGGCCTGCCAGGCCTCGACGAGCAGCCGCTGCATGGACGCGCGGGTCTGCGCGTCGAGCGCGCCGAACGGCTCGTCCATGCAGATCACGGCGGGCTCGGCGGCGAGCGCGCGGGCGAGCTGGACGCGCTGCCGCATGCCGCCGGAGAGCTGGCCGGGGAGCCGGTCGGCGAAGCGGGACAGGCCGACCCGGCCGAGCCACTCGTCGGCCCGGCGGCGGCGCTCGGCGCGGCCGACCCCCTGGACGGTCATGGCGAGCTCGACGTTGCGGCGCGCCGAGCGCCAGGGGAGCAGCGCGTCCTCCTGGAAGACCAGCGCGCGGTCGGCGCTCGGGCCGGTCACCGTGGCGTCGCCGGCGACGAGGGTGCCGGAGAGCGGCGTGACCAGGCCGGCGATCGCGCGCAGCAGGGTGGACTTGCCGCAGCCGGAGTGGCCGAGCACGACGAGGATCTCGCCGGGCGCGACCTCGAGCCGGATGTCGGTGACGACGGCCTCGCCGGCGTAGCCGAGGGACAGGTTGCTGGCGTGGACGGCGGCGGGGGACGGGGCGGTCATGAGGCGCTCCTCTGCTCGGACGCGAGCCATCGGGTGAGGCGCCGGCCGACGAGCTCGACGCAGCCGGAGGTGAGCCAGCCGATGGCGCCGATCGACAACATGCCGACCAGGACGTTGGGGTAGTCGACGATCGTGTAGGCCTGCCAGGTGCGGTAGCCGAGGCCGAAGTCGCCCGAGATCATCTCTGCCGAGATGACGCAGATCCAGGCGACGCCCATCCCGACCGAGAGGCCGCCGAAGATGCCCGGCACGATGCCGGGCAGCACGACCGAGGTCAGCACCCGCAGCCGGGACGCGCCCATGGTGAGCAGCGCGTCCTCCCACACCGTCGGCAGTGCGCGCACCGCGTGCCGGGTGCTGACCAGGATCGGGAAGAACGCCGCGGTGGCGGTGATGAAGACGATGCCCTGCTCGTTGGTGGGGAAGAGCAGGATCGCGACCGGCACCAGAGCGATCGCCGGGATCGGGCGGGCGATCTCGAGCAGCGGCTGGAGCAGGTCGGAGGCCCACTGCGACCGCGCCAGCACGATGCCGAGGCCGATGCCGAGCACCGACGCGAGCGCGAACCCGGACAGGATCCGGATCACGCTCTGCGCCAGGTCCTGGTAGTAGAGCGCGCTGCCGAGCTGCACCCGGAACGCCTCGACGACCTCGGTCGGCCCGGGGATCCGGTTGAACCGCAGCCAGAACACGACGTCCCGGCTGGTCAGCAGGTGCCAGACCAGGACCGCCACGGCGACCGAGACCAGCCGCACCAGCCAGCGTCGCCCGGTGTGCCGTCGCGGCGGGCGGATCGGCGCCGGCGGCTCCGCCGCGAGGAGTACGTCGGCCGCGGCCACCGGCGGCGCCTGGACCTGCGCGGTCATCGGCCTGCCTCCCCGATGTCGCCGGTGTCGCCGACCGCCTCGACCGCGGCCGGGTAGGCGATCTCCTCCGCGCCGGGGTGCTCGCCGCGGTACTCCTCGGCGGACTCCACGGTCGCGAACGGCAGCAGCGCTGTGTCGTCTGCGCCGTCGGGGCCGTCGCGCAGCCAGACCATCCGGTCGGCGAACCACCGGGTGCCCGTCACCGCGTCCGGGACGTACGCCGCCCGCACCGTGCCGCCGTCGGCCTCGACCGCCGCGACGGTCCGCAGCAGGCAGCCCGGGTCGGCCACGGGCCGGGGCTCGTCCTCGCCCTCGACCCACACCTCGCCGGCCAGAGCGGGGTCGTCGACCGGGCGGCCGCAGACCTCGTCGGTGCCGGTGATGGCAGCGGGGTTGTCGAGCGAGGCGGCCGCGGCGTCGTACTCCTCGCCGAAGGCGTCGCGGATCAGCGAGTCGTCGACGAAGGCGTCGAGGTCGAGCGGGTCCTCCAGGACGCCGATCGACTCGAGGAAGGGGACGTCGTGCTCGAGAGCGGCGACCTGCTCGTCCTTGAGGGTGGTGTCGAAGGTGGAGACGCCGTTGCGGCCGTTGTAGAGGTAGACGACCTCGACCGGGAGCCCGGTCTCCTCGGCGACCGTCTCGGCGGCCTCGACCGGGTGCTCGTGGAGGTAGTCGGTGGCCTCGATCTGCGCCTCCAGGAAGGCCTGGACGATCTCGGGATCCTCGGCGGCGAACTCGTTGCGGACCACGGTGCCGTGCAGCGTGGGGAGGTCGAGCCGGCCGCCGTCGTAGACCAGGCGCGCGTCGTCGCGGTGCGCGAGCAGGCCGGGCCAGGCGACGAACTGGGCGACCGCGTCGACCGACCCGCCCTGGAGCGAGGAGGCGCCGACGGGCGGGTCCTGGTTCTCGATCGAGACGTCCTCGCCCGCGTCGAGACCGGCTGCCTCGAGCGCCTGGACCAGCGTGCCGTGGCCGGCGGAGCCGACGCTGGCCGAGATCGACCGTCCCTCCAGGTCGCCGAGCACCTCGACGTCGGAGTCGGCGCCGACGACCACGCCGTTGAGCGCGCCGTGCGGGTTGTAGCCGGTGACCGCGACCATCGAGGTGCCGTCGTCGCCGGTGCCGGCGCGGGAGCCGTTGATGAGCAGCGGGTAGTCGCCCATCGAGCCGATGTCGATCTTGCCGGCGAGCATCTGCGCGGTGATCGGGGCGCCGGTGTCGTAGTCCTGCCACTCGACCTCGAGGTCGGGGTCGATCTCCTTCAGCCTCTCCTCGAAGTAGCCGCGCTCGCGGAGCAGGGTGCCGGCGGTGACGGTGTTGATCGTCTTGGACTGGTAGCCGACGACGATGACGTTCTCGTCGTCGTCGCCACCACCGGCGCCCGCGACCTGGCAGGCGGTGAGGCTGCTCGCGGCCAGGGCGGTGCCGAGGGTGGCGGCGAGCAGGGGAGCGGTGCGCTTCACGGTCTCTCCGGTGGGTCGGGCGCGTCAGCGCAGGAGGTAGGGGATGTTGACGGTCACCGCGCCGGTGGGGCAGCGGTCGGCGCAGGGGCCGCAGTACCAGCACTCGTCGACGTGCATGTAGGCCTTGTTGGTCTCCGGGTCGATGGCGAGCGCGTCGAGCGGGCAGACCTGCACGCAGAGGTTGCAGCCCTCGATGCACAGCGACTGGTCGACCGACACCGGCACCTGGGCGCGGGCGTCGACGAGGGGGATGGGCAAGGGCGTCGGGCCGGCGGGCGCCGTACCGTCGGAGCAGGAGGCCTTGCGGCTCCGCGGCGGGGTGGGGGTGGTCGTCATCGGTCCTCCTGGGGATCGCGTCGGGTGGTGCCGCGCAGCGTCAGGCGGTCGCCGCGGAAGCGGATGAACTCGAAGTCGACCGGTTGGCCGTCCTCGAGGTGGACGAGTCGCTCGACCATCAGCAGCGCGGCGTGCCGCGGGGTGCCGAGGACGGCGGCGCTGTGCGCGTCGGCGGTGACCGCCTCCATCACCAGCTCGGCGTGCCCGAGCCGCTGGCCGGACACCTCCTCGAGCAGCCCGAAGACGTCCTTGCCGGCGAGGTCGCGGTGCAGGAGCTCCTTGCCGAGGTCGGGCACGAGGTAGGTGAGATCGAGGGAGAGGGGTACGCCGTCGAGGTGGCGCAGCCGCTCGACGTACACGACGTCGTCGTGCGGCTCGAGCCGAAGATGGTCGCGTACGGCGGCCGGGGGCCGGGTGACCGTGAGTGCGCGGACCTCGTTGTGGATCGTGCCGCGGCCGTCGAACACCTCGGCCAGCCCGAGCAGCCGGTCGAGGCCGTGCGGGTGCTTGCGGCCGGCGACCGTCGTGCCGATCCCCGGGCACCGCTCGACCAGGCCCTCGGCGCGGAGCAGGTCGAGAGCGGCGCGTACGGCGTTGCGCGTCGTGCCGAACTCCTCGATCAGCCGGGCCTCGGAGGGCAGGGCGCCGTCGTCGTACTGCCCGGCGAGGACCTGGCGGCGGAGTACGTCGGCCACCTGCCGGGCGCGGTCCGCGCGCCGCCTGGGGAGGTCGGCCACGGGTTCGGGGGACGTCATGGATGGAACTGTAGTAAGTCGCTAGAGTTTCGTGAAACGTCGAGGCATTGCGCCACCGAAGTTTCTTGGAATTGGGCGCTGACCTGCGACGACTGCACGGGGCGGGGCACTTCCGCCACCTGGTGTGTCTCGGTGAATGAGACCTCGGCGGATCTGCAGTGCGAAGGGCTGACCGCGGAGTCGCAGGCGTCGCTTGTCGTCACAACCGTGCACGGCGCACGGCTTTGCCGCCGATGATTCAGCGCTCGAGCGCGTCCGAATCGTGCTCGGTGCACGATTCGGACGATAGGACCGTGGACCGCGAACCCGGCAGGACGTGAGCCACCGCCTTGCGTCTCGGACGCGACCTTGGCGCTCACGCCGATTGCCGGCCCGTCGTCGGCAGCGGTGGCGTCTGGCCATCGACTTCCAGCCGCCCGACCAGCACACCGACCGGCTGCTGGTCAGGCCACGACGATCACTAGGATCGAGCCATGCCTGAGAGCCCTGGATCGATCTCCCGTGACGAGGTGGCCCACCTGGCCGACCTCGCCCGGATCGACCTCGACAACGCCGAGCTGGACCACCTGGCCCCCCAGCTCGCCGTCATCCTCGAGTCGGTCGCCTCCATCCGTGGTGTGGCGGGTGACGACGTGCCGCCGACCTCGCACCCGGTCCCGCTGACCAACGTGTTCCGCGAGGACGTCGTCGTGCCGGGGCTGACCGCCGAGCAGGCGCTGGCCGGGGCGCCGGCCGCGGAGGAGCAGCGGTTCCGCGTGCCGAGGATCCTGGGGGACGAGCAGTGACTGAACTGATCCGGATGACCGCGGCCGCACAGGCCGACGCGCTCGCCGCAGGCGAGACCACGTCGGTCGAGCTGACCCAGGCGCACCTCGACCGGATCGCCGCCGTGGACGGTGACGCGGAGTCCGGCGTGCACGCCTTCCTCCACGTCGACGCCGAGGGCGCGCTGGTCCAGGCGGCGGCGGCGGACGCGCGGCGTGCGTCGGGTACGCCGGCGCACCCGCTGGACGGCGTGCCGATCGCGGTGAAGGACGTGCTCGCCACGACCGGTCTCCCGACGACGTGCGGTTCGAGGATCCTTCAGGGGTGGGTGCCGCCGTACGACGCCACCGTCGTGCGCCGGATCAAGGCGGCCGGGCTGCCGATCCTCGGCAAGACCAACATGGACGAGTTCGCGATGGGCTCCTCGACCGAGCACTCGGCGTACGGGCCGACCCGCAACCCGTGGGATCCCGAGCGGATCCCCGGTGGTTCCGGCGGCGGCTCGGCGGCCGCGGTGGCGGCGTACGAGGCCCCCCTCGCGATCGGCACCGACACCGGCGGCTCGATCCGCCAGCCGGGCGCGGTGACCGGGACGGTCGGCGTGAAGCCGACGTACGGCGCGGTGTCGCGCTACGGGCTGGTCGCGCTGGCCAACAGCCTCGACCAGGCCGGCCCGGTGACCCGGACGGTGCTCGACTCGGCGCTTCTGCACGAGCTGATCGGCGGGTACGACCCGCTCGACTCGACGTCGGTCGACCTGCCGCTGCCTGCGCTCGTCGACGCCGCCCGGCAGGGTGCGACCGGCGACCTCGCGGGGCTCAAGGTCGGAGTCATCACCGAGCTGTCCGGCGAGGGGTGGCAACCGGGTGTGATGGCGCGGTTCCAGGAGTCGGTCGACCTGCTGGTCGCGGCCGGAGCCGAGGTCGTCGAGGTGTCGTGCCCGCACTTCGTGCACGCGCTGGCGGCGTACTACCTGATCCTGCCGGCCGAGGCGTCGAGCAACCTCGCGAAGTTCGACGCGATGCGGTACGGCCTGCGGGTCGTGCCCGAGGGCGACCCGAGCGCCGAGGAGGTCATGCGGGCCACCCGCGACGCCGGCTTCGGCGACGAGGTGAAGCGCCGGATCATGATCGGCACCTACGCGCTGTCCAGCGGCTACTACGACGCCTACTACGGGCAGGCGCAGAAGGTGCGCACGCTCATCGCGCGGGACTTCGCCGCGGCGTACGAGCAGGTCGACGTGCTGGTCTCGCCGACCGCGCCGACCACCGCGTTCAAGCTGGGCGAGAAGCTCGACGACCCGCTCGCGATGTACCTCAACGACCTCGCGACCATCCCCGCCAACCTCGCCGGCGTCCCGGGCATCTCGGTGCCGTCCGGGCTCGCCGACGAGGACGGGCTGCCGGCCGGGTTCCAGATCCTGGCGCCCGCGCTCGCCGACGACCGGCTCTACCGGGTCGGTGCGGCGCTCGAGGCGGCGCTCGCGGACAAGTGGGGTGGGCTGTTGCTCGACCAGGCCCCGGCTCTGGAAGGAGCAGCACGATGACCGCCACGAACCAGACCGCCAGCCTGGTGGGCTTCGACGAGGTCGTCGCGGCGTACGACCCGGCCCTGGGGCTCGAGGTCCACGTCGAGCTCAACACCGCGACCAAGATGTTCTGCGGCTGCCCGACCGAGTTCGGCGCCGAGCCCAACACCCAGGTCTGCCCGACCTGTCTCGGGCTGCCCGGCGCGATGCCGGTGGTCAACGGCCGGGCCGTGGAGTCGGCGATCCGCATCGGGCTCGCGCTCAACTGCGACATCGCGGAGTGGTGCCGGTTCGCGCGGAAGAACTACTTCTACCCGGACATGCCGAAGAACTTCCAGACCTCGCAGTACGACGAGCCGATCTGCTTCGACGGCTTCATGGACGTCGAGGTGGACGGTGAGACCTACCGGGTCGAGATCGAGCGCGCGCACATGGAGGAGGACACCGGCAAGTCCACCCACGTCGGCGGAGTGACCGGCCGCATTCACGGCGCCGACTACTCGCTCGTCGACTACAACCGCGCCGGCATCCCCCTGATCGAGATCGTCACCCGTCCGATCGTGGGCGCGGGGGAGAAGGCCCCGGCCGTGGCCAGGGCGTACGTCGCACAGCTCCGCAGCCTGATCGTGGCGCTGGGCGTCTCCGACGCGCGGATGGACCAGGGCTCGATCCGCGCCGACGTGAACCTGTCGCTGGCCCCGAAGGGATCGGACGCGCTCGGCACCCGCACCGAGACCAAGAACGTCAACTCGCTGCGGTCGGTCGAGCGGGCGGTCCGCTACGAGATGTCGCGGCAGGCGGGCCTGCTAGCGGCCGGTGGCGCGATCCTGCAGGAGACGCGGCACTGGCACGAGGACACCGGCATCACGACCTCGGGACGCGAGAAGTCCGACGCCGAGGACTACCGCTACTTCCCCGAGCCCGACCTGGTGCCCGTGGCGCCGACGCGGGAGTGGGTCGAGGAGCTGCGCGCGACGCTCCCCGAGAATCCCACCCAGAAGCGCGCCCGGCTGCAGGCGGAGTGGGGCTTCTCCGACCTCGAGATGCGCGACACCGTCGGTGCGGGCGCGCTCGACCTGGTCGAGGAGACCGTCGCCGCCGGCGCTGCGCCCCAGGCCGCGCGCAAGTGGTGGCTGTCCGAGCTCGCCCGGCGGGCCAACGACACCGGTGTGGAGATCGCCGAGCTCGGTGTCACCCCGGCCGACGTCGCCGCGGTGCAGGCGCTCGTCGACGCGAAGACGATCAACGACAAGCTCGCCCGGCAGGTCTTCGACGGGCTGCTCGCCGGTGAGGGCACGCCCGAGGAGATCGTGGCCGCGCGGGGGCTCGCCGTGGTCTCCGACGACGGTGCGCTCTCGGCTGCGGTCGACAACGCGATCGCGGCCAACCCCGACGTCGCCGACAAGATCCGCGACGGCAAGGTCGCGGCCGCCGGCGCGCTCATCGGTGCGGTGATGAAGGAGATGCGCGGCCAGGCCGATGCCGGTCGGGTGCGCGAGCTGATCCTCGAGAAGCTCGCCTGAATCGTCGAGTCGGCGCGTCTCTGCGCGCTGGGAGCGTCGAGTCGGCGCGTCTCTGCGCGCTGGGAGCGTCGAGCCGGCGCGTGTCTACATGAGCCGACTCGACGACGTACACGTGCAGAGATGAGCCGACTCGACGGACGGACCCGGCCCGCACACCACCGCGAAGCACCCGGCGCCCGGATCCGGCGGTAGGCTGCCGAGACACAACACCATCACGCCCGCAGCGGGGGAAGCCGGTCGGATCCCGGCGCTGACCCGCAACCGTAGGCTGATCGATCCGCCGTTCTTGGGCCCGGGTCGCAGCGAGCCGGAGCACCTGCCGCGGAGCGTCCTGAACCAGCGCTGTCGCGGAGAAGCAGCGGGTCGGATCCGTCCCTCCCGCGTGCGAGCAGCGGGAAGGAACACAGATGCGCACGGCACGTCTCAGGCGGACCGGGGCCGGACTGCTCGGCTCCACGGTCGCCCTCGCGGCCCTCGTCGGCTGCAGCCACGAGAACGACAAGGACGAGGCCGAGGACCCGGCGGCGGCGACCTCGGAGGAGTCGGAGGCAGACGAGCCGGATGAGGCGGCCGTCGCGGCGGCGGACTGGGTGGCCGGCCAGCTCACCGACGGCGTGCTCTTCAACGACGAGTACGACGCCGCCGACTACAGCACCACGGTCGAGGCGGCGTACGCCCTGCTCGCCGTCGACCCCGAGCACCCCGCGCTCGAGGAGATCGCACCCGCTCTGGAGGACGGCGTCGACGCCTACGCCAGCCCGGGCAAGGACGTGTACGCCGGGTCGACCGCCAAGCTCGTCTCCTACGCCGTCGACAGCGGGGCGGACCCCACCGACTTCGGCGGCGACGACCTCGTCGCACAGATGGAGGAACGCACCGACGAAACCGGCCGGATCAGCGACCAGAGCGAGTTCGGCGACTACGCCAACAGCCTCGGCCAGGCGTGGGCCGTGCGCGCGCTGACGAGCGTGGAGTCGGCCGAGGCCGACGCCGCCTGGAGCTACCTGTTGGACCAGCAGTGCGGCGACGGCTACCTCCGCCAGGACTTCCCGAAGGCCGGCGGCAAGGAGACCACCTGCGACGACGACGGCTCCGAGCCGTCCGTCGACGCCACCGCGCTGGCCGTCGTCCTGCTGCACGACGTGGCCGCCGACGACCCCGACAAGGAGGCAGCCCTCGCCGACGCGGTCGCCTGGCTCACCTCCCAGCAGTCCGAGGACGGCTCCTTCGAGGGCGGCGGCACCATCGGCGCGAACGCCAACAGCACCGGCCTCGCCGGCTGGGCCTTCCACGTCGCCGGTGAGGAGGAGGCCGCGGAACGCGCCGCCACCTGGGTCCGCGCGCACCAGGTCGAGGGCTGCGACGGGGCTCTGGCCGAGGAGTCCGGCGCGATCGGGTACGACGATGCGACCGTCGAGGCCGCGGGCGCGGACGGGATCACCGAGAAGACGGCCTACCCGTGGCGCCTGGCCACCGTGCAGGCGGCGCCGGCGCTCCTCGCGACGCCGGACGACGCCGAGCCCGCGGCCTGCCCGGCGGGCTGAGAACGACGGGTCCGATGCCGACGCGCGGCGCTGCCGGAGCCCTCGTGACCACACTGGTGGTCGCGGCGGTCCTGGCAGTGTCCGCGCCGGCGACCTCCTCGCCGGCGCCGGACCACACCGCTGCCGCGACCGCGCCGTGCCCCACCGACCACGGCGTCACCGTCGTCGTCGACTTCAACGAGATCGGCGGCCCCGACCGGGTCGCGTGCGTCTCCGACGGCGGCGGGCGGCCGGCTGCCGACCTCTTCACCGCGGCCGGCTTCCCACTCGAGTACCAGCCCCAGCTGCCCGACTTCGTCTGCCGCGTCGATGGTGAGCCGACCGACAGGCCGTGCGCCGAGTCCGACTCGTTCTGGAGCCTGTGGTGGTCCGACGGGTCGGACGGGTCCGGGTGGGTGTTCTCGACGCTCGGCGCGAGCGGGCTCGAGGTGCCCGACGGCGGCATCCTCGCGTTCGCGTGGCACGAGGGCGACGGCGACGCGGCGCCGCCCGACCACGCGCCGACCACCGACTCCGACACCGGCCCCGGCCGCGCAGCCGAGACCGACCCGACCGCGACCGACGTCCGGGACGACGCGCGGGGGGACAGCACGCCGGCCGGAGACGACGACCCCTTCCCGACCGGGCTGGTGCTCGGCGCCGCCGTACTCGTCCTCGCGGCCGCGGCCGCCGTACCCATCCTCCGGAGACGGCGCGGATGACCGGACGCTCCAGTGCCGTCGCCCGCGACCTGCACCCCGTTGCGTGGTGGTGCTGGGCAATCGGCCTCGCCGTGGGCGCAGCGAGTACGACGAACCCGCTGCTGCTCCTGCTCGTCCTCGCCGTCGCCACCCTGTGCGTGGTGACCTGCCGGTCCGACCAGCCGTGGGCGCGCTCGTTCCGGCTGTACCTCTGGCTGGGGCTCGCCGTGGTCGTGATCCGGGTGCTGTTCCGGATCCTGCTCGGTGGCAACGACGGCTCGCCGGAGGTGCTCTTCGCGCTGCCCGAGATCCCGCTGCCGGACTGGGCTGCGGGCGTCAGCCTGCTCGGTCCGTTCAGCCGGACCGAGCTGCTCGCCGGGCTCTACGAGGGGCTCCGGCTCGCCACCCTGCTCATCGCGGTCGGCGCCGCCAACGCGCTGGCCAACCCCAAGCGGCTGATGAAGTCGCTGCCGCCGGCGCTCTACGAGATCGGTACGGCGATGGTCGTCGCGATTACCGTCGTACCCCAGCTCGCGGACAGCGCCCGCCGGGTCCGCGCCGCGCAACAGCTGCGCGGCGGCACGGGCGGCCGGGTCCGCGGTCTGCGCCGGCACCTGGTCCCGATCCTCGAGGACGCCTTCGAGCGGTCGTTGTCGCTGGCCGCCGGGATGGATGCGCGCGGCTACGGAAGGGCCGGCGCGATGACCCCCGGCCAGCGCCGGAGCACCGGAGCGCTGATGATCGTCGGGCTGCTCGGCGTGTGCGTCGGCGTCTACGCGTTCCTCGACCACACCGCACCGCGGCTCCTGGCCTGGCCGATGCTGGCGGTCGGGGCGGCCGCCGCCGTGGCGGGGTTCGCGCTGTCGGGCCGCCGCGTTCGGCGTACCCGCTATCGCGCGGACCGCTGGCACCTCCCCGAGGTCGTCGTGGCGCTCTCCGGCGTCCTGGTCGCCGTCGGGATGTGGGCCGTGCAGCGGTGGGAGCCGCTGGTCGCGCACCCCGGCGTCCTCGCGACACCCGAGGTCAGCGTGCTGGCGGTCGCCTCCGTCCTGTGCGGCGTGATCCCGGTCTGGACGGCACCGCCGCCGCTGACCGTCCGCAACCGCGAGTCGTCCGCAGCGGCCCTGGCCGCGCGGGCCCCCGAGGCGGTGGCCGCCCGATGATGGAGCTGCGCCGCATCACCTTCGAGTACGACGCCGCGAACACCTCCCTCGGCGCGACCGGCCCGCGCGTCCTCGACGGCGTCGACCTGACCGTCGAGGCCGGAGAGCTGATGCTGCTCGCCGGCCCGACGGGGTCGGGGAAGTCGACACTGCTCGGCGTGGTCGCGGGGCTGGTGCCGGCGTTCAGCGGCGGTCTGCTGACCGGCGACGTGCTGCTCGACGGCGTCAGCGTGATCGAGCGGCCGGCGCGCGACCGCGCGGAGACGGTCGGGTACGTCGGCCAGAATCCGCCCGCGTGGTTCGTCACCGACACCGTCGAGGAGGAGCTCGCCTTCGGGATGGAGCAGCTCGGCGTCGCGCCGCCGACCATGCGCCGGCGGGTCGAGGAGACGCTCGACCTGCTCGGCATCGCCGACCTGCGGCACCGCGACCTGCGCACCCTCTCCGGCGGCCAGCAGCAGCGGGTCGCGATCGGCTCGGTGCTCACCACCCACCCGCGGCTGCTCGTCCTCGACGAGCCGACCTCCGCGCTCGACCCCACCGCCGCGGAGGACGTGCTCGCGACGATCACCCGGCTGGTCCACGACCTCGGCGTCAGCGTGCTGCTCGCCGAGCACCGGCTGGAGCGGGTGGTTCCCTTCGCCGACCGGCTCTGCCTGCTCGACGGGAGCGGCCGGGTCCGCGTCGGCGACCCCGCCGAGCTGCTGGTCGACGCACCCATCGCGCCGCCCATCGTGGAGCTCGGTCGGCTCGCCGGCTGGTCGCCGCTGCCGTTGACGGTGCGGGACGCCCGGCGGCGGGCCTCGGGGCTGCTGGAGCGGCTGGCGCCGCACCCGGCGCCGCACCCGGAGTCGGCGCACGCGGACCCCACCGTCGAGGCCCGTCGCCTGGCCGTGACGCTCGGCCGGACCCCCGCCCTCCGAGGAGTCGACCTGGCCCTGCACCCCGGCACCGTCACCGCGCTGATGGGCCGCAACGGTGCCGGCAAGTCGACACTGCTGTGGGCGATCCAGGGGCGGCTCGGCGCCACGTCTGGCACGGTGCGCGTCGCCGGCGCTGACCCGCACGCGGTCAAGCCGGACGAGCGCCGCAGCCGGACCGGCCTGGTGCCGCAGAGCCCGGCGGACCTGCTCTACCTCGAGACCGTCGCGCAGGAGTGCGACGCCGCGGACTCCTCGACCGGGTCGCCGGCAGGCACCTGCGCCGGGCTGCTGCAACGCATCGCGCCCGGCATCGACCCGAGCACCCACCCCCGGGACCTCTCCGAGGGCCAGCGCCTCGCCCTCGCGGTGGCGATCGTGCTGACCGCGCGCCCGCCGGTACTGCTGCTCGACGAGCCGACCCGTGGCCTCGACTACGCCGCGAAGCACGCCCTGGCGTCGATCCTGCGCGATCTCGCCGAGGACCCCGAAGCGCAGCGGGCGGTGCTGGTGGCGACCCACGACGTGGAGTTCGCGGCCGACGTGGCCGACGAGGTGGTCGTCCTCGCCGAGGGCGAGGTCGTCTCTGCCGGACCGGTCCACGAGGTGATGCGCGAGTCGCCCGCGTTCGCGCCCCAGGTGACCAAGGTCCTCGGCCCGGAGTGGCTGACGGTCCGCGAGGTCGCCGGGGCGCTCGCACCGGCGGGGAAGGGCGCGCCGTGAGCGAGACGCGAGGCCGCCTCGGCGCTGTAGACGGCCGCGGTCGGCGAATCGAGGCCGAGTGCGAGTGAACGAATCCGGTCGACACGTGAGCACGCTCGTCGAGCGGCGCGCGGGCGCCGTACCCCTGCGGTCGCGGTCGGCCGTCGTCCTCGCCCTGACCTCGGTCGTCGGCCTGATGATGCTGGGCTGGCCGCTGCTGCTGGAGGTGGGCCCGGACGAGGCGCGCGTCGATCCGCCGTTCCTGTTCCTGGCGCTGCTGCCGCTGCTGCTCGCGGTGGTTCTCGCCGAGCTCAGCGAGGGCGGCCTCGACGCGCGGGTGCTGGCGATCCTCGGCGTGCTGTCCGCGGTCAACGCGGTGCTGCGCGGCGTCAGCGCGGGCACCACCGGCATCGAGCTCGTGTTCTTCCTGCTCATCCTCGGCGGCCGCGTCTTCGGCCCGGGCTTCGGCTTCGTCCTCGGCTGTACGTCGCTGTTCGCGTCCGCCCTGATGACCGCCGGCGTCGGGCCGTGGCTGCCGTTCCAGATGCTCGTCGCCGGCTGGGTCGGGATGGGCGCCGGCCTGCTGCCGCGCCGGGTCACCGGGCGCGGGGAGGTCGCGCTTCTCGTGGTGTACGGCGTCCTCGCCGCCTATGCCTACGGACTGCTCATGAACCTGTGGGGCTGGCCGTTCATCGCCGGCATCCAGGTGCCCGGACAGGACTCGACCGAGCTGTCCTACGTGCCCGGCGCGCCGGTGCTGGAGAACCTGCACCGGTTCGTCCTCTACACGCTGCTGACGTCGACCGGAGGCTGGGACACCGGCCGCGCGCTCACCAACGCCCTCGCGATCGCTCTGCTCGGTCCGGCGGTGCTCACCACGCTCCGCCGCGCCGCGCGCAAGGCCCGGGTCGAACGCACCTGAACCTTCGGCCCGAATCGCCGCGAGATCGGGGCGATTTGCTCAGGTAGGTCGGGGTCAGGGATCGACCACCAGGATCCGGTCGTCTTCCTCCTCCGGATCACCGCGGCCGTCGGTGTTGCTCGTGGTCACCCACAGGTTGCCGTCCGGTGCGACGGCGACCGTGCGGAGCCGGCCGTGCTCGCCCTCGAGGAACGCCTCGGGGTCGCTCGCCTCGCCGTTCTCGACCGTGATCCGCCACAGCCGCTCGCCCCGCAGCGCGGCCATCCAGAGGTAGCCGTCGGCGTAGGCCAGCCCCGCGGGCGAGGCCTCGTCGACCGGCCAGGTGAGTGCGGGCTCGGCGTACTTCCCATGGTCGGAGCCGGTGGCCTCGCCCTCGACGACCGGCCAGCCGTGGTCGGCACCGGCCTCGATCAGGTTCAGCTCGTCGGAGTCGTCCTGCCCGAACTCCGAGGCCCACAGCCGGCCGTCGTCGTCGAAAGCGAGTCCCTCGACGTTGCGGTGGCCCCACGACCACACGGCGGTGCCGAACGGGTTGCCCTCCGCCGGTCGCCCGTCGACGTCGATCCGCAGGATCTTGCCGGCGTACCCCTCCCGGCTCCGCGCCAGGTCGGAGGCACCCGTCTCGCCGGTGGAGACGTAGAGGTATCCGTCGGGGCCGAAGGTCAGCCGGCCGCCATCGTGGATGACACCGTTGGGGATGCCGGTGAGGACCGGCTCCGGCTCACCGAGACCGTCCGCCGTGAGCGTGGCCCTCACGACCCGGTTGTCGTCCTCGGTGCACACGTAGAAGTAGAGGAGCCGGTCGTTCGCGAAGTCCGGTGAGACGGCCACGCCGAGCAGGCCCGCCTCGCCCTCCGCGACGGTCTCCGGGATGTGCCCGACCTCCTCGACCTCGCCGGGCTCGCCGTCGACCGGGGGCTCGATCACCAGCACCCGGGCGCTGTCGCGCTCGGTGACGACAGCGCGGCCGTCGGGGAGGAAGTCCAGTCCCCACGGGACCTCGAGGCCGGTCGCGGCGACTCCGACGTCGTCCAGGTCGCCCTTGTCGTCGTCGGCCGAGCAGGCCGCCAGGGCGAGGGCGATCAGGACGGCGGAGAGCGCGGACGTCGTACGACGGACGGTCACGAGCCGCACCCTAGTCGTCGCCCAGGCTGCCCTCCGGGCCTAGCCTTCCTCGACCTGCTCGAGGAACTCCAGCAACAGCTCGTGCACCCGCTCGGGCTGCTCGAGCTGGATGAAGTGCGAGCCGCGCAGCTCGATGTAGTCGGCGTCCGCGAGCCGCTCGGCGGCGGTGGCCATGTCGCGGGCGCCCGCGAGGATGTCGTACGACGCCGCGACGAACCGGGCGGGCACGTCGATCCCGCTCAGCGAGACCCGTGCGTGCTTGGACGTGCCGAGCGCGAGGTGGGCGTACCACTGGACCGGGGTCGACAGGAACTCGGAGATGCCGACGGCCGCGCCCTCGGGGTCGGGCACCGGGAACATGAACCCGCTGTGGGTCAGCAGTGCGACCGCGCGGCGGCCGATGGGGAGGCGCGAGGTGATCGGTGTGACCGCCCAGCCGGTGAACTTGGCGAGCCGGCAGCCGGTGACGGTGAGGAACCGCGCCGCCGGGTGAGGGAGGCGGAGCGGCGCGAGCATGGTGCGGAAGGTGTCGCCCGGCACGCCGCACACGGCGAACAGGCCGGTCACCCGCTCCGGGTGCCGGTGGGCGAGCTCGAACATCGTGTTGACGCCCATCGACCAGCCCATCAGCACCGCCTGGTCGATGCCGAAGTGGTCCATGACCGACAGGCCGTCCTCGACGAAGTACTCGATCTCGACGTGCTTGCGGTCGCGCGGGCGCTCGGAACCGCCGGTGCCGCGGTGGTTCCACGACACGACGCGTACGCCGCAGTCGGGGTCGAGCAGGGCCGGCCAGAGGTAGGGGTTGGTGCCGAGGCCGTTGCACAGCACGACGGTGGGGCCGTCGATCACGCCCTCGGGGTCGTTGGTCCACGCCCGCAGGTAGGTGCCGTCGTCGGACAGGATGTCGTGGAACGACAACCGGGCGGACTGCTCGGCACGCTGGGCGGATGTCGACATGCGCGCGATTCTGCCGGAGTGGAGCTGCCCAGCGTGGGACCTGGGACGGACGTCACGTCGCACACACCGCGTGGTACTCAGTCCGGAGCCGGCTCGGGGGCGTCACTCGTTGCGGGGATTCGTCACGGTATGCAGGCGGACCCGCACCTCCCGTGCGGAACTCCGCACGGGAACTGACGACTCACCTGCATCCCGTGGTGAACATGCACCCCCTGGCCCGCCCCTCAGTCCGGAGCCGGCTCGGCGAGCGCCACCCTGTCCGGCGCACTCGCCCGGGTCGCGCCGATGCTGGCGACGACCACGCAGCCGATCGCGGCCCACTGCAGGGCGCCGAGGTGCTCACCGACCACGGCCAGCCCGGCGAGTGCGGCGGCAGCCGGCTCGAGACTCATCAGCACCCCGAACACAGCAGGTCGCAGCCGGCGCAGGGCGACGAGCTCGCAGCTGTAGGGCACGACCGAGCTCAACATCCCCACGGCTGCGCCGATCAGCAGGATCCGCGGCTCGACGATGCCGCCCACCACGTCGGGTCCGCTGCCGAGCAGCAGCGGGGTGAGCAGCACGGTGGCGACGAGGCTCGCCGTGGCCAGCCCGTCGAGGCCCTCCCAGCGGGCCCCGGTCCGCGCGGAGAGCAGGATGTATCCCGCCCACGCCGTACCCGCCAGCAGGGCGAAGCCGACGCCGACCGGGTCGAGGTCGGCCCGCTCGGCGCCGAGCAGCAGCACCCCCGCCGCGGCGAGGCCGACCCACGCCAGGTCCCGCGGGCGCCGGAAGCCGAACGCGGCGACGACCAGCGGCCCGACGAACTCGATGGTCACCGCGATGCCGATCGGGATCCGGGAGAACGACTGGTAGATGCCCCAGTTCATCGCCGCAAGGCAGGCGCCGAACCCCAGCACCGTGAGCCAGTCCGCCCGGTCGCGGCCGCGCAGCCGGGGCCGGGCGATCGCGACCAGCACGACGGTGCTCGTCACCAGCCGCAGCCACACGATCGCCGTCGGTGTGATCTCGTCGAAGAGCGTCTTGGCGATGCCCGCGCCGAGCTGCACCGAGGCGATCCCGACCAGCACCAGGCCGACGGCCGAGGACCTCGCGGCTCGCTGGGTCTGCACCTCAACCAACGAGTTCTCCTCGGACCGATGACTTGGGGGCTGTCACTGGGTCAATCTAGGAGGACACCCACGAGTGCACGCAGAGAGGCGGACAGATGGGCACGGTGCTGTTGGTCGGGACCCGCAAGGGTCAGTGGATCGGTCGGTCGGACGACCGGCGTGAGGAGTGGACCTTCACCGGCCCGCACCACGACATGGAGGAGGTGTACGCCGGCCTCGTCGACACGCGGACCGCCGCCGGGGCGACCCCGCCGCGGATCTTCGCCGGCGCCTCGTCGAGCTGGCTGGGCCCGCAGGTGCGCTGGTCCGACGACCTCGGCGAGACCTGGCAGGAGACCCCTGGCGGAGCGATCCGCTTCCCGGAGGGCGCCGGCGCCACCGTCGAGCGGGTCTGGCAGATCGTCCCGGGCATCGAGGACGGCGTCGTCTGGGCCGGCACCGAGCCGGGAGCGGTGTGGAAGTCCGTCGACGGCGGCGCGTCGTTCGCTCTCGAGGAGGGGCTCTGGAACCACCCGCAGCGACCCGAGTGGGGTGCCGGGTACGGCGGCCAGGCCTTCCACACGGTGCTGCCGCACCCCACGGACCCGGCCTCGGTGACGGCAGCGATCTCCACCGGCGGCGTCTACCAGACCACCGACGGCGGTGCGTCCTGGGCGCCGCGCAACAAGGGGATCCGGGTGGACTTCCTGCCCGAGGACCAGCGCTACCCCGAGTTCGGCCAGTGCGTGCACAAGGTCACCCGCCACCCCGACCGTCCCGAGCGGCTCTACGCCCAGAACCACGGTGGCGTCTACCGGTCCGACGACGAGGGCGGCTCCTGGACCTCCATCGGCGACGACCTGCCGAGCGACTTCGGCTTCCCGATCGTCGTGCACCCGCACCGGCCCGACACGATCTACGTGTTCCCGCTCGGCGGCGGCGAGCGGCGCTACCCGCCGGACGCCGTACCTCGGGTCTGGCGCTCCGACGACGCAGGCGGCACCTGGACGGCGTACGGCGACGGCCTGCCGGAGGCCTTCTACGTCGGCGTGATGCGCGACGCCATGTGCGCGGACTCCCACGACCCCGCCGGCCTCTACCTCGGCGCCCGCAACGGCGCGGTCTGGGCCTCGACGGACGAGGGAGCGACCTGGCGCGAGATCGCCGCTGACCTGCCCGACGTGATGTCGGTGAAGGTCGGCGTCTGGGAGGGCTGAGCCAGCCTGTCGCCGGTGGTGGGGTGCCGCGCCGCGCTGGTCACCGGTGGTCGGGTGCGGGTTCCGGTCGCAACTCCCGCGGCGCCGCACCCGAACGTCGCAGGCCCCGCGGCGCCGCACCCGCGCCCGTCATCCCATGCGCCCTCCACCCCATGACGAGACGCGCGCGTCGGCGCCGTACGGCCCCGACTAACCTTTCGGGCATGACCGACACGCCCGACATCAAGCCCCGCTCGCGCGACGTCACCGACGGCCTGGAGAAGGCCGCGGCGCGGGGGATGCTCCGGGCCGTAGGCATGGGCGACGACGACTGGGTGAAGCCCCAGATCGGTGTCGCGTCCAGCTGGAACGAGATCACCCCCTGCAACCTGTCGCTGGACCGGTTGGCCAAGGCCGTGAAGAACGGCGTGCACGCGGGGGGTGGCTACCCGCTCGAGTTCGGCACCATCTCGGTCTCCGACGGCATCTCGATGGGCCACGAGGGCATGCACTTCTCGCTGGTGTCGCGTGAGGTGATCGCCGACTCGGTCGAGACCGTGATGATGGCCGAGCGCCTCGACGGGAGCGTGCTGCTCGCCGGCTGCGACAAGTCGCTGCCCGGCATGCTGATGGCCGCCGCGCGCCTCGATCTCGCGTCGGTCTTCCTGTACGCCGGCACCATCATGCCCGGCCAGGTCGACGGCCGTGACGTGACGATCATCGACGCCTTCGAGGCGGTCGGCGCCTGTCTCGCCGGGAAGATCAGCCGGGAGGAGGTCGACAAGGTCGAGCGCGCGATCTGCCCGGGCGAGGGTGCCTGCGGTGGCGCCTACACCGCCAACACCATGGCCTCGGTCGCCGAGGCTCTCGGCATGTCGCTGCCCGGCAGCTCCGCGCCGCCGGCGGTGGACCGCCGCCGCGACGGGTTCGCCCACAAGTCCGGCGAGGCCGTCGTCGAGATGCTCCGCAAGGGCATCACCGCGCGCCAGATCATGACCAAGGAGGCGTTCGAGAACGCCATCGCGATCGCCATGGCACTCGGCGGCTCCACCAACGCCGTGCTCCACCTGCTCGCGATCGCGCGCGAGGCCGAGGTCGAGCTCACCCTCGACGACTTCACCCGGATCGGCGAGAAGGTGCCGCACCTGGCCGACATGAAGCCGTTCGGCAAGTACGTCTGGGTCGACTTCGACCGCGTCGGCGGCATCCCGGTGATCATGAAGGCGCTGCTCGACGCCGGCCTGCTGCACGGCGACTGCCTCACCGTGACCGGCAGGACCGTCGCCGAGAACCTCGCCGAGATCAACCCCGGCGGCCTGGACGGCGAGATCGTCCGGGCGCTCGACAACCCGATCCACAAGACCGGCGGCCTGACCATCCTCTCCGGCTCGCTCGCCCCCGAGGGCGCGGTGGTCAAGAGCGCCGGCTTCGACGACTCGGCGTTCACCGGCACCGCCCGGGTCTTCGACGGGGAGCGGGCCGCGCTCGACGCACTGGCCGAGGGGAAGATCCAGCCGCGCGACGTCGTCGTGATCCGCTACGAGGGGCCGAAGGGCGGCCCCGGGATGCGCGAGATGCTCGCCATCACCGGCGCGATCAAGGGCGCCGGCCTGGGCAAGGACGTCCTGCTGATCACCGACGGCCGGTTCTCGGGCGGCACGACCGGCCTCTGCGTCGGTCACATCGCCCCGGAGGCGGTCGACGCCGGCCCGATCGCGTTCGTCCGCGACGGCGACCCGATCACCCTCGACGTCGCCAACCGGAAGCTCGAGATCGACGTGCCGGCCGAGGAGCTCGAGGCCCGCAAGGAGGGCTGGGAGCCGCTGCCGCCGAAGTACACCCGCGGCGTCCTCGGCAAGTACGCCAAGGTCGTCCAGTCCGCGGCCCACGGCGCCGTCACCAGCTGACGGGGGCGCGGCGATGGGCAAGATCTACGAGAAGGTCGACGGTCGGCTGCGGGAGTTCGTCGACCGCCAGCCCGTGTTCTTCGTCGGTACGGCGCCGCTGGCCGCCGACGGCCACGTCAACATCTCGCCGCGCGGCATCGTCGGGACGTTCGGGATGCTCGACGAGCACAGGTTCGCCTGGCTCGACGGCACCGGCAGCGGCAGCGAGACCATCGCCCACCTGCGCGACAACGGCCGGATCACGGTCATGTTCTGCGCCTTCGACGGGCCGCCGAAGATCGTCCGCTTCCACGGCACGGGCCGGGTCGTCTCCCGCTACGACGAGGGGTACGACGAGCTCGCCGCCCGCTTCACCGACATCCCGGGGGCCCGTGCGGTCGTCGTCGTCGACATCGAGCGGATCTCCGACTCCTGCGGGTACGGCGTCCCGCTGATGACCCTCGAGGGCGAGCGCGACCTGATCCAGCCCTACTTCGAGCGCAAGGGCGACGAGGGGTCGGCCGACTACCGCCGCCGCAAGAACCGCACCAGCCTGGACGGCCTGCCCGCGTTCGACGACGACCCGGTCGACGAGTGGTCCACGCTCGACGGCCTGGCCGCCATCCGGCAGCGGATGGGTGCGCAGCTCCCCGGGTGGGAGCCGCCGGCGTCGTACGCCCTGGTGCTGGACGGCGAGCCCGACCACGTCAACGCACCCGGCGGCACCCACGGGCTGCCCGCTGTCGTGCTCGGCACCGTGCTCAAGCACGACGGCAGCACCGCCACCATCGACGTCAGCCGCCAGCAGCTCGACGAGGCGATCATCACGCTGGCGCCGGCCGAGGCGTGCACCGACGTCGACCATCCCAACCTCGCGGCCTGGCGGGCCCTGCGCGACCGGCTCGACGCGCGCGGCGGCGGGCGGGTGCAGGCCGTGTTCGTCCGGTCGGCCGACGACCCTGTCAGCTCCGACCTGGACGCCCTGGTCCGCGCGGCCTGGTGACGGGCAGTCGGTGAGGGCTCGACCGTGCCCGAGGTGAACGAACACGGCCAACAGGTCGGCGACGTGGTCCCGGGGTGGGAGACGCGGCCCGCACCGGAGCCCGTCACGCTGGACGGCGGCCACGTGCGGGTCGTCCCCCTGAGCTCGGTCCACTACGCCGACCTCTTCGCGGCCGTGTGCACGGCCGACGACGACGCCCTCTGGACCTACCGGCCGATCGATCGGCCCACGTCCCTCGCCACGTTGTGGATGCACCTGGCCGCGCTCGTGGATTCGCCGGACCTGGTGTGCTTCGCGCTCGTCCCGACCGAGGGAGCGCGGGCCGGCTGCGCGAGCGGGATCGCGTCGTACATGCGGATCGAGCCGGAGCACGGGCAGGTCGAGCTCGCCGGCGTGCTGCTCGCCCGGACCCTGCAGCGGACGACGGCGGCGACCGAGGCGGTCCACCTGCTGATGCGGCACGCGTTCGACGACCTCGGCTACCGGCGGTTCGAGTGGAAGTGCGACAGCCTCAACGAGCCGTCGCGGCGCGCGGCGCTCCGGCTCGGGTTCAGCTACGACGGCCGGTTCCGCAACCACATGGTGACGAAGGGCCGCAACCGCGACACCGACTGGTTCTCGGTGACCGACGCGGAGTGGCCGCGGGTGCGGGCCGCGCACGAGCAGTGGCTGGCCCCGGCGAACTTCGATGCCGACGGACGGCAGCGGACGCCGCTCCGCGCTCGGTCCCACTCACGTTGACCGCGCTGCCGATCGGCCGCCTGGCGCGCTGCTGGTGCCGCGTCGACCCCGGTGACAGGGTGGGGCCATGGATCCGGAGCGGTCGGCGGGGGAGATGCTCACGCTGGTGATCGTCGACCTGACCGACCGGATGCAGGACCTCACGCCGGCGGCACTCACCGACGAGCCGGACGCCGTCCACCAGCTGCGGACGACCGTGCGCCGACTGCGCAACGTGGTCGCCGCGTTCAAGAAGCTGCTCGAGCCCGAGCCGACCGCGCGGCTGCGGTCGGCGCTCTCCGACTACGGCGCCAGGCTCGGCGAGAGCCGCGACCTGGAGGTCCGCGCCGACCATTGTGCAGACGCGCTCGAGACCCTCGGTCTCGATGACGAGCTACGCGGACCGCTGGTCGAGCCGTTGCTCGCCGCGCACGAGGTCGCCCACCGCCGCCTGGTCGCCTGGCACCGGTCGCCCGACCAGGTCGTGCTGGCGGACCGGCTCGAGTGCTGGGCGACCGCGCCGCCGATCACGGCGCGAGGAGAGCGGCCAGCCGAGCGCGTCGCGACCAAGGCGGTCCGCAAGCAGGTGGACCGGACGGTCGCGGCCGCCCACCACCTCATCGACGCCGACGACGCCGAGGAGCTGCACGAGCTGCGCAAGGCTGCTCGTCGGCTGCGGCACACCGTCGACGCCGTCACGGACACGCCCGGCGACGTGCTGTCCGGGGACGTCGCCGGCTGGGCCGGCCAGGTCGGTGTGCTCGGCACGGACATCCAGCGGATGCTCGGCGACGAGCGTGACGCGTTGTTGCTGGCCGGCTACGTGCGGGACCGGATGGACGGGGTCACCGACGCGGCGTCGTACCTCATGGTGGTGGCGCACGCCGAGCAAGAGGCCCGGCGCGCCGTCGGCGCGCTGCCCGGGACGGTGCTCGCGCTCCGCGACGCCCGACACCCCTGAGGTCCCCGACACCCTGGGGTCGATGCCGATGAGTTCCTAAGGAACGTCAAGCCACTTGGCGGCTCGTAGGCTTGGTGTTGGCGGGCCGGGATGTTGGAGCGCTTTGCGACTTCTGTGACTCCCGGCCCGCCGCCTGCTTTGCGGCGCTCGCGCATGCGCTTGTGGGCGGAGGTTGTCGCGTCGTCGGGGTTCGAGTTGGTAGCGCTCCTTGACGATCGCGCGGCCCTCGGCTTCGGTGATCGACGGTGCCGTCGACGTCGCGTAGGACGTAGGGCTGTGCGTTGCGCATGCAGGTCGCGATCCGGGTCAGTAGGCGGTGGCCAGGTGGCAGATCGCGGAGTCGTGATGGCGATCGCCGGACATCAGGCGTTGGTACTTGGCGGCCAGTTGCGGGTCGACCTTGCGGGCGTGGTCGGCGGCCATGAAGACCATCTCCCGCAGCAGTGGGTCACCGGCCTTGGTGATCGTCGATTCGGTCTTCGCCGACCCCGGACTGGCTGACCTTCGGGATCAGGCCGGTGTAGGCGCGGATCGCGGCCAGGCGAGTGAACCGGTGCGGGTCACCGATCCGGCCGGCGATGACCGCGCTGATCATCGGGCCGACGCCGGGGCAGGAGGCGACGATGCCCGTCGGGGTCGGCGTCGGCGTAGAGGTTCGCGAGCCGCTCGTCGATCTCTTTGATCTGGCCGGTCAGGAACAGCGCCTGCTCGGCTTCGGCGGCGATGTCGGCGGCGAGCTCGGCGAAGTCCATCCCGTCGTCGCCCCACAGCGCGAGGGTCTCCTTCGCTGCGGCGACCAACGCCCGGGCGTGGTCATCGGCGCCAGTACTGGCCGCGGGAGCGGGTCGATGCAGGAACCGGGCCAGGCGGGCCTGGCCGAGCCGGATCACCGTGTGCGGGTCGGCGTAGCGGGCCAGGAACTCCAGCGCCGCGATGCCGTAGTCGGATGCCGAGCACCGCGTACCAGGCCGGGCCGAGGAGCTCGAGCAGGGCGTCGAGGCGGGCGTAGACCGCGGTGCGGCGCTTGACCATCGTGGAGCGCTGCTTGATCAGCCGCCGCAACGGGTCGGCGGGCCCCTGGCCGGTGTACTCCCGCAGTCCTTCGGGGTGCAGCAGCGGCAGTCCGGGCGAGCAACTCGGAGTCGATGCGGTCGTTCTTGGTGTGCTTGGAGTAGTAGTCGCGCAGGTCCGCGGACTGCGTGGTCGGCACCATCACCACCCGGGCGCCGCGGCGGCGGAACCACTCCGCGAGCACGATCCACGCGTTACGCGTCGGCTCGACCACGACCATCAACTCAGACGGATCGTCGAGGTCGAGATCGGCCCAGAGCCGCTCGAGATCGATCGGCCTGGTCCAGAACTTCCGGCCCCGCCACAGGGTCTTGCCGTCGATCGGCGAGCGTGGCCTGATGCGCGGCCCGGCAGGCCACGTCGATTCCCAATGTCAACGCCATTCCGGCGCTCCTCCTGTCGGTCAGATCACAATCACGAGGTGACTGACCGGCAGCGGCCACGGCCCAGACATTCTCTAAGTAGGAGTCCACCACCGGTACCGGCTGGCTCCAAGTTCCCGAACAGGGACACCGCATCGACCAGACACCGGGTCCGTGGACGACCACTCAGCGCTCAGAGATCACCAGGTGTCCCGGTCGGCAGGCACGGCCGCCCACGGACCCACCGCCAACCTAAATTGTCGGTGGCCGGTGCCACGCTGGCAGCCATGGACCAAAGGATCAGCTTCGTGACGCTCGCCGTGGCCGACCTCGACGCGACGCGGCGGTTCTACCTCGACGGCCTCGGCTGGACCGCCGAGCTCGACGTGCCGGGGGAGGTGCTGATGATCAGGGCGGGGGAGCACCTCGTGCTCTCGCTGTGGGACCGGGCCCACTTCGAGGCCGAGGTCGGCACGATCGCGCAGAGCGAGGGAGTCGCGCCGTTCACGCTCGCGCACAACGTCGCCACACCCGAGGAGGTCGACGGCGTCCTGGCCACGGCGGGGGCCGCCGGCGCCGACCCCGTCCACGCCGGCGAGCAGCGCGACTGGGGTGGCTACACCGGCTACTTCGGCGACCCCGACGGCTACCGCTGGGAGGTCGCCCACAACCCCGGCCCGATCGGTCAGGTCGTGCTGCCGTCGTCGGATTGAGACGCGCGTCTTGCTATTTGGGACGCGTGCCAGACTGGTTCGACGGCACGACGCTCGACGGCGTACGGTGGGTGCATGCGCCAGAGCCTTCTCGTACGCACCGGACGCGCCAACTGACCACAGTCAGCGCGTCCACCCCTCGTTGCCTCGCAACAGAGGGGTTTTTGTTGGGACGATCAGGTACGACGGGGTGGCCGGCAGGCACCACGAAGAGAGAGACGACACGTGATGAGCGAGCAGCACGGCAGGACGACCGGTGCCCCCGGCGGGGGCGCCTCGGTCACGGGTGCCCAGAGCCTGGTCAAGTCCCTCGAGGCGGCCGGGGTCACCGACATCTTCGGCATCCCCGGTGGCGCGATCCTGCCGGCGTACGACCCCCTGATGGACAGCCCCATCCGCCACATCCTCGTGCGGCACGAGCAGGGCGCCGGCCACGCCGCGCAGGGGTACGCCGCCGCGTCCGGCCGGGTGGGCGTCTGCATGGCCACGTCCGGCCCCGGCGCGACCAACCTGGTGACCCCGATCGCGGACGCCCACATGGACTCGGTCCCGATGGTCGCCGTCACCGGCCAGGTCGGCGCCTCGATGATCGGCACCGACGCCTTCCAGGAGGCCGACATCCGCGGCATCACGATGCCGATCACCAAGCACAACTTCCTGGTCACCGACCCGGCCGAGATCCCGCGGACCATCGCCGAGGCCTTCCACGTCGCCTCCACCGGCCGACCCGGCCCGGTGCTGGTCGACGTCGCGAAGTCCGCTCTGACGGCGACGACCACGTTCCGCTGGCCGACCGAGATCCACCTGCCGGGCTATCGCCCGGTCAACCGGCCGCACGCCAAGCAGATCCGGGAGGCCGCGCGGCTGATCCTGGAGTCCCGCCGCCCGGTGCTCTACGTCGGCGGCGGCACGATCCGCTCCGGCGCCGCCCCGGAGCTGCGCACGCTGGCCGAGCTGACCGGGATGCCGGTTGTCACCACGCTGATGGCGCGGGGCGCGTTCCCCGACAGCCACCCGCAGCACCTCGGCATGCCCGGCATGCACGGCACCGTCGCGGCCGTCGCGGGCCTGCAGAAGAGCGACCTGATCATCAGCCTGGGCGCCCGCTTCGACGACCGCGTGACCGGCAACCTCGACTCCTTCGCGCCGGGCGCCAAGATCATCCACGCCGACATCGACCCCGCCGAGATCGGCAAGAACCGGCACACCGACGTCCCGATCGTCGGCGACGTCCGCGAGGTGCTGATCGACCTGATCACCACCCTGCGCACCGAGCAGGAGGCGGGCAACACCGGCGACTTCGAGGCCTGGGTGGCGTTCCTGTCCGGGGTGAAGGCGAAGTACCCGGTCGGCTACGACAAGCCCGACGACGGCTCGCTCGCCCCGCAGTACGTCCTCGAACGGCTCGGCGTCATCTCCGGCCCGGACACGATCTACACCGCCGGCGTCGGCCAGCACCAGATGTGGGCCACCCACTTCATCGGCTTCGAGCGACCGAACACCTGGCTCAACTCCGGCGGCCTCGGCACCATGGGCTACGCCGTCCCGGCCGCGATGGGCGCCAAGGTGGCCATGCCGGGCCAGACCGTCTGGGCGGTCGACGGCGACGGCTGCTTCCAGATGACCAACCAGGAGCTCGCGACCTGCGCGATCAACGACATCCCGATCAAGGTCGCGGTCATCAACAACGAGTCGCTCGGCATGGTGCGGCAGTGGCAGACGCTGTTCTACAACTCCCGCTACTCCAACACCGACCTGCACTCCAAGCGGATCCCCGACTTCGTCAAGCTCGCCGACGCCTACGGCTGCGTGGGCCTGGCGTGTGAGTCGCCCGACGACGTCGACGCCACGATCGAGAAGGCCATGGAGATCAACGACGTGCCCGTCGTGATCGACTTCCGGGTGCACCGCGACGCCATGGTGTGGCCGATGGTCGCGGCCGGCACCAGCAACGACGACATCAAGTACGCCCGGGACCTCGCGCCCCAGTTCGACGAGGACGATCTCTAAAGCCATGAGCAAGCACACTCTCTCCGTCCTGGTCGAGAACAAGCCGGGCGTCCTGACCCGGATCGCCGGGCTGTTCAGCCGTCGTGGCTTCAACATCGAGTCGCTCGCCGTCGGGCCGACCGAGCACGCCGAGGTCTCCCGGATGACGATCGTCGTCAACGTCGAGGACTCGCCGCTCGAGCAGGTCACCAAGCAGCTCAACAAGCTGGTCGAGGTGATCAAGATCGTCGAGCTGGAGTCCACCGCCTCGGTCCAGCGCGAGCTCGTGCTGGTCAAGGTCGGTGCCACTCCCGAGGTCCGCAGCCAGGTCCTCGACTGCGTCCAGCTGTTCCGGGCGAAGGTCATCGACGTGGCGTCCGACGCCGTCACCATCCAGCTCGTCGGCAACGCCGGCAAGATCGCCGACTTCCTGCGGGTGGTCGAGCCCTTCGGCATCCGTGAGCTGGTCCAGTCCGGCATGGTGGCGATCGGTCGCGGCCCGCGGTCGATCTCCGAGCGGACCCGCCCGGTCGGCGTACCCGTGCCGCCTGCCGCCAACAGCTGAACGCACCCAATCAATGAATGAAGGAGTGGCCCCAGTGGCTGAGATTTTCTACGACGACGACGCCGACCTGTCCCTGATCCAGGGCAAGAGCGTGGCCGTCATCGGTTACGGCAGCCAGGGGCACGCGCACGCGCTCAACCTGCGTGACTCGGGCGTCGACGTCCGCGTCGGCCTCAAGGAGGGCTCGAAGAGCATCGCCAAGGCCGAGGAGGAGGGCCTGCGCGTCCTGACCGTGGCCGAGGCCGTCGAGGAGTCCGACGTCATCGTCATCCTCGCCCCTGACCAGTTCCAGCGGCACATCTACACCGAGTCGATCGCCCCGCACATCACCGCCGGCGACACCCTCGTCTTCGGCCACGGCTTCAACGTGCGCTTCGGCTACATCCAGGCCCCCGAGGGCGTCGACGTCATCCTCGTGGCCCCCAAGGCCCCGGGCCACACCGTGCGCCGTGAGTACGTCGCCGGCCGCGGCATCCCGGACATCATCGCCGTCGAGCAGGACGCCTCCGGCACCGCCTGGGAGCTGGCGAAGTCCTACGCGAAGGCGATCGGCGGCACCCGCGCCGGCGTCATCAAGACCACCTTCACCGAGGAGACCGAGACCGACCTGTTCGGCGAGCAGGCGGTCCTCTGCGGCGGCGTCTCGCACCTGGTGCAGGCGGGCTTCGAGACCCTCACCGAGGCGGGCTACCAGCCCGAGATCGCCTACTTCGAGGTCCTCCACGAGCTCAAGCTGATCGTCGACCTGATGTGGGAGGGCGGCATCGCCAAGCAGCGGTGGTCGGTCTCCGACACCGCCGAGTACGGCGACTACGTCTCCGGCCCGCGGGTGATCGACTCCGCCGTGAAGGCGTCGATGCAGGGCATCCTCGCCGACATCCGCGACGGCTCCTTCGCCCAGCGGTTCATCGACGACCAGGACAACGGCGCCGTCGAGTTCAAGAAGCTGCGCGAGGAGGAGGCCGGCCACCCGATCGAGGCCACCGGCAAGCTGCTCCGCTCGCACTTCTCCTGGAAGCAGAGCGACGACGACTACACCGAGGGCTCGGCCGCTCGCTGAGCCATCGCCGTTCCTCCGCTGTCGAGTCGGCTCATGTCAACATGAGCCGGCTCGCGGCATTTTCGTGCAGAGACGAGCCGACTCGCGATCAGCCGGTCAGAGCCAGGAGTACGGCGCCGCCGCCGACCAGCGTGACGCCGAGCCACTGGAGTCCCGTGAGCCGCTCGCCGAGCAGGGTGACCCCGAAGAGCGCCACCAGCACGACGCTCAGCTTGTCGACGGGCGCGACGAGCGAGGCGTTGCCGACCTTGAGTGCGCGGAAGTAGCAGATCCAGGAGGCTCCGGTCGCGAGGCCGCTGAGCACCAGGAACACCCAGGTCCTGGTCGTGACCTCACCGGGGGAGTGGAACTTCCCGAGCCCGAGCAGGATCAGTCCCAGGGTCACCAGGATGACGACCGTGCGGATGAAGGTGGCGACGTCGGAGTCGATGTCGGCGACGCCGACCTTGGCGAAGATCGCGGTCAGCGCCGCGAACGCAGCGGACAGCAGCGCCCAGAACCACCACGCCGACGTGAGCTCCATGACGTGACGTTAGCCGGTGGCGGTGCCGGTGCGGGCGACCGCGGCCCGGACCATGCCCCGGTCCGGACCGCGGTCAGCTTGTGGGCACCTCAGTGCAGGGCGATCGTCAGGTTGGTGCCTCTGCTGGAGGCGTCGGTGGTCGCCACCTGGCCGCCGTAGCTGCCGGCCGCGACCGGGCCACCGGTGTCGACCACCAGGCTGTCGACGTGGCCGCCGCCGGTGCCGATCAGCCGCTGCCGCAGGGTGGAGCCGGCCGGCTCGGTGAAGGTGGTCGTCGTGGAGGACCGGTCGGCCCAGACGGTGACGACCCAGCCGCCCGGGGTGGTGACGAACGGGCTCTCGTGGGCGGTCGAGGCGGTGGCCTCGCCCACGCCCGCGATGGCCGCCACCGGTCCGGTCGGGTCGGTGCCGGAGTAGGCGAGCACCGTGAGGGTCGCCTTGACCGCCGTCGATCCCAAGGAGACGGAGACGTTCCTGCCGGCGTCGTCGGCCGCCGCGACCCGCTGCCAGACCACGGTGGTCAGGGTGCCGGCGACGACGGGGTCGCCCACCGGGGTCCACCCGGCCGGTGCCGGCGGCACGGCTGTTGTCGCCGCCGTGACGACCGCCAGCAGGCCGTCGCCCTCCTGGGCCGTGGGCGGGATCGGGGTGACGATGCTGGTCGCATTGGTGACCTTTCCGGTGGAGTCGCGGAACCCGATCGTGCTGGTCCCGCCCTCGATCACGACCTCGGTGGTCGTCGAGGCGGTGGCGCCGTCGTCGTCGGTCACGGTGAGCTCCACCTGGTAGGTCCCCGGGGTGGCGTAGCCGTGCTCGGCCTGGGCGCCGGTCGCGGTCGCGCCGTCGCCGAAGCTCCAGGAGTAGCCGACCACCGTGCCGTCCGGGTCGGTGGACCCGGCTGCGTCGAACGTGCACGCCTGCCCCGAGCAGGACTGCGTGAGCGACGGCTCGGGAGCCTTGTTGGCGAGTGGGCCGACGAAGATCGTGCCGCTCGACCACTGCGGGTTCGTGCCGATCCCCGAGCCGGTCACCTGGGTCCACGCTCCGCCGGCCACGGCGTCGACGACGGGCAGCCGCCAGAGGTCGTTCAACGACATCCCGGCGTAGAGGTTGCCGTCGGCGTAGAAGAGGTTGCGCACGCTCCTCAGCAACGGGAACGTCGACGAGGGCACCGTGAACTCCTGGGCGCCCACGATCAGGCTCTCGGGGGAGAACCATCGCCAGTACACCTGGTTCTGGGAGCTGCGCGTGTAGTAGATCCGGCCGTCGGCGTACGTCATGCCCGTCACCTGCGACAGCTGGGAGTACAGGTTCGGCACCCGTCCGCGGTACGTCGTGGAGCTGCCGCCGCCGATCGTCACGTTGCTCCAGGTCGGGTCGTTGTACGGGTCGATGACCACGTCGGGCCCGAACGCCGCGCCGTCGAAGGTGCGGTAGTGCATCCGCCCGTCGGTGGAGCCGTAGACGAGCTTGGTGCCGATCATGAAGGCGCCGCGGACGCTGTCCCAGTTCTGGCCGCCCGTCGTGGTGACCGCCACGGGCGTCGTCGCGGAGTCGCCGGTGAACTCCCGCGCGCTCGCGGTCGTGCCGGACAGTCGGTAGATGCTGCGCGGCAGCACCGGGTCGGGCTGGACCACCGGCGCGGTCCCGCCGTCGATCGGGAAGAACGCGAGACGCTCGCGCCGGTAGAGGCCGTCGCCGACGTACTGGGTGTCGCTGCCGACGTAGAGGCCGTGGTCGGTGGCGAGCAGCTCCTCGGCCCCGACGCCGCGCGGGTTGCGTCCCGGGTTCCACGACAGCGGTACGCCGCTGAGCGGGTCGAGCGCGGCCAGCCCGGGGCGGGGGACCTGCCCGGCCTGCTGGTCGGCGCCGCTCTGGATCGCGTTCATCCACTTCTGGTGGCCGCCGACGTAGACGGCCGTGTCGGCCACCGCCACCGAGAGCAACGAGTCCTGGCCGGTGGCAGCGACCCAGGTGGGCTCGACAGTCTGTCCTGTGACGGCGACGTCGAAGCGGGCCGCGGAGTCGCACAGGGTGCCGTTGTAGCCGGCGCCGCTGGTCGCGACGACGAAGTAGGACCCGTCGGGGGAGAAGTCGACGTCTCGCACGTAGGAGTCGAAGGAGTTCTTCGAGCAGGCGGGGGTGTAGCGCAGCGTCCTCCAGCCGGGGTCGACGGTCGCGGCGTCGGCTCCGAGGCTGATCAGCATCACCTGGTCGCGGTCCAGGCCGTCGGCGTGCTTGAAGTTGCCGATCGCCACCAGCCGTGAGCCGTCGGGGGCCGCGGAGATCTTGCCGACCCCTACCGGCGCCTTGGCCGTCCCGGAGGGCCAGTTGTGGTTGGTGTCGACGTCGATCCCGAGGTACTCGTCGAGCGTGCCGGTCGTCGCGTCCAGCGTCGCCAGGCCGCCGTGCGCCACGGTGTTCATCGTCGTGAACGTGCCCGCGACGAACAGCCGGTTGCCGACCAGCGCCAGGTCGAGCACGCTGCCGTTCGGGCTCGGGCTCTTGAAGCCGGGCACGAGGGCACCGGTGACGGGATCGATCTTGATCAGGTTGCGCACCTTCGTCGTACCCGCGAGCTTGAAGGTCCCGCTGACGAACAGAGCGGAGCCGTCGGCGCTCGGCACGATGGCGGTGACGTCGCCGTTGAGCGCGGGTGCGAACGTCTGGTCGACCACCCCGCTCTCCCGGTCGTACTTCAGCAGGTACGGCGTGGAGAGGGTGGCGCTGGTGTTGGGGTTCTGGGCCGTGGTGAACGTGCCGCCGACGTACACCTTCGGGCCGACCTCGGCGATCGCCATCGTCCTGCCGTCGAGGATGTTGGGCGTGACGGCCGGGACGGCCGACGGGTGCAGCCGGTGGTGGCCCGGCTGCGCCGCGGTGGGTACGACGCCCAGCGCCGCCACGACGCAGGCAAGCGCGGCCAGCAGTGCAGCCGCGAAGCGGGGGTGGTGGCGAACGCGCACGAGGGAGCCTCTCGATCTCGGTACCCGAAACGGTGGCAGGCCCGAGCGGGTCGGCGACTCCCCGAAATCGGGGGAATGCGCCCTGGGCCGGACGACCCACGGCCCGCACCTCGACGAGGTACGGGCCGTGCGCCGTTGTCGGCCGGGCTACTTCACCTCGGACCGCATCACCAGCGCGAGGCCGATCGCGAGCGGGGCGAGGATCCAGATCGACGACGTGACGCCGAGCTGGAGCCACTCCTCGGAGGTCAGCTTGGAGTCGAAGAGCAGGAAGCGGGTCTGGTTGACGTCGATCCAGCCGGCGTTCTCCCGCCACCAGTCCTGCGACGAGGCCAGCGCACCGGAGATGCCCGGCAGCACCAGGTTGACCACGAAGTAGCCGACGATCGCGGCGGGGGAGTTGCGGAACAGCAGACCGAGCGCGAAGCCCAGCAGCATCCCGAGCTCGTTGGCGAGCACGATCTGCGCGAAGGTCCAGGCCGGGATGTCCCACACCGGGTCGACGCCGGTGATCGCCGCGTTGGTCAGGTTGCCGACGGCGCCGACGCCCAGCGCGAGGAGCATCGACACGGCACCGATCACGAGCGCGTTGACGAGCTTTGCGGCGATCACGCGACCGCGGCTCGGCACCAGGGTGAAGGTGGTCAGCGCGGTGCGCTGGCCCCACTCGCTGGTCACGGCGAGGATGCCGATGATCGGCAGCACGATGGACATCGGGCTGCCCACGGACGCGGCGAACGAGTCGAACGTCAGGGTGTCGCGGTCGCCGAGGGCGACGGTCAGCACCGTCGCGATCGCCGAGGCGATGACGATGCTGGCCATCAGCCAGAAGCCGGAGCGGGTGTCGAACATCTTGCGGAGCTCGACGCCGAGGATCCGGGAGGTCGGGATCGGAGCCGGCACGGCCCGTTCCTCGGGGAGCACGGCGGCCGCGGCTCCTCCCGGAGCGGTGGTCGGGACGGTGGTGGTGCTCATGCTGCGGCTCCTTCGGTGCCGTGGGCGGACTGCGACTGGTGCGACAGGTGGTCGCGCTGGCTCTCGTTGGTCAGCGCGAGGAACATCTCCTCCAGGCCGGCGCCGTCGGCCGCCCGGAGCTCGGTCAGCGGGATGCCGGCGGCGAACGCCACCCGGCCGACCTCGGCCAGGACGGCCTCGGTGAGGACCGCGCCCTCGGCGCCGACGGTGGCGGAGAGCCCGGCGCGGGTGAGTGCGGCGGCGAGGGCCGCCGGGTCGGCGGACCGGGCCAGCGTCCCGCCCGCGGCGAGCAGCTCGGCCTTCGTGCCGCCGGCGACGATCCGGCCGTTGCCGATGACGACGAGGTCGTCGGCGATCACCTCGATCTCGTGCAGCAGGTGCGAGGACAGCAGCACGGTGCCGCCCTTGTCGGCGAAGCCACGGAGCAGGTCGCGCATCCAGCGGATGCCCGCCGGGTCCAGGCCGTTGGCCGGCTCGTCGAGGATCAGGACCTCCGGGTCACCCAGCAGCGCCGTACCGATGCCGAGGCGCTGGCGCATGCCGAGGGAGTAGTTGCGCACCCGGCGCCCGGCCTCCTCGTCGGTCAGGCCGACCAGCTCGAGCATCGCGTCGACCGAGCCCTTCGGCAGGCCCATCGTGCGCCGGGCGATGGTGAGGATCTCGCGGCCGGTGCGACCGGCGTGCTGCGCGGAGGCGTCGAGGAGGACGCCGACCTCGCGGCCGGGGTTGGGCAGGTCGGCGAACCGGCGGGCGAGGATCGTCGCCGAGCCCGAGGTCGGCGGGGTCAGCCCCACCAGGACCCGCATGGTCGTGGACTTCCCGGCGCCGTTGGGGCCGAGGAAGCCCGTGACCCGGCCGGCCTCGGCGGTGAACGTGACGTGGTCGACGGCGGTGTAGGCGCCGTACCTCTTGGTCAGTGACTCGACTGTGATCATGGGTCGAAGCCTCGCCGTACGACGCCCTCGCCGGCTTCGGGCACGTCCCCGGAAGCTCCCCTGAGCCGACCCTGAGGGACACCCGGGGTGGCCGGGGAAGGAACCCCGGCCCGCGTGCGTTGGCACCCCCATGCGCATCGAGATCTGGTCCGACGTCGTGTGCCCGTGGTGCTCCATCGGGAAGGCCCGCCTGGACAAGGCGATCGCCGGCTTCGCGCACCGCGACGACGTCGAGGTCGTCTACCGCTCCTTCCAGCTCGACCCGGGGGCGTCGACCGAGGGCGCGCTCACGGCGGCGGAGCACCTGGGCCGCAAGTACGGCGGCGGGACGGCCAACGGGCGGCAGATGGTCGACCGTGTCGAGGCCGCCGCGGCCGAGGAGGGGATGCTCTGGCGGCACCACGAGTCGCGGCCGGTCAACACCCTCGACGCGCACCGGCTGCTGCACCTGGCACTCGCCGAGGCCGGCCCCGAGAGCCAGGGGGCGCTGAAGGAGGAGCTCTTCGCGGCGTACTTCAGCCGGGCCGAGAACGTCGCCGACCACGACGTGCTGCGCGCGGCCGCGGGCAAGGCCGGTCTCGACGCCGCTCGGGTGGACGAGGTCCTGGCGGGCAGCGAGTTCCGCGAGGAGGTCTTCGCCGACCAGGACCAGGCAGGTGCGTACGGCGCCGGCGGCGTGCCGTTCTTCGTCGTCGACGGCCGGTTCGGCATCTCCGGCGCCCAGCCGGTCGCGGCGTTCAGCCAGGTGCTCGAGCGCGCCTGGGCCGAGAGCCACCCCGCGATCGAGATGGTCGGTGCCGGCACCGACGACGCGTGCGGCCCCGACGGGTGCGCGATCTGAGCCTCGCGGACGACACGTGTGCGACGCCCGCGGGGATCGCGGCGTGCCGTCCTACGAGCGGCGGGGCATGGGCGGTCGGACGCAGGACGGCCGCCGGGACGTCCTGCCTCGTCCGCCGCACTGGTCAGGGAACGTAGGACGTCCCGCGAGAGGTCCTGCGCAGGACGACCCTCGTGTGGCCGGGCGCAGGACGCCGTCGCGCGGGGAGGAGCGGGCCTGCCCGTCGCCGGCTTCGCGTGATCGACGTCTCGCCTCCATCGCCCGCCCGTGGGCCGGTCACATGTTCGTAACACAAGGGTCGTCGGGTACGGTGAGGCTCGGCACAGCGTCGTGCACCTCTCCCTCATCCGCACGCTTCCGCAAGGACAAATCGCTGTGACTGACCGTCCCGTCGTACTCATCGCCGAAGAGCTCAGCCCCGCCACCGTCGAGGCGCTCGGACCGGACTTCGAGATCCGCAACTGCAACGGCGCCGACCGCGCGGAGCTGCTGCCCGCGATCGCCGACGTCGACGCGATCCTGGTCCGCTCCGCGACCAAGGTCGACGCCGAGGCCCTCGCCGCCGCCAAGAAGCTCAAGATCATCGCCCGCGCCGGTGTCGGCCTCGACAACGTCGACGTCAAGGCCGCCACCGAGCGTGGCGTGATGGTCGTCAACGCACCGACCTCCAACATCGTCTCGGCCGCCGAGCTCGCCGTCGCGCTGATGCTCGCCGCCGCGCGGCACACCTCGCCCGCCCACCAGGCGCTGAAGAACGGCGAGTGGAAGCGGTCGAAGTACACCGGCATCGAGCTCTACGAGAAGACCGTCGGCATCGTCGGCCTCGGCCGGATCGGCGTCCTCGTCGCCCAGCGGCTGAGCGCCTTCGGCATGAACGTCATCGCCTACGACCCCTACGTGCAGGCCGGTCGCGCCGCGCAGATGGGCGTCCGGCTCGTCGACCTCGACACGCTGTTCGCCGAGTCCGACTTCATGTCGGTCCACCTGCCGAAGACCAGCGAGACGATCGGCCTGATCGACGCCGACCAGCTGGCCAAGGCCAAGCCGTCGCTGGTGCTGGTCAACGCCGCCCGCGGTGGCATCGTCGACGAGGCCGCGCTGTACGACGCGCTGAAGACCGGCCGGATCGCAGCCGCCGGCCTCGACGTGTTCGCCAAGGAGCCCTGCACCGACAGCCCGCTCTTCGAGCTCGAGAACGTCGTCGCCACGCCGCACCTCGGTGCGTCCACCGACGAGGCCCAGGAGAAGGCCGGCGTCTCGGTCGCGAAGTCGGTGCGGCTCGCCCTCGCCGGTGAGCTGGTCCCCGACGCGGTCAACGTCCAGGGCGGCGTGATCGCCGAGGACGTGCGCCCGGGCATCCCGCTGACCGAGAAGCTCGGCCAGATCTTCACCGCCGTCGCCGGCGAGGTCGCCCAGCAGCTCGACGTCGAGGTGCGGGGCGAGATCACGGTCCACGACGTCAAGGTGCTCGAGCTGGCCGCGCTCAAGGGCGTGTTCACCGGGGTCGTCGAGGACCAGGTCTCCTACGTCAACGCGCCGCTCCTCGCGGCGGAGCGCGGCACCGCCGTACGCCTGGTCACCGAGCCGGAGAGCCCCGACCACCGCAACCTGATCACGATCCGCGGCACCCTCGCCGACGGCTCGCAGATCTCGGTCAGCGGCACCCTGGTCGGCATCGCGCAGAAGGAGCGGCTGGTCGAGATCAACGGCTTCATCGTCGACATCGAGCCCACCGACCACCTCGCGTTCATCACCTACGAGGACCGGCCCGGCATGGTCGGCACCGTCGGCCAGATCCTCGGCCAGGCCGAGGTCAACATCGCCGGCATGCAGGTCTCCCGCGACGCCAAGGGCGGCAAGGCGCTGGTCGCGCTCTCGGTCGACTCCGCCATCCCGGCGGAGATCCTCGCCGAGATCGAGTCGGCCATCGACGCTGCCTCGATCCGCGCGGTCGACCTGACCTGACCCGTCGGATCGACTCTCGTGGCCCGCTGAATCAACCAGGACGGCTCCCGGAATCCGGGGGCCGTTCTGCGTCTCAAAGGGCCATCACGGCCGACTCGCGGGGCCACGAGGGAGGATTCGACGGTCGGTCAGGCGACGAGGACGGGGTCGGCGCCGCCCGAGGCAGGGGTACGCCGCCCGCGGGGCCGGTCGCCGGCGACGACGACCTCCCACGCGGCGGCGATCCGGCGGACCGCCTCCCGCAGCCGCTCGGGCGGGTGGGTGAACGGGAACCGCACGTAGCGATCCAGCCCGCCGCCGGGTGCGAACGCCGGGCCGGGCGCCAGCAGCACGCCGTGGTGCTCGGCCTCGACGGAGAGCGCCGTCGCGCCGGCGACGGGGAGCTCGCACCACAGCGCCATCCCGCCGGCGGGAAGCCGGAAGCGCCAGGTGGGCAGCGCGTCCGCCAGCGCCGCGGCGAGAGCGTCGCGCTGCTCGCGCAGCCGGTCGCGGTGGACCTCGAGCATCGGCTCGAGCCCACCGGTGAGCAGCCGGGTCATCACGAGCTGCTCGAGCACCGGTGAGCCGAGGTCCAGCCCCACCCGGGCCCGGGTCAGGGTGTCGACGAGGGGGAGGGGCGACCGGATCCAACCCAGCCGGAGCCCGCCCCACACCGACTTGCTGGCGCTCCCCACGGTCACCGCGTCCTTGGCGTAGCACGTGAACGGCCGCATCGGCCGCGCGTCGTCGAGACGCAGCAGGTGGTGGGCCTCGTCGACGACCGCGACCGCGTCGTGCCGCGCGACGAGCCTGGCGTACGCCGCCCGCTGCCGCTCCGGCATCACCAGCCCCGTCGGGTTGTGGAAGTCCGGCATCACGTGGACCAGGCGCGGCCGCTGCCGGGCGAGCACGTCCGCCACGACGTCGAGGTCCCACCCGCGCGGGTCCAGCGGCGTGGTGACCAGACGTCCGCCACCGGTCCGGAGCGCCTGGACCGCGTTGGGATAGGTCGGCGACTCCACGAGCACCCGGTCGCGCGGCCCGGCGAGCGCCTGGCCGACGACGGCCGTCGCGGCGAGCGCGCCGGTCGTCACGATGATCTGCTCGGGCTTCGTGGCCAGCCCGCGGGCGTCGTACGTCGCGGCGATCGCGGCCTGCAGCGCCGGCATCCCTGCCGGGTAGTAGCCGTGGCTGCCGAGGTGGGCCGGGATCTCGGCAGCCGCCTCCGCGTACGCCGCGGCGATCCCCGGTGGTGCCGTCGCCGCGGCACAGACCAGGTCGATGACCCCGTCGGCGACGTCGCTCGGCCACAGCGCCCGGTCGTGCGCCCGCACCGGGCCCCCCGGCAGCCGGGTGAAGGTGCCGGCGCCCTGGCGCGCCTCGGCGTACGCCGTCTCCCGGAGTACGGCGTACGCACGGGTGACCGTGGTGCGCGAGACCCCCAGCGCGGCGGTCAGGTCGCGTTCCCCCGGCAGCCGGGTGCCGTAGCCGATGCGCCCGTCGCCGATCAGCTCGCGCAGCGCGTCGGCGAGCCCGGCGTAGGCGGGGGAGCGGTCGAAGTCGCCCACCAGCGTGGCGATCCGTCCGGCCGCGATCGCGGGCGCGGACGCCGTGGCGGACCCAGCGGGCGAAGTGGACTGGTTCATGCAGTCCAGTAGATCACGAGTGGCTATTTAGCAACAGTCCACTTCCCTGGACGATGGATCCATGACCGTCACCGCCCCGGCCCCCGCTCCCGTCCGGCTCGCCGACATCGGACCGCTGGCCCAGCTGCGAGCGGGCCGGCTCGCCCGGCGGCTCCCGCAGCTCTACGTCGGGCTGGTCCTCTACGGCGTGAGCCTGGCGATGATGGTGCGCGGAGCCGTCGGCCTGGCGCCGTGGGACGTCCTGCACTCGGGCTTCATCCGGCACGTTCCGATCACGCTCGGCCAGGCCGTGGTGGTGTGGAGCTTCGTGGTCCTGCTGCTGTGGATCCCGCTGCGGGAGGTGCCCGGTCTCGGCACGATCTCCAACGCGGTCGTGGTCGGTCTCTCCGCCGACGCCACGCTCGCGCTCCTCGACGCCCCGGCCGCACTGCCGGCGCGCGTCGCGCTGATGCTGGGCGGCGTGCTGCTGTGCGGCTTCGCCTCGGCGCTCTACATCGGCGCCCAGCTCGGCCGCGGCCCCCGCGACGGGCTGATGACCGGCCTGCACCGCCGGACCGGGCTCTCGCTGCGACTGGTCCGCACCGGCCTCGAGGTCGCCGTGGTGGCGGTCGGCCTGCTGCTCGGCGGCGTCGTCGGTGTCGGCACGCTCGTGTACGCCGTCGGCATCGGCCCGCTCACCCAGCTGATGCTGCCGTGGTTCCTGGTCGACCTCGGGCCGGGCGCTGCAGACCCAGTCAAGGACGGTGCGCCGTGATCGGCCTCGTCCTCGTGCTCCTCCTCGTGGCGGTCGCGACGGCGGCGACGGTGCTGGAGGTCCGCGGCGACCGCCCGCGCGCCGTACCCCGCTCGCGGTTCGAGGATCCCGACCTGCTCCCGGCCTCGCGCCACATCTAGCGCGAAGGCGCAGGCGCGTCGCTGCATCAGCGGATCCATTTGTCTAGTATTCCAGTCGTCTTCCATGAGTTTCGACGACAGGAGCTGCCATGCCGACCGTCCGCCGCACCGCCCTCGCCGCGCTGGGCCTGCCCGCGGCCCTGCTCGTCCCGGTCGTCGCGACCGCCGACCCGGTCCCACCGGTCGAGGACCGGCGCTCCGAGGCCCCGCTCCCCAACGTCGTCGTGATCATGGCCGACGACCTCGGCTGGGCCGACCTCGGGACCGGCCGCACGAACGGCGGCCACCCCAACGACTTCATCGAGACGCCGGCCATCGACCGGCTGGCCGAGGAGGGCATGAGCTTCGACAACGCCTACTCCGCCGTCAACTGCGCTCCGACCCGGTCCGCGCTGCTCACCGGCCTGTCCGCGCCGCGGCCGGACAACAACATCTACATCGTCGGCAGCCTCGACCGCGGGGGAGACGACACGCTCCTCGAGCCGCCACCCCAGGGGCTCGAGGACGGCGACGATGCGCTCCCGGACCGGGCCGTGACGGTGGGCGAGACCCTGCAGGCGGCCGACTACAGGACCGGCTACGTCGGCAAGTTCCACGTGACCCGCACCGGTGCGGACGTCACCCGGGTCCACGGGTTCGACGAGAACCTCGGCGGCACCAACGCCGGAGCGCCGGCGCAGTACCACGCACAGGACGGCCGGTTCGCGACGCCGTCGGTGGGACCGGAGCTCGACCGGTTCGGGGCCGACTACACCCAGGAGTACGTCGACCAGTACATCGCGCCGTACTCCCACGACGTGCCCCGGTCGGATCTCGACGCACTGGTCGGCAGCGACAAGCACGTCACGGACGCGCTGGCCGACGCCACGATCGACTTCGTCGAGCGCAACAAGAGGCAGCCGTTCTTCACGTTCTTCAGCGAGTACGCCGTGCACTCGCCGGTCAGCGACCAGCAGGCACGGGCCGATCTGCGCGCGAAGTACCGCTCCAAGCCCCCGGGATCCGGCCCGTCCCGGCCGGGGTACGCCGCGCTCGTGGAGGGCCTGGACCAGAGCGTGGCCCGCGTCATCGACCACCTGGAGTCCACGCCGGACCCGCGCAACCCGGGGCACGTGCTGGCGGACAACACCCTGGTGCTGTTCACCTCCGACAACGGTGGACGCACCGACCTCGGCGCCGACAACGGTCCGCTCAAGGGGCAGAAGGGCGAGCTCGACGAGGGCGGCGTGCGGGTGCCGCTGATCGCCTGGAGCCGCGGCGACCACCTGGTGCGTGGCGGGGAGGTCAACCACAGTGTCGTCAACGGCACGGACCTCCACCCGACGCTGGCGTCGCTCGCGGGCACGGACGTCGCCGACGACATCCCGCTCGACGGCGTCAGCCTCCGCAACGCCCTGCGGCACGGTGCCGTCGTGGACCGGCCGCGGTTCGCGCACCTTCCCGGCTACCTCGTGGACACGACCGCGAACGGCGGAGGACGCGACCAGCGGCCACAGTCGAGCGTCCGCGACGGCCGCTGGAAGGCGATCTACAGCTACGAGGACCGGTCCTGGGAGCTCTACGACGTCCAGGCGGACATCGGGGAGAGGGCGGATCTCGCCGACGAGCGGCCGGACGTGCTCGCGAGGCTGGGGGAGGAGCTCGTGCACTGGCTCGACACCCTGGACGCCCCGCTCGCGACCCTCGCCGAGGGACATCCTGCGCTCCGGCTCACCGTGGACGGGGTGAGCTACGCCGACGGGCATCGCCGGGTGCATCACGGAGACGTGCTGAGGATCGAGCCCGGTGAGGAGGTGCCGCTGGTGCTGGCGCGATGACGCTGGTCCAGCACCCCGAGGGGATTACCCGGAGCTCTCCCCGGTTTTGACCGGAGAGGCCTGCATGAAGCGGGGTACCTCTGGATAGTCTCAGCGCATGACCACCGATGGTTCCCAGGCCGCCGCTCCCGAGCCGAGCCCGCTCGCGCCGCCCGAGCCGGTGCTGACCCTGACCGCTCCCGAGGCGCCGAAGCCGGTCGTCGAGACCCAGGCCCCGAAGATGGCGCCGCAGGTCGCGCCCGCCATGCTCCCCGAGCTGGACGCGAAGGTGGACGGCTTCCTGACCTCGCTGAGCTCGACGACGGTCGGCAGCCCGGAGTTCGCCGCGCAGGCCGAGAACGTCCGCACGATGGGCGATGCGGACATCCGACGCGCCGCGGAGACGTCCAACCGGATGCTCGACAAGCCGGTCACCGCGCTGAGGGAGGGTGGCATCGCGCAGGGCTCCGACGTCGGCAAGACGCTGCTCGCGCTGCGTCGTACGGTCGAGGACCTCGACCCGGGCCAGGCCACCGGCGTGAAGAAGTGGTGGGACAAGCTGCCCTTCAACGACAAGATCGAGGACTACTTCCGCAAGTACCAGTCCTCGCAGAGCCAGCTCAACGGCATCCTGCACAGCCTGCGCAGCGGGCAGGACGAGCTGACCAAGGACAACGTCGCGCTCAACCTGGAGAAGACCAACCTCTGGGCGGTCATGGGCCGGCTCAACCAGTACGTCTACGTCGCCGAGCGGCTCGACGCCAAGCTCTCCGCGAAGATCGCCGAGCTCGAGCTGAGCGACCCCGAGCAGGCCAAGACGCTCTCCCAGGACGTGCTGTTCTACGTCCGGCAGAAGCACCAGGACCTGCTCACCCAGCTCGCGGTGTCGATCCAGGCCTACCTCGCGATCGACATCATCATCAAGAACAACATCGAGCTCATCAAGGGCGTCGACCGGGCGACCACGACCACCATCTCCGCGCTGCGGACGGCCGTCATCGTCGCGCAGGCGCTCAGCAACCAGCGGCTGGTCCTCGACCAGATCACGGCGCTCAACACGACCACCTCGACGATGATCCAGCGGACCTCGGAGATGCTGAAGGAGAACTCCGCGAAGATCCAGGAGCAGGCGGCGTCCTCCACCATCGGGATGGAGCAGCTCCAGGCCGCGTTCAGCAACATCTACGCGACGATGGACTCCATCGACGAGTTCAAGCTCAAGGCGCTCGACTCCATGTCGACCACGATCGGCGTCCTGGAGACCGAGGTGCAGAAGTCGAAGGCCTACCTCGACCGCGTCCAGAAGCACGACCAGCGCAACGCGGCCGGCACGCTCGACATCAACATCTGATGCACCGGGCCGACAGGAACGGTGCCGGGTGGGTCTGAGGTCGTGGTTCCGCAGGCGAGGCGACGAGGAGCAGCAGGAGCAGTACGCCGTCCCCGCGCCGCCCACCGAGCAGGACATCATCGCCGCGTTGAACCGGGTCAACGCGATGCTGCGTGAGGGCAACGCGCCACCGGTGGTGATCTCCCGGGTGGTGCGGGTCGCGCGCACCATCCACCAGACCCTGCCGCGGCTGAGCGAGCTCGGCCTGGGCAGCCAGGACGGGTTCTCGGTCGTCGCGACCGCGACCGACTACCTCCCCGAGGCGGTCGGCGGCTACCTCCGGCTGCCGCGGGAGTGGGCCGACACCCGGCCCATCGACGGCCACAAGACCTCGCTGATGGTGCTGGTCGAGCAGCTCGACCTGCTCGGCGTGACGATGGACAAGATCCTCGACGCCGCCAACCGGGCCGACGCCCAGGCGCTGATCGCGCACGGCCGGTTCCTCGACGCCAAGTTCGGCCACTCGTCCTCGGGCGGCCCCGACCTCACCCTGGGGACTCCATGACGGGTACGACGCTGCAGGCCGCCCTCGACGCGCTGGTCGCGGTCGCGCGCACGGCCGGGGTCGACGAGGCGACGGCGCGAGCCGAGGGCGAGGCCGTCGCGGCCACCGTGTCCGAGCGGTCGCGGGGTGCCTTCGTGGCCTGGTCGGAGCAGACCGGGCGGCCTGTCTCGGCCGAGGAGCACGCGCTCGCGGCGAAGCGCGGCAACCGGTTCCGTGCCGGCCCGACCCCGCTGATGGCGCAGCTGCTGCTGGAGAAGTCCGCTCACACCTCCGACTACGCCGGTGCGCTCGCCGACGTGGCCCTCGCCGGCAGCTCGCTGGGAGAGCCCGGCCCGCAGGCCGTCGGCGTCGCCACGATGGTGACGACCGCGCAGCTCGGCGGTGGTGCCGCGTCGTCGCTGATGCCGTCCGCGCCGGCCGCCGGGCGTGGTGCGTTCGACCTCCCCGACCGCCAACCGGTCCCCGGGCTCGGCGACGACATGCTCGACCAGGTCCGCCGCGTCGGCGACCAGGTCCGCCGCCAGCTCGAGTCGCTCAACGCCAACGCCAACGCCAACGCACCTGACCCATCATCGCGAGTCGGCTCATCTCTGCACCCGGAGAGCGTCGAGTCGGCGCATGTTGACACGAGCCGACTCGACGAGCCGGCGCAGACGGCGACCCAGGACCCGCCGACCGCGCCGGAGCCCGAGGAGGAGCTGCCCGAGGAGCCCGTCAAGACGGTCGAGGAGCTCCTCGCCGAGCTCGACGCGCTCACCGGGCTGAAGAACGTCAAGGCCGAGATCCACCGCCAGGCGGCGGTGCTGCGGATCGAGGGGCTGCGCAAGAAGGCCGGCCTGGAGACCCCGACGATCACCCGGCACCTCGTCTTCAACGGCAACCCCGGCACCGGCAAGACCACCGTCGCGCGCCTGGTCGCCGGCATCTACCGCGCGCTCGGCCTGCTCACCAAGGGACAGCTGGTCGAGGTCGACCGGTCCGAGCTGGTGGCCGGCTACCTCGGCCAGACGGCCGCCAAGACCGCGGAGGTCGTGAAGTCCGCCGAGGGGGGCGTCCTCTTCATCGACGAGGCCTACTCGCTCACCGGCGACCAGTACGGCAAGGAGGCGATCGACACCCTCGTCAAGGAGATGGAGGACAAGCGCGACGACCTCGTGGTCATCGTCGCCGGCTACCCCCTGCCGATGCAGATCTTCATCGGTGAGAACCCCGGCCTCGAGAGCCGTTTCCGCACCACCATCGACTTCGCCGACTACACCGACGACGAGCTGGCCGAGATCTTCGCCGGGATGGCGAAGGCCGCCGACTACGACGCGGGCGACGACGTCGTCGCCCGGCTGCGCGAGATCCTCGAGGGCGTCGAGCGGGGTCCGTCGTTCGGCAACGCCCGCTTCGTCCGCAACCTGCTCGAGGCCGCGATCGGCCACCACGCCTGGCGGCTGCGGGAGATCGGCGAGCCGACCCTCGAGCAGCTCCGCACCCTCGACGCCGCCGACCTGGTGCTGGAGGACGAGCCCGACGCCGCCCCGGCGGTCGACGACGACGGCAACCTGGTGCCGCCGGCCGACGCGGGCACTCCCGAACCCGTCGAACCGTTCGAGTCAGAGAACACGCCGGCCGACGACGCCGGCGAACCGGCCGACCTCGAGGCCCAGCAGGCGAACGAGCAGCAGACCGACGAGCACCACCAGCAGGAGGAGTCGTGAGCCAGACCGCAGCAGCGCCACCGCCCCCGGCGCCGGCGGGTGCGCCCGCACCGGCCGGCGCCCCGGCAGGCGCGGCCACCTGGGCGGCTCCCGCCGGTGCCCCGGCGGGAAGCGCCGTCGTCGACACCCCGCGGCTGCTCAACCGCTGGCAGCTGATCGGGATGAGCATCGCGATCGTGTTCGGCCTGGTGAGCGCGCTCGTCCAGTTCCTGAGCTGGCAGTCCGACGGCCGCGCGGCCGGCGACACCGAGCAGCTGCTGCGGGTCCAGGAGATCCAGTCCACGCTGCTGCGCGCCGACGCGCTCGCGACCAACGCCTTCCTCAAGGGCGGTCTCGAGGACACCAGCCAGCGCGACGAGTACGACGCCGCCATCGACAGCGTGCTCGGCCAGATCGCCGAGGCCGCCGAGGCGCAGCCCGCAGACAAGGACGCGCTCGCCGCGCTCAACATCGAGGTCTCCGACTACATCGCGACCGTGTCGCAGGCGCGGGACAACAACCGGCAGGGCTTCCCCGTCGGAGCCGAGTACATGACCGGAGCCAGCGCCCAGCTGCGCGCCGAGGCGCTCCCGATCCTCGGAGCGCTCGTCGAGGCCAACTCCGGGCGGGCCGAGGACGCGATCGGCGGACAGCACCCGATCTACCTCGCCCTCGTCGGGCTGCTCGCCCTGGTCGGCCTCTGGTGGATCAACCGCGAGATCGGCCGCCACTTCCGGCGCCGGATCAACCGCGGCGTCGCCGTCGCCTTCCTGATCGTCCTGGTCGTCTCCCTGGTGACCGTGGTCGCAGCCACCACCCGCGACAACTCCAACGACTCCCTGCTCGAGGGCGACTTCACGCTCGCCCTCAACGAAGCGGCTGCCCGGACGGCGGCCAACGACGCGAAGGCCAACGAGAGCCTGCGGCTGATCAAGCGCGGTTCCGGACAGGCCTTCGAGGACGCCTGGGACGTCTCGGCCGCGGTCGTGGACGAGCGCGCCTCGCGCGAGACCGCTGCCGCCTGGGAGGACTACGTCGCCCAGCACGAGCAGATCAAGGACCAGGACGAGAGCGGCGACTGGGACGCCGCGGTCGCGCAGGCCACCGACCCGCAGGCCGGCTCCACCCTCGAGCTCGACGAGTTCAACGACCTGTCCCAGTCGGTCGCCGACGAGGCGGGCGAGAACGCCACCGAGGACCTCCGCAGCGGCCGCGCCCTCGCCCTCGGGATCAGCGGCCTGACCCTGCTGCTCGGGATCGTCGCCGCCGTCGCGGTGGCCCGAGGTATCGGCGAGCGACGGAGGGAGTTCGCATGATCCGCCCGATGCTCGGCGGGGCGCTGGCCGCCGTACTCCTGGTGGCCGGGTGCGGCTACGACGCGACCGAGGTCCCGAAGCCCGACGCGCCGGCCGCGAGCTCCGCGGCGCCGGCGCCGGAGGCACCCGACTGCGGCGACCCGACGCAGTCCTACGCCGCGGGCCGCAACGAGAACGGCGCCCGCGTCGAGCTCAAGGACCGCGACCAGCTGACGGTCGGCGTGTCCGCCGACAGCTACCTGCTCGGGTCGCGCAACCCGTTCAGCGGTGAGCTCGAGGGCTTCGACATCGACATCGCTCGGCGGATCGCCAGCGAGCTCGGCGTGCGGGTGACCCTCCGGGTGATCACCGCCGCCGACCGGATCGAGCTGCTGAAGTCCGGCGAGATCGACATCGTCGCCCGCAACATGACCATGAACTGCGCGCGCTGGGCCGACATCGCGTTCTCCGCCGAGTACTACGGCGCCACCCAGAAGGTCCTCCTGCGCGAGGACCTGGCCGCCGGCTACAAGGGGCCGCAGAGCCTGGCCGGGGTCCGCGTGTGTGCGCCCGCGGGCTCGACCAGCATCGACAACATCGAGGCCGCCGAGCCCGAGGCCGAGATCGTCAGCGCGGGCGGCCACACCGGCTGCCTGGTGAAGTTCCAGAACGGCGAGGTCGACGCGATCACCGGCGACGACACCGTCCTGGCGGGGCTCGCGGCCCAGGACCCGTACGCCGAGGTGCCCGACCAGGAGCCGTTCAGCGACGAGCCGTACGGCATCGGTGTCAACGCCGAGGACCGCGACCTCGTCGCGTTCGTCAACTCCGTGCTGGAGGAGATGCGCGGGGACGGCTCGTGGCAGAAGGCCTACGACACGTGGCTGCGGCCCTACCTGGGCGCCGGTCAGCAGCCACAGCCGAAGTACGGCCGGTGACGGGACCAGCCTGTCCATGACCTCCGCACCCACCGCTCCCGGCAAGCTCGGCGTCGCGCTCGAGCCGGCCGCGATCCAGCGCTACCTCGCCGAGCTCGACACCTGGCTGCGCGACCGTCGGGTCGAGCTCGACGAGCTCGACGCGGCTGCCCTCGCTGCCGGCCGCGGTGGTGAGGTGGCCTCCGACATGTCGCTGGCGCTGGCGCTGTGGAAGGCGATCTCCGACCGCTACCAGCTCGTCTTCGCCACCTGGGACGGCGGCCGGGTGCTCCAGCAGGAGCGGGAGCGGATCTCCGCACTCATCTGGGGCCGGCTCGACGGGGCCGTCGAGATGCCCGGCGGCCTCGCGGTCTCGATGCCCGAGGCCGGCCGGCTCTGCGACGCCCTGACCGGCCAGCTGCGCACCCGGCTCTCGCTCGTGCCGGGGGCGATGGAGTCCGCCGGCCGGATCCGCGCCCTCCGTGCCCAGCTCGAGCGGATCCGCGACCAGGTCGGGCTCGAGCCGGCCACCATCCGCGACGCCGCCGTCGAGCGGCTGGCGGGCCTGATCCTGCGGCTCGACTCGATCGCCGACCGCGCCGAGCGCGGAGCCGACGTCGGCGGGCTGCTCGGCCCGCTCGAGGTGGACGCGACGACGTACGAACGCGACCTCATCGTCGGCAACGCGCGCCGCCGCGACGCCCGCGACCAGGTCCTCTCGGCGCGCGAGCTGCGCGCCGACCTCGAGCAGCGCGAGGCCGCGCTGGAGAAGCTCGCGGCCACGTGCGTCTCCACCGTCGACCCGGCGCCGCGGTACGCCGTACCCGACGTCGACGCGCTCGGCCCGGTGCCGGTGACGCCCGACGCGATCGGTCCCTACCTGCAGCGGCTCGACCGGGTCTCGCAGGCGCTCGAGCTCGCCCAGCACAAGTACGCCGACGCACTCGCCGAGCACACCGCGCTCGTCGACCTGCTCGAGGCGTACGTCGTCAAGGCCCACGCCCTCGGCGTGGGGGACCACCCCGACCTCGCCGAGAGCGAGAAGACCGCCCGCGCCATCCTCGAACGGCGCCCTGCCCCGATGGTCGTCGCGCGCCAGCTGGTCGCGACCTACCAGACCTGGCTTCAGAAGGAGAGCACGAGCCGATGAGCGGATCAGCCACCTGCACGCAGCCGGGCTGCACGGGCACCATCGTCGACGGGTACTGCGACCAGTGCGGCATGGCCGCGCCGGACGGGGTCGCGTCGGTCGCCAGCGCGATCCCGACGGCCGCCGTCGGCACCGCGGCGACCGGTACGACGCCGACCGCGCCCGCCGCCAACGGCACGCCCTGCGGCCAGCCGGGCTGCGGGGGCAAGATCCTCGACGGCTACTGCGACGTCTGCGGGTCACCGGCTGACGCCGTACCCGGGGCTCCGGCCGCAGCGTCGTCCGGGTCGTCCGCGACGTCCGCGATGGCCGGTCCCGGTGAGGCGCAGCCGCTCTCCGGCGGCGAGGGGTCGGTGGCGACCTCGGCCAGCCGCGTGCAGTCCGCGGCGATCGGCTCCAGGCGCGCGGGCAGCACGGGCACGGGCGCGACGCGGCGTACCCGCACGGGATCCCAGCGGATGCGCGCCGCCCGCCTCGGCGCCGGGCTCACCAGCGTCCCGCCCGCGCCGCCGGTCGACGCGGCCAAGGCGATCATGGCCAACCCGCAGGTCCCCGAGGACCGCCGCAGCTGCGCCAAGTGCGGCCACGCGGTCGGCCGCAGCATCGACGGCAAGCCCGGTCGCAGCGAGGGCTTCTGCCCGCAGTGCGGCTCCCAGTTCTCCTTCACCCCCAAGCTGCAACCGGGCGACCTGGTGGCGGGGCAGTACGAAGTGGCCGGCGCGCTCGCCCACGGCGGCCTCGGCTGGATCTACCTCGCCCGCGACCGCAACGTCTCCAACCGCTGGGTGGTGCTCAAGGGCCTGCTCAACTCCGGTGACCCCGACGCGCTCGCGGCTGCGATCGCCGAGCAGCAGTTCCTCGCCCAGGTCGAGCACCCGCTGATCGTCGAGATCTACAACTTCGTCACGCACGAGGGTGCCGGCTACATCGTGATGGAGTACGTCGGCGGCAAGTCGCTCAAGCAGATCCTCAAGCAGCGGATGAAGGACAACAACGGCGCCTACGACCCGCTGCCGGTCGACCAGGCGCTGGCCTACATCCTCGAGCTGCTGCCGGCCTTCCAGTACCTCCACGACCTCGGGCTCGTCTACTGCGACTTCAAGCCCGACAACATGATCCAGGTCGGCGACGCGATGAAGCTGATCGACCTCGGCGGCGTCCGGCGGGTCGACGACCAGGAGTCGGCGATCTACGGCACCGTCGGCTACCAGGCGCCCGAGGTCGCCGAGGTCGGCCCGACGGTCGCCTCCGACATCTACACGATCGGCCGCACGCTCGTCGTGCTCTGCATGGAGTTCCGCGGCTACCAGGGCACCTACCTCCACTCGCTGCCGCCGGTGGCCTCGACGCCGCTGTTCTCGCAGTACGACTCGCTCTACTGGCTGATCGCCAAGTGCTGCGCACCCGACGCCGCCGACCGGTTCGCGTCCGTCGACGAGCTCCGCACCCAGGTGCTGGGCGTGCTGCGCGAGGTCGTCGCCCGTGGGCGGAAGGGTACGGCGACCACGTCGTCCGCCTCCGTGCTCTTCGAGCCGCTGGCCACGGCCCGGCCGATCGTCGGCTGGGACCAGCTGCCGGAGCTGCGCGAGGACACCACCGACCCGCAGTTCGGCTGGCTCTCGACGATCGGCGCCGACGACCCCCAGCAGCGGCTGCGCGACCTCAACGGCGCGCCGGAGGACTCCGCCGAGGTGTGGCTGGCCCGCTGCCGGGCGGCGCTGGAGATGAAGGACCCCGCCGCGGCCCGGAGCTACGCCGGCAAGCTGCTCGCCGACGACCCGTGGGAGTGGCGGGCGCTGTGGGTCGAGGGCCTCGCCGCCACCCAGGTGGAGGACTGGGAGACGGCGAAGGCGTCGTTCAACGCCGTCTACCAGCAGGTCCCCGGCGAGCTCGCGCCCAAGCTCGCGCTGGCCTTCGCGTGCGAGCGCGGCGGTCTGCCCGAGGTGGCCGAGGGGCTCTACCAGACCTGCGCGGCCACGGATGCGGCGTACGTCGCCCCGGCCGCGTTCGGGCTGGCGCGGGTGCGGGCCGGGCGGCGCGACACGACCGGTGCCGTGGCGGCGCTCGACCTGGTGCCGACGACGAGCCGCGGCTACACCGAGAGCCGGCAGCAGCGGGCCGAGGTGCTGCTCGTCGGCAGCGCGCAGGACGTCACGGTCCTCGACCAGGCCATGCGGACCATCGAGACGGCGCAGCTGGACGGGCCGACCAAGCAGCGGTTCAAGGTGCGGATCCTGCGGGAGGCGCTGCCCGTGGTCGCCGCCAACCCGCCGCGGGCAGGCGTGCACATCGGATCCGTCCAGGCCAGCGAGCCCGCCGTCCGGGACGGTCTCGAGGGTGCCCTGCGGCTGCTGGCCCGTGACGCCGACAGCCTCGAAGAGCGCGTCGACCTGGTCAACCAGGCCAACGCCGTTCGGAACTGGAGCCTGACATGACGATCGACCCCGTCGGCACTGCCTGCCCCTCGTGCGGGTCACCCGTCCCCGCCGCGGCGCGGTTCTGCGAGGGGTGCGGTGCGCAGGTCGCGCCCGGCGACCCGGGTGGTGCCGCGGGCGCCGTACCCCCTCCGCCGCCGCCGGCTGCGAATCCGGACGCCCCCGTCGACCTGCTCGGCAGCGCGCCGATCAGTGCGCCGACGCGGCGTCCGCGGGGCGCGTTGCCCGACCCGCCGCCGGCTCCCGGACCGCGTCCCTGCCCGGCGTGCGGGGGTGAGGTCGGCCCCGACCTCTACTGCCTCCAGTGCGGCACCAAGGCTCCCAGCGAGCGCGACCACTTCCGCGAGGCGCCGGCCTCGTGGGTCGCCGGGGTGTGCGACAAGGGCGTGGGGAAGGGCCGCAACGAGGACGCGATGGCGCTCCTCGGCGGCACCGAGCCGGGGTCGCGCGCGGTGCTCGTCGTCCTCGACGGCGTGTCCAACCTGGTCGACTCCGACGTCGCGTCGCTCGCCGGTGCCCGGGCCGCGCGCGAGGTGCTGCGGATGCCGCTCCCGAGCGGCATGGGTACGCCGGACAGCCGGTCGGCGGCAGTCGCCAAGGTGTTCCTCGACGCGGTCACCGCGGCCAACACCGCGATCGTCGCCGTCACCGACCCGGACGAGCCCAACCCGGCGTCTGCGACCTTCGTGGCCGGCGTGCTCGAGGGGCCGCTGCTCCACTACGCCAACGTGGGTGACTCGCGGGCCTACTGGCTGCCCGACGAAGGACCCGGCGTCCAGCTCTCCGTCGACGACTCCATCGCGCAGGCCCAGATCGCCGCCGGCGTCCCGCGCGAGGTGGCCGAGAACTCGCCGCAGGCGCACGCGATCACCAAGTGGCTCGGCCGCGACAGCGAGGACCTCGTGCCGCACGTCGGAGCCATCCAGGTCACCGCGCCCGGATGGGTGCTGGTGTGCTCCGACGGGCTGTGGAACTACGCGTCGACGCCGGAGGCGCTCCAGGTCCAGGTCCGCGCGGCCGGCACCGCCGACCCGACGGAGCTGGCGCTCGCGCTGGTGGCGTTCGCCAACGCCTCGGGCGGACACGACAACATCACCGCCACCCTGGCGCGGGTCGGGCCGCCGCCGGTGATCCCCGCCGACGTCGGGCAGAATGCCCCCGAGGCGGCCCCGGCCCCGCCCACCGTCGAGGTGGGCACGGCCCCGGCCGCTCCGGCCGCCCCGGCAGCCCCGCCCACGGTCGAGGTGCCCGTTGCGGACCCCGCCGCGCCGGCGCCGCCGACGGTGGAGGTGCCGGTTGCCGAGCCCGCGGCGCCGGATCCGGCAGGATCACCCGTGGAACCAGACCCAGCAGACGCAGGACCAGGAGAGGGAGCACCGACCGATGGCTGAGTTCACCGCCTCTGTCTTCCAGAACGAGTTCCTGCCGGACGGCGGGACCGACGTCAACGCGATCGTCACGATCAGCTGCAAGGGAGCCGGCACCGCCGGCCAGAGCGGCGCGGGCGAGGCCGGCGAGATCATCATCGTCGACACCTCCGGCTCGATGGGGCCGGCGACGATGGCGGCCGCGAAGGACGCTGCGCAGGCCGCGCTCGCCGAGATCGTCGACGGCACCTGGTTCGCCGTCATCGCCGGCGCCGACCGCGCGATGCTGGCCTTCCCGACCGTCTCCAGCGGTCCCGGAATGGTCCGGATGGACTCCCGGACCCGCGAGGACGCGTCGTCGGCGATCGCCCGCTTCGTCGGCAGCGGAGGTACGGCGATCAGCACCTGGCTCGACCTGGCCGGTCAGCTCTTCGCGTCGGTGCCCCAGGTGTCGCAGCGGCACGCCCTGCTGCTGACCGACGGTGAGAACCGGGAGCGGCCCGGCCGTCTCGACGAGGCCATCAACCGGGCGACCGGCTACCTGCAGTGCGACTGCCGCGGCGCCGGCACCGACTGGCAGGTCGCCGAGATCCGGCGGATCGCGCAGGCCCTGCTCGGCACGGTCGACATCATCCCGAGCCCCGACCAGATGCGGGCGCAGTTCCAGGAGATCATGCGCACCTCGATGAGCCGCGGCGTCGCCGACGCCAAGCTCCGGGTGTGGACCCCGCAGGGATCCCAGGTGCTCTTCGTGCGCCAGGTCGCCCCGACCCTGGAGGACCTCACCGACCGGCGCGTCGCGGTCAACCCGCTGACCGGCGACTACCCGACCGGAGCCTGGGCCGACGAGTCCCGCGACTACCACGTCGCGGTCCGGGTCGCGGCGAAGGCGATCGGGCAGGAGCAGCTCGCGGCGCGGGTCCAGCTCGCACTCGGCGCCGACGTCGTGACGCAGGGCCTGGTGAAGGCCACCTGGTCCAACAACTCCGAGCTCACCGCCAAGATCGACCAGCAGGTCGCGCACTACACCGGCCAGACCGAGCTCGCGGCGATGATCCAGGAGGGGCTCGCGGCCAAGGCGGCCGGCGACGAGGCGACGGCGACCACGAAGCTCGGCCGGGCGGTCCAGCTCGCGGCGGAGACCGGCAACGACGAGGCCACCTCCAAGCTGCGCAAGGTGGTCGACGTCGACGACGAGCGGGAAGGCACCGTCCGGCTCAAGCGGACGGTCGAGAAGGCCGACGAGATGGCGCTCGACACCGCCTCGACCAAGACCACCCGGATCCGGAAGGACCCGCCCGCGCCGCCCGCTCCCGCCCCCGGGGCGCAGCCGTGAGCACCTGCCCTGCCGGACACCAGTCCAGCGCCGACGACTACTGCGACGTCTGCGGGCTGCCGATCGGCGCGCCCGCGAGCTCCGCGGTGCCGCCGGCCTCCGAGCCTGCCCCGGCCCCGCCGGCCGGCGACGTACCCGCCGACAGTGGGCCGGAGTCCAGCGCCTGCCCCCACTGCCAGGCGGTCAACCCGGCCAACGCGCTGTTCTGCGAGGCGTGCGGCTACGACTTCACCACCGGCACGATGCCGCGACCGTTCACGCCGTCGTCGCTCGACCTCGGCTCCCCGACGGCGACCGAGGACGACCCGCCGACCTCCGAGCGTCCTGCGGTCGGTGGTCGTACGCCGCCCGCGGCGGACCCGTCGGCTGCAGCGCCGTCCGGGGCTGCAGCGCCGGCCGCCGCGGCGTCGCCCGCGGCCCCTGCCGCGGAGCAGCCTCCCGCGCAGCCGATCGCGCCGCCGCTCGCCGAGCCGTGGGTCGCCGAGGTCTGGATCGACCCCGACTGGTACGCCGAGCAGGAGAGCTCCGACCCGCTGCCCTCGGCCGGCCTGCCGATCATCGTGACCCTCAAGCTGACCTCGATCCTCGTCGGCCGGACCTCGCGCAGCCGCAACATCCACCCCGACATCGACCTGACCGCCGACAACGGCATCAGCCGCCGGCACTGCCAGCTCACCACCGACGGCAGCCGCTGGTGGGTCGAGGACCTCGGCTCCTCCAACGGCACCTACGTCGGCAGCGCCGCCGGCGGGCTGCCCACCCAGCCGCTGCCGTCCGGCGGCAAGCGCGAGATCGCCCCCGACGAGCGGGTCTACCTCGGCGCCTGGTCGCGGATCGTGATCCGCCGCGCCCAGCCCGGCGAGGTCTGACGTCGAGACCTGACGTCGAGTCGGCTCATCTCTGCACGTGTACGGCGTCGAGTCGGCTCATGTTGACACGCGCCGACTCGACCCGCTGGGGATGCAGAGACGCGCCGGCTCGACGCTAGCGGCGGGTGGCGACGATCGCTGAGGAGTCCGAGGCGACCATCACCTCGACGGCGGTGAACCGCTCGTCGGTCAGCCAGTGCTCGCGCAGGGTGTCGACGCGGCCGCCGGTGATCGGGGGCCACATCGCGCACGGCACGAAGTCGTCGAGGACCACGATGCCGCCGGGGGCGACCAGGTCGGCGATGGAGTCGACGCCGACCTCGCTGGGCTCGCCGGAGTCGAGGAAGAGCAGGGAGTAGGGGCCCTTGTCGGTCAACGTGGACCAGTCCGCCTCGAGCACGTCGACCAGCGGGTCGTCGGTGAAGATCTCGGCGGCCGCGGAGGCGAGCTTCGGGTTGAGCTCGGCGGTGAGGATCCGGGCGTCGGAGCCGCGGACCCCGGACCGCAGCCAGGCGGTGCCGACGCCGCAGCCGGTGCCGAACTCGGCCATCGTGCCGGTCCGGGTGGCGGCCAGCGTGGCGAGCAGCCGGCCGGTCTCGTTGCGGCAGAACGACACGTAACCGGCGCGCCGGGACACGTCGAACGCGCGGCGGACCACATCGGGCAGGTCGGTCGGCGCGCTCATGGATCGAGTGTTTCCCGGCGTCTCTCACAACGGAACGCCTGTCTCGGATGGCGAACACGTGCGGAAATCACCAGACACGGCGGCCCGCGGCGTCGTACTCTCGACTCACCATGCGGAGCGCCACCACCTGTTTCCAGGTACTTATCGTGCGCCGCGGCGGGGCCTGAGAGAGGCCACCTCGCCGCGGTGTCAGCGGCGCGTTCCCTTGGGCTTCTCACCAGTTGAAGAAGCCCAGTTCTCGTTTTCGGGCCCGATCGGGCCATCCGGGAGCCAGGCGCCCCTCCGCGGCGGGTCACCGCTCAGCCACCAGCGCGACCCGCATCCCTGACGGCAGTCACCACTCGTGTGATCCATGAGTACGACGCCCACCCGCCGCGGCGGGGGAGCACCAGCGTCACCTCACCGACCACCAACCCGCGCACCACCACACGAGAGCACGAGAGCCGCCATGTACGACCTGTATCCCGACCACTCCCCGTTCTGGGGTCCCGCCAAGCACGATCCCGAGCACCCGCTGCACCGCGAAACCGACGAGGAGCGCTTCGGCGCCGGGCACGCGACTGCCCATCGAGACGCGGACGGCGATCGTCCGGACGACAACTAACGTCTGCCCAATGACCGACCCCGTGACCAGCGCGTCCTCCAGCGACTCCACCAGCGCCGCTCCTGCTGCCGAGGGCAGTGTCGTCCTTGCCGTCGTCCCCGGTGACGGGATCGGCCCCGAGGTGACCGCGGAGGCGCTCAAGGTGCTCGAGGCGGCTGCGCCGGCCGACCTCAAGTTCGAGCAGACCCGCTACGACCTCGGTGCCGAGAACTACCTCGCCACCGGCGAGGTGCTGCCCGACTCGGTGCTCGAGGAGATCCGGGCCTCGGACGCGATCCTGCTCGGTGCGGTCGGCGGCAAGCCCAACGACCCCAACCTGCCGCCGGGCATCCTCGAGCGCGGGCTGCTGCTCCGCCTGCGTTTCGAGCTCGACCACTACGTCAACCTGCGGCCGTCGCGGCTCTTCCCGGGGATCCCGTCCCCGCTGGCCGACAGCGTGCTCGCCAAGGGCGACGTCGACTTCGTCGTGGTCCGTGAGGGCACCGAGGGTCCCTACACCGGCAACGGCGGCGCGCTGCGCGTCGGTACGCCGGCCGAGGTCGCCACCGAGGTCTCGGTCAACACCGCGTACGGCGTCGAGCGGGTCGTCCGGGACGCGTTCGCCCGCGCCCAGCGGCGCCCCCGCAAGAAGATCACCCTGGTCCACAAGACCAACGTGCTCGTCAACGCGGGCTCGCTGTGGTGGCGGCTCTTCCAGGAGGTGGCGCAGGAGTACCCCGACGTCACCACCGACTACTGCCACATCGACGCGGCGATGATCTTCCTGAGCACCGACCCGTCGCGCTTCGACGTGATCGTCACCGACAACCTCTTCGGCGACATCATCACCGACCTCGCTGCCGCGATCACCGGTGGCATCGGCCTGGCCGCGTCCGGCAACATCAACCCCGACCGGACCACGCCCTCGATGTTCGAGCCGGTGCACGGCTCGGCCCCCGACATCGCGGGCCAGCTGATCGCCGACCCGACCGCGGCGATCCTCTCCGCGGGCCTGCTCCTGGACCACCTCGGCCACCCCGAGGCCGCCGCCCGGATCGAGGCCGCGGTGATCGCGGACCTCACCGCGCGCACGGCCGGCCAGCAGCGTCGTACCCCTGAGGTCGGCGACGCGATCGCCGCCCGAGTAGCCGGCTAGCCCGCGCTCCAGGGACGCCTCCGGGCGCGGGTCGTGCCCCACCTCCCACCCGCGACCAACGAGGACTAGATTCTTAGCCATGCAGATCACCACCACGCTCTCTGCGACCCCGACCGACGACGCCCGGCTGACAGAGATCCTGGCCAACCCGGGCTTCGGCGTGAACTTCTCCGACCACATGCTCACCGTCGAGTGGACCCCTGAGAAGGGTTGGTACGACGCGCGCATCACGCCGTACGGCCCGCTCTCCCTCGACCCGGCCGCCGCCGTCCTGCACTACGCGCAGGAGATCTTCGAGGGGATGAAGGCCTACCGGCACGACGACGACTCGCTCTGGCTGTTCCGCCCCGAGGCCAACGCCGAGCGGATGAGGCGCTCGAGCCACCGGCTCGCCCTGCCGGTCCTCGAGGTGCCGGACTTCCTCCAGGCGGTCGCGGAGCTCGTCAAGGTGGACGCCCGGTTCGTGCCGGGCAACACCGACGGCGGTGAGAAGAGCCTCTACCTGCGGCCGTTCATGTTCGCCTCGGAGAAGTTCCTCGGCGTCCGGCCGGCGCAGCACGTCACCTTCATGGTGATCGCCAGCCCCGCAGGGGCGTACTTCAAGGGCGGCGTCAAGCCGGTCACGCTCTGGCTGACCGAGGAGTACACGCGGGCGGGCCGTGGCGGCATGGGCGCGGCGAAGACGGGCGGCAACTACGCCAGCTCACTGGTCGCCCAGCAGGAGGCCTACGCCAACGGCTGCGACCAGGTCGTCTTCCTCGACGCCCAGGAGGGGACGTACGTCGAGGAGCTCGGCGGCATGAACCTCTACTTCGTCTTCGACGACGGCTCGATCGTCACCCCCGCGACCGGCACCATCCTCGAGGGCATCACCCGCTCCAGCATCATCGAGCTCGCGGGCAAGATGGGGCACCACGTGACCGAGCGCAGGTTCGGGATCGACGAGTGGCGCGAGGGCGTCGCGAGCGGCCGCATCACCGAGGTCTTCGCGTGCGGTACGGCGGCCGTGGTCACCCCCGTCGGCTCCCTCAAGTGGGCCGGGGGAGAGGTGCCCGCGCCGGCGAGCACCGACCTGACCATGCGGGTCCGGCAGGCGCTCGTCGACGTCCAGCTCGGTCGCGCCGAGGACACCTTCGGCTGGATGCACCGCGTCGGCTGAGATCGCGCTGCACGGCTCGCCGGCCCGCGTCGAATCAACCGCGGTGGCCCGTCGAATCAACCGCGGTGGCCCGTCGAGTCGTCAATCGTGGTGTCCCTTGAGGGGCCACGACTGACGATTCAAGGGGCCATGAGGGTGGATTCGCGGGGCCACGAGGGCTGATTCGACGGGTCGGGGAGGGATCAGCTCCAGTCGACGGAGAAGTACTGCGTCTCGAGGAACTCCCGGACGCCCTCGCGCGCGCCCTCGCGACCGAGGCCGCTCTGCTTGAAGCCGCCGAAGGGGGCGGCGGGGTCGGAGACGATGCCGCGGTTGATGCCGACCATGCCGGCCTCGATCCGCTCGGCGGTCTGGAGGGCCCACTTGAGGTCCCGGGAGAAGACGTACGACGCCAGCCCGAACTCGGTGTCGTTGACCAGCCGCAGCAGCGTCTCGTCGTCGGCCCAGGTCACCACGGGTGCGACCGGGCCGAAGATCTCCTCGGTGAGGATCTCGGCGTCCGCCGGCACGTCGACCAGCAGCATCGGCGGGGAGTAGAAGCCGTCGCCCTCCGGCACAGGCGCGGTGTGGCTGACCCGGGCGCCGGCGGCGACCGCGCCGTCGACGGCGGCGGCGATCTCGGCGGCCGCCTTCGCGGTGACGACCGGCCCGATCGTCGTACCCTCCTCGAAGGCGGAGCCCACCTTGAGGTCGGCGATCGCGGCGCCGAACTTGGCGGTGAACTCCTCGGCCACGTCGGCGTGCACGTAGAACCGGTTGGCCGCGGTGCAGGCCTGGCCGCCGTTGCGGAACTTCGCGATCATCGCGCCGGCGACCGCGGCGTCGAGGTCGGCGTCGGCCGCGACCACGAAGGGCGCGTTGCCGCCGAGCTCCATCGACGAGTTCACGACCCGCTCGGCGGCCTGGGCGAGCAGCCGCCGCCCGACGCCGGTCGAGCCGGTGAAGGAGATCTTGCGGACCCGCGGGTCCTCCAGCCAGGTGGTGACGATCTCGGAGGACCGCTTGCCGGTGACGACGTTGACGACGCCCTCCGGGACGCCGGCCTCACGCAGGATCGCCGCCACGGCGAGCGCGGTGAGCGGCGTCTCCGACGCCGGTTTGAGTACGACGCTGCAGCCCGCCGCGAGCGCCGGCCCGATCTTGCGCGTGGCCATCGCGGCCGGGAAGTTCCACGGCGTCACGAGCGCCGCGACGCCCACCGGGCGGTGGGTCACGATCGTGCGCGTGCCGCCCGCGGGGGACTCGTTGAACTCGCCCTCGGGGCGGACGGTCTCCTCGGCGAACCAGCGGAAGAACTCCGCCGCGTAGCCCACCTCCGCGCGGGCGTCGGGGAGCGCCTTGCCGTTCTCGGCGGAGATCAGCCCGGCCAGCCGCTCGGAGTCGGCGGTCATCAGCTCCCACGCGCGGCGGAGCACCTCGGCGCGCTGCCGGGGCGGCGTGGCGGCCCAGGCGGGGAACGCGGCGGCGGCCGCGTCGACCGCAGCGGCCGCGTCGGCCGCGCCCAGGTCGGCCAGCTCGGCGAGCGGGGCAGCGGTCGCGGGGTCGGTGACCGCGAACGTGGGGGTGCCGGCGGACACAGCGGGCGCGAGCTCGGTGATCAGGTCGCGCACCTCGGCCGGCACCAGGGTCGCGGCAGGTGCGTGGGTAGCAGTGGTGGTCATCAGATCTCCTCGAAGACGGCGTCGAGCACGTCGCAGGCGTCGGCGAGCAGGGCATCGCCGATCGAGAGCGGCGGCAGGAATCGCAGGACATTTCCGAAAGTACCGCAGGTCAGCACGACGACCCCGCGGGCGTGGGCGGCGGCCGCGGCCCGCTTGGCCAGGTCGGCGTCGGGCTCGTGGGTGCCTGCGACGACCAGCTCGACGGCGAGCATCGCGCCGCGCCCCCGGACGTCGCCGATCCGCGGGTCGCGCTCCTGGAGCGCGAGCATCCGGGCCGTCATCGTGCTGCCGATCTCGCGAGCGCGCTCGACCAGGCCGTCGGCCTGGATGGTCTCGATCACGGCCAGCGCGGCTGCGCAGGCGAGCGGGTTGCCGCCGTACGTCCCGCCGAGGCCGCCGACGTGCGCGGCGTCCATGATCTCGGCGCGGCCGGTCACCGCCGAGAGCGGCAGGCCGCCGGCGATGCCCTTCGCGGTCACGATCAGGTCGGGCACGACCTCCTCGTGGTCGACCGCGAACAGCGCGCCGGTGCGGGCGAAGCCGGTCTGGACCTCGTCGGCCACGAACACGACGCCGTTGTCTCGGCACCACGCGGCCAGGCCGGCCAGGAAGCCCGGCGCCGGCACGATGAAGCCGCCCTCGCCCTGGATCGGCTCGATGACGACCGCGGCGAGGTTGGCCGCGCCGACCTGCGCCTCGATGGTGGCGATCGCCCGGCGGGCGGCGGCGGCGCCGTCGACACCGTCGGCTCCGTCGACTCCCTGGTCCCGGAAGGGGTAGGACAGCGGCGCGCGGTAGACGTCGGAGGCGAACGGCCCGAAGCCGGACTTGTACGGCATGCTCTTCGCCGTCATCGCCATCGTCAGGTTGGTGCGGCCGTGGTAGGCGTGGTCGAACACCACGACCGCCTGGCGCTTGGTGTGCGCGCGGGCGATCTTGACGGCGTTCTCGACGGCCTCGGCGCCGGAGTTGAAGAGCGCGGTCTTCTTCTCGTGGCTGCCGGGGGTCAGCCGGTTGAGCGCCTCGGCGACCTCGACGTAGCCGTCGTACGGCGTGACCATGAAGCAGGTGTGGGTGAACGCCTCGGCCTGGCGGGCGACCGCCTCGACCACGCGCGGCGCGCTGTTGCCGACGGTGGTGACGGCGATGCCCGAGCCGAGGTCGATCAGGGAGTTGCCGTCGACGTCGACGAGTACGCCGCCGCCGGCCGCCGTGATGTAGATCGGCAGCGTGGTGCCGACACCCTGCGCGACAGCGGCGGTCTTGCGCTCCTGGAGGGCACGCGAGCGCGGCCCGGGGATCTCGGTGACGAGGCGGCGCTCCTGCGGGAGGCCGGGGCCGCCCACGGTCGGGGAGGCCGTCGGCTCGGCCGTGGGCGCGGGAGAGGTGTCAGTGGTCATCACAGGCTCCGGTCAGGATCGGGTTGCTCCTTCGAGGCTAGGCGCGTGCGGCGCCGTACGCTCGGCGAAGATGCACAGTCCGCCAGGGCGTGGGTGTGCAAAACTGCCACCATGGTCTCCGTCCGCCAGCTCCTCGACGTACCCGGGCTCGACCTGCACGAACGCCACGTCGCCGACCCGCTCGCCCCGGTCCGCTGGGTCGCGACCAGCGAGCTCGCGGACCCGACTCCTTTCCTCGAGGGCGGCGAGGTGCTGCTGACCACCGGCCTCGCGACCGCGGGGTGGGCCGCCGAGTGGGAGGAGTACGTCGCCCGCCTCGCCGCCGCCGGCGTCGTGGCGGTGGGGCTCGGGGTCGGCCTGACCCACGCGACCAGCCCCGACCGGCTCGTCGCCGCGTGCCGCGCCCACGGCGTCACCCTCGCCGAGGTGCCCGGCGCGACGACGTTCGTCGCCGTCAGCCGGGCCGCGGCGACGCTCCTCGAGGCCGAGGACCAGGCCTCCGCGCGGCGGGTGCTGGAGGTGCAGCGCGACCTCGTGCAGGCGGCCGCGGCCGACGAGCCCGCCGCCCTGCTCGACCGGCTCGGCCGCACGGTGGCGATGGCCTGCCTGACGGACGCCAGCGGCGAGCCCGAGGTCGGACCGGTCGGCGCGCGCCCGGACCTCTACGACCGGACGGTCGTCGCCACCGAGATCGGACGGATGCGCGACGCCGGGCTGCGCGCTGCGGCGAGCGTGGGTACGCCGCACGGCACGCTCCTCGTGCACCCGCTGGGCGTGCGGGGGCGCCCGTCGACGTACCTCGTCACCGGTCTCGACCCCACCGACGGACCGCCCGTCGAGGTGCAGCGCAGCGCGGTGACCTCGGCCGTCGCGCTTCTGAGCTTGGGCGCCGAGCGCCGCCGGGCCGGCCGCGAGACCGACCGCCGGCTGCGCGCCCGCGCGCTGGAGCTGCTCGTGGAGGGGGACGACCGCAGCGCCGTCCTCCTCCTCCGGTCGACGGCCGGACCGCAGGCCCGGATCCCCGCGCGTCCGGTCGTCGTCCGGGCCGCGGGACCGCGCGACCGTCTCGACCAGGCCGTCGACCTCCTCGACGCACGACCGGTCGTCTGCGGCGTGCTCGACGGCGAGGTCGTGGCGCTGCTCCGGGCCCGCGACGCCCGTGCGGTGGCCGACGACCTCGCCGGCCTCGGCCTGCGGGTCGGGCTGGGGGAGCAGGCGCCGATCGCGGAGGCGGCGCGGGGGCACCGGACCGCGGGGTACGCACTCGACCGCGCCACCGACGGCGTGGTCGTCGACTGGAACGCGACCGTCGGCGGCGGAGCGGCCGCCCTGATCGACCCGCGCCAGGCAGCGGCGTTCCGGGCGGCGTACCTCGGCCCGGTCGTGGAGGTGGGGGAGGAGTCCGACACCCTGCTGGAGACGCTGGCGGTCTTCCTGCAGCACCACGGCTCGCAGCACCGCGTCGCCGAGTCGCTCGGCGTGCACCGCAACACGGTGCGGGCGCGGATCCGCCGGATCGAGGGCCTCGATCGGGCGCTCGCTGGCCGATCCGCAGACGCGGGTGGACGCCTGGGTGGCGCTCCACGCCGACCGCGGCCCCGACCGTGCCCGGCCGCGGCCGCGGCCACGGGACCGCGCCCGGGCAAACCGCGCGGCTGAGCGTCACCCGGGGCAACCCTGGGTAGCCTCTGCTTGTGACGACCCAACCACAGGGCACGTCGCCCCAGAGGGTGGGCGACTACACGCTCCTGGCGCGCCTCGGCGAGGGTGGCATGGGCATCGTCCACCTGGCCCGCGGCGCCGACGGCCGCCGGGTCGCGCTCAAGGTCCTCCGGCCGCACATCGTCGGCGACGACGAGGCCCGCTCTCGCCTCGCGCGCGAGGTCACCTCGCTCGAGCGGGTGCGCAGCCCGTGGGTCGCCGAGATCCTCGACGCCGAGCCGTGGGCCGACGTCCCGTTCGTCGTCACCCGCTACGTCCCCGGGCTCTCGCTGCACGACCACGTGGTCGAGGAGGGTCCGGTCCAGGACCGCGACCTCTACTGGCTCGCCGGCTGCCTGGTCGAGGGCATCGCTGCGGTCCACCGCTCCGGCGTCCTGCACCGCGACATCAAGCCGTCCAACGTCCTGATGGAGGGGCGCACGCCAATCCTCATCGACTTCGGGCTGGCCCGGGTGGCCGACGACCCCCGACTCACCCAGACCGGATGGCTGCTCGGCACGCCGGGCTACCTCGCCCCCGAGATCCTGTACGGCGACGACGCGACCCCCGCCGCCGACGTGCACGCGTGGGCGGCCACCGTGGCCTACGCGGCGACGGGGCGGCCGCCGTACGGCCGAGGTCCGTCGATGGCGATCATGGACCGCGCCCGCCGCGGCGAGCACGACCTGTCCGGGATGACCGGCTCGCTGCGCGACGTCGTCGACGCGGCGCTCGACCCCGACCCGCTGGCCCGCCCGATCGTGCCCGAGATCCTCGACTGGATCCGGCCGCTGAGCACCCGTCCCGAGGCGGCGACCGTGCCGCCGCCGGTCGAGGATGCCGAGCCGGAGGACGACTTCACGCTGCCGCTGGCGCTGGCCGCGCAGGCCGGCTCCCCGCCTGCGCCGCCGCGGGCACCGGCGCCGCCGACCCCCGTGACCGTCCCCGAACCGCAGTCGCGGACCCTGGTCATGCCGACCGAGGTCGGCCCCGCACCCGGCGCCGCGCCGGTCGTCCCGCTGGTCCGGCCGGTGCCGGCCGCGGCGGCGCCTACGGTCGGCCCGGGCCACGCCCCTCACGCATACCCCGGCCACCCCGCGCACCCCGGCCCGCAGGGCCCGCCCCAGGGGCTGACGCGGCTGGAGCAGGAGTGGGACCAGCAGTGGGGCGACCCGTTCGCGCCGCCGCCCCCGAAGCCGCCGGCTGCCGAACGACTGCGTCGCGCGGTCGCGATCGGCTGCGCCGCGGTGGTGGTCGGTGCCGGGTTCGCCGCGGCGCCGTACCTCACCACCGTGCTGGTCGTGCTCGGCGTCTGGCTGCTGCGGACCGGTTCGCTGGCGGCGTCGGCCGTCGCCGACCGGCGGACCCTCCGGGGCCGCAAGTGGTACGACGCCCCGCGGCTCGTGTTCTCCGGTCCCTGGCACCTGGTGCGCGCCGTCACCGGCACGATCGTGCTGGTCACCTGGAGCGCCGGGCTCGGGGTGGCGGCCGGACTGATCTGCTACGCCGCCGCGGTCTCCGTGCCGATCACGCTCTTCTCCGGCGGCACCGCGCTCGGCGTCGCGCTGTGGTCCGGCCCGGGCGCCAGCCGCTTCCGCTCGCCGCTGTCGCGGGTGCTCTACCCGCTCGCGCGGCGCGGCGTTCCGTGGCTGGTGCTGTGCTGCGGTCTGGTGGCGGTCGCCGCGGTGCTGGCCGCGCTCGTCGCGAGCCGTGGTGTCTCCTGGCTGCCTGCGGGGTCCGGCCCGTTCGGCATCTGAACCCACCCGGGCGCCGGAGGGCCGTGTGGCACACTGGCCACGTGCTGCACCGCACCCGCATCATCATTAGCTAGCGCGTCGAGCCCCGCCCGACGCGCAACCTCTCGTCCCCGAGAGGTTTTTTGTGCCCTGAGACGGGGCCCCGCGCACCACCGACACGATCCGAGAGACATCGATGACCAGCCAGCCCGACGCGCTCGACCTGCACGGCGCGTTCCACGTCTACGACACGACGCTCCGCGACGGCGCGCAGCAGGAGGGGCTCAACCTCTCCGTCGCCGACAAGCTGTCGATCGCTCGCCAGCTCGACGGCCTGGGCGTGGGCTACATCGAGGGCGGCTGGCCGGGCTCCAACCCCAAGGACACCGAGTTCTTCCGCCGTGCGCAGCAGGAGCTGGACCTGCGGCACGCCAGGCTCGCCGCGTTCGGCGCCACCCGCCGCGCGGGGCTGAAGGCCGCGGACGACCCGATGATCGCGGCGCTGCGCGACAGCGGCGCGAGCGTGGTGACGCTGGTCGCGAAGTCCTACGACCGGCACGTCGAGAAGGCGCTGCGGACCACCCTCGAGGAGAACCTCGCGATGATCCGCGACACCGTCTCCCACCTGCGCGCCGGGGGGCAGCAGGTCTTCCTCGACGCCGAGCACTTCTTCGACGGCTACCGCGCCAACCGCGACTACGCGCTCGAGGTGCTGCGGACGGCGTACGACGCCGGCGCCGACGTCATCGCTCTCTGCGACACCAATGGTGGCATGCTCCCGCCGTGGGTCTCCGACGTCGTGCACGACGTGATCGAGACGACCGGCGTCCGCGTCGGCATCCACTGCCACAACGACACCGGCTGCGCGGTCGCCAACACCCTCGCCGCGGTCGACGCCGGCGCCAGCCACGTGCAGGGCTGCATCAACGGGTACGGCGAGCGCACGGGCAACGCCGACCTGGTCAACGTCGTGGCCAACCTCGAGCTCAAGCTGGAGCGGCAGGTCCTGCCGCCGGGCCTGCTCTCGGAGGCCACCCGGATCGCGCACGCGGTCGCCGAGGTCACCAACGTGCCGCCGGCGTCGCGGCAGCCGTACGTCGGCACGTCGGCGTTCGCGCACAAGGCCGGCCTGCACGCCAGCGCGATCAAGGTCGACCCCGACCTCTACCAGCACATGGATCCCGCCGGCGTCGGCAACGACATGCGGCTGCTCGTCTCGGAGATGGCCGGCCGCGCCTCGATCGAGCTGAAGGGCAAGGAGCTCGGGTTCGACCTGTCCGACTCGCCCGAGCTGGTGACCCGGGTGACCAAGCGGGTCAAGGAGATGGAGTCCCGCGGCTACACCTTCGAGGCGGCCGACGCGTCCTTCGAGCTGATGCTGATCGAGGAGGTCGAGGGCCGGCGGTCGTCGTACTTCGACGTCGAGTCGTGGCGCGTCATCACCGAGACCCTGACCCACGCGAAGCCGGGCGAGGAGGCCGTGTCCGAGGCCACCGTGAAGATCCTGGCCGCCGGGGTGCGCTACGTCGTGACCGGCGAGGGCAACGGGCCGGTCAACGCGCTCGACCAGGCGCTCCGGGCCGCGATCGTGCAGGCCTACCCGGAGATCGCGAAGTTCGAGCTGATCGACTTCAAGGTGCGCATCCTCGACCAGGGCCACGGCACCGACGCGACCACCCGGGTGCTCATCGAGACCACCGACGGCTCGTCGACCTGGGTGACGGTCGGCGTGGGTGCCAACGTGATCGAGGCGTCGTGGGAGGCGCTGACCGACAGCTTCAACTACGGCCTGGTGCGCCACGTCGGTCTCGACCAGCCCACGCCCTGATCGCGGTCAGTCCCCGGCGCGGTTCAGCTCATCGAGGGTCTGCCGACGCACCTGCTGGGTCTTCCGTCGGAGCTCGGCCTCGATCTGGTCCTCGGTTGCCTGGAAGTCGTGACCGACCAGCACCAGTCGCGCACTGACCGACGACATCTCCTGCGCGGAGTTCTCGAGGCGGTCGGCCAGTGCCTGACCGACCTCCAGGTACTTCTCGTGGAACCCGTCCGAGCCGATGCCGATCCACAGCGGGCGGGTCCATGGAGCGATGTCGAGCGCACCTCGGAGGGCCGCGGCCTGCGTGGCCTGGATGTCGCCGATCAGCTCGAACCGGACCGCGATCTCTTTGAGGTGGGGGACAAGTACGTGCAGGTTCTCGCCGTCGGCGAACAGCTGGCCGCGGTCGGTCTCGGTGAGGAGGTCGGTCGGTTCGGCGATGTTGTAGGCGCTCGGATGGTCGCTGATGGAGTCCAGGCACCTCTGCCCGGTGTTCCAGAAGGTCTTCTCCGCCTCGAAGATCGTGTCGCTGAGGGTGGTGGCCTCGGAGTTCAGGGACGACATCATCTCCGATCCCGTCGAGCCCTCCAGGATGAGCTCCTTCGCCGATGTCTCAGGCGGCGCCGCGAAGCTCTCGGCGATGCCCTTGATGCCGCTGATCTTCCCGACGGTGGAGGCCAGCTTTCCCGTGGTCACGAGGCCGGCGATGTTGAGCACGAGGGTGACCAGCTTCATCTGCTGCGCGCGCTTCTCGTGCTGCTTGTTCGTCGCCAGCGTGTCGAACGCGGTCGCTGCACCCGAGACGAAGTCCGCCACGTCCTGCCGGGCGTTCTCGAAGACCTCGCCCTGACCGCTCGCCAGCACGCTGAGCATAGAGGCGAGGACGCTCTGGCCGGCCAGTACCGGAGCGACGCGGGACGCGTAGTTGGTGTCGAACATCTCGATGGTGTTGCCGTTGTACTGGGCGAGCTCGTCGTCGACGTAGTCGACGTAGACCTGCAGCTCGTCGTTGCCCACCGAGATCGTCGACTCGTCGCCCTCCCCGTCGATCGTGGGTCCGCCCGCGGACAACATGGTCGCGACGATGCCGAGGGCCTCGGCCTGGTCTCCGACAAGGTCGCCGTCGGGAATGTCCCGCAATCGGTTGAGCGCGCTCTCGACGAGGACGTCGATGTCGGACCACAGCTGCTTGAAGTCGATCTGGGGATGTGCGTACGAGCCGTCGTACACGCTCGTCCAGCCGCCGTCGGGGTAGGAGATGATGTAGCCCCCGGGCGGCGAGGTGCTGACGAGGATGCTCCTCGGGAGGCCCTCGAACCTGCCTTCGTCGCAGGAGCCGGTGTCCATGTCGTGGTCGACGAGCATGTAGGCCCGGACGGCGGCCTTCTTCAGTCGTGCGATTTCAGATTCGAGCTTGGCGTAGTCGGCCACGGACCCTCCCGGTTCGGTTCGAGGCCATTCCTCCCCGAGGCGACCGGGAGGTAAACCGCTCGGGGCCCTCAGCCCTCGACCACCCGGCGGGCCAGGTCGCACCAGCCGGCGATCACGCCGTCCAGCGGGAAGTGCTCGGTCACGACCTGCTGGTGGAGCACGGGGAGCTCGAGCGGCGCGATGAGCGCTGCAGCGAGGTAGCCGAGGTCGCCGCGGACGCCGAGCTCGCCGAGGAGGTAGCGCACGTGCATGGCGGCGAACGAGATCGTCGCGAAGTTGCGCGCGCCGGCCTGCCCGGCGGCGGTGATCAGCTCCCCGTGGACGAGGTTGGTGCGCATCCGGGACTCACCGAAGGCGAGCAGCCGCTCCAACGGCGGTGCGCCCGGACCGAGCGGCGGCGGTCCGCTGATCACGGCCTCCTGCCAATTGCGCTCCGAGTGGTCGAGGACCGCCGCCATCAGGCCCTCGCGGCTGCCGAACCGGCGGAAGAGCGTGCCCTTGCCGACCCCGGCGCGCTCGGCGACGGCGTCCATGGTCAGGGCGTCGATCCCGCACGACCCCATCAGCTCCTGGGCCGCCCGGAGCAGGGCCTCCCGGTTGCGCGCGGCGTCGCGTCGCTCGGGCGGCGGCCCGGTCAGCAGGGGGAGGGTTCTGGACATCGTGCGGCCAGCCTACGAGCCGCCGCCGACGTCGACATCTGGTTAACAACGCGGCCGGCGCGGCGACCACCAGGGTGCTGTGGCGTCCACCTCGGTGGTCGACCGCCCGGGTGGAGGCGATAACACGTAGTTACATGTGGCCCAGGAAACAGGAGCGCCCCGGGAATGAAAGCGGACCGCGGTCCGTTTCGCATCACATGACCAACACCCGCGTACTCGTCCTCGTCGGCAGCCTCCGCGCCGACTCGATCAACCGCAAGATCGCCGAGGCGATCCGTGACCAGGCGCCGGCCGGCGTCACCGTCGACATCGCCGACGGCCTCGGCGAGCTCCCCTTCTACAACGAGGACCTCGACGGCGAGAACGCGCCTGCCGCCGCGGTCACCCTCCGCGAGCAGGTCGCCGCCGCGGACCGGCTGCTCGTCGTCACCCCGGAGTACAACGGCACCATGCCGGCCGTGCTCAACAACGCCATCGACTGGGCGTCGCGCCCGTTCGGTGAGGGCTCGATCAAGGGCAAGCCGCTCGCCGTCGTCGGCACCGCGGTCGGCCAGTACGGCGGCCAGTGGGCCCACGACGACACCCGCCGCTCGGCCAAGGTCGCCGGCGCCGCGGTCGCCGAGGACATCACCCTCTCCCACGCCTACGCGTGGGGGAGCGACCCGGCCGCCGAGGTCGAGACGGTCGAGAAGTTCCTCGCCGCGGTCGCCGAGCTGGCGTCGTACGAGCCGGAGACCGCCGCGGCCTGAGGTCTCGTGACGGTCGCTGGCGCGACCTCCTCGACCAACGGGGCCGGTAGGTTCGGGGCGTGGCCGATCTCCACGACCTGACCGCCCTCGAGCAGGGTGATCTCGTCCGCAAGGGCGAGGTCAGCCCCGTCGAGCTGACCGACCACTACCTCGCCCGCATCGAGCGCGCCGACCACGACTTCGTGGCCGGCGCGTTCGCGTTCCTGGACCCCGACCAGGCCCGCTCGCGGGCGCGGGAGGTGGCCGCCGTCGGTCCCGTGGGCGACGGCGCGTCGCCGCTGGCCGGCGTACCGACCGCCATCAAGGACCTCAACCTGACCAAGGGCGTGCCGACCGCCTTCGGGTCGCCGGTGTTCGCCGGCTACGTGCCCGACGTCTCCGACAGCATCACGCTGTCGCTCGAGGCGGCCGGGCTGGTGAGCCTCGGCAAGACGAGTACGCCGGAGTTCGGCTCGCCCTGCTACACCGAGCCCGAGGGACGGCCGCCCGCCGTGACGCCGTGGGACAAGACCCGGATGGCCGGCGGGTCCTCGGGCGGTGCGGCCGCCGCGGTCGCCGCGGGCCTGCTGCCGGTCGCGCACGGCTCCGACGGCGGCGGCTCGATCCGGATCCCCGCCGCGTGCTGCGGGCTCGTCGGCCTCAAGCCCACCCGCGGCCGGGTCAGCGGGTTCCCGATGTACGGCGACCCGGTGGGGCTGGCCGCGTCGGGATCGATCGCCCGCACCGTCGCCGATGCGGCGGCGTACCTCGACGTGCTGGCCGGCCGGCGCGCGGGGGACCCCTTCTGGGCCCCGGCGCCTGCGGAGGGCACGTTCCTCGACGCGGCCCGCCGGGACCCCGGGCGGCTCCGGGTCGCGCGCTTCCACCAGCCCGTGATCGCCGACGCCGACGTGCACCCCGAGGTGATGGTCGCCTACGAGGACGCCTCGCGGCTGCTGGCCGACCTCGGGCACTTCGTCGACGACGTGCCGGTGCCCATCCCGCACGAGGCGGTCGGGGTGTTCGAGACCTGCTGGTCGGTGCTCACCGCGCTCTCGGTCACCCCGCTCCCGCGCGAGGACCGTGCGCTGCTGCGGCCGCTGACCCGGTGGCTTGGGGAGCGTGGTGCCGCTGTGAGCGGGCCGGAGCTCGGGCTCGCGATCGGCGCGCTCCGCCGGCACGCCGCCGACGCGCTGGTCGCGCTGGCGCCGTACGACATCGTGCTGACGCCGACCCTGGCCACGCCGCCGCTGCCCGTCGGCGCGATCCGCGACGACGCCGACCCGGCCGCCGACTTCGAGGCGCAGAAGCGGTTCACGCCGTGGACCTCGGCCTGGAACGTCACCGGGATGCCCGCGATCAGCCTGCCGCTGCACCAGACGCCGGACGGCCTGCCGGTCGGCGTGATGCTCGCCGCCCGGCCGGCGGAGGAGGAGCTGCTGCTCTCCCTCGCCGCCCAGGTCGAGGCCGCGGCGCCGTGGAAGGACCGGCACCCGCCCGGCTGGTGAGTCTCCGATCAGTGCGCCTGCAGGAAGTCCTCGCAGTTGCGGAAGGTGTCCTCGGCGAGGTCGCCGTCGTAGATCACCGCGTCGTAGCCGGCGCCGCAGTTCACGAAGTCGATCCGCCCGTCGTTGACGACGTAGACGGTGTCCAGGCCGGCGCCGCCGAGGACCGTGTCGGCGCCCGAGGCGGGCACGAGGGTGTCGTGCCCGCGGCTGCCGAAGAGGGTGTCGGCTCCGCCGCCGCCGTAGATGCGGTCGTTGCCGTCGTCGCCGAAGACCACATCGGCGCCGCCCCGTCCGCGGAGCAGGTCGTGGCCTTCGAAGCCGGCGATGCTGTCCGCGGCGGGTGTCCCGACGATGCGGTCGTCGCCGCCCGTGCCGTAGAGGTCCGCCGCTGCGGCGGGACCGGCAGTGGCGGCCATCGTGCCGAGCGCCGCGACGACGCCGGCGCCGAGGAGTGCGAAGCGCTGGGTGGTGGTCTTGCTGGTCATGGTGTGTCCCCTTCGAGAGCTGCGGGCCGGCTCCGTGCCGGCCGAACACCAGGTGCGATGGCGCAGCGATCCCGTTGGTTCTCGGAAGTCGGAGGTTTATTTCCCGGGGGCGAACCAGGTCGGTGCCGCGGCCAGGAACGTGTCTCGCGGGAGGGCGCCCGCACCCTCGGGGAGTACGGCGATCAGCGGGACCCCCGTGACACGGGGGAGGTCCTCCCGGTTGCAGACCTCCGCGACCCCGGGCTCGGCGGGCCAGGAGCCGACGACGAGGCCCGTGGGCTCGATGCCGCGTGCGCGCAGGGCGCCGACGGTGAGCTCGGTGTGGTTGAGCGTGCCGAGCCCGGCCCGGCAGACGACGACCACCTCGACGGCGACCTCGGCCGGGAGCGTCTCGGCGAGCTCGGCCGAGAGGTCGAGCAGCGTCGCGCCGTCGGTGTCGAGCCGGACGAGCAGCCCGCCCGCGCCCTCGACCACCACGGTGTCGTGGAACTCCGTCAGCACCCGGATCCGGTCGGTGTGCTCGGCGACGGGCGGGATCCGGACACCCTGCCGGCGCGCGGCCGTGTCGGGAGCCAGCGGCTCGTCGAGCGCGGTGTACTCCTGCACCGACCGCCCGGTCAGCCGGTGCACGACCTCGGCGTCGCCCCCGGGGTCCTCGGCGATGCCGGTCTGCACCGGCTTCACGACCACGACCTGGCCCGGTGAGGTCGCGGCGATCGCGGCGACCGTGATCGTCTTGCCGACGCCGGTGTCGGTGCCGGTCACCACGACCACCCGTCGGCCGCGCCCGTCCGCAGCGCCGAGGCGGCCTCGCGTCGCCCTCACGCGTGCTCCTTCACCACAGCGCGGAGCACCTCGGTGGCGCGGTGCCAGTCGTCGTCGGTGACGCCGGCGCCCGCGGTGACGCGCAGCCGGGAGATGCCGTCGGGGACCGAGGGCGGACGGAAGCAGCCGACCCGCACGCCCTGCGCGGCGGCCGCCGCCTGCGCCGCCACGGCCGCCTGCGGCGACGTCATCGGCACCGACAGCACCGCGCCGTCGGGTGCGATCACGCCGAGCAGGTCGGCCAGGTCGCGCACTCGGGCGTGCACCCGCGCGGGGAGGTGCGGGGACTCCCGCAACACGCGCAGCGCGGCCAGCGCCGACGCGGTCGGCGCCGGAGCGAGGCCGGTGTCGTAGATGAAGGGGCGCGCCCGGTTGACCAGGTGCTCGCGGATCGCGGTCGACCCGAGCACCGCGCCGCCCTGGCTGCCGAGCGACTTGGAGAGGGTGGCGGTGACCACGACGTGGGGGAGCCCGGCCAGGCCCTGACCGGCGACGAGCCCGGGTCCGTGCACCCCGAGTCCGTGTGCCTCGTCGACGAGCAGCAGGGCGTCGTACTCCTCGCAGAGGGCGGCGAGGTCCGCGAGCGGCGCCGCGTCGCCGAGGACCGAGTAGATCGACTCGGCGAGGACGAGCGTGCGCCGGCCGTCGCCGGCCGCGAGCGCCGCGCGGACCGCGTCGACGTCGCTGTGCGGCGTGACGGTCAGGTCGGCGCGGGAGAGGCGTGCCGCGTCGACGAGCGAGGCGTGGATGTGCGCGTCGGAGACCACCCGGCATGAGCGGTCCGCGAGCGCGGTGACGGCGGCGAGGTTGGCGTGGTAGCCGGTGGAGAGGACCAGTGCGGCCGGCTGTCCGAGGTAGGCGGCGAGCTCCGACTCGAGGTCGGCGTGCAGGTCGAGGGTGCCGGTGACCAGCCGCGAGGCCCCCGCCCCGGCGCCCCAGGCCAGCGCGGCGTCGGCCGCGGCCCGGCGGACCCGCGGGTCGTGCGAGAGGCCGAGGTAGTCGTTGCCGGCGAGGTCGATCGTCGCGTCGTCGGCCGGACGCGGCCGCAGCCGGCGGGTCAGTCCGGCCGCCTCGCGCCCGGCCGCCTCGGCCTCCAGCCAGCGGCCCCAACCGCCCGTCGCGCCGCTCATCCGGCCCGCACCGCAGCGGTCACGCCCCGCACGATCTGGTCGAGGTCGTCGTCGGAGACGACGTACGGCGGCATCGTGTAGACGAGGTCGCGGAACGGCCGCAGCCACACGCCGGCGTCCAGCGCGGCCTCGGTCGCGGCGACGACGTCCACCCCATGATCGAGCTGTACGACGCCGACGGCCCCCAGGGTGCGGACGTCCACCACGCCCGGCTCCTCCCGCAGCGGCGAGAGCCCCGCGGCGAGCCCGGCGCCGATCCGGGCGATGGTGGCCCGCCAGTCGGAGGCCAGCAGCAGGTCGATGCTCGCGAGGGCGACCGCGCACGCGAGGGGGTTGCCCATGTAGGTGGGGCCGTGCATGAGCACGCCGCTCTCGGACGCGGAGAGCCCGCGCGCGACCTCGTTCGTGCACAGGACCGCGGCGAGGGTGAGGTAGCCGCCGGTGAGCGCCTTGCCGAGGCACAGGATGTCCGGCGTCACGCCCGCGGCGTCCGCGGCGAACAGCGATCCGGTGCGGCCGAAGCCGGTCGCGATCTCGTCGAACACCAGCACCAGGCCGTGCTCGTCGGCGACCTCGCGCAGCACCCGCAGGCACGCGGCGGGGTAGGGCCGCATCCCGCCCGCGCCCTGGAGGAGCGGCTCGACGATGATCCCGGCGAGCTCGTGCGCATGGGCGGCCGCGAGGCGGCGTACTCCCTCCGACCACTCCTCGACGCCGGCATCGCTCGCAGGAGGCCGATCCGCGAACACCTGCTGGGGCAGCACCCCGGTGAACATCGAGTGCATGCCGCCGTCGGGGTCGCAGACGCCCATGGCGCCGAACGTGTCGCCGTGGTAGCCGCCGCGGATCGTGAGCATGCGGGTCCGCCCCGAAGAGCCTGCGCGGCCGACTCCTCTTTGGTACTGCAGCACCATCTTGAGCGCGACCTCGACCGACACCGACCCGGAGTCGGCGAGGAAGACGTGGTCGAGGCCGGCCGGCGTGATCTCGACGAGTCGCTCGGCGAGCCGCACCGCCGGCGCGTGGGTGAGGCCGCCGAACATGACGTGCGAGAAGTCGGCGGCCTGGGCGGCGAGCGCCGCGTCGAGCACCGGGTGGCGGTAGCCGTGGATCGCCGCCCACCACGACGACATCCCGTCGACGACCTCGCGGCCGTCGGCGAGCGTCAGCCGGACCCCGTCGGCGCCGGTGACCAGCCGCACGGGTGTGGGATCGGTCATCGACGTGTAGGGGTGCCACAGGTGCTCGCGGTCGTAGGCGAGCAGGTCGGTCTCGCAGAGCACGGGGCTGTTCATGACGTGAGCACCCTACTGAACACTGTTCAGGTCATGCGATAGGGTCCGGCCCGTGAGCGACATCATCGAGCGTGCCCGAGTCAAGGTCCTCGACGGCGGGGAGGGCCTGTCCCACGACGAGCTGGTCGAGGTGCTCAACCTCCCCGACGACCAGGTGCCGGCCCTGCTGGAGCTGGCGCACGACGTGCGGATGAAGCACTGCGGCCCCGAGGTCGAGGTCGAGGGGATCATCAGCCTCAAGACCGGCGGCTGCCCCGAGGACTGCCACTTCTGCAGCCAGTCCGGGCAGTTCACCTCCCCGGTCCGGTCGGTGTGGCTCGACATCCCGCAGCTGGTCAAGGCCGCCGAGGAGACCGCCGCCACCGGCGCCACCGAGTTCTGCATCGTCGCCGCGGTCCGCGGCCCCGACGAGCGCCTCATGTCCCAGGTCCGCGACGGCGTCAAGGCGATCCAGGAGGCCGTCGACATCAACGTCGCCTGCTCCCTCGGCATGCTCACCCAGGAGCAGGTCGACGAGCTCGCCGCGATCGGCGTGCACCGCTACAACCACAACCTCGAGGCCGCGAGGTCCTACTTCACCAACGTCGTCACCACCCACACGTGGGAGGAGCGCTGGGAGACCTGCGAGATGGTCCGTGAGGCCGGCATGGAGCTGTGCTGCGGCGGCCTGGTCGGCATGGGCGAGACCGTCGAGCAGCGCGCCGAGCTGGCCGCCCAGCTCGCCGAGCTCGACCCGCACGAGGTCCCGCTCAACTTCCTCAACCCGCGCCCCGGCACCCCGTTCGGCGACCTCCCGCTGATGGGCAGCCAGGACGCGCTGCGCACCATCGCGGCGTTCCGGCTGGCGATGCCGCGCACGATCCTGCGGTACGCCGGCGGCCGCGAGCTCACCCTCGGCGACCTCGGCACCCGCGAGGGCCTGCTCGGCGGCGTCAACGCCGTCATCGTCGGCAACTACCTCACCACGCTCGGCCGCGACGCCGACGAGGACCTCGACCTGCTGGCCGAGCTCAAGATGCCGATCCGCGAGCTCGCCAAGACCCTGTGAGCGAGACCCCGGTGGCCGAGCCCGTTGCGACCTACTGCGGCCACTGCGGCCAGGAGTACGACGCCGCCGACCACACCACGTGCGACCGGCTGCTCGCGATGGAGCCGCCGCGCTACTGCACGCAGTGCCGCCGCCGGATGAAGGTCCAGGTCACCCCGCGGGGCTGGACCGCGGACTGCGTCCAGCACGGACCGCTCCGCGGCTGACGTGCCCGCCGTCCGCTACCGCCGCGCCGACGTCGTCGCCCGAGCGGTCACGGCGCTCGACGAGCACGGTCTCGCCGGGTTGTCCGTGCGCCGGCTCGCCGCCGACCTGGGCCTGCAGCCGAGCGCGCTCTACCACCACTTCGCCGACAAGCAGGCGCTGCTGGGCGCGGTCGCCGACGAGATCCTGGTGCGCGGCCGGCGGGCCACCGAGGTGACCACCTGGGACGGTGAGCTGCGCCTGGTCTGCGTCGAGCTCAGGGACGCGATGCTGGCCCACCGCGACGGTGCCGCACTGATCGCGGAGGTCTACACGCGGGGCACCGGAGTGCAGGACCCGGGCGCTCGGATGGCAGAGGCCCTGCTCCGCGGCGGAGCCGACCCGACACTGGCTCGCGTCGGCTCCCGGGTGCTGCTGCACTACGTCTTCGCCCACGTCGGGGACGAGCCCGCGGACTTCGCGCTCGGGCTGGCCGTGGTGCTCGACGGGCTGGCGGCGCGGGTCGGCGTACCCCTGGCCTGAACGGCCCCGCAGCCGCCGGTCACGGCGCTGTCCGGCGAACACTGCGCGACTGAGGCGGGACCTTGCGCTTCGTCTGCGGTTATTCTCGCTGAAACATGCGCCCGGCACTGTTGCAGCATGGCTGGAGGTAGGACCGTGGGACCGACGACCGTCATTCTCTTCGGAGCGACGGGTGACCTCGCGCGGCGCAAGCTGCTGCCGGGTCTCCTCCACCTGTTCGAGACCGGACTGCTCGAGGACCTCCAGGTCATCGGCACCTCCCTCGACGAGCACACCGACGAGTCCTTCGTGGAGCTCGCGCGGCAGGCGATGGTCGAGTTCGCCGGCGACGACGGCGACATGGAGGCGTGGCCCGAGTTCAGCAAGCGTCTCCACTGGGCTCCCGGCAGCCAGGGCGCCCAGGGGCTGCGTGAGGTCGTGGAGAAGGCGGAGTCCGACTACGGCGACAACGTCACCCGGCTCCACTACCTGAGCGTGCCGCCCAAGGCGGCCCTCGCGGTCGTCAAGACCCTCGAGGAAGCCGGTCTCGCCAAGGGCAGCCGGATCGTCATGGAGAAGCCCTTCGGCGTCGACCTGGCGAGCGCGAAGGACCTCAACGGCAAGCTGCACAAGGTCTTCGACGAGTCGCAGATCTACCGGATCGACCACTTCCTCGGGAAGGAAGCGGCCCAGAACATCCTGGCGTTCCGGTTCGCCAACGGGCTCTTCGAGCCGATCTGGCACCGCAACAACATCGACCACATCCAGATCGACGTGCCCGAGGAGCTCGGCCTGGAGCAGCGCGCCAACTTCTACGAGTCCACCGGCGCCTACAAGGACATGGTCGTCACGCACCTGTTCCAGGTGCTCGCGTTCACCGCGATGGAGCCGCCGACCTCGTTGCGGCCCGAGGCGATCCAGGAGGAGAAGAACAAGGTCTTCCGGTCGATGCTGCCGATCGACCCGGCCAACGTCGTGCGCGGCCAGTACAACGGCTACCGCGACATCGAGGGCGTCGCCCCCGAGTCCGAGACCGAGACGTTCATCGCGCTGAAGGCCTTCATCGACAACTGGCGGTGGGCCGGGGTCCCGTTCTACCTGCGCACCGGCAAGCGGCTGGCCGAGGGCGCCCGGATCATCTCGATCGCGTTCAAGGAGCCGCCGCGGTCGATGTTCCCGACCAACTCCGGCGTCGGCGACCACGGCCCCGACCACCTCACCTTCGACCTCGCCGACAAGGCGAAGATGTCGCTGTCCTTCTACGGCAAGCGACCCGGCCCGGGCATGAAGCTCGACAAGCTCTCGATGCAGTTCTCCATGCAGGACACCGGATGGGCGGGCTCGGTGCTGGAGGCCTACGAGCGGTTGATCTACGACGCCGCGCGCGGTGAGCGCACGCTCTTCACCGACGCCGAGGGCATCGAGCGGCTGTGGGAGGTCTCCGAGCCGCTGCTCGAGTCGCCGCCGGTGGTCCGGCCGTACCGCCAGGGCAGCTGGGGTCCCAACCAGATCCACCAGCTCGTGGCGCCGTACGCCTGGCGGCTGCCGTTCGAGCGCGGCTGGCGCGACCCCAACGCTCTCGGCTCCTAAGCCAGCGACGGCACCTCGGCCTGCTCGAACCCGTAGTCGTCGATCGGGAACCGCACGGCCTCGCGGTGCGCGCTGATCGTCGAGGTGGGGCGCAGCAGCGTTGCCTCGCCGTGCTGGTTGAAGTAGTAGCTGCGCGCGGTCGCGCACTGCCCGGCGTTGAAGACGGAGTTGCCGAGCAGGTCGGTCATCCGGTCGAGGAACTCCTGGTTGGCCCTCTCGCTGACCTCGAATACGTCGACGCCGCGCTTCTCCATCGCGCCGAACAGCCGCGCCATGTGGGCCATCTGCGTCTCGATCGTCGTGAAGTAGGACAGCCCGGAGTAGGAGTAGGGGCTGTTGAGCGAGAGGAAGTTGGGGAACTTCGGGACGGTGATGCCCTCGTAGGCGCAGAACCGGTTGTCGCGCCACCACCTCCCGAGGTTGCGGTCCTCGCGGCCGACGATCTCGAACGCCGGGAAGTTGACGTCCCACAGGTTGAAGCCGGTCGCCAGCACGAGGACGTCGAGGTCGGCCCGGTTGCCGTCGGCGGTGACGATGCCGGTGGCGTCGACGTGGTCGATGGTCGTGGTCTCGAGGTCGACGTGCGGCTTGGTGAAGGTCGGGAAGTAGGTGTTGGAGAACGTCGGCCGCTTGCAGCCGAAGTCGTAGTCGGGCGTCAGCCTCGCCCGCAGCTCCGGGTCCTTGACCTGGCGCTGGAGGTGGCCGAGGCAGACCTTCTTGCCGATCGCGTTGGCCTGCGGCAGGTCGCGGAAGTGGAGTACGCCGGCCACCATCAGCACCTCGAGGATCGAGGCGCCGACCAGGCGCGCGGCGCGCTGCGCCAGCGGGACGGTCGCGAACGCCTTCTGCACGACACCGGGCACCGGGCCGTCCATCTTCGGGCTCACGTAGATCGGCGTGCGCTGGTAGACGGTCAGGTGGCTCGCGACCTTCGCGAGCTCGGGGATCAGCTGTACGGCGGTCGCGCCGGTGCCGATGATGCCGACCCGCTTGCCCTCGAGCTCGACGTCGTCGTCCCAGCGGGTGGTGTGGACGACCGCGCCGGCGAAGTCGTCGATGCCGTCGATGTCGGGCATCCGCGGCTGGGAGAGGAAGCCGGTCGCGGTCAGCAGGTAGCGGCCCCGGACCGTGCCACCATCGGCGGTGGTCACCACCCACGAGGAGCTCGCCTCTTCCCACCGGGCCGACTCGACGACGACGCCGAACCGCATGTGCCGGCGGACGTCGTACTTGTCGGCGACGTGCTCGGCGTACTTCTTCAGCTCGGCACCGGGCGCGAAGAGCCGCGACCAGTAAGGGTTCTGCTCGAAGGAGTAGGAGTAGGTCGACGACGGGATGTCGACGGCCAGACCGGGGTAGCGGTTGACGTGCCAGGTGCCGCCGAGGTCGTCCTCGCGCTCGAGGATGACGAGGTCGTCGTGCCCCATCCGGCGGAGCTGGATCGCAGCGCCCATGCCGCCGAACCCGGCGCCGACGATGACGGCGTCGTGGAGGTGGTCGGTGCTCATCGGGGGCTCCCTTCGGTGGCCGCGTCCGTGGCCGCGTGTCGGTGGCCGCTCGCAGCCGGGCCTCGTAGGCGGCGCGCGCCGAGGCGTCGGGTCGCAGCGCACGGTCGTCCTTGACCAGCCGGCGGAACCGGTCGCTCGCCGCGGTCGGGACGAGGCCGGTGACGGTGGCGAGCGCGCCGACGTACCGCGGGACCGGGATCTCGGCGGCGCGGCTGTGGACCGAGGAGACGACCGCGGCGGCGATGTCGCCGGGCTTCACCTTGGGGATCGGCTTCATGTCCAGGCCGGAGGCCAGCGGGGTGTCGACCGCGGACGGCAGCACCGCGGTGAGGCTCACTCCGTGGGGCGACATCTCCAGCCGCGCCGCGGCGGTGAGCCCGACGACGGCGTACTTGCTGGCGTTGTAGACCGCCATCCCGGGGATCGCGATCTTCCCGGCGAGCGAGGCGACGTTGACGACGTGGCCGCGGCCGCGCGCGACCATGCTCGGCAGCACCAGCCGCATGCCGTGCAGCACGCCGTGGACGTTGACGTCCATGATCAGCCGGTCGACGGCCCCGTCCTGGTCGAGGAAAGCGCCGATCGGCATCACGCCGGCGTTGTTGACGAGCACGTCGACCGGGCCGTGCTCGGCGGTCGCCGCCGCGATCATCGAGGAGTACGACGCCGCGTCCCTGACGTCGAGCGCGTGGCCGCTCGCGCCCGTCTCCGCCGTGGCCCGCGCGGTGGCGTCAGGGTCGAGATCGCCGAAGCTGACCCGCGCGCCGCGCTCGAGGAACGCCTCCACGGTGGCGCGGCCGATGCCACGGGCGCCGCCGGTCACCACCACGTGGGCGTCGGCGAGATCGATGGACGGGAGTCGGGTCATCGGGAGACCTCCGGGGTCAGGTGGCGGGAGACGAGGGCGGGAGCGGTGCGGGCGGCGATCGCGAGGACCTGGTCGCGGCGGCGCGGATCCATGAAGTTGGGGCCCATGGCGGCGAGGTCCTCGGTGGTCGGCTCGAGGCGGCGCACGGTCGCGCCCGCCTGGCGGAGGTCGTGCTCCTCCCGGTCGACCCGTCGGGTCATCGGGCGTCGGAGCAGGCGCTCGGCGCGGTCGAGGCCGTGGGCAGTCGCGCCGCCGTGGCTCGACATCGGCGCGACGATCACGACCTCGTCGATCGCGCCGGCGCGGACGAGGGGGAGGAGCAGGTCGGCCGAGGTGGGGGAGATGGCGCCGCCGTCGACGAAGCTCCTGCCGCCGATGCGGACCGGCGGGAACCAGCCGGGGATCGCCCAGGACGCCGCGATCGCCGTGCCGAGCGAGGTCCTCGGGGCCTCGGCCGAACCCAGGGCGACCCGCTCGCCGGTGAGGGTGTCGGCGGCGACCAGCCAGGTGGCGGGGTGGTCGACCCAGGCGCCGCCTGTTGCGGCGCCGGCCCGTGTGGTGGCGGTCGTTGCGGTGAGTGCGTCGCCGAGGTCGCGCAGCCACGTGGCGTCACCCGAGCCGCGCGGCAACAGGCCGGCGAGCCCGGCGAGGAGGTCGGTGCGGCGTCGTACGGCTGAGAGCGTGAGGCCGAGCGCCGGCAGCGACGGCCGCGGCAGCCCGGGCAGGCGGCCCGGCGCGGCAGGGGAGTGGACGTGGTCGCGGACCCGGGCGTCGGCGCCGTCGTCGTCGGTCAGCGCCGCATGGATCGCGGAGGCGGGTACGCCGGCGCCGAGCATCGCAGCGAGCTCGGCGCCGGCCGACGTACCGACGACGACGTCGGCAGAGCGCGGGTCCCAGACCTGCCGCCCGATCTCGGCGAGGACGGTGGCCGCCCAGGCGAAGCCCAGCGTGCCTCCGCATCCGAGCACCAGTGCGCGGCCCATCGACCCACTCCTTCGTGCGTAGCGCGCGAGCCGGCGAAGCCTGGATCTCCGAATCGGAATCGCGTGTCAGTAACGGAATCTAGTGTCACTTTCCGGCGATGCGCAATAGAGTCGGGGCCATGACGTCGACTGCGGCAACGGAGGGCGCCGTGCCGGTGAGCCGCGCCGAGCGCCGCAAGGCGGAGCTGCGCCGCGAGATCATCGACGCGGCGTTCGCGTGCTTCGCCGAGCGCGGCTACCACGCCACGGGCATCGCCGACATCGCCGCACGGCTCGGGATCGGGCACGGCACCTTCTACCGCTACTTCGAGAACAAGCGGGACATCGTCGAGCACGTCATCACCGACCTCGTCGAGCGGATCGTCGCCGCGCTCGCGGCCGAGAACGCACCCGACGCTGTGAGCACCCTCGACGGCTACCGCGCGCAGACCGAGCGGATCGGAAGCGCGCTGGCGCGGATCTTCGGCGAGGACCCGCGGATGCCGCAGCTGCTCTTCGAGGCCGCCGGCATCGACGCCGCCATGCGCGAGCGGATGCTCGACCTGTTCGACGCCACCGCGCAGCTGACGGCCGCATACCTCGAGCACGGCCGCGACCTCGGCTACCTGCGCGCCGACCTCGACGTCCCCGCCACCGCGCAGGCGATCAACGGGATGATCATGTCGTCGGTCCTGGCCTGCCTGCGCGACCCTTCGCCCGACCAGCAGCAGCGGCTCAGCGCCGCGATCCGGGCGGTCATGTACGACGGCATCGCGGCCCGCTGAGGGGTCGGCGTCGTCGCCGGCGTGCGACGACCCGAGGATGCCGACCCGCTCGCGAGGGTCAGTTGAACAGGGCGAGCTCTGCCTCGCAGAAGTCGTCGCTGCGTCCGGTCGACTCCCTGATCTGCTCGAAGCTGATCTCCTCGTCGTCGCTGGGGTCGGTCGGTGTCCCGCCGTGGTCCACGACGAGCTCGAACCTGACCTGACCGGGGTTGCGCGCGATGGCCTTGCCGTCCGGTCCGTACAGGGTCGCGTTGCCGGTGGCCAGGATGACGATCGTGAGCGTCCCGTCGCCGTTGTCGGTGACCTCGAGGTCCCTGGAGAGGGTGTTGACCGTGACGCGGGTGGTCACGCCGTTGGCGGTGTGCGTCTCGTCGAGGCGGTCGATGCCTTGGAAGTGCAGCAGCTGTTCCCGTCCCTGGGAGGTCACGGTGTACTTGAGGTCGTAGGTGCCCGCCGCGGCGACGGTGAGGCCCTCCTGGTCGCAGAAGTCCTCGAACGTGTCGGTGAACTCCTCGTGGATCTCTCCCCGTTCGATCACCTTCGCGTCCGCGGGCGGTCCGAGCACGAGCGGTGCGCACAACGCGGGTGCGATCAGTGCGACCAGGGCGGCGTGGCGACGGAACATCGGGACCTCCTCGAGCGGGGATGGATCCGACTTCCCCCGGTGGTCGGCGCTTCCTGACTCTTCTGAGGGAGCCGAGCCACGGCAAGCCCGATATCGGGTATTCCCTTCGGCGTCTCGGTGCGACCGTGGTCGTGCGACCGAGGACGCATCAGGCCGTGGATGGCCGCGTACGAGCGTGCCCGAGGGGGAGGGGTCGGTCAGGACCGTGACAACGATCGGAATCGCCATGAAGACGGCGCGTTTCACTTGAACGTGTGTTCGAACCCGCGTATCATGGTCGTAGACCGCGAGGTGGTGCCCCTGCTGGGGGAGGAGCCGGACGGTCGAGCTTCGCAATCGGTTTCGTAATAGCGCTCCTTGGTGGGTGCCTCCGGCGGGGCGACACGTGTGATGTCCGTGTTGTCTGTGATGCCGCTGGAGGAGGCGAAGTCGATGAGTACGACGGGGTGGGGTACGCCGACCGTCCATCCGGTGCTGGCCGCGGCCGAGAGCATTCGGGCGGCGTTGAAGGATGTTGCGGACGTCCAGGCCACGTTCATGTCTCCCGACCAGCTCGCCGCCGCACTGACCGAGATCGGAGCGGTCAAGGCGAAGCTGGCCGAGCTGGAGTACCGCCTCCTCGCCGCCGGCGAACCCCTCGCCGACCGGGACGGGGCTCGGGACATCGGCAGCTGGGTTGCGCACCGGCTCCGCACCGATAGCCGTGCCGCGCGGGCCGACCAGCGGCTCGCGGTCGCGTTGGATCGGCGGTGGGCGCGGCTCGCCGCCGGGATGCGCGACGGCGACGTCAACCCCGACCAGGCACGCGTGATCGCCGCCGCACTGGAGGACCTGCCGGCCGATCTCGACCCGGCCCTGGTCGCCTCGGCGGAGGAGCGGCTGGTCGGCTACGCGACCGATTTCGGGCCCGAGGAGCTGCGCCGTCTGGGTCGGCGGATCCTCGAGGTGATCGCCCCCGCGATCGCCGAGGCCGAGCTCGCCAAGGGCCTCGAGCGCGAGGAACAACGCGCGAGGGAGACCGCCTCGGTGCGGCAGAAGCGGCTCGGCGACGGCCGTACCCGGACCACGATCACCGGCCCCGACGCCGAGGCCGACCGGCTCAAGACCTATCTCGAGGCGTTCACCTCACCCCGCACCGGCACCCAGGACACCAGCACCGGCACCGGCACCGAGGACACCGGATCCGATGGACTGGGTGGGCTGCGAACGGTCGGTGAAGAGGACCAGATCCCCTACCACCGCCGCCTCGGCCACGCCTTCTCCGCACTCCTCGAACACCTGGACCCCACCAGGCTCCCCGCCCACGGCGGGGACGCGACCACGATCATGGTCACCATCAGCCTCGAGGACCTGCGCAGGGACCTCGCCACCGCCGGGACCATCGGCTCCACCATCAACGGCACCAGCACCGACATCTCCGCGACCGAGGCCCGCCGACTCGCCTGCACCGCCACCATCCTCCCGGTCGTCCTGGACGGTGAGAGCCAACCCCTGGACCTGGGTCGGGCGAAACGACTCTTCAACAGGGCCCAACGCAAGGCGATGCGGCTGCGCGACCAGCACTGCCGGGCCGAGGGGTGCACCCATCCGGCGACGTGGTGCGAAGCGCATCATCTGAAACGGTGGGTCGAGGGCGGCAACACCAACCTCGCCGACGGCGTCTTGTTGTGCCCCTTCCACCACCACCGCGTCCACGACCAACGCTTCACCCACCAGCAACTCCCCAACGGCGACCTCCGCATCCGCCGCGAGCAGTAGTCACCGGTGCTGCCAGTCCTACGATCGCGGCCTCATCCGGGCCGTAGATGCGATGGACGCAACCACCTCGGTTCCCGGCGGACGCGGGCTAGTGGCATCACCAATGACCCCCTCGGGTTCCTGACGTTGGCCTAGGGTGCGGACGTGACCAGGAAGCCCGGGATGCTCTCGACGTTCTGGAAGCACCGGAGGCATCTGTGGCGCTATCGCGTCGTGTACTTCGGTCCCGCGACCTCCAGTTTGGCCGCCCTTACACAGTCGCGTCGGCTCGATCAACTCTTCGCCAAGTACGAGGTCTGGTTGGGCGCGCGTGACACAAGCGTGGTGGATGTTGCGCACGCGGCCGACGTCTGGGCAATCGAGGTCGAGCAGGTGGCTGCCAGTGACCCGGAATCGTCAGTCATCTCCAAACACGGCGTGATCCTGAAGTCGTTGGCAGCGTCGGCGCGGCAGTTCGAACAGGCCTCTACGCGGTTGGCCGTCGAGGAGCGGAGGTTTGCGGCCACCGAAGCAGCACGGTCCGAGATGGAGGTAGCGTTCCTGCGAATGGCGTTGGGGCTGCGGGAACTTATGACCGCAATCGTCGCAAGCCTGCCTCGGGACGACCTCATCTAGGAGGGCATCGGCGTTGCCGATCGGACCAGACGGTGGACCGCGATCGGCACCCGGCCACCTCTCCGGGCCCACTACGACCTGCTGGATCCGCAGTCCGAGCCTGACGAATCGCAGATCGGCAGGGATGGGCTCCCTGCCGTCCATGGTCAGGGTGCGTCTCCGAAACGTGCGCTCCGCCGATTACGGGTGTCGCACGCATCGTTCGTGCAGACCCGGACCTGGATTGTCTCGGGGACGTCGTCGCCCGCCCGACGGGAGAGTTCGCGGGTCTCCATGCCGACCGGGGATCCGCAGACGCTGCAGGGTTCGCTGTCGTTCGTCATGGGCTGAGGCTAGGCCGCACGGCAGGTAGTCGTCGGTCGAACGGCAAGACCCTCATGCTGGTTGAGCCGCAAGTTGCTGGAGGACGCCTTCGACATCCGAGTTCTGCCGCGCGGCAAGCGCAACACGGGCATGTCTCCAGACGACTTCCTCATCCGCCCCAAGTTCACCCCGAGCAACGCGTCTGGATGGCAGACGCTGGACGTGCCCGAGGTTGCAGGCCTACACGGTGCTCAGGAGGGTGCCTTGACGGGGCATGGGGATGACACCTCCAATGTGTCGGTTGGCTCATCTACTGTCCTCCTCATGGCGACCAAGGAAGACGAGCCATCGCGCACCGCGGAACTCCTCACGACCTACAGGACCGTGATTGTCGGGCTCCTGATTGTGGGTGCGGGTCTACTTGCGCTGTGGGCTACGAGCGTCGCTGATTGGCTTCAGGGCCGCTCGGGCCTCCAAGCCTTGGTGGAGCAACTTGCGGGCCTGCTGATCACGACGGGTGGACTGGCCCTTCTGTGGGACTTGCGCGGCAAGCGCGACATCATGCGGGAAGTCTTCGCCAAGGTGGGACTGCAGGCCGACGTGCAAGCCGCGGGCCTTCAGCGTGCGTCGATGGACTGGCGTGTTGTGCCGTGGACGGAACTTATCCAGGGTGCTCGCCAGATCGATGTTTTCATCGCGTACGGCAGCACTTGGCTGTCCACGAACCACACTGACTTAGTGGCGTTCGCTAAGAAGCGCGGCAACAAGTTGCGCTACATCCTGCCGGACCCCGAAGACGACGTGGCGATGACGGTACTTGCCGAGAGGTTCGACTACACCACCGACATCATCAAGGGCAAGGTCTACGAGGCTGCACGCGGGGTCGCCAAACTTGCCCGGGACGGAAATGCAGACGTCCGTGTCAGATTCCGCAAGGGTGCCCCGACCTTCACCTGCTATCGGTTCGACAACAAGATTGTGGTGACGCTTTACCAGCACAAGGTCGGTAGGGGAGAGGTGCCGACGTTCGTTATCGACAGTGGAACGTTCAAGTCCTTCTTCGAGGGCGACCTGCAAGGAATCGTTGCTCAGGCTCGAGAGGTCGGAATCAAGGAGTTGCTGGGAGAGGATAAAGATGGGAAACCCTGAGGTTGTCGTTCGACGGGGCGACATCAGCGCGAGCCTCGATAGCGCCATGCGAACCGTTGGCATCGCAGCATGGGATATCGAAACGGATGGCCTGCACTTCGCGAGCGACAAGCTCCGCACTTGCCAGATCTTTGTGCCGGACCACGGTGTAGAGATTGTGCAGTTGATCGAGGGCGCAGTGCCGCATCGCCTCGCGGACGCTCTGGCATCCGAGAGGGTCTTCAAGCTCTTCCATCATGCACCGTTCGATCTTCGATTCATGCGTTACCGCTGGGGCGTCCGGCCCCGGAACGTTGGTTGCACGAAGGTCATGTCGAAGATCCTCGAACCCGATCGAGCGTCCCACAGCCTCGCTCCCCTCGCCCGCGTCTACCTGGGCGTCGAACTGGACAAGGGCCAGCGCCTATCGGACTGGTCGAAGGAGACCCTCACCGCGAGCCAGTTGGCGTACGCGGCCAACGATGTGGTGCATCTGATCGACTTGTATCTCCACATGCGCAAGGAGGCGATGAATCTCGGCGTTGTGGATCTCATTGAGCAGTCGTTTGCATATTTGCCCGTGCGTGTTGAGACAGACTTGCTCGGTGCCGGAGACGTGTTCGCTTACTGATTCTGAGCGGGCCTCACGGCAGTTAGCAGCCACTCGCACTCAGCGATCAACCGCGCCCGCAGCGGGGCAGCCCGCTCGGCGAAGGTGCGCTGCGCGGCGACGTACTCCTGCTTGCCCTCGGGCGTCTCGATCCGGACCGGTTCGAAGCCCAACCCGGCGAGGTCGTACGGCGCCGCGCGCATGTCCATCACCCGGATGTCCCAGGCGAGCTCGAAGCAGTCGGCGACCAGGTCGGAGCAGATCAGCGGCGAGAGCCGGAACGCATGCTTGTAGAGGTCCATGCCGGCGTGGAAGCAGCCGGGTTGCTCGAAGTCGGCACGGTCGTCGCGGCCGGGGGAGAGCGTGTTCAGCGGCCGCGCGGGTGCGGTGAAGAAGCGGTAGGCGTCGAAGTGCGAGCAGGCGATCCGGTGCGACTCGACGACCTCGTCGGTGCCGCCGGGGCCGAGCCGCAGGGGCCACTGCGCGTGCCGGGTCTCGTCCTCGGTCAGCCGGTAGACCATTGCCCACTCGTGCAGCCCGAAGCACCCGAAGTGCGGCGCGCGCCCGGCGGTCGCGGTGAGCAGCCGGTGCAGAGTCTCGAGGAGCGTCCGCTGCGAGAAGAGGTACGACGCCGCGACCGTGACCGTGGCGCCGTACCTCTCGTAGCCCTTGAGGCCCTCGAACCCCTCACCGCCCGCGACCCCGACCCCGCCCGTGACCCCGACCCCGAACCCCGGGTGCCAGCGGCGCAGCTGGGCCGGCCGGTGGGAGTAGTAGGTGAAGAGGAAGTCGAAGACCGGGTGCTTGACCTTCGCCTCGCGGCGCGCGAGGTGCGGGGCGACGTATCGGTCGATGCGCACGGCGTGCGCCGCGGCGCGCGCACGCCAGGTCGCCTCGTCCAGCACGAGCACGCCGGTCACCTCCACGGAGTGACAGCGTAGGCGTCACCTGCCGGTGGTGCTCCAGTGCCAGCGCTCGGAGGGCAGGTTGTAGAGGCCGTACCGGCTGGCGTTGTTGACGAGCCAGTTGAACGCCGCGCTGGTCAGCGTGCCCCCGCTGCTGTTGAAGTCGATCGCCAGGCCACGCTCGTGCATCGACGACCCGGGGCGCGCGGTGGGCGGGTTGCACTGGCTCGACGGCATCTCGTAGATGGCGTAGTAGCTGGTGCCGCAGTTCTGTCGGCGCAGGGCCACCTGCTGGTCGTAGGACCGGAAGCTCCAGCCGTGGAGGACGTGCCCGGCGGCGCGGGCGGCCTGGAGCAGCTGCGTCATCGCCGGCGCCAGGCACTGGTGGACGCGGAACGCGTGGGACCCGTTGTAGACGAGCGTCGTGTGCGAGCTCGGCACCGGACCGGTGACGCTGCCGCAGCTGGTCGCCGGCGGGTTGGTGTCCGAGGCCCCGGACCCCGCGAGATAGCGCCAGGTCACGGGACCGACGACCCCGTCGGCGCCGATCCCCTTGGCCCGCTGGAAGCTGAGCACCGCACTCTTCGTGTTCGGGCCGAACGCTCCGTCGGCGGTCAGTCTGTAGCCGAACCGGTTGAGCAAGGTCTGCGCCGCCTTGACCGACGAGCCGTGGTTGCCCTCGCGGATCGTCGGCACGAGCGCCGACCAGGTCTGCGCGCCGACGACGCCGTCGGCGCTGAGGCTGCGCGACCGCTGGAACGCGACGACCTTCGACTTCGTCGTCGGGCCGAACCCGCCGTCCGCGGTGGTGGCGTAACCGCGTGCGGTCAGCAGGTGCTGGACCGCGCGGACCTGGCTGCCGCTGCTGCCCTCGCGGAGCACCGGCCACGAGGGTCCGGCGGCCTGGGCGGGGGCAGGTGCGGCGGCGTACGAAACGACCGTCGCGAGGAGGGCGGCGCACAGCGCCAGTACGAGTCGCTTCATGACGTGGGGCTCCTGGGTCCGAGAGAGGGCGACCAGGCAAGGCGCCCGGATCAGCCGCCGGGATCATGGGCGCGACCCCGACGGTTGAAACCTGGCGCCCCAGCCAACGGCGTCTCCGACGCGACCGCGGCTCAGCCTTCGACCAGTGGGAGTACGTCGCGCGCCAGCCGCTCGAGCTGGTCGACCTCGTCGCCGACCGGCCAGTGGTAGACGCGTCGGCAGCCCGCGGCGGCGTACTCGCTCAGCAGTCGGGCGCAGCGCTCCGGCGGGCCGATGCAGAGCCGGTCCCGCAGCGCGGCCGGGTCGCGGCGCAGCGTCTGCGCCAGGTCGTCGAGGACGCCGTCCGCCTCGGCCTCGTCGTCGGTGACCCACGTCCACATCGTCGCCAGCGCCGCGGGGATCTCTCGCTCGCTGCCGCGCTCGGCCCCGTGGATGCGGCCGACCGCGTCGGCCAGGGTCGCCCGGCCGGCACGGAACTCCGCCGGCGAGGTGTTGTACGCCGACGCGAGCCACCCGTCGCCCAGCCGCGCGACTCGGCGCAGCCCGGCGGGCGACCCCCAGCTCGCCACCCAGATCGGCACCGCCCGTCCCGCGCCCACTGCAACCGAGGCCGCCGCCACCGCGTCGCCCAGCCGCTCCGCCCACGCCGGCGGGAGCGGATCGCCACGCAGCAGGGCCCGCAGCACGGCGACCGCCTCGTCGAAGCCGGCCCACCGGTCGTCGAAGTCGAGTCCGGCCAGGGCGTGGTCGATCGGCGAGGAACCGGGTCCGACCCCGGCGACCACCCTGCCCGGGGCGAGCACCTCCAGCGCGGCGAGGGCGGCGCCGAGCTGTGCCGGCCCGCGCACACCGGGCAGCGCCACGGTCGTGGCCAGGTCCAGCGGCGCTGCGTCGGCGGCGACGGCCGCCAGCAGCGTCGGTCCGTCCAGCCACGGCCGGGTGAAGGCGAAGTGGTCGTTGGCCGCGACGGCGGCGTACCCGAGGTCGCGCGCGGTCCGCGCCACCTCGCGCACCCGCCCGGCGTCGACCGACGCGGACCGGAGCGCCATCTGCGGCAGGTGAACGCCGGCGTCCATTCCCCGACTGTCCCACGACGTACGGCGCCCGCGGGTGGGTCGATAGGGTCGCCGTGTGCGCATCGCGAGATTCACCACGGGGGAGGAGCCCCTCTACGGCGTCGTGACCGGCGACCTCGACGACTTCGGCCAGCTGCCCGAGGACGCGGCGGTCGTCGCCCTCGCCGGGGACCCGTTGTACGTCGGCGTCAAGCTCCTCGACAAGGAGTACCGACTCGGCGACGTGCGGCTCCTCGCGCCGGTGCTGCCGCGCAGCAAGGTGGTGGGGATCGGCCGCAACTACGCCGCCCACGCCGCCGAGCTGGGCCACGAGGTCCCGGCCGAGCCGCTGATGTTCCTCAAGCCCAACACCAGCGTCGTCGGCCCCGGCGACCCGGTCTACTACCCCCGCCAGACCCAGGACCTGCACTACGAGGGCGAGCTCGCCGTCGTCATCGGCCGGATCTGCCGCGACGTCCCCCCCGAGCAGGCGACGGACGTCATCCACGGCTACACGATCGGCAACGACGTCACCGCCCGCGACCTGCAGAGGTCCGACGGCCAGTTCACGCGCGCCAAGGGCTTCGACTCGTTCTGCCCACTGGGCCCGTGGATCGAGACCGACCTCGACCCGCACGACTTCACCGAGGGCCGCCGGGTCCAGACGTTCCTCAACGGCGACGTCGTCCAGGACGGCTCGACTGCCGACATGATCTTCGACATCCCCGCACTGATCGCCCACGTCAGCAGCGTCATGACGCTGCTGCCCGGCGACGTGATCCTCACCGGCACCCCCGAGGGTGTCGGTCCCATGCAGGTCGACGACGAGGTCGAGATCTCGATCGAGGGCCTCGGCACACTCACGAACAAGGTGGCATCCCGATGAACGACGTCATGCCCGACAGGCCGGTCCGGGTCCGGATGGCGCCCTCGCCGACCGGCAGCCCGCACGTGGGCCTGGTCCGCACGGCCCTCTTCAACTGGGCCTTCGCGCGACACCACCAGCGCCACGGCGCGGGCGGCACCTTCGTGTTCCGGATCGAGGACACCGACAAGGAGCGCAACACCGAGGAGTCCTACGCCTCGCTCATCGACCTGATGCGCTGGCTGGGGCTCGACTGGGACGAGGGTCCCGAGGTGGGCGGCCCGCATGCGCCGTACCGGCAGAGCGAGCGGTCGGAGATCTACCTCGACGCACTCGAGCGGCTGCGCGCGTCGTCGTACACCTATGACTGCTACTGCACCAACGACGAGGTCGACGCGCGGCGCAAGGCGTCCGGCTCCAAGGTGATGGGGTACGACGGCCACTGCCGCTCGCTGAGCGAGGAGCAGGTCGCGGCGTTCCGCGCCGAGGGGCGCCGCAGCGTCGTACGTTTCAAGATGCCGGAGGGCTCGATCACCTGGGACGACCTGGTGCGCGGCGAGATCACGTTCGAGACCGAGTTCGTGCCCGACTTCGCGCTCTGCCGGGCCAACGGCGACCCGCTCTACACGCTGGTCAACCCGGTCGACGACGCGCTGATGGAGATCACCCACGTGCTCCGCGGTGAGGACCTGCTGTCCTCGACGCCGCGCCAGATCGCGCTGTACGACGCGCTGATCGAGCTCGGGCTCACCGACTTCACGCCGCGGTTCGGCCACCTGCCCTACGTCATGGGCGAGGGCAACAAGAAGCTCTCCAAGCGCGACCCGCAGGCGCACGCGCTGGCCTACCGCGAGCAGGGCTTCGTGCCCGAGGGCCTGCTCAACTACCTCGCCCTGCTCGGCTGGGCGATCGCGCCCGACCGCGACGTGTTCACCGTCGACGAGATGGTCGACGCGTTCGAGATCGGCGACGTCAATCCCAACCCGGCCCGCTTCGACATGAAGAAGGCCGAGGCGATCAACGCCGACCACGTACGCCGGCTACCGCTCGACGACCTCACTCATCGGGTGCTGCCGTCGCTCAAGGCGCGCGGCGTCGTCGGCGACCCCGTGTCGGACTCCGACGCCGCGCTGCTGGAGCTGGCGATGCCGCTGGTGGCGGAGCGGATCAACAAGCTCACCGACGTGGCCGACCTGCTGGCGTTCCTCTTCGTCGACGAGGAAGCGTTCACCGTCGACCCCGCCGACGCGGAGAAGCAGCTCGGCGACGCAGGCCAGCCCGTCGTCAAGGCGGCGTACGACGCCCTCGCCGGCCTGTCGACGTGGTCGACGGCGGCCATCCAGGAAGCGCTCCAGCAGGCGCTGGTCGAGGAGCTCGGGCTCAAGCCGCGCAACGCGTTCGGCCCGGTCCGCGTGGCCGTGACCGGCAGCCGGATCTCGCCGCCACTGTTCGAGTCGCTCGAGCTGCTCGGCCGCGAGCGAAGCCTCGGACGTCTGCAGCGTGCCCTCGCCTGAGCGAGCGGAGGCGGCCGGGGTGAGCCCGTCCGCCGGCGGCCTCGGCTACCACCAGCTGCACCGGCTCGGCCGGACCGGCGCGGTGCGGACCGTCGTCGGCGTGGCGGTGCTGGCGGCAACGGTCTTCGTCAGCGCCCAGGCCGTCGCGATCGTGGTGGCGGTCGTGGCGGCGATGTTCGGGGCCGAGGTGTCCATCGACCCGGTGACCCCGGCCGGCCTCGCCGCCGTCAACCTGGCCTGGGCGGTCGCCATCCCGGTCACCTGGGGGGTGCTGCGGATCTTCCAGCGGCTGCCCGAGGGGTGGTTGAGCTCGGTCGCCGGCCGGATCCGGTGGCGCTGGCTCGCGATCTGCCTCGCGCTCTCCGTGGTCGCGCTGATCGCCACGATCATGGTCGCGACGGTGTTCCCGCAGCAGCCCGGTGCCGAGGTCGGCGGCAGCGTCAACGACTTCACCTCGCGCACCCGCGACTTCGTGCTCATCATCCTGCTGCTGACGCCGCTGCAGGCCGCGGGGGAGGAGTTCGCGTTCCGGGGCTACCTCACCCAGGCGTTCGGCGGCCTGGTCAAGGGTCGGTACGCCGTCGTGCTGGCGGTCGTCGTACCGTCCGTGCTCTTCGCGCTCGCCCACGGTGCCCAGGACGCGCCCGTGTTCGTCGACCGGCTCGCCTTCGGTCTCGTCGCCGGGCTGCTCACCATCCTGACCGGCGGCCTGGAGGCCGGTATCGCGATGCACGCGCTCAACAACTGGCTGGCCTTCGGCCTCGCGCTCGCGTTCGGCGACATGGATGCCGTGCTGACGCCCGAGGACGGCACCTGGTGGACCCTGCCGAGCACGCTCACCCAGTCGCTCGTCTACCTCGTCGTGGTGGTCGTGGTGGCCCGCCGGACGGGACTGCAGACGAGGTACGACGGTGCTGGTTTGGAGCCGCAGAAGCGCCGCGTGTAAGGTTTCCCGTCGGCTCCTGATGACTCGGAGCCGCAGCAAAACAGTGGTCTATGGTGTAATTGGCAGCACGACTGGTTCTGGTCCAGTTAGTCTAGGTTCGAGTCCTAGTAGACCAGCGATTCTTGCGAGAAGCGCTCCCGATCGGCCCACGATTTGGCCGGGACGGAGCAGGATCGCTAGAGTTCCGCAGGTTGTCAGCGGCCTCCCCGGTGGAGGGGCAGACAGCACGCCCCCGTTGTGTAGTGGCCTAGCACGCCGCCCTCTCACGGCGGTAGCGCCGGTTCGAATCCGGTCGGGGGTACAGAGTCCGAAGGGCCCTGACCAGCAGAGGCTGGTCAGGGCCCTTCGGCATCTGGGCTGGTCCACGCCCGGGCGTGACGCTCAGCGGGTCGCCGCGAGGCGCGATGCGAGGGCGGGGACGACGATCGCCGCGGCCACGAAGTGCAGGGTGATCAGCGTGGCCGCGGACCCCGCGTCAAACCATCCGAACGCCACGTCGGGGACGACCGACAGCGCCGTCAGCGCGACCGTCGTACGGACGAAGGTCGCCCGCGGCCGTCGCGCCTTGCGGGCGAGGACCGCGGCGATGCCGACGCCGATGAGCGAGAAGACGAACGTCAGCTGCGCGAACCCGGCAAGCGGGATGGTCGTGCCCGCGGGGTCAGTGAACGAGACGCCTGCCGCAGACGCGACCGCCGCGAGGACTGTCGTGGTGACCGAGGCTGCGACGGCGGCGACGACGCCGTGCCTCCAGACCGACCGGCGGCCGGTGGTCGTCGCGCCGGAGGTGGCGTCGGCGGGAGTGGCGGCGATGTGGGTGGTGGGGTGTGGTCGTGGTGGACATTGCGTGACTCCTTGTTGTGGCGGACGCCCGGTGCGACCGCTTCATGTCCTCTCCACGAACGAGGTCGGCGCGATACGACAGACGGATCTGCGACATCTCTCGTCCACCGACGACTTTGCGCTCGAGATCTTGTGCCAGGTTGTCGTATCGGCGGGGGGCTGTTCGTGGTGAGGGTGGAAGGCGGTCGTCGGGACCGCTCGAGAACAGAGGAGATCGACATGTCGCACTACCTGCTCAGCGTGATCGGCCCGGCCGAGATGGACGACGAGTTCTACGGCTACGGCTCCAAGAAGGAGATGGAGGAGTCGATGGCGGCGACCGGCGCCTTCAACGACAAGCTCAAGGCCGACGGCTACTGGGTCTTCGCCGGCGGTCTGCAGTCGGCGTCCAGCGCGACCGTCGTCGACGGCCAGGGCGAAGCTCCGGTGATGACCGACGGTCCCTACCTCGAGACCAAGGAGGTCATCGCGGGTTTCTGGGTGATCGACGCGCCTGACCTCGACGTGGCGCTCAAGCTTGCCGCCGAGGGGTCGAAGGCGTGCCGGGGCAAGGTCGAGGTCCGCCCGTTCGACGGGCTCGCCTGAGCGCTCTCACGGCCATGCCGAGAGTCCTCTTCCTGGTGATCAGGCGCCGTCATGGGCCGTCTGGAGCTCGGCGACGTCGATCTTGCCCATCTTCAGCATCGCCTGGCAGACGCGCTGGTTGGCCGCGGTGCTGTAGTCGCCTGAGAGCTCCTCCAGCTCGCGGGGGATGACCTGCCAGGAGACGCCGTACTTGTCCTTGCACCAGCCGCAGGGCCCAGGCTCACCGCCGTCGGCCGTGAGGATCTCCCAGTAGTGGTCGACCTCCTCCTGTCCGTCGACCCGGAGATAGAAGGAGAACGCCTCGTTGAGGTGGAACTCGGGTCCCGCGTTCAGTCCGATGACCTCGTGTCCGGCCACGGTGAACTCGACGACCTCGGCGACCGAGCTGTCGGGGTCGGTTCGTGCCGTGAACACTCGTGTGACGCTCGAGTTCGGGATGCGTTCGGCGTAGAAGTCTGCGGCCTCGACGGCCTTGTTGTTCCCGAACCACAGGTAGGTGCGTACGGATGGCATTGCTGCTCCTCGTGCCCGAGGACCCTCCCGTTGAGGACCCTTACCCGGGCCGACCGTGCGAGCAATGGTGATTCATCGGTGCCTCGGCGCCCTGCGCGCCACCCCCAGCGCTTGACGGCCGCGTCAGCATTGCCGACATGGAGGAAGCGCGTGGTCGGCTGGAGGCCGAGCGGCTGCGGACGCTCGGACGGCTGGCGAGCCTGACCGGCGACTTCGACGCGGTGGTGGAAGCCTCGCGCGACACCAATGCCGATGATGAGCACGATCCGGAGGGGGCGACGATCGCCTTCGAGCGGTCGCAGGTCGGCGCTCTCGTCCGCCAGGCGGAGCACCATCTCGAAGAGATCGACGCTGCGATGAAGAGGCTGGACGCCGGCACGTACGGAGCCTGTGCAGGGTGTGGGCAGCCGATCGCGGCGGGACGGCTCGAGGCCAGGCCGGTGGCACGAACCTGCATGCGGTGCGCCGCGCGGGGCCGACGCTGACGGTCGGCGTTCGGGTCGTCGCTGTCGTCCTACAGATGATCAGGCACGGTCAGAGCGTCGGGATCGCTCCGTGGCGGAACGTGGCTGAGCGCCGACCTCACGAGCGCCGTACGCGCCTTGACGGTGACTGCGCGGCGCAGCTTGCCCTGGCCGTCGCTGACGAGGGCCTCGACAGTTTCGTGCAGCTGAACGTCGGTGTAGGTCGGCCGCGTGCCGGGGGCGACCGGGATGTCCGGCAGGGCGACCAGGACCGGCAGGATCTGAGCACCGAGCTGATCGAGAAGCTGGAACCGTTGGTAACGGTCCATCTCGTTCCAGACCGTGTCGATGTCGGCCCGTCCTCGGCGAACATCCTTGCGCTGGGCAGCCAGGATCACCTTGGCCGCTCCCGTGAGCGCCGCCGTCAGCTCATGCTCGGTGAATCGCATGGGACCAGCATGTCGGATGCTGGCCAGGATGGTGATCCTGGCCGCTCAGCGCCCCGGATCCGGACAGCGTTCCGAGGTCGATCGCGTTCGTCGTGGGACTGCCTTCGCCAGCCGGCACGGAATGGAGCGGCTGCCGGCTAGCTCGCCGGCACGGGACCGGATGCGCGCACGCGGCGCAATGACGTAGGTCCCGATGGCCCGAGGCCGGGTTCAGTCGTGCCTACGATTTGGTCAAGCGGTCGGCGTACGACAGGTCCGAGAAGGCTGAAGGCGTGAGCCTGTGTCGCCTCAACAGCTGTTGAACGAGCGTGGTGTAGAGCCATGCCTTGTATTCGACGACACTCCATCCGGCCTCGCCCACCAGCCCGTGGAACACGTCGTGGCCGAAGAGCACGACCATCAGGTCGGTTGCCCTCTCGGTCTCCATTCCGTTGCGGAGTGCACACAGCTGGGCCAGCCGGTCGACCATCCGAGCTTGGCCGGTGCGCCTGTTGGCTGCGACCCCCCGCCAGTAGTGCTCGACCTGTGGGTCGACAGCCGCGGCTGCGTTGAGGGCTGGCCAGAGCGGAGCGGCTCGGACGTAGATGTCGGTGCCGTGCTCGACGCCGAGCGCCAGGATCCGCTGGCCGGATGTGGCTGTCATCATCTGCCGCGTCCAGGCGCGCTGCGCCACCGGGGTGGGACCCTCCGCTCCCGCCGCGGTCACCTCGACGACCTCGCAGAGCAGCTGCCCTTTGGTCCGGAAGGTGTAGTAGAGGGTCTGGACTGCGACTCCCGACTCGCGGGCGATGTGCTCCATCGTCGTGGCGGCGTACCCCTCGGTCACGAACAGCTCGGCAGCGCGGTCGACGATCCGACGTCGGGTGAGTGCAGCGCGGTCGGCCCTGTTGGGCTTTTCGCTCTTGACGATAGGCACGCATGGGACTCTACTAGAGGTCTCACTAGTGGTTCCTCTAGTAGACGTTTGCGCGACCCGAGAGGTGGACCAGATGCCGGTGATCAGGAACTCCGTGGTCGTGAGTCGTGCGCCGGAGGTCGTCTTCGACTACCTGAGCGACCTCCGTGCGGAGCTGGAGTGGAACCCCAAGTGCGAGGCCATGGAGAAGCTGACCGAGGGCCCCGTCGGCCTGGGCACGAAGTACCGGGCGAAATGGAAGAGCAGCCCGTACGTCGAGCTCGAGACGGTGGCGTTCGACCGGCCGCACGGTTGGACGATGCACAACGGGGGGCCGCTCGAGGTCACCTTCAATTGCCGCCTCGAACCCGTGCCGGAGGGCACGCGGCTGCACGCTGCCTTCGAGCCGACGCCGCACGGCTGGTTCCGGCTGATCTTCCCGATCTTCTTGGTCCTCATCCGTCGCGAGGAGAGAGCCAACATGGGCCACCTCCGCGACGCGGTGGAACGGCAGCCAGAGGCAAGCGGATGAGACAGCTTGCCGGGGTCACTGTCCTTGATGCTCGGCCCGGGCTTCGGCCTGCCGCTCCGTCTTCGCCCCGGCGCTTCGCGCAGAGCCACGAGGTGTGGACGTTCATGAGACACGTGGGCAACGCGTCCGTCAGCCGATCTGCTCGAACAGGGACACGATGATGCCTTCGGGCCCACGCACGTAGGCCATCCGCACGCTGTTCTCGTACTCGCCGATGCCGCCGACGAGCCCGTACCCGTCGGCAGCCACCGCATCGACGGCCGCCTCGAGGTCGCCGACCTCGAAGGACACGTTGCGCAGGCCGAGCTCGTTGGCCATCGCCGTCGGCGATCCAGGGACGTGGTCGGGCGTGACGAAGCTGGCGAGCTCCAGCCGGGACCCTCCGTCGGGCGGCCGCAACATCGCGATCTCACAACGCGCACCCGGGATCCCGCAAACGGTCTCCACGAACTCGCCCTCCACTGATCCGGTGCCCTCGACCTCGAGCCCCAGTCCGACGAAGAACGCGGTCGCGGAGTCGAGGTCCGCGACGGTGATGCCGATGTGGTCGAAGCGTCGTACGTGTGCCATGGGATCCATCCTCCAGCTGTTGGTCCTACCGATTCGATGCTGGGACGTAGCCGGGGCCGGGATCTCGACATCTTGCGGACGATTAACTGGCACGCTCGGGCAGGCTGGCGAGATGAGCTGCTCCACCCTGCGGATCGCGGCACCGCCGCGCGCGACGTTCGACTACCTCGCCGAGCCGCGTAACCGGGCGCAGTGGCAGTCGAGCCTGCGGGCGGTCCAGATGCTCACCGACGGGCCGACGCGGGTGGGCACACGGTGGCTCGACCGGACGATCGTCGGTGCGGCGCCTTGTCTTGAGATCACTGCGATGACGCCACCATCTGCGACAACGTCCACCGTCGCCGTCGGGGTGTGGAGCGAGGTCGGCCACTGGCGCGGACTCACCGCCTCGCTGACGCTGGCATTCGTCCCGGTCGAGGCCGACCCGGGCGTCACCGACGTCGGTGTGAGGCTCGACCTTGCCGGCAGCGGTGCCTGGCTGGTGCCGGCGACCGTGCTGCGGGCGCTGGCTCCACGGGCGGTCCGCGCCGATCTGCGGCGGGCGGCTCGGATCATCGAGGTCGGGCTCGCAGCTCGCTGACGCACTGGCTGCCGAACCCTCGATATTGGGGGAATGGGGGACACCGCCTGTGGATTTCGCAGAACCGCTGGTTAGCGGGCATCGACAGGGGTAGCAAGGTCTCGGACGACCTGAGGGTCGGCCGTCAACCCGTTCCTCTCGGGCTCACGCCATAGGAGTCAGCGCATGCGTAGCGATCTGTTCGCACAGGAGAACCACGAGATCGAGGCCCCTGGCCTCTTCGTCAAGCAGAGCTCGAAGATGATGAAGGTCGAGCTGTCCCAGGGCAGTGTCAAGGCGCTCGCGGGGTCGATGGTGGCCTACCAGGGCGAGGTCCGGTTCGACCACCAGGGCGCCGGTGGCGTCGGCAAGTGGCTCAAGCAGAAGGTGACCGGCGAGGGCCTGCCGATCATGCGGATGACCGGCACCGGCGAGATCTTCCTCGCCAACAACGGCATGGACGTCCACGTCATCGATCTCGAGAACGACTCGATCTCGGTCAACGGCCAGAACATCCTGGCCTTCTCCGACACCCTCCAGGACGACATCAAGCTGGTGCGGGGCGCGGGGATGGCGTCGGGCGGCCTCTTCAACACCACGCTGTCGGGCACCGGCCAGGTCGCGCTCGTGACCGACGGTCCGCCGCTGCTGCTCAACGTGGGCGAGGCGCCGACGTTCGTCGACCCCGACGCGGCCGTCTGCTGGTCCGCGGGCCTGCAGATCCAGCTCAAGACCGACATCGGCATGAAGGCGCTGATCGGACGCACGTCCGGTGAGGAGTTCCAGCTCGGGTTCTACGGCCAGGGCTTCGTCATAGTGCAGCCGAGCGAGAACATGCGCTTCGGTGGCGCCCAGGACGGCGGCCAGCAGGTTCAGCAGCAGAGCCCGCTCGGCGGTCTCGGCAACCTGCTGCGCTGACGGCTGTCAGGAGTTCTTCTCGGACGTCTTCTTCGAGGCGCGCGCGGCGCGGCTCTTCGGCTCCGTCGGCGCCGTCCCGACCAGGGCGAAGATGGGGGAGGAGAGCGTCTCGAGCGCCGTCACCGCCTCGGCGTGCCGCTCGGCCAGCTTGGCGACGACGCCGGCCAGGTCGGCCTGCGCCTCCGCGAGTGTCGCCACCGTGTCGGCGAGCTCGCGCTGCCTGACGATGAAGTCCTGCAACGGCTGCGCCGTGGCGCCGGCGAGGCTCGTCACCGCGCCGGCCATCCCCGCGACGGCGCCGGCGAGCTCGGTCATCTGGTGGACCAGCTCGTCCGGCTGGGTGACGCCGGTGACCGCGGTGTCGCGGAAGGTGCGCAGGGTGTCGGTCGCGAGCTTGAGGGCGAGCTGCTGCGACCTGAGCATCAGCTCGAACGGGTTGTCGGCCATGGCGGACAGCGTGGCAGACTCCGACGCCGCCGGGGGACAGGTGCGACGTGTCGTCAGGCCACGTCGCGGCGCAGCGTGGTGAGCCGCCCCACCGCCGCGAGCGCGGCGACGTACCCGACGAGGACGAGGGCACCGCCCCACCGGGGCAGCAGGTCGGGCGCGACGGTGTTGCCGAAGAAGCTCGCTCCGATGAGGGCGTCGGCAGCGGCGCCCGGGAGGTACGCCGCGATGCCCGCGACCGCGTCGAACTGCGCCAGGGCGAGACGCGCAACCGGCTCGACGAACTGCGTGAACGCCAGGACGACCACGATCGCCGCCACCTGGTTGGACAGCACCGAGCCGAGTGCGACGCCGACGGCCGCCCAGATCGCGGTGACCACCACGCCGAGCCACAGCCCGGTGAGCACGTCGCCGTTGCCGAGCTGCGGCCCGCCTCCCTGCCACGCGAGGACGGGAGCACCGCCTGCGACCGTTGCGGCCGTGCCGACCACACCGGCGAGCAGACCGACCGGCACGACGGCCAGGAGCTTCGCGACCAGGAACACCGTGCGTCGCGGCTCGAGCAGCATCGACGTCGTGATCGTGCGGTGGCGGTACTCCGTGGTGATCGCGAGGGTGCCGATGACGAGCGGGAAGACGTAGCCCGCGCCGTTGATGACGGAGTACGTCGACTTCGCCGCCGCCGCGGGCGGCAGCTGGTTCGGGGACCCGTCCACCGTGAAGCCGAAGGCGAGGACCGCGGCGACGAACGCGAGGTAGGCGGCCATCACGAGGAGCAGCAGCCACCAGAGACGGGTGGAGAGGACCTTGCGGAACTCGGCGACGAGCGCGGCAGTCATCGGTCGGCACCTTCCACCGGGCGGGCGTCCGCGGGCGGCGGCGATGATGGCGCTGGTTCTGGGCGGGTCAGCGCGAAGAACGCCTCCTCCAGGTTCCCGCCGTGGCTGACGAGCTGGTGGAGCTCGAGGCCGGCGACATGGGCGGCCCGGCCGACCTGCGCCGCTTGCGCACCGGTCACCAGGAAGCCGCGCTCGTGCGGCGACAGCTGCCAGCCTTCGCCCGCCGCCAGCGCGGTCAGCTGAGTCGTCATCGGGGTCTCGACGTAGGCAGCGGGGACGGCGAGCTCGCGGAGCGCGTCGAGCGAGGACGCATGACGCAGTCGGCCCTGCGCGATCACGACCACGTCGTCGACGCTGGCCTGCACCTCGGCGAGGAGATGGCTGGAGACCAGGACCGTCCGGCCCTCGTCCGCGAACCGACGCAGCAGTCCCCGGAGCCAGACGATGCCTTCCGGGTCCAGGCCGTTCGTCGGCTCGTCCAGCACGAGGACCGGCGGATCGGCAAGCAGCGCGGTCGCGAGGGCGAGTCGTTGACGCATGCCGAGCGAATAGGTGCCGGCCCGACGACGAGCGGCGAAGCCGAGCTCGACCTCCTCGAGCACCTCCCGGCACCGCGCGCGGGACGCGCCGACCTGCGGCGCGTAGACCTCGAGGTGACCGAGGCCGGTACGTCCGGGGTGAAGGCCCGAGGTCTCCAGCGCCGCGCCGACGACCGTGCCGGGGCGGTCGTAGGCCTCATAGGGGCGGTCGCCGACCAGAGCCCGGCCCTTGCTCGCGGCCGCCAGCCCGAGAAGCACGCGCAGCGTCGTCGTCTTGCCGGCGCCGTTGGGACCGAGGAAGCCCGTGACGGCGCCGGGGCGGACCGTGAACGTGAGGTCATCGACCGCACGAACGGAGCCGAAGCTCTTGGCAAGGTGCTCGAAGACAAGCGGAGGCGCCGAGGTGACCATGGCGCCCAGAGTGGCAGAGCGGCGGTGGCCGCCATGTCCGAATCCCGCCAGCGAAGGTCGGTGCCGCCCTGTTGAATAGAGGTCATGAGCACCATGGCAGCTGGGATCCCCGCGTTGGACCTGGAATCCTGCTACGCCGTCGTGAAGTCCCGGGATCGGCGCTTCGACGGCGTCTTCTACATCGCCGTGAGGACCACGGGCATCTACTGCCGGCCGTCGTGCCCGGCCCGGACCCCGCTGCTGCGCAACGTGTCCTTCCACCGCACGGCCGCGGCTGCCCAGGCCGCCGGCTACCGCGCGTGCAAGCGGTGCCTCCCCGACGCGACGCCCGGCAGCCCCGACTGGGACGTCGCCGCGACGGTCGCCGGACGGGCGATGCGACTGATCGGCGACGGGGTCGTCGATCGTGACGGTGTCGACGGTCTCGCGCGCCGGCTCGGCTACACGCCACGGCACCTGTCCCGAGTGCTGACGACCGAGCTCGGCGCCGGACCGCTCGCGCTGGCTCGCACCCAGCGGGCGCAGACCGCGCGGGTGCTGGTCGAGACGACCGATCTCGCCTTCGCCGACGTGGCGTTCGCGGCGGGGTTCGCCAGCGTCCGGCAGTTCAACGACACGATGCGGGAGGTCTACGACGCCACCCCGACCCAGCTCCGCGGGCGGCGAGGCGGGCCGCGCACGCCGGGGGCGATCGACCTCCGGCTGGCGGTGCGGACGCCGTACTCGGGGAGAGCGCTGCTGGGATTCCTCGCCGTACGCGCAGTGCTGGGGGTCGAGGTCGCGGACGTGCGGCCCGACGGGAGCGGCACCTACGCCCGCACCCTCGACCTCCCGCACGGTCCGGGCACGGTGACGCTCGACCTCGACGACGCCCTCGAGCCGGGAGGTACGGCGCTCGTGCCGGCGCGGTTCGCTCTCCACGACCTGCGGGACACCGCCGCAGCGGTCGCGCGGGTACGCCGCCTGCTCGACGCCGACTGTGACCCGATCCCGGTGGCCGACCACTTCGCGGGCGATCCGGTGATCGGTCCGCTGGTCCGGAGCCGACCGGGGCTGCGCGTGCCCGGCCATCCGGCGGGAGACGAGATCGCCGTGCGGGCGGTGCTGGGGCAGCAGGTCAGCGTCGCCGGCGCGCGGACGGTCGCCGGCCGGCTCGTCGCCGAGCACGGCCAGCCGGTCGAGACCGACGTCCCCGGACTCACCCACCTGTTCCCGCGCGCCGAGGCGGTGGCCGCGCTGGACCCGGCTTCGCTGCCGATGCCTCGTGCCCGCGGTCGCGGGCTGGTCGCCCTGGCTGCGGCGCTGGACTCGGGAGACCTCGTGCTGGACCGCGGCGCCGCCCGCGACGACGTACGACGCCGCCTGCTCGACGTGCCCGGGATCGGCCCGTGGACCGCCGACTACATCGCGCTCCGGGCACTCGGCCACCCCGACGTGTTCCTGCCGACCGACGTCGGCGTGCGGCACGCGCTGGCCCGTATCGGCCCGGCCGTCGCCGACGTCGATCCCGAGCAATGGCGCCCGTGGCGCTCCTATGCCTTGTTGTACCTGTGGACTTCCTTGGAGGATGAGAAGTGATGTGGACCGTTGTCGAGTCGCCTGTCGGCCCCCTGCGCATCGTCGAGCAGGCGGGTGCGATCACAGCCATCGAGTTCGCGCCGTTCCGTGACGCCGACGGGCGCCCCCGCGGTGTCCGGTCCGACGACCACCCGGTGCTGCGGCGCGCGGCCGACCAGCTGGCGTCGTACTTCGCCGGTGAGCTGACCGAGTTCGACCTCCCGCTCGCGCCCGCCGGAACCGCCTGGCAGCTCGCCGTGTGGGAGCAGCTGACGAAGGTCGGTCACGGCGAGACGGCGTCGTACGGCGAGATCGCGGCGCGGCTCGGCAAGAGCAACGCGGCCTCCCGCGCGGTCGGCCTGGCCAACGGCGCGAACCCGATCCCGATCGTGATCCCGTGCCACCGGATCATCGGCGCCAACGGCACCCTCACCGGCTACGCCGGCGGCCTCGACCGCAAGCAGTTGCTGCTCTCCCTCGAGCAGGACGCCCTCTTCTGACCGCGCGAGGAACGAGCGCGGTCAGAGTGAGAGGGCAGGTCGAGTAGCGCCGGCAGCGACGGCGCGTATCGAGACCCGGTGAGGCGAGAGTCCGACGGTGAGCGGGCACAGCTGCCGGGTCTCGATACGCCCTCGCCTAGCGGCTCGGGCTACTCGACCAGCGGAGAGTCACTCCGCGGCGGCGCGGCGCAGCGACTCGGAGAGCCGCTCCGCGGCGGCGAGTACGGCGGGAGCGTGCATCCGGCCGGGCTGGCGGGAGAGCCGCTCGAGCGGGCCGGAGACCGACACGGCGGCGATCACCTTGCCGCCGGGGGAGCGGACCGGCGCGGACACCGAGGCCACGCCCTGCTCGCGCTCGCCGACCGACTGCGACCAGCCGCGGCGGCGGATCGCGGACAGCTCGGCTGCGGAGAACGCGGCGTTCTGGAGACCGCGGTGGATGCGCTCCGGGTCGTCCCAGGCGAGCAGCACCTGCGCCGCGGAGCCTGCGCGCATGGTGAGCGTCGAGCCGACGGGAATGGTGTCGCGCAGGCCGGACGGGCGCTCGGCGGCTGCGACACAGACGCGGTGGTCGCCCTGACGGCGCCACAGCTGGGCGGACTCGCCGGTGATGTCGCGCAGCCGGGCCAGCACCGGTCCGGCGGTCGCGAGCAGTCGGTCCTCGCCGGCCGCGGCGGACAGCTCGGCGAGCCGCGGGCCGAGCACGAAGCGGCCCTGCATGTCACGGGCCACGAGGCGGTGGTGCTCCAAGGCCACCGCCAACCGGTGCGCCGTCGGCCGCGCCAGGCCGGTGCCCGCCACCAGTCCGGCCAGGGTCGCCGGGCCTGACTCCAAGGCAGTCAGAACCAGCGCCGCCTTGTCCAGCACACCCACACCACTCGAGTTGTCCATATGGCAATACTGCCGTCTCAGAACATGGGATGCAAGCGTACGGTGGAACTCCGCAGGTCCGGGAGCGCGGCGCGACTCGTCGTACGGACCCGGACGATGAGTGACCGAACGCGAAGATCGACGAGGAGCACGTGATGGGCGAGAACCGGGCCCGGACCCTGTCAGAGAAGGTGTGGGACGAGCACGTCGTCCGCTCGACGCCGGGGGAGCCGGACCTCCTCTACATCGACCTCCACCTCATCCACGAGGTGACCAGCCCGCAGGCCTTCGACGGCCTCCGTCTCGCCGACCGGGTGGTACGACGCCCGGACCTCACCCTCGCGACCGAGGACCACAACGTCCCGACCCTCGACTGGGACAAGCCGATCGCCGACCCGGTGAGCAAGACCCAGGTCGACACCCTGCGTCGCAACGCCGAGGAGTTCGGGGTGCGCCTGCACCCGCTCGGTGACGTGGAGCAGGGCATCGTCCACGTCGTCGGCCCGCAGCTCGGCCTGACCCAGCCCGGCATGACGATCGTGTGCGGCGACAGCCACACCAGCACCCACGGTGCGTTCGGCGCGATCGCCTTCGGCATCGGCACCTCCGAGGTCGAGCACGTGCTCGCCACCCAGACGCTGATGCAGGCCAAGCCCAAGACCATGGCCGTGACCGTCAACGGGAGCCTCCCGGACGGCGTCACCGCCAAGGACCTCGTGCTGACGCTCATCGCCCACACCGGCACCGGCGGTGGCCAGGGCTACATCGTGGAGTACCGCGGCCAGGCCATCGAGGAGCTCTCGATGGAGGGCCGGATGACCGTCTGCAACATGTCGATCGAGTGGGGCGCGAAGGCGGGCATGATCGCGCCGGACCAGACCACCTTCGACTACATCGAGGGCCGGCCCGAGGCGCCGAAGGGCGCCGAGTGGGACGCCGCCGTCGAGCACTGGAAGACGCTCGTCACCGACCAGGACGCCGTGTACGACAAGGAGATCGTGCTCGACGCGTCGGAGATGACGCCGTTCGTGACGTGGGGGACCAACCCGGGACAGGGCGTCCCGCTGGGCGGCTCGGTGCCGATCCCGGCCGACTTCGACGACGAGCAGGACCGCGTCGCCGCCGAGAAGGCGCTGACCTACATGGGTCTCGAGGCCGGCACGCCGATGCGCGACATCGAGGTCGACACGGTCTTCGTGGGCTCCTGCACCAACGGCCGGATCGAGGACCTGCGTCTCGCCGCCGAGATCATCAAGGGCCGTACGGTCGCCGACAACACCCGTCTGCTGGTGGTTCCGGGCTCGGTGCGGGTCCGGATGCAGGCCGAGGACGAAGGTCTCGACGTGATCTTCAAGGAGGCCGGCGCGGAGTGGCGCGGCGCCGGTTGCTCGATGTGCCTGGGCATGAACCCCGACACGCTCAGCCCCGGTGAGCGCAGCGCCTCGACCTCCAACCGCAACTTCGAGGGCCGGCAGGGCAAGGGCGGTCGCACGCACCTGGTCTCGATCCCGGTGGCCGCGGCGACCGCCGTACGCGGCACCCTCTCCTCGCCCGCCGACCTCGCCCCGCTGGCCTGAAGGGACCGACCATGGACAAGTTCACCCGCCACACCGGCGTCGGCGTACCGCTGCGCCGCAGCAACGTCGACACCGACCAGATCATCCCCGCGGTCTACCTCAAGCGAGTGACCCGCACCGGCTTCGAGGACGGGCTCTTCGCGGCCTGGCGCAACGACCCGGACTTCGTCCTCAACAACGAGGCGTACGCCGCCGGCTCCGTCCTCGTCGCGGGCCCCGACTTCGGCACCGGCTCGTCGCGCGAGCACGCCGTGTGGGCCTTGCAGAACTACGGTTTCAAGGCCGTCATCTCCTCGCGCTTCGCCGACATCTTCCGCGGAAACTCCGGCAAGGCCGGGCTTCTCGCGGCCCAGGTCGACGAGAAGGTCGTGCAGCGGCTGTGGGACTTCCTCGAGGACGACCCGGGTGGCGAGATCACTGTCGACCTCGAGAGCAAGACCGTGCGCGCCGGTGACGGCGAGGACCTGATCGAGGACTCCTTCGACATCGACGACTACACGCGCTGGCGCCTGCTCGAGGGCCTCGACGACATCGGCATCACCCTCGGTCACGACGCCGACATCGCAGCCTTCGAGGCGACGCGGCCGAGCTGGAAGCCCGTCACCCAGCACGCCTGATCCGGCCGCAGAACGGCGAATTCGCTGCTCTACAGGCAAAAAACCCGCGGATTGACCGGCGTGGTCATTGTGGCTCCGCTCGCGAATGCCTAGCGTGCCGAGGAAAGCGTCGGGCACTGCCCGGCTTCAACGGCCCACGAGCGGCAGGGATGCCGGTCTGGCGGAAGGACAGGTAGTGAACAAGTCTCAGTTCATCGATGCGCTCTCGGAGCGGTTCGAGGGCAACCGCAAGGCAGCTGCCCACGCGCTCGACTCCGTGCTCGACACGATCACCCGACAGGTCGCTGCCGGCGAGAAGGTCGCGATCACCGGGTTCGGTTCGTTCGAGAAGGCGGTCCGCAACGCCCGCTGGGTGCGCAACCCGCAGACCGGCGAGCGGCTGAAGACCAAGAAGAAGGCAGTGCCGAAGTTCAACGCCGGCGCCGATCTCAAGAACGTCATCTCCGGCGCCAAGAAGCTGCCGAAGCTCCCCAAGGCCACGCCTGCTGCGAAGAAGGCAGCTGCCCCGGCGGCTGCTGTCGCGAAGAAGGCGGCGGCGACGGCCAAGAAGGCGGCCCCTGCCAAGAAGGCTCCTGCGAAGAAGGCGCCCGCCAAGACCGCCGCCAAGAAGGCGCCGGCCACGAAGGCTCCCGCGAAGAAGGCTCCCGCCAAGGCCGCCGCCAAGAAGGCGCCGGCCAAGAAGGCTCCCGCGAAGAAGGCGCCCGCCAAGGCCGCCGCCAAGAAGGCGCCGGCCACGAAGGCTCCCGCCAAGAAGGCTCCCGCCAAGACCGCCGCCAAGACCGCCGCCAAGAAGGCGCCGGCCAAGAAGGCTCCCGCCAAGACCGCCGCCAAGAAGGCGCCGGCCAAGAAGGCCTGACCGGATTCCGGATTCGTAACGACGGGCCGTCCTCCTCCGGGAGGGCGGCCCGTCGGCGTTCCTGGTCAGCCGCGCAGGCGCAGCGCTCCGTGCCGCACCAGCGCGCGGGTCGCCGTACCCACCCCGAGCGCGACCGCGGCCTCCAGGCCCGCGAGGTCGTCGACGTCGCGGCGCAGGGTCGCGAGGTCGCCGGGCACCGGTACGGCACCGGCAGCCTGGTGCCGGGCGGCGGAGTCCGCACCGAAGAGCGGGTCGAAGATCCCCGAAGCCGCGGTGTAGAGCGTGGTTCCGGTCCCCTCCGCGTCGATGACGTACGACGCCGCGGTCGCCGCCCGCAGCGTGACCTCCCGCAACGCCGCCGCGAGATCGTCCGGCCGCAGCGCCGGAAGATCCGCGAGCAGTGCGACCGGCACGAGCCCGGGCCACCGCTCGTGCGCGACACCAGCCGCCCGCCGCAACGCCGGGTTGAGGCCCACCCCGCCGTCGGAGCAGGTGGCCGCCCCGAGCGCTTCAGCCGTGCGGGCGACGTCCTCGTCGTCGGTGACGACGAGGACCGTGGCGACCGACGCCGTGGCGAGACAGGCAGCGACCGTGTCGGTGGCGAACGCGGTCGCCAGCCGTACGCGCTCGTCAGCGGAAACCCCCTGCAGGCGGGACTTCCCGCGAGCCCGGGGGCTTCACGGGGACCAGGACGCAGTACTCGTCCTGACGCGCGACCACGGACAGATCCTGTCAGGTCCGCCACGAGCGGCGGCAGGAGCCTGTTGTCACTCCGTCCGGGACACCGACCGGTAGCCTCCTCTCCCGTGAAGGTGCGCAACGTGCGGGAGAAGCGGGGATGGGCCGTCAACGTCGCCGTGGTCATCCTCAAGCCGACGCTGACAGCGGCCACCAAGCGCACGTGGATCGACGGCGACCTGGTGCCCGCGACCGGCGGCTGCGTGATCGCGCTCAACCACCTCTCCCACATCGACCCGCTCACCGCAGCCCTGTTCACCTATGACCACGGCCGGGTCCCGCACTACCTGGCGAAGTCGGGGCTCTTCGACAACAAGGCGCTCGGCCACTTCCTCTCCGCAGCCGGCCAGATCCCCGTCAAGCGCGAGACCAGCGCGGCGGTCGGTGCGTACGCCGCCGCCGTCGAGGCGGTGGGCCGTGGCGAGTGCATCGTCGTCTACCCCGAGGCGACCATCACCCGCGACCCCGACATGTGGCCGATGCGCGGCAAGTCCGGCGCCGCGCGGATCGCTCTCGAGACCGGCTGTCCGGTGATCCCGGTCGGCCAGTGGGGCGCGCAGGAGATCCTCCCTCCCTACACGAAGAGGCCGCACCTGTTCCCCCGCCGGCACATCACCATGCGCGCCGGCGATCCCGTCGACCTCGCCGATCTGCGGGACGAGCCGCGCACGCCGCCGGTCGTCAACGAGGCGACCGATCGGATCATGGCCGCGATCACCCACCAGGTGGAGCTGATCCGCGGCGAGGTCGGCACCGACGGAGCGTTACGACATGCGGATCCACGGAGACCGCTTCAAGCGGAAGGGGCCGATGGGCCCCGAGGGGAAAGGTGGTCCGGCATGACCGGCAAGATCGCGGTGCTCGGTGCGGGTTCGTGGGGTACGGCGTTCTCGATCGTGCTCGCCGACGGAGGCAACGACGTCTCGTTGTGGGCCCGTCGGGAGGAGGTCGCGGACGCGATCAACGATCGCAAGGAGAACACCGACTACCTGCCGGGGATCGAGCTCCCGCCGATGATCACGGCGACCCACGACCCCGAGCGCGCGCTCGCGGGTGCCGACGTGGTCGTTCTCGCCGTGCCGTCGCAGTCGCTGCGCGACAACCTCCCGGCGTTCCTTCCCTACCTCGAGCCCGACGCGAAGCTGGTGTCCCTGATGAAGGGCGTCGAGCTCGGCACCCTCAAGCGGATGAGCGAGGTGATCTCCGAGGTCGGTGACATCGATGCAGGCCGCATCGCCGTCATCAGCGGGCCCAACCTGTCCAAGGAGATCGCGCGCCGCGAGCCGGCCGCCTCGGTGGTGGCGTGCGTCGACCAGGACGTCGCCACCATGCTGCAGAAGCGCTGCCACTCGGCGGCGTTCCGGCCCTACACCAGCGTCGACGTCCTCGGCTGCGAGCTCGGCGGCGCCTACAAGAACGTCGTCGCGCTCAGCGTCGGGATGGCCGTCGGGCTGGGCTTCGGCGACAACACGACCGCCTCGCTCATCACCCGCGGCCTCGCCGAGACCGCCCGACTGGCGATGAACCTCGGCGCCAACCCGCTCACCCTGATGGGCCTGGCCGGCCTCGGCGACCTCGTCGCGACCTGCTCCTCGCCGCTCTCGCGCAACCGGACCTTCGGCGAGAAGCTCGGCCAGGGCATGACGGTCGAGGAGATCTACGCCTCCACCCGGCAGGTCGCCGAGGGCGCGAAGTCGTGCTCCTCGATCCGCGCGCTCGCCGAGAAGGCCGGCGTCGAGGCGCCCATCGTCGAGCACGTCGACGAGGTCGTCGGCGGGCGGATGAGCACCTCGCAGATGATGGAGGCGTTCATCTCCCGCGACCCCAAAGCCGAAATAGATTAGCCGGCGGGCGAGGGAGCGCAGCGACCGAGACCAGGTAGCCGAGTCGGCGGAATTCGTCTCCGCGAGCGTAGCGAGCCGCGTCGAAGTTTGCGCCGACTCGGCGGGCGCGACGGACTCGGCGAGCAGTCCGGTGCATGGGTCAAGTGACCCATGCACCCGACCGCAGCCGCGGACCCCTTGCGTAGCCCAGCGCTGGGCGTCAGGCGAGCAGGTCCAGGGCCGTCGACAGGTCGGCCCAGAGGTCATCGACGTCCTCGATGCCGACGGACAGCCGGACGAGGCCCTCCGGGATCGTCTCCGGCTCGGCCTTCCAGCGGCGCCGGCGCTCGAAGGTCGACTCCACGCCGCCGAGCGACGTGGCGTGCACCCACAGCGACGTACTCCTGGTGACGAGGTCGGCGGCGTCGGCGGACTTCAACACCATCGCGACGATCGCGCCCATCCCGGGGTAGCGGACCTCGGCCACGGCAGGGTGGCCCGCCAGCCGCTCGGCGAGTGCCGCCGCGTTGGACTGGGCGCGCTCGAGCCGCACGTGCAGGGTGCGTACGCCGCGCAGCGCCAGCCACGTCTCGAACGGACCCGGCACCGCCCCCACCAGCTCCCGCCGACCCTTCAGCGCCGCGTGCACCTCGTCGTCGGCGACGACGAGCGCACCGAGCTGGACGTCGCTGTGGCCGGCGAGGTACTTGGTCGCCGAGTGCAGCACGATGTCCGCGCCCAGGGCCAGCGGCTGTTGCAGCAGGGGAGTGGCGAAGGTGTTGTCGACGACCACGCGGATGCCGAGCCGGTGGGCGGCCTCGGCCAGCGCTGGGATGTCGGCGACCTCGAGTGCCGGGTTGGTCGGCGACTCGATCCACAGCAGTGCGCAGTCGGGGTCGGCCTCCATCGCCGCCACGACCGCCGCCGTGTCGGCGATGTCGACCAGCGTGGCGTGCAGCCGGCCGCGGGCCTCGAGGTCGGCGAGGGCCATCACCGAACCGTTGTAGGCGTGCCGGGGTGCGATCACGCCGCTGTCCTGGCCGACGAGATCGAGCACGGCCGCAGCCGCCGCCATGCCCGAGGCGAACGCGAGGGCGCGGCCCCCCTCCAGGCCTCCGAGCACCTCCTCGAACGCCGACCACGTCGGGTTGCCGTAGCGGCCGTACTCCACGTCGCCGGTGGCGACGTACGTCGACGACATCGTGATCGGCGGGTTGAGCGGGGCGTCGGGCTCGCGTGCCGGGCGGCCGCCGGTGACGGCGAGCGTCGCGGGCCGGACCTCAGGCAACGAGGGGGCGGGCAACGAGGGGACGGGCAACGAGGGCGAGGACACAGGGACGGGAGAGGTGTCGGACACGGGATCGGACATGCCCCAACGGTAGGGTCAGCCGCGATGAACCCGCCCACCGGCCGCCGTACCCGTGTCGCTGTCGTCTTCGGCGGCCGCTCCAACGAGCACGCCATCTCGTGCGTCACCGCGGGCAGCGTGCTGCGGGCGCTGGACCCCGATCGGTACGACGTGATCCCGGTCGGCATCGCGCCCGACGGGCGCTGGGTGCTCGAGTCCGGCGACGTCGAGCGGCTCCAGCTCAAGGGCACCGACGAGCTGCCGGCGGTCGACGGCGAGCGCGCCGCGGTGACGCTGGCGCGCACCACCAGCGGTGCCGGTCTGGTCGTCAGCGAGTCGCCCCAGGACCCAGCGCCTCCGCGTGAGCTCGACAGGCTGCTGGGCGTCGACGTGGTGTTCCCCCTGCTGCACGGCCCGTGGGGCGAGGACGGCACACTTGCAGGGCCTGCTCGAGATGGCCGGCGTCCGCTACGTCGGTGCCGGCGTGCTCGCCTCGGCGGTCAGCATGGACAAGGCCTACATGAAGATCGTGCTCGCCGCGGCCGGGCTCCCCGTCATGCCCAGCAGTACGACGACCGCGCGCGAGTGGGCGCAGGACCGAGCCGCCGTGCGGGCGTCCTGCGCCGAGCTCGGCTACCCGCTGTTCGTGAAGCCGGCCCGAGGCGGCTCGAGCATCGGTATCGGCAAGGCGCATGGACCCGACGAGATCGACGCCGTCATCGAGGGCGCTCTCGTCCACGACCCGAAGGTGCTGATCGAGGTCAGCGCCGAGGGTGCTCGCGAGGTCGAGTGCGGCGTCCTCGAGACTCTCGACGGGGGCGTCGAGGCCAGCGTGCCGGCCGAGATCCGGATCACCGGCGACCACGAGTTCTACGACTTCGAGGCGAAGTACCTCCCCGAGGAGGCCACCGAGCTCGACGTACCGGCCGTGCTGCCGGAGGAGACCGCCGCCCTGATGCGCGACCTGTCCACGCGGGCGTTCCGCGCGGTCGGGTGCGAGGGGCTGGCCCGGGTCGACTTCTTCGTGATGCCCGACGGGTCCCTCGTCGTCAACGAGCTCAACACGATGCCCGGCTTCACGCCGCTGTCGATGTTCCCGCGGATGTGGGCCGCCACGGGCCTGGACTACGGCGCCCTGGTCGACCGGCTGATCGCGCTCGCGCTGCAGCGCGACACCGGCCTGCGCTGACGGGCTGGGCTAGACGCAGGACTCGAGGATCTCGAGGTGCTGGGCGATCAGCGGACTCAGCACTCCCATCGCGGCCGCGCCCCCCTCGGGGCGGTAGTCGGCGGGCACGCGCACCTCGACGCGGGGCTTCGTGCCGGGTGAGGTGAGCACCAGGTCGAGCTGCGGGTCGTCGTACTGCTCCTCGGGGATGAACCACCCGACGCCGTTGACGGCCTCGCACGATGCCGTCTCGTCGAACCCCTCGGGCTCACCGACCCCGCAGGTGACGACGATCGGCGGGTCGCCGTACGCCTTGCCCGGCGCGTCGGTCGGCGTGATCTCGACCGCCTTCTGGTCCGACAGCGTCTTCGGCAGTGCGTCGACGAAGTCCTCGCACGCCGCGGCGTCGGCCTCGTCGAGGTCGGGGGCGGCGATCTCGACCGGCCCTCCGCAGGCCGTCAGCGCACCTCCGGCCACGACGAGCAGCAGCGCCGTACCGACGGCGTGGCGCCGACCGTCATGCCGGCCGCTCACGTGGTCGTGAGCGAACCTCGACCGCGGGCCGGCAGCGCGGCGCGACGAAGGAGCGACTCGCTCGGCCAATCTAGATGTGGACGACGGGGCAGGTGAGGGTGCGGGTGATGCCCTCGAGGTTCTGCACCTTGGAGACGACCAGCTTGCCGAGCTCGTCGACGTTGCGGGCCTCGGCGCGCACGATCACGTCGTAGGGGCCGGTGACGTCCTCGGCGAGGGTGACACCCTTGACCTTGGCGATCGCCAAGGCGACCTCTGCGGCCTTGCCGACGTCGGTCTGGATCAGGATGTAGGCCTGCACCACCATGGTCGCGCTCCCTCGGGATCGGTGTCGTCACTGACGGCGCACCAACCTACCGCCCCCGGGTCCGGACGCCGAGCCCGGGCGACTGTGCGACGGGGACGGGGCCGTGTGGTGGGATGTGCGTCATGTCCGAATGCGACCAGACGTTGGCCGACCTCGGGGAGTTCGGACTGATCGAGCGCATCGAGCGGATCGTCGCCGAGCACGCGCCGGGGGAGCAGGTGCTCGTGGGTCCCGGCGACGACGCCGCGGTGCTGCGGGTGCGCAACGGTCATGTCGTCGTCTCCACCGACATGATGGTCGAGGGACGCCACTTCCGGCGGGAGTGGGCCGACGCCGTCGACGTCGGGCACCGCGCGGCCGCGCAGAACCTCTCCGACATCAACGCGATGGGCGGCCGCGCCACCTGGCTCACCGTCGGGTTCGCCGCCCCGGCCGACCTGCCGGCGCAGTGGGCACTCGACTTCACCCGCGGTTTCGCCGAGGAGTGCGCGTCCGTCGGGGCCGGGATGGTCGGCGGCGACATCACCAGTGCCGACCAGATCGTCGTCTCGGTGACCGTGATGGGCGGTTGCACCGTGTCTCCGGTGCTCCGCTCGGGCGCGCAGGAGGGCGACGTCGTCGCCCTCGCCGGACGCCAGGGCTGGGCCGCGGGCGGACTCGCGGTGCTGGGGCGGGGGTTCCGCTCGCCCCGGAAGCTGGTCGACGCCTACCGCCGCCCGGAGCCGCCGTACGACGCCGGCCCGCTCGCCGCCGAGGCGGGCGCCACCGCGATGGTCGACGTCTCCGACGGGCTGCTTGCCGACGCGGAGCACCTCGCCCGTGCGTCGGGTGTCGCGCTCGACATCAGCACCGACGCCTTCGAGATCCCCGAGCCCCTGGTCGCGGTCGGCGCCGCACTCGGGGCGGACCCGCTCCAGTTCATCCTCGGCGGCGGTGACGACCACTCGCTGGTGGCGACGTTCCCCGAGGGCACCACGCTCCCCGACGGGTGGCAGGTGATCGGGCGCGTGACCGGGCCGCTCCCCGAGGACGGTCCCGCGGTCACGGTCGACGCGGCGTCGTACGACGGCCCGACGGGGTGGACCCACTTCTAGTCAACTGGCGCTCCGCGCGCGACCGGAAGGTTTGCCGACGGCGGTCGGCCGCAGGTTTGTCGGGCGCGGCGCCGCGGATTCATCAGCAGCCCGCCCGCCCCGGAATTGCGAAGGCCGCCACCCCGAGGGGATGGCGGCCTTTCGCCGAAGCTGATCGGGTCAGCGCTGATCAGGTCAGCGGGAGACCTTGCCCGACTTGAGGCAGCCGGTGCAGACGTTGAGGCGCTTGGGGGTGCCGTTCACGACCGCGCGCACGCGCTGGATGTTGGGGTTGAAGCGGCGCTTGGTGATCTTGCGCGACCACGGCCGGTTGTTGCCGAAGGCCGGCTTCTTGGCGCAGATGTCGCAGACGGCAGCCACGATGACTCCTACAGTTCAGATCGTCGATCAAGTCGGGCGGTTCAAGTTCGGGGTGCCCGGCGTGCGGGCAACCGGATCAGATTAGCCGAACCGCGCCTGCAGCCCGAAATCGGCGGCGGGCACTAGTCTGACCCGGATGGACGAGGGGACGGTGACGCCGGCGTACGGCGCCGCGGGCGGCATCGAGCTCGAAGCGGTCGTCCGCTTCGTCGACATCGCCGTCGACGCGCTCGGGGAGGCGCGTGAGGAGATCGACGCGCTCAACGTCTATCCCGTGCCCGACGGTGACACCGGCACCAACATGTACCTCACGATCGCCGCGGCCCGCGATGCGATCCGCGAGGCGATCCGCGACGCCGCGGCCGGGTCGCGGGCGGCTGCGCTGGCGGCGTTCGCGCGCGGGGCGCTGCTGGGTGCGCGGGGCAACTCGGGAGTGATCCTGAGCGAGATGATGGGTGCGATCGCGCGCCGGATCTCGTCGGCCTCCGACTCCGAGCGCAACGCCGAGGTGATGGCGGACGCGCTCCACCAGGCGACCGAGGCGTCGTACGCCGCAGTCGGCGAGCCGGTCGAGGGCACCATGCTGACCGTGCTGCGGGCCGCCTCCGACGCCGCGCGCGACCTGGCCAAGGACCCCGCGGTCCGCAGCCGCGACGTCTTCACGACCGCGGCGGCCGCCGCCCGGGAGGCGCTCGCCCGCACGCCCGAGCAGCTGCCCGTGCTGGCCGACGCCGGCGTCGTCGACGCGGGAGGCCGCGGGATCTGCGTGATCCTGGACGCCGCGGAGACCGTGCTCACCGGACACCGTCCGGTTCCCGTCACCGCGCCGCTGGGGCAGCACGCGATCCCGATCCCGCAGCTCCCGCACGGCGGAGCAGGCGACCTGAGCCCGGACGGGCCGGCGTATGAGGTGATGTACCTCCTCGACGCACCCGACGGCGAGATCCCGCCGTTCCGGGTGCGGCTGGGCGAGCTGGGCGACTCGGTGGTCGTCGTCGGTGGCGACGGCTTGTGGAACGTGCACGTCCACACCGACGACGTCGGCGCCGCCATCGAGACCGGGCTCGCCGTCGGGCGGCCACACCGCATCCGGGTCACCCACTTCGCCCAGCAGATCGCCGACCAGGGGGCCGCGCACGCCCCGTCCGAGACCGGGCGGCCGCCGGTCAGCGGGCGCCGGATCATCGCCGTCGCGGCCGGCCCCGGTCTTGCCGAGCTGTTCGCGGGGGCGGGCGCCGTCGTCGTCGAGGGCGGACCCGGGCGACGGCCGTCGACGGGTCAGCTGCTCGACGCCATCAACGCGTGCGGTGGACGCGAGATCGTGCTCCTGCCCAACGACGCCGACACGGTGCGGACCGCCCGGATGGCGGCCGGCACCGCCGAGGCGGACGACCGAGGCGTCCGCGGGATCCGTGTCGCCGTCATCCCGACCAAGGCGCAGGTGCAGGGGCTGGCCGCGCTGGCGGTGCACGAGCCGGGTCGTGCCTTCGACCAGGACGTCACCGAGATGACCGCGACCGCCCGCCACGTCCGCCACGGCGCGGTCACCGTCGCCGCCCGGACGGCGATGACGATGGCGGGCCCGTGCGAGCCCGGCGACGCGCTCGGCGTGATCGCGGGGGACTTCGCGGTGGTCGGCCAGGACCTCGCGGAGGTCGCGGTCGACGTACTCGACCGGCTGCTGGCGGCCGGCGGTGAGCTGGTCACGCTGGTGCGCGGCCAGGACGGCGCGGCGCTGGCCGACCACGCGACCGGTTGGGTCGAGGAGCACCATCCCCATGTCGACGTCGTGGTGTACGACGGTGGGCAGGAGCGGTACCCGCTCCTGATGTCGGTCGAATGAGGCCCCGACCCAACGACCCAACGTCCAACGACCCAGGCGAGCGAGGTACGCGTGGCGATCAGCTTTGACTCGTCGGTGACGACCGTCCTGGGTGCAACGACCCCGGCGAAGCGCAACAAGTTCGTCTCCGGGCTCGGGATCAGCACCGTCGGCGACCTGCTGCGCCACTTCCCCCGCCGCTACCTCGAGACCGGCTCGCTCACGAAGGTCGCCGACCTCCGGGTGGGCCAGATGCTGTGCGTCGTCGGGGAGGTCACCGAGTGCCGCACCCACACCTACAAGGACCGCCGCACCGGCCGTCCGGCGTACCGGGTCGAAGCGCTGCTCCGCACCGGCGGCCCGAGCCTGAAGATGACGTTCTTCGCCAAGAACCAGGGCACTGCCGGCTGGCACGCCCGCCGGGTCGCGACCGGCAACCGGGGCGTCTTCCTCGGCAAGGCCGACCGGTTCCGCGACCAGTGGCAGCTGGTCAACCCGCAGCTGACGATCTTCGGCATGGGCGACGCCGCCGAGGGGGAGGACGGCGCTCTCACCGAGGACGTCCTCGACATCGGTGCTCTCTACCCGATCTACCCCCTGACCAAGGGCGTGGAGTCGTGGGACGTCGCGCGTGCGGTGAGGTTCGCGAGGGTCGTCCTCGAGGACCTGCCCGAGGTGCTGCCGGAGCAGGTCCGCGAGGAGTACGACGTCCTCGACATCCACCGCGCCTACGCCTGGGTCCACCAGCCCGAGACCCGGGACCAGGTCACCCGGGCCCATCACCGGTTCCGGTTCGAGGAGGCGCTGGTCACCCAGCTCGTGCTCGGGCGACGACGGCGCGCGATCCGCGAGCTCGGTGCCACCATCCGCACCGGCGGCGACGGGGCCCTGCTGCGAGCCTTCGACGAGCGGCTGCCGTTCGAGCTCACGGCCGGCCAGGCCGACATCGGCGCGCGGATCGAGCACGACCTCGCCGAGCCCCACCCGATGAACCGGCTGCTCCAGGGCGAGGTGGGCTCCGGCAAGACCCTCGTCGCACTGCGGGCGATGCTGCACGTCGTCGACTCCGGCGGACAGGCCGCGCTGCTGGCACCCACCGAGGTGCTCGCCCAGCAGCACTACCGGTCGATCGTCACCATGCTCGGCGACCTCGCCATGGGCGGCACGATCTTCGGCAGCACCGCGGGCACCCGGGTCGACCTGCTGACCGGCTCGATGACCAAGGCCCAGCGCACCGAGCCGCTGCTGCGGATCGCCAGCGGCGAGGCCGGCATCGTGATCGGCACCCACGCGCTGCTGCAGGACGAGGTCTTCTTCGCCGACCTCGGCCTCGTGGTGGTCGACGAGCAGCACCGGTTCGGTGTCGAGCAGCGCGCCGCGCTCACCGACAAGGCGGTCATCCCGCCGCACCTGCTGGTGATGACGGCGACCCCGATCCCGCGGACCGTCGCGATGACGGTGTTCGGCGACCTCGAGGTCTCCACGCTTCGCGAGCTGCCGGCCGGGCGCGCGCCGATCCAGACCAACGTCGTGCCCGTCGCCGAGCACCCGTCGTGGATGGGCCGGATCTGGGAACGGGTCCGGGAGGAGGTCGAGAAGGGCCATCAGGTCTACGTCGTCTGCCCCCGGATCTCCGGCGACGACACCGAGGCCGGACAGGTCGAGGTCGTCGACGTCGACGAGGACGGCGAGCCCGTGACGCCGGCGGCGGAGAACGTCGGAGTGACCGGCAGCGGGGTCGCCGCCGTCGAGGACGTCGTCGCGCGGCTCGGGACGGGACCGCTGGGCGACGTACGCCTCGGCCGGCTGCACGGACGCCTCCCGGCTGACGAGAAGGACGCAACGATGCGGGCCTTCGCCGCCGGCGAGCTCGACGTGCTGGTCTCTACGACGGTCATCGAGGTGGGCGTCGACGTCGCCAACGCCACGACGATGGTGATCCTCGACGCCGACCGGTTCGGCGTCTCGCAGCTCCACCAGCTGCGTGGCCGGGTCGGCCGGGGTGGCTTCCCCGGTCTGTGCCTGCTGGTGACCGGCGTACCGGACCCGGTCGCGCCCGCCCGGGGCCGTCTCGACGCCGTCGCCTCCACCACCGACGGGTTCACGCTGAGCCGCATCGACCTCGAGCAGCGCCGCGAGGGCGACGTGCTCGGCGCGTCCCAGGCCGGCCGCCGCTCGAGCCTGGAGAACCTGCGCGTGCTGCGCGACGAGGACACCATCGTCGCGGCCCGCGAAGCCGCCGAGTCACTGCTCGACCGTGACTCCGCGCTCGCCTCCGCGCCCGGGCTCGCCGACGCGGTCGCCGCGTTGGAGGAGTCGCAGCGTGCCGGGTTCGTGGACAAGTCGTGACGGGGCCTGGTCCGCACGCAGGAGCACGTCGATGACCCGGATCATCGCGGGCGCCGCGGGCGGCCGACGGCTGGAGACCCCGAAGGGGGACCGGACCCGGCCGACGAGCGACCGGGTCCGGGAGGCGGTGTTCTCGACGATCGAGTCGTGGTGCGGGTCCCTCGACGGCCTCCGGTTCCTCGACCTGTACGCCGGCAGCGGCGCCATCGGGCTCGAGGCGTGGTCCCGAGGGGCGGCCCACGTCACCCTCGTCGAGTCCGACCGGCGCACCGCCGACCTCATCGGCCGCAACCTCCGCGCGGTCGGCGCGGCCAGGACGCCACCCGCCGTCGCGGTGGCCGCGCGCCCGGTCGGCGCGGTCCTCGCGGAGCGGCCGGCGGCGCCGTACGACCTGGTCTTCAGCGACCCGCCCTACCCGCTCACGGAGCCCGACCTGGCCGACGACCTCGCGCTGCTCCTCACCCACGGCTGGCTCTCCGACGACGCGCTGGTCCTCGTCGAGCGCTCGGTGCGCAGCCCCGAACCGGCCTGGCCACCGGGGCTGGAGCCCCTCGCCGGCAAGCGCGGCCGGAAGAAGTACGGCGAGACCGCGATCTGGCTCGCAGCGCGCGCCACCCCGGACGACCGTGAACCCGACCACTAGTGTCGGGTGCCATGACCCGCGCGGTGTGCCCCGGATCCTTCGACCCCGTCACCAACGGGCACGTCGACATCTTCCGACGCGCGGCCGGCCTCTTCGACGAGCTCGTGGTGGCGACAGGGACCAACCTCTCGAAGTCCCGTCTCTTCGACCCGGACGAGCGGCTGGAGATGCTCCGCGAGGCCTGCGCCGACCTGCCCAACGTCACCGTGATCGGGTTCACCGGCCTGATCGTCGACTTCTGCCGGGAGATCGACGCCGCTGCGATCGTCAAGGGTCTGCGCGGCGGCAGCGACTACGAGTACGAGCTCCCGATGGCGCAGATGAACGCCCACCTGACCGGGGTGGAGACGGTATTCGTGCCGACCACGGCGTCACTCGGCTACGTCTCCTCCAGCCTGGTCAAGGAGGTCGCGTCCCTCGGCGGCGACGTGTCGGCTCTCGTGCCGCCCGCGGTCCTCGCCCGACTCACCGCGAAGCTGGCCGAACGGGCCGGCGCGTGACCTGCGCCGGAGCACCGCGCCGACCCGCGCACCGGACCCGGCACCGCGTTTTGCCCGTCCCCAGCGCCCCCACTACCATTGAGCCGATCTGTTGTGCCCGGACCTGGAAGTGATCCCCTGACCGCCCTGGACCCGAGAGCGCCGCTCGTGCTCGACACCCGCGAGCTCGGCCGCCGCCCGGGGTCCCAGCGTCAGGTGACACGGACTGTTCCGGCCCCGGCAGATCTGGGCATCGAAGTTCTCAGTGTCCCCGAAGGTTCGCAGGTCGAGCTCGACCTGCGGCTGGAGGCGGTCATGGAGGGCGTCCTGGTCACCGGCACGGCGCAAGCCGTGGTGGAGGGCGAGTGCGTGCGGTGCCTGGAACCGATCCACGACGAGGTCGAGGTGCCGTTCCAGGAGCTGTACGGCTACGACGACACACGGGGTCATGACGTCAGCGAAGAGGACGACGAAGTCAGCATGCTCCGGGACGACCTGCTCGACCTGGAGCCCCTGCTGCGGGATGCGGTGGTGCTCGCACTACCGTTCCAGCCGCTGTGCATGGACGACTGTCCCGGCCTGTGCTCCGAGTGTGGGGCACGCCTGGCCGACGACCCGGACCATGCACACGAGGCGGCGATCGACCCGCGGTGGGCGACGCTGACACAGCTGAGCCCGACCGAGCAGGACCTGAGTGGAAACGACGACTAGGAGAAGACAGTGGCTGTTCCGAAGCGGAAGATGTCGCGCAGCAACACGCGGCACCGTCGCTCGCAGTGGAAGGCCGTCGCGCCCACGCTGGTGACCTGCGCGAACCCGGCCTGCGGTGCCAAGCACCTGCCGCACCGTGCCTGCGGCACCTGCGGGCAGTACGGCGCCCGCGCCGACCGTCGCCAGGTCCTCTGACCCAGGCGACGGTCCCGGCACCCGGTAGGCCAGCGCCATTCCCGCGTACGACGACCTGCGTCGGGCGCTCGGCGAGCCTGAGCTCGACCCCGAGCTGCTCGACCGCGCCCTGACGCACCGGTCGTACGCCTACGAGCACGGCGGCCTGCCCAACAACGAGCGGCTGGAGTTCCTCGGCGACTCCGTCCTCGGCGTCGTCGTCACCGAGACGCTCTACCGCAAGCACCCCGACCTCTCCGAGGGTCGGCTGGCCAAGCTGCGGGCCGCGGTCGTCAACGCGCGCGCCCTCGCCGGCGTCGCGCGCGACATCGGTCTGGGGACGCACATCAAGCTCGGCCGCGGCGAGGAGACGACCGGCGGACGCGACAAGTCCTCGATCCTCTCCGACACGGTCGAGGCGATCATCGGCGCGATCCACCTCAGCGGGGGCATCGAGACCTCCGCCGACGTGATCCACCTGCTGTTCGACCCGCTCATCGAGGCGGCCTCGGCCCTCGGCGCCGGCCTGGACTGGAAGACCTCGCTGCAGGAGATCGCCGCCGAGCACGGGCTCGGCGTCCCCGAGTACGTCATCGAGGACGAGGGCCCCGACCACATGAAGACCTTCACCGCACAGGTGAGGGTCGCCGACCGGCTCTACGGCAACGGCACCGGCCGTTCGAAGAAGGAAGCCGAGCAGGGCGCCGCCGAGACCGCCTACGGCGAGATCGTCGCCGCCCTCGGCGTGGATGCCTGAGCTTCCCGAGGTCGAGGTCGTCCGTGCCGGTCTCGAGCGGTACGTCGTCGGCGCCACCATCACCGGCGTCGACGTCCTCCACGCGCGGCCCGTCCGCCGCGACCCCCGCGGCCCCGCAGGCTTCGCCGCCGCGCTGACCGGCCGCACGGTCCTCGCCGCCCGCCGCCGCGGCAAGTACCTCTGGCTGCCGCTCGACGACGGTGACGCGCTCCTCGGGCACCTCGGGATGAGCGGCCAGATGCTCGTCCAGCCCACCGGCGCCGCCCGACGAGCGGCACCTGCGGGTGAGGTTCACCCTCGCGACCGGTGGTCGAGGAGGTCGCGCTGCGACCGTCACGACATCCGAGCTGCGGTTCGTCGACCAGCGGATGTTCGGCGGCCTGCTGGTCTCCGCCGGGGGAGCGGACCTGCCGCCCGAGATCAGCCACATCGCGCGCGACCCGCTCGACCCGCTCTTCGACGACGAGGCGTTCGTGGCGAGGGTGCGGCGTCGTACCTCCGGGGTGAAGAGGCTCCTGCTCGACCAGGGCCTGGTCTCCGGGGTCGGCAACATCTACGCCGACGAGGCGCTGTGGCAGGCCCGGATCCACGGCGACCGCGCCGGTGACCGGCTCACCCGTGGCCAGGTCGTCGACCTGCTCGCGCAGGTGCGGGACGTGATGACCGCGGCGCTCGCCCAGGGCGGTACGTCGTTCGACGCCCTCTACGTCAACGTCAACGGCGAGTCCGGCTACTTCGACCGCTCGCTGCACGCCTACGGCCGCGAGGGCCAGCCCTGCGAGCGGTGCGGTACGCCGATCCGCCGGGTCGCGTTCATGAACCGTTCGTCGTACTTCTGCCCCCGCTGCCAGCCCGTCCCGCGGGCGCGGCGCCGGACGGTCGGCCGAGTTTGACCCCCGGCTCTCGAAGTGGGACTCTTGGAGACGGCCCGGGTCGCCGGGTCGACCCATCCTTCGGACCTCAACCGGAAGGTTCTACTTCATGGCAAAGGCGCTGATCGGGCACCTGAACAGCGACCTGCGCGACCCCCGGCTTGCCGTCGAGAATGCTCGACTGCGCAACCGGGTGGCCGAGCTTGAGTCTCTCGTCCTTCGTCTCAGCGAGGAGAACGACAAACTGGTGGCCGCACGGGCCGCCGAGATCCTGACCGCCGAGTCGGCGCAGGAGATGCAGCCCGCCTGACTGCGTCGGCGTCGCCCGACGCCGATGACCAGGTGACCAGCCCCCGGCTGGCGTATTAGCCTGCGCCCGTGACTCGGGTGCTGGAGGCGGTGCTGCCTGCGCGTCTCGGGTCGGGCTTCCGGTGGCTCGTCGCGTCCAGCTGGACCAACAACCTCGGTGACGGCATCGCCCTCGCCGCCGGCCCGCTGCTCGTCGCCTCCCAGACCCGCTCGCCGGTCCTGGTGTCCATGGCCGTGCTGCTGCAACGGCTGCCCTGGCTGCTCTTCGGCCTGTTCGCCGGCGCGATCGCCGACCGGGTGGACCGCAAGTGGCTCGTGATCGTGGCCGACCTGCTGCGCGCCGCCGTGCTGGTCGGGCTCTGCGCGACGATCATCACCGGCGTCGTCGACATCGCGCTGGTGCTGGTCGCGATGTTCCTGATCGGCACCGCCGAGGTCTTCGTCGACATCACCGCCGGCACGCTGCTGCCGATGCTGGTGCCGAAGGCCGACCTCGGCATCGCCAACGCCCGTCTGCAGACGGGGTTCATCACCCTCAACCAGCTCGCCGGCGCACCTCTCGGTGCGGCGCTGTTCGCCGTGGGCTGGGCGGTGCCGTTCGGTGTCCAGGTCGTCACGATCCTGCTCGGTGCCGCGCTGATCACCCGGATCACGCTGCCGAAGGGTCCGGTGCGCGAGGTGCGGGAGGGCCACGTGCGGCGCGACATCGCCGACGGGCTGCGCTGGCTGGTCCGCCACCCACCCGTCCGCACCCTCACCCTGGTGATCGTCACGTTCAACGTGACGTGGGGCGCTGCCTGGTCGGTCCTGGTGCTCTACTCGCTCGACGTCCTGCACATGGGTCCGATCGGCTACGGCCTGCTCACCACGATGTCGGCGGCCGGCGCGATGGTGTCCACCTTCGCCTTCGGCTGGCTCGAGCGACACGTGCGCCTGGTGACACTGATGCGGACCTGTCTTCTGCTCGAGGTGCTCATGCACGCCGGCCTCGCCCTGACCACCGCGCCCTGGCTGGCGATGCTCATCCTGTTCGGATTCGGGCTGTACGCGTTCGTGTGGGGCGCGCTCGCGCAGGCGGTGCGGCAGCGCGCCGTACCCGCCGAGTTCCAGGGCCGGGTCGGCTCGGTCTACCTCGTCGGGGTGTTCGGCGGCATGGTCGCCGGGGCGGCGCTCGGGGGAGTGATCGCCGACCTCGGCGGTCTGACCGCCCCGTTCTGGTTCGCGTTCGTCGGCTCGGGCCTGACCCTCGTGCTGGTGTGGCGCCAGCTGGCGCACATCGCCCATGCCGACGAGCAGGCCACCCGGGAGGCAGGGGCCGTCAGCTGACCCGGCGGGCCCGGCGGGTCCCACGGATGCGGTACCGCGGCCGGTAGGCTGACGGCGCCGAGCTTCCCCCGCGACGGTCCCGCACTGTCCGCCCCGCCAGCTCCAGGTCCGGCAGGGGTGGCAGGATCGGCCCTTCGTGTCAGCCCGCCGACCGACCAGCATGCAAGGGGAATCCGGGTGTACCTGAAGAGCCTGACCCTCAAGGGGTTCAAGTCCTTCGCCTCCGCGACCACGCTGCAGCTCGAGCCCGGCATCACCTGCATCGTCGGGCCCAACGGCTCCGGCAAGTCCAACGTCGTCGACGCGCTGGCCTGGGTGATGGGCGAGCAGGGAGCCAAGTCGCTGCGCGGCGGCAAGATGGAGGACGTCATCTTCGCCGGTACGGCGGGACGCCCGCCGCTCGGTCGCGCGGAGGTCGTCCTGACCATCGACAACTCCGACGGCGCACTGCCGATCGACTACTCCGAGGTGACGATCAGCCGGACGATGTTCCGCACCGGCGGCTCGGAGTACGCCATCAACGGCACCACCTGCCGCCTCCTCGACGTCCAGGAGCTGCTCAGCGACTCCGGCATCGGCCGCGAGATGCACGTCATCGTCGGCCAGGGCCAGCTCGACCAGATCCTGCACGCCACCCCCGAGGACCGGCGCGGCTTCATCGAGGAGGCCGCCGGTGTCCTCAAGCACCGCAAGCGCAAGGAGAAGGCGCTGCGGAAGCTCGACTCCACCGAGGGCAACCTCACCCGGCTCAACGACCTGCTGAGCGAGATCCGGCGCCAGCTCAAGCCGCTCGGCCGGCAGGCCGAGGTCGCCCGCCGGGCTGCCACGGTCCAGGCCGACGTCCGCGACGCCCGGGCCCGGATCCTCGCCGACGACCTGGTCACCGCGCGGACGGCGCTCGAGCAGGAGCTCGCCGACGAGAGCGTCCTGCTCGCCCGCCGCGAGGAGGTCGAGACCGCGTTGACCGCCGCGCGCGAGCGGGAGGCCGCGCTCGAGGCCGCGCTCCGCGAGGACCTGCCGGCGCTGTCGGCCGCCCAGGAGACGCTGTCGTCGCTGGGTGCGCTGCGCGAGCGGCTCCGCGGCACCCAGAGCCTGGCCGCCGAGCGGGTGCGCAACGCGGCGAGCGTGAGCGACGAGCCCGGCGTCGGTGACGGCGGGCGCGACCCCGACCAGCTCGACGCCGAGGCCGAGCGGCTGCACGCCCAGGAGCAGGAGATCCTCGCCCTGGTCGCCGAGCAGCAGCAGGCGCTCGAGGCGGCCGTCGTCGCGCGCCGGGCGGCCGAGGAGGCCGCCGCCGCGGAGGAGCGCCGGGTCGCCGCGCTGCTGCGTGCGGCCGCCGACCGGCGCGAGGGTCTCGCCCGGCTGCACGGTCAGGTCAACGCCCTGCGCTCCCGCGCCACCGCCGCCGAGGAGGAGATCGGCCGGCTCGAGACCACCCGCACCGACGCCCTGGCCCGTGCCGAGCGGGCCCAGCGCGACTTCACCGCCCTCGAGACCCGCGTTGCCGGACTGGACGCGGGCGAGGAGGGACTCGATGCCGAGCACGAGGGGGCCGTCGCCGCGCTCGGCGACCTCGAGGACCGGCTCGCCAAGACCCGCGAGGAGGCCCAGCAGGCCGACCGCGACAGGTCCGCGCTGACCGCCCGCAAGGAGGCGCTCGAGCTCGGCCTCGCCCGCAAGGACGGCGCCGGCGCGCTGCTCGCCGCGAGCGATGCGGTCTCCGGGCTGCTCGGCTCCGTCGCCGCGCTGGTCACCGTCCGGACCGGATACGAAGCCGCCGTCGCGAGCGCGCTCGGCGCGGCCGCCGACGCCGTGGCGGTCACCGACACAGACGCCGCCGTCGCGGCGATCGGCCACCTCAAGGACGACGACCTCGGCCGGGCCGGGCTGCTGCTCGGCGGGGGCGACGCCGACCGGGACGGCTGGCCGGCGCTGCCGGCCGGGGTCTCCTACGTCGCCGACGTCGTCGAGTGCCCCGACCAGGTCCGCCCGGCGCTCACCCGGCTCGTCCACAAGACCGCCGTGGTCGACGACCTGGCCGCCGCCCGTTCGCTCGTCGCCGACCTGCCCGATGTCGTCGCGGTCACCCGCGACGGCGACCTGCTCGGCCGCCACTTCGCCGCCGGCGGTTCCAACGCCCAGCAGAGCCTGATCGAGATCCAGGCCGCCGTCGACGAGGCCACCGCCTCCCTCGCCGAGGCGGTCGCCTCCTCCGAGCGGCTCGGCTTCGACCTCTCCCGGCTCGAGAACGAGCGCGCCGAGGCCCAGCGCCGCGCCGACGTGGCGCTCGCGAAGCTCCACGAGTCCGACGCCACCCTCGCCGCGGTCGCCGAGGAGCTGGGCCAGTACGGCTCGATCGCCCGCGCTGCGAAGGCGGAGGCCCAGCGGGTGACCGAGGCGATCGCGCAGGCCGAGGCGGCGCGCGAGCAGGCGCTGGCCGGGCTCGCCGACCTCGAGACCCGGCTCGCGTCGGCCGAGGATGCCGGCGAGGAGGAGCCCGACACCTCCGACCGCGAGCGGCTGGCGGAGGACACCAGGTCGGCCCGCCAGGCCGAGATGGAGTCACGGCTCGGGCTGCGCACCTCCGAGGAGCGCAGCCGCGCGCTCCACGGCCGGGTCGACCAGATGCGCAAGGCCGCGGCCTCCGAGCGGCAGGCCCGCGCTCGGGCCGCCGAGCGCCGCGAGCGGCTGCTGCGCGAGGGACGGGCCGGCCAGGCGGTGACGCAGGCGGCGTCGTACGTCCTGGGTCGGCTGGAGATGTCCATCGGGCGGGCCCAGGCCGAGCGGCAGTCGGTGGAGGAGTCCCGCCGCGGCCGCGAGCAGGAGCTGATCGGCGTCCGCGGGCAGCTGCGCCAGCTCGACAAGGAGCACCAGGAGCTGGTCAGCTCCGTCCACCGCGACGAGATGGCCCGCACTCAGCAGCGGATGCGGATCGAGCAGATCGAGTCGCGGGCCCTGGAGGAGCTGGGGCTGGAGGCCGGGTCGCTGGTGGAGGAGTACGGCCCCGACCAGCTGGTGCCGGTCGCCGCTGAGCCGGGAACCGAGCCCGACGCCGGTGCCACGGCCGGCACGGAGGGCGCGGACGGCGAGCAGCCGGACGAGCCGGCCGCGAAGCCGTTCGTCCGCGAGGAGCAGCTCAAGCGCCTCAAGGCCGCCGAGCGGGCGCTCGCGATGCTGGGCAAGGTCAACCCGCTCGCGCTGGAGGAGTTCACCGCGATGGAGGAGCGGCACAAGTTCCTCACCGAGCAGCTCGAGGACCTGCGGGCCACCCGCAAGGACCTGCTCGACATCGTCAAGGACGTCGACACCCGCGTGGAGCAGGTCTTCACCCAGGCGTACGCCGACGTGACCGCCGCGTTCGACCAGACCTTCGCGCGGCTCTTCCCCGGCGGCGAGGGACGGCTGGTGCTCACCGACCCGTCCGACATGCTCGCGACCGGCGTCGAGGTCGAGGCCCGCCCGCCGGGCAAGAAGGTCAAGCGGCTCTCGCTGCTCTCCGGCGGCGAGCGGTCGCTGGTCGCCGTCGCGTTCCTGGTGGCGCTGTTCAAGGCGCGCCCCTCGCCGTTCTACATCCTCGACGAGGTCGAGGCGGCGCTCGACGACACCAACCTCGGGCGGCTGCTGGAGATCTACGAAGAGCTCCGCGAGAACTCCCAGCTCCTGGTGATCACCCACCAGAAGCGGACGATGGAGGTCGGCGACGCGCTCTACGGCGTCACCATGCGCGGCGACGGCGTCTCGACGGTGATCAGCCAGCGGCTGCGCGAGAGCGAGCCGGCGTGACGGAGGGGCCACCGCGGTCGGCGTACTCCTCGTGGCGCACGGCGACCACCCGCTGGACCGACGACGACGTCTACGGTCACATGAACAACGCCCGCTACTTCGAGCTGATCGACACCGCGGTCAACGCCCACCTCGCCGAGGCCACCGGCCTGGACATCCGTGGCCTGCCCGCGATCGGGGTGGTCGCGGAGGTCTCCTGCCGCTACTTCCGCGAGGTCGGCTACCCGCGACCTGTCGACCTCGGGCTGGTGGTCGACCGGATCGGCACGTCCTCGGTGATCTACCGGATCGGCATCTTCCAGGGCGACCCCGCGGGGGAGGGGGCGACAGCAGCGGCCGAGGGCCGCTTCGTCCACGTGTACGTCGACAGCACCGACCCGCAGCGCCCGGTGACCCCGGTGCCGGACGTCGTCCGCGCGGCGGTGGCGCCGCTGGTCCGCGCGGAATGAGCCACGGGGTGTGACGCAGGCTACGCTGCGGACCTGGCCCTCTGACCCGGAACGCCGGCGGTCCCGCCGCGTTGGGATGATCAGACCGGACGCCAGATCCCTACTCGGAGGAGTCGAGTCGCCGTGCTCTACCTCGTGCTCGCGATGCTGCTCGCCCTGCTCGTCGCAGGTGCTGTGTGCTTCTACGTCGCCTACCCCCACCGGGGAGAGCAGGCGCCCGTCGTGCCCTGGCTGGGCGACGCGATGGGCAAGGCGGTCGACGCGGCTCCGGTGATCGACGCCGACGAACGGGATCTGCTGCCGCACCGCTGACGGGGCGTGGTTTCATCACGTCATGCGACGTGTGGTGCTGCACATGGGCCTGCCCAAGACGGGCAGCTCCGCGCTCCAGATCTGGCTGGTCCGCAACCGTGACTGGCTGCTGCGTCACAGCGTGCACTACCCGGAGTTCCGCTCCGACGACAAGGCGCTCCGCAACGAGCCGGTGACCGGCAACGGGATCCCCGTCCTGCGCTACCTCGTCCCCGACGGCGCGCGCCGGCCGGAGGCGTCGGCCCGGGTCCGGGACCGGGTGCTGGCCGACCTCCGCGCAACCGACGCCGACACGGTCGTCTACTCCAACGAGTGGATCTTCAACCGGCACCGGGCCGACCGGCTGCGGCTGCTGCGCGACGAGCTGGCAGCGGTCGACGTGCGGCTCCAGGCTGCGGTCTACGTCCGCGACGTGCTGGGGTTCGCGCTGTCGGCGTACGCCCAGCAGGTCAAGACCGCGCTGCGGACCGACACGTTCGCGGAGTACGTCGACCCGCAGGCCGGCCAGGACTCCGGCTTCCGGCTGCGGCTGGACGAGACCCTCGGCAGCTTGCTGGATCTCCTCGGGGAGGACGGCGTGATCGTCCGTCACTACGACTCCGCCCGCCGCGGACTGGTGGCGGACTTCGTCAACGGGGCGCTGGGTGTCGGCGACGCCCCTGCGGACGACAGCGGAGCCGAGGCGACCACCAACCGGAGCCTGACCGTGCGCGAGATCGAGTGGAAGCGCCGGCTCAACGCCCGGCTCACCACCCGGGCCGAGTCCGGCCGCCTCGGGGTGGCGCTGATCCGGCTCCCGGCGCCGGAGGGCGCGGAGCGCCTCGGCGCCACGGCGGCCGACCTCACCGCCCTGCACCGGTACGACGCGCAGGTCGCCTGGGTCAACCGCACCTTCTTCGCCGGCGCGCCCGTGCTCTCGGTGGCCGGTGACCTGGCGTGCGTCCCTGCTGCGCAGCAGCCGCTGCAGCTCTCCGCCGAGGAGCAGCGCCTGCTCGACGTGCTGGCCACGACCGTCACCGGCGACCGCTGAGACCAGGCTCAGGCGTCGGCCGGAGTCGTCGCCGACTCGGGAGTAGCCCCTCTGCTCTGGTTGGATTGGCACCATGGACACGCTGTACCTCGTCGTCGGCATCGCCGTGCTCGGCCTCCTGGTCGTGCTGGGCCTCGGCGTCTCGCTGCTCCGGCCCGGACGCAAGGTCGAGCCGCCCCGCGGGTCGTCCACCGACGTCCTCGCGCCGCCGGAGAAGCCGGTCGAGCCGACCGCCGAGCCGTCCGTCGAACCGACGGTCGAGCCCGAGCTCGAGGTCGCGCCTGAGGCGCCGGCACTCGAGAAGCCGGAGCGCGCGGGCTCCCGACTGGTCCGGCTCCGCCAGCGACTCGCGGGCTCCGGCACGCTCGGTCGCGGCCTGCTCGGACTGCTCAGCCGCGAACGCCTCGACGAGGACACCTGGGAGGCGATCGAGGACCTGCTCATCGGTGCCGACATCGGCGTCGAGCCGACCCAGCAGCTCGTCGAGAAGCTCCGCACCCGGCTCCGCGTCGAGGGCGGCGACGCGCCCGACGCGCGCACCGTCCTCCGCGAAGAGCTGATCGCGCTCGTCGACCCGGGCATGGACCGCGCGCTCCGCGTCAGCGGCGAGGGCGACAACCCCGGCGTGGTGCTCGTGGTCGGCGTCAACGGCACCGGCAAGACCACCACGGTCGGCAAGCTCGCCAGGATCCTGGTCGCGGAGGACCGGTCGGCACTGCTGGCCGCCGCCGACACGTTCCGCGCCGCGGCCGCGGACCAGCTCTCCACCTGGGGTGGGCGGGTCGGGGTCGAGGTCGTCCGCGGCCCTGAGGGCGGCGACCCCGCCAGCGTCGCGTTCGAGGCCGTCAAGCGCGGCATCGGCGAGGACGTCGACACAGTCATCGTCGACACCGCCGGCCGGCTGCAGAACAAGCAGGGCCTGATGGACGAGCTCGGCAAGGTCAAGCGGGTCATCGAGAAGCAGGCCCCGGTGACCGAGGTGCTCCTGGTCCTCGACGCCACGACCGGTCAGAACGGGATGATCCAGGCCAAGGTGTTCTCCGAGGTCGTCGACGTCACGGGCATCGTGCTGACCAAGCTCGACGGGTCGGCCAAGGGCGGCATCGTCGTCGCGGTGCAGCGGCAGCTCGGCGTACCCGTCAAGCTGGTCGGTCTCGGTGAGGGCCCCGACGACCTCGCGCCCTTCGACGCGGCGGCCTTCGTCGACGCGCTGCTCGGGTAGGGTCGCGGCGACCCGACGCCCCGCAGGAGGACAGATGCAGCTCATCGTCGCCGGCTTCCACCGGAGCGGCACGTCGATGCTGACCCAGCTCCTGGTCGAGGCCGGGCTGTTCGTCGGTGACGACCTGCTGGGCAGCATGCCGTCCAACCCGTACGGCCACTTCGAGGACACCGAGGTGCTCCGCATCCACCGCGCGATCCTCGAGCGCAACGGCACCGACTGGCAGTGGGACGCCCCGTTCCCGTTCTTCATCGGCGAGGACCACTGGAACGCCCTGGTCCGGTTCGTCCGCAAGCGCGAGCTCAAGCACCGCGACTGGGGGTTCAAGGACCCGCGGGTCTGCCTGTTCATGGGGGCCTGGAAGTACCTCCTGCCCGACTCCAAGTTCGTCGTGGTCTACCGCGACCCGGGGGAGTGCGTGCGGTCGATGGAGACCCGCCAGGCCGAGGACCTCTTCCAGGACAAGGGCAACGCTGCCGACCACCGGCGCTTCTTCACCGAGCCCGACCACGGCCTGCGGCTGTGGGACACCTACAACCGTGCGCTGCTGTCCTTCGTGCGCGAGCACCGCGACGACTGCCTGGTCGTCTCCCACGACCGCCTGGTCCGGGGCTACCCCGTCGTGCGGCGGATCAACGAGCTGCTCGGTGCCTCGCTCGCCGACGTGCCGAGCTCGGCCGTCTACGACCCGTCCGCCACGAGCAGCCGTACGGCGCCGCAGCGGTACGCCGACGAAGCAGTCGCCACCCGGGTCCGGGAGACCTGGGACGCACTCGTTAGCCTCTCCGACGTCGAGGAGACCGTCTGATGGAACCCCTGGTCCGCACCACACCCGACGAGGCCACCGCGCTGGCAATGGAGAACGAGCTGCTCCGCTACGAGGTGCGCCACCTGCGGGCGCGGCTGGCGGCGGCCCAGAAGGGTGCGCCGCAGGGCCAGCCCGAGGGCGGTCAGGGCGCGCCCGCCGCGGCCGGACAGGACACGGCCCGCGAGGACCTGGTCTGGCTCCTCGAGCGCCTCGACTCCTCCCCGGCGGGACCGTTGTTCCGCGGGCGGGCCGGATTCCGCACGCTGCGGGCCAAGTACCTGGGCGGGTCTGCCGGGTGACCCAGACCGTCGTCGACCGGACGCTCGTCTGGACCGGACGCGGCACCGAAGGGGTGCCGCGTGGCCGGGACGCGTGGAACACGTCCGACACCGAGCTGCTCGACCTGATGCGGGACGCGTCCGAGGTCGTCGTCACCGACCCGTTGAGCTTCCCGTGGCGCGGCCTGGTCTCCAAGCGCCGGGTCGTGCCGTTCACGGTGACGCTGCCGGAAGGACTCGACGAGGCCGAGATGGCCTGGGTCCTCGGTGCGCCCCTGCTGCGGCACATGACCCGCTACGACCGGCTGGTCGACTCCCGCCCCGAGGTTCGCGCCGGCCTGACCGCGCGCTACGCGCTGGCGCCGGAGGTGTGGGAGGGCCCCGGCCCGCTGGAGGACCGCACCGAGGGCAAGGCCCGGCTCTACCAGGCCGTCGCCGCCACCCGCGAGGCCGCGACGCCGACGTCCCAACGCGACGAGGGCAAGCTCCAGCTCGGGTTCCTCGGGCACGCCCGCGAGCTGGCCGGTCCGGTGACCGCGGCGCTCGGGTGCCGCGCCAGCCGCTTCGCGCTCGAGCCGACCCCCGACGACGAGCCGAGCCCGGAAGCGCTGGTGGTGTGGTTCGCCGACGGCCAGTCCGAGGTCGTGCGGCACGCGCTGCTGACCCGGGCCCGCGACCTCCTGCACCCCGGTGGCGTGCTGATCGTCGTCGGCTACGCCGTCACCGTCCCCGGTGGCCCGCCCAACCCGTCGGTCTCGGAGCTGGTCGTCGAGCTCGGCGACGTCTTCGGCGCGATGCTGCACGTCGAGGAGCTGAGGTCGGTGCGCTGGCGCGGCGACTCCCTGTCCCGCGGCGTCATCCTGACCGCGACCTCGTTGCGCGGAGGGGTGATCTGATGCGGATCGCCATCCTGTCCAACGACGTCGTGCCCGGCATGGGCCTGCCCGTCGCCGCGCCCGGGCTGCGTGCCTGGGGCATGGCCGAGGGCCTCCGGGCGCACGGCCACGACGTCACCGTGATCATCGAGCCCTGGTTGATCAGCACCGTGTGGACCGCTCCGGTGCCGCCGCCGACGCCACGCGGCTGCGTGGCGATCCGGCCCAAGAAGATCGCCGACTACGTGCGGGTCCACGGCACCGAGGCCCTGATCATCTGCAACTCCAACCACGCGCGGTCGATCGGCGACCTCGGGGACTGCCGCCTCGTCTACGACTTCTTCGCGCCCAAGGTGCTGGAGATGTCGGAGAACGTCGCCCGCGAGGACCTCGAGGAGGCGTTGGCCAAGCTCGAGCAGAACAAGCTCGACGCGATCGGGCGCAGCGACGCCATCGCCGTCAACGGCGCCAAGAAGGTGCCCTACGTCCGGGAGTGGATGGCGCGCGGCGGCGTACCCGACCTGCCGCTCGCGGTCGTCAACCCCGGCCTCCCGCCGATGGAGTCCACGCCGCCGACCGACGGCCCGCTGCGGGCGATCGTGACCGGCTACCTCCAGCCCTGGTCGCGCCCGGGAGCCTGGGCGGCCGCCGTCCTCCCGTTGCTCGACGAGGGCCTGATGACCCTCGACCTGCTCGTCGCGCACCACTGGGGCCAGCGACAGACCCGCGAGTCGGTCCCCCAGGAGCTGCAGCGGCTGCTCGAGCACCCGGCCGTCGAACGCCACGGCGCGCTGCGGTTCGGCGACTTCCGCAAGCTGCTCGCCGGCTGCCACCTGAGCATCGACGTCTTCACCCGCAACCCCGAGCGCGAGCTGGCGATGGTGACCCGTTCCGTGGTCGCCCTGGCCACGGGAGTCCCGGTCCTGCACGTGCCGTTCACCGAGGTCAGCCCCATGATCGAGGAGTACGACGCCGGCTGGCTCGTCGACGGCGCGGACCCCGTCGAGATCACCTCCGTCCTCCACGACCTCGCCGTGGACCGGCCCCGGGTCGCTGCGGCCCGGGACGGCGCGCAGCGCCTTGCCCGTGAGGTGCTCGCCCCGGCAGCGGCCGCCGCGCCGCTGTCCGACCTGGTGGAGAAGATCCGGTGAGCGCCGCCGCGACGCTGCATGTCATCACGTTCAGCTACCACCCCTTCGGGGGAGTGGTGAAGACCTTCGACTACGCCCACCACGCCCTCGACCTCGGCCTGCGGGTGTCGGTCTCCTCGCCGGAGCCCTACGACCCGGGCGCCGACCTCTTCGGGATCGCGCGGCTCTCCCCGCTCACCGACGACGAGCGGGTGACCTTCCACAGCCGCTCCCGGCTCGACTTCGGCCCCGACGACCTCGCGTTGATCTCGCTGCCCCCCAACTACGACACGGCGCTGGCCAGCCTTCCGCCCGGCGCCTCGCCCGAGCGGATCATCCACCTGGTCCAGAACACCCGGCACGCCAACCCGCGGTGGCTACGGGGCTACCCGCTCCGGCTGCTCACCCGCCCGGCGGCCCGGATCGCGACGAGTCCGTTCGTCGCCGACGCGATCGCTCCCTGGCTCGACCCGCGCGCGCTGATGCGGGTCAACCTGATCGGCCACGACCTCGAGCCGTTCAGCCACGAGCGGACCGGGGGGTTCGACGGCACCGCCGGGCCCGACGGCAGCACCGGGCGTCCGCTGCGGGTGGCCTACACCACGTGGAAGTCCGAGGTCGGCGACGGCGTCGCCCGGTCGCTCCAGGACGACGACCGGTTCGAGTTCCGGGCGATCCGGACCACCGCGACCTGGTCCGAGCTCCGTGACCTCTACACCTGGTCCGACGTCTTCCTCAGCACCCCCAACCGGCAGGAGGGCACCTACCTCCCCGGCCTCGAGGCGATGGCCGCCGGCAGCATCGTGGTGACCCCGGACGCCGGCGGCAACATGGACTACTGCATGCCGGGGGAGAACTGCCTGCTGGTCGGCTTCGGCGACGTCGACGCCTACCGGGCCGCCCTCCTCGAGCTCGCCGCCGCCCCGGCGGAGCGGATCGCCGGGCTGCGGGGGGCCGGCTACGGCGTGATCGGCAACTTCACCCTGGCGCGGGAGCGGGACGGCTTCGCGGCGTTCCTCGAGGAGCTCAGGCCGCGGCTGGAGGCGCACGAGCGCCGTACCGACGAAATCGGCGCGTAACAAAACTTCTGAACCTGTTACGGGGTCGCAACATCGAGCGAGCGGCACCGAAACCTCGGGCCAAGAAGGTTGGTGCCAATCGGTGAGGCCCCGTTGACGCTGACGTCTGCGGGTCTCCCCCGGATGGCACCCTGGAGGTCCTGTGAACTTCGCGTACGACGGTTACTACGCGTGGATGCTCGTGTCGGCGTCACTCGTCTTGTTGATGACGGGTCCCGGCCTCGCGCTCTTCTACGGCGGCATGAGCCGCTCGAAGTCCGTGCTCAACATGCTGATGATGTCGTTCAGCGCCCTCGGCGTGGTCGGCCTCGTCTACGTGCTGTGGGGCTGGTCGATGTCCTACAGCAACTTCTTCGCCTCGGCGGACGGCTCGACCTCGGGATCGGTGGGTGGAACGGACGGCGCCGGCGGCTTCTTCGCCAACCCGTTCAAGAACTTCGCCCTCAACAACCTCGACCCCGGCAACTACGTCTTCGTCGCCTTCCAGCTCACCTTCGCGGTGATCACCGCGGCGCTGATCTCGGGTGCGGTCGCCGACCGGCTGAAGTTCTCGGCGTGGATGGTGTTCATGCCGATCTGGGTGACGCTGTCCTACTTCCCGCTCGCGCACATGGTGTGGGGCGGCGGGTTCCTCACCTGGGCCAACAGCGAGGGCCTCGCCCACATGCTGTTCGGCAGCACCGACGGCGTGCTCAACGTCGCCCCGATCGACTACGCCGGCGGCACGGTGGTCCACATCAACGCCGGTGTCGCGGGTCTGATCCTGGCGATCCTGGTCGGCAAGCGGCTCGGGTTCGGCAAGGAGCCGATGAAGCCGCACAACCTGACCCTCACCATGATCGGTGCCGGGCTGCTGTGGTTCGGCTGGTTCGGCTTCAACGTCGGCTCGCTGGTCAACGCCGAGGCGCTGCCCAACGGTGACGGCGAGGCGTTCATGGGCGCCTTCATCACCGAGACCGGGCTGGTCTGGGTCAACACCTTCACCGCGACCGCCGCCGCGATGCTCGCCTGGCTCACCGTGGAGAAGCTCCGCGACGGCAAGGCCACCTCGCTCGGTGCCGCGTCCGGCATCGTGGCCGGTCTGGTCGCGGTCACCCCGGCCTGTGGCGCGCTCACCCCGACCGGTGCGATCATCCTCGGCCTGATCGCCGGTGTGCTCTGCTCCCTCGCGGTCGGCCTGAAGTACAGGTTCGGCTTCGACGACTCCCTCGACGTGGTGGGCGTCCACCTCGTCGGTGGTCTGGTCGGCACGATCGGCGTCGGTCTGCTGGCCGCGCCGACCCGCGCCACCTCGGCCATCCCGGAGGGCCTTCTCTACGGCGGCGGCGTGAAGCTGCTGGTCCTGCAGGCCGTCTGCGCGCTGTTCGCGATGGTCTGGTCCGCGATCGCCACGCTGGTGGTCGGACTGCTCATCAAGTACACGATCGGCCTGCGGCTCAAGCCGGAGGATGAGACCGAAGGGATCGACTTCGTCGAGCACGGCGAGTCGGCCTACGATCTCGGTACCGGCGGCGGTGCACGCCGCTCCTCGGTCCTCGTCCCGGGAACCACCACGGCTTCGGAAGGAGCAAAGGCATGAAGCTCGTCACCGCGGTGATCAAGCCGCACAAGTGGGAGGACGTCCGGGAGGCCCTCGAGACCTTCGGCGTCACCGGCATGACCGTCAGCGAGGTCAGCGGCTACGGCCGGCAGAAGGGCCACACCGAGGTCTACCGCGGCGCGGAGTACGACATCGCCCTCGTCCCCAAGATCCGGATCGAGATCGTGGTCGACGACGCCGACACCGAGGACATCGTCGGCATCATCACCAAGACCGCGCAGACCGGGCGGATCGGTGACGGCAAGGTGTGGGTGAGCCCGATCGAGACGGTGATCCGGGTCCGCACCGGCGACAAGGACTCAGCTGCGTTGTGACGGCCTAGTGAGCGTGCCTTCCGGCGGCCCGACTGCTCCGGCGGTCGGGCCGCCGTCCTGCTCCCGACAGGTTCCTTGACTGATGACTGCTGCCGAACGAGCCGCGCGCACGAGCGCGGCGGACACCCTCTGCGCCGATGCGTACGACGCCGCGGGCGGGCCGGACACGGGGGTGGCCCTGGTGGCCGTCGGCGGTTACGGCAGGTGCGAGCTGGCGCCGTACTCGGACCTGGACGTCGTCCTCGTCACCGACGACGGCGTCGACCCCGCCGTGACCGCCGAGCTCGGCAGCACCGTGTGGTACCCGATCTGGGACTCCGGCGCCCGGCTGGACCACTCCGTCCGCAGCCTGCCCGAGATGCTCGAGGCGGCCGACGCCGACCTGCGGGTCGCGTCCGGGCTGCTGGACGTGCGGCACATCGCGGGCGATCCCAACCTCACCCTGCGGCTGCGGACCACGATCCTGGCCAACTGGCGGCGCCGCGCCCGCCAGCGACTGCCCGAGCTGCGCAAGCTGGTGCGTGCCCGGCACCGGCTGATCGGCGAGCTGGCGCACCTGTCGGTCCCTGACCTGAAGGAGGCCGAGGGCGGGCTGCGGGACGCGACCGTGCTCAAGAGCCTCACCGCGACCTGGCTGGTCGACGTCCCGGCCTCCGACCTCGAGCGGTGCCGGCAGCAGCTGCTCGACGTCCGCGACGCACTGCACGACGCCGCGGGACGGGCGACCGACCGGGTGGGGCCGGAGTACTGGGACGCGATCGCGACCGGGCTCGGGCTGCCCGACGAGCGGGCGGCGCAGCGGTACGTGCGCGAGCTGGGCCGACGCTCGACGCACCTCTCCCGGCTGGCGTGGAGACGCGTCGACGACGCGTTGCGGCGTACTCCTGCGGCGAAGCCGCGCCGACCGGACCTCCAGACGCTCGCCCCCGGGGTCGCACTGTCCCAGGGCGAGGTGGTCCTCTCGCGCACGGCCCACCCCGCGCGGGACCCGGTGCTGCTGCTGCGCGCCGCCGCCGAGGCTTCCTTCCGGGACGTCGTGCTCGCCCCGCCGACCGCGGCCCGCCTGGTGCGGGAGTGCCCGCCGCTGCCCGAGCCGTGGCCGGAGGAGGCGCGGCAGCAGTTCGTCCGGATGCTCGCCGGCCCCGGTCTGCTCGGCGTGTGGGAGACGCTGGAGGAGACCGGCGCGCTGCACAGCATCCTGCCGGAGTGGGAGCGGGTCCGGCTGCTGCCGCACGCGTCGGTCGTGCACCGGTTCACCGTCGACCGGCACTCGGTCGAGACCTGCCTCGAGGCGGCCGGCCTGATCCGCGAGGTGGCGCGCCCCGACGTGCTCCTGGTCGCCGCGCTCCTGCACGACATCGGCAAGGGCAGCCTGACCGAGCACAGCGTCGCCGGCGCGCCCATCGCCCGGACGATCGCGACCCGGATGGGGTTCGACCCGGAGGCCGTCGACCTCGTGGAGACGCTCGTCCGACGCCACCTGCTCCTCGCCGAGACCGCCACCACCCGGGACCCCGGCGACCCCGCGACGCTGGAGGCGCTCACCGCCCACATCGCGACCCCCGAGGCCCTGGCCCTGCTGACCGCGCTGACGGAGGCCGACGCGAAGGCCACCTCCCCGAAGGCGTGGTCCTCGTGGCGCGCCGGTCTCATCCACGACCTCGCCCGCCGCGCCGGCTCGGCGCTGTCGCGGGGGACGGCGCCGACGGCGATCCCGGTCGACGAGCTCCCCGTGCCGAAGAGCGTCGCGCAGACGGGGGAGCCGTGGATCGCGGTCGACCCGGTGCTCGACGGCTCGCGGATCACGGTGGTGGCCCCGGACCGGATCGGCCTGCTCGCCGACCTGGCCGCGATGTTCGCGCTGCGCCGGGTCGCGGTCCGCGCGGCCCGGGTGTGGTCGCAGGGAGAGTACGGCGTCTCGGTGTGGGACGTCGCCGAGGACCACCTCGACCCGGGGATGCTCCACGACCAGCTCGACGGGATCGTGGACGGCCGGGTCGACGTGTCCCGGCGGCTCGCGCCGCGTGGCGTCGTCGACGGTCAGGAGCTCGCGCCGACCGTCGTGGTGCGCCCCGAGGCCAGCGACCAGGCCACGGTCATCGAGGTGCGCGCGGCCGACCGCGTCGGCGTCGTACACCTCGTCTGCGCGGCGCTCGCCGACCTCGGCACCTCGGTCCGGTCGGCGCACGTCTCGACGCTCGGTCCGCAGGCCGTCGACGTCTTCTACGTCCAGGAGGCACACGCCGGAGCGCTCTCGGACACCCGCGCGGCCGCGGCCGCCCACGCGGTGCGAGAGGCGATCACGGGCGGTTAGTTGTGACCGGGTTACGTCGCCGGCCTCCCGCGTAACGGTCCGATGTCCAAGGTTGCGGCTACAGGCTCCGGCGGGGCGAGTGTGGCAGGGTGCTGGGATGACGGACACCATCGCAGGCACCGATGAGCCCGACACCAAGCTCAGCCGCAGCATCACCACGACGCTGTTGTTCTTCTTCATCGTCGGCGACACGCTGGGCGCGGGGATCTACACGCTGGTCGGCGGCATGGCCGCCGATGTCGGCGGCGCCCTGTGGGTGCCGCTGATCATCGCGCTCGTGCTGGCACTGCTGACAGCCGGCACCTATGCCGAGCTGATCACCAAGTACCCGCATGCCGGTGGCGCGGCCCGATACGCCGAACGCGCGTTCGACAAGCCCTACATCACCTTCCTCATCGGCTTCCTGATGCTCTCCTCGGGCATCACCACCGCTGCGGCGCTGGCCAACGCCTTCGCCGGTGACTACCTGCAGGCGCTGATCGACCTGCCGGCGGTGCCGGTCACGCTCGTGTTCGTCGCGCTCCTGGTCGCGATCAACCTGCGGGGCGTTCGCGAGTCCCTGATGGCCAACGTCTGCGCGACGCTGATCGAGATGACCGGCCTGGTCATCATCATCGTGGTCGCCGCGATCGTGTTCGGAAGCGGCGACGGCGACGTCTCCCGGGTGACCACCTTCGCGGAGGGGATCTCTCCGATGCAGGGTGCCTTCGCGGCCACGATCACGGCCTTCTTCTCCTTCCTCGGCTTCGAGGCCGCCGCCAACATGGCCGAGGAGGTCAAGCACCCCTCCCGGGCCTACCCGCGTGCCCTCTTCGGCGCGATCCTGACCGCCGGCGTGGTCTACCTGCTGATCGCGCTGGGCGCGTCGATCGTGGTGCCGACCGAGCAGCTGGCCACGTCCGAGGGACCCCTCCTCGAAGTGATCACCGCCTCCGGGCTGGACTTCCCGAAGTGGCTCTTCGCCAGCATCGCCCTGGTCGCCATCGGCAACGGAGCGCTGCTGTTCATGGTGATGGCCAGCCGGGCGACCTACGGCCTGGCCGAGGCCGACCTGCTGCCCCGGATCTTCGGTCAGGTCGCGCCGACGCGGCGTACGCCGTGGGTCGCGATCCTGGTGATCGGTGCCATGACCATGGTGATGAGCTTCATCGGCGACGTCGGCACGCTGGCCGACACCACGGTGCTGCTCCTGGTGCTGGTGTTCATCTCGGCCAACATCTCGGTGCTGGTGCTCAAGAAGGACACCGTCGAGCACCCGTACTTCAAGGCTCCGCGGATCGTCTCGATCCTGGCACTGGTCGCGAGCGTGGCGCTGCTGACCCAGCAGAGCGCGCAGACCTGGATCATCAGCGGCGGCTACATGGTGGTCGGCTCGGTGCTGTTCCTGATCGCGCGCGTGGCGCGCAAGCGGGAGATCAGTGCGGGTGGTCCGGAGGGCCCGCCGGCTCCTGACGCCCAGCCGCGGGAGCCATCGGTGGACTGATGTCTCAGACGTCCTTGTAGGAGCCCGGCTGCACGAACTCCCGGACCTTGCGGCCGTCCGGCGGCGGCGGGGTCCCCAGGAACTCCGCGAGCAGCACGCCGGTGCGGATCGGGCGTGCCAGGACCCGCTCGTAGCTGACCAGCAGCGTGGGGACCTCCCAGCGCGCGAGCAGGTCGAGGTTGGACGCGTTGGAGAGGTTCTGGGTGAGCACCGCGTCGAACGGCTCCTTGCCGCCGCGGACGTGCCGCGACGAGGATGCGACCGGGTCGCGGAAGACCACGATCAGGTGCGGGTTGCGCAGCCGCGAGCGGATGTCGTCGAGGTAGCGGGTCGCCCGCGGGTACTTCCAGCCCCACACGGCGTGCTCGGCGTTGCGGCGGTCGATCGTCTGCTCGATGGTCGCCAGCGCGGGGAGGCCGTCGCGCCGGTGCAGGTCGACGTTGAACGCCGAGTCCTCGTGGTTGTGGGGGAGGTCGTCACCGAGGTAGAGCCCGCACATCCGGGCCAGGCCGCCCATCACCGACGTACCGCCGCGGGGTACGCCGAAGATGACGTACGTCCGGGGGGCGTTGACGTCCGGCTCCCCGAACGCCCGGAAGCACGGCGGCCCGTTCGACGACGATCGACCCATGCGGCGTACTCCTCGGTGTCAGCGGCTTGTCGGCTGTGATCAGCGGTCGGGACGCGAGAAGTATGGCAGCACCGGGTCGTGGCCCGGTCAGTGCCGCCAGGTCGCCGGGACGCGGTCGCCGAACCGGCCGCGCACGAACTCGTAGACCGGGAGCAGCTGGTCGAGCAGTGCGGCGCCCGGCTCGCGGAGGGGTACGTCGGTGCCCTTCCGGACGCGTTCGTCGAAGTCCCAGTCCCACCTCCTGCTGACCCCGAAGAAGTCCGCGATCCCGCCGAGCGCGTCGGCGGTGAACAGGTCCTCGTAGAAGCCGTAGTGGATCAGCTCGGGCGGGAAGACCGACTCGAGGCGGGTGATCGTCTGCCGGTAGTCGCAGCGCGCCCAGTTGGCGGGCGCCAGCACCGGGCGTTGCAGCGCTTCGGCGTCCGGCTCGCGGCCGCGCATCCTGGCCTGGGACCACAGCCGCTCGACCGGGTCACGCATCAGGAACACCACGCGCGGCCCGGCCAGCACGTCGTGCATGTGCTGGAAGCCGGACTCGTCGAGGATCGCGTACGCCGGCGTGATCTCCCCGACGATGCGGCTGCGGGGCTTCACACCGCGCTCGAGGTAGGCGCGGTACGCCGTACCGTCGTTGTCGGTGTAGGGCAGGGCGGCGACCTCGAGCAGGTTGTCGACCCACTCGTAGCGCTCCTGGGCCAGCGCCTTGCGGGCGGCGTCGAGGAACCAGCCCGTGAAGTTCGTCTGGTACGGCGGCCGCGCCACGTCGAAGTAGTGAAGCTCCTTCCAGCGCGGCAGGTGGACCTCGGGGTGCCGGCGCAGCTGCCGGTGCAGCCAGCTCGTCCCCGCCTTCTGGGCCCCGATCACCACGAAGTAGTCCACGAGCCAGAACCCTAGTGGGGCGTCGCCGTCAGGAGGTCAGGGCTCGTCGGGCGTGGCCGGGTCGGCTGCCGACGTCTCGGTCGGCCGTCCCCCCGGCCGCAGCGTCCCGTCAGGACCCCGGCGGAACACGAGCCGGCCGTCCGGCGTCAGCTCGGGCTCGGGGGAGGGGGCGACCTCCCGCTTCTTCTCGTACTCCTGGAGGTTCTGCTGGGCGCGGTCCTGGCCGGGGTTGAAGATCGCGTTGATCGGCCCGAACGGGTCGCCTCCGCCGCCGCCCCACGCGTCGCGTCCGCCGGGCTTGTCGAGGGAGCGCTGGAACACCACCACGACCACGACGGTGACGAGCACCATCGCGACGATGACGCCCACCTGCACCCACGCGCTCACCAGACGAGCGTAGCCCCCGTAGACTCAGCAGGTCCGCGACCGCACCACAGAGGGACGCACTCTTGTTCGCCACACTGTCCGACCGCCTCTCCGAGACCTTCAAGAACCTCCGGGGCAAGGGCCGGCTCTCCGACGCCGACATCGACGCCACCGCGCGCGAGATCCGGATCGCGCTTCTCGAGGCCGACGTCGCGCTGCCCGTGGTCAAGGAGTTCGTCGCCGCGGTCAAGGAGCGCGCCCGCGGCGAGGAGGTCAGCCAGGCGCTGAACCCCGCGCAGCAGATCGTCAAGATCGTCAACGACGAGCTGGTCGAGATCCTCGGCGGTGAGACCCGTCGGCTGCGGTACGCCAAGACCGGGCCGACCGTGATCATGCTCGCGGGCCTGCAGGGCGCCGGCAAGACGACCCTCGCGGCCAAGCTCGCGCTGTGGCTCAAGGAGCAGGGCAAGACGCCGCTGCTGGTGGCGTGCGACCTGCAGCGGCCCAACGCGGTCAACCAGCTCCAGGTCAACGGCGAGCGGGCCGGCGTACCCGTCTTCGCTCCGGAGCCCGGCAACGCCCAAGGGATCGAGCATGGTGGCGACCCGGTCGCCGTCGCGCGCGCCTCGATCGAGGAGGCCAACCGCAAGCTCCACGACGTCGTCATCGTCGACACCGCCGGCCGCCTCGGCGTGGACGCCGAGATGATGGCGCAGGCCGCCGCGATCCGCGACGCGGTGCGCCCGGACGAGGTCCTCTTCGTCGTCGACGCGATGATCGGCCAGGACGCCCTGACCACGGCCCAGGCGTTCCTCGACGGCGTCGGGTACGACGGCGTCGTCCTCACCAAGCTCGACGGTGACGCCCGCGGTGGCGCCGCCCTGTCGATCCGCCACGTGACCGGCCGCCCGGTGATGTTCGCGTCGACCGGCGAGAAGCTCACCGACTTCGACATGTTCCACCCCGACCGGATGGCGTCGCGGATCCTCGACATGGGCGACGTGCTGACCCTGATCGAGCAGGCCGAGAAGGCGTTCGACCAGGAGGAGGCGCTCAAGGCAGCGCAGAAGCTCACCGGGCAGGGTGGCGGCGAGTTCACCCTCGACGACTTCCTCCAGCAGATGCAGCAGGTCCGCAAGCTCGGCTCGATGTCGAAGATCCTGCAGATGCTGCCCGGCATGGGTCAGATCCGCGACCAGCTCGAGAACTTCGACGACCGGGAGATCGACCGGATCGAGGCGATCATCCACTCGATGACCCCGGCCGAGCGGGCCAACCCCAAGCTCATCGACGGCTCGCGCCGCTCCCGGATCGCCAAGGGCTGCGGCCGCGCGGTGTCCGACGTCAACCAGCTCGTGGACCGCTTCTTCGAGGCCCGCAAGATGATGCAGCAGATGGCCCGTGGAGGCGGGATGCCCGGGTATGCCGGGCATGCCCGGGATGGGCGGCGCCGGCGGTGGCAAGCGGGTCAACGCCAAGCAGAAGGCCAAGCAGAAGACCAAGGGCGGTCAGCGGCGGTCCGGCAACCCGGCGAAGGCCGCGCAGGAGGCGGCCGCGGCCAAGGAGAAGGCGGCTGCCCAGCCTGCCAACCCGTTCGGCCTGCCCGCCGAGGACATCGACTACGAGCAGGCCGCCGCGAACCTCGAGCTGCCCAAGGACTTCTCGAAGTTCCTGAAGTGAGGCGCCCAGCAGTGCGCGAGCCTGCGAGCGGGCTGCGTCGGGCGACCAGGTCGAGCAAGCCCCGTTCGGGCGAGCCTGCGAGCCCGAGCGACGGGCGCGTCGAGACCCCGTGAGCCGAAAGCGAACAGAAACTGTTCTGGTCGTCGACGGTGCCAACGTCGTCGGGGCGCGTCCCGACGGCTGGTGGAAGGACCGGGCGGGCGCTGCGCGCAGGCTGCACGAGCAGCTCCTCGTCGCCGACATCGAGTACGACGCCGTCGTGCTCGTCCTCGAGGGTCAGGCGAAGGGCGGCGTACGCCCCGGCCGCGACGCTCACGTCCGGACCGTGCACGCCCCGAAGGACGGCGACGCCACCATCGTCGCCGAGGCGCGGGCCGCTGCCGAGCGCGGCGACCGGGTCGTCGTGGTGACCGCCGACCGTGCGCTGGACGCGCGGGTGGCGGGGGTCGGGGCGACGACGCTCCGGCCGACCTGGTTGCTCGACCGACTCTGAACTCACGGGCGACCGGGACGGTCGCTAGGGTGACCCGCATGCCAGATCCCGGCGCCGTTCCGGCCGTCTATCCGCCCGCGCGCCGGAAGGCGGCGATCGTCGAGTTCAGCAGCGTGCACGAGGAGTGCGTGCCCGCGCTCGCCCATCTCCTGCGGCTCAACGCCATCGAGCCGACCATCTACCTCAACAAGCGGATCAAGGAGGGGCGGCCCGGCTTCCGGGCCCGGTTCCCCGAGCTCGCCGACCGGGTGCGGTTCCGGGAGCTCGACACGATCCCCGGGCGGAAGAGCTTCTACCGCCACCTCGCGCGGACCGACAACGACCTGCTGGTCATCAACAGCTTCCAGCTCAAGGGCAGCTCGGTGTCACCCGAGCAGTGGTCCGGCCCGGTGCTCGGCCTGGTGCACAACGCGACGATCCTGCTCAACACCGAGGAGACCCGGGCGCGCGTGGCGGAGGGGCGCGTCGGCGTACTCACCCTGGCGCAGCACGTCACCGGTCACCTGCTCGCCGCGGACCACGAGACCTTCGCCGACACCGCGACGGTGACCTCGACCTTCCCGTTCCCGCCGCGGGTGCGGCCGATCCGGAGCGGGCGGCGGACCATCGCCATCCCGGGGTCGGTCAACTTCGGGTCGCGCAACTACCAGCAGCTGCTCGACGCGGTGCCGGGCATCGTCGACCGGGTCGGGGCCGACAACATCCAGATCTCCGTCGTCGGCGGCGGCGGGTTCGGCCGCGGCGCGGGGCCCGAGCGACGGGCACGCCTCGAGGAGCAGGTGGCCGACCGCGGGCTCTCGGAGATCTTCGAGTTCGCCGAGATCGACGAGCAGGGCTTCGTGCCGGGCGGGCCGTACTACGCACACCTGCGGGGCGCCGACTTCCTGCTGCCGTCCGTGCCGCCGGACGACCCGTCGTTCCGGACCGTCAAGATCACCTCCGCCATCCCGACGTCGATCGGGCTCGGCGTCCCGGCGATCGTGGACCGCTGGACCGCCGCCGTCTACGGCCTGCCGGCGGTGGTCTACCGCGGCGCAGCCGTCGCCGACGGCCTCGACCAGGCCCTGTCGATGAGCCAGGACGCCCTCGAGGCGCTCCGCGCCCGCCTCGTCGTGCACCGTGAACGCGAGATGGAGCGTTCGCGCGACGAGATGGCCTGGGCGCTCGCCTCGGTCGGGCTGGGCGACTGACCGTCCATCGCCCTCAGCGCGGGCGCTGCGGGCGGTAGGCGCGGGCCACCTGGCGCGCGGTCCGTGGTCGGGCGGCGAGCTCCTCGGACACGAAGAGGAGGTTGTACTGCTCCGCGCGCTGGCGGTCGCGCAGCACCGGCAGCAGACCGTGTTCGGCGAACCAGCGGGCGACGTCGACGTCGAGCCACTGGTCCTTCCACATGGCGACGTTCTCGACCTCGACGTAGACGACCGACGCACGCCGGAGCGTCTCGGAGCTGCCGGAGAGGACCATCTCCAGGGCGCCCTCGACGTCGATCCACGCCACGACGCGGTCGTCGTCGGTCGGGGCCACGGCGTCGTCGAGCCGGACACACTCGACCTCGACCGATCGGTGATCCTCCTCGAACAGATGCGTGTTGAGACTGGCCATCGGATTGACCAGGTCGCGCGGCCGACCGCGGATGTTCGTGGGCACCGTCAGCTCTACCGTGCCGTTGGTCGGCCCGACACACACGTGGCGGTAGTCGACACCGGCCGCGAGCACCTCGTCGCGGAACCGTTCGTAGACGAAGGGGTTGGCCTCGAAGGCGAGCACCCGCGCATCCGGAAGGTTCTCCCGCGCCCAGATGCTGTACGACGCCTCGAACGCGCCGAACTCCAAGCTCACCGTCGGTTCGGCCTGTTCCACCAGGCGGCGGAAGACCTGGCGAACCCGCCGGCCCAGGACCTGGTCGGTCACGCCGGCCGCCCGTGCGGCCTCGAGCAGGAACCTGGAGGTGTACTCGAACGAAGCCGTCGACACAGCCGCGACCCTAGCCGTCCCGACGTCAGTCCGGCTGAGGCCGGAACGGTCGACTCGACGGGCTGTTAACCCTTGCTCGACAGGATGCGGTCGCGGAGCCGCCGGTTGAGCGCGCGCAGCTGGGCGTTCTCCGCACGGAGGCCGCGGGCGACGACGCCCTCGAGCCGGCTCCGCCGGGATGTCGGCACCGCCGGCGGCATCGGCTCACGCTGGGGCCGTGGCTCCTGCTTCGGCCGCACCGGCTTGTAGACCTTCGCCAGCATGCGCGCGGTCCGCGGGTCTGCCGCGAGCTCCTCGGACACGAAGAGGAGGTTGTACTGCTGCGGGCGGTGGAAGTCGCGCAGCACCGGCACCAGGCCGCGCTCGCCGAACCACTGGGCGACGTCGACGTCGAGCCACTGGCCCTCCCACATCGCGATGTTCTCCACCTCGACGTAGACCACGGACGCCCGGCGCAGCGTCTCCTCGCTGCCCGAGAGAACCATCTCCAGGGCACCCTCGACGTCGATCCACGCCACGATCCGGTCGTCGTCGGTGGCTGCTGCGATGTCGTCGAGCCGGACGCCCTCGACCTCGACGACGTGGTGGTTCTCGGTCTGGAGGTTGGTGTTGAGGCTCGCCATCTGGTTGACGAGGTCGCGGCTCCCGCCCCGGAAGTCGGTCGGCACGTTGAGCTCGACGGTGCCGTTGGTCGGGCCGACGCACGCGTTGCGGTAGTCGACCCCGGCCGCGACGACCTCCTCGCGGAACCGCTCGTGCACGTAGGGGTTGGCCTCGAACGCGATCACCCGGGCGTCGGGGAGGTTCTCGCGGGCCCAGATGCTGAACGACGCCTCGAACGCGCCGACCTCGAGGGTCAGGGTCGGGTCGATCTGCTTGGCCAGCCGGAGGAAGGTCTGGCGGACGCGGCGGCAGAGGATCTCGTCGGGAATGCCCGCAGCGCGGGCTGCCTCGACCAGGAAGCGGGTGGTGTGGGTGAAGGGCGCAGTGGACACGCCTTCGACCCTAGATCACGGTGTGCGGCGCCGTACCGCACCACGGCCGGGGACGGCGAACCTGCTCAGACGACCCATTAGGGTCGGGCCCATGAAGTTCTGGCGACGCAACGAGTCCTCGGCCGACGCGGCGATCGACCCCGAGAGCGGAGAGGCCTTCCTCGACTTCGTCGGGTCCGTCCTGCCGGCGTCGTACGGGCAGCGGTTCCAGGATCTCTTCGGTCTGTGGGAGAACGACTTCGCGACGCAGGGCTACTTCGTCGAGTTCGGCGCCCTCAACGGCATGTCCTTCTCCAACACCTACCTCCTCGAGCGGCTCGGCTGGAACGGCGTGGTGGCCGAGCCGCACCCGTCCTACGAGAAGCTCGTCCGGCAGAACCGGACCTGCTTCATCTCCACCAAGTGCGTCCTGGACCGCACCGGTGACAAGGTCACCTTCCACGCGGTCCGCGGGCGCCCCGCGCTGTCGACGGTCGAGGGGTTCGGCACCGAGGACGAGCGCAGCCACTTCCGCGAGGACTTCATCAGCCACGACGTCGAGACGATCACGCTGGACGACCTCCTCGACGAGGCCGGTGCCCCGGACGTCATCGACTTCCTCTCGATCGACACCGAGGGCAGCGAGGTCGTCATCCTCGGCGCCTACGACTTCGAGCGGCGCCCGATCCGCGCCATCTCGGTGGAGCACAACGACCGGCACCGCGAGGAGCTGTTCACGCTGCTCACCGCCAAGGGCTACCGGCGCAAGTGGCCGGCGTACTCCGGCCACGACGACTGGTACGTCCACCGGGACCTCGAGCGCGGTGCGCGCGACGCGGGTGCCCGGGACCGGCTGGTCGCCGCGGCTGCGTCAGTGGAGCCGTTCGACAACCAGCTGGACGCCCGCAAGAAGCTGCTCGACGAGCTGCGCGGCTGACGGCCCTGGTGCCATGACCGCACTGCGATTCTCCGGACCGGTGCTCCCCGACGGGGACAGCCGCGAGCTGTACGTCGTCGACGGGCGGGTCACCTATGAGAAGCAGGCCGGCGCCGACACCGCCGCGACCGGCTGGATCGTGCCGGGCCTGGTCGACGCCCACAACCACCTCGGTCTCGAGGACGGCGGGCCGGTCTCCGACGAGCGGATCGAGCAGCAGGCCCTCGCCGACCGCGGCAACGGGGTCCTGCTGACCCGCGACTGCGGCTCGCCCGCCGACACCCGCTGGGTCCACGAGCGGGAGGACCTGCCGCGGCTGATCCGCTGCGGGCGGCACGTCGCCCGGACCCGTCGCTACCTGCGCAACTACGGCGTCGAGGTCGAACCCGACGCCCTGGCCGACACCGTGGGCGAGCAGGCGCGGGACGGGGACGGCTGGGTGAAGCTCGTGGGGGACTGGATCTCCCGCGACGAGGGCGACCTGACGCCGTCGTTCCCGGCGGACGCGGTCGCCGCGGCGATCGGCGTCGCCCACGCCAACGGCGCGAAGGTGACCGCCCATTGCTTCGGCGAGGCGTCCCTGTCGCCGCTGCTCGACGCCGGCATCGACTGCATCGAGCACGGCACAGGTCTCACCGAGGCCCACCTCGAGCAGATGGTCGCCGCCGGCGTGGCGCTGGTGCCGACGGTCCTGCAGACCGACAAGTTCCCCGGCTACGTCGCCGCGGCCCGCGAGAAGTTCCCGGCGTACGCCGCGACCATGGAGTCGCTCCACCGCTCCCGCCGCGACGTCCTGATGAGCGCGTACGACGCCGGCGTGCCGCTCTACGTCGGCAGCGACGGCGGCGGCTCGGCCCGCCACGGCGTGCTGCACGAGGAGATCCTGGCGATGGAGGCGATGGGCCTCCCCGCCGACTACATCCTCGGCGCGGCGTCGTGGCGCGGCCGGGCCTGGCTCGGCTGGAACCCCGGTCTCGACGAGGGGGACCCCGCCGACTTCGTTGTGTACCCCCGGGACCCGGTGGCCGACCTGTCGGTGCTCGCCGAGCCGTCGTACGTCGTGCTGCGCGGGCAGGTCTTCTGAGGGACCTGGTTCTGGGTCTGGGTTTCTGCGGCGACGGGGCTCAGGCCTCCGCCGCCCGCCGTCTCCGGGCGCGCCGGCCGGGGACGAGGTCGAGAAGATGGGCGCCGAGCAGCGTCAGCAGCACCGGGACGACGATGACCATGATCGGCAGCGCACGCTCCCAGGAGGTGGGCAGCGCCCCGATCGCCGAGACGTCGCCGGCGCACCCGACCAGCAGGTCCCCGGAGCCGGGGTCGAACCGCGCCACCGCGTGCACGCGCCTGCGGTCCACCTTGAAGCGGTAGCCGTCGATCGGCTGCACCCGGACGACCTCGTCGGTCTGCCGGTCGACGATCTCACAGCCGAGCTCGGCGTAGGTCTCGTCGAGGTCCGCGTAGATGACGCGGTCCCCGTCCGTCCCGACCTCGACCGCGTCCGCGCCGGGGCGGACATAGGAGACGTCGATGCTGGTGGCCGTGTGGAACCAGGCGAACAGGGCGAGGCCGCCGCAGATCGCGCCGATGATCGCGAACGCACCGGTGAGGTGGCGGCCCAGCGGAGGGACGGACGGTTCGGTGGCCATCGGCACAGGATTCCATCAAGGGTGAGGGACGGGACGCCGTGGCACCGACCCGACGCCACCTTTCTTCGGATTCGGCTGACGGGCGCAGGGTGCAGGGTCGACCATTCTCCGTATGCGCCGGACCAAGCTCACCCTGGTCGGGTCCATGCTCCTGCTGGTTCTCGGTGCAGGTTGTGGAGCGGACTCCGACGACAACGACCGAGACGACAAGGACGCCGACGACACATCGGAGTCGTCCGCCTCGTCCGAGGACACGGAGCCGTCGGAGTCTCCCGAGACCCCCGAGGCGAGCGGCCCGGCCTACGGGGAGGAGATCTCGGTCGACATCGCCACCGTGATGACCGTGCAGGAGCCCACCCCGGGAGCGCCTGGGCGCATCGACGTGGAGTTGACGGCCACGAACACCGGGCTGTCGGACGGTTCGATCGACCTCTTCCTCGCCTGCGCGGGCAACTACAACACCGGGAAGATCCTGATCGACGCCAGCACGCCGACACCGGTTGTGGAGTCGGGCACGGTGCCGCCCGACACGACCGTCGAGGGCTTCGTGTCGCTCGACCTGCCGACCTACCAGGACGAGGTCGTCGATTCCTGCGAGCCCGGGCAGATCAACCTGGTCGTGCCCGGGTTCGCCGGCCAGGACGTCGTGTATCCCCTCTCCGACGACCTCGCCGACCACCTGCTGGCCGGTCCCTGACCCGCCGAGCACCCGGATTCGGCGCCGAGGCGAGGGGTCTGGCAGACTTGGCGGCTGAGTTCTGTGGCAGACGGACCCTCTCAACCTGACGTCGCAGCGCCCATCGATCCGGCCGGCCGGTGTTCCCCACCTGGTCCGGCGCGGCTCACCCACCACCACATCGTTGAGGAGACACCACAAACGTGGCCGTCAAGATCCGTTTGAAGCGCCTGGGCAAGGTCCGGGTGCCGCAGTACCGCATCGTCGTCGTCGACTCGCGCAAGAAGCGTGACGGCAAGGTGCTCGAGGAGATCGGCAAGTACCACCCCAAGGAGGACCCGTCGTACATCGACGTAGTCTCCGACCGGGCGCAGTACTGGCTCGGCGTCGGCGCGCAGCCGTCCGACGCCGTGGCCCGGATCCTCGAGATCACCGGCGACTGGCAGAAGTTCAAGGGCATCGACGGCGTCGAGGGCACCCTGCAGGTCAAGGAGCCCAAGCGCGACAAGCTCGAGATCTTCAACGAGGCCCTCAAGGAGGCCGCCAACGAGCCCAAGGGCTCCGCGGTGACCGCCAAGAGGAAGGCCGAGCCCAAGGCCGAGGAGCCCAAGGCGAGGAGAAGGCCGAGGAGCCCACCGCCGAGGTCGAGGCCGAGCGGAAGGCCGAGGCTGAGGCCATGGTCGCCGGTCTCGCCGCCGAGCAGGAGGCCGCGGACGTCGAGGTCCTCGCCGAGGCTCCCGCCGAAGAGGCCTGAGCCGATGCTGGCCGATGCGCTGGAGCACCTCGTCCGCGGGGTGGTCGACCACCCCGACGACGTCGTGGTCCGCGACAAGCAGCTGCGGCGTGGCTCGATCCTCGAGGTGCGCGTGCACCCCGACGACCTCGGCAAGGTCATCGGACGCGGCGGCCGTACGGCGACCGCGTTCCGCACGGTGATCTCCGCGCTGGGCGGCAACGGCGGCACCCGCGTCGACTTCGTCGACGTCGACCGCCCGGGCCGCCGCTGAGAGCGGCACGCTGAAACACCCGACGGGCGCTGCCATGATGGCGGCGCCCGTCGCGCATTTGGCCCCACCCCGGTGAGGTTGTCGGGCGAAACCTGACGTTGTCCGGTGATATTTCGCCTGACAACGTCAGAATTCCCCGGTCGACCGGGGATTCCTGACCCACCCCGAGAGGACCCCCGCACCAGATGGAGACCATCGAGCTCGTCGTCGGCCGGATCGGGAAGCCGCACGGCCTCCGTGGTGAGGTGACCGTCGACGTCCGCACAGACGAGCCCGACCGGAGGTACGTCGCCGGCGCGACCCTGGTGGCCGAACCGCCCCGCGGGTCGGCGTTCCCGCACCGCGCGCTCACGGTGTCCCGGACCCGGTGGCACCAGTCGGCGCTGCTGGTGACCTTCGCCGAGCTCTCCGACCGGAACGCCGCGGAGGCCGCCCGCGGAGTGGTGCTGCGGGCCGCCGTACCCCTCGCGGAGCGGCCCGAGGACCCCGAGGAGTTCTACGACCACCAGCTGGTGGGACTGGCGGCGTACGACCTCGACGGTGCGCACCTGGGCGAGGTCGCCGGGCTCGTGCACGGCGCGCAGGACCTGCTGCGGATCCGCACCCCCGAGGGCCGCGAGGCGCTGGTGCCGTTCGTGACCGCGCTCGTGCCCGAGGTGGACGTCGCCGCGGGCCGGCTGGTGGTCGCCGACCGGCCGGGGCTGGTCAGCCCCTTCCCCGACGAGGCCGAGGAGCCGGACGCGGAGCCTTCCTCGTGAGGCTGGACTACCTCACGATCTTCCCCGACTACCTCGCGCCGCTCGGGCTGTCGCTGCCCGGCAAGGCGGTGGAGAGCGGGCTGCTCGACCTCCACGTCCACGACCTGCGGACCTGGGCCCACGACCGGCACCGCACCGTCGACGACACGCCGTACGGCGGCGGCGCGGGCATGGTGATGAAGCCCGAGCCCTGGGGCGAGGCCTTCGCGGCCCTGGGCCTCGGCGACGGTGACGAGCGGACGACGATCGTCTTCACCACGCCGTCGGGGGAGCCGTTCGACCAGCGGGTGGCCAAGGACCTCGCGACCCGCGAGCGGATCGTCTTCGCGTGCGGCCGCTACGAGGGGATCGACCAGCGCGTCATCGAGCACGCACGCGAGGTCGCCGAGGTACGCGAGATCAGCCTCGGCGACTACGTCCTCAACGGCGGCGAGGTGGCCGCGCTCGCGATCACCGAGGCCGTGGTCCGGCTGCTGCCGGGCTTCATGGGCAACCCGGACTCGCTCACCGAGGAGTCACACGCCGACGGCCTGCTCGAGTACCCCGTCTACACCAAGCCCGCGACCTGGCAGGGCCGCGAGGTCCCGGCGGTCCTCCGGTCGGGCAACCACGCGGCGATCGCCGCCTGGCGGCAGGAGCAGGCGGTACGCCGCACCGCCGAACGCCGCCCGGACCTGCTGCCGCCCTCGGTGCTCGACGACGGCGCGCCGATCCTGCGCGCGACCCGAGCCGATGCCGGCGAGATCCTGACCCTGCAGCGCGCCTGCTGGGTGCAGGAGGCGCTCGCCAACGACCTGCTCGACATCCCCCCGCTGCACGAGTCCCTGGACGACGTCGTGACGTGGCTGGGGGAGTGGGACACCTATGTCGTGCGGCGTGCTGGACGCCTGGTCGGGGCGGTGCGCGGGCGGCTCGAGGACGGCACGGTGTGGGACATCGGGCGGATCATGGTCGCGCCCGACCTGCAGGGCCAGGGGATCGGCCGGCGGCTGCTCGAGCACATCCAGGACGTCGCGCCGGCGGCCGCGGCGTCGTACCTCCTCTTCACCGGCGTCCGCAGCGAGCGCAACCACCGGTCCTACAAGAAGGCGGGCTTCCGGCTGCGGCCCGATCTCGGGGCGCCGCCGGGTGCGGTGGTGCTCACCAAGCGGCGCGAACGACGGCCCTGACCGGCGCGCCGACCCGGACCGGAACCGACGTCTCCCGATTGGCTCGCCGTGGGCCTCCTGTGCGAGGATCGTCCGTCGGCGACACGGACGCTTCTGCCACAGGGGAAATGTCGGACGTGCCGCCCGGACTTCGTATCACGACCCCGATTCCGCGGCTGACCTGTGGCATTCGCGAGGAGCCATCATGAGCAACATCTCTCCCGCCGTCGTCACCGAGCTGGGCAACGCTGCCAAGCGCAGCGACATCCCCGACTTCCGCGCCGGTGACACCGTCAAGGTCCACGTGAAGGTCGTCGAGGGCAACCGGTCCCGCGTCCAGATCTTCCAGGGTGTCGTGATCCGCGTGCACGGCAGCGGCGTCGGCCGCACGTTCACCGTCCGCAAGATCTCCTTCGGTGTCGGCGTCGAGCGGACCTTCCCGCTGCACTCCCCGATCTTCGAGCAGATCGAGGTCGTCACCCGCGGTGACGTCCGCCGGGCGAAGCTCTACTACCTGCGCAACCTCCGCGGCAAGGCCGCCAAGATCAAGGAGCGCCGCGAGGCCTGAGCGGCCTTCGCGTGACGACGCGCCGGGGGTCCGGGGCACGGTCCAGGACCAGGGGGTCCGCGGGGGCGCGGCCCTCGCGCCTGCCTAGACTCGTTCCTCGTGACGACTGACGCCTCCGACCCGGAGATCCCCGAGGACACCGTGGCGCCGGACACCGACGAGGCGGACGCTGCGGACGGTGAGGACGAGGCCGACCGCAAGGGCGAGAAGACTGGCAAGACCGGCAAGGGCGAGCGCAAGCATCTCCCGGTCTGGCAGGAGAGCATCCTGCTGCTCGGCATCGCGCTGGTGCTCGCGGTCGTCATCAAGTCGTTCTTCGTCCAGGCGTTCTACATCCCGTCGGAGTCGATGGAGCCGGGTCTGATCGAGAACGACCGGATCCTGGTCCAGAAGCTCTCCTACTGGTTCGGCGACGGCCCCCAGCGGGGTGACGTCGTCGTGTTCGAGGACCCGGGCAACTGGCTGACCGCCGCCGACGCCCAGGGTCCGGGCGGGGTCGCCAAGGTGCTCTCCAAGATCGGGCTCTACCCGACCGGGGGCCACCTGGTGAAGCGGGTGATCGGCGTCGAGGGCGACGTGATCGAGTGCTGCGACGACCAGGGTCGGATCCTGGTCAACGGCGAGCCGGTCGACGAGAGCGACTACCTCGCCGAGCGGCCCGGCCGCTGCAACGCCGTGTTCGACCGGGCGCCCGCCCGGAAGGACCGGTGCGACTGGTCCGTCGGTCCGGTGCCCGCCGGCAAGCTGTTCGTGATGGGCGACAACCGGGGCCACTCCGCCGACTCGCGCTACCACATGTGCGGGGAGGGCCAGGACCCGTGCACCGACGTGCCGTGGGTCGACACGGAGGCCGTCGTCGGCAAGGTCTTCTCGTTGGTGTGGCCGCGCGACCGATGGGACTGGATCAGTCGCCCGGAGGCGTTCGACGACGTCCCGGACCCCGACCAGGGCTCCGGTCAGCGGTAGGGAGGCGACCCGAGGCATGTCCACGCTGCCCAGGGGAGCGACGGTACGCCGCGACGCCGGCCTCTACGGCTACGAGCGCGCGCTGCGGCGGCACGGGATCGAGCCGGTCGCCGGCGTCGACGAGGCCGGCCGGGGTGCCTGTGCCGGACCGCTCGTGGCGGGGGCCGCGATCCTGCCGCCCGGCAAGGCCGGGATCGTTCCAGGACTGGCCGACTCCAAGCTGCTGACCCCGGCCGCGCGGGAGCGCTGCTACGACCAGGTCGTACGACGGGCGGTCGCCTGGTCGGTGGTCGTGGTGTCCCACGAGGAGTGCGACCGGCTCGGGATGCACGTCGCCAACGTGGAGGCGTTGCGCCGGGCCGTGGCCAAGCTGGGTGTCGCGCCGGCGTACGTGCTCACCGACGGGTTCGCTGTCGACGGGCTCGGCGTACCCGGTCTGGCGGTGTGGAAGGGCGACCGCGTCGCAGCCTGCGTCGCGGCGGCGTCGGTGCTGGCCAAGGTGACCCGGGACCGGATCATGACCGAGCTCGACGGCGACTGGCCGGCGTACGACTTCAAGACGCACAAGGGCTACATCACCGCCACCCACTCCGCCGCGCTCGAGGCGCACGGACCGTGCCCCGTGCACCGGATGCGGTTCGTCAACGTGCGCCGCGCGGCCGGCCTGGAGGGCGGACTAGAGTCGGACGTCAGCGGAGACTGTGGGGCAGCCGATCATGACGACCCGGAGGAGAGCCGATGAGCGCCGAGGAGCTCGAGAAGTACGAGACCGAGCAGGAGCTCACGCTCTACCGGGAGTACCGCGACGTCGTCGGGATCTTCAAGTACGTCGTCGAGACCGACCGTCGGTTCTACCTCTGCAACTCCGTCGACGTGAAGGCCCGCACCGAGGCCGGCGAGGTCTTCTTCGAGGTCACCATCAGTGACGCGTGGGTGTGGGACATGTACCGCCCGGCGCGGTTCGCCAAGAACGTGAAGGTGCTGACGTTCAAGGACGTCAACGTCGAGGAGCTCGCCACCTCCGACATCGAGCTGCCGAAGTCGTGATCCGCCGTCCTGATCCGCCCGCCCTGATCCGTTCGGACTAGCGCGGAGACCGAACGGACCGTGTTTCGGCGTTCGCGCTGAGCAACGGTTCCGCGTCCCCTAGCGTCGACGGGTGCGCCTGCCGGCAGGGCAGGTGCGTGGTTGGGAGGGCAGGCAGGTGCGCGATCGGGTGTGCCCACGTAGGGCCAGTCAGAGGAGCGGCGGGGTCCACGGTGCGATCCTGCGCGTCCGTGCGCGCCGCGCCCGAGGCGAGCGCGGTGCGGTGGCGGTGTTCACCGCGCTGCTGATCATCGCGCTGCTGATGGTGTCGGCGATCGTGGTCGACATAGGGATGCAACGCGTCGCGCGAGCCGACATGCAGGCGCTGGCCGATGTCGTCGCGCTCGACCTCGCCCGTGAGCTGGACGGCCGGTCGGTGGCGGCCCTCAAGGCCGTGGAGAGCGGTCTGGTAGCGACGGCGATCGCCCGCAACCCGGACACGATCGGATCCGAGGCCGACCTCGACATCGCCTGGGGCGCGGTCGGGGACGACGGGGACTTCGAGGCTCTCGCCTCCGGATCGCCTACGGCGGTGCGGGTGACCGCCGCGACCGTCGTCGCCTTCGCCTTCTCCGGCGTCACCGGGGTGGACGAGGGTGACGCGCGGCGGAACGCGGTGGCGTCGGCGTCGTCGAGCGCGTGCTTCCGCCTCGGCTCGTTCGTCGCTGCGGTGCGCTCGGGCGACTCCGCGCTGCTGGCGCCGCTCGGAGACCTGCTCGGCGTCGACCTGAAGCTGGTCGGCTACCAGGGCCTGGCGGCTGCCGACGTCACGCTCGGCGAGCTGGCCGCGTCGTCGTACATCGGGAGCCCGGAGCGGTTGCTGACCGGGACAGTGACGTACGCCGACCTCGTCCACGCCATGATCGACGTGCTCTCCGACGAGTCGCCGACGGCCAACAAGGTCGCGATCGACGCGCTGGGTGTGGTGCTCGACGGAGCGGGCCAGTTCGGGTCGCTCCGGCTCGGTGACGTCATCCATGTCGCGCCGACCGACGAGGCGGCGCTCGATGTCGCGCTGCAGGTGCTTGACGTCCTCGGCAACGCCCGGATGGCCACCGGTGAGCACTTCCTGGAGATCCCCAACCTGCACGCCGGCGTCGCCGGCCTCGGCAACAAGATCACCGGGTCGATCGCGCTGATCTCGGCCGCCGAGCTCGCCTGTGGAGCCCCCAACTCACCGGAGGCCGTCGCCGACACCGCCCAGCTCAGCGGGACCCTCGGTATCGAGTTCGTCAACCTCCCCAGCCTCAACCTCGGGATCGGCACCCTGCAGACGGGGAAGGGCACCGGGTCGCTGGTCGTGGAGGTCGGCAAGGGGACCGGACAACTGGTGTCGCCACCTGTCCCGCACTGCGGGGACGGAACGGCCGGCGACCCGCACACGTTCTCGGTCCGGGTCGGGACGCAGACCGCGTCCTACCGGCTGTCGATGGACCTGTCGGTGGGCGGCGACCTGAAGCTGTCGGCGCTCGACGGCCTCGGCCTCGGCGACCTGCTGGGCGGCCTTCTGAGCGGCGTCCTCGGAAACAAGAAGACGGCTGTCGACATCGGCGTCACGCTGAGTGTCGGGACGACGGCCGGCCCGGGCACGTCGACCGCCGACCTCCGGATGCCGCCCAACGACACGACTCCGGTCGAGACGGGCTCGTCGGTCTACCTGGACCCCAGCAAGCTGGTGGCGACCATCACCGGGGTGAAGATCGGCGGCAACACGATCGACAACCTCGCGGGGATGAGGCCGCTGACCGACCTCGTGGTCGCGGCCCTCACGAGCGTCGGGAACGACTTCGTGCACAAGACCGTCGCGCCGCTGCTGGAGAACATCGACGAGATCCTGATCGGCCCGGTGGCCCGGATGGCAGGAGCGCGGTTCGGCGGCGCGGACGTATACGCCGTCGGGGCCGTCTGCGGGCGACCCCGGCTGGTGGGCTGATCCGCGGGCTGCGCCGTGCTTCGACGGATAGTCCGTTGGAACTAGGCAGCGGCTCCGAGCGGGCAGAACCTCCCGATCCGCTGCCGGGGGGTAGCCCGCGCCACTACGCTCCCGAGGACGCGGCATCGGGAGGTGCGGCGGGAACACGGGGGACGAGCAGGGGATGTGGGAGGGCTGATGTTGCGACATGCCGTGACGCGCCGCGACGGACGTCGCCGGCCGCGCGCCGATCGTGACGAGCGGGGAGCCGCGGCCGTCGAGTTCGCGCTGATCCTCCCGATCCTGATGGCCCTGGTCTTCGGGATCATCAGCTTCGGCTTCATGCTGAGCTTCCGCCAGGCCATGAGCCAGGCAGCCGCTGAGGGGGCGCGGTCCGCCGCTGTGGCGCCGGTGGGTACCGACGCGTCCACGCGGACCGCTGACGCGGTCGGCGCCGTCAACGATGCGCTCGGGACCTACGGTGTCAGCTGCTCCGGCGGCAATCTCTTCCACGACGGTGCGGACGCCGGCTCGTGCACGGTGAGCAGTCCGGGCGACTGCGAATCGGGCGGCGGCACCGTCGAGTGCGTGACCGTGCACCTGATCTACGACTATCAGGACCACTCCCTTATCCCCGGACTCGGGCTCAACGCCTTCATGCCCGAACACCTGGAGTACCGGACGCAGGTGCGGGTCAGCTGAGGCCGGCGCCGGTCGCGACCCGAACGCGTCACCGCGGGTCAGCCCGGCATGACGAGCGGGGCGCGGTCGCCGTACTGACGGCGGTCCTCACCAGTCTCGTCCGCGTGCCCGCGGCACGCTCACGGACATCCGGTGCGGCGGGCCCGTCGGCATCTCGGCGAACGTCCAGCGCGAGCTGGTGTCGCTCTGCTTCTCCGCACCCATCACGTTCACCGGCACGATCAGGCTGAAGCTCGGTGATCTCGGACTCGGCCTGACCGAGCATCGGCACCGCCAACATCGAGCTGACAGGCTCGGCCAAGACCCAGGTGCTCGGGCTCTCGCTCGGGCGCCGCGACGTCGCGCTCCCGAAGCTGAAGCTGGTCGAGGAGCTGCTCAGCAGCAACGGGGTCGTGACCAAGGCCCTGAACCCGCTGATCACCAACGTCAACGACATCCTGGGTCCGACTTCGGACCTCCTGGGCCTGACGATCGGCGGGGCGGACCTGTTCGGAGTGCCCACCCCGCAGTGCGCCTTCCCGGCGCTGGTCGGTTGAGAACGGCCCAGAAACCGTCCACAGCGCGCGTTGCGCCGACGGTTCTCCACAGCCTCACTCCGCACCGACCCTGACTGTCGCTCCACGCCGCCACGCTGGCGGCGAGGAGGTCGGACATGACAGAGACGACACACGAAGGCACGACGTTGACGGGCCCGGTCACGGAGGCTGCGTCGGTCGAGGAGGTCGCGCAGCGACCGTCACGAGAACCCGCACCCGCAACCCCGGTCGAGGGCCCGACGACGGCGGCGGCCCGGCAGGCGTTGGGAGCGTACGGCGAGGACGTCGCGGCGCGGCACCTCCAGGAGTTGGGCATGGTGCTGCTCGACCGCAACTGGCGGTGCGCCGAGGGGGAGATCGATCTCGTGCTGCGCGACGGCGAGGTGATGGTCGCCTGCGAGGTGAAGACCCGCACCAGCCTCGCCGCCGGCACACCGCACGAGGCGATCACCGACGACAAGCTCGCCCGGCTCCGGGTGCTGGGGGAGCGGTGGGCCCAGGCGCGCGGCGTACGACCACCGGACATCCGGATCGACCTGGTCGCAGTGCTGCGACCGCGCAAGGGTCCGGCGATCGTCGATCACGTGCCGGGTCTCTGATGCCGTTCGCGACCGCCCAGACCGTGGTGCTCAACGGCGCGCTCGGGCACCTGATCGACGTGCAGGCCGACGTCTCGCCCGGCCAGGCCGGAGTGACGGTCGTCGGGCGCGCGGACGCCGCGCTCCGCGAGGGGCAGGACCGGGTGCGGATGGCGATCATCAACAGCAGGTTGACCTGGCCGACCACCAAGCGGACCACGATCCTGCTCTCGCCCGCGGACCTGCCGAAGTCCGGCACGCACTTCGACCTGTCAAACGGTTCGATATGAAACACTAGATCATCACGAACCGAGGAGACAAGGTGAGCCGCACACTTCCACGCCGGGCAGTCATCTACTGCCGCATCAGCAACGACCCCGAGGGCCGGGAACTCGGCGTGAAGCGGCAGGAGGTGGACTGCCGCGCGCTAGCCGACCGGCTCGGCCTCACCGTGATCCGCGTCTACGTCGAGAACGATGTTTCGGCCTCCACGCTGTCCAGCAAGCCGCGCCCGCAGTACGCGGCGATGTTGGCCGCCATCGACGCAGGCGAAGCGGACGTGATCCTCGCCTACTCCAACTCGCGCCTGACGCGCCGCCCGATGGAATGGCTTGGCCTCATCGAGCGCGCCAACGCTGGCCGCCTCCACATCAAGACCGTGGTGTCCGGCAGCCACGACCTCACGACAGCCGACGGTCGCGCGGTCGCCATGACCGTCGCCGTGTGGGACGGTGCCGAAGCCGAGCGGACCTCGGAGCGAGCACGACGCGCGAAGGCGCAGGCCGCAACAGAGGGCCGCTGGCGCGGTGGACGCCGACCGTTCGGGTATGACGCCGACGGCGTGACCGTCCGGCCCGCAGAGGCCGACCTCGTGCGCCAGGCGACCCGCGACGTACTCGCCGGACGATCCCTGGCGGCCATCGCCCGCGAATGGTCAGAGGCGGGCCACGCCGGCACGTCGGGCAGTCCGTTCAACGCCACCCGTGTCCGGCGGGTCCTCCAGCGCCCACGCAACGCCGGCCTCGTCGAGCTCGATGGCGAGCCGGTGGTCCGGCAGTCTGGGACGCCATCGTGCCCGAGGGCGAGTGGCGCGCCTTGCAGGCGTTCCTCAACGACCCCACCCGCCGCACGACACCCGGCCCGGAACGGCGCTGGCTCGGCTCCGGCCTGTACCGCTGCGAGTGCGGGTCCACGATGTACGTCACCGGCAGCAAGGGCCGGTCGGCCTATCGCTGCCGCGTCTCGCCCCACGTCACCCGCCACCAGCCACCCGTAGACGACTACGTGACCACCGTTGTCCGCGAGTACCTGCGCGACCCGCGGATCATCGACCGCCTGCGCCCGGCGGATGCCGACAAGGGAGCTGGCGTCCACGTCGACCGCGAGCGCGCGGAGGAACTTCGACGCAAGCTCAAGGTGGCGGAGGCTGACTACTACGCCGAGGACATCAACGGCCGCCAGTTGCGCGAGGTCACCGAACGCGCTGAGGCCGAACTCGCGGCCATCGCCACGCGCGAGGCCGCCCGCATGTCCAACACGACTCTCTCCGACGTGCTGGCGGCATCTGACCCCGCTGCCGCGTTCGATGCCGCAACCCTCGACCGCCAGCGCGCCATCGTGGACGCGCTCGTTACGGTGACGATTCGCAAGGGCCGGCGCGGTCGGCCGCCGGGGTGGGTGCCGGGGCAGCCCTACTCGGACCTGGAGACGGTCATCATCCGTGGGAAGGGGCAGCAGTGACTCTCACGATCTACTGCGCTGGGGAGACCGAGGCGGCACGTCACGGCCGGGTTGACATCGACACCCTCCAGGAGCCGTTCGGGCAGATCATGCCGGGGAGCAACCAGACGCTCGCCGGCGACCGGCCTGTCAGGCTCGGTGGGGTCTCGTTCACTGGCGACGACCGGGCCGTGTTAGACGCGGGGTCGCCCCTGTCCGATGTCATGCGCGGCAAGATCACGACCCGCACTCGGACGCGGTACGAGTGCCCCGAGTGTGCGCTGAACGTGACCGTTACCGGGGAGACGTGGGAGCGCAGGGTCCGCCAGAAGGCGGATGTCCTCGTGAGTCACGGCGCGTCAGACTTGGCCCTAGTTGCCCTCGCGCGTATCGTCCACGGCTAGTTAGACAACGGCACCTCAGCGGGTGCAGGTGAATCCTGCCCGGAGGTGCCCTCGTGGTTTCCACCACGCTCGGCTGGGTCTCGGTTGACGAGGCCGCCAAGTTCTACTCCGTCTCTCCCAAGACGATTCGCCGTCGGATTGCCGACGGCACGCTGACCACCCAGCGGTTCGGCCCGCGACTGCTCCGCGTCTGGATCGACGCCGCTGACATGGGCGGTGCCAAGTGAGCGACGCAATCGACCTGCTGCCCGACCACGTACGCGCCACCCTGGCCCAACTGCCACCGCTCACCGATGAGCAGTGCGACCGGGTAGCCGCGCTCCTGCGGGGTGGCGCATGAGCGCAGAAGCGCGAAACGTCGCCCGGCAGGTGCGGGACTTCCTGCGCGCAGAGGAGCACTGGCACACCGCGTGGCACGCGGCCCTCGAACGCCACCTGGAGCACCTTCTCGCCACCGTCCGGGTCGTGACGTTCACCTGCCTAGAGCACGGCAAAGACCCGGCCGACTGCGCGTACGAGGACCACGACCACACGCGCATTCGCGTCACCTGGGACGACTCTGGCGAAACCCACTATGAGGGGCCGGCCTTCGCCGAGGACGACGAGCGCTGGTGCATGCCAACCGCCCGCTCCCTAGAGGACTGGGCATCTGACCTCGTGGACGCGGATCACCCGTGCCCAACCCCTCCCGAAGCGTGGATGTGCGCCTTGACGGATGCACGAGACCGCCGGGACGAGATCGGCGCGCGCGCCAGCCGACAGCTCGCGCTGCTCGCGCAGTTCCTCGACTCTGCCCTCGCTGAGGCGGACGCATGACCGGGGCACCCCGTAGCGCGTACCGGAACAGCGACTTTGTCATCATCGAGGGCGAGACCGTCCGCGCCCTCGGTGACTATCACGCCGCCGCCGTGTTCCAGCGGATCGCGTGGCGCTGCGACCGGTCCGGCGAGTGGCGGGCGACTGTCGCGCAGATAGCCGAGGAAATCTGGCTCACCGAGAAGCAGGTACGCAAGGCCCTCGACCGCGTGCGCGAAGTGGGTTGGATCGACGGGGAGCAGCGGCACCCCATGGATCGGACGAAAACCTGGCGCGTGCTGTGGGAAGACGACCCCGAACGCCCCCAGGGGCGGATCGAATACCCCGAACGCCCTACGGGGCGTTTCGACGGCCCCCTGGGGCGGATCCAAACGCCCCCTGGGGCGGATTCTCCTTATAGACCGGAGACCACAAGCAAGAGTTCCGCTATCGCGGCGTCATCGGGGATGACGACGCCCGAGGCCGCCGACCCGGACGACGTCTCTTCGCGGCCGTTCTCGGTGACGTGGTTCGTCGCCTTAGGGCTCAGGGCGATGATCCGCCCGACGACGACGAGGAGGAGCTGGCGCGCTGGATGTTCGAGACGGCGCGCGAGACCGAAGTGATGCGCGCACAGCCGCGCGGATCACCAACAAGATCCGTCTCGACCGACGCCCATGGGCAGGGGCGAAGTCGTGACCGGCCCGACCGACGAGGACGGGAACCCACTCCGGCGCGACAGAGATGGCTCGCTAGTGCTCGATCACAGCCCGATTCAGGCGCCTGCTCAAGTGCCTGAATACCCACCCGGCACCCCCTGCGCCGAACCCAGCCACGGACCCCAACCGGCTGCTGATTGCCGCTGCTGCTGGTCGGAGATCAAGGCCGGCGACCGCCCGATCACTCACCTGGGCCAGCCCTACCAAGGAGACACCCGTTGACCGCCGATCCGATCCCGCCGTCCGGCTGCACCATCTGCGGGAGCAAAGACCCGCGTCCACCCCGACGGCTACGTCTACCGCCCGCATCCGTCCTGGTGCGCGCACGCGCGTCCGGTCGCGCCGTCCCGACTCCGGGACCGTTCGCGGTCCCCGGCACGTCCTGCTACGGGTGCGGCCAGCCCACCCGCGGGGCCGACCTCTGCTCGCTCTGCCAACCCATCGCCCTCAACGCCATGACCGCCATCAAGGAGAACCTCGCATGACCACCGTCCCCGACCACATCCCCGCCGATCTGCACCAGCCTGCCGAGGCACCGGCCTACACCGACGCCGAGATTCTCGAGTTCGCGCGCATCGGCCACGACCACGACGCCGCCGAGTCGGTGATGAACCGCGCAGAGTTGGCGGTCACCGGGGTACGGATGCAGCGCGACCACTGCCACCACTGCCGGGCCACGTTCCGCCTGCGCCCCACACCCGGCACCGGGTGGGCAGCCGAATGGTTCCACGCCGCCGCGTGCCCGGAGGCCGACCGGTGAGCGCGAACCACGGACGACGGGGCCGACGGTGGCGACGCATCCGCGAGAACTTCCGCGCCGCCCGCATCCAACCGTGTGCGATCTGCGATGGGGTCGAGGGGGATATCGACTACGACGCCGAGGCGAACGAACCACTCGCAATGGAGCTAGATCACATCGTCCCCCTCAGCGTGGACCCCACCCGCGCCGAGGACCCGTCCAACCTGCGCCCGGTCCATGCGGTGTGCAACCGACGCCGTGGTGCCGGCAGCACCGGGACGCCGATGGTGTCGAGCACCCACCGCGACAGCCACAACTACTCCGCGATGGCAGGAACCATCACGTCCCGCGATTGGAGCGACGACTGGTCAACGAACACGTGGCACAGCACCCACCCCGACACACCGTGTCCGTGCCGCACCACCACACCCGACACGAACGGACCTACAGCCCGTGACAGCGACGCCAGGATGCGACGAGCGGGCCGTACCGCCACCCGCCGGACCCGAACACCGAGGCAATGCCATGCACATGCCTACGGGGCACCCCACCCACCCCACCCCCAGGGGTATAGCCGTAGAGATCACGGGAACGACCGTCCAGCGATTCACTCCGGCGGTAGTGATCCGTACGTACCCGGCCTGCGATGCCCCGATTTTCAGGAGATTCAGCGATGAGCAACGAGACCGACTACGGCTCCGCCGGGGCCGACCTGTGGGAGCGGGTGATGAGCGAGTACGTCCTCGACCCAGCAGAGAGAAGCGTTGCTGGATCAGGCGTGCCGCACGGCCGACGAGCTGGCGCGCCTCAACGACGACCTCGCGGACTCGCCGTTGACCGTCACCGGCTCGATGGGCCAGCCGGTTCCGAATGGCTTCCTGTCCGAGGTCCGGCAGCACCGGAAGGTGCTGGAGTCGTTGTGCCGGTCGCTCGCCCTCCCGACACCGGGCGAGGCCGCGGGATCGGTGGCACATCCGCAGCAGCGGGCCGCCGCGAAGGCGCGGCACCGTGGCGCGTCCCTCCGTCAGGTCCGGGAGGCGTCCGATGGCGCGTAGACGAGACGAGGCTGCTGCCCGACTGCCGCTGGCGGAAGCCGTGGCGCTGGCCATCGAGACGTACCCGATGCCCGTCGGGGCCGACCCGGACGAATACCTGCGGATCTCCCGGGATGCGAGCGGCGTTGGTGATCGGGCATGGGCACCGGCAGATTGACTACCTGCGCGCGACGGTGCCATTTGTCCGCGACCGGTCTTGACCTTCACGCGATGAGGTCTCCAAGCTCGGGATGTCCGATCAGCCAAACGAGCCCGGTCCGTGACATCCGCCAGGAAGATCCGCGAGGACAACTGGCCGGGGGTCGCCAGCCGTGAAGTTGGTGTAGCGCGGGGCCAGCGGGTGACTAGCCTGTCCGTCCAGCCCGATCCGGTCACCCACAACGAGTCAGCGGCCAGCCGTACCCAAACCGTGCCCGCCGCATCTGTGGCCCGTGGGTCCCACCTACACCGCTCATGCGCCGGTAGGGCATCGGATTACAGGAGACATCGATGAACTTGAAGCAGCAGCATGACGCCGCCCTCCAGGCAGCACGCGACATCGTGAACCGCGCCAAGGCGGCCGGTCGCACCACCCTCAACGACGACGAGCGGACTGCCGTCAACGGCCACCTCGCCAAGGCCGACGACTTCGCCGCCCAGATCAAGGCAGGCGCGTCCGACGACATCTTCCGCAAGCTCGACGGCATCCCCGCCGGACCCGGATACGACAGCGGCCGCAAGGGACTGTTCACCGACGACGACGCCGCGCGCCTCGTCTCCGCGTTCAAGTCCGGCACCGTGTTCAAGGCCGATGTGCCGTTCGGCGGCTCGAAGGCCCCGATCCTCGGCACCGGCCTCACTCCCGCCGCCGGCACGTACGTCGCGCCCGGTCGCCTCGCAACCGCCCACATCAGCCTCGCGGACCTCATGACGCCGCAGACCGCTGACGGTCCTGTCGTCCGCTACTACCAGATGGGCAGCGGCACCGTCGGTGTCGTCGCGGAGGGCGCGCCCAAGCCGGATGCCGGCGTCGGTGTGACCCCCGTGGACGGCACCCTCGTGAAGCTCGCCAGCACGTTCCGCTACTCCGACGAGCTCGGCGATGACGCCGCGTTCCTGGTGCCGAAGATCGGTGACGAGGTGATCCGCGCGACGCTCGCCGCCGAGAACGCGCAGGTCGTGGCCGCGTGGAACACCGCCTCGGGTGCCCAGACCGCCACGGCTGCCGCCGCGACCATCGTGGACGACCTGCTCACCGCCTTCGCGTCGTCCGAGGCGTACCTGGGCGCGATGCCCACGCACGTCATCGCCAACCCGGTGAACGTCGCCGCGATTCGCAAGGCGAAGGCCAGCACCGCGGGGTCGTACCACATCGACCCGCAGGGAGGTCCGACCACGCTCGCGGGCGTCCCGGTCATCAGCACGCCCACCGTCCCGGCCGGCACCGTGTTCGTCATCACCGGCCCGGAGCACGGCGTGTTCTACCGTCGTGGTGCCCTCCGCGTCGAGGCCGGCCACAGCGGAGCCGACTTCGCGGAGAACATGGTGACGGTGCGGGTCGAGGAGCGGGTGCTGCCCGCGATTGTGGAGCCGCACCGCGTCATGGAGGTCACCGTGACCGCGTGACCTGAAGCATCGGCGTCAACGTCACCCCACCCGGCTCGTTCTCCTTGAAGGTTCATCGCCGGGTCGGGGAGCGATGGTGGGTGAGCAAGACCTTCTGGTCCTTTCACCGCATAGACCCCACCAGCGCCGAGAACGCCCGCTCGCGGCCTAGCGCCGCACCGGCGGGCAAGCAGACGGCCCCGCCCACCTTGATCGGTGAGCGGGGCCGTCTCGCGTTTCCTGGCGGCTACTGCGGGGGTGCCGTGTCCGCGACCTGCCGCAGAGCGTCCGCGAGCGCGACCGCCCTGGGGCCAGACAGCGCGTCGTCGGTCTGCCAGTCGACACTGACTCGCACGCCGTCGTCGTCGGACCAGACGGGCGTCACCTGCGCGAACAGGGCACCGTCCGCGATCACCGGCACCGGAGCGCCGACCGCGGTCTCCCCGCTCGGGTGCACCCGCCACTCGCTCACTTCGTCTCCTTCGCTGCCGCGCGCTCCGAACGCGTGGCCGTTCGCCGTCGCGTGATGCACCAGGGCATCGGCGGCCATCCCGCACCGACCACACCGCGCGGTCACGCCTTGGCCTCCTTTGCCGCCGCGGTGCGTGCGTTGCGGCACGACCGGCACTCTGCCACGCGGTTCGGCGTGCCGGTGATGGTTGGGAACTTCCTCACGGGCAGCGTCTGCCGGCACTTGCCGGCGCACTTGTGGGTCTCGACGCCCGACGCGTCGAACGTGCCGCCCGTGACCCGCTTCGGCGCGGCCTTCTTCGCAGCGGCCTTCGGTGCCGGCTTCGCGGCCGGCTTGCGGGTGGTGGTCGTCGCGGCGCGCGTCGTCGCGGCCCTCGTGGTGGTGGCCTTCGCGGTCATGGTCGCTCCTCGGTAGGTGTGTCGCTAGTTGACGTTTGACCTGGCGATCGCGCTCGCGGTGCTCGCCGCCGCAGGGGCCCTGCCCGCCAGCGCCCTCCACGGCACTGCCTTCATCGGCGAGCTGACCCTGTCGGGCGGGATGCGGCCGGCGGTCGGGGTGCTGCCGATGGTGCTGGCCGCGGCCGAGCGCGGCATCCACCGCGCCTTCGTCCCCGAGCCGCAGGCGCGCGAGGCGATGATGGTGCCCGGGATGGCCGTCTTCGGCGTGCGGTCGCTGGCGCAGGTGGTGGCGCAGCTGTGCGGTGGCGAGGTGCCCTCGGCCCCGCCGGTGGTCGCCTCGTCGGGCACCCGGCTCCTCACCTGGCGTGGGGACGAGCGGCTCGACGAGCTCGACCTCGCCGACCTCTACGGCCTGGTCGACACCAAGTTCGCGCTCGAGGTCGCCGCGGCCGGCGGACACCCGATCCTGCTGTCGGGGCCGAAGGGAGCCGGCAAGACGAGCATCGCCGAGCGGATCTCCACGATCCTGCCGGACCTGACGCCCGAGGAGTCGCTCGAGCTGACCGCGGTGCACTCGCTGGCCGGTGTGCTCGACCCTGCCGACGGCATGATCACGCGGCCGCCGTACTCCGCGCCGCACCACGACGCGAGCAAGGCCAGCATCGTCGGTGGCGGGCACGGCGCCGTACGACCCGGCGAGATCAGCCGCGCCCATTGCGGGGTCCTCTTCCTCGACGAGTTCCCGTTGTTCCGTAGCGACGTCATCGAGGCGCTCCGGCAACCCCTGGAGAGCGGCGAGATCACCGTCGCCCGGCAGGAGGAGTCGGTGACCCTGCCGGCACGGACGCTGCTCGTTCTCGCGGCGAACCCGTGCCCGTGCGGCAACTACAGCAGTGACCCCCACGCCAACAGGTGCAAGTGCGCTCCCGCGGTCCGGCGCGGCTACCGCCTCAAGGTCTCCGGGCCGATCGCCGACCGGATCGACATCACCCGCCACGTCATGCCCGTCCGCGGCTCGGAGCACGACCAGTTCCGACCACCGGAGCCGAGCGCCGTGGTGCGCGAGCGGGTGGCCGCCGCCCGCGCCCGGCAGTGGGCCCGGTTTGCGAGCTGCAGCTGGCGGCTCAACAGTCAGATCCCGAGCCCCCGCCTGAAGGACGCGTGGGTGATCGACCCGGCGGGGCAGCGCGTGGTCGACCAGGAGTGCTACCGCGGTCGTCTCGGCACCCGCGGGGCGGTGAGGGTGCTGCGGATGGCGTGGACCATCGCCGACCTCGCGTCCGTCCGGACCGGACGCGACGTCCTCCCGGGCGTCGCGGAGGTCGACGTCGCGCTGCGCCTGCGGGCGGGAGAGCCGCTCGACCTCAGGACCGCGCTGGTGGAGCGGGCCGGATGACGCCCCCGCCGACGACGCCGACCCTCGAGCAGGAGCGGCGAGCACGGGCCCTGCTGAGCCTGATCAGCGAGCCCGGCGACTGGGCGTTCCTGTCGCTGGCCCACGAGCTCGGCGGATGCGGACTGGTCCGCGCCCTGCAGGAGGACAGCGAGCGGCACGAGCTCCTGCTCGCTGCCGCCGCCCGGCTCGGGTCGGTCGACCTCGGTCGTGAGCTCGAGAACGCCGACCGGCTCGGCGTCCGGTTCGTGATTCCCGGCGATGCCGAGTGGCCGGCGCAGGTCGACGACCTGCACGGCGTCGAGCCGCTGCAGGACCGCAGCGGCGTGCCGATCGGGCTCTGGGTGAAGGGGCCGTTGCGGCTCGACCACCTCAAGCGGTCGGTGGCGATCGTCGGGTCGCGGTCGTCGACGACGTACGGCGACACGGTGGCCAGCGACATCGCGGCCGGGCTGGGGTACGCCGGACTCGCCACGGTGTCCGGGGCCGCGTTCGGGATCGACTACGCCGCCCACCGGGGCGCCCTCAGCGCCCGGGCGGCCACGATCGCGGTGCTGGCCTGCGGGCCCGACCGGATCTACCCGCAGGGCCACCGACAGCTCCTCGACCACCTCGGCCGGCACCACGCGGTTGTCTCGGAGGCGCCGCCGGGCTCTGCGCCGCACCGGATCAGGTTCCTCGCCCGCAACCGGCTGATCGCTGCCTTGACGACCGGCACGGTCGTCGTCGAGGCGGCCGCTCGCAGCGGAGCGCTCAACACCCTCAACTGGGCCCAGCGTCTCAACCGGGTCACGATGGCGGTCCCCGGGCCGGTGACGAGCGCGTCGTCGGTGGGCGTGCACGAGCAGATCAGGTCGGGAGCGGCGACCCTCGTGACCTCGGGTCCCGATGTGCTGGAGCTGGTCGGGGCCGCCGGCGAGCACCTCACCGAGGTTCCGCGCGGCCCGGCGACGTCGCGCGACCAGCTGCCGGTGAAGGACCGGCAGGTGCTCGACGCCGTCCCTGTTGCGCAGAGCGCGGGCACCGACTCGATCGCGGTCGTTGCCGGGCTCGGCCTGATCGAGGTCCGCAAGACGTTGGAGCGGCTCGCCACGAAAGGAATGGTCGCCCAGGACCTCGGGGGCTGGCACCTGACGGAGGAGGCGATGCGCTGACCGCACATCGACATCCGCATCCGGGACGCAAATGACGGCTCGATGCTCTCGGTGTTCCTAGACTCGGACGGTGTCCGAGACCGCGGCCGACCCGGCCGGAGCCGACCTGCCGGAGCCGCTCGCGCGGGTGCTGGGGGACTACGAACGGCACCTGGTCTCCGAGCGTGACCTCGCGCCGCACACGGTGAAGGCCTACGTCGGCGACGTCGCGGGTCTGCTCGACCACGCCCACCGGCTGGGCTCCACCGGCGTCGACGAGCTCGACCTGCGCACCCTGCGGAGCTGGCTGGCCAAGCAGCAGAGCATGGGGCGCTCGCGCAGCACGCTCGCGCGGCGCGCGACCGCCGCCCGGGTGTTCACGGCATGGCTTTCCCGGACCGGCCGCGCGACGACCGATGTCGGCTCGGCCCTCGGGTCACCGAAGCCGCACAAGACGCTCCCCGACGTGCTCCGCGTCGACGAGGCGAAGGCACTCATCGCCGCTGCCACGACAGCGGCCGACGACGGCAGCCCGGTCGGCCTGCGCGACGTGGCAGTGCTCGAGCTGCTGTACGCGACGGGGATGCGGGTCGGTGAGCTGGTCGGCATCGACGTCGACGACGTCGACCGCGACCGCAATGTCGTGCGGGTCTTCGGCAAGGGGCGCAAGGAACGAACGATCCCTTTCGGTCACCCCGCGGCCCACGCGCTCGACGCGTGGCTCGCGGCCGGGCGGCCGCAGCTCGCGCGGTCCGGCTCCGGTCCCGCGCTCTTCCTCGGTGCCAAGGGTGGGCGGGTCGACCAGCGGGTCGTGCGGACCGTCGTGCACCGGCGTCTCGCCGACGTGCCGGGTGCGCCGGACCTCGGACCCCACGGCCTGCGCCACACGGCCGCGACCCACCTGCTCGAGGGCGGCGCCGATCTGCGGTCCGTGCAGGAGCTCCTCGGGCACGCGTCGCTCGCGACCACCCAGCGCTACACCCACGTCACCACGGACCGGCTGCGCCGGGCCTACCGCCAGGCGCATCCCCGGGCGTGAGGGGATCGCATCTTTGACTACGAGGGGGAAGCGATCGGGATGCCGTGGCCGATGGCGGCCTCGATCAGGCGATGGTCGTAGGTGACAGCCGATCCTCGCGCAGCTCGTCGAGGATCTCCTGGGACGGCCGCGAGACCTTGTGGCGCTTGATCTGCGTCCAAGGGTCGGTCGCCGTGGCGGGCTTGACGATCTCGGTCTCCCACAGGTCGTCGGCCGTCGGTGGGCGCAGAACGGCGACCACCTTCCCGTGATTGGTGAGCTCGAAGGACTCGCCGGCTTCGACGCGGCGCAGTATCTCCGCGCTCTGGTTGCGGAGATCGCGATGCGGGATCCGTTCCACTACTGCGCTCCTGGGAGTGCTCACAGCCGACCTTCCGGCAGGGGTAGCAACGGCACCCAGTCGCGGTAGGGGAGAGGGGAGCCGCCGAGAGCGGGCGTGCCGACCGGGTCGTCCCGCCAGAGCGGCAGCAGCCGGACCGGGCCGGCGCCGACCAGCAGCAACGGGTCGAGGTAGACGTCGTCGACGTTGCGGATCCACCCCCAGTGCAGGCAGGCAGCGGGGAAGCAGTGGGACCCGGGAAGCTCCAGCCGACCGACCGGACCGCCGGCGGCCACCGTGTCGCCGACCGCCACGGACGCGGTCACGGGTTCGTACGTCGTCCGCGTGGCGCCGTGGTCGACCACCACGACCCCTCGTCCGGCCAGTGGTCCTGCGAAGGTCACCGTGCCGGCAAGGGCAGCGTGCACCGTCTGCGCCACGCGACCCAGGAGGTCGACGCCGCGATGTCCCGCCCCGTACGGCGACGTCGGGGGATCGAAGCGCTCGACGACCTCGGGTCGAGGGCGCAGCGGCCACTCGCCCGTCGGGCGGTCCTCCGCGGCGGCCGGTGGGCAGAGCGCGGGAAGCAGACCGACGACGACGGCGAGCACGGCAAGAGCGAGGCGAAGTGAGGGGCGCATGCAGAGCACTGTGCGCCGGTGCGCCGACGACGGGGCGGCGTCGTACGCGCTGCCTGTGGACGACCTGGTCCGGATCCGGCCCTGTGGACGGCTACCGGTCCGTCGGGCACCGAGGGGCGCCGATTCGTCGCCCCTCGTGCGGTGGACTACATTTGACCCGCAGTCCCTGCGAGGGGACTGACTACGCACGATCGCAGACCACGACGGGGTCCTGTTCGAACCCAGGTTCCTCCTGGCCCCGACCGCCCGTGGGCGACGATCCTCAGTCCGCTCTGGCCACCCGGTCAGCTCGGTCGGGTCGCGCGCGACGTCAGGGCGACCACCCAGCCACCCGGCCGGGTCGGCCGCAACGAACTGAAAACCACCGACCGGAGGTCGGGACCGGCCCGCGCTGCGTCAAGCGCGAGCACACGGTGTCCGCCTCCACCCAGGAGAGAACCACCATGGCAGTCGTGACCATGCGCCAGCTCCTCGAGAGCGGCGTCCACTTCGGACACCAGACCCGTCGCTGGAACCCGAAGATGAAGCGCTTCATCATGACCGAGCGCAACGGCATCTACATCATCGACCTGCAGCAGTCGCTGGCCTACATCGACCGCAGCTACGCCTTCGTCAAGGAGACCGTGGCCAAGGGCGGGACGATCATGTTCGTCGGCACCAAGAAGCAGGCCCAGGAGGCCATCGCCGAGCAGGCGACCCGCGTCGGCATGCCCTACGTCAACCAGCGTTGGCTCGGCGGCATGCTCACCAACTTCTCGACCGTGCACCAGCGGATCAACCGCCTCAAGGAGCTCGACGACGTCGACTTCGACGACGTCGCGGGCTCGGGTCGCACCAAGAAGGAGCTCCTGCAGATGAAGCGGGAGCGCGACAAGCTCGACAAGACCCTGGGCGGCATCCGCGAGATGGGCCGCACCCCGTCCGCCGTGTGGATCGTCGACACCAACAAGGAGCACCTCGCGGTCGAGGAGGCCCGCAAGCTGCGGATCCCGATCATCGCGATCCTCGACTCCAACTGCGACCCCGACCTCGTCGACTTCCCGATCCCGGGCAACGACGACGCGATCCGCGCGGTCGGCCTGCTGACCCGTGTGGTCGCCGACGCCGTCGCCGAGGGCCTCATCTCCCGCTCCGGCGGCAAGGGCGAGGGCGAAGCGACCGCGGCCGAGGAGCCGCTGGCCGCGTGGGAGCGCGAGCTGCTCGAGCAGCAGTCCGCCGCCGTGCCCGACGAGCCGACCGCCACGACGACGGAGGCGGCGACCGAGCCCGCCGAGACCGCGCCGGAGGCCGAGGCTGCGCCCGAGGCCGACGCCGCGCCCGAGGCTCCGCTCACCGAGCCGGTCGCGACCGACGCCGTCGTCGAGACCAGCACGGACACCGAGGCCCCGGCCGAGGCCTGATCCGGCCCTCAACCGGCTGCGCGCCGGGCCCGACCGCGGGCCCGGCGCCGTACCAACCCACGTTCACGACTGACAGATCCGAGGGAGGATCCATGGCTTTCTCTGCTGCCGACGTCAAGCGTCTCCGCCAGCTGACCGGTGCCGGGATGATGGACTGCAAGAAGGCGCTCGAGGAGTCCGACGGCGACTTCGACAGGGCCGTCGAGCTGCTCCGCGTCAAGGGGGCGGCGAAGGCCGCCAAGCGCGGTGCCGAGCGCGAGGCATCGGCCGGTCTGGTCGCCCACGCGCCCGGCGTCCTGGTCGAGCTCAAGTGCGAGACCGACTTCGTCGCCAAGGGCGAGGACTTCGTCGCCGTCGCCCAGAAGATCGCCGACGCCGCCGCCGAGGCGAAGCCGGCCGACGTCGAGGCGCTCAAGGCGGTCCCGCTGGACGGCAAGACCGTCGGCGAGGTCGTCGAGGGCCTCGCGATCTCGATCGGCGAGAAGATCGAGCTCGGCCAGTTCGTCATCTTCGACGGCCCGGTCGTCGCCTACCTGCACAAGCGTGCGGCCGACCTGCCGCCGGCCGTCGGTGTCCTCGTCGAGTACGACGGCAGCGCCGACGCCGCCCGCAGCGCCGCCATGCAGGTCGCCGCGATGCGACCGCAGTACCTCACCCGTGACGAGGTCCCCGCGGACATCGTCGCCAAGGAGCGGGAGATCGCCGAGGCGACCGCCCGCGAGGAGGGCAAGCCGGAGCAGGTCCTGGCCAAGATCGCCGAGGGCCGGCTCAACTCGTTCTACAAGGACGTCGTGCTGCTCGAGCAGCCGTCGGTGACCGAGAACAAGAAGACCGTGCAGAAGGTCCTCGAGGAGTCCGGCACCACCCTGAAGCGGTTCGCCCGCTTCGAGGTCGGCGCCTGACGCCAGCCCCACGCGTACCCGAAGGCCGGTCCCAGGACAGGGGCCGGCCTTCGGCGTTCCCGGACGCCGTCGACGAGCCTCGTCCTCCGTCGCGAGCCGGCCTTCCGTTCCACCGGTCCTGGGACGGCTGACGATGTAGGTTTGGCGCGTCCGACCGCCGGATAGGTGTCGGCGCCGTGCGCCTCGCCACTCGTGTGGGGCGTGCTCTCACCTCAGATGAAGGAGACAAGACAAGTGGGACTCATCCAGGCTGCGATCGGCGCGATCGGTGGCACGCTCGCGGACCAGTGGGTCGACTTCTACGGCGTTCCGGATGGCGTCGGCTCGACAGTGGCGCTCTTCCCGGCCGTGCTCAGGGGGGAGAACGCGGGCCGCGGCAGCAATGACCGGCCCTCGGACGGCGTCATCACCAACGGGTCGAAGATCGTCGTCCCGGAGGGCTACGGCCTGGTGCTCTTCCAGGACGGCGGTTTCACCGGATTCGCAGCCGAACCGGGTGCCTACGTGTGGAACTCCGAGGAGCCGGCGTCCCAGTCGGTGTTCACCGGCGGCGGGCTCGTCGAGTCCGTCATCAAGCAGAGCTGGGAGCGGTTCAAGTTCGGCGGTCGCCCGTCGGTCCAGCAGAACGCAGTGTTCGTGGCGCTCAAGGAGCTGCCCAACAACAGGTTCGGCACCCAGTCGGAGATCTACTGGGACGACGCCTTCCTCAACACCCAGGTCGGCGCGATCACCCGCGGCACCTACACCCTGAAGATCACCGACCCGCTGACCTTCATCCGCAACTTCGTCCCCGCCGACGTCATCGGCGGTCGTGCGGTCTTCGACTTCACCGACATCGACAACCCCGCAGGCGAGCAGCTGTTCAACGAGGTCGTCGGCTCGTTGGCGCCCGCGTTCTCGATGTACACCAACGACCCTGCCAAGGGGAACCGGATCGCGCGGCTCCAGCAGGACTCGATCGGATTCGCTCAGTCGCTGTCGGCCGCGGTCGAGCAGAACTATCAGTGGAGGACCGATCGGGGCCTGGAGATCGTCAAGACCGCGATCGTCTCGATCGAGTACGACGCCAACACCCGTGAGCTGCTCAAGAACGTCCAGCGGGCCGACGCGCTGTCGGGAGCCCGCGGCAACTCGAACCTGCAAGCATCCGTCGCCGCCGGCATCGAGTCGGCGGGGGAGAACGCGGGGCCGGGCGGCGTGATCGGGATGGGGATGGCCACCAGCGGCCTGGGCGTGGGAGGCCTGCAGCAGCCGGTCGCTCCCGCTCCTGCGGCGCCGGCCGCTCCGGCCGCCCCCGCGGCGCCGGCCGCGCCCGCCGCGGAGGACCCGATGGTGGTGCTCAAGCGCGCCAAGGAGATGCTCGACGCCGGACTGATCACCCAGGCCGACTACGACGCGGCAAAGGCGAAGGCGCTCGGTCTCTGACATGGCGCAGGAACCCGTGGATCCGCAGCAGCCCACGTTCAAGGATCCGCCCCTCTCCCTGGAGGAGGAGCTCGCCGCGGCCAAGGCCGGGCCCGAGCCCAAGCCCAGCATCGAGACCGTCAACGAGTCGCTCAAGGACGGACTCAACCGATGTCCGAAATGCGGCTCGACCGACGTACGGCTCCGTGGATCGACCGGCAATCTCATCTGCCTCTTCTGCCGCAACGAGTGGCACGAGGCGCGGGTCGAGGAGGAGTTCGGTCTCGGTGAGGGCATCGACGAGCTCGAGGGCGTCGTCATCGCGAGCGGTGCCCAGGACATCTCGGCCGACGCGGCCCAGATGCTCACCTTCAAGTGCGAGGCCTGCGGCGCGGAGGTGGTGGTCGACACGGCGCACGCCCTCAACGCCCGCTGCCACTGGTGCCGGCACACGCTGAACGTCAACCAGCAGATCCCCAACGGTGCCGTGCCCGACGCGGTGCTGCCCTTCGGGCTGACCAAGGAGGTCGCGGTCGAGAAGATCCGCGAGTTCGCCTCCAAGCGCCGGCTCTTCGCCCACCGGCAGTTCAAGAAGGAGTTCGTCCCGGAGAACGTGCTGGGCGTCTACCTCCCCTACCTGGTCATCGACGCACGAGCAGAGGCTCAGTACTGGGGCAAGGGCGAGATCCAGACCCGGCGCTGGACCGAGACGACCGGGAGCGGCGACAACAAGACCACGACCACCTACTACGCCGCCGACGTCTACCAGGTCGGACGGCAGGTGTCCTTCACCGTCGACGACCTCACCGTCGAGGGCTCGTCCGAGCGGGCGGACTTCGGGCGTGGGAACACCAACAACATCATCAACGCGATCCTGCCGTTCGACACGAAGAATGCCGTCCAGTGGAACGCGAGCTACCTCGTCGGCTTCACCAGCGAGAAGCGCGACCTCAATGTCGAGGGGGTCCAACCGCTGCTGGAGGACCAGCTGCTCTCGATCGGGAGGTCGCAGGTGCACGGTTCGCTGCAGAAGTTCGGCCGTGGCGTCCGCTGGGAGCAGGAGAAGGTCGACGTCGGCGGATCCCGCTGGGTCTCGATGTACCTCCCGGTGTGGCTGTACTCCTACCAGCAGGAGAGCAACGGGCTTCTCCACTACATCGCGGTCAACGCCCGGACCGGCGAGACCATGGGCAGCATCCCGGTCTCGCAGCCGAAGCTGATCCTCGCGGCGTTCACGGTCGGCACCTTCCTCGAAGGCATCGCCGGCGCGTTCCTGGTGGCGACGGCATGACTGTCGCCGAGATGATGATCGATCTCATCGCGATGGCCACGGACGAGGACGGCCTGCTGTGGCTGCTCGCCGCCGGACCGGCGGGCGGCGTGGCGACGTACTGGGCCTTCTACCGCTACTACCGCAACGCCGACAAGACCCACGAGTTCGAGCGCGACACGATCATCGAGGCTCAGCAGGTGCGAGGTGGCGAGGACAAGGTGGACCACATCTCGAAGACGCGGGACTCGGACATCGACGGGGACAACAGCGGGGACTACCGCAAGCGGGTGCAGCGGATCCGTTGAGCGGGTCGCGCCGGCTGACCGGTAGGGTCGACCCCGTATGGACCCGACAGGAAGGTGCCCGAGTGACCGGCTACAAGCGAGTGCTCCTGAAGCTCTCGGGCGAGGTGTTCGGGGGCGGCAAGGTCGGCATCGACCCGGACGTGGTCCAGTCGATCGCTCGTGAGATCGCCTCGGTCGCCACGCCGGCGTCCAGATCGCCGTGGTCACCGGTGGCGGCAACTTCTTCCGTGGTGCCGAGCTCCAGCAGCGCGGCATGGACCGGGTCCGCGCCGACTACATGGGCATGCTCGGCATCGTCATGAACTGCCTCGCGCTCCAGGACTTCCTGGAGAAGCTGGGCGTCGACACCCGCGTGCAGACCGCGATCACGATGGGCCAGGTGGCCGAGCCCTACATCCCGCGGCGCGCGATCCGGCACATGGAGAAGGGCCGCGTCGTCATCTTCGGCGCCGGCATGGGCATGCCCTACTTCTCGACCGACACCGTCGCGGTGCAGCGGGCGCTCGAGAGCAGGTGCGACGTCGTACTCGTGGCCAAGAGCGGCGTCGACGGCGTCTACAGCGCCGATCCCAAGGTGGACCCGTCGGCGCGGTAAGTACGACGAGCTCACCTACGACGAGGCCATCGCGGGCGGCCTGCGGATCATGGACCAGACCGCGTTCGCCCTGTGCGGGGAGAACAAGCTCCCGATGGTCGTCTTCGGCATGGAGCCCGAGGGCAACATCCTGCGGGTCGTGCAGGGTGAGAAGATCGGCACGCTGGTCAGTGCCGGCTGATCCCACATCAGCTGATCCCACACCAGCACGACGACGTACGACGAAGGAGAACCGGTGATCAAGGACATCCTCAACGAGGCCGACCAGAAGATGGGCAAGTCGGTCGACGCGACCCGCGAGGAGTTCGCGACCATCCGGGCCGGACGTGCTCACCCCAGCATGTTCAGCAAGATCCTCGTCGACTACTACGGCACCCCGACGCCGCATCCAGCAGCTCGCGTCCTTCACGGCGCCCGAGCCGCGCGATCATCATGGTGCGCCGTTCGACGTGGGCGCGATCGCCAATGTCGAGAAGGCGATCCGCGACTCCGACCTCGGGCGTCAACCCGTCCAACGACGGCAAGCTGCTGCGGTGCGTGTTCCCGGAGCTCACCGAGGAGCGGCGCAAGGAGTTCATCAAGCTCGCCAAGGAGAAGGCCGAGGGCGGCAAGGTCGCGGTCCGCCAGGTGCGCCAGAAGGCGAAGCAGAACCTCGAGAAGCTGGAGAAGGACGGCGAGGTCGGCAAGGACGACGTCACCGGCGCGGAGAAGCGGCTCGACGGCACCACCAAGAAGCACACCGACGCGATCGACGAAATGCTGAAGAACAAGGAAGCCGAGCTGCTCGAGGTCTGAGCGACCCGAGGATCTCTGACGTGTCGATGACCGAACCGACCCCTGCCCCGGCGGCCCCGGAACCGGCGAAGAAGGACCACGGCCGGGCCGGCCGCGACCTCAAGGCGGCCGTCGGCTCCGCGGTCGTGCTGCTCGGCGCCGCGGGCGCCTCGCTCTACTTCTGGAAGCCGGCGTTCATGGCGATCGTCGCGGTCGCGGTCGTCGTCGCGGTCTGGGAGATGCGCAAGGGCCTGCTCGCCAAGGACGTCGACCTGCCCGAGCAGCCGCTGATGGTCGGCGGCGTCGTGATGGTCGTCGTCGCCTACCTGTGGGGCGCGGACGCCCTGGTCACGGCGACCGCGGTGACCGCGCTCGTGATCATGCTGTGGCTGTTGCGGCGGGGGATCGACGGCTACGTCAAGAACGCCACGGCCTCGGTCTTCACCCTCGTCTACCTGCCCTTCCTCGGCTCGTTCGTCGCCCTGATGCTGGCCGAGGGGGGCGTGAACGGCGGTGGCCTGGACGACGACGGCGTCGCCGGCATCATCACCTTCGTGCTGGTCACCATCGCCTCCGACATCGGGGGGTACGTCGCCGGCGTCCTCTTCGGCAAGCACCCGATGGCACCGGTCATCTCGCCCAAGAAGTCGTGGGAGGGCTTCGCAGGGTCGGCGATCTCGTGCATCGCCGCCGGCACCGCCCTGGTCGTCTACCTGCTCGACGGCGAGTGGTGGGTCGGCCTCTGCCTCGGGGCGATCGCCGTCGTCATGGCCACCCTGGGCGACCTGTGCGAGTCGGTGATCAAGCGCGACCTCGGCATCAAGGACATGAGCCAGGTCATCCCCGGCCACGGCGGGCTGATGGACCGGCTCGACTCGCTGCTCGCGACGATCGCCCCGATCTGGCTGCTGCTGCACTACGCGGTGTTCACCGCGTAGGAAGGGTCCTCAGCGGGCGACGGCCAGCGCGTCGATCTCGACCAGCATCTCCTCCCGCGGGAGGCCGGTCATCACGGTGGTGCGGCAGGGCAGGATCTCGCCCTCGCCGACGCGGGCGGCCAGGTAGTCGCCGTACGCCTCGTTCATCGCCGCGAAGTCGTCACGGGTCGTGAGGTAGACGCGCAGCATGAGCACGTCGCCGAAGCCCGCGCCTGCGGCGGCGAGGATCGCCTCGACGTTCTGCAGGGTGCGGACGGTCTGGGCCTTCACGTCGCCGGGGAAGAGGTACTCGTTGGTCCCGGGGTCGACCGGACCCTGACCGGACACCTGGATCAGCCCGCCGCGGACGACGCCCTGGGAGAAGGTGTGGGCGGGCGCGGGGGCCTGGTCGGTGGAGATGCGAACGTCGGACATCAGGTGGTGTTCCTCTCGGTTGGTGTTTCTCATGAGCTCCGGCCGATCCAGTCGGCGGAGATGGCGTCGGTAGCGGCGAGCAGTTGCGGGACGAGCCGGCGGACGCCCTCCCGGGGCAGGATCACGTCGGGGACGGAGATCGACACAGCCGCGATGACGCGACCCGACTCGTCGCGGACCGGTGCGCCGACGCAGTTGATGAAGTCCTCGTGCTCGGCGCCGTCCTCGGCCCAGCCGTCCTCGCGCGTGCGGGCCAGCACCGCGCGGTACTGCGCGGCATCGGTCACCGTGCGGTCGGTGAACGGCCGGAACTCGATGCCCGAGATCGCCGCCTCCTGCTCCCCGCGGGGCAGCCCGGCGACGAGCACCTTCCCGACCGCGGTCGCGTGGAGGGCCGCGGGCAGGCCGATGCGGGAGTACATCCGCACGGAGTGGGTGCTCTCGACCTTGGCGACGTAGATCGCTGCGCCGTTCTCGAACGTCGCGAGGTGGACGGCCTGGCCACCGGTCTCGTCCGCCAGCCGGGTCAGGTGCGGCTGCGCGACGTCGCGGATGGCGTTCTGTGCGAGGGCGGTGGAGCCGAGGGCGAACAGCCGGGACCCGAGGTGGTAGCGCTGCCGGTCGTCGCGGCGTACGAAACGCTCGGCCTCGAGCGTGTGGAGCAGCCGCATCGCGGTGGTCTTGTGGACGTCGAGCCGGGCCGCCACCTGGTCGAGCGAGCGCTCGCCCTCACCGAGGTCGACGAGGATCTGCAGGGCACGGGACAGGCTCTGGCTCATCGCGGTGCGGCCTCCGGAGGATCGTTGAGCGTGGGGGAGTCGATTCCGCTGGGGCCGACTCGGGTCGCGGCCCATTCTTCGTCACTCGCCGCGACGATCCGCGCGCGGACGTCGGCCGTCGGGGGCGTCGCATGGTCGCCGGCGGTGGCCAGCACGCTCGCGGCGACCAGGTGACCCTGGCGCAACCGGCCGGCCGGGCCGAGGCCTCCGACGAGCGCGGCGAGGTAGCCGGCGGCGAACCCGTCGCCCGCACCGACCGGCTCGACGACGTCGACCTTCAGCGCCGGGACCTCGGTCGTCCGGCCGTCAGGATCGTGCTCACCGGCGACGTGGGAGTCGGACTTCAGCACGAGACGCGGGCGGTCGCCGACGAGCGACCGGATCCCGACGATGGTGTCAACGCCGAGCGCCGCTTGCGCCTCGTCGGCGCCGAGAAGAAGTACGTCGGCCGCGCGGAGGAGGTCGAGCAGCGGTGCGATGCCGTTGCGCGCCGCCCAGACAGCCGGTCGCCAGTTGAGGTCGACGCTGAGCCGGAAGCCGAGCTCGTCGCGCAGGGAGAGCAGCCGGGGGACGAAGCGGGACCGGACGTCGACGATGCCGGCCGTGATGCCGGAGGTGTGCACGACCTCCGCCCCGGCGAGCGCTGCCGCGACCTCGGGCGTGTCGAGCAGGTCGGCGTCCATCGCGGCCGCGGCCGATCCCGCCCGGTAGTAGTGCATCCGGCTGCCGCCGCCGGGCATCGGCTCCTTCACGTAGAGGCCGGTGGGTCGCTCCTCGTCGCGCTCGGCCAGGACGCGGACGCCGCGATCGAGGAGATCGGCGGTGACGACGTCTCCGAACGGGTCGGCGCCCAGCCGCGAGACCCAGGCGCTCGGCACGCCGAGCGCGGCCAGCCCTCCGGCGACGTTCGCCTCGGCGCCGCCGACGGATCGCCGGAGTGTCGTCGCCCGGGTCAGCGCCTCGCCCTCCTCGGGCTGGAGGACGACCATCGCCTCCCCGAGACACACGACGCGAGCGGGTCCGCTGCTGTCGACCACGCGAGGCTCCTCTCCTGTCGGTCCGAATCGGACCGTTGACGACCGGTGCAACCGATGCTACAACTATGGAAGCAACATACGCAATGACCGTTGCAAAATACGCAACAAGGAGACGACATGGACCACGAGGCAGCCCACATCGACGCCGCGGCTGTGTCAGCGCTGCGTGAGGAGCGGGTCGACTGGCGCCACAAGGCGCTCCCGCCGACGCTGTGGGGCAGGACGGTCGCCGAGGTCGTCGAGGCCGCGCCCCGCCTGTCCGAGCTGCCGACCCCGGTGCTCTCCCTGTCCCGCGCCGCGATGGACCACAACCGCGACGTCCTCGCGGCGTGGTGCGCCGAGCGCGGCGTCGCGCTCGCGCCCCACGGCAAGACCACGATGGCGCCGCAGCTGTGGGCCGAGCAGCTCGAGGCGGGAGCCTGGGCGATCACGGTCGCCAACCTCGCCCAGCTCGCGGTCGCCCGGGCCTTCGGCGTCTCGCGGGTGATCGTGGCGAACGCCGTCGTCTCGCCGCTGGCGCTGCGCTGGATCGCCGACCAGCTCACCGAGGACCACGGGTTCGAGGTGCTGGTCTGGGCGGACTCACCGCGCACCGTCGCGATCATGCACGACGCGCTCGCCGCGCACGCGGCGGAGGTCGGCCCGCGACGGCCGCTCCCGGTGCTCGTCGAGCGCGGTGCCGCCGGTGGCCGGACCGGTGCCCGGGACGAGGCGACGGCGGTCGCGGTCGCTGAGGCGGTCGCGGCGTCCCCCCACCTCGAGCTCGCCGGCGTCGCCGGTTACGAGGGCGCCCTGGCCCACACGACCGACGCCGCCGCGCTCACCCTCGTCCACGCGTACGTCGAGAGCCTGGCCGCACTGCACGGGCGGACCGCCCATCTGGTGCCGGCCGGACGGGTCCCCGTGGTGTCCGCCGGCGGGAGCGCCTACTTCGAGCAGGTCGCCGACGCGCTGGCGCCGCTGGCCGCCGGCGGGCAGGCGCGGGTGGTGCTCCGCAGCGGGGCCTACCTGACCCACGACGACGGCTTCTACCGCGGGATCTCGCCCCTGGGAGGCGCCCCGCGCACCACCGGCCCCGGCCTGCGCAGCGCACTGCACGGCTGGGTCCGGATCACCTCCCAGCCCGAGCCGGGTCTCGCGCTCTTCGACGCCGGCAAGCGCGACCTGCCCTTCGACGAGGGCCTGCCGGAGGCCCAGCTGGTGCGGGCGCGCGGCACCGGTGGACCGGCCACGCCGCTGACCGGCCTCACCGTCACCGCGCTCAACGACCAGCACGGCTTCCTGCGGTGGGACCCGACGACGCCGGCTCCGGTGCTCATCGGCGACGAGCTCCGGCTCGGCCTCTCGCATCCGTGCACCGCCTTCGACAAGTGGACCCTCATCCCGGTCCTCGACGACGCCGACGCCGCGGACCCCGTGGTCGTCGACCTCGTTCGTACCTGGTTCTGAACTGCCCGAGGAGTGACCATGACCGACCTACTCATCCGCGACGCGACCGTCATCGACGGCAGCGGCGCTCCCGCCTTCTCCGCCCACGTCACCGTGGACGGCGGCCGGATCTCCGGGATCCACACCGACGGCACCGCGCCCGCGGCGCGCCGTACGCTCGACGCAGGAGGGCGGGTGCTCGCGCCGGGCTTCATCGACATGCACGCCCACTCCGACCTGCAGATCCTGGTCAACCCCGACCACACCGCCAAGGTCAGCCAGGGCGTGACGCTCGAGGTCGTCGGCCAGGACGGTCTGTCGTTCGCGCCGGCCGATGCCCCGGCGCGGGCCCAGCTGCGGCGCCAGATCGCCGGCTGGAACGGCGAGCCCGACGACTTCGACTTCGACTGGGACACCGTCGCCGGCTACCTCGACCGGCTCGACCGGGGCATCGCCTGCAACGCGGCGTACCTCGTCCCGCAGGGCACGCTCCGGCTGATGGTCGTCGGACCCGACAACCGTCCCGCCACCCCGGCCGAGACCGCCGAGATGGCGCGGCTGCTCCGGGTCGGCCTGGAGGAGGGCGCGATCGGGATGAGCAGCGGCCTGACCTATCCGCCGAGCATGTTCGCCGACGACGACGAGCTCGTCACGCTGTGCCGGGTCGTCGCGGAAGCGGGTGGCTACTACAGCCCCCACCACCGGTCGTACGGCGCCGGCGCGCTCGAGGCGTACGCCGAGATGATCGAGGTCGCCCGCGCCTCGGGCTGTGCGCTCCACCTCACCCACGCCACGATGAACTTCGAGCCGAACCGCGGTCGAGCCGGCGACCTGCTCGACATCATCGACGCCGGCCTCGCCGACGGGGTCGACATCACGCTCGACACCTATCCCTACCTCCCGGCGCCACCACCCTCAGCGCGGTGCTCCCGAGCTGGTCCACGTCCGGCGGCCCCGACGCGCTGCTGGCCCGGATCGCGGACCCGACCGACCGGGCCCGGATCGCGCACGAGATCGACCACGTCGGCACCGACGGCTGCCACGGCTGCGTGACCGACTGGCGCACGATCCAGATCAGCGGGGTGCGCAACCCCGAGCTGTCGTCGTACGTCGGCCGCACCGTCGCCGAGATCGCGGAGGAGACCGGTCAGCCGGGCACCGAGGTCTTCTTCGACATCCTGGTCCGCGACCGCCTCGCCACCACGATCCTCCAGCACGTCGGCCACGAGGACAACGTGCAGACGATCATGCGCCACCGCACCCACTGCGGCGGAAGCGACGCGATCCTGGTGGGGGAGCGGCCGCACCCGCGGGCCTGGGGCACCTTCCCGCGCTACCTCGCCCGCTACGTGCGCGAGCTCGGCGTGCTCGACCTCGTCGACTGCATCCACCACCTGACCGGCCGTGCCGCCGGGCGACTGCGCCTGCACGAGCGTGGCCTGGTCCGCGCGGGATACGCCGCCGACCTGGTCCTGCTCGACCCCGCGACCGTGCAGGACACCGCCACCTTCGAGCAGCCGCGGCAGCAGGCCCGCGGCATCGACTGGGTCCTGGTCAACGGCATGCCGGTGATCGAGGACGGCGTCCGCACCGACGCGCTGCCCGGTAGGGCGCTGCGACGTACCCCCGAAGGGACCCGGGCACGATGAGCATCCCCGCAGTTCTGGACGTCCTCCGCGCCGACCGGGCGCTCGTCGTCGTCCGAGCCTCCCGTCTCGAGGACCCGGTCGCTCTCTGCCACGCGCTGGCGCGCGGCGGCATCCGGACCGTCGAGCTGACCTACACCACGCCGGGCCTGACGGACCTGATCTCCAGGGTCGCCGCCGAGGCTGGCGACGACGTCGTGATCGGCGCCGGCACCGTGCTCTCGGCCGAGCAGGCCCGGGACGCGGTGGCCGCCGGCGCCCGCTTCCTGGTGACGCCGGGGCTCCCGCCGCAGGCTGCGGAGATCGTCGCTGCCGGTCACGCGGCCGGTGCTGCGGTCATCCTCGGCGCGCTCACGCCGTCGGAGGTGCTCACCGCGACCGCGCTCGGAGCGGACGCGGTCAAGATCTTCCCGGCCCGGGCCGTCGGCCCGCGCTACTTCTCCGACCTGCGGGGCCCCTTCCCCGAGGTCGCCCTGATCCCTTCCGGCGGCGTCGACGACGACAACGCCGCGGAGTTCCTGCGGGCCGGCGCCCTCGCCGTCACCGCAGGGACGTCGGTGGTCAAGCCCGCCGACGTCGACGAGGCGCGGTGGGACGAGATCGCCACCAACGCCGCCCGGTTCTGCGACGCCCTGTGCTGAACCGCCCCACCACCACACCCCCGGAGAACCTCATGAACTGGCTCCAGACGAGCACGAGCGGGCTGCTGCTGCTGTGCGGCCTGGCCATCGCCGCCCTGCTCTTCCTCATCATCAAGGTCAAGCTCGAACCGTTCATCGCGCTGTTCGTCAGCGGCATGGCCCTCGCGGTCGCGGCCGGACTGTCGGTGGAGCAGATGGTCGGCACCGCACTGAGCGCGAAGGAGTCGGTGATCGAGACCGGCTTCGGCGGGGTGCTCGGCCACATCGCGCTCATCATCGGCCTCGGCACCGTGCTGGGCTCGCTGCTGGAGCGATCCGGTGGCGCCGACGTCCTCACCGCCAAGCTGCTCGGGATCTTCGGTGAGCGCGGGACGCCGATCGCGATGGGCCTGGTCGGCCTGATCTTCGGCATCCCGGTGTTCTTCGACATCGGCATCTTCGTGCTGGCGCCGCTGGTGTACGTCGCCGCCCACCGCGGCGGCCGGACGCTCGTCCTCTACGCCCTCCCCGTGCTGGCCGGCCTCTCGATGACGCACGCCTTCCTCCCGCCGCACCCCGGGCCGACAGCGCTGGGGGGCCTCCTCGGCGTGGACATCGGCTGGCTCATCATCATGGGCTTCCTGTGCGGCATCCCCGCGTTCGTCGCCGCGGGCATCCTGTTCCCGCTGTGGATCTCCCCGCGCGTCAACGTCAGCGTCCCCGCCGAGTTCCTGGCGGCCGAGTCGGCTGCCGAGGCGGACCCGCTGGCGGAGCCGGTCTCCCTCGGCCTGGTGCTGTCGGTCATCTCTGTGCCCCTGCTGCTGATCCTCGGCGCCACCTTCGGCACGATCACGCTCGACCCCGGGACGCTGCTGTCGGTGCTGACGTTCATCGGCAACCCTGCAATCGCACTCACCGTGGCCGTCCTGCTCGCCTACTGGCTGCTCGGCATCCGCCAGGGCATGACGAGGGACGAGATCGCCGAGTTCACCGGTGCCTCCCTCCGGCCGGTCGGCATGATCCTGCTCGTCGTCGGTGCCGGCGCGTTCTTCGGCTCGGTGATCGCCACGACCGGCGTCGGCGCCGCGCTGGCCGAGGTGCTCTCCGACGCCGGCCTGCCGGTGCTGCTCCTCGCCTACGTCATCTCCTGCGCGCTGCGCATCGCGCAGGGCTCGGCAACCGTCGCCATCGTCACCACCGGCGGCATCGTCGGGCCCACCCTCGGCGGCGACTTCTCGCAGCCGGAGCTGGCGGTGATCGCGGTCGCGATCGCGGCCGGGTCGATCATCCTGAGCCACGTCAACGACGGCGGGTTCTGGATCGTGTCGCGCTACTTCAACCTCTCGGTGAAGCAGACGCTGATGACCTGGACGGTGCTGGAGACGGTGCTCTCGGTCACCGGCTTCGCTGCCGCGGCGATCGCCTGGGCGCTCGTCTGAGGGTTGTCGTCGTCTGCGCCGGGTGGCCGAGGACTCCGCGTACGGCCACCCGGCGCACTACGATCGACCCATGGAGCAGGCTGTGGACACCCCGGCTGATCCCGTGGCGCCCGGCGCGGAGAGCGACGCCGCGCCGACGGGTCGACGCCGCGCTCTCGTCCGCCAGCGGCCCGACTGGTGGCACCGCGACCATCCCGTCTTCGGCCCGCTCGCGGGGTTCTTCACCGGGATGGCCTACATCATCCTGGTGCCCGGGACGTACGCCGCCGTGCTCAAGGCGGTCGTCGGCTACGAACGCGCCGAGGAGCTCTTCCCGTTCGTCCTGCTCGTCCTCGTCGTCCCGATCGGCCTCCTGGTGCCGGCGCACACCCGCCGGTTCGGGCGCTACATGCTCTTCGGCGTGGTTGCCACGGCGCTCGTCGTGATCGGCGTGGCCGTCCTCGTGCTGTGGTTCCTCATCAACAAGGACGCCTGACGTCGTCGTACCTGAGCCTCTGGCCCCCGAAACGGCCGAAACCTGGCCAGAAGTTCAGGTACGACGCCCGGCGATGCGACACTCAGGGCGATGTCCGACTCCGTTGACGCCGCTTCCGATGCGGCTGCGCCGACCCCGCTGCCGCTCGTGTTCACCGAGCCCCGCGGGCGCAAGAAGCCGCCCCGGCACCTGGCCGACCTGACGCCGCAGGAGCGCAAGGACCTCGCCGTCGAGATGGGCCTCCCGGGGTTCCGCGCGCAACAGGTCTCGACGCACTACTTCTCCCGGCTGGTCGACGACCCCGAGCAGATGACCGACCTGCCGGCGGCCCAGCGTGCCGAGCTGGTCACCGCGCTGCTGCCCGAGCTGATGACGCCGCTGCGCACGCTCGAGGCCGACAAGGGCACCACCCGCAAGACCCTCTGGAAGCTCTTCGACGGGGCGCTCGTGGAGTCGGTCCTCATGCGCTACCCGGGACGGGTCACGATGTGCGTGTCGAGCCAGGCAGGCTGCGGGATGGCGTGCCCGTTCTGCGCGACGGGTCAGGGCGGGCTCCAGCGCAACATGTCCACGGCCGAGATCGTCGAGCAGGTCGTGGCCGGCGCGCGTGCGCTCGCGCGCGAGGAGATCCCGGGCGGCCCCGGACGGGTCTCCAACGTCGTGTTCATGGGCATGGGTGAGCCGCTGGCCAACTACAGGGCCGTGATCGGCGCCGTACGCCGGCTGACCGATCCGGCGCCGGGCGGTCTCGGCATGTCCGCGCGCGGGATCACCGTGTCCACCGTCGGCCTCGTGCCGCGGATCAACCAGCTCGCCGACGAGGACATCCCGGTGACCCTCGCGCTCAGCCTGCACGCGCCCGACGACGAGCTGCGCAACGAGCTGGTGCCGATCAACACCCGGTTCTCCGTCGCCGAGACCGTCGACGCCGCCCACCGGTACTTCGCCAGGACCGGGCGCCGGGTCTCGATCGAGTACGCCATGATGCGCGGCATCAACGACCAGGCCTGGCGCGCCGACCTGCTCGGCGACGTCCTCAACGAGCGCGGCCACGGCTGGGTCCACGTCAACCTGATCCCGCTCAACCCGACGCCGGGCTCGAAGTGGACCGCGTCCGACCCCGCCGACGAGCGCGAGTTCGTCCGCCGGCTCGAGGCCAAGGGAGTGCCGACCACGGTCCGGGACACTCGCGGCCGCGAGATCGACGGGGCCTGCGGACAGCTCGCCGCCGTCCCGTGAACGAGCGGGTGCTGGCCGCCACGGCCGCCTGGTCGTGGGTGCCGCCCGGCGCGCCGCGGATCGAGTCCGCGGAGTACCTCGCGGTGCGCTACCCGGACTGGTTCGAGCACCCCCTCCAGCTGCTGCGCTGCACGCCGGAGCGGCCGCTGGACGAGGTGCTCGACGAGGTGGTGGACCGCTGCGGCGAGCTCGACCAGCCGCGGATCGACTGCTGGGTCAGGCTCGACGCCCCGACGGGACTCGAGGAGTCGCTCATCGCCCGCGGCGGTGTGCTCGACGAGACGCTCGACGTACTCGCACGGGACCTCGGCGACCTCGCCGGGGACGACCTGCCGACCGCCCTGCACGACCTGCTCGCGCCTCCGGCCGACGTCGTGCTGCGCTGGTCGGCCGAGGACCTCGACGTCCTCCTCGACGCCGCCACGGTCGGGGCCGAGGTGTTCGGCGGGTCGCTGCCGACCCGGGACGCGATGGCCGCCGAGCTCGACGGCGAGCGGGCGAAGTTCGACAGCGGCGGCGGGGGAGCGGTCGTCGCCTACGTCGACGGCCGCCCGGTCGCGAGCGCGGGAGTCACCGTCGTGGGCGCCGACGCCCGGCTGTGGGGCGGCGCGGTGCAGCCCGCCCACCGCGGCCGCGGCATCTACCGCGCGCTGCTCGCGTCGCGGCTGCTGTACGCCGTCGTGCACGGCGCCCGGCTGGCGCTGGTGAAGGGGCGGGTCGAGACGTCCGCGCCCATCCTGCGCCGTGCCGGGTTCGCGGCCTTCGGCCAGGAGCGGTCCTACCTCCTCGACCTCTGAGGCACCAGACCGCGAGCTTGCGAGTTGGCTGCGTGGGCCGAAGAGGTTGAGCAGGCGCACTCCCGCGAGGAACGAGCGGGAGTGACCGCCGTGTCGAAACCTGACCGCGCGGGTCTCAGGCGAGCGGGTTGTCCACGAGGAGCTCCACGTTGCGGTCGTCCACCCCACCGGAGCCGCCGCTGTGGTCGTGCCAGTCGTTGGCCGCGAGCTCGCGGGCCAGGCCGGCGAGTGCGGCCGGGCTGTCCAGCCGACCGTCGTACGACGCAGGGCCGGCGTGGTCGACCATCGTGGTGAAGATCGACAGCGTGCCGTCCTGGTTGTCGGTCACCTCGATGACCCTCGCCTGCTGGGGCCAGTCGATGTGGGAGGCGGTGGTGATCTCCCAGAGCCCGCCACCGGCCGGCCGGGGACGCGGCGTGACCGTGTTGGTGTGCGTGTGACCGTTGATCCAGGCGACGACCTGGGGGTGGGCCAGGAGCTCGGCCAGGACCGTGCCGCCGGTGACCCGCTGCGCGGCGTCGCCACCGGTCAGCACGAGCGCGTTCGCCATCGTGTCGGAGGTGTGGTGGCTGAAGACGAGGACGATCCGGTCGGTCGAGCGCGCGAGGAGGTCGGAGAGCCAGGCGAGCTGGGCGGCGTCGATCGAGCCGTCGGAGTAGCCGTTCGGGTTGACCGTGTCGAGGACGACGAAGCGGAACTGGCCACGGTCGAAGGTGTAGTGGGCGGTGCCGTCCTGCCGGTTGGCCGCGGTGAACCCATGACCCACGGGCGTGCCGCCGAGTGCGAAGTGCTGCTCGACGACCTGCTTGCGGCTCAGCAGCGTGCGGTCGGGGTCGGACGACACGACCCGCACGCCGGGGTTGAGCGCGCTGCCGAGCAGGCCGGTCAGCACGCCGGCTGGGTCGGCGGTGAGGTCGGCCAGCAGCGCCTGCGGGTCGAGGCCGGTGGGCGGGGAGACGAGCTTGAGCATCGCCGGTCGCGAGCAGGTTGAGCTGAAGGGTGGCGGTGGGGAAGTTGCCCTGGACGAGCCCGTCGTGGTTGCCGAAGACGGAGTACCACGGCATCGCGAGTCCTGCGGCGGTGAACGGCCTGCGGGCGGCGTCGAGCAGGCCGGGTACGGCGGGGAACCCGTGCTTCTGCTGGGGGTGGTCGACCGGCTTGCCGGCCGGTGCGCCGTGCGGGTGCCAGTACGCCGGGTCGTAGGTGCCGGCCGTGCTGTCGGCGACACCCTCGTACTGCTGCAGGCTGCCGGAGTCGACCCGGACCGTGCCTCCGTTGAGCACGCCGATGTTCCACCGCACCTCGTTGCGCTGGGAGTTGTCGGAGTTGTCGCCCGTCTGGATCGCCAGTGCGAGCGTGCGCCCGGTCACCGGTCCGGTGGCCAGTCCGTTGACGGCTCGGACCATCGAGTCGGCGATCTGGCCGGTGAGCATCTCGTGGGCGCGGTAGGCCGAGGAGAACAGCCCGGTCCTCGGAACCGGTCCGGGGTCGTCGAAGCGGTCGGACCACTCCAGCCGCAGCGGCGACTGGGCGTCGACGATGTGCACGTCGCTGAGCTGGACGAACGCCAGCAGGCCGCGACGCCGCGAGGCGCGGCCGGCCCGGGCCGCGACCCCGAGGCCGGTGCGGAGGGTGTGCGCCTCCCCGGCGACCCGGACCACCGGCGCGTAGCCGAGGGCGTTCGGGGTCCCGGTGGCCAGCCGCGACCGGAGCGTCGCCACGTCGGCCGTGGCCGCGGAGGCCGCGGGGCCGAGGACACCCGGCAGCGCCGTGGCGGCGGCGGCCAGGCCGCCCGCGGCGACCGTCCTGCGGATCAGGTCACGACGAGAGATCTCCACGCGGTCCCAACGACCACCCGAGGCCGCGGGTCACGTCGCCGGGGTCAGAAGGTGCGGGGTCAGAAGAACGACGGGCCCCCGCGGGTCCGGACGGCGGCGAAGTAGATGGTCGCCCACTCCCTGCAGTCGGTGTTCCTGGAGCCGGTCGTGTTGGCGTTGCACCAGTTGACCATGTCGGAGCGGAACCGGTTGTCGACGTAGTCGCGGCGGGCGTCGGTCGGGTTCACGGTGAGGCCGTGCCCGTAGTTGCGGTAGCCGAAGTCGTGGCGCAGGCAGGCGTTGCGGAAGTTGAAGCCGGAGGGTGCGTCGCCGACCGGGCTGCTGCAGCCGTTGTCGCTCCAGTCGAACGGGCCCGGGTGGGCGGCCTTGTGGCGCAGGAACGCGCTCATGCTCTCGGTCATGTACGTCGACATCTCGTCGACCAGGTCGGAGCGTTGGGCGTTGTTCTGGTTGACCGGGGCGTAGGCGCTCGTGCAGTCGTCGCTGAACGCGTTGTCCTCGCAGACCCACAGCCTGACCTGGGTGTAGCCCTCTCCCCAGACCGGCGTCAGCCGCACCTTGTCCGTCGTGGAGCTGCCGTTGCCGTTGCAGTTGTTGCGGCTCTCGCCGCCCGCGGAGTTGCCGAACCGCACCGGGCCGGGGTTGTTGCCGGGATCGACGATCAGCTCGACCCTGGCGTAGACGCAGTGCCCGGCCTTGCGGTCGGTGAGTCGGACGCTGACGTTGACCGACCACCCGTCGCGCACCATCGTGAACGCGCCGCTCGCCCACTCGTTGGTGATCGTGCGGTAGCTGGGGCTGCCGGCGGCCCGGGCCGGCGCGGACCACCCGACGACGAGGCCGAGCGCGAGGAGGAGCACGGCGAGGGCTGGGAGGACGCGACGGGTGGTGCGTCGGACGGCGGGTGACATGCGGGTGCTCCTCGAGAAAGCGGCGGACCGGATGTGGGCCAGGTCACACGGATGGTCGTCGACGACCGTGCCCGTGGCAACCGGCGGCCAAACGCCTGTGGAGAGGCGCTGCGGCGTCGTACCACTGGCGTTCACGCGGCGGTCACGCCGCAACCGTGTCGGCGTGACCGTCCGTTGGCGGGCCGTCCTTACGTTGCGAGCCATGGTCGACACCACCCTGCTGTCCCGCCGGACAGCCACGCAGGGCCCCGACAAGCTCCGGGTCCTCGTCGTCACCGAGTCGTTCCTGCCGCAGATCAACGGCGTCACCAACTCCGTCCGCCGCGTCCTCGAGCACCTCTCCGCCGAGGGCCACGAGGCCGAGCTGGTCGCGCCGACCGGCCCGGCGACGTACGCCGGGTTCCCGATCACCCGCGCCCGCGGCGCGAACCTGCCGTTCTACCCCGACTTCCGGCTCGGCATCGAGACCCGCCGCCGGCTGCGCGCCGTGATGCTGCGCTTCCGCCCCGACGTCGTCCACATCGCCTCCCCGGCGACGCTCGGCTACCAGGCCGCACGTGCCGCGGCCGAGCTCGGGATCCCGACCGTCGCGATCTACCAGACCGACCTGGTCGGCTTCGCCGAGCGGTACGACGTCCCCGGTGGCGGCCGTGCGGCGGCCGCGCTGACGCGCAAGATCCACGGCCACGTCGACCGCACGCTGGCGCCGTCGACGGCCAGCCTGGACCAGCTCGACGCGTTCGGCGTGCCCGGCCTCTACCGGTGGCCCCGCGGGGTCGACCTCTCCCGGTTCCACCCCCGATTCCGCGACCAGGAGCTGCGCCGCCGGATCGCACCCGACGGCCGCCTGCTCGTCGGGTACGTCGGCCGGCTGGCCGCCGAGAAGGAGCTCGACCTGCTCGCCCACCTCGCCGACGACCCCCGGTACGCCCTGGTCGTCGTCGGCGGTGGACCCGAGGAGCAGCGGTTGCGCGCCCTGCTCCCGCAGGCCACCTTCCTCGGGCTGCTCCACGGCGACGACCTCAGCCGTGCCTACGCCTCGCTCGACGTCTTCGTGCACACCGGCCGCTACGAGACCTACTGCCAGTCCGCGCAGGAGGCGCTCGCCTCGGCCGTCCCGGTCGTCGCCCCGCGCGCCGGCGGACCGGTCGACGTGGTGAGCGACCAGGTCACCGGCTTCCTCTACACCCCGGGGGACGGCGCCGAGCTCGCGTCGAACGTCGACCGTCTCGTGCGTGACCCGGCGCTCCGGACCGTCGTCGGGGCCGCTGCCCTGCGCAGCGTCCAGGACCGCTCGTGGCAGCGGGTGCTCGACATGCTGCTCGACCACTACCGCGCGACGGTGGCCTCGCGGGTCACCCTGCTGGCGGGCTGAGCCGCCCGGCGAACAGGGCCGCGGCCTCGTCGACCGTGTCGACGAGGTGCACGTGGTCCTCCATCGGACGCCCCCTCGCGAGCGCCTTCAGCAGCGGCCATGCGGGGAGGGTCTCGGTCCAGTACCGCCGCCCGACGAGCACCATCCGGGCGACCGCGGACTCGTCGGCGTAGTAGTTCTCGCAGGCATCCTGGAAGATCTCCTGCACCGTGCCGCCCGCACCGGGCAGGAAGACGATCCCGGCATCGCAGACCAGCAGCAGGATCGCCTCGCGGAGCGCGTTGCGGAAGTACTTCGCGATGGCGCTCGCGAACAGGTTCGGCGGCTCGTGGCCGTAGTGCCAGGTCGGCACGCCGAGGGAGGGGACCGGGTCCGCCGGGCCGCCGACGATCACCTCGCGGGCGGCGGCCGCCCACGCGTCGACGGAGTCCTGGAAGACGGGTGCGGTGGCCAGGGTGGCGAGCGCGGTCTCCAGGGAGGCGGGCGGCGTCGTACTCATCCGGGCGCCGAGGTTGGCGGCCTCCATGGCACCGGGGCCGCCGCCGGTCGCGACCGTGTGCTCGGCCGCGAGCAGGCGGCCGAGCCGGGCCGCGTCGGCGTACGCCGGCTGCCCGCGCTGCACCGCGTGCCCGCCCATCACGCCCACGACCCTCCGGTCCCGGACCCACTCACCGAGCGCCCGGTCGATGCCCTCGTCATGGAGCACCCGCGCCAGCAGGGCGTCGGGCCCCTCGTCCGCGCGGGCCCAGAGGTAGGCCCGCCGGTCGAGTGACTCGTCGTACGTCGCGGCGTCGTACAGGTCCTCGCCGCGGTAGAGCCGGTCGCGGTGCGGGTCGACCGGGGGCGCGCAGGCGGCCAGGCGCCGGTCGAGCTCGTCGGTCGTCCCGACCACGACGATCCGGCTGCGGAGCTGTCTCACGCAGAGAGACGGTAGCCGCTCGCCGCCCGCCCCACCGTCGAGTCGGCGCGTGTCAACATGAGCCGACTCGGCGCCGTACGCGTGCAGAGATGAGCCGACTCGACGTTCGGGCGCGCCGGGGGGAGCGCTCAGCCGAGGTCCTCGATCAGTGCCTTCTGCCGCGCCACCCGGTCGGCCCGCTCCCGGGTCACGTCCGCCCAGGGACTCCACACGAACCACTTCGGCAGGGCCGCGGCGAGCCGAGGCGCGCCGTCGACCGTGATCCGCCCGTCCGCGACGGCATCCGCCCAGCGGCAGTAGCCCTGGAAGACGTCGGCGAGGTCCGGCGTCGTCGTGGTGACCACCAGGTCGGTGTCGAAGCCCGGATGGTTGACGCAGACCGAGATGTCGCCGCGGTCGAGCACGAACCAGATCGTCTCGGCGACCGGCGCCGTGTGCCGCCACTCGATCACCGTTCGCCGTGGTGGGAAGCGCGACGGGTCCGACCGTCGATGCATCCACCACATCAGCGTCGTCGGAGCCACCTCGTGCGGCCGGAGCTCGTCGAAGAGCCACTCGATCGCCCAGCGGCCCAGGCTGTCGATGACCCGCTCGAGGTCCTTGCCGGCGGGGGTGAGGTGGTACTCGCTGCCACGACCGGTCGGTGCCGGCCAGGTCTCGAGCACGCCGCGCCGCTCGAGGTGCCGCAGCCGCTGCACCAGCAGCGAGCGCGAGATCCCGGGCAGGGCGCGGGCGATGTCGTTGAAGCGGGTGTTCCCGAGGACGAGCTCCCTGACGATCAGCGGTGTCCACCGGTCCGCGACGACCTCGCTGGCCATCGCGACCGGGCAGTAGTTGCCGTAGTCGGGCATGCCCCATGGTCCCTCCGCGGACCCGCCCTGGATAGGCCCGAATCTGGGTAAGTCCCGAATCTGGACCAGTGGGGTCGCGATCGTGCACTAGGAGCGGACCTCTGCCCGGAGCACGCTCAGGACATGACCACCACACAAGAGCCGACCCGGCCGGCCACCGCCGGGACCAGCCCCTCCCTCGCCGAGCGCGCGGCGGCGATCGCCCCGGTGCTCGCCGAGCACGCCCGACGCCACGACGTCGCCGGGACCTTCGTGGAGGAGTCCTTCACGGCCCTGCGCGACTCCGGGTTGCTCGCGGCCGCCGTACCCGTCGAGCTGGGTGGGCTCGGTGCGAGCATCGGCGACCTCGCCGACCTGCAGCGGCGGCTGGCCCACCACTGCGGCTCCACCGCTCTCGCCAGCTCGATGCACCAGCACGTCGTCGCCTTCACCGCGTGGCGGTACCGCCGCGGCCTGCCGGGCGCCGAGGCCACCCTGCGCCGGGTCGCCGAGGAGGGGATCGTGCTGGTCTCCACCGGCGGCGGCGACTTCACCCGGCCGCACGGCACGGCGGTCAAGGTCGACGGCGGCTACCGGGTCTCGGGCGTCAAGCGGTTCGCCAGCCAGTCCACCGTCGGCACCGTGATGTCGACGATGTTCGCCTACGACGACCCCGAGCAGGGCCGACGGGTGCTCAACATGGCGGTGCCCTTCGTCGCCGACGGCGTCCGGGTCGGCGACGACTGGGACACCCTCGGCATGCGGGGTACGGCGAGCAACGCCGTCGCGCTCGACGACGTGTTCGTGCCCGACGAGCGCGTCCTCGCGAACCGGCCGTACGGCGTCGTCGACCCGCCGCTGCAGGTGATCGCGAGCGTCGCGTTCCCGATCATCTCCGGTGCCTACCTCGGCGTCGCCGAGGCGGCGTACGACGCCGCGGTCGCCACCGTGGGACGCCGCGCCGACCAGCCGCTCGTGCAGCGACAGGTCGGCCGGATGGCGCACCAGCTGCAGGTCGCACGGTGGGCGCTCGACGGCGCGATCGCCGCGATCGGCCCGGACCCCGCGCCCTCGATCGACAGGTTCATGGCCGCGATGAACGCCAAGGCCGAGGTCGCCCGGGCCGGCATCGAGGTCTGCGACATCGCGATGGAGGTCGCCGGCGGTCCGGCGTACTTCCGGGGCTCGGTGATCGAGCGCAGCTACCGCGACATCCGGGCGGTCAAGTTCCACCCGCTCACGCCCGAGGACACCGTCGTCCAGGCCGGGCGGCAGGCGCTCGGCCTCGAGGTCGAGGCGTGAGCGCGAGGAACCCCGCGGAGGCGGTCAGAAGGCGTGGGCCATCAGGTCTCCGAAGAGGACCTGGGGGTCCACGTCGAGGCCGCGGCGGGTGAACCAGCCGCACACGTTGGTGCAGTCGCGCAGCAGGTAGTCGAAGCCGTGCGCGTTGCCGATCAGGTCGACGATCTGGGGCAGGTCGATGATGACCAGCCGGTCGCCCGCCGCGAGGATGTTGTACGGCGACAGGTCGCCGTGCACGAGCCCGGCCTGCACCAACGTGGCGAGCGCGTCCCGCAGCTGCTCGTAGTAGTCGCGGAGCAGCGCCGGATCGGGACGGGTCTGCGCCAGCCGCGGCGCCGTCTCGGTCCCGTCGTCGGAGTCGACGGTGATCCACTCCATCAGGATCTCGGTCTCGTCGATCTGGACGGGGTAGGGGACCGGCAGCCCGAGCTCCCAGCAGCGGGTCAGCGCCGACCACTCCGAGACCGCCCACTCGCCGGCGGCCACGATCCGGCCGAAGGTGCTCTTGCGCTTGAGCGCACGCTCGTCCCGGGAGCGCTTCATGCTGCGCCCCTCGGTGTACGACGCCGCACGGTGGAACGTCCGGTGCTCCGGCGCGCGGTAGCGCTTGGCCGCCATGACCACCGACTCCGCGGGGTGGTGCGGGTCGGCGCGCTCGAGGAGGAAGACGTCGGCCTCCTTGCCGGTCTTGAGGATCCCGAGCTCGGTGTCGATGGCGCCCTGGGACGTCACCACCCAGTCGGGGCGGGGCTCGGGACCGCGGCTGAGCGGTTCGACGGCGAGCCAGGTGGACCAGCGCCGGCCGTCGGGCAGGTCGTCGTCGTAGGCGACGAAGTCGAAGACGAACGCGGGGTCGACCGGGTCGACGGGGTCGACGGGGTCGAGATCAGGGGTGGAGGTTTGCTCCGGAAACATCGGTGGGGGTGCTCCTGGTCGGAAGGATGTGGGCGATGGGCATGCCGAGGACAAGGACGGTCATGTCGCGCTCCTTCCGTCAGGACCCGCACCGGCGCAGGTCGTCTGCGGACATCGTGGCCGGGCCGGTCGACGTCCGCAACCCAATATCGGCGCGTTGTTAGGTTGGCCGCGTGCTGACCCGCCTGCGCCGTGACCCGCGCACCCGTCGCGCCCTGACCTCGCTCGCGCTGGTCGTCGCGGTCGGCGCCGCAGGCGTCCTCCCGGCCGTCGCCGAGCCGGAGCCCGGCAGCCCCGGGATCGGCGACAGCTACTTCCCGAAGGACGGCAACGGCGGCATCGACGTCCGCCACTACGACATCCGCGACACCTACGACCTGGCGACCCGTGAGCTCAGCGGCACCACCCGGCTGCGGGTCCGCGCGACGCAGGGGCTGAGCAGCTTCCACCTCGACTTCCTGCTCCCGGTCAGCGACGTGCGCGTCGACGGGGTCGCGGCGTCGTACTCCCGGCCGAACAAGCACGAGCTCGTCATCACCCCTGCGAGAGCGGTGCGGCGCGGCGACGTCTTCACGGTCCGGGTGACCTACGCGGGCAACCCCGAGGAGGTCGGCTGGGAGGGGGAGCGCAACTGGTTCGCGACCGACGACGAGGTCGTCACCGTCAACGAGCCGCACATGGCGGCGTGGTGGTTCCCGTCCAACGACCACCCGCGCGACAAGGCGCGCTTCGACATCCGGATCACCACCGCGGCCGAGCACACGGTGGTCAGCAACGGCGAGCGCGTCTCGCGCACCCGCGCCGGCGGTCTCGCCACCACGCACTGGCGGATGAGCGACCCGATGGCGACGTACCTCGCCTACTTCGCGGCGGGCGACTTCGCGCTGTCGAGGGGTACGACGGCCGGGATCCCCTGGGTGACGGCGGTGTCTCGCGGGCTGCCGGACGGCAAGGAGCGGCGCTACCGCCGACTCGTCAACCGCAGCGGCGCGATCACCGCGTGGCTGCAGCGCGAGCTCGGTGACTATCCGTTCGCCAGCACCGGCGGCATCGTCACCGAGCTCGACCTCGGCTTCGCCCTGGAGAACCAGGGCCGGCCCGTCTACACCGGCGGCCTCGGTCGGAGCCTGATCGTCCACGAGCTCGCGCACCAGTGGTTCGGCGACTCGGTGTCGGTCGACCGGTGGCGCGACATCTGGCTCAACGAGGGCTTCGCGACCTACCTCGAGTGGCGCTACGCCGAGGCGCACGGCGGGAGGTCGACGCTGCGGCGGCTGCACACCACCTACGGCTGGTGGGAGGACGAGGCGCACTTCTGGCGGGTCGACATCGCCGATCCCGGGCCGGGCAACCTCTTCGACTACGCGGTCTACGAGCGCGGGGCGATGGCGCTCGCTGCGCTGCGGCACAAGATCGGCAACGGCGTCTTCGACCGGCTGCTGCGCCGGTACGCCGCGCGGTACCGCGACGGCAACGCCCGCGTCGGCGACTTCAAGCGGATGGCCGAGCGCGCAGCCGGGCAGGAGCTCGACCGGTTCTTCCGGGTGTGGCTGAGTCGGCCCGAGCCGCCGGCGAAGACGCGGGCCAACGGGTTCTGATCCGCGCGCCTCCCCGTTGACAGGTGTGACGGGTGGTACCAATGTGACTGACGTGCGCCCCGTGGGCCGCCGACCCGCACGGCCCCGATGAACCTCAGGCCCGATGACCTCAGGATGGAGACACCGGATGGACGCCAAGAAGCTGATCGCTGTCGTGGTCGTCGTCTTCCTCGGTTTCTGGATGCTCAACGACCCGTCCGGTCTCGCCACGACCGCGAAGACCGCGGGCGGCGAGGGCTGGGCACTGACCGAGCAGCTGTTCAGCGGCGTCATCGACTTCCTCGGCGCCTTGGGCTGAGCGCGGACCGCGATGGGGTTCGTCGCCTGGATCGGCGATCCGAAGATCGCCGGCCACCTGCTGCGCGAGGAGGGTGAGGTCGTCGTCGACGAGGTGCGGCACCACTGGTTCGCCTACGTCCGGCCGGCCGCCGAGACCGCGCTCGCGATGGTGCTGCTGCTCGCGAGCCCGTTCGTGCACGTCAACGTCGCCTGGTTCTTCCTGATCGTGTCCTTCGCGCTGCTCGGCCACGCCGCCTGGGGTGCGGTGCGCGAGCACCGCGACCGGTTCGTGATCACCAACATGCGCGTCTTCCGGCTGCACGGCGTGCTGTCCCAGCACCTGGCGACGATGCCGCTGAGCAGGATCCTGGACATCTCGGTCAGAAAGCCGCTGCACGGCCGGCTGCTGGGATTCGGCCACTTCTGCTTCGAGTCGGCGGCACAGGAGCAGGGCCTGCGCGACATCCGGTACGTCGGCCGCCCCGACGAGCGCGACCTCTCGATCCAGCGCGTCGTCCAGCGGGCCGGCCTGCGCGGCCCGCGTGTCCCGAACTGAGCCCGCCGTGATGTTGCCGTTCGACCCCATCGACGAGGCCGCCCGCCAGTGGGGGCAGCACTGGGACGAGGTGCCCGCGATGCACGCGGTGACCTCGCTGATGCGGGTGCAGCAGCTCGTGATCGGCCGGCTCGACGCGCTGCTCAAGCCGCACGGGCTCACCTTCGCCCGCTACGAAGCGCTCGTGCTGCTCGTCTTCTCCTCCCGCGGCTCGCTGCCACTGGGCAAGATGGGCCAGCGGCTCCAGGTCCACCCGACCTCGATCACCTCGATCGTGCAGCGGCTGGAGGCGGCCGGACTCATCAGCCGCCGGCCACACCCGGAGGACGGCCGCGCCGTACTCGCCGAGATCACGGACGCCGGGCGCACCCTCGTCGAGTCGGCGACCCGGGACCTGGTCGCCGCGCGCTTCGGCCTGGGCCCGCTCGACGACACCGAGCTCGGCCGGCTCTCCGAGCTGCTCCGGCCTGTCCGGGCCGGGGCCGGCGACTTCGCCACCGACTAGCCGTCGGACGCGCAGCGCCCGACGGCCAGACCGCGGCACGGGCGGGTCAGGCGCCCGCCTACGATGGCCCCCATGACGCAGCAGCCTCCACTGCGCGGGGGAGCCATCGACCTCTCCGCGCTGAAGCGCACCGCGCCCCAGCCCCCGTCCGGTCAGCCCACGGGCGCCGGCACCGCAGCGACGAGCGGCGGGTCGGCGTACGCCCTCGACGTGACGGAGCAGAACTTCCAGACGGTGCTCGAGGCGTCGATGACAGCCCCGGTCGTCCTGGTCTTCCACTCGCCGTCCCAGCCCGAGAGCACCCAGATGGCGGCCGACGTGGCCACCGTCGCGGGGGAGTACGACGGCCGCTTCCTGGCCGCCGCGGTCGACGTCGACGCGGTGCCGCAGATCGCGCAGGCGATGCAGATCCCGCAGGTCCCGCTGATGCTGGTGATCCTCGACGGGCGCCCGGCGACCCAGCCGATCCCCGGGGCGCTCGGGCTCGACGACCTCCGCACGTTCTTCAACCAGCTCGGCCAGCAGCTGACCGCGCAGGGCATCGCCGGCCGGCACCAGCCGCTGTCGGCGGCCGCCGACGCCGGTGTCGAGGACGAGGACGGCGAGCCGGTCACGGACCCGCGCTACGCACCGGCCGAGGACGCGCTCGAGGCCGGTGACATCGACGGCGCGGTCGAGGAGTACCAGAAGCTCGTCGACGCCAACCCCGCCGACGCCGAGGCCGCGGCCGGTCTCGCGATGGCGCGGCTGCTCCAGCGCACCCAGGGCGTCGACCTCAACGAGTCCCGCGCCGCTGCGGCTGCCGCCCCCGACGACGTCGACGCGCAGGTCATGGTCGCCGACCTCGACCTGCTGGGCGGTCACGTCGAGGACGCGTTCGCCCGGCTCGTCGAGCTGGTCCGGCGTACCTCCGGCGACGACCGCGACCGCGCGCGCGAACACCTCGTCACCTTGTTCGGGGTGGTCGGCAACGACGACCCGCGGGTGCTCAAGGGACGCCAGGCGCTCGCCTCGGCGCTGTTCTGAGCGCGGCGTGGTCGACCACGCACGGCCCGTGCGCCTCGGTGCTGCCGACGGATTCGGGTTCTTCGTCCGTGGCCTGAGGTTCTGGCGGGAGCGGCCCGGGCTGATGCTGCTCGGCATCGTGCCGGCCGTCGTGGTCCTGATCCTGCTGACGGCCGCGTTCGTCACGCTGTTCGTGTTCGTCGACGACATCGTGACCTGGGCGACGCCGTTCGCGGACGACTGGGGCGGCACGATCCGGCAGGTGTTCCGGGTCGGGCTGATGATCGTGCTCGTCATCGGGTCCGGCTTCCTGGCGATGGTGACCTTCACCGGCCTGACCCTGGCGATCGGCGACCCGTTCTACGAGCGGATCTGGAAGCAGACCGAGCTGATGATGGGTGGCGACGTCCCCGAGCACGGCGTCGGCTGGCTGCGGGCGATCCGCGACGGCGCCGTCCTCGTCGGGCTCGGCGCGCTGACGGCCGTGACGGTCTTCGTCGTCGGCTTCATCCCGGTCATCGGCGCGATCGCCGGGCCGGTGCTCGGGCTGGTGCTCGGCGGGCGGCTGCTCGCGGGCGAGCTCGTGTCGCGGTCGCTGGAGGCCCGGGGGATGGACCGCGCTGCGCAGAAGGCGCTCCTGAGCGACCACCGTGGCGCGATGCTGGGGTTCGGCATCGCCGTACAGGCCTGCTTCCTGATCCCCTTCGGGGCGATCGTCGTCATGCCCGCGGCGGTGGCCGGCTCCACGATGCTCGCGCGGGAAGCCCTCGACGCTCGCCGCTGACTCCCGTCCTGTCGAGTCGGCTCATCTAGACACGAGCCGACTCGACGCTCTCAGCGTGCAGAGACGCGCCGACTCGACGCTCTCAGCGTGCAGAGATGAGCCGACTCGACGATCAGGAGGCGCGCAGGGCGTCGAGCGCGGCGGCGACGGCGGGGGAGTCGGACATGGTCCGACGGTGCAGGGCGTCGACGTTGCGGACCGGCACCGGATCGGCCACGGGTACGGCGACCAGGTCGCCTCCGAGCGGCGAGCGCCCCATCCGGGGGATCAGCGCCACGCCCAGACCCGCCGCGACCAGCGCCAGGTGGGAGTCGAACTCCATCGACACGTGGGCGATCCGCGGGGGGCGCCCGGTTCCGTCGTACATCCGGTGCAGCCACTGGCGGCAGATCGTGTTGTCCGGCGTGGCGATCCAGCCGAACGTCGACGAGGTCGTGCGGCGTCACCGAGGACCGCGCGGCGAGCGGGTCGTCGCGCCGGACGACCAGGTCGGCGACGTCCTCGGTGACCGGGGTCGCCACGACGTGGTCGGGTACGGCGAGCGGCACCCCGCCCCAGCGGTGCACCAGCCCCAGCTCGCACTGTCCGGTCGCCACCAGGTCGACCGTCTCCCACGGCTCGCGCTCCTCGAGGGTCAGCCGGAGGCCGGGGTGTGCGTCGAGCAGCTCGCGCGCGACGGGCGCGACCAGCCCGCGCATCGCCGTCGAGAACGCCACCAGCCGCAGCGTCCCGGTCACCACGTCGGCCCGGTGCTGCAGCTGCGCCTCGAGCTGCTCGAGGTCGGCGAGCAGCACCTCGCCGGCCTCGACGAGGTGGCGACCGTGGCGGGTGAGCATCACGCCGCGTCCCACCCGCTCCAGCAGGGGTACGCCGACCTGACGCTCGAGCCGCTTGACCTGCTGCGAGACCGCGCTGGGGGTGTAGCCGGTCGCCTCCGCCGCCGCGATCACCGACCCGTGGGTCGCGACCGCCCGGAGGCCGGCCAGGGCCGGAAGGTCGATCATGCAGCGATGCTACCTGGACAGCCACACATCCATTCGCTGGTGCTTAACGGTTCTGCGGGTCAGGATCGACGTCGTGTCCCGCCGTGACTGCCTCCTCGCCGCGTTGGTCGCCACCTTGTGGGGCTTCAACTTCGTCGTCATCGACTGGGGGATGGGCGACGTCCCGCCGCTGCTCTTCCTGGCGGTCCGCTTCGTCCTCGTGATCGTCCCGGCCGTGTTCCTCCTGCCGCGGCCGCCGGTGTCGTGGCGGGTGCTCGCGGCGGTCGGGGTGTTCATGTCGCTCGGGCAGTTCGCGTTCCTCTACACCGCGATGGCCGCAGGGATGCCGCCCGGGCTCGCGGGCCTGGTCCTCCAGGCGCAGGTCGTGCTGACCATCGTCATCGCCGCGGCCGCGCTGCGTGAGCGGCCGACCCGCGCGCAGACCGCGGGGGTCGTGCTCGGCGCCGCCGGACTGGTCGTGGTCGGGGTGGGCCGCGGTGGCCACGTCCCGCTGCTCGCGCTCGGGCTGTGCCTGACGGGCGCCCTGATGTGGGCGATCGGCAACGTCGTCTCGCGGGCCTCCGGCGCGACCGGGGGACTCTCGCTGACCGTCTGGTCGGCGGTCGTCGTACCCGTGCCGCTCGCGCTGCTCTCGCTCGTCCTCGACGGCCCGGACGCGTTCGCGACGGCCGCGGCGGTGTTCGGGTGGCAGGCGGCGGTCTCGACCGTCTACACCGCCGGCCTCGCGTCGCTGGTCGGCTACGGCATCTTCAACGGACTGCTCTCCCGCAACCCCTCCGCCGCCGTCGTGCCGTGGATCCTGCTCGTCCCGCCGGTCGCGATGGGGTCGGCCTGGCTGCTGCTCGGCGAGCGGCCGTCGGCCGGCGAGCTGGTGGGCGGCGCGATCCTGGTGCTGGGCGTGCTGGTCGCGCTGCGACCCTCACCGCCCCGACTCGGTGTACGGCGTCGCGCAGCCGTCGAGGTTGGCCAGGGCGGCGCGGATCCGGCGTGCGGTGAAGTCCGCGGCCCGCTCGTCGACCTGGGCGAGCGTGCAGAACTCCGCTGACCTGATCTCCCGCGCCTGGGGCACGATCCGGTCGACGAGCGCGGGCTCGTGGATCCCGCCGTCGAAGACCACGCACAGCGCGTCGTCCCAACCGCCCCACGGCGGCAGCCAGTCGGTCAGCAGCAGCGCTCCGGGTGCGATGGTGAGCCCGAGCTCCTCCTCGACCTCGCGTCCGACGGCGAGCTGGGGCGACTCGCCGACCTCGACCACGCCGCCCGGCAGGTCCCAGTCGGCCTTGTAGGTGAGCTGGCACAGCAGCACCCGGGGCTCCGGCGTGGAGTCGTCCCGGAGCAGCATCTGGCTGATCGCGCGCTTGCGCGGCAGGAACGAGTTGAGCAGCGCGCGGAAGCCGCCCGGCTCGTGCACCGGGACGTCGTCGGCGAGCCGGGCGTAGATCGCCAGGTCTCCGGCACTGCCGCGTTGCACGCCCTCCCGGCGCAGCCCGGACCAGGTCGCGATCCGGTGTGCCTCGGCGTCGTCGGCGGGCAGCCGGACCTCGACCCGGCCGTGCTCGACCAGCGCAGCCGCGACCTCGCGGCGGACGACGTCGACCGCGGCCTGCCAGCCGCGCGCAGCCAGGTCCGGGGACCAGGAGAGCCGGGCGACGCCCTCCTCGACGGTGGTGTGGTGGACGTCGGGCACGGGCACGCGTGCAGCCTAGCCAGCCGGTGCCCGCAACCAGATCGTGGCCAGCGGCGGCAGCGAGACGGTGGCGACGGCCGGCTGCCCGCCGGGCGCCCGGGCCTCCAGGTCGGGGGCCTTCTCGGCGACGACGGTGCCGAGGTTGCCGACCCCGCTGCCGCCGTACCCGTCCGCGTCGGTGTTGAGCACCTCGGTCCACTCGCCGGCCAGCGGGAGCCCCAGGCGGTAGCCGTGGTGGGGGACCGAGGCGAAGTTGACCACGCACACCAGGTCGCCCGCGTCGTCGGTGCGCCGGGTGAAGGCGATGACGTTGTGGCCTGCGTCGTTGGCGTCGATCCAGTAGAAGCCCGCCGGGTCGTGCTCGCGGCGCCAGAGCGCCGGCTCCTCGCGGTAGCGGGCGTTGAGGTCGCGCACCATCGACTGCAGGCCGCGGTGCTCGGAGTGCGCCAGCAGCCACCAGTCGAGCTCGCGGGCCTCCGCCCACTCCGACTCCTGCCCGAACTCGATGCCCATGAAGATCAGCTGCTTGCCGGGGTGGGCCCACATGTAGGCGAGGTAGGCGCGCAGCGTCGCCAGCTGCTGCCAGCGGTCGCCGGGCATCTTGCGGAGCAGCGAGCCCTTGCCGTGCACGACCTCGTCGTGGCTGAGCGGGAGGACGTAGTTCTCGGAGTAGGCGTAGACGAGGGAGAAGGTCAGCTCGCCGTGGTGGTAGGCGCGGTGCACGGGCTCACGCTTGAGATAGCCGAGCGTGTCGTGCATCCAGCCCATGTTCCACTTGAACCCGAAGCCGAGCCCGCCGCCGGAGGTCGCGCCGGTGACGCCCGGCCAGGCGGTCGACTCCTCGGCGATGGTCACGACGCCGGGGGCGCGCTTGTAGACGGTGGCGTTCATCTCCTGGAGGAACTGCACCGCCTCGAGGTTCTCGCGGCCGCCGTACTTGTTGGGCGACCACTCGCCCTCGTTGCGGGCGTAGTCGAGGTAGAGCATCGAGGCGACGCCGTCGACGCGCAGGCCGTCGGCGTGGAACTCCTCGAGCCAGTAGACCGCGTTGGCGTAGAGGAAGTTGCGGACCTCGTGGCGCCCGAAGTTGAAGATGTGGGAGCCCCACTCCTTGTGCCAGCCGCGCTGGGGGTTGGGGTCCTCGTAGAGCGGCGTGCCGTCGAAGTTGACCAGCGCCCACTCGTCGGTGGCGAAGTGGCCGGGGACCCAGTCGAGGATGACGCCGACGCCGGCCCGGTGGAGGGCGTCGACCAGCCGCCGGAAGCCGTCGGGGTCGCCGAAGCGGGAGTCGGGGGCGAAGTACGACGTCACGTGGTAGCCCCACGAGCCGCCGAAGGGGTGCTGCATGACCGGCATCAGCTCGACGTGGGTGAACCCCAGGTCGGAGACGTACGCCGGCAGGTCCGCGGCGAGCTCGTCGTAGCTCCAGAACGAGCCGTCGGGGTGCTTCTTCCAGGAGGCGAGGTGCATCTCGTAGACCGACATGGGCTCGTCGACCGCCTGCTTGCGGTTGCGCGCGGCCATCCACTCCCCGTCGCCCCACTCGTGGGTGGAGGCGAAGACCCGCGAGCCGGTGGCCGGCGGGTTCTCGGCGTAGAACGCCATCGGGTCGGCCTTCTGCCGCCACACGTCGTCGGCGCCGTGGACGAGGTACTTGTACGTCGTGGAGCCGTGCAGCCCGGGCACGAAGGTCTCCCAGACGCCGGACCCGGCCAGGCACCGCATCGGGTGGGTGTTGCCGTCCCAGCCGTTGAAGTCGCCGATCACGCTCACCGCGCGGGCACCGGGCGCCCAGACCGCGAACGACGTGCCGCGCACCGGTTTGCCGGTGCCGGGATCGGGGAGCTCCCGCTCGTGCGCTCCCAGCACCTCCCACAGCTGCTCGTGCCGGCCTTCGTTGACCAGGTGCAGGTCGATGTCACCGAGTGTTGGCGCGAAACCCTCCATGTGCTCACCTAAGCACCTCCGGACCGGGCGAGGAAGGAGGGCGACGGTCGGCGGACGGTCGACCGACCGGCGTACGGCGTGGCGGGGGCGCCGGCCGCGAGGACTCAGCCGAGCCGGGCGATCGCCGCGAGGGGGATCGGCAGCCAGTTGGGACGGTTGCGGGCCTCGTAGACGCACTCGTAGACCGCCTTGTCGGCGACGTACGCCGCCACCAGGCTGCCCTGCTGCGTTGTGAGCGTCGGGCCCCCGGTGTACGCCGCCAGGAACGCCGCCTTGTTGCGCGCCGCCCACTCCTCGGCGCGGAAGCGGCGCTGCTCAAGGACGTCGGGGTCGTCCTCCGGGGTCGACATCGCCACGGCGTGCGGGGCGTAGTCGAACGAGCGGAGCATCCCGGCGACGTCGCGCCACGGGGAGTCCGGGAGCAGCCGCTCGGCAAGCGTCTTCGCGGGCTCTCCCTCGAAGTCGACGATCTTCCAGCCGGCGACGGTGCGCAGCGTCTGGCCGAGGTGCAGGTCGCCGTGGATCCGCTGGATCGGCAGGGTGCCGAGCTCGCCGAGCGCCGCGAACGCGCCCAGCAGCCGCTCCTGGTGCTCCGCCAGCTGCGGTACGACGCCGACGGCCGCCTCGAGCCGGCGGCTCATCGTGGCCGCGACCTCCGCGGCCGCGATCGTCTCGACGCCGAACGCCTCGCGCAGCTGCTCGTGGACGTCGGCGAGCGCGGTGCCCAGGCGGGCGGCCTCGCCGGCGAAGTCGCCTCCCACCTCCTCGGCGTGCAGGTCGGCCTCGGCGAAGAGGTCGCGGACGCTCGCGACCGCGATGTCCCATCCGTCGCTGGCGGTGCGCAGGAACTGCTGGAGCATCGCGAGGTGCAGGACCTGGCCCTCCCAGGCGGCCTCGATCCAGCCGTAGAGCGCGGCGACGTGCGGCGACCCCGCCTCGGTCAGGACCCGGTGCGTGGTGATGTCGGGGTTCTCCCCGGGGGTGACCTTGCGGAAGACCTTGAGCACGGCGTCCTCGCCGTACAGCACCGAGGAGTTCGACTGCTCCCCGCTGAACAGCGTCCCGTGGCTGTCGCGCTCGAGCTCGTGGTCGCCGATCCGCACGAAGCGGAGCGGGCCTGCCGGGTCCCCGGCGGGCGCGGGTGCGCGGAGCTCCTCGAGATAGCGGGCCATCGCCTCCCGGTCGTGCACGGCGTCGTACGCGTGCCGCCAGCCGCCCTCGAAGCCGTCGGCGGCGGGCTCCTCCCACCAGCCCACGAACGCATGGTCGATGCGTGGCTGCGGGTCGGTGTAGAGCGCGAGCGGGACCTGGTAGAGCTCGACGTCGGAGGCGTCGGCGTACGTCAGCTCGACCAGGTCGACGACCACCCGGGGCTCGCCGTCGCCACCCGCTGCGACGGCGCCGAGCCGCTCGACCGCGGTGACCTCGAAGGTCCGCCCCTTGCCGCCGAACCAGCGCGCGGCGGCGACGTGGTCGCGCAGGGCCTCGGTCACGGATCGGGTGCCATTCACAGGACGGGCCTTCCTGTCGTGTCGGGGTCGGTCAGCCGGAACCAGTAGAACCCGTGACCGCTCAGGGTCAGCAGGTAGGGGAGCTCGCCGACCCGGGGGAACGGCACGCCGCCGAGCAGCTCGATGGGCACCCGCCCCTCGTAGCGGCGCAGGTCGAGCTCGACCGGCTGGGGGAAGCGGGAGAGGTTGTTGACGCACATGATCACGTCCCCGTCGGAGCGGCCGTCGGGATGCTCGCGGACGTAGGACAGCACGGTCGGGTTGGAGCCGCCGAGGTCGGTGAACGTCCCGAGCCCGAACGCCGGGTGCGCGCGGCGTGCCTGGATCATCCGCCGCGTCCAGTGCAGGAGCGACGACGCGTTCTCGAGCTGGGCCTCCACATTGACGCTCTGGTACCCGTAGACGGGGTCCTGGATAACAGGCAGGTGCAGCTTTCCCGGCGTCGCCGACGAGAAGCCGGCGTTGCGGTCGGGCGTCCACTGCATCGGGGTGCGTACGCCGTCCCGGTCGCCGAGCCAGATGTTGTCGCCCATGCCGATCTCGTCGCCGTAGTAGAGGACCGGTGACCCGGGCAGCGAGAGCAGCAGTGCCGTGAAGAGCTCCATCTGGTCGGTGTCGTTGTCGAGGAGTGGCGCGAGCCGGCGGCGGATCCCGATGTTGGCCTTCATCCGCGGGTCCTTGGCGTACTCGCCCCACATGTAGTCGCGGTCCTCGTCGGCGACCATCTCCAGGGTCAGCTCGTCGTGGTTGCGCAGGAAGATGCCCCACTGGCACCCGTCCGGGATGGGCGGCGTCTGGTCGAGGATCTCCGAGATCGGGAAGCGCGACTCGCGCCGTACGGCCATGAAGATGCGGGGCATCACCGGGAAGTGGAAGCACATGTGGCACTCGGTGCCGATGCTGTCGCCCGACCCTGACTCGACGCCGCCGAAGTAGTCGACCACGTCGGCCGGCCACTGGTTGGCCTCGGCCAGGAGCACCCGCCCGGGGTAGTGCTCGTCGACGTACGACCGGACCTTCCTGAGGAACGCGTGCGTCTCGGGGAGGTTCTCGCCGTTGGTGCCCGGGCGCTCGTAGAGGTAGGGGACCGCGTCCAGCCGGAAGCCGTCCAGACCCATGTCGAGCCAGAACGACAGCGCGGCCAGGATCGCGTCGTGGACTGCCGGGTTGTCGAAGTTGAGGTCGGGCTGGTGGTGGAAGAACCGGTGCCAGTAGTACTGCCCCCGCACCGGGTCCCACGTCCAGTTCGACGGCTCGGTGTCGACGAAGATGATCCGCGCCTCCTGGTAGAGGTCGTCGGTGTCCGACCACACGTAGAAGTCCCCGAACGGCCCGTCGGGATCGGTGCGCGACGCCTGGAACCACGGGTGCTGGTCACTCGTGTGGTTCATGACGAAGTCGATGATCACGCGCATGCCGCGCGCGTGCGCCTCGTCGAGGAGGTGGTGGAAGTCCTCGACGGTGCCGGCCTCCCGGAGGATGCCGGTGTAGTCCGCGATGTCGTAGCCGCCGTCGCGCAGCGGCGAGGTGAAGAACGGCGGCACCCACAGGCAGTCGACACCGAGCCAGGCGAGGTAGTCGAGCTTCTCGGTCAGGCCCCGGAAGTCGCCGGTGCCGTCGCCGTCGGAGTCGCGGAACGAGCGGACGAGGACCTCGTAGAAGACGGCGCTGCGGTACCACTCCGGCTGATCGCCGAGGGGTGCTGCCGGAGCGCCATCCGTCACGAGGTGACCCGGGCGGGGCTGGTCCTCACCGTGAGGACGTGTGCCGGCTCGACGTGCGGGTCGAGCCGCACGTAGTTGTGCGCGCCCCACTGCCAGTCCTGCCCGGTGATCTCGTCGTGCACCGTGAACGTCGCGTCCGGCGCGAGCCCGAGTGCCGGCAGGTCGAGGTGGACCATCGTCTCCCGGGTGGCGTGCGGGTCGAGGTTGACGACCACGATCACGATGTCGGGCCTGCCGCCGGGCTCCGGCACCGCCGTCTTGGCGTAGCAGATCACCGCTTCGCTGTCGGTGCCGTGGACCGTCAGGTTGCGCAGCAGCTGCAGGGCCGGGTGCGCGCGGCGGATCTCGTTGAGCCGTGTGAGGTACGGCGCCAGCGACGGCGTGCGGGTTGCGCCTGCATCGGCAGCGTCCCAGTCCCGGATCCGGATCTGGTACTTCTCCGAGTCGAGGTACTCCTCGCTGCCGGGCCGCACGGCCACGTGCTCGTAGAGCTCGTACCCCGCGTAGACGCCCCAGCTGGGGGAGCCGGTGGCCGCGAGGACGGCGCGGATCTTGAAGGCCGGCGGGCCGCCGTACTGCAGGAAGGCGTGGAGGATGTCGGGGGTGTTGACGAAGAAGTTGGGCCGCATCCGGGAGTCGGACTCCGAGCTCACCTCGAGCAGGTAGTCCTCGATCTCGTCCTTGGCCGTGCGCCAGGTGAAGTACGTGTAGGACTGGTGGAAGCCGATCGCGCCGAGGGTGTGCATCATCGGCGGCTTCGTGAACGCCTCGGACAGGAACAGCACGTCGGGGTCGGTCTGCCGGATCTCGCCCAGCAGCCACTCCCAGAACGCGACCGCCTTGGTGTGCGGGTTGTCCACCCGGAAGATCCGGACGCCGTGGGACATCCAGTGACGGACCACCCGCAGCACCTCCTGGGCGATGCCGTCCGGGTCGTTGTCGAAGTTGATCGGGTAGATGTCCTGGTACTTCTTCGGGGGGTTCTCGGCGTAGGCGATCGAGCCGTCGGCGCGGGTGGTGAACCACTCCGGGTTGCTCGTCACCCAGGGGTGGTCCGGAGCGGCCTGCAGGGCGAGGTCCAGCGCGACCTCGAGGCCGAGCTCGCCTGCGCGCTCGACGAAGGCGTCGAAGTCGGCGAACGTGCCGAGGTCGGGGTGGATGGCGTCGTGCCCGCCGTGCCTGCTGCCGATCGCCCACGGCGAGCCGGGGTCGTCGGGGCCGGGGGTGGTCGTGCCGCCCGGCGCGTCAGCGGTGTTGGGGCCCTTGCGGTTGACCTCGCCGATCGGGTGGATCGGCGGCAGGTAGATGACGTCGAACCCCATCGCCGCCACGGCGTCGAGCCGCTTGGCTGCGGTCACGAAGCTGCCGCTGACGACCTTGCCGGTGCGCGGGTCGAGGTGGGCGCCCTCGGAGCGGGGGAAGAACTCGTACCAGCTGCCGAACAGGGCGCGGGTGCGGTCGGCGTACAGCGGGAACGGTCCCTCGACGGTCACCAGCTCACGCAGCGGGTGCGCGCGCAGCACGGCGACCAGCTCGGAGGACTCCAGCTGTGCGAGCCGTGCGGCGGCGGGACGGCTCGTGTCCTTGGCGGCCGCGATGGCGCCCTCGAGGATCCGGACCTCGTCGCTCACGGGCTCCGCCGGGGGCGCGTTCTTGGACTTGGTCTTCCTTCGCCTTCGCCTTCGCCTTGGCTCCGGCCGGTGCCGGGCGCAGGCCGGCCAGCACGCGCTCGAGGAGCAGTCGCCCCTCGGTGAACATCAGCTCGACGTCGACGCCGGCGTTGATCTTGATGGGACCGTCGTGCAGCCACGTGCCGAGCGGGTCGGACCAGGCGTGGATCTCGAACGTCCAGTCGCCGGGCTGGTCGGGCGTGACCCAGGCGCGGTAGCGGCCGACGGAGTGCCGGTCGGTCACGGGCAGCGCCGTCATCCGCGCGGGCGGCCGGCGGACGCCGTCCGGTCCGACGAGAACGACCTCGGCCCCGAACTGGTCGTGGCCCTCGCGGAACACCGTCGCCGAGACCGGCAACGGCTCACCGACGGTTGCCTTCGCCGCCAGCCTGCCTCGATCGACAACGGGCTCTACATCGATGACTGGGATGCGTCCGACCATGGCATCACCCAACCGGGCCGGTCGAGGTCAGCGCAACCCGCTGCCCAGCAGTTGTCCGGTGCCCTGCCCGGCGGCCGACCGTCAGAGGAGGTCCCAGACCTCGACCTCGGCTCCGGCCTCGAGCGCGGTCACCTCGGCCGGCACGTCGATGAGGCAGTCGGCGCCCGCGGAGCGACCGAGGAAACCCGAACCAGCCGGCCCCCACGGCTCGACGGTCGGGACGCCCGCTGCGCCCTGTCCGCTGCCCGTCCGGTCGAGGCGGCCGCGCCGGAACTGGCGCTTGCCGGCGGGGGAGGAGATCGCCTCGGTGAGCACGGCGCGGACGACCGGCCGGTAGGGACGCGGGTGTCCCAGCGCGGCCCGGAGCGCGGGGCGGACGAAGACCTCGAACGAGACCAGCGAGCTCACCGGGTTGCCCGGCAGGCACACGACCGCCGTGTCGGCGTACGTCCCCGAGCCCTGGGGCATGCCCGGCTGCATCGCGACCTTGGTGAAGGTGACGCCGCGCGGGCCGAGGGCGTCCTTGACGACCTCGTAGGCGCCCGCGCTGACCCCGCCGGAGGTCAGGACGAGGTCGACCGGCCGGTCGCCGTCCAGCTCGCGGTCGAGCAGGGCCAGGAACGCCGGGACGTCGTCGGCCGCCCAGAGCTGCCGGACGGCCTCGCCGCCGGCCTGCACGACAGCGGCGGCCAGCATCGCGCCGTTGGAGTCGCGGATCTGGCCGGCGGCCGCGTCCGGCTCCTCGGCGAGCTCGGACCCGGTGGTGCACACCAGCACCCGCGGGCGGCGGCGCACCTCCACCTCGGTGACACCGAGCGCGGCCAGCGCGCCGATCTGCGCGGGGCCGAGCAGGGTGCCCGGCGGGAGCACGACGCTCCCGGCCTCGACGTCGGCTCCGGTACGGCGCACGAACGAGCCGCTCTCGCGGGCGGTGCGGATCTCGACGACGTCCAGTCCGCCGTCGGTGGCCTCGACCTCGACGACGGTGTCCGCGCCCACCGGGAGGGGAGCGCCGGTCATGATCCGCTGCGCGGTGCCGGGGTCCAGCCGCCCGACCGGCGCACCTGCGGGGATGTCGCCGGCAACGGGGACGCGGACGGGCGTGGTCTCGCTCGCCGTCGCGACGTCGGCCGCGCGGACGGCGTACCCGTCCATGGCGGAGTTGTCGAACGACGGGAGGGGCTCGGGCGCGACGACGGTCGCGGCCAGCACGCGGCCGAGCGCCGCGGTCGGGGCGAGTGCTTCCTGGCCGACCGGTGCCAGCAGGGCGGCCACCCGGGCCTGGTGGGCGGCGACGTCGATCAGTGCAGGGATGTTCATCGGTGCCCACCCTAGGACCGGCGAGAGAGCGGGGACGAGCGAGGCAGCCCCCATGACTCTGCCTCGCTCGTCCGACCGGGACAACGGCACGTCGTCCCCCGCGTTACGTGCGACTGCCTGTCGCATGCGTGTGGTCCGCACCGCGGGACCGTTTGGAACGTTCAAGTGATGCACGTTACGGTCACCCCGTGCGAGCGATCCGTCGATTCACCGTCCGTCCCGTCCTGCCCCCCGCCCTGGCCGCGCTGGGCGACCTGGCCGCCAACCTGCGGTGGTCGTGGCACCCGGAGACGCAGGACGTCTTCGCGGCCGTCGACCCGGAGCTGTGGCGCGCCAGCGGCCACGACCCGGTCCGGCTGCTGGGCGAGGTGACCGCCGAGCGCTGGGCCGAGCTCGCGGCCGACAAGGCGTTCGTCGCCCAGCTCGCCGAGGCCCGGGCCGATCTGGAGGCCTACCTCACCCAGCCGCGCTGGTACCAGCGCGCCTCCGAGGGCCAGTCCGAGCAGGCGTGGCCGACCGCGATCGGCTACTTCTCGCCCGAGTTCGGCATCACCGCTGTGCTGCCGCAGTACTCCGGTGGCCTCGGCATCCTCGCCGGTGACCACCTCAAGGCCGCGAGCGACCTCGGCGTCCCGATCGTCGGTGTCGGCCTGCTCTACCGGCACGGCTACTTCAAGCAGTCGCTGTCGCGGGAGGGCTGGCAGCAGGAGACCTACCCGCTCCTCGACCCCGACGGGCTGCCGATCGCGATGCTCCGCGAGGCCGACGGCAGCCGCGCGACGATCTCCATCCAGATGCCCGGCGGTCCGGACCTGCTCGCGCGGATCTGGGTCGCGAGCGTCGGGCGCGTCCCGCTGCTGATGCTCGACACCGACGTCGAGGGCAACCCCGACCACTACGTCCAGATCACCGACCGGCTCTACGGCGGCAACAGCGAGCACCGGCTCCGCCAGGAGCTCCTGCTGGGCGTCGGCGGCGTGCGTGCCCTGCGCGCGTACAGCCGGATCACCGGCGCCCCGAGCCCGGAGGTGTTCCACACCAACGAGGGCCACGCGGGCTTCCTCGGGATCGAGCGGATCCGCGAGCTCACCGTTGACCCCGTCGGTCCCGGCCTCGACCTCGACACGGCCATCGAGGTCGGCCGCGCGTCGACGGTCTTCACCACCCACACCCCGGTCCCCGCGGGCATCGACCGGTTCCCGCGCGACCTCGTCGAGCAGTACTTCGGCGACGCCGGCGCCACGCCGGGCGTCCCGGTCGACCGGGTGCTCGCGTTCGGGGCCGAGGACTTCGAGGGCGGCGACTCCGGCGTCTTCAACATGGCGGTCATGGGCTTCCGGCTCGCCCAGCGCGCCAACGGCGTCTCCCAGCTCCACGGGCAGGTCAGCCGCGGCATGTTCAACGGGCTCTGGCCGGCGTTCGACGAGGCCGAGGTGCCGATCACCTCGATCACCAACGGCGTGCACGCCCCGACCTGGGTCGCCCGCGAGATCTTCGACCTCGCCGCGGCGCACGGCGCCGACCCCGCCGGGGACGACACCGAGGGGTTCTGGGCTGCCGTCGACCAGGTGCCGGGCACCGACGTGTGGCGGGTCAAGCGGGAGCTGCGGGAGCGGCTCGTGGCCGACGCCCGGCGCCGGCTGCTGCGGTCGTGGGAGAAGCGCGGTTCCTCGAAGGCCGAGCTGGGCTGGATCGACAACGTTCTCGACCCCGACGTGCTCACGATCGGCTTCGCGCGGCGGGTGCCGTCGTACAAGCGGCTCACGCTGATGCTGCGCGACCCCGAGCGGCTGCGCAAGCTGCTCCTCGACCCCGAGCGCCCGGTCCAGCTGGTCATCGCGGGCAAGTCGCACCCGGCCGACGACGGCGGCAAGAAGCTGATCCAGGAGCTCGTGCGGTTCGCCGACAGCGAGGACGTCCGGCACCGGATCGTGTTCCTGCCCAACTACGACATCGCGCTCGCGCTGCCGCTCTACCCCGGCTGCGACGTGTGGCTCAACAACCCGCTGCGCCCCTACGAGGCCTGCGGCACGTCGGGCATGAAGGCCGCGCTCAACGGCGGCCTCAACCTCTCGATCCTCGACGGTTGGTGGGACGAGTGGTACGACGGCGAGAACGGCTGGGCGATCCCGTCCGCCGACGGCGTCGACGACCCGGACAAGCGCGACGACCTCGAGGCGAACGCGCTCTACGACCTGATCGAGAACGAGGTCGCGGCGCGGTTCTACGACACCGACGCCGACGGTGTCCCGACCCGGTGGGTCGAGATGCTGCGGCACACGCTGAAGTCGCTCGGCCCGAAGGTGCTCGCCACCCGGATGGTCCGTGACTACGTGCAGCAGCTCTACAGCCCGGCGGCCCGCAACGTGCGGGCGCTGAACGCCGACTTCGCCGGTGCCCGCGAGCTCGCGACCTGGAAGAACCGGGTGCGCGCCGCCTGGCCCGGGGTCCGCGTCGAGCACGTCGAGACCTCCGGTGTCGGCGACGCGCCCGAGGTCGGCACCGCGCTGACCGTCCGGGCGTACGTCGCGCTCGGCGACCTCACCCCCGAGGACGTCGAGGTCCAGCTCGTGCACGGCCGCGTCGACGCCGAGGACAAGCTGGTCGATCCCACGGTCACCGTGCTCAGCGCGACCGAGAGCTACGAGGGCGGCCGGTTCCGTTTCGACGGCACCGAGCCGCTCGGGCGGAGCGGCCCGTTCGGCTACACCGTGCGCGTCGTCCCGGCCAACGAGTTCCTGGCCGCGGTCGCCGAGCTGGGGGTCGTGGCCGTCGCCTGAACCCGGGTGGGCGGCTGGGGCCGGGTCGACCGGCCCCAGCCCGCCTCAGCCTGCCGGGAGTCAGGCGGTCTCGCGGAGGACCACGACGCTGCGGCCGCCGATCTTCATCTCCTGACCGACGGTCGCGACCGCGCCGAGGGGCTGCTCGGGGTCGGTGGAGAGGACGACCTCGCCGGCACGGACCCAGTCGTTCTCTGGCAGGAACACCAGCGCCGGGTCGGGCCCTGCGTTGAACCAGATCAGGAACGATGCGTCGATCTGCTGCTCGCCCCGCGGACCGGGGGAGCGCAGCGGCTTGCCGGTCACGAACATGCCGATGGCGCGCAGCCCGGCGTCGTGCCAGTCGGCGTCGGTCATCTCGCGGCCGGTCGGGTGGAGCCAGGCGAGGTCCTTGGGGCCGCCCACGATCGTGGGGCGCCCCTCGAACCAGTGCCGCTGCCGCAGGGCGGGGTGCTCACGGCGCAGCCGCAGCGCGGTCTTGGTGATGTCGTAGACGTCGAGCCAGGCGTCGTCGGCGCTCCAGTCCATCCACGAGATCTCGTTGTCCTGGCAGTAGGCGTTGTTGTTGCCGCCCTGCGTCCGTCCGCGCTCGTCGCCGGCGGTCAGCATCGGCACGCCGTTGGACAGGCACAGCGTCGCCATCAGGTTGGCGGCCTGCCGGCGCCGGAGGGCCCGGATCTCCGGGTCGTCGGTCTCGCCCTCGACGCCGTGGTTCCACGACCGGTTGTTGTCGGTGCCGTCGCGGTTGTCCTCGCCGTTGGCCTCGTTGTGCTTGTGGTTGTAGGACACGAGGTCGCGCACGGTGAATCCGTCGTGGGCGGTGACGAAGTTGACCGAGGCGTACGCCGAGCGGCCGTCGTCGGCGTACAGGTCCGAGGACCCGGCGAGCCGCGTCGCGACGGCGTGGATCTGGCTCTCGCCGCGCCAGAAGTCGCGGACCGTGTCGCGGAACTTGTCGTTCCACTCCACCCATGGCGGCGGCATCCGACCGACGAGGTAGCCGTCCATCGAGGTGTCCCACGGCTCGGCGATCAGCTTCACGTGCCGCAGCACCGGGTCCTGGCCGATCGCGACCAGCAGCTTGCAGGCCATGTCGACCTCGGTGCCGGTGCGGGTCAGCGCCGACAGCAGGTCGAACCGGAAGCCGTCGACGTGCATCTCGGTCACCCAGTAGCGCAGCGAGTCGAGGATCAGCCGCAGGGCGAGGGGGTCTTCGGAGTTCACCGTGTTGCCGCAGCCCGTGACGTCCCAGTAGGTGTCGTCGAAGGCCGGTGCGCCGCCGCCCGCGGGAGCCTTCGGCGGCACCCGGCGGTAGAAGCCGCGGTCGTCGAGGCCGCGGAACGACAGTGACGGACCCATCGGGCTCGCCTCGGCGGTGTGGTTGTAGACGACGTCGAGGATGACCTCGATGCCGGCGCGGTGCAGCGACTTCACCATCTGCTTGAACTCGGCGACCTGCTGGCCGCGGTCGCCGGCCGCGCTGAAGCTGCCGACGGGAGCGAAGTAGCCGATGGAGTTGTAGCCCCAGTAGTTGGTCAGCCCGCGGTCGACGAGCGCCGGCTCGGGGAAGAACTGGTGCACCGGCAGCAGCTCGACCGCCGTCACTCCGAGGTCCTTGAGGTAGTCGGTCACGGCGGGGTGTCCGAGCCCGGCGTAGGTGCCGCGGATCTCCTCGGGGATGCGGTCGTGGAGCTGGGTGAAGCCCTTGACGTGCAGCTCGTAGATCACCGAGTCGCGCCACCGGTGTCGCAGGGGGGCGTCGCCCTCCCAGTCGAAGGAGGGGTCGACGACGACGCTCCGCGCCATCGCCGGCGCGGAGTCGACGTCGCTGCGCTGCGAGGGGTCGGCGACGTCGTACGGCAGCAGGTCGATGCCGGCGACGACGTCGCCCGACACCGCGAGGCCGTAGGGGTCGAGCAGCAGCTTCTCGGGGTTGAACCGCAGCCCCTCGGCAAGGTTCCACTCGCCGTCGACGCGGTAGCCGTAGCGCGTGCCGGGTGCGATGCCGGGCAGCGCGCCGTGCCAGATGCCCAGCGAGGCCTCGGTGAGCTGGTGGCGGTGCTCGCCGCCCTCGTCGTCGAACACGCACAGCCACACCGCCGAGGCGCGTGGCGCCCAGACCGCGAAGTTCGTCGCCTCAGGGGTCCAGGTCGCGCCCAGCGGCCAGTTGCGGCCGGGCCAGACAGGTGCGCGGTCGCCGAGGGTTCGCCAGAGACTGGGGGTCACGCGGTCATTCTGCACGCACAGCGGCCTCGCACGGCTACCAGAGTGGTGAACCGACGGGTGACCCCGACCACTGCTACCGGCCGGTATGACGGGCACAATGCCTGCTGAGGTCGCTCAGCGGAACCGTAACGAGAGGAAGCAGATGACACGCGAATTCGTCCGACTCGAGGTCGCGGACGGCGTCGGGACGATCCGGCTGGACCGCCCGAAGATGAACGCCATCAGCATCCAGGTCCAAGACGAGTTGCACGCAGTCGCGGCCGAGGCGACCGACCGCAACGACGTGAAGGCCGTCGTCGTCTGGGGTGGTGAGCGGGTCTTCGCGGCCGGCAACGACGTCCCCGAGATGGCCGACATGTCCTACACCGACATGGTCGACCGCGTCGACGCGCTGCAGGGCGCCGTGACCGCGATCGCCCGGATCCCCAAGCCGGTCGTCGCGGCCGTCAACGGCTATGCGCTGGGCGGCGGCTGCGAGCTCGCGCTCGCTGCGGACGTGCGGTTCGCCGCGGAGAACGCCGTCCTCGGCCAGCCGGAGGTGCTGCTCGGCATCATCCCGGGCGCGGGCGGCACCCAGCGGCTCTCCCGGCTGGTCGGCCCCAGCCGGGCCAAGGACCTGATGTTCACCGGCCGGTTCGTCAAGGCCGACGAGGCACTGCGGATCGGTCTCGTCGACCGGGTCGTGCCCGCGGACCAGGTGTACGCCGAGGCGGTCAGCTGGGCAGCGCAGTTCGCCTCTGCGGCGTCGTACGCACTGCGCGCGGTGAAGGAATGCGTCGACCGCGGCCTGGAGGCCGACCTCGAGACGGGCCTCGCGATCGAGCGGCAGCACTTCGCGGGTGTCTTCGCCACCGAGGACCGTGCCTCCGGCATGGCATCCTTCATCGAGAACGGGCCGGGCAAGGCCAGCTTCCAGGGACGGTGACGGGATGGCCGAGGACAAGACCGACGAGCGGACCGACCGGCCGCTCGTGGTCGCGCGGATGCGGGGGATCGTCGCCCGGGTGCTGTGGACGATCTGCGTGGTCTGTGCGCTCTCGCTCGCCGGCGCCGCCTTCAGCTTCGCGCTCGAGGCCAACGACAGGAACGACCTGGTGCAGCTCGTCCGCAAGCTGGCCGACGCGTTCGACCTCCACTACTTCGACCTCGTCGAGCCGGTCTGGGCGGCCGACCCGGGCAAGCCGAACGCGCTGGTGAAGACCGCGCTCGCCAACTACGGTGTGGCCGCGGTGATCTGGCTCGTGGCCGGGCGGTTCCTGGAACGGATCATCCGCCCCTGAGCTGTCCGCGCATCGGTCGCCGTAGCAATCTCTGGGCGACGGTTGGTGTGAGGTAGTACACGACGGGACGGTTCCCGCTCCATCGAACCGGACGGTAGCCTGCCCAACGCTGCCCCCATCTGGTCCCCAGCAGGGGGACTCACGAGTGCACAGGAAGGGGCCTTCCGGCCACAACCATGAACATTGTCGTCTGTGTGAAGCACGTTCCCGACGCCACCGGTGACCGGCGGTTCGAGTCGGACAACACCGTGGACCGTGTCGGTGTCGACGGTCTCCTGTCCGAGCTCGACGAGTACGCCGTCGAGCAGGCCCTCCAGATCAAGGAGAAGGCCGGCGACCCCGCCGAGGTGACCGTCACGGCGCTGACCGTCGGGCCTGAGAAGGCCGTTGACGCGGTCCGCAAGGCCCTGCAGATGGGTGCCGATCAGGCTGTCCACGTCCAGGACGAGGCGATCGCCGGCTCCGACGCCGTCGCGACCTCGCTGGTCCTGGCGAAGGCGATCGAGAAGGTCGGCTCGCCGGACATCGTCATGTGCGGCATGTCCTCGACCGACGGCGGCATGAGCGTCGTCCCTGCGATGCTGGCCGAGCGGCTCAACCTCCCGCAGGTCACGCTGGCCGCGGTCGTGGAGACCCAGGGTGACCAGGTCCGCATCAAGCGTGACGGTGACACCGCGACCGAGGTCGTCGGTGGCACGCTGCCGCTGGTCATCTCGGTGACCGACCAGTCGGGCGAGGCCCGCTACCCGTCGTTCAAGGGGATCATGGCGGCGAAGAAGAAGCCGTTGGAGACCTACTCGCTGGGTGACCTCGGTGTCGACGCCGGCGAGGTCGGCCTGGCCGCGGCGTGGACCGCGGTGGAGGAGACCGAGGCCCGTCCGCCGCGGACCGCCGGCGAGATCGTCAAGGACGAGGACGGCTCGGGCGCCACTGCGCTGGTCGGTTTCCTCGCCCAAAAGAAATTCATCTGAGAAGTTCACCTGAGGAGACATCGAATCCATGTCTGAAGTTCTGGTTCTGGTCGACCACGTCGACGGCGCGGTCCGCAAGCCGACCTACGAGCTCCTCGCGATCGCCAAGCGCATCGGCGAGCCGTCCGCGGTGTTCATCGGCGGTGCCGACAAGGCGGCCGCCGCTGCCGAGACGGTGAAGGGCTACGGCGCGGAGAAGGTCTACGTCGTCGACGACGCCGAGATCCGTGGCTACCTCGTGGCACCCAAGGCCGAGGTCCTGCAGCAGATCGCCGAGAAGAGCTCGCCGGCCGCGATCCTGATCCCCGCCTCGGGCGAGGGCAAGGAGATCGCCGCACGGCTGGCGATCAAGCTCGGCTCCGGCCTGATCACCGACGCGGTCGACGTCCAGGTGGAGGACGGCACCCTCGTCACCACCCAGTCGGTCTTCGCCGGCAACTACACCGTCAAGGCCAAGGTCACGAAGGGCACGCCGATCATCGCGGTCAAGCCCAACGCGGCCGCCCCCGAGGAGGGCGCCGGCGCCGGTGCGGTGGAGCAGTTCGCCGCCACCATCTCCGACGCCGCGAAGGGCGCCCAGATCGTCGCGTCGCAGCCGCGTCAGGCCACCGGCCGGCCCGAGCTCACCGAGGCCGCGATCGTGGTCTCCGGTGGTCGTGGCACGGGCGGTGACTTCACCGCGGTCGAGGCTCTCGCCGACGCGCTCGGCGCCGCGGTCGGCGCCTCGCGCGCCGCGGTCGACTCCGGCTGGAAGCCTCACACCTTCCAGGTCGGTCAGACCGGCAAGGTCGTCTCCCCGCAGCTGTACGTCGCCACCGGCATCTCCGGTGCGATCCAGCACCGGGCCGGCATGCAGACCTCCAAGACGATCGTGGCCGTCAACAAGGACGAGGAGGCCCCGATCTTCGAGCTGGTCGACTTCGGCGTGGTGGGCGACCTCCACGCGGTCCTGCCGGCCGTGACCGAGGAGATCGAGAAGCGGAAGGGCTGATCGCCCCGCCCAGCAGTCCACAGCAAGCAGAACGCCCCGGCACCGTGAGGTGCCGGGGCGTTCTGCGTTCTGGGCTTGCCGTGGGTCTCGACGCCGTGGGTCTCGACGCGCCCGTCGCGGGCTCGCAGGCTCGCCCGCGGGGCTTGCTCGACCTCCTCGCCCGACGCCGTCCGCGCGAGCAAGCTCACGCGGACGGCTGGGCTCGGATGGCAGCCCCCTCCCCGCCGCAGCGGCGCGCCATGGCCGGGACAGCGGGGAGGGGCGCAGTTCGGGATCCCTCAGCGGATCAGTATCCGCCGAACAGGCCGTTCTCGTTGATGATTCCGACGGGAAACACCTTGACCTTGCGCTCACCGCGCGCGTTGGTCCGCAGCTTGATCTTGCGCAGCGAGGTGTTGTTGGTGGTGTCGGACTCGATCAGGTTGTTCTCCGGGTTGGCCGCCACCTCGATGAAGTAGACGCCGTCGGGGAGGTTCTTGATCGGGAACGCCTGACCGGCGCGGTACTGCGCGTAGGTGTCGCCCCAGCCGGCGGCCAGGACCTCGCGGATCGACTCGGACTCCAGACCGCCGCAGACGCTGCCGAGGTCGTCGTACCCGACGGACCAGTTGGCGCCCTCGCCGGTGAGGTCGACCGCGTCGGTGTTGGCCAGACAGAAGGCCTCCTTGCCCGAGCGCACCGCGCGGGTCCGGTCGGCCTTCAGCAGCCGGTAGGTCGCGAAGTCGGTGAAGTGCCAGTGCTGGTGCGTCGGGGCCGGGTCCCACTCCATCGTGCCGACCGGCTCGTAGGCCACCTGGTGGCCGTCGGAGTCGATGAAGTACTGGTAGGCGTCCATGATCCGACGGTCACCGCGTCGGAAGCCGTCGACGACCAGGTCGCCGGTGCCGCCGTTCCACACGTTCGCGGCGAAGCGCAGCTGGGTGCCCTTGCGGTTGACCTCGATGCCGAAGGCCGGCAGCGACCGCAGGTCGGGGACCGGGGTGCCGTCGGGCAGGGCGTCGGCCGAGCCGACGCCGGGGCCGGTGGGCTCGCTGTGCGCGGGCGTCAGGTCCGGGTCGGTGCCGGAGGTCCGCCGGCACTCGCCGCGGCACTCGTCGTCGTAGTTGACCTTCTTGACGACGACGCGGAGCACCTCGCTGCGCTGGTCCGCGGTGAGGCCGAGTGCGTCGGCGTACGCGCCGGCGATGTCGGCCTGGACCTTGTAGCGACCAGGGGCGAGCCTCATCCGCGTGCCCTCGTACGGGTTGCCGACCGTGCCGCTCCACCCGGCCGGGATGCCCTGGACCGCGCCGATGCTGTACGGGTTGTAGTAGCAGCCGCGCGGGTACGGCGACTTGAAGGCGCCGTCGGGGTCGGTCCGGAAGGACTCCGTGCCGAGACACGCGTCGATGCGGCGCACGAACGGGGCGGCTCCGGGGTCGCTGAGCGAGGTGAACGTGAGCCGGACGAACCGGTCGATCTCGCCGAGGCTGGCGTTGCGGCCGGTCGGCAGCGTGACGTCGCCGCTCGGCTTCTTGACCGTGGTGACGACCGGCTGGGAGTACGACGGCCGCTGCGACCAGATCTCCAACGGTCCGTCGGCGACCTTGACGCGCAGACCGAGGTCGCTCCAGACCCGGCCGTTGTAGGACTCGACGACGATCCGGTCCGGCGCCACCAGGCTCACCGTCGGGTCGGCCGGGTCCTCGGCCTGCACCGGGCTGGAGGTGGAGATCGCGACGGCAGCGGGGGCGCTCACCGCGAGCGCGACGAAGAACATCCGGGCCGCGCCGTTGCGCCTCCGGATGCTGGGATGACGGACCACGAGGGTTCCTCTCGCGAGTGGGGTAGTGCCTTGGTAGACGCGTGAGACAGCCGGTTGGTTGCGTTCGGGTGCGGACTAATCTCGTGGCGTGAGTATGAGCCCCGACATCGCCGGAATCGCTCGCGCCGCGCGGACCGCGAGCCGCGGGCTCGCACTGGCCACGCGGGCGGAGAAGGACGCCGCTCTGCAGGGGATGGCGGACGCCGTACTCGCCCGCGCCGAGGAGGTCATCGCAGCCAACGACGAGGACGTCGCGCGGGCCGCCGCCGACGGCACTCCGGCCAACATCATCGACCGGCTGCGCCTGACCCCGGAGCGGCTGGAGGGCATCGCCCAGGGTCTGCGCGACGTGGCCGGGCTCGCCGACCCGGTGGGCGAGGTCGTGCGCGGCGGCGTGCTCCCCAACGGCCTCGAACTGCGGCAGGTGCGGGTGCCGTTCGGGGTGGTGGGGATGATCTACGAGGCCCGGCCCAACGTGACCGCCGACGCGGCCGGCATCTGCCTCAAGTCCGGCAACGCCGTGCTGCTGCGCGGGAGCTCCAGCGCCCGGTCGAGCAACGCCGCGATCGTCGCCGTCCTCCGCGACGCGATCGCCGACGCCGGCCTCGACCCCGACGTCGTGCAGCTCGTGCCGAGCGAGTCGCGCGAGAGCGTCAAGGACCTGATGCGGGCCCGCGGCCTGGTCGACGTCCTCATCCCGCGCGGAGGCGCCGGCCTGATCCGCTCGGTGGTCGAGGAGTCGACCGTGCCGGTCATCGAGACCGGCGTCGGCAATTGCCACGTGTACGTCGACGCGGCCGCCGACCTGGAGAAGGCGCTCGCGATCGTGCTCAACTCCAAGACCCACCGCACGAGCGTCTGCAACGCGGCAGAGTCGCTGCTCGTCCACGCCGACGTGGCGGGGGAGTTCCTGCCGAAGGTCGTCGCGGCGCTGCAGGAGAAGGGCGTCACGATCCACGGCGACGCGTCCTTCGGTGCGTACGACGGCGTCGTCCCTGCGGGGGAGGACGACTACGCCGACGAGTACCTCTCGCTCGACATCGCCGCAGCCGTCGTACCCGACCTGGACGCGGCGCTCGAGCACGTCCGGCGGTACTCCTCGGCCCACACCGACGCCATCGTCACCGAGGACCAGCGGGCGGCGCGGCGGTTCGTGGCCGAGGTCGACTCCGCGGCGGTGCTCGTCAACGCGTCCACCCGGTTCACCGACGGCGGCGAGTTCGGCTTCGGCGCCGAGATCGGGATCAGCACGCAGAAGCTCCACGCGCGCGGGCCGATGGGGCTGCCGGAGATGACCTCGACGAAGTACGTCGTCGTGGGCGACGGGCATGTTCGATAGGCGCTCCCGTCAGTCAGGCGGCGACCGGCTGCTCGGCGGGCTCCACTGCCGGCGTCGACTCCTCGAGACGGGTCAGCCGCCACAGTCCCCAGGCCATCGCGGCGACGGAGATCGCCGAGGTCAGCGCCGTGAACGGGGTGTGCTGCGGCACCTCGTGCAGGACGACGTAGGCGAAGCCGATCGCCAGCAGGCAGTTGACGACGTTGAGGACCGGCATCGACGCGGAGAGCCGGGCCGAGCGGTAGGCGAGCTGGTTGACCGCGATCCCCGACGTGCCGGCGGCGACGAGGGCGTAGGGCAGCCAGGTGGTGGCCAGCGCGCCGGTGCCGCGTGCGGCGGCGTACAGCTGGCAGACCTCGATGAGCACCGCCATCACCCCGAACAGGATGCCGGCGGCGCTGCCCAGCAGGAACGCCCGCCCCGTCGAGCTCCGGACCGCTCCGGCGACCGCCAGCAGCGCCCCCGTCGCGACCACGCACCCGGCGGTGCCGACCAGCATGGGGAGCCAGGCCGGCGGTCCGGCCACCGGCGCCACGTCCCACGAGAGCAGGAACCCGGCCAGCGCGGCGGCGGTCACCGCGACCGCGACGAGCTCGGCCCGGTGCGGCCACGAGCGTGCGAGCGCGGCCCGGACGGGTACGGCGAGCACGATGCCCATGATCGCGATCGGCTGCACGAGGCCGATCGGACCGTGGTGCAGCGCGAGGACGTGGAACGTGAAGCCGACCGGACCGAGCAGCAGCGCCAGCAGCCACTCCGGACGGCGCACGAGGAACCGGACCAGGGCGACCGGACCGGCCCCGTCGGGGGCGCGCCCGGCGGCGAGGTGCTGGGTCGAGGTCGACAGTGCCGTCGTCGACGCGCTCGCCAGTGCGAAGACGACCGCCAGCCAGAGCACGTGCCGCACGGTAGGGAGAGCAGGTGGCCGGTCGGTGAACCCACCGGGCACAACCGGGGTGTGTCGCCGATCGGTGTGGGGCGCCGGTATAGGTTGCGCGCATGGCAGGCTCCCCGGACCGGATCTATGCGGACCCGGCCAGCGAGCACCTGTTGACCGGCGCCACGGTGATCACGTTCGTCCGCACGATCGCGACGCTCGTGCTCAGCCTGTGGGGGGCGTACGACGAGAGCCTCACCCTGCTCGTCTCCGGCCTCGTCGTCTACTGGGTCGGTGACACGCTCGACGGCGAGTGGGCCCGCTGGCGCGACTGCGAGACCCGGATCGGCGGCGTCGTCGACATGGTGAGCGACCGGCTCAGCTGCGGTGCGTTCTACGTCGGGCTCGCGTGGCTCCAGCCGGCGCCGTTCTTCTTCAGCGACGAGCCGATGGAGCTCATCGCGATCCCTGTCGGGGTGTACCTGTTCGAGTTCATGGTGATCGACATGTTCCTGTCGCTGGCCTTCCTCGCCTGGCCGATCCGCAGCCCCAACTACTTCTACGTCGTCGACCGGCGGATCTATCTCTGGAACTGGTCGCGGCTCGGCAAGGCAGCCAACTCCGGGCTGTTCGCCGTCCTGCTGCTGGCCACCGGCTGGTGGTGGCTCGGCCTGATCATCGCCGTGGCGCTGCTGGTGCTCAAGTGCGTGTCGCTGCGCTGGCTCCTCCAGCTGGGCCTTCCGGTCCCCGAACGGGCCGCCGTCGCATGATCCTGTGGTTGACGACGTTCGCGATCAGCATCGCGTCGGCGCTCCTCCCGTTCCTCCCGATCGAGGTCTACATCGTCGGCGCCGGCGCCGCCCAGCCCGGGGTGCCGGCCGCGATCTCCCTCGGCATCGCCGCCGGCGCCGGCGCCACCATCGGCAAGGTCGTCTGGTACGAAGCCGCCCGCCGCGGCATCGACTCGAAATGGGCGCAGAAGAAGCTCTCCAAGCCGAAGGTCAAGGAGGGCTACGAGCGCTGGGTCCAGCGGATGCAGGGCAGGCCGTGGTACGCCGCCGGGATCATGTTCGTCGCGGCATCCGCCGGCATCCCGCCGCTGCTGGTGATGGCGGCCGTCGCCGGCCTGCTGAGGATGCCGATGTGGGTCTTCCTCCCCACGGTGTTCCTCGGGCGGACGGTGCGGTTCTCGCTGCTGTTCCTCGGCGTCGACCTCGCGTTGCACTGAGGGGGCCCGCTTCGCTCATGTCGCTGCGCGACACTGCGGGGTGGCCGGGAGCGGGTTCGGTAGGATCCGCGCATGCAGATCAGCCAGACCGCCCTCGCCGTACTCCAGGCTGCCGAGGAGCACGGCGAGCCCGCAGTGAACCCGTGGTTCATCGGCGGTGCCGTGCTGCTCGTGCTGATCCTGATGCTCCTCGCCGTCGTCTCCTTCGGCGGCGGACGGGACCACAGCTGAAGCCCACGGAGACCGTGCCCCCCTCCCGGCGTCGCCGGGTCGGGGTGATGGGCGGCACGTTCGACCCCATCCACCACGGCCACCTGGTGGCCGCGTCGGAGGTGCAGGGGTGGTTCGACCTCGACGAGGTCGTGTTCGTGCCCACCGGCAAGCCGTGGCAGAAGGCCGACCGCTCGGTGTCACCGGCCGAGCACCGCTACCTGATGACGGTGATCGCGACCGCCGCCAACCCACGGTTCCGGGTCAGCCGGGTCGACATCGATCGGGAAGGTCCGACCTACACGGTCGACACGCTGCGCGACCTGCACGCCGAGCACCCGGACGCCGACCTGTTCTTCATCACCGGCTCCGACGCCCTCACCGACATCTTCAGCTGGCGCGACGCGGAGGACGTCTTCTCGCTCGCGCACTTCGTGGGCTGCACGCGCCCCGGGTCGGAGATGGATCCGGCGACGCTCTCGCAGATCCCGGGGGACCGGGTGACCATGCTCGAGGTTCCGGCCCTGGCGATCTCCTCCACCGACTGCCGTCAGCGGCAGAGCGAGGGCCAGCCGATCTGGTACCTCGTGCCCGACGGCGTCGTGCAGTACATCACCAAGCACCGCCTCTACGACGGAGAGAAATGACTGCCACCGACCACGCCGTCGAGCTCGTCCACGCCGCCGCCCGCGCGGCCGCCGACAAGCTCGCCACCGACATCATCGCCTTCGACGTCAGCGAGCAGCTGGCGATCACCGACGCGTTCGTCCTCGCGTCCGGCAGCAACGACCGGCAGGTGAAGGCCATCGTCGACGAGGTCGAGGACAAGCTCCGCGAGATCGGCGCCAAGCCCGTTCGCCGCGAGGGCGAGCGCGACGCCCGCTGGGTGCTCATCGACTACGGCGAGATCGTGGTCCACGTCCAGCACGAGGAGGAGCGTCAGTTCTACGCCCTCGAGCGGCTGTGGCGTGACTGCCCCAGCATCGACCTGCCCGTCGACCTGCACGGACCGGCGAAGAGCTGACTCGTGACTGAGGTGAGAGTGGTCCTGGTGCGGCACGGCCGCTCGGAGTGGAACGCCGTTCGGCGGATCCAGGGGCAGACCGACATCGCTCTCGACGAGACCGGGCGCGAGCAGGCGCGCGCGGTCGCGCCGGTGATCGCAGCGATGCGGCCGTCGCTGCTGTGGTCCTCCGACCTGCTCCGTGCCCGGCAGACGACCGAGTACGTCGCCGCGGCGACGGGGCTCGCGGCGTCGTACGACGCTCGGCTGCGGGAGATCCACCTCGGGGAGCGGCAGGGTCTCACCCACGCCGAGTACGCCGCCGCACACCCCGACGAGTACGCCGCCTACCAGGCGCGGGGGTGGGCCGCCGTGTCCGAGGCCGAGCAGCAGTCCGCGGTCGCCGCGCGGTTCACCGGGGCGGTGATCGACCTCGCAGAGACGATCCCCGCTGGCGGGATAGGGGTCGTCGTGACCCACGGCGCCGCGATCCGGGCAGGTCTCGCGGCGCTCCTCGGAGAGCCGCCGGAGGCTGCCCGGGTACGGCCCGCTCTCACCAACTGCGCATGGGCGGTCATCGACGGGAGTCCGGCCTCGGGATGGCGGCTCCACGACTACAACCGGACCACCCCCGATTTCGCCGTCCGTCCACCCGTTGGCTAGTATTTCGCGAGTTGTCCCGATCAGGGACCACGGGGCTGTGGCGCAGCTGGTAGCGCATCTGCATGGCATGCAGAGGGTCAGGGGTTCGAGTCCCCTCAGCTCCACCGAACGAGCAGGTCAGGGCCATGTTCTGAATCCTTACAGAGGAGACAGATCATGGCCCGGCGGCATTTCTGGGCGGATGGCACGGCTGGGTGCGGCGGGATGGCCACCTGTCGTCGATGTTCCCTGCTCCCGGTCGGGTCCCGCACCCGATGCGTGCATGATGGCCTCCCACGTGCACACGGGAGGACGAGTCGATGAACGAGACCACGACCATGGACGGCGCGGCCAAGCAGCGGGTCAGGGCCGCGCTGCTCGAGCAGGCGGAGCACGCGCTGCAGGGCCTCACCAGCCAGGTCGCCGACGACCACAGCGCCGCCGAGGTCGACCAGGACGACTCCACCTCGGTGGACGACATCTCGCAGGCCGACGAAGCCGGTGACCTCGGCGCCCTGTTCGAGCAGTCCGAGGCGCACCGGCGGGCTGCGCTGAAGCAGATCGAGGGCCTCGACTTCGCCGTCACCGACACGGTGGCGCCGGGCGCAGTCGTCGGATTCGACGGCGCGCGCTTCGTCGTCGGTGTCGTGACCGACGGGTTCGAGTGCGACGGGGTGACCTACGAGGGGATCAGCGAGGACGCGCCGATCTTCGCCCCGATGGCCGGCCTCCGACTGGGCGACGAGTTCACCTTCAACGACCAGGCACATCGCATCGACTTCCTCGCATGACCGAGATCCCCGACTACCGCTGGGGCCGGGAAGGCAACCTGCTCTCCCGCGCCGGCCAGCGGTTCGGCGCCACGAAGCCCGGCTCGTGGACGATCCGCAAGCTGATGCCGCTCGACCGCCGCGTGCTGCTGCGCACGCGCGGGCGCCGTACTCTGCTCGGTCCGATCGGAGCGCCCACACTGCTGCTCGAGACCGTCGGCCGGAAGTCCGGTCAGCCGCGGATCAGCCCACTGCTGTTCGCGCGCGACGGGCGGTCGGTCATCGTCGTCGGGTCCAACTTCGGCCAGCAGCACCACCCCGCGTGGACCGGCAACCTGCTCGCGCACCCGCGCGCCACCGTGATCTCCGGTGGGGCCGAGGTCCCCGTGGTCGCGGAGCGGCTCACCGGAGCCGAGGCCGAGGCGGGGTGGCAGAAGATGGTCGAGGTGACGGCGGTCTACGCGGTCTACAAGAAGCGCACCGACCGCGACATCCGGGTCTTCCGGCTCACGCCCACGGACTGATCGAGGTCCCTACCTCTCCGGTCGCGCTCGCGGAGGGCACCCGCCGGCCGGGTGACGCGGTCTTCGCATTCTCGACAGGTCCCCGGCGCCCGCGCTTCACCTGGCGGACACCCGTCATCGGGGATCGGTTCACCGCGCGCTGATCGGCTTCGGGCCATGACCACTGTGCACCCCGAGTCCCGCCCGATGCTGTCCCTGGCACCGGCCGGGAGCACTCCGCCTGCCGACGGGTTCCGCCACGGATCCCGCTCGCTGATGACCTGTTTCTTCAAGTGCGGCAACGCGTGCGACCACCCGGAGCCGAACCGCTCCGAGAACGGCCACATCCAGGACGAGATCGCCGCCGCGATCAACCGCCGGTCGGTGTTGCGTGGAGCCGCCGTCGGCTCCGGCGCCATCGTCCTCGGCGGCGTCGTCGGCTCCGGCGGCCTGGCCGCGGCAGCCACCTCGCCGGCCCGCGGAGCGGCACCCGCCGGAGGTCCGCTCGCCAACGCCCGGTTCAGCCCGGTCGCCCCCAACCGTCGTGACGCCGTCACCGTCCCGGACGGGTTCGACCACGACGTGATCATCCGGTGGGGCGACCCGGTCGTTGCCGGCGCGCCCGCGTTCGATCCCGCGGCCCTGACCGTCGAGGCGGTCAAGAAGCAGTTCGGCTACAACAACGACTACGTCGGCGTCGTGAAGCTCGACAAGAGGACCGCGCTGATGGTCGTCAACCACGAGTACGACGACGCCACGCTGATGTACCCGACGGGCACGTACACCGCCGAGCAGGTTGCCGAGCTGGGCATCTACGCCCACGGCATGTCGGTCGTCACGATCAAGAAGGGCAGCGTCCCGGGTTCGTGGCGCCGTGAGCGGGTGCTGTCGAACGCTCCGAAGAACCGGCGGATCAACGCCGACACCCGATTCCGGATGACCGGGCCGGCCGCCGGGCACGAGCTCCTCCGGACGAGCCAGGACACCAGCGGCACCCTGGTGCGCGGCACGCTCAACAACTGCTCGGGCGGCATGACCCCGTGGGGCACGATCCTGTCCGGCGAGGAGAACTTCAACCAGTACTTCGACGGCACCCCGAGCGAGACCTACAAGGACCAGTACGCCCGCTACGGCATCGCCGGCGGCGCCGCCCGCGGCTGGAGCGCCGTGCAGTCGCGGTTCAGCCTCGACCAGGAGCCGCACGAGCCGCACCGGTTCGGCTGGATCGTGGAGGTCGACCCGCTCAACCCCAAGTCGCGCCCGGTCAAGCACACGATGCTCGGCCGGCTCAAGCACGAGGGCGCCAACGTCGTCGTCAACAAGAACAAGCGGGTCGTCGCCTACATGGGCGACGACGAGCGCGGCGACTACATCTACAAGTTCGTCTCGGCGGAGAAGTTCGACGGCAGCGGCAGCGTGAAGGCACGGCGCCACAACAAGACGCTCCTCACCAAGGGCACCCTCTACGTCGCCAGGTTCACCGGCGACGGCCTCGACGACGGCGTCTCCGACGGCACCGGCACCTGGATCAAGCTGTGCACGAACACGACGTCGTACGTGCCCGGCATGTCGGTCGCCGAGGTGCTCGTCTTCACCCGGCTCGCGGCCGACAAGATGGGCCCGACCAAGATGGACCGCCCCGAGGACGTCGAGGTCAACCCGGTGAACGGGAAGATGTACGCCGCGCTGACCAACAACTCCGACCGCGGGGCGAAGTACCCCACCGACGAGCCGAACCCGATCGGCTCCTCGATGGTGCGCACCAGCCCCGCATCGCCCCTGGAGACCAAGACCGGCAACCGCAACGGCTACGTCCTCGAGGTGACCCCGAAGGACGGCAACCACGGCAGCACCCAGTTCACCTGGGACCTGATGCTGATCTGCGGCGACCCGGACGCCGAGGAGACCTACTTCGCCGGCTTCGACAAGTCCAAGGTCAGCCGGATCAGCTGTCCGGACAACCTCACCTTCGACACGGCGGGCAACCTGTGGATCTCGACCGACGGCAGCGCGCTCGGTGGCAACGACGGCCTGTTCCGGGTCCCGGTCGCCGGTCCCAAGCGCGGTCAGGTGCTGCAGTTCCTGACCGTGCCGAAGGGCGCGGAGTGCTGCGGCCCGCTGGTGTACGACGGCGACCAGTCGCTGTTCTTCGCCCCCCAGCACCCCGGTGAGATCACCGGCGCCACCTTCGAGGCGCCGGCCAGCACGTGGCCGCACACCGACGACTTCCCGCGTCCGTCGGTCTGCGTCGCGTTCCGCAAGTCCTGACGGGTTCCACAGACCCGCTGCCCAGCAGTACGGCGTGCGCCCGGGCGGCGCACGCCGTACTGCTGTCCGGCGACTCGCGGTAGCATGTCCCCGTGCGGATGAACCTGCTCCTTACCTAGCCGCGTCGGCGATCCAGACACGGGTCGACGCGGCCGCCCCTCCCTGTCGAGGGGCTTTTCTGTGTCTGGGGCCAGGAACAGGGAGCAGAGCAGGGCAGAGACGAGAGAGTTGAGATGAGCGAGCACGAAGGACGCGCGGAAGCGGCGTCGTACGACGTCCACGCGGTCGAGCAGAAGTGGCTGCCGGTCTGGGAGCAGATCGACCCGTTCCGCGCCGACGACGCCGTCGTCGCGTCCGGGGAGAGGGAGAAGCGCTACGCGCTGACGATGTTCCCCTACCCGAGCGGCGACCTGCACATGGGTCATGCGGAGGTCTTCGCGCTCCACGACGTCATCTCGCGCTACTGGCGGCTGCGCGGCTTCGAGGTGCTGAACCCGATGGGCTTCGACTCCTTCGGCCTGCCGGCCGAGAACGCCGCCATCCGCAACGACGAGCACCCGGCGACGTACACCTATGGCAACATCGCCGCCTCGATCGCGTCGTGTCGACGGTTCGGCGTCTCGTTCGACTGGAGCCGGACCCTGAACACGTCCGACCCGGACTACTACCGCTGGACCCAGTGGCTGTTCCTGAAGTTCCGCGAGCGCGGCCTGGCCTACCGCAAGAACAGCCCGGTCAACTGGTGCCCCAACGACCAGACCGTGCTGGCCAACGAGCAGGTCGTCAACGGCACCTGCGAGCGGTGCGGGGCCGAGGTCACCAAGCGCGAGCTGACCCAGTGGTACTTCAAGATCACCGACTACGCCGAGGAGCTGCTGGCCGACCTGGACACGCTGGCCCCGACCTGGCCGGACCGGGTCATCACCGCCCAGCGCAACTGGATCGGCCGCTCGGAGGGCGCGCACGTCGACTTCGACATCGCCCTCGTCCCGGAGCCCGGCGCCGAGGAGGAGACCCGGCGGGTCACGGTCTACACCACCCGCCCGGACACGCTGTGGGGCGCGACCTTCATGGTCGTCGCGGCCGACGCCGCGCTGGCGGCGGACCTGGTCGCCCCCGACCGCGCGCAGGCACTGGAGGACTACCTGGTCGAGGTCCGCAAGGAGTCCGACATCGACCGCCTGTCGACCGACCGGCCGAAGACCGGCGTGGACCTGGGCGTCACCGCGACCAACCCGGTCACCGGGGAGCAGATCCCCGTCTGGGCGGCCGACTACGTGCTGGCCGACTACGGCACCGGCGCGATCATGGCCGTCCCCGCCCACGACCAGCGCGACCTGGACTTCGCCAAGGAGATGGGCCTGCCGGTGCGCCAGGTCGTCGAAACGGGGGAGGACAACCCCGAGGAGACGTACGTCGCCACGACCGGCGACGGCACCTACGTGAACTCCGGTCCGCTGGACGGCCTGTCCGACAAGGCCGCCGGCATCCGCAAGGCGATCGAGATCGTCGAGGCCGACGGCCGCGGCAAGGGCGCGGTGAACTTCCGGCTGCGTGACTGGCTGCTGTCGCGGCAGCGCTACTGGGGTGCGCCGATCCCGGTCATCCACTGCCCGGTCGACGGCGAGGTGCCGGTCCCGGAGGACCAGCTGCCCGTCGTACTCCCCGAGCTGCGCGGCGCCGACCTGAAGCCGAAGGGCGTCTCGCCGCTGGCGGCGGCCGAGGACTGGGTCAACGTCACCTGCCCGACGTGCGGAGGTCCCGCCAAGCGCGACAGCGACACGATGGACACGTTCGTCGACTCGTCGTGGTACTTCCTGCGCTACTGCTCGCCGCACGACGACACCCAGGCCTTCGACTCCGAGCTGGTCAACCGGTGGGGTCCGTGCGACATCTACATCGGCGGTGTCGAGCACGCCGTGCTGCACCTGCTGTACGCGCGGTTCTTCACCAAGGTGCTGGCCGACATGGGGCTGGTCGACTTCCGCGAGCCGTTCTCCGCGCAGGTCAACCAGGGCTTCGTCATCAACCAGGGCAAGAAGATGAGCAAGTCGCTGGGCAACGGCGTCAGCCTGGGGGAGCAACTTCGCGAGTACGGCGTGGACGCGGTGCGGCTGACCCTGGTGTTCGCGGGTCCGCCCGAGGACGACATCGACTGGGCCGACATGAGCCCGGCCGGCTCGCTGCGCTTCCTGCAGCGCGCCTGGCGGCTGAGCGGTGACGTCACGTCGCCGGTCGGCAGCGACGCCACCGCCGGCGACGAGGCGCTGCGCCGGGTCACCGCGCGGACACTGCACGACGCGGCCGGGCTGATCGAGAGCTACCGGTTCAACGTGATGGTCGCCCGGGTGATGGAGCTGGTCAACGCGACCCGGAAGGCCATCGACTCCGGTCCCGGTGGGGGAGACCCCGCCGTGCGCGAGGCCGTCGAGACCGTGGCGATGCTGCTGTCGATGGTGGCGCCGTACACCGCCGAGGAGATGTGGGAGCGGCTGGGCCACCGGCCCTCGGTCGCCCAGGCGGCCTGGCCCGAGGTCGACCCCGCGCTGCTGGTCGAGGACACGGTCACCGCCGTGGTGCAGATCCAGGGCAAGGTCCGCGCCCGGCTGGAGGTCTCCCCGCAGATCAGCGACGCCGACCTCGAGGCCGCTGCGCTGGCCGACACCGACGTGGTCCGGGCCATCGACGGCCGGGACGTCCGCCGGGTGATCGTGCGGGCGCCGAAGCTGGTGAATATCGTCGTCTGATCAGATCGTTCTCCGAGCGCTGACCACGGATTGCTTGCGCGTCCGCCCTCTCGATGATTGACTGATGCGTCAAGTCAAATGCGAGGGGGAGTCATGGCGAGGGCCAGTGTCGAGGCGGAGCGCAAGGAGCAGATCCTGGCGGCCGCGTGCGAGGTCGTCTCAGAGCTCGGCTTCAAGTCGCTGCGCGTCGCCGACGTCGCGAAGCGCGCCGGCACCAGCACCGGCACGGTGCACTACTACTTCGACACCAAGCGCGACCTGATGCACGGCGCTTTCGAGTGGAACTTCTCCCGATCGTTGGCGCGCCGTCGTGACCTCCTCGATGCCGCGGCTCCCGCCAGTCGGCGACTGCGTGACTTCGTCGACTCCTACCTGCCGAAGGATGAGGAGACGATCGCTGCCTGGCACGTCTGGGCAGAGCTGTGGGTCGAGGCTCTTCACGACTCTGACCTGCAGGAACTCAATGAACGAGTCTACGGAGAGTGGCGCCGGACGGTCGCCGCGATCATCCGCGACGGACAGGATGCGGGGGAGTTCCGCGGCGGCGATCCGGTGGTCTTCGCCAACGGGTTGATCGGCATGATCGACGGGCTCAGCCTGCAGGTGCTGCTGGGGTCGCGCAGCATGACGGCGCAGCGGATGCGGGCGGTGTGCGACCAGGTGCTGACCTGGCTGGTCGACGACTGACGACCGAGGGACGCCCGGCGACGGGGTCCGGCTGGCTGCGGCCGCCGGACCCCGTCGCTCTTTTCTCGACGCCGTCGTCGGAAATTCTCGGGCACCCCCTTGACAGGGTCCCGTGACGACGATCACGCTGTGGGAGTTGTATAACTGACGCACCAATCAACTTTGAAAGTCGGGTTCACCATGAAGCGAGTTCTGACGGCAGGCGTCGCGGTCACCGCACTGGTCGGGCTGACGGCGTGCGGGCCGGCAGGCAGTGGCGGCGAGCAGCTCACCGTCGTCATGTGGGGCGGCGCGGACCAGAAGACCCACGTCAAGGAGGCGGTCCAGCCCTGGGCCGACGAGGCCGGCGTGACCCTCAAGCAGGACTCGCCCAGCGACTACGCGAAGTTCCGCGCGCAGGTCGAGTCGGGGAAGGTCAGCTGGGACGTCGTGGAGGTCGAGCCGAACTTCGCGCACACCGCGTGCGACAACGGCTGGGCAGAGGAGATCGACACCGACGTCGTCGACACCGCCGCGCTCAACCCCGAGGAAGTGACCGACTGCGCGATCCCGGTCCTGGAGTACGCCTTCACCATCGGCTACAACACCGACACGTTCGCCGATGACCACCCGACGACCTGGGCCGAGTTCTTCGACACCGAGAAGTTCCCGGGCAAGCGCGGCTTCTGGAAGTACGCCACCGGCGCGATCTTCGAGGCAGCGCTGCTCGCGGACGGCGTCGCTCCCGAGGACCTCTACCCGCTCGACATCGACCGGGCGTTCCGCAAGCTCGACACGATCAAGGACGACATCGTCTTCTACGAGACCGGTGAGCAGCAGCAGCAGCTCGTCGCCTCCGGCGAGGCGCCGCTGGTGCAGGCGTGGAACGGTCGGATCTTCTCCGCCGCCCAGGAGGGCCAGCCGGTCGCCAACGAGTGGAACGAGCACCTGCTGTCCTACGACCAGCTGGTGATCCCGAAGGGCGCACCCAACGCCGACAACGCCCAGGAGTGGATGGCCTGGTACGTCGAGAACCCCGAGGCGCAGGCCGGCTACTCCAACGAGACCGCCTACGGCCCCATCACCGAGGAGGCCCTGGAGTACGTCGACGACGACGTCCTCGCCGAGCTCCCGACGTCGCCGGACAACGCAGCCCAAGCGCGCAGCGATCATCGACTACGCCTGGTGGGCCGAGAACTACGACGCGGTGTCCGAACGGCTGAACGAGTGGGCCGCGGAATGAGCTCGGCCGTCTCCGCCCCCGTGAAGTCGTCGACCGGCGGCGCGCCGGCCACCGGGTCCGCCCCGGTGGCCCGGCGCCGGCCGCGGGTCCTCGACGGCTGGGGACTGCTCGTCACGCCGCTGGTGGCGTTCCTGCTGCTCGTCTTCGTGGCTCCGCTGGCCACCGTGCTGGCGCGCAGCTTCACCGATCCGACGACGGGCTTCGGCAACTACGCCGACTTCTTCGCCTCGCCGGTCTACCTCGACGTCCTCGGCAACACCTTCCGGATCTCGGGCCTGGTCACGCTGGTGACGCTGCTGCTCGGCTTCCCCTACGCCTACCTGATGACGCTGGCGTCGCCGTTCTGGCGCGGCGTGATGCTGGTGGCGGTGCTCATCCCGTTCTGGACCAGCCTCCTGGTCCGCACGTTCGCCTGGGTGCTGATGCTGGGTGACACCGGCGTGGTCAACCAGCTCCTGCTGTCGGTCGGCATGATCGACGAGCCGCTGACGCTGATCCGCAACCAGACCGGCGTCCTGGTCGGCATGGTGCAGGTGATGCTGCCGTACGCCGTGCTCCCGATGTACGCCACGATGCGCCAGATCGACCGTCGCCTCGTCCAGGCCGCGGAGGGGCTCGGCGCCCGTCCGATCTCGGCGTTCTGGCGGGTCTACGCGCCGCTGACCCTGCCCGGTGTCGCTGCGTCGTGCCTGCTGGTCTTCATCTCCTCGATCGGCTTCTACGTCACGCCCGCGCTGCTGGGTGGACCGAAGGACATGATGATCGGCGAGCTCATCGTGCAGCAGCTCTCGGCCGTGCTGCGCTGGGGCTTCGCGTCCGCGCTGGCCGTCGTACTGCTGGTCGTGACGGGGGTCCTGCTGCTCCTGGTGTCCCGGATCGTCAACGTCGGCAAGTTCCTGGGAGGCGAGCGATGAACACCAAGCTCCTGTGCCGCGGCGGCCTGGTCGGCCTCGCCGTGCTCACCGCGCTCTACCTGGTCGCCCCGGCCTTCGTGGTGATCCCGACGTCCTTCAACGACAGCTCGTTCCTCGAGTTCCCGCCGAAGGGCTTCTCCACCCGCTGGTACCAGGCGTACTTCGACGACCCGGCCTGGATCAACGCGACGCTGAACTCGCTGCAGATCGGGGTGTGGGTGACCCTCCTCTCCGTCGTGCTCGGTACGGCGGCCGCACTGGCTATGGTCCGCGGCCGTTACCCACTCCGCGCGCTGGTCAGCGGCCTGGTCCTGGCGCCGGTGCTCGTGCCCTACGTGATCATCGGCCTTGCCGTCTACGCGGTGTTCCTCGAGCTCGGGCTCACCCAGACGATCCTCGGGTTCGTGCTCGTGCACACCGCGCTGGCGGTGCCGTTCGTGGTGATCAACGTGAGCGCCGCACTGGTCAGCTTCGACGAGCGGCTCGAGATGGCGGCGATGAGCCTCGGCGCCAACCGGATCACGACGTTCCTGCGGGTGACCCTGCCGGGCATCGCGCCGAGCGTCCTGGCCGGTGCGCTCTTCGCCTTCATCACGTCCTTCGACGAGGTCGTCACCAGCGTGTTCATCGCGGGTCCCGACGTCAGCACCCTTCCGGTGCAGATGTGGAGCGGCGTCCGGGTCCAGATCGACCCGACCGTCGCCGCCGTCAGCACGATGCTGCTGCTCGTCACCCTCGCCCTGTTCGCAACCGCCGGCCTGGCCCGCGCGTTCCGGCTGCGCCGGCTCGCACGGTCCGCCTGACCCACCCACCACCACGGAGCACTCCATGGACCTCAGCACCACCACTGCCGCCGCCGGCGCCACCCTCGCCGGGACGGGCGTCTCCATCGACATCCGCAACGTCGTCAAGCGCTACAAGTCGATGACCGCGGTCGACGACGTGAGCCTGACCATCGAGCCGGGCGAGTTCCTCACCCTGCTCGGCTCGAGCGGATCGGGGAAGTCCACCCTGCTCAACATCATCGCCGGGTTCATCGACGCCGACGCCGGCTCGATCGAGGTCGGCGGCCGCGACCTGACCAAGGTGCCGCCGTACCGCCGCGACCTCGGCATGGTGTTCCAGCACTACGCCCTGTTCCCGCACCTCTCGGTCTGGGACAACGTCGCCTTCCCGCTGCGCCGCCGCAAGATCTCGCGGGCCGAGGTCGCCGAGCGCGCGCAGCGCGCCCTCGACGTCGTCGAGCTCGGTCACCTGGCCAAGCGGCGTCCCGCGCAGCTCTCCGGTGGCCAGCAGCAGCGGGTGGCCCTGGCCCGCGCCATCGTCTTCCAGCCGCAGGCGCTGCTCATGGACGAGCCGCTGGGCGCGCTCGACAAGCGGCTGCGCGAGCAGCTGCAGCTGGAGATCAAGCGGCTGCACCGCGAGCTCGGCACGACCTTCGTGTTCGTCACCCACGACCAGGAGGAGGCGCTGGCGATGTCGGACCGGATCGCCGTGCTCCGTGACGGCGCACTGGTCCAGGTCGGCACCCCGGTCGAGCTCTACGAGCGGCCGACCAGCCGCTACACCGCGGAGTTCCTCGGTGAGTCCAACATCTTCACCGGCCGCCGTGACGGGGCCCGGTTCGTCGACGAGGCGTCCGGCTCGACCTTCGCCGTCACCGGCGTCGACGACGGGTCCGCGCTCGTCGTACGCCCCGAGCACGTGCGGCTCAGCGCGGTCGGCAGGGAGCTGCCGACCGACCACAACGCCGTCGACGGCGTCGTCCGCGAGGTGACCTACCTCGGCTCCGGCCTGCGGGTCGAGGTCGCGCTGCCGGACGGGCGGCACCTGGTCACCCGTACCGAGGTCCGCGGCGGCCTGACGCCGAGCCCGGGCCTCCCGGTCGCCGCGCACTGGCACCCCGAGCACGCGCTGGTCGTCCGCGACGACACCGCCGCCTGACCCGCCGCCTGACTCCGCACGACTCCCTCTCCACCACCCCTGACGCACGACCTGACGCAAGAACTGAGGAACCGATGAGCCACACCATCCGCGACGGCATCGAGCTGACCGAGGAGCAGCGCGAGTTCGTCGCGCTCGCGCGCGACTTCGCCGAGCGGGAGATCCGTCCGCGTGCCCGGGCGGTCGACGAGGCCGACACCGAGTCGCCGCTGGACCTGTGGGCGAAGGCCGCCCAGATCGGGCTGGCGTCCTACATGCTCCCCGCCGAGTACGGCGGGGGCGGGGTCACCGACCTGGTGACGCAGTGCCTCGTGCAGCAGGAGCTCTGCTACGGCGACGTCGGCATCGGCAACTTCCTCACCTCCAACGCGTTCTTCGCCGGCCCGGTCGAGGCGCTCGGCAACGAGGAGCAGAAGAAGCGCTGGCTGACCCCGCTCACCGCCGACAACCCGCCCGTCACCGCGGTCGCGGTGACCGAGCCCGGTGTCGGCTCGGACTCGGCCAGCCTGCAGACCCGTGCGGTCCGCGACGGCGACGCACTACGTCCTCAACGGCCAGAAGACCTGGATCTCCAACGCGCCGTACGCGCAGTGGATCGTCGTCTTCGCGACCGTCGACGCGAGCCTGCGCTCGCGCGGTGTGACCGCGTTCCTGGTCGAGCGCGACCTGCCGGGCGTCACCATCGGCAACCCGATGCCGAAGATGGGGCAGCGCGGCATCGTCAACGCCGAGGTCTTCCTCGACAACGTCCGGGTGCCCGTCGGCAACCGGCTCGGCGAGGAGGGCAAGGGCTTCTACGGGCTGATGCGGACCTTCGACGCCTCGCGGATCCTGATCGGCGCCGGCGCGACCGGTCTCTCGCGTGCCGCGCTCGACGCGACCATCGCCTACGCCAAGGAGCGCGAGCAGTTCGGCAAGCCGATCATCGAGCACCAGGCCGTCGCGTTCCGGATCGCCGACATGGCCGCGAAGACCGACGTCTCGCACCTGGTGACGATGCGCGCCGCGCGGCTCTTCGACCAGGGCGGGCACGTCGCCACCGAGTCGGCGATCGCCAAGCTCACCGCGTCCGAGAACACCACCTGGGTCACCAACGCCGCGCTGCAGACGCACGGCGGCTGGGGCTACAGCCGCGAGTTCCTCGTCGAGAAGTGGCTGCGCGACGCCAAGCTCGAGGAGATCGAGGAAGGCACCAGCGACATCCAGCGGCTGATCATCTCCCGGGCGGTCGGCGCACGATGAGCGACCTGTCCGTCTTCTCCGACCCGCGCTCGGTCGCGGTCGTCGGGGCGTCGGCCGACCCCGCCAAGTGGGGCTACTGGCTGGCCCGGGGCGCACTGCGCGGTGCCGACCGGCGGTCGGTCCACCTCGTCAACGCCAAGCGCGCGGCGGTCGAGGGTGCGGCGTCGTACGCCTCGCTGGAGGAGCTGCCCGAGGCGCCCGAGCTGGTCGTCCTGTGCGCGCCCGCGGCGACCGTGCCCGACGTCGTCGACCAGGCGCTCGCGCTGGGCACCAAGGGGTTCCTCGGGATCACGGCCGGCATCGACGCCGCCCACGGCGAGCCCGGTCTCGAGCACCGGCTGGCGGAGCGGATCCGCGCCGCCGGCGCCCGGATGGTCGGGCCCAACTGCCTCGGGTTGTACGACGCCGCGACCGATCTCGAGCTGGCGTGGGGCACGTTCCGGCCGGGCAACCTGGCGATCGTGTCGCAGTCCGGCCAGCTCGGCCTCGAGCTCGCCGGCCTGGCCGCGCACGAGGGCCTCGGCGTCTCCCGCTTCGTGTCGGTCGGCAACCAGGTCGACGTGACGGCCGCCGAGCTGCTCGACGACCTCGTCGACCACGAGCAGACCCGTGCGGTCGTGCTCTACCTCGAGAGCTTCGGCGACGCCCGCGGCCTGGTCGCGACCATGGCCGGGCTGCGCGCGGCCGGCAAGCCGGTCGTCGTGCTGACCGTCGGCGCGAGCGAGGCGAGCCGGGCCGCGGCGCAGTCCCACACCGGTGCACTCACCGCCTCGACCGACGTGGTCCGCGCGGCCTGCCGCGCCGCCGGTGCCACCCTCGTCGACACGCCCGCCCAGGCCGTGGAGCTCGCGCACCTGCTGCTCGGCGGCCCGCTGCCCGCCGGGCGCCGGGTCGCGATCGTCAGCGACAGCGGGGGACAGGGCGCGATCGCGGCCGACACCTTCACCCGGCACATGCTGCAGGTGCCCCGGCTCTCCGCGTCGACGCAGACGGCGCTCGCCGACCTGCTCCCGCCGGCCGCGGCGGTCGCCAACCCGGTCGACCTCGCCGGCGCGGGGGAGCAGGACCTCACGACCTACGCGCGGGTCGTCGACGTGCTCGCCGGGAGCGGGGAGGTCGACGCGGTCGTCCTGTCCGGCTACTTCGGCTGCTACGGCGCCGACACCCCCGAGCTGGTCGAGCGCGAGCTCGAGGTCGTGGAGTCCCTGGCTGGAGCGGTCGGCCGGCACGGACGACCGGCGATCGTGCACAGCATGAGCCACGACTCGATCGCGGTGCGGTCGATGCGCGCACAGGCGGTGCCGACGATGCACACGATCGACGCGGTCGCCCGCTCCCTCGACCTCGCCACGACCATGGCCGAGGACGCCGGGCGACCGGTCCCCGGCCCCGTTCCGGACCCGACCGCCGAGACCGGCAAGGCCGTCGACTACCTCGCCGGGCGCGACCGGGTCGCGGCGGCAGGGGTCGACTACCCGGGGGCGGCGCCGGTCCGGGACGTCGCCTCGTTGCGCGCCGCGGCCGGGCGGCTGGCGGCGCCGTACGTCCTCAAGGCGGGGTGGCTCGAGCACAAGACCGAGGTCGGCGGCGTCGCCGTCGGCCTGGCCGACGCCGCGGCGGCCGAGACCGCCTTCGTGGAGATGAGCGGCCGGCTCGGCGACGGCGAGTACGTCCTGGAGGAGATGGACCGGCAGCGCGACACCGTCGAGCTCATCGTCGGCGCCCGCCGCGACTCCTCGTTCGGGCCGGTCGTGCTGGTCGGCCTCGGCGGCGTCCAGGCCGAGCTCTACCGCGACGTGCAGGTCGCGCTCGCGCCGGTCACCGAGGCCGGGGCGCGCACGATGATCGAGTCCCTGCGCGCCTACCCGCTGCTCGACGGGTGGCGCGGCCGGCCCGCGGTCGACGTCGCCGCTGCCGCGGCGGTCGTCGCGGCCGTCTCCCGGCTGCTGGCCACCGACCCCGACCTCGTCGAGTGCGAGATCAACCCCCTCCGGGTGGGACCCGCGGGCGCCGTCGCCGTCGACGCGCTCGTGGTCGCCGCCCACCCCGACACCACCTCAGGAGCATCTGCATGATCGAGCAGTCATCCACCGAGTTCGCCGGCAAGGTCGCCCTCGTCACCGGCGGTGGGTCCGGCATCGGCCGGGCCATCGCGGTGCGGTACGCCGCGGGCGGTGGCGACGTCGTCGTCCTCGGCCGGCGCACCGAGCCGCTGGAGGAGACCGTCCGGATGGCCGAGAAGTACGGCGCCCGCGCCGGCTTCGCGAGCTGCGACGTCCGTGACGCCGACGCGGTCACCGCTGCCGTGGACGGTGTGGTCGCGGAGCACGGCCGGATCGACGCGCTCGTCAACAACGCCGCCGGCAACTTCGTGTGCCCTGCCGAGGATCTCTCCCCGGGCGGCTGGCGCGCCGTCGTCGACATCGTCCTCAACGGCACGTTCTACGCCACCCGCGCCGCGGCCCAGCACATGCTCGCCGCCGGCGAGGGCGCGATCCTCAACGTGATCGCGTCCTACGCCTGGCACGGGCACCCCGGGACCGTGCACAGTGCCGCGGCCAAGGGCGGCATCCTCGCGATGACCCGGACCCTGGCCTCGGAGTGGGGGAGCCGCGGCGTACGCGTCAACTGCATCGCGCCCGGCCCGACCGAGACCGAGGGCGCAGGGGCCGCGCTGTGGCCGACCGAGGAGGACCGCACCCGGGTGCTGGGCAGCGTCCCGGCCGGCCGGTTCACCACGCCCGAGGAGGTCGCGGAGTCCGCGGCGTTCCTGCTCGACGGGCGGCGAGCGGGCTACATCACCGGCGACGTGCTCAGCGTCGACGGCGGGCAGTGGCTCGGCAAGGTCGTCTACGCCGACTCCTCCAAGGGGCGGTGAGCCGTGCCGATCATGACCGGCGGCGAGGCGCTCGTCGCCTCCCTCGCCGCACACGGGGTCGACGTGGTCTTCGGGATCCCCGGCACTCACAACCTCGAGATCTACAAGCACCTCGCCGGCCAGCGGCGTCCGGCACGTCAGCACCCGGCACGAGCAGGGCGCCGGCTACGCCGCTGACGGCTACGCGCGGACCACCGGCCGCCCCGGCGTCGCGGTCGTGACGACCGGCCCGGCACTGCTCAACGCGGCCGCGGCCGTGGGACAGGCCTACTCCGACTCCGTGCCCGTGCTCGTGGTCTCGCCCGGCATGCCGCTGCGGCACCCGGCGACCGGCAACGGCCTGCTGCACGAGACCCGCGACCAGGGCGCCGCCCTGGCTGCCGTCGCCGCCGCCAGCCTGCGGCCGACCAGCGTCGCCGAGATCCCGACCGCGGTCGCGCAGGCGTTCGCGCTGATGACGTCGGGCCGGCCGCGGCCGGTCCACCTCGAGGTCCCGCTGGACGTGCTCGACGAGTCCGACGAGGTCACCGTGGTCGATCCGGTCGTCCGACCCGCCGTCGCGGCCGGTGCGCCGTCGGTCGCGGCCGCCGCCGAGCGGCTGGCCGGCGCACTGCGCCCGGTGCTCCTCGTCGGCGGCGGCGCACGCGGTGCCGCCGAGCAGGTCCGGGCGCTGGCCGAGCGGCTCGGGGCACCCGTGGTCACCACGACCAACGGCAAGGGCGTGCTGCCCGAGGACCACCCGCTGGCCCTCGGCGCCGGCGTCCACCTCCCGACGGTCCGCGACCTGGTCGACGAGGCCGACGTGGTGCTCGCGGTCGGCACCGAGCTGGCCCCCTCCGATCTCTGGTACGGCGCGCTGCCGCTCGCCGGCAAGCTGCTGCGCATCGACGTCGACCCGGTCGGGCTGGTCACCAACGCCGCCCCGGCGCTCACGCTGCTCGGCGATGCCGCCGCGACGCTCGACGGTACTCCTCGAGGCGCTGGGGGACGGCACGCCCACGGCCCAGGACGTGGCCGGCTGGCGCGAGCGCAAGGCGAAGGACGCCGCGGCCGAGGGAGCCGAGTGGCTCGCCGTGGTCGCGGCGCTCGGCGCCGCGCTGCCGCGGGAGACCGTGCTCGCCGCCGACAACGCGATGGCCTGCTACTTCGGAGCGCTGACCAACCTGGCGACGTACACGCCCGCCGTCGTTCCTCTTCCCGACCGGCTACGGCACCCTCGGCTTCGGCCTGCCTGCCGGCATCGGAGCCAAGGTCGGCGACCCGGAGCGGCCGGTCGTCGCGATGCTGGGCGACGGGGGTGTGATGTTCACCGTCGCCGAGCTGGCGACCGCGGCCGAGCTCGGCATCGCGTTGCCGGTCGTCGTCGTCGACAACTCCGGCTACGGCGAGATCCGCAACGAGATGGCCGAGCGCGGCGACCCCGTCCACGCGGTGACGTTCCCGGCGCCCGACTTCGCGGCGCTGGGCCGCGCCGTGGGCTGCCACGGCGTCACCGTCGACCTCTCCTCTGCCGACCCGGCCGAGGTCACCACCGCGGTCCGCGACGCACTCGTCGCCGACCGGCCCACCGTCATCCACGTCCGCATGCCCCACGAAGGAGTCGCACGCATGAGCATCGCCTGCTCGAGATCACCTGGACCGACCCGGTCACCGGCCGCAAGGGGTACGTCGTCATCGACACCCTCGTCCGCGGCCTGGCCAGCGGCGGTCTCCGGCTGCGCGAGGGCTGCTCGCTCGAGGAGGTCCGCGGGCTGGCCCAGGGCATGACCCGCAAGGAGGCGCTGGTCTACGACCCGGCCGACCGCTACCTCCCGCTGGGCGGCGGCAAGGGCGGCATCGACGTCGACCCGGCCGACCCGCAGGCGACCGACGTGCTGCGCCGCTTCCTGGCCGCGGTGCTGCCCGTGGTCAAGGAGCAGTGGAACACCGGCGAGGACTTCGGGCTGCGGCAGGAGACCATCGACAAGGTCGCCGCCGACCTCGGCCTGGCGTCCACCGTCGAGGCGGTCTTCGCGACGCTCGACGACGCGCCGGAGGCGCGGCAGCGGCTCGCCGAGGCGTTCGCGGAGATGGTCGGGGGCATCTCCCTCGGCGACCTCGTCGGCGGGTACGGCGTCGCACAGGCCTGCCTCGTCGCGGCCGAGCGCCAGGGGATCGCGGCCGACGGCGCGACCGCCGTCGTGCAGGGCTTCGGCTCGATCGGGGGAGCGGCTGCCCGCTACCTCGCGCGAGGCCGGCGTCAAGGTGATCGCCGTCGCCGACCGCGAGGGCCTGCATCCGCGACGACCGCGGCCTCGACGTCGAGGCACTGCTCGCGGCGCGCGACGGGCTCGGGGTGATCGACCGGTCCGTGCTGGCGGAGGGTGCTGTGGTCGGGGACCGCGACGCCTGGCTCGACGTGCCGTGCGACCTGCTCGTCCCCGCGGCGATGTCCTACGTCATCGACCGCCGCCGACGCCGACCGGGTGCAGGCGCGGATCGTCGTCGAGGGCGCCAACATGCCGACCCTGCCCGAGGCCGAGGCGTCCCTGACGCGAGCGGGGGATCCCCGTGGTGCCGGACTTCCTCGCCAACGTGATGACGAACGCCTGGTGGTGGTGGGTCGTCTTCGGTGACGTCGCGCCGACGGCGGAGTCGTCCTACGCCAAGATCGACGAGGTCATGCGGCGGCTGGTGACCCAGGTGGGCGACGACGCGGAGGCCTCCGGCCGCACCCTGCGTGCGTGCGCGCTCGAGCTCACCGCGCGCAACTCCGCCGCGCTCGCCGAGCGGTTCGGGGTCACCTCGGTCCAGCGATGACGCTCACGTCCGCACCGGCGGGTCCGGACGTCCGGACCCGCCGCACCGCGGCGCTCGCGCTCGTCGCCGTCACCGCCGTCTGGGGCTCGTCGTTCGGCCTCTCCAAGGACCTGCTCGGCTCCCTGCCGGTCGCGGACTACCTCGGCCCGCGCTTCCTGGTTGCCGGCGCCGTGCTGCTCGTGGTGCGGCCGGGGCTCCTGCGCGGCCTGAGCACGCGGACCGTGCGGATCGGCTGCGGCCTCGGCGGGCTGTACGCCGTCGCGCAGCTGCTGCAGTTCCACGGGCTGCAGCACACGGCGCCGACGGTCGCGGCCTTCGTGATCTCGATGTACGTCGTGTTCACACCGCTGCTGGCGGCCGTGCTGCTGCGGCACCGCATCGACCGGATCACCGTCGCCGCGGCCGGGGTCGCGACGGTCGGCGTCGCGGTGATGTCGCTGCGCGGGTGGGCGTTCGGCCCCGGCGAGGCGCTGACCCTGCTGTCCGCGGCGCTCTACGCCGGGCACATCCTCGCGCTGGCCCGGTGGTCGCGACCGGGGGAGGCGTTCGCGCTCACGTTCGTCCAGCTCGTGACGATGGGCGTGCTGCTCTCGGCCGTCGGGGTCGCCGACGGACTCACCCTGCCCGCGCGGGGCGACCTGCTCACGTTCGCCTACCTCGCCGTCGTCGCCGGCACCGTCACCCTGCTCGTGCAGACCTGGGCGCAGGGCCACCTGGGGTCCGGCCAGGCGGCGGTGCTGATGGTGCTCGAACCGGTGTGGGCGGCGGTCTTCGGGTTCCTGCTCTGGCAGGAGGCTCTCGGCCCCCGCACGCTCGGCGGGGGCGCGCTCGTGGTCGCCGCGATGCTCATGGTCGTCGCCCGTCCCTCGCCGGACCGGGCCGCCGACGCGGTCGCCGAGCCGACGCCTGCCCATCCCTGACTCCTGCCTCACCCCTGCCTGCCCCTGCCTGATCCCTGCCTGGAAGGACGTGCCCCGTTGTCCGAGAGCGTCGACGTCGTGGTCGTCGGTGGTGGCATCGCCGGTGCCTCCCTGGCCGCCGAGCTGGCGGGGTGCGGGCTGCAGGTCGGTGTGCTCGAGGCCGAGCGCGAGCTCGGCCGGCACACGACCGGGCGGTCCGCGGCCACCTGGATCGGCGGCTACGGACCTCCGGAGGTGCAGCGGCTGACACTGGCCAGCCGGCCCTTCCTCGAGGATCCGCCGCTCGACGTCGACGGGCCGGTGCTGCGCCCGCTGCGCTGCCTCTACGTCGCCGGGCCGGACGCCGATCCCGACGCGTCGCAGAGGCTCGCGGCCGAGCTGGTCGCCGCGACCGGGGCCCGGACCATCGACCCCGCCGAGGCCGAACGGACCAACCCGGTGCTCCGGCCGGGGTGGACCCGCACCGCGGTCGTCGACGAGTCGGCGGGCGACCTGGACGTGGCCGGGCTGCACCAGGGCTACCTCCGTGCGCTCCGGGCGGCCGGCGGCGTCGTACTCAAGGGGCGGCGGGTGTCCGCTGCCGCCCGTGCTGGCGCCGACTGGAGGCTCACGACGACCGGCGGCGACGTAAGCGCGCGGGTCGTCGTCAACGCCGCGGGCGCGTGGGGTGACGAGGTCGGAGCGCTGCTCGGGGCCACCGGTGTCGGCCTCGAGCCGCGGCGGCGCACGATGTTCGGCTCGCCGACGTCGGTCTCGATGGCGGGGATGCCGTTCACCTGCCACCTCGCGGGCGGGTGGTACCTCAAGGCCGAGGGCGACCTCGCCCTGTGCTCGCCGGAGGACGCCACGCCGCACCCGCCCGGCGACCCGAAGCCTGACGAGCTCGAGATCGCCCGCACGATCGAGGCGGTCAACGAGGCCACCGTCCTCGGCCTGCGCAGCGTCCGTACGGCGTGGGCGGGGCTGCGCACGTTCGCACCGGACGGCAACCCGGTGGCGAGGTACGACGACCGCGTGGCGGGGCTGTTCTGGTTCGTCGGGCAGGCGGGGTACGGCATCCAGATGGCGCCGGCACTCGCCGCCGAGGCTGCCGCGCGGGTGGTGGCGGGAGGGGTCCTCTAGCATCTGCAGTCCCGAGCAGACGCCGTACGCGAAGGAGGCCCGATGGCGCGAGACGCCGACTCGCGGCGCCAGCGCATCATCGACGCGACCCTCGACGTGATCCGCGACAGGGGGCTCGCCGGCACCCGGACGCAGGAGATCGCGCGCCGCGCCGGTGTGAGCACCGGGCTGCTGCTCTACCACTTCGGCACCCTCGACGGCGTCATCGCGGCGGCGATGCAGGAGTCCGAGGACCGGTACTACCGGTCGCTCGAGGACGAGCAGGCCAGCAGCCTGCCGGCGCCGCAGCGGCTGCGGCTGCTGGTCGAGCGGTCCGGCGACCCGAGCTCGGTGGTCGCCGCGTGGACGCTGTGGATGGAGTTCTGGGTCCGCGCGCTGCGTGACCCCGCCACCGCCACCCTGTGCGCGACGCTCGAGGCGCGCTGGCGGGGTGCGCTGCTCGACGTGATCGAGCAGGGTGTCCGCGACGGCGACTTCACCTGCGCCCGGCCCCGGGCGAGCGTGCTGCGGCTCGCCGCGCTGCTCGACGGGCTGTCGGTTGCGGCCACGCTGGGCGACCGAGAGGTGCCCGTCGAAGGGGTCCCCGACCTGTGGCTGGAGACCGCGGCCCTCGAGCTCGGGTGCGACCGGGGCGTGCTGGGGTTGGGCTGACCTGCCGTTGGGTGGGATGTCGATGCGCGCCGCCGGCGTCGTGTGCTTCAGACCGGTCGGCTTGAGCGGGTCGTGTGCTTCAGACCGCTGGCCCGGGTGCGGGTCGTGTGCCTGAGGCCGCAGCGGATCGGTGACAGGCACACGACTCAACCTGGGCGCCGTGATGCGATCGGGTCGTGTGTGTGAGAACGCCCTATAGGTCGTTGTGAGGCACACGACTCACTCGGGGCTGGCGCCGGGCGCGGGCGGGTCGCGGTCGTGTGCCTGTGGGCGGCGCATAGGTCGGTGTGGGGCACACGACTCACTCGGGGCTGCCGCCCTCGGCGCGCCCGCTCCTCCCCGCCGGCCGACCGGCCCGCCGGCGGTCAGGACGCCTCCGATTCCTGCTCGGCCGCAGCCCCGGCGCCGAGGGAGGCCAGCACCTCGGCGGCCGCGCGCTCGCCGGAGCTGATGGCGCCGTCGATGTAGCCGTTCCACACGCTGGCCGTCTCGGTGCCGGCCCAGTGGATCGGCCCGACGGGTTCACGCCAGCCCGTCGCACCGTGCTCGAGCCACGTTCCCGGCGACGGCACGGCGGCATAGGCGCCCTCGGCCCAGGGCAGCTCCGGCCACCGTGCCTCGTGGTAGCCGAGGGGCTCGGCGGCCTGCTCTCCGAGCGCGGTGAGGGTGTCGAGGACGGCGCGGCGTCGTACCTCTGCGGGTTGGGAGGCCCAGGCGCGGTAGTCGTCGCCGTACACGAAGCCGACCAGGACGCCGCGGGAGGCGTCGGCGGGGGAGTTGTCGAAGGTGTAGGCGACCGGGCTGTCGTCGTACGCCGTGAGCTGACCCGAGAGCCCGGCGGCCCGCCAGAACGGCTCGGCGTAGGTGACGTGGACCTTCGCCACCTCGCCCATCGGGCTGCGCGCCAGCCACCTTCGTCGCGCGAGGGGGAGAGCGGGAGCGAAGCGGATCCGCGACTGCGCCGGCGGGGTGCCCGTGACGACCAGGCGGCGGGCACGGACCGTGCTCGTGGGGGTGCGGACCTCGACGCCCTCGTCGGTCCAGGTCACCTCGGTGACCGGGGAGAGCAGGCGGACCGCGTCGCCGAGGGCTGCGGCGGCGGCGCGGGCCGGTCCGTCCGCGCCACCGACGAGCCGCCGGTCCTGCGCGCAGCCGAGGGTCCCGAGCAGCTGGTGGAAGCCGCCGGCGGACGCGACGTAGAACAGCACGTGGAAGAGCGAGACGTCCCGGGGCTCGCAGGCCCAGAGGCCCTGCACCACGATCCGGAGCCGGCGGCGTACGTCGGCCGAGGCGACCTCGGCGTGCAGCCAGTCCGCGAAGGTGCGGCTGTCCTGATCGGGGAGGTCGGGTGCGGCGTGGGGCGCGGCGACGTCGATCCGGGCCGCCATCGCGTCGAGACGGTCGAGCACCGCGTGGTAGCCGTGGGAGTCGCGCGCGGCGGGCAGCTCGCCACTGACGTAGGGGAGTGCTCGGGTCCCGGGCCACAGCTCCAGGTGCCGCCCGTCGTCGTGGCTGGGGAACGTCGCGCAGCCGAACCGCCGGATCCAGGCGAGGTACGCCGTCTGGGTCGGGCCCACCCACTGGCCGCCGAGATCGACGGTCACCCCGCCCTGCTCGCGGGACCACACCCTGCCCCCGACCCGGTCGCCCGCCTCGAGGACCACGACGGACCGGCCGCGGTCGGTGAGATCGAGGGCGGTGGCCAGGCCGGCGTAGCCCGCGCCGATGACGACGACGTCGACGTCTTGCATGGGGTCTCTCTCTTCCGTGAGCGCTCTTGACAGGTGTGAAGCAGGTCACCCATCCTAAGCTGACTGAACAGTCAGTCAAGTTGTGAGGAGAGCAGGATGGACCCGGAGCTGCGTGCCGAGCTCGAGCGGCGGCTGGACCTGATCGAGGATCCGGACAGCGGCGAGGCCCCGCTGCCGCCGTTGCCCGCCGCCGACCTGGCGGCCGCGATCGCAGGTCTGGCCCTGCTGACCGCGCTCCTGCTCTGGTGGGTGCTCTGATGGCGACCACGGAGCAGCGGCCCGAGGCCGGTCACGACGCGACGCTCAACGAGCTGCCGCTGCTGCGGCGCGAGCGGATCTGGGGATTCTGGGACTACTCCTCGGTCAACGTCGGCCTCGCCATCGCGACCTGGGCGTTCCTGCAGGGCGGCGCGGTGGCCTACTACGTCGGAGCCGAGAAGGCCATCGCGAGCATCGTGATCGGCTACGGCATCAGCGTCCTGCTGGTGTCGCTGGCGCCCTGCCTCCCGTGCTCGCGTTACGGCATCGAGCAGTTCGTCGGCATGCGGAGCGCGTTCGGGGAGCGCGGTGCGCGGGTGCTGATGGTCGTGCTGGCGGCGCTGCTGGCGGCGGCCTGGTCCGCGGTGCTGGCCATCATGTGCGGTCATGCGCTGGCCAACGTCTCCAACCAGGTGCTCGGCACCGAGCTGTCGAGCGGATCGGCCGCCGTGTCCGTGCTCGCCCTGCTGGCGCTCGCGGCCTCCTGGACGGTGGTGGCCCGCGGACCGCGGTCGATCGAGCTGGTCAACCGCTTCGTCGCGCCGGGGCTGGTCGTGGTGACGCTGGTGATGCTCGTGCTCGTCTTCACCAAGGTGAGCTGGTCGGAGCTGACCGCGACGCCGGCACTGGACCCGTGGGGTGACGACCAGCTCGACTTCATGCTGGCCATCGAGCTCAACATCGCGGGCGGGTTCGCGTGGTGGCCCAACGTCGGCAACCTGGCGCGGCTGTCCCGGACCACCCGGAGTGCCTTCTGGCCCAACGCGCTCGGCCTCTTCCTGGCCTCGGTGGTCGCGGCGATCGTCGGCGTCTTCGCCGCGCTGGCGCTCGGCTCGGAGGACCCGACGCTCTGGATGGTGCCGCTGGGCGGAGCACTGCTCGGCATCCTGGCGCTCGCGTTCGTCGGGATGGCCAACATCACCAGCGTCGTCGCGCAGAGCTACTCCGCGCTGGTCGCGATCAAGGGCGGTGCCGGCGGATCCGTGCGGCGGGTGCCGTGGGCGGTCCTGGCCGCTGCGGTGCTGGCGCCGGCCGCCGTACTCGTCTTCTTCCCGGCCGCCGTCTACGACAACTACGCGCGCTTCGTGTCCTGGGGGGCCATCGTCGTCGCACCGCTGTGCGCGGTGCAGCTCGTCGACTACTTCCTGCTCCGCCGGCAGCGGCTCGACGTGCGCGCCCTGCACCTGCCCCACGCCGAGTCGCGCTACGGATTCTGGAAGGGCTGGAACCCCGTGGCGGTCGCTGCCGTCGTGCTCGGTGCGCTCACCTACGCCCTGCTGCTCAACCCGGTGACCTACGAGCCGGCCGGGTGGTTCCCGTACCTCACGGCGTCGCTGCCGGCGTTCGTCGTGGCGGGTGCCGCGCACTACCTGGGCACGCGGTTGGCGCTCGTCCGGGCCGGCTCCTGGGGCGGCTACCGGTGACCGCCGGGCGGGTCCCGGCAGATGCCGAGCCGGGGCCGGCCCGCGCCGTATAACCTCACCGCATGCCGATCGTCGTGGTCACCGACTCCACCGCGACCGTGCCCGCCGACGTGGCCGAGGAGTGGGGGATCCACGTCGTCCCGCTGCAGGTGGTCGTCGACGACGACGTCTACGACGAGGGCGACGAGGAGGTGTCGCCCGAGCGGCTGGCGGAGGCGCTGCGCGGCAAGCGCGCGGTGAGTACGTCGCGGCCGGCTCCCGCGGTGTTCGGCGAGCTCTACGAGCGGCTGGCCGCGGAGGGCGCCACCGAGATCCTCTCGGTGCACCTGTCGAGCAAGGTCAGCGGGACCTTCGAGTCCGCCCACGTGGCGGCGCGGAAGGCCTCCGTGCCGGTGACCTGCGTCGACACGCGCCAGGTGGGCGTCGCGACGGGGTACGCCGCCGAGACCGCCGCGGCCGCCCTGGCCGACGGCGCGACCCGGCTCGAGGCCGCCGAGCTCGCCCACGCGCGGGCGGCGGCCTCGTCGTCCCTGTTCTACGTCGACACGCTGGAGTACCTCCGCCGCGGCGGCCGGGTCGGGGCCACGGCCGCGCTCTTCGGTGGGGCGCTGGCGGTCAAGCCGCTGCTCGGCATCGTCGACGGCGTCATCACCCCGCGGGAGAAGGTGCGGACCGCCGCGAAGGCCATCGCCCGGCTCGAGTCCCTCTCGATCGAGGCGGCAGGCGACCGGATGGTCGACGTCTGCGTCGCCCACCTCGCCAGCGCCGAGCGGGCCGAGCTGACCGCCGGCCGGATGGCCGAGGCCCTCGCGGACCAGGTCGTCCGCCCCGTGCGGTGCGCCGAGCTCGGTGCCGTGCTCGGTGCGCACGTCGGGCCCGGGATGCTGGCGATCTGCGTGGCGCCGGTGCTCGACGACTGACCGCTGCGGCTGCGTTCGGGCAGCCGGGCGGGCCACTTTCCGTCCACAGGCGGCTGATCGGCGGGGCTCGTCCACAGGGGCCGGTCGCTTGGCGGCGGGGTGTCGGGCGCCGTACCTAACGTCGCGGGCATGCGCAGTCCACGAGTCCCGGGCGACGGCGGCCATGCCGAGGCGGCCGCGCGCCGGCTTGCCCAGCTGACCGCCGACCTGGGCGGTCGGCCTGCGGCACCTGCGCCGGACGGCGAGTCCTCCGGCGCACCCGAGGAGGAGTGGTGGGCCGACCACACCCGGGTGGTGCCGCCGCTCGCCGCCGAGGACAGGGGCGGGAGCGGGGCACCGCCCGCGCCCTCCGGCCCGACGCCCTTCCCGCGTCCGGGACGCCACGCCGCCCGGCGGCGGCTGAGGGGTCCGCTGCCACGGCTGCCGGTGATCCTGCCGACCCACGTGGCGGTCGTGGCGATCGTGGCCGCCGTGGCGATCGCGCTGACAGCGTGGTGGGTCGTGCGGGACCGGTCCGGCCCGACGGAGCCGGTGCCCGCGGGCGAGGCGCAGCCGCTCGTGGCCGGCGTGAGCGGCGCGACGACAGAGGCGGCGGCAGCGTCGGGTGGCGGGGCGTCCGGGACGGTGACCGTGGACGTCACCGGCAAGGTGAAGCGCCCGGGCATCGTCGTGCTCGACGCCGGTGCCCGGGTGGTCGACGCGGTGGACGCCGCCGGGGGCGCGCGGCCCGGCGTCGACCTGGCCTCCCTCAACCTCGCCCGGCTGCTCGTCGACGGCGAGCAGATCGTCGTGGGCGCTCCCGCGGCGGCGACGATCGCCCCGCCGCCGGGAGGAGCCCCGGCCGTGCCCGGCGCGCCGACCGCTCCGGTCAACCTCAACCTGGCGACACCGGCCGAGCTCGAGACACTGCCCGACGTGGGCCCGGTGACCGCCGCCGCGATCGTCGCGTGGCGCGACGAGCACGGCGGCTTCTCGAGCGTCGACGAGCTGCTGGAGGTCGACGGCATCGGCGACGTGACCCTCGAGAAGCTCGCGCCCTACGTGACGGTCTGACGTGGAGCCACGCGAGCAGGGTGTGGGGCCGCCGTGTCAGTCCTGACCGACGAGCGCCCGGTGCAGCACCGCGATCAGGTCGCCGCGGGTGATCATCCCGACCAGGCGGTCGCCGGCGTCGACGACCGGAAGGTTCTTGTAGCCCTCCTGCGTCATCAGCGGCACCAGGTCGGCCACCGGCGTCGAGTCGAGGATGGTGGTGACGTCGCGGTTCATGATCGAGTCGACGGTCTCGAGCTCGACGAGGTCTCGGGTGAAGAGGTCGATGATCGACACCACGCCGATGACCCGGTCGTCCTGGTCGACCACCGGCAGCGTCTTGACGCGGCGCTGCACGATGACGGCCCGGGCGCGGAAGATCGACTCGAAGGGCTGCAGCACCGCGACGTCGGTGTGCATGATCCGGCTCACCGGGATCGACCCGAGCCGCCGGTCGAGGGCGTGCTTCTCGGCATCGCGGATCAGCGCCACGACGTCGGCCGGCATCACGTCGAGCCGCTCGAGGCGCTTCATGGCCGACTCGATGTCCGGCGTGCTGATCCCGAACTGCTCGGCGGACCCGGTCGGTGCCGGCGCCGCGGGCGCCCGGTGCGGGTAGCGGCGTCCGGTGACGTTGTTGACCGCCACGGCGACAGCGAGCAGCGCGACGGTGTTCACCGCGACGGGCAGGAGCGCGAACGCCAGGCCCTGGTCGTCGATGACGGGCGTCGCGGTGGCCGCCAGCAGCGCGCAGGCGCCGCCGGGCGGGTGGAGGCAGCGCAGCAGCATCATCACGCCGATGGCGGCACCGACGCCGACCGCGGCCGCGACCAGCACGTCGTCGATCAGCCAGTGCGCGGTCAGCCCGATCACCGTCGAGATCACGTTGCCGCCCAAGACGGGCCACGGCTGCGCGAGGGGGCTCGCCGGCACGGCGAAGAGCAGCACGGCGCTCGCGCCCATCGGTGCGACGAGGAACGGCAGGAGCTCGGGACCGCCGGGCACGAGTCGCGCGGTCGCGCCGGCGATCGCGATGCCGAGCAGCGCGCCGATGGCGCCGCGGGCGAGCTCCGGAGCGGTGTACCTCACCCGCGGAACCCTAGGCGCCTGCTGAACAATCCGCGCGGCTGCGCGCCGACCGATGGAGCGTTGGCGGTGTTCGCCTCGGTCGAAGTGACCCGCCACGCCATTCCTCGGCGGTCTTGCCACCGCACGCACCGGTCGACGCTCGCGTTCGCCCGTCTTGTTCAGCAGCCGCCTACGACGGCACGGTGAGCGACGACGAGGCGGCCCGCCACGACTGGCGGATGCCGGTGATCGGCGGCGCGGCATGGATCGCCGGTGTGGCGGCGGCATCGGTGCCGCCGGGTGCGCTGGCGGGCGGGCTCGCTCTGCTGGCCATCGCCGTGGCGGGGACCGGGGCCGTCCGGTCGCGACGCGGGGCGACCGCCGGCGCCGCGGGCCGGTGGCGTCTGGTGGCCGCCGCGCTGGCGGTCGGTGCGGCCGTCGCCGGGTGCGTCGCCCTGCGGCAGTCGGTGGTCGCTGCCGGTCCGCTGCCGGGCCTGGCCGGGGACCGCGCAGTCGCGGAGGTCGAGGGCACGGTGGTGAGCGATCCCCGTCCGGTCGCCGGGCAGTGGGCGGACCAGGTGGTCGTCCGGGTCGCGGTGCGCCAGGTGACGGCGCGCGGGGCGTCGTACTCCCTCGGTGCGCGGGTGGTCGTCCTCGGCGGCGAGGAGTGGCGCGGGGTCGCGCTGGGGGAGCGGGTCCGGTTCGTGGGCCGGCTCGCACCCGCCGACGACGCCGACACCGCCGCGCTGGTCACCGGCGCCCGGGCGCCGGTGCGCATCCGCGGGCCGGACGTGTGGTGGCGCGCATCGGCCGCCGTGCGGGCATCGGTCCGGGCAGCCGTCGCGCACCGTCCCGACGACCAGGCCGCCCTCGTCCCGGCACTGGTCGACGGCGACGACACCGCGCTGGACCCGGGTCTCGAGCAGGACTTCCGGACCACCGGCCTGACGCACCTGACGGCCGTCAGCGGCACCAACCTGACGCTGGTGGTCGGGTTCCTGCTGCTGGTCGCCCGCTGGCTGGGCGTACGACGCCGCTGGCTGACCCTGGTCGGCCTGCTCGGCATCGCGGGCTTCGTCCTGCTCGCCCGCACCGAGCCGAGCGTGCTGCGGGCGGCCGCCATGGGCGTGGTGGGCCTGTTCGCGTTCGCCGCAGACGGACGCCGGCGGGGTCTGCGGGCGCTCGGCGTCGCGGTCGTCGTGCTGGTGCTGGTGCAGCCCGCTCTCGCCGTGTCGGCCGGGTTCGCGCTGTCGGTCCTCGCGACCGGGGGCATCGTCGTGCTCGGCCCACGCATCCAGTCGGCGCTGGCCCGGTGGCTGCCGCGCCCCGTCGCCGAGGCCGTGGCGGTCCCGCTCGCGGCGCAGGTCGCCTGCACGCCGGTCGTCGCGGCGCTGTCCGGTGAGGTCAGCCTGGTGGCGGTGCTGGCCAACCTGCTGGTCGCGCCGGTGGTGGGCCCCGCGACGGTGCTGGGTCTCGGCGGCGGGCTGGTGGGCCTCGTGTGGCCCTGGGCGGGCCGGCTGCTCGGGACCCTCGCCGGCTGGTGCGTCGCCTGGCTCGTCGTGGTCGCCGAGCGGGGTGCCGACCTCCCGGGCGCCGCGATCGGCTGGGGCACCAGCGCGCTCGCCCTCGCCGTCCTCGTGCTGCTCTGCGTCGGCGGCGCGGTGCTCCTGCCCCGGGTGCTCTCCCGGCCCGGGCTGGGCGTTGCCGTGGGTGTCGTGCTCGTGCTGGTGGTGTTCGGTCTCCCCGGGCTGGGTGGCCGGCTCGCGGCACTGGCCGGAGGCTGGCCGCCGGAGGGGTGGGTGCTGGTCGCGTGCGACGTCGGGCAGGGCGACGGCCTCGTGGTCGCGGCGGGCCCGGGTGCCGGCGTGGTGGTCGACGCCGGCCCGGACCCGGAGCGGATGGACCGCTGCCTCGACCGGCTGGGCATCCGGGAGGTGCCGCTGGTCCTGCTCACCCACTTCCACGCCGACCACGTCGACGGCCTCCCCGGGGTGCTCGGCGGTCGGCGGGTCCGGGCGATCGAGGCCACGTCGATGCTCGATCCACCCGGAGGCGTCGAGGCGGTCGAACGCGCGGCGGTGGACTCCGGGGTGGTGGTGCGTGCGGCGCCGTACGGCCGGACGAGGACCTACGGCGACCTCACCCTGCAGGTCCTCTGGCCGGACCTGGTCGAGCCGGTGCTGGGTGCGGGCGACGGCAGCTCTGCGAACGACGCGAGCGTCGTGACGCTGGTCGAGGCGGGCGGCCTCCGGATCCTGCTGACCGGCGACGTCGAGCCGCGCGGCCAGGCGCGGCTCGCCGCGCTGCTGCCCGACCTCGACGTCGACGTGCTCAAGGTGCCGCACCACGGGAGCACCTACCAGGACGTCGACTGGCTCACCTCGCTGGACGCCGAGGTGGGTGTCGTGTCGGTGGGGGAGGGCAACGACTACGGCCACCCCGACCTGTGGCTGCTCGACCGGCTCGCCGCCGGCGGTACGACGGTCGCGCGCACGGACCTGGACGGCGACCTGGCGGTCGTGGTCGACGACGGCGCCCCGGTCCTGGTGCCGCGGGGGTGACGGCCACCGCCGGCCGTCGCCGGCCGTCGCGGCCGTCGTGAGGAGTGTCGGGAGCGTGTGGGAAGGTGTCGACCATGCAGGCCACGGACGTGCTGGGGCGGGTCACCCTGGTGACCGGCAAGGAGGAGTTCCTCGGCGCGCGGACGGTCCAGGAAGTGCGCGACGTCGTCCGCGCCCACGACCCGGAGGCGGAGTTCTCCGACGCCTCCGCGGCCGAGCTCACCCGTGCCACGCTCGGCGAGATGTCGGCTCCGTCGCTCTTCTCCGCGGTGCGCTGCGTGACCGTGCGGGGCCTGGAGAACCTCCCCGAGGAGTCCGTCGACGGGCTGCTCGGCTACGCCGCCGATCCCGTCGACGACGTCGCACTCGTGCTCGTCCACGGCGGTGGCCCCAAGGGCAGCGGCGTGCTCACCAAGCTGCGCAAGCTGCGGAGCGTGACGGAGGTGAAGTCCGGGGAGCTGAAGCCGTCGGAGTTCCCCGACTTCGTCGCCGCGGAGGTACGCCGCCACGGCGCCTCCATCGACCGCGAGGCCGCCCGGGTGCTGATCGAGTCGATCGGTCACGACCTGCGCAGCCTCGCCGCCGCGGCCCACCAGCTCACCAACGACTTCCCCGGCGAGCGGCTCGGCGAGGAGCTGGTCCGCCGCTACTTCGGGGGCCGGGCCGAGGCGAAGTCGTTCGCGGTGGCAGACGCCGCGTTCTCAGGTCGCCGGGAGCGTGCCCTCGAGGAGCTGCGCTGGGCGCTCGATGCCGGCACGGCCGCGGTCCTGGTGACCTCGGCGTTCGCCGGCAGCGCCCGTGGGCTGGCGCGGTTCCAGGGGGCGCCGCGCGGGATGCGCGAGGCCGACCTGGCGCGCGAGGTCGGCGTCCCGCCGTGGAAGCTGCGCACGGTCCGCGACCAGGCCCGCAGCTGGTCGGACGCCGGGCTGTCCCGGGCGATCCGGGCCGTCGCCCAGGCCGACGCCGACGTCAAGGGCGCCGCGAGCGACGCGTCGTACACCCTCGAGCGCCTGGTGCTGACCATCGCGGGCCTGCGCGACGTGCGCTGACCCGCCGGCCGCGCCGAACCTCGGGGAACGACGAAGGCGCCCACCCCGGAGGGTGGACGCCTTCGATTCAACGCTGCTCCGGACCGGACCAGCGCGAAGTCGTCAGAGAGACGCGGCCTGCTTGGCGATCGCCGACTTGCGGTTGGCGGCCTGGTTCTTGTGGATGACGCCCTTGGACACGGCCTTGTCGAGCGCGCGCGACGCGTCGCGGCCGAGCTGGACGGCCTGGTCCTTGTCGCCGGTCTCGGCGGCCTCGCGGAACTTGCGCACGGCGGTCTTCAGGCTGGTCTTGACGGCCTTGTTGCGCTCGTGGCGCTTCTCGTTCTGCTTGTTCCGCTTGATCTGGCTCTTGATGTTCGCCACTGCTACGCCTTAGGTGTTCGGGACCCCGCGCAGGGGTCATCGGTTCGGGTCTGGTCCGGAGTGCGTCCCGCGGGATGCCTGGGCAGGCAGAATCACCGGTGACGCGACGGACAACGTTAACAGCGGGCCGCGGGACGCGCCCAAATCGCCTCACGCCCATCCTCGGCGCTCGGCGAGCCACCGCCAGCAGACCTCGGCCTGCCACGCCTGCGCCCGGCGCAGGTGCGGCGACGTCGGCGGCACCGGGTCGTTGGACGACTTCAGCAGGTAGCCCGTGACGCAGGGCGATCAGCGCGTCGACGTGGTCGCGGGGGACGTCACGGGTGAGCGGGTGCGTCGCGAGGACGCTCTCGACGTCGAGGCCGTCGCCGCGCGGACCGACGAGGAGCAGGACGGTGTCGAGCCACGCCGCGCCGCGGACCGGCCAGTTCCAGTCGCAGAGCAGCGCGGTGCCGTCGGACCGGACCAGGATGTTGTCGTCACGGACGTCGGTGTGCACGACGGTGTCGCCGCCGGTGACCTCCGCGAAGCCCGCGGCGAGGGCGGCGGCGTCCTCGGCGTGCTCGGCCAAGCCGTCGAGGTGGGTCAGCCCGGGCGCCATCGCCTGCACTCGGACCCAGTGGGCCGGCCATTCCGCGAGCTCGGTCGCGACGGGGTCGAGGGAGAGATCGCCCGGAACCGGCGTGAGCGTTTCCGCCATCGCGGTCGTCATCGCCAGCGCGGCGGCCAGGTCGGACTCGGTCCACGGGCGCCCGGGAGGCCGTGCGGCGACGTACTCGATGCCGAGGACGACCCAGTCGTCCCCGTCGTGGACCCACTGCAGGCGGGGGGCGGGTGCGGCCGCCGGGACAGCGGCGAGCTTCCGCGCCTCCTCCCGGTACGACGCCGCGAACATCCGCTGCGCCTTCGTCGACGCCGCCTTGACGAAGTGCCGGGTCCCGTCGGCGCAGGTGAGCACCGACGCGAACCCGGGCGTGAAGCCGCCGTCCTGGGACTGCGCCTCCACGACCGGGGAGCCGCAGCGGCGCTCGACCATCGAGCGGATGTGGGGCGGCAGGTGCACCCAGTCCAGGCGGCGGGCCGTCCGGCCGTGCGGGATCGTCGTCGGGATCACCCGCCCATCCTTGCCGACCGGGCGTCAGCCGTGCCGGCCAGACCTCAGCGGGCGCCCGGATCGAGGGTCGTGGCGTGGAGGGCCGCGCCGTCGACGTCACGGAGCGTGACCGTCAGCTGGCCGGTCGCGGCACGGATCGCGACCTCGCCGAAGAACTGGAAGCCCTGTGCGGGCGAGGTGTTGGCGGCCGGGGGAGCGGCGACGAACTCGGCCGCAGGTCCGAAGGTCCCCTCGAGCCGGTTGGGGCCGAACGCGCCGGCGTTGAGCGGACCGGAGACGAACTCCCAGAACGGGTCGAAGTCCTGGTAGGCAGCGCGGTCCGGCGAGTAGTGGTGGGCCGCTGTGTAGTGGACGTCCGCGGTCAGCCAGACGTGGTTGCGGATCCCGGCGCGGGAGAACGCCGTCAACACCCGGGCGATGTCGATCTCCCGGCCGAGCGGCGCGCCCGGGTCGCCCTGGGCGATGCCCTCCTGGGCGGCGCTGCCGTCCGGGACCACCAGCCCGATCGGAAGGTCGGCGGCGATCACCTTCCACGTCGCCCGCGAGCGCCCCACCTCCCGGATCAGCCACTCGGTCTGCCGCCGACCGAGCACGCCGCCGTCGGCGCCGTCCGGGGCAGGCTCGGTGTTGGCCGTGTTGCGGTCCTTGTGGGTGCGCATGTCGACGACGAAGACGTCCAGCAGCGGGCCGTAGTGGAGGACCCGGTAGATCCGGCCCTCGGCGTCGGGCGAGATCTGGGCGACGGGGACGTACTCGTGGAACGCCTGCCGCGACCGGGCGGCCAGGACGTCGACGCTCTTCTCGGTGTAGCGGGCGTCGTCGAGGATCTCGCCCGGGTACCAGTTGTTGGTGACCTCGTGGTCGTCCCACTGGCCCACCTGGGACGTCTCGGCGAGGAACGCGCGCCAGTTGTCGGCCATCAGGTTGTAGCGGAACTGCCCGCGGAACTCGTCGAGCGTCTCGGCGACCTTGGTCTTCTCCTCGATGACCAGGTTGTGCCAGGTGCTGCCGTCCGGCAGCGCGACGGTCTCCTTGACCGGGCCGTCGGCGTACACGGTGTCGCCGCTGCACAGGAAGAAGTCGGCCCCGCGGGCGCGCATCGCGTCGGCGATCCGGAACCCGCCGAGGTCGGGGTTGACGCCCCATCCCTGGCCGGCGATGTCGCCCGACCAGAGGAACCGTACGTCGTCGCCGGCACCGGGCGCCGTACGCAACCGACCGACGGTGGGCTCGCTCGACAGCGACGGGTCGTCGAGGTCGACCGCGCGGATCCGGTAGTGCAGGTCGGTGCCTGCCGGCAGCCCGCGCAGCTGGATCTCCCCGGTCAGGTCGGAGCGCGGCGTGACCACCGGTCCGGAGATCGTCCGGAACGATCCGAACCCAGGGTCCCGGGAGATCTCGGCGACCAGACGGGCGGGCCGGTCCGCGCGGCCCCAGAGCACCGCTGCCCCGTCCCGTACGTCGCCGGACTGGACGCCGGACGGGAGCAGGGGTCGTCCGGCGCGGATGAGGCCGGGGGACGCGAACGCACGGGATGCCGCACCGCGGGAGAGTCCGCCGCCCGCGGCGACCAGACCGGCGGTGAGCGCCGTTCCCCGCAGGAGGTGGCGGCGGTCGAGGCGGCCGTGGGCGCGTGCGGTGGGACGGGGCGGGACGGCGGATTCCGAGACCATGGGGTCACGCTGCCGCCCGCGGGCGAACGAGGGTGGTCCGGAGGGCTGCGGGATCCTGAACCGGGTGCGACCGGCGGCCCTCCTCAGTCGCTGCGGCCGACCAGCCCGGTGACGTCGAAGTGCAGCTCGCTGCCGTCGTCGCAGACGAGTACGTCGACGGAGCGGCCGGCGTGCTGGACCAGCGTCTGCCGGAGGCGGGTCCTGCGCAGCGAGGCGAGGACGTCGTACTCGTCGCTGACGCGGAGCACCGACCAGGGTCGTTCGGCGGTGCCGTCGCCGGTCGACAGGATGCTGCGCAGCGCGGCCTCGGCCACCGAGCGCTCGCGCTCGGCCGCCGGCCGGTTCCCGGTCCCGGCGAACGCCCGGGCGAGCAGCGCATGGGCGGACGGGCTGAAGATCGCGCCCGGCATCGTGTCCTCGACCGCGGTGATCGCATCGTCGTACGCACCGCTCTCGAACAGCGGCGCGACGGTCCGACCGAGATCGAGGTCTGGCGTGAAGTTGGGGGCGGAGCGGACCGCGGTGCGCAACGCGTCGAGGGTGGCGGGTCCGGGATCGGCGAGGTACGCCGAGACCAGGTCGCGGTACGTCGTCATCGTGACTCCTCCAGCAGCCGGTCGAGCTCTTCCTCGGTCAGCCCGTCGAGGAACTCACGCCCGCCGTCGCGAGCGTCCTCCTCGACCGGCTGTTCGTAGTACTCCTCGAAGGTGTCGCCGTTGTCCGTGCTCTGGTAGTCGTCGAAGTTTTCCTCCCACTCCTCGGCCTGCTCCTCGGTGATGCCGTCGTCCTCGTGCTCGTCGAACGCGTCGTCCTCCCACGGCCACGTCCAGTCGTCGAGGTCGCGGATCGCTTCGTACTGTCGGGCGTGGCGCACCTCGTGGGCGACGGTGTGCAGGACGTCGGGATCGTCCAGCCGGTCGGGGTTGATCGCGATCGTGCCGCTGCTCTCCCGCCACTCGCCGTTGCCGCTGAGGCTCGGGTCCCAGACGATCTCGGGGTTCTCGATGCCGCTCTCGGCGGCGAGCTCCTCGACGATCTGCGCGATGATGGCCTGCCGCTCGGCGTCGGTGAGCTCGGCCCAGCGTGCCGCGACCTCCGGTGAGGCAGTGCCGCGCTCGTCGACGTCGTTGACGTGGCCGGCCGGGATGCTGTTGGCGATCGCCGCGTCGGCGGCGGCCGCCCTGGCCAGGAGCGTGGTGATGTCCTCGGAGATCGCCGCCCGCTTGCCCTGCCGGATGTCCGCCCACTCCTCGGCCTCCCACTTGCTGTGGAACTGCGGCGGGGTGCTGTTGTCGGTGAGCGACCCGTCGGCGCCGATGCTGATCTCGTCGGCCCGTGCCTGGGCCTCGACCTCCTTGACGAGCCGTTCGATCTCGGTGACCTCCGACTCGGCGTCGTACAGCGCCTGCTTGACCTTGCGCTTGCCCTCGAGGTGGGTGTCCATCTGCTGGAGGAGGCGGTTGCGTCGTACTGCGGCGAGGATGCTCGGCCAGCCCTCCCACGAGGACGGGATGGCCTGGGACTCGAGCGTGTCCCGGCTCTCCTGCAGGGCGTCGAGGTCCTTCTTGACGCCGTCGCCCGCCGTGCCGAGCGGCTTGGCCTCCCAGCTCCTCACCTGGCCGTAGGTCAGCGCGGCCATCAGCTGCCACCGCCGAGGAAGCCGACGAGTCCTCCGAGGAGACCCCCGAGGATGCCGTCGGTGCCCTGGTAGTCGGCACTCTGCTCGGCGATGTCGGCGCCCAACGACTGGGTGTCGTCGGCCCAGTCCTCGATGTCCTCGTCCCAGCTGCTGCCGAGCTCCAGCAGGTAGCCGGCGGAGTCGGCGCCGGGGATCGCACCGGCGGCCGTCGCAAGGTCCTCGGAGGACCCGTGACCGCGGGCGGCCTCGGCAGCGTCGGTCGCCGCGTTCGACGCGGTCGTCATGTCGCTAGGGATCAGCTGGAAGCCCGACATGGGCGGTGCGACTCCTCGACTCGGTGTGCTGGCGAGGTCCTCACTTTTCCCGGGGACGGGAGCGGCGAAACCGGGGGTGAGACCGGCGGCGAATTCTTCGAGCGCTCCGAACTTTGGGAGACTGGGTGGACCATGCCGCCAGCCCCCGCCGCCCCGGCTCCCCGCCCGGGCCACACCGACCCCGCGATCCTCCGCAATTTCTGCATCATCGCGCACATCGACCACGGCAAATCGACGCTCGCCGACCGGATGCTGCAGCTGACCGGCGTCGTCGACGAGCGCAGCGCCCGGGCGCAGTACCTCGACCGGATGGACATCGAGCGGGAGCGCGGCATCACCATCAAGAGCCAGGCCGTGCGGATGCCCTGGACCGTCACGGACGAAGCGGCGGCAGAGCACGGCATCGAGTCCGGGCCCGGCACCTACGTGCTCAACATGATCGACACCCCGGGCCACGTCGACTTCACCTACGAGGTGTCCCGGTCGCTCCAGGCCTGCGAGGCGGCCATCCTGCTGGTCGACGCCGCCCAGGGGATCGAGGCGCAGACGCTGGCCAACCTCTACCTCGCGATGGGTGCCGACCTGCACATCATCCCGGTGCTCAACAAGATCGACCTGCCCAGCGCGGAGCCGGAGAAGTACGCCGCGGAGCTCGCCGGCATCATCGGCTGCGACCCGGGCGACGTGCTCAAGGTCAGCGCGAAGACCGGCGAGGGCGTGGAGACCCTCCTCAACGAGATCGTCAAGCAGACCCCGCCGCCCGTCGGCGACGCCGACAAGCCCCCGCGGGCGCTGATCTTCGACTCGGTCTACGACACCTACCGCGGCGTGGTGACCTACGTCCGCGTCATCGACGGCAAGCTCACCCACCGCGACCGGATCAAGATGATGTCGACCAACGCGGTGCACGAGATGCTCGAGGTCGGCGTGATCAGCCCCGAGCCGGTCAAGGCCGGCGAGATCGGGGTCGGCGAGGTCGGCTACCTCATCACCGGTGTGAAGGACGTCCGCCAGTCCCGGGTCGGTGACACGGTCACCTCCCAGCACCACGGCGCCACCGAGGCGCTCGGCGGCTACCAGCACCCCAACCCGATGGTCTTCGCCGGGCTCTACCCGATCGACGGCGACGACTACCCGGTCCTGCGCGACGCGCTGGAGAAGCTGCAGCTCAACGACGCCGCGCTGACCTTCGAGCCGGAGACCTCCGGCGCCCTCGGCTTCGGCTTCCGCTGCGGCTTCCTCGGCCTGCTGCACCTAGAGATCACCCGCGACCGCCTGGAGCGGGAGTTCAACCTCGACCTGATCTCGACCGCCCCCAACGTCATCTACCAGGTGACGATGGAGGACGGGACGGTGCACGAGGTCACCAACCCCAGCGAGTACCCCGACGGCAAGATCGCCGAGGTGCACGAGCCGGTCGTCCGCGCGACGATCCTGAGCCCCAGCGACTTCATCGGCACGATCATGGAGCTGTGCCAGGAGAAGCGGGGCAACCTGCAGGGCATGGACTACCTCTCGGCCGACCGGGTCGAGATGCGCTACAGCCTGCCGATGGCCGAGATCGTCTTCGACTTCTTCGACCAGCTGAAGTCGCGGACCAAGGGCTACGCCTCGCTCGACTACGAGGTTTCCGGCGACCAGGCCGCCGACCTGGTCAAGGTCGACATCCTGCTGCAGGGGGAGCCGGTCGACGCGTTCAGCGCGATCGTGCACCGCGACGCGGCGTACTCCTACGGCGTGATGCTCGCCGGCAAGCTCAAGGACCTCATCCCGCGCCAGCAGTTCGAGGTGCCGATCCAGGCCGCGATCGGCGCCCGGATCATCGCCCGGGAGACCATCCGCGCGCTCCGCAAGGACGTCCTCGCCAAGTGCTACGGCGGTGACATCACCCGCAAGCGCAAGCTGCTGGAGAAGCAGAAGGAAGGCAAGAAGCGGATGAAGATGGTCGGCCGGGTCGAGGTGCCCCAGGAGGCCTTCATCGCCGCGCTGTCCACGTCGGGACCGGCCGGGGACAAGCCCAAGAAGTAGGGGTCGCTGCGTGTCGTCGTACTCGGGACGTCGCCGGAGGCGCGCCGCGGTGGCCGCCGCTGCGCTGCTCGCGTCCCTCGCCGGCTGCGGCGCCTGGGACGACGGGCCGGTGGTCACCGACCCACCCGACGGTACGGCGCCCGCGGACCCGCTCGGTGAGCTGCGCTGGGACCTGCCGGCGGTCGCCCCCGACCTGACCGTCTGCGGCGAGGTCGCGGTGATGGGCCCGCTCGCCGGGCCACCCGAGGTCGTCGACGTGGAGGCGGAGCGGTTCGTCGTACCCGAGGTCGTCGTGCCCGACGACGCCACCCTGCTGCCGACCTCGGAGTGGAACGCGCGCGGCCGCTGCCAGGACACCCGGGAGGGGCCGGTCGTGGTCGTGGAGTACCAGGAGCAGTACTCCGACTTCACCAACGTCCCGCCGACCGTCTACGCCGGCTTCGCGCCGGACGGCGCGCAGCTGTGGACCCGGGAGGAGCCCGGCAACACGTTCGGCTCGTACGCCGGCCGCGACGCCTTCGTCATCGAGGACCGCGACACCGAGCAGCTGACCGTGGTCGACACCCGGACCGGCACGACCGTCGCGGACGGGCTCACCGGTCTGCAGCCCGCGACGGCGCTCAGCACCAGTGAGATCGTCGACGGCGACGGCGACCTGCTCGGGTTGCCGGACGGTGAGCAGGTCGCCGCGCTCGGGCCGGCGTGGGCCGACGCCGGCGAGGGCCGGGTGCTGCGGGGGAGCGGCCGCGGCGTCGAGCTGCTCGGCCTGCCGGGCGCCGAGCGGGTCTGGCTGGCCCGGGGCGTCGCGCTCAGCCTGATCGAGAACCCCGTCGTCGACCACACGACCGGCGTCGTGGTGGTGACCGGCCGCGACGACCGCTACCGCGGCCTCGACCTCGGGACCGGGCGCCAGGTCTGGGTCTCCGACCTGCGCACGAACTCCTACGGCATCGGCTCGATCGGGTCGGGTCTCGCGGTCCTCCCGGCCGAGGCGGGCGGCGGCCAGGTGCTCCTCGACACCGCGACGGGCGAGGTGCTGCCGGACCCGCCGGGCTACGTGGTCGCGTCCAGCACCTTCGTGCTCCTGGTCGAGGACCAGGTCCCGCGGGCGGTCACCGTCGACGAGCTGCGCTGACCGTGCGTCCCGGACCGGGTGTCAGGATGAGCGACATGGCGCACCTCGTCTCCGTCAACGTCGGCCGGCCCCGGGACGCAGCCTGGACCACCCTCGGACGCAGCGCGATCGAGAAGCGCCCCGTCGCCGGCCCCGTCCGCGTCGAGCGGCTCGGCATCGAGGGCGACGAGGTCTTCGACACCAAGCACCACGGCGGCGTCGACCAGGCGGTCTACGCCTATGCCCGTGAGGACCTCGACCGGTGGGCCGCCGAGCTCGGTCGCCCGGTCCCGGACGGCATGTTCGGCGAGAACCTCACCACCTCCGGGCTCGACCTGGACGCCACGGAGATCGGCACCCGCTGGCGGGCCGGCACGGTGCTGCTGGAGGTGGCGTCGGTGCGGATCCCGTGCAACACCTTCAAGGGCCGGATGGGCGAGGCCGGCTACGACAACAGCGCCTGGGTCAAGCGGTTCACCGCTCTCGGAACGCCCGGTCCGTACCTCCGCGTCGTCGAGCCCGGTGTGATCGCGGCCGGTGACGCGATCGAGGTCGTGCTGCGGCCGGGGCACGATGTCACCGTCCGCACCATGTTCGCCGCGCTCACGGTCGACCGGTCGCTGCGGCCGCGGCTGCTGGAGGTCGAGGACCTGCCCGAGGGCCTCCGCGAGGAAATCGCGGGCGACATCGCAACGTGAGCCGGACTCTGCTGCCGGAAACGCGTCGGGTCATCTAAGTTACCGTCCAGTCCCGCAGATCCCCCGGCAGTGCACGAGGAGCATCATGCCCATCAACCACGACACCAGCTTCCTGGAGCGGATGCCGGCCAACGTCGCCGCCCAGTTCCTCGCCCGGGTCGAGGCCTCGGGCGACCACGAGGCCTTCCGGTTCCCGCAGGGTGACGCGTGGGAGTCGGTGTCCTGGCGTCAGGCCGGCGACCGCGTACGCCGCCTCGCGGCCGGCCTGCTGGCGCTCGGCCTCGAGCGCGAGCAGCGCGTCGGCATCGCGTCGTCGACCCGGTACGAGTGGATCCTCGCCGACCTCGGCGTGATGTGCGCCGGCGGCGCGACCACGACCGTCTACCCGTCGACGGGAGGCGACGACACGGCGTACATCCTCGGGGACTCCGAGTGCCGTTACGTCTTCGCCGAGGACGAGGCCCAGCTCGCCAAGCTCCGCGACCACCGCGAGAGCCTCCCCGCGCTGGAGAAGGTCGTCGTCTTCGACGAGGCGCTCGCCGACAACGACTGGGTGATCGGCCTCGACACCCTCGCGGTGATGGGCGACGGCTACCTCGGTGACCACCCCGACGCCATCGAGAGGATCGCCGAGGAGATCTCGCCGGACCAGCTCGCGACGCTGATCTACACCTCCGGCACCACCGGCCGCCCCAAGGGCGTGCGCACCCTGCACCGCGCGTGGGTGTTCGAGGGCGAGGCGATCAAGGCCCAGGGCATCCTCTCCGAGGACGACCTGCAGTTCCTGTGGCTGCCGATGGCGCACTCCTTCGGCAAGGTGCTGCTCTCCACCCAGCTCGCCTGCGGCTTCGCGACCGCGATCGACGGTCGCGTCGACAGGATCGTCGACAACCTGGGCATCGTGAAGCCGACCTTCATGGGCGCGGCGCCGCGGATCTTCGAGAAGGCCCACGCCCGGATCGTCACCATGCAGGCGGCCGAGGGCGGCGCCAAGGAGAAGATCTTCCTCAAGGCGTTCGCGGTCGGCACCGAGGTCGACCGGCTCAAGGCCGAGGGCAAGCCGGTCCCGCGCCCGCTCAAGCTGCAGCACAAGGTCTTCGACAGGCTCGTCTTCAGCAAGGTCCGCGAGCGGTTCGGCGGCCGGGTGCGGTTCTTCATCTCCGGGTCCGCCGCCCTCAACGCCGACATCGCGGCCTGGTTCAACGCCGCCGGCATCGTGATCCTCGAGGGCTACGGCATGACCGAGAACGCCGCCGGCGCCACGGTCAACCACATCGAGGACAACCGGATCGGCACCGTCGGCCGCCCGCTCCCGGGCACCGAGGTGCGGATCGGCGAGGGCGGCGAGGTCCAGATCAAGGGCCCGCACGTGATGGCCGGCTACCACAACCTGCCCGAGGAGACCGCCAGGACGCTGACCGAGGACGGGTGGCTGCACACCGGCGACAAGGGCGAGCTCGTCGACGGCTACCTCCGGATCACCGGCCGGATCAAGGAGCTCTTCAAGACCTCCGGCGGCAAGTACATCGCCCCGCCCGCGATCGAGGCGAAGTTCAAGGCGATCTGCCCCTACGTCAGCCAGTTCATGGTCTTCGGAAGCGAGCGCAACTTCGTGGTCGCGCTGATCACCCTCGACCCCGACGCCATCGCGGGCTGGGCGGCCGAGAACGGCATGGAGGGTGCGTCCTACACCGACATCGTCCGCTCGGAGAAGGTCCGCTCGATGATCGGCGACTACGTCGACGAGCTCAACTCCCAGCTCAACCGCTGGGAGACCATCAAGAAGTGGGAGCTCCTCGACCACGACCTCACCATCGAGTCCGGTGAGCTCACGCCGTCGATGAAGGTCAAGCGCGCCGTGGTCGAGGCCAACAACACCGACCTCATCGATTCGTTCTACTCCTGACCTACGCAAGGCCGCGGCGGCGCCGTACCTCCTCCTGACGGCGGGCAGGAGACCGGGAGCGACGTCGTGGTCGCCGAGGGCTACACCGTCACTCTCAACGTGCCCGTATGAAGACTCCGCAGCCCGTGTAGGACACTGGTCGGGTGCCGTCCGCGCTGCCCGAGGGAGAGTCCGCGCCGGCCGACGGGACCCTTCCCGGCGAGGCGCTGGCCGAGGTCGGCACCCGGCCGTTCGGCTTCTACGTGCACGTCCCGTTCTGCACGGTCCGCTGCGGCTACTGCGACTTCAACACCTACACGGCGTCCGAGCTCGGACTGTCCGGCTCCACGGCGGCGGTGTCGCGGGCGTCGTACGCCGAGCAGGCGGTCGCCGAGGTCCGGCTCGCGCGGCGGGTGCTGGGCGATCGTGATCTCCCGGTCGAGACGGTCTTCCTCGGAGGAGGTACGCCGACGCTGCTCCCGCCCGAGCACCTCGGCGCGTTCCTCCGGGCGATCGCCGAGGAGTTCGGGCTGGCGCCGGACGCGGAGGTGACGACGGAGGCCAACCCGGACTCGGTCGACCTCGGCTACCTCGAGCGGCTGCGGGAGGCCGGCTACACGCGGATCTCGTTCGGGATGCAGTCCGCGGTGCCGCACGTCCTCGCCACCCTCGACCGCACCCACGACCCGGAGCGGGTGCCGCGCGTGGTCGAGGCCGCGCGGGCCGCCGGCTTCGAGCAGATCAGCCTGGACCTGATCTACGGCACGCCGGGGGAGTCGCTCGCGGACTGGGAGACCACCCTCGCCGCGGCCACGGCGAGCACCCCCGACCACGTGTCGGCGTACTCGCTCATCGTCGAGGACGGCACCGCGCTGACCCGGCGCGTGAAGCGCGGCGAGCTCCCGATGCCGGACGAGGACGACCTCGCGGACAAGTACGTCGCCGCCGACGAGCACCTCGTGGCCGCCGGACTGGGGTGGTACGAGGTGTCGAACTGGGCTCGCGGGCCGCACTCGGCGTGCCGGCACAACCTCGGCTACTGGACCGGCGCCGACTGGTGGGGGGTCGGTCCCGGCGCGCACTCGCACGTCGGGGGAGTGCGGTGGTGGAACGTCAAGCACCCGGCGGCGTACGCCGAGCGGCTCGCCGCCGGCGTCAGTCCCGCGCACGCCCGCGAGGTGCTCGACGCGGAGACCCGGCGGGTCGAGCGGGTGCTGCTCGAGGTGCGGCTGCGGGAGGGCCTGGCAGGAGGAGCGCTCGATGACGCCGGGCGCGCTGCTGTGCCGCTGCTGATCGGCCGGGACCTGGTCGACGCGGGGACGTGGGAACGCTCCGAGCGGGTGGTGCTGACCAGAGAGGGCCGGTTGCTGGCCGACGCCGTCGTACGCGACCTGCTGGCCTGAGCGGTCCGGGTCCCGACCCGCGGCCGCCTGCTGCGCTGACGCGGCATGTCGATTCGCTCGTTCACCCGCGCTCCTTGTAAAGTCTAGTTAATAGATAGGCAAACATGTGAAGAAGGAGGGCGCGGATGGGCCCGGTGATCGGGTACGTGCCCGGGGTCTTCGACCTGTTCCACGTCGGACACCTCAACCTGCTGCGGCAGGCGCGCCCACTGTGCGACGTCCTCGTCGCGGGGGTGGTGTCGGACGAGGTGTGCATCGCTGCGAAGGGCGTCTCGCCGGTCGTCCCGTTCGAGGAGCGGCTCGAGATCGTCGACGCGGTCGGGATCGTGGACGCGGTCTTCGGCGAGGTCACCGGTGACAAGGCGGACGCCTGGCGGGAGGTCGGCTTCCACCGGATCTTCAAGGGCGACGACTGGCAGCACACGTTCCGCGGGCAGGCGCTCGAGGAGCGGATGGCCGCGGTCGGGGTCGAGGTCGTCTACTTCCCCTACACCCTGCGGACGTCGTCGACCACGCTCCGGGCCGCGCTCGAGCGCCGCGGGGCCGGGGCGTGACTGCGTCGCCCGCGGTGGTCGGGCAGTCGGCGATCGGTTCAGTCGGGCCGTCGTCGACCGGCGTGGTCGAGGTCCGCGAGGAGGGCGTCCTGGTCCGCGACGTCGCGGTCGGCCCGCTCGTGCTGGCGATCGAGGGCCACTACGTCTGGTCCCTGGCGCCGGCCCGGGACGGCCGGATCACCCGCGGCGGTGTGCTGGTGCCGTGGCCGGCGGCGCTGCGGCCGTTCCTGGCCGGTGTCGGGCGGGTGCGGGTCACCGACCCGGCCGGCGCGGTCGTGCACCACGACGAGGAGGTCGCCTTCGGCGCCGGGGACTGGGCCGGGGACGCCGGACGCTGTAGCGATGGCGGCGCCGGTGCAGGCCGGGTGGCGGTCGTCGACCCGGCGGGCCACCCGCTCTGCGTCGACAAGGTCGGTCACCTCGCCCGGTCCTTCGACGACACCGCGGGCGCCGTACGCGACGAGATCCTGGCAGGCACCGCCGACGCTCTGCGCGACCTCCGCGAGCACGCAGGAGTCGAGGCCTACCTCAACTACGGCGCGCTGCTGGGTGCGGTGCGGGAGGGACGGATGCTCGCGCACGACTCCGACACCGACGTCTGCTACCTGTCGCGGCACGCCTCGCCGGCCGACGTGATCACCGAGTCCTACGCCGTGGAGCGGGTGATGCGCAGCCGCGGCTGGCGACTGCTGCGCATGTCCGGCGGCGACATCAAGCTCCTGCTGCCCCTCTCGGACGGCCGGGTGTGCCACATCGACGTCTTCGTCGCGTTCTACGTCGGCGGCACGTTCTTCCAGCTCGGCAACCGCAGCGGACGGCTGCCCGTCGACGAGATCGTGCCGGTGTCCGAGATCGCGCTGCACGGCCAACGGTTCCCGGCGCCGGCGGACCCGGAGGCGATGCTCGCGTTCGTCTACGGGCCGGGGTGGCGGGTCCCGGACCCCGCCTTCAGGTACGACGACCCGCGGCCCGGCGTACGCCGTCTCGACGGCTGGCTGCGCGGCTTCCGCACCGACATGGGCCGGTGGACCGAGTTCCACCAGAGCCCGCTCGCGGCGGAGGTCTCCCGTGCCGGGTCGTCGTTCGCACGCTGGGTCGCCCCGCAGCTCGCGCCCGGCGCCGCCGTGCTCGACGTCGGGACGGGCACCGGCCGTGACGCGCGCTACCTCGCCCGGCGTGGCCACCCCGTCCATGCCGTCGACTTCTCACGGGGCGCGCTCGGCAACCTCCGCGCCCGGCTGCGCCACAGCCGCCGGCCGATCACCGTCGGCCACCTGATCCTCGGCGAGCTGCGCAGCACCCTCCACCTCGGCGCGCGGCTCGCGCGCGACCCCCACGACGTGTACGTCCGCGGCCTGCTGGGCTGCCTCGACGACGCCGCGCGCGATCAGCTCTGGCTGCTGTGCCGGATGGCGCTGCGGCCGCACGGCGGTCGGCTGTTCGTGGAGTTCGCGGCGTCCTGTCCCGGTGCTCCGCCGCCTCCGCCGGCAGGTCTGGTACGACGCCTCGAGCCCGCCCTCGTGCGGGCCGGGATCGAGGCCGCCGGTGGGGTGGTCGAGCACTGCGAGACCTCGGCCCGTCCCGACCTGCTCGGCGGCACCGATCCCGCCGTCTGCCGGCTGCGCGCCCGCTGGCCGGCGCCTGGAAGGAGTCCACGATGACTGCTCGGTCCCAGGTCGCGATGGCGCGCGACCAGTACCGCCGGCTCCGGGCGCGCTACCCCTCGGTGCGCACCCGGCTGGTGGCCCTGGAGGAGGAGGTCCAGGAGAACCGGCAGCTCAACCGGCGGATCGCCGAGCTCACCGACGTGGTCACCGAGCTGCTGATCCCGGTCGAGGCGCGCGACGAGGACCGGGTCCGCGAGGTGCTCGACGGCTACCGGCAGTCGATGTAGCGCCTCGAAGGGGTGCTCTCCTATGCGACGAGCGGGTGTCCGGGTTGTCCGGGTGGTCCGGATCGGTTCGGTGGTGGGATCGGGGGTCGGTAGGTGAACCGGTTGCTGTCGTCGACGATCGGTGGTGGGGTCCAGACCGGTCGTCCGGTGTCGGGGTGGATGTGGACGGTCCAGGGGGTGTGGTGGGTGATGGTGTGATGCCGTCTGCAGAGCATCACGAGGTTGTCCAGGCTGGTGGGGCCGCCGTCGGCCCAGTGGACGATGTGGTGGGCGTCGCAGGCGATAGGCAAGCGGGTGCAGCCGGGGAAGGCGCAGTGCTGGTCGCGCAGGACCAGGGCGAGCCAGAGCGCGGTGGTCACGAGCCGGGTGGCGCGGCCGAGGTCGAGGATCTGGCCTTGGGTGCCGAGGACGGCGGGGATGATCTCGGCGTCGCAGGCCAGTCGGCGGACCGCGGTGGCGGAGAGGGTGTCCCCGGAGGGCAGCAGCCCATCACGCACCCCGTTCCGACTGGTGTCGTTCTGACGCGACTGCGGCTGGTCTGCGCTGGTGTGGGTGGGCAGTCCGGCGGCGGCGAGGCGTTGGCGGAGGTGTTCGTAGTCGAGGGTGAGGTAGATCCGGGCGCTGGCGCCGTGGGATGCCGGGAGGTTGTCGGTGCGGGCGAGGCGGTCGCAGGCCTCGAGGAGGGCGTCCCACATCCGGGCACCTGCCTCGCGGGGGTCGGTGCCGTCGTGGGCACAGCCGGGGGTGGGGCATCCGGCGTCGATCCGCCGACCCTCGGGGTCGCGTTTGCCGAAGGTGGCGGGGTTGCCGCCACAGGCACCGGGCTCGCCTGTTTGGGGTGCGGCGAGGGGCATCAGGGCGGTCTTGACGAGCTCGGCGTCCTCGAGGGTGGCGTAGCCCTTGATCCGGACCCCGCCGAGGGCATCGGCGGCGAACGAGAGGAACCGGGCGCTGTGGGCGCCGCGTTCTTGGCGTGGTTTGTCCAGGTCGTTGCCGAGCAGGGCGCCGTCGGGGTCGAGCTCACGGACCACGTCGGGGAAGGTGCGGTCCAGGTCGGTGGCGTCGTACCCATGTTGCTGGACCCGGTCGAGCAGCCTGTCCGCCGCCGCGGCCCGGAGCTCCTCCACGTGGGGGAGGGTGGCGACCCGGCCGGCGATCACCCGGGCTTGGGCCAGGGAGATCTCCCCGGCCGCCAACGCAGCACGGATCTGGGGGAGGTCGCGGGTCTGCTCCGCAGCCCGCACGAGCCCACCACCGGCACCTTTGCGGCCACCGGTGAGGTGGGTCAGGAAGTCCTTGGCCGAGGCCCACCCCTGCTCGGCCGCGGCGTCGGTCTCCTGGAGCCGTCCGGCGACCGCGACCAGGGCCGCATCGAGCATCGCCTTGGCGCGGGCGAGGTCGGCGGCGGCCGCTGGCAGGTCCGTGGCCTCGACCTGGTCCCACACCACCTCGGCCAGCTGCGCGGCGCTCTGGACCACGGTGGTGGTCTGCTGGAGCGCGGCGGGTGTGGACATGCGCTCATCCTATCGAACAGACGTTCGAATCGGCAAGCGGTCAGGCGAGCTTTCTGAATGTGATGTCTCAGGACATCGGTGACAGTTGGTGCGTCAGGACATCGGTGACGGTTCCGGGACCTTGGGGCGCGGGCCCGCGCGGCCGTTCCGACGTAGGCGACGCCGGTGCTCAACTTCTTGAGTCAGGTGTCCGCGGGCAGGTCAGGGGCGCTGGCACTGGTGTCGGCCGGGTGGCGGCGTGCTGTTCGAACAACGGCAGGTCGTACAGGGACGGGTTCAGCGCGGCCCCGTTGTCGGAGAGCAGCCGTTGTGGCACCCCGTGCGCGGTGATGGCCTTGTTCACCACGGCGATGGCGGCCTCGGCGGTCTCGCCCCACGCGACGTGGGACGAGACCGCGAACCGGGAGTGGTCGTCGACGAGCTGGAAGATCACGCACGTGCGCCCGCCGGTCAGGACGTGCTCGGTGGCGTCAAGTTGCCAGCACGCGTTCGGTGCGGGGTAGGCGAACCGCCACCAGGCCGGAGCGGGCGGTCCTACAAGAGCGGACATCAGCCCTTGTCCCCGAGCGACCGCATGAGCTCCGGCGCGGACGGTCAACCCGTCCGTCTCGACCTCGTATCCGAGTCCCCGTAGGGTCGCCCGATGACCCGCGAGCTCTGGGACCGTGAGGCGCTCACCTTCGACGACGAGCCCGACCACGGACTCGCCGACGTGGCCGTGCGGGCCGCGTGGCGCGACCTTCTTCTCGAGGTGCTGCCGCCCGCTCCGGCACGCGTCGCCGACCTCGGGTGCGGCACGGGGACCCTGGCCCGGCTGCTCGTCGAGGAGGGCTATGTCGTCGACGGTCTCGACCTCTCGCCGGAGATGGTCGAGCGAGCGCGGGCGAAGGTGCCGGAGTCGACCATCGTGGTCGGCGACGCCTCCGATCCGAGCCTGCGGCCGGGCGCGTACGACGTCGTGCTCAGCCGGCACGTGCTGTGGGCGATGCCCGACCCACGAGCCGCGATCGCCAACTGGGTCGCGCTGCTCCGGCCGAACGGGGCAGTCGTGCTCGTCGAGGGTCGTTGGGGCACCGGCGCGGGGCTGACCGCGCGCGAGGCCGAGCAGATCGTTCGCACCGTGCGGTCGGACGTGGAGGTCCGCCCGATGCTCGACCGCGTCTACTGGGGCAAGGAGGTCCGCGACGAGCGGTACCTGCTCGTCAGCCGCTGCTGACCTCGGTCAGCCGTCCACCGTCACGAAGTCGATGAGCTCCTCGACCCGGCCGAGCAGCGCGGGCTCGAGGTCGTCGTACGACTGCACCTTGGAGAGGATGAACTTCCACGCCCGGGCGATGTCGGCCTGGTCGCGGTGCGGCCAGCCGAGCTGCTGGCAGATGCCCTTCTTCCACTCGATGTTGCGAGGGATGGTCGGCCACGCCCGCAGCCCCAGCCGGTCGGGCTTGACCGCCTGCCAGACGTCGATGAACGGGTGACCGACGATGCGCACGTTCGCGCCGTTGGGGCCGCGCACGATCGCGTCGGCGATCCGCGACTCCTTGGAGCCGCGCACCAGGTGGTCGACGAGCACGCCGACCTTCCGCTCGGGGCCGGGCCTGAAGGACACGAGGTGGTCGGCGAGGTCGTCGACGCCTCCGAGGTACTCCACGACGACGCCCTCGATGCGCAGGTCGTCGCCCCAGACCTTCTCGACGAGCTCGGCGTCGTGGCGGCCCTCGACGAAGATCCGGCTCGCCCGGGCGACGCGTGCCTTCGCGCCGGCCACCGCGATCGAGCCGCTGGCGGTCCGGGTCGGCGCGGCGGGCGCCGTACTCCTGACCGGGGCGGTGAGGATCACCGGCTTCCCCTCGAGCAGGAAGCCCGGGCCGAGCGGGAACGTACGGCGCTTGCCGCGCCGGTCCTCCAGCGTCAGCGTGTCCAGGTCGCGGTCGACGGCGACGATCTCGCCGCACCAGTCGGTCGTGACCTCCTCGACGACGGCGCCCAGATCTGCCGGCGCCTCAACCGCGCGCCCACGCTTGGGCACCTTCCAGTCTCCGGCGAGTACGTCGCTCCCGTAACGGTCCACCACGACCGGCAACCGTACGGCGCCGCGCGGACAGTCCCGGGGAGGGCGCGCCGGGCGGCCGGCGGTGGTGCGGTGATGAGGCTCGCCGGGCCCACCGAACCTAGGATTCATCCTCGTGTCCGAAGAAGCCGACAGGGTGTCCGATGGGCCGCTGATCGCTCCCGACGAGCTCGCGGCCGCTCTCGACGTACTCGCCCGCGCGGGGGAGCTGGAGACCGACCACCCGACGTACGTCGCCCTGCGTCGCGCCACCGGCGGCTTCTTCAAGGACGCCAAGCGCGAGCGCCGCAAGCGCAAGCGGCAGGAGGAGGCGGCCGCGGACCGCGCCGTCGTGGAGCGTACGGCGACCGGCTCGGCCTCCCGGATCGACGACGAGACCGCCGGCATCCCGCTCTCCTCGACCGCGAAGGGAGCCGTCGCGGGGACGCTGATCGTGCCGCGCGGGTGCTACATCTGCAAGACGAAGTACACCCTCGTCGACGCGTTCTACCACCAGCTCTGCCCCGACTGCGCCGCGCTGAGCCACGCCAAGCGGGACGCGCGCACCGACCTCACCGGGCGCCGTGCGCTGCTGACCGGCGGCCGCGCCAAGATCGGCATGTACATCGCGCTCCGGCTGCTCCGCGACGGCGCGCACCTCACCATCACCACCCGTTTCCCGCGCGACGCCGCTCGTCGGTTCGCCAGCCTCGAGGACAGCGGCGACTGGCTGCACCGGCTGCGCATCGTCGGCATCGACCTGCGCGACCCGGCGCAGGTGATCGCGCTGGCCGACGACGTCGCGGCACAGGGACACCTCGACATCCTGATCAACAACGCGGCGCAGACCGTGCGTCGCACTCCCGGCGCCTATGCGCCGCTCGCCGAGGCCGAGCGCGCGCCGCTGCCCGCCCTCGCCCGCCCGGAGAACGGCGGCCCCGAGCTGGTCACGTTCGGCCACACGAGCGACCTGCACCCGGCGGCGCTGGTCGGATCGGTCGACGCGCACCCGGTGCTGGCCGGCGACGCGCACACCGCCGACGAGCTCACCTCGCTCGCCATGACCGCGGGCTCGGCCGACCTGGAGCGGATCGACGCGGGCGGGCTGGTGCCCGACGTCGTCGACACCAACAGCTGGGTGCAGGCCATCGGCGAGGTCGGCGAGCTCGAGCTGCTCGAGGTGCAGCTGTGCAACCAGACCGCGCCGTTCATCCTGATCACCCGGCTGCGGCCGTCGCTCGCGGCGTCGCCGGCGCGGCGTACCTACGTCGTCAACGTGTCGGCGATGGAGGGCCAGTTCGGCCGCGCCTACAAGGGTCCCGGCCACCCGCACACCAACATGTCGAAGGCCGCGCTCAACATGCTGACCCGCACCAGCGCGGGGGAGATGTTCGAGACCGACGGCATCTTGATGACGGCCGTCGACACCGGCTGGATCACCGACGAGCGGCCGCACACGACCAAGGTCCGGCTGGCCGAGGAGGGCTTCAAGGCTCCCCTCGACCTCGTCGACGGCGCGGCCCGGGTCTACGACCCGGTCGTCCGCGGCGAGGCCGGCGAGGACCTGCGCGGCGTGTTCCTCAAGGACTACGTGCCCTCGCCCTGGTGAGGCTCCTCGTCCTCGTCGTCCTCGTCGTCCTCGTCGAGCAGGCCCTCGACGGTCTCGCCGGGCGGTAGCCCCTCGGCGAGCGGGTTGTCGTCGCCCGCCACCAGGTCGGGTGGCAGGTCCTCGTCGGGTACGCCGCTCTGCGGCTCCTCGTCCTTGGCCTGGCTCTCGGGTGGGCTCATGGCGCGGAGGTACCCGCTCAGACCAGCGGCAACCGCTTCTGCGCACGGGGCAGCTGCGCATACCCACGGCGTACGGCGCCCGCCAACCCCTCGGTCGGGAAGGGCCACCCGTCCGCCGCCGCGAGCGCGTCCGCGACCGGCACCCCGCGGGCGGCGAGGTCGCGGATCGTCTCGGCGACCACCCCGAGGTCGGCCCGCTGCTCCTGGACGAAGTCGCGGTCGACGACGGCACCGTGGCCGGGCACGACCAGCGTCGCCGGCGTGAGCAGCCCGACCACCAGGTCGAGCGCGAGCGGCCACTCCATCGGGAAGCTGTCGTCGCCGTAGTCCGGCGGGCCGGACTCCTCCACCAGGTCACCCACGAACACCACATCGGCGTCCGGCACCCGCACCACGACGTCGCCCGCGGTGTGCGCGCGGCCGGGGTGGACCAGCTCGACCACCCGGTCACCGAGGTCGATGACGCCCGCGCTGGACAGGGGCCGGTCGGCCGACACCGCGGCGTCCTCGTGCGCGTGGGTGGTCGCGGCGTCGTACTCCTGCTGGAAGAGGGGGTTGCCGCCGATGTGGTCGAAGTGGTCGTGGGTGTTGACGATCGCGACCACCTCGCCTGCGCCGAGCGAGCGGATGCCGGCGAGCACGCCCCGTGCGTCGTCCGGCGAGGTCTGGGTGTCGACGAGGACCAGACCTCGCTCGCCGCCGATGAGACCGACGCTGAGGTCGTGCGGCTCCGTGCGGGAGACCCACACCCGGTCGGCGATCTCGGTGAACGTCACCTGCGCAGGCTAGCCGCCGCTGGTCGTCGCAGGTCTGTCAGCAGAGACCGGTGTGGATCTCGCGACGCAGGAGCTCGCCCAGCTCCTCGGGTGTGGTCGCAGCCCGACGGAACCGCAGCTCGTACAGGTGGGCTCCGGTCAGGTCGACCCATTCGATCTGCACCTGGTCGGGCCGCAGGCCCGACAGCCGGACGCCGCCGATGTCGCCCATCCGGGTGTCGGTGACCGTGGCGATCGCGTGGCGCAGCTCGTCCTGGTGGCAGGCGTTGGCGTGGTCGGTCGAGCGCTGCAGGAACCCACGGTTGAGGTGGTGCTCGTCGGCGGCGAACGCGGCCAGCGGCACGCGGTAGCGCGAGCTCTCGGGGTCGGAGGTCCGGGTCAGGAGCACGAAGGTCGGTGTCAGCGCCACCGAGCTGCGCAGCTCGCCGCAGCAGTGGCACACGTCGACGCCGTGGGAGACGAGCCGTCCGGAGATGGTGAGGGTGGCGTCCCGGTCGGCCGAGCCCGGGCGGCCGAGACCGCTGGTGAGGGTGAGCAGCGCCCCGCGCCCCTCGTCGCCTGCGACGCTGAGCGGGGCGCCGGGAGGGCAGGTGAACACGGGACACCCGCCGAGCTCCTTCATGCCCAGCCACGGCTCGTCGGGATCGCCGCCGTACGGATCGTCCTCCATCCCGGCCGTGAGGTCGTCGATCCCGTCGACGACCAGCTGCACGTCGTCGGGGCACGACAGGATGCTGCGGGCCGCGGCGGCCAGGCGGGCGGGATCGACGCGGGCCACCAGCTCTTCCTGCTTCATAAGGTAAGCCTAACCTATCTCTCCTCGCCTGGCGAGGTTCAGGTGCAGCGGCGCCGGCGACGGGTTCCGGCCCGAACACCCGGCAAAACCGCGCGGTGCGACGCGCGGGCCCGGATCGGCGGGCTCGGGCGGTACGATTGGCACTCATCCGTTCGGAGTGCCAGCAGCTTCGATCGCCGGAACCGTCGAGCAGGGGAGGTGCGCCATGCAGGAGGACCGCAGGCTCGCCGTTCTCCGCGCGATCGTGGAGGACTACGTCGCCACCGAGGAGCCGGTCGGCTCCAAGGCGCTCGTCGAGCGGCACGGCCTCAACGTCTCCCCGGCGACCATCCGCAACGACATGGCGGCGCTGGAGGACGAGGGCTACCTCCACCAGCCGCACACGAGCGCCGGCCGGGTGCCGACCGACAAGGGCTACCGGCTCTTCGTCGACCGGCTCACGACGGTCAAGCCGATGACGGCGGCCGAGCGCCGGGCGATCGCGACCTTCCTCGACGGCGCGGTCGACCTCGACGACGTCGTGCACCGGTCGGTGCGGGTGCTCTCGCAGCTGACCCGTCAGGTCGCCGTGGTGCAGTACCCGACGCTGTCCCGCTCCAGCGTCCGGCACATCGAGGTCGTCGCACTCACGCCGACCCGTCTGCTGATCGTGCTGATCCTCAGCACCGGCCGGGTCGAGCAGCGCCTGGTCGAGCTCGACACCGAGATCTCCGACGACGACCTGGCCGCGTTGCGCACCCGGGTCGGCCTGGCCGCGACCGGTGAGCAGATCTCCCTCGCGATCGGCGCCCTCGATGCCCTGGTGTCCGGCGACGAGCCGGCCCCGCCCGCGACCGGTGCCGTGGTCGCGGCGCTCGTCGACGCGATGGAGGGCCACGGGTCCGCCGAGCGGATCGTGGTCGGCGGCACCGCCAACCTCGCCCGCTACGGCGACAGCTTCGAGACCGCGGTGCGGCCCCTGCTGGAGGCACTGGAGGAGCAGGTGGTGCTGCTCAAGCTCCTCGGCGAGTCGAACACCGGCGGTGCGGTGACCGTCCGGATCGGCGCGGAGGGCCCCTACGAGGAGCTCGCGTCGACCAGCGTCGTCGCCACCGGCTACGGCCCCGACGACGCGCTCGCGTCGCTCGGCATCGTCGGCCCGACCCGGATGGACTACCCCAGCACGATGGCCGCCGTGCGCGCGGTCGCGCGCTACGTCTCGCGCATCCTCGACGAGAGCTGAAAGCGAAACCCACTTCCGTGAGCCACGACCTCTACGACCTTCTCGGCGTCGACCGCGACGCGGATGCCGACACCATCAAGAAGGCCTACCGCAAGCTCGCCCGTCAGCTGCACCCGGACGTCAACCCCGACCCGGAGAGCCAGGAACGGTTCAAGCACGTCTCGGCCGCCTACGAGGTGCTCTCGGACCCGCAGAAGCGGGCGGCGTACGACCGTGGCGGCGACCCCTTCGGCGCCGGCGGCTTCGGGGGCCAGGGCGCGGGCTTCTCCTTCACCGACATCATGGACGCCTTCTTCGGCGGTACGGCGGCCGGTGGCGGCGCGCGCGGACCCCGACCCCGGGTACGACGCGGCCAGGACGCCCTGATCCGGCTCGAGATCGACCTCGCCGAGGCGGCCTTCGGGGTGTCCCGCGAGCTCCGGGTCGACACCGCCGTCCGGTGCTCGACGTGCGGCGGCGACGGCGCTGCGCCCGGCAGCCATCCGGTGCCGTGCGAGACCTGCCGCGGCCAGGGCGAGGTCGCCCAGGTGCAGCGGTCGTTCCTCGGTGAGATCCGCACCCTGCGGCCGTGCCCGGCCTGCCGCGGCTACGGCTCGGTCATCCCCGACCCGTGCCGCGACTGCTCGGGCGAGGGCCGGGTCCGCTCGCGGCGTACCCTCACCGTCAAGATCCCCGCCGGCGTCGACACCGGCACCCGCGTCCAGCTCAGCGAGCAGGGCGAGGTCGGGCCCGGGGGCGGGCCCGCCGGCGACCTCTACGTCGAGATCCAGGTCGCCGCGCACCCGACGTTCACGCGGCACGGCAACGACCTGCACTGCACGGTCTCGCTGCCGATGACCGCCGCGGCGCTCGGCACCACGCTGACCCTGCCGACGCTCGAGGCCGACCTCGACGAGGGTGCGGGATCGGGCCTGGAGACGTGCTTCGAGCTGGCGGTCGCGCCCGGCACCCAGTCGGGCCAGGACGTCGTGCTGCGTGGTCGTGGCGTGCCCGGCCTGCGGGGCGGCCGCGGCGACCTCGTCGTGATCATCCAGGTCGACACGCCGACCCGGCTCGACGCCCGTCAGGAGCAGCTGCTGCGCGAGCTCGCGGCGATCCGCGGCGAGGAGCAGCCGACCGGCGACGTACGCGCCGACCCAGAAGTCGGTCTTCGGCCGCCTCCGCGACGCCTTCACGGCGCCGCACTGAGCGGCCGCACCGATCGGACGTCGTCGTGACGCTCCCGCAGCACCTGGTGCCGTCGCTGGCCGGGGTCACCGCAGGGTCGTCGGTGACCGTCGACGGCGACGAGGCGCACCACGCGGTGGTGGTCCGCAGGCTCCGTGTCGGCGAGTCGGTCCAGCTGAGCGACGGCATGGGCACGGTCGTGACGGGCGAGGTCGTCCGCACCGGCAAGCGGGAGCTGACGGTGACGGTGACGGACGTCGCCGAGCTGCCCGAGCCGACCCCCCGGATCACGGTGGTCCAGGCGCTGCCGAAGGGCGACCGCGGGGAGCTCGCGGTCGAGGTGCTGACCGAGATCGGCGTCGGCCGGATCGTGCCGTGGGCGGCGGCGCGCAGCGTCGCGGTCTGGAAGGGCGAGCGTGCTGCTCAGTCGCACGCCAAGTGGCAGGCGACAGCCCGCGAGGCCGCCAAGCAGGCCCGGAGGGCGTGGCACCCGGTGGTGGACCAGCTGGCGACCACGGCGACGGCTTCGCAGGTGGTCGCGGCCGTGGACCTGGCGGTCGTCCTGCACGAGGACTCCGACGAGCCCCTGGGGTCGCTGGCGGTCCCGGACGCCGGGGAGATCGTGGTCGTCGTCGGACCGGAGGGCGGGCTCACCGCCGACGAGGTCGCCGCGTTCGTGCGCGCGGGCGCCGTGTCCTGTCGACTGGGGGTCGAGGTGCTGCGTACGTCGACCGCCGGCGTCGCCGCCGTCGCTGCGCTGCTCGCGCGGACGTCGCGGTGGGGTGGCTGAGGGGTCTACTCGGTCATCGGAGGCCGGGCGAGGAGCGCCTCGACGCGGCCGATCTCGTCGTCGAGGTCGGCCTGCTCGCGGCGGGTGAGGTCACGCAGGAGGGTGACGACCTCCACCCGGTCGTTCGTCGCCCGCCAGAGGCCGGTCGAGCCAGCCGTCGACGAACAGGGTGTTGCCGACGCCGCCGTTGGTGCCCATCCACTGGCGCCGCGCGGGCGGCTCGGTGACCCGGTCGCGCGCGGCGTGCGAGAGCCACAGGTTGTCGTAGGTGCCGAGCAGGCGCACCGGCGCGGGCTGGTCCTCCTCGGCGATCGGCGCGTTCGCGACGTCGTACAGCACCTTGCCCTGCTCGTCCTCGTGGCGGACCAGGTCGTCCATCGCGGCCAGCACCGGCCCGAGCCGGGTGATGCCGGACCAGGTCGTGACGTCGGCCGCGGACGCGGGACCGAACGCCCGGAGGTAGCGGCGCACGATCTGCGGCACGTCGGGCTCTTCCAGCGGTGCGTCCAGCCAGCGCGCGGCGTAGTCGTAGACCACCCCGCCGGACCCCTTCCACGTGCCGCGGGGCGGCACCTGGACGAGCACCTCGGTGACCCGGGCGACGTGGCTGAGCGGCGTGGCGGCGTGGTCGGGGAATTGCTCGGCGAGCGCCGCCCCCAGGTGCCGCTGGGGCACCGGGCCGTCGGCCAGGATCTTCGCGACCGCGGCGGCGAACGCCTCCCGGTCGACCTCGCGCGCCGCCCCGATCGTCTGGCTCCCGCGCAGCTCCCGGTCGCGCACCGGCGCTGCCCAGACCGGCAGCGTGAGCGCATCCCCGGGCACGTGCAGGTGCACCGTGTCCCGGAGGCTCAGCACCCGCACCAGGCGGCGCTCCTGCAGGCCGCGGGTGACGTCGTACGGGTCGAGGTCGACGAGGCGCGCGGCCAGCGAGAGGTACGGCGGCAGCGTCTCCTGCGCCTGCAGCCCGAGCAGGTGCGCCGACATCCCGTCAGGCGTCGCGTCGGTCCGCTCGAGCAGGTGCTGCCGGAGCAGCAGCGTGCGGTTGAGACGGCGGCGGGTGAGACGCATGCCCTCACGCTAGGCCCGGTCGGCGACGGTGGACGACGGAATTTCCGCTGCTCACGCCGCTGAGGATTCACCACGGGATGTCGGTCAGTCGACAGTTCCCGTGCGGAGCTCCGCTGGGGAACCGAGGACTCGCCTGCATCCCGTGATGAATCCTCCGGCGCAAACGGCCGCCTACTCCACGACGATCATCTTCGTGTCCTCGGTCGGACCGTTGCCCTCTGCGCCGCCGGAGGGGTCGTCGGTCATCGCGACGAAGGTGTACTCACCCGGGTCGAGCGAGCTGACGTCGACCTCTGCCTCCCACGGGTAGAGCCCGTCGATCCAGCCCTCGGCGGTCGTGAAGCCGTCGAGGACGGCCTTGCCGGAGGCGTCCCGGACCTCCCACGGCACCGTCGCCTCGAAGGAGCTGGCCTCGCCGGTCGCGGTGAAGGTCCCGGTCACCGGGGCGCCGTCGCTCGGCGTGATGACGTTGACGAGGGCGAGTACGTCGAGCTCCGGCTCGGCCGTCAGGCCGTCGCCGACCTCGACCCCGAGCAGGGTGTCGGCGGGCTCGCCGTCGAGCTGGACCCGGACCGGGGCCTCGGAGCCCTCGGTGGCCTGGAGCGTGTAGACGAGCTGCTGGACCGCGAGCCGGGACTCCTCGGCGCTGCCGACGGCGTCGAGCCACGTCTCGTCACTCAGGTCGACGACGAACGCGTCGCCGTCGAACGTCACGGACGAGAACGAGCCCTCCGGCCACGCGGACCGGTAGTCGGGGTCGAGGGTGTCGCCGGCGATCATCAGGGAGGCGGCCTCCTCGAGCGGGTTGTCGGCGGGCACCACGGTCTCCTCGCGGAACAGGCCCTCACCGGCCGCTGTGTCGCCGACGAAGTAGATCGAGGCAGGCGTGGTCTCCGGACCGCCCTCGGTCGCGCTCGTCGACGGCTCCTCGGTCGCGCTGCTGCTCTCTCCGGTGGCCGTGCTGGACTCGGCGCCCGCCGCAGGGGTGCTCGCCGGGTCGTCGGCCGAGCCGTCGGTCGTGTCCTCGCCGCACCCGGCGAGCAGGACGCCGGTGAGGGCCAGGACGGCGAGACCCGGGACGATCCGGCGGCCGCGGGCTGACGGGACAGGAAAGCGTGCAGTCCGTGTTGACATGGGTTCGATCCTCCGTGAGGGGGCGGGTGGTTCAGCGGACGACGATCGTCCGCGTGTCGGTGTGGAAGTCGATGACTCCGCTGGTCTGACCGACGATCCGGGTCTGGACGGTCAGCTCGTACTCGCCGGGTTCGAGGTCGGACACGTCGATCGGCCCGGTCTCCCAGGCGGGTGCGCCCAGGGGAGCGTCGTCGTCCGCGGGCTTCGCGATGCCGTGCGCGATCCGCTTCCAGGCGGGCTCGGGGCCGCGGAGCTCCCAGGTGACCCGGTCGGCGAGGTCGCTGTGCGTGCCGGTGACGACGAGGGTGTCGTCGACCTCGAGGCCCTCGACCGGGTCGGAGATGTTGACCGCGGCGGTCACGTCGTACTGCCGGTCGCGCTCGACCGCGCCGCGGACGGCGATGCCGAGCACCCGGCGGGCCGGCCGGTCGTTCCACTCGAAGAGCACCGGTAGCGCGTCGCCGACGCCGGCCTCGGCCGTGTAGACCACCTGCTGGATGCCCAGCCGGGCGTCCCGCGTGGTCGCCTTGCCCGGCCGCGCCAGCGCGCGCCGGTCGCCGAGGGTGACGGTGATCGCGTCGACCCCGACCTCGACACCGGCGAAGGAGTCGGCGGGCCAGGCGGTCCAGTAGTCGGCGTCGGCCGGTCCGTTGCCCGGCTCGAGCTCGGCCAGCGCCTCCTCGACCGCGTCGCCGGCGTCGTCGTGGGCCGGCAGGGACCGGAACTCGCGGAACAGCCGGGTGCCGGCCGGGGTGTCGCCGAGGAAGTACAGCGCGGCGGCGCGGTGCGTCGGCTCCGAGGAGGTCGAGGGGCGGCTGGCGGGGTCGCCCTCGCCGGGGTCGGGCGCTCCGATCCGGCCGATCGCGACGCTTCCGGCGACCACGACAGCGGTCGCGACGCCCGCGCCGAGCACGATGGGTGCCCACCGACGCGCTCGGCGTACCGGCCGCCGGGTCCGGCGCCGGATCTCGGCGAGGCCGTCGCGCGGCGTCACGCTGGCAACCGTCTCGTGCAGCAGCCGGTGCAGGGCGTCGTCGTCGCGCGTACCGTTCGCGGGACCGTCGGCCGGGTCCTTGCCGTTGACGGGGTCGTTCATCTCACGCCTCCTCCCTCACGTCGGGGCCGAGCTGGTCGAGGAGCGGTCGCAGCGCGGCGGCGCCGCGCGATGCGTGGCTCTTCACCGCGCCGCGACTGATCCCGAGGGTCTCGGCGATGTCGGCCTCGGAGAGGTCGAGGTAGTAGCGCAGCGCGAGCACCTCCCGCTGCCGCCGCGGAAGCTGGCGGAGCGCGTCGAGGACGAGCTGTCGCCGTGCGCCACCGAGCACCGGGTGCTCCGCACTCGGTGCGGGCTCCGGCGCCGGCTGCCGCGCGAGGTGGCGCTGCACCACCGCGCGATGGCGCAGCACGGAGCGCGACCGGTTGACGACCGCCTGCCGGAGGTAGGCGACGGCGCGCTCGTGGTCGGTCAGCCGGTCCCACTTCTGGTGGACGGCGATGAGCGCGTCCTGGACGACCTCCTCGGCGACGCCCTGGTCGCGGACCAGCAGCACCGACAGCCGGACGAGGCGGTCCCAGTGCTCGAGGTAGAGCTGCTCGACCCCTTCGTCGGCCGCCGTCTGCGCCTCCGAGCGCGCGGACCGGGCGGCGCCGGTCACGGCCGGCGCCGACGGCGCGACGGAGGTCGCGCCGGCCCAGTGGGGGAGTGCTGCATAACCGGTCACGCTAGTTGCACGCGCGGCCCCGGCGGTCGGTTGACCGCGGCGTGCCCCCAATCCGGTCGATCAGTCGGGTCGATTTGCCGGGGCGGCTTTGGCAGAGTGCCGACCGTGACCCCAGCCCCCGATGCAGCCCCCGACGCCCCGCCGACCGCCGACTGCCTGTTCTGCAAGATCGTGGCGGGGGAGATCCCCGGCGACATCGTGCGTGAGACCGAGCAGACGGTCGCCTTCCGCGACGTCAACCCGCAGGCCCCGCTGCACGTCCTCGTCGTGCCGCGCGCCCACTACCCGAACGCCGCCGCACTCTCGGCCGCCGACCCCGCTGCCGCCGCGGAGCTGGTGATGACGGGGGCGGAGGTCGCCGCGACCGAGGGGTACGACGACTACCGGATGGTGCTCAACACCGGCGCCGAGGCCGGTCAGACCGTGTTCCACGCCCACCTGCACGTGCTGGCCGGTCGCCCGTTCACCTGGCCTCCCGGCTGAGCCTTCCGCCGACCGGCCGAACCCGGTGGGCCGCGGCGTCGTACTCCCGTAGCATGGAGGTTCCTGGCCCCCAGACGGAAAGGCCCACCCGGGCACCCATGACCGACAGCAACCATCCCGCGCCGTCGCGCGCGACGGCGACCCGCCACGTCGTGGTGGTGCCGAACAGCATCGACATGGTCAGCCTGCTGGGGCCCGGTGACGAGCACCTCGGCCACATCGAGCGTGCCTTCGGCGCCGAGATCCACGTCCGCGGCAACCGGATCACCCTGCACGGCGACCCCGCCGAGATCGCCCTCGCCGAGCGGCTGATCGACGAGCTGGTCGCGATCATCCGCACCGGACAGGGCGTCACCATCGAGACCGTCGAGCGGGTCACCGCGATGCTCCGCGCAGAGACCAGCGAGCGCCCGGCCGACGTGCTCTCCCTCAACATCCTCTCCAACCGCGGCCGCTCGATCCGGCCCAAGACGCTCAACCAGAAGCGGTACGTCGACGCGATCGACAAGCACACCATCACGTTCGGCATCGGACCCGCCGGCACCGGCAAGACCTACCTCGCGATGGCCAAGGCGGTCCAGGCGCTCCAGGCCAAGCAGGTCAACCGGATCATCCTGACCCGGCCGGCGGTCGAGGCCGGCGAACGCCTCGGCTACCTGCCCGGCACGCTGAGCGAGAAGATCGACCCCTACCTGCGGCCGCTCTACGACGCCCTGCACGACATGCTCGACCCGGAGTCGATCCCGAAGCTCCTCGCCGCCGGCACGATCGAGGTGGCGCCGCTGGCCTACATGCGCGGCCGCTCGCTGAACGACTCCTTCATCATCCTCGACGAGGCGCAGAACACCACGCCCGAGCAGATGAAGATGTTCCTGACCCGCCTCGGCTTCGGCTCCAAGATCGTGGTCACCGGCGACGTCACCCAGGTCGACCTGCCCTCCGGCACCAACTCGGGCCTGCGGATCGTCGAGGGAATCCTCGACGGCGTGGAGGACCTGGCGTTCCTGCGGTTGACGGCCCACGACGTCGTCCGCCACCGGCTGGTGGCGCGGATCGTCGCCGCCTACGACGAGTTCGACGCCCGCGGCGCGGCGAAGGGCGGCCCGCACGTCGCGGGCGGGAAGCGACGCGACTCATGAGCATCGAGGTCCTCGACGAGTCAGGCGCCGGGATCGACGTGCAGCACCTGGCGAGGCTGAGCAGGTTCGTGCTCGACCAGATGCGCGTCCACCCGCTCGCCGAGCTCTGCGTCAAGGCGGTCGACGAGGACACCATCGCCCAGCTCAACCAGCAGTGGATGGAGAAGGACGGCCCGACCGACGTGCTCGCCTTCCCGATGGACGAGCTGCGGCCCGGCCTGGTCAACGAGGAGCCCGAGGAGGGTGTCCTCGGTGACCTGGTCCTGTGCCCGGCGGTGGCCGAGCGCCAGGGCGCGACCGCCGGTCACGGCACCGTCGCCGAGCTCGAGCTGCTGACCGTGCACGGCATCCTGCACCTCCTGGGCTACGACCACGCCGAGCCGGAGGAGCACGAGGAGATGTTCGGGCTGCAGGACCAGCTCCTCGCCCGGTGGCGCACACCCGCCGCCGCCGGCAGCTGATGACCGGCAGGCTGATGACTGCCAGGCTGATGACCGGCGGCCGATGAACAGCGGCGATCTCGGGCAGCTCGGCACCGCCGCGCTGCTGGTGGTGCTGGCCGGACTCTTCGCGGGCGCCGACGCCGCGATCGGGTCGTTCTCGAAGGCGCGGGCGGCCGAGCTCCTGGCCGACGGTCGTGCGGGGGCGCAGCGGCTGGTCGCCGTACTCGACGACGCGCCGCGGCACCTCAACTCCGCCCTGCTGCTGCGCACCCTGTGCGAGGTCGCCGCGATCGTGCTCGTGACCCTCCTCATCAGCGACCACGTCGGCGGGTCGTGGTGGGCGCGCGTGGGCATGGCCGTGGCGTCGATGCTGGTGGTGTCGTTCGTCGTGATCGGCGTCGCACCGCGCACCCTGGGCCGGCAGAACCCCGAGACCGTGGCGCTGTGGTCGGCGGGGCCGCTCGCCGCGCTCACCACCGTGCTCGGCCCGATCCCGTCGCTGCTCATCCTGCTCGGCAACGCGATCACGCCCGGTCGCGGCTTCCGGCACGGGCCGTTCTCGACGGAGACGGAGCTGCGGGAGATGGTCGACATCGCGGAGGCCTCGGCGCTCATCGAGGAGGACGAGCGCAAGATGATCCACTCCGTCTTCGAGCTCGGCGACACCACCGTCCGCGAGGTGATGGTCCCGCGCGGCGACGTGGTCTACATCGAGGCCCACAAGAACCTCCGCCAGACGATGTCGCTCTTCCTGCGCTCGGGCTTCTCCCGGGTCCCCGTGGTCGGCGACAACCTCGACGACGTGCGCGGCTTCGCCTACCTCAAGGACGTCGTCCGTCGCGACTTCGAGGACCCCGACGTCGAGTTCACCCAGCGCGTCGACGGGGTCATGCGGCCGGTGGTCTGGGTGCCCGACTCCAAGCCCGTCGACGACCTGATGCGCGAGATGCAGGCCCGGCGGCAGCACATCGCGATCGTGGTCGACGAGTACGGCGGCACCGCGGGCCTGATCACGATCGAGGACCTCCTGGAGGAGATCGTCGGCGAGATCACCGACGAGTACGACGAGGACGAGATCGCGGTCGAGCGCATGCCCGACGGCGGCGTCCGGGTGTCGTCCCGCTACCCGGTCGACGACCTCGACGACCTGTTCGGCTTCGACGTCGACGACGAGGACGTCGACTCCGTCGGCGGGCTGCTGGCCAAGCACCTGGGCAAGGTGCCGATCCCCGGGTCGGTGGTCGAGGCGCACGGGCTGCGGTTCGAGGCCGAGGACACGGCCGGCCGCCGCAACAAGGTGGTCACCGTCCGGATCCGCCGGGTTCAGCCGGAGGAGGACCACAGCGAGGCGACCGGCTGATCGGCCGGATAACCTCGGCCCGTGCCAGGACAACCGGACCTCTCCGCCGAGGACAAGAAGCTCGTCACGCTCGCCCGCGCCACGCGGGCTCGGATCGGCGCGGCCGAGGGTGCTGCGCTCCGCGACGCCGACGGACGCACGTACGCCGCCGCCACGGTCGATCTGCCGTCGCTCCGGCTCTCCGCGGTGCAGGCCTGCGTGGCGATGGCGGTCGCCTCCGGCTCGACGAGCACCGACGCCGTCGTCGTGCTGGGGGAGTCGGGCGCGCTGGCAGACCCCGACCGCGCGGTCATCGGGGACTTCGCGGGTGGCTCCGCGGTCGTCGTCCACGTGGGCGACGCGCGCGGCGCGGTCGCCGCGACCGAGACGCTCTGAGACCGGCGGTGTCGCCCGACGCCGGACGCCGGGCCCGCGCCCGCAGGAGAAATGTTGCCGTGACGCTGTGATGCGGTAACAGGATTGTCACCGCTCGGGGGTAATTTCGATGACATGTCCCTGAGCGCGCTTGCTGAGCACCAGCGGGCCGTCGAGCGGCTTGCGGCGTCGTACGCCTCGATCCCGCCGGGGGAGCCGGTCCGACTCGCGAAGCAGACCACCAATCTCTTCCGGGCCCGCGCCGCCAGCACCGCGCCTGGCCTGGACGTCAGTGGCCTGACCGGCGTGATCTCCGTCGACGCACACCCCGCCGAGGGGCCGCCGACCGCCGACGTGCAGGGGATGTGCACCTACGAGGACCTGGTCGACGCCACCCTGCCGCACGGCCTGATCCCCACGGTGGTCCCGCAGCTGCGCACGATCACGCTCGGCGGCGCGGTGACGGGGCTCGGCATCGAGTCGACGAGCTTCCGCAACGGTCTGCCGCACGAGGCCGTCCTCGAGATGGACGTCTTCACCGGCAGCGGCGAGGTGGTGACCGCCCGCCCGGACAACGAGCACCGCGACCTGTTCACCGCGTTCCCCAACTCCTACGGCTCGCTGGGCTACGCGACGCGGCTGCGGATCGCGCTCGAGCGGGTGCCGGCGTACGTCGCGCTGCGGCACGTCCGATTCGAGGACCCCAAGCTGCTGGCCGAGGCGATCGAGGAGATCACGCGGGCGGCGTCGTACGACGGCGAGCGCGTCGACGGGCTCGACGGCGTGGCGTTCGCGCCGGGGGAGTACTACCTCACGCTCGCCCGCTGGACCGACGACCTCCCCCAGACCCCGTCGGACTACACCGGCGACCAGATCTTCTACCGCTCCGTCCGCGAGCGGCGCACCGACCTGCTCACCACCTACGACTACCTCTGGCGCTGGGACACCGACTGGTTCTGGTGCTCGGGCGCGTTCGGGGCGCAGCACCCGGTGGTCCGCAGGCTGTGGCCGCGGCGCTACCGGCGCTCCGACGTCTACATGAGGCTGCTGGGCCTCGACCGCAGGTACGCCATCGCCGACCGGCTCGACCGCCGGGCCGGGCGTCCGCTGCGCGAGCGGGTGGTGCAGGACATCGAGGTGCCCGTCGAGGCGCTGCCGGAGTTCCTCGACTGGTTCGACGCTGAGATCGGGATGCGGCCGGTGTGGCTGTGCCCGCTCGTGGCGCGCGGGGTGCCGGGGGACGGGACGCCCTGGTCGACGTACCCGCTCCGCCCGGGCCACACCTACGTCAACGCCGGCTTCTGGGGCACCGTCCACGTCGGCCCGGAGGCCGCCGACGCTCCGCGCAACCGCGCGATCGAGGCGAAGGTCCACGAGCTCGGTGGCCACAAGTCGCTCTACTCCGAGGCTTTCTACGACCAGGCGACCTTCGACGACCTCTACGGCACCGACAACCTGACCGCGGTCAAGCACCGCTACGACCCTGACGACCGACTCACCCACCTCTACGACAAGGCGGTGCGACGCAGATGACCCCCATGACCATCGCGCAGGCGTTCGACTCCCTGTTGCGCGAGCCCGTACCGCTGCGGTTCACGGCGTACGACGGCAGCAGCAGCGGCCCCGAGGACGCCCCGTTCCACTTCCACCTCGCCACCCAGCGCGGACTGTCCTACCTCATGAGCTCGGTCGACCCGGACCTCGCGATGGGCCGGGCGTACGTCGCCGGCGACCTGCGGATCGAGGGCCCGGGCGTGCACCCCGGCGACCCCTATCCCGCGCTCGTCGTGCTCAAGGAGGCGATCAAGCTCCGCCGGCCGACTCCCGCCGAGCTGCTCACGCTGGTCCGGTCGCTCGGCGTGTCGAAGATGGTGCCGCCGCCCCCGCCGCCGGAGGAGGCGCCCGGCCGACTGCGACGGGTGATCGACGGCTTCCGGCACAGCTTCACCCGCGACGCCGACGCGATCCACCACCACTACGACGTCTCCAACCGGTTCTACGAGCTGGTGCTCGGGCCGTCGATGACCTACACCTGCGCGCTCTACCCCACCGACGACGCGACGCTCGAGGAGGCACAGTTCGCGAAGTACGACCTCGTCGCCCGCAAGCTCGGCCTGCAGCCCGACATGCGGCTGCTCGACGTCGGCTGCGGATGGGGCGGCATGGTCCGCCACGCCGCGAAGGAGTACGGCGTCCGCGCGATCGGTGTGACCCTCTCCCGCGAGCAGGCCACCTGGGCGCAGGAGGAGATCAAGCGGCAGGGACTCGACCACCTCGCCGAGGTGCGTCACCTCGACTACCGGATGCTCGAGGAGACCGACTTCGACGCGGTCAGCTCGATCGGCCTCACCGAGCACATCGGTGTGCGCAACTACCCCGTCTACTTCGCCTCCCTGCGCGACAAGCTGCGCCCGGGCGGCCGGCTGCTCAACCACTGCATCACCCGCGCCCACAACGAGACCACCGCCACCGGGCGGTTCATCGACCGCTACGTCTTCCCCGACGGCGAGCTGACCGGGTCGGGCACGATCGTCACCGCCGCCGAGGACGCCGGGCTCGAGGTCCAGCACCACGAGAACATCCGGATCCACTACGCCAAGACCCTCGCCGCCTGGGGCCGCAACCTCGTCGACAACTGGGACGAGTGCGTCACCGAGGTCGGCGAGAACACCGGCCGCGTCTGGGGTCTCTACATGGCGGCCTCGCGGCTGGCGTTCGAGCGCAACGAGATCCAGCTCCACCACGTGCTGGCGTCGAAGGTCGACGAGGACGGGCGGAGCGGCTACCCGCTGCGGCACGACTTCTGACCGCCCCCGATAGCCTGACCCGGTGAGCACCCGCGCCCAGGAGTACGTCGCCGACGTCCTCCGTCGCGAGCAGCTCTCGCCCCACCTGGTGCGGCTCACCCTGGGCGGTTCCGGGCTCGCTGGCTTCGTCTCGACGGGCATCCCCGACGAGTGGGTCGGCCTGGTCGTGCCCGACCAGTTCCAGAGCCGCTACTACACGGTGCGGTCGTGGGCCGACGGCGAGCTCGTGGTCGACGTGGTGGTGCACGACGTCGGGCTGGTGACCGAGTGGGCGTCGGGTGACTGTGTCGGCGACCGGGTCACGATCACCGAGCCGAAGGGCTCCTTCCTGATGCCGCCGGACGCGCAGTGGCTGCTGCTGGTCGGCGACCTGACCGCGCTCCCGGCGATGGCCCGGATCACCGAGGAGCGCGCGGGCGCCGTACCGATCAAGGTGTGGGCGGAGGCTGCCGACCGCGCCGAGCTCGCCGACTACCTCCCCGCGGGAACCGCGGTGACCTGGCTCGACCTCGACGACGGCGGCAGCCGGCTCGCCGAGGTCGTGGAGTCGATCGACTGGCCGGAGGGGCCGGGCTACTTCTGGATGGCGGGGGAGTCCGCGCAGATGCGGGCGATCCGCAAACACCTGATGCGCGAACGCAAGCTGCCCAGCACGCACTACGACGTGATGGGCTACTGGCGCGCGGTCGCCGCCCGGCAGCCGCGAAGGATCGACCCCGGACCGATCTGGCGCGCGGGCAAGGCGGCGGGCAGGTCCGACGCCGAGATCTGGGCGGACTACGACGAGGCGGCACAGCAGTGAACGACCAGCGTGAGCACGACGAGATCGACGACGACTTCGACGAGGACTTCGCGGGGTTGCCCGCGCCGGCCCCGGCGCCGGCGTTCGCGACCGACCTGCCGGAGGACTACCGCAGCGGGTTCGCCTGCTTCGTCGGCCGTCCCAACGCCGGCAAGTCGACGCTGACCAACGCGCTGGTCGGCCAGAAGGTCGTCATCACCTCCGACAAGCCCCAGACCACCCGGACCGTCGTGCGCGGCATCGTGCACCGGCCCGACGGACAGCTCGTCCTGGTCGACACCCCCGGCCTGCACCGTCCGCGGACGCTCCTCGGCGAGCGGCTCAACGACCTGGTGATGGCCACCTGGTCCGAGGTCGACGTCGTGGCGGTGTGCTTCCCGTCGGACGAGAAGATCGGTCCCGGAGACCGGTTCATCGTCAACGAGCTGGCGAAGGTGCGGCGTACCACCAAGATCGCGGTCGCCACCAAGACCGACCTCGTCGCCCCCGGACCGGATCGGGGAGCACCTGCTCGACATCGCCACGCTGGGCCGGGAGACCGACACCGACTGGGCGGAGATCGTGCCGGTCTCGGCGGTCGCGGGGGACCAGGTCGACCTGCTGGGCAACCTGCTGATCGGGCTGATGCCCGAGGGCCCGCCGCTCTACCCCGACGGCGACCTCACCGACGCCCCGGAGGAGATCCTCGCGGCCGAGCTGATCCGGGAGGCGGCGCTCGAGGGCGTCCGCGACGAGCTGCCGCACTCGATCGCCGTCGTGGTCGAGGAGATGGGGTTGCGCGAGGGCCGTTCGGAGGACAGGCCGCTGCTCGACATCCACGCCAACCTCTACGTCGAGCGCGACTCCCAGAAGGGCATCATGATCGGCCACAAGGGCGCGCGTCTCCGCCAGGTCGGTACGACGGCCCGCAAGCAGATCGAGTCGCTCCTCGGCACCCCGGTCTACCTCGACCTGCACGTCAAGGTCGCCAAGGACTGGCAGCGCGACCCGCGGCAGCTGCGCAAGCTGGGTTTCTAGCGGCCCGCGCCCCGTCGGTCGAGGAGGTCGCGCAGCGACCGTCACGAGACCAAGCCGTCCGGGTCGAGGTCGACCACAGAGATCGGCGTCGACCCTAGGGTGGCTGCCATGCGTGGGCTGACGGCTGCCGTTCTCCTGGTCCTGCTTGTGCTCGTCGCCGTGATGTCGCCGGGGAGCGTCGCGGCAGAGCCGCTGCCCCGGCCGTCGCTGCCCGCCGACAAGGACGTCGACTACCAGCTCGGCGGGGCGGCGCCGGTGCCCGCCCACGTCGGGATCGTCGTGCGGGACCGCACGGCTCCGCCCGCCGCCGGTGCGGTCAACGTCTGCTACGTCAACGGGTTCCAGACCCAGCCGCACGAGAAGCGGTTCTGGCGCCGGCACTGGGCGCTGGTCCTCAAGCGCGACGGCCGGCCGGTCGTCGACGAGGCGTGGGGCGAGTGGCTGCTCGACCTCCGCACCGACCGCAAGCGGCGCGCGATCGCGCGGATCGTCGGCCGGTGGACAGCGGGCTGCGCGCGCGCCGGGTACGACGCCGTCGAGTTCGACAACCTCGACTCGTTCACCCGCAGCCACGGCCTGCTACGCCGTCGGCACGCGGTCGCGCTGGCGCGCCGGCTGGTCCGGTCCGCCCACGCGGCGGGGCTCCTGGCGGGGCAGAAGAACCTCGCCGGCTTCGACGGCACGAGGGTCGGCTACGACTTCGCGGTGGCCGAGGAGTGCGGGCGGTGGCGCGAGTGCCGCCGCTACGCCCGGTGGTACGGCGACCAGGTGCTCGCCGTGGAGTACAGGCGCCGCGACTTCGACCGCACCTGTCGCGCGTACGGCGCCCGCTGGCCGGTCGTGCTGCGCGACCTGGACCTGACGCCCGGCGGCGTGCACCGGTACTGCTGACGCGGCCGCGGATCCTCTGACCGTGCTCCACCGGTGCCACACGCCGGTGCAGCGCGAGCCAGTGCCGCCGCGCCGGGAGACGGCCCCAGAGCGGGAGCGATCGGCTCAGTCCGGCGCCCAGCACCGCCCGAACGTCTGGCCCATCTCCCACTGCTCCGCGGTCGGCCACTCATAGCCCCACTGGAAGTCGAGGGGGTCCTCGGCGGCGGCGTTGCCGGCGTCCTCGCACGGGGTCTGGCCGCGGCTCCTGGACGACCTTCTCGCCGGGGTACTTCCCGGGCGAGAAGGCGACCACGTCGATCGCCCGCCACGCGTGCTCGGCCGAGCACTGACACGCGCTCGAAGTCCTCGGCATCGGGGGCAGCGGTGCCGCACATGGCGTAGAAGTCGCGGCCGGCCGGACGCCCCAGCACGCCCTTCAGGCTGCCGGTCAGGTCGGCGAGGGCGGAGTCGCCGGCGACGACGAGGGCGTCGCAGCGGTACCAGTCGGCGCCCTCGTCGGACTGCTCCACGGACGGCGTGAACCACACCGGCCGCACCATGCTCAGCCGCAGGTCGTCGACGTCGCCGCCGAGGAAGGCCGACAGGGCGGCCGGGCACTCACGCATCACCTGGGCCCGCGCCCGGTCGGAGTCGACCGCCAGCAGGTGTCCGTCGACGACGGTGTCGAGGCGGCCGACGGCGTACGTCTCCGACGTGTGCGGCTCGGCGCAGTCCCGCGGCTTGCGGTCCGTCGTCGGCGCCACGGCCTGCTTGAACCTCAGCCGGTAGCACGCGCCGACCTCCGGTCCGGCGGGCGGCGCGTCCGCGGTCGGGGGAGTCGGTGGGCTTCTTCTCCGGGGGCGCGGCGTCGGGCGGGGAGGAGGTGCACCCCGCCAGCAGGAGTACGGCGCACAGCGCGCCGATCGTCGTACGCCCGAAGCCGCCGCGCACCATCCCGTGCCCGCGGCCGCTCATTCGCTCGTCTGGGCCCAGCACACCGACCGCCGGTTGCCGCCCTTCCACTCGGCCTCGTGGAAGTAGGTGTAGCCGAAGTCGTACTGGGCGGGGTAGTTGAGCCACGCGCGCACCGCCTTCGAGCAGAAGTCGCGGCTCTGCACCTCGACCAGCCGGTCCCCGGGGTAGGGGTCGTCCGCCTCGCCCAGCTTGATCGCGCTCACCGCCCGCCAGTCGTGCTTCTCCGAGCACGGCACCTTCTCACCCTCCGCGACCGACGGCCCCGCCGCGCAGACCAGCCACCGGTCGTCGGGACGTCCGAGCAGCAGCCCCTCGGAGGTCTCGGGCAGGAGGCGGTAGGTCTCGTTCGAGGACGTGCCGCCGACGATGTCGCAGCGGTACCACCGCGCGCCCTTGTCCCACGCGCGCTCCGACGGCCGGAACCACGCCCAGCTCACGATCGTCCGCAGGACCAGGCTCTCGTCGGCCCCGAGGAAGGCCGCGAACTTCTTCGAGCAGGTGCGGTAGGCGAAGTCGCCGAGGTCCGGGTCGTCGTACTCCTTGTCGTCGAACTTCTCCGGCAGACCGCCGACGGCGAACGTCTGTGCGGTGTGCTTCTCGGTGCAGGCCACGGTCTTGGTCGCGTTGGCGGGCTGCTCGACGTCCGCGGGCGTGAGCATGCGGCAGGCGCCGACCTCGGGCGCCTCGGTCGAGTCGACCAGGTCGGGGTCGGCGTTGCTGCCCTGTGGCTCGGTGCTGCAGCCGGCAAGGAGGACGGCGGCGACGGCAGCCAGCACCAGCACGGCGACGGCACGGACGAACGCGACGGCGCGGTCGTGCGTCATCGCCGGTCCTCCGGTTCGGGTCGCTGCGTGAGCGGGCTCACGCGGTGAGCAGTGCCGCGATCGTAGCGCCCAGCTCGTACGCCGCCGCGCACTGCTCCTCGCCGACGTCGCCGAGCACCGAGAGCACCTCAGCGTTCTGCCGCCAGGCGAGCGCGCCGACGATCGACTGGACCGACCGGACGGCGCCGGTGGTGTCGTACCGGCCGTGCACGAGCAGGCCGTAGGGCTTGCGGCCCGCCGCCGCTCCCGCGGCCGAGCCGTCGTCGGCCAGGGCACCCCCGGCACGCAGGAAGATCGTGTCGAAGAAGTGCTTGAGCGCGCCCGACATGTAGCCGAAGTTGGCGGGCGTCACGAGCACGAACCCGTCGGCGGCCAGGACGTCCTCGACGAGGCCGTCGACCTCGGCCTCGACCGCGGCGTCCAGCGCCGGGCGTACGACGACCGCGACCCCCTCGATGGCGTCGTCCCTCGAGCCGGCGACCACCGCGTCGCTCAGCGCCCGCACCGACGGTGTGGGGGAGTGGTGCACGATCAGCAGCCTGGCCACGCCTCCCAGGCTAACCAACCGGCGACTGGCCCGACTGGCCCGGAGCGTCCGGCGTGCCCGGAGTGGACCGCCGGGTGCGGTCGGTCCGGCGAGCCGGTAGAGTCTGACTTGTCATGAACATGCGCGCGCTCCTCCTTAGCTGCCGCAGCGAGGTCTGAACTGCCGGACCCCCTCGCTGCGGAGTGCTGCTGTGCGACCGGCACCCACTCGATCACGACAGCCGAGGACACCATGACCACCCAGCACCACGCCGAACAGAGCACTGCCGAACAGGGCACCGCCGAGCAGCCCAACCCCCAGCAGCCCAGCGGCATGCCGCACCACCGCTACGTGCCCTTCGTGCCGATCCGGCTCACCGACCGCACCTGGCCGGACCGCACGATCGACGAAGGCCCCGCGCTGGTGCGCGGTCGACCTGCGTGACGGCAACCAGGCGCTCATCGACCCGATGAGCCCCTCGCGCAAGAAGAAGATGTTCCAGCTCCTGGTCGCGATGGGCTACAAGGAGATCGAGGTCGGCTTCCCGAGCGCGAGCCAGACCGACTTCGACTTCGTGCGGATGCTGATCGAGGACGACCTGATCCCCGACGACGTCGTGATCCAGGTGCTGACCCAGGCCCGTGAGGAGCTGATCGAGCGCACCTACGAGTCGCTGCGCGGCGCCAAGCAGGCGATCGTCCACCTCTACAACTCGACCTCGACGCTGCAGCGCCGGGTCGTCTTCGGCCTCGACATGGACGGCATCTGCGACATCGCGGTCCAGGGTGCGCGGCTGTGCAAGAAGTACGAGGAGACGATCCCCGAGACCAAGGTGCTCTACGAGTACAGCCCGGAGTCCTACACGGGCACCGAGCTGGAGTTCGCCGTACGCGTCTGCAACGAGGTCATCGAGGTGTTCGAGCCGTCCGCCGACAAGCCGGTCATCATCAACCTGCCGGCCACGGTCGAGATGGCGACGCCCAACGTCTACGCCGACTCCATCGAGTGGATGAACCGCAACCTCCACCACCGCGAGCACGTCGTGCTGTCCCTGCACCCCCACAACGACCGGGGTACGGCGGTCGCGGCCGCCGAGCTGGGCTACCTGGCCGGCGCGGACCGGATCGAGGGCTGCCTGTTCGGCAACGGCGAGCGCACCGGCAACGTGTGCCTGGTGACCCTGGGGCTCAACCTGTTCACCCAGGGCATCGACCCGCAGATCGACTTCGCCAGCAACGGGGGCATCGACGAGATCCGGCGCACGGTCGAGTACTGCAACCAGCTGCCCGTCGCCGAGCGGCACCCCTACGGCGGCGACCTGGTCTACACCGCGTTCAGCGGCAGCCACCAGGACGCGATCAAGAAGGGCTTCGAGGCGCTCGAGCGCGACGCGGCGGCCGCCGGCGTACCCGTCGACGACCACGAGTGGGCCGTGCCCTACCTGCCGATCGACCCCAAGGACGTCGGCCGCACCTACGAGGCCGTCATCCGCGTCAACAGCCAGTCCGGCAAGGGCGGCGTCGCCTACGTGCTGAAGGCCGAGCACAGCCTCGACCTGCCGCGCCGGGCGCAGATCGAGTTCAGCCGGATGATCCAGCAGCACACCGACGCGGCCGGCGGCGAGGTCACCGCGGAGGAGATCTGGGACGATCTTCCGGGCCGAGTACCTCGAGCGCGAGGCGCCGTACTCCCTGGTGAGCTGGAGCTCGGTCACCGACGCCGACGGCGACGACCAGCAGGAGGTGCACCTCGTCGTCCGTGGGGAGGAGCAGGTCTTCAGCGGGCTCGGCAACGGCCCGGTCGCGGCGTTCGTCGACGGCATGCGCCAGGCCGGTGCGGACATCCGGGTGCTCGACTACGCCGAGCACGCGCTGTCCTCCGGTGGCGACGCCGTCGCCGCGGCGTACGTCGAGTGCGAGGTCGCCGGCGAGATCGTGTGGGGCATCGGCATCCACCACAACATCGTCACCGCCTCGCTGCGCGCCGTCGTCTGCGCCGCCAACCGCGCCCAGGCGATCACGATTCCGCACGCGTAGGCAGCCAGGGTGCCAAGATGCACCCCATGACCGGAGATCGCCTTCTCGTCTCGGAGCGGATCGGCCAGTTCTTCTGGGAGACCGAGCGCGGTCGCGACCGGCTCGAGTACACCGAGTACGGCGCGGGTGACGCGTGGGTCGTGCTCCTGCCGGGGCAGCTGATGCCCCGACGGATGCACGACCCCCTCGCGCGGGCGCTCGCCTCCGCCGGCGCGCACGTGGTCACCCTCGACCCGCTCGGGCACGGGCGGTCGGACCGGCCGGCGGACCCGCTGGCCTACTCGACGACCGACTTCGCCCACCAGGTCGTCGCGCTGCTCGACCACCTCGGCGCGGCCCAGGCCGTCGTCGGAGGTACGTCGCTGGGGGCCAACGTGTCGCTCGAGGTCGCCGCGATCGCGCCCGACCGCGTCCGCGGGCTGCTCATCGAGATGCCGGTGCTCGACAACGCCGTCGAGGCGGGCATCGTCGCGTTCGCTCCGCTGCTGTTCGCGTCCCGGTTCCTGCCGTTCACCGTCACGGCCGTCCGGTGGGTCACCCGTCCGGTGCCCCGCGGGCTCGTCCCGTGGTGGGCCGGGATCGTGCTCGACACCCTCGACCAGCGGCCCGCGTCGGTGGCCGCACTGGTGCACGGGCTGTTCTTCGGTCGGGTCGCACCGTCCTCGAAGGAGCGCCGCCGGATGACGATGCCCGCCCTCGTCGTCGGCCACCCGAAGGACCCCGTGCACCCCGCCGCCGACGCGGCGATGCTCGCCGAGGAGATGCCCAACGCGACCTTCGAGCGGGCTACGTCGATCCTGGAGTGGCGGTTGAGGCCCGAGCGGCTCGACCTGCTGGCGACCCGGTTCGTGCTCGACTGCTGGGGGTCTGCTCCCGGTGCGCGGCGGCAGCGTCGTACTCGGTCGTCGTGAGTGCCTACGGGCAGCCGTCGGCGTACACGTAGCACCGCAGCCGCGGCTCGCTGGGGAGCATTGGCGCGCCGGAGAAGGTGACCTCGGGCAGCGCCGTGCTGAGCAGCGAGGGGAGCAGGAGCAGCGGCTTCGTGTAGGTGTCGAGGGACGCGGGGTCGATGCCCGGCATGTAGAGCCGGTTGCAGGCGGCGCGGTCGACGCGGGAGAGCCGGGCCGGGCCGGCGTGGATGAGGGCGTCCATCACGAGGGCGTGGACGGCGGGGCTGACGGTGCCCATCGCCACGTGCTCGTAGGGGTCGTTCGGGCACAGCGACTGCACCGGGATGTTGGCGATCCGGCCGCGCCCCGTGGTCAGCCCGGAGGACGGCGGCGGCATCACGACCTCGTCGAGCCCGGTGTAGATGTTGGTGTAGCTGATGCCGCGGAAGGTCTCCGCGCGGCTGTTGAGCGCAGTGACGAAGTCCGACCCCGCTCCCTGCTGCCACACGGCCGGCACGCAGCGGGTCACCCCTTCGATGCACTGGACGAGCGCGGTCGTGCCGTGGTTGGACGGCGCCATGCCGATCAGGTCGCTGACCTTGTTGCGCAGGTCGGGCCAGAAGCGGAGGGCCCAGCGCGGGTTCATCCCGCCCTGGCTGTGGCCGAGGATCGCGATCCTCCGGTCCGTGCGGCGGTACATCGTGCGGATCGCGTTGACGTGGTACTCCGCGGCGACCTGGATGTCGCCGAACGTGTGGTGCGGCATCGTGACCGCGCACCAGTAGCGGCCCTGGCGGGTGAAGAGCTTCGCCCAGTTCCAGGAGTAGTTCTCGTCCGGCGTCACGCTCGTCGCCGGGCTGAGCAGGACCGCCCGCGGACCCTTGCGCGGGTCGCCGTGGCACTCGAGCGCCCCGCGCAGCGCGGCCCGGGAGACGGTGAGCGCCGGGCCGGGCCGGTCGACCGGCGCGAAGCGTGGTCGGGACCCGCTGCCGTCCTCGGCCCGCGCTGCCGGCAGCGCCGACGGCGCTGCGAGCAGGGTCGCGCAGAGGGCGAGCAGGAGCACGAGAAGGCGGCGGAGGCTCACCTCGTGACAACGGTCACGTCGCCCGGGCGGTTACGTCGACCGCCGTACCGCCCATCCGCCACCCACCCGCCGGGGTGGCGGCGGCGCCGGCGGCGCCCGGAGGCGCAGAATAGGAGGATGCCTCTCTACCGCGACGAGGCGATCGTGCTGCGCACCCACAAGCTGGGGGAGGCCGATCGCATCATCACCCTGCTGACCCGCCAGAACGGCCGGGTCCGCGCGGTGGCGAAGGGCGTACGCCGCACCACGTCGCGGTTCGGGTCGCGGCTCGAACCCTTCACCCACGTCGACCTGCAGCTCGCCGAGGGCCGCAGCCTCGACGTGATCACGCAGGCCGAGACCCGCGGGGCGTACGCCGCCGGCATCGGCCTGGACTACGACCGCTACACCGCCGGCACCGCCATGCTCGAGACAGCCGAGCGGCTGGTCGTGGAGGAGCGCGAACCCGCCGTCCAGCAGTTCGTCCTGCTGCTCGGCGCGCTGCGGGCGATGGGGTCGGGTGAGCGGCGGCCCGGCCACGTCCTCGACTCCTTCCTGCTGCGCGCGCTGGCCGTCGCCGGCTACGCGCCGTCGTTCGTCGCCTGCGCCCACTGCGGGCGGCTGCCGACCGAGGGCACCCAGCACCGCTGGTTCAACCCGTCGATGGGCGGCGTGCTCTGCGCTACCTGCCGGATCCCCGGCTCCGCGAGCCCCGCCGGGGAGACCCTCACCCTGCTCGGTGCGCTGCTCGCCGGTGACTGGCCGGTCGTCGAGGCCGCTGAGCTGCGGCACGAGCGGGAGGCGTCCGGCCTGGTCGCCGCGTTCGTGCAGTGGCAGCTCGAGCGCGGGCTGCGGTCGCTGGCGTACGTCGAGCGCTGACGTGGGTGCGGATTCATCACGGTATGCAGCTGAACCATCGCCTCCCCGGCGGAACTCCGCAAGGGAACCGTCGACTCGCCTGCATCCCGTGATGAATCCGCAGGCCCCTCACCGCCCCGAGATCCGCCGCGACACCAGCCCGGCGGTGCGTCGTACCGCCTCGGTGACGGCGGCGGGCCCCGGCTCACCGCTGGGGAACGTGACGGCGATGCCGGCGACGGGCAGCCCGTTGTGGTCGAGCACGGGCGCGGCGATGCTCGCGAACCCGGTCGTCACCTCGCCGTCCTCGGTGGCGTGGCCGCGCTGCCGGGTCGCGGAGAGCACCCGGGTCAGCGCGGTCGGCGTACGGGGACCGATGCCCTGCCGGTCGACGAACGCGGCCTTGTCGGGGTAGAGCGCGCGCACCTGCGCCGCGGGCAGCGCGGCGAGGATCGCCCGGCCGCTGGCGGTGAGGTGCGCCGGGAGCCGTACGCCGACGTCGGTGACCAGCGGCGGCCGCCCGGGCGCCCGCTCCTCGATCACGTAGAGCACGTCGCGCCCGTGCAGCACCGCGAGGTGCGCGCTCTGGCCGGTCCGGTCGACGAGCGCGGCGAGCGGCCGCCGCGCGATCCGGGCGAGCGGCTCCTGGCGGGAGTAGCCGCTGCCGACCTCGAACGCCGCGACGCCGAGTCCGTACCGCCGCTCGTCGACCAGGTGCGTCACGAAGCCCTCGGCGATCATCGCGTTCACGAGGTGGTACGCCGTGCTGCGGGGCAGGTCGAGCGCCGAGGCGATCCGGTCGAGCGGTACCGGTCCGGGCTGGCCGGCGAGGAACCGCAGCACCCGCAGGGCTCGGGTCGCGGCGGGCACCTGGCTCATGCCGGGCATCGTGGCACGGAGCGGCAAGATGTCTCGTATCCGAGACGCCGACCGGGTCGCAGCCACTGGTGCGCGGGCCGCCGCAGGCGTTTGCTGGAGCCATGAACGTCGTCCCCCTTGCCACCGGTCCCGTCTCGATCGCCGACGTCGTCGCGGTCGCCCGCGACGGCGCCGCGGTGAGCCTCACCGAGGAGGCGCTGGACGCGATCGGCGTCGCGCGCCGGGTCGTCGAGGACCTCGCGGCGGCGCCGACGCCGGCGTACGGCGTCTCCACCGGGTTCGGCGCCCTCGCCACCCGGCACATCCCCACCGAGATGCGCGCCCAGCTGCAGCGCTCGCTGGTCCGCTCGCACGCGGCCGGGTCCGGGCCCGAGGTCGAGCGCGAGGTGGTCCGGGCGATGATGCTGCTCCGGCTGTCCACCCTCGCCACCGGCCACACCGGCATCCGCCCGGAGACCGCGCGGCTGCTCGCCGACCTGCTGACCCACGGCATCACGCCGGTGGTCCGGGAGTACGGCTCGCTCGGCTGCTCCGGCGACCTCGCCCCGCTCTCGCACGTCGCGCTGGCGCTGATGGGGGAGGGAGAGGTCCGCGACGCGTCCGGGGTCCTGATGCCGGCCGCCGACGCCCTGGCCGCCGCCGGTCTCCAGCCGGTCGAGCTCGCCGCCAAGGAGGGTCTCGCCCTGATCAACGGCACCGACGGGATGCTCGGCATGCTCGCGCTCGCGATCACCGACCTGCGTCGCGTGCTGCGTACCGCCGACATCGCCGCGGCCATGTCGGTCGAGGGCCAGCTCGGCACCGACCGCGTCTTCGCGCCCGACCTGCAGGCGCTGCGGCCGCACCCCGGTCAGGCGGCATCCGCCGCCAACCTGGTCGCGATGATGGCCGACTCCGCGATCGTCGCCTCGCACCGCGGCACCCCAGAAAGTGGGACACAGTGCAACCGGGTCCAGGACGCCTACTCACTGCGCTGCTCGCCGCAGGTGCACGGTGCCGCCCGCGACACCGTGGAGTACGCCGCCACGGTGGCCGGCCGGGAGCTCGCGTCGGCCGTGGACAACCCGGTCGTGCTGCCCGCGGAGGGACGTCTGGAGTCCAACGGCAACTTCCACGGCGCCCCCGTCGCCTACGTCCTGGACTTCCTCGCGATCGCGGCCGCCGACGTCGCCTCGATCTCCGAGCGGCGGACCGACCGGTTCCTGGACAAGTCCCGCAGTCACGGGCTCCCGCCGTTCCTCGCCGACGACCCCGGGGTCGACAGCGGGCACATGATCGCGCAGTACACCCAGGCGGCCATCGTGTCCGAGCTGAAGCGGCTGGCCGTCCCGGCGAGCGTCGACTCGATCCCGTCGAGCGCGATGCAGGAGGACCACGTGTCGATGGGCTGGTCGGCGGCCCGCAAGCTGCGCCGCTCCGTCGACGGGCTCACCCGGGTCGTCGCGATCGAGGTGCTGACCGCGGCGCGGGCGCTCGACCTGCGGGCGCCGCTCGCTCCCTCGCCGGCCACTGCGGTCGTCGTACGACTCCTGCGGGAGTCGGGCATCGAGGGCCCCGGCCCCGACCGCCACCTGTCCCCAGAGATCGAGGCCGCCGTCGGTCTCGTCGCCTCCGGCGCCGTCCTGGCCGCCGCCGAGTCCGTGATCGGAGAACTCGCATGACCAATCCGCGCCTGCCCATCCACGCCGCCAACGGCACCGACCTGACCGCCCGTTCCTGGCAGACCGAGGCGCCGCTGCGGATGCTGATGAACAACCTCGACCCCGAGGTCGCCGAGAACCCCGAGGAGCTGGTCGTCTACGGCGGCACCGGCAAGGCCGCGCGCAGCTGGGAGGCGTACGACGCGCTGGTGCGGACCCTCCGCACGCTCGGGGACGACGAGACGATGCTCGTCCAGTCCGGGAAGCCGGTCGGCGTGATGCGCACCCACGAGTGGGCGCCGCGGGTGCTGATCGCGAACTCCAACCTGGTCGGCGACTGGGCCAACTGGGAGGAGTTCCGGCGGCTCGAGGACCTCGGGCTGACGATGTACGGCCAGATGACCGCCGGCTCGTGGATCTACATCGGCACGCAGGGGATCCTGCAGGGGACGTTCGAGACGTTCGCGGCGGTGGCCGACAAGAAGTTCGGCGGCACCCTGGCCGGGACGATCACGCTCACCGCCGGCCTCGGCGGCATGGGCGGCGCGCAGCCGCTCGCGGTCACCATGAACGACGGCGTCGCGATCTGCGTCGAGTGCGACGAGTCCCGGATCACCCGGCGCATCGAGCACCGCTACCTCGACGTACAGGCCGACTCGCTCGAGCACGCGCTGGAGCTCGCCGTCGCGGCTCGCGACGAGCGCCGGCCGCTGTCCATCGGCGTGCTCGGCAACGCCGCCGAGCTCGTGCCCGCGCTGCTCGAGCAGGACGCCCCGATCGACATCGTGACCGACCAGACCTCGGCCCACGACCCGCTCTACTACCTGCCGGTCGGCGTGCCGTTCGAGGAGTGGGCGGCGCAGCGCGAGGCCGACCCGGTCGGCTTCACCAAGCGCGCGCAGGAGTCGATGGCCGTCCACGTGCGGGCGATGGTGGACTTCCAGGACCGCGGCGCCGAGGTCTTCGACTACGGCAACTCGATCCGCGACGAGGCGCGCAAGGCGGGCTACGACCGGGCGTTCGAGTTCCCGGGCTTCGTGCCGGCCTACATCCGGCCGCTGTTCTGCGAGGGCAAGGGCCCGTTCCGCTGGGCGGCGCTCTCCGGCGATCCCGCCGACATCGCCGCCACCGACCGCGCGATCCTCGAGCTGTTCCCCGACAACGTGCGGCTGCGGAAGTGGATCACGATGGCGCAGGAGCGGGTCCACTTCCAGGGCCTGCCGGCGCGGATCTGCTGGCTGGGGTACGGCGAGCGCCACCTCGCCGGGCTGAAGTTCAACGAGATGGTGGCCTCCGGTGAGCTCAAGGCGCCGGTCGTGATCGGCCGCGACCACCTCGACTGCGGGTCGGTCGCGTCGCCGTACCGCGAGACCGAGGCGATGCTCGACGGCTCCGACGCCATCGCCGACTGGGCGCTGCTCAACGCGCTCGTCAACACCGCGTCCGGAGCGACCTGGGTGTCGATCCACCACGGCGGCGGGGTCGGCATGGGACGCTCGATCCATGCCGGACAGGTGTGCGTCGCCGACGGCACCGACCTGGCGGCGCAGAAGATCGAGCGGGTGCTCACCAACGACCCTGGCATGGGCGTGATCCGCCACGTCGACGCCGGCTACGACCGCGCTGTCGAGGTCGCCGCCGAGCGTGGGGTCACGATCCCGATGCCGAGTCGTTGAATCCTCCCTCCTGGCCCCGCGAATCAGCCGCGGCGGCCCCGCGAATCGACAAGGATGGCCGTGATGCCTGGCAGCTTCGAGCGGATGTGGACCGACCTCGCCGAGGTCGGCCGCTCCGCCGCGTCGGGAGGCTACTTCCGGCAGCCCTTCGCCACGGCCGAGCGCGAGCTCCAGGCGTGGTTCGAGGAGGCCTGCCGTGCCCGCGGGCTGGAGATCGAGCAGGACGGCAACGGCAACACGGTCGCGTGGTGGCGTCCTGAGGGGCCATCGGGGTCGACTCGGGGGGCCACGACGGTCGATTCGGGGGGCCAACAGGGAGGACTCGACGGGGTCCTGACCGGCAGCCACCTCGACTCCGTCCTCGACGGTGGGGCGTACGACGGCCCGCTCGGCGTGGTCTCGGCGCTCGCGGCGGTCGACGTGTTGCGCGACAGAGGCGTGACGCCGTCCCGGCCGATCGGGGTCGGCGTGTTCGTGGAGGAGGAGGGCTCGCGGTTCGGCATCGCCTGCCTGGGCTCGCGCCTCGCGACGGGCTCGCTGACACCTGACCAGGCGGCGGAGCTCCGCGACCGCGACGGCGTCCCGCTCCTCGACGCGATGGCGGCCACCGGGCTCGACCCGGAGCTGGGCCGGTCGCCGCTGCTGGACGGCGTCGGCTGCTTCCTCGAGCTCCACGTCGAGCAGGGCCGTGACCTGGTCGACCGCGACGAGCCGGTGGGTCTGGCGACCGGCATCTGGCCGCACGGGCGCTACCGGTTCGACTTCACCGGCGAGGCAAACCACGCCGGCACCACGCGGATGGAGGACCGGAGCGACCCGATGCTGACCTACGCGATGACCGCGCTCGCCGCCAACAAGCAGGCCCGGCTTCAGGGGCAGCGGGCCACGTTCGGCCGCGTCGAGGTCGTCCCCAACGGCACCAATGCCGTGCCCTCGCGGGTCACCGCGTGGCTGGACGCGCGCTGCGAGTCCGACGAGGCACTGGCCGCGCTGGTCGGCGAGATCGAGAGGATGGCCGGTGACCGCTCGCGGCGGGTCGACGGCACCGGGGTCAGCGTCACGGCCGAGTCGGTCACGGGCGCCGTACATTTCGACGAGGCGCTGACCGCCCGGCTTGCGAACGGCCGGCCGGTGATCCCGACCCAGGCCGGGCACGACGCGGGCGTCCTCGCGCAGGCGGGGATCCCGAGCGCGATGCTGTTCGTCCGCAACCCGACCGGGGTCTCCCACTCGCCGGTCGAGCACGCCGAGACCGCCGACTGCCTGGTGGGCGTCGAGGCGCTCGCCGATGCGCTCGAGGAGCTGGCGGGATGAACGCGGCGTCGTACCACCTCGAACGCGCGGTCCTCGCCGACGGCGTCCACGACGACGTCCTCGTCACCGTCGCGGACGGTCGGTTCACCGCGGTCGAGGCCGGCGGGAGGCTGGACGGTCCGACCGACGCTGACGACGTGGTGCGGCTGCCGGGACTGGCGATCCCGGGCCTCGCCAACTGCCACAGCCACGCCTTCCACCGCGCGCTGCGCGGCCGCACCCAGCAGGGTCGGTCGGGCGGCGCCGGCACGTTCTGGACCTGGCGGGAGCAGATGTACGACGCCGCGCGCCGCCTCGACCCGGACACCTACTACCGGCTGGCGCTCGCCACCTACCGCGAGATGCTGTGCGCGGGGATCACGTCCGTCGGCGAGTTCCACTACCTCCACCACCAGCCCGACGGGACGCCGTACGACGACCCGAACGCGATGGGGCATGCACTCGTCGCGGCCGCGCTCGACGCCGGGATCCGGATCGCGCTGCTCGACACGTGCTACCTCGCGGCCGGGTTCGGGCAGCCGCCGGAGGGCGTGCAGGCGCGGTTCAGCGACGGCGACGCGGGGCGGTGGGCGGAGCGTCGTACGTCGCTCGCCGACGCCTACCGCGATCGCCCGGACGTCGTCGTCGGCGCTGCCGTGCACTCGGTGCGGGCGGTGCCGGCCGAGCAGCTGCCGACGATCGTCGAGGCTGCGGCCGGCGTACCCCTGCACGTGCACGTCTCCGAGCAGCCCGCCGAGAACGACGCCTGCATCGCGGCGTACGGCGCAACGCCGGTCCAGCTCCTCGCCGACCACGGCGTGCTCGGGCCGCTGACCACGGCGGTGCACGCGACCCACCTCGACGAGGACGACATCGGCCACCTCGGCAGCACGCGTACCCACACGTGCTTCTGCCCGACGACCGAGCGCGACCTCGGCGACGGCATCGGTCCCAGCGTCGCCCTGCGGGAGGCCGGCGCACCGCTCACTCTGGGCTCCGACAGCCACGCGGTGATCGACCTGTTCGAGGAGATGCGGGCCGTCGAGCTCGACGAGCGGCTCGGGTCGCTGGCCCGCGGGCACTGGCGCGCCGCGGACCTGCTGACCGCGGCGGCCGCGACCGGTCAGGCGAGCCTCGGGTTCGCCGATGCGGGCGCGATCGCGGTCGGGCAGCGGGCCGACCTGGTGTGCGTCGACCCCACGTCGGCGCGGACCGCCGGCACGGGTGCGGGTGTGGAGACCGCCGTGTACGCCGCGGTCGCCGAGGACGTGCTGACCGTCCTGGTCGACGGCGTGCTGCACGACACGCGGGCGATGCGCGCCGACGCCGGGCGCGCGCTCGACGCGGCGATCGGGGGGATCTGGGCATGACCGCGAAGGCTTCCACCGTCATCACCGTCATCACCGGCATCGGCGAGCTGGTGACCTGGGACCCCGAGCAGCCCGTCCTGCAGGACGCGGCGCTCGTCGTCGAGGACGGCCGCGTCGCCTGGACCGGGCCCTCCGGCGCGGCTCCCGCCGCCGACGATGAGTACGACGCCGCCGGCCGCTGCGTGATCCCCGGCTTCGTCGACAGCCACTCCCACCTGGTCTTCGCCGGCGACCGCGCCGCCGAGTTCGCGGCCCGGATGGCGGGGGACGTCCTATGCGGCCGGCGGGATCCGGACCACCGTCGCCGCGACCCGTGCCGCGACCGACGAGGAGCTCGCCGCCCAGGTCGGCCGGCTGGTCGCGGAGATGCGGCGTCAGGGGACGACCACCGTCGAGATCAAGAGCGGCTACGGGCTGAGCGTCGACGACGAGGCCCGGTCGCTCGCGGTCGCGCGGCGGTTCACCGACGAGACGACGTTCCTCGGGGCGCACGTCGTGCCCGGGGGGACCGATGCGGCAGGCGTACGTCGACCTGGTGACGGGACCGATGCTGGAGGCGGCGGCGCCGTACTCCCGCTGGATCGACGTGTTCTGCGAGACCGGAGCGTTCGACGCCGACCAGGCGCGGACCATCCTCGAGGCCGGGGCCGCCGCCGGGCTGCGCGGGCGGCTGCACGCCAACCAGCTCGGCCCGGGCCCGGGCGTGCGGCTCGCGTGCGAGCTCGGCCTGGTCGCCGTCGACCACTGCACCTACCTCTCCGACGCCGACGTCACCGCCCTGCGCGACTCCGGCACGGTCGCGACGCTGCTCCCGGGCGTCGAGTTCTCGACCCGGCAGCCCTACCCCGACGCGCGGTCGCTGCTCGACGCCGGCGTCCGGGTCGCGATCGCGAGCGACTGCAACCCGGGGTCGTGCTTCACCTCCTCGCTGCCCTTCTGCATCGCGCTCGCGGTGCGCGAGATGGGGATGACCCCGACCGAGGCGTTGTCCGCCGCGACGGCCGGTGGCGCCGCCGCGCTCGACCGCTCCGACGTCGGCCACCTCCGCGTCGGCGCCCGCGCGGACCTCGCGATCCTCGACGCCCCCAGCCACCTGCACCTGGCCTACCGGCCCGGCGTGCCGCTGGTGGGGGAGACGTGGGTGGGTGGCCGTCGGTTCATCACGGGATGCAGCTGAGTCGACGGTTCCCGTCCGGAGTTCCGCACGGGAGGTGCGCACTCGGGTGCATACCGTGGTGAATCCTCAGCCGCGCGGGTAAGGCCGCGCGACGACCCAGGCCGCGCGAGGACCCAGGCTGCGCCGCGGCGCACCGCACGGCGTCGGTCGCAGGTGGCACGGATTGCGCCAGCGCAGGGGGGATCAGCCGGCGCGTCCGCGCCCGATGATCGCGTTGAACCGGTGGAACATCGATCGGTAGCTGCCGTAGTCGGACCAGACGAACCGGATCATCCGGCACCCGGTCGTCTCCCGGAGCAGGTCCTCGCGCCGCTTCTCCTGGAAGACGACGTCGCCGGGTTCCTGGCCGGGCTTGAGCAACCGGCCGTACTTCACCCGGCCGTCGAACTCGCCGAGCAGACCGAACTGCTCCCACCACCAGTCCGTCGTGCCGAGCAGGTGGCCGTGGCCGTCGTGAACCTCGTGCTGCAGGTCCGGGCACGGGATGCCCATCTGCCGAAACGCCCAGCGCCCGCGACTCTCGCCGACCGAGCCCGACCGAGCGTCCGCCATCCGGACCGGGATGTGGAGGTGCCGCATGAATGGCCAGAACTCCAGGAGCTTGTGGCATTCGAGGAGCTGCTGCTCGTCGTACGCCTCGGCCCGCAGACCGGAGTCGAAGAGGCAGAGCGCGACCTCGTTGGTGGTCCGCGATCCCGCCTCGAGCACGCACCGCTCGGCTCGGAGCACCTTCATCCCGTGACGTACGACGACGTCGTCGTCGACTGCTCGGCCTTCGTGATGGACGACGTCCCGCTCGATCCTCCCGGAGGCGCCGTCGAGCCTGGTGACGTGCACCTTGTCGAGCGGGAGGTCCCAGACGTCGATGTCGTGAGCAACGACGCCGGAGCCGTGGCTCAGCGCGACGTCGCCGCCGAGGGACCGCATGACAGCCCGACATCGCACCCGGTGTCGGCCTACCTCGTCGAGTGCCTTCCACTCGTCGGTGAACGCATAGGCGCCCCGGCGGAACCGGGTCCAGTGGCCGGCACGCACGAGGCGGGTGATGTCGCGGTCGTCGTAGCCGGCGTTCTTGGCCATCGGGCGGGTGAAGAACCCATCCTCGGCGGTGATGAGTCGTAAGGGGTCCATGCGCCGAGCGTGATCCTTGTGTCCGACAGTGCGCCGCGGCGTCGTACCAACCTGTGCACAACCGGCCGCTGCGGGACACCTGTGGACGGTTGGCGGGCCGACCGGATACCGCCGGCGAACCGCTGTGCGTGCGGATTCACCACGGGATGCAGCTGAGTCGACGGTTCCCTTGCGGAGTTCCGCTGGGTAGGCGAGGACTCACCTGCATACCGTGATGAACATGCAGCCAGCAGCCAGGGCAACCCCGACCCCCGCGACCCGCAGGCGATGAACGCCGGGGGAGCACCGGGCCCGGAGACTGACACACTTCACCCGTGAGACGCGCGTACCGCCGGCCGACCCCGCACCCCTCCGGAGCCACGCCGCCACCGATCCCGGCCGAGCTGGTGCCGGAGCACGTGGCCATCGTGATGGACGGCAACGGCCGCTGGGCCAAGGAGCGCGGCCTGCCGCGCACCAAGGGGCACGAGCAGGGGGAGCACTCGCTGTTCGACGTGGTCGAGGGTGCGATCGAGATCGGTGTGAAGGCGATCTCCGCCTACGCGTTCTCCACCGAGAACTGGTCCCGCAGCCCCGACGAGGTCAAGTTCCTGATGGGCTTCAACCGCGACGTGATCCGGCGCCGGCGTGACGAGATGCACGAGCTCGGCGTCCGGGTCCGCTGGGCCGGCCGCTCCCCGCGCCTCTGGAAGTCGGTCATCAAGGAGCTCCAGGTCGCCGAGGAGATGACGCGTCACAACGACGTCCTCACCCTCACGATGTGCGTCAACTACGGCGGCCGTGCCGAGCTCGCCGACACCGCCCGCTCGATCGCCCGTGAGGTCGCCGCCGGGCGGCTCAACCCCGACAAGGTCGACGAGCGCACCTTCGCGCGCCACCTCTACGTCCCCGAGGTCGCCGACGCCGACCTCGTCTGGCGCACGTCGGGGGAGCAGCGGCTCTCCAACTTCCTGCTCTGGCAGGCGGCGTACGCCGAGCTCGTCTTCACCGACGTGCTCTGGCCCGACGTCGACCGCCGCCACCTCTGGCACGCGATCGAGCTCTACGCCCAGCGCGACCGGCGGTACGGCGGCGCACTCCCCAACCAGATGCCGGCCCCGCGCGACGCCCGGGCGGATTGAGCCGGACCACCTGCGGGTAGGACACGGATCCGTTTCGCCCCTCCCCGTCGCCCGCACCGTTTAGGCTCCGCCCATGAACCTTGCTCCGTCCCGATCCGCGCTCCGGATCGGCGCCGCCCTCATCCTCGGACTCGCCCTCACCGCCTGCGGTGGGGAGGACAGCAAGGACGCCGGCGGCGACGAGACCGTCTGGGTCACCGAGACCGCAGGTGCGGGCTCCTCGGAGTCGCCGACGGAGGGGTCCTCCACGACGAACCCCTCCACGCCGCCCACCAGCACGCCGACCGCGCCGTACACCGGCACGATCACGCCCGACGAGCTCGAGGGCGACCTCAACGACGCGGTCCAGATCACCGACCAGTTCTGGAAGGACCACTGGGGTGACTACTTCCGCGGCTCCTACACCTCGCCCACCGTGGTCGGTCTCTACGACGGGAACGACGAGCCCAACGCCCCCACCTGCTTCGATGAGCCGCTGCCTCCGGACAACGCGTTCTACTGCCCCGACGGCGACTACGTCGCGTGGGACCAGAGCCTGATCGCCCGCGGGTTCGAGATCGGCGACTCCTGGCCCTACCTCATCGTCGCCCACGAGTGGGGTCACGCGATCCAGGCCCGGCTGAAGATGGAGCAGCAGGCCGTCGAGTACGAGCTCCAGGCCGACTGCCTCGCCGCCGCAGTGCTCTACGGCGCCGCGGCCGACGGCAACCTCGAGTTCGAGGAGGGCGACGAGAAGGAGATCGTCGACTCCCTCAACTTCATCGCCGACGAGACCCCCTGGACCATGTCCGGCGACCACGGCGACTCGTTCCAGCGGATCGAGGCCTTCAACGCCGGGCGCTCCGGAGGCGTCAAGGAGTGCCTCCCCGAGAACGTGATGAAGTAACACACGGGCGCTTCGCGCCGAAAGGCCGGGATCTCGCTTCGCTCGCGGCCGGTCAGTGCTCGTCGTAGTGGCCGGCGTGCTCGGCGTGCCGGTGACCGTCGTGGACGTAGTCCACGTGGTCGTCGTGGAGTACGGCGAGATGCCCGCACCCCGGACCGTGCTCGTGGGGGTGCTCGGGCGCGGGCTCGTGGTCGGGCACGTCGTCGGCGAACGGCTCCCGGAGTCGCGCCCGGTGGCGCGTCCAGATCCCGATCGGCCACGCGACGACGTACCCCGCCAGTGCGAGGAGGACGATCGTCGGGCCCGGCGCCACGACCGCCTGGTACGACGCGAACGTCGCGACCACCAGGCCGCCCACCGAAGCGACCGTGCCGAGCGCCATCGCGGCCAGGATCGTGGCGCGGAACGACCGCGACAGCTGCTGCGCGGTCGCGACCGGCACCACCATCAACGCGGACACCAGCAGCAGCCCGACGGTGCGCATCGCCACGGTGACGCTCACGGCCGCGAGCACGGCGACGAGGAGGTTGTAGAACCGCACCCGGAGCCCCGCGACCTGGGCGAACTCCTGGTCCTGCGCGACGGCGAAGAGCTGCGGAGCCAGGCCGAGGCACAACGCGATGACCACCACCGCGAGCGCCATGGTGACCAGGACGTCGTCGGCGGAGATGGTCGTGATGGAGCCGAAGAGGTACTGCCCCAGGCGGGCCGCGCTCTGCCCGCCCAGGCCACTGAGCAGGATGCCGCCGGCGAGTCCGCCGTAGAAGAGCAGGGCCAGCGCGACGTCGCCGTTGGTCTGGCCACGCTCGCGGATGATCTCGATGACGACGGCGCCGATGGTCGCCACGATCACCGCGGTCCAGATCGGCGAGGTGCCGGTGAGCAGACCCAGCGCGACGCCGGTGACGGCGACGTGTCCGATGCCGTCGCCCATCAGGGCGAGCCGGCGCTGCACCAGGAACGTGCCGACCGCCGGCGCGGCCAGCCCGGTCAGCAGCGCGGCGATCAGCGCGCGCTGCATGAACGGCAGGGAGAAGAGCTCAGCGGGACTCATCGGTCGGCACCGTTCCGCGGGTCGAGGGGAGAGGTGATCGGCGGTGCGTGGTCGCGGTGGACGGCCGGTCCCTCGTGGTGGTGATGGTGGGTGTGCGGCTCGGCGAACCACGGCTGGTGGACCTCGTGGTCCTGCAGCGGCGGGCCGTCGTACGCCGCCCGGCCGTCGCGCATCACGACCGCCCGGTCGACGAGGGGGGCCAGGGGCCCGAGCTCGTGCGCCACGAGTACGACGGTCGCGCCGCGCTCCTTGAGGTGGGCGAGCGTGGCGGCCAGCGCCTGCTGGCTCGGGAGGTCGACACCCGCGGTCGGCTCGTCGAGGAAGAACAGCTCCGGCTCTCCCGCGAGCGCCCGCGCGATCAGCACGCGCTGCTGCTGACCGCCGGAGAGGTGGCTGACCGCGTCGCGGCGGCGGTCGAGGAGCCCGACGGTCTCGAGCGCGTCGGTGATGACGGCGCGGTCGGTGCGTGTGAGCGGGTGGAGCAGTCGTCGGCGGGTCAGCCGTCCGGACGCCACGACCTCCCAGACCGAGGCGGGCACGCCGGCGCCGGCGGTCGCCCGCTGGGGCACGTAGCCGATCCGCTGCCACGCGTCGAAGTGGTCGAGGGGGGTGCCGAAGAGCCGTACCTCACCGGCGGTGAGCGGCCGCAGGCCGACGAGGGCCCGCACCAGTGTCGACTTGCCGGAGCCGTTGGCGCCCATCAGCGCGACGAAGTCGCCGTTCTCGACGGCAAGGTCGATGCCGCGCAGGACCGGCCGGCCGCCGATGGCGACGGCGCCGCCGGTGATCTCGACCGCTGGTCCCGAGGTCATCTGCACCCGTTGGCCTCGCGCAACGCGGCCAGGTTGGTGCGCATCAGGGAGAGGTAGTCCTCGTCGGTCGTCTGGTCGGTCAGGCCCTCCAGGGGGTCCAGCACGGCGGAGTCGATCCCGAGGTCGTCCGCCAGGGGCTTGGCGAACTCACGTGGGGCGAGACGCTCGCTGAACACCGTGGTGATTCCTTCCGTCTCGATCAGCTCCTGGAGCTCCCCGAGGACCGCCGGGGTCGGTTCGGCATCGGGGGAGAGGCCGACGATCGAGGCCAGGTGCAGGCCGTACTTCTCCAGGTAGCCGAACGCGTCGTGGGACACCACGATGGTGTCACGCTCGCAGTCCGCGAGGCCAGTGGCGAACTCCTCGTCGAGGGTCTCCAGGTCGGCGCGCAGGTCCTCGGCGTTCGCGCGGTAGTCGTCGGCGTGGTCGGGGTCGATCTCGGCGAGCTCGTCGGCCACGGCGTCACCGAGCTCGGCCATCCGGACCGGGTCCTGCCAGAAGTGCGGGTCGTCCTCGCCGTGGTCGTGCTCGTCGTGCCCCTCTTCCTCGTGGCCCTTCTCCCCGTCGGCCGCGTGGTCCTCGTCCTCGTGCTCGTCGTGACCCTCGTGGTCCTCGAACGGCAGCAGGTCGACCACCTCGGCAGCGTCGACGGTCCGGCCCTCGGCGTTCTGCTCGACCGCGTCGTCCACGGCGGGCTGGAAGCCGTGCTCGTAGACCACCAGGTCGGCGTCAGCGACCAGCGCGGTCTCCTTCACGGTCAGCTCGAGGTCGTGCGGCTCCTTGCCGACGGCGGTCAGCGCGGTCACCTCGGCGTGGTCGCCGGCGACCCGGTCGGCGACGTACTGGAGCGGGTAGAAGGCGGCGGACACCGTCACGCCCTCGGGGCCGTCGTCGCTGAACGCCGAGCAGCCCGTCGCCGCGATGGTGAGGGCGGACAGGGAGGCGAGGGTGGCAGCGGTACGGCGCATGAGAATCATTCTCAGCCGCACTGCCTGCCGCGTCAAATCGCGGCGCGCAGCGTCCGGACGAGCTCGCGGCCCGCCGCGCGCAGCGGCTCGTCGCTGCGCCGGGCCCGGCCGACCAGGATCGCGCCCTCGACGGTCGCGATCGCGAGGGCGGCGAGATCGGCGGCACGCTCCCGGTCGACGCCGCGGTCGGCGAGCGCGCCCGCGAGCGCCTCCGCCCACTGGCCGAACGCCGACCCTGCCGCGGCGCGGGCCGCTTCGGTGTCGTCGGAGGAGAGAGCGGCCGCCGCGACGGGACAGCCGTCCCGGAAGTCGCTGGACCGCAGGGTCCTGCTCCAGTGGTCGACGATGGCGTCGACCGCCCGGGCGGGGTCCTCGGCGTCGACCAGGCCCGGTGATCAGCGCGGCCATCAGGTCGCCCGCCCGCCGGGTCGCCTGCTCGGCGAGCTCCGCCTTGCCGCCGGGGAAGTGGTGGTAGATCGAGCCGCGCGGTGCACCGCTGTGCGCGACCACGTCGCGGAGCGAGGTGGCCGCGACGCCCCGCTCGCGGAACAGGGCGATCGCGCTGTCGAGCATCGCGTCCCGGGGTGCCCGCGCGCGCGAGCCTTCACCTGGTGGACCGTCGTAGGATTCCGGCTTGCTCGGGCCCCGTGCCTCACTCACGGGCGCTCCAACCGAGCGGGGACGTGCTTGTGCCAGGGGGTGCCGGCCAGCCAGTCCCGGTGGCCGAGCGAGGTGAGCTCGTTGGGCGCGACCCCCGGGGTGCCGTCCGGGTGGTCGACGCCCAGGCCGTTGGGCAGCGACACGTGTCCCGGCTGCTGGGTGTCGGTGACCTCGACCGCAGCGTCCGCGCTGCCGCGCTCGGTGACCACCCGCAGCAGGTCACCGCTGGAGACCTCGAGCGAGGCGGCGTCCTGCGGGCTGATCCGCAGCGCACCGTCCGCGTCGCGGCGGCGCCACGACGGGTCGCGGATGATCGTGTTGGCGGTGAACGCGCGGCGCTCGCCGGCGGACAGGACGTAGGGGAAGTCCTCGCTGGTCCAGGTGCTCGGCCCGGTGGCGAGCGGCCCGCATGCGGTCGATCAGCTCGGGGATCTCGAGGGTGAAGCGCCGGTCGGGACGGCGCACGTAGTCCCACGCGTGCTCGTGGTCGTCGCGCGTGAAGACCACGGCCTCGCCCTCGAGGATCCGCCGGAAGAGCCGGTTGCCGGGCTCGAAGCCCGCGCCGGTGAAGCCGGCCCGCGCGACGGACTCGGGCTGGTTCAGCGCGCACAGCTGGGCGACGCCCCACAGCGCCGCGGTGCCGCGCGCGCTCCCGGCGGGGGAGCCGAGCGTGGGGCCGAGCGTCTCGTGGAGCAGGTGTGCGGCCAGGCCCATCAGGCGGGGCCGGGTCGCGACGGTGCCGAAGAACGCGAGGGCGTACTGCGTGAGCCCGCGCCGCGCGGCCCGGCGCAGGGGAGCCAGCACGCTCTCGTCGACCACACCGAGCTCCCGGATCAGACGGGCGTAGATCTCCGGCTCGGGCAGGGTGCCGGCCAGCGGCTCCATCAGCGGCGCGCGGAGGTGGAAGACGTTCTCGGGGAAGTCGACGTTGAAGAACGTGCACTCCCACTTCTCGAACTGGCTGGCCGCCGGCAGCACGTAGTCGGCCTCCCGGGCGGTCTCGGTCATCGCGATGTCGACCACGACGCTGAGGTCGAGCCTGCGCATCGCCCGGCGGAAGCTCGCCGAGTCGGCGAGGGAGTGCGCGGGGTTGACGCTGTCGATCCACATCGCCCGGAACCGGTCGGGGTGGTCGGTGTCGATCTCCTCGGCGATCGAGTTGCACGGCACCAGGCCGGCGATGATCCGCGCCCCCGTCACGGGAGTACGACGCTCCGCCGCCGGCGTGCGCGCCGGCGCACCGGGTGCACGCACCGCCGGTGGCCACCGCCGCGACGGGGCCACGGATCGCTGCCGCTGCCGGCGCGGCGACGGCGTCGGGCAGGAACGCCGGGACCCGCACGGCGCCGGCCGCGGCCAGACCGGCCGCCCCGCCGACGAGCCCGCTGGACCGGCGGCGGCGCGCGCGGCGCGCGCGTACTGCCGCCACCGCTCCCGCCGCTGCCTGCGATCGCCGCGAACGTCGAGTGCAGGAACATCCCGCCGGGCTTGGCGAAGCTGCCGGTGAGGATCCAGAGCATCTTGTTGAGGTAGGAGCTCAGCGTGCTGTGCGGCGCCTGCTGGATGCCGAGGTCCTCGTAGGTGCACACGCTCGCGGCGGCACCGATCCGGCGCGCGGTGCCCCGGATCAGCTCCTCCGGCACGCCGCACCGGTCGGCGTACTCCCTGACATCGACCTCGGCGTACGCCGCCAGCACCGCCTCCGCGCCGGTGGTGTGGTCACGGACGAACGCATGGTCGATCAGGTCCTCCTGGACGAGGACCGCGCCGAGCGCGGCGAGGCACCACGCGTCCGTGCCCGGTCGCACCTGCAGGTGCACGTCGGCCATCGCCGCGGTCTCGCTGCGCCGGGGGTCGATCACGACCATGGTGCGGTCGGGGTCCGCCGCCATCTCCTTCAGCGCCGGGCGGGCCCGGGGGAAGGAGTGCGACTGCCAGGGGTTCTTGCCGACGAACACCACGACCTCGGCGTGCTCGAAGTCGCCCTTGGTGTGCCCGCCGTAGAGGCGCCCGTCGACGTACATCTCGCCGGTCTTCTCCTGCGCCAGCGCGTTGGACTTGTACTTCGCGCCGACCGCCGCCTGCAGCGACTGGTTGTAGCCCGCGCCGAGGTGGTTGCCCTGACCGCCGCCGCCGTAGAAGAAGATCTTGTCGCCGCCGTGCTCGTCGCGGATCGCCGCGAGCCGCGCGGCGATCTCACCGATCGCGGTGTCCCAGTCGATCTCCTCGTAGCTGCCGTCCGGTCGGCGCCGCAGCGGGCTGGTCAGCCGCGGCGTGCCGTTCTGGTAGCGGTCGAGCCGCAGGGCCTTCTCGCAGGTGTAGCCGGCCGACGACGGGTGGGACTTGTCGCCACGGATCCGCGCCAGGTGCCGGTCGTCGACCTGCACCTCGATCCCGCAGTTGCACTCGCACAGGATGCAGGCGGTCTTCTGCCAGGCGGGCTCGGCAGGTTCTGCGGGCTCGGCGGGCTCGGTCGGCGGGGTCCGGGTCACGGTGGCTCCTCGGGTGGATTATGACGACTGTCATAGTCGCGTCGGACTCCGCTCCCCGTCAACGGTCCGCGCCGACGGCCGCGTAGCCTCGGGCCGTGCTCGTCGTGAACCGGTTCCGCGTCCCGCCAGAGGAGGCCGACGCCTTCCGGGTCCTCCTGGAGGAGGCGCAGGCACTGCTCGCCTCGAAGCCGGGGTACGCCGACGGCTGGCTCGGCCGCAACCTCGACGAGCCAGACCTGTGGCTGCTCACCACGCGCTGGGAGAGCGTCGGCGCCTACCGTCGGGCGCTGTCGTCGTACGACGTGAAGCTCGCCGCCGTGCCGACGCTGAGCCGTGCCGTCGACGAGCCCAGCGCGTACGAGCTCGTGGACCCGAACTCGGTGCTGAACGTCTCCGGGACCCGCGTAACCTAGGGCTTTCGCAAGCACGCTCCGCAGCCGGCGGAGTCGTCCCGTAGAGAAGGAACCAACCACCGTGGCCAAGCCGCCTCCCTCCGCCGTCGATCAGGTCGTCTCCCTCGCCAAGCGGCGCGGATTCGTCTACCCGAGCGGTGAGATCTACGGCGGCACCCGGTCGGCCTGGGACTACGGCCCGCTCGGCGTCGAGCTCAAGGACAACATCAAGCGCCAGTGGTGGAAGGCGATGGTGCAGACCCGCGACGACGTCGTCGGGCTCGACTCCTCGGTGATCCTGCCCCGCCAGACCTGGGAGGCCAGCGGCCACGTCGCGACCTTCACCGACCCGCTCACCGAGTGCCAGTCGTGCCACAAGCGGTTCCGGGCCGACCACCTGCAGGAGGCCGTCGCGGAGAAGAAGGGTCTGGCCGACCCCGATGACGTCGACCTCGCCGACGTCGCCTGCCCCAACTGCGGCACCCGCGGCGCATGGACCGAGCCGCGGCAGTTCTCCGGCCTGCTCAAGACCTACCTCGGCGTGATCGAGGACGAGTCGGGCCTGCACTACCTGCGCCCCGAGACCGCGCAGGGCATCTTCCTCAACTTCGCCAACGTGGTGACGAGCCAGCGGATGAAGCCCCCGTTCGGCATCGCCCAGATCGGCAAGAGCTTCCGCAACGAGATCACGCCGGGCAACTTCATCTTCCGCACCCGCGAGTTCGAGCAGATGGAGATGGAGTTCTTCGTCAAGCCGGGTGAGGACGAGCAGTGGCACCAGTACTGGATCGACACCCGCACCCAGTGGTACGTCGACCTCGGCATCGACCCCGACAACCTGCGCCACTACGAGCACGCGAAGGAGAAGCTCTCCCACTACTCCAAGCGCACGGTCGACATCGAGTACCGCTTCAAGTTCGCCGGCTCGGAGTGGGGTGAGCTCGAGGGCATCGCCAACCGCACCGACTTCGACCTGTCGACCCACGCGGAGGCCTCGGGCAAGGACCTGTCCTACTTCGACCAGGCCGCCAACGAGCGCTACGCCCCCTACGTCATCGAGCCGGCCGCCGGTCTCTCGCGCAGCCTGATGACGTTCCTGGTCGACGCCTACCACGAGGACGAGGCGCCCAACACCAAGGGCGGCGTCGACAAGCGCACCGTCCTGCGCCTGGACCCCCGGCTGGCGCCGGTCAAGGTCGCGGTGCTGCCGCTGTCGCGCAACGCCGACCTCAGCCCCAAGGCCAAGGACCTCGCGACCGCGCTGCGGGCCAACTGGAACGTCGACTTCGACGACGCCGGTGCGATCGGCAAGCGCTACCGCCGCCAGGACGAGATCGGTACGCCGTTCTGCGTCACCGTCGACTTCGACACCCTCGACGACCAGGCGGTCACCGTCCGCGAGCGCGACTCGATGGCCCAGGAGCGGATCGCGCTGGACAAGCTCCCCACCTACTTCGCCGAGCGACTCGTAGGCTGCTGACATGCGCCGATCGCACCGCCTGCGCCGCCTCGTTCGCGGCTCGGGCGCGGGAATCCTCCTGCTCGGGCTCGTTGCCGGGTGCGGGGGCTCCGACGACGGCAAGGACAAGGGCAAGGACGAGGCGTCGGCGGGGGCCGAGTCGGGCGACGAGGACTACGTCCCCGTCGGCGACGACGTCGAGCTGACGCCGCCGGGCACCAGCCTCGAGCTCGGTGAGGCCGGCGTCGTCGGCTGGCAGCCGCGCCAGGACGCCGTCGCCGTCGCGGAGGTGAGCGTCGACCGGATCGACGTGACCAGCTTCGAGGAGTCGTTCGAGGGCTGGATCATCGACGACGAGATGAAGACGCAGACGCCGTACTTCGCCCGCGTGAGCGTGACCAACGTCGGCGAGGACGACCTGGGCGGACGCGACGTGCCGCTCTACGCCGTCGACGACACGGGCATCCTGGTCCGACCGACCATGTTCCAGGAAGAGACCTTCGAGCCGTGCCCGGGTGGCGCGCTGCCGAAGAGGTTCCCGGCCGACGACACCGCGAAGCTGTGCCTGGTGTTCCTGCTCGCCGAGGACCGCGAGCTCGAGGCCGTGGCGTTCCAGCCGGCCGAGGCCGACGCGATCAGCTGGACCGGCGAGGTCACCGAGATCAAGAGGCCCGCGAAGGGCAAGAAGGGCAAGAAGCGCCCGTGACCGCGGCCTTGCAGCTCGGTCCGCTGCGGGTCGACCCGCCGGTCGTCCTCGCGCCGATGGCCGGCGTCACCAACGCGGCGTTCCGGCGCCTTTGTGCCGAGCAGGGTGCCGGGCTCTACGTCTGCGAGATGATCACCAGCCGCGGCCTGGTCGAGGGTGACGAGAACACCCGGCGGATGCTCGTCTTCGACGACGCCGAGCAGGTCCGGTCCGTCCAGCTCTACGGCACCGACCCGACCTATGTCGGCAAGGCCGTCGAGATCCTGTGCGCGGAGTACGGCGTGGCGCACGTCGACCTCAACTTCGGCTGCCCCGTCCCGAAGGTCACCCGCAAGGGCGGCGGGGGAGCGCTGCCGTGGAAGCGGGGGCTGCTCGCCCGGATCCTCGAGCAGGCGGTGGCGGCTGCGGCGCCGTACGACGTCCCGGTGACGATGAAGACGCGCAAGGGGCTCGACGACGACCACCTGACCTACCTCGACGCCGGTCGGATCGCGCAGGAGGCCGGCTGCGCCGCGATCGCGCTGCACGGCCGGACCGTCGCGCAGGCCTACTCCGGCGAGGCCGACTGGGAGTCGATCGCGGCGCTCGTCGACCACGTGGACATCCCGGTGCTGGGCAACGGCGACATCTGGGAGGCGGCGGACGCCGTACGCATGGTGCGGGAGACGGGTGCTGCCGGGGTGGTCGTCGGCCGCGGCTGCCTCGGGCGGCCGTGGCTGTTCCGCGACCTGGCCGCAGCCTTCGCCCGTCCGGACGTCGAGGAGGTTGCGCAGCAACCGTCACGAGACGCCTCCACCACCCTTCCCACCCTCGGCGAGGTGACCGCGATGATGCGCCGTCACGCCGAGCTGCTGGTCGAGCACAGTGGGCCCGGCGAGATGGGGGAGGAGCGGGGCTGCAAGGAGTTCCGCAAGCACGTGACCTGGTACCTCAAGGGTTTCCGCGCGGGCGGCGAGATGCGGCGCTCGCTGGGGCTGGTCGACAGCCTCGCGACGCTCGACCGGCTGCTCGCCGAGCTCGACCCGGACGAGCCGTTCCCGGTGGCCGAGCTCGGCACCCCACGGGGTCGTCAGGGCTCCCCGCGCCGCCGCGTCGTGCTCCCCGAGGGCTGGCTCGATGACGCCGACGGCAGCGACTGCCACCTGTGGGAAGAGGTCGACGAGACCACCGGAGGGTGACCCGAAACACGGCGTTAACAGGCGGTGACGATGCGGGTTGTCCACATCCTGTGTGGCAAAGTCTCGCCCCATGTCCGCCAGCCGCTAGCGTGGCGCGGGCCCAGACCCTGCCGCCTAGCAAAGGAATCAGCGCGTGGCACAGCACAGCCACAAGCGGGAAACCGCGCGACGACGCTTCAAACCCGCGCACATCGCGGGACCCCTCGCCGTACTGGCCACCGGCGCTGCCGTGACCGCCGGGGTGCTCTCCTCCGAGGCCCCCAGCGACCTGCTCGCCGTCGACAAGGCCCCTGCCGCCTCGATCGCGGGCGGTGTCCGCGACATCGACACGATCTCGCGTGGCGGTGGAGGTCGCGTCGCCGACGAGCAGACGGTCCGGCCGATGAGCGAGGTCGACCAGATGCTCACCGCGACCGCGGTCGAGACGGCCATCCGGCAGGCCGACGGTGAGCTGTGGACCAGCGCGCCGCTGAACCTGTGGACCCGACCCGACAAGGCGGGCAAGAAGGCCGGCGAGATCGGCGAGGGCGAGAAGGTGCTGGTCACCGGACGTGAGTCCTCGGGCCGCGTCGAGATCGTCGTCGAGGGCCAGGCCCGCTGGGTCACCAGCGGCTACCTCAGCGAGGAGAAGCCGTTCTCGATCGGCGCCGACTGCACCAACGGCAGCTCGGTGCCCTCCGGCGTGAGCCCGAACATCGTGAAGGTGCACGAGGCGGTCTGCGCGAACTTCCCGGAGATCACCAGCTACGGCACGTTCCGCAGCGACGGCGAGCACAGCCAGGGCATCGCGGTCGACATCATGGTCTCCGGTGACCGTGGCTGGCAGGTCGCAGAGTTCGTGCGGGAGCACTACTCCGAGCTCGGCGTGAGCTACCTGATCTACTCCCAGCGGATCTGGTCGGTCCAGCGCGCCGGTGAGGGCTGGCGTGCCATGGAGGACCGTGGCTCGACCACGGCCAACCACTACGACCACGTGCACGTCACGACGTACTGATCCGGCGCAGTATCAGTCGTGCGTCTCGGGGGCAGCCTCACTCATCACGGGCACGCCCTCGTCGATGAGGTCGCGCATCCCAGGGTCGGCCGCCAGGGACTGCCGCGCTCGATGTAGCCGTACCCGCGCGGTGCCCGGACGGATGCCGAGTACGACGGCGACCTCGGCGGGCGCCATCCGCTCCCACTCGACGAGCTGGATCAGCTCTCGCTCCTCCGCACGGAGGCGACCGAGAGCCCTCGCGACGGCACCGCCCAGCCGTTGATCCGGCTCGGCGGCGGTGTCCGTGTCGACAAGTGCCGCAAGCTCGAGGGCTTCGCACTCGCGCCCTCGGATCCGCGCCTCGGCCAGGAGAAGCTTGCGCGCCGTACCGAAGAGCCACGCGCGTCGCAGCGGCGTCGACGGGGTCCACCAAGGGTTGCTCGTCAGCATTCACCATTGACATGTCGACGCGTTACGTCAGACCTCGCCGTCAGCCGACCCGGCGGTCCGTGTGGGTGAGAGGCCGACCCTCAGATCGCCCTCCGATGGCCGGTTCGAGAGCCGCTGCCGAGCGGAATCCCGACGTCGTACCCGGATGGTTGGTCAAGCGGGGCACGCCCGGACCACCGTCCTGGCCGGCAGGGCTTGCCGATGGCTCGCTCTGGCGGCGGACTGCTGATGAGTGGGGCCGGGACCTGACGCTCAGGTTCTGCGGTGGAAGCGGAGGTCGCCGCTGGGGAGGCGTTCGTGGGTGTAGCGGGGGTCGTGGGCGCGGTGGTGGTGGTAGGGGCAGAGCAGCACGCCCTGGTCGAGGTCGGTGTTGCCGCCGTCGGTCCAGCGGGTGAGGTGGTGGGCTTCGGTCCACGGTGCGGGGTGGTCGCAGGTCTCGGCACGGCAGTGCTTGTCGCGTAGTCGCAGGGCTTTGCGTTGGGCCTTGGTGAAGAGGCGTTGGGTGCGGCCCAGGTCGAGGACCTCGCCCTGGCCGCCGAGGACGGCGGGCACGATCTGGGCGGTGCACGCGAGTCGGCGGGCGTGGGTGGCGGAGATCTCGGTTTCCTCGGTGCCGAGGACGCCCGCGGTGGCGAGGTCCTTCCTCAGGTCGTCGAGGGTGATGGTGACCATCAGGGTGGTCGCGTCCCCGCCGTGGTCGGGGAGCCTGGTGGGGTCGAGGTGCTCGAGGAGTGCGGAGAAGGCGTGGCCGAGGCGGCGGTGGTAGGGGATCCGGTCCCCGTCACTGACACCACCCGTCCCGCTGGCGTGGCCGGTGCCGGCGGTTCAGTCGGCCGGGCTGTCGATGTTGCTGGTGCGGGGTGAGGTGAACGCTTCGAGATACGTCTTGAGCCGTTCGGCCTCGGCGTCGGCGTGGATGATCGTGGTGCGGGTCAGACCGTCGCCGAGTCGCTTCTGCCGGACCGAGACCCGGACCCGCGCCCGCGCCTCCTCCCGCTCCAGCTTCTTGGCGAGCTCGGCGTCGGCGACCTCGGGGGCGATCACGTCGAGGATCCGCCGCCCGAGGCGGCGCAGGTCGGCGGGTCCGAACTCGGCGGCGTAGCCGACCAGGGTCTCCTCCGCCGACGCCACCAGCGACTGGTCGAGGTCGGCAGGGAGGTCCTCCAGGCTGGTGATGATCACCCGCGCCTGGTCGGTGTTGACCGCGCCCTCGCGCAACCCTGCAGCCACAAGTGCGAACCGGCAGTCCAACGCCTCGGCCAGGCGCTGGTCGGCACGGGCCGCACGCCGGTCGGCGCGGAACCGGTGGGCGAGCCAGGCGCCGATGTCGCGGGCCCCGTCGCGCTCGGCCACCCCGTCGCCGGCGGCCAGCAGCCGGCACTCCAGCTCCGCGAGCTGCGCCTTGGCCGCGGTGACCTCTCCCAGCGCGGTCGCCAGGTCATCGGTCGACATGAACGTCGGCTGCGCATCCGCGACGTCCTTCAACGCCGCCCGGATGCTCTGGGTCGCGGTCAGCACCGGATGCGCGGTCGGCGTACCCCACCCCGTCGTACTCATCAGCTCCCACCTCCAGCGGCATGACAGACAACACGGACATCGCACGTGTCGCCCCGCCGGAGGCACCCCAGGGTGCAATTACGAAACCGATTGCGAAGCTCGACCGTCCGGCTCCTCCCCCAGCAGGGGCACCACCTCGCGGTCTGCGACCATTCTACCCGGTTCGAACACCTGTTCAAGGAGGATCGCGCAGCACTTCACATCGGTTTGATGTCTCAGGACATGAGTGACGGTTCTGTGCGACATCGGTGACAGTCGGTGTCTTAAGGACCTCGGTGGCGTTTCACCGGTCGTGGCACGCGGGCCGCGGCGTCCGCCGTTGCCGACGAGGTCGTTCCGGTGCGGAGCGGGTGTGCTCGATGAGGATCTCGCCTTGCAGGTCGTGCACGCTGATCGGCCCGTAGCCCGGAGGCCTTCGTGCGGCGCACCTGAACCGCTGCGGCTTTGACCTCGTCGCTCAGCTTCGACGGGCTCGACCTCAGGGGCGAGGACTCGTTCCGGCACCAGACCCTGTCAGCGCGCCGTCGGCGCCGACGGACGGACGCACCGTCACACAGCCTCGGCGGTCACCAGGCTGATGGGACCCGCGAGCGGTGAGTGGCCGGTGAACCGCCACCCGGTGGCGCCGAGCCACTCGGCGCCCTCCTCGACGCTGTAGACGTCGCCGTCCTTGACGTGGATCGCGAACTCGCCGGCCATCAGCGCCGCCGGGAGCGGCTGGGTGTGCGTCGGGTCGGTCCAGAAGTCGGCGACGAGCAGCCGGGCGCCGGGGGAGGCAGCCTCGCGGATCCGCTGCAGGATGTCGCGGTTGGTGTCCGGGCCGAAGTAGTGGACGAGGTTGGCGACCAGGAACGCGTCGTACCCGGTCGGCAGGTCGTCGACGAGTACGTCGCCGTCGCGGACGTCGACGCGGTCGGCGTACGACGCCGCGCGGAGCTCGTCCCGGGCGACCCGCGCCACCTCCGGGATCTCGAGCACCGTCGCGGTGAGATCCGGATCTGACGCAGCCAGGGCGACCGACCAGGAGCCGGTGCCGCCGCCGATGTCGAGCACCCTGCTCGCCCGCGGCAGGGAGGCGGCCGACGGCAGGGCCTGGCAGGCCGCCGCAGTGGCCGCCGCGATGCCCGCCGACATGACCGGCACGAGGTCGTCGTCGATCTCGAAGATCTCGTGGGCGGGCCCGCCCCGGCCCAGCGCGCCGGCGAGGTCGGTCCAGGCGGGATAGCTGAGCCGGTCCCAGAACCTGAGCAACGGCCGGAAGTCCGCAGGGGTCTGACCCGACAGGAACGTGGCCGCCACCGGGCTGTTCGCGTAGCGGTCGTCGTACCTCTCCAGCAGGCCGAGGGCGACCATCGCGTCGGCGCTGATCCGCGCCGTCCGGCGGGTCAGGCCGGTCCGGGCGGCGAGCCCGCCGAGGTCCGCGGGGCCCTCGCCCAGGGCCTCGAAGATCCCGAGCTCGCTGGCGGCGAAGAGGTGCTTGCTCGCCATGAAGCCCTGGGCGAGCTCGAAGATGCGCTGAGGTGTCACGGTGTCCGCTGCTGCCGCGGCCGGAAGGTCTCGTGTGGTGGTCATGCGTCCACGATGGGACCGCGGGGGACCGGGCCACCATCCCTCGATTCTGGGGGTGCCGCCCGGCACGCGACGGGCCTACTGTCGAGGTGTGGCCGGAGCGATCATGCCGCGGATCCGCGGCGACATCGAGAGCCTCGGCGCGCAGGGGAGCACCTGGGTCGACTTCAGCGCCGCCGTCGCGGACACGCTCGCGACCGTGGTGCCGTTCCACGCCTACTGCTGCCACACGATCGACCCGGGCACGATCCTCTTCACCGGCAGTGTCAACCGGAACGTCGGGTGCTCCGGATCGTGGCTGGCCCACCACGAGTACGTCGTCGAGGACGTCAACAAGTGGTCCTTCCTCGCGCACAGCCGGCGGATCGCCGGTGCGTCCAGCATCGACACGCACGGCGACCTGGCCCGCTCGGCCCGGCACCGCTCACACGAGGCGCTGGGCTTCGGCGACGAGCTGCGGGTGTCCTTCGTCAGCGACGACGTCTACTGGGGAGCTGCGGCCTTCCTGCGCAGCGAGGGCGAGCCGTGGTTCACCGAGGCCGAGGTGCAGCTGGTGGCGTCGCTGGCGCCGGTGATCGCGGCCGGTCTGCGTCGCGCTGTGCTGGCCCCGCCTGCCTCGATAGTGCTCGGTGGGACGGTCGACCACGGCCCGGGGGTCGTCGTGCTCGACGCGGACGGTGTGCCGGTGTCGATCTCGGCTGCGGCCGAACGTTGGATCAGCGAACTGGTCGAGGAGCCGCCGCCGAGCACGCCGAGCGAGTCGAAGGCCGTCCAGGCGGTCGCTGCGCGGGCACGGGCGATCCCTCCCGGCACCGACCCGCTGGAGCTTGCGGCCCGGGCCCGCGTGCGAACCCGGTCGGGCAGGTGGCTGCTGCTGTACGGCACGCGGCTCAACGGCGACGTCGACGGACGCGTCGCCGTGATCATCCATCCGGCCACCCCGCACGACGTGGGACCGGTGATCGCGCTCTCGTACGGCCTGACCCCACGCGAGTGCGAGGTCGCCATGCAGTGCGTCCAGGGTCGGGTCACCAAGGAGATCGCCCGGGCGCTGGGCGTTTCGCCGTACACCGTCCAGGACCACCTGAAGGCGATCTTCGACAAGACCGGCGTCCGCAGCCGCGGCGAGCTGGTCGGGCAGATCTTCCTCGACCACTACGCCTCCCGCTGGGAGGCGCCGTCGTCCGAGCCTGCCGGCCTGCTCGTGCGCGAGATCCCGCCGCAGCGGGTCTGACGACGACCGCTGCTCGGTAGGGTCCCGGTGTGGACGCGGAGGACCTGTACGACGAGCACGCGCGGGAGCGCATCGTCGCCGAGCCGCCGAAGCGGGTGGTCGCTCCGGAGCGCAAGCCGTTCGAGCGCGACCGGGCACGGGTCGTGCACGCCGCGTCGTTCCGGCGGTTGGCCGCGAAGACGCAGGTCGTCGGACCGCAGAGCGACGACTTCGTCCGCAACCGGCTGACCCACAGCCTCGAGGTCGCCCAGATCGCGCGTGACCTCTCCCGGGCGCTCGGGACGCATCCGGACATCGCGGAGACCGCTGCCCTCGCCCACGACCTCGGGCACCCGCCGTTCGGGCACAACGGCGAGCGCGCGCTCGCCGCGCTCGCCGCCGGCTGCGGCGGGTTCGAGGGCAACGCGCAGACGCTGCGGCTGCTCACCCGGCTTGAGGCCAAGACCGCCGACGCCGACGGGCGCTCGGTCGGGCTCAACCTGACCCGGGCCACGCTCGACGCCTGCACGAAGTACCCCTGGGACCTGGCCGACGCGGTGCCGACCGGCGACGGGGCCAAGTTCGGGGTGTACGACGACGACCGGCCCGCCTTCGACTGGCTGCGCACCGGCGCGCCGGCCCGGCGGCGCTGCGTCGAGGCCCAGGTCATGGACCTGGCCGACGACGTCGCCTACTCCGTCCACGACGTCGAGGACGGCACCGTCGCCGGACGGGTCGACCTGACCCGGCTGGACCGCGCGGCGGTCTGGGAGACGGTCCGTGAGTGGTACGCGCCGGGCGCCACCGACGACGAGCTGGAGGAGGTGCTCCGGCGGCTGCAGGCGGTCGGCAGCTGGCCGCGGGCGTCGTACGACGGAACGCGGGGGAGCCGGGCCGCGCTGAAGAACCTCACCAGCGACCTGATCGGGCGGTTCTGCGCAGCGGTGCAGGAAGCCACCTTCGCGGCCTCGGCCGGACCGTTCGTGCGCTACCGCGCTGATCTGGTCGTGCCGGCAGGGACCTGGGCCGAGATCACGCTGCTCAAGGGGATCGCGGCCCACTACGTCATGCAGGCCGAGGACCGGGTGGCCGCGATGGCCGTCCAGCGCGACCTGCTGGCCGAGCTCGTGCACGCGCTCCTCGACCGGGCGCCGGACGCCCTGGACGAGGCGTTCCGCGAGGACTGGACGCAGGCCGCCGACGACGTCGCCAGGACGCGGGTGGTCATCGACCAGGTCGCGTCGCTGACCGATCCGAGCGCGCTCGCGTGGCACCGGCGGCTGGTGGGTGCGACGCCGACGACGCTCCCGGTCTGAGAGGTCAGCGCCGGGCGCCGGTCACTTCTCGACGGCGCCTTCCTGATCGGTGTCGTCCTGGTCGGTGTCGGCCCCGCGCTCGGCCAGTCGGTCCTGCACCAGCATCGACACCGCCTGGGTGAGCTCGGAGACCTGGTTGCGCAGCTCCTGGATCTCCTGCTGCTGCCGCTCGGCCTCCGCCTCGTCGCCGGCCGCCCTCTTCGTTCCCTTGCCCTTGCCGGACCCCGACTTCTTGGCCCCGGACTTCTTCCCGGACCCGGACTTCTTCTTGCCCTTGGGCTTGTCCTTGCCGGACTTGGTGCTGGTGTCGCCGGTCCCTCGGGTCGCGGACCCGGTCGCCTCGTCGACCAGCTGTTGCGCGATCTGGGTGGGTGCGCGCAGCAGCCCGCTCAGCAGGTCGCCGCTACCGGCCCCGCCGCTGCTGCGCACCCGGCGGCCGAGCACCTGCGCCAGGACCTCGTCGGTCCGGTCGCTGCCCGAGTCGTGGTCGCGCACGACGAAGCGCACTCCCTTCTCCAGCAGCCCCGACAGCTCGTCGAGGGTCGTGAACTGGCGGCGGGCGGTGTCGTACAGCTTGCGGTTGGCGTAGCGCTTGATGACACGCGGGTCTTCGTTGCTCATCGATCTTCCTCCGGTCGGGGCGGTCCCAGACTACGCGTTGCAGAAATGTGGTGGTGGCAGTGGAGCACGGGAAGCGCCCGTCCGGTCGGGTGACCGGCGGGCGCCTCCGGGTGGTGCGGTCCTCCTCGCGGAGGAGCGGTCAGTTCTTCTTGCCGTTCTTGCTGACCTTGGCGAGCTTCTCGACCTGCTTGCCGAGGTCGGTGATCTGGTCGCGGAGCGCGTTGACGTCCTTCTTCGAGGGGGCGACCGCCTTGGCGGCCTTCTTCGTCCCCTTCTTCGCCTTCTTCTCGACGTCGCCGGCGGTCTCGATGAGGTCGTCCATCAGGTCCTTGGTGGTGTCCACCATGGACGAGAGGTAGTTGGTGACCTGCTTGTCGTCGGACTTCTTCGACTTCGACTTCGTGGCCATGATGCTTCTCCTTCGATGGTCGGGTGCTGCTTCCTGATATCTCGATATTACGCAGTGCATAGTTCATTACGCAACGCATTGTGACGGAGGCCACCCCGGGCGGCGGGCGATCAGTGGGTGAGGTGCTCGACGAGCAGGACCTGGAGCTCACCGACGAGGAATCCGAGGATCGCGCCGACCATGATCAGGGTGCGCTCGTCGGCCTGGAAGGCCGGACGGAGGACTCCCTCGAACTCGTCGGGGGTCATGGCCGCCATCTTCTCGGACATGATCTGCTTGATCCGCAGCTCCTCGTCGAGGTAGCCGTAGGAGTCCTGGAGGATCGTCGGCAGGGCGGCGACGAACTCGTCGGAGGCCGTTCGCGCCATCGGCCCGACCTGCGCGACGTCGAGCCCCACGCCGGCCATCTCCCTGACGGGCCGGGTGACGGCTCCGCCGAAGACCCCGAGCACGGAGCCTACGGACAGGTCGCCGACGCCGACGAGGTCGTCCAGGTCGTTGAAGGCGAACCGGCCGAGCTCGCGGCGCAGGTGCTTCTCGAGGTCGGCCATCTCCTCGCGGAGCGCCTTCTGGATCACCTTCGCGAACAGCGCCGACACCTCGGCTGTGCGCGGCCCGGCGAACATCGACCGGACCACCCGGTCAGAGGTGAGGACCCGGGTGGCGATCAGGACGCCGTACTCCTCGGAGACCGGGATCCGGTGCTTGAGGAACAGGCCGTGCCAGGTGATCACGCCGAGGTACTTCTTCGGTTCCTTGGGGTTGAAGATCAGGCGCAGCGCGGCCCAGTCGGTGAACCAACCGATGAACAGGCCGAAGATCGGCATCACCAGCGGCTGGTGGGTGGCCGCCCAGATCGCGGCCTGCAGGATGCCGATGACGAAGCCGAACACCAGGCCGCTCTGCCGGATGAAGGCGAACTCCCGGCGTCCGACGTCGAGGAACATCCGCTCGAGGATGTCGGGATCGGAGAGGAACTCGGCCGTCACCATCTCCTGCAGGTCGAAGACGTCGTCGATGTTCTTGCGCAGGCTCTTGACCAGCTTGGGCACCATCTCGACGGCGGTGTCCTGGGCCCGCTGGATCACCAGGTCTCGTGCCGGGCCGGGGAGGACGTGCCACAGCGCCGGCTGGTACTCCTCGGCGACGATCGGGACGATCCGGGCGACCTCCTTGCGCAGCGGCCGGTCCATCCGCCGGGCGAGCTCCTTGGCGTCGACCCGGCCGACGATGTCGCCGGCGGAGATCAGCCTGCCGGTGAGCGTCTTGCAGAGGACCTCGACCATCTCGGGCGCGCGGCGGGGGATGATGCCCTGCCAGCCGAAGGGCTTGATGCCCCTGAACTTGTGCGGGCGGAACATCATCCGGATCGCGACCAGCTTGGTGAAGTAGCCGATGGCGCCGGCGATGAAGGGCATCGAGAGGTAGACGATCCAGTTGGTCTGGACGTCGTGCATGATCTCCGACCATTCGCGCACGATGACCGACCTCCTGACCTGCTGGCTCCTCCCCGTGTCGGAGCCGATCGGCCGAGTCTCACAGTGACGGTCATCACAAGCATTGGTCGGCCGCACCACGGATTCCGACATTTTGTGCGAACGCACGAGCGGTCCCGGATCGGGCCCAGGCTCGGCCGGCGCGACACTTCCCCTGGTGTGGCTGCCCTTCGACCCCGCGCTGCCGTACTCGATCACGCCTGCGGTCGCCGACGCCGGCGGTCCGAGCAGCGCGATGTGGCCACGCGCCCACCGGCTGGTCCGCGACCAGCTGCACCGGTACGCCGCGGGCGAGCCGCCCGCCAACGTCGTCACCGCGGAGTACTGAGCCTCCCGCCTCGCGCTCCGGTGTCGGGTCGGGCGACGGTCAGCCGGTGACCGGGAACCTCGTCGGCACCGGGGTGGGCGAGTCGGTCGGGTCCGGGGTCGGGTCGGCGCTGGTGATCCTCCCGCAGGTCGCGGAGGTGATCACAATCTCCTGCTGGCCGAGCAGGTTGATGACCAGGCCGTCGACGGTGAACGTCCCGTTGCTGTTGCGGGTCTGCCGGTTGGCGGTGATCGTCAGGACGCCGGGGACCTCGACCTTGCTGTTGACCGTGTTGGTGTCGATCTGGACGGGGAGTCCCAGTGCGGTCAGGTTGGCGACGGTCAGGCTGCCGGCGTTGCCGTGGCACTCGGCCGTGACGGCCTCGGCGCCGACCAGGCCGGCCTTGCCGGAGAGGACGTCGCACAGCCCGGACAGGTCGTCGGGCAGCAGGTCGCCGAGGTCGAGGGCGGTGATCAGACTGAGGTCGAGGTTGGGGTCGACACCCTCGACGATCGGGCCGAGCACGTCGGGTAGCAGGGTGCCGTCGGGGCCGGTGATCTGGTCGTTGACGGCTCCGAGGTCGACCTGCTTGAGCGCGTCGCACAGCGGCGAGAGCTGCTCGCTGAGGTCCGGGATCTGGTCGAGGAGGCCACCACCCACGCCGAGGTCGGCGACCGAGGCGGACGCCTCGCCGTTCGCGGCGCGCGTCGTCACGATGCCACCCGTCAGGAGCGGGTTGGCGGGGAAGGACGCGACGCTGTCCTCGTGCAGCCTGCCGTCGTCGGACACCGTGACCGGTGCCTTGTCGATCGGGATCAGGCCGGTGGCCTGGATGCCGTACGCCTGCGACGGCGTCCCGGCCGCCTGACTGGCCGACGAACCGCCGATCAGCGCCACGGAAGCACCCGCTACGACGAGCGCCACCGCCCCGACCGCGGCCGTGATGAGCCTCTTCATGCTGGTTCCCTTCGTTCCTTCTGTTCGACCCGAGAGATGTTGTGGGGGGTTCGTGGGGTCACGCGTCGTCGATCAGGACGGGCGTGCCGAGGGGGAGCGCCCGGATCCGGTCGAGCGCGTCATCGGGCACGCGCACGCATCCGTGGCTGACGGCCTGTCCGAAGACCGAGGAGTCGGTCCAGCCGTGGATGGCCACGGTGCCGGGGCCGCCGCCGTAGCTGTCGAGCGTCTTGCTGTGCGTGCCGAGCGGGAGGATGACGGGGGAGAAGGACTGCTGGTCGTCGACCAGCTGACCGAGGAGGAACGTCCGACCGGTCGGGGTCGGGGTGTCCGGCGCTCCGACCGCGACCGTCCAGGTCCCGGTGGTCACGCCGCTCTCGACGACCTCGAGGCTCCGGCTGGTCGTGTGGACCCGGACCACCGCAGCCGTCCTGCGCGACTCGACCGCGCTGTTGCGGATCCACCCGGTCGCGCCGTTGGGCCGCGACGGCAGGAGGACCCGGACCCACCCCGCCTCGCGCCCGATCACCGGGAACCAGGCGTCGCCGAAGTGCTCGGGGTGGAGCTTGGCGAACGCGTTCCCGCCGGGGGCGTCGAAGAGCGGAACGGTCCGCTTGGGGTGGACGATGACCCCGCCGGGTGCCTGTTGCGGGGCCCGGTCGCGGGGCGCGCCCTTGACCGTGGTCTCGGTGGTGCTGGCGCGCAGGCTCTTGAGGTCGACCTTCTCGTGCGCGTCCGTGTCGCCGCCGATCGACTTCAACGCCCAGACCAGCAGTGCGCACGCGAGCACGGCGATGACGAGCGCGACCGGCCAGGTCGAGCGTCGCGGCTCGGAAATCGTCACCATGGAGCCCCCCTCCGGTGATGCTGGATGCGCGCAGGAATTCCCGAGTTCCGCTGCTGATGTGACCAACGGAACAGCGCCGCGGAAGTAACGGTTCTGGGACCGCTTGTCCCACTTACCTACGCGCGCGTAGGTAAGGGCGAGCGCGGGCGCGAAGGTCGCGGGCGACGTGCCTGTGGAGGGCGGGGCGCGGCGTCGTACCCCGTCAGTAGGATCGCTGGCATGGCCGGGCGGATCCGCGAGGATGACATTGCGCTCGTCCGCGAGAAGGCCCGGATCGACGACGTCGTCGCGTCCTACGTCACGCTGCGCAACGCCGGCGGTGGCTCGCTCAAGGGGCTGTGCCCGTTCCACGACGAGAAGACCCCGTCGTTCCACGTCACGCCGAGCCGCGGGTACTTCCACTGTTTCGGCTGCCAGGAAGGCGGCGACGTCATCACCTTCGTGATGAAGATGGACGGGCTCTCCTTCGGCGAGACCGTCGAGCGCCTCGCCGACAAGTACGGCGTCCAGCTGCGGCGCGAGGAGGGCGGTGACGACGACCGGCCGAGGGGTCCGCAACGCCGCCGGCTGGTCGAGGCGCATGCCGCTGCCCAGGAGTTCTACTCGTCCTTCCTCGCGGCGCCGGACGCGGTCGCGGGCCGGCAGTTCCTCGCCGAGCGGGGGTTCGACCAGGCCGCGGCGGAGCGGTTCGGCATGGGCTTCGCACCCCGCGACGGCGAAGCGCTGTGGCGCCACCTGCAGATGAGGAAGTTCAGTCTCGACGAGGTCGTGGCCGCCGGTCTGGTGGCGGTCGGGCGGTCGCCGTACGACCGCTTCCGTGGCCGGTTGCTGTGGCCCATCCGGGAAGGGTCGGGCGACACGATCGGCTTCGGTGCCCGGCGGATCTTCGACGACGACAAGATCGAGGCGAAATACCTCAACACCCCCGAGACCGCGATCTACAAGAAGAGCCAGGTGCTCTACGGCATCGACCTCGCCCGCCGCGAGATCGGGCGTACGTCGCAGGCGGTCGTCGTGGAGGGCTACACCGACGTGATGGCATGCCACCTGGCCGGTGTCGGCACCGCAGTGGCGACCTGCGGAACGGCCTTCGGTGACGACCACGCCCGGGTGCTGCGCCGGTTCCTCGACGACCACGAGGAGTTCCGGGGCGAGGTGATCTTCACCTTCGACGGCGACCAGGCCGGCCAGGACGCCGCGATGAAGACGTTCAAGGGCGACCAGCGGTTCGTCTCGCAGACCTATGTCGCGGTCGCGCCGGAGGGGATGGACCCGTGCGAGCTGCGGATCAAGAGCGGCGACGCCGCGGTCCGCGAGCTGATCGCGACCCGGCAGCCGCTCTACCGCTTCGTGCTCGGCAACGTCGTGGCCCGTTACGACCTCGACCGTGCCGACGGCCGGGTCGACGCGCTGCGCGAGGGCGCGCGGCTGGTGTCCTCGGTCCGGGACCGGTCGAAGGTCGACGCGTTCGCCCGTGAGCTGGCCGGGATGGTCGGGGTCGACCCCGACGAGGCGCGGGCAGAGGTACGCCGCGCCGCCGGGCGCACCACCTCGGGGGACGGGTTCGCCCAGCGCGGCCGCCCGCCCGCGGCCGCGTCCGACCAGGCCCCGCCGCGCGCCGCCGTACCCGACCTGCTCGACCCGCGGTTCGGCATCGAGCGGGAGACGCTCAAGCTGGTCCTCCAGCACCCGATCGCGATCGGCCGGACGACCGCCGACATCGGGGTCAACGACTTCACGCACCCCGTCTACCGCGGTGTCTGGGAGCTCGTCGAGGCCGCCGGCGGGCCTGCCGCCGGCGACGGCGACCCCGGCTGGGTGAGCCGCATCCGGGCCGGGACGAGCGACCCCGCTGTCTCCTCGGCGGTGAGCGCGCTGGCGGTCGAGCCGATCCGCGCGGCGAAGGAGCCCGACGCGTCGTACGTCGGCCACCACGTCTTCCGGCTGCTCGAGCTGACCGCGATGCGCCGGATCGCCGAGATCAAGTCCCGGCTGCAGCGCACCAACCCGGTCGAGCACGCTGCGGACTACAACAAGATGTTCGGTGAGCTCGCCGCGCTGGAGCAGCACCGTCGCACCCTGCGCGACCGGATCGTAGGCGGCCAGTGAGATTCCGGATCCCGCCGCGCCCCGGACGCCCCGACCTCCCGGTCCAGCGTGGCGAGTCGCTCCTGGCCCACGCGTCCGGCCCCGACGGCGCCGTCGTCGGCGGCACCCGCGACGCGCTCTACCTCCCACGCCGACTGCCCTGGGAGACCATCGCGACGGCCGAGTGGGACCAGGACGAGGCGGTGCTGAGGGTCGTCGAGATCGCGCCGTGGGGCGAGAGACCCCCCGAGCACCGGATCCCGCTCGACGAGTCCGGCCGGCTGCTCGAGCTGGTCCGCGAGCGGGTCACCGCGAGCATCGTGGTCCAGCGGCACGTCCCGGTCCGCGGCCGGCACGGCGTCCGCATCGTCGGCCGGCGCGCCCCCGGTCGGCGCGGGGAGACCACCTGGCTCGTCGAGTACGACGCCGCGATCGACCCGTCCGACCCCGCGGTCCGCCGGGTGGTCGACGTGGCACTCGCCGACGCCCGCGCCGACGTGGGGGAGTAGCGCCCCCAGATTTCTGCTCGCGCGATCGGACTTGCTAACCTGTGCGGGCCGTTCGGCGCGGTGCTCCGGCACCGGTCGCGACGATCCCCTGTAGCTCAACTGGCAGAGCATTCGGCTGTTAACCGGAGGGTTGTTGGTTCGAGTCCAACCGGGGGAGCAAACAAGAAGCCCTCTGACCTGGTGACCAGGTCAGAGGGCTTCTCGCTCGTCAGACGCGGATCACCCGCGGTCCCAGCGCGTGGAAGGGACGCGCCTCCTCCTCGGTGAGCTCCTCTCCGGTCACGATCGCCTCGAAGTCGGAGACGTCGGCGAACCGGCAGAAGCTGGTCATGCCGAACTTCGAGTGCGCCGCGACCAGGATGCTGCGGCGTGAGCGGCGGATGGCCTCGCTCTTGACCGCGGCGACGGCGGGGTCCGGGGTGGTCAGGCCCTCGTCGACCGAGATGCCGTTGGTGCCGAGGTACGCGAGGTCGATGACAAGGTCCCGCAGCATCGCGAGTGCCCAGTGGTCCACCGTGGCGAGGGTCCGGCCGCGCATCCGCCCGCCGAGCAGCAGCACGGTGAGTCCCTCGGCGTCGGCGAGCGCCTCGGCCGCCAGCAGCGACGACGTGACGATCGTCAGCTCCCGGTCGGCGAGACGCTCGGCGATGAGACGTGGCGTGAAGCCCTCGTCCAGGTAGACCGTCTCGGCCCCGTGCAGCTCGTCCGCCGCAGCCGCCGCGATCCGGTGCTTCTGGGCGAGGTCGACGCGACTGCGGTAGTCGACGCCCGACTCGAACGCCGCGCTCTCCAGCGGGATCGCGCCCCCGTGCACCCGCTTGACCAGCCTGCGGTCAGCGAGGGCACGGAGATCGCGGCGCACGGTCTCGGTGGCGACGTCGAGCTGCTCGGCGAGTGCGTTGACCTCGACCCGCCCGCCCGTGCGGGCGAGCTCGAGAATCCGTGTCTGTCGGCTTTCGGAGTCCACGAGGTCATTGTGTTGCACGCGCGCCACCCGGCGGTGCAGGCCGGTCACCGAGCGGTCGCGGCGTCGAGGACCGCTCGCACCTCCTCGGGAGAGGTGGCGGCGCGGAGCCGCTCGACCCGGTCGGCGTCGAGAAAGGTCTGCGCGACGCTGTTGAGGAGCGCGAGGTGCTCCTTGCCCGCGCCGGCCACGCCGATCACGAACTCCGTCGGCTTGCCCTTCCAGTCGATCGGCTCGGCGTACCGGACGAAGGAGAGCCCGCTGCGCCGGATCGACGACTTCGCCTCGTTGGTGCCGTGCGGGATCGCCAGGCCCATCCCCATGTGGGTCGAGATCTGCTGCTCACGGTCGTGCATCGCGGCGACGTACTCCGGGTCGACGGCGCCGACCGCCACGAGCAGGTCGCCTGCCTCGGTGATCGCGGCGTCACGGGTCCGGGCGGAGCCGTCGAGGACGATCGCGTCCAGGCTGAGTACGTCGCCGGTCGCCGGCTCGCCCCCACCGTCCGGCTCGCCCTGCCCGACCGTCGCGGCGGCGGGTGCCGGCCGGGCCCCGCCACCGCTCCGGCCGATCAGCCCGACGATGTCGTCGTACGCCGGGCTGGCCATGAAGTCGTCGACCGGGACGTGGGTAGCCGACGGCGTGCGCTGCTGGGCGCGGTCGGTGAGGTCGCGGTGCGAGACGACGAGGTCGTAGCTGTCGGTGAGGTTGGTGATCGCCTGGTTGACGACCGTTACTCCGGACAGTCCGGCGTCCTTGATCTTGCGCCTCAGCACCGACGCGCCCATCGCGGAGGAGCCCATGCCGGCATCGCAGGCGAAGACGATGCTGGTGATCGGACCGCGCTCCGAGCCGGCGGCCAGGACGGACGAGGCGACCGAGCGCTTCCCCTTCATCGCCTCCATGGACGCGGTCGCTGCGGCCAGGTCGCCCTCATCGCCCCCTGCGCGCTCCGTGCGGAGCAGCAACGCGGCGACCAGGAACGACACGCCCGCCGCGGCGAGGACGGAGAGCGTGACGCCGACGTAGCTGTCGCTCGCGGTCTGGGCGTAGACCGCGATGATCGAGCCGGGGGCGGCCGGCGCCCGGAGGCCGACGTCGAAGAGCACGTTGACGAAGACGCCGGTCATGCCGCCGGCCATCGTGGCCAGGATCAGCTTCGGCTTCATCAACACGTACGGGAAGTAGATCTCGTGGATGCCGCCGAGGAAGTGGATGATCGCCGCGCCGGGCGCAGACGCGCGGGCGGCGCCGCGGCCGAACACCATGTAGGCGACCAGCAAGCCGAGGCCGGGGCCGGGGTTGGCCTCCAGGAGGAAGAGCACCGACTTGCCCTGCTCGATCGCCTGGTTGGTGCCGAGCGGGGTGAGCACGCCGTGGTTGATCGCGTTGTTGAGGAACAGCACCTTGGCGGGCTCGATGAGGAGCGAGGTGAGCGGGAGCAGATCGCGCTCGACGAGGAAGTCGACGGCGTCCCCGGCCACCCGGCTGAACGCGGACACGATCGGGCCGACCCCGAAGAACCCGAGCAGCGCCAGCGCTGCACCCACGATGCCGGCCGAGAAGTTGTTGACGAGCATCTCGAAGCCAGGGCGGATCTTCCCGTCCCAGAGGGCGTCGACATGCTTCATCACCCAGCCGCCCAGCGGCCCCATGATCATCGCGCCCATGAACATCGGCACCTCGGAGCCGGCGATCACGCCCATGGTCGCGATGGCGCCGACCACTGCGCCGCGGGTCTCGTAGACCATCCGGCCGCCGGTGGCACCGATCAGGATCGGCAGCAGGTAGGTGATCATCGGTCCGACGATGCCGCCGCCGGCGTACTCCCCCCATCCGCCGATCTCGGCGACCCAGCTGCCGCCGTCGTCCCAGAGGTCGGTGAGGCCCGTGATCCAACCGGTCTCGATGAACAGGGCCGTGATCAGGCCCCATGCGATGAAGGCGCCGATGTTCGGCATCACCATCGTCGACAAGAAGGTGCCGAACTTCTGCACGTGGACGCGCACGCCGCCACGCGGGGGTGCTGCGGGGGCTGGGGTGGTGGACATCTCTGACTCCTCGGGGATCGGGACCGGCGGGTGATGCCAGTCACATCGACATGCCCAGTAGAACCCAAAACGGGCACTATGACAAGAGATCGGGCACAAATGGGCACGATTACGTGTGGCTTTCTGCCCGGATTGGGTCTACGGTGAGGTGACGCCCGACACGCGCGCACCCGCTCCGGAAGGAAGAAACAGATGAAGGCCCTCCGCTTCTACGCACCCGACGACGTCCGGCTCGAGGACGTTCCCGAGCCCGAGTGCGGCCCGGACGAGGTCAAGCTCCGAGTGCGCAACTGCTCCACCTGTGGCACCGACGTCAAGATCCTTCACAACGGCCATCAGAACCTCACGCCGCCGCGGACGATCGGCCACGAGATCGCCGGCGAGGTCGTCGAGGTCGGCGCAGACGTCAACGAGCTGTACGACGCGGACTGGAAGGTCGGTGACCGGGCGCAGGTGATCGCGGCCGTCCCGTGCGGCGACTGCTACGAGTGCCGCAAGGGCTGGATGGCCGTCTGCCAGAACCAGACCTCGGTCGGCTACCAGTACGACGGCGGGTTCGCGGAGTACATGATCGTGCCGCGGGAGGTGCTCAAGGTCGACGGCCTCAACCGGATCCCCGACAACGTCGGGTACGACGAGGCGTCGGCAGCCGAGCCGTTCGCCTGCGCCATCAACGCCCAGGAGCTGCTCGGCATCGAGGAGGGCGACACCGTCGTCGTCTTCGGCGCGGGTCCGATCGGGTGCATGCACATCCGGATCGCACGCGGCGTGCACCGGTCCGGGCCGGTCTACCTCGTCGACGTCAACGCCGAGCGGCTCAAGATGTCGGCCGATGCCGTGTCGCCCGACGAGATCATCAACGGCGCCGAGGTCGACGTGGTCGAGCGTGTGCTGGAGCTGACCGACGGTCGCGGCGCCGACGTGGTGATCACGGCGACGGCGGCGAACGTCACCCAGGAGCAGGCGATCGCGATGGCGGCCCGCAACGGCCGGATCTCGTTCTTCGGCGGCCTGCCCAAGACGAACCCGACGATCACCTGCGACTCCAACCTGGTCCACTACCGCCAGCTGCACATCCACGGCGCCAACGGCTCGGCACCCGAGCACAACAAGCGTGCGCTCGACTACATCGCGAGCGGGCAGGTCCCGGTCAAGGACCTCATCACCCGGCGGATCCCGCTCGACGAGGTGATGGACGCGTTCTCGATCGTGAAGAACGGCGAGGCGATCAAAGTCACCGTCGAGCCCTGAGCCGTCGGGATGTCAGCTGTTCTGCTGGTCAGGATCCTGCTCGGAGTCCCGGCCGCCTGAGTCGTCCTCGTCCGGTGGCAGCGCGGGCATTCCGCCGGGCGGCATGCCGGGCGGCTCGAAGTCGCCGCCGGGCCCGTCACCGAAGCGGCCCTCGAGACGTTCCTCGATCCGACCGCCGAAGCGTTCGTGGCGCGGCCCGTCGTCGTCGCCGTGGACGAGGAGCGTCGTCACGGTGCCGCCGGCTGCGCCCACGATGATGCCTGCCGCGGCGACCGCGAGCACGGCGCGGAGCCGGAAGGCGCGGTCGCGGAGCCGGGTGCGCGGCGCGTCCGGCGTCGGCGGCGGAGGCGCCGCCGCGGCCGTCTGAGGGGTGACGGGCGCGTTCTGGTCGTTCTCGGTCATGTCGCCACGGTGCGGGGCGATCCTGTGCCTTGCCTGTGGGCCGGCCCTGCGTCGCCGATGCGCCGGTCTGGCCGTCCGCACATCTGTCTCACAGCGCGCTCACAGGCAGGGCCGCGAGAGTAGGGCCATGACCCGCCCGGATCCGCGCTCCGTCGCCGCCACGCGCCATGACGGTTCGCCGCTCCGGGCGCTGGTGGTCGACGACGAGGTCAACATCGCCGAGCTCGTCGGGATGGCGCTTCGCTACGAGGGCTGGCAGGTGGAGTCCGCGCACACGGGCTCGCAGGCGGTCAGCGCCGCCCGCGCGAGTGAGCCCGACGTCGTCGTACTCGACATGATGCTGCCCGACTTCGACGGTCTCGAGGTGCTCCGCCGGATCCGGTCCACGACGCCGGCTGTGCCGGTGCTGTTCCTCACTGCGCGGGACGCGGTGGAGGACCGGGTCGCCGGGCTGACCGCGGGCGGCGACGACTACGTCACGAAGCCGTTCTCGCTCGAGGAGCTGGTGGCCCGCGTGCGAGCGCTGGTACGGCGCGCCGGGGTCGCCGCCGCCGTACAGGAGAACTCCGTGCTCGCCGTCGGCGACCTCGTCATGGACGAGGACAGCCGCGAGGTCACCCGGGGCAATGAGGAGATCAGCCTGACCGCGACCGAGTTCGAGCTGTTGCGCTACCTGATGCGCAACCCGCGCCGCGTCCTGAGCAAGGCCCAGATCCTCGACCGGGTGTGGAACTACGACTTCGGCGGCCAGGCCAACGTCGTCGAGCTCTACATCTCCTACCTGCGCAAGAAGATCGACGCCGGCCGCGAACCGATGATCCACACCATGCGGGGCGCGGGCTACGTGCTGAAGCCGGCGACCTGAGCCGTCGATGCGACTGCCCGCTCCGCGCTCGCTCACCTCGCGCCTCGTCGTCACCGCGGTGGTGCTGGTCGCCGTGGTGTCGGTGCTTGTGGCCGGGGCGACCGCGGTCGCGATGCGCGCGTACCTGACCGGCCAGCTGGACCAGAAGGTGGTCGCGTCCGCCGAGCGGGCCGCACGTGGCCCGGTCATCGTCGAGCGCGGCGGAGCCGACGCCGAGGGCGCCGTCGTGCCGGGGGACCCGGGCATCATCGAGCGACGGTTCGAGGCGGGCGAGCCCGGGATCGGCAACCAGGAGCCGGGCACGCTCATCGCCTTCCCTGACGCGGGGTTCGGCCAGATCCTCACCGACCGGCTGCCCGACGGCGAGCAGCTCGACGACGACGTCCTCGCCGGACTGGCTGACGTCCCGGCCGACGGCGAGGTGCACGAGGTCGACGTCGCCGGCCACGGGACCTACCGGGTCGCCGCGGTCTCCGACGGAGACCGTTCGCTGGTGACCGGCCTGCCGACGGAGGACGTCGACGAGGCGCTCGGGTCCTTGGTGACCTGGGAGCTGATGCTGGCGCTGCTGGGTACGGCGACCGCGGCGGTCGTCGGCACGGCCGTCGTACGCCGCCAGCTGCGGCCACTCACGGAGGTGGCCCGGACTGCGCACGCGGTGGCCGAGCTGCCGCTCGAGTCGGGCGAGATCGGCGTGACCCACCGGGTGCCGGCCCACCTCACCGACCCGCGCACCGAGACCGGCCAGGTCGGCTCGGCCCTCAACACCCTGCTGGCCCACGTCGAGTCGTCCCTCGACGCGCGGCACCGCAGCGAGCAGCAGGTGCGCCAGTTCGTGGCCGACGCATCCCACGAGCTGCGCACGCCCCTGACGACGATCGCCGGCTACACCGAGCTGGCCCGGCGCCGCGACGACCCGGAGACCACCGTCGCGGCGCTGGCGAAGGTCGAGGAGGAGTCGCGCCGGATGACCGCGCTCGTCGAGGACCTGCTGCTGCTGGCCCGCCTCGACGCCGGCCGACCGCTCGAGCACGTCACCGTCGACCTGACCCGACTGCTGCTGGAGGGGGTCGCGGACGCGCGCGTGCTCGCTCCGGACCACGAGTGGCACCTGGACCTCCCGGCGGACGGGGTACCGGTCGAGGTGCTCGGCGATCCGGGGCGCCTGCACCAGGTCGCCTCCAACCTGCTCACGAACGCGCGCAGGCACACCCCGCCGGGCACGACGGTCGCCGTCCGGGTCCGTGCCGACGGATTCGACGTCTGCGACGACGGGCCCGGCTTCCCCGACGACCTGGTCGCGACCGCGTTCGAGCGGTTCACGCGGGGCGACTCGGCCCGCCACCGCGCGGGCGGCGCGGGGCTCGGGCTCGCGCTGGTGCAGGCGATCGTCGCCGCGCACGGCGGGAGCGTCGTACTCACCAGCGCACCGGGGGACACCCGGATCCGGGTCCGTCTTCCGCAGTCGCCCTCGGTCACAGGCGGCTGACAGGTAGGGCCCACGACGGGCACAGATCGCGTCGACATCGTCGGCCTCGTGATCGCACTGACTGCGCGCCGACGGCGTCTTGTCCTCGTCCTGGTCGCGCTGGTGCTGGCCGCCGGCGGCACCGGAGGGTGGCTGCTGTTGCGTGAGGAGCCCGCGGCCGCCAAGCCCACCACGACCACCGTCGCGAAGCAGACCGTGAAGGACACGGTCGCCGCGACCGGCACGGTGGCGGCGGCGACCTCGGAGGACCTCGCGTTCGAGGTCAGCGGCGTCGTGGCCGAGGTGTACGTCGCCGGGGGTGACCGGGTCCGCGCCGGTGACCCTGTCGCACGGGTCGATGCTGCCGCGCTGCGGGCAGCCAGGTCGGCGGCCGTCAGCACGCTCGAGGCGGCCCGGGCACAGCTCGAGGAGGACACCGACGCCGACGCCTCCGACGTCCAGGTCGCGGCCGACCAGGCCGCGGTCGTGGCGGCCGGCGCGAGTCTGGACGAGGCCGACGCGGCGGTGCGCGGCGCCGTACTCCGGGCGACGACGAGGGGCACCGTCACCGCCGTCGGCATCGAGGTCGGCGACACGACAGGGACCGACGGCGGCACGAGCGACAGCGGGGCCGGCAGCATCACCGTGACGTCCAGCAACCGGTTCGTCGTCGACGCCACCGTCAGCAGCAGCGACGTCGAGCGGCTCGAGGAGGGGCAGCAGGCCGAGGTCGCGGTGACCGGTGTCGACGAGACCGTCTACGGCACCGTCGAGAGCATCGGCCTCGTCGCCGAGACCAGCTCGTCCGGTGCCGCGGTCTTCCCGGTCACGATCGAGGTCACCGGCACCCGTGACGACCTGTACGCCGGAACCTCCGCCGAGGCGAGCGTCGTCGTCGCCCAGGAGGAGGGCGTGCTCACCGTCGCCAGCCGGGCGGTGCAGACGTACGAGGACGGCACGACGTACGTCGACCGCGTCGCCGACGGCGAACCGGTGCGGACCGAGGTCGAGATCGGCCGCGTCTACGGCATGGTCACCGAGGTCCTTTCCGGGCTCGACGAGGGCGACGTCGTCGAGGTGCCGGCCCTCGACCTGCCGGACGGCGGCGGTGGCGACGGTGGCCGCGAGGACATGATCGAGCAGCTCGAGGAAGGCGGGTTCCCGCCCGGCGGCCAGGGCGGCGGATCCGGGCAGCTCGAGGGCCCGGTGGTGGTGCCGTGAGCGCGCTGATCGAGCTGGTCGGCGTCCGCAAGACCTACCGGTCCGGCACCGTGGCGTTCGAGGCGCTCCGGGGCGTGGACATCGCCATCGGCGCCGGGGAGTACGTCGCAGTCGTCGGCCCGTCGGGGTCCGGGAAGTCCACGCTGATGAACCTGCTCGGCTGCCTGGACACCCCGACCGCGGGCCGGTACCTCCTCGCGGGGGAGGACACCTCCGCGATGTCGGAGACCGAGCTCGCGGAGGTCCGGAACCGACGGATCGGCTTCGTGTTCCAGCAGTTCCACCTCCTGGCGTCGATGCCGGCCTGGCGCAACGTCGAGCTGCCGCTGGTCTACGCCGGCGTGGGGCGCACGGAGCGCCGTGACCGTGCGGTCGATGCGCTCGAACGCGTCGGGCTCGGCGACCGCCTCGACAACCGTCCCGGCGAGCTGTCGGGCGGCCAGCAGCAACGGGTCGCGGTCGCCCGCGCCCTGGTCACGTCCCCCGACCTGCTGCTCGCCGACGAGCCGACGGGCAATCTCGACTCCGCGTCGAGCCGCGACGTGCTGGGGCTCCTCGACGAGCTGCACGCGGCTGGGCGGACCATCGTCCTGATCACCCACGAGCGCGACGTCGCCGCCCGCGCGGCCCGCAACCTGGTGATCAGCGACGGCGAGATCACCGTCGACGAGCCGACCCTGCAGGGAGCGGGCCGGTGACCTGGTGGGAGACGCTGCGGACCGGCACCGCGGCGATCCGGGCGCACCGACTGCGTTCGGTGCTGACGGTGCTCGGCATCGTCATCGGGATCTCGTCGGTGATCCTGACCGTCGGGCTCGGGCAGGGTGCGCAGCAGGAGGTCGAGGAGCAGATCGACGCCCTGGGGTCGAACCTGCTGATCGTCCGCCCGGCAGCAGCACCGACTCCTCAGGGATCCGCGGCGGCTTCGGCTCGGCGTCGACGCTGACACTGACCGACGCCGCGGCGATCGGCGACCGGGACGTCGTGCCGGACGCCGCAGCAGTCGCTCCCACCACCTCGACCACTGCGTCGCTGGTCCGCGGGGAGACGAACTGGACGACGTCGCTGGTCGGCACCACGACCGCGTGGACGGGCGTCCGCGCACGCGACCTGGCGAGCGGGCGGTTCTTCACGGAGGCCGAGGCGGCTGACGGGGCGCCGGTCGTCGTACTCGGTCCGGACACTGCGGCCGAGCTCCTCGGCGGCGCGGACCCCGTCGGGCAGACGGTCACCGTCGAGGGGACCCCGCTCACCGTGATCGGTGTGCTGTCGTCCTCGGGCGCGTCGTCGACCGGGACCAGCGAGGACGACCAGGCCGTGACGCCGATCGGGACCGCCGCGCGGATCACCGGCGACACCGGCGACACGGTGGCCACGATCTACGTCGAGGCGGTCGACGAGGCGTCGCTGTCGGCGGCGTACCAGGAGGTCGAGGCGCTGCTCCTCAACCTCCACGGCGTCACCGCCGCGGATGCCGACTTCAGCATCTCCACCCAGGACTCCCTGGTCGAGACGGCCAACGAGACCAACAGGACGCTCACCGTGCTCCTCGGCGGGGTCGCCGCGATCTCGCTCCTCGTTGGGGGCATCGGCGTCATGAACATCATGCTCGTCTCCGTCACCGAGCGGGTCCGCGAGATCGGTCTGCGCAAGGCGCTGGGCGCCGCGCCGGCGGTGATCCGGCGCCAGTTCCTCGTCGAAGCGGCGCTGCTCGGGCTCACCGGTGGCCTGGTCGGCGTGGCGCTCGGCCTCCTCGGCGCCCGGTTGCTGCCCGGCCTCATCGACCAACCCGTCGCTGTATCGATCATCGCGACCGTTGCGGCGCTCGGCACCGCGCTCGCGCTCGGCCTGGGCTTCGGCGTCTATCCCGCCGCCCGCGCCGCCCGCCTGACCCCCATCGACGCCCTCCGCAGCGAGTGACCCCTCCAGCCCTCACCCGAGAAGGACCCACCATGAATCTCCGTACCACGAACCTCCACACGACCAGGACCAGGCGCCGCAGGACGGCCGGGACCCTCGGCGTGGCCTGCGTCCTCCTCGCTCTCGTCTCCGCCTGCGGCTCGTCGGAGCCGGTCAGCGCGGACGACCCCGAGCCCGTGCTCCGGTCCATGGGGACCGGTGAAGGACGCGGTCCCGGCACGATCGGGAGGATCGCCGCCGTCGAGGGCGACCTGCTCCAGGTGCAGAACGAGATGACCGGGCAGGTGGCCGTGACCGTGACCGACCGGACGACGATCACCGAGCAGCTCGCGGCGTCGTACGACGAGGTCGCGGTGGGCTCGTGCGTCGTCGTACGCGGTGCGGAGGAGGCGGAGGCGGAGGCGCCGGGGGAGGTGCCGGGGACGCTCACCGCCGCCGACGTCGCCGTGAGCGACCCCGAGGACGGCGAATGCAGCCCGGACGTGCCGGGCGAGCCCGGCACGAGGTCCGACCGACCCGAGGGCGCACCGAGCGACGTGCCCGAGGGTGTGCCCTCGGACGTTCCGGACGGGCGGGCGGCGATGGGCTTCCGCGGCGAGGTCACGGCGGTGACGGCCGACGGGTTCACGATGGAGGCCGGCGGACCGGGGTCGTCGTCCGGCGAGGCGATCAGCGTGACAGTGACCGACGAGACGGCCTACTCGGTGGAGGCGGTCGCTGCCCGCTCGGCGCTCGAGGTCGGGCGCTGCGTGACGGCGACCGGAGAGACCGACGACGTCGGCGGGGTGACCGCGGACTCGATCTCGGTCAGCGACGCCGAGGACGGCTCTTGCAACCTCGGGGCGCTGCGGGCGGGGCCCGGCGCGGGCGAGGGGTCCTGATGCGGGTACGACGCCTCGCGCTCCCGGCCGTCGCCGTCCTGCTCGGTGGCGCGGGATGGGCGACGTACGCCGCCACCGCCGCGCCGGACACGGCGTACCGCACCGCGACGGTCGGGATCGGCGACGTCGAGCAGACGCTCCGGCTCGCCGGAACGGTCTCGCCGAGCGGGCGGGCCGACCTCTCCTTCGGCACGGATGGCGAGGTCGTGGCCGTGCTGGTCGCAGCCGGCGACCGGGTGCGCGCGGGCGACCTGCTCGCCGTACTCGACCGACGCGCGCAACGCGCCGAGCTGGCCCGCGCGAGGGCCGACCTCGCCGCCGCCCGGGCGCAGCTGGAGCGGGACGAGGAGGCACAGATCGACGCCGTTGCCGACGCGGCTGCCGATGCCGCCGGCAGCCCGGACGCGACGGCGCCGCCGGACGGCGGTGGCGGTGGCGACGGCGGTGGCGGCGGCGGGACCGATCAGCCTGTAGGGCCGTCGGAGGGTGCGCTGCCGACGCCGTCGGGGGAAGCGGATCCGGTGTCGGAGGCGCTCTCCGCCGCGCTGGCCGAGCTCGCCGACGAGCAGGACGCCGTCACCGACGCCCAGTCGGCGGCGAGCGCGGCGATCACCACCGCGACCGACGCCCTCGCGACGCAGGAGCAGGTGTGCGCGGATGACGGCGGTGACGGTGGCGCCGGCGAAGGTGGTCCCGGTGAGGGCGCCGAAGAGCCTGCGGGGGGTGTCGATGACGCCGCCGAGGAGCCCGCTGCGGGCGTCGGCGACGACTGCGCGCGGGCCCTTGCTGCGGTGCAGTCCGCCCAGGCTGCGGTGGCCGTTGCCCAGGCGGACCTCCAGGAAGCCCTGGGCACGCTGACCGACACGCTCCAGGACACGGTGGGCGTGCTCGCCGAGGCCGAGCAGCAAGCGGAGGACCCCGGGCCGACCGAGCCCGGGCCGACCGAGCCCGGGCCGACCGAGCCCGGGCCGACCGAGCCTGGGCCCACCGAGCCTGGGCCCACCGAGCCTGGGCCGACCGAGCCCGGGCCGACCGAGCCCGGGCCGACCGAGCCCACCGAGCCGGACGCCGGGCAGGTGACGGTCACCGCCGCGACACTCGCCGCGGACCAGGCGGCGATCGACCAGGCGGAGACGGCAGTAGTCACGGCTCGCGATGCCCTCGAGACGGCCGCTGTCCGCGCCCCGGCGTCAGGTCGCGTCGCCTCGGTCGAGGTAGAACCGGGCGACACCGTCTCCGCCGGCACCACGGTGGCGACCGTGGTGGGCAGGGGGATGACCACGGTCGACGTCGAGGTCTCGGCCGCGCGTGCCCGACAGCTGGACCTCGGGCTCGAGGCGACAGTGACGCCGGCCGGCGCCGAGGACCCTCTCACCGGCACGATCACCCGGGTCGGCAACCAACCGACGTCCACCGATGACAGCGAGACCGGAGAGGACGGCACCGCGCTGCCGTCGGGTGACGAGACGACGTACCCGGTCACCGTCACCCTCGACGCGACCGACCGGTCGCCCGCAGTGGGGATGCCCGCGACGGTGGAGGTCGTGGTGGGGGAGGCGACCGACGTGCTCACCGTCCCGACGTCCGCTGTCTCCGGGGGTGCGGTCCGGGTCGTCCGGGACGGTGAGGCGAGCCGCGTCCCGGTCACCACGGGCATCGTCGGCACCGATCGGACGGAGGTGCTCGACGGCGTGGAGGAGGGCGACGCTGTGGTGCTCGCCGACCTGTCGGCGGAGGTGCCGGGTGGTGATGGTGAGCAGAGCGGCCCGGGCGGGTTCGGCGGCGGTCCGACGATCCGGCAGGGACCGATGATGACGCGGTGACTTCCACGCGTCGCGCTGGACTCGCTCGTGCATGAGTGGTGGCGCCGGACAGCTGATCTGATGCCTCGATCGCGCTGGGCGAGGAGTCCTGGACATGCCTGTGGCCCCGCCGGGGTGGGCGGGGTGTGGGGCGTGGCACCTACTCCTCGGGTGGTGGGTGCTGGTGCCGGATCGGGGTTGTGAAGGTGCGGCGGTCGAGGATGTGGGTGCCGTGGGGGTCGACGATCCAGAGTTGTCCGTGGGGTGAGCACCACAGGTAGTGGCCGGGGGTGAGGATGAGGTAGGTCCACCCGGCATGGGTCTTGGCGCGGTGGTGGCTTCGACAGGCGGGCACGAGGTTGCAGGCACAGGTCGGTCCGCCCTCGGCGTGCGGGATGCGGTGGTCGAGGTCGCAGCGCTGGGCGCGTCTGGTGCAGTTGGGGAAGGCGCAGGTCAGGTCGCGGAGGGTGACCTGGGTGCGGATCCGGTCGGGGATCTCATAGGCGTTGACGGGGCGGCAGTCGTTGAGGTCGATGACCGGTCGGATGGTGATCTTCGCGTCGCCGGAGCCGCACCATTCCCGGATCTGTCCGATGCTGATGGGAGTGTCGGTGTTCTCCAGGCGGCCGACGGGGTTGCCGCCTTCGAGGGCGGCTTGGGTGAGGTGGATGAACAGCTCGATCTTCCGGCCCGGCGCCGCCCGGCCGGGGCTCGAGATGCCGGCGGCCGGTAGGTCTGCATCGGGTCGACCAGCGTCGGTCGGGTCTGCATCGGGTCGACCGGTGGTCGGTTGCCCGGGCTGGAGGTCGAGGGTGTGGTCGTTGCGGGCGAGCTCGCCGGCGGCCTTGGCCCGCCTCACGTCGAGGGGGTCGTCGCTGCCGAGGTCGGCGAGGTGGGTGGCCCGTCGGGTGATCGCCGTGTTGAGGTCGAGGGCGTCGGCCAGGTCGAGGACGCCGGTGAGGTCGACGAGTCCGTCGATACCGCTCTGGTCGAGGTCGAGGGTGAAGTGGCGGTGCTCGGCGGCGGCTTGGCGGCGGCGTTCTGCTTCGTCGGGGTCGAACCGCACGAGGGCTTCGTCGATGAGTCGGTCGATCTGTGCCCAGGAGCAGGTGGCGGCGAACTCGGAGAGCTGCTGGTCGACGAACCCAGCAGCAGCTGGGTTCAGGGGCCGGGTGAGGTCGGCGATCCGGAGGCCTTTCCAGACCGGGACGCGGCCTTCGAGGACTCCGGTCCAGGTGCGGGGGAGGCGGTGGTCGAGCTCGACGACCTGCCCGACCAGGTGTCTCCCGGAGTCCAGAGACCGGCCCAGGACCGCGGAGATCTCCACGACCGCGTGGCCGGAGATCAACGGGGCGCCTTCCCCGGCGATCGGCAGCCCGGTGTCCAGGGCGTAGTCGGTGATGGTGGCGGCGTCCTCGGCCTTGGTCGCCACGTGGGTGCGGGCCCAGTGGGCGATCCGTCGGATCCGGGCGACCTCGCGGTCGGCGATCAGGACGCCGTCCTCGTAGATCTCGGCCAGCAGCTTCGCGTCGGGCGAGACCACCCGCTCGGGCGCGGGCTCGTGCGTCGGCTCGTCGGCCCCGAACACCGGCCGGTGTCAGGTCGAAGAGGGTGGCGCTCCCGAGATCCATGCCCTTATTCGATCATCGACCTCCGACAATTCGACCCCGCCCGGATCACCCCTGTGGACAACCAGATCGGGCACCGCAGATGTCGACGGAAGGTGCGCTGCCGGCCGCCGGACCCGCGGTCCTCAAGGCCGGATTCGAGAGAAGAAGCGTGGTCGCGGTCGCCGTGGTCACCGCACCTGGCTGGAGCCCTGCACTGGTGCCGGGTCCGCTCGGGTCGACCGCTGGGGTCACGACCGAAAACACCCAGGACGAGGCGGCCTCGGGTAGTGATCTGAGTGGCTCGGTCTCGTGACGCTCGCTGCGCGAGCTCCTCGACCAATGGCGTCTCCTCGCAGGGCGCGGCGTCGTACAACCTGAAAGCCGACCACGGACGCGACCCCGAGCAGACCCCGCGCGGCCGCAACCCCAGCCGGCGACCACGACGCTGCCCCGACCGTGGTCGCCGACAAACAACTGGTCCCCTCGACCCCCGCCGACCGCGACCGCGTCCCTTCTGAAAAGCCTGCTCGGAAAGACGCTGGCTCGGGTGGCGTCCTTCGCGGCTCGTGCCCTTGATCACCTGCTTCGGCAAGGGCGTCCGACCGTACGAATCAGTCGGTCGCGTGCCGCTCGTACCAGCTCCGGTTGGCGGCCCGCTTGAGGCTGCCCTCGTCGTTGGTGCCCTTCTCGATCACCACGAGGTTGTGGTACGCGTGCAGGCCGACGACGTGGCGGTCGGTGTACGTCGGCTCGTACGTCGCCGACAGGAACTCCTCGTGGTTCAACCCGTCGAGCAGTCGCTTCACCAGCGCCATCGACGTCTCTGTCGACAGCAGGTCCTCGCTGCCGCCCCAGTCCGGCCAGTACGACGACTGGATGTCCTCGATCGCGTAGATCGCGTCGTCCGGCAGCTGCGGGAAGATGATCCGGAACGACTCGAGCACGTGGCGGACCTGGTGGCTGCCGTCGTCGATGACGACCTTCGGGACGCCGACCTCGTCGAAGATCCGAGCGATCACGTCAGGGTCGTCCTGCGACCCCTGGAACGGCACGATCCGCGGTGCCCGCACGAACCGCTTGTCCTCGATGTCGAGGCCGACGATGGTCGCCTTGGGGAAGAAGTGCTTCCACATCCGCAGTGACGCGCCGCCGTCGCGCTCGCGCCGGTAGCCGCCGATGCCGAGCTCGAGCAGGACGAACTCCTCGTCCCGCAGGTGCGCGAGGTGGCGCTCGTAGTGCGGGGTGTAGCGGTGGATCTCGCTGAACTTGTCGGTGCCGAACTCGACGGCCAGCTCGGACAGGCTCATCGCGGCCCGCCGCCGACGGCGAAGCTCCGCGGGGTCCGGCTCGCCCTGGCGCGCGATGCGGCGAAGCCTGTCCCAGCGGGCCTGCCCGACCCGCGGCTTCACGTGGGTGACGGCCGCGCGCTTGAGGGGGTCGGCCCATCGGTCGATCTGCGTGGCCACGATGTGCTCCCGAGACAGGTAGAGGTCAGGTCGCCGCAGCGACCTCGTCGAGGTGAGCGTCCAGTATCGCAACCGGCAGCCGCCAGCCCTGATCGGCATCCCCGACCGCGGCGAGATGTGCGAGCCGTTGGCGTCGTACGTTCACGACGCCCGCGTGGAAGAGGTTGGTGCGGTGCGTGTCCACGACGCTCAGGAGTACGTCGCGCCGCGCGTGGATCACGTTGTGCAGGCCGGACCCGTCCACGCCGACCACGTGCCGCGCACCCGAGAAGAGCCACGCCTGCTGCCGCAGCGTGAGGTCCTCGGGCCGCACCACGACGTAGCCGCGCTCGCGCACCCGCTGCTCGACCTCGTCGTCGTCGACCAGCGACCGCCCGGCCTGCCACCCCGCCCTCGAGACGTAGACCCGGTCGGCCGGCGGCACGGGGTCAACGGGCGCCCTCGCCAGCAGTGCGGTCCGCAGCACGTCCCAGGCGGCGCCGGTCGCCGGCCGGTCGATCGCCTGCTCGCGCTTGGTCAGCGTGCGCACAACGAGCCGGTCGACCCGGACCGGGCGGCGGGGGAGCACGGCTGTCGCGTCCCGCAGCGGCGCGCCGAGCATCCGGGCGAGCCGACGCGCCCACGGCGCGGGGCGCCCGATCAGAAGCGGGAGGTCGGCGTACCCGTCCTGGCGCGCGAGCAGCCGTGGAGCGACGTCGATCAGCCAGTGCCCGTAGACGGGGAAACCCGGAGAGAGCGCCATCCACGCGGCATCGAGGTGTACGGCCGGCACCAGGACGTCCTCGTCCACCTCGACGGTGCGACCGGTGCGCCATTCGGCGCCGAACCACACCGACAGGTCGATCGCCGTCGACTCCTCGGACCAGCCGAGGGTCTCGCCGGTCCACAGCGTCCTGGTCGCCGGCTCCGCGATCAGGCCCCGGCCGAGCACGACGACATCGCGGAAGGTGACAGTCCCGATCGGCCGGCCCTGGGCCTGCCCGACGACCTCGGCGAAGCGGGTCCGCGCATCCCGGGTGCCAGGCTCGTCGCCGACGAAGAGACCGGGATGGACCCTTGCGTCGAGTCCGCGGTCGACGGTGACCTCGAGCGAGGGGGCCGCGTCCAGACCGACCAGGACGTCGTCGAGCGAGCGGACGTCGTACGTCCGAACGGCCACGGTCCGGCTCCTCACGTGATCGGGGGACAGGCAGGGGCCCGATCGAACGGGCAGCCTAACGGCCGCCGTCAGGACCCCGACGAAACCCGGTGGCGCGCCGCCGGGCGTTGGGCGAGAGTCAGCGCCATGACGACGTGGTCGAGCGCCCGGTGGCGTACGCCGGCGTTCCGCGAGGAGCTGCGGGACTTCGTCGTCGCCGCCGTCGGCGAGCCCGACGTGCTCGAGCCGCTCAACGTGCGGCCGTGGTCGACGGTGTGGCGGGTCGTGACGGCGGACGGCACGTTCTACGCCAAGCAGAACTGCCCCGGACAGGCCCACGAGGCCGCCCTCCTGCTGGCCCTCGCCCGGCTGGCGCCCGAGTACGTCGTACCGGTGGTCGCCGCCGACCCGGCCCGCGACCTGCTGCTCACCCCCGACCTCGGTCCGACGCTGCGTGCCGCGGGCGGCCATGCCGACGTCGACCTGTGGTGCCGGATCCTGGCCGACGCGTCCCACCTCCAGCGCCGCGTCGCCTCGCGCCCGGCCGAGCTGCCGCTGACGGTGCTCGCGCCCGACGACACCACGACGTACGTCGCCAACGCCGTCGGCCGCCTGGCCGCCCTCCCCGACGGCGACCCGCGGCGCCTGGACGGGGACACGGCCCGCCGGCTCGAGGCGTTCCTGCCCGTCGTCGAGCGGTGGGCCGACGAGATCACCGACGTCGGGCTCCCGCTCACGCTCAACCACAACGACCTCCATGACAACAACGTCATCGCGCCGTGCCCGACGGTGCACGGCGACCGACCGCTGCGCTTCTTCGACTTCGGCGACGCGGTGCTGACCGAGCCGCTCGCGGCGTTGCTCATCCCGCTCAACGTGTGTGCGGACGCGATCGGCGCCGGTCCGGACGATCCCCGGCTGTGGCGGGTTGCCGACGCGGCTCTCGAGGTCTGGTCGGACCTGGTGCCGACGGCGCGGCTTCGGGCGGTGCTGCCGATGGCGTTGCAGATGGGGCGGATCGCCCGGGTCGAGTCGTGGCGTCGCTGCGTCGCGACCATGACTGCGGAGGAGCTGGCGGAGTTCGGCTCGGCACCGGCGCGCTGGCTGGGTACCCTCTCCCTCGGACCGCCGGTGGGAACCCTCCCGCCGATATGACGCTACGACTCGGCGTGGCGATACTTTCCGCGGGCAGGGAGGTCCTGCCCGGTGTTGTCCCGAGGGGTGCGCATGCCGGACGAGACGAGCCGTGGTGGCGCCCGTCGCGCGCCACGCTCGATCCGGCTGACCCGCAGCGAGCGGCGCCGGCTCCGCCGGCGGGAGCAGTACGCCGGCCGCCGCGCCCTGCGGGACCCCGAGACCCGACCCGAGGTCACCCCCGAGGTCCGCGTCGAGGTCACCCCCGAACCCCGCCCGGTCGCCGCCACGTCGGTCCCCACCGGTCGGCGGTCGGCCCAGCCCGTCGCACGTCGTTCAGGAACCCGCGTAGCGAACCGCAACGAGTCGCGTACCGCGAGCCGCAAGGAGACCCGCGCCGCCCGCCGGGACGCGGGTCCGCCGGCCCGCCGCGCGACGAGCCGCGAGGAGAGCCGCCCGAAGGGTGGCGCCCGTGCGCTGCGGCCGTTCCGGCGTCGTACCCGCGGTCTCGGCGGGACCCTCGTCCTGACGTTCCTCGGCGCGATGATCCCCGGCACCGGCTACCTCTATGCCGGCCGCAAGGTGCTCGGCTGGCTGGTGGTGGCCGGGTGGGCGGCCGTCGCCGGCGTCGTGGCGTGGCACTTCGGCCGTGACTGGCAGCGGGCGCTCGACCTGGTCTTCAACCCCACCGCGCTCAAGGTCGGCGTGCTGGTGCTCGCGGTGCTGCTGGTCCTGTGGGTGTTCGTCGTGTGGACGTCGTACCGCCTCATCCGGCCGCGAGAGCGCCCCCGGTGGCACACGGTCGTCGGCAACATCGCCGTCGTCGTCTTCTGTGCAATCTTCGCGGCACCGGTGCTGCGCGCCGCGCAGTACGGCCTCGCGACCGCCGACTTCATCGACACGATCTTCGACGACAACAACACCGTCACCGCGCCCGACGACGTGAGTGCCAAGAACCCCTTGGGCGGCCGCGACCGCGTCAACGTCCTGCTTCTCGGCGGCGACGGTGGCGAGGGCCGCGACGGCGTGCGCACCGACAGCGTCATCCTGCTCGACATCAACACCAAGACCGGCAAGGCGATCAGCTTCAGCCTGCCGCGCAACATGATGAACGCGCAGTTCCCCGAGGGCAGCCCGCTGCACGACCTCTACCCTTACGGCTTCGCGGGGGAGAGCGGCGACGGCGACTACATGCTCAACGCGATCTACCGCAACATCCCTGCCTGGCACCCCGGCGTCCTCGGCGAGAGCTCCAACGAGGGCGCCGACGCGATCAAGCAGGCCGTCGAGGGCTCCCTCGGTCTCCGCGTCGACTACTACGTCCTGGTCAACCTCGAGGGGTTCAAGGAGATCGTCGACGCGATGGGCGGCGTGACGGTCAACATCAACGAGCCGATCGCGATCCAGGGCAACACCGACGCGGGCATCCCGCCCGACGGCTGGCTCGAGCCCGGTCCCGACCAGCACCTCGACGGCTTCGACGCCCTGTGGTACTCCCGTGGCCGCTGGGGCTCCGACGACTACGAGCGGATGGAGCGGCAGCGCTGCATGGTCGACGCGATCATCGAGGAGGCCGACCCGGGCAACCTGCTGCTGCGCTACCTCGACCTGCTCAAGGCCGGCGAGGAGATCGTCTACACCGACATCCCCGGTGAGCTCGGCTCCGCCTTCGTCGACCTCGCGCTGAAGGTGAAGGGCCAGAAGGTGAGGTCGGTGGTCTTCCGGACCTCGGACCAGTTCAACTCCTCCGACCCGGACTTCGACTATGTGCAGGAGACGGTCCAGAACGCGATCGACCCCAAGTCGCGGGAGCCGCGCGATCCCGGCGAGACCGGAGAGACCGGGGAGACCGGAGAGACAGAGGAGTCCGGCGCGCCGAAGCGCGACTCGCCCATCGTCGAGGCCGAGGACGCCTGCGCCTACAACCCGACCGGTGAGACGGTCGAGGACGCGATGGCGGGCTACTGACCCCAGGTCGTACGACGCCGCAACGTCACTCCTCGTCGAATTCGACTGCACCCTGCGGTGCCTCGCTCCGGCAGCCCTCGTTCCTCGGCCTACCTCCGCGGGGGCTCCTCGGGCTCAGTCCTCGTCGGTGCCGCCCCAGGTGAGCGGGTAGACCTCGAACGCCGTGGCGTACGTCGTCCCGAGCATGCTTCCGGTCTGCCGGCCGAAGCCCTCGAGGAACTCCCGCGCGCTCCATCCCTCCCAGCCCAGGCCGTCGATGTAGGCACCGTGCGCCTCGAGCGACGCGACGCCCGCGTCGAAGGTGTCGCTGGTGTCCACCGCGTGCCGTCCCTCGGGCGAGCCTGCCGCCCAGACGGCCCGCACCCCGCCCCACGGCTCGAGCCCGTCGGTCAGCTGCTCGGGGAAGATCCACCGGTTGCCGGCGTCGCGGACGCCGTCGACCACCGCGCGACCGACCGCGATGTGGTCGGCCTGGTTGAGCGCGCCGGGTCCGAAGGTGTCGCGGAAGTTGCCCGTGATCACGATCTCGGGCCGGTGCCTGCGGACGACCAGAGCGATCGCGGCCCGGAGCTCGAGCCCGTAGGTCAGCACCCCGTCGGGAAACCCGAGGAACTCCACGGAGTCGACGCCGACGATCCGCGCCGACTCGACCTCCTCCGCCTCCCGGACGGCCCGGCACTCGTCGGGGTGCATGCCGTCGATCCCCGCCTCGCCGCTGGTGACCATGACGTAGGCGATGTGCTTGCCCTGCCCCGTCCAGCGCGCGATCGCGGCGGCGGCGCCGTACTCCACGTCGTCGGGATGCGCCGCGACCACCAGCGCGCGCTCCCAGTCCTCGGGCAGTGCTCTCAGGGCGGCAGGTCGCTCGGTCATGGACCGAGCATGGCACCGGTACGGCGCGCGCGTCACCCTGTTCGGGAGGACGCCCAGGAGACCCGGGGAGTGACCGGTGTCACGGCCGGCCACCTGGCCCGTGAATGACGCGATCGACCCCGCTTCTGACCCGACTGGCGCGGCCACCAACGATCGTTGGTTGCGGCACCAAAATCCGCCGGGGAGGGGGTCGCCGACGTGACGAGGCGGCCGTCACGGGTGTGAAGTGAAAGTGCCGTGGATCGTGGGGCCGATCGGCCCGTGACCCGCGACCCGCAGCCCGTGCGGCTGCGCTTCGTCAAGGAACGATCCCCGGAAGGACCACCCGATGAGCAGTGACGTGTCCACCTCGCACACCGCGCCGGCCGACGCCGGCGCCGACGCCGGCGCCGGCGCCCCGCAGCAGCCGGTGCCCGGCCTGATGCCCAACACCCCCCGGCAGGGCGGCATGGGACCGCTGACCGACAAGAAGTGGTCGCAGAGCGACTACCACCACCCGGCCGCCGGCTGGGGTGCCGCGATGTCGGTGACCAGGTTCATCACCAAGGAGCGCGAGCTGATCCGCGCGGGCCGCTCGATGTTCAAGATGAACCACACCACTCCCAAGACCGGCTTCGACTGCCCGGGATGTGCCTGGCCCGACGACCAGAAGGGTCTCAAGCTCGACATCTGCGAGAACGGCATCAAGCACGTCACCTGGGAGATGACCCCCAAGCGGGTCGAGCCGCGACTTCTTCGCGAAGCACTCGGTCACCGAGCTCGCGACCTGGACCGACTTCGACCTCGAGGACCAGGGCCGACTCACCGAGCCGATGGTGTACGACGCCGCGACCGACCACTACGTGCCGATCTCCTGGCAGGCCGCCTTCGACCTGGTCGGCGAGGAGATCCGCGGGCTCGAGAGCCCCGACCAGGCGTCGTTCTACACCTCCGGCCGCCTCAGCAACGAGGCGACGTTCCTCTACCAGCTGTTCGCCCGCGAGCTCGGCACCAACAACCTCCCCGACTGCTCCAACATGTGCCACGAGGCCTCCGGCCGTGCGCTGCAGGCCAGCATCGGCACCGGCAAGGGCACCGCGTCCTCGAGGACTGGGAGGAGGCCGACGCGTTCTTCGTGCTCGGCGTCAACGCCGCCTCCAACGCGCCGCGGATGATGACCGCGCTCGCCGAGGCCTACCACCGGGGCGCGCAGATCGTGCACGTCAACCCGCTGGTCGAGGCCGGCGCGACGCGCACCATCGTGCCGCACGACTTCATGGACATGGCGCTGTTCAAGGCCACCCCGACTGAGCACGCTCAACCTGCAGGTCCGCCCCGGTGGTGACCTGGCGCTGCTGCGCGGCGATGGCCAAGTACACCTTCGAGGCCGCCCAGACCGACCCCGAGGTGCTCGACCAGGAGTTCCTGGGGACCCTCACCAACGGCTTCGACGACTACCAGGCGATCTGCGACGCGACCTCGTGGGACGAGCTGGTCCGCCAGACCGGTCTGAGCGAGGCCGACCTGCGCAGGTGCGGCGAGATCTACGTCAGGGCCGAGCGGACCCTGATCGCCTGGTGCCTCGGCGTCACCCAGCACGAGCACGGTGTCGACACCGCCCGCGAGATCGTCAACCTGCTGCTGCTGCGCGGCAACCTCGGCCGCCCGGGCGCCGGCCCGTCGCCGGTCCGGGGTCACAGCAACGTGCAGGGCAACCGCACCTGCGGCATCGACCACAAGCCCAGCGACGAGTGGCTCGACCGGCTCGGCGAGGTCTGCGGGATCGACCCGCCCGCGCCACCACGGCATGGACACCATCGCCTCGATCGAGGCGATGCACGCCGGCAGGCTCAAGGTGTTCGTCGGCATGGGTGGCAACTTCGTGCTCGCCGCCCCGGACACGTCGTACACCGCCGAGGGCCTGCGCCACTGCGACCTGACCGTCCAGGTCAGCACCAAGCTCAACCGCAGCCACCTCGTGCACGGCGAGAAGGCGCTGATCCTGCCCTGCCTCGGCCGCACCGAGAAGGACGAGCAGGCGCGGCGGCCTCCAGGGCGTCACCGTCGAGGACGCGATGAGCATGGTGCAGCTCTCCATGGGTCGCCGCAAGCCCGCGTCGAAGGAGCTGAAGTCGGAGCTGGCGATCATCGCCGGCATGGCCCGCGCCGCGCTCCCCGACAGCGCCACCCCGTGGGAGTGGTACATCGAGGACTACGACCGGATCCGCGACGTGATGGCCAAGGTGCTGCCCGGCTTCGAGGGCTTCAACGAGCTGATCCGTCAGCCGCTCGGGTTCCGGATCCCGCAGCCCGCGCGCGAGCGCGTGTTCCTCACCCCGTCGGGCAGGGCCGAGTTCTCGCTCGCCCCGATGCCGGACGTGATCCCCGCTGACGAGGACATGCTGGTCCTCCAGACGATGCGGTCGCACGACCAGTGGAACACCACGATCTACTCCAACGACGACCGCTACCGCGGCGTGAAGAACCTGCGTGAGCTGATCTTCCTCAACGCCGAGGACATGGTGGCGCGCGGCATCGAGGAGGGCTCGAAGGTCGACATCACGTCCTACTCGAAGGACGGGACGCAGCGCACCGCGAAGCAGTACGTCGCGCTCGAGTACAACCTCCCGCGCGGCAGCGCGGCCGGCTACATGCCGGAGCTCAACTGCCTGATCGGCATCAACGACTACAGCACGCAGAGCGACCAGCCGCTGATGAAGAACGTCCAGGTGAAGGTCGCGCCTGCCGCCTGAACGTCGCTCCAGGGCAACCGCGGCGGGCGGGATCGCGGACCACGATCCCGCCCGCCGGAGGGTTCGGCTGGATACTCTTCTCTGCGCACGGGGCGGTAGCTCAGTCGGTCAGAGCAGAGGACTCATAATCCTTGGGTCGTGGGTTCGAGCCCCACCCGCCCCACCACGCGCTGCCAGCGACTCACCCGGCCAGGAAGCCCCACACCTCGTTGCGGAGAGGTACGTCGCCCAGCGCGTGCCGCTCACCGTCGGGCGACTCGACCACGACGTCGGTGAGCTCGGCCCGGACGTCCAGCGGCGAGGACTGCCTCCTGTCGGCAGGCGGCAGAGCCCCTGTGAACCGGATCGTGCCGCCGACGATCCGCCACGTCTCCTCGACCTCGGCCTCCGGCTCGGTGATGACGTCGGCGCACCAGTTCGCCCCGAGGTTCGTCCCGAACCTGAGCTCGCCCTCCCAAGCGGGGTCGGGGAGCCGGATCTCCCGGGTGAGCGGACCGTCCGCCGGGTAGTCGCGGAAGAGGGTCAGCATCACGGTCTCCGCGGAGTCGGAGCGGGCGAACCCGAATCCGCAGCCCCAGTCGTCGTCCAGGTCGTCCGCCGACACCGCCGACACCCCACTGGGCTCGGTCGTCGGGTCGGTGCCGGTCCCGGTGCGGTCGTCGTCGCCGCAGCCGGTGAGGACGAGCAGCGCGAGCAGGATCAGGAAGGCCAGGAGTCGCGTCAGGCGGTGCATGGGAGTCCGACGCACTGCAGGTGGAGCAGGTTCCTCCATCAGCCACCGGTCGCACGTGCGAGCCCGAGCCGATCCATCAGCGCCATCGCGTCGTGCGGCGCGTGGCCCTTGGCGTCGTTGTCGAAGTAGACGAAGACGTCGCCCGACTCCGCCCAATCCCGGCAACGCTCCGCCCACGGGTCGAGCGCGCCGGGGGCGTAGCCACTCGAGTAGAGCTCGGTGTCGCCGTGCAGCCGCACGTAGACGACGTCGCTGGTCACCGCCTCGGCCTGCGGCCAGCGGCCGGCGGTGTCGGCGATGACGCAACCGATGTCGTGCTCCCGCATCAGGGCGAGGCTCTCCTCAGAGCAGAAGCTGCGGTTCCGGAACTCCAGCACGTGCCGCAGCGGGCGGTCCTCCGAGACGGCGGTCCACACGCGGTCGCCGGACAGCCGGTGGTCGTGCTGCGCCGCCAGGGCCGCGGCCTCGGCGGTGGTGCGCGGGAGGAGCCGGTAGAACGAGTCGAGCAACGCGGCGTCGTACTCCTGGATCTCGGGCAGCTGCCACAGGACCGGGCCGAGCTTCGGGCCGAGGGCGAGCACCCCGGAGGCGAAGAAGTTCGCCAACGGTGCCTCGACCCCGCGCAGCCGCTTGAGGTGCGTGATGAAGCGCCCGCCCTTGACCGCGAAGACGAAGCCCGGGGGAGTGGCGTCGCGCCAGGAGAGGTACGACGACGGCCGCTGCAGCGAGTAGAAGGACCCGTTGATCTCGATCGATCCCATCCGCTCCGCGGCGTAGGACAGCTCGAGACGCTGGACCAGGCCGCGCGGGTAGAAGTCGCCGCGCCAGCCGCTGTACGACCAGCCGGAGATGCCGACCCTGATGGTGCCCACGGACCGGCGGTACCCCGGGACCGGTCACCGCATGTGGCGCCGCGTCGTCGTTCCGCCCTCAGCGGACACCCTTGTCCCCTTGGGCCGCGCGGGCTGAGGTGGAGGCCATGCGCATCCTCGTCCTGGGCGGCACCCGGTTCCTGTCCCGAGCGGTGGCGGCGGAGGCCGCCCGCCGCGGCCACGACGTCGTGTGCGCCTGCCGCGGCATCTCCGGCGACGTCCCCGACGGAGCGGCACTCGTGCGGTGGGACCGGGCGCAGCCCGCCCCGGACGAGCTCCTCGACGGTGGGTTCGCCGCGGTCGTCGACGTCGCCCGGCAGCCGTCGTACGTCCGCAGCGCGGTCGCGGCGCTCCCGGCCCCGCACTGGATCTTCGTGTCGTCGATCAGCGCGTACGCCGACGACTCCCTCCCCGGCGGACCCGGCACCGTGCCGCTGCGCGAGCCGATCACCGACGACGTCGACCTGGCCACGGATCCCGAGGCGTACGGCGGCCTGAAGGTCGCCTGCGAGGACATCGTCACCGCCGGCGCGGACTCGTCCACGATCGTCCGGCCGGGACTGATCGTCGGTCCGGGCGACCCGAGCGGCCGCTTCTCCTACTGGCCGCGCCGGCTGGCCGACGGGGGCGAGGTGCTGGCGCCGGGCTCGCCCGACGCCGTCGTCCAGGTCATCGACGTGCGCGACCTCGCCGGCTGGATCGTCACCCTCGCCGAGACCCGGCAGGGCGGGGTGTACGACGGCGTCGGCGAGCCGATGCCCATGGCCGAGCTGCTCGCCCGGTGTGCGCCTGCGGCGTCGTACACCTGGGTCGGGCAGGAGTTCCTCCAGGAACAGGGCGTCGATCCGTGGTCGGGGCCCGACTCGATCCCGGTGTGGCTGCCGCGTCCGGAGTACGACGGGATGCTGCACCACGACGTCGAACCCGCCCTGCGGACGGGGCTGACGCTGCGCCCGATCGCCGACACCGCCCGCGACACGCTCGCCTGGCTCGCCGCGACGCCGGACGCGCCGATCACCGGCATCACCCGCGAGCGGGAGGCCGAGCTCCTCGCCCTCTGGAGAGAGCGGGCCGATCGGCCTCAGTAGGCCTCGCCGAGCGGCGCGTGCCCGGCACGCCGTGCCTCCGCGGCCGGCACGGTGCTGACCGTCAGCAGCTCCTCGCGCCCGCCCTCACCGACGTCGACGGTCAGGACGAGACCGACGTCGCGGGCGTAGTACTTGTGCTCGATCACGTCGGGCTCCAGCGCCGTCGTGTCGGCGGTCTGCAGCAACCCGTCGTACTCGTCCGCCGGCACCGTCGCCCGCTCCTCGAGCGCCAGCACCTCGCCGTTGTCCTCGGCGACGCCGTCGTAGAACTCCTGCCGGTAGGCCAGGCCGACGACCGGCTCCGCCGGCATGATCACGCCGGGCAGGGCTCCGTCGACCCCGGCCTCGAAGGACCCCTCGCGGGTCGTCATGCGGCCGTCCTCGAACTCCGCGGTGTCCTCGCCGAGGTACCAGACGTTGCCGGCCGCGTCCTGGGCGAACCAGTCCAGCGTGTCCTCGACGATCTCGCCGTCGAGCCGGACCGTGTCCCGCACGACCCGGGCCTCGCCGCCGCTCGCGACCTGCTTCGTCGCCGACGTCACCGTCACCACGACCTGGACGACCGCACCGTCCTCGGTCTGCTCCCGGTAGACCCAGCGGGTGCCGGGAGCGAGCGGGAACCACGGGTTGGTGACGTCGACAGTCAGCTCGCCCGGGTCCGGGCCGACGGCCTCGTCCCCCTGTGGGAGGCGACCGTCGGCAGCGTCGGCGGACGCCGACGTCGTGTCCGCGGAGACCCCACCGTCGGGATCGGCAGGGCCGGGGCCGCTCGCCCCGTCTCCGTCCTCCCCGCACCCGGCGAGCAGCGCGGCGCCGGCCACCAGGCCGGCGACGGCGCGCTTCATGGTTCCCGCCCCGGCTCAGTCGTCGTACCGGTCGTCGCGGTCGTCGCGATCGTTCCGGTCGTCGATGTCGTCGCGGTCGTTCGGGTCATCGACGTCGTCGACGTCGTCGCGGTCGTCGTCGTTCCGGTCGTCCTCCGGCCCGTCGGTCTCGGTGCTCACGACCTGGAAGTCGCCGTCGAGCTGGACGTCGACCTGGCTGCCGTCGTCGAGGGTCACCTCGACCTCGTACCGGCTCTGCTCGTCGTCGACCTCGGTGTCGGTGACCTTGCCACCGCCGGTCTCGGCGAGCGCGGCGTCCTCGGCCTTCTCCAGATCGGCCGCGGGGATCGGGCGGTCGTCGTCATCGTCGTTGGCGATCGCGAACGCGCCGCCACCCACGACGGCGGTAGCGACGGCGGCGCCGCCGATGACGAGGGCGAGCTTCTTCTTGGTCAGGTTCATCGTCTTCATGCCGGCGACGCTAGGTCGCGCAGATGAGGGGACGATGAGGCTCTCATCGAACCCTCATCGACGTCCCTAGCATGGTGGTGTGCGGGTGCTGCTGGTCGAGGACGAGGCGAAGCTGGCGCGACTGGTGGCCCGGGGGCTGACCGAGCGCGGCGACGTCGTCGACGTCGTCGGCAACGGTGAGGAGGCGCTCACCGCCGGTGCGGGTGAGTACGACGTGATCCTGCTCGACGTGCGGCTCCCCGACATCGACGGCTTCACGGTGTGCCGCCGGCTGCGGAGCCGCCGGGTCTGGACGCCGATCCTGATGCTCACCGCGCGGACCGCGGTCGTCGACCGGATCACCGGCCTGGACAGCGGCGCCGACGACTACCTCGCCAAGCCGTTCGCGTTCGACGAGCTGCTGGCCCGGATGCGGGCGTTGGCCCGCCGCGGTCCCATCGACCGCCCGACCGTGCTGGAGGTCGGGGACCTGCGCCTCGACCCCGCGGCGCGCCGGGTCTGGCGGGGCGAGGAGGAGATCACGCTCTCGGCGCGCGAGCTGGCGCTGCTCGAGGCGTTCATGCGGCGTCCGGACCAGGTGCTGAGCCGTGATCAGCTGCTCGACCGGGCCTGGGGGATGACGCACGAGGTCTCCTCCAACGTCGTCGACGTCTACGTGCGCTACCTGCGCGAGAAGATCGACCGCCCGTTCGGCGCCCGGTCGCTGGAGACCGTCCGCGGCCTCGGGTACCGGATCAGCGAGGGCACCCGGTGAGCCGCTGGCCGCTGCGACTGCGGGTCACCGTCGCCTTCCTCATCACCAGCGCCCTGGCGCTCGCCGCGCTGGGCGCGTTCGTGGTGATCGGGATGGGCGACGCGCTGGAGGAACGCCTCGAGGACTCCGTGGAGGCCGAGGCCGACCGGCTCGCCGGGCTCACGCCGGACGCGCGGCCGGAGGCTGTCGCCGCTCCACCCGGCGAGCTGGTCGTCCAGGTGCTGGCCGCCGACGGCACGGTGGCGGCCACGTCGCCGCAGGCGGTCGGACGGCTGCTCCCCGCCGGCACGGTGAGCGACCTGGTCGGCGGCGACGACGGCGAAGACGACGACCGGCGCGACAGCGGGAGCGACCCGTTCGACGCGGGGATCCGGCTGCGCGACGACGACGAGACCGAGTCGGTCCGGGCGCTGGTGCTCGTCCGACGGGTCGACGACCAGGTCCTGGTCGTGGCCGCGCCCCGCGACGACGTGGACGAGTCGCTGGCCGCGGTCCGCGGCACGCTGCTGGTCGGCGGCCCGGTCGCGCTCGGCGTCGCCGGGCTCCTGGGGTACGTCGTCGCCGGTGCCGGCCTGCGCCCGATCGAGCGGATGCGCGAGCGCGCCGCGACCATCTCCGACCGCAGCGCGGGGGAGCGACTGCCGCTGCCGGCCGCGCGTGACGAGCTCCGGCGCCTCGCCGAGACCCTCAACGCGATGCTGGACCGACTCGACGACGGCCTCGACCGCCAGCGCCGGTTCGTCGCGGAGGCGAGTCACGAGCTGCGCACGCCCCTGGCCCTGATGCGGACCGAGATCGACCTCGCGCTGGCCCGCCCGCGCAGCGAGGAGGAGCTCCGGGACGCGCTGCGCTCGGCGGACGAGGAGACCGAGCGGCTGATCGCGCTGGCCGACCGGCTCCTGCTGCTCGCGGCCGCCGACGCCGGGCGGCTGGCGCTCGACCGGGAGCCCGTCGACCTCACAGCGCTCGCGCGGGGCGTCGTACGCCGTTTCCTGCCGTGGGCCGGTGAGCTGGGCCGCGCCCTCGACGTGCTCGTCGACGCCGAGGTCTCCTTCGACGGCGATGCCGGTCGGCTGGACCAGGCGCTGTCCAACCTCGTCGACAACGCACTGCGACACGGCGCCGGCGCCGTCACCGTGGAGGTACGACGCCGCGGCCCCGGCGTGGAGCTCGTCGTCACCGACGAGGGCCCCGGCATCGTGGGCCCGCACCCCTTCGAGCGGTTCGCAGGCTCCGCCGAGGGTGCCGGTCTCGGGCTCGCGATCATGCTCGAGATCGTCCGCGCCCACGGTGGCGACGTCACGATCGACCGCGCCGGAGACGACGCCGGAGGCGACACCGGAAATGGCACCGGGGCCGGGAAGCCCTCCCGCGTCGCGGTGTGGCTCCCCGACCCCGGTCGGTGATGCTGTGGCTACCCGTCACTGCCAGACGACGGGCTCTCCGTCGAACTGGTCGTACTCCTCGGTGCCGCCGCTGAACTTCGCCCCGTCGACGACCGAGCCCTTGGTGGCGAGAGCCGGGACGCACGAGGTGGCCGTGTCGCCGACCGCGGAGTCGTACTCGAAGCCGCCGGACTCGCACGGACCGAAGTCGCCGAAGACGATCAGCGTGCCCGCGTCCTGGTCGCCGATGAGGCCGTCGAAGTCGGAGCCCGGGGTGTAGCCGCCGAAGCCCTTCGGGCCGACCTCGAGGATCTCCATCTCGATCTGGATGTAGAACGGCGTGTAGTCCTGGGCCTCCTCGACCTGCGCCTCGACGAGGTCCTGGCTGGTGCCCTCGGTGATGCCGGTGACGGTGACCTCGACGGTCGCCGTGCCCTCGGTGCCGTAGGTCAGCGGCAGGACCGCGGTGTCGCCGATGGCGAGCTCGGTGCCGGGTGCGGTGACGTCGCCGCTCGGCGCGGGCGCGGTGTCGTTGGACTCCTCGACGGTGGCCTCGGTGGTCACGACGGTGGCCTCGGCCTCCGCGGCCTCGCCCTCGTCGTCGTCCTCGGTGGTGGTCTCGCTGGTCTCCTCGGAGCTGGAGTCGCGGTCGTCGTCGCCCTCGTCGTCGTTGCCGCAGGCCGCTCCGAGAGCGAGGACGGCGAGCAGAACGGCGGGGATCCCGAGCTTCGTGCGCATGGATGTTCCTTTGGGTGAAATGGGCTGAGAAGGAGTGACCGGTGGTTGAGGTCGGGTCTGACCTACCCCGTCCGGCACCGTCACAACCGGACTGTCCACCCTCGGGTCACGCTCTACGCTGCGGACGTGATCAAGTACCTCGGCTCCAAGCGCACCTTGGTGCCGGTGCTGGGCGATCTCGCCGTCGCCGCGGGCGCGCGGACCGCCCTCGACCTCTTCACGGGTACGACGCGGGTCGCGCAGGAGCTCAAGCGCCGCGGGCTCGTGGTCACAGCGGCCGACCGTGCGACGTACAGCGCGGTGTTGAGCGACTGCTACATCGCGAACGACGCGGCGTCCGTCGACGTCGGGGTGCTCGACGACGAGATCGCGCGTCTCGATGCGCTTCCTGGCACACCGGGTTACTTCACCGAGACGTTCTGCGAGCGGTCGCGGTTCTTCCAGCCGAAGAACGGCGCCCGGGTCGACGCCATCCGGGACGCCGTGGAGCGCGACCACCCGGAGGGGAGCCCGTTGCGCCCGCTGCTGCTGACCAGCCTGATGCTCGCGGCCGACCGCGTCGACTCGACGACCGGCGTCCAGATGGCCTACCTCAAGCAGTGGGCACCCCGCTCCCACCAGGACCTCCGGCTCCGCAGACCGGACCTGCTCCCGGGAACCGGAGCCACGGTGCTGGGTGACGCCATGACCACGGTGGACACCATCGCGCAGGTCGATCTCGCCTACGTCGACCCGCCCTACAACCAGCACCGCTACTTCGCGAACTACCACATCTGGGAGACCCTGGTCCGCTGGGACGCACCCGACCACTACGGCGTCGCGTGCAAGCGGATCGACGCCCGCGACGACGCCAACCGGAGCGTCTTCAACAGCCGCCGCACGATGCAGACCGCGCTCGGCGACCTGCTGGCGCGGGTGCGCGCCGAGGTCGTCCTGGTCTCCTACAACGACGAGTCGTGGGTGACCGCGGAGGAGATGCGGCAGATGCTGCTGGCGGCCGGGCACGAGACGGTCCGGATGCTCGGCTTCGACAGCAAGCGGTACGTCGGCGCGCAGATCGGCGTGCACAACCCGGCAGGGGAGCGGGTCGGCAAGGTCGGACGGCTCCGCAACGTCGAGTACGTGTTCGTCGCCGGACCTGCCGAGCGCGTGGAGGCGGCGGTCAGCCCGAGCTCGCCCCGGAGATGAGGAGGCCGCCGCCCTGCTCGACCAGCTGCAGGGTCACCGTCTCGGTCCGCTCGTCGCCGTCGAACCGGTACCGATAGCTGTAGGTCACCGTGAGGGCCTCGGGGTCGGCGCTGATCGAGAGGATCTTCGGGCCCTTCACCGAGCCCCAGAAGTCGGCGTACGCCGGGCTCGCGTTCTGGTACGCCGGCGTCAGCAGCCGGAACCCCTCGTCGGGGTCCTTGCTGGCGGTCTTCACGTAGTTCTCGGCGAAGGCCTCGAGCTCGTCCGCCGTCGGTCCGCCCTCCGGACTGGTGGAGCTGCTCGGGTCGGCGGAGCCGGAGTCGGACGGTTGTCCGGTTGCGCCGCTCTCCGGGTCGCGGGCCACCGGGGTGTCGTCGTCGTTGCCGCCGAGGAGGAGCAGCAGCCCGACCACGGCGAGCAGTGCGACCACCGCGACGCCGATCGCGGCCGGCACCACGCCGATGCCGCCCTTGCGCGAACGCTGGCGGCGCTCGCCACGGCGAGCACCGCCGTTCGTCGTCGGCGGGGGAGGCGGCGTGCTCGTCGGCGGCGGGAGGGGGAGGGGGAGACACGAGCGTGCGGGTGGGGTCCGGCGCCGCGGCGACCGGCTCGGCGGCAGCGACTCGTACGCCGATCGGGGACGCGCCCCGTGTCCTGAGGTAGTCGCGGACCTCCTCCATCGACGGCCGGGCAGTGGGGTCACGCTCCATCGTCTGCTCGAGCAGCGGGGCCAGCCATCCGGCTCTCGGCAGCCGGGGCGGCTCCTCGTGGACGATGCGGTACATCGCGCCCATCAGGTTGTCGCCGACGTCGTACGGCGGTCTGCCTGCGAGCGCGTGGAACAACGTCGTCCCGAACGACCAGACGTCGCTCGACTGCGTGGCCGACCGTCCGGATGCGACCTCGGGGGCGAGGTACGCCGGCGACCCGGTGACCAGGCCCGTGCGCGTCAGCGTCAGGTCGGCGACCGCCCGCGCGATCCCGAAGTCGGACAGCTTCACCTCGCCGTCGTCACCGACCAGGATGTTGGACGGCTTGACGTCACGGTGGACCACCGTCGCCGCGTGGGCCGCGGCGAGCGCGTCTGCGACCTTGGCCAGGATCGGGGCGGCTGCGTCGGGTGTGAGCGGCCCGCCGTCGGCGATCATCTGCGCGAGGTTCGTGCCGGCGACGTACTCCATGATCAGCCAGTGGCCGTCGGGTGTGTCGACGAAGTCGAAGACCGCCACGACGTTCGGATGGTTGACCCGGGCCGCGAGGCGCGCCTCCCGCTCGGCCCGGACGATGTCCGCATCGACCGACCCCGGCGGCATCCCGACCCGCTTGAGTGCGACGGCGCGACCGAGCACCTCGTCGCGGCCCAGCCAGACCGCCCCGGAGCCTCCGCGACCGATCTGGCGGTCCAGCGTGTACCTGTCGCCCACTCGTCCGCTGCTCATAGCGTCGGTCAGCCTACCCAGCAGAACCGGGTGGGCACTGCCACGGGCGATGGGGCAGGCTTGCGCCGTACGTCTCAATCCGAAGCAGGAAGGCACATCGTGTCTGTCGACCCCACGCTCCTCGACGACCTGGAGTGGCGCGGCCTGATCGCCCACGCCACCGACCGCGACGCTCTGCGCGCGGCGCTCACCGAGGGCAGCGTGAAGTTCTACGTCGGCTTCGACCCGACCGCGCCCAGCCTGCACATGGGCCACCTGGTCCAGGTGCTCACCGCCCGGCGCCTTCAGCTCGCCGGCCACACGCCGTACGCACTCGTCGGCGGCGCCACCGGCATGATCGGTGATCCGAAGGAGGCCGGGGAGCGCACCCTCAACTCGCTCGACACGGTCAAGGAGTGGGTCGGACGGGTGCGCGGCCAGATCGAGCCCTTCCTGTCCTTCGAGGGCTCGAACGCCGCGACGATGGTCAACAACTACGACTGGACCGCGAGCCTCTCGACGATCGACTTCCTCCGTGACATCGGCAAGCACTTCCCGGTCAACCGGATGTTGGCGCGCGATGTCGTCGCCCGCCGCCTCGAGGCCGGCATCAGCTACACGGAGTTCAGCTACGTCCTCCTCCAGTCGATGGACTTCCTGCAGCTCTACCGCGACCACGGCGTGACGTTGCAGTTCGGCGGCTCCGACCAGTGGGGCAACCTCACCGCCGGGGTCGAGCTCATCCGTCGTGCCGACGGTGGGAAGGCGCACGCGTTGGCGACTCCGCTGCTCACCAAGG
>CAWHNG010000002.1:767500-2367134 GCA_963830735.1 uncultured Actinomycetota bacterium
AACCCACTAGCTGGGGGTAGCGGTGAGGGTCGCAGAGACCAGGCCCAAGCGACTGTTTACTAAAAACACAGGTCCGTGCGAAGTTGTAAGACGATGTATACGGACTGACTCCTGCCCGGTGCTGGAAGGTTAAGAGGACCTGTTAGACGCAAGTCGAAGCGGAGAATTTAAGCCCCAGTAAACGGCGGTGGTAACTATAACCATCCTAAGGTAGCGAAATTCCTTGTCGGGTAAGTTCCGACCTGCACGAATGGAGTAACGACTTGGGCGCTGTCTCAACCATGGACTCGGCGAAATTGCACTACGAGTAAAGATGCTCGTTACGCGCGGCAGGACGGAAAGACCCCGGGACCTTTACTATAGTTTGGCATTGGTGTTTGGTTCGGCTTGTGTAGGATAGGTGGGAGACTTTGAAGCGGCCACGCCAGTGGTTGTGGAGTCATCGTTGAAATACCACTCTGGTCGTACTAGATGTCTAACCTAGGGCCATGATCTGGTTCAGGGACAGTGCCTGATGGGTAGTTTAACTGGGGCGGTTGCCTCCCAAAATGTAACGGAGGCGCTCAAAGGTTCCCTCAGCCTGGTTGGCAATCAGGTTTCGAGTGTAAGTGCACAAGGGAGCTTGACTGTGAGACAGACATGTCGAGCAGGGACGAAAGTCGGAACTAGTGATCCGGCACCACCATGTGGAAGGGGTGTCGCTCAACGGATAAAAGGTACCCCGGGGATAACAGGCTGATCTTCCCCAAGAGTCCATATCGACGGGATGGTTTGGCACCTCGATGTCGGCTCGTCGCATCCTGGGGCTGGAGTAGGTCCCAAGGGTTGGGCTGTTCGCCCATTAAAGCGGCACGCGAGCTGGGTTTAGAACGTCGTGAGACAGTTCGGTCCCTATCCGCCGCGCGCGTAGGAAACTTGAGAAAGGCTGTCCCTAGTACGAGAGGACCGGGATGGACGAACCTCTGGTGTGCCAGTTGTACCGCCAGGTGCAGGGCTGGTTAGCTACGTTCGGAAGTGATAACCGCTGAACGCATCTAAGCGGGAAGCACGTTTCAAGATGAGGTTTCCCCACCCCTTTGAGGGTGTAAGGCCCCCAACAGATTATTGGGTTGATAGGCCGGAGGTGTACAGCAGCAATGCCCAGCCGACCGGTACTAATAGGCCGAACACTTGCCACACAAACCCCCAACACAACCAACAACATCGGTCGTGTTGACCAGGGGCGAGTCGTGAAGTGCGCAAGACACAACATGCGATACCGCACAAACCTGCAAACAAAAACGCGTCCACACAATCTTGACCCCAACCACCCGGTCAACAACCGTAACCACGGTGGGGGGTCCACGGGGAGGCCGAAGCCCCCCGTGTATAGAGTTACGGCGGCCATAGCGACAGGGAAACACCCGGACCCATACCGAACCCGGAAGTTAAGCCTGCCAGCGCCGATGGTACTGCAACCGAGAGGCTGTGGGAGAGTAGGACGCCGCCGGACATACCTTCACGTAGAGGCCACCCCCGGGTGGCCTCTACGCTATTTCAGACCTAGTGCACTCGCGTGCACGCCCAGATCGAGAAGAGAGACAGCCGTGGCAGACGAACGTCGAGGCCGCCCGCGTGACGGAGCGCAGCGTGCCGGGAGCGGACGCCCCGGGACCGGCCGGTCGGGAAGCGGACGATCGGCATCTCGGAGTGACAAGGGTCGATCCTCGGACCGTCCGCGTCGCCCGGGCGCCGCTGGCGCAGCCCGTGGCGAGCGCGAGCGCCAAGCGCCGCGCAGCCGTGACCAGGAGGTCTACGACGGCCCGGATCTGCCGATCGAGATCACCGGCAAGGAGCTCGCTCCAGACGTACGCGCTCAGCTGCGTGGGCTGCCGGAGAAGCTGGCGGCGCGGGTTGCTCGGCACCTCGCCGCTGCTGGCGCGTTGATCGACGAGGAGCCCGAGACCGCCTACCAGCACGCGCTCGCGGCGCGGGCGCGTGCGCCGCGTCTGGCGGTGGTCCGTGAGGCCACTGGCGAGGCGGCGTACGCCGCGGGTCACTACGCCGAGGCGCTGGCGGAGCTGCGTGCCGCCAAGCGGATGAACGGTGCGACGGCGTACCTCCCCATCATGGCCGACTGCCACCGGGCGCTCGGCAACGCGAAGCGTGCGATCGAGCTGGCGAAGAGCCCCGCTGTCGCGCGGTTCGCGCCGGAGGCAAAGGCTGAGATGACCATCGTCGAGGCCGGCGCTCGGCGTGACCTCGGCCAGTTCGAGGCGGCGTTGCGCACCTTGGAGCTGGCGCCGCTCAACAACAAGAGCCGCGAGTCCTGGGTGGTACGCCTGCGGTATGCGTACGCCGACACCCTCGAGCAGTCCGGTCGGCTGCGGGACGCGTTGGCCTGGTTCCACCGCACCGACGCGATCGACGCCGATGAGCTGACCGATGCCGCCGATCGTGCGTCGGCGCTCGAGGGGAAGGTCGACGAGGAGTCCTGACGCGCGTCAGGAGTCCTCGCGGGCGACGAATCTGACCTTCGCGCCGTCGATACCGGCCGGCTTCGCGCCCCAGCTCATGCCGTCACGGAAGTCGACGACGATCCTGCCGACGGTGGCGGAGACGGGTTGGCCCGCCTCCACGCGAAGCACGATGGAGTCGCCGGCGGTGAGGGTGGCTCCATCGATGGCGAGGAGCTCGCTGCAGAACTGCTCGGGCTCTGTGGTCACGCCGAGGGTGCCGGCCCGGCAGAGCAGCGGCGTGATCTCGAGGTCGGGCTCATGGTCGGCGGTCACCTTCGAGAGGTGGAGCGTGCGGTCGAAGTCCGGGTCGGGCGAGAACATCCCGACGTAGATCGGTGTGCCGACGACGCCTGCGGCGGTCGCCGTGCGGCCTTCGGTCGGCAGGTCGTCGGGCGTCCGCACGAACCAGAGCAGCCAGCCGAGCAGCAGCACTCCCGCGACGACGAGCGCGACGATCATGCGGGTCCGGCCGCGCGTCGCTGCCCTCGGCAGCGTGGGTGGCCGTAGCCCGGGCCCCGTGGTCATGGCCCGAAGCGTAGGACATCGGGCCGCTGGCGACCGTGTTGACCACGGCGACGACGGAGCGCAGTCGGCATCGCTCGGCGCGCGGGGCGTTCCTACTGGTGTCCGGCCGTCCCATGGGCCACAATAGGTTGCACAACATCACAGATGTCACTTCGACCCGTCCTTGGTCGACCTGACCACCGCCGAGGAGACCGCTGGGGAAGGCGTATCTCGCGCCGGAGGTAGGAAAACCGAGGAGATCGTGGTGACCAGCAACAGTGCAACCAGGGGCGTGTTCTACGTCCACTCAGCACCGTCCGCGTTGTGCCCCCACATCGAGTGGGCCGTGGGCGGTGTGCTTGGCGTTGCCGTCAGCCCGCACTGGACCCCGCAGTCCGCGCAGGCCGGCACCTATCGCTGCGAGTTCTCCTGGTCCGGCAAGGCCGGCTCCGCCGCCGCGATGGCTTCTGCCCTGCGCGGCTGGAACCACCTCCGGTTCGAGGTGACCGAGGAGCCGACGCCGTCCACGGAGGGCGCCCGGTTCTCCTACACCCCCGACCTCGGTGTCTTCCACGCCGTGACCGGGATCCACGGCGACATCATGATCCCCGAGGACCGGCTCAAGGCGTCGGTCGTCCGTTCGGCGCTCGGGGAGACCACCCTCGAGAACGAGGTCGACAAGCTGCTCGGCAAGCCGTGGGACGACGAACTGGAGACCTTCCGGCACGCCGGCGAGGGCGCGCCGGTGCGCTGGCTGCACCAGGTCGTCTGAGAGCCGAGAGCGAGGAACGAGCGGGTCGGCCCGAAGCGACGATCAAGCAGGTCGTCTGAGAGCCGCCCTGCTCAGGTCGCCCGATCAGGGTCGGTAGAGCCGGAAGTACGTCGGCCTTACCCAGCTGACGTGTGAGGTGTGGTCGAGGTCGTCCTCGAACCAGGTGACCTTCATCGCCAGCTTGTGGCGGCCGAACCGGGTGTTGGAGCGGCAGATCACGAACGACCGGCGGGCGCGGTCGGGATCGACGGTGGAGTGCCAGGCCGCGGCGCCGAGCCGCTGGCCGCTCCGCTTGACGAGGTAGATCTCTACGAGCCACTCGTCGCTCGGCGCGGTGACGCGGTAGCGATAACGGTAGCGGTGGCAGCCGCTGCGCAGCGCTTGGTCGGCGGCCCGGGCCCGCCCCCAGTCCGGGTACGACGCCGCGGCGGTGCCGGCGAGCGCGGAGCCACTCGGTGCGGGCGTGATCCCGAAGATGACCGCGAGCGTCAGCCCGAGCGTGAGCAGCGCCGTGAGCGCGTTGCGAGGCCGCCGCGGAGCGGAGGACGCCTGCAGTCGGCGATCGGGGCCCGAGTGCGGGCGAACGAAGCGACTGTGGAGCGGCCGGACGGACGGCAGCTTCGGCATCGGACCCCCTTGTCCCGCCCCGGACGACCCGGGGTGTGATCGGACTCACGGGTCCAACGGGTCGCCCGGAGAGCGGTTACGCCAGGTTCCGGGTCAGGTGGCAGCCAGGGCCGGGGTCGGGCGGGACCTCAGATCGGGGCCGCAGCCGTCACTCGACGCCGAATGCGACGGCGACGTTGGCGCCACCGAAGCCGAAGGAGTTGTTGAGACCGACGATCGGCCCGAGCGGAAGGTCACGGACCTTGGTGGCGATGTCGAGCTCGACCGCCGGGTCCTTCTCGTCGAGGTTGATGGTCGGCGGAGAGAGCCGGTTGTGCAGAGCGAGGATCGTCGCGACGGCCTCGACCGCACCGGCACCGCCGAGCAGGTGGCCGGTCATCGACTTCGTGCTGGTCACGACCACCTCGTCGGCGTGCTTGCCGAGCGTCGCGTGCAGCATCAGCGACTCGGCGACGTCGCCCTGGGGGGTGGAGGTGGCGTGCGCGTTGACGTGCACGACGTTCGCGGGCGCGATGTCGCCGTCGGTGAGCGCCCGAACGATCGCGCGGGCACCGCCGCGTCCAGCGGGGTCGGGCTGGGCGATGTCGTGGGCGTCGGCGGTGATGCCGGTGCCGAGCACCTCGGCGTAGATCCGGGCGCCGCGCGCTACCGCGTGCTCCTCGGACTCCAGCACGAGCGCGCCAGCGCCTTCACCGAGGACGAACCCGTCGCGGCCCGTGTCCCAGGGGCGGGAGACGGTCGTGGGGTCGCCGGGGTTCTTCGACAGCGCCATCATGTTGGCGAACGCCGCGATCGGCAGTGGGTGGATCGCGGCCTCGGTGCCACCGGCGACGACGACGTCGGCGCGGCCGAGCCGGATCTGGTCGGCGGCCAGCGCGATCGCCTCGTTGCCGGACGCACACGCCGAGACGGGCGTGTTGACCGCGGCGCGGGCGCCGATCTCCAGACTGATGGTCGCGGCCGGGGCGTTGGCCATCAGCATGGGTACGGCGAGCGGGGACACCCGCCGCGGACCCTTCTCGAGCATGGCGTCGTAGTTGGCGAGCAGGGTCGATACCCCGCCGATGCCGGACGCCATCGCCACGCCGACGCGTTCGCTGTCGAGCTCACCGGCCTGCTGGGGCACGTCGAGCCCGGAGTCCCGCCACGCTTCGATGGCGGCGATCAGGGCGAACTGCGAGGACCGGTCGAGGCGACGGGCGCGGACGCGCTCGAGCACCTCCGTCGGCTCGACGGCGATGGTGCCGGCGATCCCGACGGGGAGGTCCCACTTCGCTGCCCATTCCGCGAACGCAGGGGAGTCGGCGAGACGGCGGACGCCGGAGCGTCCGGCGAGCATCGCCTCCCAGGTGCTGGCGACGTCACCGCCGAGCGGGCTGGTGGTGCCCAGGCCGGTGACGACGACGCGAGTGCGAGTCATGAGAGGTGTCTCCTGGTGGCAGGCAGCGAAGTGGGACGGACGGGAATCAGGCGGCCTGGGCGCGCTCGATGTAGGCGACGGCGTCGCCGACGGTCTTGAGGTTCTTGACCTCGTCGTCGGGGATGGTGACGCCGAACTTCTCCTCGGCCTCGACGACCACCTCGACCATCGACAGCGAGTCGACGTCCAGGTCGTCCGTGAAGGACTTCTCGAGCTGGACGTCGTCGACGTCCACGCCGGCGACCTCGTTGACGATCTCGGCGAGGGCGGCGCGGATCTCTTCGGTGCTCATCAATCTTCTCCTGAGGTGGTGGGTTGTGCGGTGATGGTCGTGCGGTGGTGGTGCGGGTGGTGCTTCAGGGCACAGTAACGACCTGGGCGGCGTACGCCAGTCCCGCGCCGAATGCGATCAGGAGAGCGGTGTCTCCCGACTTGGCCTCGCCGTCGGTGATCATCCGATCGAGGGCGAGGGGGATCGAGGCCGCGGACGTGTTGCCGGAGTCGACGATGTCGCGGGCGATGCGGACGGTGTCCGGAAGCTTCATCGAACGCGCCATCGCGTCGGTGATCCGGTTGTTGGCCTGGTGGGGGATGAAGCAGTCGAGCTCCGCGGCGGTGACCCCGGCACGGTCGAGGGCCTGCTGGGCGACCTTGGCCATCGCGAACGACGCCCAGCGGAAGACCGCGTTGCCCTCCATGACCAGGTGCGGCATGACGGGCGCCTCGGAGGCGACCACGTCGCGCCAGTCCTCCCGCTGCCGGATCAGGTCGTACTGCTCGCCGTCGGAGCCCCAGACCACCGGTCCGATGCCGGGGGTGTCGGAGGGACCGACCACGACGGCGCCGGCCCCGTCGGCGAAGATGAACGCCGTGCCGCGGTCGGTCATGTCGGTCACGTCGGACAGCTTCTCGACGCCGATCACCAGGGCGTAGCGAGCGCTGCCGGACCGGATCGAGTCGGCGGCGAGGGCGACGCCGTGGCAGAACCCGGCGCAGGCCGCGGAGATGTCGAACGCGGCCGCCTGGTCGGTGCCGAGCTCGAAGGCGATCGCGGTCGCCGCGGCCGGCGTCTGCATCATGTGACTGATCGTCGCGACGATGACGCAGTCGATCTGCCGGGCGTCGATCCCGGCGTAGGCCAGCGCCTTCTGCGACGCGGCGACCGACATCGAGATGATCGTCTCGTCGGGACCGGCCAAGCCGCGCGTCTTGATGCCGGAGCGCTGCTGGATCCACTCGTCGCTGGAGTCGATCGCGTCGACGATCTCGGAGTTCGGCACGACCCGGACGGGGCGGTAGCTGCCGATGCCGAGGATCGAGGCGTGTGCGGCGCCGGACTCGGTGCGAATGGTCATCAGGCCGCTCCTGCCGGGTTCACTCGGTCCTCGCCATGCTTGTCGCAGAACGCGCGGGCGTCGTCGAGCTGGTCGGGTGTGTTGAGCGAGAACGTCTCGACCTCGGCACCGATCGACTTGAAGTAGCGCTTCGCGATGCCTGTGAGCGTACCCGCCGGCGGCATCTCGAGGATGCCGGTGACGCCGAGGTCGGCCATCGTCTTCATGCAAAGGTCCCAGCGCACCGGCGAGGCGATCTGGCCCACGATGCGCTCGAGGACCTCGCGGCCGTCCTCGACGACGCTGCCGTCACGGTTGGAGATCAGCTGCGTGCGGGGGTCGTGGGTCGAGACCGACCGGGCAAGCGAGGCGATCCGGTCGACGGCCGGCTCCATGTGGACCGTGTGGAACGCGCCGGCGACCTTCAGCGGGCGCACCTTCGCCTTGGCGGGCGCATCGGCGGCGAGCGCCTCGAGCTGCTCGAGGGTGCCGGCCGCAACGATCTGGCCGGGGCCGTTGTCGTTGGCCGCGGTCAGCCCGTGTCGCTCGATCGTCGCGAGCACCTCGGTGCGGTCCCCGCCGAGGACGGCCGTCATCCCGGTCGGCGTCACTGCCGCGGCGTCGGCCATCGCGGCACCCCGCTCGCGCACGAGCACCATCGCCTGCTCGGCGGTGATCGCGCCGGCGCCTGCCGCGACCGCGAGCTCGCCGACGCTGTGGCCGGTCACCGCACCGATCCGGGCAAGGGCGTCACCAGGGTGGGGGAACAGCTCGACGGCGGCGAGGAGGCCCGAAGCCACCAGCAGCGGCTGGGCGATCCGGGTGTCGCGGATCGTCTCCTCGTCCGCCTCGGTGCCGTAGTGGGCGAGGTCGAGCCCGGCCACCGCCGACAGCCAGTCGAGTCGCGACGCGAACGTCTTCTCGGCGAGCCAGGGCGTGAGGAAACCGGGGGTCTGTGCTCCCTGTCCGGGAGCCACGATCACGAGCACACCTCAACTGTGACGGGTGCGGGGTCGGCCGTGCGCTGTGGGGGACGACGAATCTCACCCGTCGGACGTTGTGGGAACCCTACAAAGCAGGATCAGGTGCCGTTCGCTGCGCCGGCGTCGGCCTGGCGACCGAGGATGAGCGCGAGGTGCAGGGCGAGCGCGTGCCGGGGGCTCATCGGTGTGTGCCCGGTGAGGTCGGCGATCTGCCCGAGCCGGTAGCGGACCGTGTTGGCGTGCACGAAGAGCTCCCGTGCCGTGGCCTCGATCGCTCCGCCGTTGGTGAGGTACGCCGCCAGCGTGTCCACCAGTGCGCCCCGTGACCGGGTGAGCGGGCGGTACAGGTGGTCGATCGCCTCCTGCTGGGCGAGGGGGTCGCCGGCCAGGATCCGCTCGGGGAGCAGGTCCTCGGACCGCACCGGGCGGGGCGCACCCGGCCACCCGGCGACCGCGCGCAGCCCCGAGCGCGCCGCGGCAGCGGACTGGTGGGCGTGGCCGAGGTCGGACACCACGGGCCCCACCACGACAGGTCCGTCGCCGAACAGGTCTGCGACTGCCACGGCCGCCTTCTCGGGCTCGGTCACGCCGCCGAGCAGGACGACCATCAGGTGGACCTGCACCGCGCAGAGCGCGTCCATGCCGAGTCCGCGGGCGGCGCGGCGTACGGCCTCGAAGACACCGGTCTCCGTGCGCCCCTCCGGCGCGACGCCCAGGACCACGGCCACGTCGCCCCGTGCTCCCCAGCCGACGGCGCTGGCCCGGGAGAGCACGGAGTCGTCGGGCTCGGCGCGCAGCACGGAGTCGACCACGAGGGCCTCCAGGCGGGCGTCCCAGGCGCCGCGCACCTCCGCGGCACGGGCATAGACCTCCGCCGTCGCGAACGCGAACTCGCGGCCGTAGCCCAGCACCGAGGCGTGGACGTCGGGCGCGGTCTCGGGGTCGAGGAAGTCGTCGACGTTCTGCTCGACCACCTGGATCGTCAGCCGGACCAGCTCGACGGTCTGCCGCAGGGTGATGACGCCGGCCAGGGCGCGGGGCGCCGCGCCGAACACGGAGGCGGCCAGCTCGGCGCCCTCGGCGGTCGGGTCGCCGGCCTCGGCGTACCAGTCCACGAAGCCGCGGACGCCTGCCTGCACCATCGTGCCGACCCAGGACCGCTCCTCGGCGGTGAGCTCGTCGAACCACGGCATCTCCGCCTCGATCCGGGCCGTCGCGGCCCGGCTCAGGGGGCCGGACGCCCGCTTGAGCAGGCGGACGGCGCGGGTGCGGGGATCGGACCGGGACACGCCGTCAGCCTACGGTCGCGGGGTCTCGGTCACGTCACGATTTCACCCCGCACATTCACCCCTGCACCGTCGCTCCGGCAACTCAGGGCATGGTTGAATCCCGCATTACCCCTGGGTGAGGAGCTGCAGTGATGACCACAGCACACGACCCGGGGCAGGCCTCGGGGCAGGACGCGGCGCAGGACCCGGAGCCGGCCTCGGCGCAGGACGCGATCCGCTACGTCACGATCCACGGCCACCGGCGCGCCTTCCAGATGATGGGGGAGGGCCCTGCCCTCCTGCTGCTCCACGGCCTCGCGTGCGACCACACGACGTGGGCGCCGGTGGTCCGCGAGCTCGCCCGCAGCTACACGGTGATCGCGCCCGACCTGCTCGGCCACGGGATGTCGGACAAGCCACGGGCCGACTACACCCTCGGCGGCTACGCCAACGGGATGCGCGACCTGCTGACCGTGCTCGGCATCGACCGCGTCACCGTGGTCGGCCACAGCTTCGGCGGCGGCATCGCGATGCAGTTCGCCTACCAATTCCCCGAGCGCACCGAGCGGATGGTGCTCGTCGCCCCCGGCGGGCTCGGCCCCGAGGTCACGCCGTTGATCAAGCTGATCCAGGCACCCGGCTGGGAGCCGGTGATGGCGCTGCTCACCCGGCCCGGGGTGCGGCACGTGAGCACGACCGCGCTCCGCACGCTGTCGTACGTCGGCAGCCGGCACACCCGTGATCTCGGGGAGATCGCCGACATCGTCGACTCGTGGCGCGACCGGCGTACCCGCTTCGCCATCCGGCACCTGGTCCGCGCGGTCATCGACTGGAGGGGCCAGATCGTCACGATGAGCGACCGGGCCTACCTCACCGAGACGATCCCGGTCGCGGTGATCTGGGGCGAGGACGACCAGGTCATCCCGGCGCGGCACCTCGAGACGGCCGCGACCCTGGCCACCGACGCGCGTGCCGTGCTCCTGGCCGACGCCGGCCACTTCCCGCACAAGAACCATCCGGAACGCTTCGTCGAGATCATCGACGACTTCATGCGCACCACGAGGCCGGCGGCCTACAGCCGGGCGCGGGTACGGCGACTGCTCGAGCGCGGGAGCCTGGTGCCCGTACGACAGGCAGAGGGCGGCTCCGGACCGGTCCGTCCGGTCGAAGCCGCCCTCGCCTGATCAACGGGCTGGGCCCTTAGGCGTCGCCGCCTTCTTGGAGCACTCCGGCGACGGTGGTGGGGTCGTCGATGCGGTAGCGGTCGAAGGCTTCCTTGACCTTGGCGGTGTCGATCTGGCCCGCGTCGGCGAGTGCGGCGAGGGCTTGGACGACCACGGATTGGGCGTCGACGTGGAAGTAGCGTCGGGCGGCGGGGCGGGTGTCGGCGAAGCCGAAGCCGTCGGTGCCGAGGACGCGGTAGTCGGCGGGGACCCAGCGCGCGATCTGCAGCGGGACGGCGGCCTGGAAGTCGCTGACCGCGATGACGGGGGCGCCGGGGCCGAGCTTGGTGGTGACGTAGGGGGTGCGGGGCTCCTCGCCGGGGTGGAGGAGGTTCCACTCCTCGGCGGCGACGCCGTCGCGGGCGAGCTCGTTCCAGGAGGTGGCCGACCAGGTCTCGGCCTGGACTCCCCACTCCTCGGCGAGGATCTGTTGGGCCTCGGCGATCCAGGGGAACCCGACGCCGGAGGCGAGCAGCCGGACGCGGGGTCCCTCGGCTTGGGGGGTGGTGACCTGGTAGAGGCCCTTGAGCAGGCCGTCGAGGTCGAGGTTGTCGGGTTCGGCGGGTTGGGCGACGGGTTCGTTGTAGACGGTGATGTAGTAGATGAGGTTCTCGCCCCGACCGTCCGGGCCGCGGTACATCCGTTCGAGTCCGGCGCGCATGATGCGGCCGACCTCGTAGCCGAAGGCGGGGTCATAGTGGATGACGGCGGGGTTGGTGGCGGCCAGGAGCGGGGAGTGGCCGTCGGCGTGCTGGAGGCCTTCGCCGGTCAGGGTGGTGCGGCCGGCGGTGGCGCCGATGAGGAACCCGCGGGCGAGCTGGTCGGCCATCGCCCAGATCGAGTCGCCGGTGCGTTGGAACCCGAACATGGAGTAGAAGATGTAGAACGGGATCATCGGTTCGCCGTGGGTGGCGTAGGCCGATCCGGCGGCGGTCGCCGAGGCCATCGCGCCGGCCTCGGAGATGCCTTCGTGGAGCATCTGGCCTTGGGGGGACATCTTGTACTGCAGGAGCATGTTGCGGTCGACCGACTCATAGGTCTGCCCGGCGGGGTCGTAGACCTTCGCGGAGGGGAACATGGCGTCCATGCCGAAGGTGCGGTACTCGTCGGGGGCGATCGGGACGATCCGCTTGCCGATCTCGGGGTCCTTCATCCAGTCCTTGAGCAGCCGCACGCAGGCCATCGTGGTGGCGACCTTGTGCTTCCCGGCGCCCTGTTTGAGCTCGGCGTAGGTCGCATCGCCGGGCAGGGTCAGTGGCGTGGACCGGTCGACCCGGCGGGGCAGGGAGCCGCCGAGCTGGCGGCGCCGCTCGATCATGTACTCGATCTCGGGGGCGTCGGGGCCGGGGTGGAAGAACGGCGCGGTGCCGGTGGTCTCGTAGGCGTGGTCGAGGTCGCGGTCGGAGATGGGGAGGTAGAGCCGGTCGCGGAACTTCTTCAGGTCGTCCTTGGTGAGCTTCTTCATCTGGTGGGTGGCGTTCTTGCCCTCCAGGGAGTCGATGGTCCAGCCCTTGATGGTGTGGGCCAGGATCACGGTGGGCTGGCCGACGTGCTTGGTGGCCGAGTCGAAGGCGGCGTAGACCTTGCGGTAGTCGTGTCCGCCGCGGGGGAGCTTCTCGATCTGCCGGTCGGTGAGGTGCTCGACCATCTTCCGCAGCCGGGGGTCGGTGCCGAAGAAGTGCTCACGGTTGTAGGCGCCGTCCTCGACCGAGAAGGTCTGGAAGGACCCGTCGGGGGTGTCGTTCATCGCGTTGACCAGGACCCCGTCGACATCACGCGCGAGGAGCTCGTCCCATTCGCGGCCCCAGACGACCTTGATCACGTTCCAGCCCGCGCCGCGGAAGTTGGCCTCGAGCTCCTGGATGATCTTGCCGTTGCCGGTGACCGGGCCGTCGAGCTGTTGGAGGTTGCAGTTGATCACCCAGGTCAGGTTGTCCAGCTCCTCCCGCGCGGCGATCCGGATCGCACCGAGCGACTCGGGCTCGGCCATCTCCCCGTCGCCGAGGAACGCCCACACGCGTTGGTCGCTGGTGTCCTTGATGCCCCGGTTGGCCAGGTACCGGTTGAACCGGGCCTGGTAGATCGAGTTGATCCCGGTCAACCCCATCGAGACCGTGGGGAACTCCCAGAAGTCCGGCATCAACCGCGGATGCGGATAGGAGGACAATCCGGCGCCGGTGCCGTGCTGGACCTCCTGGCGGAACCGGTAGAGCTGCTCCTCGCTGAGCCGACCCTCGAGGTAGGCACGGGCATAGATGCCCGGGGAGGCGTGGCCCTGGAAGAAGACCTGGTCCCCGCCACCGGGATGGTCCTTGCCCCGGAAGAAGTGGTTGAACCCGACCTCATACAGGCTGGCCGAGGACTGGTAGGTCGCGATGTGGCCACCGACCTCCAGCCCCTTGCGGTTCGCGCTCGAGACCGTCACCGCCGCGTTCCACCGGATGAACGCCCGGATCCGCCGCTCGACCTCCTCATCCCCGGGGAACCACGGCTCCCGCTCCGGAGGAATCGTGTTGATGTAGTCGGTGGAACGCAACGCCGGCACCCCGACCTGCTTCTGACGAGACCGCTCCAAGAGACGCAACATCACATAACGGGCACGATCACGACCCCGTTCGGTGAGCATCGCATCGAAGGAATCGATCCAGTCCTGGGTCTCATCCGGATCAATATCGGGCAACTGGGTCGGCAACCCCTCATGGATGACCGAGGGAGAACCGGCACGGGTGGCCGGGGTGGGGCCACTGGAGGCGGACGTTTCTTGGGTCACGGACCCCATCGTTCCACTGTTCGCCGAGTCCGAAAATCTACCCGCGAGTACGTGGTCCGTGCCCTCCCGGCGACCCGCCGAGGAACGGGACGGGTTGCGCGGGTGCCCTCCACTCCGCTGGACTACTCCACACACCGGGGGCTCCGCCCCCGTGAAGACCCGAGAACCCTGGAGGACACCGTGAGCTCGACCGCCGGCGGCGGTACCGCCCCGACAGGCCCTGTCGAACGTCTGGGCTTCAAGCCGGGCATGGTCATCCAGGAGCTCGGATGGGACCAGGACACCGACGACGAGCTGCGGGTTGCGATCGAGGACACCGTCGACAGCGACCTGGTGGACGGCGACTACGGCAACGTGGTCGACGCCGTCATCCTGTGGTGGCGCGACGACGACGGTGACCTCGTCGACGGACTCGTCGACTCGCTCACCGATCTGGTGGGCGGCGGGGTCATCTGGCTGCTGACGCCGAAGATCGGTCGTCCCAACGCGGTCGATGCCGCCGACATCGCCGAGGCTGCTCCGATCGCCGGGCTCTCCCAGACCACGACCGCCTCGGTCAGCCGCGACTGGGTGGCCACCCGACTGGTCGCGCCGAAGTCGCTCGCCTGACCTCGCCGACCTCGCCGGCTGAGCGTTGCCGGTCCGACCCAGGTCCCGCCCGGGTCGTCGTACTCGCGAGTAGAGAAGGTAGTTTGCGGCTCATGGGAACGATCAGCACGCGGGTGCGCGACGCCGCGTCCAGCCTGAAGATCCTGACGGAGTCCGGCATCGTCCGGCCGTACGCCCCGTGGGTGCTGGCCCGGATGGCGAGGACCCTGCAGCAGTGGGGGCACGCCCCGGCAGGGGGCTTCAAGACGGTGGCGCTGCGGGCGCCGGGGAGCGTCGCGATCATCGACGAGCGTGGCTCGCTCACTTACCGCGAGCTGCACGAGCGAACCAACGCGCTCGCCGACTCGCTGCGGGCCCGGGGGGTCCGCGAGGGCGACGGCGTCGCGGTCATGTGCCGCAACCACCGGGGCTTCGTCGAGGCTTCGGTCGCGATCAGCAAGCTCGGCGCCGACGTGCTCTACCTCAACACCGCGTTCGCCGGCCCGCAGCTTGCCGACGTCATCACCCGTGAGAAGCCGCGGGTCGTCGTACACGACGAGGAGTTCAGCGGCCTGCTCTCCGCCGCCGACGTCGAGGACCGGGTGATCGGCTGGACCGACGGGGAGGAAGGTCCGGACACCCTCGAGGGGATGATCCGCGCCGGCTCGACCGCCGAGCTGACTCCGCCGGAGCGCAGCTCGCGGACGATCATCCTCACCTCCGGCACGACCGGTACGCCGAAGGGCGCGCCCCGCCCGCAGGGCGGGATCCCCGCTGCGGTCTCGCTGCTGTCCCGGATGCCCCTGCGCCGCGGCTGGACGTGCCACATCGCCGCTCCGCTCTTCCACACCTGGGGCTTCGCCCACTACCAGCTGGCGATGCTGCTCGGCACCACGATGGTGCTCACGCGCAAGTTCGAGCCGGAGGGCGCGCTCGACCTGCTCGCCCGCCACCGGTGCGACTCGGTCGCGGTCATCCCGGTCATGCTGCAGCGGATCCTCGCACTGCCGGACGAGACGCTCGACCGCTATCCGCTGCCCGACCTCAAGGCGGTCGCCTCGTCGGGGTCCGCCCTGCCGGGTGACCTTCCGATCCGGTGGATGGACCGTTACGGCGACAACCTCTACTCCGTCTACGGATCGACCGAGGTCGCGTGGGCCAGCATCGCGTCCCCGCAGGACCTCCGGGAGGCGCCCGGCACCGCCGGCCGGCTGCCGCACGCCACCGTCGTACGCATCCTCGACGCCGACGGCAACGAGCTGCCGGTGGGGGAGTCGGGTCGGATCTTCGTCGGCAACGACCTGCAGATCGAGGGGTACACCGGCGGTGGCGGCAAGGAGGTCGTGGACGGGCTGATGTCGTCCGGCGACGTGGGCCGCTTCGACCGCGAGGGTCGCCTCTACGTCGAGGGCCGCGACGACGAGATGATCGTGTCCGGCGGTGAGAACGTCTTCCCCAAGGAGGTCGAGGACTGCATCGCCTCCCACCCCGGCGTGGCCGACGTGGCGGCGATCGGCGTCGACGACGCCGACTTCGGCAAGCGGCTGCGCGCCTTCGTGGTCCGCGGTGACGCGCCGGAGCCGGTGACTGACGACGACCTGCGCGAGCTGGTGAAGGCGAACCTGGCCCGCTACAAGGTGCCGCGCGAGATCGTCTTCGTCGACGAGCTGCCCCGCAACGCGACGGGCAAGGTGCTCAAGCGGGAGCTCGCGGCCGCCGAGCCGCCGGCGGCGCAGACGTGACCGCCGCACCGCAGGGTCCCGACACGGACGGACTGGCCCTGGGCGGGCCGGCACCGGACTTCACGCTGCGCGACCAGTTCGGCCAGGACGTGACGCTGTCGTCGTTCCGCGGCCAGAAGGCGGTCGCGCTGGTCTTCTACCCCTACGCGTTCTCCAGCGTCTGCACGGGGGAGATGGCGCAGCTCCGGCTGCGGCTGGCCGAGTTCGTCACCTTCGACACCGAGATCCTCGGCATCTCGTGCGACCCGGTCTACGCGCTGCGGGCGTTCTCCGACACCGACGGGCTCAACTTCCCGCTGCTCAGCGACTTCTGGCCGCACGGTGCGGTCGCCCGGGCGTACGGCGTCTTCGACGAGCGCACCGGGTCCGCACACCGTTCGTCGTACGTCGTGGACCGCGCGGGCAACCTGTCCTGGGCCGTGCACAACGCCCGTCCCGACGGCCGCGATCTCGACGATCATCTCGATGCACTACGCGCCGGGGCCGAGGCATAGACCGTCCGGGTGGTTCCACCTAGTCCTTTCGGGCCATTTTGGACCGAGTTTCCACGAACCTGTTGGAGTCGCGTCGGGGAAGGGTTAGAGTTCAACTTGTTGAACCGCTGGTGACCCGAGACGCCAGCGGTTCAACTCTTTTTCACCGTCCGTGCCGCCTCCAGTAGGGTGAGCGCCGCCCGGTGGGACCGGGCAGGGGCGCATAGCTCAGCGGTAGAGCGGTCGGCTTACACCCGGCATGTCACAGGTTCGATCCCTGTTGCGCCCACCCGATGACGGAGAAGACGGACTTCAAGCGGACCCTCGACGCCTACCAGGCGCGACGGGGCCGGTTCCGGCTCGTGGACGTGCCCGACCTCCAGTACCTCATGGTCGACGGCCACGGTGACCCGAACACCTCGGCTGAGTTCGCAGAGGCCGTCGAAAGCCTCTACCCGGTGGCGTACAAGCTGAAGTTCGCCAGCAAGCGGGACCTCGACCGGGACTACGTCGTGCCGCCGCTGGAAGGCCTGTGGTGGGCCGAGGACATGGCCGCGTTCACGACTGCGCGGGACAAGTCCGGGTGGGACTGGACGCTGATGCTGATGGTCCCGGAGTGGATCGACCGGGCGATGTTCTCCAGCGCCGTCGAGCAGGCGGGGGCGAAGAGCCGGCCCGTGCGGCTCGACGACGTCCGCCTGGAGACGCTGTCCGAAGGGCGGTGCGTGCAGACACTGCACGTGGGTTCCTTCGACGACGAGGCAGCCGTGCTCGAGCAGCTGCACCAGGAGTTCATCCCCGGCCAGGGGCTGCGGATGACAGGTCGTCACCACGAGATCTACTTCAGCGACTTCCGCAGGGTCGCACCCGAGAAGCGGCGCACCATCCTCAGGCAACCGGTCACGGCCGTGCCCGACGCCCGCTGAGGGGCGTCCGAGGGTGTGGGCTAGCGCGGCAGGATGCGGTCGTCGTACAGCCGAAGGCCGGCGAAGCGGTGCCGGCCGCAGGCCATCGAGAGCGCGACGAACCAGCCGATGACCGTCCAGCCCAGGAAGAGGTTGATGGCGGCGACGGCCGGCTCGTTCGCCTTGCCGCGGGTGGCGGCGACCGCCCAGGGGAGCAGGTAGCCGCAGGTGAGGAGGGTGGCCACCCAGGCGAGGAACGCATGCCGGGTCCGACGCTGCCTGTCCGTGACGAGCTCGACGTACATGAGGGGCAGTAGACCACGCAGGTCGCGATCGAGCCGATGAGAGGCCTCTCATCGGTGGCTCATGGGTGCCTCACCGCGGCCCGGAAGTGTCTTCCTCGTCAGGTTAACGACTGCACAGGAAGGAACACCTCCATGAAGCTCCAACCGCTTCCGATCACCGCCTTCGGTCTCGCCGGCCTGGTGACCGCCGGACTGATGGCGCTCCCGGCATCGGCCGCAGCGACCGGGTTCGACGAGTACGCCAAGCGCGACGACGACGCCGCGGACGTCGTACTCGTCAACGACGACGATGACGACAACGACGACGACGGCCCGCTGCTGAGGGACGACACCACCCGCAGCCGCTCCGGCAACAGCGGCGACAACTCCCGGACCGGTGCAAACAGCGGTCGCGACGACAGCCGCAGCCGTCGCGCGGTGAAGGACTGGACCGGCGACAACACCAACACCCGCAAGCGGGACTGGTCGCGCAACCACACCAACGACCGCTCGCGTCACAACACCCGCTGAGCCGATGACGCGCGCCGACGAGAGCTGGAACCTCCGGAAGGGTGACGCGATCACCCCCGAGCTGACCGCGATGCGGCTGCTCGGGGGTGGGTCGGCGTACGAGGCCTTCCTCGCCTTCGACGAGATCACCTACGGGCCGGTCGTGGTCAAGGTGCTGCGACCGCAGCTGGTGGACGACACGGACGCCGTGCACGACCTCGAACGCGAGGCGCGGGCGCTCGACATCGCCAACCACCCCGCCGTCGTGCGCGGGCTGCGGCACGACGCCGACGCGGAGCGGCCGCACCTGGTGCTGGAGCACGTCGAGGGGCCGCGGCTGTCCAAGCTGATCCGGCGCCACGGCCGGCTGTCCGAGCAGCAGTACCTGCCGCTGGCGCTCGACGTGGCGTCGGCGCTGCACTTCTTCAAGTACGCCGACGTCTGCCACCTCGACATCAAGCCGAGCAACATCATCATGGGCTCGCCCGCGCGGCTGATCGACCTCTCGGTCGCCCGGAACTCGGCGAGCGCCGCGGCGATCACCGGGGTCGTCGGCACCGACGCCTACCTCGCGCCGGAGCAGGCCGACCCCGGCGCACGGTACGGCGTCCCGGGGTACGCCAGCGACGTGTGGGGACTCGGTGCGGCGCTGTTCCACGCGATCACGGGTGAGCGGCCCTTCCGGCTGGGGGACCGGGACGCCGCGACGCCGGCCGAGCGCCACCCGCAGGTCGACGAGCGCGCCCCGGAGCTTCCCGCCGGCGTGCCCGACGAGGTGCGCAAGGTCGTGGCGGCCACCCTCGAGCCATGGCCCGCCGACCGGCCGCTGCCGCACGAGATCGTGCACGCGCTGGAGCCCGTGGTCGGTGCCCTGCCCGCGCCGAAGCTGACGTTCAAGGTCAACGCGCGGGCGGTGTAGGGAGTCAACCCTCGAAGCGATAGCCCATCCCGCGGACGGTGCTGATGGCGTCGGGGCCGAGCTTGCGGCGCAGGTAGCCGACGTAGACGTCGACGACGTTGGAGCCGGGGTCGAAGTCCAGGCCCCAGACGTGGTCGAGGAGCTGCTCGCGGGAGAGCACCTGGCCGGCGTTGAGCAGGAACATCTCGGCCAGGGCGAACTCGCGCGCCGAGAGGTCCAGCTCGCGACCGTCGACGTGGGCCCGGCGGGTGCGCAGGTCCAGGCGGACCCGGCCGGCCGCGAGGGTGTCGGGCATGCTGCCCGACGCCCCGGCGAGCTGCCGGAGCCGCAGCTTGATCCGGGCGTTGAGCTCGGCGAACCGGAACGGCTTGGGCATGTAGTCGTCGGCGCCGCCCTCGAGCGCCGAGACCGTGTCGGTGACGGAGTCGCGGGCGGTCAGCACGATGACGGGCACCTTCGAACCCTGGGCGCGCAGCTGCTCGAGCAGCTCGAAACCGTCCATCCCCGGCAGGCCGATGTCGAGGACGACGAGGTCGTGGTCGTCGCCCAGGGCGAGGTCGAGTCCGGTCGGACCGTCGGCAGCGACGGTCGCGTGGTGTCCCTCCGCGCGCAGACCCTTGGCGACGAAGGACGCGATCCGCGCCTCGTCCTCGATGATCAGGATGCGGGCCACGTGAACTCCTGCGTCGGTTGGTCGTCGGTGAGGGGCTGCGGTGGGGCGGGTCGTACGGCGGGCACCTCGACCACGAACCGGGCGCCGCTGCCGGCAGGGACGTCGGCGACGTACGCCGAACCGCCGTGGGCGCGGGCGATCGCGCTCACGATCGACAGTCCGAGCCCGAACCCCTCGTCGGCCACGGGTACCCGCGCGCGGCTGAACCGCTCGAAGATCCGCTGGCGGTCCTCCGGACGCACGCCGCGTCCGTTGTCGTGGACCCAGCACCGCAGGGCACCGTCGCCGACGGTGGCGCCGATCCGGATCTCGTCGCCGGGCACGGTGTGCTTGACGGCGTTGTCCGCGAGCTGGAGCAGGGCCTGGGTGAGGCGTTGGTCATCGACCACGACGCGCACGCCTCCCACGGCGGAGGTCGCCGGGTCCAGGACCCAGCGGCGGTCGCCGAGCGCGCGAGCCTTCGCCAGCACCGTCACCGCGAGCTCGGAGGGGTCGATCTCGCCGAGCGACAGGAAGTCGGGGCGGTCGCTCTTGGCCAGCAGCGTGAGGTCGCCGACCAGGCGCGCCATCCGGTCCACCTCGTCGAGCAGCAGGTCCCTGGTCTCGGCGAACTCTGCCGGGTCCGAGCCGTCGAGGAGCTCCAGGTGGCCGCGCAGCACGGTGAGCGGCGTCTTGAGCTCGTGGCCCGCGTCGTCGAGGAACTGGCGCTGACCCACGAACGCCGCCTCGAGCCGGTCGAGCATGCCGTTGACGGTCCGGCTGAGCGCGGTGATGTCGTCGTTGCCCGACTCGGGCACCCGACGGGAGAGGTCGGTCGCGCTGATCTCGTCGGCAGTACGGCGCAGCGCGCGCAGCGGACCGAGCAGTCGACCTGCCTGCCACCACGCCACCCAGCTGATGATGAACAGCGAGAGCAGCGCGACGATCGTGTAGGTGCGCATCGTGGCCGTGAGCTCGCCGCGGTCCTCGTCGAGGTAGGCGACGACCAGCAGGGCGCCGCTGGTGTCTCCCTGTGGTGACCGGCTGGCTGGTGATGCGGACCTCGCCGTCGTCGGTGTCGATCCGCGTCGACCCGCCCTCGGTCACCAGCGGCTCGACAGCGGCACGGAACCGGGGGTCGTTCACGAGCGAGTTCGCCTCCGGCGACTGGAACCGCGGTCTGTCGTCGACCCAGCCCACGAGCAGCTCGTCGTCGTCGGGGACGTTGCGCAGCAGGAACGTCCGCAGGAGCGAGCGCACGTCGAACGGCTGGCCGGTCTCCGGGTCGACCCCGTCCTGCTCGAGCCGCTCGAACTCGTCGAGCTCCTGCTCGACCTCGCGCTGGACCGAGGCCTCGACCCGGTTGACCTCGATGACGTAGACGATGAGCCCGGCCCCGGCGAGGGCGAGCGTGACGAGGGCGGCGACGACGGCGGTGATCCGGACGCGGACCGAGAAGCTCGGCCCGCGCGGACCCGCGCCGTCAGTCGTCCCCGTCATCGCCCCCATCGTCGTCGTCATCGCCGCCGCCGTCATCCCCGGTGCCGCCCGAGCCAGTTCCCGAGCCGCCGCCAGCACCGCTGCCCGGGTCGGCGTTCTCCTCGTAGGGCCTGGGTGTGATCACGGAGACGCCGTCATCGTCGTCGCGGTCGTCGCTGTCGTCGTCGCCCCGGTCGTCGTCGGGGCGCGGCGTCGTACTGCTGCCGGGGTCGGTCGGCGTGGCGTCGCTGTCGTCGCGCAGCACGATCGGTTCCCGCGGCGGCGGCTCGTCGTTGGCCGTGCTGACCAGGGAGCCGAAGACGAAACCGCTGAGCGGCAGCACCACGGCAAGTGGCAGCAGGACCTTCAGCAACGGACTCATGACACGAACGATCCTGCCCGATCGTGGCGCCGCGGTGAGAGGAGCATGAGAGGACTCTCATCGACCGTCTCGCCGACCGCTCGTCGTACGCCGGGGACCGCTCGCCGCGGCGCCGCCGGTCGGGCAACCCTGGCCCAACCGCCACTCCCTAGAGTGGCTGGCGTCACAGTCCAGCGCGAGGGAGGCCCTCGATGTTCGTGCCGTTCAGCGTCTCCGACTTCCTCGACCGCGCCGTCAGCGTGTACGGCGACCGGGTCGGCGTCGTCGACGAGCCCCAGCAGCCCGCACCGAGCCAGGGCGAGCTCACCTACGCGCAGATCGGTGAGCTCGCGCGTCGGCAGGCGGCCCGGCTCGACGAGCTCGGCATCGGCGTCGGCGACCGGGTCGCGGTCGTCAGCCACAACAGCAGCAGGCTGCTGACGTCGTTCTTCGGCGTCTGCGGGTGGGGCCGCGTGCTCGTGCCGGTGAACTTCCGGCTGCGGCCAGACGAGGTCCGCTACATCGTGGAGCACTCCGGTGCGCGCGTGCTGTACGTCGACCCCGAGCTCGAGGACTCGCTCAAGGACATCGACTGCGAGCACACCTTCGTCATCGGGACCGACGAGGACCTCTACGCGTCGCCGGGCAGCGAGCCGCAGCCGTGGGAGCCCGACGAGTCGGCCACGGCCACCATCAACTACACCTCGGGCACGACGGCGCGGCCCAAGGGCGTCGAGATCACGCACCGCAACATCTGGGTGAACGCGGTGACGTTCGGGCTGCACGCGACGCTCACCGACCGCGACGTCTACCTCCACACGCTCCCGCAGTTCCACGCCAACGGCTGGGGGATGCCGTTCGCGATGACCGGGGTCGGCGCGCAGCACATCATCCTGCGCAAGATCGACGGGGCCGAGATCCTCCGCCGGGTCGAGCGGCACGGCGTGACGGTCATGTGCGCGGCGCCGGCCGTGGCGGCTGCCGTGCTGGAGGCCGCGGAGACCTGGGAGGGCGAGATCCCCGGCCGCGACCGGGTGCGGATCATCATGGCCGGCGCGCCGCCGCCGACGAAGACGGTCGCGCGGGTCGAGGAGGAGCTGGGCTGGGAGTTCATCCAGATCTACGGCCTGACCGAGACCTCCCCACTGCTCACCATCAACCGGACCCGCGCGGAGTGGGACGACCTGTCCGCCGAGGAGCGCGCCGCGAAGCTCACCAGAGCCGGCGCGCCCGCACTGGGTGTTCGCCTCGCGATCGACCAGTCCGAGGAGGGCGCCGGCGAGGTGCTGGCCCGCTCCAACGTGGTGCTCGAGGGCTACTGGGAGCAGCCGGAGGAGTCGGCGGAGGCGCTGGCCGGCGGCTGGTTCCACACCGGCGACGGCGGCTACGTCGGCGACGACGGCTACCTCACGATCGCCGACCGGAAGAAGGACGTCATCATCACCGGCGGCGAGAACGTCTCCTCGATCGAGGTCGAGGACTGCCTGTTCTCCCACCCGGCCGTCGCCGAGGTCGCCGTGATCGGGGTGCCCAGCGAGAAGTGGGGCGAGACGATCAAGGCGCTCGTCGTGCTGGCCGCGGGCGCCGAAGCGACCGAGGCCGAGCTGATCGCGCTGGTGCAAGGAGCGGCTCGCGGGCTACAAGGCGCCGACCTCGGTGGAGGTCCGCGGCGAGCTCGCCCGCACCGCGACCGGCAAGCTGCAGAAGTTCAAGCTGCGGGCGCCGTACTGGGAGGGACGGGACAGGCAGGTGAACTGACCGGCGCCGGTGTCGGTGTCGGTGTGGCGGGTGGGGGTGGGAGCGGCGTGGGTGAGTGCTGCTTCATCACGGTATGCAGACGAGTCGTCGGTTCCCTTGCGGAGTACGGCACGGGAACCGACGGTTCACCTGCATACCGTGATGAACCTGCGGCCGCCAGCTCAGCGGTCGGCGACGGGCCAGCCCGCGGCGCGCCAGGCCGCGGCGGTCGCCCGGCTCCAGTCGGCGCTTGCCGCGTCGGGACCGGGGACGACGTCGATCGCGGTGATCCCGCGGAGAGCGGCGGCCGGCGGCGTGGGCGGCGACAGCGGCTGACCGCTGACCGGGTCGAGCTCGCCCGCCGCGCCGATGCAGACGGCGCGGGCGACGCCGATCCCGAGCCGGCGCTGGTGGAGGGCGAGGCTCAACGCGGCGACCCCTGCGGCGCCGTACCCGACGACCGTCAGGCGGTCCGGCTCTGCCGCGGCCTCCCGCGCGGCGCGGACCGCGGCCAGCATCTCGGGGCCGGTGTGCCACGGCAGGAGGAGTACGACGCTGCCGGGCGGGTCGTCGAGCTGCACGGGACCACCGTAGGGTGAGTCCCACGAGTCCCGCGGAACAGGAACCCGGTGAGAGTCCGGGGCGGTTCCGCCACTGTCACCCCACGCCGCCGGCCGGGGAGAGCCAGACACTGGCCGCGGGACTTCCAACCGTTGAGGGGCGAGAACCCCGAGGAGGACCCGTGCGCCCGATCGCGCTGCTGTCCACGTCCGACACCGACCTGCTCTCGGCGCGCGCCAGCGGCGCGGCGTACACCTGGGGGAACCCGGCGCGTACCGACGTCGCCGACCTCGCCCGGCTCGCCGCCGACGCCGACGTCACGGTGGTGCGGCTGCTCGGCTCGCCACAGGAGTACGCCGCCGAGCTCGCCGCCGTGCGCAGCGCCGGCCGGCCGGTGGTCGTGCTCGGCGGTGAGCAGACGCCGAACGCCGAGCTGATGGAGGCCTCCACCGTGCCGGTGGGTGTGGCCGCCGAGGCGCACCGCTACCTGGCCGAGGGTGGTCCGGCGAACCTCGCGCAGCTGCACCGGTTCCTCTCCGACACGGTGCTGCTGACCGGCGAGGGCTTCGAGCCGCCCGAGGTGATCCCGGCGTGGGGTGTGGTGGAGCGGCCCGGCGGTCCGGAGGGTCGAGCCTCGCGCGGCGCTCCGCGACCTACCGCCGGCCCGATCCGGGTGGGCATCCTCTTCTACCGGGCCCACCAGGCCAGCGGGAACACCGGCTTCGTGCACGCCCTGGCGGACGCGATCGACGCGACCGGCCACGCGGTCGGCGTGCCGGTCTTCGCGGGGTCGCTGCGGGCCGCGCCCGACGCGCTCTTCGAGGCGCTCGGCACGCTCGACGCGCTGGTCGTCACCGTGCTGGCGGCCGGCGGCAGCGTGCCGGCGGCGGCCAGCGCAGGCGGCGACGACGAGACGTGGGACGTCGAACGGATCGCTGCGCTCGACATCCCGGTCCTGCAGGGGCTGTGCCTGACGTCGAGCCGCGCCGAGTGGGAGGCCTCCGACGACGGTGTGACGCCGCTCGACTCGGCGAGCCAGGTGGCGATCCCCGAGTTCGACGGGCGGATCATCACGGCGCCGTTCTCGTTCAAGGAGCTCGACCCGACCGACCCCGCGGGCCTTCCGACGTACGTCGCCGACGCGGAGCGGTGCGCCCGCGTCGCCGGCATCGCCGTCAACCACGCCCGGCTGCGCCGGGTTCCGCCGGGGGAGCGCAAGCTGGCGCTCATGCTGTCGGCGTACCCCACCAAGCACTCGCGCGTCGGCAACGCGGTCGGTCTGGACACGCCGGTCTCGGCGATCCGGATGCTGCGGCGACTGCGGGACGCGGGCTACGACCTCGGCGCGCCCGGCGACGTACCCGGCCTGGACCTCGACGACGACACCGAGGCCGGGGACGCGCTGATCCACGCGCTGATCGCCGCGGGCGGCCAGGACGAGGAGTGGCTCACCGAGGCGCAGCTCGGCGAGGCGCACGTGCGGATCCCGGCGGCCGACTACCGGCGGTGGTTCGCAAAGATCCCCGAGCAGCTGAGGTCCGACGTCGAGGAGGCATGGGGCCCGGCGCCGGGACAGCTGTTCGTGCGCGCGTCCGAGGAGTCCGGGGACGGCGAGATCGTGCTCGCGACGCTGCAGGCCGGCAACGTGGTCATCCTGATCCAGCCGCCGCGCGGCTTCGGCGAGAACCCGGTCGCGATCTACCACGACCCCGACCTCGCACCGAGCCACCACTACCTGGCCGCCTACCGCTGGCTCGAGGAGCAACCGACAGCCGGAGGCTGGGGCGCCCACGCCGTCGTCCACCTGGGCAAGCACGGCTCGATGGAGTGGCTTCCCGGGAAGAACGCCGCGCTGTCCGCCTCGTGCGCGACCGACGCCGCGATCGGCAGTCTCCCGCTGATCTACCCCTTCCTCGTCAACGACCCCGGCGAGGGAGCGCAGGCCAAGCGCCGCGCGCACGCCACGATCGTCGACCACCTGGTGCCGCCGATGGCGCGGGCCGAGTCCTACGGCGACATCACCCGGCTGGAGCTGCTGCTCGACGAGTACGCCAACATCGCCGCGATGGACCCGGCCAAGCTGCCGGCGATCCGCGGCGAGATCTGGCAGCTCATGCACGCCGCCGAGATGCACCGCGACCTCGGGCTCGAGGAGCGGCCCGGCGACGAGGAGTTCGACGACTTCCTGCTCCACGTCGACGGCTGGCTCTGCGAGATCAAGGACGCGCAGATCCGCGACGGCCTGCACGTGCTCGGCCAGGCGCCGGCGGGCGAGGCCCGGGTCAACCTGGTGCTCGCGATCCTGCGGGCCGCGCAGGTGTGGGGCGGCCAGGCCCAGGCGGTGCCGGGGCTGCGCGCGGCTCTCGGGCTGAAGGACGGCGAGGCGACGACCGTCGTCGACGCGATCGAGAAGCAGGCCCGTGACCTCGTGCAGCGGATGGAGGACGCCGGGTGGGACCCCGCCCGGGTGCCCGACCTGCACGACGACCCGCAGGTGCGGCAGGTGCTCACCTTCGCGGCCACCGAGGTGGTGCCGCGGCTCGACCGGACGACCGACGAGCTCGACGCGGTCCTGCACGCGCTCGACGGCGGGTTCGTGCCGGCCGGTCCGTCGGGGTCGCCTCTGCGCGGCCTGGTCAACGTGCTGCCGACGGGGCGCAACTTCTACACCGTCGACCCGCGCGCGGTCCCGTCGCGGCTGGCGTGGCAGACGGGCCAGGCGATGGCAGACTCGCTCATCGAGCGCTACCTGACCGACGAGGGCCGCTACCCCGAGTCGGTGGGTCTCTCGGTGTGGGGCACCAGCGCCATGCGCACCTCGGGTGACGACATCGCCGAGGTGCTGGCGCTGCTCGGCGTACGGCCCGTGTGGGACGAGGCGTCCCGCCGGGTGACGGACCTGCACGTCGTACCCCTGGAGGAGCTGGGGCGGCCCCGGATCGACGTGACGGTGCGGATCTCCGGGTTCTTCCGCGACGCGTTCCCGCACGTGGTCGCGATGCTCGACGACGCGGTGCGACTGGTGGCCGGTCTCGACGAGCCGCTGGACCAGAACTTCGTCCGCGCCCACGCGCAGGGCGACCTCGCCGACCACGGCGACGAGCGCCGCGCGACGACGCGGATCTTCGGCTCCAAGCCGGGGTCGTACGGCGCAGGCATCCTGCAGGCGGTCGAGTCCGGGTCGTGGCGCGACGACGCCGACCTCGCCGAGGTCTACACCGCGTGGGGCGGCTTCGCCTACGGCCGCGGGCTCGACGGCGTCGCGGCGTCGGACGACATGCGCGCCAACTACCGGCGGATCAAGGTCGCGGCCAAGAACATCGACACCCGCGAGCACGACATCGCCGACAGCGACGACTACTTCCAGTACCACGGCGGCATGGTGGCCACCGTGCGCGCGCTGACCGGCACCGACCCGAAGGCGTACGTCGGCGACTCGACCACCCCCGACGCCGTCCGCACCCGCACCCTGCAGGAGGAGACCAACCGGGTGTTCCGCGCCCGCGTGGTCAACCCGCGCTGGATCGGCGCGATGCAGCGGCACGGCTACAAGGGTGCGTTCGAGCTCGCCGCGACCGTCGACTACCTCTTCGGCTTCGACGCCACCGCCGGTGTCGTGCACGACTGGATGTACGAGGCGCTCGCCAAGGAGTACGTCCTCGACGAGACCAACCAGGAGTTCCTGCGGCAGTCGAACCCGTGGGCACTGCGGGGCATCGTCGAGCGGCTTCACGAGGCGATCGAGCGTGACCTGTGGGCGGAGCCCGACGCCGACGTCGTCGCGGCGCTGCAGGCCGTCTACCTCGACGTCGAGGGCGACCTGGAGGACCGATGACCCGCAGGATCCGCATCATCGGCGTCGGTCCGGGCGACCCGGAGATGGTCACGCTCGAGGCCGTCGCCGCGATGCGGTCGGTGGACTTCTTCGTGGTCACCGACAAGTCCGGCACCGTGAAGAGGGGCATGCCCGACCCGCTCGTGCATGCCCGCGAACGGCTGCTGGACCGTCACCTGGAGGGGCCTGCGGTCGTCGTACGGGTCGAGGACGCGCCGCGGGAGCGGCGCGAGGAGTTCACCGGCACCGACGAGGACTACCGCGCGGCCGTCGCGGCGTGGCACGAGGCGCGGGTGGAGAAGTACGTCGCCGCACTCGCCGCCCACGAGGGGGACGCGGGCTTCCTGGTGTGGGGCGACCCGGCGTTCTACGACTCGACGATCCGGGTGATCGACCGGGTCACCGAGCAGATCGACGCCGAGGTCGACGTGATCCCCGGGATCTCCTCGGTCCAACTGCTCGCCGCCCGGCACCGGCTGGTGCTGCACGGCGTCGGCCGGCCGCTCTTCGTGACGACCGCGCGCGCCGTCCAGGACGCCGTCGACACGGGCCACGACAACATCGTGGTGATGCTCAACCGCGTCGTCGACCTGCCGGGCCTGGAGGACTGGTCGATCTGGTGGGGCGGCAACCTGGGTACGCCGCAGGAGGAGCTCGTCGCCGGCCGGGTCGGCGACGTGCTCCCCGAGATCGAGGCGGCGCGCGAGCGGCTGCGCGAGGCGGCCGGGTGGGTCATGGACATCTACCTGTTGCGCGCGGCGCGGTGAGCGCCCTCCTCGTCGCCGGCACCACCTCCGACGCCGGCAAGAGCGTGGTCACGACCGGCCTGTGCCGGGCGCTGGCGCGCCGCGGCGTACGGGTCGCGCCGTTCAAGGCGCAGAACATGTCGAACAACTCGATGGTGGTGCCGCTGGCCGACGGCAGCGGCGGGTACGGCGAGATCGGGCGCGCCCAGTGGGTGCAGGCGCTCGCCGCCGGCGCGGAGCCCGAGGTCGCGATGAACCCCGTGCTGCTCAAGCCCGGCAGCGACCGGCGCAGCCACGTGGTGCGGATGGGGCGGCCCGACGGGGAGGTCTCCGCCCGCGACTTCACCAGCGGGCGTGAGCGGCTGGCGCGGGCGGCGTACGACGCCTTCGACGACCTCACCTCCCGCTTCGAGGTCGTGGTCGCGGAGGGCGCGGGCAGCCCGGCGGAGATCAACCTGCGTCGGTCCGACTACGTCAACATGGGGCTGGCCCGGCACGGTGGGATCCCGACCGTCGTGGTCGGTGACATCGACCGCGGCGGCTGGTTCGCCGCCTGCTACGGCACCCTCGCGCTGCTGGAGCCGGCCGACCAGCGGCTCGTGGCGGGGTGGATCGTCAACAAGTTCCGCGGCGACGTGAGCCTGCTGGAGCCGGGCCTGGCCGACCTGGAGCGGCGGACCGGTCGGCCGACGTACGGCGTGCTGCCGTGGCACCCCGATCTCTGGCTGGACTCCGAGGACGCGCTCGACCTGGAGGGCCGCCGCACGACCGCCGGGGAGGCGAAGCGGCGGGTGGCGGTCGTGCGGCTGCCGCGGATCAGCAACTTCACCGACGTCGACGCGCTGGGCCTGGAGGCCGGACTCGACGTCGAGTTCGTGTCCGATCCCCGTCGGTTGGCGGACGCGGATCTCGTCGTCCTGCCGGGGACGCGCGCGACGATCGCCGACCTGGACTGGCTGCGCTCGCGGGGGCTCGACGAGGCGGTCGTGCGGCACGCACGCGCCGGGCGTCCGGTGCTCGGGATCTGCGGAGGCTGCCAGATGCTCGGCCGCCGGATCGTGGACCGGGACGGCGTCGAGGGCCCGGCCGGAGCCGCGGTCGACGGGCTCGGGCTGCTGGACCTGGAGACGACGTTCGATGCCGACAAGACGCTGCGGGTGCACGAGCCCGCGGGCTACGAGATCCACCACGGCCGGGTCGACGGAGAGCGGCGCGCGGGGGCCGTCGTCGGCACGATGGTGCACGGCAGCCTCGAGGACGACACGGCCCGTTCCGCGCTCCTCGGCGACCTGCTCGGTGTCGCGTCGACCGCGTCTTTCCCGGCCGCGCGCGCCCGCCGCCTCGACCTGCTCGGCAACCTCGTCGAGGAGCACCTCGATGTCGATTCGCTCCTGGCGCTGGCGCGGGGCGGCGTACCCGACCTGCCCGTGGTGGGGGAGTCCCGATGAGGGTGCTGCTCCTCGGCGGGACGGCCGAGGCCCGCGACCTGGCGGCCGCGCTGGTTTCCGAGGGCGTCGACGTGACGTCGTCCCTGGCCGGGCGCGTCGCGCGGCCGCGGCTCCCGGTCGGCAAGGTGCGGATCGGCGGGTTCGGCGGTGTGGAGGGACTGCGCTCCGCGCTGGAGGAGTACGACGCCGTCGTGGACGCCACACATCCCTTCGCCCTCGGGATGTCGGCCAACGCGGCCGCGGCCTGCGCCGCCGACGGGGTGCCGCTGCTCCGGCTCGAGCGGCCGGGGTGGAGCGACCGGAGCGCGCCGTCGTGGATCTGGGTCGACACCCATGACCAGGCGGCTGTCGTGGCGGGGGAGCTCGGCAGCCGGCCGTTCCTGACGGTGGGCCGGCAGGAGCTGGAGCGGTTCGTCCCGGCGCTGGGGGAGCGGCAGGTGCTCGCCCGGGTGGTCGACGTACCCGACCTCGAGATCCCGCCCGACTGGCAGATCGTGACCAGCCGCGGGCCCTACGCGCTCGACGGCGAGCTCGCGGTGATGCGCGACCACGGCACGGACGTCCTGGTCACCAAGGACTCCGGCGGCGGCTACACCTGGCCGAAGATGGAGGCCGCTGCCGAGCTCGACGTGCCTGTCGTCGTCGTACGGCGCGCGCCGGGTCCGCCGGGGGTCGAGATGGTGACCGACGTCGCGGCGGCACTGGATTGGGTCACCGCTCGGCGCTGACCCGGTTGTGCGCCGGCGCCCGGTGCCGACGCACAACCGAATTGAGCGCGTCGGACCGCAGGGCGCGGATGAAAGGTGGCGACCCGCTGTGCCAGGGTGCTGACATGCCGATCCCGGACTTCGTCGTCGACCTCCGCCGCATGGTCGGAACCACCGAGCTGTGGCTGCCGGCGGTGACGGCGGTGGTGGTCAGGGGTGAGGACGTGCTGCTCGTGCAGCGCTCCGACAACCACCGCTGGACCCCGGTCACCGGGATCCTCGACCCCGGTGAGGAGCCGGCGGTCGGGGCGGCCCGCGAGGTGCTCGAGGAGACGGGGGTGCACGCGCGCGTGGAGCGGCTGGCCTCGACGAGCGCGGTCCGCGGGGTCGTGCACGAGAACGGCGACCTGGCGTCGTACCTCGACCTGACCTTCGTCTGCACGTGGGTGGCGGGCGAGCCGTACGCCGCGGACGACGAGTCGATCGATGCGCGGTGGTGCCACCGCGACCGGCTGCCCGAGATGGATCCGGGGATGCGGGAGCGCGTCGACGCGGCGCTGTCGGCGGACGTCGCGGCGCGTTTCGTACGGCCGTAGCGCGGCGGCGGGCCGGGCCGCAGCCGCCCGCCGAACCGGGGATCTCGCGACCTGTCATCAGTTGTGGGGACGCACCCGGACCGACCCTTGACCGGGGTGTCGAGCGGGCGGAATGTGGATCTGACGGCGGCGCCGTCGGGACGCTGCCCGGAGCAGAGGAGCTCGACGTGTACGTACGAACGACCGAGGTAGAGGGCGATCCCGCCAAGATCGACGACGGCATCGCAATGGTGAGCGAGGAGATCCTCCCCGCGGTCACCGACATCGACGGATGCATCGGGATGTCGCTGCTGGTCGACCGGAGCTCCGGTCGCTGCATAGCGACGACCGCCTGGGAGTCCGAGGCTGCCATGCAGGACAGTGCCGAGAGGGTCCGTCCACTCCGGGCCGATGCCGAGACGACGCTGGGGAGCGGCGGCAGCGAGGTGCACCAGTGGGAGGTGGCGGTGATGCACCGCGACCACGCCGCGCCGGAGGGCGCGTGCGCGCGGCTCACCTGGCTGAGCGGCGACCCCGGCATAGCGGACCGGGCGATGGACATGTTCAAGGTGGGGGTGCTGCCGCGACTCGAGGAGCTCGACGGGTTCTGCAGCGCCAGCCTGATGATCGACCGCGAGGCGGGCCGGGCTGTCGGGACGGTCGCGTTCGACAGCCGCGAGGCCCTCGAGGGTAGCCGCGACGCGATGGCGGCCATCCGCGAGCGGGCGACCGGTGAGATCGGCGCGATGGTCGACGCCGTCGAGGAGATGGAGCTGGCGTTCGCCCACCTCCACGTGCCCGAGATGGCCTGAGTGCTGCCTGCCCCTGGCACTTGACCAGGTGATCAGTGTGGTGCGAGGGCGGTTGTCCCGTCCTCGCACCCGGGCTGGCGGTGCTCGGCGGCCTGTGCTGTGACGCGTGTTCCGGCCGGTGTGTCGGGCCAACCAGCATCGGTTGGTTGGCGCACCGACAAGTCGGCGTACGTCGGTCAGGGCTGGGCGAGTCGGGTGTTGAGGTCCCGCAGCCAGTCGTGGAGGGCCGGCTGGAACCCGTCCCCGAAAGCGGTGTCGACGCCGAGGTAGCGCAGCGAGACGAGCAGGAGCGCGATCACGCCGAAGGCGATGCCGAGGGGGACCAGGAGCCGTCCGGCGACCTTGGCGTTGCTCGTCATGGCCATGCCGACGAACGAGCAGCCGACGCCGACCGCTCCGAGGGCGAGCGATACGGCATGCATGACCGAGAAGGGCGCACCGAGCAGTGCGGCCAGGCCCAGCACGAAGCCGATCTCGGCCGCTGCCGACGTGTGGACACCCGGGTCCGGGGACTCCTCGAAGAGTGCGTCGAGACCTTGGTCGTGGTGGTGGGCGGCCCCGCCTGTTGTCACCCCTCCATCGTAGTTCGGCGATCCGCCGCCCACACCCGAATCCGGAGTGACGCACCGAGACATTTCCTGGCCTGCTCGGCGGGGATCATGGCCCGATCGTGCCGCGCCGCTCTCTGGCAGACGCGGTCACCGCGACGGCCACGCTCCCCGCCGTCACGGCGAGCGCACCGAGCCCGACCCGGGACGCCACCCGCCGGGCCCTCGGCAGGTCGTCCCGGTCCGGCGCACGTCCGTCGCCCAGCACGGCCCGGTGCTCGACCCGCTCGCCGTAGACGTTGGTGCCGCCGAGCCGGACCCCGAGGGCGCCGGCGAACGCCGCCTCGACCGGGCCGGCGTTGGGGCTCGGGTGGGCGGCGGCGTCGCGGCGCCAGGTGCGGCGGGCCCCGGTGGGGTCGGGCCCGAGCGCGACGGCGAGTACGGCGCTGAGGCGCGACCCCGGCAGGTTGAGTACGTCGTCGAGCCGCGCCGCTGCCCAGCCGAACCGCTCGTAGCGGGCGCTGCGGTGGCCGACCATGGCGTCGAGCGTGTTCGCCGCCCGATAGCCCAGCAGGCCCGGGATCCCGGCCACGGCTCCCCACACGAGCGGCGCCACGACCGCGTCGGAGGTGTTCTCCGCGAGTGACTCGATCGTCGCGCGAACGATCTCCGACTCCTCCAGGCGCGAGGTGTCGCGGCCGACCAGGTGCGTCAGCCGGACGCGCGCGTCCTCGATCCGTCCGTCGTCGAGCAGACGTTGGATCGCCGCGCCCTCGCGGTCCAGCGACGTGCCGCCCAGGACGGCCCACGTGGCGGCGGCCGTCAGCGCGGCGCGGGGGAGCGGGCGCCGTACCCGCTCGGCGGCGAGGCCCAGCGCGACCGCGCCGCCGACCAGCACCGTCACGTGGACGACGCCGGAGCCGCGGGCGTCACGCCACAGCCGCCGCTCGAGTGCCGCGGCGGCCTGCCCGAACCCCGCCACCGGGTGGCCGCGCCGCGGATCGCCGAGCAGGCGGTCCGCGGCGTAGCCCAGCAGCAGGCCGGCAGCGCGGCTGGACACCGGAGCCGTCGGCTAGAGGCTGGCGGCGAACGCCCGGCGCTCGGCGTCCGCGACCGCCCGGTCGTGGAGCCGGCCGACGAGCGCGACGAGTACGACGCCGATCCCCGCCCACAGCGCGGCGAGCGTCAGGATCGAGGAGCGCCGGAAGGCCCAGAGCGTGTCCGCCGGGAAGTCGCCCACCTCGTTGACGGTCGGCAGCAGCAGCGCGGCCACGCCCACGACGACCAGGTAGCCCGCGGCAGCGGTGGTTGCGGCGGCGTACCCCCCGAACCGGTCGGCCAGCCGCCGCGCGACGACGACGGCCGCGATCGCGGCGAGCACGGAGACCAGCACGAACCCGAAGTACGACGCCGTGCGCCCGTCGATGGTCTCGCCGCTGCCGACGGCCGGCGGCGTGGCGGGGTACTTCAGGAACGGCACCAGGGCGATCGCGACGAAGCCGATCAGCGCCACCAGCGCGGTCGAGCCGCGGGCCGAGACGCTGCCCAGCCGGCCGACGACCGCCGCGGCGGCGAGCGAGGTCAGCCCGCCGAGCGCGACGCCGATCGCGAGAGTCCCGGTGAGCAGGCCCCAGCTCTTCTGGTTGGCCCGCGAGACCTCGGTGACGTCCTCCTCGGCGTCGTCCGCCGCAGCCTCGTCGGCGTGGGCGTCGTGCTCGGCGGCCGCAGCCTCCTCCAGCGCGATGGCGTCGTCGACCTGCGGCTCACCGAGGGCGAACGCGACGACGAAGGTCAGCAGGCCGGCGACCAGGCCGGCGGCGAGGCCGCGGATCAGGAACGCGGCCGGGGTGAGGACGGACTTCTCCCCGGGAAGCGGGTGCGCAGTCACGTCGGCCGCTCAGTGGCAGGGGTAGCCGAGCAGGTGGCGCGCGTCGTGCACCCACTCGTGGATCGCCGTGCCTGCCGGGAGCGAGACCGCGCCCTGCCCGGCACTGACGAAGAAGATCGCGAGCATGGCCAGCAGGCCGAAGAGGACCACCCACGGGCCGAGCTGCATCAGCGGGATGCTCGGCAGCGAGATGGGGGCGGTGGTGCTGGCGGTCGACGACTGCGACATGAGTCCTCCTCAGGGATTTCAGCGTCCCTTTTCGATGGGATCGGGTGCTTGCCGTCGGGTCTGACTCCACCACGTCCGTCGTTCGGAGCGGTGTCACAGTAGCGCGACTGTGCCGGACTTCCACCGGCTTCCTCGGGCTCGCAAGCGCAGCCTAGGGCATCGAGTCCAGTGCGCGCAGCAGCCGGTCCGTCACGTCCGTCGGGCGGACCGCAATCCGCACCCAGGAGCCGTCGAGTCCGGGGAAGGTGTCGGCCCGGCGTACGGCGATGCCGTCGCGCCGCAGCCGCTCGCGAACGCCCGCGCCGACCCGCGCGAGCACGAACGACGCGGCCGACGGGAGGTAGGCGACGCCGATCTCGTCGAGCCCCGACTCGAGGGCCTTGCGCCAGTCGGCGATCTCCTCCGCGCGGCGCCGGGACTCCTCGAGGGCCTCGGGAGTCATGCACGCCACGACCGCCGCGGCGGCGCTCGTCGAGACCGACCACGGCACCTGGCCGCTGCGCAGGTCGGCGACGGCGTCCGGGGTCGAGAGCAGGTAGCCGGCGCGCAGCCCCGGGATGCTCCAGTGCTTGGTGAGCGAGCGGATCACGACCAGGCCGTCGGTGCGGTCGCCGGTCAGCGTGTCGGTCTCACCCGGCACGCAGTCCAGGAAGGCCTCGTCCACGACGACCACGCGGCCCGGCCGCAGCAGCGCGCGGATCGTGGCCGACGGGTGCAGGACCCCGGTGGGGTTGGTGGGGTTGCCGATCATGACGAGGTCGGCGTCGTCGGGGACCAGGGCGGGGTCGAGGACGAAGGGCTGCGGGAGCACGACCTCGGTGACCGGGTGACCGGCCTGCTCCAGCGCGGCGTGCGGCTCGGTGAACTGCGGGTGCACGACCACGGGCCGTCGCCACGGGCGCCACCGCGCGACGAGCGTGAAGGCCTCTGCCGCGCCCGCGGTGACCAGGACCTCCTCGTCCGGACGGCGGTGGCGTACGGCGACCGCGGTGCGCGCCGCGTCCGCCGACGGGTAGGCGCCGATGTCGTCGAGCGAGCGCCGCAGGGCCGCGTCGAGCCAGGGAGGCCGCGGACCGGCGTACACGTTGACGGCGAGGTCCAGCAGCCCGCCCACCTCGGCGTCGCCGTGGTGCCGCAGCGGGTCGTGGTGCTGCCCGGAGACGTGCTCAGCCATGGGCGTGCACCGCCTCGGCGAAGCGCCGGGCGAGCTGCGGGTGGCCCGCCCAGTGCGTGTGGAGGTACGACGCGTGCAGGCTCGCCGACGCGAAGCCGACCCCGGTGCCCTCGACCTCCCACGCGGGTGTCGCCCCGGCGCCCGGCAGGATGGTCGTGTGGTGGAACTCGTGCCCCGTGACGACCTCGCCGGCGCGGGTCAGCAGTGTGTCGGCGACCGCGGTCGCCTCCGGGTAGCGCAGCGTCAGCCGCTCGGTCATCGCGGCGTCGGCGTCGATCACGCCCGCCATCGGCCGCCCGTCGAGGGTGCGGCAGAGGTAGAGGAGGCCCGCGCACTCCGCGACGGTCGGGAGTCCGTCGAGCACCGCCTCCCGGATCTCGCCGCGCAGCGCCGCGTTGTCGGCGAGTGCCGCCGCGTGCACCTCGGGGAAGCCGCCGCCGAGGTAGAGACCGGCCGTGCCGTCGGGCAGGCGTGGGTCGCTGACCGGGTCGAAGGTGCGTACGTCGCAGCCGGCCGCTGCGAGCAGCTCGGAGGTCTCGGCGTACCGGAACGTGAACGCGCGGCCCCCCGCGACCGCCACCACCGGTCGACCCGGCTCATCTCTGCGCGCTGAGAGCGCCGAGTCGTCCCGTTTCGGGCCGACTGGACGGTTCTGGGGTGCAGAGATGAGCCGACTCGACGGTTCTGGGGTGCAGAGACGAGCCGACTCGGCGGTCCAGGGGGTGGCGTCGAGGTCGGGAGCACTGCGCGCGAGGGCGAGCACGGCGTCGAGGTCGACGCACTCCGCGACCCGCTCGGCGAGCCGGTCGACGACGCCGGCGGCCTCGTCGCGCTCGGCCGCGGGGACCAGTCCGAGGTGCCTCGACGGGGTGGCCAGGTCGGGGTCGCGGGGGATCACGCCGAGCACGGGCAGCGAGATCGACGACCGCACCTCCTCCGCGTGCCGCGGGGAGCCGGCCTGGTTAAGGATCACGCCGGCCACCTCGACCGAGTCGTCCCAGGTCGCCATCCCGTGCACGACCGCGCCGACGGAGCGCGACGACCGAGCGATGTCGACGACCAGCACGACCGGGCTGCGGGTCAGGGCGGCCACGTGCGCGGTGGAGGAGAAGCCCCCGGTGCCGACGCGGCCGTCGTACAACCCCATGACGCCCTCGACGACCGCGACGTCGGCGCCGCGCGCCCCGTGCAGCAGAAGAGGTACGACGCCCGCCTCGCCCACCAGGTGCGGGTCGAGGTTCCGTCCGGGCCGCCCGCAGGCCAGGGCGTGGTAGCCCGGGTCGATGTAGTCGGGCCCGACCTTGTGGCCGCTCACGACGTGCCCCGCCCGCGCCAGCGCCGCCATCAGCCCGGTCGCGACGGTCGTCTTGCCCTGGCCGGTCGCGGGCGCCGCGACCACGAGCCGGGGGAGCGTCAGCACGCGGTCACCACTCGATGCCCCGCTGGCCCTTCTGGCCCGCGTCCATCGGGTGCTTGACCTTGCCCATCTCGGTGACCAGGTCGGCCGCCTCGACCAGCCGCGGGTCGGCCCGGCGGCCGGTGATCACGACGTGCTGCCGGCCGGGGCGGTCGCGCAGGGTCGCGACGACGTCGTCGACGTCGACCCAGCCCCACTGCATCGGGTAGGTGAACTCGTCGAGCACGTAGAGGTCGTGCTCCTCGGAGGCGAGCCGGCGCTTGATCTCGGCCCAGCCCTCAGCGGCCTCGGCCGCGTGGTCCTCGGCCGAGCCGTCCTTGCGGCGCCACGACCAGCCCGAGCCCATCTTGTGCCACTCGACCGGACCGCCCTCGCCGGTCTCCTCGTGCAGGGCGCCGAGCCGTTCGAGCACGGTCTGCTCGCCGATCCGCCACTTCGCGGACTTCACGAACTGGAAGACCCCGATCCGGAACCCGGCGTTCCAGCCGCGGAGCGCGAGGCCGAACGCGGCGGTCGACTTCCCCTTGCCGTCGCCGGTGTGGACGACGAGCAGGGGCCGGTTGCGGCGCTGCTTGGTGGTGAGGCCGTCGTCGGGGACGGTGACGGGCTGGCCTTCGGGCATGGCTACCTCCGGTAGGTCTCGTGGTGGATCGCCTCGTCGAGCGGGCGGCGCTGCCGCCACCCGTGGCGCTCCAGGTCGGGCACGGTCTCGAGGTGCGTGACCGGGCCGAGGCACAGCCACGCGATCGGCCGGACCTGCGGCGGCAGCCCGACCAGGTCGGCGAGGAACGGCTCGCGGTAGAACGACACCCAGCCGACGCCGAGGCCCTCGGCGGTCGCCGCGAGCCAGAGGTTCTGGATGGCGAGACAGGTCGAGTAGAGCCCGGCGTCGTCGATCGCGTGCCGGCCGAGGACCTGCGGCCCGCCGCGCGACGGGTCGTAGGTGACGACGACCCCGACGGACGACTCGAGGATGCCCTCGACCTTGATCCGGTCGAAGGTCGCGCGCCGCTCGGCGTCCAGGGTCGCGGCGAACGTGTCGCGCTCGGTCGTCACGTGCTCGCGGAATCGCTCCCGGGTCTCACCGTCGCGCACGACGACGAAGTCCCACGGCTGGCTCATGCCCACGCTGGGCGCGCTGTGGGCGGCCGCCAGGACTCGCCGGAGGACGGTGTCGTCGAGCGGCGTCCCGGTGAACTCCCTGCGTACGTCGCGCCGGCGGTTCATTGCGTCGTACAACGCCTCGGCGACGGGGTTGGTCGGTGGGGTGGCTGCCGTCGCCGACCCGGTCGTGTCGTTCATGCGGCGCGGTGGTCGCGGGTGACGCGGACCAGCTCGTCGGCGCTGACGTCCGCGAGCGGCACGTACTCCGCCGCCAGGTGGTCTGCCAGCGTGCGTGCGAGCCCCATCCGCATCGGGCCGGACTCGCAGTCGACGACCAGCGCCGAGACGCCCGTTGCGGCGAGGTGGTCGGCGACCTGGCGCGACCGCGCCACCGCGTCGGGCCCGCTCGTCGCCCGGCCGTCGGTGACCACGACCAGCAGCGGGCGGCGCTGCGGGTCGCGGGTGCGCTCGACGTCGAGGAGGCCCGCGGCCTCGAGCAGCCCCTCGGCGAGCGGCGTCCTGCCTCCCGCGGGGAGCTCGGTGAGCCGGGCGGCCGCGGCCTCGACCGAGTGCGTCGGCGGCAGCGCGATCTCGGCGCCCGCCGCCCGGAACGTCACCAGCCCGACCTTGTCGCGCCGCTGGTAGGCGTCGAGCAGCAGGCTCAGGATCGCGGTCTTGACCTGCTCCATCCGCTTCCGCGCGGCCATCGACCCGGACGCGTCGACGCAGAACAGCACCAGGTTTGCCTCGCGGCCCTCGCGGACCGCGACCCGGAGGTCGTCGGGCCGCAGCAGCAGCCGCCCGTCGGTACGTCCGCGGCCGTGCTGGTGCGGCGCGGCTGCGCGGACCGTCTCGGTCAGGTGGATCGAGCCGCCGGCGCCGGTCGGGCGCCGGGAGCCGACCCGTCGCCCGGAGTCGGTGCGGGCCCGGCTGCGGCGGCCGGCCGCACCCGCGCCGGTGCCGCGGACGGTGAACAGCTTCGTGCGGTACGGCGCCGCCGCGCCTGCCTGGGTGGTGCCCGCATCGCTCGCGGGCTGCTGGGGGCCCGGGGCGCTCGGGACGTCAGACGCCGGGGGCGCGGGGGGGCTCGGAACGTCTGACGTCGTCGGGTCCTCGGGGGTCGGCCCGTCGGTCGCGTCGTCGGGCGCGTCGTCGGGCCCGTCGGTCGGGGCCGTCGTCCGGCCCGTCGGTGGGGCCGGGGTCGGTCGGGTCCGTGGGATCGCTCGGGTCCGTGGGGTCCGGCTCCGGCGGATCGGGCGGCAGCTCGTCGTCCCCGAGCACCTGGTCGAGCAGGTCCTCGTCGAGCCCGGGCGCGTCGAAGGGCTTGCGCCGTCGCCGGTGCGGCAGCGCGAGCCGGGCGGCGACCCGGATGTCCTCGAGGAGTACGGCGTCGCGGCCGCACCACGCGGCGTGCGCCACCGCGGCGCGGGCGGTCACCAGGTCCGCGCGCAGGCCGTCCACGTCGAACGCCGCACACACCTCGGCGATCTTGAGCAGCGCCGCGTCGGAGAGCCGGACCTTGCCGACCAGCTCCTGCGCGCGGGCGATCCGGTCGCTCAGGGCGGCCTCTGCGGCGGCGTACCTGGCCGCGAACCCGGCGGGGTCGGCGTCGTACGCCATCCGCCGCCGGACGACCTCGGCCCGCAGCGCCGGCTCCCGCGGCGCCGCGACCTCGACGGTGAGCCCGAACCGGTCGAGCAGCTGCGGTCGCAGCTCGCCCTCCTCGGGGTTCATGGTGCCGACGAGCACGAACCGGGCGGCGTGCTCGACCGAGACGCCGTCGCGCTCGACGGTCGAGCGTCCCATCGCGGCGGCGTCGAGCAGCAGGTCGACGAGGTGGTCGTGGAGCAGGTTGACCTCGTCGACGTAGAGGATGCCGCGGTGGGCGCGGGCCAGCAGGCCGGGCTCGTACTCGGTGCGGCCCTCGCTCAGCGCCCGCTCGAGATGAAGCGAGCCGAGCACCCGGTCCTCGGTGGCACCGACCGGTAGCTCGACCAGCCGTACGGGCGCGGGTCTCGACGGCCGCGTCGGCGGCGAACGGCGCGTCGGGGGAGAGCGGCGCGGGGTCGAGCGGGTCGGAGGAGAACCGGTCGCCGGCGACGACGTCGATCGGCGGCAGCACGGCGGCGAGGGCACGCACGATGGTGGACTTCGCGGTGCCCTTCTCGCCGCGCACCAGCACGCCGCCCACCTCGGGCGAGATCGTGGTGAGGATGAGGGCGAGCGCCATCGGGGCGGGGGCGCCGGGACCACCGGGACCGCCGGGTCCGCCGGGACCGCTCGGGCCGCCGGGCGCGTCGAAGTCGGCGCCGACCACGGCGCTGAAGGGGTAGTGCTCTGGCATGGGAGGCTCCCGCTCGTCCGCCATCGGATGGGCTCCACGGGGCCGGTCTTCGGACTTCCGGGATCGGTCTGCACCTGCAATCCGTCCCGGTCACCGCAGCGGGCCTGTGCCGGACTCTCACCGGCTTCCCAGATTCTCCCCTCGGTAGGGGCACCCCGTGGTTGTGCGGTCACGATAGCGTCAGCGGCCGTGTCCACCACCGTCGAACCCCCGATCGTCGTCGCAGCGCTCTGCCTGCGCGGGCTCGACGGACGGATCCTGACGGTCCGCAAGCGGGGTACGACCTCCTTCATGCAGCCCGGCGGCAAGATCGAGCCGGGGGAGACGCCGGCCGAGGCGGCGGTGCGCGAGGCCCGCGAGGAGCTCGGGGCCGAGATCGACGACCTGCGCCTGCTCGGCGAGTGGCGGGCGGCGGCGGCCAACGAGCCCGGCCGGGAGATCGAGTCGACGGTCTTCACCGCGCGGCTGCTGTCGATGACGGGGCCTGCCGCGGAGATCGAGGAGGTCCGCTGGCTCGACCCGGCGGCCCCGGATGTTCCTCTGGACCGACTGGCGCCGTTGCTGCGCGACCACGTGCTGCCGGTCCTTCCGCCGTTGCCACCGGTGACGGTGGTCGGGATCGGGGCGGACGGCTGGGCGGGTCTTGCGTCCGCGTCGCGTGACCGGGTGCTGGCTGCGGAGGTGCTGCTCGGCGGTGAGCGGCACCTCGCGCTGGTGCCTGAGGTCGCGGGCCAGGTCCGCCGGCCCTGGCCGCGTCCGCTGTCCGGGCTCGGCGACCTGCTGCGCGAGCACGAGGGACGGACCGTGGTGGCCCTGGCGTCGGGCGACCCGTTCGTCTCCGGCATCGGTACGACGCTCGCAGGCCTGGTCGGCGACCGGCTCGAGGTCGTTCCGACGCTGTCCTCCGTAACCCTCGCCCGGGCCCGGCTGCACTGGCCGGCAGAGACCACGCCGGTCGTCACGCTGGTCGGCCGCGACCCCGACGCGCTGCGCCGCGAGCTCGCCCCGGGGAGGCGGCTGCTGGTGCTGTCGGCCGACGAGACGACGCCGCTCGCGGTCGCCCGGCTGCTCTGTGACGAGGGCTTCGGTGGCAGCCGGATGGTCGTGCTGGGCGACCTCGGTGGTGCCAGCGAGAGCCGGACCGAGGGCCTCGCCGCCGTAGCCGACGACTGGGCACGGGACCTGCCGCGCCTGCACGTGCTCGCGCTCGACCTGGTGGGTCCGGCGGGCAACTCCTGGGCCTCCGGGCTCGCCGACGACCGCTTCGAGCACGACGGCCAGCTCACCAAGCGCGACCTGCGCGCCGTCGCGCTGGCCCGGCTGGCACCGCACCCCGGTGCGCTGCTCTGGGACGTCGGCGCAGGCGCCGGCTCGGTCGGCATCGAGTGGCTCCGGGCGCACGCCGGCTGCGAGGCGGTCGCGATCGAGGCCCATCCCGATCGCGTGGCCCGGATCGCCCGCAACGCCGCGGCGCTCGGCGTTCCACGGCTGCGCGTGGTCGAGGGTCGCGCCCCCCACACGCTTGCCGGCCTGCCCGACCCGGACGCGGTCTTCGTCGGCGGCGGCGCCACGGTGGACGGCGTGCTGGCGATCTGCGAGCAACGTCTCCGGCCCGGCGGCCGGCTGGTCGTGCACGGGGTCACGGTGGAGACGGAGCAGGCCCTGCTGGCGTCGTACCGACGGCTGGGTGGGGAGCTGACCCGGATCTCGGTCGAGCACGCCGCCCCGCTGGGCGGCTTCACCGGCTGGACCCCGGCGCGCGCGGTGACCCAGTGGGCCTGGACCAAGCCGTACCCGAGCGAGGAGACCCCGTGACCGTCCACTTCGTCGGCGCCGGCCCCGGCGCCGCCGACCTGATCACGCTCCGTGCGGCATCACTGCTGGCGGCAGCGGACGTGGTGCTCTACCCGGGCACCTACCTCGACGCCGAGGTCCTCGGCCACTGCCGCGGCGACGCCCGCCTGGTCGACACCCAGGAGCTCGACCTGGACGGGATGACCGCGGTGATGGTCGAGGCGCACGCGGAGGGGCTCGAGGTCGTCCGGCTCACGTCGGGCGACCCCTCGGTCTACTCGGCACTCCACGAGCAGACCAGACGGCTGGATGCGGCCGGGGTGCCGTGGGACGTCACCCCCGGCGTTCCGGCGTACGCCGCCGCAGCCGCCCGCGTCGGCCGCGAGCTCACCGTCCCGCTGGTCAGCCAGTCCGTCGTGCTGACCCGAACCCAGGCCCGGTCGACCGCGATGCCGGAGACCGAGGCGCTCGCGAGCTTCGCCGCCACCCGGGCCACGCTGGTGCTGCACCTCGCGATCACCCGTACCCGCGAGCTGATGGCCGAGCTCGAGCCGCACTACGGCGCGGACTGCCCGGTCGTCGTCGTCTCGCGCGCCTCCCAGCCCGAGGAGCAGGTGCTGCGGGGCACCGTCGGCGGGCCGGCCGCGATCTCGGACCTGGTCGAGGAGGCCGGCCTGCGCCAGGCCGCCGTGATCCTGGTCGGCCGCGCGCTCGCCGAGCGCGCGGACGCAGGGGAGTCCTACCTCTACTCCGCCGAGCGCGTGCAGTCCAAGCGCCGCCTCACCTGACCGCAGCCGCTGGGCACTACCTCCGTGCGGGGTGCACCACCGGGGTGCTGTGACCGGTCACAGCACCCCGGGTAGCGCACGTAACACTGCGTTACTGCGCGGCGCCGTCAGTCCACCCAGCGCGGGGTCCAGACGGCGCCAGAGGGCTCCACCCGGGTCGAGGAGGCACCGACGATCAGCAGGCACTTCATGTCGATGCCGTCGGTGTCGAGGTCGCCGAGGGTGGTGACGGTGAGCGACTCCTCGGCGCGGCCGACGTCGCGACCGACGACCACCACCGTGTCCCACGAGCGGTGCTCGAGCAGGATCTTCTTGGCGTCGACGACCTGGTCGCGCCGGCTCCGCGAGGCCGGGTTGTAGATCGCCGAGCACGAGGTCGGCCTCCGCGATCAGCCGCAGCCGGCGCTCGACGACAGCCCACGGCTTGAGCCGGTCCGAGAGGCTCACGACGGCGAAGTCCGCGCCGATCGGCGCGCCGGCCCGGGCGGCCACCGCCTGGATCGCGCTCACACCCGGTAGGACCCGCACCGGCACCGCGGCGTACGCGGCCCGCGACGCCACCGCCTCGTAGACCGCCGCCGCCATCCCGAAGACGCCGGCGTCGCCACCCGACACCACCGCCACCCGCTCCCCGCGGAGCGCGAGGTCGAGCGCGAAGGCGGCCCGGTCGACCTCGACCGTGTTGCCCGAGGCGTGCCGCTGCAGGCCGGCGCGCTGCGGCACCCGGTTGACGTACGGCGCGTAGCCCACCACGTGGTCGACCCCGGCCAGTGCGGCCGATGCCTCCGGGGTCAGCCAGCCGTCGGGCCCCGGCCCGAGCCCGACGACCAGAAGCTCGGCAGGTGCCGTGGTCTCGTGACGGTCGCCAGAGCGACCTCCTCGACCAGCGACGCCGCCGGAGGTCGAGGAGCTCGCGCAGGGAGCGTCACGAGACCGCAGCCGCGCGGCGGAGGCGTCCCGACCGGAGTCGCCGGGCACCACGATCAGCGAGAAGTACGGCACGGAGCCGGGGTCGACGTCGGCGACCGGCAGCCACCGCTGCTCGGGCATGGCGGCGCGTTCGACGTACCAGGCGCCCTCGAGCCTCCCGGCCTGCGCGAGCGCCGACCGTACGGCGGGGAAGGTGCGGCCGAGCTTCATGATGATCGCGCCGTCGGTGTCGGCGAGGCGCCGCGCGAGCTCGGCCTCGGGGAGCGTCCCGGGCAGCACCGTGAGCACGTCCTGTCTGCCGCACCAGCGGCGCCCCGACGGCAGCCGTCGCGGCCGAGAACGCCGGAACCCCGGGCACCACCTCGGTCTCGAACTCCGCGGAGAGCCGGTCGTGGAGATACATCGAGGAGCCGTAGAAGAGCGGGTCGCCCTCCGCCAGGAGTACGACGCCGCGCCCCGCCGCGAGGTGCACGGTCAGCCGCGAGGCGCACTCCTCGTAGAAGTCGGCGAGCGCGCCGACGTACCCGCCGGGATGGTCGGTCGTGCCGGTCGTGACCGGGTAGCGCAGCTCCTCCTCCAGGACGCCGGCCGGGATGAGGTCGGCGGCGATCCGCCGCGCGTGCGACTGCTTGCTGACGCCCGCGTGGTAGGCGACCACGTCCGCCTCGCCGATCAGCCGCGCCGCCTTGCGGGTGATCAGCTCCGGGTCGCCGGGCCCGATGCCGACGATCCGGAAGTGCCCCGGCTGCACGCCCACGCTCTCCACGCCGCTCACTCCTGCCTCCTGCGCCAGCGCGTTGACCGCGGACGACGCCATCGCGGACCCGCCCCGCCGGCCGCGCACGGTCACGTACGGCACGTCGATGCCGTGGTCCTCGGCGAAGGACGCCAGCGCCGCCTTGGACTCCGCCGCCCCGATGAAGCCCGACCGGGCAGCCGACGATCGCGGCCGGGCGCGGGCGCACCGGCGACGAGCATCTCGAGCAGGTGGAAGAGCGCGGTCGGGGCGTTGCCGATCGCGACGACGGCCCCGTCGAGCAGCGGCTCCCACAGCGAGACGGCGGCCGCGGTGCGGGTGGTCGACCAGGCGCCGGCCAGGCCGGGCACCCGCTCGTCGGTGAGGAAGCAGTGCACCTCGTTGCCCGCGGGCAGCCGGCCGGCGGTGATGCCCATCGCCACCATCCGTGCGTCGCAGAGGATCGGTGCGCCGCTGGCCAGCGCGGCGCGGCCGGATGCCGCCAGCCGTGGGTGCACGACCAGGTCGTCGACGAGGTCGGTCTGGCCGCTGCCGTGGATCATCCGGACCGCGACCTTCTCCGCGTCGGCCGGCACCCGCGACAGGTCGGACTCGCGCGCGGATGGTCGCGAACGAGTCGACGTAGATCGCCGGTCCGTCGGCGACGTAGTCGTAGCGCCGCGGCGGCGGCCGCAGGGTTCCGGTCGTCTCGGTCATTGTTCCTCCTGCTTCGGGATCAGCACCCCGTGCCACGGGGTGACCACGACCTCGTCGGCCCGGCGTGCCCACGCACCCACCGTCGCCGCATCGAACCCGTCCTCGCCGACGGCGACGTGCTCGCCGCCCGGGACGGTGCCGTAGGGGAGCGCCGGGCTCCGGACGTCGGCGCCCGGCTCGGGCTCGGACGGTACGACGAGCGGGCCGGCGAGCTCGGCGACGTGCCAGGCGGCCGTCTCGCCGTCGCCGCGGTGGTCGAGGAAGTCGCAGGTCAGCGTGCTAGACCGCGGTGGCCGCCTCGGTGAGGTCGACGACCGGACCCCACGCATCGCCGACCCGCAGCTGCGCGGTGTCGGCGTCGAGGGCGACCAGCCCGAGGTCGCGGTGCCGGTCGGCGAGGTCGCCGCGGCCGTCGTCGAGGGTGAAGAGGAACCGGCCCGGGAGGGCCGCCATCGCGGCGTCGGCAAGGAGCAGCCGGTCGAGCCCGACCACGACCGGACGCAGGTCCGCGCGGCCACCGGCAAGGCCGGTCTGCGGCGAAGCCAGCACGTTGCGCGCCAGGTCGTGCGCCCGCGACGGCAGCAGCCCCGTCGCCTCGACGGCCGTCACGACCTCGGACGGGAGCTCGGAGACCACCGCGCCGTCGACGAGCGGGAGGCCGCGCACCTGGAGGTTCGCCCGAGCCGTCGACCCGGACCGGCCGTCGCCGTACTCCTCGGAGAGCGCGAGCAGCGCCACCAGTGCGCGCGGTCCGCACCCGCCCGCCGGGCACCCGCAGCCGCACCAGCCCGCCGTCGTCGGCCGGCCAGGGGCGCAGCACGCCGGGACAGCGGTCCGGTCGCGGTGCGGAGCATCGCGTTCCTTCGAGGTCGGGGCTACTCGCGTCGCCCCGTCCGACCTCGCGGCGGATACCGCAAGGGCCAGCAGGTCTTCGGACTCGGGATCATTCGGTACGGGGCGCCTTCCCGGGTGCGTCCGCACCCAGTGGCTCCGGTCCCGTACGTGCCCCGCCCGTCACCCACACCGCTGCGCGTCAGTCCCGGAGTCGCACCGGGTTCCCTGACCACCACGTGCATGGAGGTCGACTGGCCCTCGGAGGGTATCAACGCCCGGCGGCTCTGCCACCCCTTGGCCACCAGTAGCCTGACCGGCATGCCAGCCCTGAAGGACGTCATCGACCTCATCCACGACTGGTACCCCCCCGCGACCGCCGAGGCGTGGGACGCCGTCGGCCTCGTGTACGGCGACCCCGAGCAGCAGGTCAAGAAGGTGCTGTTCGCCGTGGATCCCGCCCCTGCCGTCGCCGAGGAGGCCGCGAGCTGGAAGGCCGACCTGCTCGTCGTCCACCACCCGCTGTTCCTCAAGCCGGTGCACGGGTTCGCGGCCACGACGCCGAAGGGACGAACCCTCAGCACCCTGGCCGGCGCGGGCTGCGCGCTGCTGACCGCGCACACCAACGCCGACCAGGCGGTCGGCGGGGTGTCGGAGGCGCTGGCGACCGCGCTCGGGCTGACCGACCTCACCCCGTTGGTCCCGGCGGCCGGGCAGGCGATCGACAAGCTGACCGTCTACGTCCCCACCGACGCGGCGCCGCCCGTGCGCGCCGCGCTGGCCGAGGCGGGTGCGGGCCAGATCGGCGACTACGACTTCGCGTCGTTCACCAGCCCGCCGGGCGAGGGACGGTTCCGCCCGCTCGACGGCGCGGAGCCGATGATCGGCACGGTGGGGGAGATCGAGACCGTCACCGAGGTCCGGATCGAGGTGGTCCTCGCCCGGAGCGTGCGGTCGCAGGTGGTCGCGGCGATGCTGGCGGCCCACCCCTACGAGGAGCCGGCGTACGACGTCGTGGAGCTCGCCGACCCCGGGATCGTCGAGACCGGGACCGGTCGGGTCGGCACCCTGCCGGCCGCGACGCTCGCCGAGTTCGCCGAGACAGTGGCCGCCGTACTCCCGCCGACGCAGCACGGCGTGCGCGTCGCCGGCGACCCGGAGCGCCTCGTCAAGAAGGTCGCCGTCTGCGGCGGCGCCGGGGACTTCCTGCTCGACCGGATCGCCTCGAGCGACGTCGACGTCTACCTCACCAGCGACCTGCGGCACCACCCGGCGGCGGAGTTCGTCGAGAAGGCCGGCGCGGACGGGCCGGCGCTCGTCGACGTCGCCCACTGGGCGGCCGAGTGGACCTGGCTGCCGGTGGTCGAGGCGCGGCTCAAGGAGGCGCTCGGCGACGCCGTCGACACCCGGGTGAGCACGATCGGCACCGATCCCTGGACAATGCGGCTATGACTGCGACCGTGCCGAGCCCCGTGACGAGGAACCCGCTGTGAAGGCTGACCCGATCGCGCAGGCCAAGCTGCTCGACCTCCAGGCCGTCGACGCCCAGGTCGACCAGCTCCGGCACCGGCTCGCCCACCTGCCGCAGGCAGCGGAGATCGCGGACCTGACCCGCTCGCGCGGTGCGACGCTCGGCCGGCTGCGCGACCAGCAGATCGTCGTCGACGACCTCGCGGTCGCGCAGGCCAAGGCCGACGCCGACGTCGAGCAGGTCAAGGCGCGTCGCAAGCGCGACCGCGACCGGATGGACGCCGGGCAGATCAGCAACCCCAAGGACCTCGAGCGGATGCAGCACGAGCTCGAGACGCTGGAGCGCCGGATCACGGTCCTCGAGGACGAGGAGCTGGAGGTGATGGAGCAGGTCGAGGAGGCCCAGCACCTGCTGCGTCGTCTCCAGGAGGAGATGCACGCCACCGACGAGCGGCTCGCCGCGCTGACCGCCGCTCGCGACGAGCAGGCCGGCGAGATCGAGGCCGAGCTGGCGACCGTGGCCGCGGGTCGTGAACCGCTCCTGGCCGAGGTGCCGGCGGACCTGCTCGCGCTCTACGAGAAGCTGCGCGCCGCCAAGGGCGGCGTCGGCGCGGCCGAGCTCCGGGCCCGCCAGTGCGGCGGCTGCATGCTGAGCCTGGACCCCTCCGAGCTCGCCCGGATCAAGGTGCTCGGGGAGGACGAGGTCGTCCGCTGCGAGGAGTGCCAGCGGATCCTGGTCCGCACCTCCGAGAGCGGCCTGTAGTGGCCGGAGGTCGCTACCGCTCGGTGCTGATCGAGGCCGACGGCGGGTCCCGGGGCAACCCCGGGCCGGCGTCGTACGGCGCCGTGCTCAAGGACGCCGAGACCGGCGAGGTCATCGCCGAGGACGCCACCTCGATCGGGATCGCGAGCAACAACGTCGCGGAGTACTCCGGGCTCATCGGCGGCCTGCGGCTGGCCGAGGAGTTCGCGCCCGACGCCGAGATCGAGGTCCGGATGGACTCCAAGCTCGTCGTCGAGCAGATGAGCGGCCGCTGGAAGATCAAGCACCCCTCCATGAAGCCGCTCGCGATGGAGGCCAGCCGGCTGGCGCCGTTCGGGACGACGTACACCTGGGTGCCGCGCGAGCGCAACAAGCACGCCGACCGGCTCGCCAACGAGGCCCTGGACGGCAAGCGGCAGGGCGTGCGGGTCGTCGCCGCGGACGTCGACGGGCCCGAGTCGCTCATCGAGGAGATCGAGAGCCCGTCCGCGACGCCTGTCTCGTCGGTCGAGGAGGTCGCGCAGCGACCGTCACGAGACCACGGCCCGACGACCCTCGTCCTGCTCCGGCACGGCGTCACCGAGCACACCTCCGCGAAGCGCTTCTCCGGCGGCATCGGCGGCGCCAACCCCGGCCTGAGCGACGAGGGCCGCGCGCAGGTCGCGGCCGCCGCCGGCTGGCTCGCGGCGACCGGCGACCGGATCGAGGCCGTCGTCGCCTCGCCCGTACGGCGCACGCACGAGTCGGCCGAGATCGTCGCGTCGACCCTCGGTCTGCCGATCGAGGAGGAGCCCGGGTTCGCCGAGATGGAGTTCGGCTCCTGGGACGGACTGACCTTCGCCGAGGTGGCCGCCCAGGACCAGGACGGCCTCGACGCGTGGCTGCGCGACCTCGACGCGCCGACCCCCGGCGGTGAGTCCTTCCGCGCGGTCGAGACTCGGGTGCTCGAGGGCCTCGACCGGGTGCTGACCAAGCACGCCGGCAGCACCGTGGTCGTGGTCAGCCACGTGACGCCCATCAAGACCCTCGTCGCGCGTGCGCTGCAGGCTCCGCTCGACGCGGTCTACCGGATGGAGCTCACCCCGGCCTCGATCACGGTGATCTCGTACTACCCCGACCCCGGTCAGGACGCTGACGCAGCCGGCACGGACGGCGGCTCCGCTGCCGCGGCTGCGTCAGCCGCGACCGCCGGATCCGGCACCGTCCGCGGGTCGCTCCGCCTCTACAACGCCCTGCCGCCGAGCCGGTCGGTTGACGGCCCGCTCTGACCGTCGAGTCGGCTCGTCTCTGCACGCCCTGACCGTCGAGTCGGCTCGTCTCTGCACGCTGTGACCGTCGAGTCGGCTCGTCTCTGCACGCCCTGACCGTCGAGTCGGCGCGTGTCGACATGAGCCGACTCGACCTGGCTCAGAGGTCGCGGACGACCACGTCGAGCAGCGTGCCCTTCTTGGTCGGCTCGCCGACCTCGACGGTCCACCCGAGGTCGCCCAGCGCCCCGGCGAGCGCGGCCGGCGTCCGCGGGTCGGCGCCGTCCTCGAGCAGGGCGCGGACGATCCGTCCCTTGGTGGCCTTGTTGAAGTGGCTCACCACCTTCCGGGTCCCGCCCACCTCGTGCAGCACCCGCACGGTCGCGACCCGGGCGGCGAGGCCCGGCGAGGGGCGCCAGAAGGCGCCGTACATCCCGGACCGCAGGTCGACCAGCAGACCCCGTCCGAGCGCTTCCTCGACCGCCGCGCCGAGGACCTCGCGCCAGACGCCGGCGACGGGTCCGATGCCGGGCAGCGTGGCGTCGCCGGAGAGTCGGTACGCCGGGATCCGGTCGCCCAACCGCACCAACCCGAACGCACTCGACGTCACCGCCACCCGGGTCGCCGCGCGCCGCCGCGCCGCGGCCGACAGCGTGCCCGCACCGAGGGCGTCGTACAGAACGCCCGTGTAGACCTTCTCCGCACGGGCCGTCGGCGCCGTGAGCAGCGTCGTGTTGCGGACGACCAGGTCGAGCTGACCGGCCGAGAGACCGAGTGCGGTCGCCGCGCGGTCGGGCTCGGTGCGGCACAGGTCGACGAGCGCGTGCAGCACCCGCTTGCGCGCGTCGGTGAGCGCCGGGAGCGAGAGGGCGTCGAGGTCGAGCGCCTTCCCGCGGACGGGGGCGGACTTGCCTTCACTCGGCGGCAGCAGGATGAGCACGAGGGCCAACGATAGGGTCGACGCCATGCCGAGCAACCTGGTGGTCCGGGTCACCGAGAGCTCTCCTGAGATCGACGCCGCGCTGAAGGCGGTCGAGGAGGAGCTCGACCTGCCGGAGGAGTTCCCCGCCGACGTCACGGCCGCCGCCGAGCGCGCCGCGGCCACGCCGACGCTTCCGGAGCTCGATCGCACGGACCTGCCGTTCATCACGATCGACCCCGAGGGGTCGATGGACCTCGACCAGGCCGTGCACGTCGAGCGGGCCGACGACGGTTTCGTCGTGCACTACGCCATCGCCGACGTCGCCGCGTTCGTCACGGCGGGCGACCCGGTCGACCTCGAGGCGCACCGCCGCGGGGAGACGCTCTACGGCGCCGGCTCGCGGATCCCGCTCCACCCGCCCGCGCTCTCCGAGGGCGCGGCCTCGCTGCTGCCCGACCAGGTGCGGCCCGCCTTGCTGTGGACCCTCACCCTCGACAGCTCGGGAGTGCTCACCGACACGACGGTCGAGCGGGCGCTGGTGCGGTCCACCAGGCGCTGGTCGTACGTCGACGCGCAAGCCGCGCTCGACGCCGGTGACGCGGGCGACGTCATCGAGCTGCTGCGCGAGGTCGGTCAGCTGCGCGAGCAGCAGGAGGTCGCGCGCGGCGGGGTGTCGCTGCCACTTCCGGAGCAGGAGATCGAGGTCGTCGACGGCGGCTACCGGCTCGAGTTCCGCAGCCAGCTGCCGGTCGAGCTGTGGAACGCCCAGATCTCGCTGCTGACCGGCATGGCTGCGGCCGGGCTGATGCTCCACCACAAGGTCGGCCTGCTCCGCACGCTGCCACCCGCCGAGCCGCGCGACGTCGAGCACCTGCACCGCGTCGCGAAGGGTCTGCGGATCGAGTGGCCCGCGGACGCGCCGTACGACGACTTCATCCGCGGCCTCGACACCAGCAAGCCGTCGCACCAGGCGATGGTCGTCGCGTGCACCCGGCTGCTGCGCGGCAGCGGGTACGCCGCCTTCGACGGCGAGCTGCCCGAGCAGCGCGAGCACGCCGCGATCGCCGCGCCGTACGCCCACGTCACGGCGCCGCTGCGTCGCCTCGGTGACCGCTTCGCCGGCGAGGTGTGCGTCGCGCTGTGCGCGAACCGGCCGGTGCCCGAGTGGGTGCTGGCCGCGCTCCCGCAGCTGCCCGACGAGCTGAGGGAGTCGGGCCGTCGCTCGGGCTCCTACCAGCGTGCCGTGCTCGACGTGCTCGAGGCGGCGACGCTGGCGGGCCGGGTCGGCGAGGAGTTCGACGCCGTCGTGACCACCGTCCGCGACAACGAGCCGGGCAAGGGCGTCGTCGTGCTGGACGACCTCGGGGTCGAGGCGGCTGTCGTCGCCGAGGGCGCGTTGCCGCTCGGCGAGGACGTCCGGGTGCGGCTGGAGTCGGCCGATCTGGAGACCCGGAAGGTGGAGTTCCGGCTTGTCTGAGGCCGGCCTTCCGCGTCTGGTCCTGGTAACCGGCGGCGTGCGCTCGGGCAAGTCCCTGCACGCCGAGCGGTTGCTCGCGACCGAGCCCACGGTGACGTACGTCGCCGCCGGACCGGTCTACGACGACGCCGACTGGGCCGCGCGGGTGGCCCGGCACCGCGGGCGTCGCCCCGCATCGTGGACCACTGTCGAGTCCTCGGACCTGGCCACCGTGTTGAGCGACGCCGGGGGAGCGGTGCTCGTCGACTGCCTCGGCACCTGGCTGACCGCGGTCGTCGACGCCGCCGGCCTGTGGGAGGCGCCGACCGAGGTCGTGGAGGAGCACGTGGAAGGCCATATCGCTCGGCGTCGTCGCCGCTCTTGCGGGGTGCACCGGCCCGGTGGTGCTGGTCACCAACGAGGTCGGCCTCGGTGTCGTACCCGAACACCGATCGGGGCGCCTCTTCCGCGACCTGCTCGGCACCGTCAACCAGCGGGTCGGGGCCGCCGTCGACGAGGTCCACCTGGTCGTGGCCGGGCGCGTGCTCCGCCTCTGAGGTTCTCCACAGGTCGTGCCGGCGCACTGGCCGGGGTCGCCCGGCAACCCGGTCAGCCTCCGGGCTGTCGAGGCCAAGCCGACCCTCGTCGGCTGAGCGACCGTCGAAGAACTGACCAAACACGCGCGAATCGCCAAATTCACCGCCTCTGGAGTCACAGGAGTCCCACGGGCACCGATCGGTCAGTCCGTCGACGGTGGAGCCGAGGGGCACGCCTAGACCTTCCGCCGGACCGCCCGCCAGCGGGCGACCCCTCAGGCCCCCGCGAGCACCACCAGCAGTGCGGCGAGCGCGACCTCGATGCCGGCGCCGAACACGTCGCCGGTGACCCCGCCGAACCGCTGCACGGCTCGCGTCACCAGCAGCGCCACGGCGATCGCGGCGACGCCGACCGCGAGCGGCCCGCGCCACGGGTCCACGAGCGCGGCGGCCGCGCCAAGCGCGATCCATCCCGCCACAGCCACGACCACCGGCACCCGCCGCGTGAACGAGACGCCGAGGCCGTCCGGCCGCGCGGGAGGTACGACGGACGCGCAGGTGATCCACAGCGCAGCACGCGACGCGCACACCGCCGCGCCGGCGATCACGGCGGCCCGCACCGATCCGACGAAGGTCGCCAGCGACGCGACCTGCACCCCGAGCACCAGCACCACCGCGACGACACCTGCCGGCCCGGCGGTGCCACCCTTCATGACGGCCAGCGACCGCTCCCGGTCGTACGACGCCGCGAGCCCGTCGGCCACGTCGGAGAGCCCGTCGAGGTGGAGCGCCCGGCTTCCCAGCGCAAGCACCCCGACCCCTAGGACGGCCACCGCCAACACCGGAAGTCCGGCCAGCCCGCCCGCCCAGCACACGAGCCCGACCAACGCCCCGAGCGGCAGCACGGCCACCGGCGCCAGTAGGAGAGCACCCCGCGCGACACCGGGCGTCACGCGCAGCACGGCCGGCACCGGCAGCGCGGTGAGCATCCCGATCGCGAGCCGGAGGCTCCGGCCGACGACGGCCGGCCCGCGTCCAGACCTCGCGCCCACCCCGGCAGCCCCTGCACTCACTCCGAACTCACCCCGCGGTCACTCCCGACTCACGCACCCGACTCACTCCGGCGGCAGCAGGTCGGCCAGCAGAGCGACGTCGCGGAGCAGCGCGACCGCCGACCGCAGCACCGGCACAGCAGCCACCGCGCCCGACCCCTCACCGAGCCGCAGCCCGAGGTCGAGGACCGGCTCCAGGCCGAGCTTCTCCAGCGCCAGGGACTGAGCGGGTTCGGTCGACCGGTGCCCGGCCGCGAACCACGCAGCGCACCCCGGCGCCATCCGGTCGGCGGTGAGGGCGCACGCCACCGACATCAGTCCGTCGAGCAGCACGGGCACACCGCTCTCGGCGGCCTGCACCAGGTAGCCCACGGTCGCGGCGAGGTCGGCGCTGCCGACGGCCTGCAGCGTCTCGAACGGCGACTCGAGCCGCGACCCGGCGCGGTCCAGGGCTGCCTGCACGACGCGCTCCTTGAGGACCAGCGTCTCGTCGTCGATCCCCGTACCGCGGCCGACCACCTCCCGTGCGGGCAGGCCCAGCGCGGCTGCCACCATCGCCGCCGCGGGGGTGGTGTTGCCGATGCCCATGTCGCCGCTCAGCAGCAGTTGCGCACCGGCCGCGATCTCGGCGAGCGCGACCTCGCGGCCGACCGCGATCGCCCGGGCGGTCTCGTCGGCGGTCAGTGCGTCCTCGACGTGGATCGCCCCGCTGCCGCGGCGTACCTTCCGTGCCGTCACGTCGGCGGGCACACCCTCGAGGTCGTCGTCGACGCCGAGGTCGAGCACCCGCACGTGCACCCCGTGCGCGGCCGCCAGCGCGGACACCCCCGCCCGACCCATCACGAACGTCCGCACCATCGCGGCCGTGATCGCGGGCGGGTAGGCGGAGACGCCGTGTGCCGCGACGCCGTGGTCACCCGCGAAGATCACCAGCCGCACGTCGGTCAGCGGCGCGGGCGGCACGCTGCCCTGCACGGCGGAGATCCAGACCGCCAGGTCGCCCAGGCGACCCAGTGCACCGGCCGGTGTAGCCAGGCCGGCGAGCCGTTCGGCGGCGGCCGCCGCGGTCGCTGCGTCGGGAGGGCGTACGACGAAGGCCTCGCTCATGGAGCGGAACCTACCGCGTCGGACCTCCGCCGAGAACGCCCGGTCGTGGCCCGATCGGCCGCGGCCCGATCCTCACGCGGCCAGCAGCACCAGCAACCCCAGCAGCAGCACGATCGCTACCACCAGCAGCACTCCGGACAGCTCCGGATCGCTGGTGCGGTCGTCGACCTCAGGAATGTTCGTGGTCATTGATCTCCCCCAAGATGTGGCCCGAGACTCGCCACGCGACATCGAGTGGCTCACGTGCTCAACGAGCGATCGGCGAAGACAGCACGCTCGTTCGCCGGGAATTCACCCGAACGCGCATGCCGGCGCCCGCCGCGTGTGAGGCTGCGCCCCGTGGACGACCAGCAGCGGTACGCCGCCCCGCCCGCCGGTGAGTGCCAACGACGCCACCGTTGGGCTCCCGGTGAGAAGAAGTCGCCGGTCCGCGCAACCCTTCTCGCCCGGGGAGCGTCTGATTCATTGTGAGAAGACCCGACCGGCGCCGCCGGACCCGCGGCGCCGGCGTACTGCTCCTGTGCCTTCTCCTCGGCCTTGTCGGGTGCCAGCTCAGCCCCGACAGCGGCCCGTTGCCAGCGGACGGAGACCTGGCCGTGGAGGACGGCGGCGCGGCGGACGCCCCCGCCACGCAGGAACCAGACGGACCGCCGAACATCGTGATGATCCTCACCGACGACCAGACGGTCGCCGAGCTGGCGGCGATGCCGCAGACCCGAGAGCCTGATCGGCGACCGCGGGACCACCTTCACCCAGGCGATGTCGCAGTACCCGCTCTGCTGCCCGGCGCGGGCGACGCTGCTGACCGGTCAGCAGGCGCACAACCACCACGTGCTCGGCAACGAGCCGCCGCTGGGTGGCTACGGACGGTTCGACGAGTCGAGCACGCTCCCGATCTGGCTGCAGGACGCGGGCTACCGCACGGCCATGGTCGGCAAGTACCTCAACGGCTACCCGGTCGCGGGGGAGGAGACGCACGTCGCTCCCGGCTGGGACGAGTGGCACGTCCCGGTGCGCGGGATCTACGACTACCGCGACTACACCGTCAACCACAACGGACGGCTGACCCGGCACCGGCAGTACCAGACGGACTGGACGGCGAAGAAGGTCACCGGTCTGATCCGCGACTTCGCGGAGCACGACGATCCCTACTTCCTGTGGGCGGGGTTCCTCGCGCCCCACTTCGGCGGCCCGGTGGAGGCGGACGACGCCGAGGCACTGGGCAACCCGAACGCGTTGCCCACGCCGAACGTCGCCGATCGCTACCGCGACACCGACACCACCGAGATCCCCGACCACCCGAACGTCGACGAGGCGGACCTGAGCGACAAGGGCACGCTCATCCGCAACCACGGCCCGCTCGACCACGACCAGCTCACCGAGCAGATCCGTCAGCGGCGCGAGACGCTGCGGTCGGTCGACGACGCGGTCTCCGCGATCGTCGACGCCGTGCGCAAGACCGGCGAGCTCGACAACACCGTGCTCGTCTTCACCTCCGACAACGGCTTCCTGCTCGGCGAGCACGGCATGCGGCAGAAGGTCTTCGGCTACGAGGAGTCGATCCGGGTGCCCCTGCTGATGGCCGGGCCCCACATCGAGGAGGGAGTACGACGCCGCCAGCTCGTCTCGTTGACCGACCTCCCCGCGACCTTCGTCGACCTGGCCGACGCGGAGGCAGGCGTCCTCCAGGACGGGCGCTCCCTGGTCCCGCTCAGCCAGGACCCCGAGGAGGGCGACAACCGGCACCTGCTGCTCGAGGCCGGTGGAGCTCCCTTCACCGAAGCGGACCGCCTCTACACCGGCGTCCGGACCGCCCAGGGCAAGGTGGTGCTGCGCTGGTGGGACGGCTGGATCGAGACCTACGACCTGCGCACCGACCCCTACCAGCTCGACGGCACCACCAGCCCCGACGAGGAACGCTGGCGCGACCGGCTGCTCGCCGAGCTCGACCGGCTCGAGACCTGCGCCGGCGAGCGGGAGTGCTCCGGCTGAGATGGCGATCGTGCGTCAGCGCGACCGCGCGAACACGCGCACCTCGGCGTCATGACCACCGCTGACGAGCTTGGCGTCGCAGGTGTACAGCGGGACGGCGAGCGCTTCGGCCAACGCGAGGTAGGAAGCGTCGTAGGCGGTGTAGCGATCTCGGAGATCCCAGATCCGATCGGCGAGCGGCGCGGACTCGTGGCGAGCGATCGTGAAGTCGCAGTAGTCGCGCCGGGCGTCCTCCGCGGTCGGAAAATCGAGCCTGGCGCCCAGAGTCAGTCCGCGCAGCGCCGACAACACTTCGGTGTCGAGCAGATGGGGCGCCCCGAGGTCGCCGGCCAGCGAGTTCAGCAGCTCCGGGTCGGGCTGCTGCCCGACCAGTGCCTCGATCATCGCCGAGGCGTCGACCACGATTGGTCATCGCCCAACGGCCCGCGAAGTCTAGGTTCGTACTCGCAGCAGCATCGCAGTGGTCTTTTCCGACGACAGTCACGCGCGGCTGCCGCTGCAGTCCAAGCAGTGACGGGCGTGCGGCCTCGCGAGCAGTCGGAGCCTTCCGATGGGCTCGCTGCAGCGTTCGCACAGGCCGAACGTGCCAGCACCGACCTTGCGGATTGCCGCACCGAGGTCGAGCATCTTTGCCGACTCGCTCTTGAGTGCCGTCAGCCTCTGCTCGCGTTCCGTGCCCCGCATGGGGCCAGCGATTTCTCGCTCCAGGCTTGAGACGAGGCTGGTTGTTCGCTCGATCATGGTGCGGAGATCGTCGACGATCTCGTCGAGCTCCGCTTCCGTCCATGCCTCCTCGGACGCGAGGCGCGGGAGTGCGGCTGCCCCCGTCGGGGCGGGCACCTCGACCGCGAGAGTAGCCAACTGGTCGAGCGCGTCCGGTGGGACAGGCTCAGGGGCGTCCTTCTTCCACGCCAACTCAAGCAGGTCGAGTCCCGCCAGCTCCAGCTCGTCCCCGCCGTCGGAGATGGCCTCGTCTGACGTGGCGGCGCGGGTCGACGCTTCGATCAACGTCGCTGCGCATTCCGCCGCCTTCGGCTGCCACGTGCCCAATGCGTCCAGCATCGGCCAGAGGTCGGCCAGTGCCGCATCAGGGTCCATGTAGAAGGCCGACTCGCGGATGCGGAAGAAGGTCCATCCACATCGTTCGAGGTCGCGCTGCCGCGCCAGGTCTGCCCCATACTGCGCGGGGCCGTGCCAAGTGTCTCCGTCGCACTCGATAGCCAGATTCCCGTGGGCACCGACGACGACGAGATCGATGTTGTAGCCCTCGGCAGGATACTGCGGGATCACGGCGTAGCCGCGTCCATGGATGCGGTTGAAGATCCGCTGCTCGAAGAGCGAGTCGAAGGGGTCCACGCGAGCGTCCTCGGAGACTGTCTGCCTGAGGACCCGGTGGTCGTCGTTGTGCTCACGGTTGATGACGCCGTAGACGTAATCGAGCAGCTGGTGTCGCATGTCGGCGGTATTCCCCAGGTCCTCGATCCGCAGGCTGTGGAAGAGCCACATTTGGTCCTTGGCGCGAGACGCCGCGACGTTGTAGCGCTGCAGGTACATGTCAGCTGTGCTGGCGCCGACACGGCGACCAGGTTCCGCGGTCTTCACCATCGACAGGAAGATGACGTCGCGCTCCGAACCCTGGAAGTCAGCCGCGTCGCCGCACCGGACGTCGTGCGCGGCCCACTCTTCGGGGTCGAGGAGGCCGATCAACTTCGACTCGATCAGCTTCGCCTGCTCCTTGCCCATCAGCGAGATCACGCCCATGGTCTTGCCAGCGTAGGCAGGGTCGGTGAGGCATTCGACGATCTGACCGACGATCGCCTCGGCCTCGGCGGGATTTGTCGCGGCCTGCCTCGTAGCCGTCGGCGACGTAGACCGCCCGGATCGGCGGGAGCGATTCGGCCTGGCGCTGGCGTACCGGAATGAGGCGCACGTTGTCGGGTTCGTACGCAACTCGGTTGGAGAATCCGATGATCTCCGGGCACACAGCGTCGGTGCTCGACCAGCGGGATTCTCCCGCCGAATCGCATCGACGCCTCGTCGAAGAGACTCCTCTTCGGGTCCTGCCACGATGCCTTATAGCGGTCATCTGCTAGGTACTGGTTGGCCAGGTCACGGATCTGCTGCTGATCGACGCCGACCGCGGCCGGGGAGACCTGCTTGTCGTCGCCGATGACGACGATCTTGGGGGCGAGGTACTGCAGGAAGGCGGCTTCGAGGCCCGCCTGCGAGGCCTCGTCCACGAAGACCACGTCAAACATGTTCTGCTCCACGCGAAACTGCTCGGCGATGCGGTAGATCGGCATGATCCACACGGGTACGGCGGGCCGGCATCGGTCGAGTGCCTCGCGGATCTCCTGACGCTGCTTGGCTGCGTACTTGCCAGTGCCCTTGCCGAGCCGCTTCACCAAAGCCGCGTATTGGCGCAGATCAGCCTGGGCGCGGCCAGTGATGCGCGCATCGGACACGGCGTGGTCCCATGCCCGCTCAGCGGCCAGGTGCTCGATCTCGCGCCGGATCCGGGCTTCAGCCGAGGAGACCTGAGCCTGAAGAACGTTGACATCGGTCGACTTCTGTCCACGCAGCCGAGGAACCGGTCGCCGCCCACGCCCACGCCTCCTCAAGGTGGCCGAGCCGCAGGTCCCAGCGATCAGCTGCCGGGCTCATCGCAACTGCGTCGGGGAGAGCACTAGCCGGCTCGCCGACCCTCCGCCTGAGGTTGTCGCGCGCCGCGACGATTTCGCGTACCTCGTGCAGCCGGCGCAAGTAGTCGAAGGAGTTGCGGTACTCGTTGCGGTCTCGTCCATCGACTGCCTTGGCGAGCGCACGAACCGGCTCAGCAGCGTCGAGCCACTGTCGCGCGGCGTCGAGAATGGCGCCGAGACGCTCAAGCGGCGCCTTCGTCGTCTCAGCGGCGTCCTTGCTCGACGCTGCGTCGACCAGGCGGGCGTGGGTCCGGATGTCGTCGAGATCGGTCCAGTCGGGTACGCCGATGCCGTGCTGCACCATCCACTGCTCGGAGAACGCCAGGTCGGTTCCAAGCTCAAGCACCTTGGCGAGCTGAGCGAACTCTGTCGAGTGCCACTGCATGCGCTCGTCGAGGGTGTCTTCGTCGGGGATCGTGACTGTCGCGGGCCAAGCGCGGTCGAGGGCGTCGAGGATGCGAGCCGCCTCGGCGAATGTCAGGAACGCGTCAAGGCGCTCGGTCGTCGAGGCTGGGAGCCCGTTCACCTTCACTCCGGCGAAGAAGGATGCAGATTCCTTCACTGTCTTGGCCGTGAGCAGGCCGATCCGCGGAGCGCCGCTGGCGTCGACCTTGATCTGTCCGCCAGTGGCGAGATGAGCGCTGAGGGCGCGTGCCATCGACTCGTGTGTCGCGATCGCGCCGCTCTCGATCGTCACGGTCGTGACGGCGCCAAACCGCGCTACTGGTCCCGCGATGTCGTCGAGAAGGGACCGGATCTGCTCCGAGCGCTTGCGCCAGATCTGACCCCGCCCGGCGCGAACGTCGAACACGGCCTCGGCCATCCAACCTTCGCTACGGGCCGCCAATGACTCCGCGGCCGCGGCGAGCGCTCTCATCTGTCGCTGCAGCTCGGCGCGTTCCTCGGCGATCCAGACCCGAGACAGTTCCGAATGCGCCGTGCTGCGACAGCTCTGCGAACGCCTTCGCATGCTCGGCGGCCTTAGTCTCCATGTCCACGAGGGACGCGAATGCGTCCGGATCGGGGAGGTCGCCGAGCGGGATCAGGCGGCGCCGACTCTCCGGCTCGTCCGCATTGAGCTCGTCGTCCCGGAGCATCCCCAGCCACGTCAGCGCCTGAGCATTGCTGATTGGCGCCTTCGACTTTGCAGATGGGTCGGCGTAAGCCAGCAACCACTCGTAGGAGTCGGCGCGAGCAAGGTGCTCCCGGGCGATCCCTGCAAGCGTGCCCATGTAAGGCCCGACGCGGTTGTCGTGCTTGACCTCGGCCTCCCGAGCGGCGCGGAGATCCGAGTATGCCGCCGCGCGCTCGCGCCTGAGACCGTCGATGGTGGCGAGGTGGCGTGAGATCCGATCCGCCGAAGACTTCGCATCATGATCGTCCGCGCGCGAGGAGATCGTCTCGACGGCGACTCGGAGATCCGCCATGTCGGCTTGGGTCGTGCCCACCACAGCCACGCTCAAAGGGCGAATCGATGCCGGCAGCTTGGCTCGCACCTCGTGAAGCGCACGGTCCGTGTGTGCCGTCACCAACACCCGCTTGCCCTGGGCGAGCAGGTGCGAGAGCAGCGCTGCGGCCGTGTGCGTCTTTCCGGTCCCCGGCGGGCCTTGGACAACCACTTGGGCCTTCTGGTCAACGGCTTCGATGACTCGCAATTGACGCTCGTTGACGGGCATCGGGAGGAACATCTCGTCGTCGATCGGGACGAGACCGCCGGGCGTCATGTCACGCTCGGTGGTCGGCCTGAAGTCCGGGTCGACGAGGGGAAGCAGACCCGCAGGGACCTCGCCGGTATCCGCAAGTTGCGCGATGATCCGCTCGTAGATCTCGATGAGGCCGCGCTGGGATCGCTTTCGGAGGATCAGCGCCGGTGCGAAGGCGGATCTCAGGTCGGCTCCGATAGTCGGGGGCAAATCGTCGTCGTCGTACGAACCGGACGCATCGAGGGTGTTGACGAACCGCCGCGTCTCGATCTCCATGGCCTCGCGGTCGAGTGGGTGCAAGTCGTAGTCGGCCACCGCTGACTTGAGTGCATTGATCTGAGCTGGGTTGGTGAGCACCGACGGGTCGAACATGTCGAGCTCGACCTTGATGGGGTTGACACTCGCCGCCCGCGCGACGGTCAGACGCCCGGTCTCCTCGTCGAACTGGATGGCCGCCGGGAAAGTGAACAAATGGCGACGGACCGGATCATGGCCGGCGGGCTTCCAGGCCACCAGTCCCACGCCTAGAACAAGCTCGACCTGCTCCGGGTGAGACGTCACCGTTTGGTGGGTTGAAAAAAGCCGACCGTAGAGCTCACGTGCTGGCCCGTCGTGGCGCTCCTGGGTCGCCCAGGCCTGCCATCCGCGGATAAAGTCGGACACGTCCGCCTGGAGGTCCGGGTGGTCCGAGAGTTGGACCTCGGCTTCGCCCTCCCTCGGCTGAAGGTCTGGCACGTGATCGATCTCCAGTGAGGTCGCGGCCTCCAGGTCCGCGTCCGGGCTTGTCGGTTCGCCGATCAGCCACCGACGAACTGCGGCGTCGGGGACTGGCGGGTCCGTTCGGGCACGCGGTCGATCAGGAAGAGCGGCTCGTCTGGTTCGGGCGCGGCCGAGCAGTGCGTTGATGTGACACCGTCGTGGTCCGGGAGCTCGCCAAGCCAATAGACGTGGTCGTACGCGGTCGTCGTCCGCTGTGGGGTCTCGCGGAGTTGCTGCGACCTGGCAAGGAACTCGAACAGGTTCCTCGCGCGATCCAACAGGTCGACGGCCGGCAGTACCAACGTCTACTCACTCCCTCAGATCGATGGTCGGCCGACAGGTTATGTGAGAGGGCCGACAGATTCCCCTGTTTCTGCAAACGGCGTGGCTGGAAAACTCCGTATGTATGAGGAAGCGCCACTTGGCACCTTCTGCGGGACGTGAGCCGTTCCCGCAGATAGCCTGCTGGCGTCATGACTAACGGGGACGATGCATGCCTGCTGGCGGAGCAGCGTGCCTGCTGCTGATCGGCCGGCAGCTCGAGCGGCTGGCTGGACCGTCTAGGACCGCATGGAGTTGAGTCTCTTCGCCGGCTTGGGCATCGCGGTCCGCGAGGTCGTCATGAAGCAGGGTCACGGTCGCGTCGACTACCTGCTTCACCACACCGACGACAGCCTTGGTGCGGAGCAGCCGGTTCGTCGGTGGTTCGAGCCGATCGGCGGCAACCACCGACGCGGACTCTTGCGGACTGTCTACGGACTGCAACGGTGTCAAATCGCGTTTCCGCAGGTCAGGCGGGGGTTGGGGGACGGGCTGGCCTGTAAGCCGGGTTCTGTCGAGTGCGACCATCCATCTAGGACCGCCGTTGCCGACGGCCTCCAGCGGCCTACCCGTGCACTCGGGCGAGCAGCCCTCGGGCGTGCACTGTTCGGCCTTGCTCCGGGTGGGGTTTGCCGAGCTGCCCCGGTCGCCCGGGGCACTGGTGGGCTCTTACTCCACCGTTTCACCCTTGCCCCGCTCCCTCGGGAGGGAGTGGGGCGGTCTGTTCTCTGTGGCACTTTCCCGCGGATCTCTCCGGGTGGGTGTTACCCACCACCCCGCTCTGTGGAGCCCGGACTTTCCTCGGGACGCCGGTGCAAGCACCGACGTCACGCGGTCGCCCGGCCAGCCCGTCCAGGTCTCAGCCTAGGGAATCCGGGCGGGTTGCGGGTAGTTGAAGCCGACATGAACGAGCCGGAGGAGACGACGTACGACGACCTGCGCGCCCCTGCCATCGTGTTCCCGGGCGCCGAGAGCCGACCGGAGTCGGCGTACCGCACCGCGCACGACCTGCTCGCGCGCCGCGCGCCGACCGAGGCCCTCGCGGTGCTCGAGCCCGCGCTCGCCGAGGAGCCGGACAACCGCGGGCTGCGGCTGCTGCGGGTCTGGGCGTACTTCATCCGGGTCCAGCTGCAGAAGGCGATCGACGAGCTCACCGCGCTGGTCGAGGAGGACCCCTCCGACGTGTGGGCGCGGCACGCGCTCGGCCGCGCCCTCGAGCGGCAGTCCCGCTACGACGAGGCGCTCCCGCACCTGCGGCTCGCGGCGGCGATGAGCGGCGACGTCGAGCACGAGGTGGCGGTGCTGCGGGTCGAGCGGAGGGCCGGCCGGCTCTGATGCACCCGCCCGGCTACGCCAGCCGGGTCATCGCCACCGAGACCGTCATCTCCGAGGTCTCCGCCCCGGAGTAGATCCCGCTGATCGGCCGCACGTCCGCGTAGTCGCGGCCCGCGGCGACCGAGACGTAGCGGTCGTCGGGCACGCAGTCGGCGCACGGATCGAACGCCTGCCAGCCGTCGTCCCACCACTCCAGCCAGGCGCGCGAGTCGCCCTCGACGGTCTCGCCGACGACCGGCTCGGCGACCGGGTGGACGTAGCCGGAGACGTAGCGGGCCGGGATGCCGAGCGAACGCAGGCCGCCGATCGCGAGGTGCACCATGTCCTGGCACACGCCGGCGCGCTGCGCCCACGCCTCCGCGGCCGGCGTACCGACGTCGGTGGAGCCGGGCAGGAAGTCGATCTCGGCGCTGATCAGCCGGCACACCTCGCGGGCCGCGTCGCCGGGCAGTCCCGCGCTCGCGGCGAGTGCCCGCACGCGCTCGGCGAGGTCCGGGGGAGGGGCGACGAGCTCGGGCAGGGTGAGGTACTCGGTCCACCGGTCGGCCACCGCGCGTTCGGCGTACTCCTCCCACGGCGTGGTCGCCGGCCGCGGCGGGCGACGGTCGACCCGGACCGTCGAGGTGGCGACGACCGTCATCGCGTCGTGAGGGTCCACCACCTCGAAGGCGATCACCTCGGTGCCGAAGTAGTCGCGGTAGCCCGACGTCCACGGCTTCGGGCTCACGTCGAGCCGGGCGTGGAGCACGATCTGCTCCGGCGTCGTCACCGGCGACATCCGCGCCTGGTTGTACGACGCCGCGGCGAGCCCGTCGTAGGCGAACTCGGTCGTGTGCACGATCCGTGTCTGCATCGGCATCAGAGCCTGACCCCCTTCCAGCTGACCGCTTCCGCGCCGGCGAAGTACCGCCGCGTGATGGCACCGGTGGCCGCCGCGCACGTCCGCTGGAGCTTCTCCATCTCGTCCGGCAGGTCCGCGACCAGGTCGGAGAGGGAGCGGTACTCCAGCTCGGTGCGGGTGCGGCCGATCAACCGGTGCGCCTCGTCCTGGAACCCCGCCCGCCGCGGATCGGTGCCCAGGTTGTCCAGGCACTGCTCGGCGCGGTTGAGCGCGAACACCACCGACCGCGGGAAGAGCCGGTCGAGCAGCAGGAACTCCGCCGCGGCGCGCTCGGTCTCGATCCCGCGGTAGGTCCGCAGGAACGCCTCGTAGGCACCGCACGCACGCAGCGTGCTCGTCCACTGGGCCACGGTGCCGCTGGACAGCGACGTCGCCGCGACCAGGCGGGAGGTCATGTCCGCGCGCTCGATGCACCGCCCCAGCATCAGGAAGTGCCAGCCCTCGTCGCGGGTCATCGTGGCGTCCGCCGTGCCGTTGATGAGCGCGGCGCGCTCCCGCACCCACTGGAAGACGTACGGCGGCCGCAGCGACTCGAAGCGCCGCGAGGGGATGGTGAGGTACGTCGTGTTGATGACCTCCCACAGCGGCACCGACAGCGTCTCGCGGGCCCGCCGCGCACCCTCGCGGGCCGCGGCGAGGGCTGCCGCGATCGAGCTCGAGCACCTGACGTCGTACGCCAGCAGCCGCAGCATCTGCTCGACGTCGACCTTGTCGGTCACGTCGATCCCCAGCTCGGCCGGGACGTCCCCGGGCTCGACGCCCATGATCGAGAGCAGGTCACGGCAGGTGTGCGACTCGTCGATGGTCGCGTCCTCGAGCATCAGCTGGGTCTGCACGTCGAGGATCCGTGCGGTGTCCTCGGCGCGCTCGACGTACCGCCCGATCCAGAACATCGACTCGGCGATCCGGCTCAGCATCACGCACCACCCCGCTGCCGCTGCATCTGCTGCTGCTGTCGTTGCTGCTCGCCGGTCGGTCCGGCGAGCACCCAGGTGTCCTTGGACCCGCCACCGCGGGAGGAGTTGACGATCAGCTCGCCCTTGGCGAGCGCGACCCGGGTCAGCCCGCCCGGCAGGACCCACACCCTGTCGCCGTCGTTGACCGCGAACGGCCGCAGGTCGACGTGCCGCGGGCCGAGCTCGCCGTCGACGAACGTCGGAACCGTCGAGAGCTGCACGACGGGCTGCGCGATCCAGGACCGCGGGTCCTCGAGGACCTTGGCGCGGAGCTCGTCGAGCTCGGCGGCGCTGGCCCTCGGGCCGATCACGATGCCCTTGCCGCCGGAGCCGTCGACCGGCTTGAGCACCAGCTCGTCGAGGCGGTCGAGGACCTCCTCGCGGGACTCGGGATCGCCCAGCCGCCAGGTGTCGACGTTGCGGAGCACGGGCTCCTCGCTGAGGTAGTAGCGGATGATGTCGGGGAGGTAGGTGTAGACCAGCTTGTCGTCGGCGACCCCGTTGCCGACCGCGTTCGCCAGGGTGACGTTGCCTGCCCGCGCCGCGTCGATCATCCCGGGGCAGCCGAGCACCGAGTCGGCCCGGAAGTGGACCGGATCGAGGAACTCGTCGTCGATGCGGCGGTAGATCACGTGCACCGGCGCCAGCCCCTTGGTGGTCCGCATCATCACCTCGCCGCGGCGGCAGACGAGGTCGGGTCCCTCGACCAGCTCGACGCCCATGGTGCGCGCGAGCAGGGCATGCTCGAAGTAGGCGCCGTTGTAGACACCCGGGGTGAGCACCACGACGGTCGGGTCGGTGACACCGGCCGGCGCCGCGGCGCGGAGGGCGCCGAGCAGCCGTTGCGGGTAGCCCGCGACCGGGCGGATCCGGTGCTGGGCCACCGTCTCCGGCAGGGCCGCGGAGATCGCGCGCCGGTTGGTCATCACGTAGGAGACCCCGGACGGCACGCGCACGTTGTCCTCGAGCACGCGGAACTCGCCGGCGTTGTCGCGGATCAGGTCGATCCCCGACACGTGGACCCGCACGCCGTTCGGCGGACTGACGTTGGCCGCCGCGCGGTGGAAGTGGCTCGAGGTGGTGATCACGCGGCGGGGGATCACCCCGTCCTCGAAGACGTTGCCGGCGTCGTAGATGTCGGCGAGGAACGCCTCCAGCGCCTGGACCCGCTGCTGGACGCCGCGCTCGATCACTGACCAGGTGTCCATCTCGATCACCCGCGGGAGGATGTCGAGCGGGAACGCACGTTCCTCACCGCCGATGTCGAACGTCACGCCCTGGTCGAGGTAGCTGGCCTGCAGCGCCTCCACCCGGCTGATCAGCTCGGGCGTGGTCATCGCGTCGAGCGAGTGCCGCAACCGGAGGTACGGCGGCCGCAGCAGGTCGCCGTCGAACATCTCGTCGTACGCCGCACCGCCGGCGCCGTACCCGTCGAACATCGTTGTCATCCCCGGGCCCGCATCCTGCTCATGGCGGGACACTACTCACGCTGCGTAACACGGATGTTGCAGATGTAGGTTCGACACCATGGCTTTCTGGTTCTGTCTCAAGCACAACGCCGTCGAGGGCGACGACGGCTGCCCGGCCAAGGACCGGATGGGGCCTTACGAGACCGAGGCCGAGGCCGCCCGTGCGCTCGAGACCGCGAGGGAGAAGACCGAGGCCTGGGACGAGGACCCGGCCTGGAACGACGACGCTCCCAAGGACTAGGCATTGGACCGACGGCGGCGGATCAAGCCCGCCAGCCGACCGAGCGACAGCCAGCTCTCGCCGTGGCCCTTCGTCGGGATGATCGGCATGGCCGCCACGTTCTTCCTGTACGCCGCCAGCGGCCTGGTCGCGCCGTGGTGGGGTGTCACTGCGCTGCTCGTCGTGTGGTTCGCGCTGTTCACGCTCTGCCTGGCCTGGTTCACGGCGCACCCGAAGCGGCTGGTCGCCGTCGCCGCGCTCTCGGTGGTGATCTGGTTCGTGGCGCTCGTCGCGGGCGCCGCCTGGCTCGGCTGGTCCGCCTGACCCGCAGCGGTCGTGGGGGGAAGTACGGAAATTGGGCGATGTCGGCGACCGCGCCCGGCGCGAGGATGGACCTGACCGGTCGGTCGACCACCCAGCTGTGAGGAGATCAGCGGTGACGGCGACAGCGAACCCCAACAAGGCACTGTGGGAGAAGGGCGACTTCACCCGGATCGCCGAATCCATGCGCACGAGCGGCGACGCGCTGGTGGCGCGACTCGCGATCACGCCGGGAATGCGCGTGCTCGACGTCGGCAGCGGCGACGGCACCACCGCCCTGCCGGAGGCTCGCCGCGGGGCCGAGGTGCTGGCCGTGGACATCGCCAGCAACCTGGTCGCGGCCGGCAACCACCGGGCCGAAGCCGAAGGACTGGCCAACTGCCGGTTCCAGGAGGGCGACGCGTCGCACCTGGACGACCTCGCCGACGACACCTTCGACCTCGTCGTGAGCATCTTCGGAGCCATGTTCGCGCCGCGCCCGTTCGACGTCGCCAGCGAGCTGGTGCGGGTGACCCGACCCGGCGGGCGCATCGTCATGGGCAACTGGATCCCGGGCGACCCGACCCTCGTCGCACAGATCCTCAAGATCTCGACCGCCTACTCGCCCCCGCCCCCGGAGGGCTTCGTCAGTCCGATGACCTGGGGGCTGGAGGACAACGTGGTCGAGCGGTTCGGCCGGGCCGGCGTACCCGCCGACCGGATCAGCTTCGCGCGGGAGACCTACTCGTTCGAGTACGACGCCGCGCCGACCGAGCTGCTCGCGGTCTTCCGTGAGTACTACGGCCCGACGATGAACGCCTACGCCGCGGCCGGGGCCGACGGGCGGACCGAGGACCTGGACAGGGAGCTGGCCGAGCTCTTCACGAGGCAGAACACCAGCGCGACCCCCGATGCCACCTCCATCCCGGCCACGTTCCTCCAGGTCACCGTGGACGTGTGACGGGCACCCGGCTGGTCAGCCGGCCCGCTTGAGTCGTCAGCTGTCGCCGGACGGATCGTCGGTCGCACCGCGTCCCAACCCCGCCTCGCGCGCCACCATGGCGGCCTGGGTGCGATCGGTGACCTGGAGCTTGACGAGGATGTTGGAGACGTGGTTGCTGACGGTCTTCGGCGTGACGTCGAGGCGTCGAGCGATGACGGTGGTCGGCGTCGCCGCAGCCAGCAGGTCGAGGATCTCGAGCTCGCGCGCGGTGAGGTCCGGGAAGGCGACCGTGGTCGGCTCGGTCGGGGGAGAGGTCAGCTGGTGCAGCACCCGTACGGCGATGCCGGGTCCGAAGATCGCCTCGCCCGCGGCGATGGCCCGGACCGCACGGGCGATCTCCTCCTGCTCGGCGCCCTTGAGCAGGTAGCCATGGGCGCCGGCCCGCATCGCGGCGAAGAGTGAGTCGTCGTCGTCATACATCGTGAGCACGCAGACCCGCACCGACGGCGCGACCCGTGCCAGCTCGCGGATGGCCGTGAAGCCGTCGGTGCCGGGCATCCGCAGGTCCATGAGCGCGACGTCGGGTCGGTGCAGCACTGCCTCGCGGACCGCCTCCTTGCCGTCTGCGGCGACGCCCACGACGTCGAACCCGTCGAGCGAGGTCAGGACACCGACCAGGCCGGACCGGACGACTGGATGGTCGTCAGCGACGAGCACGCGGATCAGGCCAGCGCCATCGGAAGACATACCCGAACCTCCCCTCCGCTCGGACCGGGGCCCACCTGGCAGCTGCCGCCCAGCTGGGCGACCCGCTCGCGCATCCCGGCGATCCCGACACCGGGACGCCAGGCAGTCGTCTGGTCGCCGTCGTCGAGGACGTCGCAGTGCAGTCCGGCCTCGTCGGCCCCGAGCCGCACCACCACCGAGGTGGCACGGGAGTGCCGGATGACGTTGGTGAGGGCCTCGGTGGCGATCCGGTAGGCCGCCTGCTCGACCGCGGGAGGCAGCGGCGGGAGATCATCCGCCTCCACCCGAGTCCGCAGCGGGGCACCGTCGGACCGCCGGCTGACCTGGTGCGCGCGGATGCGCAGCGCCTCCGCGAGCCCGAGCGCGTCCAGGGCGGGCGGGCCCAGGTCGTCGACGATCCGGCGCACCTCCTGGACCGCGGACCTCGTGTCGGATCGCACCGCGGAGAGCTTCTGCTGGAGCGCGGTGTCCGGCGCTCCACCGGCGAGGTTGGCCGCGGTGTCGGCCGACAGCGCGACACCGGTCAGCAGCGGTCCGAGCCCGTCGTGCAGCTCGCGCCGGAGCCGGCGCCGCTCCTCCTCGCGGGCGACCACGAGCCGTTCGCGGGACAGCTGCAGCTCCTCGAGCAGGGTGGTGGCGTGCACCGCCGTGGACAGCGGTCCGGAGAGCAGGACGAGCACGCGCTCGTCGGCCGGGGCGAGCCGGGTCTCGCCCCGGCGCAGACCCACGACCAGCGTGCCCACCTCGAGGGGGAAGTCGGCCGATGGCCCGTCCAGCAGCGCCACCGGCTGCGAGTGGCTCACCGTCGACCACGACGCCGACGTAGGGCAGGCGGAGCGCCATCCTGATCTCGTCCAGCGTCTCCGGCAGGCCGGCGCCGAGCGAGCGGCCGACCCGGGAGGCGACCTTCAGCGGGTCGCCGCGCTCGCCGTAGAGCAGCTGGTCGACCGCGGCCTGGAGCCGCGAGCGCAGCGGCAGCGCGAGCAGTGCGACCAACAGTGCGGACGCGACGCCGGAGAGCACGACGACCAGGCCGGCGTACGCCGCGAGGACGAGCCCGGAGAGCAACGCGTAGGTGAGCCCGCGGGCCACGACCAGCCGGATGTCGAGCAGCTGGTGGCGCAGCACCCCAGCGGCGACGGCTGCCGGCAGCAGCGGGATCGTGAACAGCACGGCCAAGTGGCGTGCCTGCGACCAGCGCCCAGGGGATGACCGCGACGACGATCACCGCCGCCGCGGCGACCAGCCACAGGAGCTGGCGGCGAACAACCTCGTCGCCGCGCCGGTAGCGGACGAAGAGGCAGACCACGCCGATCACCACCGAGAGTGCCCACCGCACCTCGCTGATCGTCCACAGCCAGCTCAGGGAGTCGTACGTGCTCTGGCCGAGGGTCAGGTACGCCGGCGGTAGACCGGGCGGGTGCTCGGGTCCGAGCCCGATCTCGAGCACGAACAGCGGCGCGGTGACCGCGACGGCGATCGCGACGGGCCGCCACCTCCGCGACGCGAGGTGGCCGTCGGGCAGGAGCAGCAGCGAGATCGGGAGCAAGGTGATGTTGACCGGCCACGCCCACTGGAACACGGTTGCGTCGAGCCGGACCACCCACTCGGCGGCACCGCCGTCGTGGAGCAGCTCGGCCAGCGGCGCCGCCAGGGCCGAGCTCGCCTGACAGGACCCGCCGACGGCGTACATCCAGCCGAGGGCCGACGACGGCTGATGCCACGCGATCAGGGCGCCACACAGCCCGAAGCTGACGCCGATGAGGATGTTGCTGACCACGAACGCCTCGAGGGCGTCGGTGAAGGTCCAGCCGACCGCCACCACGCAAGCGATCGCGCCCGACGCGGCGACCGCTGCGGCGAGGCCGAGCGCGCCGGCGAGCAATCTGCTGCGCATCGGGCACCTCCTGCGGCCTCATCTGAAGATACGCCGCACGTCGGTGAGCCACCCGGGAAATCTTCCCGACCGTCCAGGGGACCTCCTCGCCAGGTCGGGAACCTTCCACTGCCCCTCGGGCCGTGCCCCGTCGGACTGTTGGAGACGACAGCCACCTCTCGAAGGGATCCGCACCATGACGAACACCTCTGGCGTCACCGGCCGCCGCATCGGGCTGGTGATCTTCGGGCTCTTGTCGCTCGGCGACATCGGGACGCTCGCACTCACGGACGGCGAGACGCCGCCGTACGCCGTCGCCGCGGTCGCGGCCCTGCTCGGGGTCGTGTCGCTGGTGCTCGCCGTCCGGGCCTTCCGCGACCCGAGCAGACCGCTGCGCCTGTTGATCGGACTGCGCGTCCTCTCGGCAGTCACCGCGTTGCCCGCCTTCTTCGTCGCCGCCGTGCCGGCCGGCGCACAGGCGGCTGCGGCGGGCATCGTCGTTCTCACCGCCGCGGGCGTCCTGCTCGCCGCCGGCGGTCGCAGGGTGGCGGTGGCGTGATGACCGCGACTCTTGCGCCGTCCCGCGGCCGCTCGATCCCGCTGACCACCTGGGGCGTGGCGCTGCTCATGCCGGTCGGGCCGGCAGCGGTCGCCGTACTCAGGCTGATCCTCCCGTACTACACCGAGAGCGACTCGGCCGGCATGGTCGCCGCCGTCGACGCGGACCCGGGACGGCAGAGCGCCGTGCTCTGGCTGACGTACGTCGGCATCCTCACGCTCGTCCCCGGCCTGATCGCCGCCGCGGGGGTCTGCAGGGGTGCGGCCCCGCGACTGACGACGTGGGCGCTGGGGCTCGCCGTGCCCGGCTACCTGTCGCTCGGCATGTTCGTCGGATCGGACCACCTGCTCTGGAGTGTCTCGGACGCCGGCCTGCCCGCGGCCGATGCAGTCGCGGTGGTCGACGCAGGTCACCCGTCGATCGATGTCGCGATCGGCGTCTTCGTCCTGGGTCACGTGATCGGCACGGTGCTGCTCGGCCTGGCGATGCTGCGGTCGGGCCGGATCCCGGCCTGGGCAGGGTGGGCGATCACGGTGTCCCAGCCCCTGCACTTCGTCGCCACGGTGATCCTGGGCAGTCCGCAGGTGGACTTCGTCGCCTGGAGCCTCACTGCCCTGGGAATGGCTTTCGTCGCCCGCGAGGTGCTCAAGGACCGTTGAGTGGCACCAGGGCCTCAGGTCACGGGGGAGGTGTCGTCTCCTGCGCATGTTCTGCGCGTTCCGTGGTTGCGGGATACTCGGGCCATGGCGATCCACATCGTCGGCGACGAGGCCGCCGACCAGCTGCTTTCCGACTCCCCGTTCGCGCTCCTGGTCGGGATGATGCTCGACCAGCAGTACCCCATGGAGCACGCGTTCGCCGGGCCGCAGAAGGTCGTCAGCCGGTTCGGGCCGTTCGACCCGGCGGCGATCGCGGCCGCCGACCCGGAGGAGTTCGCGGCGCTCTGCTCGACCACGCCGGCGATCCACCGGTTCCCGGGGTCGATGGCGGCACGGCTGCAGGACCTCGCCCGGATCGTCGTGGAGGAGTACGACGGCGACGCGTCCCGGATCTGGACGGAGGCGGCCGACGGGAAGGACCTGGCCAAGCGGCTCCAGGCGCTGCCGGGCTTCGGCGCCCAGAAGGTGAAGATCTTCGTCGCGCTGCTGGCCAAGCAGTGCGGCGTCGTACCCGAGGGGTGGGAGCGGGTGTCCGGCGACTACGCCTTGGACGGCTACCGATCGGTGGCCGACGTGGTCGATCCGGACTCGCTGCAGAAGGTCCGCGACTACAAGAAGGCGAAGAAGGCCGCCGCCAAGGCGTGATGCGGGTGCGGGCCCCGCACCCGCCGGTCGGCCGGCTGTCCGCGGCAGCGGGGGAATGTCAGGTCGCACTCACCCCCGTGGCAGAATGAAGAAGCGGTCTTGACGCCTCCGGGCTCGTCCGCGCCCGCAGTCCAGTTATCGAGAGGTGTTCGTGTCCTCGAACCAGCGCATGGCGTCCGCCGTCCCGAAGGCGACTCAGAAGTTGGCGCCGGTGCTCGCGCACCCGTCCATCGTCGCCCTGATCGAAAGGGCCGCCCCGGTCGGAAGCGTCAGTCCCGAGGAGGTCCGCCAGGCCGTCGCGGATGCCGACGTCGCACCGCCCCAGCTCAAGCCCCTGATGGCGCACCTGTCCGGCCTCGGCATCACCGTCGTGATGCCGGTGCAGGGTCGGGCCGTGGCCGCGGCGAGCCCGCGCAAGACCGCGACGGCCAAGACCGCCGTCGCGAAGAAGGCCGCCCCGGCCAAGAAGGCCGCCGCGAAGACGGCCGCCAAGGCCGAGGTCCCGGTGATCGGCCCCGACGGCAAGAAGATCCTGCCGGACCTTCCCGACGAGCAGTTCGAGAAGGACGTCAAGGTCGACCCGACCATCGTCGAGGACGAGAAGGAGGCCTCGAAGCAGAGCTTCGTCGTGTCCGCCGCCGACGACACCGACGAGCCCGAGCAGCAGGTCATGGTCGCGGGCGCGACCGCCGACCCGGTCAAGGACTACCTCAAGCAGATCGGCAAGGTGCCGCTCCTCAACGCCGAGATGGAGGTCGAGCTCGCCAAGCGGATCGAGGCCGGCCTGTTCGCCGAGGAGAAGCTCGCCAAGGGCGGCAAGATCACGCCCGAAGCTGCTCGACGAGCTCGAGTGGATCGCCGCCGACGGTGCGCCGCGCCAAGAACCACCTCCTCGAGGCCAACCTGCGCCTCGTCGTCTCGCTCGCCAAGCGCTACACCGGCCGCGGCATGCTCTTCCTGGACCTGATCCAGGAGGGCAACCTCGGTCTGATCCGTGCGGTCGAGAAGTTCGACTACACCAAGGGCTACAAGTTCTCGACCTACGCGACCTGGTGGATCCGGCAGGCGATCACCCGCGCGATGGCCGACCAGGCCCGCACGATCCGCATCCCCGTGCACATGGTCGAGGTCATCAACAAGCTCGCCCGCGTCCAGCGCCAGATGCTGCAGGACCTGGGGCGCGAGCCCACCCCGGAGGAGCTCGCCAAGGAGCTCGACATGACGCCGGAGAAGGTCGTCGAGGTCCAGAAGTACGGCCGCGAGCCGATCTCGCTGCACACGCCGCTGGGCGAGGACGGCGACTCCGAGTTCGGTGACCTGATCGAGGACTCCGAGGCGATCGTCCCGGCCGACGCGGTCAGCTTCACGCTGCTGCAGGAGCAGCTGCACGCCGTGCTCGACACTCTCTCCGAGCGTGAGGCCGGCGTCGTCTCCATGCGGTTCGGTCTCACCGACGGACAGCCGAAGACGCTCGACGAGATCGGCAAGGTCTACGGCGTCACCCGCGAGCGGATCCGCCAGATCGAGTCGAAGACGATGTCCAAGCTGCGGCACCCGAGCCGCTCCCAGGTGCTGCGCGACTACCTGGACTGAGTCCGTGAGGACGACGGCGACCGCGCTGGTGGTCGCCTTCGTCTGGCTCGCCGGCTGCACGGAGGACGACCGGCCGTCGCCGGAACCGACGGTCGAGCTGACGCCCGTGTCGCCCGGTGGGGCGAGCGACCGGCCCAGCGATCGGGCCAGTGACACGTCCAGCGCCGGTGACCCACGTCCGACGCGTCCGGTCCGGCCGGCCGACGTCGACGTCCGCACCGCGGTGGAGGCGGTCCGCCACCTCGCCGGCACGATCGGCCCCCGCCACGCCACCAGCCCGGAGTTCCGGCGCGCGGCCGGGTGGGTGAGGGGCGAGCTCGAGGCACTCGACTACGACGTACGTCGCCAGCGGGTCGACGTACCCGGCGGCGACTCGTGGGGCGTGCCGGTCGGGCCGGGGGAGTCGGCCAACGTGATCGCCACGCCTCCCGGGTTCGACCCGGTGCAGCCTCACCTCGTGGTCGGCGCCCACCTCGACACCGTCCCCCAGGCCCCCGGTGCCGAGGACAACGCGTCCGGCGTCGGCGTGCTCCTCGCGGTCGCCGAGGCCGTCGCCGGCCGCCGCACCCGGCTGCCTGTCGTCTTCGTCGCGTTCGGGGCCGAGGAGCCGCGCGGGCCGACCGACGCCGACCACCACTACGGCTCCCGGCGCTACGTCGCCTCCCTCGGGCCGGCACAGCGGCGCGCGGTGCACGGGATGCTCTCGCTCGACCGGGTCGGCGTCGGCGACGTCGTACCCGTCTGCGCCGCCACCGACCCGGCCGATCCCGCTCGCGCGACCGTGCTCGCCGCGGCGCGGCGCGTCGGCGTACCGACCGAGGAATGTGTCAACCGCTCCAGCGACCACTGGTCGTTCGTCCGGGAGGGACTGCCGGGCGTGCGCATCGGCGGCACGTCCTATGCCGGCTACCACAGCCCGCAGGACGTCGTCGAGGTCGTGGACCGGGCCCAGGTCGAGCGCGTCGCGCGGCTCGTGGTCGCCTGGCTAGCCCGCTGACCCCATGTCCGCGAGGACGGCCCGGCCGTCGGCGCCGCGCAGCGGCCGGGGCGCGAACCGGTCGTCCATCCGGTACGGCGTCAGCTCGACGTCGGTGACCCGCCCGCCGTCGATCGTCGCGGTCAGCACGACGCCCTCCAGGGTCTGCTCCATGAAGTCCATGTCGAAGACGAAGTTGCCGAGCGAGTGGAAGATCCGCACGCCGCGGTGACGCTCGACGCCCTGCACCCAGTGTGGGTGGCCGCCGACGACCAGGTCGGCGCCGGCATCGACCAGGCGGCGACCGACGAGCGACTGCACGGGCTCGGGGACGTGGGTGTACTGCGTCCCCCAGTGCGGGAGTACGACGACCGCGTCCACCCGTCGGTCCAGCCGCCGCACCGCACGCACCACCCGGGCCAGGTCTGCCTGCTGCAGGGGTCCGGTGCGGGGCGGCATCCGCACCGACAGCACGCCGGGGGAGTCGGGCCCGGCCATCGGCGACTCGCCGATCGCGTTGAACCCGAGGAACCCCACGCGCACGCCGTGCCGCCGGACCACGACGGGGCGGAGCGCCTCGCGGAGGTTCCGCCCGGCGCCGAACTGCCGGACGGGGGTGCCGGCGAACGCGTCGACCGTCTCCACCAGCGCCACCGGACCGTGGTCCCCGGCGTGGTTGTTGGCCAGCGACAGCGCGTCGAACCCGGCGTCCGCCAGGCCGTCGAGGACCGCCGGCGGGGCTGAGAACGAGTCGTCGCCCTGCGTGGGAGGACCGGCGGTGGAGAGCGTGTTCTCGAGGTTGCCGACCGTGATGTCGGCCCGGCGAAGCAGCGCGCGCAGTGGCTGCAGGGTCGCGGTCGGATCGGCGTTGCGGGCCGCCACGCCGCGGCCGAGCATGATGTCGCCCACCACGGTGACCGTGATCGGACCGGCGGGCGGTCGGGGCGACGGCGTGTCGGAGGGTGCGGCAGCGGGTGACGACGTTGCCGGTCGCGACGACGGCGGATCCGCCGCCGGCGGATCGCTGCCCACCTCGGGTGCGCACGCCACCAGGAGCAGCAGCACGGCGGCGCCGAGCGTGCGACGTACTCCCACGGGGTGGCCCACCCCGTCATGGTGCCAGCCGGACGACCCAGGTCGCCGTGGTCCGTGCCCAGTTGCGTGGGTGGAGCGGGTCAGGCGGCCGTGACCAGCGTCGGGTCCGGCTCCTCCTCGGTTGCCACGATGTCCAGGCCCCGCTCGTGGTGCGGCTCGGTGACCATCGCGACGGCCAGGTAGGACATCAACGAGGCGGCGAACGAGATGAAGGTCGGCCAGCCGTCGAAGGTCGCCGAGAACACCGTGTTGTCGAAGTACAGCATCGTGTTCTCCACGCCGTACATCGTCGGCGTCATCGCGAACAGGACCAGTCGCACGACCAGCCCGACCCCGATCGCTGTGAACGCCGCCGTCGACGTGCCGCGCCGCCAGACCAGGCCGAGGACGAACGGGGTGATCAGGCAGCCGAGCATCAGGTCGAACGCGAGTGTGAGCAGGACCCCGGTCTCGGCCACCCGGATGGCGAAGAAGACCGCGACTCCCATGACCGGCACCATCGCCCAGCGGGTGGCCCGGAGGAGCGGGTCACCGCCTCCCTCGACGTGGGTACGGCGCACGCCGCCGACGTTGCGCACCGCGACTGCGGCGGAGGCGAGGATCGCCCCGTTGGCCGTCGACATCGACGCTCCCACCAGTCCCGCCAGGACGAGCACGGCGAGGCCCAGCGGAGCGTAGTCATCGAGCAGGACGAACAGCGTCGGCGCGTCACCGTCCGCCGGGAGGAGGGCAGTCGACGCCAGGACGACCAGCGCATAGGGGATGCCGATGGCGGCGATCCCGGCCGCGCCGACGAAGCACGCCCGCCGTGCCGTCTCCGGGCTCTTCGCGCAGAAGATCCGTTGCATGAAGTCGATGGCGATGATGTCGCCGATGCCGAGCGAGATCAGGGTCGCCCAGTTGATCACCGCCCCCTGGCCGGAGTCGCTGAGCTGGCCGAGGTCGAACGGACCCATGCCCGCGGGCGAGCTGAGTCCGTGCGCGACGGCCATCCACACCAGCAGGCAGATCGCGCCGACGAGGCAGATCGCCATCTGGATCACGGCGGTGTAGACGTCGGCGAGGATGCCGCCGGCGACGGTGTAGCTCATGGCAGCCACGAGGATGCCGATGACGCCGACCTCGTAGGGGATGTCGAGGAAGTACTCGAGCAGGTAGCCGCCGGCCACGAGGTTGCCGGCGACCAGGATCGCGAAGGCGAAGACCATGAGGATGGCCGCGACCACCTCCACGTTGCGGCCGAACCGCAGTCGGAAGTAGTCGGGCAGCGTGGTGAGCCGCATCCTGTTCATCGGCTTGGCGAAGAAGAGACCCGTGAGCAACAGGCACAGGGCCAGTCCGAGGGGCAGGCTGGCGCCGGCCCAGAAGCCGAACGCCGACGTGAGGTCGGTGTTGCCCAAGGTGGCGTTGGTGTCGACGGCGGACCCCATCAGGGCGCCGCCGACGAAGGGAAGGGCCATGACGCGACCCGCGCAGAGGAAGTTGTCGGACTCGCCCTGCACCTTGGAGGCGACCGCGAAGCCGACGACGATGACGAGGATGACGGAGATGCCGACGCCGATAAGGATCATCTGGAGATACCCCACTCGTTGAAGTGTTGGTCTCCCGGGCTTTTGTCCCGCCGTGGAACGGTCGGCATCACCGTCGGCCGCCTGTGCCTCTCGGACCATGCCCGGCATCAGTCGATGTCGGCGGAACCCTAGGCACGCCCCACCTTTCGGGTGGGTCGGGTCCAGCACATCGCTGTCGTGTTACGTGAGTTCGGCGGCTCTTGTGAACACTGCGTATCGGAGCGCCCGCGGTGCTGGACAACCCTCGCCGGGGCGTGGTGAGAATCGCCCAGGTCCCGGTCATGGGGCCCCGGACGAGGCGCGTCGTACCCGGTCTGCGACAAGACGACGCGGGAGGTGGACCATGACCGACGAGCAGGAGACCCGTGCCGAGCTGGCCGAGGCGAAGGCGGCCGACACGGCTGAGGTGACCGACGGAATGCGTGCCGGGGGTGTCGAGGCCGGTGAGCTGTTCAACCGCGAGGGCGCGTGGGCCCAACAGGCGGAGGCCCGCATCCCCGAGCGTCGCGAGCGTGAGGAGATCGAGCGCGGGCTGGCCCTCGGACTCGAGGCGGCGCCGACGATCAAGGACCGGCGGATCTCGACGTTCGTGCGCGGCGAGCTGCCCCATTTCGCGGGCGAGACCGGCACGTTCTTGAAGTGCCCGCGGATGGAGGACGTCCACGAGGTCGGCGACGCCGAGGTGGCGTTCTTCGGGGTGCCGCTGGACTCCGGGGCCACCTATCGGCCCGGGACGCGGTTCGGCCCCCAGGGCATCCGGCGCTCGACGAACCTGTTCGGGACCTACTCCTACGAGCTCGGTGTCGACCTGCGCGAGCAGCTCAACATGGTCGACATCGGCGACGTGTTCACCATCCCGGGCAACCTGGAGAAGTCGTTCGACCAGATCAGCACGGCGATGGCCCACGTGGCGCAGAGCGGCGCCCTGCCCGTAGTGCTCGGCGGCGACCACTCGATCGGGTTCCCGACGATCCGCGGGCTGGCGCCGTACCTGGACGGCAACATCGGCATCATCCACTTCGACCGGCACGTCGACACCCAGGAGTCCGACCTGGACGAGCGGATGCACACGACGCCGTGGTTCCACGCCACCAACATCAAGAACGCGCCGGCGACGAACCTGGTCCAGATCGGCATCGGCGGCTGGCAGGCCCCGCGGGCCGGGGTGAAGGTCGGTCGGCAGCGCGGGTCGACGGTGATCACGGTCGGCGATGTCGAGCGGGTCGGCGTCGAGAAGATCGCGGAGATGGCGCTCGAGATCGCGTGGAAGGGCGCGAAGGCGGTCTACCTGTCCTTCGACATCGACGTGATCGACGCCGGCTTCGTGCCGGGAACCGGCTGGCCCGAGCCGGGCGGCCTGCTGCCGAGGGAGGCCCTCAACCTGGTCCGGCTGGTCTCCGAACCGGGGCTCGCCGGGATCGAGGTCGTCGAGTGCTCGCCGCCGTACGACTGGGCCGAGCAGACCGCGCTGCTCTCCTCGCGGGTGATCCTCGACAGCCTCGCGACGATGGTCCGCACCGGCAAGCTCGGTCACAAGGCCGCTGCCCTGGACCGCAAGGCCTGGGGCCCGTGAGCGTCAACCGCCGGCGATGAGCCCGACCGCGGCGGCGCACAGGGCGAGCCCGACCAACTGGAGCCGGAGGACCCGCTCCCTGAGCACCGCCGCGGCGAGCAGCACCGTGACAGCGGGGTAGAGCGACGTCAGGACGGCTGCGACGCTCAGCAGTCCGGGCGGGTGGCGAGCAGGAAGGCGAGGACGGCGGCGGCGGCGAGGAGTCCGGCGACGAGCCCCCACCACTGGCTGCTGTGGTCCGGGAGCCAGGACTCGACCGCAGAACCGTCCCCGCGACGGCGACACGACGAGGGACGCCCTGGTCGGCGCGAGCGGCCAGTAGCCGGCGCCGTCGGCCACCATGCCCATCGCGCGAAGAGCAGCCCGAAGCCGAGGCCCGCGAAGCACGCCGTCGACGATTCCGGTGCGTGCCCGGCGTCGTCGCCGCCCGTCGCGCTGCCGCGTCGTCGGGCACGGTGCGACGAGCCAGATCGCGGGCAGCGCGAGAGCGATCCGGAGCCATACGAGCGTGCCGGCCGTTCGCCCAGAGCGAGGCCGACGGACTACGGGAGCAGGGCGGCGCCGACCCGGAGACCGGGGCGACCACGGCCATCCGACCGGCGGCGAGGCCGCGATAGAGGAAAGCGGCCCGGCTCCGCTGCCGACGCCGGCGAGGCAGCCCCAGAGCAGGTCGGTCCGCGTCGGATCGCCCCCGAGGAGCGCGGCGCAGGACCACAGCGCCCGCAGCCCGCCGAACGCCGGCGAGCAGCGCGACGGGCCACGGCGACGTACGGCGCGACGCCAGCCGCCGATGAAGTCGCCGAACGCCGTAGGCGAGCGCGGCGCCGAGCGCGAGGAGCGACGCCCATCAGGTGCTCCTCGGCTGCCGTCAGTCGGACCCGGGAACGACGGAGGCCCCGGACCGTGGTCCGGGGCCTCCGTTGCTGGGAGTGGGGGGACTCAGCGCTCGCCCTCCGCGGCGACCGCGGGCGTGGAGCCCAGCTTGTGGGTCTCGTCGTGCACGTTGACGGCGATCTGCTTGAGCTTGTCACCGTGCTCGCGGGCGTGGTGGGCGCAGAACAGGAGCTCACCACCGGAGGCCAGCTCGACACGGAGGTAGGCCTGGGCCCCGCAGCGGTCGCAACGGTCCTCAGCGGTCAGCGGTGCCTTGGCGGCAACTGCAGTGGTCACGTCGGCCTCTCTTTCATCGGTCGGCGCCGATCAGTGGTCGGTGCCTCGATCAACGTAGCGACGGGGTTCAAGATTCCCGTCCCCATGTGGTCAACGGCACGTCAGCCATCCAATCACGCGGTCTGCGACTTTTTTCCAGTTTTCCACGCCCCGAAACGTGCTTGTGATCAAGACGTTCCAGCAGCGTTGCCGGTTCCACCATCGTGGCCCTCCCCGCCCCGGGTGTGCCTGCACCGGACACCGGCGTGTCGCGGGTAGGTTCGTTGGTGGATATTCACCGCACCACCCGTTCGTCCGCAGGAGCCGATCATCGCCGACAACACCTACACCGCCGCCCACCTCCTGGTCCTCGAGGGCCTCGAAGCCGTGCGCAAGCGGCCCGGAATGTACATCGGCTCCACCGACACCCGCGGGCTCATGCACTGCCTGTGGGAGATCATCGACAACGGCGTCGACGAGGCGCTCGGAGGCCACTCCCACCGGGTCGAGGTGACGCTCAACACCGACGGCTCGGTCGAGGTGTACGACGACGGCCGCGGCATCCCGACCGACAAGGAGCCCAAGAGCGGCCTGCCCGGCGTCGAGCTGGTCGCGACCAAGCTCCACGCCGGCGGCAAGTTCGGCGGGTCGTCGTACGCCGCCACCGGCGGTCTGCACGGTGTCGGCCTCTCGGTCGTCAACGCGCTGTCCAGCCGGATGGACATCGATGTCGACCGGTCGCCCTCGCAGCAGGGGATCAGCTTCCGTCGTGGGGTGCCCGGAGTGTTCGACGGCGAGGGGCCGGACGCGACGTTCACCCCCAGGTCCGGCCTCACCCGCAAGGGCAAGCGGGTCGGCAAGGGGAAGTCCGGCACCCACGTCCGGTTCTGGCCGGACCGGCAGATCTTCACCAAGGACGCCGACTTCGTCCTCGAGGGACTCATCGGCCGCGCCCGGCAGACCTCGTTCATCGTCCCCGGGCTCGAGCTGGTCATCCGTGACCTGCGGGGGCCCGAGCCGACGGAGGAGAAGTTCCGCCACGACGGCGGCATCGGGGAGTTCTGCGAGTTCCTGTCCCACGACGAGCCGGTCACCGGTGTGATCCGGCTGCAGGGCACCGACCTGTTCACCGAGACCGTGCCGCTGCTCGACGACCAGGGGCACATGACGCCGCAGGACGTCGAGCGCGAGCTCGGCGTCGACGTCGCGGTGCGGTGGGGCACCGGCTACGACACCGAGGTCCGTTCGTTCGTCAACGTGATCGCGACCCCGAAGGGCGGCACCCACGTCGCCGGGTTCGAGGCGGCGCTGACCAAGACCTTCAACGAGGCGATGCGGGCCTCCAAGGCGCTCAAGGTCAACGACGACGACGTGATCAAGGACGACGTGCTCGAGGGCATGACCGCGGTCGTGACCGTGCGGCTGGCCGAGCCGCAGTTCGAGGGGCAGACCAAGGAGATCCTCGGTACGCCCGCCGTGCGGGCGTCGGTGCGCAAGATCGTCGCCGGTCAGCTCAAGGAGTTCCTGACCTCGACCAAGCGTGCCGAGAAGGCGCAGGCCAAGCTGCTGATGGAGAAGGTGGTCGGGGCCTCGAAGACCCGGATCGCGGCCCGTCAGCACAAGGAGACACAGCGCCGAAAGAACGCGCTGGAGTCCTCCTCGCTGCCCGCGAAGCTGGCCGACTGCCGCGCCAACGACAACGAGCGCACCGAGCTGTTCATCGTCGAGGGCGACTCCGCCCTGGGCACCGCCAAGCTGGCCCGCAACGCGGAGTTCCAGGCGCTGCTGCCGATCCGCGGAAAGATCCTCAACGTCCAGAAGGCCTCGGTCGGCGACATGCTCAAGAACGCCGAGTGCGCCTCGATCATCCAGGTCGTCGGCGCAGGCTCCGGGCGGACCTTCGACCTCGACGCGGCACGGTACGGCCGGATCATCTTCATGGCCGACGCCGACTCCGACGGTGCCCACATCCGGTGCCTGCTGGCGACGCTGTTCTTCAAGTACATGCCGGACCTGATCGGGTCGGGGCGGGTCTTCTCCGCCGTGCCGCCCCTGCACCGGATCGAGATCTCCAACCCCCGCAAGGGGCAGGACAAGTACGTCTACACCTACTCCGACGACGAGCTCCAGCGGAAGCTCGCCGAGCTGAAGAAGAAGAACGTCCGCTGGAAGGACCCCGTGCAGCGTTACAAGGGTCTCGGTGAGATGGACGCCGACCAGCTCGCGGAGACCACGATGGACCCGCGGCGTCGTACTCTCCGCCGGCTGACGGTCGACGACGCCGCCGTCGCCGCCGAGGTGTTCGAGCTGCTGATGGGTTCAGATGTCGCGCCCCGCAAGGAGTTCATCGTCCAGGGCGCCTACGAGGTGGACGTCGAGGCGCTGGACGCCTGAGGGACGGCCCGCGTCTCGAGCATCCGCGCGGCTCGCTGCATCCGCAGCAGCATCGCCGCGGACGGGGTCACCTTGCCGGCGGCATAGGTCGAGAGGCGGGAGGGGGACGTGCCGACGTACGCCGCGAACTCGCGCTGGGTGAGCCCGCTGATCGCGACCAGGCGACGGATCTCGCGTCCGACGGCGATCCGGTCCTTCTCCTCCCGGCGCAGCTGGTAGACGGTGCGGCAGTCCCGGAGCGACTGGGCGACGACCGGCAGTCCGGCCCGGTCGGCGAGGTCGGCCAGGCGATCGGCGTACGGCGACCACGGGTTGGCCGCGACCGGTGCGAGCGCCGCCCGCCAGGCGCGGACGGTGCCGTTGCGGATCAATGCTGCGAGCTCGCCGGGCGTCCGTGGTTCGGGGACCCGCCGCACGCGCTCGATGCCCTCGAGCAGCAGCCAGAACATGTGGCCGAAGCAGACTCCCGCGATGTCGGCGGCGGCGCCGGCCGGGTGGCCGGCCGCGACCAGGCGGCCACGCGTGTGTCGCTCGTCGCCGATCCGCCAGACGACACCGGTCAGCACGGGTTGGTCGGCATCGCGTCCGATCATCCGGTCCAGCGCGTCCTGGATCGAGGCCACCTGCTCGTGTCCGCTGCGGCGGATCAGGGCGTGCAGGCCGACGTAGTCCTCGGCGCGCGCGAACGTCGTGAGCTCAGCGAGGTTGGTGAGCACCTCGGTGCGCAAGGGGTCGAGGGTGCGCCACTCGTCGGTCCCGCGGAGCGTCTCGAAGCGCGTCCAGAGATCCGCGTGGCGCGCCGAGGGGTCCGGCGACGGGGTGTTCGCGGGCATGGGGCCTCACCGCCGCGGTGTGCGATCGGGAGCCAGTCAGGATGCGCGACCCGTCCGGTTCCCGCGGCGTCGCACCGCCCGGCCCGTGCTCCTGGTGCGATTCAAGCGGGATCCGCGGGTGCGTGGGGCCAAATACCGACAACTGGGCCGACCGGTATCCGCGTGGCGGCGGACCCGACAGGTCAGACCTTCTGGTCGAGCAGGCCGGTGTCGACGTCGTAGAGGAAGCCGCCGACCTTGACCGTGTCGGGGATCAGGGGGTGCGAGCGCACCTTCTTGACGTCCTCCTCGAGGCTCGCGACCTGGTCGGTGACGACGTTGAACTGCTGCCACGACGCGTCCTGGCCGGCGGACTTCGCGACCTTGGCGCGGAGCTCGGTCTCGGTGTTCTTGGCCATCGCGCAGCTGGTGTGCGGGATGACCAGGATCCGGTCGACGCCGAGGAGGTGGACGCCGAGGACGAGTGCCTCCAGCGCTGCCGCGGTGACGCGCCCGCCGGGGTTGCGGAAGATCTTCGCGTCGCCGTACTCGAGCCCCAGCATCCTCAGCGGGTCGATGCGCGAGTCCATGCAGGTCACGATCGCGACGCCGGCGTGCGCGACGCCGTCGAACCCGCCGAGCTCGAAGTGGTCGGCGAACTCCTGGTTGGCCTTCAGCAGGTCGTCGAAATCGTGGTCACCCATGCTTCGAGAGTAGCCGCGGCACAGGGCCCGGATGGTTGCCGAGGGGTCGCCTGGACATGTCGGCTTCCTCACAGCCCAACAGAGGCGAGCGCCGCAGGACCGGGGGTCAGCCGGCCGCGCGGAGGACCTCGCGCACGTCGACCGTCCGGGTGGGCGCGTGGCGGAAGACGACGAGGGCGAGGACGGCGGCGACGAGTGCCACCGCGCCGGCACCGGTGAACACCGACTGCTCCTGCACGATCGCGAGCTCGCGCGGCCCGAGGTCGGGGTGCGCGGCGGCCTCGGCGTAGAGCCGGCGCAGGCCCCAGGTCGTGAGCACGGAGATGCCGACCAGCATGCCGACCATCCGGGCCACGACGACCAGCGCGCTGGCCAGCCCGTGGGCGTCGTCGGAGGTGGCGGCGAGCATGGCGGCGTTGACCGGCGCGAGGGCGAGCCCGAACCCGAACCCGCCGACCATCAGCGGCACGTTGGAGACGAGGGCGTCGAGGCTGGTCGCGCCCCACTGGGCCATCCAGAGGAACCCGAGCGCGGCGCACGCCATGCCGACGGCGGTGATGACGCCGGCCGGCACGCGGCGCAGCAGCGCGCCGCCGACCAGGGCGCCGGCCGGAAGCGCGACCAGGAACCGGAGCAGCACCAGGGCCGCGCCGAGCTGGGAGTCGGGGTGCGTGGTGGTTCGGGCGAAGAGGGGGATGTCGACGAGCGCCGCGATGAGGGCCCAGCCGACGAGGAAGCTGACAACGAGGGACCCCCACGCGGGTACGGCGCGCAGCGCGCCCCTCGGCACGATCGGCCGCTCGGCGCGGCGCAGGTGGACCACGAGCAGCACAGCAGCGACCAGCGAGCCGAGCAGGAACCACGGCCCCTGCGGGTTGAACACCGCCACCTCGGGGTCGGCGGTCGCGAAGGCGAGCACGACGCCGGCCAGGGCGATGGCGAAGAGCACGGCCCCGACGAGGTCGGCGTCGAGGAGGCTCCGCGCCCAGCCGCGCAGGTCGACCAACGGCCGGCGGGCGGTCAGGCAGCGCAGGACCAGCAGCGCTGCGGCGACGACGGTGGCGAGACCGATCGGAGTGATCCAGCGGGCGCCGCCGTCGACGTACGGGACGAACAGCTGGCCCCAGGTCAGGTCGCGCTTGAGGCCGGAGGGCTCCAGGAAGGCGAGCAGCGCCGTACCGACGGTGACCAGGGCGAGCAGGGCGCCGACGACGTCGGGTCGCGAGACGGCCGTCGCTCGTCCCTCGCGAGCAGCCGCCGAGGAACGTGGCGGCGTGTCGAGACCCCGCACCGCCACCACGAGGAGTACGCCGACCGCCAGGTTGATCGCGAAGATGCCGCGCCACGTGGTGAACGAGAGCACCACGGCCCCGAACAGCGGCCCCAGCACGCTGCCGAACTCCTGCACGGCCGAGACCAGCCCGAGCGGGAGGCCCCGCTGGTCGACGGGGTAGAGCGCGGCGACCAGCGCCATCGTGGCCGGGACGAGCCCGCCGCCGCCGACGCCCTGCAGGAACCTGCCGACGACCATCGTCACCAGGTCGTAGGACACCGCGGTCACCAGCGATCCGGCCGAGAACACCACGAGGGACATCGCCAGGACCGGCACCTGCCCCCGGAGGTCGGCGATCCGCCCGATGAGCGGCAGCATGGCGACGTACCCGAGCAGGAAGCCGGACACGATCGGCGCCGCCCTCTGGAGCTCGTCGACCGGGATCGCGACCGACGCCATCATGTCGGGCAGCGCGAGCACGACGACGTAGGTGTCGACCGCGGCGAACGCCACGGCGACGGCGCAGAAGACCAGCAGCAGCCGGTCGCGTCCGGTGATCATCGGGCCCCGATCGTCCGGCCCGATCACTCGGGCGCGGTGATCTCCTGCTCGACGTCGTAGTCGAGCACCTCGATCGTGTAGGTGAGCGGGTCGTTGCCCGGGAAGAACTTGCCGGTGATGTCGGCCGAGCGGAGGTAGCCCTTGCCGTCGACACGGTAGGTCGCCTCGAAGTCGCCGGTCTCGGAGCAGGGGAGGATGTTGCGGATCGCCTCGGCCGGCACGCTGCCGGTGTAGGGGGTGAGGATCTCCTCGTTGTCGTCGCCGCCGCGCTCGGCCTCGCCTGCCTCGAGGTCCTCCGACTCGGTCAGGACCGTCGAGACGCCCTTGTCGGGGTCGAGCAGCAGGGCCGGGTCGGGCGCGCAGAAGTCGTCGGGCTGGTACTTGTCGGTCCACCCCTCGATCGGGACGTCGATCCAGACCCTGCCGCCGACGGAGACGATGGCGATGTCGCTCGCGTTGAACCCCATCACCCGGCCGGCGACGGTGCCCTCGAACGCGGGCGCCGCGGTGAGGGTGCCCTGGGCAGAGGAGAGGTAGTCGCCGCTGTCCGGCTCGTCGGTCGTGGCCAGCCGGATGTCGACCCCGCTGGTCCCGTCGAGGAGCTCCTTGGCGTAGTCCATGACCTCCTCGGGGCTGGCGGCGCCGTCGCCGTCGGAGTCGGCCTTCTCGTTCTTCTCCGCGGTCTCGTCGGCCCCGCCCGCGCAGGCGCTCAGCGTGGTCGCGGCGAGCAGGCCGAGGAGCACGCCCGTGGCGGCGGTGCGGGGGAGCCGGGCGATGCGGCGAGGACGCGTCGTCATGGCGTCACCCTGACACATCGCCCGAAGCCGCCACGTCTCCGGCCAGCACGACCCCGAGCGGGCCGGCGCAGGCGGCGATCGGCTGGCTCCCGGGCACGCCCGAGCCGTCGCGGCGCCCGGTCGCCGGCGGCAGGTCGACCGGCGCGCCGCTGGCCGCGGCGCCGCGCGCGGGGGCCGGCCCCGCCCAGGCGAACACGAGGGTGTCCTCGCCCTTGAGGAAGCGGTGGCAGCGCACGCCGCCGGTCGCCCGGCCCTTGGAGGGGTACTCCTCGAACCCGGTGACCTTGACCGCCCCCGGCTCGGTGCCGGGCAGGGCGGTCGACGACCCCGACGCCGTGACGAGTACGACGCCGCCGGCCGCCCCGGGGTCGAGCGCCCCGAACCACGCCACCCGCTCGCCGTCGGTGAGGCGGACACCCGCGATGCCGCCGCCCGCGCGTCCCTGCGGGCGCACCGCGTCGGCTCCGAAGCGCAGCAGCTGCGCGTCGGAGGTCACGAAGCACAGCTCCTCGGTGCCGGTGCGCAGCTCGACCGCGCCGACGACCTCGTCGCCGTCCTTGAGCCCGATCACGTCCCACTCGTCCTTGCCGAGCACCTCGGGGTTGACCCGCTTGACGATGCCCTGCCGGGTGCCGAGCGCGAGGCCGGGACCCTCGCTGGTGAGGGTGCACAGGGCGAGCGCGCGCTCGCCGGTGGCCAGCGGCAGCATCTCGGCCAGCGGCAGGCCGCCCTGGAGGTTGGTCTCGTTGGCCGACGGCGGGATGGCCGGCAGGTCGAGCACGCCGAGCCGCAGCAGCCGCCCGGCCGACGTCAGCACGCCGACCTCCCCGCGCGCCGTCGTACGCACGGCCGAGACGACGACGTCGTGGTTGGCGCGGGCGCCACCCTCGCCGACCGCGTCGGCGCCCGAGGTGCGGGCGAGCAGGCCGGTCGAGGACAGCAGCGCGAAGCACGGGTCGTCGGGCACCTCGAGCGGAGCAGCGGCCGCCGTGACCGCGCCGGTGCCGGCCGACTGGAGCAGGACCGTGCGCCGGGGCGTGCCGTAGGTCTTCGCGACCTCGGCCAGCTCCTCGGAGACGACCTTCTTCAGCAGAGCGTCGTCGGCGAGGATCGCGTCGAGCTCCTCGATCTCGCGGCGCAGCTGCTCCTGCTCCTTCTCCAGCTCGATCCGGGAGAAGCGGGTGAGCCGCCGGAGCTGCATCTCCAGGATGTACTCCGCCTGCAGCTGGCTGAGGTCGAAGACCGACATCAGCCGCTCCTTCGCGGCTGCGGAGTCGTCGCTGGTGCGGATGACCTGGATGACCTCGTCGATGTCGAGCAGCGCGACGAGCAGACCCTCGACGAGGTGGAGCCGGTCGGCCTTCTTGGTGCGCCGGAACTGCGAGCGGCGCCGGACCACCTCGTAGCGGTGGTCGAGGAAGACCGTGAGCAGCTCCTTGAGGCCCAGGGTCCGCGGCTGGCCGTCGACGAGCGTCACGTTGTTGATGCCGAAGGTGTCCTCGAGCGGCGTCAGCTTGTAGAGCTGCTCGAGCAGCGCCTCCGGGACGAAGCCGTTCTTGACCTCGACGACCAGCTTCGTCGGGGTGGACAGGTCGGAGAGGTCCTTCATGTCGGCGATGCCCTGGAGCTTCTTGCCCTGCACCAGGGACTTGATCCGTTCCATGACCTTCTCGATGCCGACGCCGTAGGGCAGCTCGGTGACGACGATGCCCTTGCGGCGCCCGACCGTCTCGATCCGCGCGGTCGCGCGCATCCGGAAGGTGCCGCGGCCGGTCTCGTAGGCCTCGCGGATGCCGTCGAGGCCGACGATCTTGCCGCCCGTGGGCAGGTCGGGACCGGGGATGAACCGCATCAGCCCCTCGACGTCGGTGCCCGGGTGCTTGACCAGGTGGCGCAGCGCCTGGACGACCTCGACCAGGTTGTGCGGGGCCATGTTGGTCGCCATGCCGACGGCGATGCCGGTCGAGCCGTTGACCACGAGGTTGGGGATCGCCGCGGGCAGGACGGTGGGTTCGTACTCGCGGCTGTCGTAGTTGGGCTTGAAGTCGACGGTGTCCTCGTCGATCGACTCGGTCATCGCGACGGCGGCTGGCGCCATCCGGCACTCGGTGTAGCGCATGGCCGCGGGAGGGGCGTCCGGCGAGCCGAAGTTCCCATGGCCGTCGACCATCGGGACCCGCATCGACCACGACTGCGCCGTACGGACCAGGGCGTCGTAGATCGCGCCGTCGCCGTGGGGGTGCAGGCGACCCATGACCTCACCGACGACGCGGGCCGACTTCACGTGGCCGCGGTCGGGCCGCAGGCCCATGTCGTTCATCGTGTAGAGGATCCGGCGCTGCACGGGCTTGAGCCCGTCGCGGGCGTCGGGCAGCGCCCGGGAGTAGATGACGGAGTAGGCGTACTCCAGGAAGGAGGCGCGCATCTCGTCGCCCACGTCGATGTCGAGGATGTGCTCCTCGAAGTCCTCCGGGAGGGGGTCCTGCTTCGTCGTACGGCGTGCCATGCGGCCATTCTCGCGGGTGGGCCCGATGAATCCGCGGAGGTGGTCCGGTCTGTCCGGCACCTGAGGCACCGCGTTCACCTGGAGCGACTAGATTTCTCTCGTGACGCAGGCCGACGACGGGACACCCACCGACGAGATCGTGCCGCCCCCGCTGCACTGGGAGGCCGACGTCATCCTGCGTGACGGCCGTACGGCGCACATCCGGCCCATCACCGACCAGGACGAGCAGCTCCTCGTCGAGTTCTACAGCCGGGTCTCCGACGAGTCGAAGTACTACCGGTTCTTCAGCCCGATGCCGGTGCTGTCCGAGCGCGACGTCCGCCGGTTCACCCACGTCGACCACCACGACCGGGTGGCGCTGGTCATGCTCCTGCAGGGCCGGATGATCGCTGTCGGCCGCTACGACGTCGTCGATCCGCGGGAGGCCGAGGTCGCGTTCCTCGTCGAGGACCAGCACCAGGGCCGCGGCATCGCGCAGCTCCTGCTCGAGCACCTCGCGCAGGCGGGGCGCGAGAACGGCGTGGAGCGGTTCACGGCCGAGGTGCTGCCGGACAACCACCGGATGATCCAGACCTTCCGCGACGCCGGCTACCACGTGGCCAGTGGCTACGCCGACGGCGTGATCACCCTCGAGTTCCCGATCGACCCCACCGACACCGCGATCGGCGTGATGCGCAGCCGTGAGCACGTCGCCGAGGCTGCGTCGATCAACCGGTTCTTCAACCCCCGCTCGGTCGCGGTCATCGGCGCCAGCCGCCGGCAGGACACGATCGGCCAGGCGCTGGTGCGCAACCTGGTCACCGCCGACTTCACGGGCCGCGTCTACGCCGTCAACCAGAGCGCCGCCGCCGTCTCCGGCATGCCGGCCTACAAGACCGTCAACGAGATCCCCGACGAGGTCGACGTCGCGATCGTCGCGGTCCCCGCCGACGCGGTCACCGACGTCGTGCTCGACTGCGCCGCGAAGGGCGTCCACGGCCTGATCGTGATCTCCTCCGGCTTCGCCGAGACCGGTGAGGAGGGCCGCCGCAGGCAACGACACCTGGTCGGCCTGTCGCGGTCCTACGGCCTGCGGCTGATCGGCCCCAACTGTCTCGGCGTGATCAACACCGACCCCGACGTCCAGCTCAACGCCTCGCTCTCGCCGGTGATCCCGGCGCGGGGCCGGGCGGGCTTCTTCTGCCAGTCCGGTGCCCTCGGCTCCGCGATCCTGGAGAAGGTCAGGAACCGCGGCCTCGGTCTCTCCACGTTCGTCAGCGCCGGCAACCGGGCCGACGTGTCGGGCAACGACCTGCTCCAGTACTGGGAGGAGGACGACGCGACCGAGGTCGTGATGATGTACCTCGAGTCGATCGGAAACCCGCGGAAGTTCTCCCGGATCGCCCGTCGGGTCTCCCAGCGCAAGCCGATCGTCGCGGTGCGCTCGGGCCGGACGACGCAGGGCGTGCCGATGGGGCACGCGGTGCGGCGGATCGGCGCCCCGCAGGCAGCCGTGGACGCGATGTTCCGCCAGGCCGGCGTGATCCAGGTCGACACGCTCGAGGACATGTTCGACGTCGCGCAGCTGCTCGCCCACCAGCCGCTGCCGCGCGGTCGCCGGGTCGCCATCGTCGGCAACTCCGACGCGCTCGGCCTGCTGGCCGCCGACGCCTCCTCGGCCGTCGGGCTGGTCGTCAACCGGTCCGTGGCGCTCGGTGCGGACGCGACGGCGGAGGACTTCGAGGACGCGCTCGACGACGCGATCGACGACCCGGAGATCGACTCGGTCATCGCGGTCTACATCCCGCCCCTCAACGTGTCCGGCGAGGACGTCGCCAACGTGCTCGCGGCGGTCGGCGAGCAGTCCGACAAGCCGCTCGTGTCCTCGTTCCTCGGCGCGGAGGGCATCCCCGAGCTGCTGCGGGTCCCCGACGTCGCCGGGAGTACGGCGGGCCGCGGGTCGGTGCCGTCGTACCCCGCCGTCGAGTCGGCCATCCGCGCCCTCGCGCGCGTCGTGGAGTACGCCGTCTGGCTCCGCACGCCCGAGGGCCCGCCCGCCGAGGTGGGGGAGACCGACCCGGCCGCCGCGCGTCGGCTGGTCGACCGGCTGCTGCTCGACCACGGCGGTGACGTCGAGCTCGACCGCACCCAGGTGGGCGAGCTGCTGGCGACGTACGGCATCGGGCTGTGGCCGTCCGTCCCGGTCGCGAGCCTGCGCGAGGCGCAGGACGCGGGTGAGGAGCTCGGCTGGGACGTCGTGCTGAAGTCCACCAAGGGCGCACTCCGCGATCGGCCCGACCTCGCCCACGTGTGGCGCGAGATCACCGGCCCGGACGGGATGGAGGAGGCCTGGGTCGCGCTCAGCGAGGCGATCGGGGACCCGGTCGAGGCGGCGTTCGTGGTCCAGAAGAACGCCGAGCCGGGCGTGCCGATCGCGGTCCGCTCGATCGAGGACCCGCTGTTCGGGCCGGTCGTGTCGTTCGGCATCTCCGGTCCGATCATCGAGCTGCTCGGCGACTGGGCCTACCGCATCCCGCCGCTCTACGAGCACGACGTCGCCGGGATGATCCGCGAGGTCAAGAGCTCGCCGCTGCTGTTCGGCTACCGCGGTGCCGAGCTGGTCGACATCGCCTCGGTCGAGACCCTGGTCACCAAGGTGGCGCAGCTGCAGAACGACGTCCCCCAGATCATGGCGCTCGACCTGTCGCTCGTCCTCGCCGGTGCCGACGGTGTCAGCGTGCTGACGGCCGGCGCCCGGGTCGCGACGCTCCGTGACCCGCGACCGGACTCGTCCGCCCGCCGGATGCAGGACCTGACGGCCACGATCCCCGACTGAGTTTCGAGGCCGGCCCCGCAGCACCTCGACCGCCGAGCCTTCGAGCGGCCGTGACAGGATGCGATCATGCCCAACCTCCGTGCCCGTACCGACTCCACACCGGGGGGCGACGACCATGACCAGGCGTCGGCGCTCCGCGGCGCGCTGGACCGGACCGGCTACTACCCCGAGGTCGTGGCCGACGCCGTCATGGACGCGGTCGGCGGTGAGCCCGTGGTGTCGTTCTACGTGCACCACGAACCCACCTTCGAGCGCGACGAGGTACGCCGCCACCAGAGCGTGATCGTGCTGACCCCGACCCGGCTGATCCTCGCGCACACCGACGAGCACGCCGGCGACGACCTGCTGCCGGAGCCCTACACCTCGACCTCGACCGAGGCGGTCAACCTCGGCTCGGTGGCCTCGGTCGTCGTGACCCGGATGACGACCAACCCGTCGGACGGGCCGCGCCCGCCCGCCGAGGCGGTGCTGACGATCGGCTGGGGCGGCGTCAGCAGGCTCGACCTCGAGCCGGCCGGCTGCAACGACCCGCAGTGCGAGGCCGACCACGGCTACACCGGCGTGCTGTCGTCCGACGACTTCTCGCTGCGGGTCTCCGCCGCGGCCGACGGTGGGGACGCCGTCGGCGGGCTGCTGTCCTTCGCGGCGTCGCTCTCCGCGCGCACGCGGGGCTGAGTCCGAGGTGGCCGAGCAGGTGTCCGTGCCGGTCGCGCCGCTGGTGGGCGAGGGCGCGGACGGGTTCTGCGAGCCGGCGTACGGCGCCCGCTCGCTCGGCGACGTCGTGCCCGCCGTGGCCGAGGCGCTCGGCACCCGGGTCGGTACGCCGCCCAGCGGGCTCGTCCTTCCCGGCGCCACCTCCTACGTCCTCTTCCTGATCGACGGCCTCGGCGTGCGGCTCCTCGAGCGGTATGCGCACGCGGCGCCGTACCTCTCCTCGCTGCTGGCCGGCTCCAGCCCGGCGACCGCCGGCGTGCCGTCGACGACCTCGACCAGCCTGACCTCGCTGGGCACCGGCCTGACGCCCGGCGGGCACGGCCTGGTCGGCTTCACCACCCGCGTGCCCGGCACCGACCAGCTCCTCAACGCGCTGCTGTGGGACGCCGACGTCGACCCGCTGGAGTGGCAGCCCAACACGACCGCCTTCTCCTCGCTCCAGGCGGCCGGCGTGCAGGTGAGCGTGGTCAACAAGCGGGAGTTCGACGGCAGCGGGCTGACCGTCGCCGCGCACCGCGGGGCGGACTACGTCGGCGTCGACCGGGTGGGCGAGCGGATCGCCGCGGTGGTGGCGGCCTCGCGGGAGCGCCCGTCGCTGACCTACGTCTACGACGGCGACCTGGACTGGACCGGCCACCGCTGGGGCGTCTCGTCCAGCCAGTGGCTGCAGCAGCTGTCGATGATCGACCACGAGGCCGAGCAGCTCCGCGAGGCGCTGCCCACCGACCGGCGGCTGGTGGTCGTGGCCGACCACGGCATGGTCGACGTACCGAACGAGGTGCGGGTCGACGTCGCCGCCGACGACGACCTGCGCAGCGGCGTGGCGCTCGTCGGCGGGGAGGCCCGGTTCCGGCACCTCTACTGCACCGGCGGCGCCGTGCCCGACGTGCTCGCCACCTGGCGCGAGGTGCTGGGGGAGCGGGCGACGGTGCTGAGCCGCGGCGAGGCGATCGTCCGCGGCTGGTTCGGTGCGGTCGACCCCGCGGTGCTGCCGCGGATCGGCGACGTGGTGGTCGCCTGCCACGGCGACTTCGCCGTGCTCTCGACCGAGGGCTTCCCCTACGAGCGCAAGCTGGTCGGCATGCACGGCTCGCTGACGCCGGACGAGATGCTGATCCCCATCCTGATCGACTGAGCCTGGTCGACCGAGCCTGATCGACCGAGCCTGATCGACTGATCCCGCCGAACCATTGGGCACGCTCGTGTCGTCTGGGCAGGTGACGGGGCACCCGCCCCGGAGACGGAGGCTCACATGGCTGGTCGGGACGGCGGTCGACGCGACAAGGCGGTCTTCGCCGAGTTCGTCGCCGCGCGCTCGGGGGCGCTGCACCGCGCGGCGTACCTCATGGTCGGCGACGTCGGGCTCGCCCAGGACCTGGTGCAGGAGGCGCTGACCAAGACCTACGTCGCCTGGCCGCGGCTGCGGGACACCGGCAACGCCGAGGCGTACGCCCGCAAGACGATCACCAACACCGCGATCACCTGGTTCCGCCGGAAGGGGTGGAACGCCGAGCGCACGAGCGAGACCGTGCCCGACCGGGTCGATGCCGGGCACGCCGACGGCGTCGCGGACCGGGCCTGGGTGCAGGAGTGCCTGATGAAGCTCCCGCCGCGGCAGCGGGCCGCGATCGTGCTGCGCTACTACGACGACCTCACCGAGGCCCAGACCGCCGCCGCGATGGACTGCGCGGTCGGCACCGTCAAGAGCCAGGTCGCGGCCGGGCTCACCAAGCTGCGCGCCCTGATGGGCGACGCGGTGGACCTGGACGACCTGCTCCCCGTGGGAGGGACCCCCTCATGACCGAGAAGCTGAAGACGCTCATGGACAAGACCGCCGACCGCGAGTTCGCCGCGCCCGACCTGGACGCGATCACCGCTGCAGGCGACCGGACCGTACGACGCCGCAGGGCCGCCGCCCTGGTCGGCGGCCTGGCCGCGCTGGCGCTGGTGGGCACCGGCGTGGCCGCCGTGGTCGGCGACGGCGGGCCGGAGGACCGGCGCGACCGGGTCGCGGTCGCCGGGGGCGAGGCACCGGTCGGCGTCGTCACCTGGACCCTGGACCGCACGCTGCACACCCCGGACGCCGCCTACGACCTCGGCCACCCGGTGAAGGCCTACGTGCGGACGACCGCCGGCTACGCGTTCGCCGACGACAAGGGGCACGTTTACTCCTTCGTCGACGGGTACGTCGAGCAGATCGGCACCATCTCCGCGAAGAAGCCGCGACTGGTGTCCGACACGGAGGACTCCCTGGTCGGCTGGGTCGACCCGAGCGGTGACCGGCCGGCGTTCGTGGTCAAGGACCTGGCCGGCGATTTCGAGACCACCCTCGGCGAGACGTCCGGCGGGATGGGAGAGCTCGCCGACGAGGAGGACCCGGCCTACCTCTACGCGCTCGACGCCCGCACGGCGTACCTCCGCGACGACCGCGGCGCGGTCGCGATCGACGTCGACTCCGGCGAGGCGGAGGTGATCGACGCAGATGCGACCAACGGGTTCGACATCAACGGCGTGGAGAACGGACTCATCGCCTTCACCGGCGAGGAGGACGACGCCTCGGCGGGTGAGCTCATGATCGGTGCGACCCGGACGGACGCGATCGCGATGCAGGGCTCGTGGAGCAACGAGGCCGTGTTCTCACCCGACGCGCGTTGGGTCAGCATCGACGCCGACGAGCCGATGGTCTATGCCGTCTCCACCGGTGAGCGGGTGGCGATCGACATCGACGGACGGGCCTTCGCCGCCGGGTTCGAGTGGCTGGACGACGACACCCTGGTGATGGCGGCCAGCCGGAGACTGGTCGGGCCGCTGGAGCTCCTGACCTGCGAGATCCCGGCCGGCACCTGCGCCCAGGCGGTCGGCGACCTCGGGACGTTCGACGAGCTCGAGGGCGAGATCGCGGTCGCCAACGGGATCACCACCGACTGATCCACCCGACGGTGTATCTGGATCCGTCAGGAGGACTCCTCCTGACATGCGAACTCTCTCTGGGCTTGTCGCCCGTCCATCCACTGTCCTCGGTTCAGCTGTCGTGGGGCTCGCCCTCGCCGTGCTGGCCGCCGCCCCCGCGGGTGCTGAGACCCAGGTCCGCAACGGGTCCATCAACAACGCCGACCCCACGATGCCGGTGGTGAGCATCGACGGGTCCAACGACGTCTGTACCACCGAGGGGTCCTTCCCGGTCCACTACGAGGTGCAGCCCTACACCGCGAAGGCAGCAGGTGACTATCGACTGACCCTCACCGAGGCTGGGACCCACATCTCGTTCTACGTCTACGAGGACAGCTTCGACCCGACCGACCCGCTCGACAACTGCATCGCCGCCGACAACAGCGTCGACAACGGCGCCGGCGAGAAGATCGTCGACGTCCACTTCGACGACAACCGGCGCTACTTCTTCGTCATCTTCGACGACGCCTTCGCCCAGGACGGCGGGGACTACCGCTTCGAGATCGACACCCCTGACGGCGTTGCCACCGAGGTGGCACGCGGGGCGGGGAAGCGATTCGTCCAGCTCCCGGCGACGTACTCCTGCGGACAGCACAAGGCGGTGGCGATCTGGAAGAACCCCGCGCATCGGGTCAAGTCCGCCAAGTTCCTTGCCAACGGCCGGTTGGTCGCACAGACCAACCGGGCCCGGCCCGGCGGGAGGGTCGTGCTGCGTGACCTGCCGAACAACACCCACCGGATCAAGGCCGTGATCAAGCTCCGCAACGGGTCGAAGGTGCGGGTCACCCGCTCCTACCTGGCCTGCTGACCCCTGCCCACCACAACAACCACACGACGTCAGACGTCCGGGGCCTTCCGCGGCTCCGGACGTCTGACGTCGTCGCACATCTGACGTCGGCTGACGTCGGCTGACGTCCCGGCCGGTTCGCCGATCCGCCGGATGAGAGGATCGGCGCGTGGCGGAGCTGACCTTCTGGACGGGCACGATGGACGCGGGAAAGTCGACGCTCGCACTGCAGACCAACCACAACCACGCGGTCCGCGGCCGGGTGGGCCGACTGTTCACCTCCCACGACCGGGCCGGCGTCGCGCTCGTCTCCTCCCGGCTCGGCCTCACCCAGAAGGCCGAGGAGGTCGCCCCGGACTTCGACTTCTGGCGCTACACCGTCGACGCCCTGACGCGGGGTGCGCGGATCGACTACTTCGTGTGCGACGAGGCGCAGTTCTACTCCGCGGCGCAGATCGACCAGCTCGCCAAGATCGTCGACGAGCTGCAGATCGACGTCTTCTGCTTCGGGATCCTCACCGACTTCCGGACCCGGCTCTTCCCGGGGTCCGCGCGGCTGGTGGAGCTGGCCGACCGGACCGAGGTGCTGCAGGTCGAGGCCCTGTGCTGGTGCGGGAAGCGCGCCACCCACAACGCCCGGACCGAGGACGGGGTCCTGGTCACCGAGGGCGAGGTGATCGTGGTCGGTGACGTCGAGACGCACGGTGGACCGCCGCCCGAGGTCGCCTACGAGGTGCTGTGCCGCCAGCACCACCGCCGCGGTCTCACTGCGGCCCGGGCCCGCGCGGTCTCGCTCGCGCCCGATCCGCTGCCCTTCGGCTGATCGCGGTCTGGGCCGGTCTCCTAGAGTTGGCCGGGTGACGCACCCGCTCCTCCAGCCCAGTGACCTGCCCTACGAGCTGCCGCGATTCGACCGGATCTCCGACGAGGACTACGGTCCGGCGATCGAGGAGGGGATGGCCGCCCAGCGGGCGGCGATCGACGCGATCACGGCCGATCCCGAGGCGGCGACGTTCGCCAACACGGTGGTGCCGCTCGAGCTGAGCGGCGTGGGCCTCGACCGGGTGCTGCGGATCTTCTACAACCAGGCGGCCGCCGACACGAACGACGCTCTCGACGGGGTGCGGGCGGCGTACGCCCCGAAGCTGGCGGCGCACGCCGACGCCATCCGGCTCGACCCGGACCTCTACCGGCGGCTGCAGGCGGTGCACGAGCAGCGGGAGTCGCTCGACGCGGAGGCGCGCTACCTCGTGGAGCGCTACTTCGTCGAGCTCACCCTGGCCGGTGCGGCCCTCGGCGAGGAGGAGAAGACGCGGCTCAGGGAGCTCAACGAGCGGATCTCCGCGCAGGAGACCGCCTTCGAGATCGAGCTGCAGGCCGACAGCAACGACCTCGCCCTCGTGGTCGACGCCGCCGCCGAGCTCGACGGGCTGACTGCGGGGGAGATCTCCGCCGCCGCGGCAGCGGCCGCCTCGCGCGGGCTGGAGGGGAAGCACCTCCTCACCCTGGTGCTGCCGACCCCGCACCCGCACCTGGCGTCGCTCACCGACCGCGACGTCCGGCGCCGGCTGTCGGAGGCTCAGCGCGCCCGCGGCAGCCGCGGCGGCGCGCACGACACCCGCGCGATCCTCCTCGACATCGCCAGGCTGCGGGCCGAGCGCGCCCGCCTGCTGGGGTTCGACAACCACGCGGCGGCGGTCACCGCCGACAACACGGCCCGCACGCCGGGCGCCGTACGCGAGATGCTCGGGCGGCTCGCACCGCCCGCGGCGCGCAACGCCCGGCGCGAGCAGGAGGCGCTCTCGGCCGAGGCCGGCTTCGCCGTCGAGGCCTGGGACTGGCCGTTCTACGCCGAGAAGGTCCGCACGGCTGAGTACGACGTCGACCTGGCCGCCCTGAGGCCGTGGTTCGAGGCCGAGCGGGTGCTGCGTGACGGTGTGTTCAGGGCCGCGACGGGGCTCTACGGGATCACGTTCACCGAGCGCACCGACCTCGCCGGTTATCACCCGGACGTCCGGGTCTTCGAGGTGCACGAGGAGGACGGCACGTCGGTGGGTCTCTACCTGCTCGACCTCTACACCCGCGACTCCAAGCGCGGCGGCGCGTGGATGAACAGCCTGGTCGACCAGTCCGAGCTGCTGGGGATGCCGACCGCGGTGGTCGTCAACAACCTCAACGTGCCGAAGCCGGCGCCGGGGGAGCCGACGCTGCTGACCTTCGACGAGACCCGCACGCTGTTCCACGAGTTCGGGCACGCGCTGCACGGGCTGCTCGGCCGCGCGGCGTACCCGAAGTTCTCGGGGACCAACGTGTTCCGAGACTTCGTCGAGTACCCCTCGCAGGTCAACGAGATGTGGATGCTGTGGCCGGAGGTGCTGTCGTCGTACGCCGTCCACCACGAGACCGGGGAGCCGATCCCGGCCGAGGTCGTGGAGCGGCTCGAGGCGTCGGCGACCTTCAACGAGGGCTTCAAGACCAGCGAGTACCTCGCCGCGGCGCTGCTCGACCTGGCCTGGCACGATCTCGCGCCCGACGAGGTGCCGACCGACGCGGAGGCGGTGGCGGACTTCGAGGCGCGGGCGCTGGCCGCGGTCGGGCTGGACAACCCGGCGGTGCCGACCCGCTACTCGACGGCCTACTTCGCGCACTCCTTCAGCTCTGGCTACGCCGCGGCCTACTACTCCTACATCTGGAGCGAGGTGCTCGACGCCGACACTGTCCGGTGGTTCGAGGACAACGGCGGCCTGACCCGCGAGAACGGCGACCTCTACCGCCGCTTCGTCATCGGCATCGGCGGCACCCGCGACCCCTTGGAGTCGTACGCCGAGTGGCGCGGCCGCCCGGCGCCGATCGAGCCGCTCCTGGAGCGCCGCGGCCTGGTCTGATCGGGAGTCGTGCGGGAGAGAGTGATCGATAGGTCACTCTCACCCACACGACTTGGGGCCTGTGGAGAGCGGCGCAAGCCGCGGCCCGAGAACGTGCACCCTGTTCGCATGTCCAAGGACCGGTGGAGGCGAGCAGCGGCCGCACAGAGTGGGCTGTTGACGCGTACGCAGCTCGCCGGGCTCGGCATCGACCGTTGGGCGGTGCGCCACCGGATCGCCACCGAGCGCTGGGTCGAGCTCACCCCGACCGTGATCGGGACAACGACTGGTGTGCTCACCCGAGAGCAGCTGATGTGGCTCGGCGTGCTTCACGCCGGCGGCGCGGCCCTCGTGGGTGATCTCACCGCGGCGGAGGTGGCGGGCCTGCGGAACTGGCACCGGGAGGAGGTGACGATCCTGGTGGCGGATGCCGCGGACGTCGGTGCGGGCTACGACGGGATCCGATTCGTCCGAACGCGGCGATGTCTGCCTGACTTCCGGGTGCGGTCTGCTGGGCTTCCGGTCTGCCGGATCGAGCCCGCCGTGCTGCGGTTCGCCGCCTACGAGAAGAACGGCCGGACTGCCGACGGCGCGCTGGCGGCTGTGGTTCAGCAGCAGCTCAGCTCGCCGGACCTGCTTCTCGAATGGATCGACCGGATGCGACCGTTGCGCCGAGCCGACCGCTTCCGACGGACGCTGACCGACATCGCGGGCGGAGCGCAGTCGGTGGCGGAGGTCGACGTCAGGCGGATGTGCAGGCGGTTCGACCTCGCCCTGCCGCGGCGTCAGGTGCGGCGCCGTGACTCGTCCGGTCGGCTTCGGTTCACCGACTGTGAGTGGAGCCTGCCCGGGGGTCGCCTGCTGGTGCTCGAGGTGGACGGTGCCTTCCACATGGAGGTCGAGCACTGGGAGGACGATCTCGCGCGCCAGAGGGCGCTGACGTCTCGCGACCGGGTCCTGGTGCGCTGCTCGGCGCGCGAGCTGAGGGACGAGCCGGAGCGGGTGGCACGCGACCTGCGACTGCTGGGTGTGCCGGCTGCGTGAGTCGTGGGGGTGAGGGTGACCGATGGCTCACTCTCGCCCCCACGACTCACCGTTCGGGGCGGATCCGCAGCACGAGGTCGCCGCCCGTGTCGCCGCCACCGTTGCTGGTGGTGACGAGCAGCGAGCCGTCGAGGTCGCGGGTGACCGAGCGGATCCGGCCGTAGCGGCGGAGCGCGGCCGGGGCGCGGGTGAGGACGAGCCTGCCGCGGCGATCGAACTTCACGAACATCACCCGCTCGCCGGCGAGCGCGCCGACGGCCAGCGTGCCATTGAGGGCGCCCCAGCCGCGGGTGGGGACGAAGGTCGCCCCGGACGTGGCGATGGTCGGCTCGCCGGAGCGCCAGCGGGCGGCGTACTGCTTGCCGGGGAGGGAGAAGTCGGTCATCGGCACCGACTCGTCGTAGCCGGGGCCGGGGTCCCAGCCGAAGTTGGCGCCGGGCCGCAGCCGGTTGACCTCGTCGTCGCGGTAGCTGCCGTGCTCGACCGACCACAGCGACCCGTCGGCGCGCTGGGCAAGGCCCTGCACGTTGCGGTGGCCGAAGGTGTGGATGTAGCGACGCTTGCCGCGCGCGTCGGCCCACTTGTTGGTCGGCCAGGGGGCACCGGTGGTCCGGTCGAGGAGCAGCGTCTTGCCGCCGAGGGAGCGCAGGCTCTGCGGGTTGCGGGACGTCGCCGCGTCGCCGGTGCCGACCAGGAGCGCACCCCCGAGGGTGATCAGAAGGCGGCAGCCGCCGTGGCGGCCGGACGTGGATGGGAGCCCGGTGAGCAGGGTGCGCGCCCGGGTGGCCCTGGTGAGACCCTCGTCGAGCTGCCACGCGATCACCCGGATGTCGTGGCCACCGCCGGGCTTCGACCAGCCCTGGCAGGTGTAGATCCGGCGGTTGTCAGCGAAGGCGGGATCGATCTCGAGGCCCATCAGGCCGGTCTCGCCCTGGTGCCAGATGCGCTGGCCCGTGAGCGGGATGGCGCGCGTGGCGCCGTCGGTCTCGACGAGGGTCAGCCGCTCGCGGTCGCGCTCGGTGACCAGCAGCCGCCCGCCGCCGATCGGCTGCACGTCCCAGGGGAGGTCGAGCCCGTCGGCGACCTCGGTGACGACCAGGCGGGGGACCGGGAGGCGTCCCTTCCGTCCGGTGCCGGTGTCGTCGGGGTCGGTCTGCCCGGTCGCGGACGCGGTGTCGCTCGATCCGTCTGTCTCGCCCGGGTCGCTCGCATCGCCTACGGCCCCTCCGGTCGGAGTGCCGTCGTCGGCGCACGCCGACAGCGAAGGAGAGGTCAGGACGAGCGTGAGCGCCGTGACGGCGAGGGCGCGGGGGAGGCGCATGCGGTCACCGTACGCCGTCGAGTCGTCGCATCTCTGCACGCCCAGACGGTCGAGTCGTCGCATCTAGAGATCAGCCGACTCGACACTCCTGGCAGGCAGAGATGCGCCGGGTCGGCACGCAGCGCTGCGTCAGAAGGTGTGTTCCGGGGCGGGGAAGGCCCCCGACTTCACCTCGGCGTCGTACGACCTTGCGGCGTCGAGGAGTACGCCGCGCAGGTCGGCGTACTGCTTGACGAAGCGGGGCATCCGCCCGTTGCGCAGGCCGAAGGCGTCCTGCCAGACGAGCACCTGACCGTCGCACTGGTTGCCGGCACCGATGCCGATCGTCGGGATCTCGAGCTCGGCGGTGACCTGTGCGGCGACGTCGCCGGGCACCATCTCCATGACCACCGCGAACGCGCCGGCCTCCTGGACCGCCTTCGCGTCACGCAGGACCCGGTCAGCGGTGTCGCCACGACCCTGGACGCGGTAGCCGCCCAGGGCATGCTCGGACTGCGGAGTGAAGCCGATGTGGGCCATGACCGGGATGCCGCCGCGGGTCATCAGCTCGATCTGCGGTGCCATCTCGATGCCACCCTCGAGCTTCACGCAGTGGGCGCCACCTTCCTTCATGAACCGGGCCGCGGTGAGGTAGCCCTGCTCGGGCGAGGCCTGGTAGGAGCCGAACGGCAGGTCGCCGACGACGAGCGCCCGGGTGACGCTGCGGCTGACCGCGCGGGTGAGGGGGAGGAGCTCGTCGACGGTGACCGGGATCGACGTGGTGTTGCCGAGGACGTTGTTGGAGGCGCTGTCGCCGACGAGGAGGATCTCGATGCCGGCCTCGTCGAAGATGCCGGCCGTGAGCTGGTCGTAGGACGTCAGCATCGAGAACTTCTCGCCGCGCTGCTTCATCTCGCGCAGGTGCTGGGTGCGGATCCGCTTGATCGTGGGCGGCGGTGTGGCGCCGTGCGGCGCGGTCTCCTCGGGCGTGCTGCTCATCGTCGAGCTCCGTTCTGTGACTCGCGGCCCGCCCGCTCCGGGGCTGGGGTCCACGTTCTGCCGGACACGACGAGGCTAGCCCCGTGGACCGGCTCGGCGCGCTGTGTCGCTGCTCACGTCAGGCTGACGCCGCGGCCGCCTCGAGGTCGGCGATGACGATCTTGCGCATCCCGAGCATCGCCTGCGTGGCGGCCCGGGCGCGCGTGGGGTCGGGGTCAGAGACGAGCTCGATGAGCCGGGTCGGGACGATCTGCCACGACAGGCCGAACCGGTCCCGGAGCCACCCGCAGACCGACTCCTCGCCACCGTCGACGAGGGAGTCCCAGTAGTAGTCGACCTCGGACTGGTCGCGGCAGGCCACGCTGAACGAGATCGCCTCGGAGAACCGGAACTCCGGCCCTCCGTTGATCCCGCGGAAGGTCAGCCCGTCGAGGGTGAACTCACCGGCCATCACGGTGCCCGGTCGGCCCGGCCCCGCCTCGTTGTAGCGCGCCATGTGGCCGATCGAGGAGTTCGGGAAGATCCCGGTGTAGAACCGGGCTGCCTCCTCGAGGTTGTCGTCGAACCACAGGCACGGGCTGATGCTGCTGCTCACGGTGCTCATGCCCCTACCGACCGGCGCGCGGCGTCGTACTCATCGGCGGGGCGGTCGACCCCTGCAGGTCGTGCCAACCTTCCGCGCCCCCGGTGGCGTTGGATGGGTGAGGGCTCAGACGGAGCCGGGGAGTGCGATGGACGACGACGGGTTCACCGAGTGGGCCGGGGGCGCCGAGCGGCAGCTGCTGCGGACGGCGTACCTCCTGACCGGCGACCTTCACCGTGCCCAGGACCTCGTCCAGGAGGCGCTGGTCAAGGTGGCCCTGCGGTGGCGGCGATTGCGCGGCGGCAACCCCACGGCCTACGCCCGCACGATCGTCGCGCGCGACCATGTCTCGCACTGGCGTCGAGGTCGGCGCGAGGTGCCGGTCGGCGAGATCGCGGCCGACGCGGAGGTCTCCTCGGACCCCGAGACCGCAATGGTCGTACGCCGCGCGCTGGCCCGCCTCACGCCGGCGCAGTGCGCGGTGCTGGTGCTGCGCCATTTCGACGACCTGACCGAGCGCGAGACAGCCGACGTGCTCGGCGTGACCATCGGCACCGTCAAGAGCCAAAACGCGGCCGCGCTCACCCGGCTTCGTACCGGCGCGCCGGAACTGCTTGATCTGATCGGAGGTTCGTCGTGACGAACGACGACGAGATGCGTGGATTGTCCCGGGTGCTCGAGCGGGCGACCGACGCGATCAAAGCGGGGGGCCTGACCCGGACAGTCCTGGCCCAGGCTGGCCGGCGCCGCGCCAGGCGGCGGGCCGTCGTCGGAACCGCAGCCGCGGTGGTTGCCGTCGTCGGTGCCGCGTCCGTCGTCGTTGCGCAACGCGGCGGCGACGACCCGGCACCGACGCTCACGCCGACGGGTACGGCATCGACGACAAGCACGGCGTCGCAAACGGACTCCGTCACGATCGCGCCGGCACCGCCGCCCGCGAGACAGGCCGTTGGCCCATGGTGGGACCCGTTCACCGTCGCAGACGCGGCGCTGCGCAACTCGGTTCTCCCCGACCCGATCTCGCCGCCCGCGGCGGCACCGAGTGTGTTCGACCAGCCGATCGCGGCGGCTGCGCTCGCCTGGCCGGAGGAGGGCCAGGACCTCCGCCTGCTCGGGTATGACGGCGAGTGGCGCTCTGTGCCTGGCACCGCGGACGCCGTGAAGGGCACGCTCCGCGACGTCGTCGGCCCGGCCCTCTCGAGCGACGGCGACGAGGTCGCGATGTCGACCAACGACGGCATCCTGGTCGTGGACATCGCCGCCGGATCTCAACAGCTGATCCCCTGGCCGGGTCCGATCTCGCACCCCTGGGACACCGCCCCGAGGCTGCAATGGCTGCCCGGTGGAGACGGGTTCCTGGTGCACCACTGGAAGGCGCCGTGGCTGGTTGGCATGGACGGGACCGGGCGCCGAGCGCCGTACGGCGGCTCGTACGGCCTCGGGCTGGCTGTAGACCCCGACGGTCCGATCGTCCGGCACGACTTCGAAGCGCACACACTCGAGACGTGGCAGGACGACCGGATCGTCAGGAAGGTGCAGTTCCCGTACTGGGCCGCTGGGCCGGCGACCAGGTACGGCCGGGTGGCGCTCGTGGGCTCCGGCAACGGCCTGCCGGGGCATGACGGGCCGATGGTGCTCGACACGTCGACCGGCGAGCTCCTGGCCTATCGCCCGATCCGAGACCCGAGCTCGGTCTATGCGGACAACGGACACCTTCGACCGCAGGGTTTCCTCGACGCCGACACCGCCCTGTACCTGGTGGGCCCCGCGGACTTTCGCACGATGGAGCCGGGTGAGGAGACCTGGCACCTCGTCGCGTGGCACATCGACACGGGGGAGTTCGAGAGGCTCGCCAGCGGCGAGCCGGATGGGCTCGACGTGGCGACCGAGGTCCTGGACGGGGGACTGAGCACCCCGCTCTCCCTAGACTCACGTCGTGGACTTCTACTCCGCCTACGCCCACGGGTTCGCCCGGGTCGCGGCCTGCACCCTGCCGGTCGCCATCGCCGACCCGGCGACCAACGCCGCCCGCGTCCTCGAGGAGGCCCGGACCCTCCACGACGAGGGCGTCGCGGTCGCGGTGTTCCCCGAGCTCGGGCTGACGGGGTACGCCGTCGACGACCTCTTCCTGCAGGACACGTTGCTCGCAGCGGTGGACTCCGCGATCGCCGACCTCGCGGCAGCGTCGGCCGACCTGCGGCCGGTGCTCGTGGTGGGCGCGCCTCTCGCGCACGGCAACCGGGTGCTCAACTGCGCGGTCGTGGTCCACGGCGGCCGGGTCCTGGGCGTCGCCCCGAAGTCCTACCTGCCGACCTACCGCGAGTTCTACGAGCGGCGCTGGTTCGCGCCGGGCGACGACCTCAGGGGCGCGACGATCCGGGTGGCCGGCAGCGACGTACCCCTGGGCCCGGACCTGATCTTCTCCGCCACCGACGTCCCGGGCCTCGACCTCCACGTCGAGGTCTGCGAGGACATGTGGGTGCCGATCCCGCCGAGCGCCGAGGCCGCGCTCGCCGGCGCCACCGTGCTGGCCAACCTCTCGGGCAGCCCGATCACGATCGCCCGTGCCGAGGACCGCCACCTGCTGGCGCGCAGCGCGAGCGCCCGCTGCAACGCGGCCTACCTCTACGCCGCCGCGGGCCAGGGCGAGTCGACCACCGACCTGTCGTGGGACGGCCAGACGATGGTCTACGAGTGCGGCGACCTGCTGGGGGAGAGCGAGCGGTTCCCCGACGGCCCGCGGGCCACGATCGTCGACGTCGACCTCGACCGGTTGCGTCAGGAGCGGCTGCGGCAGGGCACGTTCGACGACAACCGGCGCGCCTTCGCCGGTCTCGATGGTCGAGGAGGTCGCGCAGCGAGACCCGAGTTCCGCCGGGTCGGCTTCGAGCTCGCGCCGCCGGAGGGTGACATCGGCCTGCGCCGGAAGGTCGACCGCTACCCGTTCGTGCCGGACGACCCGGCCCGGCTCGCACTCGACTGCTACGAGGCCTACAACATCCAGGTGTCCGGGCTCGAGCAGAGGCTCGACGCCATCGGACACCCCAAGGTGGTGATCGGCGTCAGCGGCGGCCTCGACTCGACCCACGCCGTGATCGTCGCGGCCAAGGCGATGGACCGGCTCGGCCGCCCGCGCAGCGACATCCACGCCTTCACGATGCCGGGCTTCGCCACCGGCGACACGACGAAGTCCTACGCCACGCGTCTGGCGACCGCACTCGGCTGCACGTTTGCCGAGCTCGACATCAAGCCGGCTGCCGAGCAGATGCTCAAGGACCTCGACCACCCGTTCAGCGAGGGTGCGGCGACCTACGACATCACGTTCGAGAACGTCCAGGCGGGGCTGCGGACCGACTACCTCTTCCGGCTGGCCAACCACCGCGGCGGGATCGTCCTCGGCACCGGCGACCTGTCCGAGCTCGCGCTCGGCTGGTGCACGTACGGCGTCGGCGACCAGATGTCGCACTACAACGTCAACGCGGGGGTGCCGAAGACCCTGATCCAGCACCTCATCCGGTGGGTGATCGACACCGGTCAGCTGCACCTGGGGGGCGAGCCGGCCGCCGACACGACCGACGTCGACGCGGTGCTGCAGCAGATCCTCGACCAGGAGATCACCCCCGAGCTCATCCCGACCGCCGAGGGCGAGAAGCCGCAGGCCACCGAGGACTCGGTCGGTCCCTACGCCCTGCAGGACTTCACGCTCTACCACGTGATCCGGCGCGGATACCGCCCCAGCAAGATCGCCTTCCTCGCCTGGCACGCGTGGCGCGACCAAGCCGCGGGGGAGTGGCCCCCGGGCTTCCCGGAGGCCCGGCGGGCGTCGTACGACCTGCCGACGGTGCGGCGTTGGCTCGAGGTCTTCGTCCAGCGCTTCTTCGCCAGCCAGTTCAAGCGGTCGGCGCTCCCGAACGGCCCGAAGGTCACCCCGGGCGGCACGATGTCACCGCGCGGCGACTGGAGGATGCCCTCCGACGCCAGCGCGGCGGCATGGCTGGCCGAGATCGACGCGAACATCCCGACGGACTGACGGACTGACCCTTCGACGAGCGAGGCCGGCGGCGGCTGGGCCGTGGGCCCGCGCCTGAGCCGCCGCCGACCACGCGTGTGAGGTCAGGCCTCCCGGCGGTGGTCGCCGTGGGCCATCCGTGCCATCGCGAAGCAGCAGGCCGCGAGCGCGAGCATGCCGAACGCGAGGTGGACCGCGCCGTCGACCCAGAACAGGTTCACGGCGAGGAGCACGATCGCCAGGCCGAGCAGGTCGCCGCCGTAGTGCGGTGCGAACGCGACGCACAGGGCGAGGGCGACCATGACGATGCCGACCCAGAGGATCACGTCGCTCGCGCTACCCGGGAAGAAGTTGTTCGCCCAGGTCGCGAGGTAGCCCTCCCAGTTGGACTCCATGAAGTCGAAGATCATGTCGAGTCCCCAGAGCAGGGGCAGCGCCATGAACGTGATCCACATCGTGAGCAGGCCCTGGCGGGCCGCGGTGATGGTGGAGAAGTGGGTGAGGTCGTGAATCTCCTCGCGCATGTCGTGGAGGAGGTCGTCCCCGGTGTGCATGGTGGCCATGATGGATCCCTTTCTCGAGCGGTCCCTTGTAAGAGACGTCATGTTTGACGGTAGACCTGCGGCGATCTTTCGGCAAGACTCTTGTCCGGTAGAACGCGGCGCGCCGCCGCGGGAGGGAGTGCGGTCATGGACGAGGCGTTGGGTCGGCGTGCGACCAAGGTCGGGGCGCTGGCGGATCCGGTCCGGCGACGGCTCTACCGCTTCGTCGCGGAGCAGCCGGGCGCGGTCAGTCGCGACCAGGCAGCGAGCGGGGTCGAGGTGCCTCGGCACACGGCGAAGTTCCACCTGGAGAAGCTGGTCGACGAGGGCCTGTTGGTCACCGAGTTCCGCCGTCTGACCGGACGCAGCGGCCCGGGCGCGGGACGGCCCGCGAAGCTCTACCGTCGCTCGCGCAAGGAGGTCACGGTCAGCCTCCCGGCCCGGCGCTACGACCTTGCCGGACAGGTCCTCGCCGACGCGGTCGAGCGCGCGCTCGACGGCACGCCGATGGCCGAGGCCGTCGACCAGGCGGCCGACAACGCGGCGCGGATCATCGTCGAGGCGGCGGGCCCCGCGGACGGAGGTACGACGCCGCAGCCTCTCGTCCGCGTCGCCACTGCACTGGAGCCGCTGGGCTACGAGCCGCGCGCCGACCTGGACGTGCTCACCCTGGGCAACTGCCCCTACGACCGCCTCGCCGCCGATCACCGCTCTCTCGTCTGCGGCATGAACCGCGAGTTCGTCGCCGCGGTCGGACGCCGGCTGGGCCCGGGCGACACCACCGCGGAGGCCGTCGAACCGGGCGGCGGATGCTGCGTCCGGGTGGTCTCCCGGAAGACTTAGCAACGCCTTAGCACTTTCCTCGCGCGGCCTTAGCGCGCGCGGCGGGAACCTCCTCTTGTCAACGCAACGACAAGGAGAAGAACCCGCATGAAGAAGATCCTGGTAGCAGCCGTTCTCGGGCTGGCGCTTGTCGCCGCGATCGGCGTCGGCATCTGGCAGCTCGCCGGCGAAGAGGACGAGAAGACCGCTCGTGGCACCTGCGGCGGCGTCACCTACGACCTGTCGGCAGACTCCGACGACGGCCTGCTCGAGGTCACCTTCGAGGTCCGGTCGAGCGGTCCCGGCGAGGTCTGGCAGATCGTGGTCGACCAGGACGGCGAGGCCCTCTTCGAGGGCCAGCGCACGACCGACGAGGAAGGCGAGATCGACGTCGAGGCGATCGCCGACGACGGCGCGACCGCGTTCGAGGCCACCGCCACCCCGGCCGACGGTGACGCCTGCACGGCGACCCTGACCCGCTGACCGACAGCACCACCGCGCGCACCGCGCGCGACCGACACGCACACGCATCCGACCCGAGGAGAACCATCATGTACCGACGCATCACCGCAGGCCTCGCCATCGGCGCCCTGACCGCTGTCCCCGTTGCCCTGGTGGCCGCACCTGCCCACGCCGACGTGGAGCGCCACGGCGCCTGCGGCAGTGGTAGGTACGAGCTCTCCGTCGACCGCGAGAACGGCGGCTTCGAGGTGTCGGTCGATCTCGACCGCCTGCCGCCCGGTCAGCGGTGGAAGGTCGTCCTCCGCCACGACGGCGCGAAGGTCGCCTCTGTCACCCGCCGTGCCGACCACGCGGGCGACATCGATCTCGAGCGGTTCCGGGCGAACACAGGCGGCAAGGACGTCTTCCGCTTCACCGCGAAGCGGGTGGGCGGCACGGCGTCCTGCGGCGACAGGATCACCGTCCGCTGACGTCAGCGTCAGACCTCACCGAGATCGATCGTCACCCGGGCTCCACCGAGTTCCGAGCGTCCGACGGTGAGGTCGCCGCCGGAGGAGGCGGCGGTCCGGGCGACGATCGCCAGCCCCAACCCGGTCGATCCGGCGCCTGAGGCACCACGAACGAGGACATCGGCTCCGGCCGGGAAGCCGGGGCCGGCGTCCTCGACGACGATCCGCGCGCCACCGCCCGGCCGGCGTGCGAGGGAGATCCGAGCCGGAGCAGGAGGGTCAGCATGGGTGAACACGTTGTCGAGCAGCACGTCGAGTGCAGCCGTCAGGTCGTCCTCCGACAGCCGGACCGGCACCGGCCCGCTCGGCGTGACGTCCAGGTCGAGGTCGCGGCCCTGCTCCTCGGCGAGGAGTCGCCAGAAGTCGACCCGGGAACGGACGACGGCCGCAGCGTCGGTCTCCACGACGAGCCCCTCCCGCTCGGAGCGCCGGGCCTCGCGGATGATGCCGTCAACGGTCACCTGCAGCTCGTCGAGATCGGCGGAGAGCCGCTCGCGCTCGACGGGGTCGTCGATCCCGTCGACCCGCAGCCGGAGCGCGGTCATGGGCGTCCGCAGCCGGTGGGAGATGTCGGCGTTCGCCGCTCGCTCGCGGGCGATGAGGGTGTGGATCCGGCCCACCAGGCGGTTGAGCGCCGTCGCGAGCTCCCGCACCTCGCGGGGTCCGGTGACCGCCACGGCCTGCTCGTCCTCGACGACGCGGTCGGGACCGCCCAGCCGGCCCGCGTAGTCGGCCAGGCTTCGGATCGGCTGGACGAACGACCGGCCCAGCCGGTCGGCCAGCAGCAGGGCTCCGCCGAGCAGTGCGAGCCCGAGCAGGAGCAGCACGAGAAGACCGCCGAAGAGCTCCGAGCCCGGCCCGGGGCGTTCCACGATCACCCGGATCACCGGCGTCAGGTCTGGATCGGCGCTGCTGCCGAGCGACACCGGGATCAGCATCTGGGTGCCTCCCGCGACGTCGTCCAACCGCGCCAGGCCCGTCCTCCGCGCTTCGCGGACCCGGTCGTCCTCACCGGGGTCGGGGCCGATGGCGGGCTCGTCGGGGTAGAGAACGGTGGTCGAGATTCCGTCGGCGTCGTCGTTGATTCGGTCGAGATAGACCGCGGTCGAGCCCTTGTCGCCGAACGCAACCACCGTCTCGGTCGCCTGCACCTCGAGCGCGGCACGGGACAGCCGGTCCTCCAGCGCGTAGCCGCGCATCAGCACGACCATCGGCACCAGCATCGCGACCAGCACCATGGCGACGGCCGCCGCAACGGTGACGATCAGGCGACGGCGCACGGCTCAGTCCTCTGTCGCGACAAGGCGCACGCCGACCCCGCGCACGGTCTCCAGGAAACCCGGGTCCGCGGCGGTCTCGCCGAGCTTGCGCCGCAGCCACGACAGGTGCACGTCGACGGTCTTCTCCGAGCCGCCCCACGGCTGCTGCCACACCTCGCTGAGGAGCGTCCGCTTGGTCACGACCTCACCCTCGCGTTCGGCCAGGTAGCGCAGCAGGTCGAACTCCTTGGGGCTGAGATCGAGTCCTGCTCCGTCGAGAGTGGCACGTCGGCCGGGTACGTCGATCCGCAGCCTGCCGACGGTGATCGTCGGGTCGGCGGCGCTGCTGCCAGGAGAGACCCGGCGCAGCACCGCCCGGATCCGGGCATCGAGCTGGTCGGTCGTGTAGGGCTTCACCACGTAGTCGTCGGCGCCGGCGTCGAGGCACTGCACGAGAGACGGGTCGTCGTCGCGGGCAGTCGCCACGATGACAGGCACATCGCTGACGGCGCGCAGCATCGACAGCACCTGGGTCCCGTCCACGTCCGGCAGCCCGAGGTCGAGCACCACCAGGTCAGGACGGGTGTCGACCGCCAACGACAGCCCCTCCATCCCCCTCGCCGCCGAGCTGACCGCGTGGCCGCGAGCGGTCAGCGACCTCATCACCAGCGGCCTGATCCGCGCGTCGTCCTCGATGATCAGCACCTGGGCCACGAACAGAACCTACTGCCAGGGCAGTGCGCGAGGATGGAGCAGTGAGCGGCGACAGCACGACCCGGGGCCTGGTCGGCTACGCCGTCCTGTGGATCGCCGCCGCGGTTGTGTGCGTCGCCGTCGGTGTGGTCGCAGTCACGGTGGTCGGTGCCGGTCTCCGTGACCGGGGACCGATCGGTAGCGAGTCGTTGGTCGCGCGCGAGGATCCGACCAGCCTCCCGGTGGACCCGGACGACCCGACCTACGCCGACACAGTCACGGGGGAGTTCGGCGAGTTCGACGTCGAGTGCCAGGGGGTCGTGATCCGTGGCGACCAACCGCGGCCGGCAGCCGGCTGGCGCACAGTGACCTATGAGCGAGGCCCCGACGACGACGTCGACGCGGTGTTCGAGTCGCGAACCCAGGTGATCGAGATCGAGGTCTACTGCAACGGCGGTCGGCCGACGATCGCCGAGCAGGAGGTCGGAACCCGGCCCGATCAGGACGACGACTGAGCCTCCCGACCGCCGTAGGGCGCTCGGCACTACGCTGACGCGCATGGGCAAGCAGGAAGACTTCGTTCTCCGCGCTCTCGAGGAGCGTGACGTCCGGTTCGTCCGGCTCTGGTTCACCGACGTGCTGGGCTATCTCAAGTCCGTTGCCGTCGCGCCGGCCGAGCTCGAGGGCGCCTTCGCGGAGGGGATCGGGTTCGACGGGTCCGCGATCGAGGGCTTCGCCCGTGTCTACGAGGCCGACATGCTGGCCATGCCTGACCCCTCCACGTTCCAGATCCTGCCGTGGCGGGGCGAGGGGCCGGCCACCGCCCGGATGTTCTGCGACATCGTGATGCCGGACGGCTCCGCGTCGTACGCCGATCCGCGCAACGTCCTGAAGCGGACCCTGAGCCGGGCGGCCGAACAGGGTTTCACCTTCTACACGCACCCCGAGATCGAGTTCTACCTGTTCAAGGACTCGCCGGTCCCCGGCCAGGAGCCGGAGCCGATCGACCGCAGCGGGTACTTCGACCACGCCGCGCACTCCGACGGCTCGGACTTCCGGCGCGAGGCGATCACCATGCTCGAGGCGATGGGCATCTCGGTGGAGTTCAGCCACCACGAGGGCGGCCCGGGCCAGCAGGAGATCGACCTCCGCTACGCCGACGCGCTGTCCACCGCCGACAACATCATGACCTTCCGCACGGTGATCCGGGAGGTGGCACTCACCCAGGGCATCTGGGCGTCGTTCATGCCCAAGCCGTTCACCGAGCACCCCGGGTCGGGCATGCACACCCACGTCTCGCTGTTCGAGGGCGACCAGAACGCCTTCTACGAGCCAGGCGCGGAGTACCAGCTCTCGAAGACCGGCCGGCAGTTCATCGCCGGCATCCTCAAGCACGCCGACGAGATCAGCGTCGTCACCAACCAGTGGGTCAACTCCTACAAGCGGATGATGTTCGGCGGCGAGGCGCCGTCGTACATCTGCTGGGGGCACAACAACCGCTCGGCGATGGTGCGGGTGCCGATGTACAAGCCGATGAAGGGCCAGTCGACCCGGATCGAGCTGCGGACGGTCGACGCCGCCTGCAACCCCTACCTGGCGTTCGCGGTCATGCTCGCCGCCGGCCTGAAGGGCGTCGAGAACGGCTACGAGCTGCCGCGCGAGGCCGAGGACGACGTGTGGGCGCTGACCGAGCGCGAGCGGCACAGCCTCGGCATCGAGCCGCTGCCGCGCAACCTCAACGACGCCATCACGATCGCGGAGAGCTCCGAGCTGCTCGCCGAGACGCTGGGGGAGCAGGTCTTCGACTTCTTCCTGCGCAACAAGCGGGCCGAGTGGGACGAGTACCGCGGGCAGGTGTCGGCCTTCGAGCGGGACCGGATGCTCCCGGTCCTCTGATCAGGTGGCGCGCGCAGGAGCGGTCCCCGAGCGGTGGGACCAGGGCTGGGTGCCGGTCTCGCTGCGGGACCTGTCCCGCAGCGACCTGCTGCGCCTGGGCTTCAGCGACACAGAACGGGCCACGGCCGACCTCGCTGAGCTGGGCGACGAAGGCCGCGCCCTCGTGGCGATCGTGGCCAAGACCGCGGATCCCGACGCCGCGTTGTCAGCGCTGCTCCGGCTGGCCGAGGCCGTTCCCGACCGTGCGGCCCTGCTGGCCGAGCTCGAGGACGACGAGGGTACGGCGATGCGCCTGCTCGGCGTGCTCGGTGCCTCCTCCGCGCTGGCCGACCACCTGGTCCGGCATCCCGACCACTGGCGGGAGCTGACCGACCCCACGATGGGGTCGACCCGGCCCGCGGCGTACAGCCTGCGCGCGACGCTGCTCGAGGCGGTCGGCGCCGACCCCCTCGCCGACGACCCGCGCGCGACTCTCCCCGACGCCGAGGCGGTCGACGCGCTGCGGGTGGAGTACCGCCGGCTGCTGCTGCGGATCGCCGCCCGCGACCTGACCCACGACCTGGCCGTCGACGACGCGGCCGCCGAGCTGGCCGACCTCGCCGCCGGCACCCTCGACGCGGCGCTCGCGGTCGCCCGGCAGCGGGTCGGCGACGACGCCGACACGGTGCGGCTCGCGGTCATCGCGATGGGCAAGTGCGGCGGCCACGAGCTCAACTACGTCTCCGACGTCGACGTCATCTTCGTCCACGAGGCGAAGGGTGCCGACGACGACGCCGTGCAGACGAAGGCCGCCCGGACCGCCGCCAAGCTCGCCTCCCACCTCATCGAGGTGTGCTCGGCGCACACCGCCCAGGGCACCATCTGGCCGGTCGACGCGGCGCTGCGGCCCGAGGGCAAGGCCGGACCGCTGAGCCGGACCCTCAACAGCCACCGCGGCTACTACGAGCGGTGGGCGGCGCAGTGGGAGTTCCAGGCCCTGCTGAAGGCCTGCCCCGTCGCCGGCGACCTCGCGCTCGGCCGCGAGTTCGTCGACATGGTCGCCCCGATGGTGTGGACGGCAGCCGACCGTGAGGGCTTCGTCGACGCGGCGCGTGCCATGCGTCGTCGGGTGATCGACCACATCCCGGCCAAGGAGGCCGACCGGCAGCTCAAGCTCGGCGTCGGTGGGCTGCGGGACGTCGAGTTCGCCGTCCAGCTCCTGCAGCTCGTCCACGGGCGCACCGACGAGGCGATCCGGCCGCCGACCACGCTGAGTGCGCTCGCCCGGCTGACCGACCTCGGCTACGTCGGCCGCGAGGACGGCGAGGCTCTGCACCGGGCCTACGCGTTCCTGCGTCAGCTCGAGCACCGCATCCAGCTGCACCGGCTGCGTCGTACCCACCTGGTGCCGGACGACGAGGCCTCTCTGCGGCGCCTCGGCCGCAGCCTGGGGTTTCACAAGCAGCCCGACAAGCAGCTCGTCAGGGAGTGGGAGCACCACCGTCGCGAGGTCAGCCGGCTGCACCAGAAGCTCTTCTACCGACCGTTGCTCTCCGCGGTCGCACGGATCGCCGGCGACGAGGTCCGGCTGTCCTCCGACGCCGCCAACGCCCGCCTCGCCGCTCTGGGGTACGGCGACCCGCGGGCCGCCCTGCGCCACCTCGAGGCACTCACGTCCGGGGTCAGTCGGACCGCCAGCATCCAGCGTGCGCTGCTCCCTGCGATGCTCCAGTGGTTCGCCGAGTGCGCCGACCCCGATGCCGGCCTGTTCGGGTTCCGGCGGCTCAGCGAGCGGCTCGGTCGCACCCCGTGGTACCTCGCCACGCTGCGCGACGAGGGCGAGGTCGCCGAACGACTCGCCCACCTGCTCGGCACCTCCCGCTACTGCACCGCCCTGCTCGAGGGGGAGCCTGCGGGGGTCAGGCTGCTCGGCGGCGACCTGACGCCGATGACGGCGGACGGGATGAAGGACGAGATGCTCGCGACCGCGCGCCGGCAGGCCGATCCGGACAAGGCGGTCCGGGCGGTCCGGGGCGTACGCCGCCGCGAGCTGCTCCGGATCGCGGCCGGCGACATGCTCGGGCTGACCGACGTCGCCGACGTCGGCTTCGCCCTGTCCCGCCTCACCGACGCGACGCTCGAGGCGACGCTCGCGGTCGCGATGGACTCGGTCCGCGACCAGCGCGGCCTCGACGAGGCTCCGACCCGGATGGCGATCGTCGCGATGGGCCGCTACGGCGGCTTCGAGCTCTCCTACGCCAGCGACGCCGACGTGCTGTTCGTGCACGACCCGCCCGAGGATGTGGCGGATGCCGACAAGGAGCGGGCGTCGTCGTACGCCAAGGCCGTGGCGGAGGAGGTACGCCGCTCGCTCGGCGCCGCCGGCTCCGACCCGCCGCTCGTGGTCGACGCCGACCTGCGCCCCGAGGGCAAGCAGGGGCCGCTGGTCCGGACCCTCGAGTCCTACGCCGCCTACTACGCGCGGTGGTCGAAGGTGTGGGAGGCACAGGCGCTGCTGCGCGCTGATGCGGTCGTCGGCGACCCGGGCCTCCGCGAACGGTTCACCGCGCTGATCGACCCGCTGCGCTACCCCGAGGGCGGTCTCAGCGACGACGACATCCTGGAGGTACGCCGGATCAAGGCACGCGTCGACAACGAGCGCCTGCCGCGCGGCGCCGACCCGGCCCTGCACCTCAAGCTCGGGCGTGGGGGGCTGGCCGACATCGAGTGGACCATCCAGCTCCTCCAGCTCCGGTACGGCGCCGCAGTCCCCTCCCTGCGCACGACTCAGACCCTCGCGGCGTTGGACGCCGCGACCGAGGCCGACCTGCTCGACCGGGCCGACGCCGACGTGCTTGCGGCCGCCTGGCGGATGGTCAGCCGGGTGCGGAACGCGGTGACCCTCGCGCGCGGGAAACCGGGCGACCAGCTGCCGCGCGACGCGCGCGACCGGCGTGCCGTCGCCGGCATCCTGGGCTACCCGCTCGACCACACCGACGAGCTCGTCGACGACTACCTCCGCACGACCCGGCGGGCCCGGGCCGTGGTCGACCGGGTCTTCTGGGAGTGACGGCAATCGCCCCGGCGGAGGTTCACCGAAGCTGGGATTGATGTGCCATGATGGACGGGTCGGGCCGCGACCGACCCCCCCAGAGGTCGCGGCCCGACTTCATGCCCGCGCCACGCCCGATCGCCAGGACCGCCGTTGACCACGCTCGACCTCGTCGTGCTGGCCTTCGCGCTCGCGATGGATGCCGTGGCGGTCTCGCTCGCCCAGGGGCTGCGGCTCAAGCGGCCCTCCTGGCGCGACGGCCTGTTGGTCGCCGGGATGTTCGGGCTCTTCCAGGGGCTGATGCCCGTCCTGGGCTGGGTCCTCGCTTTCTGGTTCGCCGACCTGGTCTCTGCGGCGACGCCCTGGATCGCGTTCGGACTCCTCGCGCTCATCGGTGCGCACATGATCAAGGAGAGCTTCGATGACGAGGACGAGGGGCACACCGCGCCGGTGGTGACGATCCGATCGGTGACGCCGCTGGCGATCGCCACCTCGATCGATGCGGCCGCGGTCGGCGTGACGTTCGGCGTGCTCGAGGTCGACGTCGCGTCGGCGGTGGTCCTGATCGGCGTGGTGACCTTCGTGCTGTCCCTCGGTGCGGTCTTCCTCGGCGCACGCGTGGGGGAGCGGCTGGGTCGGTGGGCCACGTTCCTCGGCGGTGTGATCCTGGTGTCGATCGGCCTGCGGATCCTGATCAGTCACCTGGTGGCCTGACGTAGGCCGACCACCAGTCGTCGTCGGTCTCGATCGTCCGGATCTTCGCGAAGAGCCCCAGCGGACGCCCCTGCTCCCGGAGCGCCGCCCGAGGACCCAGCAACACGAGCTCACCGCCGCGCAGTCGCATCCCGCGGGCGAATGCGAGGAGCAGCACCTGGGCGCGGACCGACATGTGCGCGACGTCGGTCAGGTCGACCCGCACCCGCGGTCGCCCGTCGTCGACGAGCGCGTCCAGCCGGACCGCCAGTCTCTCGACCTCAGCACCGGCGAGATCGCCGTGGAGAGCGACCAACGAGGGCGGTTCGGTCGGGTACCGGTCCCCAAACGGAACCGGTGCCCAACCGACGCGCGCATCGTTGGGCTCCGTGCGAGTGGATGCGTGATCCATTGGTGTGCCCTCTGATCTGGTGGCGCCGTTGCGCACTCTGCAGATCGGGGACTCGGACCGCACAAGTGATGCTCACCATAGGCCCACCAGCCATGGACGACAAGCAGCCGAGCAGCGGGGGACCGCAGGGAGTAGCGTCGGCGGCACGTGCGATCGCGCGTACCGACCTGCCGGCATTGAGGAGATCGCGTGGCCGGCTCCGAGGAACATCCTGGCGGCGCCGACGGCTATGGCGCCGCGCTGGCGATGATCGGCGCTGTCACGCCGTCCCGCTTCCTCGAGGGCGCGGCGCAGTCACTCGAGCGGACGTGCCGGGCGATGGTCGACAACCTGGGGCTCGCGGGCGTCGCGGTCAGGCTGAGGCCGCACCACGGCACCTCTGCGGTGCTGGTCGCGCCCGAGGGCGCATCGCGTCGTCTGGGGGAGATGGAGTTCAGTCTCGGCGAGGGTCCCGGGCTGTCGGCCCACGGGTCGCGACGTCCTGTGCTCGTCCCCGATCTCGCAGGCCCGGGGGGCGCCGAGTGGCCGGGGTTCCGGCAGACCGCGGTAGCCGAGGGCGTCGCCGCGGTGTTCGCGTACCCCCTCCACGTCGGCGCTGTCCGCTTCGGAACACTCGAGCTGTTCGCGGTGCGGGCAGGAATCCTGAACGCACGCCGGACGAGCCTCGTCGGCACCTTCGCCGAGATCATGACCGGCATCCTCCTCGATGGCGGCCTGACGCTGCCCGACGGCGCCCTCTCGCCCGGCCTCACGCGGGTCTTCGACCATCGCGCCGAGGTGGCCCAGGCCCAGGGCATGGTGATGGTGGATCTCGGCACGACGCTGGGGGAGGCGATGGCCCGGCTCCGTGCCCATGCATTCTCCGAGGGGATACCTCTGATCGAGCTCGCGCGAAGGGTGATCGGTGGCTACGCCCTTCCGGTCGACCGGGATGCATGAGCAACGAATGGGCATAGGATCAATCGAAGTGAGGGGACTGCCATGATCAGTGCCAACCAGTTGGCGGACGTCTTCGTGGAGGTCGCGGACACACTCGTCGACGACTTCGACCTCATCGACTTCCTGCACAACCTCGCCGTCCATGCTGCCGAGGTGACGGGCTCGCCGGCGGTCGGCCTGCTGCTGAGCGACCAGCAGGGCGGGTTGAACCAGGTCGCGGCGTCGAATGAGGGCGCCGAGATCCTCGAGCTCCTGCAGCTCCAGCACGACGAGGGGCCGTGCATCGACTGCCACCGCACCGGTCGGCCGGTCGTCGAGTCCGACATCGCCGCGAGCACGGACCGGTGGCCGAACTTCGCGCCGCGCGCCCTCGCGGCAGGCATCGGTACCGTCCACGCGTTCCCGATGCGGCTGCGCGACGAGGTCATCGGAGCGCTCAACGTGTTCGGGCGGCCGGGGGAGGCGATCGCCGATGAGGACGTGCCCATCGTGCAGTGCCTGGCGGACGTCGCGACGATCGCGATCCTCCAGGAGCGCGCCGTCGCGCGGGCGGAGACGGTGACCGAACAGCTCCAGTTCGCACTCAACAGCCGCGTCGCCATCGAGCAGGCCAAGGGTGCGATCGCCCGCGCACTGGGGATCTCGGTCGACGAGGCGTTCGACCTGCTCCGCGGGCATGCGAGGAAGACCCGCGTCAAGCTCACCGAGCTTGCCCGCGAGGTCGTGACCGATCCGGACGCGATGACGGCGTTCACCCGGCCGACCGCCTGACGTATCCGGCGAGCCCGCGCGCGAACCGTTCGGAAAAGTATCCGTTCGGAAAAAGAATCGAAGGGTTCGGCTGGCCCGCTTCGGTTCCGAGGTCCGTCTGGGGGGCATCCACACCCCGGAACCTGAAGCGATGGGCTACCGAGCCCTTCGATGCGTTTACGCTAACACATTTGACTGGCGGTTGTGACGGAATGTGACAAAGTTTGACCCAGCAGATTCTCGGGGCTGCCGCACATCACCGGAACACACCTCAAATGCGGGAGAAACGCCATGAGCAAGCGCACCAAGCTGACGATCGCCACCTTCGCCGTAGCCCTCTTCGCGGCCACGGGTTTTGCCGCCCCGGTCGACGCCGCGCCGGCCGTCACCACGGCAAAGGGGATCCTCTGCTGCTGATCCGGATCAGGGCGTAGCGACGCGCACCCGGAGACGGGGGCGCGGCGACAGGCCACTGGCCGCGGCCGCGCTCCGGTAGGCCTCGCGGGCAGCGTCGTGGTCACCGATCTCGTCCATCAGGTCGGCGATCTCGAACCACAGCTGCGCCGCGGATCGATCGGCGCCCGCTCCGGTGAGAGCGAGAACCGCCTCACGGAACGCTTGATGCGCCTCCTCGCGCCGCGAGAGTCCGACCAGTGCCTGGCCGCGCACCATCAGCGCTTCCGCGCGGACGGCCGCGGCGTGATCACCGGCGACGGCCTGGGCGGGGGCGAGTGCCTCGAGCGCGCGCTCGGGCAGGCCCGTGAGCACGAATGCCTGGGCGAGGACGATGTCGCCGTACGCCCGGTCGACGTCGCTCGCGCTGGTCGTCAGGAGCTCCTGTCGTGCCTGCCTGACATGCGCGATCGCCTCGTCGACCTCGGGAGGGTCCATCTGCAGCTGCAGGCGGCCGAGCTGGAGCCGCAGTCGGGCGAGGTTGCGGCCGTCGTTGCCTTCCGCGAGCAAGGACAGGGCGCGCGACGCCAGCGGCAGCGCCGCTGCCACGTCGCCGCGCTGCGCCTGGATGTAGCTGGCGTTCCAGTACGCCGCGCTGCGCGCACGAGGGGTGGCGAGAGCCTCTGCGGTCTCGACGGCCCGCGCACAGATGCGCGCGGCGCGGTGCAGGTCACCCCGCTCGATGTACGCCGCCGCGACGGTCACGGTGAGCTGGACCGCTTCGTCGGTCTCGCTGAGCGCAGCATCGTCGATGACCGGTGCCAGCCGCTCCCCGACCTCGATCGCCAGCGCCAGGTCACCGGTCTCGCGGTAGCACCGGCTGAGCGCGATACCGGCCTGGATCGCGGTCAGGCCGCGGGCGGTGGTGACCAGTGTCTCGAGCTCGGTGATCGCGGTATCGAGATCACCGCTGGACTCCAACGCGCGGGCGAGGAGGAACCGGCCGCGCTCCGCCAACCGGGTCAACGACGCCTTCTCGGCGTCGGCAAGACCGGCCCGCGCCCGCTCCTCGGCCTCGAACGCCTCGCCGTTCTCGAGCGCGAGCTCGGCGTAGTCGAGCACCAGCCGGATCTCGTCGTGCTCGCCGGCGGTGACGCCCAGGAGCAGCTGCTCGACCTGGACGCCGAGCCGTCGGGCGATGGTCCCGACCACCGTCAGTGTGGGTCGGCGTGATCCGCTCTCGATCCGGGAGACGTAGCCGACCGTCATGGCGTCGCCGGCGAGCTCGGCCTGGGTCCAGCCCCGGGCCTGCCGCATCGCGCGCACCCGCGAGCCGAGCTCGCGGGGCTCGACCTGCCGCAGGAGCTCGGCATGACTGGCGTCCATGTGACTCATTGTGACGCACGTGGTGAAGATCCGGTCAACTTTTCCGCACGTAATCGCTGATGGCGCCGGATGTGAGGCCGAGCAGATCCCTTTGATCCTGGCCGTCGGGCGCGGTCGCCGGATGGGTGGGGGCCTGGTGGCCGTCTCGTCGGCCCCGGCACCACGCGCGGGTCATGGCGCCTGACCCACCTCCCGGGTCCGCGACCCGGCCATTCCCAACCGGGCCCCGGCCGACCTAGTGTCGCCCGACTGGCACCGACCGGCGGTGCCGACGGAGAGGGAGTGTGCAGTGAGATCTGCTCGGAGAATCTTGGCGTTGCTGGCCGCCTTCGCGACCTGGGGACTGGGGCTGGTGCTCCTCCAGCCGCCGGCCGGGGCCGAGGAGGCGGGATGCGGTCGTACCAACAACTCGGTGCGCAAGCTGCTCGAGTGCGTCACCCTCGAGGGTGTCCTCGAGCACGAGCAGGCCCTGCAGTCGATCGCCGACGACAACGGCGGCGTGCGGTCGGCCGGAACACCGGGGTACGACGCGTCCGTCGACTATGTCGACGAGCGCCTGACGAGGGCGGGGTACACCGTCACCCGCCAGTCCTTCGCGGTCTTCGCCTACGAGGAGGTCGGTCCGTCGGCGCTGGAGCAGACCAGCCCGGGCGCCGTCACCTACGTCGAGGGAACCGACTTCGCGGCCACGCCGCATTCCGAGCCGGGTGACGTCACAGCTCCGGTGACGCCCGTCGACCTCCAGCTCGGCCCCGGCAACGCCTCCACCAGCGGCTGCGAGACGAGTGACTTCGCCGGGTTCCCGGAGGGCCACATCGCCCTGATCCAGCGCGGTACCTGCACCTTCGAGATCAAGGCTGAGAACGCGGCGGACGCCGGAGCGATCGGCGTGCTCTTCTTCAACCAGGGCAACACCGCCGACGCCGGCCGGCAGGGCATCCCCGCCGTCACGCTCGGCAACGACTACACGGCGGGCATCCCGGCGCTGAGTGCGACGTACGCTCTGGGCGAGACGCTCGCCGGCACGTCGGGCCTGGAGATGCGGCTCTTCGCCAACGTCAGCCGGGAGCCGACGACGACCGAGAACGTGATCGCTGAGTCGCGCGGGGGAGACCCCGACGAGGTCGTCATGGCGGGTGCCCACCTCGACTCCGTCGCGGAGGGCCCCGGAATCAACGACAACGGCTCGGGCTCGAGCGCGCTGATCGAGGTGGCCGAGCAGATGGCCAAGCTGAAGCTGCCCCACAAGGTGCGCTTCGCGTGGTGGGGAGCCGAGGAGTCCGGCCTCGTCGGCTCGACGTACTACGTCAACAACCTCACCGACGACCAGCTCGCCGACGTCGAGATGTACCTCAACTTCGACATGGTCGGCTCGCCCAACTACGGCCTGTTCATCTACGACGGCGACGGATCCGGCTTCGGCATGGTCGGCCCGGACGGCTCCGACGAGATCGAGGCTCTCTTCGAGCGCTACTACGCCGAGCGGGACATCCCGTCGGAGCCGACCGCCTTCACCGGCCGGTCCGACTACCAGGCGTTCATCAACAACGGCGTCCCGTCCGGCGGGCTGTTCACCGGCGCCGACGGCGTCAAGACGGCGGACCAGGTCGCCAAGTGGGGTGGAACGGCCGGTCAGGCGTACGACCCGTGCTACCACGCGGCGTGCGACACCATCGACAACCTCGACCACGAGGCGCTCGACATCAACTCCGACGCGATCGCCTACGTGGTCTACCTCTACGCGTCAGGCGGTGAGGTCATCAACACCGACTGACGCGAGCCGGGCGGCGCCGGGCGACCTCGTGACGGTCACACCGGCTTCAGGCCGACCTCGTCCTCGAGCCGTTGCCACATGGCGTCGTCACTGCTGAACTCGCGGCCGTCGTCGGCGGCGTCCCACGCCGCCGACACGGCAGCGCGGAGTCGGCTCGCATCGTCGCCGCCGTCGCCGAGGAAGCGGATCTCGCCGGCGGCGGTGACCTCGGCGCCCTCGGCCTCGGCCCGGAGGCGGGGGGCCGGCGCCATCAGCCCGGTCAGGTCGTGGGCGACGTACGTCGGCCGAAGGGCCGGGGGAGCGGACGCGAGCTCGCGCAGCCGGCAGGCGCCGGACATGACGAGGAGCGAGTCGAGGCCGGCGGCGTTCGCGCCGGCGATGTCGGTGTCGACGCGGTCACCGATCGCGAGCGTCGCCTCCCGGCTGACGCCGAGGATCGACCGCGACAGGTCGTAGAGCGCGGCGCCGGGCTTGCCGACGACGTGCGGCCGCATGGGGGTGGTGACCTGGACGGCGGCGATCAGCGAGCCGTTGCCCGGCGTGAGGCCGCGCGAGCTGGGGATCGTGAGGTCGATGTTGGTCGCGACCCACGGAACGCCCTGCTGGGTCAGGTGCCCGATCTCCGTGAGCTCCTTCCACATGACCTCGGTGCCGAGCCCCTGGACGATCACGTCGACCGGCGGCGGGGCGTCGGCCTCGGGCTGCGCGGGGAGGTCGGAGAGCCGGAGCGGGGTCAGGCCGTACTCGACCAGCGCGTCGACCACCCCGGGGCCGCCCACGGCCAGGACCTTCGCGCCCGGTGCGAACCGGTGCAGGACGTACGCCGCCGCGGCCTGCGAGGAGGTCACGACGGTCCAGCCCTCCGCGTCGATGCCCAGCTCGCGGAGGTGCTCGCCGACGACGCCCGGCGGGCGCGAGGCGTTGTTGGTCGCGAAGGCGACGGCGATGCCGTCGCCGAGCGCGGAGTTGAGGGTCTCGACCGCACCGGGTACGGCGTGGGCGCCGCGGTAGACGACACCGTCGAGGTCGCAGACCAGTCCGCGGTAATGAGTGAGGAGAACGGTGTCGTCCAGCGGGTCGTGCAGCGGGTCACGCCAGAATTCGGCGTCGGGGGCTGGGCTGTTCATGACGTGTCCCTGTCCTGGAGGTCAGTTTCGTCAGGACGCTAGATGAGCCGATCGGCGGTCGCAATCACCCGTGGGCATGACAACGGGGGTGACGCACGTCACTGACGTGTCCAGCGGGCGGTTGGCGCAATGACAACGACGGTGACAAGTGGTGTGATCCTCCGGTGGAGGTCGCAACGTGACGCGGGTCACCCCCGGTGTCACCCGCCGGGTGGATGCCCGTGTGTCCGGCGCACTGGTGTGCTCGACCTCCGATCGAATCACGATCGACAACGGCTGCCGGCCAGGAGGAGTGTCCCGATGCTGACCGAGCGCTCGACGCTGACCCAGTTCCTCATCGAGGAACGACGACGTCACCCCGAATCAAGCGGCGAGCTGAACTCGCTGATCCTCGACGTCGCACTGGCCTGCAAGGCCATCTCGAAGCGCATCGCCTCGGGCGCGCTGTCCGACCTGCTCGGCAAGGCACGGCGCCACGAACATCCAGGGCGAGGACGCAGCAGAAGCTCGACGTCATCTCCAACGACATCTTCATCAGCGCCACCGAGTGCGGCGGCGAGCTCGCCGGCATGGCGTCGGAGGAGATGGACGATGTCTACCCGATCCCGGCGGAGTACCCGCGCGGCAAGTACCTGCTCACGTTCGACCCGCTGGACGGCTCGTCGAACATCGACGTCAACGTCTCGGTCGGCAGCATCTTCTCGATCATGCGGGCCCCCGTGGCCGGCAAGGACGCGACCGCCGAGGACTTCCTGCAGCCGGGCACCGAGCAGGTGGCCGCCGGCTACGCGATCTACGGACCGTCCACGCTCCTGGTGCTCACCGTCGGCAACGGGCGTGCACGCCTTCACGCTCGACCCCAACCTGGGCGAGTTCTTCCTGACCAGGCAGGACATCCAGATCCCGGCAGCGACGGCCGAGTACGCCGTCAACACCTCCCGCCGGCGGTTCTGGGAGCCGGCGGTCAAGCGCTACATCGACGAGTGCCTGCAGGGCGCCACCGGCCCGCGCGAGAAGGACTTCAACATGCGCTGGGTGGCCTCGCTGGTCGCCGAGGCGCACCGGATCCTCACCCGGGGCGGCGTCTTCATGTACCCGTGGGACTCCAAGGACGCCGAGATGGCGGGCAAGCTGCGCCTGCTCTACGAAGCCAACCCGATCGGCATGCTGATCGAGCAGGCCGGCGGTCTCGCGACGACCGGCCGCGATCGCATCCTGGAGATCCAGCCGACCGAGCTGCACCAGCGGGTCGCCGTTCATCTTCGGCTCCCGCGACGAGGTCGAGCGGATCATCCGCTACCACGAGGAGGAGCCGCCCGGTGCCGACCAGGGTGATGATGAGGACCTTCCGTTCTACGGCCCCCGCGGCCTCTACCGCTCGAACCTCTGAGGAGTCTCCATGTCTGCCAAGCACCCCGTCGTCGCGATCACCGGGTCCTCGGGCGCCGGCACGTCCACCGTCCTGAAGACCTTCCAGCAGATCTTCCGGCGCGAGGACGTCACCGCTGCGTTCGTCGAGGGCGACAGCTTCCACCGGTACGACCGGATGGCGATGAAGGAGGAGATGGTCGAAGGCGATCGCCGACGGCGACCACACCTTCAGCCACTTCGGTCCCGAGGCCAACCTCTTCGAGGAGCTCGAGAGCCTCTTCCGCGACTACGGCGAGACCGGCACCGGGCAAGGTCCGCAAGTACCTCCACGACGACGAGGAGGCGGCGCCGTACGGCCAGGAGCCGGGCACCTTCACGCCGTGGGAGGAGCTGCCGGCCGACACCGACCTGCTCTTCTACGAGGGCCTGCACGGCGCGGTCGAGACGGAGAAGGTCGACGTCGCCACGCACGCCGACCTGCTGATCGGCGTCGTCCCGGTGATCAACCTGGAGTGGACCCAGAAGCTGCACCGCGACAAGGCCAAGCGCGGCTACTCCACCGAGGCGGTCACCGAGACGATCCTGCGGCGGATGCACGACTACGTGAACTACATGTGCCCGCAGTTCTCCCGCACGCACGTGAACTTCCAGCGGGTGCCGATCGTCGACACCTCCAACCCGTTCATCGCCCGGACAATCCCGACGCAAGGACGAGTCGATGCTCGTGATCCGGTTCGCCGACCCGCGCGGTATCGACTTCCCCTACCTGCTCTCGATGCTGCACGACTCGTTCATGTCGCGCCCGAACACCATCGTCTGCCCGGGCGGCAAGATGGACCTGGCGATGCAGCTGATCTTCACCCCGATGCTCTGGCGGCTCCTCGAGCGCCGCAACAAGGCGCGCTGACCGGCGCTCCTGCATCCACACCCCATCACCAGGAGGATCCTGTGACCGTACGTGTCGGTATCAACGGCTTCGGCCGGATCGGCCGTAACTTCTTCCGCGCGGTTCGCGCCAGCGGTCTCGACATCGAGATCGTCGGTGTCAACGACCTGACGGACAACGCGACTCTTGCGCACCTGTTGAAGTTCGACTCGATCCTGGGTCGGCTCGATGCTGAGGTGACCTCCTCGGAGGACTCGATCACCGTGGGTGACCAGGTGATCCGGGCGTTCTCCGAGCGGGATCCGGCGAACCTGCCGTGGAAGGACCTCGACGTCGACATCGTGGTGGAGTCGACGGGCTTCTTCAACGATGGCATCAAGGCTCGTGCGCACGTGGACTCTGGTGGTGCGAAGAAGGTGATCATCACCGCTCCTGCGTCCAATGACGACGTCACGGTGGTGATGGGGGTCAACGAGGGGTCCTACGACCCCGAGACGCACACCGTGATCTCGAACGCGTCGTGCACGACGAACTGTCTGGCGCCGATGGCCAAGGCGCTCAACGACAGCATCGGGATCGTGCAGGGTCTGATGACCACGATCCACGCCTACACCGCTGACCAGAACCTGCAGGACAACATCCACAAGGATCCGCGTCGGGCGCGGGCGGCGGCGCTGAACATCGTGCCGACCTCGACCGGTGCGGCGAAGGCGATCGGACTGGTGCTGCCGGAGCTGAAGGGCAAGCTGGACGGTTATGCGCTGCGGGTGCCGACGCCGACGGGTTCGTTGACCGATCTGACCTTCGTGGCGCCGCGGGAGACCTCGGTGGAGGAGGTCAACGCGGCGGTCAAGGCTGCTGCTGATGGTCGGATCCTGCGGTACTCGACCGACCCGATCGTGTCCTCGGACATCGTGACCGACTCGGCTTCGTGCATCTTCGACGCGCCGTTGACCAAGGTGATCGGCAACCAGGTCAAGGTCGCCGGCTGGTACGACAACGAGTGGGGCTACTCCAACCGCGTCGCCGACCTGGTCGCCTACGTCGCCAAGACCCTCTGAGCCATGACTGCTGCTCTGGAAGGCCTCGGCGACGTCCGCGGCAAGCGAGTACTCGTCCGGTCGGACCTCAACGTGCCGCTGGACGGCACGACGATCACCGACGACGGCCGGATCCGGGCCAGTGTCCCCACCATCTCGGCCCTCGCGGACGCGGGTGCCCGGGTGGTCGTGACCGCGCACCTGGGTCGGCCGAAGGGGGCGCCGGACCCGGCGTACTCCCTGGCGCCGGTCGCTGCCCGGCTGGGTGAGCTGCTCGGCCAGGACGTGGCCTTCGCGACCGACACGGTCGGCGCGTCGGCGCAGGAGACCGTCGCCGCCCTCGGCGACGGTCAGGTCGCCGTGCTGGAGAACGTCCGGTTCAACGCCGGCGAGACCAGCAAGGACGACGCCGAGCGGGGCGCCTTCGCCGACGAGCTCGCCGCGCTGGCGGACGCGTTCGTCTCCGACGGGTTCGGCGTGGTGCACCGCAAGCAGGCGTCGGTGTACGACGTCGCGCAGCGGCTCCCGCACGCGATGGGTGGGCTGGTCGCGGCCGAGGTCGAGGTGCTCAAGCGGCTGACCGAGACCCCGGAGCGTCCCTACGTGGTGATCCTGGGCGGTTCGAAGGTGTCCGACAAGCTGGGCGTCATCGACAACCTGCTCGGCAAGGCCGACAAGCTGCTCATCGGCGGCGGCATGGTGTTCACCTTCCTCAAGGCCCAGGGCCACGAGGTCGGCTCCAGCCTGCTCGAGGAGGACCAGCTCCAGATCTGCACGGACTACCTGGCCCGGGCGGAGGAGACGGGCGTGGAGATCCTGCTGCCGACCGACGTGGTGGTGGCCGACAGCTTCGGTGACGAGGCCTCGGCCCGGGTGGTCGCAGCCTCGGAGATTCCCGCCGGGGCGATGGGCCTCGACATCGGACCGGAGTCGGCCGAGGCCTTCGCTGCCGCACTCGACGGCGCCAAGACCGTGTTCTGGAACGGCCCGATGGGCGTGTTCGAGATCCCAGCGTTCGCCGACGGCACCCGCACCGTGGCCGCGGCGCTGACCAAGGTCGACGGCCTGTCGGTCGTCGGCGGCGGTGACTCCGCAGCGGCCGTCCGCACCCTCGGCTTCGACGAGGCGGCGTTCGGTCACATCTCCACCGGTGGCGGCGCCAGCCTCGAGTACCTCGAGGGCAAGGAGCTCCCCGGCATCACCGTCCTGACGGGCTGATCGCCGACGCGACGACTCGACGGCTCCCCGGCACCGCCCGGGGAGCCGTCGAGTCATTTCCGAGATGTTGGTCGCGACAAAGCTCGTGGTCGGCCCCGACCATGTCACGCTCCCGTGACCTGACGGGGCGTTGAGCGTGTGTCCGCCCGGGCTACGCTCGCAAACATGGCAGCTTGGAGCCCTCTGGAATGGCCCGTGTGGCGGCAGCTCCGGTCGGGAGACCTGTTCGGACGCGGCCCGGCAGTGACGTCGGAGAACACCCGGCGGACGGTTTCCCGCACCGCGACGGCGGACCGCGTGGTGCAGAGCATCTGCCCCTACTGTGCGGTCGGCTGCGGCCAGAAGGTCTACGTCAAGGACGAGAAGGTCGTCCAGATCGAGGGCGACCCGGACTCGCCGATCTCCCGCGGACGCCTCTGCCCCAAGGGGTCGGCCAGCGAGCAGCTGGTCAACGCCCCGGGCCGGCAGACCCGGGTCCTCTACCGCGCCCCGCGAGCCACGGAGTGGCAGCGCCTCGACAGAGACACGGCGATCGACATGATCGCGGACCGGTTCGTGGCGTCGCGGCGCAACACCTGGCAGGAGAGCGACGAGCATGGCCGGCGGCTGCGTCGCACCATGGGCATCGCCTCGCTGGGCGGGGCGACGCTGGACAACGAAGAGAACTACCTGATCAAGAAGCTCTTCACCGCGTCCGGCGCCATCCAGATCGAGAACCAAGCCCGTATTTGACACTCCGCGACGGTTCCCGGTCTGGGAGCCTCGTTCGGACGCGGTGGCGCCTCGCAGCCGCTGCAGGACATGGCCAACGCGGACTGCATCGTGATCCAGGGCGGCAACATGGCCGAAGCGCACCCGGTGGGATTCCAGTGGGTGTCGGAGGCCAAGGCGCGGGGCGCCCGGGTCATCCACGTCGACCCGCGGTTCACCCGGACCGGCGCGGTGGCGGACAAGCACATCCCCATTCGTGCCGGCTCCGACGTGGTGCTGCTCGGCGCCCTGATCAACCACGTGATCTCCAACGACCTCTGGTTCAAGGAGTACGTCGTCGCGTACACCAACGCGGCCACGTTGATCAACGCGGACTTCCGGGACACCGAAGACCTGCACGGTCTGTTCTCGGGCTTCGACCCGGAGACCGGGCAGTACGACACCACCTCCTGGGCCTACGCGGAGACGGGTGGCGGCAGGGTCGCGTCCTCGAGCGAGGACAGCGGCAAGAGCAAGGAGGCCCGTGCGGCCGGTGACGAGCACGGCAGCGGCGGCCCGTCCCTCGAGCATGCCGAGGTGGAGCGGGACGACACCCTGCAGGACCCGCGCACCGTCTTCCAGATCCTGAAGCGACACTTCGCGCGCTACACCCCCGAGATGGTCCGCGAGATGTGCGGCATCAGCCTGGCGGACTTCGACTACCTCGCCACGTCCATCACCGAGAACTCCGGCCGCGAGCGCACCACCTGCTTCGCCTACGCGACCGGATGGACCCAGCACACCCTGGGGGCGCAGTTCATCCGCACTGCGGCGATCCTGCAGCTGCTGCTGGGCAACATGGGTCGTCCCGGCGGCGGCATCATGGCGCTGCGCGGGCACGCGAGCATCCAGGGATCGACCGACATCCCGACGTTGTTCAACCTCCTGCCGGGCTACCTCCCGATGCCGAAGGCGGGCGTCCACGACACCCTCCAGGACTACCTCGAGAGGGTCCACTCCAAGAAGGAGAAGGGCTACTGGGCGAACGCCGACACCTACCTCGTCAGTCTGCTCAAGGCGTGGTGGGGCGACGCGGCGACCGCGGAGAACGACTGGGCCTACGACTACCTGCCCCGGCTGAGTGGCCCGCACGGCACCTACCAGACGGTGATGGGCATGCTCGCCGACCAGGTCGAGGGGTACTTCATCCTCGGCCAGAACCCTGCGGTGGGCTCGGCCAACGGCCGCATGCAGCGACTGGGCATGTCCCACCTGAAGTGGTTGGTGGTGCGTGACTTCAGCATGATCGAGTCCGCCACCTGGTGGAAGGAGGGGCCCGAGATCGAGTCCGGCGAGCTCCGCACCGAGGACATCGAGACCGAGGTCTTCTTCATGCCCGCCGCGACCCACGTGGAGAAGGCCGGGTCGTTCACCCAGACCCAGCGGCTGCTGCAGTGGCGTCACCAGGCGCTGGCGCCGCCGGGCGAGTGCCAGAGCGAGCTCGACTTCTTCTACAAGCTCGGGCAGCGGATCCGCGAGAGGCTCGCCGACTCCACCGACGAGCGGGACCGCCCGCTGCTCGACATGACCTGGGACTACCCGACCGACGAGCACGGCGAGCCGGACCCCGAGTCGGTGCTCGCGGAGATCAGCGGCCGTTACGTCAGTGGACCCGACGCCGGCAGGCAGGTTTCGGGATACACCGAGCTGCGCGCGGACGGATCGACGCTCGCAGGGTGCTGGATCTACTCGGGTGTGTACGCCGACGGCGTCAACCAGGCAGCCAACCGGGTGCCGGGCGGTGGCCCGGGTCCGGTCGCGGCCGAGTGGGGCTGGGCCTGGCCGTACAACCGGCGGATGATCTACAACCGTGCCTCGGCCGACCCGGACGGGAAGCCGTGGAGCGAGCGCAAGAAGTACGTCTGGTGGGACGAGGAGAAGCGGCGCTGGGTCGGGGACGACATCCCCGACTTCCCGGTGGGCCTGGACCCGCACACCCGGCCCGAGCCCGGCACCGGCGGCCCGGAGGGGCTCGCCGGGGACGACCCGTTCATCCTCCAGGCCGACGGGAAGGGCTGGCTGTTCGCCCCGACCGGTCTCGTCGACGGCCCGCTGCCGACGCACTACGAGCCGCAGGAGTCCCCGGTCGCCAACGCGTTGTACCCGCAGCAGCAGAGCCCCACCCGGGTGATGTATCCGCGCGAGGACAACCTGGGGGCGCCCAGCGCAGGCACGCCCGGCGACGACGTCTACCCGTACGTGTTCACGACCTACCGGCTCACCGAGCACCACACCGCCGGCGGGATGAGCAGGTGGCTGCCGTTCCTCGCCGAGCTGCAACCCGAGATGTTCTGCGAGATCTCTCCCGAGCTCGCGGCCGAGCGCGGTCTCGAGAACGAGGGCTGGGCGACGATCATCTCGCCGCGGGCCGCCATCGAGACGCGGGTTCTGGTGACCGAGCGGATGCGGACGCTCACCATCAACGGCCGAGTCGTTCACCAGATCGGCCTGCCGTACCACTGGGGCGTGGGCACCCACGCGGTGGTCAGCGGCGACGCAGCCAACGACCTGATCGGCGTGACGCTGGACCCCAACACCCAGATCCAGGGGTCCAAGGTCGGGTCGTGCGACATCATCGCGGGTCGTCGGCCGACCGGTCCAGGCGCTGCTGGACCTGGTCCGCGACTACCAGCGCCGATCCGGATCGACGATCGAGACCGACAACATCCGGATCACCGACCCGGAGGCGGAGATCATCTACCCTCCGTCCGAGGACGACAGGAGGACTCCCTGATGGGCCAGCTCTCCGGACCCACCGACCCGACCGCCGACGCACACTGGCACACCCACCAGCACCGCAAGGGGTTCTTCACCGACACCTCGATCTGCATCGGCTGCAAGGCCTGCGAGGTGGCCTGCAAGGAGTGGAACCGCAACCCGCGCGACGGCGATCTCGACCTCACCGGCATGTCCTACGACAACACCGTCTCGCTGGGCGCGAGCACGTGGCGGCACGTGGCGTTCATCGAGCAGTCGGGTGAGCGTCGCGCCGAGGCGCGCGAGTCCGGGCGCGCGTTGACGGACCTCGGCATGCCGTCGCTCCGGCCCGCGCAGTCCGAGAACGGCGCTGTCGGGGTGCTGGACACCGCGCCGCCCGACACCGACGAGTTCCGCTGGCTGATGTCGTCCGACGTGTGCAAGCACTGCACCCACGCCGGCTGCCTCGACGTGTGTCCGACCGGTGCGCTGTTCCGGACCGAGTTCGGCACCGTCGTCATCCAGGACGACGTCTGCAACGGCTGCGGCACCTGCGTCGCGGGCTGTCCCTTCGGCGTGGTCGAGCGGCGCAGCGACGGCACCGCCGCACCGACCTTGCGGACCGGTGAGCGCAAGGGCGAGCAGCCCGACGTGCCCAAGCGGGGTGTCGCCCAGAAGTGCACCCTCTGCTACGACCGGTTGGTCGACGACGAGACGCCGGCGTGTGCGAAGGCCTGCCCGACCACGTCGATCAAGTTCGGCGACCACGACGACCTCGTGGTCCAGGCACGGGAGCGGGTCGCCCAGCTGCATGCCCAGGGCATGACCGAGGCCCGGTTGTACGGCGCCAACGAGCTCGACGGGGTCGGCGGCACCGGGTCGGTCTTCCTGCTTCTCGACGAACCAGAGGTCTACGGCCTGCCCCCGGACCCGCGGGTGTGCACCGCCGACCTGATGACGATGTACAAGCGAGCGGGACTCGCAGCGGCCGGCATGGTCGCCGCTGCGGCGTTCGCGTTCCTGGGAGGACGCTCATGAGCCATTCCGAGTACGACGCCGCACGGCCGCCCGCCGCACCGCGCTCGCGGCGGTCGGAGCCGTCCGGGCCGCCGGCGCCGCCCGTGGGGCCAGGGCGAGGGCGACCACGAGATGTCGATGGTGCCGGACGTCCAGTTCACCTCCTACTACGGCAAGCCGATCGTCAAGCCACCGCCGTGGGAGCACGAGGTCGCGGCGTACCTCTTCCTCGGCGGCGTCGCCGGCGGCTCCGGTCTGCTCGCGGCCGGCGCCCAGCTCACGGGCCGGACGATCCTGCGCCGCAACGCGCGGCTCGGCTCGATGGCCGCAGTCACCCTCGGTGGCATCGCGCTCGTCAAGGACCTCGGCCGGCCGGACCGGTTCTACAACATGCTGCGGACGTTCAAGGTGACCTCGCCGATGAGCGTGGGGTCGTGGATCCTCACCGCCTACAGCGGAGGGATCTCGGTGGCGGCGATCGCCGAGATCGACCGGATGACGGGGGAGCGGCTCCCGCTCGGACCCCTGCGTCGACTGCTGCGGGCGCTGGAGGGCCCGGCAGGTCTCGAGGCGGCCGCCTTCGCGACGCCGCTGGCGGCGTACACCGCCGTGCTCCTCGCCGACACCGCGGTGCCCACCTGGAACGCCACCCACCGCGACCTGCCGTTCGTGTTCGTCAGCTCGGCCAGCCTGGCCTCCGCCGGTCTGGCGCTCGTCACCACGCCGACGGCGGAGACGGGTCCCGCCCGCAAGCTGGCCGTGCTCGGCGTGATCGGCGACATCACCGCCATGAAGCTGATGGAGCGGCGGATGGATCCCGTCGCCGCGGAGCCGCTGCACCACGGCGAGGCCGGGAGGATGCTGCGCTGGAGCGAGCGGCTCGCCGTGGCCGGCGGCCTGGGTGTCCTGCTCGGTGGGCGGAGGCGTCCGGTCGCGGTCGCGTCCGGGCTGGCGCTGCTGACCGCATCGGCCCTGACCCGGTTCGGCGTGTTCGAGGCCGGCATCCACTCGACCAAGGATCCCCGCTACACGGTGGAGCCGCAGAAGCGCCGGCTCGCCGCTCGGCGCGCGGCCGGCATCACCGACGACTCCATCACCACTGCTTGATGGGCCGAGCGCGTCGCATACGAAGCTCCGCTTCGTGCCGCTTCGCGGCCGTCCGCCGCTCGTCAGCGGACGTCGATACCCTCGCCGGCGACCGTGTGGCCGATGACCGGGTAGCCGGGCAGCTCGCCGATCACGAGCAACCCGCCTGAGGTCTGGGCGTCGGCGAGCAGCAACAGGTCGTCCTCGGTGACGCCGGCGCCGGCGGTCACGTGCGGTCGGACCCAGTCGAGGTTGCGCCGGGTGCCGCCGGAGACGTAGCCGTCGCGTTGCGCGTCGGCGGCACCTTCGATGAGCGGGACCGCTCCGACCTCCAGCACCGCGCCGATGCCGGAGGCACGGCACATCTTGTGCAGATGTCCGAGCAGCCCGAAGCCGGTCACGTCCGTTGCCGCGCGGCATCCCGCAGCGACCGCTGCCTCGGCAGCATCCCGGTTGAGCGCGGTCATCGACGCGATCGCCTCCGCGAAGACCTCGCCGGTCTGCTTGTGCCGGTTGTTGAGGAACCCGACGCCGAGGGGCTTGGTGAGGGTGATCGGCAGTCCGGGCGCCGCGGAGTCGTTACGGAGCAGGCGGTCCGGGTCGGCGATGCCGGTCACGGCCATGCCGTACTTCGGCTCCGGGTCGTCGATCGAGTGCCCACCGATCACCGGGCACCCGGCCTCGGCCGCGACGGCGAGCCCGCCGCGGAGGACCTCCGCCATCAGCGCCATCGGGAGTACGTCGCGCGGCCAGCCGATCAGGTTGATCGCGACCACCGGGCGCCCGCCCATCGCGTAGATGTCCGACAGGGCGTTCGCCGCGGCGATCCTGCCCCAGTCGTAGGCGTCGTCGACCACAGGGGTGAAGAAGTCGGCGGTGGACAGCACCGCCAGGTCGTCACGCAACCGGACCGCGGCGGCGTCGTCGCCGTCGTCGAGACCGACGAGGACATCGTCGTACTGCTGGCCGGTCAGGCTGCGGACCGCCTCCTCCAGCTCTCCGGGCGGGATCTTGCAGGCGCAGCCGCCGCCGTGGGCATAGCCCGTGAGGCGTACTGCGGCGGAGCCGACGGGTGCGTTGGTGTCGATCATCAGGTCAACCCGCTCATCGACCGAGGTCGGCCAGCGTCTCCGCCAGCGCGCCGAGGACCAGGGTGACCGCGTCGGGACGTGCGTTGGGTCCCATCAGGCCGATCCGCCACACGGAGGCGACGTGCTCGCCGACACCCGCACCGATCTCCATGTTGTAGCGCTCGAGGAGGGTACGACGCACCGCCGCCGAGTCGACCCCGTCCGGCACCCGCACCGTCGTCAGGTCCGGCAGCCGGGAGCCCTTCTCCGCGAACAGCTCCATCCCCATCGCCTCGAGGCCGTCCTGCAGCGCCTGGCCGGTGGCGCCGTGCCGTGCCCACACGTTCTCCAGGCCCTCGCTGAGCACCCGTCCGAGGCCGGCGTGCAGCGAGCCGACCATCGCGACGGGTGCGGTGTGGTGGTAGGTCCGGCCAGCGGACCTGCCCTCCGCCTCGCCGACGTACCCGCCGAGCAGACCGAGGTCGAGGTACCACGACCGGGGACGCTCGACCCGGCGTTCGAACGCCTTGTCGCTGATGGTGAACGGGGCGAGACCGGGCGCCACACCGAGGCACTTCTGCGTGCCGGCGTAGCCGATGTCGATGCCCCAGTCGTCGGCCAGCAGCTCGATGCCACCGATCGAGGTCACGGCGTCGACGACGAGCAGTGCGTCACCGGCAGCGCGCACGGCCTCACCCAGCGCCTTGATGTCGGAGCGGACACCGGTCGAGGTCTCGGCATGCACGGCCGCGACGATCGTGGGGGAGGGGTGCGCGGCCACGACCCGCTCGGGGTCGACCGGGGTGCCCCAGACGTGGTCGACGGCGATCACCTCCGCGCCGCACCGCGCCGCGACCTCGCACATCCGCTGGCCGAAGAGGCCGTTGACCGCGACGACGACGACGTCACCGGGGCGGACCGTGTTGACGAACGCGGCCTCCATGCCGGCAGAACCGGTCGCCGACAGCGGCAGCGTGCGGGAGTTGGTCGTGCCCCACACCTCGCGCAGACGGTCGCAGGTCTCGTCCATGATGGCGATGAACGCCGGATCGAGGTGACCCAGCAACGGTCGGGCCAAGGCCTCGGTCGCCTCGGGGTAGGGGTTGCTGGGGCCCGGCCCGAACAGGTGGCGATCGACGATCTGCGACATGCCTGGAATCTACAGAATCGCGCCTGGGTTGAGGATGCCGTCCGGATCGAGAGCGTCCTTGACGCGACGGGTCAACGCCATCACTTCGGGACCGAGCTGATCCGGAAGCGCGCCCTTCTTCGCACGACCGACGCCGTGCTCGCCGGTGATGGTGCCGCCGAGGTTGACCGCCAGCAACATCACCTCGTCGAAGGCCTTCCGGGCCTTCTCCTCGGCCGCCCGGCTCGGTGGCGTCGTACACGACGATCGGGTGGGTGTTGCCGTCGCCCGCATGGGCGACGACGGCGATCTCGACCTCGCAGCGCGCGGCGATGGCCGCGACCCCGTCGACGAGGTCGGGCAGCAGCGGCACCGGGACGCCGACGTCCTCGAAGAGGACGCTCCCGCGCTGCTCGAGCGCGAGGAACGCGTTGCGCCGTGCCGAGATGAACATCTCGGACTCGTCCGGGTCGGTGGTGCTGAAGACCTCGTCGGCGCCGGCCTCCTCGCAGGCCTCCTCCATGATCTTGATCTCCGCCTCGCAGGAGACGCCCGGGGCGTCGGACTGGGCGATCAGCAGAGCACCGGTGGAGCGGTCCAGGCCGTGGGAGCGCCAGTCCTCCACCGCATTGATGGTCGGGTTGTCCATCAGCTCCAGCATCGAGGAGCGGACCTTGGCCCGGATCGCGACGACTGCCCGCGACGCGGCGGTCATCGTCGGGAAGAAGGCGACCATGGTGGCGCCGGCCCTCTGTGCAGGAATCAGGCGCAGGATCGCGCGGGTGATGATGCCGAGGGTGCCTTCGCTGCCGACGAAGAGCTTGAGCAGGGACAGTCCGGCGACGTCCTTGATCTGCTTGCCACCGAGTCGGACCAGGGTGCCGTCGGCGAGGACGACGTCCATGCCGAGCACGTAGTCGGTGGTCACGCCGTACTTCACGCAGCACAGGCCGCCGGCGTTGGTCGCGAGGTTGCCGCCGATGGAGCAGATCTCGTACGACGACGGGTCGGGCGGGTACCAGAGGCCGTGCTCGGCGGCGGCCTTCTTGACGTCGACGTTGAACGCACCGGGTTCGACGATCGCGACCTGGCAGGCCGGGTCGACCTCGATGGACGTCATCCGTTCCAGGGACACGGTGATCCCGCCGTCGACCGCCGACGACCCGCCGGACAGGCCGGTGCCGGCGCCACGTGGGACGATCGGGATGCGGTGCTCGGCCGCCCAGCGCACGGCCTGCTGCACCTGCTCGGGCGTCTCGGCGCGGACCACCGCGATCGGTGTGCCGGCTGAACCGTCACGGGCAAAGTCTTCGCGATACTTGTCGATCTCGGCGGCGCCGGTGACCACGATCCCCTCGGGGAGGTCGGCGACCAGGCGCGCGAGCACGTCGTCGGGATCCATGGTCAGATTGTGTCACGCATCACAGCAGTCGAGTTCTGGTCGCCACTGGGTGAACAGCTAGATTGTGGCGCGGCGGGGAGGCGTCTGGGTTCCTGGTGGGCCCCCCGGTCTTCAACACCGGTGAGGCCGAGCACCTCGGTCTGGCGGGTTCGATTCCCGTCCGCCTCCGCCACCCGCCACTTCGCGATGCCGCGCGGTGCCGGCAGTCAGTGCGTGCGGGTGGTGGCGCCAGCGCCGGTCGGGGCGGGGCCGAGGTACCACCCGGGGAGGGGCTCGGGCCGCAGGTCGGTCGCGTCGCCCGGTCGGGAGAGGGTCAGCACCGCCCGCTCGATCTCCGGTCGCGCCTGGAGCGCGTCCTCGATGCCGGCAAGGCGCTCGGCGACGTCGGACTCCGCGGCGTCCCCGACCAGGTCGACAGCGGCGACGAGGTAGACCCGGTCGGCGCCGATCCACTCCATGCGCAGGGCACTGACCCGCTCCACGTCGCGGTGCTCGAGCAGCGCGCCCAGGGCGACGTTGCGGGCGAGAGGGGTGACCGACTCGCCGGTGAGGAAGTCCATGTTGCGACTGATCAGGAAGAGCGCGACGACGCCGAGCAGGACGCCGACGACGATCGACCCGATCGCGTCCCAGACCGGGTCGCCGGTGATCTGGTGCAGCGCGATGCCGAGCGTCGCGACGACGATCCCGACCAGTGCCGCGAGGTCCTCGGCGAAGACCGCCCGCAGCATCGGGTTCGACGTCACCCGGACGTAGCGGAGGGGGTGCAGGCGGCGTTTGACGGCGCCGGCTCTGGTCTGTCGGAGGGCCTGCAGGAACGACGATACCCTCGAGCACGAACGAGACCGCCAGCACGGCGTACGCCCAGAGGTACGACGGCGCGTCCTCCTCGGCGCCGAGTGACTGGATCCCGTGCCAGATCGAGACCGCGGCGCCAACCGTGAACAGGCCGAACGCGGCGAACATCGACCAGATGTAGCCGACCCGGCCGTAGCCGAGCGTGTGCGTCGCGTCCGCGGGGCGCGCAGCCTTGTGCGTGCCGACGAGGAGGAACACCTCGTTGCCGGTGTCGGCCCAGGAGTGCGCCGCCTCGGCGACCATCGACGCGGACCCGGTGACCGCTGCCGCGACCGACTTCGCGATCGCGATCAGGAGGTTGGCGCCGAACGCGACGACGACCGTCAGCAGGCTCTCGTCGCCGCCGGCTGGCGTCGGCCCCGCCCTCCCGAGTGCTCACCGCACCAGACTAGGAGCAGGTGGCGCGTCGAACCAGTCGGACGAAGTGCAGGGTCGTCGAACGAGTCGGTCACCAGCGTCGCGCCGGACAGGTCGTCGTCCTGCGTGTACGGGTTGTGGACGGCGACGCAGGTGAGGCCGGCGGCGACCGCTGCCCGTACGCCGTTCGCGGAGTCCTCGACGGCCACGGCCGTCTCCGCTGACAGACCGGTCAGGCGGAGCACCTCGAGGTAGGCGGCAGGGCTCGGCTTCAGGTCCGGGATCTCGGTGCCCGTCACGATCGTGTGCGAACCGGTCGCCGAAGACGACGCTCGAGCAGCGGCTCCACCCAGGCACGGGTGCCGGTGGTGGCGACGTGGATCGCGATGCCGCTGGCTGACGAGCCGGTCGATCAGCTCGCGCACCCCCGGGCGCGGGCCTGGATCCGGCCCTCGGTGACCAGGTCGCGCATGATCGCGGTCTTGCGCGACGTGCAGCTTCTGCCCGAGCTCGAGGGCCTCCTCGGGCGACTGCCCTGCTCCTCGAACCAGTGCCGCCATCCGGCGGCCGCCGCCGGCGACCTTGAGCAGGCCGGCCGTAGGTCTCGACGTCCCAGCGGTCGGGGAGCCCGGCCTCCTCGAAGGCGGCGTTGAACGCCACCCGGTGGCCGTCGCGCTCGCTGTCGACGAGGGTGCCGTCGACATCGAAGATCACCGCTTCCGAGCAGTGCTCATCAGTCTGCGTCCAGGTGCTCGCGGATCTCGGCGGACGACCGCATCCGACGGTGAAGCCGTGGTGGGCCATCACCTCGTCGCCCTTGCCGCTGTCGCCGAACGTGTCGATGCCGATGGCCAGGTCGACCGCTCCGGCCCAGCCGGTCGTGCTGCCGGCCTCGATGCTGACCGTGGTCGCCGCTCGGCGTCGGGGTGTAGCGGGACCGGTCGAGCACGGAGACCACGCGGACGTCGTACCCGTCGGCGCGGAGGCGCTCGGCAGCGCCGGCCGCCAGCGAGACCTCCGAGCCGGTGGCGACGATCTCGATCGTCGCGCCGTCCTCGGCGGTGAGTCCGCCCGATCGAGCTGCGGGAGGGACTGCCGGGAGAGGACCAGGGCGGTCGGACCGTCGGTGCGCTCGAGCGCCAGCTTCCACGCCTCGACGGTCTCGGCGTCGTCGGCGGGCCGCAGCACCTGCAGACCCGGGATCAGGCGCAGCGACTCGACGTGCTCGACCGGCTGGTGGGTCGGGCCGTCCTCGCCGACCGCGATCGAGTCGTGGGTGAGCACGTGGATCACCGGCTGGTGCATCAGCGCGGAGAGTCGGAGAGCGGGCCGCAGGTAGTCGGCGAAGACGAGGAACGTGCTGCCGAAGACGCGAAAGCCGCCGTGCAGGCTGATGCCGTTCATGATCGCGGCCATGCCGAACTCGCGGATGCCGAAGGCGATGGCAGCGCCGGTGTAGTCGTCGCGGGTGACCAGGTCGCCGAACGCGGTGCCGGTGGACCCGGCCAGGTCGGCCGATCCGCCGACCAGCTCCGGCATCACCGGGCGCAGGGCGTTGAGGCACGCCTGCGAGGACTGGCGGGTGGCGCGGGCCTTGTCGCCGACCACGCGAGTCGAGCACCTCGCCGAGGTTCGTCGGGCAGCTTGCGCTCCCAGGACCGGCGGAACTGCGCGGCGCGCTCCGGCGCTGCGGTCGTGAAGCCGGCGAAGCTCGGCATCCCAGGCCGCGTGCTCGCGGGCGCCGGCCTCGGCGAGCGCCGCGCAGGCCTCGCGGACCGGGCTCGGGCACGGTGAAGGACGGGTAGTCCCAGCCGGCGAGGCGCTTGCTCTCGGCCAGGAGGTCCTCGCCCAGCGGGGAGCCGTGGGCCTTGGACGTGCCCTCGATGCCGGGTGCGCCCTGGCCGATGACGGTCCGCACCGCGATGAAGCTGGGGCGCGGGTCCGCCTTGGCGCGGCTGAGCGCCTCGTCGATCGCCTCGACGTCGGTGCCGTCGATGACGGCCTCGGTGTGCCAGCCGTACGCCGCGAACCGGGCCAGCTGGTCGTCGCTGCAGGAGCGCCCGACGGCGCCGTCGATCGTGATGTCGTTGTCGTCCCAGAGCACGACCAGGTGGCCGAGGCCGAGGTGTCCGGCGAACGACGCTGCCTCGTGGCTGACGCCCTCCATCAGGCAGCCGTCGCCGACGATCGCGTAGGTGTGGTGGTCGGTGATCTCGGGGTAGCGGGCGTGCTGCATCCGCTCGGCGAGCGCCATGCCGACCGCCATCGTCACGCCCTGGCCGAGCGGTCCGGTGGTGCACTCGACGCCGTCGGTGTGCCCGAACTCCGGGTGCCCGGGCGTGCGCGAGCCGAGCTGGCGGAAGGCGCGCAGCTCGGACTCGCGGCAGGTCGTAGCCGAACATGTGCAGCAGGCCGTAGATCAGGGCGGAGCCGTGACCGGCCGAGAGGACGAACCGGTCGCGGTCGGCCCAGTCGGGCGCGGCAGGGTCGTGCCGGAGGTGGCGGCTCCACAGGGTCCATGCCATCGGCGCCGCGCCCATGGGCATGCCGGGGTGGCCCGAGATGGCGGCCTGCACCATGTCGGCGGCCAGGAACCGGAGCGTGTCGATCGCCAGCCGGTCTGTCTCCGTTGCGGCGGCAGCGGTCGGTTGGTCGAGCTGGGTCATCCGGGTTCCTCCTGCGGGTTCATGTTCTCTGCGTCGTCAGACCTCATCGTGGGCGCGAGGCTGTCTCCCCGGGCACGTGGGCGGCGACCTCGGCCGGCGTGTGGGGGTCGCGGACGTCCTCGCCCAACTGCGCGAAACCGGCCGGCAGGACCGAGGCGACGAGCAGGGCCGTGGGGTCTTCGGTCATGGCGGCCCTTTGCTGACAGGTCTCGATCAAGGCCTCCATCCGACCGGGTGGGGTGTGACGGAGGACTCACCCAGCTGGGTGGAGCAGTGGGTGATTTCGCTGGAGTGGTACGTCGCATCGGGCCCCAGCCGGCGCCGGTAGGCTTGACGACATGCTGGCGTCCCCTGCTCCGATGCGCCTCGTCCTCGTCGACGACCACGAGATGGTTCTCACGGTCTCCGCGCGATGCTGGGCCATTTCCCCGACGAGGTCGAGATCGTCGGGCAGGCGACGAACGGCGCGGCCGCTCTCACCCTGGTCGCCGAGCAGGAACCCGACGTCGTCCTCTGCGACGTACGGATCGGCAAGGAGAGCGGCCTGGACCTGTGCCGCCAGATCACCACCCAGCACCCCGGCACCAAGGTCGTCCTGCTCACGGTCTACGACGACGAGCACTACCTCTACCAGGCGCTGCGGGTGGGCGCGTCGGGCTACATCCTCAAGCGCATCGACGGTCAGGAGCTGGTGGGACACCTGCGCCGCGTGCGCGAGGGCGAGACCGTCGTCGACCACGCGCTCGCCGGCCGGGTCGCTCTCTCGGCAGCGCGGCTGAGCGCGGGCGAGTTCTGGTCCGGGGCGCACCTCGGACTCACCCAGCGGGAGTCCGAGGTGCTGGAGCTCCTCGTCTCCGGGTCACTCCAACAAGGGCGTGGCGAGCAAGCTCGTGGTCAGCGAGGACACCGTCAAGACCCACATCCGCGGCCTCTATCGCAAGCTGGGGGTGTCCGACCGCAGCGGCGCGATCGCAGTCGCGCTGCGCGAGGGACTCTTCCGGTGAACAGGGTCGCGAACGCCGTACCTGGTGCCGCCGAGCTCGCGGCCCGGTTCGGCGCCGACGGTGCACTCCTCTTCGTGGTCGACGGCCAGGACCTCACGATCGTCGACATGTGGCCGTTGCACCCGTCGTCGGGCGCCCTCACGCTGCAGGTCGGGTTCGGGGTGACGGGACGCGTCGCACGGACCGGCGAGGCGGTGATGCTTCGGGAGGACTCGCCGCGCAACGTGCTGCACCGCCAGCTGCTGCGGCTGGAGGCGCACCAGACCATCGCCCGGATGTGCGTGCCGCTGCCCGGCTACGACGGGCAGCTCAACTCGGGTGTCGTCGGGGTGCTGGCGATGCACCGGCACCCGCGTCGCCCCTTCACCGACGACGACCTCGAGCGCGCTCAGTCCTTCGCGCCGATCCTCGGGCTGAGCCTGCACGCCGAACAGCTCTGGCGGGCGGTCAGCCGTCATCGCACCGAGCGGGACCGGCTGATCAAGAAGGCGATCTCGGCGCAGGAGGCGGAGCGCCGACGGATCGCGTTCGACCTCCACGACGGCGTGACGACCGCGCTCGCCTCGATGGCGTTCCACCTGTCGTCCGCGGACCTGACGGTCTCCGAGCTGGTTGCGCGCGACAGTCAGGGAGACCCGGTGCACGCGTCGGACCTGGAGCGTGCGCGGGCCGAGCTCGCCAGCGTGCGCGAGCTGGCCGACATGGCCTACAACCAGACGCGAGCGGCGATCTCGGGGCTGCACAGCCTCGTGCTCGACGACCTCGGCCTCGTCGCTGCGCTGGAGACCCTGGCGCGGACCGTGACCGGACCGGACCGGCCGGAGGTGGAGCTCGTCGTCGACCGAGGGGACAGGGATCGACGACATCCCGAACCACACGGGCGCCGCGCTCTACCGGATCGCGCAGGAGGCCCTCGCCAACGCGCTGAAGCACGCCGACGCCGAGCGGATCGTGCTCTCCCTGCGTCGGGTGGGCGACTCGATCGTGCTCGGCTGTGCCGACGACGGCCGCGGCTTCGACCTAGCCGGGAGCCGGGCCGAGCGCGCGATGGACGCCGAGGGAAGCCAGCACTTCGGACTCAGCTCGGTGGCCGAGCGGTGCGCGATGATCGAGGCATCCCTGCGTGTCGAGTCCTGGCCCGGACGCGGCACCACGCTCCTCGTCGAGCTGCCGCTGTCCGAGGAACCCGACGACTCCTGAGGCCGCTGCTGGTCAGCGTGTCGCGCCGGCTGCCTCGCGGCAGTTCCCGAGGAGCGCGGTCTGCGCAGCCTCGACGTTGCCGGGCTCGCCCTTCCAGGTGTACAGGGCGTCGTTGACCAGGGCGCGGCCGAAGGAGAACGTCACGTTCCACGGCAGGTCCGGGAGGGCGTTGAGCTCGGTGAGGAACGCGCAGACGTCTGCGGTCGGGTGACCTCCGGAGAGGAACGCGATGCCGGGCACGTCAGCGGGCACCGTGTCCCGCAGGACCTGGTACGTCGCCGCGGCCACGTCCTTCGCGGGCACCGAGGGCGCGTCGAGGCCCGGGGTCACGAAGTTCGGCTTGAGCACGATCCCGGTCAGGTCGACGCCGGCCGCGATGAGCGACTCGAAGAGGCTGGCCAGCGCCAGACCGGTCGCCTCGGCCGACTTGGTGATGTCGTGGCTGCCGTTGCAGAGCACCTCGGGCTCGACGATCGGGACGATCCCGTGCTCCTGGCAGAGGGCGGCGTAGCGGGCGAGGGCCTGGCCGTTGGCCCGGGCGGTGTACTCGCTGACGTTGTTGACGTCGATGACCGCACGCCACTTGGCGAACGCCGCGCCGCGCTCGGCGTACGACGCGAGCCGGGCGCCGAGGCCGTCGAGGCCCTCGGTGATGAGGGCACCGTCCTGGCCGGGGAGCACGGACGTGCCGGTGTCGACCTTGATGCCGGGAAGCACGCCGGCGGCGCGGGAGGCCTGCGGGAACGGGCGTGCCGTCGGCCGATGTCCTGGCCGAACGTCTCGTCGCAGATGATGATCCCGCTGACCAGGTCCGACAGGCCCGGCGCCATCAGCAGCAGCTCGCGGTAGTCGCGCCGAGCGGTCTCGCTCGCCGGGACCCCGGCCTCCTCGAGGCGCGAGGACATGGTCTTGATCGACTCGTCGGCTGCGAGCACGCCGCGACCGCCGCTGGTCATCTGCTGGGCGATCTCGGCGAGGGTGGGCTGGTCGGTGGGAACGGCGGTGGTCATGTCTACAGGATGTGACGAAGGTCAACCCGCAGCAATCACCCGTGCGGGCGATGCCGGGTGTGAAACGCCGCATCGCCCGACCCGCTCGGGGTCGCACACGTGGGTCAGGAACAGCCGGGTCGCTGCCGTCGGCTCAGCGGTCGTGCACAGGTGCCAGGGCCGGTCGAGCGGCGTCTCCGGGACCTTGTACGTCGCCAGCGCGCCGGTCGCCAGCTCCGAGCGGACCGCCTCCTCGTGGACCAGGGTGACGCCGAGCCCCTCGCGTGCCGCGGCCACCGCAGCGCCGGCGGTCCCGAGGGTCAGCAGCGGCGGAGTCGCCTGGAGCCGGGTGAGGAGGCACATCGTGGTGTCCCGGGTGCCCGACCCGATGCCGGTGAGCAGCCAGGTCGCCTCCAGCGGGTCGCCCGTCCGGCCGGGCTGCCCGACGAGCACCAGCCGGTTCGCCCGCGTGGCGCGGGTCACCAGGCCCGAGACCCGCGGCGGTCGGCCGGCCAGCACGATGTCCGCGGAGTGATCCGTCGCCCGGCTGAACAGCTCGTCGCGCGGAAGCACGGCGAGCGACAGCTCGACCTGCGGGTAGGCGCGCACGAACGACGCGATCAGGCGCGGCAGGACGTACTCGCTGGCCGTCGCCACCGCGCCGATCCGGATCCGGCCGCGGTCGGCCTCGTGCACCGCGCCTGCCGCCTCGCCGAGCAGTCCCACGAGCTTGCGCACGTACGTCGCGAACGTCTCGCCCGCCGGCGTGGGCACGATCCCACGTCCCGCACTTGACCGAAGAGCGTCGTACCCAAGCGCCGACTCCAGCGCGGCGACCGCCGCCGAGACCGCCGGGGGAGTGACGTGCAGCGCCTCCGCTGCGGCGCGGACGCTCCCCGTCTCGTACACCATCAGGAAGGTCTGGAGACGGCCCCAGGTGGCGGCGGCGGGGAGGTCGGGCGCCGTGACCATAGTTCACCTATCCGTGAAGAGTTGTCATCGAAGTTTCCATTGTAGGTGATGTGTGTTCGGGCAACACTGGTCGTGCTCAGCAAACCGACCCCCGAAAGGAAGCGAGCATGACGATCCAGGAGGAACGCGCCAAGGAGCGCTGGGACCCCGGAGTCCAGAGCTACGCGGGCATGGGCTACTGGAATCCCGACTACGTCCCGAAGGAGACCGATGTCCTCGCGGTGTTCCGGATGTCTCCCCAGGACGGTGTCGAGCCGATCGAGGCCGCGGCGGCCGTTGCGGGCGAGTCGTCCACCGCGACGTGGACCGTCGTCTGGACCGACCGGCTGACCGCCAACACGCACTACCAGGCCAAGGCCTACAAGGTGGAGGACGTGCCGGGTCGTCCCGGAGAGTACTTCGCCTACATCGCCTACGACCTCGACCTCTTCGAAGAGGGCTCGATCGCCAACCTCACCTCCTCGATCATCGGCAACGTGTTCGGCTTCAAGCCGCTCAAGGCGCTGCGCCTGGAGGACATGCGGATCCCGGTCGCCTACAAGAAGACCTTCCAGGGCCCGGCGCACGGCATCGTCATGGAGCGTGAGTTCCTCAACAAGTACGGCCGCCCGCTGCTGGGCGCGACGATCAAGCCGAAGCTCGGCCTGTCGGCTCGCAACTACGGCCGGGTCGTCTACGAGGCCTGCAAGGGCGGCCTGGACTTCACCAAGGACGACGAGAACATCAACTCGCAGCCGTTCATGCGCTGGCGTGACCGCTTCCTCTTCGCGATGGAGGGCGTCAACAAGGCGATGGCGGAGACCGGTGAGCTCAAGGGTCACTACCTCAACGTCACCGCCGGCACGATGGAGGAGATGTACAACCGCGCGGAGTTCGCGAAGGAGATCGGTAGCGTCATCGTCATGATCGACCTGACGATCGGCTACACCGCGATCCAGTCGATGGCCAACTGGGCCCGCCAGAACGGCGTGCTGCTCCACCTGCACCGCGCCGGGCACTCGACGTACACCCGCCAGAAGACCCACGGCGTCAGCTTCCGGGTCATCTCGCAGTGGTGCCGCCTGATGGGTGTCGACCACCTGCACGCCGGCACGGTCGTCGGCAAGCTGGAGGGCGACCCGGCGACCACGCGCGGCTTCTACGACACCCTGCGTGAGGACAAGGTGCCGACCAACTTGGCGAACGGCATCTTCTTCGACCAGGACTGGGCGTCCATGCCGGGCGTCATGCCGGTGGCCTCGGGCGGTATCCACGCCGGCCAGATGCACCAGCTGATCGACCTGTTCGGCGACGATGTCATCCTGCAGTTCGGTGGAGGCACCATCGGGCACCCGCACGGTATCGCCGCAGGCGCGGAGTCCAACCGGGTGGCGCTGGAGGCCATGGTCAAGGCGCGCAACGAGGGCAAGGACCTGCTGCGCGAGGGCCCCGACGTCCTGCGGCACGCTGCCAAGAACTGCCAGGCGCTCGACGTCGCTCTCGCCACCTGGGGCGACGTCACGTTCGACTACACCAGCACCGACGCTCCGGACTACGTTCCGACCGCGACCCCGTCGGCCTGACCAACCCCTGAAAGGAGTCACGTCATGACGTTCCACTACGGCACCTTCTCCTACCTCCCGCCGCTCACGGACGAGGAGATCGGCGAGCAGGTGAAGTACGCGCTCGACAACGGCTGGCCGGTGTCGATCGAGTACACCGACGACCCCCACCCCCGGAACATCTACTGGGAGATGTTCGGCCTGCCGCTGTTCGACCTGGCCGAGCCGGACGGTGTCCTGGCGCAGATCAACGAGTGCCGCGCGACGAATCCGGAGACCTACATCCGGGTCCTGGCGTACGACGCCAGCCTGGGCAAGCAGACGACCGCGATGTCGTTCCTCGTCCAGTCTCCGTCCACCGAGCCCGGCCTGCTGCTCGAGCGGCAGGAGGCACACGACCGTGTCCAGCGGTACTCCGTGAAGTCCTACGCCACGCAACGGCCTGCCGGATCGCGGTACGCGGGAGAGTGACCATGTCGTCCAAGGGATTCGGGATGCCCCGACCGTCTGCCGACGGCCCCGGGCAGTCTCCGGCGCGTGCCGAGGAGGAGCCGGCCGAGCCGGTGACGCTCGGCGACGACGCGGAGCTCGATCTCTCGGCGGACGAGTCGGCGGCCAGGGTCGAGGAGACCCTGGCTGCCCTCGACGCCGAGCTGGTCGGCTTGGCGTCGGTCAAGCGACGGGTGCGGGAGATCGCGTCGTTGCTCCAGGTCGACCGGGCGCGCGAGCAGTTCGGTCTGACGTCGTCGAAGCCGACGCTGCACATGAGCTTCACCGGAGGCCCCGGCACCGGCAAGACCACCGTGGCGATGCGGATGGCCGCGATCCTGCACGCGCTGGGATACATCAGGGCACCTCGGGTGCACGTGGTGACGCGCGACGACCTGGTCGGCCAGTTCATCGGCCACACGGCGCCGAAGACGAAGGAGGCGCTGGCCCGCGCTGCCGGGGGAGTGCTGTTCATCGACGAGGCGTACTACCTGTTCCGACCGGAGAACGAGCGTGACTACGGCCAGGAGGTCATCGAGATCCTGCTGACCGAGATGGAGAACGAGCGGGGTGACCTGGTGGTCATCTTCGCGGGCTATCCCGATCGGATGGCGACGTTCTTCTCGGCGAATCCCGGGCTGAGCTCGCGGGTTCCCCACCACATCGAGTTCGAGAACTACGACCACCCCGAGCTCATGCAGATCGCGGAGATGATGGTCGCGGAGGAGAATTTCCGCTTCGACGACGAGGCGCGCGAGGCGTTCTCGGAGTACCTCACCATCCGGATGGGCAGGCCGAACTTCTCCAACGCACGCAGCGTGCGGAACGCGATCGAGAGGTGTCGTCTGCGTCAGGCCCGGCGGTTGGTGGCGCTCAACAGGCCGCTCGGCAAGCAGGACCTGATCACGATCACCGCCGAGGACGTCCGTGGGAGCAGTCTCTTCGTCGGCGACGGGGACGATGCCGAGGAGGTCGCCGAGCGCGAGGGCGACTGACCGGGGAGCGGGCGGCTGAACCCGGCGTTCCGCCCGGCGGGGTCACCCCCGCCGGGCGGCACGGCCGCGACCGCCCCCCAGCGGTCGCGGCGCCTGCCGGGTGACCGGCAGACATCTGAGTGGTCAGTGAGGGGCGTCTCCGCGCGGGGGGTGGTCGGCCGCCCACTGCTCGGCTGCAGCGGACGCCGTACGGCTCGCGTTCGTCACTGCCTCGGTGCCGCCACCGGCCTGGGCTGCGGCGTACCCCACCAGGAAGGCGGCCAGGGGAGCAACGGGCCGGGCGACGTTCTGCGCGACGACCTTCGTCATGTCGAGCAGCTCGTTGATGTCGACGTCGAGGTCGATGTCCAGGTCTCGCTTGGCTACCTCGAGCCATTCGTCCATCGTGCTCATCTGTGGTTCCTCTCGATCGGGTTCATCCGCCGATGGCGGACATGGGACGGTCGGGCTGACGGAACTCCACGCTGTTGATCGCGTGCCCTGGGCCCTTGCCACCGAGGCAGGCGCGCCAGGCGCGTTCGATCGCTTCGTCGTCGCTGCCATTGCGAAGCAGGCTGCGCAGGTCGGACTCGTCGGTCGCGAAGAGGCAGTTGCGCAGCTGCCCGTCGGCGGTGAGACGGACCCGGTCGCAGGTCCCGCAGAACGCGCGGGTGACGCTGGCGATGACGCCCACCGTGGTGCCCGTGCCCGCGATGTGCCACTCCTCGGCGGGAGCCGAGGAGTCGTGGCGCACGACGGGCTCGAGGGCATAGTGCTCGCCGAGACGCTCGAGGATCTCCTCGGCCGTGATCATCCGGTCGCGGTCCCACGCGCCCTGCGCGTCGAGCGGCATCGACTCGATGAACCGCATCCGGTAGCCGTGCTCGACGGCGAAGCGCGTGAGGTCGACGATCTCGTCGTCGTTGACCCCACGAACGGGGACGGCGTTGATCTTGACCGGCGCCAGCCCGGCGGCGCGTGCGGCGGCCAGCCCGGCGAGCACGTCGTCGACGCGGTCGCGCCGGGTGATCTCCTTGAAGCGGTCCCGGCGCAGCGTGTCGAGGCTGACGTTCACCCGGCGCAGGCCGGCGTCGTGAAGCGCCCCCGCGCAGCGGGCCAGGCCGATGCCGTTGGTGGTGAGGGCCAGGTCGAGGGTCGGGTCGATCCCGCGGAGCCTGCCCACCAGGTCGGGGAGGCCCCGACGCAGCAAGGGCTCGCCGCCGGTCAACCGGATCTTGGTGATCCCGAGCCGGTGGACCGCGAGCGTCACCAGTCGCACGACCTCGTCGTCGGTGAGCACCTCGGTGCGCGGCAACCAGGCCAGTCCCTCCTCGGGCATGCAGTAGGTGCACCGGAGGTTGCAGCGGTCGGTGAGCGAGACTCTCAGGTCGGTGTGGACCCGCCCGAACCCGTCGACGAGAGGCGAGCTCGGCTCGATGTTGGGACGTGGTGGCACAGAACTCCGCTTCTCCAGGCATCCCCCGCCAGCTCTGCGTGGGCTGCTCCGAACTGCACCTTGCGCGACGCCGGCGACGGCGGTCAACGAGAAAGTTTCGATCACGCGATAAGCGTCCTTGGGGGTATTTCGGCCCCGCTCCGCGTGATGCCCCCAGCGAATGACGAATAATCGCGCTCATAAACATCAGTTATCGAATGATCGCACATGTCGCCGTTGACGGACGGGTCTTGACGGAGGAGGTTTCGCGATGGACAACACGCGCACGCGTTGCGTGAGCAGTGAAACGACGCGAAGAGAGAAGCCGAAGAGCGGATGAAGAAGTCCCCGATCGACGATCCTGCCGACAACCTGACTGTCACCCCGCCGAAGCACTACGCCGCCGGCCTGCCGGCAGTCCGCCACGCGATGGATTACTCCTTCGAGCAGACCACCGTGCGCCGCAGCATGCTGACGCTGTTGAACCTCAACCAGGTCGAGGGCTTCGACTGCCCCGGCTGCGCGTGGCCGGAGCCGGACCACCGCCACAAGAACGAGTACTGCGAGAACGGTGCGAAGCACATCAACGACGAGGCCACCAGCCGCCGCGTCACCCGCGACTTCTTCGCCCAGCACTCGATCGCCGAGCTCGACAACAAGTCCGACTACTGGCTCAACCAGCAGGGTCGCCTCACCGAGCCGATGGTCAAGCGGCCCGGTGCCACGCACTACGAGCCCATCGACTGGGAGGAGGCCATCGGCCTCGTCGCCGACGAGCTCAACGGTCTCCCGTCGCCGGACGAGGCGATGTTCTACGTCTCCGGCCGTCTCAACAACGAGGCCGCGTTCCTCCTCCAGCTCTTCTCCCGGGCCTACGGCACGAACAACCTGCCGGACTGCTCGAACATGTGCCACGAGTCCAGCGGCTTCGGGCTGGCCGAGACGCTCGGCATCGGCAAGGGCAGCGTGCAGCTCGACGACATCTACAACGCCGACCTGGTCTTCGTCGTCGGCCAGAACCCCGGCACCAACCACCCACGGATGCTCTCTGCGTTGGAGCACACCAAGAAGAACGGTGGCCGGGTGGTCGCCGTCAACACGCTCCCCGAGGCCGGCCTGTTCCGGTTCAAGAACCCGCAGAAGGCCAGCGGCGTCATCGGTCGGGGCACCTCGATCGCAGACCAGTTCCTCAAGATCCGGCCGGGCGGGGACCTGGCGCTCTTCAAGATGCTCAACCGCATGATCCTCGAGTCGGACGAGGCCAGCGGGGGCGGCGTCGTCGACCGCGACTACATCGCGAAGCACACCATCGGCTTCGACGAGTTCGCGGCGCAGGGGCAGGACATCACCTGGGAGCAGGCGCTCGAGGCGACCGGCCTGACCCGCGAGGAGATCGAGGCTCTGCACGGGGAGGTGCTCGCCAGCAAGTCGATCATCGTCTGCTGGGCGATGGGCCTGACCCAGCAGCGGCACGGCGTTCCGAGCATCCGCGAGGTCGTCAACTTCCTCATGCTCCGTGGCAACATCGGCAAGCCCAACGCGGGCGTCTGCCCCGTCCGCGGCCACTCCAACGTGCAGGGCGACCGCACCATGGGCGTCTGGGAGCAGATGCCGGACGAGTTCCTCGACCGGCTCGGCGCGGAGTTCGGGTTCGAGCCGCCCCGCAAGCACGGTGTCGACGCCGTCGCCGGCGTCCGGGCGATGCGCGACGGCGCGGCATCAGTCTTCGTCGGCGTCGCGGGCAACTTCGTCCGGGCGATGTCGGACAGCGACGTCACCGAGGCCGCGCTGCGCAGCTGCAGGCTGACCGTCCAGATCTCCACCAAGCTCAACCGCTCGCACACGGTGTGCGGTGAGACGGCGCTGATCCTTCCGACGCTGGGCCGCAGCGACAAGGACATGCAGCCGAACGGCGAGCAGTACGTCACCGTCGAGGACTCGATGAGCTCGGTGCATCGCTCGCACGGCAAGCTCGCGCCGGCATCCCCGCACCTGCTCAGCGAGGTGGCGATCATCTCGCGGATCGCGGAGCGCACCCTCGGTGCCGACCCCGACATCCCGTGGGCGGACTTCGAGGCCGACAACGACACGATCCGGGACCGGATCGCGCGCGTCGTACCGGGCTTCGAGAACTTCAACGAGCGGATCAAGCAGCCCGGTGGCTTCACCCTGCCCAACCCGGTGAACCAGGGTGTCTACCCGACGCCGAGCGGCAAGGCGGTCTTCACGGTCAACGAGTTCGACTGGCTCGAGACGCCGCCGGGTCACCTGATCCTGCAGTCGCTGCGCTCCCACGACCAGTGGAACACCATCCCGTACGCGCTCAACGACCGCTACCGAGGCATCCACGACGCGCGGCACATCGTCATGGTCAACCCGGACGACATCGCCGCCCTCGGTCTCTCGGACGGCGACGAGGTCGACATCGTCAGCGTGTGGAAGGACGGCGTCGAGCGTCGCGCCAAGGGCTTCACGCTGGTGGGCTACCCCGCCAGCCGCGGCTCGGCCGCGTCGTACTACCCGGAGACGAACGTCCTGGTGCCGCTCGACAGTGTTGCCGAGATCAGCAACACTCCGACGTCCAAGGGTGTGCTGGTGCGCTTCGAGCGCAGTGCCGCCAAGGGATGATGTGAGGGGACGGGTTTCCGTCGACTCGTTGAGAGAACAGGTCCACCAGAGCATGGCCGCATCGAGCACGCAGCGCGGCTGGCTGCCGGTCGCCCTGGCGTTGACGGCGGCCGGTTGGGCAGCAAACCAGTTCACGCCACTGTCGGTCGTCTACCGGACCGAGCTCCACTGGGGCACCGTGGCGGTCGTCGGCATGTTCACGATCTACCTGGTCGGCCTGGTGCCAGCGTTGCTCCTCGGGGTCCGGTTCGCCGCACGGTGGGGGAGTCGGCGCGTGGTGCGATCGGCAGTCGCCCTCGCCGCGGTGTCGAGCGCGCTCATGGCGACCGCCACGATGGCGGAGGGCGTCGTCTATGTCAGCCGTCTCGGCACCGGCGTCGCCGTCGGACTGATCCTGTCCGCTGCCGCGGGCTGGCTGCAGGCGCTGTTCGCCGACGCCGGCGAGCCGAGCGGTGCTCGCGGCGTGTACGCGATCGGCGCCGGATTCGCGCTCGGACCGATCGCGGCCGGCGTGATGGCCGAGTGGTTGCCGGATCCCACCGTCGTGCCGTGCCTGGTGCATGCAGTCCTCTGCGTCCTCGCCTTCGTCGGGATGCGGGGGACCCATGACCCCGGCGTCGCCACCACGGCGCACGTGGTCGGTCCGGAGCTCGGCCGGGAGCGGTGGGAGACCGTCACCCATCCGCGGTTCGTCGGCGTGGTGCTCCCGGCCAGCCCGGCGGTCTTCGCGGCCGTGACCGTGGCGTACGTCGTGCTGCCACCCCTCGTGATCGGCCAGGTCGCGACGTACGCACCTCTGTTCAGCGGCGTGGTCGCGGCGGTCACCCTCACCGTCGGACTGGCGGTGCAGCCGCTCGCCGAACGCCTGGACCGCCAGGGCAGCGCACGGGCCACCCTGATCGCGATGGTCACCATCGTCATCGGCCTCCTGGTCGGTGCGGCAGCCGCCGACCGGCTCTCGCCGGTCCTCGTCGTGGTCGCGGCGGTCATTCTCGGTGCCGGCTACGGCCTCACCCTGGTGTCGGGCCTGCGGGAGATCGAGCGGCTCGCCTCCCCGGCGACGCTGCCCACCGCGTCCGCCTTCTACCAGGGCGTCGCCCACAGCGGCTTTCTCACCCCGCTGCTTCTCGCTCTCACGGCGGGCGTGGCGTCGTACCCTCGACTGCTCGTCGGAATGGCTGCCGTCGGTGTCCTGTTCTTGGCTGTGACGGCCGTCTACAGCCGGCGCGACCGCGACCGCGACGACGACACGACCCGAGCCGGCGAGACCGTCGGCCGGCCGACGGAGACCGACCCTGGCAACGAAGTCGACCCGAACAGGAGAATCCCATGGGACGAGTGACCGCGAGACGACCGGTGGTGCGGATCCGGGACGGCAAGGTGTCCCGACGCCCCGACACCTTGACGGTCGAGGAGCCGATGGAGATCCGGGTGGACGGGCGTGCACTGACGGTGACCATGCGCACTCCCGGCAACGACTTCGACCTCGCTGCGGGGTTCCTGGTCAGCGAGGGCGTGGTGTGGGCGGCCGACCAGGTCACCGCCGTGCGCTACTGCCTCGGGGCGACCGCGGACGGCAGCAACACCTACAACGTGGTGGACGTGTCGCTCTCGCCGGACGTCGTCATGCCCGACATCACGCTGGAGCGGAACTTCTACACGACGTCGTCGTGCGGGCTGTGCGGCAAGGCCAGCCTGGAGGCCGTGGAGACCATCTCGCAATGGTCGGTCGCCGACGACCCGCTCGTGGTGTCCCCGGAGCTCGTGACGGCGCTGCCGGACCGTCTCCGCGAGGCGCAGCGCGTCTTCGACTCCACGGGCGGCCTGCACGCGGCAGGGCTGTTCTCGGCGGAGGGTGAGCTGCTGTGCCTCCGCGAGGACGTCGGCCGCCACAACGCCGTCGACAAGGTCGTCGGCGACGCGTTGCAGGCCGGGCTGCTGCCACTGCGCGAGACCATCTTGATGGTCAGCGGCCGCGCCTCTTTCGAGCTCGTCCAGAAGGCCGTGATGGCAGGCATCCCGATGCTCACGGCCGTGTCGGCACCGTCCTCGCTCGCCGTCGATCTCGCAGCGGCCAACGGGATGACCCTGGTCGGGTTCCTCCGCGGCTCGTCCATGAACGTCTACAGCGGCGCCGAGCGGCTGCAGTCCGTCGGCGATCGCGTGCACTGAGGCGCTCGCCCGGGCGATGACTCCGCGCGTATCCCACCCTCCGGATCACCCGTCCGGAGGGTCACGGGGGAGTCGAGGATGGTTGGATAGCGGCGGCGGGGAGGCGTCTGGGTTCCTGGTGGTCCCCCCGGTCTTCAAAATCGGTGAGGCCGAGCAACTCGGCCTGGCGGGTTCGATTCCCGTCCGCCTCCGCCAACCTGCTGCACCATGCTTCGGCGTCGAGGAGGGACCATGACGGAGGTCGACCCGCGCCGAATGATCCCGCGGACCGACCAGCTGCTCGCGCTCCCGGAGGTGTCCCAGGCCCGCGAGCGGGTCGGCGACCACGCATTGCGGGCCCTCGTCCGGGACGTCCAGGAGCGCGCCCGGAGCGGTCAGATCCCTCCGGGCCAGGTCGCGGACGTGGTGGTGGCCGAGCTGGCGACCCGTCTGCCCACCTCGCTGCGCCCGGTCCTCAACGCGACCGGCGTCGTCGTGCACACCAATCTCGGACGAGCTCCGCTGTCGGACGCCGCGGTGGAGGCACTCGTCGCGGCGAGCGGGTACGTCGACGTCGAGCTCGACCTGGCGACCGGAACCCGGTCCCGCCGTGGCGCGGCGACGCGTGCGGCGCTGCTCGCAGCGTGCCCGGCCGCCGAGGACGCGCTGGTGGTCAACAACGGCGCCGCAGCCCTGCTGCTGGCGACCACGACACTGGCGCCCGGTCGCGACGTCGTCGTGAGCCGGGGCGAGCTGATCGAGATCGGGGCCGGCTTCCGACTGCCGGACCTGATCACCTCGACCGGCACCCGGCTCTTCGAGGTCGGCACCACCAACCGCACCCATCTGCGGGACTACGCAGACGCCGTGGGACCTGACACCGGCTGCATCCTCAAGGTGCATCCGAGCAACTTCCGGGTCGAAGGGTTCACGGCCGCGGTGTCTCTCCCCGAGCTGCGTGCCCTGGCAGACGAACGACAGGTGCCGCTCGTCGCCGACCTCGGCAGCGGTCTGCTCGAGCCTGACCCCGCGTTGCCCGACGAGCCCGACGCTGCGACCGCGCTGGCCGAGGGCGCCGACCTGGTGATCGTCAGCGGCGACAAGCTGCTCGGCGGACCCCAGGCCGGTGTGATCCTGGGCCGCTCCGAGGTCGTCGCGCGGCTGGCGAAGCATCCGCTGGCACGCGCCGTCCGGGCCGACAAGCTCGCTCTCGCAGCCCTCGAGGCCACGCTCCTCGGCGGTCCGCCGCCCGTCGCGCAGGCGTTGCACGCCGACCCGGGCCGGCTGCGTGAGCGCGCGGAACGCCTCGGTGAGGTGGTCGGCGCTCCCGTCGTACCCCATGACGGACGGGTCGGCGGGGGAGGGGCCCCGGGTGTGCCGCTGCCCGGCTGGGCGGTGCAGCTGCCCGAGGCGGTCGCCGCCCGGTTGCGTGCCGGCGACCCGCCGGTGCTGGCGCGGGTGCACGACGGTGCCTGCCTGGTCGACCTGCGCTGCGTGCCCGAATCCGAGGACGAACGACTCATCGCCGCGGTGAGCGTCGCACTGAACGCCGAGGAGGCCGACGTCTGATGACGCCGCGAGTAGCCGTACGTCTGACTCTCGACCACGAGCGGATCGGCGAGTGGCTGGCCGATGCTTCTGCGTTCGACGCAGCGGGAGCGGACGCGATCTGGGTCGAGCTCGGCGAGGACCCGGAGCTCGATCCGCTGGCCCTCGTCGCTGCGCTCGCAGTCGTCACGTCCAGGTCGCGGCTCGTGCTGTCCGTCGAGGGCTGCGGTCTGTCTTCCGGCACGCAGGCCCGGACGCTCGACACCGTGCGCCGGCTGAGCAACGACCGGCTGACCCTGCTCGTGACCGCCGAGCAGCGCGACGAGCTCGCCGACCTCGCTTCCGACGTACCGGTCCTGGCCCGCAGGGCAGGGGCCGTCGAGGCGCCGCCGGAGCGTTCCGGACTGAGCTTCGTCGAGGCCGAGGGGCGAGGAGAGGCCGGCGGCACCGAGCGCTGGCTGTGGGCGCCGGCGCCGCAGGATCGTGCCTCCTGGAGCGAGACGTGCACGGGCGCTGCCGCCCGCGAGGCGGCCGGTGTCGTCGTCGATGCCGGGCCGGTCCTGTTCGACATCCTGCGCAACCCCAACCCGCGAGGTGACCGGCGGGACCTGAACGTCGCCTCGGGCTGACCGCTCGAGGCGAGAGCGCCGCGCATCTGGCCACAACCACCCCTCGGACTCACCCGTTCGGGGGTGCGCGCAAAGGGCCTGCGCGGCGGTAAGGTGACGCGAGTCACACGGCGTGTGAGGAAGGACATCCCCGAATGCAATCTGTTTCTCGTCGCCAGGTCCTTGGCGCAGCTGGAGTCGGCGCGGGCGTGGCCGGGTTCTCGGCGCTCGGGTTCGACGTCGCTCATGCGACCGAGGTCAAGCGGAAGCTCAGGATCGAAGGCGCGACGGTGTCGCACTCGGTCTGCCCCTACTGCGCGACCGGATGCGCGTTGCTCGCGTACACCAAGAAGCACGACGGCCACGTCGAGCTGCTCCAGATCGAAGGCAACCCCGACAGCCCGGTCAACGAGGGAAGCCTGTGCCCGAAGGGCGCGACCTCCCTGAACCTCGCGCTTGCCGAGGGGCGGCTCGAGACTCCCAAGTACCGCCGGCCCGGCGGCGCGGAGTGGGAGGACGTCTCCTGGGACTTCGCCCTCTCCAAGATGGCCAAGAACATCAAGGAGTCGCGCGACCGCAGCTTCGTCACCACCGATGCCGACGGAAACGTCGTCAACCGGTGCGAAGGCATCGGCTTCGCCGGTGGCGCCGCGTTCTCCAACGAAGAGGGTTACTTCTCGATCAAGGTGCTGCGCGCGCTCGGGTTGGTCCACGTCGACCAACAAGCCCGAACTTGACACGGTCCCACGGTGGCCAGTTTGGCCGCCACGTTTGGCCGTGGTGCGATGACCAACCACTGGCGTGACATCCAGCACTCAGACCTCGTCTTCATCAACGGCGGCAACCCCGCCGAGGCACACCCGGTCGGCTTCCGCTGGCTGATGAAGGCCAAGCGCAACGGTGCGAAGATGATTCACACCGACCCGCGCTTCACCCGCACCTCCGCGGTCGCCGACATCCACGTCCGGACCCGAACCGGCACCGATGTCGCCTACTTCGGCGGACTGATCAACTACGTCCTCAGCAACAACCTGCAGCACCAGGAGTACGTCGAGTGGGCGACGAACGCCGCCTTCGTCGTCAACGCGGACTACAAGTTCGAAGACGGCATGTTCAACGGCTTCGACGACACTCTCGGCAAGTACGACTCTGCCGCCTGGGCGTACGAGAAGGGCCCTGACGGCAACGCGGTGCTCGACATCGACCACCCCCGGTCGGTGCTCAACCTGATGCGCGAGCACTACAGCCGCTACACCCCCGAGATGGTGGAGCGCATCACCGGCATCCCGCGGGCGAAGTTCCTCGAGGTGGCCGAGATGGTCGGCGAGATGGGCCGGCCCGACAAGGTGATGACGTTCGTCTACGCCGTCGGCATGACCCACCACACGACCGGTGTGCAGGGCATCCGGTCCGGTGCGCTGCTGCAGCTGCTGCTGGGCAACATCGGCCGCCCAGGTGGCGGGGTGAACGCTCTGCGCGGTCACTCCAACATCCAGGGCAACAGCGACATGGCGATCGTGTGGGAGATCCTGCCGGGCTACATCAAGATCCCGGCTCCCGGGCAGCGGTCGATCGCCGACTACGTCGAGGCGAGCGCACCCAAGCGGTCGCACAAGAATGCGCTGAACTTCTTCGGCGACAACTACAGCAAGTTCATGGTCAGCCTCCTCAAGCAGTGGTACGGCGACGCAGCGACCAGGAAGAACGAGTTCGCCTTCGACTACATCCCGAAGCCTTCGGGCGACTCGGGCTGGATGACGATGTTCGAGCGCGTGCTCGCGGGAGAGATGGAGGGGATGATGCTCTCGGGCTACAGCGCCCCGAGCGTCGGCCCGGACACCAACAAGATCATCGAGGCACTGTCCGGCTTCAAGTGGCTGTGCGTCATGGACCCGCTGCCCACCACCGGCGCCGAGTTCTGGCGGTCGCCTGGCGTGAACCCGAAGGACGTCCAGACCGAGGTGTTCCAGCTCCCGGCAACGGACTGGGTGGCGAAGGAGGGCTCCTTCGTCAACAGCGGCCGTGTCGTGCAGTGGAAGGACGAGGTCCACCCGCCCGAAGAGGGCAAGGCCATGCACGACCAGTGGATCATGGCCGAGCTCTTCCTCCGGGTGCGTGAGCTGTACGAGAAGGAGGGCGGGAAGTTCCCCGACCCGATCCTCAACCTCACCATGGACTACGCGGACCCGCGGAAGCCGACCATGGACGAGCTCGCCCAGGAGATCAACGGCCGCGACCTGAAGACCGGAGAGCGACTGTCGACCTTCGCCGACCTGCTCGACGACGGCACCACGACGTCCGGCAACTGGATCTACACCGGTGTCTACCCCGAGGAGGGCAACCTCGCGAAGCGTCGCGACGGGATCTCGGACCCGGAGACCAACGACCCGACCGGCATGGGCTTCTACCACCAGTGGGGATGGACGTGGCCGCTCAACCGCCGGGTCCTCTACAACCGTGCCTCGGCCGACCCGCAGGGCAAGCCGTGGGACCCGAAGCGGCCCGGCATCTGGTGGGACGAGAAGCAGCAGCTCTGGCTCGGTGACGTCCCGGACTACCCCAAGGACGAGCCGCCCGGCCCGAACGCGACGCTGCCGTTCATCATGACGGGCGAGGGCACCGGCCGGCTGTTCACCACCTCGGTGAACGACGGCCCGTTCCCCGAGCACTACGAACCGATGGAGTCGCCCGTCATCAACCCGCTGCACCCCAATGTGCAGACGAACCCCGCGGTGCACATCTACGACGGCGTCGAGGGCACGTTCGGGACGTCGGAGGACTACCCCTACGTCGGTACGACGTACCGGCTCACCGAGCACGAGCACTTCGTCACGCAGCACGTCCAGAAGCTGGTCGCACTGCAGCCGGAGGCGTTCGTCGAGGTGCCGGCCGAGCTCGCCGAGGAGAAGGGGATCGAGACCGGCGACCACGTGCGGGTGTGGTCCAAGCGAGGCAAGATCGAGGTCCGCGCGGTGGTGACCAAGCGGCTGGGCGCCCTGGAGATCGAGGGCAAGAAGGTCTACCACATCGGCATCCCGATCCACTGGGGCTACGTCGGCATCAAGACCAGCAAGCACTGGGTCGCCAACTCGCTCACCCCGTTCGTCGGCGACGCCAACACGCGAACTCCGGAGTTCAAGGCGTTCCTCGTCAACATCGAGAAGATGTGATGGCGGTGGGAAGCGTGAAGACGAGTCCCTGGGCAGCACCCCGCAGGCGCGCAGAGAAGCTGCGGGAGCAGCACCCCTTCGCCGACGAGGTGCTGGGCCTGTACCTCGCCCTGCTCGAGGTCTGGGAGGACACGTGGGCGGCGGCCGACGCAGAGCTCGGAGCGGACGCCTCGACAGCTGACCTCGTGGCGTGGTCGGCCGAACGGGCCCTGCCCCGCGTGGTGGTGGCGACGGCCAACGCCGGCCCGGCGCCGCTGGTCGAGCACCTGATGGGAATGCCGACCGGCGACGTGGTTGCCGGCCGGGAGCTGTTGACCGCCTGGCTGGACGGGGCGGAGCTGACACCGGTCGAGCGCTACCTCGCGCGGGCGACGCTCCGTGGTCCGATGGCGGCGACCCGCGCCGTCGGGGACAGCACGGACCCGTCCGACGAGGCTCGCCACTGTCCCCGCTGTGGGGGGCTGCCGCAGCTGAGCCTGCGGGCAGACACAGGGGACGAGCTGTCCAAGGCGGCCCGACAGCTGCAGTGTTCGAGATGTCACCACACGTGGCCGTTCTCCAGCACCGCGTGTGCGTCGTGCGGCGAGAGCAGCGGCGGGAAGCTGACCTTCTACGCCGAGCGGCGGCCTGGCTCGGAGGTCGTCCGCAAGATCCGCGGGGATGTCACCTTCCCGCACATGAGGGTCGAAGCGTGTGGCAGCTGTCAGCACTACCTGATCGACGTCGATCTCGGCCTGGATCCTCTGGCCGTGCCTGAAGTCGACGAGTTGGCGGCCATGCCGCTCGACCTATATGCGGCCGAACAAGGCCTCACCAAAATCACTCCCAACATGATGGGGTTCTGAGATGGAGATCACTCCGGGCCGGGCGTACGGATTCTTCACCGACACCAGCGTGTGCATCGGCTGCAAGGCCTGCGAGGTCGCCTGCAAGACGTGGAACGAGCTGGAGATCGAGCCGACCTTCGGGGACGGCTTCGACAACACCGCTGAGCTCGGCGCGCAGAACTGGCGGCACGTGCAGTTCATCGACAACGTCCCCGACGAGACGGCGGGGGTCGGCCAGGGCACGGCCTGGCTGATGATGTCGGACGTCTGCAAGCACTGCAAAGAGGCCAGCTGCATGCAGGTCTGCCCGACCAACGCCTTGATGCGGACCGAGTTCGACAGCGTCTACGTCCAGCCGGACGTGTGCAACGGCTGCCGCAACTGCACGTCGGCCTGCCCTTACAACGTCATCCAGATGGACGAGCACAACAAGGTCGCCCAGAAGTGCACCCTGTGCTACGACCGGCTGCAGGGCGGGCTCGAGCCTGCCTGTTCCAAGACCTGTCCGACCGACTCGATCAACTTCGGTCCGGTCGACGAGCTGCAGGAGATGGCCAGGACACGTGTCGACGAGCTGCACGCTCAGGGTGTCTCGCAGGCTTACCTCTATGGAGCCGACGACAACGTCTACGGCGGCCTCAACGCCTTCTTCCTCCTGATGGACAAGCCGGAGGCCTACAACCTGCCCAACGAGGAGAACGCGGTTCTGCCGAAGCGCAACAACGTGCCGGGCTACCTCGGCTCGCTGGGCGTTGCCGTGCTCGGTGTGCTGGGTGGTCTGTTGGCCATCCGGAAGCGTCGAGACCATGAGCTCGTCCCTGAGGGCGCGGCTACCGGCACGTCGACCAAGTCCGAGGAAGGTGACGAGCGATGACGACACTCGCTGCGGCCGAGCACTTCGTCCGTGATCCGCACTGGACCTGGTACATCCTCTTCTACTTCTTCTTCGCCGGCATCGCGGGCGGCTCGTACACGATCGCGACGCTGCTCCGGCTGCGCGGTGAACCGACCGACGAGCCGGTGGCGCGTATCGGGTACTACGTCACCTTCCTGGTGCTGCTGTGCTGCCCCCCGCTGCTGATCCTGGACCTCGGCCAGCCGCTGCGGTTCTGGCACATGATGTGGAACACCACCCCCGGGGTCGGCCTACCCAACTTCAAGATCAACTCGCCGATGTCGGTCGGCGTGTGGGGGCTCCTGGCGTTCAACGCGTTCGCCGCAGTCTCCTTCCTCGAGGTGCTCGTCAAGGACGGCAAGCTCAAGATCGGACTGGCGAAGAAGGCCGTCGGACTTCTCGACGGGCCCCTGGGCAAGGTGGTCCCGGTCCTCGGCTCGATCTTCGCCCTGTTCATCGCCGGATACACCGGTGTCCTGCTGGCGGTCTCCAACCAGCCGCTGTGGAGCGACACCTGGACCCTCGGCGGGCTCTTCCTCGCCTCGGGTCTGTCCTCGGCCGTGGCGGTCCTGATGTTGCTGTCGCGCTACCGGCGCGGCGCGGAAGCGACGAGCGGCAAGCTCCACCGGATGGAGGCCATCTTCACGATCCTCGAGGTCCTGATGATCGGGCTGTTCGTCCTCACGCTGATGGGCACCGGAGCCCTGGAGCTCACCTTCGGGTTCCCGTACATCCTGCTGTGGCTGGTGGCGTTCGCCGGCCTGCTGCCCGGCGTCGCGGCGCTGCTCGCGGCGCGGCACGGCGACGACCACCATGGCGCTCATGACGGCGGAGGCGGTGTCGCAGTGGCGACCCGCACGAAGGCGTCGGTCGCCGTGCTGGCCCTGCCCGTTCTCACCTTGGTCGGCGTCCTAGCGCTCCGGGCCGCGATCATCTTCCCCGTCCATTACTACAATTGGCCAGGTCAGTGACTGACGTTCCCACCAGCGACCGGATCACCCAGGCTCTCGCGACGGTCGACGACCCGGAGATCCACAAGCCGATCACCGAGCTCGGCATGGTCGACACCATTGAGGTGTCCCCGGAGGGCAAGGTTCGGGTCGGCATCCTGCTGACCATCCAGGGCTGCCCGCTGAAGGACAAGCTGCAGGGCGACATCACCCTGGCGATCGCGAAGCTCGACGGCGTGACCGGGGTCAAGGTGGACTTCGGCGTGATGAGCGACGGGCAGCGACAGGACCTGCAGACCAGCCTGATGGGCGGCGGCAGCGAGCCCGTCATCCCGTTCACCCAGCCCGGCAACCTCACCCGGATCTTCGCGGTGGCCAGCGGCAAGGGCGGTGTCGGCAAGTCCTCCCTGACGGTCAACCTGGCGGCCGCGGTGGCGAGCCAGGGCCGCAAGGTCGGGATCGTCGACGCCGACATCTACGGACACTCGATCCCGCGCATGCTCGGCGTCACCGAGAAGCCGACCCAGGTCGACAAGATGGTCATGCCGCCGACGGCGCACGGCATCCGGGTGATCTCGACGGGGATGTTCACCTCCGGCAACAACCCGGTGGTGTGGCGCGGTCCGATGCTGCACCGGGCGTTCCAGCAGTTCCTCTCCGAGGTCTACTGGGGCGACCTCGACGTGCTGTTCCTCGACCTGCCGCCCGGCACGGGCGACATCGCGCTGTCGGTCTCGCAGCTGCTTCCGTCCGCCGAGATCCTGGTCGTGACCACCCCGCAGCAGGCAGCCGCCGAAGTGGCAGAGCGCGCAGGCACCCTGGTGGTCCAGACCCAGCAGCGGATCGCCGGGGTCATCGAGAACATGTCCTCGTTGTCCTGCCCTCACTGCCACGAGCACGTCGATCTGTTCGGGGCCGGCGGTGGCAAGGCGGTCGCGGAGTCATTGAGCCGCATCGCCGGCGGGCGTGTTCCGCTGCTGGGCCAGGTGCCGCTCGACGTACGGCTCCGGGAGCAGGGAGACAGCGGCGAGCCGCTCGTCCTCTCCGACCCGGACAGCGAGGCGGCCAAGGCGATCCGCGGCATTGCCGACCAGCTCACCGCCCGTGGTCGTGGCCTGGTGGGCAAGCTGCTCGGCCTCACCCCGGTCGGGCGCTGAGGCTCGCCGGACCGACGGAGAGCCGCGACAGGTAGCCGCCAACCGTCCGCAACGGGTCACACTCAGGGGTGAGTCGCCGGGCGATGTGGTGCGCCCGACCTACTGGTTGAATGGGGGAGCGGGGAGGGTCTGGGTTCCGGGTGGCTCTCTCGGTCTCCGATCTCGACCGCCTCCGCCACCTGACGCACCACCATGTCCGCTCCGAGGAGGACTCCGTGACCCCGGTCGACCCCGGCCGCCTGATCCTGCGCGCCGTCGGCGAGATTGACGACCGATGACCACACACGTCGTCGCCACCGCCGGTCATGTCGATCACGGCAAGAGCACCCTGGTCCGGGCGCTCACCAGCATGGAACCGGACCGGTGGGCGGAGGAACGCCGGCGCGGGCTCACGATCGACCTCGGCTTCGCCTGGACGACCCTGCCCTCCGGCCGCGAGGTCGCCTTCGTGGACGTGCCCGGCCACGAGCGCTTCCTCGGCAACATGCTCGCCGGGCTCGGCCCCGCGCCGGTCGTGTGCTTCGTCGTGGCGGCGGACGAAGGGTGGTCGGCGCAGTCCAGCGACCACCGCGACGCCGTCGCGGCGCTCGGGATCCGGCACGGCCTGATCGTGGTGACCCGGGCCGACCGCGCGCCCGACCAGATCGACCGGACGATCGCGCAGGCGCGCGCCGAGCTCGAGGGAACCGGACTGCGCGATGCGCCCGTGGTCGCCGTGTCGGCCATCCAGGGCACGGGGATGGACCAGTTGCGCGGCACTCTCGACGACGTCCTGGCGGCCCAACCCGCCCCGGAGACCGATGGTCGGCTCAGGATGTGGGTCGACCGCTCGTTCACCATCACCGGTGCAGGCACCGTGCTGACCGGAACCCTCGCCGCCGGCACCCTGGCCAAGGGCGAGCGGCTCCAGGTCGTCGGTCACGGGCAGCAGCCGCGGGAGATCACCGTCCGCGGTCTCGAGAGCCGTGGCAAGGCACACGAGCAGGTGCAGCCGGTCAACCGGGTCGCCGTCAACCTCCGGGGCGTGGCAGCCGACGAGATCCGTCGGGGGGAGGCGCTGGTCACTCCCGGTGCTTGGCTCTCCACCGACGTCCTCGACGTACGACGCACGGGAGGCGTTCCGCTCGAGGACGCGCCGGCGCACCTCACCGTGCACGTCGGCACCGTGGCCGTGCCCGCCCGACTCCGCGTCTTCGACGCCGACCACGCCCGTCTCACGCTCGACTGGTCGCTGCCCCTAGCAGTGGGCGACCAGCTTCTCCTCCGCGACCCCGGCGGTCGCCGGGTGCTGGGCGGCGTGCACGTGCTGGACCCCGACCCGCCGCGGCTGCGGCGTCGGGGCGACGGCACCCGGCGTGGCGTGGCGCTGGCCGCGATGCCGGCAGGGGGAGATGTTCTCGCCAAGATCGCCCGGCACGGTGCGGTGGAGGTCGCGCACCTGCGTCGCCTCGGCATGCTCTCGGCGGATGCGCAGCCGCCCCAGGAGGCGCGCGTCATCGGCGGTTGGTGGGTGCACCTTCCGACGTACGACACATGGCGACGCAGGCTCGTTGCGATGGTGGCGAAGGAGCACGAGCGGGACCTGCTGACCAACGGTGTCTCCCAAGGCGCGGTGCGGGACGCGCTGGGGTACCCCGCCGCACGCTTCCTCGACCAGCTCATCGTCGACGCCGAGCTCGAGCAGCGTGGCGGTCACGTCCGGCTGCCGAGCGCTCGCGACGATCTCGGACCGGCCGAAGCAGGTGTGGCCGAGCTCGAGGCCAGGCTCAAGCCAGCCCCGTTCCACGCGCCCGAGGCCGACGAGCTGACGGCGCTCGGTCTCGGCGTCCGCGAGCTCGCTGCGGCCGAGCGCCGCGGTCGGGTGCTGCGCCTGCGCGACGGAGTGGTGCTGCTGCCGTCGGCGCCGGCGCTGGCGATGCGGACGCTGGCCCAGCTGCCACAGCCGTTCACCACCAGCCAGGCGCGGCAGGCGCTCGAGACCAGCCGTCGGGTGGCGATCCCGCTCCTGGAGTACCTCGACGGCCGCGGGTGGACGCGACGGATCGACGACGGGCACCGCGAAGTCGTGCGGTGACGTGACCGCGCTGAGCGAGCCGGCGGGGGAGTGTCCGCCAGCCGGCCCGCTCAGGGTCGGTCCTAGTCGTCCGCGCGGTTCTGCACGTGCTGGTAGCCGAACCGGCCCTTGATGCACAGGTTGCCGTGGCCGACCGAGTGGTCGTGCGGCGAGCTCACCTTGACGATCGAGTTGTCCTGGACGTGCAGGGTGAGGTTGCAGCCGACACCGCAGAACGTGCACACGGTCGTGGTCTCGGTCTGCTGGGACTCGTCCCAGGTGCCCTCGGCCCTCATGTCGTACTCGGTCTTGAACGACAGAGCACCCGTCGGGCAGACCTCCACGCAGTTGCCGCAGTAGACGCACGCCGACTCGGGAAGCTCGACGGCGAACTCGGTGGAGATCTGCGACTCGAAGCCACGGCCCGCGACCTGGATCGCGAACGTGTTCTGCCACTGCTCACCACACGCGTCGACGCACTTGTAGCAGAGGATGCACTTGCTGTACTCGCGCACGTACAGGTCGTTGTCGACCTTGTCCGGCTGGGCCATGGTCTCCGCGAGGATGCCGTCGCCCTGGTGGTGCTCGCCCGGCTCGTGGACGTCACGGTGGACCGACTCCGGAGCCGGCGCGCCGAACCGGTCGGGCTGGGCGGCGTACTCCGCCATCCATCCGTCCACCTTGGGTGTGGTCGACAGGTCGACGGAGGAACCGAGCAGCTCGAGCACCAGTCGCCGGCTGTGCAGCACCCGCTCGGTGTCGGTCTTGACCACCATGCCGTCGTGGACCTTGCGCGAGCACGACGGCACGAGCACCCGGGAGCCCTCGACCTCGACCATGCACACGCGACAGGCGTTCTTGGGGTTGAGGGTGTCGCCGTAGCAGAGCGTCGGCACCTCCTCGCCTATCGCGTCGCAGGCGTCCAGGATGGTCGAACCCTCCGGGACAGCCACCTCGCGCTCGTCGATCAGGATGTTGACGAGTCGGGCCGGCATCCCCAGCTCGACGCCGACGCGCTCTTCCATGGCGGTCATTTCGTCTCCTCAAAGGTTCCGAGCCGGTCGATGGCGGACTCGATGGCGTTCCAGGCGGCCTGACCCAGACCGCAGATCGAGGCATCCTTCATGACCTGCCCGACATCGCGCAGGACCAGCATGTCGGCGTCGTTGGAGCCGGGATCATGGCCGTTGCTGGCGATCCGCAGCAGCGCTTCCTCCTGACGCACCGTGCCGACGCGGCACGGCACGCACTGGCCGCACGACTCGTCACGGAAGAAGCCCGCGATGCGGAGCAGGATCCGAGGCATGTCGACGGTGTCGTCGAGCGCGAGGATCACGCCCGACCCCAGCGTCGTATTGGCCGCGCGGGTGCCCTCGAAGGTCAACGGGATGTCGAGCTCGTCGGCGCGGACGAAGCCACCGGCCGCACCGCCCAGCAGCACCGCTTGCAGCGTGCGGCCCTCGGGAACACCACCGGTCATCTCGATCATGTCGCGCAGCGTGGCGCCGAACGGGACCTCGTAGACACCCGGACGCACCAGGTTGCCGGAGATGCAGAACAGCTTCGGGCCGGTCGAGTCCTGGGTGCCGATCTCGGCGTACGCCGCGCCGCCCATCATCACGATCGGCAAGACGTTGACCAGCGTCTCCACGTTGTTGATCGCGGTCGGCTTGCCGAACAGACCCGACTCCACCGGGAACGGCGGCTTGGTGCGCGGCTCGCCCCGGTATCCCTCGATGGAGTTGAAGATCGCGGTCTCCTCGCCGCAGATGTAGGCACCCGCGCCGCGACGGATCTCGAGATCGAAGGACCACCCGGTGCCGAGGATGCCGGCGCCGAGGTAGCCACGCTTGCGGGCCAGGTCAATTGCGTTGCGGAGCAGCTTGTGCGAGCGGGGGTACTCGCCGCGCAGGTAGATGAAGCCGCGCACGGCACCGATCGCGTAAGCCGCGATGGTCATCGCCTCGATCAGGGAGAACGGGTCGCCCTCGAGGATCGCCCGGTCCTTGAAGGTGCCCGGCTCGCTCTCGTCGGCGTTGCAGACCAGGTAGTGCGGCTGTGCCGGCTGGCCGGCCGTGGCCTCCCACTTGATGCCGGTGGGGAAGGCGGCGCCGCCGCGCCCCATCAGCCGGGAGTCCTTCACCTCGCTGATGATCTGCTGCGGACCCATCTCGAAGGCCCGGGTGAGCGCTTCGTAACCACCGTTGGTGATGTAGTCGTCGAGGCTCTCCGGGTCGACCTTGCCCACCCGGCGCAGCAGGATCAGACCGTCTTCGCCCGCCTGCGGCACGGCCATCGTCGGTGATGCCTCGGCGGCCAAGGCTGCCGGGCCGACCTCGATGGCGCGGAGCACCTCGTCGTCGGTGGCTGGCGCGATCACGTGCTCGGCGGGCGGGTCGCCGGCCTCCACGGCGAACGCGGCAGGCGCCCGCTCGCACACACCGAGGCACGGGCTGTGCTTCCAGCCCGCTGCTGCCCCGGCCGGGCCGAGGCTCTGCTCGAGGGAGTCGCACAGCGCCTGGGCGCCCTTCGCCTCGCACGCGATGTCGGTGCAGACGTGCACCACGCGCTTGGGACGGGGATGCGTCGAGAAGAGCGCGTAGAAGGTGGCGACGCTGTAGACGTCGGCGGGCGGCACGCTGAGCCGACGACCGATGTAGTTGAGCGCGCCGGGACTGATCCAGCCGACCCGGTCGTTGACCGCGTGCAGCGCCTCGAGCGTCAGGTGCCGCTCGGAGCGCGCCTGGTGCCCGCCGTACGACCTGCGGTGGTCGGCGGAGTCGCGCTCGCCGCCGTACCACCCACTGTGTGCCTCGCCGATCAGTCGGTCGACCGCGTCGCGCTCGTCCGCACTGGCTTCGGCGTCGGTGAATCTCAGGTCCACGGTCAGGCCTCCTGTCCGGCGGACACCAGGTCGGCGGCCTCGCCGGAGAGGTCCTTGTCGACGTCGACGAGCTTCTCGACCTTCACCGCGGTCGCCTTGAACTCGGCGGTGCCGGCGATCGGGTCGTTGGCCTCGATGGTGAGCAGGTTGGTGTCCACCTCGTCGGGGAAGTTGCACACCATGAACAGCAGGCCGGGGCGCAGAGCGGGCTCCAGACGCGCCGGGGCCAGCACTGATCCCCGCCGCGAGGTGATCCGGACGATCTCGCCGTCCTCGATGCCCCACTTGTCCAGGTCCTCGGGGGACATGTCGAGCGTCGTTCCGATCCGGAGCGGGGAGTTGAAGCCCTGGGTCTGCACGCCCGTGTTGTAGTCGGTCAGCCGGCGCCCGGTCGTCAGGCGCAGGTCGAACTCCTCGTCGAGCTTGTCGACCGGCAGCGCGTGCTCGACGATGCCGAACGGTGCAGGCCGGCCGCGCAGCTGCGGGTCGGCCTCCCAGAGCCGGGCGTGGAGGAACGAGGTCTCCGGGCCACCCTCCTCGGGGTAGGGCCACTGGATGCCGCCCTTCTCGTCGAGCAGCTGGTAGGACATGCCCGCGAGGTCCGGCGAGAGCGCCCGCACCTCGTTCCAGATCTCCTCGGAGGTCTGCTCCGGCCACTCGTGACCCATCCGCGCCGCGAGGGCGCGGAGGATCTCGATGTCGTTGCGTGCCTGGCCCGGCGGATCGAGTGCCTTGCGCACCCGCTGGACTCTGCGTTCGCTGTTGGTGGTGGTGCCTTCGGTCTCACACCACCCGGAGGCGGCGGGAAGGACCACGTCGGCCAGCTCGGCGGTCTTGGTGAGGAAGATGTCCTGCACGACCAGGTGGTCCAGGTTCTGCAACCGCTTGGTGACGTGCGTGGAGTCGGCGTCGGACTGCACCGGGTTCTCGCCGATGATGAAGAGGTGGGTGAGCTCGCCCTCGTCCATCGCCTCCATCATCTGGGAGAGGTGCATCCCGTTCTTCGGCGGGAGCGTGACGCCCCACATCTGCTCGAACTTGCCGCGTGCCTGGTTGTCCTCGACGTCCTGGAAGCCGGGCAGCTTGTTGGGGATCGCCCCCATGTCGCCGCCGCCCTGGACGTTGTTCTGGCCGCGCAGCGGGCTCAGGCCCGACCCGTAGCGACCGACATGACCGGTGAGCAGGGCCAGGTTGATCAGCGAGCGGACGTTGTCGGTGCCGTTGTGGTGCTCGGTGATGCCGAGCGTCCAGCAGATCTGGGCCTTGTCCGCCTTGGCGAGGTCGTGGGCGAGCGACCGGATCAGCTCGACCGGGACACCGGTCTCCCGCGAGGTCACCTCGAGGGTCCACGGCTCCGCCGCGGCGACGTACTCCTCGAAGCCGGTGGTGCCGCGCTCGATGAACGTCGTGTTCACCAAACCGGAGTGGATGATCTCGCGGCCGACGCCGTACGCCAGGGCGATGTCGGTGCCGACGTCCAGACCGAGCCAGGCGTCAGCCCACTCCGCGGTCTTCGACCGGCGAGGATCGACGGCGTAGACCTTGGCGCCCTTGTGGATCGCCTTGATCACGTGATGGAAGAAAATCGGGTGGGCCTCGCGGGCGTTCGTGCCCCACATGAGGATCACATCTGCGTCTTCGACTTCGCGGTAGGAGGAGGTGCCGCCACCAGCTCCGAACACTGCCACCAGACCGGCGACACTAGGAGCGTGTCAAGTTCGGTTGCATGAGTCGATGTTGTTGGTGCCCATCACCGACCGGCTGAACTTCTGCGCCATGAAGTTCATCTCGTTCGTGGACCGGGAGCAGGAGAAGAGGCCGAACGCGTCCGGGCCGTGGGCCTCGAGGTTGCGCTTGAAGCCTGCGGCGGCCTTGTCGAGCGCCTCGTCCCACGTCGCCGGGCGGAGAACCCCGTTCTCACGCACCAGCGGCTCGGTCAGCCGCTTGTACCTCTCCGGCTGCTTGTAGTTCTTCCGAGTATGGGTCTTGGCCATGGCTGCCTCCCGTTGAGTGTGGGTTCAGTGTCGTGCGTTGTGCCGAGCCTGGCCGACGGGTACGTCGACGCCGAGGTCGGAAGTAGTGGTGAAAGTGTCCCGCGATCGCGTCCTTGTGGAGTGGCTTCGGACGAAAACGGACCGGGCCGCAGGTGCCACACGATCGAAGGTATGCCCCCGGTCAACGTGTGTCATGGGGTCACCAGCCTTCGGACGTAGGTGCCTGCGGAAGTGTGGTGCAGCTGGAGGTTGGTTCCCGGGTGCCGCGCCGCGCTCTAGGACGCGGCACCCGGGGCTCGGGGAGGCTGGGATCAGCCGGTGAACAGCTTCAGTGCTGCCTTGACGGAGTTGAAGATCCCGTACGCCAACGGGATGGCGACAACCGTCCACATGATCGCGATCTCGGCGTTCTGGCTGCCGGGTGCGTGTTCCTTGCTCATGACGTGTGCTCCTCTCGTGCAGGGGTCGTGATGGTCAGTGGGCCGCGTCGACGGCGTCGGTCACGGCGCCCTTCTCGTGGAACCGGTCCGAGACCGGCCGGATGAGAAGGTTGGCCACGAAGCCGACCGCGAGGATGCCGACCATGATGTAGAGGCCGAGCGAGTAGTCCGACGCGGTCAGTACGTCGATGGTGGCGTCCTTGGGGACCATCTCGCCCGTGAGCGGGTTCTCCTGTCCCGCGAGCGGGTCGGGGCCCTTCACCGGGGTGCGGGAGTCGAGGACGCTGTTGATGATGAGCGGCCCGAGGACGCCCGCGGTCGACCAGGCGGTCAGCAGGCGGCCGTGGATCGCGCCGACCTGGTAGGTGCCGAAGAGGTCCCGCAGGTAGGACGGGACGGTGGAGAAGCCGCCGCCGTAGAAGGACACGATCACCATGCAGATCAGGACGAAGAGGGCCGTCGAGGCTGCACCGACGCCGGAGGCGAGCAGGAAGTACATGCACATGCCGATACCGAGGTACATGACGTAGGTCTTCTTGCGACCGAGGTAGTCAGAGATCGTCGACCAGCCGAACCGGCCCGCCATGTTGGCGACCGACAGCAGGGCGACGAAGCCACCGGCGACGACGGCTGCGGAGGCCGCGTTGTCAGCCAGGGTCGAGACCCAGACGTCTCCCTGCTTCTCGCGGAAGAAGTCCTGGACCGTGGGCTTGGCGTTCTCGAGGAGGCCGATGCCCGCGGTGACGTTGCACAGCAGCACGGTCCACAGCAGCCAGAACTGCGGGGTCTTGATCGCGTTGGCGGCGGAGACGTGGTTGCTGGTCACCATCGCCTTCTGCTTGACCTTGGACGGGTCGAAGTTCGGCGGGGCCCAGCCCGGTGCCGGGACGCGGACGAGGAAGACACCGATCATCATGAAGCAGAAGTAGACGACGCCGAGGGTGAGGAAGAGCTTCATGACCTTGTCGCCGTCGGTGCCGCTGTAGACCTCCAGCAGCTTGGTCGACAGCGGCGAGGCGATCATCGCGCCTCCGCCGAAGCCCATGATGGCCATGCCGGTGGCCAGACCCGGGCGGTCCGGGAACCACTTGATCAGGGTCGACACCGGCGAGATGTAGCCGAGGCCGAGACCGATGCCGCCGATGACGCCGTAGCCCAGGTAGACGATGTACAGGCCGAGCGTCCCGCCGACCGCGATACCGCCGGCGGCGACGAGGAAGCCGGTCGCCCAGCAGCAGGCGGCGGCGAACATCGTCTTGCGGGGGCCGTTGCGGTCCACCCAGGTGCCGAACACTGCGGCCGACACACCGAGCATCACGATCGCGATGGAGAAGACGATGCCGATCGCGGTGTGGCTGGCGTCGAAGTGGTGCTCAAGCTGAGCCTTGTAGACGCTGGTTGCGTAGGCCTGTCCGATACACAGATGGATTGCCAGGGCGGCTGGCGGGATCAGCCAGCGGCTGTAGCCGGGAGGAGCCACGGTATGCGCGCGGTCCAGGAACGAGAGCGCAGCCATCTGCGCACCTCCTAGGGTCAGACGTGAAATGCGGGGCGTCGGTCAGAGGTCGGTGCCGGGTGCGGTCCGAGGCGCCAGCGGCCGATCATTGTCATTTTGCACGAAGTGACCGGGGTCACAGGGGTGATGCGTGGGGTGAAATCTAGGTATTCCCCGATTCACCGTCAAAGTCAAGACCTGTATGTCTCGATAGAGAATGTCTATCGCGACGCTGCCGCTCGACCGGGAGGCGTGGATGAGCGGTGTCAGCGCTGGTCGATGTCGAGGCGGTCGAGGGCGCGTCGGAGGTCGACCGCACGGGCGATGTCGACGAGGGCCCGGGCCAGCAGCGACTCCGGGCCGTGCCCGGCCAGCACCAGCCCGACCTGGAAGGACCGGCGGGGACGCGGGAGCGGGACGACCCGGACACCGTCGGGTACGCCGAAGCCGGGGATCCACGTGTGCGGGATGATGCTCGAGAGCCCCATCGAGCCGACGTGGGCGTAGATCGCCGAGATGGTGTCGGTCTCGATGACCGGCTCGATCTCCGCGCCCGCGTCGGCGAAGTAGCCCTCGATGATGCGCCGGTTCTGCATGACGGGCATCAGCATGCAGAGCGGGGCTCGGGCAGCCTCGGCCCACGTGACCGTCTGGTGGTCGGCGTACTCGCCGTCCTCGGGGGTGAGGAACAGGTAGCGCTCCCGGTAGAGCGGCACGACGCGGACCTGGCCGAGAGGCTCGCCGTCGACGTACGTCATGCCGATGTCGATGTCGAAGTCGTTGAGCCGACTGACGATCTCGCGCGACGACATCGACTGGAGGGAGAACGTCACGAGCGGGTGTTGCCGCCGCAGGGGCGTCGTGAGCAGCGAGGACACGGTCAGTGCTGTCGGGATGGCGCCGATCCGGAGCCGGCCCGACAACTCGCCGCGCATGCCGGCGAGCGACTGGTCGAGGGCGTCGCGCTCGGCCAGGATCCGCTGCGCCCAGCGCAGCACCTCGCGACCTTCGGGGGTGAAGCCCTCGAACCGCTGACCGCGGCGCACGACCTGGACGCCGAGCTCGGACTCGAGCTTGCGGATGCCGGCGGAGAGCGCCGGCTGGGTGACGTGGCAGATCGCGGCGGCGCGGCCGAAGTGACCTTCCCGCGACAGGGCGGTGAGGTACTCCAGCTGCCGCATCAACATGTGGTCATCAATATCAGATGGGGTCGGGGGCGGTCAGTGGTAACTGCTGGTGATGAGCACGGTCGCGGGCGTATTTCTTGGCCACGAAGGCGCAGATGATCAGCTGAACCTGGTGGAACACCATGAGCGGCAGCACGACGGCATCGACCGTCGACCCCGCGAACAGCACCGACGCCATCGGCAGGCCGGTGACGAGGGCCTTCTTGGTCCCGCAGAACTGGATGGCGACGACGTCGGCACGGGCGAAGCGCAGCCGCTCGGCGGCTTCCCGCGTGAGCCAGAGCATCGCGCAGACGAGCACGGCGGAGAGCACGACGAGCTGGACGACGTCGCCGGCGGTCACCGCCGTCCAGATGTGGTCCCGCTCCCCGACGGAGAAGGCCGCGTAGATCACGAGCACGATCGAGGTGCGGCCGACCTGGCGGACGGTCTGGGGGTGGTCCACCACCCACGAGCGGAACCACCGGTCCGGCGTACTGGCCGAGGACGAAGGGCAGCAGGATCTGGAGGACGATCGTGAGCACCGCCGTCCGGTGCACGGGCGTCGCGCCGGTCGTGGTCATCAATGCCAGCGCGAGGGCCGGGGTGAGGAAGACGCCGAGCAGGTTCGAGGCGGATGCACTCGCGATCGCCCCTGGCACGTTGCCGCCCGCCAGCGAGGTGAAGCCGACCGAGGCCTGCACGGTCGAGGGCACCAGGCAGAGGAACAGCACGCCGGGGTAGAGCGCAGGGTCGACGACGGCCGCCGGCGCCAGGGCGAGGGCCACACCGATGACCGGGAACACCACGAACGTGAACCCGAGGACGACGAGGTGCAGCCGCCAGTCCACCAGGCTTCCCAGGGCGTCGTCCCGGGAGATGCGGGCGCCGTACAGGAAGAACAGGGTGGCGATCGTGGCGAACGTGACGCCGTCGAGCCACGGCGTCAGTCCGGCGGGAGCCGGCACGACCGCAGCGGCGAGCAGCGCGACATGGATCGAGATGACGAAGCTGTCGATGCCCAGGCGCGACAGGAGGTTCTGCACGGCGACTCACTCCCTGCGGTGCCGGCGCTGCTCCTCGTCAGGGGCGCCGACCGCGCTGATCCTGACGGCGTACGACGCCGCGGCCAGCTCGGCCAGTCCGTAGGGGTCCGACAGCGACCGGTGGGTGAGCTCCTGGATCCGGCGCAGCCGGTAGCGGACCGTGTTGGGGTGGCAGTAGAGCACCTCTCCGGCGCGGTCGGCCGAGCCGTCGTTGTCGAGGTAGGTGTGGAGCGTCTCGAGCAGGACTGACCGGTCGTCGGCCGGCAGCGCGAGCACGCTGCCGAGGACCTCCCGCGCCATCCGGTCGCCCTCGTCGGGCTCGCACGCCATCAGCGCGGCCAGGGGACTGGACTCGAAGACGCGGACCCCGACCTGGCCGACCGGTGCCCCGGCGAGGGCTGCGCGGGCGAGGCGCAGCGCGCGGGGTGTGTCGCCGAGCGAGCGGTACGGCGGACTGATGCCGACCCGCGCCGTGGCCAGCTCGTCGACCACGTCGAGGACCACCTGTCGCTGGTCGGGCCGCGGCGCGACGATGCCGAGCTGGAGCGCAGGGGTGAGTCGCCAGCCGGAGGCGATGCCGCGCACGGCGAGCTGACGCTCGATGCCGGGAAGGGTCTCCTCGGCCAGGCCCCGGGTCTCGGCGGCGACCACGATCCGCTCGCCGTCGGGCGGGAGGCCGAGCAGCGACGCGGCCTCCCACGGGCCGGCGTCGCGCCCGGGGTGTCCGGTGAGGAGGGCCTCGACCAGGGCGGACCGGCGCCGTTGCTTGGCGAGCAGCAGCTCGGCGGTCGCGGCGCGGTAGGCCTCGGTCACGGCGAGGGCGTGGTCGTCGGTGAGCTGCCAGATCCGGCTCGCTGCCGTCAGCAGCGTGTCGGTCACGTCCGGCTGGTTCCTGCTGCGTGCGTGCTCGACGAGGGCGTCCCACAGGGTCGCGAACGTGATCCGGTATGCCTGCAGCACCTCCGGCAGCGGCATCGACTGCTGGGCGCGCCGCCGACCGGTCTCCTGCGGTGCGTCCAGGTCCAGGGGCGTGCGTGGTCCGTGGCCGATGGCGTCGACCAGCGCCTGCAGGTTGCTCTCGACCGAGCTGCGCAGGTCGTCGGGCGGGACGAGCCGCGGGTCGCGGTACATCGGCATCCGGGTCAGTACGGCGTCGTACGCCGTCTCGACGAGCCGGGGCAGCCGCTCCTCGGCCGCCCGCATGAGGTCGCCCAGCGCCGCGTCACTCATCACTCACTCCCTGCATGCTCCCTGCAACTGCGCACCCCGTTGGCGGCATTCCTACCCGATGACGGGAGCAGGGCGCACCCGCGGCCCATCGCCGGTCGCGGGGCGCCTCGACGGGTTATCGCCGCCGACAGGACCTGCTGTCCGGGGAGACAGATCGACCCTCGGCGCCAGCAGCGGGGGTGGGTGGTTCCGCGATAGCGTCGCAGCCGACCGGACATTGTCGAGAACAGGACGGGGCCGATGAGCGAACCGCCGTACTTCTTCTGTCTGAAGCACCACCAGGTCGAGGGTGAGGACGGCTGCCGTTCCGCCGACCGCCTCGGGCCCTACGAGACCGAGGCCGAGGCCGCGCGTGCCCTCGAGCACGTGGAGGAGCGCAACGAGGCCTGGGACAACGACCCGGACTGGAACGACGACCCGCCGGCCGCCGACCCGTCGACCTGAGCCGGGAGTGAGCTCGGGCGCACCCAGCTGGATCACCGCCTCGGTGCGGTTGCTGACCGCCGTCGGGGTCGGCGCGGCGACGACCGCCGCGGTCGCCGCCGCGCGCGGCGACCTGCCGTTCGGAGTCCTCACCGGGTTCGCCGTCATGGGTCTGGTCTACGTCGTCCTGGGCTGGGTCGTGCTGTGGCCGATGGACCCGACGCAGACGCGCGCCAACGTCACCCGGGAAGACCTCAGCCCCATCGTCGACGAGCTGGTCGTGGTGACCGCCGCGATCGGTGGTCTCACGGTGGTGGTGACGCTCCTGGTGGTCGGGGACGACGCCGGGAACGGGTCGGCCGCGCTCGCCCTCGTCGGGGTGGCGATGGCCTGGGCCGGCCTCCACCTGATGTACGCGACGCGGTACGCCTACCTGTTCTACGAGGAGACGGCCGAGCCGGGCGGCATCGACTTCAACTCCGACCAGCCGCCGGCGTTCAGCGACTTCTTCTACTTCAGCTACAACCTCGGGATGACCTACGCAGTGTCCGACACCAACGTCACGCGCGGCTCGGTCCGGGCCGTCGTCCTGCGGCACTGCCTGCTGTCCTACGTGTTCGGCGTGGCAATCCTGGCCACCACGCTCAACCTGGTGATCGGCGCCCTCGCCTCCTGATGGGGTGCGGGTTACCTTGACGGCCGACGCGAGAGACCCGGAGGGAACCACATGACGGAGACGTTCCGCCCGCAGCAGGTCGTGACCAATCCGGCCAGGGCGACGATCTTCCTCGTGCTCACGGTCCGCGACGGGGCTGCCGACGAGGCGCGGGACGCCCTCACCGACGTTCCGGCCCTCATCCGGTCGGTGGCGTTCCGCGCCCCCGAGGGTGCGCTCAGCTGCATCGTGGGGCTCGGCTCGCGCTTCTGGGACAAGGCGTACGGCGCCCCGCGCCCCGCCGGGTTGCACCCGTTCCGCGCGCTGGCGGGCGCGACGCACACCGCGCCGTCGACGCCGGGCGACGTGCTGTTCCACGTGCGCGCGCAGCAGCTCGACCTCTGCTTCGAGCTCGCCACCCGGCTCGTCGACCGGCTGCGCGGCCTGGCCGACGTCGTCGACGAGGTGCACGGCTTCCGCTACTTCGACGAGCGCGACCTGCTCGGCTTCGTCGACGGCACGGAGAACCCGACCGGTGTCGACGCGCAGGCGGCCGTGACCATCGGTGACGAGGACCCGGACTTCGCCGGCGGCAGCTACGTCATCGTGCAGAAGTACGTCCACGACATCGCGGCGTGGAACGCGCTCACCGTCGAGCAGCAGGAGCTGGTGATCGGCCGGCACAAGCTGAGCGACATCGAGCTGCCCGACGACGTGAAGCCCTCGGACTCCCACGTCGTGGCCAACACGATCGTCGAGCCGGACGGCACCGAGCGCAAGATCGTCCGGGAGAACATGCCGTTCGGGCGGGTGGGCACGGGGGAGTTCGGCACCTACTTCATCGGGTACGCCGCTGACCCGGGCGTGACCGAGCAGATGCTGCACAACATGTTCATCGGCAAGCCGCCCGGCAACCACGACCGGATCCTCGACTTCTCGACCGCGCTCACGGGCTGCCTGTTCTTCGTGCCGACCGTGGACCTGCTCGAGGACCCGCCCACCGCGGCTGATGCCGCAGCGCCGGTCCTCGCCGAACCGACCGCCACCGACCAGCCGGCCGCGCCGGAGCCGCGCCGCGACGGCTCACTCGCCATCGGAAGCCTCAAGAAGGAGTGACGGACCATGAACAACCTGCACCGCGAGCTCGCGCCGGTCTCGGAGGCCGCGTGGGAGGAGATCGAGGCCGAGGCGCGTCGTACTTTCATCCGATTCCTCGCCGGGCGCCGTGTCGTCGACGTCGTGGGCCCGGCGGGGCCGCAGCTGTCGGCCGTGGGCACGGGACACATGAGCCCGATCGACGCCCCCGGTGAGGGTGTGTTCCTCCACCGGAGGGAGGCGCAGCCGCTGGTCGAGGTGCGGGTGCCGTTCGCGGTGACCCGGGAGGCCGTCGACGACGTCGAGCGCGGCGCCAAGGACTCCGACTGGCAGCCGGTCAAGGATGCGGCCGAGAAGGTCGCGCTCGTCGAGGACGGGATCGTCTTCCGGGGCGCCGCCGGCGCCGGGGTGCGGGGAATCGAGCCGACGAGCTCCAACGCGCGGGTCGCCGTACCGTCGGATGTCCGTGACTTCCCGGACGCGGTCGCCCAGGCGCTCAGCTCGCTGCGGCTGGCCGGCGTGGGCGGGCCCTACAGCCTGCTGCTCTCCGCCGACCTCTACACCGCGGTCGCCGAGACCACCGACCACGGCTACCCGATCCGCCAGCACCTCGCCCGACTGCTGCCCGACGGCGAGGTCATCTGGGCGCCGGCACTCGAGGGAGCGCTGCTGGTGACCACCCGGGGCGGCGACTTCGAGCTCCACCTGGGCCAGGACCTGTCCATCGGCTACCTCTCCCACGATGCCGAGCAGGTCGTGCTCTACCTGCAGGAGACGCTGACGTTCCTGGCCCTGACGGCCGAGGCGAGCGTCGTCCTCGGCAACAGCTGAGCGAAGGGGTCGACGACGACCCTGGCGGAGTGGTGTTATCGCTTCGAACAGCGGCCACTGTCAACCCTGACAGGAAACCCGCCGTCCGGGCCGGAGGGCATTCTCTTCGCCAGACCTCCGCCGTACGGTCCCCAACAGGACAGACGTCGAAGGGAAAGGTGCAGCGCGATGGCCAAGGCGGTCGGGATCGACCTCGGAACCACGAACTCGGCAGTGGCCGCGACGATGGAGGGAGGCCGCGCCGAAGTCATCGCCAATGCCGAGGGAGCGCGTACGACGCCCTCGGTCGTGGCGTTCACCGAGGACGGGGAGCGCCTGGTGGGCCAGGTCGCTCGCCGGCAGGCGATCCTCAACCCGGACGCGACGATCTACTCCGCGAAGCGGTTCATCGGCCGCAAGTCCGGCGAGGTCGACGACGAGTCGAAGGCCGTCTCCTACAAGGTCGTCGACGGGCCGAACGACGCCGTCCGCTTCGACGTGCGCGGCCGTGAGTACGCACCGGAGGAGATCGCCGCGCAGATCCTCCGCAAGCTCGCCGACGACGCGGGCAAGTACCTCGGCGAGAAGGTCACCGAAGCGGTGATCACGGTGCCGGCGTACTTCAACGACGCGCAGCGCCAGGCGACCAAGGACGCCGGCAAGATCGCGGGGCTCGAGGTCCTGCGGATCATCAACGAGCCGACCGCCGCGGCGCTCGCCTACGGCCTGGACAAGGAGGGGTCGGAGACGGTGCTCGTCTACGACCTCGGCGGCGGCACGTTCGACGTCTCCGTGCTCGAGGTCGGCGACGGCGTGGTCGAGGTGCGGGCGACCAGCGGTGACGGGCATCTCGGCGGCGACGACTTCGACAAGCAGGTCGTCGACTGGCTGGCCGAGGAGTTCAAGAAGGAGCAGGGCATCGACCTGCGCTCCGACCCGCAGGCGCTCCAGCGGCTCCACGAGGCCGCGGAGAAGGCGAAGGTCGAGCTGTCGACCACGACGACGACCACCATCAACCTGCCCTTCGTCACCGCCGACGCGTCGGGTCCCAAGCACCTCAACATCACCCTGTCGCGGGCGAAGTTCGACCAGCTCACCGCGGACCTCGTCGAGCGCACCCGCGGTCCGGTCGAGCAGGCACTGAGCGACGCCAAGCTGACCGCCAACGACATCGACGAGGTGATCCTCGTCGGCGGCTCGACCCGGATCCCAGCGGTGCAGACGCTGGTGCGCAGGCTCACCGGCGGCAAGGAACCCAACATGTCGGTCAACCCCGACGAGGTGGTCGCGATCGGGGCCGCGCTGCAGGCCGGCGTGCTCAAGGGAGAGGTCGAGGACGTCGTACTCCTCGACGTCACGCCGCTGTCCCTGGGCCTGGAGACGCTCGGTGGGGTGATGACCAAGGTGATCGAGCGCAACACCACGATCCCCGCCCGTCGGACCGAGACCTTCTCCACCGCCGACGACAACCAGACCGCGGTCGACGTCGTGGTGCTGCAGGGCGAGCGTGAGCTCGCCGCCGACAACCGGCAGCTCGCGCGGTTCCGGCTCGACGGCATCCGGCCGGGCCCGCGCGGCTCTGCCGAGATCGAGGTCACCTTCGACACCGACGCCAACGGGATCCTCAACGTGTCGGCCCGCGACAAGGCGACCGGCGCCGAGCAGAACGTCGAGATCCAGGAGTCGGCCAACCTGATGTCCGAGGACATCGACCGGATGGTCGCCGACGCGAAGGCGAACGCCGCAGACGACAAGAGGCGCCGCGAGGAGATCGACGCCCGCAACGAGCTCGACGCGCTGGCCTACCAGGCCAACCAGCTCGTGACCGAGCTGCAGGACCGGCTGCCGGTGCACGAGAAGGCACGGGCCGAGCAGACGATCGAGGATGCCCGGAAGGCTGTCGAGGACGGAGCCGCGCTCGACCGGGTGCGGCCGCTGATCGCCGACGTCCAGCAGATCATCCACACGCTGCCGGCTGCTGCGACCACGACGGCGAGCGCGCCGGACCCGTCGGCCGCCACGGGCTCGGGCGGCGACGATGACGACGAGGTCGTCGATGCCGACTTCACCCGTGAGTGAGCAGGACGGCGGCGAGGCCGCCGAGACGCCCGAGACATCCGAGACGCCCGAGACTCCTGGCGCCGAGGCGCTCGCTGCCGAGGTCGCCTCGCTCCGGGAGCAGCTGACCAAGGCGGACGACCGCTACAAGCGGGCGCTCGCCGACCTCGACAACTACCGCAAGCGGGTCGAGCGCGACGGGCAGCAGCAGGTCACCCGGGCCCGCCGGGCCGTGCTCGTCGACTGGCTGGAGGCGCTGGACAGCGTGGAGCGGGCGTTGCAGATGGAGCCCGGCGACCCGGGACTGTTGGCGGTGCTGGCCCAGATGGAGAGCATCCTGGCCCGCAGCGGCGTCACCCGGATCGACGCGGCAGGAGCGCCGTTCGACCCGCAGCGGCACGAGGCGATCGATGTACGGGTGGCCGACGACCGGCCGGACCGCACCGTCCTCGACGTGGCCCGGTCGGGCTTCGCGACCGGCGACGACGTGCTGCGGCCCGCGCTCGTGGTGGTGTCCAATCGACCGCAGGGCGACGGCTGATGGCGGTCGGCTACCAGGACTACTACGAGGCGCTGGGCGTCCCGCGGGACGCCAGCGCCGACGACATCCGGAAGGCCTACCGCAAGCTCGCCCGGAAGTACCACCCCGACGTCAACAAGGAGGACGGCGCGGAGGATCGGTTCAAGGCGCTCGCGGAGGCCTACGAGGTGCTCCGCGACCCCGAGAAGCGGGAGGCCTACGACCGGTTCGGCGCCAACTGGCGGGCCGGCGAGGACGTGTCGGCGTCGCAGGGGTTCCCCGACGGGTTCGACTTCGGCCAGGGCGGGTTCGAGGGAGGGTTCGACCCGGGTGGGTTCGGCCAGGGCGGCTACAGCCAGGCGGGCTACGGGGGAGGCGGCGACTTCAGCGACTTCTTCGAGGGACTGTTCGGCGGGCGCCGTACTGCCGGGGGACGGCGGGGCGAGGGCTTCGGCGCGATGCCGCGGCGCGGCGTCGACCACGAGTCGGTCCTCGACCTGACCCTCGCCGAGGCGGCGGCCCAGGGTCGGCGGCACATCACGCTCAGCGACGGGCGGGGGTACGACGTCGCGATCCCCCCGGGTGTCCGCGACGGCCAGAAGATCCGGCTGGCGGGGGAGGGCGGCCCCGGCATCGACGGTGGCCCGCCCGGCGACCTCTTCCTCAAGGTCCGGCTCGCCCCGCACCCGGGCTTCCGGCTCGAGGGCGCCGACCTGCACGTCGACGTGCCGGTGACGCCGTCGGAGGCGGCGCTCGGTGCCGTCGTACCGGTGCGCACGTTGACCGGGACGGCCAAGGTGCGGGTCCCGGCCGGCTCGAGCAGCGGCCGGAAGCTGCGGCTGCGGGGCGAAGGCATGCCGACCAAGCAGGGCGACCACGGCGACCTCTTCGCCCACGTCCAGATCAGGGTGCCGAAGGACCTCGACGACAAGCAGCGTGAGCTCTACGAGCAGCTCGCGGCGGCGTCGGTGGGCTTCGACCCGCGGAAGGAGCGGTGATGGTCACGCGCACGGTGCTCGCGATCCGATCGACGGCCCCGGACGGATCGCCGCTGGTGGCGATCGAGGTCCTCGCCCGCGAGGCGGGGCTGCACCCGGAGCTGGTGCAGCGGCTGGTGGCGCTCGGCGCCCTCGAGCCTGCGGGCGGCACCAGCCGGGCCCCGCTGTTCCCGCGCGACGCCGCCGCGCGGCTGGCCCGGGTGGCTCGGCTGCGCCGCGACCTCGGCCTGAACTACGCCGGCGCGCTGCTGGCCGCCGACCTGCTGGCACGGATCGAGGCCCTCGAGGAGGCCGTCGCCCGCGCCGAGACCCGTCACGGACCCCGACCGCGGAGGTGACCCACCGATGGACCTGAACCGGCTCACCGAACGATCCCAACAGGCCCTGCAAGAGGCGCAGTCCCTGGCACTGCGCAACCACAACACCGAGATCGGCGTCGACCACCTGCTGCTCGCGCTGGTCGACCAGACCGACGGCCTGATCCCACGGCTCCTCGAGCGGATGGGCGTCGAGGTGCCCGCGCTCCGGCGCGACCTCGTCGGCGAGATCGAGCGGCTGCCCCGGGTGACCGGCAGCGGTGCCGGCGGCCAGGTCAGCATCTCCCGGGCGCTGGCCGGGGTCTTGGCCGCGGCCGAGAGCGAGGCCGGTCGGCTCAAGGACGAGTACGTCTCCGTCGAGCACCTCCTGCTGGCGATCGTCGACACGGGCCCGAGTACGCCGGCCGGTCGGCTCCTCGCCGCGGTCGGGGTGACCCAGGACGGTGTCCTGCAGACGCTCACCGAGGTGCGAGGGAGCCAGCGCGTGACCAGTGCCAACCCGGAGGCCTCCTACGAGGCGCTCGAGAAGTACGGCCGCGACCTCGTCGCCGCCGCGCGGGAGGGGAGCCTCGACCCGGTCATCGGACGCGACTCCGAGATCCGCCGCGTGATCCAGATCCTGTCGCGCAAGACCAAGAACAACCCCGTGCTGATCGGCGAACCGGGCGTCGGCAAGACCGCGGTCGTGGAGGGCCTGGCGCAGCGGATCGTGCGCGGCGACGTACCCGAGGGACTGCGGGACAAGACGATCTTCGCCCTCGACATGGGGTCGCTGGTGGCCGGCGCGAAGTATCGCGGCGAGTTCGAGGAGCGGCTGAAGGCCGTCCTGCACGAGGTCAAGTCGGCCGACGGCGGGATCCTGCTGTTCATCGACGAGATCCACACCGTCGTCGGTGCGGGCGCGTCCGAGGGGTCGATGGACGCCGGCAACATGCTCAAGCCGATGCTGGCCCGCGGCGAGCTGCACTGCATCGGCGCGACCACGCTCGACGAGTACCGCAAGTACATCGAGAAGGACCCTGCGCTCGAGCGGCGGTTCCAGACGGTGCTGGTCGAGGAGCCGACCGTCGAGGACACGGTCTCGATCCTGCGCGGCCTGCGGGAGCGGCTCGAGGTGCACCACGGCGTGAAGATCCAGGACGCCGCGCTGGTCGCGGCGGCGGTCCTGTCGCAGCGCTACATCACCGACCGCAACCTCCCCGACAAGGCCATCGACCTCGTCGACGAGGCGTGTGCGGTGATCCGCACCGAGATCGACTCGATGCCTGCGGAGCTCGACACGATCACCCGGCGGGTGATGCAGCTGGAGATCGAGGAGGCGGCGCTGCAGAACGAGTCCGACGTCGCCTCGGCCGAGCGGCTCAAGGCGCTGCGCAAGGAGCTCGCCGAGCAGCGCTCGCAGGGCGACGCGATGACCGCGCAGTGGGAGGCCGAGCGGCACGCGATCCGCAAGCTGCAGGGGCTGCGCACCGAGCTCGAGCAGGTGCGGCACCAGATCGAGGAGGCCGAGCGGGCCTACGACCTCAACCGCGCCGCCGAGCTGCGGCACGGCAGGCTGCCCGAGCTCGAGCGCCGGCTGGCGGGGGAGGAGGAACGGCTGGACTCCAAGCAGGGCGGCTCGCGGCTGCTGCGCGAGGAGGTCACCGCCGAGGAGATCACCGAGATCGTCGCCCGCTGGACCGGCATCCCCGTCGCCCGGCTGCAGGAGGGGGAGCGGGAGAAGCTGCTGCGCCTCGACGAGGTGCTCGCCGAGCGGGTGATCGGGCAGAAGGCCGCGGTGGGACTGGTGGCCGACGCCGTCATCCGGGCGCGGTCGGGCATCAAGGACCCGCGCCGGCCGATCGGCTCGTTCCTGTTCCTCGGGCCCACGGGCGTCGGCAAGACCGAGCTCGCGCGGGCGCTGGCGTCGGCGCTGTTCGACTCCGAGGACAACATGATCCGGCTGGACATGTCGGAGTTCCAGGAGCGGCACACGGTCAGCCGGCTCATGGGCGCGCCCCCGGGATACGTCGGCTACGAGGAGGGCGGCCAGCTCACCGAGCAGGTACGCCGCAAGCCGTACTCCGTCGTACTGTTCGACGAGGTCGAGAAGGCCCACCCCGACGTCTTCAACGCCCTGCTGCAGATCCTCGACGACGGCCGGCTGACCGACTCCCAGGGCCGCACGGTCGACTTCCGCAACACCGTGATCATCATGACGTCCAACATCGGGTCGGTGTACCTGCTCGACGGGGTCGACGCCCAGGGCGACATCACCGAGGGCGCGCGGGAGAAGGTCATGACCGAGCTGCGGGGCCACTTCCGCCCGGAGTTCCTCAACCGGATCGACGACATCATCATGTTCGCGCCGCTCACGCTGCCGGAGATCGAGCAGATCGTGGGCCTCCAGGTCGCCTCGCTGCGGCACCGGCTCGCGGAGCGGCGGATCACCCTCGACCTGACGCCCGCGGCGACGAAGCTGATCGCGGAAAGGGGCTACGACCCGGTGTACGGCGCCCGCCCCCTGCGGCGCTACATCACCCACGAGGTCGAGACCAAGATCGGCCGCGCGCTGCTCGCCGGTGACATCGACGACGGCAGCACGATCACCCTGGACGCCGACGGCGGCGAGCTTGTGGTGCGGTGGCACGGGGCTCAGGCCGGCGAGGGTGGGGCGGCGAGGGTGAGGCCGGCGGTGGTGAAGCAGCCGGGTAGGCGTCGGCGGGTTGCTGGCGGGACGGCGTCGGTCCGGCCAGGATGACCGGGTGTCGCTCACCAACGAGGAAGCCCACCGCATCGCCCGGGAGAAGGGTGTCAGCGGGCCGCTCTACCTGCTCGTGAAGTACGTCGCCGCGGTGATCCTCCGTGTCGTCTGCGGCTTCACGGCCACGGGCAAGGAGAACGTGCCGACGTCGGGGCCGGTGGTGATCGTGCCCAACCACAAGAGCTTCTGGGACCCGTTCTTCGTCGCGATCGTGCTGCGCCGGCCAGTGCACTTCATGGGCAAGGCGGAGCACTTCGACGGCCCGATGGCGCGGACCTTCCTGCGGCTCGGCGCGTTCCCTGTACGCCGCGGGGCGTCCGACGCCGAGGCGCTCGAGACCGCGGGAGCGATCCTCCGCCGCGGCGACGCGCTCGCGCTGTTCCCCGAGGGGACCCGGGTCCGCGAGGAGGGACTGGGTACGCCGAAGCGCGGCGCCGCCCGGCTGGCCATCGAGGCCGGCGCACCGCTGGTGCCGGCCACGATCACCGGCACCGAGAAGCGCCGCTGGCCGCTGCCGCGGCGGGTGCGGATCGTGTTCGGCACGCCGGTCTCGGTCGAGGGGCTCCAGGCCACGCCGGAGGATGCCGCGACGGCGATCGGTGCGGCCTGGCCGCAGGTCACCGAGGAGTACTCCCGGTGGCGCAGTCGTCCCGGCCTGATCGCCGCCGGCGCCGCTGCCCTGGGGCTCGGGGCGTGGGTCGTGAAGAAGCGGCTCGACAAGTAGTCCGACCGACCGGTGATGTAACTACGTGTTGTGGCGACCACCTCGGCGGTCGACCACCGGGGTGGAGACCACAGCACCGTGGTGGATGCGGCCGCACGCCCGTCGCCGCGGCCTGAGACTCGAGAGGAGACCAGCCGTGAAGATGCCCAAGGCCACCGACGCCGACAAGGACCGCTTCCGCTCGCTCGTGCCCGAGGCGCCCGGCGTCGCGGTGAAGCCGATGTTCGGCCAGCTCGGCGCGTTCGTGAACGGCAACATGTTCGCCGGGCTGTTCGGCGACAGCGTGGGAGTCAAGCTCGACGAGGCGGCGGCCGCGGAGCTGGTTGCGGCCGGCGGCGGGCCGTTCGGACCCGCCGAGCGCCCGATGGGCGGCTACACCACGATCCCGGACGGCGAGGACGCCGAGGCGTGGGTCGCCCGGGCCCAGCAGTACGTCGCCACGCTGCCGCCCAAGGCGCGGAAGAAGTAGCCCCTGGCGTCTAGCGTGGACGCGTGCGGACCCCGGAATTCAGCGACCAGCGCCTCGCCGCCGACCTCGCGGCCGCGGCGGTCGAGCTCGGCGAACCGCTGACCGCGGCGTCGTACGACGCCTGGCAGCGGGGCCGGGACGCGGCGTCGCCCGCGCTGCTGATCCGCCGCTTCGGCTCGTGGAACGAGGCCTGCGCCCGCGCCGGCGTCGCGACCAACAAGACCCGCTCGACCAGCCGGCGGTGGAGCGACGAGGACGTGGCGGCGATCGTGGCGACGTACCTCGCTCTGCCCGACAGCACCGGCTCCTTCGCGGACTACTCCGCGTGGGCGCGCCAGCAGGACGGTGCGCCGAGCGGCGCCATCATCCGGCAGCGGTTCAGCTGGTCGGAGATCAAGAAGCGCGCGGCGCAGCACCGATAGGCGGGGCCGGAGTGATGTCCCGAGGGGTCAGGCCTCGGCGACTGCCTTGAGCTTGGCCAGCCCGCGGTCGAAGTCCTTGGCGATGGCCTTGTCGAAGAAGATCTTGCCGAGGACGGTCATCAGCAGGTTGCGGTCGCCCGTCATGGTCCAGACGACGCGGGTGCTGCCGCCGCCGCGCGACACGAGCTCGAAGGAGGTCTTGTTGCTCGCCTTGAACGGGGCGATGAACTCCAGGTCGATGTCGATCCGCTCGGGGGTGGACCCGGTGATCTCCATGCTGCCCTCGCCGACCTTCTTGTTGCCCTCCCAGGCGTAGTGCGCGCCGACACCCTTCTCCGCGCCGGAGAAGATCCGCACGAGGTCGGGGTCCTTCTCCTCCCAGGGGGACCACTCCCGCCAGCGGTGGAAGTCGTCGAGGATCGCGTGCACCGTCGCCGGTGGCGCGTCGATGGTCGTCTCACGGGACTGGGTGAACGCGCTCATGGACCTGATCCTAGGGCGTGACGGGGACTCAGCCCCGCTTCGCGCGGAACGCACCGGGCCCGTTGCGCAGGCCCATCGCGACGGCGGCGTCGACCCATGAGCGCTCCGGGTCGGGGTCCTTGCCGGCGCCCATCCGGTGCAGCTGGTCGGTGTGCCACGACAGGTCGAGCGCGCCGTCGATCTGCTTGAGGTTGACGACCCGGCCGAGCACGGCGCGGGCGCCGGCCCGCACCCGGGCGCTCGGCAGCGTGGTCAGGCCCTCGTCGAGGATCGCGTGCGGAGCGTCGGGTACGACGCAGGTGGGCCGGCCGAGCCCGATGATGTCGCAGTCACCCGAGGCGACGGCGGCCTCCATCGCGGCGGCGGTGCGGAAGCCCCCCGTCACCGCGATCGGTACGCCGCCGGCGAGCCCGCGCACGGACGCGGCGTACTCGAGGAAGTAGGCCTCCCGCGCCGCGGTCGAGGCGCGCATCGTGCCCATCATCGCCGGCGCCTCGTAGGAGCCGCCGCTGATCTCGATCAGGTCGATCCCGTGGTCGACGAGCGCGCCGACGACGTCGCGCGACTCCTCCTCGCTGAACCCGCCGCGCTGGAAGTCGGCGGAGTTGAGCTTGATGCCGACCGCGAACCCGGGCGAGGTCGCGGCCTTGATCGCCGCCAGCACCTCGAGCACGAACCGGCGGCGCCGGTCCGGCGTCGCCGCCCCAGGCGTCGGTGCGCTGGTTGCTGAGCGGCGACAGGAACTGGGTGACGAGGTAGCCGTGCGCGCCGTGGATCTGGACGCCGTCGAAGCCGGCCGACTCCGCGACCGTGGCCACGGTCGCGTACCGCTCGACGATCTCCCGGATCTCTGCGTCCTCCAGCGCCCGCGGCTTCACGGCGCCCGGGACCCGGGCGGTGACGGCGCTCGGTGCGACCGGTCGGGTGCGGCCGATGAGGGCGTTGGCCTGCCGGCCCGGGTGGTTGATCTGCATCCACAGCGGGGTGCCACTGTCCTGGAAGCCGCTCGCCCAGCGGCGCAGCCGGTCGAGGTGGCGGTCGTCCTCGACGACGACGTTGCCGGGCTCGCCGCGGTGCCGGCGGTCGACCATCACGTTGCCGGTCACGACCAGGCCGTAGCCGCCGGTGGCCCACCGTGCGTAGAGCCGCTCGAGCCGCTCGGACGGTCCGCAGTCGCGGTCGCCGAGCGCCTCGCTCAGGGCGGACTTCATGAACCGGTTGGCGAGCTGCTGGCCGTTGGGAAGGTCGACCGGGGTGGCGAGCTGGTCGAGGGCGGAGGTGGCGTCGGCGGAGGTGGCGTCGTACGCGCTCATGCGGACGCCGCGTTCGCGGCCGCGCCGGGCTTCTCGGCCATGGTCGCCGGTGCCGCGGGCGCGGCGAGTGACGCCATGAGGCGGCGGGAGACGGCGGCGAACGGGCGCTGGTAGGCAGCGCCGAGGACGCGGACGAGCAGGTCGACCGCCACGGCGTCGGGGCCGATGAGGACCTTGGGCCTGCGCGACGTGACGCCGCGCAGGATCGTGCGGGCCGCGCTCTCCGGCGACGTGCGGGTGAGCTTCTCCTCGAACAGGCGCGCGATGCCGGAGGTGTCGGCGGCGTTGCTCGCCGTGGCGTTGTTGACGATGTTGGTGCGGATGCCGCCCGGGTGCACGCAGGTCACGCCGACCGGGTGCCCGGCGACGAGCATCTCCTGGCGCAGCGCCTCGGTGAAGCCGCGCACCGCGAACTTCGCCGCGTTGTAGGAGCTCTGCGTCGGGACGCTGAAGAGCCCGAAGATGCTCGAGACGTTGACGACGTGGCCGTCGCCGGACGCGATCAGGTGGGGGAGGAAGGCCTTGGTGCCGTGGACGACGCCCCAGAAGTCGACGTCGATGACCTTCTCGATGTCCTCGTAGGGGCTCTCCTCGATGGTGCCGAAGATCGTGATGCCGGCGTTGTTGATCACCAGGTTGACGGAGCCGAAGTGGTCGGCCACGGCGTCGGCGTACGCGTGCACCGCCGCGCGGTCGCGGACGTCGAGGACCTGGGAGTACGGCGCCGCACCGGCCGCCCGACAGAGCTCCTCGGTCCCGGCGAGGCCGTCGGCGTCCCAGTCGCTGATGGCGACCCGCGCGCCGGCCCCGGTGAGCTGGAGGGCCAGCGCCCGTCCGATGCCCGAGCCCGCGCCGGTGACGACGGCGACCCGGTCGTGGAAGTCCTTCATTGCCCCATCCTTCCGCAGTGGTCCGGCGAGCCTAGGTGTCGCGTCAGGGCACTGACAAGTCATCTGACTTGCAAAGAGGGTGAGGCGTGGGTCACCATCGCGCGGTGCCCCCCGCCACGCCGCGCCGCCAGGTCGATCGCCGGACCGCGACGACCGAGAAGCTCCTCGACGCCACGATCGAGTGCCTGGCCGAGGACGGGTACGTCGCCACGACCACCCGCCGCGTCGCCGAGCGCGCGGGCGTGAGCCAGGGCGCCCAGCAGCACTACTTCCCGACCAAGGCGGCCCTTGTCGACGCCGCGATGACCCGTCTCATCGAGCAGCTCCTGGCCGACGCGGTGAGCCGAGGTGTCGACGCCGGGACCGATCGGGAGGCGGCCGAGGCGCTGCTCGAGCTGATCTGGGAGATCCACAACCTCCCGATCACGCCGGCGGTGCTCGAGCTGTTCAACGTCGCGCGCACCGAGCCGAAGCTGGCCCGGCGGGTGGCCGAGATGACGACCGGCGGCATGGCCGCCATCGTCGAGATCGCCGAGCGCTCGCTGCCGACGTACGCCGCCCGTCCCGGCTTCGCCGACTTCCTGCAGATCGCGATGGCGACCGTCCGCGGCACGGTCATCGTCGCCGCGATCCCCGGCGCCGAGGGCGCCCACCCGTCGTGGCCGCAGGTCCGCGAGCACCTCCTGACCAGCCTCGAGCGGCTCTGACCCGATCGGCGGTCGAAGTCCCGCTCGTGCTGGAACTCCCAGACCTCGAGGTGGATGTCGATGCGCAGGTCAGTCGGGCGTAACCGCCCGATCGACGTCCCACTCCGTCGACCAATCGATCGAGACCAGGTCTTCGGGGTCACCCTTGATCACGCCGGGATCGACGCGGATCCGCGACAGCCGATCGACCGGCTCCTCAGGAACCAGCCGGAGCCGCCGACCCTTTCGCTCGATCTCCAGCGGCTCCCCGGTCTCCAGCACCCGGTCGATCAACCGGTAGATGTCCTGCCGCAGCTGGCTGGGAGTCACGGGCTTGCTCACGGATCAAGAGTAGGGACTTGAGCGCACGAGCGCGTGCCGGCGCTCAGCCCCACGCCGCCGACGCAGGGTCCCCCGTCAGCACTCGGAGAGCGAGGGCCGTGGTCGCCTCGACGTTGAGGTGCCCGACGACCCGGGCGACGCGGTCGATGTCGAGGGGGAGCAGGCCGGGCGTCCCGGGGACGTCGGGGGTGAGGCCGAGGTCGAGGTCGTCGCGGCCGGACATGATCCGGACGTTGAAGTCGAACCGCTCGCGGGCGCCGGGCGCAGTGAGTCGACGCAGCACGGTGGCGCCGATGCGGCGTACGCCGGTCTCCTCCGACCAGGCGTCGAGGGCCGCGACCAGGGCGTGGCCCTCGTTGTGGTCGATGTCGGCCCAGACCGCCTGCATCGAGCCCGCCTGGTCGAGCAGCGCGGCGGCGGTCTTCTCTCCGATGCCTGGGACGCCGGGCAGGTTGTCGCTCGCGTCGCCGCGCAGGGCGGCGTACTCGAGGTAGTGCTCGGCCGCGACGCCGTACATCGTGTGCAGGCGGGCGGGGTTGAGCAGCGGTGAGCCGTTGATGCCGCCGTCGATCAGCCGCAGGACCTGCGTGTGGTCGCTGATGTGGGCGAACGCGTCGCGGTCGGAGGTGATGATCACGCAGCGCCAGCCGTTGCGGCCGGCCCAGGTCGCCGCCGACGCGTTGACGTCGTCGGCCTCGAGGCCCGGGGGAGTGACGGTCGCGAGCCCGAGGGCGTCGAGCAGGGCGCCGGCGCGGTCGAGCTGGTCGATGAGGTCGGGGTCCTTGGGCGGCCGCCCGGCCTTGTAGTCGGGGTAGTGGTCGGCGCGCTCGGACGCCGTACGGTCGTCGAGCCCGAACAGCACCGCGTCCGGCGCGAACCCGTCGATCGACTCGATGATCTGGCGCAGCATGCCGTGGAGCGCCCACGCCGGTCGTCCCGCGCGGTCCCGGATCCGGGTGTGCGCCCGCGCGTGGTGGTTGCGGTGCAGCAGCGACGGGGCGTCGACGACCAGCAGGAGCTTGCGGTCGCGGTGGGGCGGTTCGGCTGGAGGCATGGCGATCGTCGGCATGCTACGCGGGATCGCCGCGCAGGTCCGTCCGCAGTGGTACGTCGCCGGGTCCGCCGCCGAGCACGGTGAGCCACGCGTCGCCGTCGCCCGGGGCAGGACGCCCGGCGACCACGAAGCACTGGTCCGCGGAGCCGCCGCCGACCGGACGGCCCTCGCACAGCTCGGCGAGGACGTCGCCGTCGAGCCGGGTCAGGTCGAAGGGCTCCCGGGTGGGTCGCACCGCGCCGGCATCGGTGAGCGAGCCGTCCCAGTGGTAGGCGCGCGCCGGGTCCCCGGGCTCCCGACCCGGCACGGTGACGACCGCGTTGCCGGCGTAGATCACCGCCTCGAGCACCCGGGTCGAGCCGGTCTCCTGCCGGAGCGCTGCCGCGAGGTCGGCGACGCCGGCGTCCGAGAACACGTCCGGCCCGGCGGCACCCTCCTCGAGGTCGATCTCGGAGTCGATCTCGACCACGGTGTCGCCGCCGTCCTCCGAGAAGTCGTCGTCGTCCAGCGTCGAGACGAACGCCGTCGCGGTGGCCACGACCCCGATGACGACCCCGATGCCTTCGATCCCGAGCAGCCCGAGGCGGCCCCTCCTGCGCCGCCGCTTCTCCTTGCGGGCGTCGTAGGTCTGGAAGGTGCCGGAGGAGTCGTACGGCGCCGCTGGGGTGCTGTCGCCTCGCGGCTCTGCGTGCGCCTCCTCGCCGGCAGCCTCGTCTCGCGGCTCGTAGGCCTTCCAGTCCTCGGGTCGCTCAGGCATCGCGCCGGCATCCGAGTCGAGACATGGCGGGATCATAGGTCGCCGGGAGCGTCCGGCGCCGTACGCCGATCAGGCTGCCGCCGGCGCGGCCCGTGTCACAGAGCGACGGCCTCTTCGAGTGCCGCGCGATCGTGGATGCGGAAGTGGCCGCGCTGCTGGCTGACCGCGCCCGAGGCGACGAATCCCGCGAGGGCGCGGTTGACGTTCTCCCGGGACGCCGCGACGCGCGACGCGAGGGTGGTCTGGGAGAGGTGCAGCCGGATCTGGGTGCCGTCGGGCGCGGGCTCGCCGAACTCGTCGGCCAGGGTCAGGAGCGCGCCGGCCACCCGGCGCCGGATGTCCTCGAACGCGACGCTGCTGAAGGAGTACGCCGCCTTCACCGCGACGCTGCTGAGGCGCTCCAGGAACCGGTTCATGACGGGCGGGTGCTGGGTCATGAACTCCAGGAGCGGCTCGCGTCGCAGCGTGAGGCAGAGAGCAGCGGACATCGCGGTGACGTTGACCTGGCGAACGCCGCTGGGGTGGAACAGCCCCACCTCGCCGGCGACGTCGATCGCCGAGTTGAAGCCGAGGATGACGTCGGATCCCTCGGGGCCGATCCGGTGGGTCTTCAGCACGCCGTCCGCGAGCACGAAGAGCGAGTCCGCCCTGTCGCCCTCGAGCAGGACGCGCTGACCGGCGGTGTAGGTCCGCTCGCGAAGGTGGGGGAGCAGTTCGGCGACGTCCGTGCGGGCGAGGTCCCGGAATACGGGCGTGCTGAGCAGGACGGACGTCGGATCCACCCCTCGATGCTAGGCCCAGGGCGCACGAAGTGCTCAGTCGCCGGGACTCGTGGCGCGGCCGGGATACCGCCCGCACGGCGTGGTAGCCCAGGCCTGGAGATGATCATCGAGGTGCGTAGAGAGGCCGACGGGGATTGAGGACTGGCAGACTCTGAGGATGGCGTCAGGAAGCGAAGGCCCCGAGGAGTTCACGATCGCATCGGAGCGCGATGCGCCCGCTCGGCTCGCGGCTGCGGAACGGTTCGCGGGTGAGGTCCAGCAGCAGGACGTGCTGCCGGCGAGGAAGCCCGGCGGGCTGCGGGGCAACCGGTTCGCCTACGCCCCCGGCGCGCGGTCGGCGTGGCACATCCATCACGGCGAGCAGGCGCTCGTCGTGACGGAGGGCGAGGGGCTGATCCAGTGGGAGGGCCTCGACGAGCCGCGGACCCTCGGCGTGGGGGACTGGATCCACGTGATGCCCGGCGTGCCCCACTGGCACGGCGCGACGGAGGACAGCGAGTTCGTGCACCTCGCGATCACCGCGTCGGGGCCGACGGAGTGGCTGCGTCACGTCGACCCGGAGGACGACTCGGAAGACTGAGCCAGCAGACGCGAAGAAGCGCCCGGCCCCGTCATCGTGACGGGCCGGGCGCTTCGGCGTGGTCAGGCTGGGTCAGCCGACCTTCGCGAGCTTGCGGGTCTGCTTGCCGAGGTCCTCGATCTGCTGGCGCAGGGCCTTGACGTCCGCCTTGGAGGGGACGACGGCCTTGGTGGCCTTCTTGCTGCCCTTGCGGGTCTTCTTCTCGACCTTGCCGGCGGTCTCCACGACGTCGTCGAGCAGGTCCTTGGTGGTGTCGACGATCGAGGAGAAGTAGTTGGTGACGGGCTTGTCGGTGTTCTTGGTCTTGGTGGCCATCGTGGTGCTCCTTGGTTGTGGGGTCTTCCTGATGACCTGAATATTACGCAGAGCGTAGGAATTTACGCAAGGCGTTGTGACGCAGTGCACAAAACCGGAGTAGGTTGCCTCGTGAGCAGCGCGCCGCAACCAAACCTGCGCTGCGGGCGTCACTGAGGACAGACGCCGACCTTCGGGAGGGAAACCGAATGACCATGCCACCGCACCGCCGCCACGGCCGCGACGACTACTTCATCGAGGGGGAGACGCCGGCGCCGACGCTGGACGGAGCGCGCAGCTTCGCGGCCCGGGCTGCCGCCGCACCGACCTTCCGTTTCTCGCGAATCGGGCCGAGCGGTCTCCCGCTGGTCAAGGCCGCGCGGGTCAAGGTCGCGCAGGCGATGACGCCGTCCGGCCCGAACCGCGACGGCGTGGTCCCGGCCGGCTTCACCTACCTCGGCCAGTTCGTCGACCACGACCTGACCTTCGACGCCACGACCGTGCAGCTCGGCGAGACCATCAACCCGGCCGACCTGCTGCAGGGAAGGTCGCCGTCGCTGGACCTCGACTCGATGTACGGCGCAGGGCCGCTCGACGCGGTCTCGAAGCGGTTCTACTCCGACGACCGGCACCTGCGGATCGGCAAGACCACCCGGTCGGGCTCGGACGTGGCGAGGCTCGGCTTCGACGTACCCCGTGTTGCTGCGGACGGGGACGCACCGCGGCGCGCGAACATCCCCGACGCCCGCAACGACGAGAACCTCGCGGTGGCCCAGCACCACGCCGCGTTCATCCGGTTCCACAACCGGGTCGTCGACACGCTGCCGGCGGACACCCCGCCCGCGGAGCGGTTCCGCCGGGCCCGGCAGCGGGTGGTGCTGCACTACCAGTGGATGCTGCTCACCGACTACCTGCCGCGGATCGTCGAGCCGTCGATCGTCACCGACGTCTTCCGCAACGGGCGCAAGATCTTCGAGGTGGGGGCGGACCCGTTCTCGATGCCGACGATGCCGATCGAGTTCTCCGTCGCGGGGTTCCGGCTCGGACACTCGATGATCCGCGAGGCGTACGACTGGAACGCCCGCTTCGCCGCCGGCGGCGGGACGCTGGACCTGCTCTTCACGTTCTCGGCCACCAGTGGCGACCTGGGCGGCAACCCGACGCTGCCGAGCAACTGGATCGCAGACTGGCGGCGGCTCTACCGGTTCGCGCAGGTCGGTCGTGACGACCTCAAGCCGCCGGTCGGTGAGTTCAACATGGCCCGGGTGATCGACACCGCCCTGGTCGACCCGCTGTCGATCCTTCCGCCGGGCTCCTTCGGCGGTGACGGGTCCGAGCCGCCGATCGAGGCCAACCTGGCGTTCCGCAACCTGACCCGCGCCGGGATGCTCAACCTGGCCAGCGGCCAGCAGATGGCCGACTTCCTCAACTCCAAGGGCGTCGCCGTCACCAAGCTGACCAACGCGCAGGTGCGCGACGGCGACCGCGGTGCCTCGCTCGCCAGCCTGACCGACGCGCAGCGCAGCACGTTCCTCGAGCGGACGCCGCTGTGGTTCTACGTCCTGCGCGAGGCCGAGCTCAACAACGGCCGGCTCACCGGCGTCGGCGGCCGGATCGTCGCGGAGACCTTCCACCGCGCGATGGAGGGCAGCCGCCACTCGATCGTCCGGAACCCGGAGTTCCGGCCGTCCCTCGGGGAGACCGACGGTCGGTTCCGGATGGCCGACCTGCTGCTGTTCGCGTTCGAGGGGCGGAAGGCGCTGCTGGCTCCACTGGGGGACTAGCGCCGGGCGCCGTGCAACGCGCGCAAGTCGGTGATCCTCCGGCGTCGGGCGCCGGTGCAGCACCGAATTGATCGTCCTCGGGGTCGCGTGGGTCGTCGGTCGACCCCCTGCGTCTGGGAGGACGCTTGCGACAGCGTCGTTTCCGCGCCGGGGCGGCGCGGGCGGTGCGAGGATGCCGTCGTGGTGTGGTCCGAGCACGACGTGCCGCTCGTCGGTCGCGCGGGGGAGCTGGGAGTCCTTCGGGCCGCGGTGAGCGCCGCGCGTGACGGCAGCCCGTCCGCGGTGCTGGTCGCGGGCGAGGCGGGCGCGGGGAAGACCCGGTTGGTCCGCGCGCTGCTCGAGGACCGACCGCGGCCCGACGCGCTGGTGCTGCGGGCGCAGGGCGTCGACCTGGGGGATCCGGGTCTGCCGTACCTCGCGATGGTCGACCTGGTCCGGGCGGTCCGGGCGGTGGCGCGCGGCGACCTGGAGGTCGCCGAGGTCCTCGACGGGTTCCCGGTGCTGGGCGGCCTGACCGACGCGAACGGCTCGAACGCCTCGGGCGACTTCGGTGGTGCCGCGGCCGACACCCGGGTCGACGCGTCGCGACGCCTCCAGCTCTTCGACGCAACCGCGGCCCTGCTCGCCGGAGTCGGCCAGGTCCGCGGGCCGGTCGTCGTCGTGGTGGAGGACCTGCAGTGGGTGGACCCGTCCTCGGCGGACTTCCTGCGGTTCCTGCTCAGCCGGATGGGCTCCGAACGGCTGCTGGTGGTGGCGACCGTGCGGACCGACGGGCTGGCGGCCCGCCCCCGGGCCCGCCGGTTGGTCAGCGAGCTGGACCGGCTGCCGTCGGTACGCCGCCTGGACCTGCCGCCGTTCGACACGGCGGAGGTCGCGGAGTACCTCGCGCGGGTCCACGGCAGTGAGATCGACCCGGGAGTGGCCGACGAGGTGGTGCGCCGTACTCGCGGGAATCCCTACTACGTGCAGACGCTGGCGGCCGGCATGGGGGAGTCCGGCACGATCGGCGACGGGTTGCCGCGCGCGCTGGCGGACCTGCTCGTCGGCCGGCTCGACGGGCTCCCGGACGACGCGCGCACCGTGGTGCGCGCCGCGGCGGTGGTCGCGCACGCGGTACCCGACCGGCTGTTGCGGGCGGTGGTCGGGCTGCCCGACGGTGCGATGGACGAGGCGCTGCGGGTCGCGGTGGCCGAGGGACTACTGCAGCCGGACGGCGCGGGCTACTCCTTCGCGCACGACCTGCTGCGGGCCGCGGTGTACGACGACCTGCTGCCCGGTGAGCGCGCGCGGCTGCATGCGACGCACGCGGCGGTGCTGGAGGCGGGGACGAGCGGTACGGCGCCGCCGGCCGAGGTCGCGCACCACTTCACCGAGGCCCAGGACCCGCCGAAGGCGCTGGCGTGGTCGGTCCGGGCCGCCGAGGAGGCGATGCGGATGCTCGCCCCGGGCGAGGCGCTCCAGCACCTCGAGCGAGCCCTCGCAGCGTGGCCGGAGGTCGCCGACGCGGCCGCGGTCGCCGGGGTCTCGCACGGTCGTCTGGCGGTCCGTGCGGCCCGCGCGGCCGGCCTCGCCGGCGAGCAGTCCCGGGCTGTCGAGTGGGCCGGCCGGGCGATCCGGCTCTGTGCCGCCGAAGGCGACGGCAAGGGCGGCGTTCAGGCGCGGGCGGAGCTGGTGCGCGAGCTCGTGGCGACTGACACGACCGACGAGGCGGTGCGGTCGGCGGAGGAGGCGGTGCGGCTGGCCGAGGACGACGGCGTCGACGCGGACACGGCGGCCCTCGCCCAGGTGATGCTGGCCAGGGCGCTGGTCGCGGCGCGCCGTACCGATGAAGTGCGGGGGCAGGCCGAGCGTGCACTCGCCGCGGCGCGGGCCGCGGGAGCGCCGGGCCTCGAGGTGGAGGCGCTCACGACGGCCGCCTTCGTCGACGAGATCGACGGCGACCGGGTCGCCGCGTCCGACCGGCTCGGTGCCGCGCTGCGCCTCGCGCGCGCCGAGGGCGAGCTGGCCGCGGAGCTGCGCGGGCACTACGCCCTCGCATCGCTCCACTACTACAACGGCGACGTCGGCGGGTCGCTCCCGGTGCTGGCCGCGGCGATGACCCGGGTGACCGAGAGCGGCCTGCGGTGGAGCGCCTCCGGCGTCGAGCTGAGGCTGCTGCAGGCGATCGCGCTGTACGTCGCCGGCGAGCTCGACGCCAGCCTGGCGGCCACCCAGGCGCCCGAGAGCGAGCCGCCGGACGTCGCGGCCGCGCGGCTGGCCGCGGTGAGCTGCTACGCGGCCGTCGCCCGCGGGCTGCCTGATGTGGAGCGGCGGCTGGGCGGGCTCCGCGGGAGCTGGTACGCCGACCCGCAGGTCGCCCTGGTCGCCGGCGGCTGCGAGGCCGACCACCTCTGCTGGGCGGGCGACTTCGCGGGAGCCGTCGCGATCGCCGAGCGCGCCCAGGCCCACCTGGACGAGGTGGCGGGCGAGGGGATGTACGGCGGCCTGTGGCTCTCCGCCCTCGGACTGGCCGCGCTGGCGGATCAGGCGGCGACCTGCCGGCTGCGGCGCGACGAGGCCGGGGCGGCCGCGGCGTTGGAGCAGGGCGACGTGCTGCTCCACCGGGTCGAGCGGATCGCCGGGGGTGGGCGCGGGAGGCCGGGGGACCTGGGACCCGAGGGGCGCGCCTGGCAGGCCCGCGCCGTCGCCGAGCACGCCCGGCTGCGGGGTGAGCCGGCCGTCGAGCAGTGGCAGCAGGCGCTGGACGCCTTCGGCTACGGGCACGCCTACGAGCAGGCCCGCTGCCACTGGCGGCTGGCCGAGGCGTTGGTCGCGGCGGGTGATCGCGACGCTGCCAAGATCCATGCCGACCAGGCCGCCGCTGCAGCGGAGCAGATGCGCGCCGGACCGCTCCGGCGGGCGGTCGCGGCGACGATCAGCCGGGCCCGGCATCGGCCGGGCTGAAGCCTCCCGGGACGCGGTGATGACCGGCCGGGAGCGGGAGGTCCTGGGCCTGGTCGCGGAGGGGCTGACCAACCGTGAGGTGGGGAAGAGGCTGTTCATCAGCGAGAAGACGGTCAGCGTGCACCTGAGCAACCTGATGGCCAAGCTCAACGTCTCCAGCCGGACCGAGGCGGTCACCGTGGCCCACCGGCGCGGGCTGCTGGACATCGGGCCGGACCACCCGGCCCGGTGAGGCCGGCCGTCGGGTGAGCACGGCGGGTGAGGCCGGCGGGCGCCGTACTGCGTGAATTGCCCATGTCCCCGACCTGCCCTTAGGCCGAGCGTCGACCTCACGCCGATCCGCACCGTGCGGACGCGTCGAGGAGGAACGACATGCACACGTCACGCACACGCGAGTGGCTCGGGAGCACGGTTTCCGGGGCGGTCTACGACGGCGGGGACCCGGCCGCCGCTGCCGAGGCGGCCGGTTTCAACACGGCCGTCACCCATCGACCCGCGGTGGTCCTCGCCGCCGAAGGCCCGGCCGACGTGGCCGCCGCGGTGACCTACGCGAACGCCGAGGGGCTCGGCGTCACGGTCCAGGCCACCGGGCACGGGGCGAGCGTCCCCGCCATCGGCACGGTGCTCGTCTCGACGAGGCGGATGCAGGGGGTGCAGGTCGACCCGGTCGCCCGGGTGGCGCGAGTCGGGGCCGGCGTGCGCTGGCGGGAGGTGATCGACGCCGCCGTACCGCACGGGCTTGCGCCGCTGTCCGGCTCGTCGTCGGGCGTCGGGGTCGTCGGCTACACCCTCGGGGGCGGGATGGGGCACCTCGCCCGCAAGTACGGCTTCGCGGCCGACCACGTCCGCGCGGTCGAGCTCGTGACCGCCGACGGCGAGGTCCGGAACGTCACCGCCGCGAGCGACCCCGAGCTGTTCTGGGCGGTCCGCGGCGGCCAGGGCAGCTTCGGGATCGCCACGGCGCTCGAGTTCGACCTGGTGCCGGCTCGTGAGTTCTTCGGCGGCGCGATGATCTTCACCGGACCGGCCGTCGAGGACGTGCTGCACGCGTGGTCCGCGTGGGCGCCGACGCTGCCCGAGGAGGTCACGACGTCGGTCGCGCTGCTGCGACTGCCCCCGATCGACGCGGTGCCGCCGCCGCTGCGCGGGGTGGTCAGCCTGGCGCTGCGCTTCGGCCTCACCGGGTCCCCGGAGTACGGCGAACGGCTGCTCGCGCCGATCCGGAAGGTGGCCGCCCCGGTGCTGGACTCCGTCGGCCCGATGTCGTACGCCGCCGTCGACGGCATCCACATGGACCCCACCGACCCCATGCCCGCGGTCATGCGCGGCGGACTGCTGCACTCGGCGCCGACCGCCCTGGTCGACACGTTGCTCGAGGTCGCCGGTCCGTACGTCGACCTCCCGGTCGCCGCCGTCGAGCTGCGGCTGATGGGTGGCGCACTCAGTCGTCCCGCTGCCGTTCCGAACGCGGTCGCGGGCCGCGAGGGCGCGTTCTCGCTGTCCGTCGTCGCCCCCGCCCCGCCGCCGCTGCTGGAGGCAGCCCACGCGGCGACGGCCGGCGTGATCGAAACCCTGCAGCCGTGGTCGACGGGTACGTCGCTGGTCAACTTCGCCGGCCACGGCAGTGACTCTGCGCAGGGCTCGCCTTGGGCGCCGGACACCCTGGACCGGCTGCGCAGAGTGAAGGCGACGGTGGACCCTCGGAACCTGCTCGGTGCCGGGCTGCTTGCGGCTGGGGCTGTGTCGGCGGGTGTGCGATGAGCCGCCCGGTCGTGGTCGTCGACCCGGGCCAGGGCCAGCGGGTCGGCAACGTCGAGTTCCTGGCGCGCAGCGTGGACACTCCGTTCTTCAACCTGGCACTCATCACGCTGAGCCCGGGGCAAGGAGTCGAGAGCCACGTGCACGAGGCCGAGGACGACTCGTTCCTGGTCGTCGAGGGCACCCTGTCGCTGACCGTCGGCGACGACGACCGGCACGTTCAGGCCGGCCCGGGCACTTTCGTGCTCGTGCCCGCCGGCACGCCCCACGCGATCGTGAACGCCGGCTCCACCGACGTGCGGATCCTGAACGTGCATGCTCCTGGTGGGTTCGACCGGCGGATCGGGCTGGGTGGTGGTTGAGCCCGTGCTGGAGCGTGAGCAGCACGCACGATGGATTGGCTTGTCGATTCGACTGACGGGTGCGCGGACGCGATAAAGACTTAGCGCATGCGTGCCATCGTCTCTGCCCTGGTTGTCTCGCTCCTTGTGATCCTCGTGTCTGCGCAACCGGCCCACACGACGAGGGCTCAGGCGACGAACGGAACTGTGACGCGCTCTGAGTACCGGGCTGTACAGAAGGGCATGACTCGCTCTCGGGTAGAGCGAATCTTCAAGGCGACGCCCGTCTGCAAGACATTCGACTGGGTCTATGACGACGGACTACGCACGGTCGGCTTCCAGTATCGAAAGCGCGGCGGTCGCTACGTGAGCGTTGAGTTCAACAACTTTGAACGCGGTTCAGGGAGGGTTCGCGTGGACTCGAAAGAGTTCGGTCACGAGCGGTACCGCTGTTCAACCGGGCCCGAGCACTTCCGGAACGCACGAGGCTAGTGACTGTTTGGCCGTTCGCGCGGACCTCGACTTGCTGCGCGGGCGAATCGTCGCATGTGGACGACGGATGCTTGTTCGCCAGTCGCGCGGGCGACCGGCTGGCCGGGTACCAGACACGCGACGACATCGCCGCGGGCTGGCAGGAGGGTGCTCGCCGCGCGCCACGGCAACGTTGTGCATTGCCAGAATGCCCCTGCCGCGGTAGCTGCTCTGATAGATACGAATCGGAAACGTTTCGTAGAAGGAGAGGTCCGGGCAACGAGATGGCTGACGACCGATCGGTCGCGGACGAACTGGCAGCCTTCGTAGCTGAGCGCGACTGGGCACAGTTCCACTACGCCCGCGAATCTCGCGAAGAGCATTGCCATCGAGGCTGGCGAGCTCCTCGAGTGCTTCCAGTGGGATGACGACGCACCGACGGAGCGTGTCGCCGCCGAGCTCGCCGACGTCCTCACCTACTGTCACCTGCTCGCGGCGCGGCTGGGCGTCGATGCCGATCAGATCGTGCTCGACAAGCTGAAGGTGACCCGCGCGAAGTACCCGGCCGACAAGGCTCGGGGCAGAAGCGCCAGGTATGACGAGCTTTAGGGTCGAGCAGTTCCGATTTGCTCGCCGCCGACGTCAAGGACCTCGGCGAGCAGGACCCGCGCTTCCGGAACTGGCCGGTCGTATACGCGTTGGACGGCAGCGGCGCGGTCTACGTCGGTGAGTCACGCAACGTTGCTGCGCGGTTCCGTCAGCACCTGGAGTCTGAGGAGAAGCGGGCCCTCCGGTGCGCACGGGTCGTGGTCGACGAGACCTTCAACAAGTCGGTCTGCCTCGACCTCGAGTCCTACCTGATCCGTCTGCTGGCCGGTGACGGCACGCTTCCAGGTGCTCAACCGCAACGAGGGGATCACCGACGCCGATTACTACGGCCGTGACGCAGTATCAAGCGACATTCCGTGCGATCTTCGACGAGCTCGCCCAGCGGGGCGTCTTCACGCGCCCCATCCGGGAGATCGAGAACAGCGATCTCTTCAAGCTGTCGCCGTTCAAGGCGCTGACCCACGACCAGGCGATCGCGGTCAACGACATCCTGAGTGGACTGTTCAAGGATCTGGAGTCGCGAGCCTCGAGCCGGATCGTGATCCAAGGTGACCCCGGTACTGGCAAGACCGTCGTCGCGATCTACCTGATGAAGCTGCTGAGCGACATCAAGAACGCAGACCTGACCGAGCCGGCTGACGGCGACTCGATCCTGTCGGAGTTCTTCGTCCCCGGTTACCCGGAACTGCTCGAAGGATTCAGGGTAGGGCTGGTAGTTCCGCAGCAGTCGCTCCGCAAGTCCATCCAGCGGGTGTTCAAGAAGACGCCCGGCCTGAGTCCGAGCCAGGTGCTGACGCCGTTCCAGGTCGGCAACAGCGACGAGCGGTTCGACCTCCTGATCGTCGACGAGGCTCATCGGCTCAACCAGCGCGCGAACCAGGCGGCTGGACCGTCTGAACACGATGTACAAGAACATCAACCTCCGCCTCTTCGGCGAGGACGACCCGTCGATCACCCAGCTCGACTGGATCGACTTCAGAGCAAGCACCAGGTGTACCTGGTCGACGGCGCCCAGGCGGTCCGGCCGGCCGACCTGCCCGACGAGTGCCACGTCGAGCGTTGGTGGACGCCGCTCGGAGCCGAGGCCGCCAGTACCCGCTGACGCTCCCAGATGCGCGTCCGCGCCGGCCAGGACTACGTCGGCCTACGTCCGCGGCATCCTCGACGGCGCCGCCACGAATCGGATGACTTCGACGGCTACGACCTCCGGATGTTCGACGACCTCGGCGAGATGCGGGCGGCAGTGCTCGCACGATGAGCAGGAGGCGGGGCTGTCCCGCCTGCTCGCCGGCTACGCGTGGAAGTGGGCAAGCAAGAACGACCCCGAGCGCAATCGACATCGAGCTCGACGGACTGCGGTTGCAATGGAACTCCACGGACGTCGACTGGGTCAACTCGCCAGGCTCGATCAACGAGGTCGGATCCATCCACACCATCCAGGGCTACGACCTCAACTACGCCGGCGTCATCATCGGCAAAGACCTTCGGTACGACGCCGCGCAAGCGTCGCATCGTCTTCGACCGGTCGAACTACTACGATCCACGAGGTACGACGAACAACCGCCTCCTCGGCATCACCTACACCGACGAAGACATCCTGCAGTTCGTCAGGAACATCTACGCCGTGCTTCTCACCCGCGGCATCCGTGGCACCTACGTCTACGTCTGCGACCCGCCGCTGCGGAAGCACCTGCGGCGGTATTTCTAGCGCGGCAGAGGGAAGCACGTTTAACAGACACGAGCTTGTCGGGGGTCCACCGTATGGTTCATCTGATTGCAGTGTGGGCGCCGTGTTCGGAGTATCCGACTTGCTGTCCCGCACCCGCAGCGACAACGGGTCGAACCCAACTGGCTGGAAGGAGGCAGACATGAGTGACATGAACATTGGTGATGAGGACCACCACCCACCCGCCGACATGGAAGGTGCAGACCGCTCCGCGGCAAACCTTGAGTACTCACGCCCCCAGCGGCACCTCCGAGGCGAGCCGACCATGTCGCGCAAGGAAGCAGTACTTAGGGCCAACCAACGCCTCCGCTCGGATGGTTCCTCGTATATCGCCGATCCAGAAACCGCTCTTGCCAACGCTCTCCAGAACCTCTGGATCATTAGCTATTACGACCCCGCAGACCCGGACCTCGTGCCGGCCGGAGGCGAGCTCGTAGTCACTGCCGGCGGGGAGGTCTTTCCACGGTCTTCAGCACCCGGCCAGCCAGAGACGGTCGGCGTGCAGGTCCCACCGGACGACAAAGAGCTCTGGATGCTCCCTGCGGATTGGGATGAGCGTCTTCACGAGACGTTGCGAGCACCGGAGTGGTCCAGACTCACCGAGTTCGTCAATGAGCAACGGAAGACCGGCTCGGTATATCCGCCGGCCGACCAGGTATTCCAGGCCTTTGAACTGACGCCCTACCACAACGTTCGCGTCGTCATCCTCGGCCAGGACCCGTACCACGGGAAGGGCCAAGCGCATGGACTCGCGTTCTCCGTCGCGCAAGGCAAGAACCCACCATCACTGCGCAAGATTCTGAACGAGCTCGAACGTGACCCGAAGGTCTCTCCTCCCGCCAGCGGCAACCTAGAGAGCTGGGCAAGCCAAGGCGTCCTACTCCTCAACACCGTTCTCACGGTGAGTGCCGGTGCCCCGAACTCACATCGAGGCAAGGGTTGGGAACAGCTCACCGATGCCGTCATCCGCGCCGTAAACGACAATGCGGAGCGTGTCGTCTTCATGCTCTGGGGCGCCGCTGCACAGAAGAAGGCGCGTCTGGTCACCAACTCGCAGCACTGCGTCATCGGAGCCGCACATCCAGCGGCTCGTGCGAACGCCAGGCAACCGCTCTTTGGATCCGGCGCCTTCTCGCGGGCGAATCATGCCCTAACCGAAAGGCAGCGGGGGGCCGTGGACTGGGGCCGGGGCTTGAGCCGCTACTGACTGAGCGTCGAACTGTGGGCCTTCGCGGCGCCAAGACGCGGACACCCGAGGCGTCAGATCTCCTTGGAGGGCCGCGCGATGCAAGCCAGCTAGATCAAGACTCAGCCGTCGAGCTGTACTCGTCGCGGTCGTCGGAGAACGAGCCGGTCAGGGAGGTGTCGGATCAATCTGCCAATCTCCAGCTTGGACGGCACGCGTCAGGATCCACGCCCACACACGGGCCGTTTCTAAGGAGAGCGATGACCTCCAACCACCTCGAAGCTGGTGACAGCCGAGTGGGATACGCCTGGGACGAGAAGATCCAAGAGCCGTACCCCGCGATGCTTGAGAACCGCAACGAACAGATCGATCTCGTCGTCCCCTTTCAGGAGGACGACGACGCTCACTTCCGCCGGTACGCCGGACGATCCATCATGTGGGGCGACGATCCGCAGATGGAACGGTTCGACTACCAGTTGCCCCAACAGTTCTGGTTCATGGATGCAAAGGGTTTCGTAAGCCTGATCGGGCTCAGGCCACGGCCCCCTTCGATAGGAGGGCCGTCGATCTATTCAGAGTGCAGGTTGCGAGTCGACTTCGCAGTGTTCGGCGGCGAGCCAGGCGTGGACTACAGCAGGATCAACGGACTGACAACGCGAATCGAAGGGCTGGGCCAGTGGTACGGCCATCGCTCGGTGACACACAATCTCTACGATCGAAACCGGCCTAGTGACGCGTTCGAACTCACCGTCCACAAGCAACGGATTCAGCGGATCGACCACGGACTAAACCTCTCGATCATTGCCGGCGCAGACTGGCAGCTGCCGAGTGAGCCCGGGCTATCCCATCTTGAGGAGATCGGCGCTGTCCGCACAGCCACACAGCGTCGACACTCGTGGACACAACACCTCGATCGCCACCGTGCCATCCACGCGCTGCTGGAGCTGAGCGCGTGGCAACCCCTTGCCTTCCAGCGCGTGCAAGCAATGCATCACCGCGATCCCGACCAGGTGCCCTCGGGGACGGTAGTCGGCGACCGCTGGGCCCCGGTTCAGACGGACTCGCTCCCACACGACGGACTCGGATCCCGTCCGGAGTTCATGTTCACGTTTGAGGACATCGGCGGCGCCGGAGTTCGACGGTGGCTTCGGTTGCGCCACAGATTTAGCCGCGGTATTCACGCAATGACGTTCTCGATACGCCACAGCGGGACTTCACTAGACGGCCTCATTTCCGACGCAGGGATCGGGCTGGAACAGATCGGGCATACGACTGCCAGCGAGCGCGGACACGAAGGTCGTCGTGGTCATCATGCTCACCTCAAGGACATCGCGGCGGAGGTTGACGACCTCCTCCCATTTCGACGGGGCAAATTGGGCGACCGAGGCGACCTGCATCTACAACGACGTCAAGCATGCAGACCGTCGCGATCCGAGCGCTGAAGAGTTGTACCGCATGCTCATCAAGAACCGGCTGGTCTTCCGTACGTGGGTGGCAAGGCATCTTCTGGTCCCGGACGAGACAATCAAGAAGCACATGTGGCGTCTGAAGCGGGGACTCGCGGACGACGGGTGATGTCCTTCTCTTGCAGACGACTGACGAGCCGCCGTGTGGTCTGGTCGCAAACAACTGCGCTAACAGTGCGTGTGCGGAGCGCGCGTCCGCGGGCACCGGCAACAGGTGGCGCGCGAACTTGGACCCGTCAACATCGGTCAGCAGGCAAATCCAATTCAAGGCGCTGGGAGGTCAGTCCTTAGTGAACGACTTGCAGAACTGAGTGTTGAGGAACTCGCCGTCGTAGACCGTGATGATGGTTGGTCCTTCGACGGTCGAACCGCGCAGGTAGGTTGCTAGGTCGCTGGGATGCTGGGATGCGTAGACGACGCAGGAGTATCCGGGGCCCTTCGTGCCAGGACTGCGATAGGTGCCCGGCGGGATATCCCTTCCGACCTCGAACACCCCGTCGCCCGGCACCGTCACCGGGTTCGGCTTCGGCTGCTTAGTGGGCTTTGGACTGTTGGGCTCGTCGGGTGTCACGTTCTGTACGTACGCAGACATGACCGCGTCACAATACTCGCTGATGTCGCGTCCGGCGTTCTTGAACGGAGTCGTGTCGGTGGTTCGTTTGCCGGGGGAGGATGTGAGGCGGTCGAGGAACGCGATCGACTCCTCGACGACGATGTCGATTGGGCCGCGCAAATCCGCGGTCGCACGCTCGCCGATTTGGAGCAGCCTCTCGGCGTGCCGGTAGGCGGCGTCGATCTCCTCAACCGTGACTGAGTCCTTGGTCCAGAAGTCCACTAGCTCGGTGAAGTGGTCGGTGGTAGTGAGTAGGCGACTGCACGTGATGGTGGGGTCCTCGGGGTCTACGACCGGCGCCGTTGAGGTGGATGAAGCAGCCGTGGTCGCCGTCGCGGTGGTTGTGACCACCTGGGTGACGACCTCTGTCGGCCTGACAGAGGGGCGACTCTCCTCACCGCCGCAGCCAGCGAACGTCAACGCGGCCGCGACCGTGCATACGGCGGCGCACACGGCCGAGGTCGACGGATACTCGATGGCACTTCGCACGAGTCCGATCCAACCCGGGCGGCCGGCGTTTCGTGGTGATTTCCCCAAGGTGGCCATCGACCATCGTAAGGACGGCCTTGACGAGACCGCGGGCCACTCTCGGGCTCGGACAGTCGATGAATCGGCGTCGACCGAGATGAGCGACCATCTCCATCCCACGGCCGCAATGGCGTCTGTTCGTGTCAACGACGGGGAAGGTTCTAGTCAACGTCGCAACACGGACGGAGATTCAGACGCTAGCAATGCCTGGAAGAGATCGGCCGGGGCCTTGTCGTTCAGGACCAGCCGCGGCCGGTTGTTGAGTTCGTTCTCGACCGCACGCAGGTGTGCCGCCGAGTGGACGCTCAGGTCTGTGCCCTTGGGGAAGTAGTCGCGGAGCAGGCCGTTCGTGTTCTCGTTCGAGCCCCGCTGCCAGGGCGACCGGGAGTCGCAGAAGTAGATCGGCATACCGAGCGAGGCCGTGATCGTGAGATGCCGGGCCATCTCTGTTCCTTGGTCCCAGGTGATCGAACGCAGCAGCTCCGTCGGCAGATCGCTCATCCGAGCCTTGAGCGCCTCGTGCAAGCTGTCGCCGTCACGCTGCGGAAGGTGCAGCAACCGCACCACACGCGTGGTGCGTTCGACGAGCGTGCCGATCGCCGAACGGAGGTCCTTGCCGATGATCAGATCGCCTTCCCAATGCCCAGCCTGGGAACGATCCTCGGGTTCGAAGGGCCGCTGGTGAATCGAGAGCATCGGCTGCTCGAACCGTGGCCGGCGCCGCTCGCCACGCTGATGCGCACGACGATGATCACGTCCCGTGCGCAGAGGCGAGCGCCGGTGCGGCGCCAGCCTCGAGGGCCGCATCAGCACCGATCCGGGCTGGTAGACGGCCTGGTAGATGCTCTCGTGACACAGCCGCATCGTCGGATCGTCTGGAAACCGACGGCGCAGTTCGCGGCTGATCTGCTGCGGACTCCACCGCTGCCTGAGCAGCTCGCCGATCAGCTCACGCAGTTCCACGTTGGTTTCGATGCGACGACGATGGTTGCGCGCCCGACGTGCAGTCGCTTTCCGGTGCGCGTCGAATGGACGGTAGCCCCGCTTCCCGACCGTGTTGCGGCGCAGCTCGCGCGAGATCGTCGACGGTGCACGATCCAGCTTCTGGGCGATCTTGCGGATGCTCGCCCCGGCGTGGCGCATGTCAGCGATTTCAACCCGCTCGTCTTGGGAAAGGAATCGCGAACTGATCTCGCGCACCGACAGCCGCTCGAGCGGCGGCTCGAACCTGACGACCTGGCCATTGCGATAGACCTGTGCCCACAGGCCCAGTTGGTTCCGGTCGTGCGGGCGACGCCGACCTCCTTCGCGGCCGCGCGGATGCTCCACCCCCGCTCCCACAACTCCACGAACCGCTGACGCTTGGCCGACTGCGGGCGGCGCCCCGGCCCCTTCTTCACACGACGACGAGACGACGACAACACAGCTCCCGGAGGGTAGAGGTGTTGCGACCGTTGCTAGAAACCACCCGGTTGAAGACTGACCCCCTCGGTCTCTAGTTCTCTTCGTTGACGGCCGCGGGGACGCGGCCGAGCTCTCGGTTCTTCAGCCGGCAGGAGTCGCCCTTCAGGGCGATGACCTCGGCGTGGTGGACGAGCCGGTCGATCATCGCGGCGGCGACGGTGTCGTCGCCGAAGACCTCGCCCCAGCGGGCGAAGTTCTTGTTCGACGTGACGGCCAACCTGTCCTTCCGGCTCGTCTCATCCCGCTACGAGCGCGCCAGCCTGATCGCCTCGGGCTCGAACGGGATGTAGCCGACCTCGTCGATGACGAGCACCGGGTAGCGCACCAGCTTGCGGAGCTCATCTTGCAGTCGACCGGCGTGGTGGGCTTCGGCGAGCCGACCGACCCAAGGGGACGCGGTGCGAACAGGACCCGGTGCCCGGCCTGGCAGGCCCGGATCGCCAGCCCGGTGGCCAGATGGGTCTTCCCGGTGCCAGGCGGACCGAGGAGAACAACGTTCTCCTTGGCGGCAACGAAGTCGAGGGTGCCCAGGTGCGATGGTCTCCCGCTTCAGCCCGCGGGCGTGCTCGTAGTCGAAGTCCTCCAGACTCTTCCTCGCCGGGAACCGATCAGCGCGGATCCGTCCCTCGCCACCGTGGGACTCGCGTGCGGCCACCTCTCGTTGCAGGCAAGCAGCGGTATCGGCGGGCAATTTGCACACGCGTGCGGCCACCGCGGCGCTGACTGACCTGCAGGTCGAGCGAGGTGTTGTCCACCCGGCCGCTACCCCTCCGCGGACGACCCACGCCACGACGAACGTCCCACGTCGGCCTCGAAGGCCGGGCGGACGTCGACCGTGTCGTAGACGATGTGGAGCTGCTCGATCCTGCCGTCGGGACCGAGCGTGGCCACGTCGACGACGTCGAACGGAGCGGCCTCCCCGGAGGGGAGGCGCCAGTCGAAGTGGAACCAGAAGCTCACGGTGATCGCGCCGTCCTGGTCATGGCCGGTCATCACCGACTTCAACGTCAGGTTCGCCTGGCTCGTGTCCTCGAACAACGCCGGATAGAACTCGGCGGCAGGTTGCGTTCCGTACAGCGGCGAGTGGACCAGGCCGCCGTCGGTGAAGAGGCTGACTGCCAGGTCGGCATCTGCCGCGGACAGGGCCCGCAGGTAGGCGGCAACCAGCTCATCGGCTGAGGTAGGCACCCGGCGACACTATCCCGGCCGCCGTGGCGCCCCGGCGGGGCTCAGGCCGACCAGTCCCGATCCCGACCGAAGGCCGCGAGCAGGTCACCCTGGGGATCGCCCGTCGGCGGCAGGGGGTCGGCGAAGGCGCCGGCGACGGGATAGCCGTTGCCGGGTACGGCGAACCAGGGGCCGATCACGGCGACGAGCTCGGGATCCAGCGTGCGGTCGGCACCGATGGCGGCGGCGAGGTCCCAGTGGTGGACGAGGTGGTCGGCGGCGAGCTGCGCGGCGTACTCGGTCATCGAGTCCTTGCCCCACGACATGTGCACGGTGCCTCCGCCCGGCAGGAGGTCGTCGACGACCTGCGCCGCCGCCGTCGCAGCGGCGCGCGACGTCGCCTTGGGGTCGTCACCGAGCACGTAGCCGTCGAACCGGTCGCCGACCTCCGCGATCGTCGCGCCCCGGAAGAGCGGCACCGTCCACAGCTCCTCGTAGGTCAGGTGGTTGACCAGGTCGCGCACGGTCCACTCCGCGCACGGAGTGGGCAGGTCCCACGCGTCGTCCGGGACCTTGGCGACCAGGTCGGTCCAGGCCTGCACGGCACGAGCGTGGTAGTCCCCGGGCGCGGTCACGGCCGCGCCATGGGTACGGCGGAAGCGGCGCTGCTCATGCGGTCGATGCTGTCACCCGAGCGCGCCGTCAGCCCGTCCAGTCCGCGTCCCGGCCGAAGGCCGCGAGCAGGTCGCCCTGCGGGTCGCCGGTGGCGGGGCGACGCTCGGTGACCATGCCGCCGGCGCGGTAGAGGTGCTCGCGCTCGGCGAACCACGGGGCGACGGCGGCGACGAGGTCGGCGTCGAGGGTGCGGTCGGCGCCGATGGCGGCGGCCAGGTCCCAGCGGTGGATGAGGTGGTCGACGGTGAGCTGGGCGGCGTACTCGGCCATCGACTCGTCGCCGTACGACAGGTGCACGGTGCCGCCGGTCGGGAGGAGCTCGTCCGCGATCTGCTCGGCCGCCTGCGCCGCCGTACTCGCCGCTGCCTTGGGGTCGGACCCGAGCAGGTCGCCGTCGAACCGGTCGCCGACCTCCGCGATCGTGGCGCCCTGCAGGAGCGGCACCGTCCACAGCTCCTCGCCGGTCACGTGGTTGACCAGGTCGCGCACCGTCCAGGCCGCGCACGGCGTCTGCAGGTCCCAGGCGTCGTCGGGGATGGTCGCGACCAGGTCGGCCCAGGCACGCACGGCCGGTCCGTGGAGGTCGCCGGGGGCGGTCATGACCGGTACTCCGGGTTCTCCCAGTCGAAGCGGGTGCCGGCGTCCCAGTCCGAGCGGACGTTGCCGTAGCCCGGGACGCCGCCGTTGTCCTTGAGCTGCTGGGCGAGGTGCATCAGGTTCCAGGTCATGAAGGTGGTGTTCCTGTTCGTGAAGTCGTTGTCGGGCCCGCCGCTGCCGGGATCGAGGTACGACGGACCGGGGCCGGCCTCGCCGATCCAGCCGGCGTCCGCGTTGGGCGGGATCGTGTAGCCGATGTGCTGGAGCGAGTAGAGGACGTTCTGGGCGCAGTGCTTGATGCCGTCCTCGTTGCCGGTGATCAGGCAGCCGGCGACCCGGCCGTAGAAGAGGTACTGGCCCTTCTCGTTGAGCATCCCGGACAGCGCGTAGAGCCGCTCGATGACCTGCTTGGTGATGCTCGAGTTGTCGCCGAGCCAGATCGGGCCGGCGATGACGAGGATGTCGGAGTCGAGCACCTGGGGGTAGATGTCCGGCCAGGCATCGGTCGCCCAGCCGTGCTCGCGCATGTCGGGGTAGACGCCGGTGGCGATGTCGTGGTCGACCGCCCGCACCTCCTCGACGGTCACCCCGTGCTTCATCATGATCGCCGAGCTCGCGTCGACCAGGCCCTGGGTGTGACTGGGTTCGGGGCTCTTCTTCAGCGTGCAGTTGATGTACATCGCCTTCAGGTCGCTGAAGTCCCAGTCCGTCATGACCGCACCTCCGGCGCAGCGGCGAGAGCGCTGCGCATGGATCGATGCTCCCACCGGAGCGGGCCCGGGGGAACCCGGATGAGCAATCCCGTCGTCAGTCCTCTCCGTCGGTCACGGGCTCGACCTCGAAGAGCCGGGCGCCGAGGGCGACCTGGTCGCCGACGGCCGCGCCGACCGAGACCACTGTCCCGGCGTGCGGCGCCTTGAGGGCGACCTCCATCTTCATCGCCTCCAGCACCCCGAGGACGTCGCCCTCGGCGACCTGCTGGCCCTCGGTGACGCGCACGTCCAGGACGGCGCCGGGCATCGGCGCGACGATGCTGCCGTCGCCGGCGACGCCCTGGTCGGCGGCCCGGTCGGGCCGGGTGAACACGAACCGCTGGCCCTGGTGGACCACCTCGACGCGGTCGCCGCGCACCGCCGTGACCGCGTCGGGTGCGGGGGAGTCGAGCCGCACGTCCACGTCGAGCGGGACGACCGGGGTGCTCGGCGGCGCGCCGAGCCGGAAGCCGTCCGAGGCGAAGGGGCCGTCGGCGGTCCGGTGCGCGTCGAACCAAGCCCACGCCGCTGCCAGCCGCGCGGGCGCTGGGTCCGGCGGCGGCACCTCGTGGTGATCGAGCCACGCGGTGTCGATCGTCGGCGTCGCGGAACTCGTCGCTGGCGACCAGGGCGCGCAGGAAGCCGGTGTTCGTGGTCAGGCCGAGGATCGCCGTACGGTCGAGCGCCGCGACCAGCCCGAGCCGGGCGGCCTCGCGGTCGGGTCCGTGCACGATCACCTTGCCGAGCATCGGGTCGTACGACGTCGAGACGACCTGGCCGCTCTCGAGCGCATGGTCCACGCGGGTCTCGATACGCGCCCGCTCGTTCCTCACGGGCGCTACTCGACCACCGACATCCGGCGCGGACGGCCAGCGCACCTGCGTCGCCGTACCTGCCTGGGGGAGGAAGCCGCCGAAGGCGTCCTCGGCGTAGACCCGCGCCTCGATGGCGTGGCCCTCGCTGCGCACGTCGTCCTGCGCCAGCGGCAGCGGCTCGCCGGCGGCGACGATCAGCTGCAGCTCGACCAGGTCCAGCCCTGTGATGGCCTCGGTGACCGGGTGCTCCACCTGCAGCCGGGTGTTCATCTCCAGGAAGTAGAACTCGCCGGTGGCGGCGTCGAGGAGGTACTCGACGGTCCCTGCGCCGACGTACCCGACCTGCTGGGCCAGCGCCACCGCCGAGGCGGTCAGCCGGGCCCGCGTCCCGGCGTCGATGGTGGGCGCGGGCGCCTCCTCGAGCACCTTCTGGTGCCGTCGCTGGGTGGAGCAGTCGCGCTCCCACAGGTGCAGCACGGTGCCGTGGCTGTCGCCGATCACCTGGACCTCGAGGTGGCGCCCGGACTCGACGTACTTCTCGACCAGCATGGTGTCGTCGCCGAACGCGCTCGCCGCCTCCCGGCGCGCGGCGGCGATCGCCTCGGGGAACTCCGCCGCGGACCGGCAGACCCGCATGCCCTTGCCGCCGCCGCCGGCGGCCGCCTTGACCAGGACCGGGTAGTGGAAGGTCGCCGGATCTTGGTCGAGGGAGTACGACGGCACGACCGGCACGCCCGCCGCGACGGCGACCTCGCGGGCCGCGTCCTTGCGGCCCATCTGCTCCATCACCGCGGCGCTGGGCCCGGCCAGGGTGACGCCCTTGTCCTCGAGCGCGGTCGCGAAGGCCGACCGCTCGGAGAGGAAGCCGTAGCCGGGGTGCACGACGTCGGCGCCCGAGCTCAGGGCGGCGTCGACCACGGCCCCGACGTCGAGGTACGACGGCACGCGCACCGCCGTGTCGGCCGCGCGCACGTGCGGCGCGGACGCGTCGAGGTCGGTGTGGACGGCGATGGTGCGCATGCCCATCGCCTTCGCGGTGCGGAAGACGCGCAGGGCGATCTCACCGCGGTTCGCCACCAGTACGGATCGCATGTCGCTCACATTCTGAAGACGCCGTAGCCCGGCGTCGCGATGGGGGCGTTCGCCGCGGTGGCCAGGCCCATGCCCAGCACCCGCCGCGTCTCCGCCGGGTCGATGACGCCGTCGTCCCACAGCCGGGCCGTGGAGTAGTAGGGCGAGCCCTGGGCGTCGTACTGCTCGCGGATCGGCTGCTTGAACGCCTCGACCTCCTCGTCGGTGGTGAGGTCGGAGCGCACGGTCGCCAGCACGGACGCGGCCTGCTCGCCGCCCATCACCGAGATCCGCGCGTTGGGCCACATCCACAGGAACCGCGGGTCGTAGGCCCGGCCGCACATGCCGTAGTTGCCGGCGCCGTACGACCCGCCGATGACGACGGTGAACTTCGGGACCACCGAGCACGCGACGGCGGTGACGAGCTTGGCGCCGTCCTTGGCGATGCCGCGGTTCTCGTAGTCCTTGCCGACCATGAAGCCGCTGATGTTCTGCAGGAACACCAGCGGGATGCCGCGCTGGTTGCACAGCTCGATGAAGTGGGCGCCCTTGAGCGCCGACTCGCTGAACAGGATCCCGTTGTTGGCGACGATGCCGACCTGGTAGCCGTGGATCCGCGCGAACCCGCAGACCAGCGTCTCGCCGTACAGCTGCTTGAACTCCTGCAGCCGCGACCCGTCGACGATCCGCCGGATCACCTCGCGGACGTCGTACGGCGTCCGGGTGTCGGTCGGCACGACGTCGTAGATCGTGGCCGGGTCCTCGTGCGGCTCGTCGACTGTGCCGCTCGTCGAGTAGCCGTCGCGAGGCACGAGCGACGGCGTATCGAGACGCGGGAACGTGTCGACGATCCCGCGCAGGATCTCCAGCGCGTGCGCGTCGTCCTCGGCGAGGTGGTCGACCACGCCGGACCTGCGGGCGTGCACGTCGCCGCCGCCGAGCTCCTCGGCAGTGACGACCTCGCCGGTGGCGGCCTTCACCAGCGGGGGACCGCCGAGGAAGATCGTGCCCTGCTCCTTGACGATGACCGTCTCGTCCGACATCGCGGGCACGTAGGCACCGCCGGCGGTGCAGGAGCCCATCACCGCGGCGATCTGGGGGATGCCCTGGGCGGACAGGTTGGCCTGGTTGAAGAAGATCCGGCCGAAGTGCTCGCGGTCGGGGAAGATCTCGTCCTGCATCGGCAGGAACGCGCCGCCGCTGTCGACGAGGGCGATGCAGGGGAGCCGGTTCTGGGCGGCGATCGTCTGCGCGCGCAGGTGCTTCTTCACCGTGATCGGGTAGTAGGTGCCGCCCTTGACGGTGGCGTCGTTGGCGATCACCATCACCTCGCGGCCGTGCACCCGCCCGATCCCGGTCACGATGCCGGCGCCGGGCGCTGCGTCGCCGTACATCCCGTTGGCGGCGAGCGGGCTGAGCTCGAGGAACGGGCTGCCCGGGTCGAGCAGCCGGTCGACGCGCTCGCGGACCAGCAGCTTGCCGCGGTCGTGGTGCTTGCGGCGGGCGGCCTCGCTGCCGCCCAGACGGACCTGCGCCAGCCGCGCACGGAGGTCCTCGACCAGCTCGCTGAGATGCTCCATCACCGGGCTCCTGTCGCTGCGGCGAGGCGGAGGATCCGCTCCGCCTGCAGATAGATCGGGCCGTCGACCATCCTGCCCTCGAAGGTCGTGACGCCGCGGTCGTCGCCGACGTGCGCGAGCAGTCGCTGCGCCCAGTCGACCCGCTCGGGCGTGGGGGAGTACGACGCGCGGACCACCGCGACCTGCTTGGGGTGGATCGCGACCGTGGCGTCGTACCCGACCGCCACCGCGTCCTCGCACTCGGCCGCCAGACCGTCGAGGTCGTCGATGTCCATGTGTACGCCGTCCAGCGCGAGCCGGCCGTGCGCCTTGGCCGCCACCAGAGCGCGGGACCGGGCGTAGCGCGCGACGTCGCGGTAGGTGCCGTCGGGCTTCCGGCTGGTCGTGCCGCCGAGGCCCGCGACGAGGTCGTCGGCACCCCACATCAGCCCGACCACGTTGGCTGCCGCGGCCAGCTCGCCGGCACGCTCGAGCCCCCGCGGGGTCTCCACGAGCACGACCACCTCGTGCGGGAGGGCCGTGACCGTGGCGGGGTCCTCGGACTTGGCCAGCATCACCCGGCCGATGCCCAGCCCGGCCGTGAGGGCCACGTCGGCCGGGTGCTCGGGGCTGTCGGCTGCGTTGATCCGCACCACCGTGCGGTCCGCGTCGAGGGTGCCGTCGGCGACCAGGCCGCGCAGCGCCTCGCGGGCCGTCTGCTTCGCCGCCGGGGCGACGGCGTCCTCGAGGTCGAGGATCACCACGTCGGCGGCGGCCAGCGCCTTGCGCGTAGCGGTCGGGCCGGTCGGCGGGGCAGAAGAGCCAGGCCGGGCCGGGGGACCAGTCGCGCATGCCGTCACTCACCGGGCGCCATCCTCACCAGCGTCTTGCGCGTGGCGACCGCCACGACCTCGCCCTTCTGGTTGCGGGCGGTGTGCTGCAGCGTCACGACGCCCTCACCCGGGCGGCTGGCGGAGGGGCGCTTGTCGACGACGAGGGTCTCGCCGTAGAGCGTGTCGCCGTGCCGCACCGGCGCCGGGAAGGCGATCTCGGAGAACCCGAGGTTCGCCACGATCGTGCCCAGCGTCAGCTGGGTCACCGACTGCCCCACGAGGAGGGAGAGGGTGAACATCGAGTTCACCAGCCGGTCGTGGAACGGCGGCAGCTGCTCGCTGGCGGCCTGGTCGAGGTGCAGCGGCTGGGTGTTCATCGTCAGCGTCGTGAACAGCACGTTGTCGGCCTCGGTGACCGTGCGCCCGGGCCGGTGCTCGTAGATCGTGCCGACCTCGAACTCCTCGAACCACAGTCCGCGCTGGGTGATCCGCTTGTGCTCCATCGTCTACTCCACCGGGAGGCCGAGGCCCCGGGCGATCACCATGCGCTGGACCTCGCTGGTGCCCTCGCCGATCTCGAGGATCTTGGCGTCGCGGTAGAAGCGGGCGACTGCGTACTCCTCCATGAAGCCGTAGCCGCCGAAGACCTGGGTCGCGATCCGGGTCGCGGTGACCGCGGACTCGGTGGCGTAGAGCTTCGCGACCGCGGCCGCCTGCTTGAACCGGGCGGTCGACGGCCCGGAGGAACCCTCGGCCATGGCATCGCGCATCGCGGCCGCCCGGTAGACCAGCAGCCGGGAGGCCTGCAGCATCACCTCGAGGTCGGCGATCTGGAAGGCGACGCCCTGCTTGCGACCGATCGGGCCGCCCATCGTCTGCCGGTCACCGGCGTAGCGGACGCACTCGTCGAGGCAGGCCTGGATCAGCCCGACCGCGAGAGCGGCGATGGCGACCCGGCCGTCGTCGAGGATCGCGAGGAACTGGGCGAAGCCCCGGCCCTGCTCGCCGAGCAGGTTGCCCGCCGGCACCCGGCAGTCCTCGAAGGTCAGCGGGTGGGTGTCGGAGATGTGCCAGCCGAGCTTGTCGTAGGCCGGCTCGACGGTGAACCCGGGCGTCCCGCTGGGGACGATGATCGCGGAGATCTCGGCGGAGCCGTTGTCGCGCGTGCCGGTGCGGGCGGTCACCGTCACCAGCGACGTGATCTCCGAGCCGGAGTTGGTGATGAACTGCTTGGCGCCGTTGAGGACCCACTCGCCACCGTCGAGCGTCGCCTTCGTCTTGGTCGCGCCGGCGTCCGAGCCCGCGCCCGGCTCGGTCAGGCCGAAGCCCGCGAGCCGCTGCCCGCTCACCAGGTCCGGCAGCCACTGCTGCTTCTGCTCGTCGTCGCCGAAGGTGAGGATCGGGTTGATGCCCAGCCCGACGGCGGCCTCCAGGGTGATGCCCAGCGCCTGGTCGACGCGGCCGATCTCCTCGATGGCCACGCACAACGAGGTGAAGTCGCTGCCGGAGCCGCCGTACTCCTCCGGCGTGGTGAGCCCCATCAACCCGAGGGCGCCCATCGTCTGCACGACGTCCACGGGGAAGTGGTGCGCCTTGTCCCACTCGGCCACGTGCGGGCCGATCTGCTTCTCCGCGAAGTCCCGGACGACCCTGCGGAAGTCCTCGTGCTCCCTGGACAGCTCGAACATCTCGCTCCTTGTGTCACTACGGCGGTGTCACCACGGCCGCGGAGCGGCCCGTCGAGGTGGGTTATCAGTCGATAACCTTCGTCCAGAGGTTAACAAGCGATAACCTCTGCGTCTAGGCTTTCCCCGTGCCTGATCCCGAAGCCGTCTCCCTGCCGACCTCGCGCCGGCAGCAGATCATCGAGGTCGCCGCCGGGCTCTTCGCCGAGCGCGGCTTCCACGGCGTCTCCATCTATGACCTCGGGACGGCGATGGGCACCTCGGGTGCGGCGCTCTACAAGCACTTCCCGAGCAAGGACGCCCTGCTCGGCGCGATGCTGGTCGGCATCAGCGAGCGGCTGCTGTCCGAGGGGAACCAGCGGGCGGCGGCCGCCGCCGACGACGGCCCGGACGCGGTGCTCGCCGCGCTGGTCGCCTGGCACGTCGAGTTCGCGCTGACCGAGCCGGCGCTGATCACCGTCCAGTTCCGCGACCTCGCCAGCCTCGGGGACGACGACCGGCACACGGTGCGTCGGCTGCAGCGCCGGTACGTCGAGCTGTGGGTCGAGGCAATCCGTGCGGCGGTGGGGGCGGACGAGGCCCACGCCCGGTCCGCGGCCCACACGGTCTTCGGCCTGATCAACTCCACGCCGCACAGCGCCCGGCTCGGCCGCGAGGAGATGGCTGCCCTGCTCCAGCGGATGGCGCTCGCCGCGCTCCACGCGGCACGGCCCTGACGCGCTGCGCTTCGCGGAGTGCGCCCCAGCGTCGGGCCCAGCACACGCGAGCGCCGGCCCGGCGCAAGGCCGGTGTTCTTTGCCTGCTGCGGCAACTCAAAGTGGTCTCAGCGCAACCCGCCGTCTCCCAGGCGTCCGCCGCGCTCCGTCGAGGGGAGACCTGGTCGCCGGTCGGGTGCATGGGTCACGTGACCCATGCACCCGAGGGGCGGACGAGCGGGTCCCGCTGCGATGCCGCCCGCGCCGATCTCAGGCGGGCCGCTGCGTGCGTCCCGCCCGGGCCGACGCCGGGGGTGTCGGCCTGAGCCGCACGCCGGTGGCGGAGAAGGCGTAGCTGGCCAGCTGCTGCTCCGCACGCTCGAGCGTCATCGACGAGTTGTGGGCCAGTAGGTGCAGGCCGAGGGCGTCCTCCAGGGTGACGAAGTTGCGGGCGATGACCTCTGCGGCGTCGGTGAGCTCGAACGTCCCGACGGCCTGTCCGACCTCGAGGACCGCGGTGTAGAGCGAGACCTCGCGGTCGAAGAGGAGCGTCATCAAGGTGGCGTGCATGGGGCTGCGGCTCGCGCTGACGGAGATCTCGTCGAGGACCTGGCTCAGCAGCAGGTCGCGGCCGCGGGGCAGGCCTGAGTACATGAGGCGGGCGAGCTTGTCTGCGGGGGAGAGGTCGTCCTCCAGGTCGCGCTGCCGGGACCAGTAGTAGCGGTCCGTCGCGGCCTGGTGCGCGGCCTCGATCAGGCCCTCGAGCTCGGGGTAGTAGTAGGCGACCAGGCGGGGCGAGATGCCGGCCTCCTCCGCGATGTTCTTCATGGTCGCGCCGGCCAGCCCGTGGGTGGCGATCGTCTGCAGGGTCGCCGAGATCAGCAGCTCGCGTCGAGCGGCCTGGTCCTTGTGTCGCGCCATGGGAGTCACCGTAACGCCGATGTAAATCCTTGGGGCCACCATTGACACCGAGAATGACCCAGGTCATATTTGCGGTGCAGCGCAAAGAAAGGATCACTCGTGCGCACACACCAGGACTGGGTCCAGGAGGCCGCCAAGGCGACGCTCCACGCCCGCCCGTTCGTCGGCGGCCGCTTCGTCGAGACGTGCGAGGGGAGCTTCGACAACCGCAACCCCGCCACCGGTGCGCTGCTCAGCGAGGTCGCGGACGCCGGCGCCGTGGGCGTCGACGCGGCTGTGCGGGCCGCCCGGTCGACGTACGACTCGGGCGTGTGGAGCCGCGCCGGCGTCGCCTTCCGCCGCCAGGCGATGCTGCGGTTCGCCGACCTGCTCGCCGAGCACGCGGCCGAGCTCGCCGTCCTCGACTCCCTCGACATGGGCAAGCGCGTCGTCGACGCGCACGACCTCGACCTGCCGTTCTCGGTCGACCTCTTCCGCTACTACGCCGAGGCGATCGACAAGCTCAACGACGAGGTCGCGCCCACGCCCCCGGGCACGCTGGGTCTGATCCGGCGGGTGCCCCTCGGTGTGGTCGGTGCCGTCATCCCGTGGAACTACCCGGTCGACATGCTCGCCTGGAAGGTCGCGCCGGCGATGGCCGTCGGCAACAGCGTCGTCCTCAAGCCCGCCGAGCAGTCGCCGTCCTCGGCCCTGCGGATCGCCGAGCTCGCCGTCGAGGCCGGGATCCCCGAGGGCGTCCTGAACGTGGTCCCCGGTCTCGGCGAGACGACGGGCAAGGCGCTCGGGCTGCACCCGGACGTCGACGTGCTCGCGTTCACCGGGTCGACCGAGGTCGGCCGCTACTTCCTGCAGTACGCCGGCCGGTCGAACCTCAAGCAGGTGTGGCTCGAGTGCGGCGGCAAGAGCCCGCACCTGGTCTTCGCCGACGCGGACGACCTCGTCACGACGGCGAAGCAGACGGCGTTCGGCATCTGGTTCAACCAGGGCGCCGTGTGCTCGGCCCACTCACGCGTGCTCGTCGAGCGGTCGGTGCACGAGGAGTTCGTCGCGCTCGTGGCGGCCGAGGCGGCGTCGTACGCCCCCGGCGACCCGCTCGACCCCGAGGCGGGGATGGGCGCGATCGTCTCGCCGGAGCAGACCGACCGGGTGATGGAGTTCGTCGACGGCGCGCGCGTGTCGGGCGCGCGCCTGGTGACCGGTGGCGAGCGGATCACCCGTGGCGGCAGCGACTGCTACGTGCAGCCCACCGTGTTCGACGACGTCGACCCGGCCTCGACGCTCGCCCGCGAGGAGGTGTTCGGCCCGGTGCTCGCGATCACCCCCTTCGACAGCGAGGACGAGGCCGTGCGCCTCGCCAACGACACGTCGTTCGGACTCGCGGCCTCCATCGCCACGGGCGGCCTCCGCCGCGCGCACCGGCTCACCGACCAGATCCACGCCGGCACCGTCACCGTCAACGGCGTCGACGCCTTCAGCGCCTGGACCCCGTTCGGAGGCTTCAAGGGCTCCGGCTTCGGCCGGGACCTCTCGCTCCACGCACTCGACAAGTACGTCGGTCTCAAGACCGTCTGGATCAACCACTGACTTCTGGCAGAACGTCCTCCAACGCCAAGGGATTCACCATGACGCAAGACAACCGCCCCACCGAGCTGGCGGCCGAGCAGCACGCGCTGCTGCACAAGACCCTCGGCCGCTTCGACATCGTCTTCCTGATGATCGCGGCCGTCGTCGGCCTCGAGACCCTCGGTCAGGTCTCCCTCTTCGGCGCCGAGGCCTTCACCTGGGCGCTCGTCCTGGCGGTGTTCTTCCTGGTGCCGTACGGCCTGATCTTCGCCGAGACCGGCGCGGCCTTCAGCGAGGAGGGCGGCGCCTACACCTGGGTCCGCGACGCCTTCGGCCGACCGGCCGCAGCGGTCGCGTCGATCCTGACCTGGATCACCCAGCCGGTGTGGGTCGGCGGCTCGATGGCGTTCCTCGCCGCCGAGACGGTCAGCAGCTACCTCACCCCGCTCGAGCACGGCTCGTTCGGCGACTACCTCTTCAAGATCGTCTTCATCTGGATCACGGTGCTCGCGGCGATCGTCAGCCTGCGCAAGGGCAAGTGGCTGCCCACCAGCGGCGCCCTGCTCAAGGTCGGGCTGCTGGTCTTCTTCGTGCTCACCACCGCGCTCTACGCCGCCCAGAACGGCGTCGTCGCCATCAGCCCCGGAGACTTCAGCCCGTCGCTCCTCGGCCTCTTCGGCTCGGTCCCGATCCTGCTGTTCGCCTACCTCGGCTTCGAGTCCTCCAACAGCGCGGCCGGCGAGATGGAGAACCCCGCGCGCGACGTACCGATCTCGCTGTTCCGCTCCTGCGCGACCGCCGCGGGCTGCTACCTGCTCCCGATCTTCGCGATCCTGCTCGTGGTCCCGACCAAGGACATCACCGGCATCGGCGGCCTGCTCGACGCGGTCGGCACGGTCTACAGCGTGTACGGCGGCGCGGCCGACGCGATGCTGAAGCTCACGGCCATCGTGTTCGTCTACATCCTGATGAGCCAGGGCGCCGCGTGGATGATCATCTCCGACCGGATGCAGGCGATGACCGCGGCCGACGGCGCGTTCTTCGGTGGCTACTTCGGGCACTTCCACCGCGGCCTCGGCACGCCGGTCCGGGTGAACTTCCTTTCCGGCGTGGTCTCCACGACCTTCATGCTGGTCGCCATGCAGGTCACGGGCTCCGGTGCGTCGATCTTCGGCGTGGTCCTGACCATCTCGATCTCGACCTTCCTGCTCAGCTACCTGCTGATCATCCCGGCCGCGATCCGGCTGCGCACCCGCTACCCGGACCACCCCCGGCCGTTCCGCGCGCCGGTGTCCGACACGGGCTTCGCCGTGCTCGGCTGGGCGGCCTTCGCCTGGGTGCTGCTCGGCTCCTGGGTGGCGGTCTTCCCCGGCACGCTGGAGCGGCTCTTCGGCGAGGACTACCCCTTCAAGGACATCTGGGGCGTCAGCCAGCTGACCTTCGAGGTCTTCACGCTCGGCACGCTGGCCTTCCTGCTCGCCCTGTGCGCGATCGGCTACGTCCGGGGCGCCCGGGTCCGCACCGAGTCCGGCGCACCCGTCGCGCGCTCCGTGCCGACCGGCGAGCCCCGCGCCTGACCGCCACCCCCCGGCACGACCCGAGATCGAGGAGCCACCCCATGTCCGAGCAGCCCGCCGTGGCCGCGCCGTACGACGTCCTGTTCGAGCCGGTGCGGATCGGCCCGTTCACGACGACGAACCGCTTCTACCAGGTGCCCCACTGCAACGGCATGGGCTACCGCGACCCCAGCGCCCAGGCCGCGATGCGCAAGATCAAGGCAGAGGGCGGCTGGTCGGTCGTCTGCACCGAGCAGGTCGAGATCCACCCCACGTCGGACATCGCGCCGTTCATCGAGCTGCGGATCTGGGACGACCAGGACCTGCCCGCGCTGAAGCGGATCGCCGACGCGATCCACGAGGGCGGCGGCCTGGCCGGCATCGAGCTGGCGCACAACGGCATGAACGCCCCCAACCAGCTCAGCCGGGAGACCCCGATGGGACCTGGGCACCTACCGGTCGCCCCGGACACGATTGCGCCGATCCAGGCGCGGGCGATGACCACGCAGGACATCGCCGACCTGCGGCGGTGGCACCGGAACGCCGTACGCCGGTCGATCGAGGCGGGCTACGACATCGTCTACGTGTACGGCGCCCACGGCTACAGCGGCGTGCACCACTTCCTCTCCAAGCGCTACAACCAGCGCACCGACGAGTACGGCGGCTCGCTGGAGAACCGGATGCGGCTGCTGCGCGAGATCCTCGAGGACACCGTCGAGGAGTGCGCCGGGCGGGCAGCGGTCGCCTGCCGGATCACCGTGGAGGAGGAGATCGACGGCGGCATCACCCGCGAGGACATCGAGGGCGTGCTGCGCGAGCTGGGTGAGCTGCCGGACCTGTGGGACTTCGCGATGGGCAGCTGGGAGGGCGACTCGGTCACCTCGCGGTTCGCGCCGGAGGGGCGCCAGGAGGAGTTCGTCGCCGGGCTGAAGAAGCTCACCACCAAGCCGGTGGTCGGCGTCGGCCGGTTCACCTCGCCCGACGCGATGGTGCGCCAGATCAAGGCCGGGATCCTGGACCTGATCGGTGCCGCCCGCCCCTCGATCGCCGACCCGTTCCTGCCGAACAAGATCCGCGACGGCCGGCTCAACCTGATCCGTGAGTGCATCGGCTGCAACATCTGCGTCTCCGGCGACCTCACCATGTCCCCGATCCGCTGCACCCAGAACCCGAGCATGGGGGAGGAGTGGCGCCGTGGTTGGCACCCCGAGCTGATCCGCCCGAAGGAGAGCGACTCCCGCGTCCTCGTGGTGGGTGCGGGGCCGTCCGGCCTCGAGGCGGCGCGCGCGCTCGGCGTGCGCGGGTACGACGTCGCGCTGGTCGAGGCGCGCCGCGAGCTCGGCGGTCGCGTGCACCAGGAGTCCCGGCTGCCGGGGCTCTCGGCCTGGGGCCGCGTCCAGGAGTACCGCGAGGCGGCGCTCGCCGAGCTCCCCAACGTCGAGATCTACCGCGAGAGCCCGATGACCGCGGACGACATCGTCGAGTTCGGGTTCCAGCACGTGCTGGTGGCGACCGGCGCCACCTGGCGCACCGACGGTGTCGCCCGCCACCACACGACGCCACTGCCGATCGCCGCCGGCGCGCAGGTCCTGAGCCCCGACGATCTGTTCGCCGGCCGGCTCCCGGACGGCAAGAAGGTCGTGGTCTGGGACGACGACCACTACTACCTGGGCGGCGTCCTCGCCGAGCTGCTGGCGCAGAACGGGTACGACGTCTCGATCGTCACCACCGGCTCGCAGGTGTCCTCGTGGACGGTCAACACGTTCGAGATCAACCGCATCCAGCGGCGCCTGATCGAGAACGGCATCACCCGCGTCACCGACCACGCGCTGACCCGCGTCGGGGTCGGAGGAGTGCAGGTGGCCGACGTGTACGCCGGCGCCACCCGCGAGATCGCGTGCGACGCGGTCGTCATGGTGACCGCACGCCTGCCCCGTGAGGAGCTCTACCTCGAGCTGGACGAGCGCCGGGCGCAGGGGGAGCTGCTCACCGTGCGCGGCATCGGTGACGCCTGGGCGCCGGGCACGATCGCCGCGGCCGTCTGGTCAGGACGTCGCGCGGCGGAGGAGTTCGACGCCGTGCTCCCGTCCAACGACGAGGTGCCGTTCCGGCGCGAGGTGACCCAGCTCGCCTGAGCCGCCGCGCGGCCGCGAGCGGGTGATCACTCGTCGCGGACCCGACCCCGCAATGCCTTGGTGCGTCCGAGCTGCTTCTTCGCCTCGACGCGCCGACGCTGGGAGGCGCGGCTGGGCTTCGTCGTACGCCGTGGTGGCGGCGGGGGTGCCACGGCCTCCCGCAGGAGGGCGACCAGGCGTTCGCGCGCGGCGATGCGGTTGCGCAGCTGGGAACGGTGCTCCGAGGCTACGACCGAGACGTTTCCCTGCGTCATCGCCTCCGCCAGGTGGCGGACCAGGCGGGTCCGCTGTACGTCCGTGAACGCCGTGGAGGTCGCCGGGGCGAAGAGCAGCTCGACGCGGGTGTCGCTGGTGTTGACCGACTGACCGCCCGGCCCGGGGGAGCGTGAGAAGCGCTCGACCAGCTCGCCCGCCGGGATGGTCGCGCCCGACGGGAGCCCCGGCCCTGGCGGCACCGCAAGGTTCTGACCGGGATCGCTCATGGCTCGAACGTATCGCCAGCTCTGGCAAAGTCTCGCTTGGCTGGTATCCGCCCGGCGCCAGGCGCCAGCCAGGAACCAGTGAGGTGATGTCGGTGTGTCCTCCCGATCATGGCTGGCGTGCGGCGCGTGCCCCGGTCAGGCGTCCGCCGTGGTCGCGTAGGTGAGGTAGCTCCGCTGGGTCGCGATGTGCCCCGCGACGTGCTTGGCGTCGTGCCACACACCCCAGATGAAGCTCGACCCGCGGCGGGAGAGCCAGGGGAGCCCCAGGAAGTAGATCCCGGGCTCGGCGGACACGCCACGACGGTGCTGCGGGCGGCCGCGGTCGTCGTACGTGTCGACCTGCAGCCAGCTGTAGTCGACGGCGAAGCCGGTCGCCCAGACGATCGAGGTGACACCCGCGGCGGCGAGGTCGAGCGCGAGCAGCGGGTCGGTGACGCACGCCGGGTCGGCGCCCAGCTCGCGGGCCTCGGGCTCCTCCGGCAGGTCGAGGCCGTTGCGCTCGACGTAGGCGTCGGCCAGGTCGAGGAGCGCCAGGTAGCTGGCGTCGCCTTCGGCGACGTTGGCGGCGAGATCCGGGGCGAACCGCAGCATGCCGTCGTCGTACGACGCCGTGAGCCCGACGAGGTGGATGCCGCTCCCCGCGAGCCTGCGGAAGTCCACCGTGTGGCCGCCGTGCGCGCCGCTGACCGCGATCGTGACGTGCTCCGCGCCGGCAGGCGGCGTCTCGAGGTCCCACAGGCCGAGGACGCCGAGCCACCAGCAGAAGTCGCGCCCCCGGTAGCTCCGGGGCGGCCGCTCGTGCGGGCCGACCGAGAGGTAGACCTGGCGGCCCGCCTCCCGGAGCTCACCGGCGATCTGCACGCCCGACGAGCCGGCGCCGACGACCAGGACGGCTCCGTCGGGCAGCTGCTGCGGGCTGCGGTAGCCGCTGGAGTGGATCTGCGTGTGCACCGCGCCGTCGGGAACGATCGGCGGGATCACCGGGCGCTGGAACGGCCCGGTGGCCGCAACGACGAAGCGCGCGTCGATGGTCCCGTCCGAGGTCTCGACGCGGAAGCCGGGCCGGCCGGCGTGCCGGGCCACCGCCGTGACCTCGACACCGCAGCGGATCGGCGCGGCGATCTTCTCGGCGTACGCCTCGAAGTAGTCGGCGACCTGGTCCTTCGACGCGAACGCGTCGGCGTCGACGTCGTGGAACTCCAGTCCGGGAAAGCGGTCGTGCCAGGCGGGCCCGTTGGCGACCAGCGAGTCCCACCGCTCCGAGCGCCAGCGCTCGGCGATCCGGCTGCGCTCCAGGACCAGGTGCGGCACGCCGCTGTCGCTCAGGTGCTCGCTCATCGCGACGCCGGCCTGGCCGGCGCCGACGACGACGACCTCGACTTCTTCGTGGATAGGCATGCTGAGATCGTCGGCGCCGATCGATTTCCTGTCCAACAGATGTTGTTGGCCTTCTGGTTCGGATACGTTGATGCAACGCCGAACCACGCTGTATCGGCACAGTCGATGCCAGTCGTCAGAAAGATCTGTTGGACACATAGCGTCGCGTCCGGTGGAATCGTCCTGTGGAGACCAAGAGCATCGTTGCCGGCGGGCACACGCGGATCCGCCCGTTCAACACCAGCGACACCTATCCCGAGCAGAACCTCGACAACGACCTGTGCCAGGCCGTGGTCGCCGGCAACACGGTCTACGTGCGCGGACAGATCGGCCAGGACCTCGACACGAGCGAGTCAGTCGGCGTCGGCGACGTCGAGGCCCAGACCGAGCGCGCGATGGCCAACATCGACCTGCTCCTCAGGGAGTCCGGTGCCCGGATGGAGCACCTGGTCAAGCTCACGATCTACATCGTCGACCCGCGCTACCGCGAGACCGTCTACCGCACCATCGGACGCTGGACCAAGGGCGTGCACCCGATCTCGACCGGTCTGGTCGTCTCCGCGCTCGCCCGACCGGAGTGGCTGGTCGAGGTCGACGCGATCGCCGTGATCCCGGGGGACGAGCAGTGACGTTCTCGGTCCTCGCCACCGACGGCAACGGGGCCGTCGGCATCGCCGTCACCTCCTCGAGCCCGGCGGTGGCGGCGCGCTGCATCCACCTCCGGGCCGGCGTCGGCGGCGCCTCCTCGCAGAACATCACCGACCCCCGGCTCGGCACCGAGCTGCTCGACGCGCTGGAGAGCGGCCTCGGTGCCCGCGCCGCGCTCGAGAGCGTGGTGCAGCACCGGGAGCTGGTCGAGCACCGCCAGCTCACCGTCCTCGAGCTCAACGGCGAGGGCGCCGCCTACAGCGGCTCCGGGTCGCTCGGCGTCCACCACGACCGCGTCGCTGCGGGCGTCGTCGCTGCCGGCAACCTGCTCGCCGGGCCCGAGGTCGTCGACGCCGTCGTCGAGGGCTTCGCGAGCTCGACCGGTGAGCTCGAGGAGCGGCTGCTGGCCGCGCTGGTCGCAGGACTCGATGCCGGCGGCGAGGCCGGTCCGGTCCGGTCCGCGGGTCTCTCCGTCGTACGCGAGGTGCCGTGGCGGGTGACCGACCTCCGGGTGGACTGGAGCGAGAAGCCGATCGTCGAGCTCGGTGAGCTCCTCGACGTGTGGCTCCCGCAGCGCGACGACTACGTGACCCGGGGCCTCGACCCGACCGCCGCGCCGTCGTACGGCGTCCCCGGGGACGAGTGAGCCGATGAAAGAGCATGCGGCACGGACCGTCTCCGCCGACGCCGAGCGGCTGATCGGGCTCTCCGAGCAGCTGCACGCCCACCCGGAGACGGCATGGGAGGAGCACCGCTCGGCGCGCTGGGTGGCCGAGGTGCTCGAGGAGAGCGGGTTCGCCGTCACCCCGGCCTACCTCGGCCTCGACACGGCGTTCCTCGCCACCTACGGCAGCGGCCCGTTCCGGGTCGGGCTGTGCGCGGAGTACGACGCACTGCCGGGCCTCGGCCACGCCTGCGGCCACAACCTGATCTCGGCGATCACGGTGGGCGCGGCACGAGCGCTCGCTCCGCTGGCCGACGCAGCGGGCCTCACCATCGAGGTCTACGGCACCCCGGCCGAGGAGGGCGGCGGCGGAAAGATCGAGCTGCTGGAGCGCGGTGCGTTCGCCGGCCTCGACCTGGCGATGATGGCGCACCCGGCGCCCGTCGACGTCGCCGAGGCGGAGCCGTTCGCGGTGTCGCACTCCCACGTGGAGTACCGCGGCAAGGCCGCCCACGCCGCGGCGTACCCCGAGCAGGGCGTCAACGCCGCCGACGCGTTCACGATCGCCCAGGTCGCCGTCGGGCTGCTCCGGCAGCAGCTGCCACCGACCGTGCGCGTGCACGGCGTGATGACCAACGGGGGAGAGGCGCCCAACGCCATCCCCGCCCGCACCGAGGGCCGCTGGTACGTCCGCGCCGAGTCCCTCGAGCAGCTCGCCGCGACCGAGGAGAAGGTCTGGCGGTGCTTCGAGGCCGGGGCGCTCGCCACGGGCGCCACGCTCGACATCACCCCGGAGAGCAAGCCGTACGCCGGGTTCCGCACCTTCGAGCCCGCGCTGGCGGCGTACGTCCGGAACGCCGAGAGCCTCGGCCGCGTCTTCGACCGTGAGACGCCGGCGCGCCGGATGAACCGCGCGTCCACCGACATGGGCAACGTCTCGCAGGTGGTCCCGGCGATCCACCCGTACGTCGGCATCGGGTCCCTCCCTGCCCTCAACCACCAGCCGGAGTTCGCCGCGCACTGCGTCGGCGGGGACGCCGAGAAGGCGCTGCTCGACGCGGCGACCGCCCTCGCCTGGACGGCGCTCGACGTCGCGGAGGACGCCGCCGCTACGCAAGGATGACCGCCATGGCTGAGGTCGGCTTCACCCTGACGCAGCTGCGCTACTTCGCAGCGGCCGCGGAGGAGGGCAGCATGACGGCGGCCTCGCGGCGGCTCAAGGTCTCCCAGTCCGCGATCTCCACCGCAGTCGCGCAGCTGGAGAAGGAGCTCGGCGTCCAGCTCCTGCTGCGCCACCACGCCCGCGGTCTCACCCTCACCGCGGCCGGCGAGGCGTTCCACCGTGAACTGCGCTCCTACCTCGTGCACACCGCTGACCTGGCCGAGGTCGCCCGCGCGGCCGGCCAGGCGCTGGTCGGCGAGCTCACCGTCGGCTGCTTCACCACCCTCGGACCGTTCGAGCTGCCCCGACTGCTGGCCGCCTGCGAGCAGGAGCACCCCGGCATCCGGATCGCCGTGCGGGAGGACGAGCACGCCGCGCTCAAGCACGACCTCCGCTCGGGCAGGTGCGAGCTCGCGCTGATGTACGGCTACGACCTCGACGACGACATCGACCACGTCCGGGTGGGCGTCGCGGCGCCGTACGTCCTCGTCGCGAAGGACCACCGCCTCGCCCGCCGCAAGAAGGTCGCGCTCCGCGAGCTCGCCGAGGAGCCGATGGTGCTGCTCGACCTCCCGCACAGCGGCCGGTACCTCGAGCGCGTGGTCGAGTCGGCCGGCTTCCACCCCGAGGTGCGCCACCGCACGTCGGGGTTCGAGACGGTCCGGGCCATGGTGGCCCACGGCCAGGGCTGGTCCGTGCTCAACCAGCGGCCCGCCAGCAACACGACCTACGACGGCGCCGAGGTCGTCACGCTCCAGATCGCCGACCGCCTGGAGCCCCTGGAGATCGTGCTCGCCTCGATCAAGGGCGTCCGCCTCACCGCCCGGGCCAAGGCGTTCCTCCGGTCGTCGGTGCGCGAGGCGAGGCGTCGTACGCCGGACACGTCGCGCGGTCGCCGGGGATCCGGCTGAGTCGTCGGCGACCCTGACCGGCGCCGGGCCGCAGGCGCGGCCGGCCCTCAGCGCGGCACGACGAGGGGCGGCTCGGCAGCGGGCCGGGTGACGTAGCAGTCGGCGTGGAACCACCCGTCGGCCTCCTTGCCGGTCGGGTCGCAGCCGCGCAGGAGCACGTCGTGGACGGCCGCCTCCTGCTCGTCCGGCCCGGTGAAGCGGCGCTGGCGGAAGGTCTGCGGCAGCCGCTGGGTGACCAGGCCGTGGTCGGCCAGCATCCGCTCCATGGGGGAGTAGTCGAAGACGCGGAGCACGAAGACGGCCAGCCAGAGGCGGTCGGGGTGCCGGACCGCGCGGACGATCTGCTCGAACGTCGGCTCCCCGACGTACCCGAAGCCGCCGGTGCAGACGACGGCGCCGACGTCGCGGAGACCGGCGAGGAGGCCGGGGGAGGCGGGCCCTCCCTCGAGGTTCTCCGACCAGCCGTCGGCGAGGAGTCCGGCCCGCCGCGCATACCTGATCGCGGGCACCGAGGCGTCCAGGCCGAGCACGGTCACGCCCCGGCGGCGCCGACGGGTACGGCGCGCGTCGTCCGCCGCGAGCTGCTCGGGGTTGAGCGAGGAGATCCTCGCCGAGCAGTACCGCGCGGCGACGCCTGCAGGATCGGCGGCGTAGAGGAGTGCCGAGTTGATCCCGTAGGAGCAGCACACGTCGAGCATCGTCGGATCGCTGCCGTCCTGCCGGGCACGGTCGAGCACGGCCTCCACGACAGGCAGCCCCAGCCGCGGGATCTGGTAGTCGAGCCGGCTGAGGGTGCGGTAGTACGGCCGTGGATCGGGCGCGGTGTAGATGCCGTTGAAGTCGGCCTTGCACCGATGGGTGTGCGTGGTCTCTTCGATCTCACCGAGCATCGTTCGCTCCCTCGTTGGCTCCGTCGGTCGCTGCGTCGGTCCCGCCCAGCACCGCGGTGAGCTCCGCGAGCGCGGCGGGCAGTGCGGCGGCGTACGCCTCGAGCTCGTCGGCGATGGCGCGCGGTGCGCTGAGGTGGACGGTCAGCCGGTCCGGCAGCGGTGAGTACGCGACGCCGATGCAGTGCCTGCTGGTCGCGCCGAAGGCCATGGTCACCAGGTTCGGCGACGCGACCGAGCTGGTGCTCAGGTCGTCGTCGCGCATCGTCAGCCAGCCGGGGGACTCGAAGAGGGCGAGCGGCTCACCGTCGCCTTGTGGGTCCTGTGCGTGGAGCAGCTGCAGCTGCCACAGGTGCTGCTCGGGTGCCTGGCCGGACTGGCAGGCCCGCGCGCGGCGTACGTGCGCCTCGGCGGCCGCCCGCGCCGTCGCGGCCCGGGCCTCGGCGCTCGTGCCCGGCGTCGTCATCGCCGAGACGAAGTCGACGACCTCGGGGGTGACCACCCGCATCGCCTCGGTGCGTCCGTGGTGGAAGTGGCGCGTCGACACCGACTCGTACGTCGCACCGACCCGCCCCCGCGCCCGTTGGTGGGCGAGCTGGAACGCGAGCTGGACGAACGCGTCCGGCGACATGCCGAGTGACTTCGCCCGGTCCCTGCTGCCCTCGGGGAGGACGAGGAGTCGGGTCGCCATGGCGTCGGAGTACGCCGCGAACTCCTCGCCTGCCTTGGCCACGGTCGCCTCGAGCTCGGGGGCAAGATCGGCGACCAGCTCCGACCAGGTCGGCGTGCCGGCGGCGTCGCCTCCCGGGTGCGGCCGGTCGAGGATGTCGTCGTACAGCTCGGCGACGGTCTTCCCGTCGAGCAGGCAGTGCTCGCCGTTGACGCCGGCCCGGCCGTCGGCGAAGACGACGAACGTCAGCGCGGTGTCGAACCAGCGGCTCCCGCTGTCGCCCGCCAGCAGCTCGCGGCAGGCCGCCTCCTGGTCGACCGGTGTGCCCGGGTCGAGCGCCACGGCGAACAGCGCCGTCTCGATCGTCTCGAGGAGGGCGGCGTTGGCCGGTCGGGCGTCGACGAGGTCGTCGCGGACCGCCGCCCAGTCGGCGCGGGCCAGCGTGGTGAGACTGCCGAGACCCTGGCCGCGGTCGGCAGCGGCAGCGTCGTCGATGTCGCGCAGCGCCGCCGCGAGCGTCGGCGCGGGGTAGGGCCCGTCCGGACCGACGACGTCGAGGCGGTACAGGTGGCCGCGGGCCAGGACCAGGATGTGCCGCGCGGTCGCCGGGCCCGGTGTCTCCTCGGAGTACGGCGTCCGCACCCTGTCGACGAGTCGGCCCGGGACCCGCGTCGTACCGAACAGGTGGCGGTGCTGCACCATCGACAGCGGCTGGCCGCGCTCCAGGATGTCGGGATACGTCCCGCCGTCGACCGCCGCCCTGTGGTCCAGCGCCCCGGCCACCAGCGTGGCGGCGCGCTCGTGCTGCGACTGGCCGGTGTCGTGGAACAGGAAGCAGAAGTTGGCGTTGAGCGCGATCCGGTCGCGCCGGCCGAGGTAGCGCAGCCGCCAGAAGTCGTCGAGCCAGCTGTGCACGTCCGGCGTCTCGGCGTACGCCGCCAACGCCTCCTGCAGGGCAGGGGCCGGGCTCCCCGGCGCGAGGAGCTCGGCGACCGCCGCCTCCGTGCGCGCCAGCTCGTCGGGCGTGAGCAGCGGGGCGCACCAGGCGAGGAATCGCTCGCACGACCCGGGAACCGTCGGCAGCGGCACCCTGGGCAGCTCGTCCGTCGTCGGGGTCATGATCCCTCTCAGTCCAGGAGCTGGTCGACGCGTGCCCTGCTGCGTTGGTGGGCGGGAGTCAGCCGGCCGAACAGCTGCCGTGTCCGCACGGGGCTGCCGACGACGTCGGGGCGCTCGCTGTAGGAGAAGATCGCCGAGTGGCGCCCGCTGCTGCCGTCGACGCGGCTGACCCGGTGGAGGGAGTAGCGGCCTCGGAAGATCTGCAGGTCCCCCGGCCGCAGCTCGAGGCGGCGCACCAGCGTGGTGTCTCCGGCGAGGACCCCGGCCACGTCGTCGAGGTGCTCGTCGGTCGTGGACCGGATGGCCGGGCAGTACTCGAACACCCCGCCGGCCTCGGGCGCCTGGGTCACCATGCTGACGGCGTACTCGTTGGTGTCGAAGTGCCACGGGTGCTCCTTGCCGGGCGGCACCACGTTGACGCACAGCCCGGCGAGCGGGTCGGCGAGCGGGAAGATCCGGGGCACGCCGAAGCAGGCGGCGAGGAACGCCGCGAACCGCGGGTCGGTGTAGAGCCGGTGGATCCACAGGCTGTCCGGGATGTCGTCCCGGGCGACGAAGGCGTTGCCGCGCTCCATCGTGACCCGCCCGGGGTGGCCGTCCGGGAGCTCCGCGGCGGGGGAGGAGTTGTAGACGTTGACGGTCTGGACGTCGTAGTAGGCAAGGGGTACGACGCCGGCGCACTCCGCCCGCAGCGCCTCCAGCCGGTCCGGCCGGACGAACTCGTGCAGGACACTGCAGCCGCGCTCGGCGAGGTCCTGTCGGACCTTCGCGACGACGCCGCTCCAGGCAGGGTCGTCGGGGTCCAGGGGGTAGCGGTCGGTGGACAGCAGGTCGTCCAGGTCGTCCATGGCGAGCTCCTCAACGGCGTTGGGGCGCTCCACGCTAGGTCGGCTGCCGACCGGATGGCACTGTCCGTTCGGGGGGTCCTGGGCGCTGGCAACCCGAGTGTCGGAGAGGTCGAGTCGCGCCGACCCCGACTACACCGCGACGACGTCGAGCCGGCCAGGCGAACTAGGGTGGGCCACCATCAGGGAGGTGTGCATGGTCGGCGAGTCGTCGTCCCCGGTGTCGGACGCCGGGCCGTTCTTCCACGGCACGAAGGTGGACCTGAAGGCGGGTGACCTGCTCGAGCCGGGCTACGGCTCCAACTACGGCGGGCGGCGTCAGGCCAACTTCGTCTACCTGACCGCAACCCTGGACGCCGCCGTCTGGGGAGCCGAGCTGGCCGTTGGCGAGGGACGCGGCCGGATCTACGAAGTGGAACCCACGGGTCCCTTCGAGGACGATCCCAACCTGACCGACCAGAGGTTCCCGGGCAACCCGACCAGGTCCTACCGCACCCAGGACCCGTTGCGGGTGGTCGGCGAGGTCGTGGACTGGGAGGGACACGCGCCCGAACGGCTCCAGGAGATGCGGGACCACCTCGCACGGCTCGAGCAGCAGGGCATCGAGGCGATCGACGACTGATCGGCGCAGCCGAGGGGTCAGGACGGCGGCGTCCCCAGCTGCGGCTCCGGAAGCTCCCGGTCGATCCTGAGCAACGTGGCGAGACCCTCGTCGAGGTCCTCGATCCAGTGCCGGGGACGGGCCCGGCGGTCGGCGGGGCCGCCGCGGATCAGGACCATCGCGTCGCCGTCGACGCTCCATCCGACGCCGGGCGCGTCGTCCAGCACCTCGATGACGGGTCCGGCGACCGCATCGGCGAAGTCGCGCGAGGCGGTCACGGTGCGGATGTCGGGCCGGTGCTCGTGGGTGACCTCGAGGAAGGGTTCACGTCGGGCCAGCCGGCTCTCGCGCCGGTCCGCGTCGAGCTGGAGCGCGGCCGGGGCGACCGAGATCGACGTTGCCCGGTCGGGCAGCGCGACCGCGAGCACCGCGTACCGATAGGTCTCCTCGCCCTGGCCCTGGTGACGGTCGTGCTCGAGGTCGAACGCGCGGAACTGCAGGCCGCGGCTGGTTCCCGAGGCGACGCGGCGCACCCGGTGCCCCTTGATCGTCGCGCGGTCGAACGGAGGGTAGGCGAGCTCGGCCACGGTCTGCGGCGCGGACGCGTCGTACCGCCATCCGTTGCGGGTTGCGATCTCGGCGACGTCTCGGGCGCGCTCGGCATCCTGTCGGCGCCTCGGACGCTCGTACCGCAGGTACACCCACAGCACGCCCAGCGCGACGATGAGGAGGGCCGCCATCGCGTACGGCCACTCGGGTCCCATGTCCACAGTTTGCCCCTGCATGCCTGCGCTCGGGGCGGAACAGTCAGGAACCCGAAAGCGCGTGGCAACGAACGATCCCGCAGGCGTCTCGGGTCGCCTGCGGGATCTGACCGAATCCTGCACCCTGGCCGACGGGCTGTCAGCCGATTGCTGAAACTCGCGCCGGAGCCGGTGATGACGGCGACCTCCGCCACGGCCGAGCTCAGCCGCCGACGTGCACCTGGGGCCGAAAGCTCTCGTCGGGCTCGGCCTTGCGGAGGATCTCGTGGGTCAGGGGCGGGATGTCGCCCTCGCCGGCGAGCAGGAAGCGGAGGACGTTCTCGCCCGGTGCTCGCTCGCTCCACTCGAAGTACACGTGCGGCACCTGCGTGTCGAGGTCGCGGACGTGCAGCAGGAACGCCGCGATGGCGTTCGGCACGCTGGATCCGGTGGCGCGCAGGATGCGGTGCTTGCCGACCTGGACACTGGTGACCTCCACCATGGTCTGGAACTCGCTGGCGTCGGTGATCTGGACCTCGAGGAAGATCCGGTCCTCGTGGTCGCCGAGGTGGTTGTCGACCTGGACCTCGGCCATCTTCTCGTCGTACTCGTCGGCATCGCCGGCATGGAGCTTGTTGGCGATGAACCGGATCGGGCGGGGGTCGGCGATCGAGGCGTCGAGGATCGCCTGGGCGCCCGGGGCGACGACGACCCGGTCGACGCGGAGCTCGGTGCTGCGCCTGATCCGCGAGTACAGGCTGACCACCAGGATCATCACGATGAAGATCAGCGCGATGAGGAGGCCCTCGGGGCGGTCGATCACGGTCACGGTGATCGTGTAGAGGAAGACGACGCTGACGACGGCGAAGAACGCCGCACGGGCGCGGTGCCCGCGCCGGAGCTCGGTGAGGGTGACGGCGACGGCGGCGGACGCCATCAGCGCGAGGACGCCGGTGGCGTAGGCGCCGGCCTGGGCGTTGACGTCGGCACGGAACAGGATCGTGACGATGGCCGCGACGAGGGTGAACACGACCGTGAGCGGCCGGGTCAGCCGTGCCCAGTCCGGGGCCATGCCGTAGCGGGGCAGGTAGCGGGGGACGATGTTGAGCAGGCCGGCCATGGCGCTGGCGCCGGCGAACCAGAGGATGCCGATGGTCGCGACGTCGTACGCCGTCCCGAAGCCCTCACCGAGTCGTTCGTGGGCGAGGTAGGCGAGCGCTCGCCCGTTGGCCTCGCCGCCCTTCTCGAACTCCTCGGCAGGGATGAGCAGGGTCGTGACCAGCGTCGACCCGAGGAGCATCACGCTCATGATGAGCGCGGCGCCGGTGAGCAGCTTCTTGGCGTTGCGGATCCGGCCGAGGGGCTGTTCGTCGGTGTCGGAGGGATCGCCCTTCACCAGCGGCATGACGACCACGCCGGTCTCGAAGCCGGACAGGCCGAGCGCGAGGGCGGGGAACACGAGGAGAGCGGCGCCGATCACGCTGATCGGGAGGGCGTGCTCCGCGGAGATGGCGTCGGTCCAGTCGGAGAAGACGGTGGGGTGCTGGATGGCCTCGACGAGGCCCTCGACCGTGACGACCGCGCTCATCCCGATGTAGACGGTCACCAGCACGACCGCGATGCCGATCGCCTCCTTGAAGCCCTTGAGGAACACCGCGCCCAGGAGCAGCAGCAACACGAGGGTGACGAGGATCTGCTGCCCCTCGAGGGCGTCGTGCAGGAACGGGTTCTCGATGGCGTGGGCGCTGGCGTCCGCCGCCGACAGCGTCATCGTGATCACGAAGCCGGTGGCGACGAAGCCGATCAGTGCGAGCACCAGCAGCTTGCTCGGCCAGTACGACAGCAGCCGCTCGAGCATCGAGAGGCTGCCGTCGCCGTGGGGGCTCTCCTCGGCGACCTTCCGGTACATCGGAAGGGCGCCGAACAGGGTGATGACGACCAGGACGAGCGTCGCGACGGGTGCGATCGCTCCCGCGGCGACCGCCGCGATGCCGGGCTGGTAGCCGAGCGTGGAGAAGTAGTCGACACCGGTGAGGCACATGACCTTCCACCACGGCTGCGTGTGGTGGCGCTCCGCGACATCGGTCTCGCTCTCGTAGAAGCCCTCGGGCTCCGGCTCGTCGGTTTCGAGGAACCAGTCCCGCGACCGGGACGACGTCACCTGGTGCCCCTTCGAAGGGGCAGCTCGTCGATGAGATCGCTCGCCGCGGTGAGCCGGAGATGCAGCATGGACCTCAGTCTCGCGGGATGACACGCCTTCGACTGCCGAGGAGCAGCCCAACGCGCGTAGGGATTTCGTCAAGGATCGGGGCGTCCGTCCGCGCCCCGAGGCCGCGTCGAGGTGGTGTGGGTGCAGGCTGTGTGCGTGATCCGAAACGGCAACAGGCGCGGTCGAGCCAGACGTCCGCCGCCTGCTCGTCGGTCTCGCGCTCACCGCTGTACTCATGCCGCTGCTCACCGTCGTCCTCCGTCGGCACCGTGAGGACCTGTCGTTGTCGAGCGTGATCCTGGTCTTCCTGGTGGCCGTGGTCGCCATCTCCCTGGCCGGCCGGTTGTGGGCAGCGACGATCGGTGCCGTCGTGGGCTTCCTGCTGCTCAACTACTTCTTCACGCCGCCGCTTCACACCTGGACGATCGCCGGCACCGAGAACGTCCTAGCCCTCGTGGTGTTCCTGCTCGTCGCGGTCACGATCAGCGCCACCGTCGAACGCTCGCTCCGTCTCGCCGAGGAAGCGGCGGCGGCGGTCCCCATCGCCGAGGCCGACAGGCTTCGCACGGCCCTCCTGCGCGCCGTCAGCCACGATCTCCGCGCACCGCTGGCGTCGGCCAAGACCGCAGTCCAGGGCCTCCGCGCCGGCGACGTCTTCTTCGACGAGCACGACCGGCAGGAGCTTCTCGCCACCGCCGACGAGTCAGTCGACCTGTTGATCCACCTGGTCGAGAACCTGCTGGACATGAGCCGCCTCCAGGCAGGTGCGCTCGGCGTACGTCGCGAGCCGACGAGTGTCGCCGAGGTACTGCCCCTGGCCGTCGACGAGCTGGGTGCCGCCGCAGACATCGTCCGGATCCGGCTCGACGACGACCTTCCCGATGTCAGCGCCGACCCGGCGCTCCTCGAACGAATCCTGGCCAACCTGCTGTCCAACGCCGTGAGGCACTCACCTGGCGACGCGCCCCCGACCGTGACCGCCCTCGCGAACGGAGGCGAGGTCCGGATCCGGGTGATCGACCGCGGGCCCGGCCTGCCCGAGGCGGAGCGGGATCGGGCCTTCCTCCCGTTCCAGCGCTCCGGAGACAGCCACGCTGGCTCCGGCATCGGGCTCGGGCTCGCGCTCTCGCGCGGCCTGGCGGAGGCCATGGGCGGCTCGCTCGAGGCGGAGGACACACCCGGGGGAGGGCTGACCATGGAGCTCCGTCTCACGGCGGTGCCCCCGCAGGCCACGGACAGGGAACGGGACGAGGAGGCGACAGCCTGATGCGCGTCCTGGTCGTCGACGACGAACCCCAGATCCTGCGCGCGCTTCGGATCAACCTGCAGGCCCGGCAGTACGACGTCATCACCGCCTCCGACGGTGCGGCCGGACTGGAGGCAGCCCGGAGCGAGGAACCGGAGCTGGTGATCCTCGACCTCGGCCTGCCCGACATGGACGGCGTCGACGTGTTGCAGTCACTCCGGGGCTGGAGCGACGTACCCGTCATCGTGCTGTCCGGACGCGACGCCAGCAGCGACAAGGTCACCGCCCTCAACTCGGGCGCCGACGACTACGTGACCAAGCCCTTCAACATCGAGGAGCTGCTGGCACGCATGGCCGCCGTCAGCCGACGCCTTCGCCCCGAAGCAGGTGAGGCCGGAGCCGGTCCACATCGGCTCACACGTCGTCAGCCTCTCCGAGCGAGCCGTGCACCACGACGGTGGTGAGCTGGTGCACCTGACGAAGACCGAATGGGAGCTGCTCGCGATGCTGGTACGCAATCCCGGCAAGCTGGTCAGCCAGCGACAGCTGCTGCAGGAGGTCTGGGGGCCGACCTACCTCAACGAGACCCACTACCTGCGCCAGTACATGGCCCAGCTCCGGAAGAAGCTCGAGCCGGATCCGACGCGACCGCGCCACCTACTGACCGAGCCCGGCATGGGCTATCGCTTCATGCCCTGAGGGCGCATGCGCAGGTTGGTCCAGCCGGTCCAGCCACCTTCTTCAAGCCGACGAGAGATCCGGCGCGCACCCGGGACCGAGTCGAGGGAGACCGCGTCGCGCAGCGAGGCCAGGTCGTCGGGTGGGACGGCTGTCTCGAGATTGGTCGGGATCTCGTCGACCGCCGATTGCAGGTCTTCCCGGCCGAGGGTCCGGTCGTCGGCGTACGGCTGCTTATCGACGGCTACGTAGACGCGGCCATCGGCATCGATCTGGATGTCGACGGTGCTGATGTCGACGGGGATCCTCACAGCCCCATCGCTGTTCTGTCGCGGCGTACACCGGTGGTGACTGCCGCGGTGCCAGCCTGTTGGCTCAGAGCCTCGCGGTCGAGCCCGGGCGGGTATTCGCCGACATTTGGGGTGTCGAGCCGCTCGAGGATCCCCAAAGCCGTGCTTCGCACACGCTCGGCCGTCGATTCGACGACCTCGACAGGAGTCTTGTCGGGCACGCTCGCTGCCCACGTCGACACGTAGGGCACGGTGTACGTCGAGGTGTCGAGGCCGTGCGCGGCGCCGACGATCAGCGCGACCGACCGCCTCGACCTCGGAGACGCCGCGGTGCAGGGTGGCGTCAGCGGCCAGAACTGTCGACAGGACGTTCTCGCGCGGAGCATGGAGAAGGACATGGCCGACCGAGTTCGGGCGCGAGCGGGGGAGACGAGCACGGACGAGTGGAGCCGCCCGTCCTGCCACTCGGTCATAGCGACAGACCACGGTCGCGCGACTGACTCGGAACCGCGGCGGGCGGGAGGTCGCGGACGTCGTACGCGATAGTGGCCTCGATCTCGTGGGCGCGATCGACGGTCTCGGCGACCTGGTGGATCATCTCTGCAGCTCGGTGAGGTTCCCAAGACACGCGGTACGACGACGCACGGCCGGCGTGGGGGTCGCCGTTCATCCAGGCCGTCTTCGTTGCCGGCCCGTCGTGGAAGTCGCCGAGCTGGTGCAGTGACTGGGTCAGTGATGCGAGCGCGAAACTGATCGACCCGAGCACCGGATAGATGGACTTTGGATCCTCGATCGAACGCGTCGCGTGCGCGAGTCCGCGGACTGCCTCGCGCAGATCATCAGCGTCGGCGACCGGATTGTGGAAGGTGGGCATCAGTGGCTCCTCGGTCGATGGGTCTCATCGATGAGGTGCATGTGTTGCCCCGCCGCGCGTGCGGCCGACCTTCAGTCCTGCGACGAGGTGGTCAACTCCATCATCTGCCGCGCGTAGGTTTCGGCGTCGATCTCGCCGTCCTGGTACTGGCGCATCAGCTCGTCGATCTTGGCCTTCAGTTCTTGCCTGTCCATCGGTTCCTCCCGTGAATCTGACGTCGGCTTGGATCGCTTGAACTTGGAGGCAGCCGCACCCCGCATATCGCGGAGGGCGGTCAGCGCCGCCGGATCGTCAGGTACTCCGTCGCCGTCGCGATCAACTCGTAGGAACACCCGCGTAGCGCTGGAGCCGGTCCCGGCGATGGCGCCACCGGCGTGCTTCAGGGCCGTGAGCGCCTGAGCCTCGTCGGGGATGCCGTCGCCGTCGAGATCGACGCTCCGGAACACCCGGGTCGCCTTGTCGGCGGTGGACGACATCCATGCCGTGGTCGACTTCGCCGCCTCGTTCAACGCCGCGAAGGCGCGGTTGGGTTCCTCGTCGTCCATGGCCGACGGCACCTCTACGGCGAGATGCGAAGGGAAGTCCGCAGGCGCTTCAGCGAAGGCGACCCGCGTAGCGCTGACGACTTCGCGACCGAATACGAAGCGCGTCATGCCACCAGCCACCGCGCCGACGCCGTACTCGACGATGGACTGCTGGCCGTTGGAGAGCCCACTGCGCATCGTGTCGAACTGTCCGGTCTGAACCGTGCGAACCAGATCGCCGGCGGCTGTGCCGGGGAGCTGGGATGCGAGGGTGTTGGCCCAGTGCGACCAGTCGTCCTGGGCAGAGGCGAGTTGCTCACCGAGCCCGCTCGCGGAGCGCGTAGCCCGCGCGACATCGTTCGCCATTGCCGAAATCTGCTTCTGGCTGACGCGGTCGTTCGAAAGTCCGTAGACCAAGGCATTCGACTGGTCCTGGTCGAGGCGCATTCCGTGGATCTCGGCCAGCGCCAACGCGAAGATCGCCGTGATCTCGAACTGCAGTCGCTCGTCGCCCGCGGGGACCATGCGCGCGACACCATTGCGTGCCACGTTCGCTGCAGCTGCTTTCGCCGCCGTCTTGGCCGCGGCTTTGGTCGCCACCTTCTTCGCGGCAACCTTCGCGCCGGCCTTGCCGGCCTCCTTGCCTGCGCACGCGCCTGGAATGAGCGACAGCCCGACGTTTGCCGCGATCGAGCCTGCGGTCGCTACGCCTCCCGCGACGCTGATCGCCGTGATGTAGTGGCGCTCGAGGAGTGCGACGACCTCCGCCGGAGTGGCATCAGGGTGTCGGCGCCTCACGCGGCTGACGTACTTGCGGGCGATCGAGTGACGTGCGCTGACCGCTTCGGCGATCTCTCGCTCAGCGGTCGCAACATCGAGATCGGCGCCCACCGTCGCGCCGCCGAGATCCGGGTCAGCCGCGGCCGCGATGGTGACGTCCGGGTCGTGCTGTTCGTCCATGTCCGGATCTTTTCAGCATGCTCCGACAGTTGTCCGCGGAACGCCACCCCCCCGGGGCCGTTGTCAGCGTCACGCGCGACTAAATGTCGTAATAGTGACTAGGTCACCCGCGCTGACCTGCGCAAACGTCCCTGTGGCTCACTCTGGGGCCGCGGTGGGGCCTCCGGTTGCCGAATCCGGCTCGGGGTGGGCGAACAGGTCGAGGGTCAGTTGGGCTTGGGTGCGATGGACCTCGGGCAGCGCCCGCCAGGCCGGATGGGCGGCGTCGAGATGCGCGACGAGTTTGGTGATGCGGCGACGGTCGGACCCGGTGAACTCGGCGCGCTCGATGAACGGGTCGTTGATGCAGGCGAGCAGTGCGGCGGCGTCGAAGAGGTGACGCTCGCGATCGCGGGAGTCAGTCGTGTACGCGGCGGCCTTGAGGATCAGCGCGCCGAACGGGCGCGGGACCGAGATCGTCGCAACGGCGCCGGGCACGATCTCGAGTCGGGCGTTGACCGTACGGCGCAACGCTTGGGTACCGCCCTCGATGCGGATCATCTCGTGGCCGCGGAGCTTCTCGATCACGCGCGGTGCAGGGTGGTCGGCGATCAGTACGTCGACCTGGTCTTCGTCACCGGCTTGGGCGACGAGATCGATCGTGGAGGTGCCGCGCAGGAACCGGTGCGCGGTGTTGTTGCGTTCGTCGATGCCGGGCTGGAACCGGTAGCCCAGCCCTTCGAGGGCGGCGGCCACCTTGTTCGGCACACCCCGTTGGGTCTCGATGTGCAACACGATGTCGACGTCATTGGTTGGCCGAACGATGCCGAGTCCGTGATGGATCGTGTGGAGCTGGGTCATCAAGCCGCCCACGAGGGTCCAGCTTCCAGTGGGCAGGGCGTCGGCCAGCTCCGCGACACTGGGCCACGGAGTCGGCCAGCCGCCGGGCGCGGATGCGACGTCGATGGTGGGGCGTTCGTCGTTCATCGGTGCGTCTCGAGCAGCTTGCCCAGTGCTCGGCGGCCGGCGCCGCGCAGCCGAGGGTCGGTGCTGGTGGCGGCATCCAGAGCGGCGACGGTCGTGGTGGAGACGAGTTCCCGGACCCGGTCGAAGTCGAAGCCGGTCGTGCGCAAGACGACGGCCCCGCCGGCGTCGGCTCGCAAGCCGAGATTGCGAACCACCGTGTCGCGGTCGGCCTCGGCGAGATAGCCGTCGAGGCCGTCATCGATCGCGTCGGTGATTCCGAGCAGCCGGAGGTTGGTCGAGGTGATCAACTCGCGCAGTCGGGGAAGGGCGGCACGGTGCGCCTCGAAGGTGTGCACTTGGGAGCGGTCGCGCATACGAGTCAGCAGCTCCTCGACGTCGTTGATCTCGCGCAAGGTGGAGCGCAGCCTTGAGGCTTGCGTTGCGCCGAGCCAGTCGGCGTGCTGCCTGGACAGGATCGCGACGGCACCCCAGGCGGTGTGCTCGGCCCAGGCGCGCGTGCGACCCTGACGCTGGGACTGGAGATAGCGATCGACCGAGCCGCGGTCAATCAGGCCGCGCGCGATCCGGGTCACGGCACCGGAATCGGCAAGGCGGCGGGCATGGCGAGTCGACACCCCGAGGGTGCTCGCGGTTTCCTCGATCGTGAGGAAGTCGTGTGCCACAACAGATAATGTCCCATAGCGGACGTAATCTGTAAAGACGGCGAGCTGAAGGTCGTGGTCACACGTCGTCCCCGGGCTCGTCCTCTGACGGGTCTTCGCCGAGGAACGCGGTGTTGATTGCCCGCTTGGTGCGCTCGGAACTGCCCTCCATCAGGTGCGTGTAGGTCCGAAGCGTGAACCCAGGGTCGGCGTGCCCGAGGTACTCGCTGACGGTCTTTGATGGTCTCTCGCTCGTGGAGTGCGGTGCTGGCGTGCCGGCGACTCCGCAACAGCACTGGCGCGCAAGCTTGATTTGCTCACCCAGAACGGCGTCCGGCCGGTGGAGGAGCCTAAGTGACTCGGGTTGGGTGGTCGAGCTTGGTGATCGTCCGGGCGGTCACGAAGCGGCGGGACAAGATCGGCGGCACTCTTCTGGGCCGGACAAGACGTCTACGACGCCCCTGCGGAGTGGCACGCGAACCTATCCGGGAGGCCTGACGGCTCCCATTCCTTGGGCTGCGCTGGGGCCGCAGGCCGATGAGAAACGGCGGCTGACGCTGGAAGACGCCGAAAGACGTTTCCGCAGGTCAGCCGCCGTATCAGGTGTTGGCTGGGATGGAGATCTCGGGAAACATGGCTTGACCTGCGGAAACGCGATTCTGGGTGGTTGTCCAGTGGCGGTGTCACGGGACAGTAGGAACTGCCCAGAGGCGGACATGAAACCTGCCCGCTCGCGGCTGTGTGCGGAGACCCGTTCAGGAGCGTTCGGGTCGAGCTCTCCGATGGAGCCGCGTGGCTTTGCCAGATGGACCTGTATTCCACGTTCAGGGCGGCATCCGACGACTTTGAGAAGCAGGTTGCCCTCATGCGAATCCAGGCGGGCTGGCGGTCCCTTGAGGGTGGCACCGCTTGGGCGACCAGCCCAGCCTTGAGGAAGTGGGCGGCTACCCAAGTCACCGAGACGATGAGCCTGGACACGCACGAGAAGTTCGCGCGCCTTCGTCTTCTGCGCACCTTCGCCGAGGAGGTAGGCGAGAGCGAGTTGGCGGCGACAATCCGAGGATTCATGGGGTGGGCCCGACTTGACCTGCTTGGGCAGCAAGGCGGCGAGCCCGAACGTAGGGCGCTCGAGCAGATCCTCGAGTGGGCCACGGCGAAAGTCGAGTTCGATCTCATCTGAAGCGTGGACGCGCACGGGACGAATCTCCTGCGGTATCACTGCGGTGTTTGCTGTCTCGACAGGCTCGACCATCGAGAGGTTCGCCCAACGGCAAAGGGCCCCTGACCTGTGCGTTTGCAGGATCAGGGGCCCCTTCCAGCCCTAGGCGAATGGCCTAAATGTCGTAATAGAGCTCGAACTCGTGCGGGTGCGGGCGCAGCTGCACGGGGGCGATCTCGTGCTCACGCTTGTAGTCGACCCAGGTCTCGATCAGGTCGGGCGTGAAGACGTTGCCGACCGTGAGGAAGTCGTGGTCTTCCTCGAGGGCGTCGAGCACGGCGCCGAGCGAGGTCGGGACCTGGGCGATCTCGGCCATCTCGTCCGGCGGGAGCTCGTAGATGTCCTTGTCGACCGGGGCGGGCGGCTCGGTCTTGTTCTGGATACCGTCGAGGCCGGCCAGCATCAGGGCGGTGAAGGCGAGGTACGGGTTCGCCGACGGGTCGGGGAAGCGGGTCTCGACGCGCTTGGCCTTCGCGTTGGTGCCGGTGATCGGGATCCGGACCGACGCGGAGCGGTTGCGCGAGGAGTAGACCAGCGAGATCGGAGCCTCGTAGCCGGGGACGAGGCGGTGGTAGGAGTTCACCGTCGGGTTGGTGAACGCCAGCAGCGCCGGCGCGTGCTCGAGGACGCCGCCGATGTACCAGCGGGCCATGTCGGAGAGGCCGCCGTACCCGGTCTCGTCGTAGAACAGCGGCGAGCCGTCCTTCCAGAACGACTGGTGCACGTGCATGCCGGAGCCGTTGTCACCGAAGATCGGCTTCGGCATGAAGGTGACCGACTTGCCCTGCTGCCAGGCCGTGTTCTTGACGACGTACTTGAACTTCATGACGTCGTCGGCGGCCTTGAGCAGCGTGTCGAAGCGGTAGTTGATCTCGGCCTGACCGGCGGTGCCGACCTCGTGGTGGGCCCGCTCGACCTGCAGGCCGACGTTCTCCAGGTTGATGCTCATGTCAGCGCGCAGGTCGCTGTAGTGGTCGTACGGCTCGACCGGGAAGTAGCCACCCTTGAACCGGGTCTTGTAGCCCAGGTTGTCGCCCTCGGCGCCGGAGTTCCACCAGCCCTCGATCGAGTCGATGTGGTAGTAGCCCTCGTTCGCTCCGGTCGAGTAGCGGACCTGGTCGAAGATGTAGAACTCGGCCTCGGGCGCGAAGTACGCCGTGTCCGCGATGCCCGTGCTCGCGAGGTGAGCCAGCGCCTTCCTGGCGATGTTGCGCGGGTCGCGGGAGTACGGCTCGCCCGTGATCGGGTCGTGGATGAAGAAGTTGATGTTGAGCGTCTTCGCCTTGCGGAACGGGTCGATGTACGCCGTGGTCGGGTCGGGGAAGAGCGACATGTCCGACTCGTTGATGGCCTGGAAGCCGCGGATCGACGAACCGTCGAAGCCGAGACCGTCGTCGAAGACCGACTGGTCGAACGACGAGGCCGGCACGGTGAAGTGCTGCATGATGCCCGGCAGGTCGCAGAACCGCACGTCGATCATCTCGACGCCTTCGTCCGCGATGAACTTGAGCAGCTCTTCGCTGTTGCTGAACATTCGTTCCTCCTCGGCTGATCCAAGGTCAGCCAGCAGTAAGTGTCGGAGCGGGCATCGTATCGACGCGACGCTGCGTGGAGTCCGCTGTCCGAAACCTACGGAGGGGCCGTTTCCCGACCATCACCGATTTGTTTCGGGCAGGTAACAGGTTTTCGATATGAGGGATGCCTTGGTTTCGAGGATCGTCGCCAGGGCTCCTCGCACCTCAACCAGCGGCGGGGCGGGCCGGCCGGGGGAGCGCCGTGACTACCCTGTGCGGGTGTCACAGACCAGCCGCGCGCAGCCGTCGTACTCCCGCGTCCCGACCGCCTCCTGGGGGCGTCGGATCCTCGCGCTGTTCGTCGACTGGATCGCCTCGACGCTGGCGGTCGTGGGGTTCGTCGGCCTCGCGGAGTACACCGAGCCGGGGTCCGTCGCGGGCGGCTACACGCTGGTCGTGTACGTCGTCGAGTCGTGGCTGCTGACCTGGTTGGCCGGGGGCTCGTTCGGCAAGCTGCTCACCGGGCTGCGCGTCGTACCCGCCGACGGCCGGCTGCACGCCATGAACGGCCTGAAGATCCTCGGCCGGCAGGTCGCGATCGCGCTCGTCATCCCGCCGCTGGTCTTCAAGTCCGACGGCCGCGGTCTGCACGACCTGCTCGCCGACACCGCGACGATCACCAGTGGGACGTTCGCGGACCTGGCGCGGAAGCAGGGGCTGCTCAAGTAGGCCCGAGCGGGGCGCTCAGCGGCCGCGAAGGTTGCCCCGCATGCCCTTCATGTTGGTCGGCACGGGGCCGCGCGGCAGGGGGATCTTCGGGCGCTGGGCGTCGAGGGCCTTGAGCCGGTGGATGATCTCGGTGAGCTCGGCGGGCTTGACCTGACGGCCGAGCTTGCGGATGTGCTTGATCAGCTTGGGGAGCGGCACCTGGCCCTCGCCGTTGCCGACGACGATCTCGTGCACGGGGTACTCCGCGGCCACCCGCTCGTGCTTCTTGCGCTCGCTGGCGAGCAGCGCCTTGAGCCGGCTCGGGTTGCCCTCGCCGACCAGCACGATTCCCGGCGGGCCGATCACGCGGTGGACGAGGTCCTGCTGCTTGGTGAAGCCGACCATCTCGTCGAGCTTCCAGCCGCGCTTCAGCATCGTGAGCGCGCGGGCCGCGGCGCCGACCTGCCCCTCGAGCCGGTTGTACGCCGCCCGCTGGGCCCGCCGGCTGAACACGATCATCATGCCGAGCAGGCCGATCAGGAGACCGCCGATGATCGACATCACCAGCGAGAACGTGCCGCCGTCGGGCGGGAGCAGCAGGAACAGGCCGAAGCCGATCGCGCCGAACACCACGAAGGCGCCGAGCATCCACCACGGAAGGGCGGGGTCGACCTCCTTCGACATCCGGAAGGTCGCCATGATCTGCTGGCGCCGGTTCATCTCGGCGGGGTCGGTGGGCTTGCTCTTCTTGGCCATCGCTGCGAACGTGCCTGACTTCCGTGGTTCGGACTTGGATCTGTGGCTGATCTTGGGGGCGGGAGGCGCGCTCAGGCAGTCGCCGAGGCGCGCGCATCCATCGCCTGACGGTACAACCGTCCGGCGCGGTACGACGAACGCACGAGCGGGCCGGAGAGGACGCCGGCGAAGCCGATCTGCTCGGCCTCCTGCTGGAGCTCGACGAACTCCTCGGGCCGGACCCACCGCTCGACCGGGTGGTGTCGCACCGAGGGGCGCAGGTACTGCGTCACGGTCACCAGCTCGCAGCCCGCGTCGTAGAGGTCCTGCAGCGCCTGGGAGACCTCCTCGCGGGTCTCGCCCATGCCGAGGATGAGGTTGGACTTGGTGACCAGCCCGAAGTCGCGGGCCTGGGTGAGCACGTCGAGGGAGCGCTCGTAGCGGAACGCCGGCCGGATCCGCTTGAAGATCCGCGGCACCGTCTCCACGTTGTGCGCCAGCACCTCGGGGCGGGTCTCGAACACCTCGCGCAGCAGGTCAGGGCGGGCCGTTGAAGTCGGGGATCAGGTTCTCCACCCCCGTGTCGGGGTTGAGCTCGTGGATGGCGCGCACCGTCTCGGCGTACAGCCAGGCGCCGCCGTCCTCGAGGTCGTCACGGGCCACGCCGGTGATCGTGGCGTAGCGCAGCCCCATCGTCTTGACCGACTCGGCCACCCGACGCGGCTCGTCCCTATCGAGGGGCTGGCGGCCTGCCGGTGTCGATCTGGCAGAAGTCGCAACGCCTGGTGCACTGGTCCCCACCGATGAGGAACGTCGCCTCGCGGTCCTCCCAGCACTCGAAGATGTTGGGGCAGCCCGCCTCCTGGCACACCGTGTGCAGTCCCTCGGACTTCACCAGCTTCTGCAGCGCGGTGTACTCCGGCCCCATCTTCGCCGTGGTCTTGATCCACGACGGCTTCCGCTCGATCGGCGTCTCGGCGTTGCGGACCTCGAGACGGAGCAGCCTGCGGCCTTCGGAGGAGGGGGCATTCACGGCGGCCAGCCTACTCCGGGCGGCCCGCCGTCCCGCATCCAGCGTCACCCGACGTCGCGCTGCCGGAAGGTCGCGAGGGACGCCGCGGCCGCGGCCGTCAACAGCGCGGTCAGGAAGACCAGCCCGTGCCGGAGCGACAGTGTCTTCTCGACCGCGCAGCCGCCGTCGACGCCATCGCCGCAGGGAGCCTCCGCCCAGTACTTCGCCCCGTCGACGACCACCGCGAGCAGGTTGAGCCCGGGGTTGAGCTTCGCGTCGATGCCGAGGGCCGCGATCAGCAGGCCACCGGCGAGGCCGAGGCCGAGGAGTACGCCGAGCGCGGCCACCGTGTTGCGGAACAGCATGGTCAGCGCGTAGCCGCCCAGTGCCGCTGCCGCCGCGACCCCCGCCCCGCGCCAGCCGGACTGCAGGGCGTCGAGCAGCAGCCCGTCGGTGAGGAGGTCGCGGTTGCGGGCGACCGCCCCCAGCCCCAGCCAGTACGCCGTCAGCACGGCCCCCGACACCGCCCCGGTGACCGCCGTGACGGCCACGGCCTTCGCCACCCAGACCCGGATCCGGCGGCTCTCGAAGAGCAGCTGGTTGGTGATCGATCCGCTCGCCCAGTCGTGGCCGGCGAAGGTCGTGCCGGCCAGCAGCATCAGGATGCCGAGGATGACCACGACGGCGACCCCGGACCCCTGCTTGCTCTCGAAGCCGAGGTCGAGCTGCTCGTAGTAGAGGTACCACTCGAGCTGCGGCAGGACGACCTCCTCGCACGCCGCCTCGATGTCCTCCTCGTTCTCGAGGCCGTAGCGCTGGGGCTTCTCGAGGCAGCGGTCGAGCTCCTTCTGGACGTACGGCTGCTCCCGCTCGGCCGCCACCTGCTGCTCCGCGTCGGCGATCGCGTCGGCCGACGGGGGACGGGAGTTGAGCGCGGTGGCCACGCCGATGATCGTCGGGATCACGACGGCTGCCACGGCCAGCACGAGGACCGCGCGGCGGGACAGCATCCGGGTGAGCTCGACGCGGAGGAGGCGGATCATGCGGGGTCTCCCGTCTGGACGCGCGGCTGTTCGCCCAGCTGTTCGTCGGCCGTCAGCTGCAGGAAGATCGTCTCCAGGTCGGCCCGGCGCGGGGACAGCTCGCTGAGCCAGATCCCGGCGGAGCCGAGTGTCTCGGTCACCTTGGCGGGGTCCTCGGTGGTGACCAGCAGCGCTTCACCGTCGCGCGCGACCTCGAGCCCGCTGCGGACGAGCAGGTCCGCGGCCGCGCCCGGATCCGGCAGGAGCACGCGGTGCGTCGTACCGGCGCCGAGGAGGTGGTCGACCGTGCCCGACGCGAGCAGCTTGCCGTTGCCGATGATCGTCGCCGAGCTGCAGACCTGCTGCACCTCCGCGAGGATGTGGGAGCTCAGCAGCACCGTGACCCCGGACTCGCCGAGGTCGCGGATCGTCTCCCGGATCTCGCGGATGCCGGCAGGGTCGAGACCGTTGGTCGGCTCGTCGAGGATGAGCAGGTCGGGCTCCTTGAGCAGGGTCGCGGCGATCGCGAGCCGCTGCTTCATGCCGAGGGAGTAGCCCTTGTAGCGGTCCTTCTCGCGACCCGTCAGCTTCACCGTCTCGATCGCCGCGTCGACCCGGGTGCGCGGGACGCCGATGCTGTCGGCGAGCAGCTGCAGGTTGCGACGGCCGGTGAAGTTGGGCGAGAACTTCGGCGACTCCACGACGGCGCCCACGCGGCCGAGCACCTGTGGCAGGTGGTGCGGGACCGGCTGCCCGAAGAGCCGCATCGTCCCGCGGGTCGGCCGCGCGAGACCGAGCAGCATCCGGATCGTCGTCGTCTTGCCCGAGCCGTTGGGTCCGAGGAACCCGTGCACCCCGCCGGCGGGGACCGCCAGGTCGAGGTTCTGTACGGCGACCCGCCGGCCGCCGCGGAGCGAGCGGAACTCCTTGCGGAGCCCGCTCGTCTCGATCACCAGGTCCGTCACCCGGAATCCTCCCGAACCGCATGCATCGCAGCCGCCCCGTTGGCGGTGCTGTGTAGAACTGGACGATCGGACCACGCCGGAAGGTTGGGTCAGTGCGGACACGCCGGGGTCGGGCGCGTCGACCGGGGCGTCAGGGCGAGGGCGTGAGCAGCTCGATCCGCGGGCCCTTGGCGGGATCGGGGCGCGGGTCGTAGTCCGGCGTGGCGTCGTACGGCGCCCACGCGAGCAGCTCCGCGAGGTGGCGGCGCACCGCGGGAGCCACCTCCGTGACAGGTACGTCGCGGCCGAGCTCGGCGCTGAGCGAGGTGACCCCCGCGTCGTCGATGCCGCAGGGGACGAACCGGTCGTACCACCCCAAGGAAACGTCGCAATTGAGCGCGAAGCCGTGCATGGCGACGTTGCGGCGTACCCGGATGCCGATCGCCGCGACCTTCCTCTCCGGCCCGCGCTCATCTGCCTTGAGCCACACGCCGGTACGGCCCGGGATGCGCGCGGTCTCGATCCCGAGCTCGCGGCAGACCCTGATCAGCATCTCCTCGAGCCGGCGGACGTAGTCGACGACCTTGACGTGGTCGGCGAGCCGCACGATCGGGTAGCCGACCAGCTGGCCGGGGCCGTGGAACGTGATCAGTCCGCCACGGTCGACGTCGATCACCTGCGCGCCGCCGGGGTCGGCCGGCCGTTGGTACGGCTGGGTGCGTCGACCCGCGGTGAACACCGGGGGATGCTCGAGCAGCAGCACCGTGTCGGGGATCTCTCCGGCGACGACCTGCTCGTGGAGGCTCCGTTGCAGGTCCCAGGCGGCGAGGTAGTCGACCGGCTCGGCGCCGAGGCCGACCTCCCGGAAGTCGAGGCCGTGGCCGGTCGCGCCGCTGCCGTCCGGCACACCCTCGATGACGCCTTCACTCACGCCGTCGAGGGTACCTGTGGATGACGGGATGCGACCCCGGCCGGGTCCCGGTAGGACTGACCCCGTGGACGCGGACCGGGCCCGTCGACCGACGATCGTGATCACCGCCGCGGTGGTGGTCGCCGTGGTCGCGCTCGTCGTGACGGCGTGGCTGGGCGGCGACGAGGCGACCGGCGGGCGCCGTACTCCTCCCGAGGCGCAGGCCGTCGTCCCGCCCACCGCGACGGTCCGGGAGGTCGTCTCCTCGCTCGTGGTCCTCCGTGACTGGGACCGGGCACGCGCCGCGGCCTGGGGCGCCGGCGACACGGCGGCGCTGGACGACCTCTACGACCCGGCCTCGCGGGCAGGGCGGCGCGACGTCGCCATGCTGCGGCAGTGGGTCGACCGCGGGATCCGGGTGCGGCGCATGAGCATGCAGGTCCTCGACGTGCAGCTGCGGGTGCGTACCGACCGGCGCATCGTCCTCGTCGTCACCGACCGGCTCGCGGGCCCGGTCGCGGTGGCCGACGACGGCCGGCGGTGGCGGCTGCCGCGCGACGGGATGACGACGCGACGCCTGGAGTTCCGGCGTACGGCGGACCACTGGTTGCTCGTGTCGGTCCACGACCGCCCGGCGGGGACGCTGACCTCGCGGTCGTGAGCGTGCTGCCGACCGAGCGGCTCAGGCCTCGCGGCCAGCTTCGAGGACGGCGTCGACGTCGCGGTCCCGGAACGAGAACCCGAGGGACTCGAGCCGGTCCGGGACCAGTCGGAACGAACCCAGGACCTCCGGAGCCAACGCTCCGGCGCCCACACGCAGGAGCGGGGCCGGCACCGCGAGCCGCGCCCGCCGACCCAGCGAGGCGGCGAAGGCGTCGGTGAACCCGGCGTTCGTCGGCGGCTCGGGGCACGTCATGTTCACCGGACCCGACGCCGTGGGGTGCTCGACGAGGTACGACGCCGCGCGGACCCAGTCGCGCAGGGAGATCACCGGGAACCAGTGCCGTCCGCTGCCGAGCCGGGCACCCAGCCCGAGCCGGAACACGGGCACGAGCACGTCGTAGGTGAGCGCGCCGACCGCCATCACCGGCACGGTGCGCAGCAGGCACACCCGCGAGCCGGCGTCGCTCGCGGGCCGGGTGGCGTCCTGCCAGGTGCGGGCCACCTCGGTCATGAAGGCGTGGCCACGGGTGTCGGCCTCCTCGGTGAGGAGGGTGTCGCCGTGGTCGCCGTACCAGGCGCTGGCGTTCTGCGCGACGAAGGCCGACGCGCCACCCGTGCGGGCGATCGCCTCTGCCAGCACCCGGGTCGGCGCCACGCGGCTGGACCTGATCCGGTCGCGGTAGCGGCGCGAGTGCGGGTTGCCGAGCAGCCGGGAGCCGTTGAGGCAGACGACCACGTCTGCCTCGCGCACGACGGCGTCGTCGATCTGGCCCGAGGCCGGGTCCCACGTCGACTCGTGGGGCGTGGCCGCGGGGCGTCGTACCAAGGAGGTGAGGTGGTGGCCGCGGCTCTCGAGCTCGGCGCGCAGGTGGGTGCCGAGGAACCCGGAGGAGCCGGCGATCACGATCGACAACGGGGCCATGGCGTCCAGGGTGCCATGGGTGGTGGAGTCGCCCGATGGACCGGCCCGCTCGGGTCGGGCGCCGGCTGTGCCGGTGGGCCCTACGGTCGCAGAGCGTCTGCGCCACGCACGGCGTCTTCGGTCGGGCGCCGCGGTGGTACCGCGCCGCGCGTGTCTCCGCCGATGCTCCCGCCGGGCCCTCCGGCCCTGCCGGCACCCGGGTCGGCGGCTGTGCCGGTGGGCCCTACGGTCGCAGAGCGTCTGCGCCACGCACGGCGCCTTCGGTACGGCGCCGCGGTGGTATCGCGCCGCGCGTGTCTCCGCCGATGCTCCCGCCGGGCCCTCCGGCCCTGCCGGCACCCGGGTCGGCGGCTGTGCCGGCGGGCCCTACGGTCGCAGAGCGTCTGCGCCACGCACGGCGCCTTCGGTACGGCGCCGCGGTGGTTTCGCGCCGCGCGTGTCTCCGCCGATGCTCCCGCCGGGCCCTCCGGCCCTGCCGGCACGCGGGTCGGCGGCTGTGCCGGTGGGCCCTACGGTCGCAGAGCGTCTACGTACGGCGTACGGCGCAGCAGACTCGCCCTGCTCGGTGAATTCCCCCGGGTTTCGAGACGCGTGACACAGTCCTCGCGGGCTCGGGCTGTGTCACGCTCCTCAACCTCTTCGGCTTTCCGCGCCGGAGCAAGCTCCGGCGCGGGCCTCAGACCTCGAACTGACCGGCCTCGAGGCGCTTCTTGACGTCCTGCAGGAAGCGGCCGGCGTCGGCGCCGTCGACGAGGCGGTGGTCGTAGGTGAGCGCGAGGTTGACCATGTGGCGCACCGCGATGGTCTCGCCGAGGTTGGGGTCGTCGATCACCACGGGACGCTTGACCACGGCACCGGGGCCGAGGATGGCGACCTGGGGCTGGTTGATGATCGGCGTGTCGAAGAGCGCGCCGAAGCTGCCGAGGTTGGTGATCGTGAAGGTGCCGCCCGAGAGGTCGTCGGGGGTGATCTTGTTGGTGCGGGTGCGCTCGGCGATGTCGGCGATCTTCTTGGCCAGACCGGCGATCGAGAGGTCGCCGGCGTCCTTGACGACCGGCGTGAGCAGACCGCGCTCGGTGTCCACCGCGAACGCGACGTTCTCGCGGTCGAAGTAGGTGATCTCGCCGGCCTCGGTGTTGAGGTTGGCGTTGAGCTTGGGGTGCTGCTTGAGCGCGTCGATCGCGGCCTTGGCGAAGAACGGCAGGTAGGTCAGCTTGACGCCCTCGCGCGCCAGGAACGCGGCCTTCGAGGAGTCGCGGAGTCGGGCGACGTTGGTGACGTCGACCTCCATCACCTGGGTGAGCTGGGCCGAGACGTGGAGCGACTCGACCATCCGCTCGGCGATCACCTTGCGGAGCCGGCTGACCTTCTCGGTGGTGCCCCGGAGCGGGGACGGGGTGACGGCCGGAGCCGCAGCGGGGGCTGCCGCGGCGGGCGAGGCAGCCGGTGCCGCAGCCGGCGCGGCCTTGGCAGCAGCGGCCGCGTCGATCACGTCCTGCTTGCGGATCCGTCCACCGACACCGGAGCCGGTGACGGCGGCGAGGTCGACGTCGTGCTGGGCGGCGAGCTTGCGGACCAGCGGCGTGACGTAGCCCGGGCCGTCGGTCGCCGCGGCCTGGCCGGCCGGGGTCGCGGACGGCTCGGGGGCCGGCGTCGGCACCGGGGCCGGGGCGGCTGCCTGCGGGGCCGGCGCTGCCTGCGCGGCGGGCGCGGGCGTCGGCGCAGGAGCAGGCGCGGCCTGCGGAGCCGGGGCGGGCTCGGGCTCGGGCGCCGCCTGGGGCTCGGGAGCGGCCTCGGGGGCAGGAGCAGCAGGAGCGGCCGGCGCGGCGGCGGGCGCACCGGAGCCGATGATCGCGAGCTCGGCACCGACCTCGACGGTCTCGTCCTCCTCGGCCTTGATCTCGAGCAGGGTGCCGGCGACGGGCGAGGGGATCTCGGTGTCGACCTTGTCGGTGGACACCTCCAGCAGCGGCTCGTCGACCGCGACCTCGTCGCCGACCTTCTTCAGCCAGCGGGTGACGGTGCCCTCGGTGACGGACTCGCCGAGCGCGGGCAGGGTGACGGGCGTGCCGGAGGCAGGGGCGTCGGAGGCAGGGGCGTCGGACGACGCGGGAGCCTCCGCGGCAGCGGGCTGCTCGGCAGGTGCCGGCTCGGACTGCTGCTCCGCGGGCGCCTCGGCCTGCTCCTCGGCGGCCGGGGCCTCCTCGGCGGCCGGTGCGTCGCCACCGGCGGGTGCCTCGCCGGCGTCACCGATGACGGCCAGCGCTGCGCCGACCTCGACGGTCTCGTCCTCGGCCGCCTTGATCTCGAGCAGGGTGCCGGCGACGGGCGAGGGGATCTCGGTGTCGACCTTGTCGGTGGAGACCTCCAGCAGCGGTTCGTCGACGGCGACCGTGTCGCCGACCTGCTTGAGCCAGCGGGTGACGGTGCCTTCGGTGACGGACTCGCCGAGTGCCGGGAGGTTGACTTCGGTGGCCATGGATTCCTCGTCTTCGCTTCGGGGACTTCGTGGGACTGCGGTGGACTACGGGGCTTCGGGTGGGGCGGGTCTAGCGGGTCGGATGGGGCTGTCGGGTCTGCGGCGGCTCAGGTGTGGGCGTGCAGGGGCTTGCCGGCCAGCGCGAGGTGCGCTTCGCCGAGCGCCTCGTTCTGGGTCGGGTGGGCATGCACGAGCGGCGTGACATCGGCTGGGTCGGCCTCCCAGCCGTAGATCAGCTGGGCCTCGCCGATCAGCTCGCCGACCCGCTCGCCGACGAGGTGGATGCCGACCACCGGACCGCTCGGGGCGACGCCGTCGGCGCCCTCGACCCGCTGGACGAGCTTGACGAAGCCCTGCGTCTTGAGGATCTGGCTGCGGCCGTTGCCGCCGAGGTCGTAGGTCACCGAGCGGACCGCGTCGGCGCCGTACTCCTCCTTCGCCTGGTCCTCGGTGAGGCCGACGGAGGCGACCTCGGGTCGGGAGTAGGTGACCCGCGGGATGCCGCGCTCGTCGATCGGCTGCGGTGCGAGGCCGGCGATGTGCTCGGCGACGAGGATGCCCTGCTGGAAGCCGCGGTGGGCCAGCTGCAGGCCGGGGGTGATGTCGCCGACCGCCCACACGCCGTCGACGCCGGTCGCGCACCGCTCGTCGACCGGCACGAATCCGCGGTCCACGGTGACGCCGGCCGCCTCGAAGCCCAGGTCGGCGGTGCGGGGGCCGCGCCCGACGGCGACGAGGAGTACGTCGGCCGCGAGCGTCTCGCCGTCGGCGAGGACCACCTCGACACCGGTGTCGGTCGCCTTCGCAGACTCGACCGCGGTGCCGGTGCGGGCGGTGATCCCGCGCTTCCGGAACGCTCGCTCGAGGGCGACGGAGGACGCCGCGTCCTCGCCGGCGACCAGCCGGGGGAGTGCCTCGACGATCGTGACCTCGACCCCGAAGCTGCGCCACAGGCTGGCGAACTCGCAGCCGATGACGCCGCCGCCGAGCACGATCGCCGAGCGCGGGAGCGGATCGAGCCGCAGCGCGTGGTCGGAGGTGAGGATCCGTTCTCCGTCGACCTCGATGCCCGGGATCACCTTCGGCGCGGAGCCGGTGGCGAGCACGACGTGGCGACCCGTGAAGCGGGTGGACGTGCCGTCCTGCTCGACGGTGACCTCGTGCGGACCGGTCAGCCGGCCGGTGCCCTGCACCACGCGGATGCCGCGGCTCTTGATCAGCCCCGTCAGACCCTTGTGGAGGCGGCCGACCACGCCGTCGGCGTACGCGATCACCCGGTCGGCGTCGACGCCCTCGAGGGTGGCGCGGACGCCGTACTGCCCGGCCTCCCGGGCGCCGTCGGCGAGCTCGGCCGCGTGCAGCAGCGCCTTGGTCGGGATGCAGCCGACGTGGAGGCAGGTGCCCCCGAGCCGGTCCTGCTCGACCAGGACCACCGACAGTCCGAGCTGGGCGGCGCGGAGTGCGCACGCGTAGCCACCGGAGCCCGCACCGAGGATGACCACGTCAACCGGGTCGGCCTGGGTGTCAACCGCGTCGTCGCGGGACTCGGCCACGCTGCTCCTCCCTCGCAGGGTGCTCGCTGGAACGATGCGGACATCCTTGCACCACGACCGCCACCGAACGCAACGGGCTCTCCGCTACCGACGGGTACGTCGCGGCACGCTTCTGCGTGGGTCCTGCGCCTCGATGCGGCAGACTGGAGCCCATGGGTTTGTGGGACAGGTTCCGGCGCGGCTCGCGTACGAAGATGCGCGGGCCGGCGAAGGACGCCGCCCGGACCGGCTCGACGCGGGTTCGGGCGTCCGACAAGACCGACGAGGAGCACCTCCGGACCTGGGTCGGGGAGCGCCGGGGCGTCGAGGGTTTCGTCGAGCCGCGCACCGCGGTCAGCGACGTGACGCTCCTGCTGGTCGCCCACGACGGTGAGTGGACGCGGCGCCGGGTCCCGAGCGTGAAGTGGGCGCACGACTTCTGCAACCGCCACCAGGTCCCGTCCTACGACGCCGCGGTCGTCGGCGTGCCGCAGCGGATGCGCGACTACAACTCGCGGGTGCGGAAGGCGCAGAAGGAGCAGCCGGACTACCCGCAGTACAAGCCGCCGGAGTCCTGAGCGGACGAGCGCCCCGAGCGACTACTCCGCGCCGAGCGCGCGGAGCAGCTCGACGAGCGTCGCGACGGCGTACCCCGTCCCGCCGGCCGGCCAGTCGCCGACGGGTCCGCCGGAGTTGAACGCCGGGCCCGCGATGTCGAGGTGCGCCCACGGCAGGCCGCCGGTGAACTCGCGGAGGAACGCCGCCGCGAACAGCCCGCCGCCCCAGCGGATCCAGTCGTGCTGGGCGAGGTCGGCGACCTTCGAGGAGTGGATCCGCTCCACCATGAAGTCCGGGATCGGCATCGGCCAGGCGTCCTCGCCGGCGGCCGCGGCAGCCGCCAGCACCTGCGCGACCACGTCGTCGGAGCCCATCACGCCGGCCAGCCGGTCGCCGAGCGCCGTGACCATGTGGCCCGTGAGGGTGGCGACGTCGACGACGACGTCGGGCTTCTGCTCGACCGCGCGCCCCAGCGCGTCGGCCAGCAGCAACCGGCCCTCGGCATCGGTGTTGCCGACCTCTACGGTGGTCCCGTCGTACGTCGTCAGCACGTCCCCTGGACGCACCGAGGCCGCCCCGATCATGTTCTCGGCCAGCGCGGCGACCGTGGTGATCCGGACCGGGAGGCCCAGCCGGGCCGCCGCGAGCGTGGCCTGCACGACCGCAGCGGCGCCGGCCATGTCGTACTTCGCCTTGGGCATGCTGCTGGCCGGCTTGATGGTGAGGCCGCCGGAGTCGAAGGTGACGCCCTTGCCGACCAGGGCGACGTGGGTCGTCGCGCCCGGCGGGTCGTAGGTCAGCTCGACCAGCCGCGGCGGCGCGTCGGACCCCGCACCGACCGCGAGGATGCCCCCGCAGCCCAGCTCGGCGAGCCGGAGCTCGTCGGCCACGTCGACGCCGATCTTCGCGCTCTTGGCCTTGAGGTCCTTGTTGGTGGCGGCCACAGCGGCGGCGACGGCGTCGGCGAAGGCCGGCGGCGTGAGGTCGGCCGGCGGGGTGTTGACCCAGTCGCGGGTCGCGATGACCGCGTCGGCGACCACCTGCGCGTCGGCGACGACGGCCTCGGTCTCCTTGCGCCGCGCGACCGGACTGAGCACGACGATCTCGGCGGGCGCACTGTCGGCGCGACTGCTCTTGTACGTCGTGAACGCGTACCCCCGAGCCGGTAGCCCTCGATCGCCGCCCGCACCAGGGCGGGGTCGTCCGCCGGCAGGGCCAGGGCCACCGATGCGGCGTTGGTGACGGCCCGCGCGGCGGTGCCCGCGGCGCGGCGTACCTCTGTCGGACCGGGGTCGGCGCCCAGCCCGACCAGCACCAGCAGCGGCGAGCCGATCGTGCCGCCGGTCGGCACCTTCGCCAGCTCGCCGGGCCGGCCGGTGAGGCCGAGCGTCGAGAGGAGGCCCGTCAGCTTGCGGCCGTACGCCGCCGCGACGTCCTCCCCACCGGCCGCCAGCCGCGGCGCGCCGGACGCCTTCGCGGCGGGAACGACCCCGACGACCACGGCCTCCGCCCTGGTCCGGGCAGGGCTCGCGTTGCGGAGCGCATAGGTGGTCATCGCCGCAGGATATCCGCGGGACGGTTCGGTACATTCCGGCCATGGCCGATGCGACCAGCAACCCCGATCCCGAGCTGTTCCGATCACCGCTCCATGACCGGCACGAGGCGCTCGGCGCGAAGTTCGCCGAGTTCGGCGGGTGGCTGATGCCGATCGAGTACTCGACCGGTGTGGTCAAGGAGCACAACGCCGTGCGTGACGCGGTCGGGATCTTCGACGTGAGCCACCTCGGCAAGGCCGAGGTGCGGGGGCCGGGCGCCGCCGACTTCGTCAACGCCACGCTGACCAACGACCTGGCGCGGATCGCGCCCGGCCAGGCCCAGTACACGCTGTGCTGCGACGACGCGACCGGCGGCATCGTCGACGACCTGATCGCCTACTACCGCGGCCCGGACGACGTGCTGCTGGTGCCCAACGCCGCCAACACCGCGGAGGTGCTGCGTCGGCTCCGGGAGGCCGCGCCCGAGGGCGTCGAGATCGTCGACCTCCACCACGACCTGGCCGTCCTCGCGGTGCAGGGGACCAGGTCCGACGAGGTGCTCGCCGCGGCCGGGCTGCCGGCCGGGCACGCCTACATGAGCTTCGTCGAGACCGAGTACGCCGGCGCACCGGTCGTCGTCTGCCGCACCGGCTACACCGGGGAGCGGGGCTACGAGCTGATCGTGCCGAACGCCGTCGCCGGGGAGGTCTGGGACGCGTTGGTCAGCGCCGGGGCGCCGTACGACCTGGTGGCGTGTGGCCTGGGCGCGCGCGACACGCTGCGCACCGAGATGGGCTACCCGCTCCACGGCCAGGACATCTCGCTCGCCGTGACCCCCAACGAAGCCCGGCTCGGGTGGGCGGTCGGCTGGAAGAAGCCGGCGTTCTGGGGACGTGACGTGCTCCTCGCCGAGCGGGAGAGGGGCGCCCGCCGCAAGCTGGTCGGGGTCGTCTCGACCGGGCGCGCGATCCCGCGACCGCACATGTCGGTGTCGCTGACGCGTGACGTCCTGCTGGGCGAGGTCACCTCCGGCACGTTCTCGCCCACCCTCAAGCAGGGGATCGGGCTCGCGCTCCTCGCCTCCGTCGTGGCCGACGATGCCGAGGTCGGCATCGACGTCCGCGGGCGGCGTGAGGTCTTCAAGATCACCAAGCCGCCGTTCGTCGACACGTCCGTCCGAGAGTCCTGAGGTCCGCCTGATGAACCTTCCCGAGCAGCCCGGCACCTTCCGCCCCGCCACGGCGGGGGAGCGCCCCTGGTGGTGGCGCCTCGAGGACGCCTCCGGCGCCGAGGTGACGCTGGCCGACGCCGCCGCCGAGGTGTACGCCGACCGCCGCTTCTCCAGCCAGGCCGACGCCGAGTCGTGGGTCGGCGAGATCTGGGCCGACCTCAAGGACGCCGGCGTCGCCCAGGTGACCCTCTTCGAGCTGGAGCGGCAGGTCTACGGACCGATGTCGCTCAGCGCGTAGGCCCGGAACCCCCCACCGTCGGCGGCGACAACTAGGCTGGCCGTCGTGCAGGCCTACCTCGATCTCGTCCGGCGGGTCCTCGACGAGGGCGTGGCGAAGAGCGACCGCACGGGCACGGGCACGCTGAGCGTGTTCGGGCACCAGATGCGGTTCGACCTGAGCGCCGGGTTCCCGCTGGTGACCACGAAGAAGATCCACACCCGGTCGGTGTTCGGCGAGCTGCTGTGGTTCCTCCGCGGCGACACGAACGTCAAGTGGCTGCAGGACCGCGGCATCACCATCTGGGACGAGTGGGCCGACGACAACGGCGACCTCGGACCGGTCTACGGCGCCCAGTGGCGGTCGTGGCCGACCCCGGACGGGCGGCACATCGACCAGCTCGCGCAGGTCGTCGAGGAGCTCCGCGGCAACCCCGACAGCCGCCGGCACATCGTCTCCGCGTGGAACCCGGCCGACATCCCGGAGATGGCGCTCGCGCCGTGCCACAGCCTGTTCCAGTTCTACGTTGCCGACGGCCGGCTGAGCTGCCAGCTCTACCAGCGCTCGGGCGACGTCTTCCTCGGCGTGCCCTTCAACATCGCCTCCTACGCCCTGCTGACCCACATGGTCGCCCAGGTCACCGGGCTCGGGGTCGGCGACTTCGTGCACACGCTGGGCGACGCGCACCTCTACTCCAACCACCTCGAGCAGGCCCGGCTCCAGCTGACCCGCGAGCCGCGGCCGCTGCCGACCCTGTGGCTGGACCCCACCGTCACCGCGATCGACGGCTTCGACCTCGAGCACATCCGGATCGAGGGGTACGACCCCCACCCGGCCATCAAGGCCCCGATCGCGGTATGACCACTCCGGCAGGCAGGACCGTCACGATGGTCGCCGCGGTCGCGGACAACGGCGTCATCGGCCTGGGCGGCGACATCCCCTGGCACCTGCCCGCGGACTTCGCGCACTTCAAGGCCACCACCGTCGGACACACCCTGATCATGGGCCGCACCACGCACGAGGGCATCGGCAAGCCGCTGCCCGACCGGACCACGATCGTCCTCACCCGCGACCCCGACTGGCACGCCGACGGCGTGCTCGTCGCGCCGGGCATCGAGGAGGCCATCGCGCTCGCCGACACGTTGCCGGGGGAGGTGATGATCGGCGGAGGCGGAGCGGTCTACGCCGCGGCGATGCCGTACGCCGACGTACAGATCATCAGCGAGGTCCACCAGAGCCCCGAGGGCGACACGTCCTACCCCCAGTTCGACCCGGGCCAGTGGCGCGAGGTGTCCCGGGAGCCCCGCGACGGCTTCGCCATCGTCACGTGGGAACGCTTCCGCGCAGGCTGACATGAGCCGCCGGTCGGCGCGGACGCACGCCGGACGCTTCCGCATCGCCGCGTCCGCTCGATGTCCGCGTGCCGCGCCGTACGACCCACATGCAGCCGCCGGCGGTCGACGGCCGCCGGCCTGGTCTGGTGTGGCCGGTCCGGGTCGACGCGGCGGGTGTGAACGGTCCCACGCCGGCTCAGGCCAGGAGCTCGTACTGGTGGAGCCCTACCCGAGGCCTCCACCTCCCGGTCGGGCTCGATCACCGGGTGGGCGGCGCTGCGGTGGCAGCGGACCCGCTTCCTCGACGGCACCCGGGCGCGAACGGCGCTCCCGGTGGTCCTGGCCGTGGCCGGGCACGGGATCCGATCGCGGGAGGGCATCGGCGTGACCGAGGAGCAGCACCTGCGTGACGGGTCTCGAGAGGTCGACGGACTGACGGTGAGCTCGCCTGTCGCCGCCACCGCGTTCGAGGTCCGCCGAGCCACGATGCCGGTCGATGCGGTCGCCATGATCGACAGGGTGTGCGCTGCCGACCTCGCCTCGATCGACGAGCTCACCACCCACGCCGACACTGTCCTCGCGGGTGCCCGATGGGTGGCGTGCCTGAGAGGGGCGCTCGAGCACGCCGACGAGAACTGCTGGTCTCCGCAGGAGACGAGGATGCGCCTGATCTGGCGCGACCTCGGTATCACGCGGGTCGTCACCAACCGTCCGGTCTTCGACCTCGCCGGCCACTTCCTCGGCACGCCCGACCTCCTCGATCTCGAGACCGGTCTCGTCGGCGAGTACGACGGCGCCTTGCATCTGGCCGGTCGGCAGCGCGCGAAGGACATCCGGCGCGAGGCCGTCTTCCGGCGGGGCGGGCTCGAGTACGTCGAGATGGTCGCCGCCGATCTGGCGGACACCACCGACTTCCACCGGCGCACGCTGGATGCCCGAGCCCGCGCCGTCGCCTCGACGGCGCCAAGGAACTGGACGATCGACCCGCCGCCGTGGTGGAAGCCGACCCACACGGTCGCCCTGCGTAGCGCGCTCGAGCCGTGGGACCGCGACCGGTTCCTCGGTTGGCAGGCGGGGTGACCACGAGCCGGACGTTCCGGTCGTCACCGGGCCGCCCGAACGACCGGAACGTCCGGCTGGTTGGTGGAGATGACAGGCTGACGCCATGGAACTCCGTGTGTTCACCGAGCCCCAGCAGGGCGCGTCGTACGACGACCTCCTCGCGGTTGCCCGCGACCGCCGAGCAGCTCGGCTTCGGGGCGTTCTTCCGCTCCGACCACTACCTGGCGATGGGCAGCGACGGCCTGCCCGGCCCGACCGACGCCTGGACGACGCTCGCCGGGCCTCGCCCGCGACACCACCACCATCCGGCTCGGCACCCTGATGACCAGCGTGACGTTCCGCCACCCCGGCGTGCTCGCGATCCAGGTCGCCGGCGTCGACGCGATGAGCGACGGCCGGGTCGAGCTGGGCATCGGCGCCGGCTGGTTCGACCGCAGGAGCACACGGCCTACGGCATCCCGTTCCCGGACACCAAGGAGCGCTTCGAGCGGTACGCCGAGCAGCTCGAGATCGTCACCGGGCTGTGGTCGACGCCGCCGGAGGAGACCTACGACTTCGCCGGCGAGCACTACCAGCTCGCCGACTCGCCGGCGCTGCCCAAGCCGGTCCAGCCGACCGGCCACCGCGGCGGCCCGCCGGTCCTGATCGGCGGCAAGGGCAAGAAGCAGACGCCTGCGCTGGCGGCGGTGTACGCCGACGAGTTCAACCTCCCGTTCGTCGACGAGGAGACCACCGCGCGCCAGTTCGCCCGGGTGCGCGCGGCCTGCGAGGCTGATCGGCCGCGACCCGGACGGCCTGACCTGGTCCAACGCGCTGACGTGTCTGCGTCGGGCGGGACGAGGCCGAGGTCGCCCGCCGGGCCGAGGTGATCGGCCGGACGGTCGACGAGCTGCGCGCCAACGCGCCTGGCCGGCACGCCGGCAGGAGGTCGTCGACAAGATCGGGCGGTACGCCGCGCTCGGACGCCAGCGGATCTACCTGCAGGTCCTCGACCTCGCCGACCTCGACCACCTGCACCTGGTCGCCGAGGAGGTCATGCCGCACGTCTGAGCAGCGCCCCGGTATCGGGGCCGGCGACGCTCGCACCCTCACCGGCGGGGGTTGCGGGCGCGACGACCGATAGGCTGGCCCCATGACATCTGCGCCCTTCGGCACCGTGCTGACCGCGATGGTCACGCCGTTCCGCGAGGACGGCTCGGTGGACCTCGACGCGGTCCAGCGGGTCGCCCGCCACCTCGTCGACCACGGCCACGACGGTCTCGTCGTCTCCGGCACCACCGGCGAGTCCGCGACCACCACCAAGGAGGAGGACGGCGAGATCCTCGCCGCGGTCAAGGACGCGGTCGGCGACCGGCGCCAAGCTGGTCGCCGGCGTCGGCACCAACGACACCAACACCTCGATCTGGCTGGCCCAGCAGGCCGCGAAGGTCGGCGCGGACGGCGTACTGCTCGTCACGCCGTACTACAACAAGCCCGGCCAGCGCGGCATCCTCCACCACTTCCGGCAGGTCGTCGACGCCGCCGAGCTCCCGGTGATGCTCTACGACGTCCCCGGCCGCACCGGCAGCCAGATCGCCCTCGAGTCCTACGAGGAGATGGCGTCCTGGGAGCCGGTCGTCGCCGTCAAGGACGCGGTCGGCGACTTCGCCCGCGGCGTGCGGATCAGGGAGATCGGCTACGCGATCTACTCCGGTGACGACGTCGCCAACCTGGCCTGGCTGGCGCACGGCGCCGTCCGGGTTCGTCTCCGTCGCCGGCCACGTCGTCGGCGACCGGCTGCGCGCGATGTACGACGCCTTCCACCACGGCGACCCGCTGGCCGCGCTCGACATCTTCACCGGCATGCTTCCGGCGATCGACGCGATCATGGGCGCGCCCAACTACGGCGCCACCACCGCGAAGGCGGCCCTCGAGATGATCGGCGTGCTCGACAACCGCCGCGTCCGCTCACCGCTGATCGCGCTCGACGACGACGAGCTCGCCGCGCTCCGCGCCGGCCTCGAAGCGGCAGGAGTCCTCGCTTGAGTCACCGCACCCCGAGCTCGGCACCCCGCCGGAGCTGCCCGAGGGCGGCCTGCGCGTCATCCCGCTCGGCGGCCTCGGCGAGGTCGGCCGCAACATGACCGTCTTCGAGTACGACGGCCGCCTGCTCATCGTCGACTGCGGCGTGCTGTTCCCCGACGAGCACCACCCCGGGCGTCGACCTGATCCTGCCCGACTTCGCGCCCGATCCGGGACCGGCTCGACGACGTCGAGGCGCTGGTGCTCACCCACGGGCACGAGGACCACATCGGCGCGACGCCGTACCTCCTGCGCGAGCGCGGCGACATCCCGCTCGTCGGCTCCGAGCTCACCCTGGCGCTGCTCAACGGCAAGCTCCGCGAGCACCGGCTCGAAGCAGCCGTGCTACCACAAGGTGAAGGAGGGCGACCGGATCAGCTTCGGCCCGTTCGACCTCGAGTTCGTCGCGGTCAACCACTCGATCCCCGACGCGCTCGCGGTCGCGATCCGCACCGGCGCCGGGCTGGTGCTGCACACCGGCGACTTCAAGATGGACCAGCTGCCGCTCGACGGCCGGATCACCGACCTGCGGGCGTTCGCGCGGCTCGGCGAGGAGGGGGTCGACCTCTTCCTGACCGACTCCACCAACGCCGAGGTGCCGGGCTTCACCACCTCCGAGAAGAAGATCACGCCCGGTCCTCGACCAGGTCTTCCGCGAGGCCGAACAGCGGATCATCGTCGCCTGCTTCGCCTCCCACGTGCACCGCGTCCAGCAGGTCCTCGACACCGCGGTGAAGCACGACCGCAGGGTCGCCTTCGTCGGCCGCTCGATGGTCCGCAACATGGGCGTCGCCCGCGACCTCGGCTACCTCACGGTCCCGCCGGGCGTGATGGTCGAGGCCAAGGAGCTCGCCGACCTGCCGCCCGAGCGTCAGGTGCTGATCTCCACCGGGTCGCAGGGCGAGCCGATGAGCGCGCTGGCGCGGATCGCCAGACCGAAGCCACAACTTCGTCCACCTCGAGGAGGGCGACACCGTCGTCCTCGCCTCGAGCCTGATCCCCGGCAACGAGAACGCCGTCTACCGGGTCATCAACGGCCTGTCCCGTCGGGGCGCGCGGGTGGTCCACAAGGGCAACGCGCTCGTCCACGTCAGCGGCCACGCCAGCGCCGGCGAGCTGCTCTACTGCTACAACATCGTCCGCCCGCGCAACGTGCTGCCCGGTGCACGGCGAGATCCGGCACATGCTCGCCAACGGCGACGCTCGCCAAGGCAGACGGGTGTCGAGAACGTCGTCTATCGCCGAGGACGGGGTCGTCGTCGACCTCGTCGACGGCGTCGCCTCGGTGGCCGGCAAGGTCGACTGCGGCTACGTCTTCGTCGACGGCCAGACCGATCGGCGACGTCACCGAGTCCGAGCTCAAGGACCGGCTGATCCTCGGCGAGGAGGGCTTCATCTCGGTGATCGTGGTCGTCGACTCCGTCTCCGGGAAGGTCTCCGCCGGCCCCGAGATCCACGCCCGCGGCCATGCCTGGGACGACTCCTCGTTCGAGGAGATCAAGCAGCCGATCATCGACGCTCGTCAACCGGACCATCGGCGAGGGCAACACCGACACCTACCAGCTCCAGCAGACCGTACGCCGCATGATCGGCCGCTGGGTGAGCTGCACGCACCGCGCGCGGCCGATGATCATCCCGGTCGTCGTCGAGGCCTGACCCGCGGCTCGCTCCCGCAAGGACTGCGCAACCGAGCAACGAGACCGAGCAACGAGAAAGGGCCCCGACCGGAGCGTGTCCGGCGGGGCCCTTCCTCATCGGGCTCTTCTCAGCGGGGCGTCAGCGGCGCACGACCCTGATCGTGAACCGATCCTTGCTCGCCTCGAACGAGGCGTTGCCGAGGTAGGCGGCGACCAGCTTGTGCCGGCCGACTCCCAGCCGGGCGCGAACGGTGATCACCGCGACGCCCCTGGCGTCGAGCGTCGCCCGGCCGAGCACCTTGGTGCCCTTCCGGATCTGCACCCTGCCGTTCGGGACGTCGTCGGCGGTCACCTTGACCCGCACCTTGAACGGCTTGCCCTTCTTGACCGGCGTCGGCTTCACCGAGACGACCTCGGTCGTGGTGGGCAACGCCGTGGACTCCTCGCAGACAGTCACCGTGACGTCGTCGACGTACCAGCCCTCGACGCCGTTGCAGCCGTCGCGACCGAGGTCGAAGCGGAACTGGACGGTGTCGCCGGCGACGAGGTCGAGGTCCGCGAGGTCCACGACCGAGGTGCCCCAGGAGCCCGTGACCTCGCCGCCGTCGGTGCCGGTGAACGCGGTCTGGCCCTCCATCGGGTTGGTGTTGCCCGCCGCAAGGGTCTCAAGCTGACCGCCGGGTCCGTTGAAGAGCCAGGCTCTCGCGGGGATCTCCTCGAAGGTCTCACCGCCGTCGGTGCTGAACTTCACGTTGCCGCCGTCCCAGCCTGCCTCGGTGGCGACCAGGTGGTCGAAGGACAGCCGCGGCTGGAATCCCTCGGGCACCGTGATCTCGGGACTGATCAGACCGTCCCGGGAGGACTCGTCGTTCTCGTCCAGCTGGCAGCTGCCGGTGGTCGGATCGGCCGCGAAGGCCACGGTGGACGGGGCCCGCTCGCCGGCGTCGCCCGGCAGGTCCGTGGTCTCCGGCATGTCGGTCGTCGTGACCCACGGGTGGTTGACGTGACCGCCGACGCCCGGCTCGAGCTCGAAGAACTCGACGTCGGCGTCCCAGCCCTCGAGGCCGTCCTCGAAGTCCTCGGTGTACGTCGGGACGGACTTCAGCCCCTTGCCGCAGCTGACCTCGCCCTTGCGGAGCATCGGCCGGAAGTTGCACTGCACGGGGTCCTTGCGGAGCTCGGTCTCGGCGATCGCCGCCGTGACCGCGGCGCAGTCGGCAGCGGTCATGCCACCGGCGATCACCTCGGGAGTGGCCTCCCCGTCGGAGCCGTCGGCCTCGGTCGGGTTGCCCAGGGTCACCCGGTTGATCGGCTGGCCGGTCAACGTGGCGCAGGCGGCCTCCAGACCGTTCGCCAGCTCCGGGAAGCCGGAGGTCGGCGTCAGGTAGTTGGTCTGGACGTGCCAGAACAGGTTGGCCGCCTTGTCCAGACCGATCGCGTCGACCGTGTCGGGCAGACCGTCGACCATGATCGCGAACGTGCGGTTCACGACACCGGAGTTGGTGTGCACGCCGCCCGAGTCGGCGTCGGTGCAGTGGTACTCCGCGTCCGAGACCTGACCCGGGTCGCCGAAGCAGTTCGGGTTCCACATGTCGCGGATCGCGCCGCCGAATGCCGGGTCGTTCTCACCCGAGAGCCAGCGGTAGGAGTCGTCGATCGCGTTCGGGTCCTCGAGCCGGGTGACGTCCATCGTCACCGGACCGGCGACCGACTTGATCCGGGTGCCGTCCGCCTGCACGACCGAGAAGCCGGGGATGTCCGACTCGCCGGCCGGTGACACACTGCCGGGCTGGTTGTTGCCGATGACGACGCCGATCGCGCCGGCGGCCTCGGCGTTGTCCACCTTGGCCTGGAAGGCGCAGAAGCCACGGTCGACGAAGACCCAACTGCCCGCGACATCGGCTGCGTTGGTGAACGCCTCGCATCCGTTGGTGGTCGTGTCGTTGGCGACCGGGTCGTTGGCCGGACCGTCGGAGTCGTTGTCGATGCCGACGACGACGGTGATCGACTGGGTGCCCTCGATCTCGGGGCCGAAGCCCGCCGGGGTCGCGGTGCAGTCGCCGGCGATCTCGGCCGGTGCCGTGATGGTCACGCCCAACTCGTACGCCGCCGGCTGGTAGATCGAGCACTTGCCCGGCAGGCGCCGGTCCTCCGGCCCCTCACCGGGCTCGTTGTGACGCGCGTTCTTGAAGTCGACGACCTCGCCCCAGATGTCCGAGTACGCCTCGTTCATCGCGCCGGCCTGCCACTGGTAGATCAGGCCCGACGTCGACTCGGTGTAGGCGTGGCCCCACTCGTGGGCGACGGTGTCGTCACCGGTGACACCGGTGCAGTAGTTGGTCGTCACGCCGTTCCAGTTGGCGTTGGGGCAGTCGATGGTCGGGTCGTTGTTGACGGTGATCATCTTCCCGCCCGCGCCGTCCCAGGCGTCGTACCCGAAGGTGTTCATGAACAGCCAGTAGGCCTCGGACGTGCCGAGCACCTCGTTCTGCTGGTCCTCGTCGAGGGCAGCGGGGAACTCGTCGCCCTCGGCCCACACCAGGTCGGCCGGGTCGTGGGCCCCTTCGTAGAGCTCGCGATCGAGCGCGTGGGCCATCATCGACCAACGGTTGAGCGGCTTGCCGGTGTGCGCGTCGAGGATGACCATCTCGCGGACGGTGCTGTCGTTCGAGACCTCCAGGACCCACGCCAGCTTGGCCTTGCCGGGGATGCCGCGGGTGACGCCCATGCGGTAGACCATCAGGTCGTTGGACCGGACCTGCAGTCCCTCGGTGAGCTCGGGCGCGCCGTCCTCATAGCCCGACGGCCGGTCCTTCACGACGGCGAGCGCACGCGACTCGGCATCGGACTCGGAGAAGGTCGGTGAGGTGGCGAGGTCGAGCCCCGGCGCGGCGAAGCCGTTGACCGAGGTCAGGTCCCCGTCCTTGTCGACGTGCGCCTTGAGCTCGGCGCCGAAGACCGGGATGTCCTTGTAGTCCTGGGTGAAGGTGACCGACCATCCCGCGTCGTCGGCGAACACGTCGGACTGGGTCAGCTCACCGGGGCGGGCGCCGAAGACAGGCGCGAAGTCGTCGAGGTACGCCGTCGCCTTGTCGACCGCGCCCTGCTCGCCCCGGGCGTCGACGTCGGGCAGCAGGTCGGGGTCCGCGCCCTTGGCGCGGACGAACCCGACCTCGCCGGTTGCGGGGGAGCGGCGCAGCGCCAGCGTGCCGGTGGCTGCGTCCTTCATGTCCTGCACGAGAGCGTCGTCGTCCCGTGCGGTCGTGGGCGTGGGTGCGGCACTCGCGCCCGACGTCGGGCCGGCGGCAAGACCTGCCGCGAGCAACGTCAGACAGAGGCCGGTCTTGAAATGTTTCACCGGAAGATCCTCCAAGAGGGATTTCTTGTCTGGTGCACGCGGGGTCACCGCGCACCTTCCGGCACCTTAGGGCCCGAACGGGACTCGGTCCAGAGTCACAACGGACTGGGGCGGCCCGTGTCGCGCCGAGCCGCCCCAGTCTGTGCGTGACCGACGTCAGTCGTTCTCGCGGCCCGCGGGCGTCGCCTTGCAGAAGGAGACGTCGACGTTGTCGACGTACCAGCCGTCGAGTCCGCCGCAGCCGTCGCGACCGATGTCGAACCGGATCTGGAACTTGGTGCCGCCCTTGATGCGCAGCGCCGCCAGGTCGATGATCGACGTGCCCCACGAGCCGGTGACCTCGCCGCCGTCGGTGCCGGTGAAGCCGTCCTCGCCGGCGAGCGGGTTGGTGTTGCCGGCGGCCTCGTCGGCCAGGGTGGTCGGCGCGTTGAAGAGGTACGCCGCCTTCGGCACGATGCGCCACTTGCCGCCGAGCTTGTACTTCACGTTGCCGCCGTCGTAGCCGAGCTCGGTGGCGACGTAGTGCTCGAAGGAGAGCTTCTGCCCGGTCAGCTTGCCCTTGGGCATGGTGATGGTCGGGCTGATGATCGAGTCACTCGTGGAGAAGTCCGCCGCCGACTGGTCGCACTGGCCGCGATCGGGTGCCGGACCGTAGGCCACGCCACCGGAGTGGCCGCCCGGGGCGGTGGTCGAGAGCTCCCAGGGAGCGCCCGTGCCGCCGGCGTACACGACCTCCTGGTCGGTGCCCCAGCCGGCGAGCCCGTCCTCGAAGTCCTCGGTCCAGACGGTCTCGGTGGCGAAGCCGTCGCCGCACAGGGCCGGGGTGTCCGGGTCGAACATCGGCTGGAAGTTGCACTGCGTCGGCTCGGTCCGGAACTCGACGGCAGCCGCCACCTCGTCGAACGTCGCGCAGTCCTCGGCCGAGATCACCTGGTCGGAGACCGACGAGCTGTCCGGGTCGGTGCTCAGCGCGTTGAGCGGCTGGTCGACGAGGTCGAGGCAGGCCGCCTTCAGCGAGTCCGCGTGGTCGACGAAGTCGGTCGCCGGCGTCTGGTACGCCGTCATCGCCCGGTAATAGACCGCGGCCGCCTTGGTGAGGCCGATCCCGGTGAGGGTGTGACCGTTGTAGTCGCCGCCGTCGACGGTCAGCGCGTACGCGTGGTTGGGGACACCCGAGTTGCTGTGCACGCCGCCACCGTCGTCGGCCGCGCAGTAGTACTCGGCGTCGGTGACCTTCCCGGCGTCGCCGTAGCAGGTGGGCCGCCACATGTCGCGGATCGCGCCGCCGAACGCCGTGCTGTCCTCGCCCATCAGCCAGCGGTAGGAGTCCTCGCGCTGCTCCGGGCTCAGCTCCAGCGTCACGTTGACCGGGCCGTCCGGAAGGGCCGACTTGATCAGGTTGCCGTCGCTGAGCCGGATCCGGACCGACGGGATGGTGATGGTGGGGTCCTCACCGGACATCCCGGCCGGCGCCGCCTCGACGTTGTCGGCGACGAGCACCGCGGTCGCGCCTGCGTCCTGGGCGTTCTTGACCTTGATCGTGAACGCGCAGGTGCCGCGGTCGACGAGCGCGATCTTTCCGGTGAGGTCGGTCGTGATCGCCTCGCAGCCGAGCGTGGAGCCGCCGGCGGTGAGGCCCAGGGCCACGTCGCCGGTCACGCCCGTCTCGTCGAGCTGGGGACCGAACGCCGCCGGGCCCGCCTCGCAGATCTTGGCGATGCTCTCGGGGGAGTTGATCGTCGCGACCACCGGCAGGGGGGAGTGGGTCGAGCACAGCTCGTCGGAGCGGGGGGTCGTGATGTCACCCTCGTCCTCGTCCGCGCGGCCGTTGATCAGGTCGACGGTCTCGCCCCAGATGTCGGAGTAGGACTCGTTGAGCGCGCCCGGCTGCCACTGGTAGATCAGTCCGTGCGTGTATTCGGTGTAGGCGTGGCCCCACTCGTGGGCGACGACGTCGTCGGAGGTGACGCCGTTGCAGTAGTTGGTGGTCGTGCCGTTCCAGTTGGCGTTCGGGCAGGAGATGCGCGGGTCGTTGTTGACGATCTCCATCTTGTGGCCCGCGGCGTCGTACGAGTCCCTGCCGAAGGCGTTCTGGAAGAACCAGTAGGACTCGCCGGTGGCGTCGACGATGTTGCGCTGGTCCTCGTTGAGCGAGCCGGGGTAGGCGTCGCCCTCCTTCCAGACCTCGTTGGCCGGGTCGTAGGCCTGCTCGTAGACGTGGCGCTCGAGGGCGTCGTGGATCATCGAGTAGCGGTTGACGACCTTGCCCGTCGTCGCGTCCACGAAGACCATGTCGCGCACGTTGGCGCGGTTGGTGACCTCGACCTGGTAGACGAGGACGGTGTCGCCGCCGGCGACGCCCTGCACGAGTCCGGTGCGGTAGAGGACGAGGTCGGTGGCGGCCGCCTCGATGCCCGTCGTGTCGGCATCACCCTGGTCGCCCGGCGGCTGCGCCTTCACGAGTCGTACGGCGCGCGCACCCGCCTCCCGGGCGCTCAGCTGTGCCTCGACGTCGGCGTCACCGACCGGCACGAGCTCGCCGTTGACGGCGGTCAGGTCGCCGTCCTGGTCGAGGTGGACCCGCAGCATCGAGCCGAAGACGGGGACGCCTGCGTGCTCCTGGGTGTAGGTCACCACGGTGCCGTAGTCGTCGGAGCGGGTGCCGGCGCGCACGAGGTCGCCCGCGTCGGCGCCGAAGGCGGGGGCGAACCGGTCGAGGTAGGCCGACGCCTTGTCGACGGCGGCGGAGCGGGTGCCCGCCTGGACGCCGGGCAGCAGGTCGGCCTTCGGCCCGCGGGCGGTGACGAAGCCGACCTTGCCGGTCGCGCCGTCGGAGCGCAGGCCGACGCTGCCATCGGCGGTGTCGCGCATCTCCTGGCGGAGGTCGTCGTCGGGAGCAGCGGCTGGTCGGGGCGCCGCCTGGGCGGCGAACGGCGTCGGCGCGACCATGCCGGCGGCGGTGAGGGTGAGGCCGATGCCCAGACCCAGGGTCGAACGCACCGCGGTGCGAGCGACCGAACGGAGAGGTGAATTGAGATTCTTCACCGCAGATCCTCCCGGACGGAATCTTGTCGGATGGCGGGCCAGACGGCCTCGCACTGTCCGGCACCCTAGGCCGCGGGTCGGGCAGGGTCCAGCGGTTCCGCCGCCGTGTTGCCGATTCGTCCGACGACACGCAACCTGTGATCCCTGGGGCTGATGTGACGAATGGGTAGGTTGAAGACCATGGCGACCCGTACGTCTTCCCCGACGGGGTCGCGCAGCCGGACCACCTCGACCAACCGCGGCAACAGCCGCGCGAAGAAGAGCACCAGCTCGCGATCCCGGAGTACGTCGAAAGCCCCCGCCCGCACGGCGAAGGGGCGCTCCACCGCGCGCCGACCCGCGCCGCGGGCGGTCCGCAGCGGACCGGGCCCGGTCGCGCGGTCGTTCACCGCGCTCGGCCGTGGCGTCGCGGCGATCTGGCTGGCGATCGCGCACGGCATCGGCGCCTGGCCCGGGGGATCGGACACGGCGCCCAGCGACATCGAGCCCGAGCAGCGTCGTGACGGCGTCGGGCTGTTGCTGTGCGGCATCGCGCTCATCGTCGCGGCCGCCGTGTGGTTCGAGGTGCCCGGCGGCGTCATGGACTTCGTCCGCGCCGCGGTCGCCGGCACGGTCGGCAAGGTCGGCTGGTTCGTCCCGTTCCTGGTGCTCGTCGCCGGCGTCGCGGATCATGCGCGACCCGGTCCAGAACGGACCGGTCGGCCGCCAGGTCATCGGTTGGTCGTCGTTCGCCTTCGGTCTGCTCGGCATCGTCCACGTCGCCAACGGCAGCCCCGAGCCGATCAGCGGGCGACACCACGCCGCTGCGCGACGGCGGCGGCGCCATCGGCTACGTCGTGTCGGCGCTGCTCCTCGACCTGCTGCGGTCGGCGGCGGTCGTCGTACCGCTGCTCGTGCTGCTGGCCTTCTTCGGGGTGCTCGTCATCACCGCCACGCCGCTCTACCGCGTGCCGGACCGGCTGCGCGACTTCGGCGACCCGCTGCTCGGCCGGCCGCACGGCTCCGACGACGGCGACGCGCGGCGCAGCCGATCCGGCCGGGCCGTCGACGACACGATCGACCCGCGCATGGGCGACCCGGCGTACGACTCCCCGCTGCTCGCCGAGCCCAAGGGCCGCAAGAAGCGGAAGGAGGCCCCGGCTGCGGTGGAGGAGTCGATGGAGCTCCTCGAGCCGATCGACGTCGACCGCTACGACCCGACGGCACGCACGGGGAGTCGAAGGAGGCCGTCGCCCCGGTGCCCGACCTGGACGAGACCGGCGAGCTCGAGCCGCCGCCGCACGCCGACGCTGCCGCAGCGGGTCGAGCAGCTGGCGCTGTCCGGCGACATCGCCTACACGCTGCCGACCAGCGACGTGCTCAAGCCCGGCTCGCCGCACCGCGCCCGGTCGAAGGCCAGCGACGCGGTCGTCGACAAGCTGACCCAGGTGCTCGACGAGTTCGCGCATCGACGCGCAGGTCACCGGCTACACCCGGGGCCCGACGGTCACCCGCTACGAGATCGAGCTCGGCACCGGCGTCAAGGTCGAGAAGATCCTGGGCGTCTCGCGCAACATCTCCTACGCCGTCGGCTCGGAGGACGTGCGGATCCTCAGCCCGATCCCCGGGCAAGTCCGCGGTCGGCGTCGAGATCCCCAACGTCGACAAGGAGATCGTCTCCCTCGGCGACGTGCTGCGGTCCAACGCCGCCCGCAACGACCACCACCCGATGGTCGCCGGGCTCGGCAAGGACGTCGAGGGCGGCTTCGTCGTCGCCAACCTCGCGAAGATGCCGCACCTGCTGGTCGCGGGCGCCACCGGCTCCGGCAAGTCGAGCTTCATCAACTCGATGATCACCTCGGTGCTGATGCGGGCCACGCCCGACGAGGTGCGGATGATCATGGTCGACCCCAAGCGGGTCGAGCTCAACGACTACGAGGGCGTGCCGCACCTGATCACCCCGATCATCACGAACCCCAAGAAGGCCGCCGAGGCGCTGGCGTGGGTCGTGCGCGAGATGGACATGCGCTACGACGACCTCGCCAACTTCGGGTTCCGTCACATCGACGACTTCAACAAGGCCGTCCGCGTCGGGCAAGGTCGAGGTGCCGGCCGGGCAGCGAGCGGGTGCTGTCGCCGTACCCCTATCTGCTGGTGATCGTCGACGAGCTCGCCGACCTGATGATGGTCGCGCCGCGCGACGTCGAGGACTCGGTCGTCCGGATCACCCAGCTGGCCCGAGCCGCCGGCATCCACCTGGTGCTGGCGACCCAGCGACCGTCGGTCGACGTCGTGACCGGTCTGATCAAGGCCAACGTGCCGTCGCGGCTGGCGTTCGCGACGTCGTCGCTCGCCGACTCCCGGGTCATCCTCGACCAGCCGGGCGCGGAGAAGCTGGTCGGCCAGGGTGACGGGCTGTTCCTGCCGATGGGTGCGTCGAAGCCGATAAGAGTCCAGGGCATCGTGGGTGACCGAGGCCGAGATCGCCCAGGTCGTCAAGCACTGCAAGGGCCAGCTCGAGCCGACCTACCGCGAGGACGTCACGGCGCCCCGCCGCGCAGCAACAAGGTCCTCGACGACGACATCGGCGACGACATGGACCTCGTGGTCCAGGCGATCGAGCTCGTCGTGTCGACGCAGTTCGGCTCGACGTCGATGCTGCAGCGCAAGCTCCGCGTCGGCTTCGCCAAGGCGGGCCGGCTGATGGACATCCTCGAGAGCCGCGGCGTGGTCGGACCCAGCGAGGGGTCCAAGGCGCGCGACGTGCTCGTGAAGCCCGACGAACTCGACTCCGTGATCGCGACCATCCAGGGGGAGGCGTGAGTGCCGTGACCGACGACGTGAGCAGCGACGTGACCAGTGACCCGACCAGCGACGTGACCGACGACCGGACCGAGGACCGGACCGAGGAGTCGACCGACGTTGCGGCCGCGGTCCCGGCGGCGGTCGAGGTACGCCGCAACGTCCTCCTCTCCGCCGCGACCGGCGGCGTGGCGGCACGTGCTGGCCGCGGCGTTCGCGCTTTCGCGCGTTCGACCGGCGGCACGCTGCTGGACTGGGTGGCCTTCGCCGTGCTGGCCGCGATCACCCTGCTGCACGTCGCCGCCGTCGTCGACGGCCGCGCACCGCTCCTGGTCGCCGACGAGCACGGCGTCCGGCTGCGCAAGGGCGCGAGTGGCAGGGCATCGCCTGGGCCGGAGGTCGAGTGCCTCGAGCACCTGCCCCGGCGCCGGTTCCTGCGCGACGGCCACCTCCTCGTCGTGGGGTACGACGACCAGCAGCTCATCGTCCCGCTGACGATGGCCACGACCCTGGTCGGTGCGACCCGCACCGACCTCAGCGACGTGCTGGCCGCCCTGGCCGACGGCCGCGCCGACGTGGTCGAGGTGGTTCCCGGGCTGGCCGAGGAAGGCGCCGGGGAAGCCCCGGCCGAGGACTCGGTCGAGGACACCTCCGACGACACCGCCGAGGACACCGCCGGCCTGCCCGTTGCGGCGATGGCCGCGGCGCGGAGCGACGACACCGGCGAAGTCGTCATCACGACCGCGGACGACACCGTCGACACCGGTCCGATCCTCGCGGTCGGCGAGTCCGGCTCTGAGGCGCACTCGGGTCACGACGACGCCCTCGACGACGACACCGACGACGACACCGACGACGCCGACACCGGCCCCATCGGTCCCCGCCACGGCCTCGCCGGTGTGGTGGGACGGTTCCGCGGTCACCGTTCGACCACGCCGGACCACACCCGATCGACCGTCCTCGCGGCGCGCAGCGAGACGCACCGGTCCGGGGCGGTCCACGACTCGATCGGCGCCAACGCGCTCCGGCTGAACCCGGAGGCGGCCCCGATCGGCGCACTGCCCGAGGCAGGCCTGCTGCGTCGTACCGACGAGGAGGCGGACGCCCACGAGGCGACCGTCGTCCTCCAGGACGTCGCCGTGCAGCCCGCCGACGAGCCGGCCATCGGGCCGCTCCTCGCGGCCGCGCGCGAGCGGCTGCGGCTGACCGTCGACCAGCTCTCCGAGCGCACCCGCGTCCGGCCGCACGTGATCGAGGCGATCGAGGTCGACGACTTCGCGCCGTGCGGAGGCGACTTCTACGCCCGCGGCCACCTGCGCACCCTTGCCCGGGTGCTCGGGATCGAGGCCGGCCCGCTGATCGCGACGTACGACGAGCGGTACGCCCACGCTCCCGTCGATCCCCGCCGTGTCTTCGAGTCCGAGCTCGCGACCGGGGCGGGCGGCACGATCCGCGGCACCCGCGGCGGCCGCAACTGGTCGGTCCTCGTGGCTTCGGTGATGGCCGCGGTCCTGGTCTGGTCGATCGCCCAGCTCGTCATGGGCGGCCCGGTCGAGCTCTCGAAGCCTCCGGTCCTCAACCAGAGCGGCGGCCTGCCCAAGGCCGGCGCGGGCCAGGCCGACCCGATCGCGGTGACGCTCACCGCGGCCGGCGGTGGCGCCGAGGTCGTCGTCCGTGACGCGTCCGGCGACCTCGTCTTCGACGGCAACCTCGCCTTCGGGCAGACCTCGGAGCTGAAGGTCGTCCCGCCGGTGCGGATCTGGACCTCCGACGGCTCGGTCACCGCCGCCATCGGCGCCGATGACGCCAAGCCGCTGGGCGAGACCGGCGCCGAGGTCAACAAGACGCTGGTGGCTCCCTGAGTCCAGGGGGCCCGCTGAGTTCGTCGGGAAGGCCTCGCTGCCGCCATACTCGGGGGCAGACATGACCGATTCCGAACTCGCGGTGGCCCTGCTGACCCTCGGCTGCGCACGCAACGACGTCGACTCCGAGGAGCTCGCCGGCCGCCTGGCCGCCGGAGGCTTCCGGCTGGTCGACGACCCCGAGGCCGCCGACACCGTGGTGGTCAACACCTGCGGCTTCGTCGACGCGGCCAAGAAGGACTCCATCGACACCCTGCTCGCGGCGGCCGACCTCAAGGACTCTGCCGACAACGGGGGTCAGGCTCAAGGCGGTGGTCGCGGTCGGCTGCCTGGCGGAGAGGTACGGCGCGGAGCTGGCCGACTCGCTTCCTGAGGCCGATGCGGTGCTGGGGTTCGACGACTACACCGACATCTCCGAGCCGGCTGCGCTCCATCGTGGCGGGGGAGCGGCCGCACGCCGCACACCCCGCAGGACCGGCGGCAGCTGCTGCCCATCAGCCCCGCCGAGCGGCAGACCATCGCCGCCGCGGCGCCACCGGAGGTCCAGCAGCGCGCCCGGCTCTCCGACGCACCGTGGGCCCCGCTCAAGCTCGCCAGCGGGTGCGACCGGCGCTGCACGTTCTGCGCGATCCCGATCCTTCCGCGGGTCGTTCGTCAGCCGGCGTCCGTCCGACGTCGTCGCCGAGGCGGCCTGGCTGGCCGGGCAGGGCGCCCGCGAGCTCTTCCTCGTCTCGGAGAACTCCACCTCCTACGGCAAGGACCTCGGCGACCTCAAGCTGCTGGAGACCCTGCTGCCCGAGCTCGCCTCCCTCGACGGGGTCGACCGGGTCCGGGTCTCCTACCTGCAGCCCGCCGAGACCCGCCCCGGGCTGGTCGAGGCCATCGCGACCACGCCGGGCGTCGCGGCGTACTTCGACCTCTCGTTCCAGCACGCCAGCGCGACGGTGCTGCGCCGGATGCGCAGGTTCGGTGACCCCGACAGCTTCCTCGGGCTGCTCGACCAGGTGCGGTCCTACGCGCCGGAGGCCGGCGTCCGCTCCAACGTGATCGTCGGGTTCCCCGGCGAGACCGAGGACGACCTTCAGACGCTGTGCGACTTCCTGGTGGCCGCACGGCTCGACGTCACCGGTGTCTTCGGCTACTCCGACGAGGACGGCACCGAGGCGGCGTCGTACGACGACAAGCACGACGACGACGAGATCGCAGCGCGGGTCCGCCACGTCACCGACCTCGTCGCCGAGCTCACCGCCCAGCGGGCGGAGGAGCGGATCGGCAGCACCGTCGAGGTCCTCGTGGAGGAGATCGACGAGGACGGTGCGGCCGAGGGTCGCGCCGCCCAGCAGGGCCCCGAGGTCGACGGGACCACCCGGATCGAGCGGGCCGACGGCCTGCAGGTCGGCGACCTGGTCCGAGCGGTGGTCGTGGCCACCGACGGCGTCGACCTCGTGGCACGGACGGAAGGCAACCGATGAACAAGGCACCCGAGCGGACCGTGAGCAACTGGAACGTGCCCAACGCCCTCACCACGCTGCGGATCTTCATGGTGCCGTTCTACGGCTGGGCGCTGCTGGTCGACGGGGGCGACTCGATCCTGTGGCGGACCGTCGCGTTCGGACTCTTCGTGGCCGCCATGATCACCGACAAGGTGGACGGCGACATCGCGCGCGCCAAGGGACTGGTCACCAACTTCGGCAAGATCGCCGACCCGATCGCCGACAAGGCGATCACCGGCATGGCCTTCATCGGTCTCGCGATCATCATGAACACCTGGTGGATGTGGACGATCACGATCGTGGTGCTCGTCCGCGAGTGGTCGGTCACCCTGCTCCGCCTGTCGGTCCTCAAGAAGGTCGTCATCGCCGCTGCGCAGAGCGGCAAGTGGAAGACCGCCACGCAGGGCATCGCGCTCTCGATGCTGAGCCTTCCGCTGCTCGAGGTCGACGGGGCGCTCGACGTCCCCGGTGACGTCCTGTACGTCATCGGGCTCGCCTTCCTCGCGGCTGCCGTCGCGCTGACCATCTGGTCCGGCTACGAGTTCTTCCGGGATGTCTGGAAGCAGCGCCACGATCTGCGGAGCGACACTCCCGCCTGAGGACGTTGTCCCGGCGCGCCGGACAGCACTGCTGTGTTGCCGATCTGTTACCCAACCGTCTGAACACGTTTTCCCAAAGCCTTGCCACGGGTCGGGTGGGTCGACATATGGTCGTGGCCTTCCCCCCGCACGGCTCACTCGGGCAGGCCTGCGGCCAGCCGCTGTCGACCGTCGGAGCCACGCTGTCATGCGCACCTCGAAGCAATTCATCGTCGGATCCCTCGGCATGGGCCTGGCGATCACCGGCCTCTCCTTCATCACCGCGCCGGCAGCCCAGGCTGTCACCGGCGTATTCATCAGCGAGCTCCACTACGACAACGCAGGCGAGGACGTCGGCGAGTTCGTCGAGATCACCGCGCCCGCGGGCACCGACCTCTCGACCTACTCGCTCGAGCTCTACAACGGCAACGGGGGCGGGCCCTACGACATGCTGCCGCTGTCGGGGACCGTCACCGACCAGCAGGGCGGGTGGGGCACCAAGGTCATCGACAGTTTCTCCAACGCCATCGAAAACGGTTCGCCGGACGGGCTTGCGCTGGTGAACAACGGCACGGTCGTTGAGTTCCTGTCCTACGAGGGCCCGATGACTGCCTCCGACGGAGCAGCGGAGGGCATGGCCTCCACCGACATCGGCGTCGCCGAGCCCAACACCACGCCGGCCGGCCAGTCGCTCCAGCGCCTCGAGAACGGCACGTGGACCGGTCCGCTCGCCGAGACGAGGGGCGCCCCCAACGGTCAGACCGTCGCCGACGCTCCGCTGGAGGCGACCGACCCGGCCGACGTGACGGGGTACGTCGGATCGCCGGTCTCGCTGCAGCTCCAGGCCAGCGGCGGTACGCCGCCGTACGCCTGGGCCGTCACCGGCGGCATCCTCCCCGACGGCCTCACCCTGACGTGCCGCCGGCGTGCTGGGCGGCACCCCGACCGCCGCGGCGACTGCCGAGATCACGACGACCGTCACCGACGACGCCGACGCGACCGATGCGGTCACCTTCACCGTCACCGTCTCCGCCGCGCCGGACGTGGTCCCGATCGCCGACGTCCAGGGCACCGGAGCCGCTTCGCCGCTCGTCGACGACACGGTCCGCACCGAGGGCGTCGTGACTGCCACCTACCCGACCGGCGGCATCAACGGCTTCTACCTCCAGACGCCGGGGGCCGACACCACTCCCGGCGCCTCGGACGGCATCTTCGTCTTCGGTCCGACGTTCGACGAGACCACGCTCGCGATCGGCGACTCGGTCGAGGTCCAGGGCAAGGTCTCGGAGTTCAACGGGCTCACCGAGATCACCGCGGACACCGTGACCGACGTCGCCGACCTGGGCGCCGCCGCAGGAGAACACCGTCATTCCGGGCACCGACTGCGCACTTCCGGGCACCGACTGCCTCACCGGCGCGGCCCTCGACGCGGCCAAGGAGGAGTTCGAGGGCGAGATCTTCCGGCCCACGGGCGACTACACCGTCACCGACGTCGTACGACGGCTCGGCCTACAACCCGCCGAACAGCGGCAGCAGCAACTTCTTCGGCGAGATCGGCCTCGCGGCCAACTCCACCGAGCCGCTGATCACCCCGACCGAGGTGATCGACGCCCAGGCGACGGGGGAGATCGCCGCCCGGACCGCGTACAACAACGCCCACCGCGTGGTGCTCGACGACGGGTCCACGCACGACGTACTGGAACACCGCGAACAACGCGGCCGGCAAGGACACGCCGCTGCCGTGGCACACCACCGATCACAAGGTGCGCGTCGGCGCCGGGGTCACCTTCGACCAGCCGGTCATGCTCGACTACCGCTTCGGCTGGAAGGTGCAGCCGGTCGAGCAGGTCACCGGTGCCCCGACCGGTCAGGTGACCTTCGAGCAGGACCGTCCGACGGACGGTCCCGCCGACGTCGGTGGTGACCTCAAGCTCGCGACGTTCAACGTCCTCAACTACTTCACGACGCTGGGCGTCGACTACGGCGGCTGCACGTCGTTCCCCGACCGGGCCGGGAACCCGATCGCCGTCAACAGCTGCCCCGGCACCGGCCCGCGCGGCGCGTGGAACCAGGAGAGCTTCGCGCGGCAGGAGGCGAAGATCGTCACGGCTGATCAACGCCCTCGACGCCGACGTGGTCTCGGTCGAGGAGATCGAGAACAGCCTGGTCGTCGACGGTGACGACCGTGACGAGGCGATGTCTGCGCTGGTCGACGGCGCTCAACGCCGACGCCGGTGCCGGGACGTGGGCGTACGTCGCCTCGCCGGCCTCGGCCTCAGGACCCCGCGAACGAGGCCGAGCAGGACGTCATCCGCACCGGCTTCATCTACAAGCCCGCCAGCGTGGAGCAGGTCGGTGAGGCCGACATGCTGTTCGACAACGCGGCCTTCGGCAACGCGCGGGAGCCGTTCGCCGCGGTCTTCCGGCCGGTCGGCGGCGGCGCCGGCAGCGAGTTCGCGGTGATCGTCAATCACTTCAAGTCCAAGGGCTCCGGCACCAACGATGGCACCGGGCAGGGCAACGCCAACCCCGACCGCATCGCCCAGGCCGAGGCGCTGTCGACGTACGCCGCCGGCTTCGCCGCCGACCGCGGCGTCGAGGCGGTCTTCCTCACCGGAGACTTCAACGCCTACTCGATGGAGGACCCGATGCAGGTCCTCTACGGCGACGGCTACACCGGTCTCGAGGCGGAGGGCAAGCACAGCTACAGCTTCGACGGCCAATCCGGCTCGCTCGACCACGTGCTCGCCAACGCGGCGGCAGAGGCAATGGTGACCGGCGTCGACATATGGGAGATCAACGCCAACGAGACGGTGTTCAACCAGTACAGCCGCTACAACTACAACGCGACGATCCTGTACGAGGGTGACAACGCGTTCAGCGCCTCGGACCACAACCCCGAGGTCGTGGGGATCGGCGGGCAGGCCGAGGAGCCGACCCAGGTCCAGATCCTGGGGACGAACGACTTTCATGGTCGTCTGCTCGCGGACGGTGCTCAGCCGACCCAGGACTGCGACGACGTGACGTGCCCGGCCGCTGTGCTCTCGGCCGCAGTGAAGCAGTTGCGGTCGCAGAACTCGAACACGGTGTTCGCGGCGGCCGGTGACCTGATCGGGGCGTCGACGTTCGAGTCCTTCATCCAGCAGGACGACACCGACGATCGATGCGTTGAACGAGGCGGGTCTCGAGGTCTCTGCGGCGGGTAACCATGAGTTCGACCAGGGTTATGAGGACCTGGTCGGCCGTGTGCAGACCCGGGCGGACTGGGAGTACATCGCGGCAAACGTCGAGGAGCCGGCTGGTCGCGACGACCTGGCCGAGACCTGGACCCGGGAGCTCGACGGCGTCACGGTCGGCTTCGTGGGTGCGGTGACCGAGGAGCTACCCGCTCTGGTGTCGCCGGACGGGATCGAGGGGATCACCGTCACCGACATCGTGGACGCGACGAACGATGCGGCTGCGGACCTCAAAGCGGGCGGTGCGGACATCGTGGTGCTGTTGGTCCACGAGGGCTCGCCGTCGACGGACTGTGCGTCGGTCAACTTCACTGATCCTGCGACCGTGTGGGGCAACATCACCCAGAACACCTCGGCGGACGTGGACGCGATCATCTCCGGTCACACGCACCTGGCGTACAACTGCTCCTTCCCGGTGCAGGAGTGGGCAGACGAGGGGCGCGCCGTGACCGACCGTCCGGTGGTGTCGGCCGGACAGTACGGCCAGAACCTCAACCAGTTGGTCTACACGCTCGACAGTGAGACCGGCGAGCTCTCCGCGAAGACCCAGACGATCCTGCCGCTGACGGAGGCAATCTACGGGGAGGACCCGGCGACCGTCGCGATCGTCCACGACGCCAAGGCGCAGGCCGATGTCCTCGGTGCGGAGGTGCTCGGTCAGGTGGAGGCACCGTTCAACCGGGCGAAGCTGTCGAACGGCACGACTGAGAACCGCGGCGGGGAGTCCACGTTGGGCAACCTGGTGGCCGAGGTGCAGAGATGGGCGACGGACACCCCGGAGACCGGGTCGGCGCAGATCGCGTTCATGAACCCGGGTGGCTTGCGGCAGGACATGGCCGGCACCGTCAACGGCGATGCCCGCGACGTGACCTATCGGGCGGCCGCCGTGGTCCAGCCGTTCGCCAACACCTTGGTCAACATGGACCTCACGGGCGCCCAGATCGAGACCGTGCTGGAGCAGCAGTGGCAGCGCGACAGCGGTGGGAACGTGCCGACACGGCCGTTCCTGCGGCTGGGCGCCTCGGAGGGCTTCACCTACACCTATGTCGAGACGCCGGTCACGGTCAACGGGGTCGACACGTTCGGGGGTGAGGTCACCGGGATGTGGCTGGACGGCGAACCGATCGACCCTGCGGCGACGTACTCGGTCACGGTGAACTCGTTCCTCGCCTCCGGCGGCGACAACTTCCGGGAGTTCGCCAACGGCACGGGTCGGGCCGACACCGGCAAGGTCGACCTCGAGGCGATGGTCGACTACCTGGCCGAGTTCGGACCGGAGGGCAGCCCGCTGCCGGTGGACTACAGCCAGCGTGCCGTCGAGGTCGAGTTCCCGGCCGACGCCCCTGATGCGTACGCCCCGGGCGACACCGTGGCGTTCGACGTCTCGTCGTGGACCATGTCGACGGCCGACGACGTCAAGGACACCGAGGTCCAGGTCAAGCTCGGCGACACCGTGCTCGGAGCGTCGCCGGTCGACAACACCATCGGCGCCGCGGTCTACGACCAGAACGGCACGGCACTGGTCGCCGTGATCCTCCCGAATGATGTCCCGTCCGGTGAGACGGCCCTGACCCTGGTCGGCACGCAGACCGGGACCGAGGTGACCGTCCCGATCACGGTCGAGGCCGGCCAGCAGGGACCGGTCGCCACCACGACCAAGGCGACTCCTGCAAAGACCAGGGTCCAGGCAGGTCGCGGCGTCAACGTCACGGTTGTCGTGACGGGCGCGGGGATCACGCCTACCGGCAGGGTTGAGATCAGCCGCAACGGGAGGACGATCGTCGGCGGTCGGTTGGTCGACGGCAAGGTCGTCCTGAAGATCCCGGGCAAGGTCACGCGCAAGCTCTTGGGTCGAAAGACGTTCGTCGCCAAGTACCTCGGGTCCGCCGCGGCGAGGCCCAGCAGGGACTCCTTCACGATCAGGATCGTCCGCTAGCCCGGGCAGACGGCGCGTCCCCGGTCAGCACGTCGGCTGCCCGGGGACGTCCGCGCCCGCAGGCTGAGGGCGCTGTCGGGCATGCTGTCCTGCGTGAGCGAGCGCGCCGACCTGAAGGACCTGATCGACCGGATGTCCTCGGTCCACGCCACCGTCGCGACGGCGGAGTCGCTGACCGGAGGCCGGCTGGCGGCGCGGCTGACGGAGGTGCCGGGGTCGTCCGCGGCGTACCTCGGCGGTGTCGTCAGCTACGCCACCGAGGTCAAGATCGACGTGCTCGGCGTGCCGCGCGCGGTCGTGGACGACCACGGGGTCGTCTCGGCCGAGTGCGCCGAGGCGATGGCGAGCGGGGCGCGGAACCTGCTCGGTGCGACGTTCGCGCTCAGCACGACGGGGGTCGCCGGGCCGGAGCGTCAGGAGGGAAAGCCGGTCGGCACGGTGTACGTCGCGATCGCCGGTCCGGCCGGCGTGGAGACGGTTGCGCTGGACCTCGACGGGGGGCGGGACGAGATCCAGCGGGCGACGGTGACGGCGGCCGTCGACCTGCTCGTCCAGGGGGTGTCGGAGGTCTCCGGCATGATCGGTTCGGCCGGTCGGGGACAGGAAGATCCGGGGCTCGGGTAGCGTTGGGCCATCGAACGGCCAAGACCCGGACACAGGAGCGGAGGTGAGCAGCATGGGAAGCACTGCGGTGCTGTTCCGCCGGCAGTTGGGTGACGTGCTCCGCGAGCGACGTGGCACGCTCGGCATGACGCTCCGCGAGGTGTCCGGCCTCGCCCGGGTCAGCCTGGGCTACATCTCCGAGGTCGAGCGCGGCCAGAAGGAAGCCTCCTCCGAGCTGCTGGCGTCGCTCTGCGACGCACTCGAGGTGCCGCTGTCCCAGGTGCTGCACGACGTGGCCGAGGCGGTCGCGTTCGAGGAGGAGGCCGCGGCGATGTCCCGGCCGACGCCGATCCCGACCCGTTCCCGCGGCGACGAGGTCGTCGCCTCCGCCGCCTGATCGGACTGCCAGGGCGCGGCGGACTGCCAGGCGCGGTCAGCGACCGCGTGAGGCCATCGCCTCCAGCCGCGCGATCCGGTTGCCCATCGGCGGGTGCGTGGAGAAGAGCCGCGACACGTCCTGCGGGCGGAAGGGGTTGGCGATCATCAGGGCGCTGGCGTTCTGCAGTCGCGGCGTCGGCGTCAGCGGAGCGCGCTGGGTGCCGGACTCGAGCTTGCGGAGGGCGGAGGCGAGCGCGAGCGGGTCGTCGGTGAGCCGGGCGCCGTCCTCGTCGGCGTCGTACTCCCGGGTGCGGCTGATCGCCATCTGGATCACCATCGCCGCGAACGGCGCGAGCAGGGCCGCCGCGATCATCGCCAGCGGGTTGGGGCGGTCCTCGTCGCGGCCGCCCCCGAAGATCGAGGAGAACGCCAGGAACTGGCCGACCGAGCTGATCACGCCGGCGATCGCCGCGGCGACCGACGAGGTCAGGATGTCGCGGTTGTAGACGTGCATGAGCTCGTGGCCGAGTACGCCGCGCAGCTCGCGCTCGTCGAGGAGGCCGAGGATGCCCTCGGTGCAGCAGACCGCCGCGTTCTGCGGGTTGCGCCCGGTGGCGAACGCGTTGGGCGCCTGCGTGGGCGAGATGTAGAGCCGCGGCATCGGCTCGCCGGCGCGGTCGGAGAGCTCGCGCACGATCCGGTGGAGGGCGGGGGCCTGTGCCTCGGTGACGGGGAAGGCGCCCATCGCCCGCAGCGCGAGCTTGTCGGAGTTCCAGTAGCCATACGCCGTCGTGCCGATGCCGATGAGCGCGAAGAGCCAGATGAAGAGGCTGTTGTTCGTCGCGGCGGCGATCAGGCCGCCCACGACCAGCAGCAGCGCGAAGATCCCAGCGAGCAGCCCTGCGGTCTTGAGCCCGTTGAAGTGCCGATGCATGTCCTTTCCAACGACGGTCGCCGGAGCGCCGTTCCCGGGGGCCGCGCGACGACGGTCACAGGTGCGGCAGACGGCCATCGCGGCACGGGTCGGGGCTGGCCGCTGTGCGGGTCGTCCGGGCGGGAGGGCCCTGCGGTCGCAGAGCGGCTGCGCCACGCACGGCGTCCTCGGTCGGCCGCCGCGGTGGTTTCGCGCCGCGCGTGTCTCCGCCGATGCTCCCCGGGCCCTCCCGCCCGGCCGGCCCGCGCCGTGACCGCCCAGACTGTGAGTAGATGCTGGGTTTGCCAGAGCAGAACGGAGCATCTACTCACTCGGCCGCGCCGGGTTCCTGAGGATGGTGGTGGGTCGGTTCAGCCGGCGCTGGGTGCAGTGGGGTCGCTCCTGGGGTGGTGGCGACGGCCGGCGGGAGGCGCTGGCACGACGGGCACCAGTACGTGGTCCGCTCGCGGCCGGCGTCGCCGACGGGCCCCGCGACGACGACGGTGCCGCAGCGCAGGCAGGGGCGGCCGTGCCGGCGGTAGACCCACATCGGTTCGCGGCGGTCACCGGTCGTGACCGGCCGGCCGTTGCGGACCCCGGTCTGCAGCATCAGCCGCGCGCGGCGCAGCAGCCGGGCCGGATCGGGGACGGCGCCGACGGGCGTGAGCGGGTGGACGCCGTGGGCGAAGCAGGCCTCGGCGACGTAGATGGTGCCGAGGCCGGCAACAGTGGTCTGGTCGAGCAGGGCGGTGCCCAGCGGCCGGGCGGCATCGGCGAGCAGCCGGCCGACCGCCTCGGCCTCGACCACCCCGTCCCACTGCTCACCCAGCAGGTCGGGGCCGAGGTGGCCGACGAGGTCGTGCTCGTCGGCCGTCGGCACCAGGTCGACCAGCCCCAGCGCGAACCCGACCGCTTCGGTGGACGCCGTGCGGAGCACGACGCGCGCCTCGTGGGCCGGGCCCGGCCAGCGCTCGCCAGCCCGGACGACCCGCCACCGGCCCTCCATCTTGAGGTGGGTGTGGAGCGTGAGCGGCGTGCCGTCGTGATCGAGCCGGGTGAGCAGGTGCTTGCCGCGGGTGGCGGTGGCGAGGACGGTGGCGCCGGCCAGGTCGACGGTCGCCAGCGACGGCCACCGGAAGTCGGTGGCGGTGAGTACCCGGCCGGCGAGCGCCCGGTCCAGGCGGCGCGCGGTGAGCGCGACCGCGTCGCCCTCAGGCACTGCCCCGGATCCGCAGACCGCGCGGCGTCGTGACGAACCCGGCGGCGTCGAGCGCCTCGCGCAGCGGCGACGGGCCCGAGCCGAGGAGGAGCGCGCCATCGGCCTTCTCGACCGTGAGCCGGCCGAGCGTGCCGCGGCGGACCGCGGTCGACAGTGCCTCGGCGGCGGGGCCGAGCAGGTCGGGCTGCTCGCTCCAGGTCAGCAGGGTCCGGCCGCCGCGCTCGACGTAGAGCACCAGGGCGCCGTCGACGAGCACGACCAGGGCGCCGGCCTTGCGGCCCGGGCGGTGCGCCTGCTCGGCAGGGGCGATCCCCGAGGAGCCGAGGGACGAGCCGCCTCGAACAGGCCAGGGCAGTGCGGCGCCGTACGGGTTGGCGGGGTCGGTGGCTGCGAGCGCGAGGGCGACCGGCTTGTGGTCGGTCGGGACTCTGGAGAACGTCCGGAGCCGGTCGACGGCACCGGCGGTGCCGAACTGGGAGGCGCCGAGGCCCTCCACGAAGTAGCCGCGGCGGCAGCGACCGGACTCCTCGAACGCGGACAGCACGCGGTAGACCGCGGCGAAGCCGCCGGGCACGCGCTCGCTGACGACCGCGCCGCGGGTGACGACGCCGTGCCGGTCGAGGAGCCGCTCGGCGGTGGCGTGGGCACGCCGGGTCGGGTCGATGTCGACAGCAGGCAGCAGCGCCCACCGGCCGGCGGTCTCCGGGGGACCGGAGCGGGAGACCCGTCCCGGTCGCGGAGGAGTACGGCGCGAGCGGTGCGCGGGCCGACCGGAGCGCGTGAGCGCCCGCAGCGGAGCGAGCGTGTCGTTGGTGACCAGGCCGGACCAGACCAGGTCCCACAGCGCGGCGCTCAGGGCCGCGTCGTCCTCGGCGCCGACCTGCCCCGCCAGCTGACGGAAGAACCAGGCGCCACCCGGGGCCAGCGCGTCGAGCACCCGGGCGCGGAGCTCGTCGCCCGGGACCCCGTCGGGCGCCGGAAGGGTGAGCGGTGCCTGGTCGGCGAGGTGGAGCGACACCCAGCCGTCGCTGCCCGGCAGCGCTCCGTGGCCGGCCCAGACGACCTCACCGGTCGCGGTGAGCTCGTCGAGGAGGGCGGGCTCGTAGTCACGGACCCGGGCGGCGATCACCAGCGGCTCGAGCGCGGACGCCGGAACCGGCGCGCCGGCGAGCTGCTCGACCGCGCGGACCACGCCGTCGAGCCCGCGCAGTCCCTTGGTGCCTCCGCCGGCCGAGCCTGTCGGGACCACTCCCTGCCAGGCCGCGCTGAACCGGGCGAGCGCGGTCGGTTCGACCGGCTCGATCTCGTGGCGCAGCTTGGCGAGCGAGCGGCGCCGCAGCCGTCGGAGCACGTCGGCGTCACACCACTCCTCGCCAGCGCCGGTGGGCCGGAACTCGCCGGTGAGCACCCGCCCCTGGTGCTCCAACCGCTGCAGCGTGTGGCGCACGACCGCGACGCCCAGCCCGAGCCGGGTGGCGACGTCGGCGGTCGTGAAGGGGCCGTGCGTGCGGGCGAACCGGCCGACCAGGTCGGCCAGCGGGTCCTCGACCGGCTCGGTGAAGACACCGGGAGTGCCGGGCGGGACGGGCATGCCGAGTCCGTCCCGCAGCCGGGCCACGTCCTCGACGACGGCCCACGCGGATACGCCCTTGTCCTGAGGTGCGAGCGCAGCGAGCCTCGAAGGGAGCCGGGTCGGTACGACGCGCCGCGCCGCGGTCAGATCGGCGAGCCACTCCTCGACCGGGGCATCGGGCACCGCGCGCTCGACGACCTCGGCGGTCGTGAGCGGGCCGACGAGCCGGAGCAGGTCGACCAGCCCCTCGGGGTTGCGGGCCCTCCGGTCGGGCGCGGTGCGCTGGAGCTCGGCCTCGACCTCGGCGAGCACGTCGGGGTCGAGCAGCTCCCGGAGCTCGGCGCGCCCGAGCAGCTCGGCGAGCAGCCCCTGGTCGAGCGTGAGCGCGGCTGCGCGGCGCTCGGCGATGGGGGAGTCGCCTTCGTAGACGAACTGCGCGACGTAGCCGAACAGCAGGGTCCGGGCGTAGGGGGAGGGCTGCGGGGTCTCGACGTCGGTGACGGTCACCTCGCGCCGTTCGACCCGCCGCAGCAAGGCGCCGAGCGCGGGCAGGTCGTAGACGTCGTTGAGGCACTCGCGGACCGTCTCGAGCACGATCGGGAACGACGGGTAGCGGGCGACGACCTCGAGCAGCGAGGCCGCGCGCTGCCGCTGCTGCCACAGGGGCGAGCGGCGGCCGGGGTCGCGCCGGGGGAGCAGCAGCGCCCGGGCGGCGCACTCGCGGAACCGCGCCGCGAACAGAGCCGAGCCACCCACCTCACGGGTGACGATCTCGTCGATCTCGTCGCGTTCGAAGACGACCAGGTCGGCCGTGGGGGGATCGGCGTCGGTGTCGGGGATCCGGATCACGATGCCGTCGTCGGAGGCCATCGCCTGGCCGTCGACACCGTACCGCTCGCGCAGCCGGGCGTTGATCGCCAGCGCCCACGGCGCATGGACCGCGGTGCCGTAGGGGGAGTGGACGATCAGCCGCCAGTCGCCCAGCTCGTCGCGGAACCGCTCCACCAGCAACGTGGTGTCGCTCGGCAGCAGCCGGGTCGCGGCGGCCTGCTCGCGCACGTAGGTGACCAGGTTGGTCGCGGCGTTGTCGTCGAGCCCCTCGGCCCGCGCGCGGTCGAGGGCCTCGGACTCGGGCAGCGCACCGAGCTCGCGGGTGAACGCGCCGATCGCCTCACCGAGCTCGGCCGGGCGGCCCATCGTGTCGCCCTTCCAGAACGGCAGCCGGCCCGGGACGCCCGGCGCCGGCGTCACCAGCACCTGGTCGTGGGTGATGTCCTCGATCCGCCAGCTGGTCGCGCCGAGCGCGAACACGTCGCCGACCCGGCTCTCGTAGACCATCTCCTCGTCGAGCTCGCCGACGCGCCGCCCCGGTCCGCCCTTCTCGCCGCTGGTGCCGACGAGGAACACGCCGTAGAGCCCGCGGTCGGGGATCGTGCCGCCACTCGTCACCGCCAGCCGCTGCGCACCGGGACGCCCCGCGATCCGGCCGGTCACCCGGTCCCAGGTGATCCTCGGGCGCAGCTCGGCGAACTCGTCGCTCGGGTAGCGGCCCGCCAGCAGGTCGAGGACCGCGTCGAAGACCGACCGCGGCAGCCGGGAGTACGGCGCGCTGCGGCGTACGAGATCGAAGAGCCGGTCGACGTCCCACTCCTCCAGGGCCGTCGCGGCGACGACCTGCTGGGCGAGGACGTCGAGCGGGTTGCTCGGAACGCGCAGCGCCTCGATGCCGCCGCTGCGCATCCGGGCCACGCTCACCGCCGCGGGCGCGAGATCGCCGCGGTGCTGGGGGAAGAACACGCCCTTGGAGGTCTCGCCGACCTGGTGGCCGGCCCGGCCGACGCGCTGAAGCGCACTCGCGACGCTGGGCGGCGAGGCGATCTGCACGACCTGGTCGACCGCCCCCATGTCGATGCCGAGCTCGAGGCTGCTGGTGGCGACCACGGCCGGCAGCCGACCGGACTTGAGGTCGTCCTCGATCTGGGCGCGCTGCTCCTTCGAGACCGAGCCGTGGTGAGCCTTGGCCAGGATCGAGGCGGCGCCGGCGGCGGCGCCCGACTGGGCCATGATCTGGGCCGGCGGGGGTCTCGAGACGGTCGCTAGCGCGACCTCCTCTACCACCGAGGGGTCGGCGCTCGCGGCGGCCGCGATCTCGTTGAGCCGGGCGGTCAGCCGCTCGGCGGTGCGGCGCGAGTTCGCGAACACGATCGTCGACCGGTGCTCGCGGATCAGGTCGGCGACGCGCTCCTCCACATGGGGCCAGATGCTCGAGCCGCGGCGAGCGACGGAGTCGCCGAGGTCGTCGTTCTCCTCGACCTCGGGCAGGTCGCCGCCGGCGCCGGGCTCGGTCATGTCCTCGACGGGGACCACGACCTGCAGGTCCCACTGCTTGTGGGCGGGCGGCGCGACGATGTCGACCGGCGCGGAGCCGCCGAGGAAGCGGGCGACCTCCTCGGTCGGCCGGACCGTCGCGGACAGTCCGATCCGCTGCGCCGGACGGGGGAGCATGTCGTCGAGGCGCTCCAGGCTGAGCGCGAGGTGGGCACCGCGCTTGGTGCCGGCGACGGCGTGGACTTCGTCGACGATGACCGTCTCGACGCCGCGGAGCGTCTCGCGGGCCTGGCTGGTCAGCATCAGGAACAGCGACTCGGGCGTCGTGATCAAGATGTCGGGCGGGCGGGTGCCGAGCCGGCGGCGGTCGGCCGGCGAGGTGTCGCCCGAGCGGATGCCGACCGTCACGTCGGGGAGTTCGCCGCCGGGCCGGAGCCGCCCCGCGGTCTGCCGGATGCCGGTCAGCGGCGCACGGAGGTTGCGCTCGACGTCGACCGCGAGCGCCTTGAGCGGGGAGATGTAGAGGACGCGCGTGCGGTGCTTGCGCTCAGCGGGCGGAGGCGTGGTGAGCAGCGTGTCGATCGCGGCGAGGAACGCGCTCAGCGTCTTGCCCGAACCCGTCGGCGCGACGACCAGGCTGTGCCGCCCGGCCCGGATCGCCGCCCACGCCCCGGTCTGGGCGGGTGTCGGGTCGGCGAAGGCCGCCCGGAACCACTCCCGCGTCGGCTCGCTGAAGCCGCCGAGCGGGTCGGGAGCGGTGGACGTGGGCACGTGCCCATCCTCGCGCACGGCACCGACAGCCCTACGGGCGAGCGGTTGGCCAGACCGGGCCGGCGACAGAGCACGGACGCTCGCCAGATGGGTGCGCCTGTGCTCAGAATGGAGCCCGACGGGAGAGGGAGGGACTCCATGGTCGCCGAGCTGACGCCGTACCTCTGCGTGAAGGACGCCCGCGCCGCGATCGAGTGGTACGTCGACGTGCTCGGCGCCGACGTCGTGTTCGAGCCCATCGAGATGCCCGACGGGCGGATCGGACACGTCGAGCTCGCCGTGGACGGGGCGCGCTGGATGATGTCCGACGAGTTCACCGAGGTCGGGGTCGAAGCGCATCCCGGCGACCGCGGCCACCCGGTGTCGCTGCACCTGACCGTGGCCGACATCGACGCGCTCTGTGTCCGGGTGACGGCTGCCGGCGTCGTGCTCGACCGCGGACCCGAGGACAGTCCACCCGCCGGTCGGGTCGCGGTGTTCCGGGATCCGTTCGGCCATCGCTGGTTCCTCGACCAGCCGCTCGCGGGGTAGGACCAGCCGTTCGCCGTGACGATCGTCCCCTCGCGGCTCGTCGACTGACCCCATGGTGAAGTGGGACGGCACTCCAACCAGACCGCGTGCTCGTGACATCGGAAGGGGTGAGAGGAGGCGGCTATGACGCTGGGAGCCCCGGACCCGAGGTGGCGCTCGTTCGAGGAGTACGCCACGACCCGTTGGGCGGCTCTGTACCGGACCGCCCACCTGCTCACGGGTGACCCCGTGGCCGCCGAGGACCTGCTGCAGACGACCCTGCTGAGGGTGATGGCGCAGTGGTCCAGGGTCAGCCGGGCCGACGCCCCCGACGCCTACGTGCGCAAGATGCTCCTCAACGAGCTCCTCGGCGAGAAGCGGAAGAGCGTACGGCGCGCGCAGAAGGCTCACCTGCTGCCCGTGCCGGACATCACCTCCGACCCGGCTGCAGCCGCGGCGACCCGGCTCGACCTGTGGGAGCGGGTGCAGCTGCTGCCGCCCAGGCAGCGCGCGGTCCTGGTCCTGCGCTACTACGAGGACCTCTCGGAGGCGGAGATCGCCGAGGTCCTCGGCGTCTCGACCGGCACGGTCAAGTCACAGGCGTCGCTGGCGCTGCGGACCCTCCGCGCGCACCACGTCCCCCCGCACGAGACGACCCCGCACGAGACGACCCCGCACGAGACGACCGAGGAGGTGTCGTGATGACCGACCAGCTCGAGCGTGACCTGGCCCGGCTCTTCGCCGGCCGGGCCGAGCAGACCGAGGTCCCGCCGTACCCTGCCGACCTGTTCGCCGGCGGGAGGGTCGAGCATCCCGATGCGCCGACGGCGCCGGAGCGGAAGGGCCGCCGCGCGCTCGTCCTCGGCCTGGTGGCCGCTGCGGCGGTGGCGGCGGTCGCCGTACCGGTCGGCCTCGCGTGGCACGGCGACGACGTCCCGGAGCCCGCGCCGGCACCGACGTCCCCGCCGCAGACCGACAGCGCTCCTGTCATCGAGCTGCCCTACATCTGGCACGGCGAGCTGCACGTGGGTGACCTCGTGGTCCCGACCGGTGGCGGCGTGCTGGTCACGGCCGGGGACGAGGTCCTCGTCGCGACCGTCGACGGCGACCAGGTGACCTGGGAGCGGCTCGTCGACGACGCGCTGGAGCCGGTGCCCGTCCTCGACGGTGCCGTCGAGGTGGTCGCGTCGGAGGACGGTTCGCTCGTCGCGGCGGTGACCGGCGACCGAAGGTCCGAGGCGACGGTGTGGGACCTCTCTACCGGAGAGGTCGTCGACACCATCCGGCTCGCGGACCCGCCCGAGGGCTATGACGCGTGGCTGTTCGGCTTCGACCCCGACGGCCGGCTCTACTGGCAGGACGGTGCCGGGCTGCGGATGCGGACCCGCGCGGGGGACGAGGTCACCGTGCGCACGGACGGCCGGGTCTTCGCCGCACTGGCGCCGGGCGGCCTGCTGCTGACCGCGGGAGACGGCTCGCCGACGGTGCTCGGTACGGTGAGCGACGACGGGTCGTTCCGGGAGACGGGGGAGGTGCCCCTCAGCACCGCCGCGGTCTGGGGCGGCGCAGGCCGGCTCGCCTACGTCGATCTCGCCGACGGGCGCGTCTACGCCGCACTGCCGCAGATCGGCGCGACACCCGTACTGCTCGACGTCGACGCTGACCACGTCACGCCGCTCGGCTGGAGCGGCGACCGGGTCGTGGTGCTCGCGATGAGCACGTCCGGCGGCGGCGAGGTGCTCCTCGTCGACCCGGCGACCGGTGAGTCCGAGGAGGTCTTCACGATCGGGAAGGACGCCTACGCCTTCCCGCCCGTCGCGGGCACCGGCGCGCTGTGAGGCGGCGCGGCGCCGGTCACTTCGGTGGCAGCGCGCCGGCGTAGGTCGTGCCGCGCTCGACCCACTCCCGCAGGGCGTCGTCGTCGGCGATGCGGTCGGCGGCGACCCGCAGCCAGCCGGTCATCGTGCGGCCGCGCATCTCCATCGGCTCGGCCGGCGTCTCCCTCAGCAGGCGGGCGCCGTCGTCGGGGTCGACCCGCACCATGATCCCGCCCCGCCCGCTCGCCGCCACGGCCATGTGGCCGCCGACGAGGAACGCCAGCCCGCCGAACATCTTCTGCTCCGTCACGCCCGTCCGGTCGCTGACCAGCACGCGGAACCGGGCGGCGATCGCTTCGTCGTACCCCATGCGCCGGAGAGTACGACGCCGCGCCGACATTTAGGTTGGCGGTGGGTCCGTGGGCGGCCGTGCCTGCCGACCGGGACACCTGGTGATCTCTGACCGCTGAGTGGTCGTCCACGGACCCGGTGTCTGGTCGATGCGGTGTCCCTGTTCGGGAACTTGGAGCCAGCCGGAACCGGTGGCGGGACTCCTACTTGCAGAATGTCTGGGCCGTGGCCGCTGCGGTCAGTCGCCTCGTGTTGTGACTGACCGACAGGAGGGCGCCGGAATGGCGTTGACATTGGGAATCGACGTGGCCTGCCGGGCCGCGCATCAGGCCACGCTCGCGATCGACGGCAAGACCCTGTGGCGGGGCCGGAAGTTCTGGACCAGGCCGATCGATCTCGAGCGGCTCTGGTCCGATCTCGACCTCGACGATCCGTCTGAGTTGATGGTCGTGGTCGAGCCGACGCGTAACGCGTGGATCGTGCTCGCGGAGTGGTTCCGGCGCCGCGGCGCCCGCGTGGTGATGGTGCCGACCACGCAGTCCGCGGACCTGCGCGACTACTACTCCAAGCACACCAAGAACGACCGCATCGACTCCGAGTTGCTCGCCCGGATCCCGCTGCTGCACCCCGAAGGACTGCGGGAGTACTCCGGCCAGGGGCCCGCGGATGCGTTGCGGCGGCTGGTCAAGCAACGCTCCACGATGGTCAAGCGCCGCACCGCCGTCTACGCGCGCCTCGACGCCCAGCTCGAACTCCTCGGCCCGGCCTGGTACGAGGTCCTCGGATCCAGCTACGGGATCGCGGCGCTGGAGTTCCTAGCCCGCTACGCCAACCCGCACACGGTGATCCGGCTTGGCCAGGCCCGCCTGGCCCGGTTCCTCATCGCTCGCTCCCGCGGTGCCTGGCGCGATGACCACGCCCGGGCATTGGTGCTCGCAGCGAAGGAGACCCTCGCGCTGTGGGGCGACGACGGGATGGACTTCGCCGAGCTCGCCGTCGACATCGCAGCCGAAGCCGACCAGGCCCTGTTCCTCAACGGTCAGATCAAAGAGATCGACGAGCGGCTCGCGAACCTCTACGCCGACGCCGACCCCGACGGGATCGTTGCCTCCTGCCCCGGCGTCGGTCCGACGATCAGCGCGGTCATCGCCGGCCGGATCGGTAACCCACACAGGTTCCACTCGCTGGCCGCGATCCGCGCGTACACCGGACTGATCCCCAAGGTCAGCCAGTCCGGAGTCTCGAAGGTGGAATCGACCATCACCAAGGCCGGTGATCCACTGTTGCGGGAGATGGTCTTCAAGGCCGCCGACAACGCCCGCAAGGTCGACCCGCAACTGGCGGCCAAGTACCAACGCCTCATGTCCGGCGATCGCCATCACTCATCCGCGATCTGCCACCTGGCCACCGCCTACCTGACCCGGATCGCGACCTGCATGCGCAACGCACAGCCCTACGTCCTACGCGACGTCGACGGCACCGTGATCACCGAAGCCGAGGGCCGCGCGATCGTCAAGGAGCGCTACCAACTCGAACCCCGACGACGCGACAACCTCCGCCACAAGCGCATGCGCGAGCGCCGAAAGCAGGCGGCGGGCCGGAAGTCACAGAAGTCGCAGAGCGCTCCAACATCCCGGCCCGCCAACACCAAGCCTACGAGCCGCCAGGTGGCTTGACGTCCCTTAGGAACTCACCGGGCGCAGGGGCGCACATCGGGCACGATGGCCCCATGCCGCTCGAGACGCCCGAGGAGTTCTACGCCCGCGTCGCCGCAGCGACCGACGCCGAGGGCCGGTTGCCGGTCGCGGTGGAGGAGATGCCCGGGTGGGACATCTACCCCTACGAGATCGACTCGCTGCGGATCAAGCCGCTGCGTCCGCTCGACGCCGAGGAGCCGGCGCGCCGGGGCGAGTCGGCCGAGGACTGCTGGTGCACCGATCCCGACGCCCGGCTCCCCGTCGCCGGGGTCGCGTGGTGCAACGAGCGCTGGCGGCTCGTCCTCGCGCAGGAGACGCGCCTGCCGATCTGGCTGATCCTCGAGCCGCTCGTCCACTGCGACCTCGCGACCGTGCCGGCCGAGCTGGCCGGTGAGATGGGGCAGGCTGGTCGTGGAGATCGCGGCAGCCGTCGAGGCTCTCCCCAGCGTCGGCCGGGCCCAGCTCTACCGCTTCGGCGACGGCGGCGGCCACCTGCACCTGATGTTCCTGGGCCGGCCGCGGCGGATCCTGCAGCTCCGCGGATCGCCGCTCCTGGACTGGGAGGAGAACCTCCCGGTCGTCCCGGCCGAGGTGCACCGCGCGAACGCGGCGTACGTCGGCGCCCGCCTGGTGGACGCCGTCGGCGGGCGCGGCCCGGACTGGCTGGACTGAGCACCGTGGGTCGCGCCTCACGCTCACGCGTCGCCACGGTCGTGGTGGCCGTGGGGCTGACGGTCGTCCTGGCCGTCGTGGCGTGGCTGGTGTGGCCGGAGGGCGGTCCTTCGGAGCGGAGTGCCGCTGCGCCCCGGTCGCCGTCGTCGTCGCCGGCCCCGACCTCCGCGCCGACAGAGCTGCCCGGCCCGACGTTGCCTGCCTCGTGCGCCGAGCCGGCCGCGCAGCCGTTCCGGCCCGCCCGGCTGAGCATCGACGGAGTCGTCGAGGACGCCGAGGTCGTCGGCCTGCCGAGGGACCCGCGCGACGTGCCCGGCGTGCTCCCGTTCAGTGACGGGGACGCCTTCGCCTGGGACCGCGCGCCCGGGATCTCGCCCGGGTCGCACCGCGGCAACGTGCTGCTCAACACCCACACCTGGGCCGACGGCTCGGCGCTCGGCAACGCGCTCCTGGGCGGCCTGGACCTCGGTGACGTGATCGTGCTGCAGGGACAGCGCCGGACGCTGTGCTACCGGGTGACCCGGCGGATCGAGGTGCTCGCGTCCGAGGGGTACCCGCCGTACTACGACACCGACGGGCCGCCGCGGGTGGCGCTCATCGTGTGCTCCGGCGAGCGGACGGGGCCGGGGGAGTGGAGCCACCGGACGATCTGGTTCGGCAGGCCGGTCGTCAGGTCGGTCGGGGAGGCGGTCACGGGTTCCGGCCGATGAACCCCAGCATCCTGGTCTTCCAGTCGGCGTCGTCCGGCACAGGCACTGCGGCGCCGTACTGCCCGCTCTGCCGGAGGACCTCGTCCATCGGCAGCATGCCCTCGTAGAGCGTGCGGCAGCGGTCCTCGTCGAGCCGCTCGTCCTGGCCGGTGGCGCGGGCGAGGTCCCAGGTGTGCATGAAGACGTCGTTGGTGTAGAACCGCGAGACCGCCTGCCGCAGCGGCATCTCCGGGATGTGCCGGTGCGTGAAGAGGCTGCCCTCGGCGGCCGGGTCGTCGAGCACCGCCTGCACCGCCGCCGCGTGGTGCTCCCAGGCGGCGACGGGGTCGTCGTCGACCGACGGACCGGGCTCGAGCACGATGCCCGAGCCACTCTCGAGGAAGCCGGGGAACCACTCCAGCAGGTGGCGTACGACGTCGCGCGCCTGCCACTCCGCCACCGGCGACTGCGCGTCCCACCCGTCGCCGGTCACGCCGCGGACGCGCTCGGTGAACGCGCCCGCGACGACCCGGTGCTCCTCCGCGGGGTCGTCGGGGATCATGCCTCGCCGCCGGCGAACATCTCGTCGAGGCGCTGGTAGCCCTCGTTGACCCCGACCTCCATGCCGCTGGCCAGCATGCCGTCGCGGGCCTCGATCGTGGAGACGACAGACTCGATCTCGAGGCGGGTGCGACCGTCTCCGAGGTCGACGAGCACGAGGGTCTCGAGGCTGACCGCCTCCGGCATCTCGTCGAAGCCGAAGGTCTGCACGATCTTCTCGTTCTCCCACACACGGTGCACGGAGCCGTAGAAGTGCGCGATCTCCTCGCCGTCGCGGAGTGCGGTGTAGCGGTACTCGCCGCCGGTGCGCATGTCCCAAACGTCGATGTCCATGTCGATGGACCGCGGGCCCATCCACTGCTTCACGAGCTCCGGGTCGACGTGCGCGCGGTAGACGCGGTCGACGGGTGCGTCGAACTCGCGGAAGATCCGGACGACCGGCAGCGTGGGGTCGGCTTCGATCCGGGTCTCGGTGGTGGTGGCGTTCATGATGCTGCTCCCTCGGTGGTGTCGGGTCGGTGGTGGCTGTTCTTCTGTCGGTTCGGGTCGTCCTCCTCGCCCATCCGGGCGAGGAGAGCGTCTAGGCGTGAGTAGCGCTCCTCCGCCTCACGGCGGTAGCGCTCGATCCACTTCGTCATCAGGTCGAAGACCTCCGCATCCAGGTGGACGGGTCGCCGCTGGGCGTCTCGGCTGCGTCGTACGAGGCCCGCGTCCTCGAGCACCTTGACGTGCTTGGAGACCGCCTGCAGGGACATGTCGTACGGCGCCGCGAGCTCGCCGACGGTGGCGTCGTTGCTCGCGAGTCGCGCGACCAGGTCCCGCCGGGTGGGATCCGCGAGAGCCGCGAAGACCCTCGACAGCCGGTCCCCGGGATCCTCGGCGAGCGCTTGTTCAACCATGTGGTTGATCAAACACCCCGCGTGGATCGTTGTCAACCGTTGGGTTGAGAAAGGTGGTGGTTGGATCGATGCATGGCCGGATCGCTGCTGGGGGACGCGATCGTCGGCGGGCTCGCCGGTGCGGTCGTCGCCGGGATCCCGTCGACGGTCCACGCGGTCGTGACGGGCCGCGATCCGCTCGAGGCGACGTACGCCGCCGGTCGGCTGCTCCTGCCGGCGGAGCGGCGCGGGGTGCCGCTCGTCGTCGCCGGCGCTCTCGTGCACGGCGCCCTGTCGCTGGGCTGGGCGCTGCCGATCGCCGCGGTCACGCCGCGGCGCGGCGCCGTCTGGGTCGGTGGCGCCGCCGGGCTGGTCGTCGCCGCCGTCGACCTCGGCGTCATCGGACGGCGGATCCCCGTCGTCCGGTCCCTGCACCAGCCGGCGCAGGTCGCCGACCACGTGGTCTACGGGATAGTCGTCGCGGCGGTCTGCGCGCGGCGGCGGTCGGTCAGGTAGGTCTAGCGCCGGAACCGCAGCCAGACGAGCGCGGCGATGTACGCGACACCGGCGACGGCGCCGAGCTGGGCGTAGGGCGCGCCGTCCTCGCCGCGTGCGACCTCGACGACGAACATGCCGAGCACGGCCACGATCAGGGTCATGCCGGCGAAGACGGTGGCGGACTGGTCGAGCGCGTTGATCCGCTCGTCGCGCCGGTCGAGCAGTCCGCGGGCGGTCTCGCTCCAGCGGGCGGCGACCAGGAGGGCGGCAGCGGTCGCGAGCATCACGGCGGGTCCGAAGACCGCGAAGCCGGTGTCGCCGCTGGCGAGCCCGGCGGCGAGGTAGACCAGGCCGATTCCCACCGCCGTCAAGGGGATGAGCCAGTAGGTGAGTGAACGCTGGTGGTCACGCGTCGACATCGAAGACCTCCTCGACGGTCGCGCCGAAGTGCCGTGCCAGGCTGATCGCGAGGGGCAGTGACGGCAGGTAGCGACCGTTCTCGATCGAGTTGATGGTTTGTCGGGAGACGCCCATCGCCGTGGCGAGGTCGGCCTGGGACAGGCCGGCCCCGGTGCGCAGGCTGCGGACGACGTTCTTCACGATGTCAAGGTTGCTTGACACCCCGACGGATGTCAAGCGACCTTGACATAGGACCTCAGGCGCGCACCATCGGCGGCTGGATCAGGGTGGCGGCGCCGCGTCGGTAGAGCAGCGCGCGGCGGCCGCCGGCGCCCGTGGGGGAGCCGCGTGGGCGTCCGTCGGTACCACGAACCCCTCGGTGCCGAGCACCTTGCGCCGGAAGTTGCCGAGGTCCGGGGGAGTGCCCCAGACGGCGGCGTACACCCGCCGAAGCTCCGGCAGGGTGAACGGCTCGGCGACGAACTCGGTGGCCAGCGTCGTGTACTCCAGCTTGGCCCGGACCCGCTCCCGCGCGTCGAGCAGGATCTGACGGTGGTCGAACGCGAGCACGGGCGCCTCGGATGCCGCCTCCGACACCCCGTCGTCGCCCTCCAGCAGGTCGTCGACCACCCACCACCGCGCGTCGGCGGCGTCGGTGCCCGCCCGCGGGTCGGGGAGGTCGGGCGCGAGCGCGACGTGCGCGATCGACACGACCCGCATCCGCGGGTCGCGGTCGGGGGCGGAGTAGGTCCGCAGCTGCTCCAGATACGGCGAGAAGCGGGCAGACGGTTCCAGCCCGGTCTCCTCGTGCAGCTCGCGCCAGGCCGCGGTCTCGGCGTCCTCGTCGGGTTCGACGAACCCGCCGGGCAGCGCCCACGAGCCGGCGTACGGCTCCTCGCCCCGCTCCACCAGCAGCACGGCGAGCGTGCCGTCGCGGATCGTGAACACCGCGAGGTCGACGGCGACCGCGAACGGCGGGTGCTCCCCGCTCACGCGGGCCACCACCACTCCGGCCGCGGCCATCTCCTCCAGGGCCGCCGCCGACGACTCCGGCGCGACGCCGGCGTGCAGGCCGTCGAGGAGGCGTACGGCGAAGCCCTCCCGCCGCGCGTCCAGCGCCGTCGCGCGCACGCAGTAGTCGGTGGCGATCCCGGTGACGTCGACCTCGGTGACCCCGGCGGCGCGGAGCACGTCGGCCAGGGTCGCGCCGTCGTCGGTGACGCCCTCGAAGGCCGAGTACGCCGCCTCGCCCATCCCCTTGCGCACGTGGTGGGTGACGGCGTCGGTCCGCAGCCCCGGCGCGTACGCCGACCCGTCCTCCCCGGCCACGCAGTGCACCGGCCAGGTGGCGACGAAGTCCGGCTGCTCGCCCGGCCCGTGGAAGTGGCCGCCGTTGGTCTCCTCGCCGTCCGGCCCGGGCGCGTGGTGCCAGTCGCGCGACGCGGCGACGACGCTGTAGTCGGCGGCGTGCTCGGCGAGGTGGTCGCTGATCCGGGCGGCCACCTCCTTGCCGCCGTCGACGCCGAGCGAGCCGCCCTCGACGAAGTCGTTCTGGACGTCCACGATCACCAGTGCCCTGGTCGTCGCCCGTTCGTCTGCTCGTTCGTCTGCGTGGTCATCTGCTTCTCCTCCTCCTGCGTGGCTGTCAGATAGGGCGCGCCGGCGGCCACCGAGAGCGCCTCGGCCGGCAGCGTGGCGAGCGATGCGGCGACGAAGCCGCGGATGTCCTCGATCGAGGGCCGGTGGACGACCCGGCCGGCCCGCACGACCGGCACCTGGACGGGTCGCGCGCCGGCCGGGGGCGGGCCGTCGTCGGCGGTGAACGTCTCGCTCACCAGGCGGCCCGCGGCGTCGTACTCCCGCCAGGGGCGCTTGCGCCCGCCGACCGAGATCTTGTCCTTCGACTTCTTCGACACTGCCCGCAGCGGCGCTGGATCATTCGGCTCGTCCGCTCTGTCGCTGGTGGCGACCAGCTTGTAGACCATGCTCGCCGTCGGGTGCCCCGAGCCGGTCGCGACCCGGGTGCCGACGCCGAAGCCGTCGATCGGCGCGTCGGCCAGCGCGGTGATCACGAACTCGTCGAGGTCGCTGGTCGCCACGATCCTGGTCGACGTCGCTCCGAGCGAGTCGAGCAGGGCGCGCGCCTTCACCGCCTCCTCGGCGAGGTCGCCCGAGTCGATCCGCACGGCCCCGAGGCCGGGCCCGGCGACGCGGACCGCGGTGCGGATGCCCTCGGCGACGTCGTAGGTGTCGACGAGCAGCGTCGTGCCCACGCCGAGCGCCTCGACCTGGCTGCGGAACGCCGCCTCCTCGCTCTCGTGCGCGAGCGTGAACGCGTGGGCGGCCGTGCCGACGGTCGGGATGCCCCAGATGCGGCCGGCGGCGAGGTTGCTGGTCGAGGCGAACCCGGCGAGGTACGCCGCCCGCGCTACCGCGATCGCCGCCTGCTCGTGGGTACGCCGCCCGCCCATCTCGATCAGCGGCCGCGCCTGCCCGTCCTCGTCGTGCGCGGCGACGACCATCCGCGCCGCGGCGCTGGCGATCGCGGTGTCGTGGTTGAGCACGCTGAGGACCAGCGTCTCCAGCACCACGCACTCGCCGAGCGTGCCGCTGACGGTGAGGATCGGGCTGCCGGGGAAGTAGAGGTCGCCCTCGCGGTAGGCGTCGATGTCGCCGCCGAACCGGAAGTCCCGGAGGTACGACGCCGTCGGGCCGCTCACGACGCCCTGCTCCTCGAGCCAGGCGACCTCGTCGGCGTCGTAGGTGAACGACTCGATGAGGGAGACCAGCCGGCCGAGTCCGCCGAGGACGCCGTACCTCCGGCCCTCGGGGAGCCGCCGGGCGAAGGCCTCGAAGACCGCCCGGTGCTCGACGCTGCCGTCGCGCACCCAGGAGTCGAGCATGGTGAGCTCGTAGCGGTCGGTCAGCAGTCCAGTGCGGTCCATCGCGGCATCCTTCGTTGTAGTCATAGTGACTATAACACCGCCGCCTGATCCTGAAACCCCATCCGCCGGTTGAGGTGCGAGGCCGCCCGCGGCCGAGCCTCGAAACCCGCGCGGCCGGTAGCCTGCGGCCCGTGGACGAGCGGGAGCGGACGGCGGCGCTCGCCACGGCCTACGAGCAGCACCTCGCCCGCGACCGGCGCGAGGACCGCCGCGCCCGCGGCGCGTTCTACACCCCGCCCGGGCTCGTCGACTGGGTCCTCGACCGCGCCCTCACGCCCGCGACCACCCGGGTCCTCGACCCGGCCTGCGGCACCGGCCACTTCCTGGTCGCGGCCGCCCGCCGGCTCGGCGACGTCCGCGCCGTGCACGGGTCGGACCTCGACCCCGAGGCGGTGCGGATCGCCCGCCTGCGACTGCACGCCGAGGACCCGTCGGTGCCGATGGCGGAGATCGAGCAGCGGGTGCGGGTCGCCGACGGGCTGACCGGTTGGGAGGGAGATGCGTTCGACGCCGTGGTCGGCAACCCGCCGTTCCTCGGCCAGCTCAGGCGCAGCACGGCCGGGCAGCGCGGCGCCCTGGGCGCCTACACCGACACGTCCGCGGTCTTCCTCCACGCCGCGCTCGGCCTGGTGCGCGACGGCGGCGTGGTGGCGCTGGTGCAGCCGCTGTCCGTGCTGGCGGCCCGCGACGCGGGGCCGGTGCGTGCGGCGGTGGCGGAGCGCGGCGCGATCGAGGCGTTCTGGGCGTCGGACCGTCCGGTCTTCGACGGGACGCCGGTGGCGACGTGCGTGCCGGTGGTGCGGGTGGGTGCTCGCGGCGGCGCGCGCGGCGGGCGCGGCGGCGCGCGCGGGGGCAGGTCGCGACCTGGCAGGGGACCGCGCCCGGGCGGCGCGCGGGCGGCGTACCCCATCCTGGGCCGGAGGGGTGGGGCGCCCTCGCCGCGCCGGCCTTCGGCATCCCGTCCGTGGACCTGGCGACCGGCGCCGGCACACTCGGCGACCTCGCCACCTGCACCGCCGACTTCCGCGACCAGTACTACGGCCTGGTCCCGCACGTGCGCGACACCGCCGGCCGCCACCTGGGGCCCGAGGAGGTCCCGCTCGTCACCAGCGGCCTGATCGACCCGGCGGAGTGCCGGTGGGGGACGGCGCGCACGCGCTTCGCGCGCCAGGGGTACGCCGCGCCGGCGGTCGACCTGGCGAGCCTGCGCGACACCGACGCGCGGCTCGCCGCGTGGGCGGCGGCGCGGCTGGTCCCGAAGGTCCTCGTCGCCGGGCAGGGCCGGGTGATCGAGGCGGTGGCCGACCCGGACGGCCGCTGGCTGCCGTCGGTGCCGGTCGTGAGCGTCGTCCCGCACGACCGGGCCGACGTGTGGCGGGTGCTCGCCGTGCTCCTCGCGCCGCCGGTCGTCGCGCACGCCGCCGCCCGCTACCTCGGCACCGGCCTCGCCCCGGGCTCGGTCAAGGTGAGCGCGCGCCAGGTCGCGGCGCTGCCGCTGCCCACCGACGCGGGCGCGTGGGCAGAGGGCGTGGCGCTGGCCACCGCGGTCCAGTCCGTCGACCCTGAGGAGCGCGCGGCGCTGCTCGAGCGGCTCGCAGCGGTGATGACCGCTGCCTACGGGCTCGACGCCGACCACCCCGCCCGGGCCTGGTGGACCGAGCGGGTGCGCGGCCGGCCCGCCTCAGCCGGTCGCGGCGGCGAGGGCCCCCGCGAGGGGTGACGGCGTCCGGTCGAGGTCGAGCGCCTCGACGAGGAGCGCGGCGTACCGCTGCTTGCGACCGCTCGTCGTACCGAGGAACCGGCGCAGCACCAGGGGCTCGGGCCGGCCGCGGTGGAACGGCTGGCGGCACAGCGTCTCCCACGCCGCGCGGTCGCCGGCGGCCTCGACCACGGCCAGCGCGGCGGGCATCCCCAGTGCCCGGATCAGCTCGTCCTCGAGGTCGGCGTCGCACGCGAAGACCGGCGGCCGCGGGGCGTCGTACCGGTCCAGGGTCCGGCGGACGTACGACGACTCCGCCGCGTCGTGGAGCACCACCACCCGCTCGTGCGGTCCGGTCGTCCGCAGGAACCGGCCGAGGTTCGTGACCCCGCCCATCGCGGCGACGTCGATGCCCGCCAGGTCGGTGCCGAGCCGGCGGGCCAGGGTCAGCAGGGCGACCCGGTCACTCTCGCCCTCCACCAGCACCACCGACGCGGCCATGGCCGTGACCCTAGGTGCCCGACGGACCTACCCGCGACCGCGTTTGGGCGGGCGGCCGGAGGGCACGAAGGCTCCGTGTCCCGGATGAGTGAAGCCCTTGCGTCCCGCCTGCCCACGGGGATCGCGGTCCCCGACGAGCTGGAGCAGGCATGGGCCTGGATGGAGGAGCAGGGCTGGGGGGTCGAGCGGGAGGAGGGCGACCTGCTCACGCCGTACGCGGGCGATCGGCAGCTCGGCATCGTCTTCGACGCCGGAGCGTCCCTCGACGGCTGGTTCGACGACGGCACTGCCGGCCGCGACCGGCTGGTCCCGATCGCGGAGCTCGCCGGCGACGGCGGGATCGGGGCGCTGTGGCGCGACGACACGGACGCCATCCGGTTCGTGGGTCTCGGCTCGGACGGCGACACCTTCCTGTTGGCCGACTCGGCGGTCGACTTCCTGCGGCTGGTGGCGATCGGATACGGCGAGATCACCGCATACCACCTCGGGCTGCCGCCGGAGGCCGCCGACTCTGTCGACGCGGTCGAGGACTTCCGGACCTGGGTCGAGGAGACCTTCGGCGTCGACGTGCCCGAGGAGTGGCCGGCGGTCGGCGACGACGAGTTCAGCGACTGGGTCGCCGTGCAGCTGGGCTGGCCCGTCGAACCGGCGCCCGGCGACCGGCCCGACCCGCCGGACTCACCGGGCGCCGCGGCGGTCACCGGCGACGTCCGGACGTTGCTGGGAGTCCTGGGGGAGACCGACGGACCGGAGGCGCTGGCAGCGGTCGCCGGAGTCGCCGGCGTGACACCCGCGGACGGTGTGACGGACCTGCGCTGGTCGGCCGGACCGCTGCGCACGGCAGGGCTCGAGGTCGCGGTCACCCGCGGTGTCGTCACCACGGTCTTCGCACCCGGCTCCCTGGTCGACGGGCTCGACTCGACCTCCACCCGTGACGACGTCCTCGCTCTCCTCGGCGAGCCGGAGCGGAGCGGCCCGGGCGGCCTGCGGTACGTCGTCGGAGGCCGCTACCTCCACGTCTCCGTCGGCGACGGCACGCTCGGCAGGCTCACGCTCATGCTGGACGCACCCTGACCGATGAGTCCCGCCGATGAGTCGCGGCCGATGAGTCCCGGCGCGCGCGGCGGTCTGCACCCGACATGAGCGACTTCCTCGAGGACGGCGCCGAGCTCTTCGCGACCTGCTGCGTGCGCGACTACGCGACCGCCAGTGCGTGGTACGTAGCGCTGCTCGGCACCGGGCCCTCGTTCATCGCCACGCCGACCGAGGGCGTCTGGGAGCTCGCCCCGCACCGGTGGCTGGTCGTCGAGGAACGTCCCGAGCACGCCGGCCACTCGGTGCTCACCCTGTTCGTCGACGACCTCGACACCCGGGTCGCCGCAGCGGTGGGGCGCGGGATCGAGCCGACCGAGCGGGAGACGTACGGAGACGGCGTCCGCAAGGTGATCTACCGCGACCCCGACGGCAACGAGCTCGGGTACGGCGGCAACCCGGCGGGATAGCCCGCAGCCGGCCCGGCGCCGCCGTTCCGCCGACCGCAGCCGGTCAGAGGACGTCGACCAGCCACGGCTCGGCGCCGGAGCCTGCGGCCGCGGGGTCCAGCTGGGCGAGGTACGGCGGACCGTCCTTCAGCGTGAGCAGGAGCGAGACCTCGCCCTTGCCTGCCACCGAGGGCCCCTGCGCTCGCGACCAGCCGCTGCGCGGGGTCACCCGGACCTGAAGTGTCGACGTGATCATCAGGTCCGACTCCCGGGGCGCACGTGCGATCAGCCAGAGCACGAACGAGCCCTGAAGGGGCTGGTGCCGCGTCGCGGTGAACTCCCAGTAGGACACCGACTCCTGAAGTCCGTAGCCGCGGACGAACTCCTCCCCGGGCGCCGTGGACCTCTCACCGCCCTTCACGCTCACGAACTTCATGTCCGCGCCGATCTCCACGTTCTGCTCGCGCGCGCTCCCGTCGCGGTCGGAGAGCGGCCGCAGGGAGTAGGCGATCGGCGCCGGGGCAGCGCGACCGTCCACTCGCGCGAGCACGACGGTGAGACGGGCGCTGCTGAAGACCCAGTCCTCGGTCGGATAGAAGCTGCAGGCCAGCTGGAGGTTCGCGAAGATCGCCTGCTCCTGGTCCCTCACCCGCTCGCGGAGCCGGACGTCACCCTCGCTGGCCGACTCGGTCAGGATCAGGACATCGGGAGTCCCCAGGGACGCCCCCGGCCGGTCGGCGGTGGCTCGTCCCGCTGCGGCGTCACCGACGGCGCCCTCGGTGAGGAACACTCCGTCGCCCGGCGTCCGCAAGGTGCCCCGGCGCAGAGCCCGGCGGCGCACCCGCCTGGTCACCAGCACGGCGGCGAGCAGGACGGCGAGCAGTACGGCGGCCACTGCGCCGGCCACCCCGACCCAGCTCGGTGACCCGGACTCATCCCCGGACTCCTCGCCGGGCACGGGCGGCGACGTCGTCGGGGTCGAGGTGGGCGCCGTATCCGTTGCCTCGGTCGCCTCGGTTGCGTCGATCGTCTCCGTCGGTGCCGCGCCTCCGTCCTGAGAGTCGCCGAGAACCAGGACGGCGGCGGGAATCGCGCCCGCGGCGACCACCGCCAGGAAGACGCACGCCGCGACGATGGGCAGTCTCGCCCGGTTCGCCTGGTTCGCCCGGGCCACCGAAGCCGTCGGTCGGGCCGTCGGAGCCGTTGGAGCCGATGGAGCCGGTGGGGCCGATGGAGCCGCCGGGCGCGCGTCGACCGGGGATGCGGCTGGGGGCGCCAGCGAACCCACGTCGATCTCGATGTCTCTCGTTGATCGCGAGGGTTTCGCCGTGACGCGCATCGTCCCTCCCGTTGCTGCGACGACGCCAACACTTCAGGCTAGTCCTGGACCCGATCCTCCGCGGCGTTCGACGCGAATCGGGTCGGATAAGCCGAGGCGGACAGACCGCCCGGACTCCTAGGATCGCCGGGTGGAGTCGATGATCCGCGCCCGCGGTCTGAGCAAGACCTTCCCCGACGGCGGGTTCGAGGCCGTGCGCGGGATCGACCTCGACGTACGACGCGGCGAGGCCTTCGGGTTCCTCGGGCCCAACGGAGCGGGCAAGTCGTCGACGATGCGGATGATCGCGGCCGTCTCGCCCGTCACCTCGGGTGAGCTGCGCATCCTGGGGCTCGACCCGGCCGTCGACGGACCGACGATCCGCGGCCGGATCGGCGTGTGCCCCCAGGAGGACACCCTCGACAACGAGCTCAACGTCTTCGACAACCTCTACATCTACGGCCGCTACTTCGGGCTCCCGAAGGCCGAGGTGCGCCAGCGGGCCGGCGAGCTGCTGGAGTTCGTCTCGCTGACCGACAAGGCGCGGAGCAAGGTCGAGCAGCTCTCCGGCGGCATGAAGCGGAGGCTGACGATCGCCCGCTCGCTGATCAACCGCCCCGAGCTGCTGCTCCTCGACGAACCGACCACCGGCCTCGACCCGCAGGCCCGGCACGTGCTGTGGGACCAGCTGTTCCGGCTCAAGCAGAGCGGCGTGACGCTGGTGCTCACCACCCACTACATGGACGAGGCCGAGCAGCTGTGCGACCGGCTGGTCGTGATGGACAAGGGCGTGATCGTCGCCGAGGGCGCGCCGCTCGACCTGATCCGGGAGCACTCCACCCGGGAGGTCGCCGAGCTGCGGTTCGGGGTCAGCGCGGACGGCGTCGGCCACGAGGCCCATGCCGAGCGGCTGGCCGACCTGGTCGACCACGGCGCGCGGATCGAGGTGCTGCCCGACCGGCTGCTGGTCTACGCCGACGACGGCGAGGAGGTGCTCGCCCGCACCCACGAGCGCGGCCTGCGCCCGGTCGCCACGCTCGTGCGCCGGTCCACGCTCGAGGACGTCTTCCTGCGGCTGACCGGCCGGACGCTGGTGGACTGATGGTCGCGACAAGAACGACCGGACCGACCGGACCGACCGGGTCGGCCAGCGGCCTGCCCCTCGCCGAGGGTGTCGGCCGCCAGGTCGACTACTGGTCGACCGTCTGGAAGCGCACCTGGCGAGGCTCGGTGATCTCCGCGTTCGTCGCGCCGCTGTTCTACGTCGTGGCGATGGGCGTGCTGCTGGGTGGCTTCGTGAAGGCCGACCCCGCCGAGCTGGAGGGCGCGTCGTCGTACCTCTCCTTCGTGGTGCCGGGCCTGATCGCCGCCCACGCCATGCAGACGGCGGTGGGGGAGACGACGTTCCCCGTGATGGGGATGATCAAGTGGCACCGGGTCTACGACTCGATGCTGGCGACGCCGCTGGAGATCCGGCACGTCGTCGGCGCCCATCTCGGCGCGGTCGTGGTGCGGCTGGCGGCCACCTGCGGGGTCTTCACGCTGGTGCTCGCGCCGTTCGGGGTCTACGAGACCTGGTGGGGACCGCTGCTGGCGTTCGCCTCGCAGGTGCTGGTGGGGACGGCGTTCGCGACCTGGGTCTACGGCTACTCCGCGCGGCTGACGTCCGAGGAGGGCTTCGGGGTGCTGTTCCGGCTCGGGGTGTTCCCGCTCTTCCTGTTCTCGGGCGCGTTCTTCCCGATCACCAACCTCGGGGACGTCGGCGCCTGGCTGGCGCGGCTGACGCCGCTGTGGCACGGCGTGAACCTGTCCCGGATGTTCGCCCTCGACCACGTCACGTGGTGGCTGGCGGGGGTCAACGTCGCGGTCCTGGTCGTGCTCAGCGTCGCCGGGTGGTTCTGGTCGGTGTCCGGGCTGACGAGGCGGCTGGTCTCGTGACGACGCCGCTGCCGTCGTACGGCATCCCGGTCGCGCCGCTCGGCCCGGTCGCCGCGCTCCGCCTCCTGGTGCTCCGCAACTACATCGTCTACCGCGACGCGTGGAAGCTCTTCCTCACCGGCTTCCTGGAGCCGGTCTTCTACCTGCTGTCGATCGGCATCGGCGTCGGCGCGCTGGTCGAGGGCTTCGAGGTCGGCGGCCGGGAGATCTCGTACGCCGCGTTCGTCGCCCCCGGGATGCTGGCGGCCTCCGCGTTCAACGGGGCGCTGCTCGACTCGACGTACAACGTCTTCTTCAAGCTGAAGTACGACAAGCTCTACGACCAGATGCTCGCCACGCCCCTGTCGACCGCCGACGTCGCCCGCGGCGAGATCGCGTGGGGCCAGCTGCGCGGGGGCTCCTACTCCGCGGCGTTCCTGCTGGTGATGCTGGCGATGGGCCTGATCGAGTCGTGGTGGGCGCTGCTCGCGCTGCCGGCGGCGCTGCTGATCGGGTTCGCGTTCAGCGCCGTGTGCATGGCGGCGACCACCTGGATGCGCTCGTGGCAGGACTTCGACAAGATCACGCTCTTCCAGCTCCCGCTGTTCCTGTTCTCCGCGACCTTCTTCCCGGTCGAGACGTACGACGGCCCGGTCCGCTGGATCGTGGAGGTGACCCCGCTCTACCGCGGGGTCGTCCTGTGCCGTGAGCTGACCACGGGCGCGGTCTCCTGGGCGTCGGTGGTTTCGGTGGTCTACTTGGTGGTCATGGGTGTGGTGGGTCTGCTGGTCGTACGCCGCCGGCTCGACCGCCTGCTCCTGACCTGACGACCGGACGAGGATGTCGCAATGAAGAAGAAGCTCCTGTGGGGCGGTGCCGGGCTGTTCGTGGTCCTGCTCGTCGTCGGGCTGCTCGTGTTCCAGCCCTGGCTGTTGTTCATCGACGACAAGGTCGACGAGGACCTGCCCGACGACGTCGCGGCGACCGACCCGTCCGGGCTCGACGCCCCGGGGAAGGCGTCGCCCGGCGACGATGCGACCGCGACCGAGGGGGCTCCGGGCGAGGACGTGCCGGAGTGGACCGAGCTCGCCTCCGGCGAGTTCATCGACGCCGAGCACGGGACTTCCGGCACCGCGCGGATCGTGCGCGCCGCCGACGGCAGCCGCCAGGTGTGGCTCGAGGGTCTCGACACCTCCAACGGGCCCGACCTGCACGTGTGGATCACCGACCAGCCCAGCGGCGGCGACTGCGACGGCTGCTTCGACTCCTGGGGCGATCTACGACGACGGCGCCCACGTCGGGCTCGGTCAGCTCAAGGGCAACCAGGGCAACCAGCGCTACGACATCCCCGACGACGCCGACCTCTCCGACATGACGTCGGTGGTCATCTGGTGCGACCAGTTCAACGTCGCGTTCGGGACCGCCAAGATCGCCTGACGCCGTCGCGGCCGGGCGGTGTCCCGCGGGCCGCACAGTGACGATTCATCACGGGATGGAGGTGAGTCGTCAGTTCCCTTCCGGAGTTCCGCAGGGGAGGCGAGGATTCGCCTGCATACCGTGACGAATGCGCAGCCGCGCACCCGGGGGACACCGACCCTGGCCGTCGATCGACGGTCGCTGGCCGGGAAATGCATCGTCGCTGTCGGTGCCGGTTGCGAAGATGGGGGAGTGAGCGACGCCCCTCCCTCCGAGCCCGACACCAAGGACTGGACCTGGATCCTGGACCGCCCCTGCCCCGACTGCGCGTACGACGCCGCGACCGTCGACCGCGTCTCGATCGGCGCCGCGGTCCGGGCCAACGCCGAGGAGTGGCGGGAGGTGCTGGCCTCGCCCGGCGTGACCACCCGTCCCGCGCCCACCGTCTGGTCGCCCACGGAGTACGCCGCGCACGTCCGCGACGTGCACCGGACCTTCGCCGAGCGGATCGCGCTGATGCTCGCCGAGGACGCTCCTCGGTTCCCCAACTGGGACCAGGACGCGACCGCCGTCGCCGAGCGCTACGACAAGCAGCTTCCGGAGGACGTGGCCCCGGCGCTCGCCGATGCGGCCGAGCGCGTGGCTGCGGCGTACGACGCCGTACCTCCTGATGCGTGGGGGCGGCCCGGTGCCCGCAGCGACGGCAGCACCTTCACCGTCGAGACCCTCGGGCGCTACCACCTCCACGACGTCGTCCACCACCTGTGGGACGTCGGATGAGGCACACGGAGTTCTGGGACCGGATGGACCGGCATCTCGGCCGGGCCTACTCCCGATCCTGGGCCGACCAGTTCGTCATGGGCGACCTCGACCAGCGGACGGCGAAGCAGGCGCTCGACGCCGGCGTGCCGCCGAAGCAGGTGTGGGCCGCGGTGTGGCGCTCGCTCGGCCTGCCGGCCAGCGAGCGTTGAGCGGACGGGCGTCGGTGATGCGCAGATGAGTGACGGGCCGGCGATCGCAGGGGTGCAGCGCCGTACCGTGCAGGTGCTGGTGCTGACCCAGGCCGTCGGTGCGGTCGGCATCACGATCGGCATCGCCACCGCGTCCCTGCTCGCCCGCGACATCTCCGGGTCCGAGACGCTGTCGGGCCTCGCCGTGACCGGCCAGGTGCTGGGAGCGGCGGTGATCTCCTTCCTGCTCGCGCCCCTGATGGGTCGGCGCGGTCGGCGCGCGGGGCTGGCGACCGGCTACCTCGTCGGCGCCGCCGGCGGCGGCCTCGCCGTGCTCGCCGGCGTCCTCGGCTCGATGACGCTGCTGCTGGTCGGCGCGGTGCTGCTGGGTGCGGGCACGGCGGCCAACGGCGCGGCGCGGTACGCCGCCACGGACCTCGCCACCGACGCCACCCGCGGGCGGGCGCTCTCGCTGGTGGTGTGGGCGACGACGATCGGTGCGGTCGCCGGCCCCAACCTGACCGGCCCGGCCGGTGCCTTCGCGGACGCGGTCGACATCCCCGAGCTGGCCGGCCCGTTCGCCTTCGGGGCGATCGGGATGCTGCTCGCCGCCGTCGTGGTCGGCGTGCTGCTGCGCCCGGACCCGCTGCTGCTGGCGCGGGAGCAGCAGGCGGAGCGGGAGGCCACCGCCGGCACGCCGAGCGGGCTGACGGAACCGACCGGCTCTACCGCGAGCCGGGCGCTGAGGGCGGTCCGCGACGTCCCGGTCCTCGGGTACGCCGTCGCCGGGCTCGCGCTCGCGCACGCCACGATGATCAGCGTGATGGTGATGACCCCACTGCACATGGAGCACGGCGGCGCGGGGATCGAGGTGATCGGCGTGGTGATCAGCGTCCACGTGCTCGGGATGTTCGCGTTCTCGCCGCTGGTGGGGGTGCTGGCCGACCGGTTCGGCCGGCCACCGGTGCTCGGCGCCGGCGGAGTGGTGCTGGTCGCGTCGCTGGTGCTGTGCGCCTCGTCGCCGGAGGGCATGTCCTGGCAGGTCACCGCCGGCCTCTTCCTGCTCGGCGTCGGTTGGTCGCTGGCGATGGTGTCGTCGTCGACGATGGTGGCCGAGCACGCGCCGCTCGCGGCGCGGACCGACGTCCAGGGCACGTCCGACCTGGTGATGGGCCTGACCGGTGCGGCGGCCGGTGGTCTCGCCGGCCTCGTCGTCGGGCTGGCCGGCTACCCCGTGCTCGCCCTGGTGACCCTGCTGCTGGCCGTCGGGGTGGTCGGCTCGGCCGCGCGGGCGGCGACGTTGACCCGCGGAGTGGGAGACCGACCGGCCCCGATCGGCGCCGACACGTGAGGCGGATCGGCGACACGCCGCGTGACGTCATACGCTTCGAACACGTGTTCGTCTAGATTAGGACCACGGGCGTAGTTCCTGCCCAGCAACCGTCCACAGGCGCATCTTCCCCGGTGCTTGTCCACAACCACCCCGGCCCGGCCGGGACTGTGTCGGCGGTCGGGTCTAGCGTCCGGCGCGACACGTTGATCCAACCCGATCCACTCCCCGACGCGGGGAGACACCAGAAGGAGACTCCTCATGGCCGGTGCTGACCGCCAGAAGGCCCTCGACGCCGCCCTTCTCAACATCGAGAAGGCCTACGGCAAGGGCTCCGTGATGCGACTCGGCGACGACACCCGCGCCCCGCTCGAAGTGATCCCGACCGGCGCGATCGCGCTCGACGTCGCGCTCGGCATCGGCGGTCTGCCGCGCGGCCGGGTCGTGGAGATCTACGGCCCGGAGTCCAGCGGCAAGACCACGGTCGCGCTGCACGCCGTGGCCAGCGCGCAGGCGGCGGGCGGCATCGTGGCGTTCATCGACGCCGAGCACGCCCTCGACCCCGACTACGCCAAGGCCCTCGGCGTCGACACCGACGCCCTGCTGGTCTCCCAGCCCGACTCCGGTGAGCAGGCGCTCGAGATCGCCGACATGCTGATCCGCTCCGGCGCGCTCGCGCTCATCGTCATCGACTCCGTCGCCGCGCTCGTGCCGCGCGCCGAGATCGAGGGCGAGATGGGCGACAGCCACGTCGGCCTCCAGGCTCGGCTGATGAGCCAGGCGCTGCGCAAGATGACCGGTGCCCTCAACAACTCCGGCACCACCATGATCTTCATCAACCAGCTGCGCGAGAAGATCGGTGTCATGTTCGGCTCGCCTGAGACGACCACCGGCGGTCGGGCGCTGAAGTTCTACTCCTCGGTGCGGCTGGACGTGCGTCGGATCGAGACCCTCAAGGACGGCACCGACATGGTCGGCAACCGGACCCGGATCAAGGTCGTGAAGAACAAGGTGGCCCCGCCGTTCAAGCAGGCCGAGTTCGACATCATGTACGGCAAGGGCATCAGCCGTGAGGGCGGCCTGATCGACGTGGGCGTCGAGGCGGGTCTGGTCCGCAAGGCCGGCGCTTGGTACACCTACGAGGGTGACCAGCTCGGTCAGGGCAAGGAGAACGCGCGCACCTTCCTCAAGGACAACCCCGACCTGGCCAACGAGCTGGAGAAGAAGATCCTCGAGAAGCTCGGCGTCGGCCCGCAGGTCGACTCCGACCTGACGGACGAGCCGATCGGAGTGGACTCCTTCTAGGTTTCGAGGCTCGCAAGCTCGCACCTCAACCAGCGAAGGGGTGAGGCATGTCCAAGGAGTTGGACCCCGAGGCTGACCACGAGGCCGTCGCACGGAAGATCCTGCTCGACCAGCTGACCGGCCAGGCGCGGAGCCGTCACGAGCTCGCCGAGCGGCTGGCCCGCCGCAACGTCCCTGACGAGCTGGCGGGCCCGCTGCTCGACCGGTTCGAGGAGGTCGGGCTGGTCGACGACGAGGCGTTCGCGCGGTCGTGGATCGACAGCCGGCAGCGCACACGTGGGCTGGCCAGCCGGGCCCTCGCGCAGGAGCTCCGCCGGAAGGGCATCGCCGACGAGGTCGCCCGGGATGCGCTCGCCGAGGTCGACCCCGGGGCGGAGGAGGAGGCCGCGCGGCTGCTGGTCCGCAAGAAGCTCCGCTCGCTGCGCGGTGTCGACGACACCGTCGCCGCCCGCAGGCTGGCCGGGATGCTGGCCCGGAAGGGCTACTCCGCGGGACTCGCCTACGCCGTGGTCAAGGACGAGCTCGCCGAGGCCGGACGCGAGCCCGACGCGGCAGACTGACCGGTGCTTGGATAGCGCCATGACTTCTGCCGCGACGTTCGACGACCTCCTGCGCCTGGCGCCCGGCCCGGTCGACCTGGCCGCGATCGAGACCGACGCGGCGCCGGGATTCACAGGAACCAAGGCCGACGGCCGGGCCGAGCTGATCGCTCTCGGCCCGGACCTGTCCGACCTGCAGGAGCGGCTGTTCGCCGGCGGCAAGACCGGCGGCACGCGCAGCGTGCTGCTCGTGCTCCAGGGCATGGACACCTCCGGCAAGGGCGGGGTGCTGCGGCACACCGTCGGCCTGATCGACCCGCAAGGGGTGCGGATCACGTCGTTCAAGGCACCGACGCCGGAGGAGCTGGAGCACGACTTCCTGTGGCGGATCCGGAGGGCGCTGCCGGGTCCGGGCTACGTCGGCGTGTTCGACCGCTCGCACTACGAGGACGTCCTGATCGGACGGGTGCGCGAGCTGGCGACCCCGGAGGCGATCGAGGAGCGCTACGACGCGATCAACGAGTTCGAGGCCGAGCTGGTCGCCAGCGGCACGGTCGTCGTGAAGTGCATGCTGCACATCTCCGCCGAGGAGCAGAAGGAGCGGCTGCTCGCCCGCCTCGACGACCCGACCAAGTACTGGAAGTTCAACCCCGGCGACATCGACGAGCGCGCGCTCTGGCCGGACTACCGGTCGGCGTACGAGATCGCCCTCGAGCGGACGAACACCGACGCGGCACCGTGGCATGTCGTCCCGTCGGACAAGAAGTGGTACCGCAACCTCGCCGTCGGCCACCTCCTCCGCGACGCTCTGGCCGGGCTGGACCTCGGTTGGCCGGAGGCCGACTTCGACGTCGCCGAGCAGCGCCGCCGGTTGACCGACGAGGATCCGCTGTGAGCGAGTCCCGAGGCCGCCTCGTCGCCGCAGACGGCCGCGGTCGGCGACTTGAGGCCGAGGGCGAGCGAACGAAGCAGGTGGACCGGTGAGCGAGTCCCGAGGCCGCCTCGTCGCCGCAGACGGCCGCGGTCGGCGATCTGAGGCCGAGGGCGAGCGAACGAAGCAGGTGACCCAGTGACGCTGGCGTGCATCGGGGTGACCCGCTACGTCACCCCGTTGCGCGAGGGTGGCAGCCTGCCGGGGATCGTCGAGGGCGACGACCTCGGCACCTACGTGTGCAAGTTCCGAGGCGCCGGGCAGGGACCGAGGGTCCTCGTCGCCGAGGTGATCGTGGCCGGGCTGGCGCGGCGCCTCGGGCTGCGGACGCCCGACCTCGTGGTGCTCGACCTGGATCCGGAGATCGCTCGTTACGAGGCGGACGAGGAGGTCCAGGACCTGCTCAATGCCAGCGCCGGGCGCAACCTCGGGATCGATTTCCTGCCCGGAGCGTTCGGGTTCGACACGGCGGCGGCGGTCGACCCGGTCGAGGCCGCGTCGGTGATCTGGCTCGACGCGCTCACCGCCAACGTCGACCGGTCGTGGCGCAACCCCAACCTGTTGTGGTGGCAGGACCGGCTGTGGCTGATCGACCACGGCGCCTCGCTCTACTTCCACCACAGCTGGAGCGGCGGCGTCAGCGACCCGGAGCGGTTCGCCCGGCAGCCGTGGGACGCGAGCGACCACGTCCTCGGCACCGCGATCGGCAAGGTGGCCGACGTCGACGAAGACCTCCGGGCCCGACTGGGCGACGACGTGCTCGCCGAGGTCGTGGCCGAGGTGCCCGACGTCTGGCTCGACGCGGTCCCGGGCGCGGAGGCTCCGGAGGAGCTGCGGGCGGCGTACGTCGCCTTCCTCGCCGCCCGGCTGCGGTCCCGCGCCTGGCTGCCGGGGGAGGACGCGTGAGCGCCCGGCTGAGCTATCAGTACGTCGCCCTGCGCTGCGTGCCGCGGGTGGACCGCGAGGAGTTCGTCAACCTCGGCGTGGTCCTCTACTGCCAGGCCACGGACTTCCTCGGCGTGAGCTGGCACTGCGATGCCACACGCCTGCGTGCGCTCGACCCGGGGATCGACGTCGAGCAGGTGTGCGACGCGCTGACCTTCGTCGACGGGGTCTGTGCGGGCGACGACCGCGGGGGAGCGGTGGCGACCAAGCCGCTCAGCCAGCGGTTCGGCTTCCTCAAGGCCCCGCGGAGCACCGTCGTGCAGCCCGGCCCCGTCCACGGCGGCGTCACCGCGGATCCCGCGGCCGAGCTGGAGCACCTGCGGCGGCGTCTGGTCGACTGAGCCCGCTCAGGAGGGGTGAGCACCCCCACCTGTCCTACCGGTCACGACACGGTGGTCCGTCCCGCGCCGCGCACGCCCGCGACCTGCCCGACGGTGCCACGGCGCGGGGCAGGCGGGCACCACCCCGCCTGCCCTTCCTGCCTGGTCGGCGAGTGGGCGGCGTCGACGCTCGTCCCTAGCGTCACGACCATGACCGACACCGCACCCGCCCCCGCACCCGTCACCGCCGCCGCTCCTCCCCGCGAACTCGGCGACCCGTTCGCCCTCGGCCTCGCCAGCTTCGGCATCTCGGCCCTGGTCCTGTCCACCGTGCTCTCCGGCATCATCGACCCGCTCGCGCTCCCGGCCGTGCTCGCCCTGGCGTTCGCCCTCGGGTTCTTCGTCGAGCTCATCGCGGGCATCCTGCACTTCCAGCGGGGTGAGACCTTCGCCGGCATGGTCTTCACGGCGTACGCCGGCTTCTGGCTCAGCTACGCCCTGCTGGTGCAGTTCTTCATCGCGCCGGTGGTCGACGCTGGCGGGGACGCGGCCGCGATCACCGGCATGTTCCTGCTCGTCTGGGCGATCTTCACGACCTACATGCTGCTCGCGGCGTTGAAGACGAACCTCACGACGATCGTGATCTTCACGCTGCTCTCGGCGGTGTTCTACCTCGCCGCGCTCGGCTCCTTCACCGGGTCGGCAGGGACGTCGGAGATCGCCGGCTACGTGCTCGTCCTCGACGCCGCGGTGGCGCTCTACGCCTCGGCGGCGCTGATCGTCAACGGCACCTGGGGCCGGACGGTCCTGCCCCTTCCGTAGGGCTCAGACCGGGACCAGCTCGACCGCGCCGACGGCGTACCGGGCCAGGACGGTCCGGGCGATCTCCGGGTGCGCGCCCATCGGCTCGGACACCGCGACGGCACCGGCCTCCAGCGCCAGCTCCGTCGCGCGGTCGAGCAGGTTGCCCGGCGCCAGGAACAGCGAGGCGACCGCGATGTGGCGGCGCCCCTCGGCGCGGAAGGCCCGCACGGCCTCACCGGTGGCCGGCGGCGCCGCGGAGGCGAACGCCGCGGTGACCGGCAGCTTGTGGTGCGCTCCCCACAGGCGGGCCAGCCGCGCCACGGCCTGGTTGGCGAGCGGGTCGGAGGACCCGGCGGCCGCGAGGACGAGGGCGTCGAGCTCGCGGATGCGGGCCGCGCACAGCGACGCACGCATCCGCTCGTCGAGCACCTCCAGGAACCGCGGCTCGAGGCCGAGCACGTCGGTCGCCCGGATCTTCAGGCCCGGGTGCCGGGCGGTCGCCGCAGCGATCGCCTCGGGTACGTCGACCTTGGCGTGGAACGCCTCGACGAGCAGCAGGGGTACGACGACGATCTCCTCGTGCCCCGCCCGGACCAGCCGGTCGACGACGGTGTCGAAGCTGGGCCGGGAGAGGTCGATGAACGCCTTCTCGATCTTGAGGTCGGGGCGGAGCGCCTTGACCTCCTGGACGAGCGCCGTCACGGTCGCGGACGATCGGGAGTCCCGGCTGCCATGAGCCAGGGCCACCAGTGCAGGAGCGGCCATCAGATCGGCCTCCTCTCGTCGTTCGGGGGAACCCCACCACCCGGAGGGTGGGCGGGCGAGTACCAAAGGACCCGACCACCCGAAGGGTGGGAGGGCGGGTACCAACGGACCCGACCACCCGAAGGGTGGGAGGGCGGGTACCAACGGAGCAGTGCTGTCACGAGTGGATCCCGCACTCGGTCTTGTTGGTGCCTGCCCAGCGGCCACTGCGGGGGTCTTCGCCCGGAGCGACGCGCCGGGTGCACGGCCAGCACCCGATCGAGGGGTAGCCGTCGTACACCAAGGGGTTGACCAGGACGCCGTTGTCGTGGATGTAGCGCTCGATCTGCTCGTCGCTCCAGCGAGCGAGCGGCGAGACCTTGACCTTGCCCTTCTTGGCGTCCCAGCCGATGACCGGCGCGATCACCCGGTTGTGGGTCTCCGCGCGGCGCAGTCCGGTCGCCCAGGCGTCGTACGCGCTGAGGGACTCGGCCAACGGCTGGACCTTGCGCAGCTTGCAGCACAGGTCCGGGTCGGTCTTGTAGAGATCCTTGCCGTAGGTCTCGTCCTGCTCGGCGACGGTCTGGACCGGCGTGATCGTCAGCAGGTTGACCGGCATCGTGTGCCGGACGGCGTCGGCGGTGCCGAGGGTCTCGGCGAAGTGATAGCCGGTGTCGAGGAACACGACGTCGATCCCGGGGACGACCTTGGACGCGATGTGCGCGAGCACGGCGTCACCCATCGAGGACGTGATGCAGAAGCGGTCGCCGAACGTGGCCGCCGCCCACTCGATGATGACCTCGGCGGGCGCGAGCTCGAGCTCGGCTCCCCAGTGGGAGACGATCTCGCGGAGCTCCTCGGGGGAGCGTCCGTCGGTGTGGGCGCCGCGTGCGTTGCGGGCGCGGGCGGTGGTGGCAGCAGTCATGACCCCTCCTGGTGCGGTCGGACGACGCCGTCCGGTCGCAGGAGGCCGAGCAGCGTCAGCGAGAACGCCCGTAGGCAGGACCGGCATTCCCACGAACCGTGCGCGCCGGCGTGCGGACGCAGGTCCTCGTCCCCGCAGTAGGGGCAGTGGAAGGGCGCGGCCCGCTCGCTCATGTCGGGACCACCGTGTCGAGGGTCTTGTCGCCGCGGAGGAGGACCTCGTCGGCCCGTGCCGCCCAGTCCGCGAACGTCTCGCCTTCGGTGCGGTCGGCGAGGTAGTTGGTGACGACGCTGGTGATGTAGTCGTCGAGCCCGGCGCTGGTGACCTTGTGGGCGCGCAGCTTGCGGCCGAAGTTGGCCTTCAGGCCGGTCGCGCCGCCGAGGTGCACCTGGAAGCCCTCGACCTGGTTGCCCTGGTCGTCGAGCACGAGCTGGCCCTTGAGGCCGATGTCGGCCACCTGCGTCCGCGCGCAGGCGTTGGGGCAGCCGTTGACGTTGACGGTGATCGGGGTGTCGAGGCCGGGGAAGCGCTTCTCGAGCTCGGTGATCAGGTCGCTGGCGCGGTCCTTGGTGTCGACGATGGCGAGCTTGCAGTACTCGATGCCGGTGCAGGCCATCGTGTTCTGGCGCCAGGCCGAGGGCCGCGCGGTGAGGCCGATCTCGTCGAGCCGGTCGAGGAGCGCCTCGACGATCTCCGGGCGGGCGCCGAGCAGCACGATCTTCTGGTACGGCGTCAGCCGCGCACCCTCGATGCCGAACTCGTCCATCACGTCGGCCAGCCGCACCAGCAGCGAGCCGGAGACCCGGCCGACCGTGGGGGCGATCCCGACGTAGAGGTTGCCGTCCTTCTGCTCGTGCACGCCGACGTGGTCGCGGTGGGCGACCGGCGAGTCGGGCGACGGGTTGGAGAGGAGCTTCTTGCCGAGGTACTCGTTCTCGAGCACCTCGCGGAACTTCTCGACGCCCCAGTCGGCGACCAGGAACTTCAGCCGGGCCCGGGACCGGAGCCGGCGGTAGCCGTAGTCGCGGAAGATGCCGGCCACACCTGCCCAGGCGTCGGCCACCTCGTCGAGCGGGATCCAGACGCCGAGCCTCGCCGCGAGCATCGGGTTGGTCGACAGGCCGCCGCCCACCCACAGGTCGAAGCCGGGGCCGTGCTCGGGGTGGACCGAGCCGACGAAGGAGACGTCGTTGATCTCCGGGCACACGTCGTGGCTGGGGTGGCCGGTCAACGCGGTCTTGAACTTGCGGGGCAGGTTGGAGAACTCCAAGTTGTCGAGGTAGCGCCGCTTGATCTCCTGCAGCGCCTCGGTGCCGTCGATGATCTCGTCGGCTGCGACCCCGGCGACGGGGGAGCCGAGGAACGGGCGCGGCGAGTCGCCGCAGGCCTCGATGGTGGTGAGGCCGCCGGCCTCGAGCCGCTCCCAGATCGCGGGCACGTCCTCGATCCGGATCCAGTGGTACTGGATGTTCTCGCGGTCGGTGATGTCGGCGGTGTCGCGGGCGTAGTCGCGGCTGACCTCGCCGAGGGCGCGCACGGTGTCGGCCGGGAGCAGCGCACCGTCGGAGCGGACCCGCATCATGAAGTAGCGGTCGTCGAGCTCCTCCTCCTCGAGGATCGCGGTCTTGCCGCCCTCGATGCCCGGCTTGCGCTGGGTGTAGAGGCCCATCCACCGGAACCGGCCGCGCAGGTCGGCGGGGTCGATGGAGTCGAAGCCGCGCTTGGAGTAGACGTAGAGGATCCGGTCCCGCACGTTGAGCGGGTCGTCGTTCTTCTTGCCCTCTTCGTTCTTGTTCAGCGGCTCGCGGTAGCCGAACGCCCACTGCCCCTCGGCCCGCTTCGGGCGGGGCACGTCGGTGTGGGCCGGCGGCTGGGACTGGAAGCGCAGATCAGGCATGCGGAACAGGTCCTTAGAGGAGTGAGGGCGCGACAAAGGGCGCAGGGACTGGTGAGGGCGGTTCGACGGGGCCTTCAGCAGGGCCGACACATCGCGCTGCGGGTGCGCCCAAGATCCACGTGGCGACGAACCACGAGGTGCGCATGGGTTGCAGCGGAGACCATGTCAACCAGTCTCACCTTTCGGACCCCCTTCCCACAAATCGGAATCCCATGATGTGGACGAGTGGACCACGATCCGAGACGCCGCTGGATCACCCGATGGGGGGAGTGCGGGGGTTAAGTCGGCCCGAGTTCCGGACGGTTCGAGCTGTGACGTACGACACTATGGCTCGCGGCCCTAGGGTGTCACCATGACCGACGCAAAGTCCAACGCCCTCGTCAGCAGCGCCTATCAGCAGGCGCTGGAAGTTATCGCCTCGGTGGAGCCGCGGATCGCGGATGCGACCCGCCAGGAGCTCGCCGATCAGCGATCGTCCCTCAAGCTGATCGCGAGCGAGAATTACGCCTCGCTCCCGGTGCTGCTCACGATGGGCACCTGGTTCTCCGACAAGTACGCCGAGGGCACGGTCGGGCACCGCTTCTACGCGGGCTGCCAGAACGTCGACACGGTCGAGGCGCTGGCGGCCGAGCACGCCCGTGAGCTGTTCGGCGCGCCGTACGCCTATGCGCAGCCGCACTCCGGCATCGACGCCAACCTGGTCGCCTTCTGGTCGATCCTGGCCCACCGCGTCGAGCGGCCCGGGCTCGCGAAGTTCGGTGCCAAGAACGTCAACGACCTCAGCGAGGCGGACTGGGAGGCCCTGCGGCACGAGCTCGGCAACCAGCGCCTGCTCGGGATGAGCCTGGACTCCGGCGGCCACCTCACGCACGGCTTCCGGCCCAACATCAGCGGCAAGATGTTCCACCAGCAGCAGTACGGCACCGACCCCGAGACCGGGCTGCTCGACTACGACGCACTCCTGGCGAAGGCCAAGGAGTTCAAGCCGCTGATCCTGGTCGCCGGCTACTCGGCGTACCCGCGCCGGGTGAACTTCGCCAAGATGCGCGAGATCGCCGACGAGGTCGGCGCGACGCTGATGGTCGACATGGCCCACTTCGCCGGCCTGGTCGCCGGCAAGGTGTTCACCGGCGACGAGGACCCGGTGCCGTTCGCCCACGTCACCACGACGACGACCCACAAGTCGCTGCGCGGCCCGCGCGGCGGCCTGGTGCTGGCGCAGGAGGAGTACGCGCCCGAGGTCGACCGCGGCTGCCCGATGGTCCTCGGCGGCCCGCTCTCGCACATGATGGCCGCGAAGGCCGTGGCGCTGGCCGAGGCGCGCACCGACGAGTTCAAGACCTACGCGCACAACGTCGCCGACAACGCCAAGTCCCTGGCCGACGGCTTCCTCTCGCGTGGCGCCAAGCTCGTGACCGGCGGCACCGACAACCACATCGTGCTGCTCGACGTCTCCGGGTTCGGCCTGACCGGTCGCCAGGCCGAGTCGGCGCTTCTCGACGCCGGCGTCGTCACCAACCGCAACTCGGTGCCGTCCGACCCGAACGGTGCGTGGTACACCTCGGGCATCCGCTTCGGCACGCCGGCGCTGACCTCCCGCGGCTTCGGCCACGACGAGTTCGACCGGGTCGCCGAGCTGGTCGTGGACGTGCTGACGAACACCTCGCCGGGCACCAACAAGGCGGGCGCGCCGTCGAAGGCGACGTACTCGCTGGCCGACGGAGTCGCCGACAAGACCAAGGCGGCCTCCGCGGAGATGCTCGACAAGCACCCGCTCTACCCCGGGCTCGAGCTCACCTGAGCAACGCCGGGTCACCACCGGACTGTTCGACGGGCGGTCCGGTGGTCGACCCGGAGTGACCTGCGCCACTAGGTTCGGCGCATGCAATCGGACATCAGCCGCGCCGGCCAGGTTGCCGGACCCGAGGACCTCGTCGACGTCGCCCACCTGGTGACGGCCTACTACACCGGCGAGCCGGATCCGGCCGACCCCGACCAGCAGGTCGCGTTCGGGACGAGCGGGCACCGCGGGTCCTCGCTGAAGACGTCGTTCAACGAGGCGCACATCGCCGCGATCACCCAGGCGATCTGCGAGTACCGCGCCGCGCAGGGGTACGACGGTCCGCTGTTCATCGGCCGCGACACCCACGCCCTGTCCGAGCCCTCCTGGGCGACGGCGCTCGAGGTGCTCGCGGGCAACGACGTGGCCGTGCTCGTCGACGACCGCGACGGCTACACGCCGACCCCGGCCGTCTCCCACGCGATCCTGCGCGCCAACCAGGGTCGCACCACGGGGCCCGGCCTGGCGGACGGCATCGTCGTGACGCCGTCGCACAACCCTCCGGCCGACGGCGGCTTCAAGTACAACCCGCCGCACGGCGGCCCGGCCGACTCCGACGCGACGTCGGTCATCGCGGCCCGCGCCAACGAGCTGATCGCGGCGGGGCTCGCAGGGGTACGCCGGGTGCCGTTCCCGCGCGCCCGGGCGGGCGCGGCGTCGTACGACTTCCTGGGGACGTACGTCGACGACCTCCCCAACGTGCTCGACCTCGACCGGGTGCGCGAGGCCGGCGTCCGGATCGGCGCGGACCCGCTCGGCGGCGCGAGCGTCGCCTACTGGGGAGAGATCGGCGAGCGTCACAAGCTCGACCTGACCGTCGTCAACCCGCTGGTCGACCCGACCTGGCGGTTCATGACGCTCGACTGGGACGAGAAGATCCGGATGGACTGCTCCTCCCCGAACGCGATGGCGAGCCTGATCGGCCGCAAGGACGAGTACGCCATCGCGACCGGCAACGACGCCGATGCCGACCGGCACGGCATCGTGACGCCCGACGCCGGCCTGATGAACCCCAACCACTTCCTCGCGGTCGCCATCGGCTACCTCTTCGGCGGTGCACGTGCCGGTTGGCCGGAGACGGCCCGGATCGGGAAGACGCTGGTGTCGTCGTCGATGATCGACCGCGTCGCCGCTGGCCTCGGTAAGCCGCTGGTCGAGGTGCCGGTCGGCTTCAAGTGGTTCGTGCCGGGGCTGCTCGACGGCTCGTTCGGCTTCGGCGGCGAGGAGTCCGCCGGTGCGTCTTTCCTGCGGATGGACGGCCGGCCGTGGACCACCGACAAGGACGGCATCCTGCTGGCGCTGCTGGCGAGCGAGATCCTGGCCGCCACCGGGAAGACGCCGAGCCAGCACTACGTCGCGCTCACCGAGCAGCACGGTGCGCCGGCGTACGCCCGGGTCGACGCGCCTGCCGACCGCGCGCAGAAGGCGCGGCTCGCAGCGCTGGCACCCGAGGACGTCGCCGCGACCGAGCTCGCCGGCGAGCCGATCACCGCCAAGCTGACCGCCGCGCCCGGCAACGGGGCGCCGATCGGCGGGCTCAAGGTCACCACCGAGTCGGCGTGGTTCGCCGCCCGCCCGTCGGGCACCGAGGACGTCTACAAGATCTACGCCGAGTCGTTCCGCGGACCCGAGCACCTCGCGCAGGTCCAGGACGAGGCACGAGTCGTCGTGGGAGCCGCGCTCGGCGGGTGACGCGGTCCGGCCAGCCGTGGCCGATACGGTTGGCCGCATGGCGGCGGACGACTCGGGGACCGCTCCGGAGGAGTCCCGGACCAGGTGGCAGCGGCTGCTGCACACCCTCTGGCGGCTGATCGTCACGACGGTCGCGTCGTGCCTGAAGTACCGCGTGACGGGGCTCGCCGCGGAGGGAGCGTTCTTCGCGGTGCTCTCGGTGCCGCCGCTGGTGTTCGCGCTGGCCGGTGCCGTGGGCTACGTCTCGGACCAGTTCACCGCCGCCCAGATCGACGACGTACGCCGCGCCGTGATCGACCTGTGCTCCACGTTCCTCACCGACACCGCGGTCAACAAGGTGATCAGGCCGACGATGAACGAGGTGCTCCAGGGCGGGCGGTTCGACGTCATCTCGCTCGGCTTCGTGCTCTCGCTTTGGTCGGGCTCCCGGGCGCTCAACGTCTTCGTCGACACCATCACGATCATGCACGGGCTCGGCGGCCACCGGGGGATCGTGAAGACCCGTGCGCTGTCCTTCGTTCTCTACATCCTCGCGATGGTCACCGGTGGCATCTCGATCCCGCTCGTGATCGCGGGGCCGACGCTGGTGCGGGCGTGGCTGCCGGAGCGGCTCGACTTCCTGATCGGGTTCTACTGGCCCGTCGTGGTCGTGATCTGCATCTGCTTCCTCGCCACGCTCTACCACGTGTCGGTGCCGGTCCGGACCAACTGGAGCTTCAACCTCCCGGGCGCGACGTTCTCGCTCGCGGCGTGGATCCTCGGCTCCTACCTCCTCCGGTGGGTGCTGACCGTCACCGCCCAGGACTCGCGCTCGATCTACGGCCCGCTCGCCGCGCCGATCGCCGTCCTGCTGTGGCTCTACATCGTCGCTCTGGCGGTGCTGATCGGTGCCGCGGTCAACGCGGCGTTCGACCAGATCTTTCCGCAGCAGAGCACCGCGAAGGCGCGCAAGGAACTGGTCGTGCGGTTGAAGGAGCGCGTGGTGCAGGCGCGGGATCGCTGGTGACCGTCCGCCGATCCGCCAGCCCGGTCCACTAGATTCGCCGCGTGAGCGACGAATCCGGATCCGACCGCGCCGGCCGGGTGCACGGACGGGTCGCGCTGCCCGACCGCGCGCGGTCGCCCTGGTGGGAGCTCGGCCGTCGGCTGCTTGCGGCGCTGGCGATCCTGGTCGGGACCGTGCTCCTCGTGTACTTCGACCGGGACGGCTACCGCGACGGCGGCGACGCCACCCTGGCCGACCCGAACGGCACGGTCTCCCTGATCGACGCCATCTACTACACGACCGTCACCCTGAGCACGACGGGGTACGGCGACATCGCGCCTCTCACCGACGGTGCCCGGCTGGTCAACGCGTTCGTCGTCACGCCCGCTCGCATCGCGTTCCTGGTGCTGCTGATCGGCACCACCCTCGAAGTCCTCGCGCAGCGCGGCCGCGAGCTGTTCCGGATCGCCCGTTGGAGGAAGCACATGGGACACCACGTCGTGATCGTCGGCTACGGCACCAAGGGCCGCAGTGCGGCCGAGACCCTGGTCAACAATGGACTCGATCGCGAGCAGATCGTCGTCGTGGACCCGAGCTCGGTCGCGCTCGCCGACGCCCACGCGGACCAGCTCGCGGTGGTCAACGGCGACGCGACCCGGCGGGAGGTGCTGCGGCGGGCGGGGGTCGCCGACGCCGATCAGGTGATCATCACGACGGGCCGCGACGACTCCAACGTCCTCGCCGCGCTCACCGTCCGCCAGCTCAACCCGGACGTCTGGATCGTGGCCTCGGTCAGTGAGCAGGAGAACGCGCCCCTGATGCGACAGTCCGGCGCCGACTCGGTCATCACGTCCTCCGACGCCGTGGGTCGTCTGCTCGGGCTGTCCACGCTGTCCCCGACGCTGGGTTCGGTGATGGAGGACCTGCTCACCAAGGGGGAGGGGCTCGAGGTCGCCGAGCGCGACCTGCTGGTGGGGGAGGTCGGCCTCCAGCCGCAGTCCCTGCCCGACCAGGTGATCGCCGTGGTCCGCGACGAGAAGGTCTACCGCTACTTCGACCCGGTGGTCACCCTGCTCGCCCGGGGGGACCGGCTGGTCGTCGTACGCCCGGCGAAGGAGCTGCCGTGGGCGCCGCGCCCGGGCACCCACAACGAGGACTTCGCGGACGACGAGGAGGGCTGAGGGCGCGCGATGGCGTGCGGGAAGGCGGGAGCGCCGCGATGAACGACGTACCACTCAGTACCGATCTGCTGGCCGGGCTCTGCGACGACGCCGCGGTGTTCCCGCCCGGGAACCTCCCGCTCGACCAGGCCCTGCCGGCGCACCTCGAGCACCGGCAGCGGGCGCACGCGGCGGTGGTCGGCCCGTTCGTGCTCGCCGCCGCGGACCTGCCGGCACTCGCCGACCTGGCGGCCGGGCTGCCGGAGAGGTCGCTCGACCTGGCGGTCACGACCCGGCTGCCGGTGGTGGCTGGGGCCGTCGCCGGGGCCGACCGCATCCCGTCGGTCCGGCTGGCGGCGCTCGAGGTCGCGCTGCCGGACGAGACCGGGCCGGGCGGCGTCGTACCCGCCCTCGACGAGGTGATGGGCGACCTCCCGGACGTGGCCGTGTTCGTCGAGGTTCCCCGCGACGGGCGCCGTGAAGACGTCCTGGACGCGCTCGCCGGCACCCGCTACCTCGCCAAGTTCCGCACCGGCGGCGTACGCGCGGATCTCTTTCCCGACGAGGCCGAGCTGGCCGCCTCCGTTCTCGCCGCCGTGCGCGCGGGGGTGCCGTTCAAGGCGACCGCCGGGCTGCACCACGCGCTGCGCAACACCGACCCGGCGACCGGCTTCGAGCAGCACGGCTTCCTCAACCTGCTCGCCGCCACCGGGGCCGCCCTTGCCGGCGCTGACGAGGCCGAGCTCGTCGCGCTGCTGGCCGACCGCGACGGCTCGCGGGTCGCCGAAGTCGTGCGGACCCTGTCCCCCCAGGTCCGGGAGTGGTTCCGCTCGTTCGGCACCTGCTCGATCACCGAGCCGGTCGAGGAGCTCGCCGGCCTGGGTCTCCTACCCCCTGACATCACCGAGGATGCGCTGTGACCACCTCGACCACCGTCCGCCTGTCCGTGCCCGCCGACTCGCTCTTCGGGCCCCACAACCTGCCGTACGGCGTCTACTCCGTGCCTGGTCGGGAGCCGCGGGTGGCCACGCGGCTGGGTGACCACGTCGTCGACCTCGCGCTGCTGCTCGACGACGAGATCTTCGCGGCGTCCACGCTGAACGGCTTCATGGCGCAGGGCCACGACCGCTGGATGGCGGTGCGGGCCGCGATCGGGGAGGCGCTCGCGGGCGACGTACCCGTCGAAGCCGTGCACGACCTGGACGCCGTGACGCTGCACCTGCCGGTGGAGGTCGCCGACTACGTCGACTTCTACGCCTCTGAGCACCACGCCTCGAACCTCGGCCGACTCTTCCGGCCCGACAGCCCCGACCCGCTGATGCCGAACTGGAAGCACCTGCCGGTCGGCTACCACGGCAGGTCCGCCTCGATCGTGGTGTCGGGCACGGAGATCGTCCGGCCCGCCGGCCAGCGCAAGGGACCGAAGGACCCGGCGCCGGTGTTCGGGCCGTCGGTGCGACTCGACATCGAGGCCGAGCTCGGGTTCGTGGTCGGTGCCGGCAACCCGATGGCCGAGCCGATCCCGGTCGCCGCGGCGGACCAGCACATCTTCGGCGTGGTGCTCTTCAACGACTGGTCCGCCCGGGACATCCAGGCGTGGGAGTACGTCCCGCTCGGCCCCAACCTGGGCAAGTCGTTCGCCTCGACGATCTCGGCGTGGGTGGTGCCGCTGCTCGCCCTCGACGCGGCGCGGGTGCCCACGCCGCTCCAGGAGCCGGCTGTCCTGCCCTACCTCGCGCTCGACGACCCGTGGGGCCTCGACGTCGACCTCGAGGTCGAGTGGAACGGCCAGGTCGTGACCCGGCCGCCGTACGCCGCGATGTACTGGTCGCCGGCGCAGATGCTGGCGCACCTGACGGTGAACGGCGCTCCCACGCGCACCGGCGACCTGTTCGCCTCCGGCACGATCTCCGGCCCGGAGAAGGACCAGCGCGGCGCGTTCATCGAGCTGACGTGGGGTGGGACCGAGCCGGTCGAGGTGGCAGGGGAGCAGCGGACCTTCCTGGAGGACGGCGACGAGATCGTCCTGCGGGCCACGGCCCCCGGGCCGGACGGCACGCGGCTGGGCTTCGGCGAGGCCCGCGGCCGGATCGTGCCGTCGAGATACGCCGAACGGTCCTGATCGGCGCGACCGGCGCCACAAGGGAACATGTGTTCTAACATGGATCCATGGCGGGGATGCGGCACGTGTGGGTCCGGCCGCCGTTCGCGCCCGTGGAGCTGCCGGGCCTGGTGCTGGGCTGGCGGCGCGACCCGGACGGCTGGCAGGCGCTCACGGTCTGGATCGAGAAGACGGGTCGGGCGGTGACCGACTGGCTCCCGGCCGACCAGCTGCGCCCCGCGGACTCACCGCCGAGGACCGGTTCGGCTTACGGCTGACCGGAGGAGCGGCTACCGGTCGAGACCGAAGAGCTCGTGCTCGCGCTCGCGCCAGCGGGCCAGCGCGTCGCGGGTCACCGGGCCCGGCGCGGGCAGGTCGCGGTCGTCCCACCGGTGCACGCCCTGCACGTCGCGGGTGGTGGAGGCCAGGAAGACCTCCGTGGCTCGCGAGACGACCTCGACCGGCTCGTCGACCTCGCGTGCGCCGTACCACTCCAGGACGAGGTCGCGGGTGACGCCGGGCAGGCAGCCGCTCGCCAGGGTCGGGGTGCGGAGCTCGCCGTCGACGACGTAGAAGACGTTGGTGCCGGTGCCCTCGCAGAGGTTGCCCACGGTGTTGGCGAAGACGGCCTCGGTCGCCCCGCGCTCGGCCGCCATGGCGAGGGCGACGACGTTCTCGGCGTACGACGTGGTCTTGAGGCCGGCGAGGGCGCCGCGCTCGTTGCGCGGCCAGGGCACGGTGATGACGGAGGTCGTCGCCGGTGGCTGCACCATCGGTGCGGCGACGACGATGTGGGTCAGTGGGCTCGCGCCACGGCCGGAACCGAGCGGCGCCGTACCTCCGGTCACGGTGATGCGCAGGCGGCCGAGGGGGAGCGGCTGGTCGGCGAGTACGACGCCGACGCCCTCCCGCACCCGCGCGATGTCGAGGCCGATCAGCCCGAGACCCTTCGCCGACCGCTCGAGCCGGTCGAGGTGCCGCTGCAGCGCGAACGGCTGCCCGTCGACGACCTTGATGGCCTCGAACACCGCATCGCCCACCGTGAGTCCGTGGTCGGTCACCGGCACCGCCGGTGCCATCGGGTCGGTCAGCAGTTCTCCATCGATCCAGGCACGCATGGCGACACCCTAGGAGGGCCCCCGGTTTTGGCGCAGGTGGGGCGATCGGCTACTGTTCTGACGCGCACCAGCCACCCGGCTCGGAAGGGTTCGGAGGGCAAAGTGCAGGCGGACGTAGCTCAGTTGGTAGAGCGCAACCTTGCCAAGGTTGAGGTCGCGAGTTCGAGCCTCGTCGTCCGCTCGGAGAGGTCAGATCCACTGGCTGACCAGTGGGTCAGCGTCACGGCCGGACCTCCTGCGGTGGGTTGGCCGAGAGGCGAGGCAACGGACTGCAAATCCGTGTACACGGGTTCAAATCCCGTACCCACCTCCACCGGTACAACTCAACACAGCTTCACCACGGGCGATTGGCGCAGCGGTAGCGCGCTTCCTTGACACGGAAGAGGTCACTGGTTCAAACCCAGTATCGCCCACAGAGAACAGCAGGTCAGAGGCCCCTTCGGGGCCTCTTTCCGTTTCTGGACAAGAAGGGACGTCGCCCGAGCGGCTGTTGGCCGACGTGTGTCAGGAGGGGCAGGTCTCCTGGAACGGGCGGTCGCCGAACTGCTCTGCCCACTCGCCCTCCGTGAGGTCTCGTCCGGCGAGCCGGCAGGCGAACTCGAGGGCGTAGTCGGGACTGGTGTCCCAGCGGTAGACGGCCCCCTCGAACTCATCTGCGATCAGCACCGACTGGCCGTCGGCGAGGAACTGCGAGACCGCGAAGAGCGGCGGGGTGACGACCCTGGCGATGAGTCGGCCGGTTTCCGTGTCCCACAGGGCGGCGCTCGCGTCTGCGGCCGACGTCAGGATGCGTTTGCCGTCCGGCGAGTACACGATGGAGAGAACGGTGCGGTCGTGGACAGCGACGGGTGGGCGCACCGGTCGGCCTGTCTCGAGGTCAAGCTCGACCAAGCCTCCGGTGGTGTCGAGCGCCACCCGATCGCCGGCCGGTGAGTAGTCGAGCCGACCGATGCCGCGCTCGCGGTCCATGGTGCCGTGGTCGAGCACCGAACCCGATTCGAGGTCGACAAGCGCCCAGTCCGGGCAGGCAACACGCCAGAACTCCCAGGCCGACTCCGGGGGTCCGGTCGCGACGAACGCTGTGCGGTTGTCCGGCCCGAGCGCGACGGCGCAGGGTGCGCCCTCGAGTCGCACTTTCGCGCCGAGCGGCTCGAGCGTCGTCGGGTCGACCATGACCACGCCACCCGAAACGTCCGCGACCGCCAACCGGCTGCCGTCGGTGCTGTAGTCGATCCCGGTCACGTCGCCCACCGCGGGTCTTCCCTGAGCGATGAGGTCGCCGGTGCGGGCATCCCGGACGGTGACCTGGTTGCCGGTTGGCAAGGCATACCGGCTGCCGTGTGGATCCCAGACGCCCTGAAGCCCGATGGACCCGGGCGGCCGGTCGAGCGTCCTCCCGAGCTTCCCGGATCTGACATCGAGGAAGGTGACATCCGTTGGCGCCTGGTAGAGCACGTGGGCACCACCGGGGGCGATGACCACACCTTCGCCAGGCCAGCCGAAGGGAGTGGGCGGCGCAACCTGCGCGAGGAAACGTCGGCTTCCGCCCAGGTCCCACTGGCGGAGGGACGCGTCTCCTCCGGCCGTGTAGAGGGTGGATCCGTCTGGGCTGAAGGCAACCTGCTCGCCCGAGTCCGCCAAGGGGAGCCGAGCTTGCAGCTCACCGGTCGCGACCACCCACACGAGCGCCTCTTGATCTCCAGTGCTGATGGTCGCGACCATGGTGCCATCGTCGGAGAAGGTGACCAGCCAGCTGGCATAGCGGTCGGTGGGCAGCTCCCGTCGGACCTCACCGGTCCTGGCGTCGAACAGCACCACGCTGTCGGCGCCGGAGCCGGCGAGCAGGGTCCCGTCGGGGCTTGCGGCGAGCTTGTCGACCTCGGGGCGATCGCGCATCGGGACGCTCGTACCTGTCTCGAGATCGTGCCGGGTCAGGGGCCGAGAGGTGTACAGGAAGCGCCCGTCGGGGCTGAGGGCCAGGCCGGGGGATCCGTCGGCCACGTGGATCCGCCGGATCGGTTGCCTCGGGTTCTCGGAGTGCCAGGCCACCGCCCACGACGACGTCGCCTCCGTGGTCGCGCCCGTGCCCTGGACGCGCGACAGCATCGCTGCCAGCACCCGGCCGTCGCGGCTGTAGATGAGGTCCTGGGTCCGCCAGCGCCACGACCGGACGCCCCCGGGCTGGTCGTCGAGGGGCTCGAGCGTGTCGGCGTCCAGCAGCATGACCGGTTGCCTGGTCGGGGCGGCCGTCATGATCGCGAGCGTGGATCCGTCCGGGCTGAACGCGATGTCGCCCGATATCCAGTCGAGGTGCTCGTCGGACCCTGCTTGGAACTCTTCCAACAAGTCTCCGGAGTCGATCTCGTAGAGCCGCACCCGGTGTCCCTTGTCGGACGTCGCGACGGTGCGACCATCCGGGCTGACGTCGTGACGCAGAACTTCCTGGCCGGCCATCGGCATCGACGCGATGAGCGCGGGATGCTTTGCCAGGGTGGCAAGCAGACTGCTGCGGGTGGCCGGCGAGTCGTCCATCCGGACGCCGGCCACCGCGAGCAGCATCGAGGTGTCGATGTCGTCGGTGACGAGTGCCCGCGCGCCAGCGGCTCGAGCGTCCGAACGGGTCTGGGCCGCTGCGGCGGCGTCGGCGTTCTCCCGAGCTTGGTCAGCCTGTCGGACCGCCAAGAGCCCGGCAACCAACGCCGCGACCAGGAGGATCGCGGCCCCGGCCAGTACACCGCGCAGCCGCCGGATCAACCGGGCCTGGGTCATCGCCCGCTCGACGGCAGTTCGTTCCTCGGCCTCCACGGTGCGCCGAGACATCTCGAGGAACTCGCGCTCGGTGTCCGTCAGTGCCGTCTGGCTGCGGCGCTGCCAATCAAGGACCCGTGCCAGCCGAACGCCTCGGTAGAGCTCGCTGTCGGGGCGGCCCAGGGAGTCCCATGCGTCGGCGGACGACGTCACGTGGTGCAATATTCGCTGCCCCTCGACGTCGTCGTCCAGCCATCCACGCAGACGAGGCCAGGCACGTGCGAGAGCCTCGTGGGTGATCTCCAGGACGCCGTCGTCGCTGGTCACTAGCCGTGCACCGACGAGCATCTCGATCAGCTGGTCGTGCTCTGTGTCGTTCGCCACCAGTCGACGGGGTACGCGGCTGCGCACGGGCTCGCCCTGAGGTCCGGGCGAGACCAGGCGGAGGACGAGGTCGCGCAACAGATGTCGCTGCTCGACCTCGAGCCGCGCGTAGAGTCGCTCGGCGGACTGGGCAACCGCGTCGTGGATGCCGCCGGATGCCTGGTAGCCGGCCACCGTCAGGGTGTTGCCCTCCCTGCGCTTCCAGGTCTCCAGGAGGGCGTGCGAGAGCAGTGGCAAGGCGCCCGGGTCGTCCTTGACCTCCCGCACCAGCACGTCCACCAAGCCGGGCTCGATCACTAGACCCGCCTGCCGGGCGGGGCCCTCGATCGCCTGGCGCAGATCGCGCTCCTCGAGCCCGCCCACCAAGTAGAGGCCCCGCTCGACCAGCCGGCTGAATGCCGGGCTGGACGCGACGTCGGCCAGATGGTCGGCACGCAGTGCCAGGACTACTGTCCGCGCGGCAGCTTCTGCAGTCAGGGTCTCGAGAAACTTCTGCCGCTCCTTGAGATCGGCGCAGAGGGAGAACAGCTCCTCGAACTGGTCGACCAACAGAACCGTGTCGGGGCCTGCCTGACCCAGCGCGGTGATCGCCTGCATCGGGTGGATACCCGGCGTGATCGAGACGGTGGGCCTGCCCCGTCCCCGCGACGCCGCCGCCACCCCCGCGTGCAGGAGCGAGGACTTCCCACACCCTGACGGTCCGACCAGAACCATCAACGATGTCCGGCGAAGGATCTCCAGGCAGGCGTGCACGTCGTTGTCCCGGCCGAAGAACCGGTCGGCGTCGCCCTCGCCGTAGGGCTTGAGTCCCTGCCACGGGCAGTTCGCCGCCGACGGCGCCAGCGCCGGACCGCTCACTAGCGACGGGTCGTGACGCAGGATCGCCTGCTCGAGGGCCATGACCTCGTGGCCGGCGTCGATCCCCAGCTGACGGGCGAGTACGGACTTGAGCTGGTGAATGGTGCGAAGGGCCTCGCCCTGTGCGCCCGACTGGTACTGGGCCAGCGCGAGGAGCACCCATCGGCGTTCTCGAAGGGGAGCGGCCCGAACGAGGGTCTGAGCCTCCGCCAGCACCTCCTCGTGACGGCCAGCGCGAAGATGTGCGTCCACCCGAAGCTCCTCAGCCTCCAGACGCAGCTCCCCGAGTCTCTTGGCCTCGTCCGCCGCCGGGGGCCAGGACTCCACGTCTGCGAAGGCGTCGCCCCGCCACAGCGACAACGCCTGTGTCAGCAGGTACGCGGCACGATCGGTCTCGCCCAGCGTCAGCAGCTCCCGGCCGCGAGCGACCAGGCGTTCGAATTGCATCGAGTCGATCTGGTCCGAAGGCAGGGTCAAGGCGTATCCCTGCGTGGAGGTCTCGATGGCCTCCTTGCCCATGACCTTCCGCAGCCGCGCGATGCACCCCTGCAGCACCTTGCTCGCGGTCGCGGGCGGGGTGTCGCCCCAGAGGGCATCCGCGATCCGATCCGGCGCGAACGGGTGCCCGGGACGCGTCGCCAGCACCGCGAGCACCACGCGGTCGCGGGGGCTGAGGGTCGCCGATCCGTTCCACGTCACGGGGCCGAGAACGGCGATGCCCATCTGGCCACAGTGGACTCCGGCTCGCGCGCGGTCAACACCGCCGATACCGAGCTGTTACCGCCCCGGTACCGCTCCGGGGCGGCTTCGACACCGCCCCCTGCCAGACCGGAGACAACGCGAGGCACCTGGCCTCGTCTCACAAGGAGTTCCCTCATGAACTATTCACTCGCCGCCGACTCTCGCAGCTGGTGGTTGCCCTCGGCCGCCGCTGGTGCGATCGGGGCTGCCGCCCTCGGTGCGATCCTGATCCTGCCCCTCACCGGGCAATCCTCCGCCCCGGTCAACCCCGCACCGGACGCCCCTGCGGCATCGGTGCCGACTGAAGGCAACGACATCGGGCGCACGTGCTTCGCGCAGCGGCCGCAGCGGAACACCGGCATCGACCCACTGCCTGAGTCCGACTGCCACCGATGACGCCGAACCCGAGGAGGCTGCTGAGCAAGACGGACGCGCGCGAGCAGTTGCGCGGATTGTTCAGCAGTCTCCAAATCCTGCCGCCACCGGTTCCGCGGCGGCAGCGCAAGCTCCACGAACTCGACACAGACTAGGAGGCAAAGCCATGTGGGACACGGTCCCGATCAACGAGCTCCACCTGTCGCACGACCTTCAGTGCCCGCGTTGCAGGCACGCGGCGCACACCTACCTCGCCTGTAGCGACACGTGCGACTGCGCGCCAACCGTGATGCCCGGAATCCTCGAGCTCGCAGCCTGACGGGGCGCTCAGGTACTGGCTCGTCGCCGTGCATCGCGACCAAGGTCTTGACAAGGTCTTGGTGGTGCCGTGCTCGATGGCGCCCTCGAGTTCGAGCACCGTGCCCATGGATCGACCAGCTCGGCGGTCTCCGAGGATGCTGCCGGGCGAAACGCAACGAACGCGCCGCGATTCGCTGGAACATGTGTTCGAGTGAGCGTAGGATGCGGGTAGACCGCGAGGTGGTGCCCCTGCTGGGGGAGGAGCTGGACGGTCGAGCTTCGCAATCGGTTTCGTAATAGCACCCCGTGGTGGGTGCCTCCGGCGGGGCGACACGTGTGATGTCCGTGTTGTCTGTGATGCCGCTGGAGGAGGGAAGCCGATGAGTACGACGGGGTGGGGTACGCCGACCGCGCATCCGGTGCAGGCCGCGGCATCGGTGATCCGGGCGGCGTTGAAGGATGTTGCGGACGTCCAGGCCACGTTCATGTCTCCCGACCAGCTCGCCACGGCGCTGGCCGAGGTGACCGCTGCGAAGGCCCAGCTGGCCGAGCTGGAGTGTCGCCTCCTCGCCGCCGGCGAACCGCTCGCGTACCGCGACGGTGCCCGGGACATCGGGACCTGGGTGGCGCACCGGCTCCGCACCGACCAACGCGGGGCGCGGGCCGATCAGCGGCTCGCCCAAGCACTGGACCGGCGCTGGGGCCGGCTCGCGACCGGGATGCGCGACGGCGAGGTGAACCCCGACCAGGCGCGGGTGATCGCCGCCGCGTTGGAGGACCTGCCGGCCGATCTCGACCCCGGTCTGGTCGCCTCGGCGGAGGAGCGGCTGGTCGGCTACGCCCAGGATTTCGGGCCCGAGGAGCTGCGCCGCCTGGGTCGGCGGATCCTCGAGGTGATCGCCCCCGAGATCGCCGAGACCGAGCTCGCCAAAGCCCTCGAACGCGAGGAACAACGCGGCGAGGGAGACCGCCTCGGTGCGGCAGAAGCGGCTCGGGGACGGCCGGACCCGGACCACCATCACCGGCCCCGACACCGAGGCCGACCGGCTCAAGACCTATCTCGAGGCATTCACCTCTCCCCGGACCACACCCGCCCGCACCGGCACCGGCACCGGGCTCGACGAGCCCGGTGGGCTGAGCGGCCCGCGTGGGCTCGGTGATCTGGGTGGGCTGCGGATGCCCGGCGAGGAGGACCAGATCCCCTACCACCGCCGCCTCGGCCACGCCTTCTCCGCACTCCTCGAACACCTGGACCCCACCAGGCTCCCCGCCCACGGCGGGGACGCGACCACGATCATGGTCACCATCAGTCTCGAGGACCTCAAGAGGGACCTCGCCACCGCCGGGATCATCGGCTCCACCCTCAACGGCACCCGGGCCGAGATCTCCGCGGCCGAGGCCCGCCGACTGGCCTGCACCGCCACCATCGTCCCGGTCGTCCTGGACGGTGAGAGCCAGCCTTTGGACCTGGGTCGAGCGAAACGGCTGTTCAACAGGGCCCAACGCAAGGCGATGCGGCTGCGCGACCAGCACTGCCGGGCCGAGGGGTGTATCCATCCGGCGACGTGGTGCGAGGCGCATCATCTGAAACGGTGGGTCGAGGGCGGCAACACCAACCTCGCCGACGGCGTCCTGCTGTGTCCGTTCCACCACCACCGCGTCCACGACCAACGGTTCACCCACCAACAACTCCCCAACGGCGACCTCCGCATCCGCCGCAGGCAGTAGCCGGATCAGCCGGCGGGAAGGCCGAGGTCGTTGCGGTACGCCCGCACGCCCGTGATGAGGCCGTTCGACACCGAGAAGATGTGGCAGACCATGCTGACGTGCCTGCCCTGCTCGTCCGCGATGGTGGACAGCTGCTCGACCATGACGTCGTCGCCGGCGCGCTGAGCGTTCACCGTTTCGGTGGTGAGTGAGCTGGCGCTGTTGATCGGCGCCTGCAGCCGCTGGATCAGCGCATCCGCTCCGGTGAGCACCACCCGCCACGGCTCGTCGGTCCACGGGCCCGCCAGCTTGAGGACGACGTCCGGCGCCAATGCTCGTCGTACGGCGTCCCAATCAGCGGCCGGCCCCGCCGCACGGGCGCGTTGCGCGGCCGCCACGTAGTCGAGAACGAGCTGGACCGGGTCGCTGCTCACGTCGGCCGACCCGCCCGCAGCCATGTCAGCGGGCGATCGCGAGCTCGACGCCGTCGGCGAGCCGGTAGGGGTTCGTCGCGATGAGGGCGCCGAGCGAGCGGCGCATCCGGGAGATCTCGGCACGCACGGTGACCTTGTGGTCGCCGTCGCCGTACAACCGCAGGCTGAGCTGCTCGGCCGTGACGCCGGCGGGACCGGCGGCAGCGAGCGTCTGCACGATGTCGGCGTGCCGGGGGCTGAGCGTCACCCGCCACGGGGCCGCGCCGGCCGTCACGTCGAGCACGGCGGGGGAGCGGGTCAGGTCGAGCACGGCGACGAGGGCGCGGGTCCCGTCGGCCGGGCGGATCAGCCAACCGCCGGTGAGGCGTTCGGGAAGGCACACCCCCAGGCCGGGTACGGCGACCGCGCGATCCTGCTGCGGGACCTCGATCCGGTCGCGGCCTGCCACGCCGTGCCGGGCCGCGACCCACCCGTGGTCGTCGACGACCAGCAGCGGGCCCGTCGAGCTGGTGAGCAGCGGCTCGACGGAACGCCGGAGCCGGTCGAGCCGGTCCTCGTGCGTGCGCCACAACCGTGCCTCGGCGAGCTGCACCGAGGTGGTGACGAGGGCCTTGATCGCCGGGTGCAGCGTGAGCGCGGGGCCGCTCACGTCGACGACGCCGAGCAGGCTGCCGTCGCACGGGTCGTGGATCGGTGCCGCCGTGCAGTACCACGGGTGCTGGGCGGACTCGAAGTGCTCGCCCGAGAACAGCTGGACCGGCGCCGACTCGGCGAGCGCCGTCCCGATCGCGTTGGTGCCGACGGCCGACTCGGTCCACAGCGCGCCTTCGGCGAAACCGAGGGAGTCGGCGTGCCGCCGTACCCGTGCCGAGCCCGAGCGCCAGAGCACGATGCCGTCGGCGTCGGTGACCACCATCAGGAACTGCGAGGCGTCGGCCACGCTGAGCAGCACGTCCTGGAGGTCGCGGATCACCAGGCTGAGCCGGCTCCGACGCCGCCGCTCCTCGACCTCGGCGGGAGGCAGCGGATCGTGGTGGTCGCGGTTGTCAGGGTCGACGCCGAACTCGATCACCCGCGACCACGACCGTGACACGAGCGCTCGCGGCTGCAGTGGCGGACGCGCTCCAGCGAGTACGGCGTCGTGGGCCCGCACCAAGTCGCGTGCCAGAGCCGCGAGGTCGGGCGTGGCCATACCCGGAGCATAGGTGCCCCGCTGTGACCGCGACCACAGGAAGTCCCGTTGCAACTCGCTGCAACCCTTCTCGCGGAGAGCGCGACGGAGTGTGCTGGGCATCACAGTCCGTCCCCGAGGAGCAGACATGACCCAGACCGACGACCGACCCGCGACCAGCGTGGAGCCGGCCGAGACCCAGGTGAGTGCCACGCCGGCCGACACGGCCACTGCCTGGTTCACCGCCTTCGAGGCCGCCCTCACGGCCGGGGACGTGGAGGCCGCGGCCGACCTGTTCGCCACCACGAGCTTCTGGCGCGACCTCGTCGCGTTCTCCTGGAACATCACCACGGTCGAGGACCGGCCCGGCGTGACCGACCTCCTGAACCACACCCTCGAGGGCGTCGCGCCGCACTCGTTCGCGACCAGTGAGCCGCCGACGCTGGCGGACGGCGTCACCACGGCCTGGTTCACGTTCGAGACCGCGGTCGGTCGCGGTCGCGGCCTGGTGCGTCTGGTCGAGGAGGACGGGTCGCCGAAGGCGTGGACCTTCCTGACCACGCTCTACGAGCTCACCGGCCACGAGGAGCCGCACGGGCAGCGCCGTCCGATGGGTGCCGAGCACGGCGCGACCAAGGAGCGGGTCACGTGGCTCGAGCGGCAGCAGGCCGAGGATGCGGCACTGGGCGTCGACACCCATCCGTACGTGCTCGTGGTCGGCGGCGGCCAGGGCGGCATCGCGCTCGGCGCGCGGCTGCGGCAGCTCGGCGTACCGGCGCTGGTGATCGACAAGCACCCGCGCCCGGGCGACCAGTGGCGCAACCGGTACAAGTCGCTGTGCCTGCACGACCCGGTCTGGTACGACCACCTGCCGTACCTGAAGTTCCCCGACAACTGGCCGGTGTTCGCACCCAAGGACAAGATCGGCGACTGGCTGGAGTTCTACACGCGGGTGATGGAGGTCCCCTACTGGTCGAGCACGGTCGCGCAGTCGGCGTCGTACGACGAAGAGACCCGCACCTGGACCGTCGAGATCGAGCGCGACGGCAAGCCGATGACCCTGCGGCCCGAGCACCTCGTGATGGCGACCGGCATGTCCGGCAAGCCGAACATCCCCGTCCTGCCCGGTGCCGACGTGTTCCAGGGGGAGCAGCACCACTCCAGCCAGCACCCGGGCCCGGACGCGTACACCGGGAAGAAGTGCGTCGTCATCGGCAGCAACAACTCCGCGTTCGACATCTGCGGCGCACTCTGGGAGCACGGCGCGGACGTGACGATGGTGCAGCGGTCGTCGACCCACATCGTCAAGAGCGACACCCTGATGGACATCGGGCTCGGCGACCTCTACTCCGAGCGCGCACTGGCCAGCGGGGTGACGACCGAGAAGGCCGACCTGATCTTCGCCTCGGTGCCCTACCGGATCCTCCACCAGTTCCAGATCCCGCTCTACGAGCAGATGAAGGAGCGCGACAAGGACTTCTACGACCGGTTGGAGGCAGCCGGCTTCGACCTCGACTGGGGCGACGACGGGTCCGGGCTGTTCCTGAAGTACCTGCGCCGCGGCTCCGGCTACTACATCGACGTCGGTGCGGCCGAGCTGGTCGCGAACGGCGAGGTGAAGCTCGCCAAGGGGGAGGTCAGCCACCTGACCGAGGGCGCGGTCGTCCTGGCCGACGGCACGGAGCTGCCGGCAGACCTCGTCGTCTACGCCACGGGCTACGGCTCGATGAACGGCTGGGCGGCCGACCTGATCAACCAGGAGGTCGCCGACACGGTCGGCAAGGTGTGGGGCCTCGGCTCCGACACGACCAAGGACCCCGGCCCGTGGGAGGGCGAGCAGCGCAACATGTGGAAGCCGACCCAGGTCGAGAACCTGTGGTTCCACGGCGGCAACCTGCACCAGTCGCGCCACTACTCGCTCTACCTCGCGCTGCAGCTCAAGGCCCGCCACGTCGGCGTCGACACACCGGTCTACGGGCTCGCCGACGTCCACCACCTGGGTTGAGGCAGGCGGCGATGAAGGCAGCGCGCTTCCACGGTCGCGGCGACATCCGGATCGACGACGTACCCGAGCCGGCCGTACGGCCCGGCACCGTCAAGGTCGAGGTCGAGTGGTGCGGCATCTGCGGCACCGACCTGCACGAGTACCTCGACGGTCCGATCTTCGCTCCGCCGCCGGGGGAGCCGCACCCGCTGACCGGCGAGACCGCGCCGATCACGCTCGGCCACGAGTTCGCCGGCGTGGTCGCCGAGGTCGGGGAGGGGGTGAACGACGTCCGACCGGGTGACCGGGTGGTCGTCGAGCCCTACATCGTCTGCGGACGCTGCGACGCCTGCGAGCAGGGCCGCTACAACGTGTGCCGGACGCTCGGGTTCGTCGGTCTGTCGGGCTACGGCGGGGGCTTCAGCCAGTACGTCGTCGCCGAGCGCCGCTGGATCCACCCGCTCGGCGACCTGGGCACCGACGTCGGTGCCCTCGTCGAGCCGCTCGCCGTCGCCTACCACGCGGTGCGCCTCTCCGGTGCCGCGCCGGGGCACACCGCGGTGGTCTTCGGGGCCGGACCGATCGGCCTCGTCACCACCGCGGCGCTGAGGGCGGCCGGAGTCGAGCAGGTGATCGCCGTCGAGCCGGCGGCGGCCCGCAAGGAGAAGGCGAACGTCGCAGGAGCCGACCAGGTCATCGATCCCACCGGGACCGACGTCGTCGAGGCCGTGCTCGAGCTCACCAAGGGCCGCGGTGCCGACGTGACGTTCGAGTGCGCCGGCGTCGACGCCGTGCTGGCGTCCGCCATCGGCGCAACCCGGGCCGGCGGGACCTGCGTCAACGTCGCGATCTGGGGTCACGAGGCCCGGGTCTCGATGAACGACCTGGTGTTCAAGGAGGTCAACCTGCTCGGCAGCCTGGCGTACGCGAACGACCATCCCGCGACGATCGAGATGATCGCGTCCGGCAAGGTCGACCCCTACCAGTTCATCACCGGCCGGATCGACCTCGACGACATCGTCACCCTGGGCTTCGACGAGCTGATCAACCGCAAGGAGGAGAACGTCAAGATCCTCGTCCGGCCCTGACCCGGCAGCGGACGGTGGCGATGTCAGGTGTCCCGAACCCATGCGTTAGAGTCGTCCACCGCAACGCCGGGGGCGATTGGCGCAGTGGTAGCGCGCTTCGTTCACACCGAAGAGGTCACTGGTTCGAACCCAGTATCGCCCACCCGAAGGTCACGAAGTCTGCGCACGGCGCAGCGGTAGCGCGGCTCTGCCGTTTGCACCGAAGAGGTCACTGGTTCGAACCCAGTATCGCCCACCCGAAGGTCACGAAGTCTGCGCACGGCGCAGTGGTAGCGCGGCTCTGCCGTTCACACCGAAGAGGTCACTGGTTCGAACCCAGTATCGCCCACCCGAAGGTCACGAAGATCTGCGCTCGGCGCAGTGGTAGCGCGGCCCTCCTCCATGAGGGATCACCGAATCTGGGCATGCCCCGTCGGCAGCCCGTTCCTAGGCTCGACTCCCGTCGGCTACCGACGGAAGGGCGTGGCTCGTGCTCAGATCTGCCAGAGGGAGAACGGCCTGGGCTGCGATCGCAGCCTCGGTGGGCGCGGCGACGTTGGTGGGCCTGGCGCCGACACCGTCGGCGACGGCCGCCGTACCGACGGTCACGGCAACGCTCGTGCGGACCGTTGACACCTCAGCGCTCGTCCCACCGATCCCGGACCCGGCCGGCATCGTCTACCTGCCCGACCGTGACCGCTTCCTGATCGCGGACTCCGAGGTCGACGAGACGCCTGTCTACGCCGGCTCGAACGTCTTCGAGACGACCCGCAGCGGCGCCCTCGTCGACCGCGGCGTCACCACCGCCTACACCAAGGAAGCGGCGGGCATCGGCTACAACCCCGCGAACCGTCACATGTTCGTGTCCGACGACGACCAGTTCCGGGTGTACGAGGTCGCGCCCGGCGGGGACAACAGGTACGGCACCACCGACGACACCCGGACCACCTTCAGCACCGGCGCCTTCGGCAGCACCGACCCGGAGGACGTGACGTACTTCCCGCCGACGGGGGAGCTGTTCGTGCTCGACGGCGCGGACCACGACGTACACCGCGTCGACCCCGGCCCGAACGGTCTCTTCGACGGCATCGCGCCGACCGGCGACGACACGGTCACCGAGTTCGACGTGGAGAGGTACGGCGCCGAGGACCCCGAGGGGATCGGCTACCACCCCGGCCGCGGCACCCTCGTCGTCGTCGACAGCACCTCCGAGACGGTCTACGAGCTCAACCGCGAGATGATGCTCATCGCCCGTGTCGACATCGGAGCGACCAACCAGAGGTTCGCGGCGGGCATCACGGTGGCGCCGGCGACCGACGACCCCGGCCGTCTCGACCTCTACATCGTCGACCGCGGCGTCGACAACGACTCCGACCCCAACGAGAACGACGGGCGCCTGTACGAGCTCCGCGTCGACCTCCCGCCCATCGTGAACCTGGAGCCGGTCGTCGACGCCGGCCGCGACGCACCCGTCGAGGTCGACGACGCCCTCACCCTGCGCGCAGCGGTGCGCGACGACGGACTGCCCGGGCCGACGGCGTCGGTGGTGTGGTCGCGGGTCTCGGGCCCCGGCTCCGTGACGTTCGCGGACCCGGGAGCCGCCCAGACCACCGCGCAGTTCGGGGCGGTGGGCACCTACGTCCTCCGCGCCACCGCGTCCGACGGGGCGCTGGCCACCTTCGACGACGTCACCGTCACGGTCGTCGCTCCCGGCGCGCCGTTGCCCCTCAACACCCCGGTGGCGAAGGCCTTCGACGACGTGGAGACGCGCTCGTCCGGGTACGCCGACTGGCTGGCCTCGACGCTCAACATCCCCCGGGCAGGGACGACGCAGCAGACGATCGGGATCCGTTTCGCCGGTCTGTCCGTTCCCCGCGGAGCCACCGTCACCGAGGCGTGGATCCAGTTCCGCGCGAGCGGCTCGAACAGCGGCACCACCTCGGTCCAGGTCCGCGGCATCGACCAGGACAACACGGCGACCTTCACGACGGCGACGACGACAGTGACGTCGCGGCCCCTGACGTCGGCGGCAACGAACTGGGCACCCCCGGCATGGACCAGCGGCCAGTCGGGAGCTGCCCAGCGGACCACCGACCTCACGTCGATCGTGCAGGAGATCGTCGACCGGCCCGGCTGGCGGTCGGGCAACGCGCTCGCGTTCTCGATGACCGGTACCGGCGAGCGCCGGGCCTCCTCGCACGACGGCAGCGTTGCGCCGATCCTGCACCTGGCGTACACGACGGACGAGCCGCAGAACACGCTGCCGGTGGCCGACATCGCCTCCAGCTGCGCCGGTCTCGAGTGCGCCTTCGACGGCACCGGGTCATCCGACGCGGAGGGACCGATCGCGTCGTACCAGTGGACGTTCAGCGACGGCGGCACGGCCAACGGCGCGACGCCCACCCACGCCTTCCCGGCCGCCGGCACCTACGACGCGACCCTCACCGTCACCGACGGCGACGGCGCGACGGCTTCGACCACCCGGTCGGTCACCGTGTCCGTGGACGCGTCGCCGATCGGCTTCCGCGGCGTTGCCCGGACGGTCGCGAACACGACCTCCGCGGCCGTCACCGTGCCGGCTGCCGTCCGCAGCGGCGACGGCCTGCTGCTGTTCGCGACCGTGAACGTCACCACCGCGACCATCACGCCGCCCGCGGGCTGGACGCAGGTGGCGAACTTCGTGACGGGCTCCCAGCGGACCCTGCTCTGGCAGCGCGTCGCCACGGCGACCACTGCCGGCAGCCAGGTCACGGTCGGCTTGGGGGGCTACACGAAGGTCGCGCTCCAGCTGGTGGCCTACAGCGGCACCTCGCCCACTGCGCCGGTCGCGACGGTCGTGACGCGGGCCGAGACGACCAGCACGCTGTCGCACACCACCCCGTCCGTGACGGTGGCCGGGGACGGACGATGGGTCGTCTCCTACTGGGCGGACAAGTCGTCCACGACGACCGACTGGACCCCGCCGCCCGGGGTGGCCGTCCGCGACGAGGCGATCGGGAGCGGCAGCGGCCGCATCTCCGCGCTGGTCGTCGACAGCGGCGCACCGGTGCCGTCGGGAGCCCGGCCCGGGATCACCGCCACGACGAACGCGACGAGTCGCGCCGGCTCCATCACGATCGTCCTGCAACCGGAGTAGGCGAGCAGCGCCCCGGGACGAGGGAGGGGTATTCCTCGAGCGTCGCTGACCCGCGCTCGATACGATCGGAGTCCGGCCGTCCGGCCGCCACCACCGAACCCCCAGGAGTCCCTTCGTGTCCGAGATCAAGGTCGTCCGCATCCACGCCGGTGAGCGTGAGGAGCGGGCGACGACCACGGGCACCCGGGCCTGGGAGCTGTTCACCGACGCCCCGTCGGTCATCGCCGCCCGCGTGGACGACGCGCTCAAGGACCTGTCCTACGAGCTTGCCGACGGCGACGAGATCGAGGGCGTGGTGATCGACAGCGCCGACGGGCACGACATCCTGCGGCACTCGTGCGCCCACGTCCTCGCCCAGGCCGTGCAGGACCTCTTCCCGGAAGCCAAGCTCGGCATCGGGCCGCCGATCCGCGACGGGTTCTACTACGACTTCGACGTCGAGACCCCGTTCCACCCGGACGACCTGGCGAAGATCGAGACCCGGATGCGCAAGATCGTCAAGGAGAACCAACGGTTCTCCCGCCGGGTCACCAGCGACGACGACGCCCGCGCCGAGCTCGCCGACGAGCCCTACAAGCTGGAGCTGATCGGGCTCAAGGGCAACGCGGCGGAGGCCGCCGAGGGCGCCGGTGCCGAGGTGGGCGCCGGTGAGCTCACCATCTACGACAACGTCGACCGCAACGGCGACGTGGCGTGGAAGGACCTCTGCCGAGGCCCCCACCTGCCGACCACCAAGCGCATCCCCGCCTTCAAGCTGATGAGGTCCGCGGCGGCGTACTGGCGCGGGAACGAGAAGAACAAGCAGCTCCAGCGGATCTACGGCACCGCGTGGGAGTCCAAGGAGGCGATGGCCGACTACCTGCACCGCCTCGAGGAGGCCGAGCGCCGCGACCACCGCAAGCTCGGCCGGGAGCTCGACCTCTACAGCTTCCCCGACGAGATCGGCTCGGGACTGCCCGTCTTCCACCCCAGGGGTGGCGTCATCAAGCGGGAGATGGAGGACTACGTCCGCCGGCGGCACATCGAGGAGGGCTTCGAGTACGTCGGCACGCCGCACATCGCCAAGGAGGGCCTCTTCCACACCTCGGGCCACCTGCCCTACTACGGCGAGGGCATGTTCCCGGCGCTCGACGTGGACGGGATGGACTACCGCCTCAAGGCGATGAACTGCCCCATGCACAACCTGATCTACCGCTCCCGGCAGCGCTCCTACCGCGAGCTGCCGCTGCGGCTCTTCGAGTTCGGGTCGGTCTACCGCCACGAGAAGTCCGGGGTCGTGCACGGCCTGACCCGCGTCCGCGGCTTCGCCCAGGACGACTCGCACTCCTACGTCACCCCCGAGCAGGCGCCCGCCGAGATCAAGCACCTGCTCGACTTCGTCCTCAGCCTGCTCCGTGACTTCGGCCTCGACGACTTCTACCTGGAGCTGTCGACCCGCGACGACTCCAAGGACAAGTTCATCGGCTCCGACGAGGACTGGGCCGTCGCCACCCAGGTCCTCGAGCAGGTCGCGATCGACAGCGGCCTCGAGCTCGTCCCCGACCCCGGCGGCGCCGCCTACTACGGCCCCAAGATCTCGGTCCAGGCCCGGGACGCCATCGGGCGGTCCTGGCAGATGTCGACGATCCAGTACGACTTCAACCAGCCCTCGGCCGACCGCTTCAACCTGGAGTACGTCGCCGCGGACGGCTCCCGTCAGCAGCCGGTGATGATCCACTCGGCCAAGTTCGGCTCGATCGAGCGCTTCCTCGGGGTGCTCGTCGAGCACTACGCCGGTGCGTTCCCTCCGTGGCTGGCCCCCGTCCAGGTGCAGGGCATCCCGGTGGCCGAGCGGCACGCCGACTACCTGTACGACGTCGCGCAGCAGCTGAAGGCGCGCGGGATCCGGGTCGAGGTCGACGACTCCGACGACCGGATGCAGAAGAAGATCCGCAACGCCCAGCTGCAGAAGGTGCCGTTCATGGTGATCGCCGGTGACGACGACGTCGCCGCGGGCGCGGTGAGCTTCCGCTACCGCGACGGCCGCCAGGACAACGGCGTGCCGGTCGCGGAGGCGATCGAGCGGGTCGCCGCCGCGATCGCCTCCCGCGAACAGGTGTGACATTGATCCGGCCGGGCGTTCGCCACCTGATGGTCGGCGTACTCCTCCTGCTGGCGGGGTGCGGCGGACCGGCCGAGCCGACGGTCGACGGCGTTGCCCCGACGTCCGAGGCACCTCGGCAGAAAGGCGGTCGCGCGCCCGACGGCAAGGGCGACGCGGGCGATCCGGGTTCCGACGCGGGCGACCTCGCCGACATGGCCGAGGACCTCGCCAACGACCGCGGCGGAGCGAAGATCCCGCCGCGCGACGGCCCGGTGCTCGGCGCCGACGTGAGCTGGCCGCAGTGCCCCAAGGGCATGGGCATCCCCGAGAAGCGGTCGCAGGGCATGCCGATGCCGATCCCCGACGCCGAGTACGTCGTCATCGGCCTCACCAACGGGCCGGGCTTCACGCCCAACCCGTGCCTGGCCGACCAGGTCGACTGGGTCCGCGACCGTGGCCTGATGGTGGCGGCGTACGCCGTCGCGAGCTACCCCGACGACGCCACCCTCGACGAGCACGGCGCCGACGGTCCGTACGACGCCGGCACGGCCACCGGGCGACTGCGCAACACCGGCTACCAGCAGGCGAGGTACAACATCGGGTCGATGGTCGACGCCGGCCTCCAGTCGCCGATCGTGTGGATCGACGTCGAGCCGGTGCCCGACTTCGCGTGGAGCGACGACCCGGCGGCCAACGCGGCCGTGGTCGAGGGCGCCGCGCGCGCCTACACCGACGCGGGCTACACGATCGGCGTCTACTCCACGCCGTACCTCTGGGAGGGCGTGGTCGGCGGCTTCAGCCTCGGGGGAGTGGCGGAGTGGCGCGCCGCCGGCGAGACCTCGCGCGAGGAGGCGCTGAACCGCTGCGGCGACGACTGGTCGATCCAGGGCGGACCGGGCGTCCTGGGCCAGTGGGTCGAGGACTCGCGCGACCAGAACGTCACCTGCCCCGGGATCTCCGCGGACCTAGGGCGCTGGTTCCACCAGTACTGAAGGGCCCGGCGCGAAGGGGGCCGGGTCGAGGACCCGGTCCTCGCTGACCTCGAATCCGAGCTGGCCGAGCAGGTCGCGCAGGATCAGCACCACCTGCCGGGTCAGCCGCGCGACGACCTCGTCCTGCTGCTCGTCCGCGTGGTCGAGCCACCAGATGATGCTGGCGTCGACCATGCCCATCAGTCCGGCGAGCACCCCGTCGGGGACGTCGTGCTCGATGTCCTCGGAGCGGAGGTACGCCGTCGCGGCCTTGACGACCTCGCCGAGGAACCGGGTGCGGCCCACCCGTGCCCGGTGCAGCGACCGGGTCTGCCGCCGGGCCGCCATGAACCGGTAGAGGTTGGGGTGCTCGGCCGCCCAGGCGACGGAGGCGCCGATCACGCCGCTCACGATCTCGACCGGTGTGCCGGACCGCATCAGGGTCGGCCGGATCTCGTCGACGAGGGCCGACCCGGCGATCCGGATGACGGCGTCGTCGAGCTCGTCCTTGCTCGCGAAGAGCCGGTAGACGTTGGGCCGCAGCACGCCCGCGCGCTCGGCGATCCGGGCGAGCCCGACGGAGGGGCCCTCCTCCTCGATGGCCTCGATCGCCGCCGCCACGAGCTCGTCGCGGCGCGTCCCGGACGCCGCGGCGCGGGCCACGCGTCGTCGTACTCCCGCCGGGTCGACCCACTTCTTCGCTGCCACGCTCCTAACGGTAGCGCCCCGGGAGGATCCGGATACACCGTGTATCGGAGGCTGCTAGGTTGTCCTCGATACACGTTGTATCGCGTTCTGCCCGGACCCGACCGTCAACCGCCGGAGGCCCCTCACATGCCCGTTCGCCGTTCTCCCTGGATGGACCAGGACCTCGACGACTTCCGCGACCTCGCGCGCACCTTCTGCGAGAAGGAGATCAAGCCGAACGTCGAGCGCTACATCGAGAACAAGCAGGTCGACCGCGACCTGTGGAACAGGGCCGGCGAGCTCGGTCTGCTGTGCGCCTCGGTCCCCGAGGAGTACGGCGGCGGTGGCGGCACCTTCCTGCACGAGGCGATCCTCATCGAGGAGCAGGCCCGCGTCGGCGACTCGAGCTGGGGCGCCTCCCTGCACTCCGGCATCGTGGCGCACTACCTGCTCGCCTACGGGACCGAAGAGCAGAAGCAGGAGTGGCTGCCCAAGCTCGCCAGCGGCGAGGTGGTCAGCGCGATCGCGATGACCGAGCCCGGCACCGGCTCGGACCTGCAGAACGTGAAGACCAAGGCCATCCGCGAGGGGGACGAGTACGTCGTCAACGGCGCGAAGACCTTCATCACCAACGGCTCCCAGGCCGACATGGTGCTCGTGGTCGCCAAGACCAACCCGACGGACGCCGCGGCCGGCATCTCCCTGGTCGTCGTGCCGGCCGATGCGCCCGGGTTCCGCCGTGGCCGGGTGCTCGACAAGATCGGCATGAAGGGCCAGGACACCTGCGAGCTCTTCTTCGACGACGTCCGCGTCCCGGTCACCAACCTGCTCGGCACCGAGGAGGGCCAGGGGTTCTTCCAGCTGATGATGCAGCTGCCCCAGGAGCGCCTGATCGTGGCCGTGAGCTGTACCGCCGCGATGGAGCTGTGCGTCGACCTCACCCACGAGTACGTCACCAGCCGCACCGCCTTCGGAAAGCCGCTCTTCGCCTTCCAGAACACCAAGTTCAAGATCGCGGAGGTCGCCACCGAAGCCAGGGTCGCGCGCTCGTTCGTCGACGAGTGCCTCCAGCTCCACGTCAAGGGCGAGCTCGACATCCCGACCGCAGCCATGGCCAAGCTGTGGGCCTCGGAGCGGGCGCAGAAGGTCGTCGACAAGTGCCTGCAGCTGCACGGCGGCTACGGCTACATGAACGAGTACCCGATCGCGCGCGCGTGGGCCGACCTGCGGGTCAGCCAGATCTACGCCGGCACCTCGGAGATCATGAAGGAGATCATCGCCCGTTCGCTGCCGACACCGGGCTGACGCATCCCCGCCCCACCAATGCGGGGACCACCACGGCTAGGCTTGTCCCACATGTTCGGCAGGCCGCGGACGTGCGAGAGACGAGGTGGGGGATGACTGCCAGCGAGGCGAAGGGGCCCGACGGCCGTCAGGTGCGCTGGCAGGCCCACAACCGGGCCCGGCGCGAGAAGATCATCGACGCGGCCGTCGCCGAGGTCGAGCGCCAGGAGCCGGGGGCGGAGATCCACCTCCAGGAGATCGCCGACCGCGCCGGGCTGAGCCGGACCGTCATCTACCGCCACTTCCAGGACCGGGCGGACCTCGACCTCGCGGTGCAGCGCCGGGTGATCGAGCAGGTCGGCGCGGCCGTGCTGCCCGCCGCGACGTTCGAGGGCACGCCGGTCGACATCATCCGGCGGATCGTCGCGGCCTACGTGCGGTGGGCGGTCGCGCATCCTGCCCTGCACCGGGTCGCCGAGCAGGGCGTGCCGAACGCCGAGGAGAGTCCGCTCGACCAGGTGCTGGGACAGATCGCCGAGCAGGTCGAGGCGATCATGACCGCGGTCGTCGACCTGCTCGGCGCGGAGCTCAGCGAGGACGACCGGGCCGCGCTGGACCCGTGGGTGTTCGGCATCATCGGCGGGTGCTTCGCGTCGACCCGGCGGTGGAGCGCGCGGGAGACTCTCGAGCCTGGTGTGACCGGTTTCGTCGAGATGATGACCGAGGTGATCTGGTACCAGATCAACGGGCTCGCGGCATCGCGCGGCATCAACCTCCCGGACGTCCCGGTCGAGCAGATCTCTGTCCTCGACGACCAGGACGACGAGTGACCGACCCTGACGGGCTGGAGCGGCTGTGGACGCCGCACCGGATGGCGTACGTGCGCGGGGACGCCGACGGCGAGCGCCCCGAGCTGCCGGCCTGCCCGTTCTGCCGGATCACGGCCGACCCCGCGGCGTCGTACGACGACGAGCTGGTGGTCGTGCGCGGTACGACGTCGTACGTCGTCCTCAACCTCTACCCCTACAACCCGGGCCACCTGATGGTGCTGCCGTACCGCCACGTCGCGGACCTGACCGAGCTCGACGAGGAGGAGACCGCCGAGCTCAGCACGCTCACCAAGCAGGCACTGGTCGCCGTCCGGCACGTCGCGCAGCCGCACGCCTTCAACATCGGGCTCAACCTCGGCGGGGTGGCGGGCGGGTCGCTCTCGGGTCATCTGCACCAGCACGTCGTGCCGCGCTGGTCCGGCGACGCGAACTTCATGACCGTCGTCGCGGGCACCAAGACCCTTCCACAGCTGTTGGGGGACACCCGGGACCTGCTGGCCGGTGCCTGGCCGACGACTGGCTAGGGTGCGGGCGACATGTTGGAACGGTTCAAGGACTTCTGGCAGGGCGTGGTGCTGCTGCCGGTCGTCCGGCTCTTCATCAGGCTCGGCATCAGCCCCGATGCGGTGACCCTGGTCGGCACGCTCGGCGTGTGCGCCGGTGCCCTCGCCTTCTTCCCGCGCGGCGAGCTCCTGATCGGCGTCCTGGTCATCACCGCGTTCGTCTTCAGCGACCTCATCGACGGCAAGATGGCGCGCGAGATGGGGCGGACGTCCCGGTTCGGAGCGTTCTGGGACTCGACCCTCGACCGGTTCGGCGACGCTGCGATCTTCGGCGGCATCGCGCTCTACTTCGCGGGGCCGGGCGACAGCTACCTCTACCTCTGCGTGACGCTGTGGTGCCTGGTGATGGGCTCGGTGACCTCGTACGCCCGCGCTCGCGCGGAGTCGCTCGGGATGGACGCCAGGGGCGGGATCGCCGAGCGCGCCGACCGTCTGGTGGCGATCCTGGCGATGACCGGGCTGACCGATATCTTCGACCTGCCGGTCCTCCTGTACGTCGCGCTGTGGGTGCTCGCCGTCGCCAGCACTTATACCGTCGGGTTCCGGGTGCTGAAAGTGCACCGTCAGGCGGTGGACCTCGATGCAGGGACCACCGACTCCCCGGCCTAGAATCGGCTCTATGAGCGAGCAGCACGAGGCAGGTACGACCCGGGTCAAGCGCGGCATGGCCGAGATGCTCAAGGGTGGCGTGATCATGGACGTGGTCACCGCCGAGCAGGCCAAGATCGCCGAGGACGCCGGCGCCGTCGCGGTGATGGCCCTGGAGCGGGTGCCGGCCGACATCCGTGCGCAGGGCGGGGTGTCCCGGATGAGCGACCCCGACATGATCGACGGCATCATCGAGGCCGTCTCGATCCCCGTCATGGCGAAGGCCCGGATCGGTCACTTCGCCGAGGCGCAGGTCCTGCAGTCGCTCGGCGTCGACTACATCGACGAGTCGGAGGTCCTGACCCCGGCCGACTACGCCAACCACATCGACAAGTGGGCGTTCACGATTCCGTTCGTGTGCGGTGCGACCAACCTCGGTGAGGCGCTGCGCCGGATCACCGAGGGCGCGGCCATGATCCGCTCCAAGGGCGAGGCGGGCACCGGCGACGTGTCCAACGCGGTCACCCACATGCGGACCATCCGCGGCGAGATCCGCCGGCTGGGCTCGCTGGCCGACGACGAGCTGTACGTCGCCGCGAAGGACCTGCAGGCGCCGTACGACCTGGTGGTGGAGGTTGCCCGCACCGGCAAGCTTCCGGTCGTCCTGTTCACCGCCGGCGGCATCGCGACCCCGGCCGACGCGGCGATGATGATGCAGCTCGGCGCCGAGGGCGTGTTCGTGGGCTCGGGCATCTTCAAGTCCGGCAACCCGGCCCAGCGGGCCGAGGCGATCGTCAAGGCGACGACCTTCTACGACGACCCCGACGTCGTCGCGAAGGTCTCCCGTGGTCTCGGCGAGGCCATGGTCGGCATCAACGTCGAGGACATCCCGCAGCCGCACCGGCTCGCCGAGCGCGGCTGGTGACCCTCTCGGTGGTGGAGAGCTAGCTCCGGAGCTCGGGGCAGCGGAGGAGCTCGCGGTCGGCGGCCGACAGCGCGTCGTAGTCGCCGACCAGCTCCAGCACGCTGCCGTCGACGTCGAGGTAGACGCGGAAGTCGTACTGGTCCTGTGCCCACCACAGCTGCGGCTCCCCGCCGTCGCTGACGGTGTACTCACCGCTCGGGTCGCCCATGAGGTCGACGATCTCGTCGCGTGACATCGCCGGATCGAGGTCGCACCACGCGGCGACCCACCGCGCGGCACCGGCTGCGGCCGGTGCGCCGTCCTCGGTGCGTGGCGCCACCGAGAAGACCAGCCACGCCGCCCGGTGGTAGACCATCCGCACGGTGGCGGCGCTGCCCGCCAGGTGCACCTCCAGCAGCGCGTCCTCGTCGGTCTCCTGGGTCACCGCGATGTCCACGATCTCGCTCTCGAAGGCCGGGTCCTCCCACAGCAGCGCGACGAACCCGGTGCAGGGGTCGCCCAGCTCTGCCCGGTCCTCGAGGATCGCGCGGTGGCGCAGGTCGATCGTGAACTCCGGCGCCTGAAGGCGGCACGCCGCCGCGCCCTGCTGACGGGCCAGGGCGCTGAGCCACGCGGCGTACGCCGACCCGGGACCGTCGTCCGAGGGGCCCTCCGGCGCGGCCGACGTCGCGGTGGACGCCGTCCCGGCCAGGCTGCGGGTCGGCGTACCGCCGGAGTCGTTCTCGCGGGCGCAACCCGCCACCGCCACGAGCGCCGCGAGGAGCAGACAGACGGACCGCCCCCGACGCAGCATGGCGCGGACACTACCCTTCTCCGCGTGCCAGCCGTCGGAGTCTTCGCCCTGCAGGGGGACGTCCGCGAGCACCTCGCCACCCTCGCCCGACTGGGCGTGGACTCGTTTGCCGTCCGCCGGCCCTCGGAGCTCGAGAAGTGCGACGCGATCGTGCTCCCGGGCGGTGAGTCGACCACGATGGCCAAGCTCGCGCGCACGTTCGACCTGCTCGACCCGCTGCGCGAACGGATCGCCGACGGGATGCCGGCGTTCGGCACGTGCGCCGGGATGATCCTGCTCGCCGACAGCATCGTCGACGGGATCGTCGGTCAGGAGACGATCGGCGGCCTCGACGTGACGGTGCGCCGCAACGCGTTCGGGCGGCAGGTCGACTCCTTCGAGGCCGACCTCCCGATGGTGGGGCTGGACGACCCGGTCCACGCGGTGTTCATCCGCGCGCCGTGGGTCGAGCGGGTCGGGCCCGGCGTCGAGGTGCTGGCCGAGGCCGAGGGGCACGCGGTCGCCGTACGCCAGGGGCACCTGCTGGCGACCTCGTTCCACCCCGAGGTCGACGGCGACGGCCGGGTGCACCGGCTCTTCCTGGAACTGGTGCGGGGATAGAATCCCAGGCTGTTGTCGAAAGCGCCGGCTCGGCCAAGTACGGAACGAGGGACTGAATGTCTGGCCACTCCAAGTGGGCGACCACCAAGCACAAGAAGGCGGTCGTCGACGCCAAGCGCGGCAAGCTCTTCGCGAAGCTGATCAAGAACATCGAGATCGCCGCCAAGATGGGTGGTCCCGACCCCGCCGGCAACCCGACGCTCTACGACGCCATCCAGAAGGCCAAGAAGCAGTCGGTCCCCAACAAGAACATCGACTCCGCGGTCAAGCGTGGCGGTGGGCTCGAGGGCGGCGGCGTCGACTACGAGACGATCATGTACGAGGTCTACGGGCCCCAGGGCGTCGCGCTCCTCGTCGAGTGCCTGACCGACAACCGCAACCGCGCCGCGATGGAGGTGCGCACCGCGGTGACGCGCAACGGCGGAACCATGGCCGACCCCGGCTCGGTGTCGCGTCTCTTCAACCGCAAGGGCGTCGTGGTCGTGCCCAAGAGCCAGGAGGTCGAGGGCGCCGGCGGCGAGGTCACCGAGGACATGGTCCTCGAGGCCACCCTCGACGCCGGTGCGGAGGAGGTCGCCGACCTCGGCGAGAGCTTCGAGGTGCAGGCTGAGGCCAGCGACGTCGTCGCCGTGCGCACCGCGCTGCAGGACGCCGGCATCGACTACGACTCCGCTGACGTGCTGTTCGTCGCGTCGATGGACATCCCGGTGTCCGACCCTGCCGCCGCCGGCAAGGTCTTCAAGCTGATGGACGCGGTCGACGACCTCGACGACGTGCAGAACGTCTTCTCCAACGCCGACGTGCCGGACGACGTGATGGACGCCGTCGAGGTCTAGGACTGCCGTGCAGTCCGCGTGTCCTGAACCGGTCGGCCGGGCCCAGCGGCTAGCCTACGAACACGTGTTCGACAGGCAGGAGTGGAGATGCGCGTCCTCGGGATCGACCCCGGACTGACCCGCTGCGGCATGGGTGTGGTCGAGGGAGATGTCGGCCGACCGTTGCGGCTGGTCGACGTCAACGTGGTCCGTACGGCGGCGCACGTGCCCGTCCCGGAGCGGCTCGTCACCATCGAGCGGGCCGTCGACGCCTGGCTCGAGGAGCACCGGCCCGACGCGGTGGCCATCGAGCGGATCTTCGCCCGCTCCGACGTCAGCACGATCATGGGCACGGCCCAGGCCGCCGGCGTCGCGATGGTCTGTGCAGCCCGGCGCGGCCTGCCGGTCGCCCTGCACACACCCAGCGAGGTCAAGGCAGCCGTCTCCGGCAACGGGCGGGCCGACAAGGCGCAGGTCGGAGCGATGGTGACCAGGATCCTCCGCCTCGACGCGGCGCCCAAGCCCGCAGATGCCGCCGACGCCCTGGCACTGGCCATCACCCACATCTGGCGTGGGGGAGCGCAGGCCCGGATCGACGCGGCCCTGGCGGCCGCGGGAAGGAGCACGCGGTGATCGCGTTCGTGCGCGGCCGGGTGGCTGCGCTGACCCTGTCCAGTGCCGTCCTCGAGGTCGGCGGCGTCGGTCTCGAGCTGATGTGCACGCCCGGCACGATCGCCACGCTGCGGACCGGCACCGAGGCCACCCTGCCGACCAGCATGGTCGTGCGGGAGGACTCCCTGACCCTCTTCGGGTTCGCCGACGAGGACGAGAAGACGGTCTTCGAGCTGGTCCAGACCGCGTCGGGCGTCGGTCCGAAGCTCGCCCAGGCCATGCTCGCGGTGCTCTCGCCCGACGGCGTCCGCGTCGCGATCGCCTCCGACGACGTGAAGACGCTGACCAAGGTCCCCGGCATCGGTCAGAAGGGCGCCCAGCGGATCATCCTGGAGCTGAAGGACCGGATCGGTGCGCCGACCGGTGGCGTGTCCACCCCGCTCCCGGGCCCCAGCGCGCCGTGGCGCGACCAGGTCGCGCAGGGTCTCGTCGGTCTCGGCTACAACAGCAAGGACGCCGACAAGGCGATCGATTCCGTGGCCGACCAGGCGGGTCCGGCCCCGGACGTCGGTGCCCTGCTGCGCGCCGCCCTCCGGGCCCTGGCGAAGGCCTGATCGATGCCCTTCCACGAGGACGAGCTCGCTGAGGCCGAGGAGGGCCACCTCCGGTCGCTGACCGCAGCGGAGGCGGAGGGCGACGAGCGCGCCGTCGAGGCGGCGCTGCGACCACGGAGCCTCGACGAGGTGGTGGGCCAGACGCGGGTGCGCGACCAGCTCGGCCTGGTGCTGGAGGCCGCGCGACAGCGGGGCCGGGCGCCCGACCACGTCCTGCTCTCCGGACCGCCGGGACTCGGCAAGACCACGCTGGCGATGATCATCGCCCACGAGATGGAGGTCCCGCTCCGGCTGACCAGCGGTCCGGCGATCACCCACGCGGGCGACCTGGCCGCCATCCTCTCCGGCCTCAACGAGGGCGACGTGCTGTTCGTCGACGAGATCCACCGGATGTCGCGACCCGCCGAGGAGATGCTCTACCTCGCGATGGAGGACTTCCGCGTCGACGTCGTGATCGGCAAGGGCCCGGGCGCCACCGCCATCCCGTTGGAGATCCCCTCGTTCACCCTGGTCGGCGCGACCACCCGGGCGGGCCTGCTGCCGGGCCCGCTGCGGGACCGGTTCGGGTTCACCGCCCACCTGGAGTTCTACGAGCCGGCCGACCTCGACCTCATCGTCCACCGCTCGGCCGGCCTGCTCGGGGTCGAGCTCACCGACGAGGGGTCCGCGGAGATCGCCTCCCGCTCCCGTGGCACCCCCCGGATCGCCAACCGGCTGCTGCGCCGCGTCCGCGACTACGCCCAGGTGCGCGCCGACGGCATCGTCACCCGTCCGGTCGCCCAGGCCGCGCTCGAGCTCTACGAGGTCGACGAGCTCGGTCTCGACCGGCTCGACCGCTCGGTGATCGACGCGCTGTGCCGTCGGTTCGGCGGCGGACCGGTCGGCGTCTCCACGCTCGCGGTCGCCGTCGGGGAGGAGCGGGAGACGGTGGAGGAGGTCGCGGAGCCGTTCCTGGTGCGCAACGGCTTCCTCGCCCGGACCCCGCGCGGGCGCATCGCGACTCCCGCTGCGTGGTCCCACCTGGGCCTGACCGCGCCACCGACGTCGCCCGTCGGTGGGGACGAGACGCTCTTCGAGGAGTGACCGCGGGCCGGTCCGGTCGGCTCTTGGTGCGCGGCTACACTTGCCCGTCGGCCGCCTGCCGTACCCAATTTCGCTCGAGAGGCAACCCCTGTGGAGGAGCTCGTTCCGTGGCTCTGGATCATCGTCATCGCGTTGGTCTTCTGGCTGCTCGTCATCCGGCCCGCCTCGCGGCGCCAGAAAGAGCTGGTCCGGATGCAGTCCGCGCTGTCCGTCGGTGACGAGGTGCTGCTGACCTCGGGGGTCTACGGCACGATCGCTGTCGTGGCCGACGACCACCTGATGGTGACCGTCGCGCCCGAGGTCACGCTCAAGGTCGCGCGCGGAGCGGTCGGCGGCGTCGTACCCGGCCAGCGGGAGGACGCCGAACCCGGCGAGGAGCCCCGCCGCGACGAGAGCGAGGAGCTCTGAGGATGGCGGCTCGACGACCCCGGCCCGGCCGGACGCTGATCATCTTCTTCCTCGCCGTCGCGGTGATGTACGGCCTCGTCGCGCTGGCCGGCTCCTGGAAGCCGTCCCTCGGCCTGGACCTGCAAGGCGGCACCCGGATCACCCTCGAGGCGACCAACACGCCGTCGGCCGAGAGCCTCGAGGAGGCGCGGCGGATCATCGACCTGCGCGTCAACGGCACCGGCGTGTCCGAGGCCGAGGTGACCACGCAGTCCAACAAGTACATCGTGGTCGAGGTGCCCGGCTCGACGGAGAACCGCAAGCAGCTCGAGGAGACCGTCAAGCGACAGGCCCAGCTCCGCTTCCGTCTGGTGGCGTGCTCGGACCGCACCCCCGGCTCGTGTGACGCCGGCGCACCGGTCCTGCAGCGACCGCCGGTCGGCGCACCCGGTGACCCGACGCCGACCGACGGGTCGACCGAGGCGACGGACGAGTCCACGGACAAGCCGCGCAAGAACAAGAAGAACGGCGGCGACCAGCCCACCGACGAGCAGAGCGACCAGCCGACCGACGCGCCCGAGGAGCCGGGTGCCGCCGATCCGGCGGGCGACGGCAAGACGTGGACCGCGAAGGACAGCATCGCCTGGTCGCGCAGCCCGGACGCTAAGTCGATCGCGCGCTTCAACGAGCTCACCTGTGCCGCCGACGGCACCGTGATGCGCGGCGAGAAGCCGGCCGGCGCCGAGGACGACCCGGACCGCCCGCTCGTCGCCTGCTCGGTCGAGGACGGCCAGGCCACGAAGTACCTCCTCTCCCGATCCGTCATCGAGGGCACCGAGCTGAGCGACGCCTCGGCAGGGGTCCCGCAGTCCGGCGTGCAGTGGGTCGTCAGCATCGAGATGGGCAACGACAAGGACAAGGCCCGCCCGAAGGGTTCGGCCGGTGCCGAGGACGACTTCGAGACCGTGTCGGAGGAGTTCGTCGGCACGGGCGAGCAGTTCGCGATCGTGCTCGACGGCCAGGTGATCTCCGCTCCGGAGATGACCGGCATCATCCGCGACGGAAACTCGCAGATCGAGGGAGACTTCACCGAGACCACCGCGACCAACCTGGCCAACAGCCTCAAGTTCGGCGCGCTCCCGATCGCGTTCACCGACGACCCGACCGTCGACGAGATCGGTCCGTCGCTCGCCGGCAACCAGCTGACCGCTGGCCTGACCGCAGGCGCGATCGGTCTGGCCCTGGTCATGCTCTACTGCCTGCTCTACTACCGGGCGCTCGGGTCGGTCGTGGTCGCGTCGCTCTTCGTCGCGGCGGCGATCACCTACGCCCTGGTCCTGCTGCTGAGCGAGACCGCGGGCTTCACCCTGACCCTGCCCGGCATCGCCGGCCTGATCATCGCGGTCGGCATCACCGCGGACTCGTTCGTCATCTTCTTCGAGCGGATCCGTGACGAGATGCGTGAGGGCAAGTCGATGCGGGTCGCGGTCGAGACCGGATGGGCCCGAGCGCGGGTCACCCGGATCGCGGCCAACACCGTTTCGCTGCTCTCGGCCGCCGTGCTCTACATCTTCGCCACGGGCGTGGTGAAGGGCTTCGGCTTCGCGCTCGGGCTGTCGACGCTGATCGACCTCGCGGTGCTGTTCTGGTTCACCAAGCCGATGGTGTCGTGGCTGGCGCAGTTCCGGCTGTTCAACGGCGGCGGGAAGATCTCCGGCCTCAGCCCGGAGACGCTCGGCATGGACGGTCCCGTCGTGCGACGTACGGCGACGGCAGGAGGGGACGCCTGATGGGCAAGATGTCTCGACTCGGCAACGACCTCTACCAGGGTCGCAAGTCGCTCGACTTCGTGGGCCGGCGTGCGCTCTGGTACGGCATCACCTTCGTGCTGGTGGCGCTGGCCATCGCCGCGGTGTCGATCAAGCCGCTCAACTTCGGTGTCGAGTTCACCGGCGGCACGGAGTTCAACATCACCGTCGGTGCCGGCGAGGCCACCCAGGACGCCGCCGACGACCTGCGCGAAGCCGTCGGTGACGCCGGTGTGACCAACGCCGAGTCGCCGACGGTCACCACGTCCGGTGACCAGGCGCTGACGATGCAGACGGAGAACCTCACCCCGGGCCAGCGCGAGGACGTCCGCGAGGTCGTCCTCGACACGTTCCCGGACATCGGCGAGGACGACATCTCCCAGCAGGACATCGGACCGAGCTGGGGCCGTGAGGTCGCCGAGCGGGCCGGCATCGGTGTCGCGGTCTTCCTGGTGCTGGTCGTCCTCTTCATCTGGTTCTACTTCCGCGAGTGGAAGATGTCCGTCGCAGCGCTCGTCGCGTTGGCGCACGACGTCGCCATCACGATCGGGATCTATGCGATCTCCGGCTTCCAGGTCACGCCGTCGGCGGTCACGGGACTGCTCGCGATCCTGGGCTTCTCGCTCTACGACACGGTGGTCGTGTTCGACAAGATCAAGGAGAACACCACCACCCTGCGCAAGAACACGCAGTCCTACTCCGACGCGGCCAACCTCGCGGTCAACCAGACCCTGGTGCGGTCGATCAACACCAGCATCGTGGCGCTGATCCCGATCGGCGCGATCCTCTACGTCAGCGCGGTCCAGCTGGGTGCGAGCTCGCTGCAGGACCTGGCGCTGGCGCAGTTCGTGGGCATGGCGGCGGGTGTCTACTCCTCGGTGATGCTGGCCCCGCGGGTCCTCGTGCAGCTCAAGGGCCGTGAGTCCGAGGTCCAGGAGCAGGCGCGCCGGGCCCGGGCCAAGGCGCGCGCCGCGGCCGACCGGTACGCCTCGGTGCCGGTCTTCGCCGACGACATGCCGGTCGCCGACGGCCCTGCCGCGGACGAGGTGCCCGACGACGATGACGACTACGAGAACTACGAGCGGCCGACGAAGGCGACGGGCGAGGACGACCGACCGGCCCCCGTCTCGGGGCGCGGTCGCACGGTTCCGACGCAGGCACGCCCGGTGGAGAAGAGCACCAGCTCCGGCCGTCAGCAGCCGGTGCGTCAGCCGCGGTCCAAGCGCGGGAAGAAGTAGGCCCGTCGTGACGGACGCGGCGGCCGCGGTCGCGCGGCTGGTCCGCGACGTCCCGGACTTCCCCGAGCCGGGCGTGATGTTCAAGGACATCGTGCCCCTGCTCGCGGACGCCGCGGCGTTCCGCACCGTGGTCGACGGCATCGCCGCGGCCGGCCGCGACGGTGCCGGCGACGTCGTCGTCGACAAGGTGGCCGGGATGGAGGCACGCGGCTTCATCCTGGCCGCTCCGGTGGCGCTGGCGCTCGGCGTGGGGTTCGTCCCCGTCCGGAAGTCCGGCAAGCTGCCCGGCGCGACGCATGCGGTCTCCTACGCGCTGGAGTACGGCGACGCCGTGCTCGAGGTGCAGCAGGAGGCCCTCGCGCCGGGGGACCGGGTGCTGCTGGTCGACGACGTGCTGGCCACGGGTGGCACCGCCCGGGCGGCCAGGGAGCTCGTCGAGGCGTGCGGTGCGACGGCAGTCGGGCTCTCGGTGCTCATCGAGCTGACCTTCCTCCCCGGTCGCGCCACGGTCGGTGACCTGGCGGTCTCGACCGTCCTGGCGGTCTGACCCGCGGTCGCCCCTAGACTGGCCCAATGAGTGAGGAACGGGCCCCGTCACGGCCGGTTCCGCTGCGTCCCGCGGCACCGCCCACCCCGCCCAGCGACTCGACGCCGGGTCGCGGGATGCGCGCGCGGCTGGCGCGGATGGGCACCCGCGGTCCGACCTCCAACCCGGTCCTCGAGCCTCTCTTCCGCGCGGTCCGGGCCAACCACCCGAAGGCCGACCTGGCGCTCATCGAGAGGGCCTACCTCACCGCGGAGCGTCTGCACGGCGCCCAGATGCGCAAGAGCGGCGACCCCTACATCACCCACCCGCTGGCGGTCACCACGATCCTCGCCGGCATCGGCATGACCGAGCCGACCCTCGTCGCCGCGCTGCTCCACGACACGGTCGAGGACACGCCGTACACCCTGGACGAGTGTCGCCGCGACTTCGGCGACGAGGTCGCCCTGCTCGTCGACGGCGTGACGAAGCTCGACAAGGTCGTCTACGGCGACAACGCCCAGGCCGAGACCATCCGCAAGATGATCGTCGCGATGTCGCGCGACATCCGGGTGCTGGTCATCAAGCTCGCCGACCGGCTGCACAACATGCGCACCCTGCGGTACGTGCCGCAGAAGAGCCAGGAGCGGACGGCCCGCGAGACGCTCGACATCTACGCGCCGCTGGCCCACCGGCTCGGCATGAACACCATCAAGTGGGAGCTCGAGGACCTCGCGTTCGCGACCCTGCACCCGAAGATCTACGACGAGATCGTGCGGATGGTCGCCGAGCGCGCACCGTCGCGCGACCAGTTCCTGGCCGAGGTGATCACCCAGGTCGAGCGGGACCTGCGCGAGGCGAAGATCAAGGCCACCGTCACCGGCCGCCCCAAGCACTACTACTCGATCTACCAGAAGATGATCGTCGGCGGCCGCGACTTCTCCGACATCTACGACCTCGTCGGCATCCGGATCCTCGTCGAGGAGGACCGGGACTGCTACGGCGTCCTCGGCGTCCTGCACTCGCGCTGGAACCCCGTGCTCGGGCGGTTCAAGGACTACGTCGCGATGCCGAAGTTCAACATGTACCAGTCCCTGCACACCACCGTCATCGGTCCCCAGGGCAAGCCGGTCGAGATGCAGATCCGGACCTTCGGCATGCACCGGCGCGCCGAGTACGGCGTCGCGGCGCACTGGAAGTACAAGGAGGACGGCCGCACCGGCCAGGACGTCGACAAGCTCGGCGACAAGGACGACATGTCCTGGGTGCGGCAGCTGCTCGACTGGCAGAGCGAGGTCGAGGACCCCGGCGAGTTCCTCGAGTCGCTCCGCTTCGAGATCAACCAGACCGAGACGTACGTCTTCACCCCGCGCGGCGACGTGATCGCGCTGCCGTCGGGCTCCACCCCGGTCGACTTCGCCTACGCGGTGCACACCGAGGTCGGCCACCACACGATCGGCGCGCGGGTCAACGGACGTCTCGTCCCGCTGGAGTCGACGCTGGAGAACGGCGACGTGGTGGAGGTCTTCACCTCCAAGGCCACCAATGCCGGGCCGTCCCGGGACTGGCTGAACTTCGTGAAGTCGCAGCGCGCCCGCTCGAAGATCCGCCAGTGGTTCACCAAGGAGCGGCGCGAGGAGGCGATCGACCGAGGCAAGGACGAGATCGCCAAGCTGATGCGCAAGGAGGGGCTGCCGCTCAAGCGGCTGCTCACCCACGACTCGTTGACGCGCGTCGCCGAGCAGTTCCGTGCCGCCGACGTGACTGCGCTCTACGCCGCGGTCGGCGAGGGCAACCTCGGCGCCCAGACCGTGGTGCGCAAGGTCATCGAGCTCCACGGTGGGGCGCAGGGTGCCCAGGAGGACCTCGCCGAGGCGGTCACCATCACCGGGCGGACCCGGCGCCCCCGGCTAGCGCCGGGCTCCGACGCCGGCGTGATCGTCAAGGGCGCCCCCGACGTGTGGGTCAAGCTGGCGAAGTGCTGCACCCCGGTCCCGCCCGACGACGTCCTCGGGTTCGTCACCAAGGGCGGGGGAGTGTCGGTCCACCGCCACGACTGCACCAACGCCACCGAGCTGCTGAAGCAGCCGGAGAAGGTGCTCGAGGTCGAGTGGGCACCGACCGGTCAGTCGACCTTCCTGGTCAACATCCAGGTCGAGGCGCTGGACCGCTCCCGGCTGCTGTCGGACATCACGATGGTGCTCTCCGACGCCCACCTCAACCTGCTGTCCGCCAACCTCACGACGACCCGGGACCGCGTCGCCAAGACCCGGTTCACCTTCGAGATGGCCGACGCCAAGCACCTCGACAACGTGCTCAAGGCCGTGCGCTCGGTTCCGGGCGTCTTCGACGTCTACCGCGTGACCCAGTGAGCTAGGAGTAGTCGGCGGAGGCGCGCTTGGCCATCTCGAGGAAGGAGCGGCGGCCTTCGAGGTTCTCCTCGAGGTCGCGGATCTTCTTCGCGTCGCCGGCGGCCCGGGCCTTCTCGAGCTTGGCCTCGGTCTCGGTGATGGCGGCCTCGAGCTTGGCGACCATGTCGTCGGCTCGGGCCGACTTCTCCGGGTCGGTACGCCGCCACTGGTCGTCCTCGACCTTGCGGATCGCCTGCTCGACGGCGCGGATCCGGCCCTCGAGCTCCTTCATCCGGTCCCGCGGGACCTTGCCTGCCTGGTCCCAGCGATCCGCGATGTCGCGGAACGCCGCCTTGGTCGCGGCGAAGTCGCCGGTCTCGGACTTCAGGGTGGGCAGCAGCGCCTCGGCCTCGACGAGCAGCGCCTCCTTCACCTCGGCGTTGGCGGCGAACTCGGCGTCGAGCGCGGCGTTCTCGGCGTCACGGTTGCCGAAGAACGTGTCCTGCGCGCCGCGGAACCGCTTCCACAGCTCGTCGTCGATGCCTTTCGGTGCGGGGCCGGCGGCCTTCCAGTCCCGCATCAGATCGCGGTACTTGCCGGCGGTCGGGCCCCAGTCGGTGGACTCCGCGAGAGCCTCCGCCTCCTTGACCAGGCGCTCCTTGACGACCCGTGCACCGGCGCGCTTCTCGTCCTGCTCCGCGAAGTGGGCCCGTCGGGCCTTGGTGTACGCCGAGCGTGCGGAGGAGAACCGCTTCCAGAGCGCGTCGTCCTGCGCCTTCTCGATGCGCGGGAGCTGCTTCCACTCCTCGAGGAGGTCACGCAGGCGGTTGGCGCCGTGCCTCCAGTCGTGCCCGGAGGCGATCCCCTCCGCTTCGACCGCGAGTCGCTCCTTCTGGTCGTGGGCGTCGGCCAGCCGCTTGGCCTTCTCGGCCCTCCGGTTGTCCCGCTGGGCCGCGATCACCGGCAGGAGCTCGTCGAGCTTCGCGCAGAGACCGGCCAGGTCGCCGACGGCGTTCGCCTCGGCCACCTGGGCGCGCACGGACTTCACCGTGCCGGCCGCCTCGTCGGGGGAGAGCACCCCGGAGCTCACCCGCCGATGCAGCAGGTCCACCTCGACGGCGAGTGCGTCGTACCGCTTCGCGTAGAAGGCCAGGGCCTCCTCCGCAGGGGCGTCGGGCATCTGTCCGACCGATCGTTCGCCGTCGGCCGTCCTCACGAAGACGGTGCCGTCGTCGCCGACACGTCCCCAGTCGCTTGCAGTCACAATGGGCCATGCTAATGCCGTCGCGCCCGGCCGATAGGCTGGGTTGGTGCTGATCGCCGGCTTCCCCGCAGGTCCCTGGGGCACCAACTGCTACGTCGCCGCCACCGGCGCGGGCAACGAGTGCGTCGTCATCGACCCCGGGAAGGACGCCGCCGCCGGTGTCGCCGAGGTCGTCCGTGAGCACCGCCTCAAGCCGGTGGCGGTGTTGCTGACCCATGGCCACATCGACCACATGTGGTCCGTGACGCCCGTCTCCGGGACGTACGACGCGACGGCGTGGATCCACCCGGGCGACCGGCACCTGCTCACCGACCCGATGGCCGGGATCTCCCCGGAGACCGCGCAGATGCTGCTCGGCGGCGACTTCGAGTTCACCGAGCCCGACGACGTCCGCGAGCTCGGCGACGGCGCGGCCCTCGAGCTCGCCGGTCTCACCTTCACCGTCGACCACACCCCGGGCCACACCGAGGGCTCGGTGACGTTCCGGGCGCCGTACGACCAGCAGATCTCCGAGGTGATGTTCTCCGGCGACCTGCTGTTCGCCGGCTCGATCGGGCGCACCGACCTGCCCGGTGGCGACCATCCGACGATGCTGCGCAGCCTGGCCGCCAAGGTGCTGCCCCTGGCCGACGACATCGTCGTGCTCCCGGGCCACGGCGAGCAGACGTCGATCGGTCGCGAGCGCGCGACCAACCCCTTCCTGCTCGAGCTCCAGGACGGCGTGTCCGGGTCCGCAGGACGAGTCACCCGAGGACTGTGAAGATGGCCCGACCCACCCCGCTCAGCGGGTTCCCCGAGTTCCTGCCTGCCCAGCGTCAGGTCGAGCAGCAGGTGCTGGCGACGCTCGCGCGCACCTTCGAGCTGCACGGCTTCGCCAACGTCGAGACGCGCGCCGTGGAGCCGATGGACCAGCTGCTCCGCAAGGGGGACACCTCCAAGGAGGTCTATGTCCTCAAGCGGCTCCAGGACACCGATGGCGGGGACGCCGGCATGGGCCTGCACTTCGACCTGACCGTCCCCTTCGCCCGCTACGTGCTGGAGAACGCCGGCAAGCTGGAGTTCCCCTTCCGCCGCTACCAGATCCAGAAGGTGTGGCGCGGCGAGCGGCCCCAGGAAGGCCGGTTCCGCGAGTTCACCCAGGCCGACATCGACATCGTCGGTCGCGACACGCTGCCGTTCCACCACGACGTCGAGATCGCCCGGGTCATGCTCGACGCGCTCTCGCAGCTGGCCGACCCACGGTCGATCGGTCTGCCGGGCTTCCGGCTCCAGGTCAACAACCGCAAGCTCATCCAGGGCTTCTACGCCGGCCTCGGCATCACCGGCGACGGCGTCGACGAGGTCATGCGGCTGGTCGACAAGCTCGACAAGCTGACACCGGAGAAGGTGCGGGAGCTGCTCGTCGACGAGGCCGGGATCAGTCCCGAGCAGGCCGAGAAGTGCCTTGCCCTCGCGACGATCCGCACCACCGACGACTCCTTCGTCGGCAAGGTCCGTGAGCTCGGCGTCGAGCACGCGCTGCTCGACGAGGGACTCGACGAGCTGGCGGCGCTGGTGCGGGGGTGCGCTTCCCTCGCCACGGCGACGGTGCGGATCGAGGCCGACCTCGCGATCGCGCGCGGGCTCGACTACTACACCGGCACCGTGTTCGAGACGCGGCTCGACGGCTACGAGTCGCTCGGCTCGATCTGCTCCGGAGGGCGGTACGACGCCCTCGCCAGCGACGGGCGCACGACGTACCCCGGCGTCGGCATCTCGCTGGGCGTCAGCCGGGTGCTCGTGCCGCTGGTCCAGCGCGGCCTGCTGACGGCCGACAGGTCGGTGCCGAGCGTCGTCCTGGTCGCGGTCACAAACGAGGAGACCCGCGACGGCGCCGACGGGATCGCGACCGCCCTGCGGGCCCGCGGCCTGCCCTGCGAGGTCGCCCCGAGCGCAGCGAAGTTCGGCAAGCAGATCCGCCACGCCGAGCGGCGGGGCATCCCCTACGTGTGGTTCACGAGGACGGCCGACGACGGCACGCCTGCGCACGAGGTCAAGGACATCCGCACCGGAAACCAGGTGGCTGCCGATCCGGCGACCTGGGAACCTCCCCACGAGGACCTGCGACCGCAGGTCCTCACCACTACCGAGGAGCAGAACAAGTGATCCGCACCCAGGACGCCGGCGCACTTCGCGCCGAGCACGTCGGCCAGACCGTCACCCTCGCCGGGTGGGTGGCGCGGCGGCGCGATCACGGAGGCGTCGCCTTCCTCGACCTGCGCGAGGCCAGCGGCGTCGTCCAGGTCGTCGTACGCGACGAGGAGGTCGCCCACAGCCTGCGCAGCGAGTACTGCATCAAGGTGACCGGCGAGGTCGCTCTCCGTCCCGAGGGCAACGCCAACCCGAACCTCCCGACCGGCGACATCGAGGTCATCGTCACCGACCTCCAGGTGCTCAGCGCCGCGGCTCCGTTGCCGTTCCCGATCGACGACCACGTCGACGTCGGCGAGGAGGCCCGGCTCAAGCACCGCTACCTCGACCTCCGACGGTCCGGCCCCAACCACGCTCTGCGGCTGCGCAGCAAGGTCAACAAGGCAGCCCGCGACGTGCTCGACCGCCACGACTTCGTCGAGATCGAGACCCCGACGCTGACCCGCTCGACGCCGGAGGGCGCCCGCGACTTCGTCGTACCCGCGCGCCTGCAGCCCGGCAGCTGGTACGCCCTGCCGCAGAGCCCCCAGCTCTTCAAGCAGCTGCTCATGGTCGCCGGCATGGAGCGCTACTTCCAGATCGCCCGCTGCTACCGCGACGAGGACTTCCGCGCGGACCGGCAGCCGGAGTTCACCCAGCTCGACGTCGAGATGAGCTTCGTCGAGCAGGACGACGTGATCGCGCTCTCCGAGGAGGTGCTGGCGGCGCTGTGGCAGCTCGTCGGCTACGAGATCCCGCTGCCCATCCCGCGGATGACCTATCACGACGCGATGGCGCGCTACGGGACGGACAAGCCCGACCTGCGGATGGGCCACGAGCTCGTCGACTGCACCGCGTTCTTCAAGGCGACACCGTTCCGGGTCTTCCAGGCCGAGTACGTCGGCGCGGTCGTCATGCCGGGTGGCGCGAGCCAGCCCCGCAAGCAGCTCGACGCGTGGCAGGAGTGGGCCAAGCAGCGCGGTGCGCGCGGACTCGCCTACGTGCTGGTCGGCGAGGACGGCGAGCTCGGGGGACCGGTCGCCAAGAACCTCAGCGACGAGGAGAAGGCCGGGATCGCCGCCCACGTCGGCGCGCAGCCGGGGGACTGCATCTTCTTCGGTGCCGGCGCGACGCGGTCGAGCCGCGCCCTGCTCGGCGCCGCCCGGCTGGAGATCGGCCGCCGCTGCGGCTTGATCGACGAGGACGCATGGGCCTTCGTGTGGATCGTCGACGCGCCGCTGCTGGAGCCCGCCAAGGAGGCGACCGCCGCCGGTGACGTCGCCGTGGGCCAGGGGGAGTGGACCGCGGTCCACCACGCCTTCACCAGCCCGCAGCACCCGGACACCTTCGACCAGGACCCGGGCAACGCGCTCGCCTGGGCCTACGACATCGTCTGCAACGGCAACGAGATCGGCGGCGGCTCGATCCGTATCCACCGTGAGGACGTCCAGAAGCGGGTCTTCTCGCTGATGGGCATCGGCGAGGAGGAGGCGGAGGAGAAGTTCGGCTTCCTCCTCGAGGCCTTCAAGTACGGCGCCCCGCCGCACGGCGGCATCGCGTTCGGCTGGGACCGCATCGTCGCCCTGCTCGCCGGCACCGACTCGATCCGTGAGGTCATCGCCTTCCCCAAGTCCGGTGGCGGCTACGACCCGCTGACGGCCGCACCGGCGCCCATCACGCCGGAGCAGCGGAAGGAAGCAGGCGTAGACGCGCGTCCGGCGGAGGATCTGCGGACTGCTCACTGACCACGGGAATCTCTCGCCCCGAGTGCCTGATCTGTCGGAAGGCAGGTCGAGACCAGATCGTTACCGCTCAGTGATTCAGAACACGCTCGCGGTCTCATAGAGTGCCGGATCGGCGCCCTTTGGCGCCCCCGATTTCGGGATCCGTGATCTGGTCACAAAGGGGATCGCATGACGTTGCCGACGACAGACCTCGCGGTGCACGAGGACGTCGTCGCGCCGCCCAACGAGGCTGAGCGCAAAGCCATCGCTGGTCGGTCGCCCACGCGGATCGCGCTCGACCGGCTTCGCAAGGACAAGATCGCCGTCGTCTGTTTCGCCATCGTGCTCTTCTTCGCCGTGATCGCGATCTTCGCCGGCTCGATCCAGAGTCTTCTCGGCGTGTCCACCGAGACGGTGCGTGCGAGCGAAGTCATCGACTTGCAGACGCGGCTTCCGCTCGAGGGTCCTCCCAATGGCTCGATCGATCCTGACCACCCCTTCGGCGTCGCACCGGGGAGCGGCACCGACAACCTCGCCGTGTGGATCGAGGGCTGTCGGACCTCTCTCTACCTCGCCACTCTGGCTGCGGTCCTATCGACAATCATTGGTGTCACGCTGGGACTGATCGCTGGCTTCATGGGCGGGATCGTCGACACCGTGATCTCCTTCGCCACCAACTTGTTCCTCACCTTTCCGTTCCTCGTGATGGCGCTTGCCCTCGCGCCGATCCTCAACGACCGGTTCGGGGCAGAGCCCGACCAGCTCAAGTTCGCCACCTTCTACTCCCTTGTCGGGATCCTGGTGTTCTTCGGCTGGATGGGCGTCGCCCGGCTGGTGCGCGGTGAGGTGTTGTCACTACGGGAGCGGGAGTTCGTCAAGGCTGCCCGCGTCATCGGGGTGCCGACCGGGCGGATCCTGATCCGCGAGATGCTCCCGAACCTGATCGCACCGATCGTCATCTCTTTCTCCCTCGGCCTGCCCGCCTACGTGGCGGCCGAAGCCGGGCTCTCCTACCTCGGCATCGGAGTCTTCGGGCGCGAGTCGTGGGGCCAGACCATCAACGAGGCAACGACCTGGTGGGAGCGGTACCCGCTGTTCCTCCTCGAACCGGTGCTCGGTGTCGCGATCCTCGTGGTCGCGTTGAACCTGCTCGGCGACGCCATCCGCGACGCGTTCGATCCCAAGACGCGGCGCTAGAGGCACCCAACCGTCGGTCGCGCGGACCGCGTCGGCCAACGCACAAACAAGGAAAGGCTGAACACATGAGACGCAAGAAGGCGTTGGTCGCAGGCTTGAGTGCGGTGACCCTCACGCTCAGTCTCGCCGCCTGCGGTGGTGGCGGTGGCGATGACGAGGGCGACAACAACTTCGTCGAGGGCGCAAGCAGCGCGGGCGGGAAGAACCCCGACGCCGTCGGCCCGGCACCCGAGCTCGAGGGCGCCCAAGAGGGCGGCGAGATCACTGTCCTGGCTCCCGACCCTGACGACGGCCCGACCAGCCTCGACCCGGCCGGTTTGTGGTCGGTGACGGACAACGGCATCCTCCAGGACCTGGTCTTCCGCTCCCTGACCACGTTCCGTCAGAACGAGGACGGCGAGTACGAGCTCGTGCCTGACTTGGCCACCGACCTCGGGACGCCGAACGAGGACTACACCGAGTGGCGGTTCACGCTCAAGGATGACATCTTGTGGGAGACCGGCGACCCGGTCACCGCGGAAGAGGTCGCCTTCGGCATCAAGCGCTCATTCGACGGCGACGCCTTCGCCACCGGCCCCGGCACGTCGTACTCCAAGCCCTACTTCGAGGGTGGCGAGGACTACAACGGCCCGTATGCCGACGGCGAGAACTTCCCGGCGGTCACGGTCGAGGGCAACGACATCGTCATGAAGTTCGGCACCCCGTTCGCCGAGATGGACTACTACTCCATCTTCCCGGCCATCGGTCCCGCCCCGCTCGACGCGGACCAGACCAACTACGGCCTCAAGCCGCTGTCGACCGGGCCGTACAAGGTCGAGAAGTTCGTGCCCAACCAGGAGCTCGTCCTGGTGCCGAACGACCAGTGGAACGCCAACACCGACCCGGCGCGTCGCCAGCTCGTGGACAAGTACACGTTCAAGTTCGACGTCAACCCGCAGGTGGCCGGCGAGACCGTGCTGAGTGACCAGGGTGGCACCACCATCGTCACCCAGTTGCAGGCCAGCGACTACAACAACGCGCTCGACGGTGGCCTTGAGGACCGGATCCTGGTCGGGCCCCAGCCGTGCACGGGCTTCGTGATGCCGAACTATGAGAAGGTTCCTGAGCTCGAGGTTCGACAGGCCCTGGCCTACGCCTACGACTACGAGTCTGTGTGGCTCGCCGGTGACGAGGTCGTCGGCATCACGCTGGCGAACGGTGTCACCGATGATTCGCTGGGCTTCGGCCTGTTGCCGCCGGGCATGGCCGGTCGCCAGGTGTGGGACGGCCCGGATGGCGAGGGCATCTCCTTCGACCCGAAGAAGTCCAAGGAGCTCCTGGCCGAGGCCGGCTTCGAGCCCGGGGAGTACGAGGTCTCCTACGTCTACGACGCGACCACCGAGTCGGGCGAGGCGGCGGCCGAGCAGCGCAAGCTCGGTTATGAGGAGGCCGGTTTCAAGGTGCAGATGTACCCGTACTCGGGTGGCAGTCTGTACGACGTGTGGCAGAACTCCGAGCACAAGCTGTACAAGAAGATCAACCTGCTCGGGACCGCGTGGTGCCAAGACTGGCCGTCGGCTGCGACGTTCCTCCCGGTCATCCTCGGAACCAACGCCAAGGGTGAGCCGACCAGCGTGTACAACAGCGGCGCGTTCTCTGAGCCGTCGGTGAACGACGAGATCGAGCGGATCAAGAATCTGCCGGTCGAGGAGCAGCCTGACGCCTGGGGTGAGCTTGAGCAGACGGTGATGACGGACTACCAGCCCGTGATCAACACCGGCTACTACCAGAACATCTTCGGGTTCGGCTCCGAGATCGGTGGCTTCGCCAACGACACCTCGGTGGGTGGAGCGCCTGACTACCGCACCATCTACGTCAAGTGATCGTCGACTGAGGTAGTCCGACGCGGGGCGGGCGAGGGTCCACGCGACCCTCGCCCGGCCTCGCCCAAACAGCCCCGAACCGGAGAGGACCCCCCGTGTTTGCGTTCCTGGTCAAGCGGATCCTGGCCGGTTTCCTGACCATCGTGCTGGTCTCGATGATGGTCTACGCCCTGTTCTGGTACGGGCCCAAGAGTCCGGCGCTGCAGTTGTGCATCCTGGAGACCAACGGCCGGTGCAGTGAGACCTCGCCTCGGCTGGCGGCGTACGAGGAGCGGCTCGGCTACAACAACCCGGTCCACGAGGAGTACGGCAAGTGGGTCAAGGGGCTGTTCGTGGACCGCACGATCATGATTGGTGAGACACCCTACGAATGCCCGGCCCCCTGTCTCGGTCTTTCCTTCCGGGACAAGACGCTGGTGACCGAACAGCTCAAGGACCGGTTCCCGGTCACGCTGAGCCTCGCGGTCGGGGCGTCAGCGCTGTATCTGCTGGTGGGCGTGTCGGTCGGCGTCCTCGCAGCGCGGAGACGGGGCACTGTCACGGACAAGTTGCTCGTCTCGTCGACCCTCGTGTTCAGCTCGATCCCTTACTACCTCGTCGCGCTGCTCAGCTTTCTCCTGCTCACGTTGAGCACATCGGTGTTCCCGGACGTCAGGTACACGCCCTTCTTCGACAATCCTCTCGCCTGGGCATCCGGGCTGATTCTGGTCTGGCTGGTGATGGGCATCTACGGAGCCACCTCCTACACCCGGTACTCCCGTGGTGCGATGGTCGAAGCGCTCAACGAGGACTACGTCCGAACCGCCAAGGCCAAGGGGCTCCGAACACGGACGGTGGTGACGAGACACGCACTTCGCTCGGCGCTGGTGCCGGTCGTCACCATCTTCGGGCTCGACGTCGCCTTCCTCCTGTCGGGCACCGTCTTCACCGAGGCGATCTTCGACCTCGAAGGCGTCGGCAAGTGGGGCTTGGACGCCACCTACATCCTGGACCTCCCCGTGGTGCAGGCGACGTCGCTGGTGCTAGCGGTAGCGGTCGTCGTCTCCACCATCGTCGTCGACATCGTCTACAGCTGGCTCGACCCGAGAGTGAGGCTTCTGTGACCAGACGTGAGGCGCATGCCGGCGAGCCCTACCTCGCGGTCGAGGATCTCACCGTCCGCTTCCCGACCGCGGACGGACTGGTGCAGGCAGTGACCGGCCTGACCTACAGCGTCGAGCTCGGCAAGACCCTCGGCATCGTCGGTGAGTCGGGATCGGGCAAGTCGGTGTCGAGCATGGCGGTGCTCGGGCTCCACGACGCACGATCGGTCCAGATCGACGGGTCGATCAAGGTTGGCGGCACCGAGGTCGTGGGGCTCTCCGAGGACAAGCTACGCGCGCTCCGAGGCAACTCGGTGGCGATGATCTTCCAGGACGCATTGGCTTCGCTGCACCCGTTCTACAAGATCGGAGCACAGCTTTCTGAGGCCTACCGGGTGCACCACCCCGATGCCACCAAGCGCGAGGCGCGTCGCCGTGCCATCGAGATGCTGGACCGGGTCGGGATCCCGCAGCCCGACCAGCGGGTCGACCAGTTCCCGCATCAGTTCTCCGGAGGCATGCGGCAGCGGGCCATGATTGCGATGGGTCTCATCAACGACCCCTCTCTGCTGATCGCGGACGAGCCGACCACGGCGCTCGACGTCACGGTCCAGGCACAGATCCTGGACCTGCTCCAGGACCTCCAGCAAGAGTTCAACTCGGCGATCGTCATCATCACCCACGACCTGGGGGTGGTGGCCGAGATGGCCGACGACGTGCTGGTGATGTACGGCGGGCGCGCTGTCGAGTACGGGCCGTGCAAGGAGATCCTCATCCATCCCGCGATGCCCTACACATGGGGACTGCTGTCGAGCGTCCCGGATGTCTCAGCTGACACGAACGCCCGGATGATCCCGATCCCGGGCAACCCGCCGAGCCTGCTCGACCCGCCGACCGGGTGCGCGTTCCACCCGCGCTGCGCGCACCGCGACAAGGTGCCGGGTGATCTGTGCGTGACGACGCTGCCCGAACTGTTGCCCGGCGGACGCGGCCCCCATCACGTAAAGCGCTGCCATCTCGCGAATCCCGAGGACATCTATCTGACCGAGGTACTGCCCGAGATCGCGCCCGACCTGGTGGAGGAGGCCCGATGACGCCGGAAATGCCTGCGCAGCCCATCGAGGCCGAGGACGACGCGGGCGGCCAGACAGGGGCATTCGCGAACCTCGTCGAGCACACGCACGCGGCCGCGGAGCTCAGGACTGATGCAGAGTCGGTCCTGACGGTCGACAGCTTGAGGATGTACTTCCCGATCCGGTCGCCGCTGATGCGCCGCACGGTCGGGCATGTGCAGGCGGTCGACGGCATCTCGTTCGAGGTGCCGAAGGGCGGGTCGCTCGGGCTCGTGGGAGAGTCGGGGTGCGGGAAGTCGACCACCGGTCAGTTGATTACCCGGCTCTACCAGCCGACCGGCGGCTCGATGATGTTTGAGGGCGTGGACCTCGCGAAGGTCAGCAACCGTGCGATGAAGCCGCTGCGGCGCGACATCCAGATGATCTTCCAGGACCCCTACAGCTCGCTGAACCCGCGGCACACGGTCGGGTCCATCGTCGGCACACCGCTGCGGGTTCACAACGTGGTGCCGAAGAAGCAGACACTCAAACGCGTCCAGGAGCTGCTCGAGTTCGTCGGTCTCAACCCCGAGCACTACAACCGCTACCCCAACGAGTTCTCCGGGGGCCAGAGGCAGCGCATCGGCATCGCCCGCGCGCTCGCCCTGCAGCCCAAGCTGATGGTCGCCGACGAGCCGGTGTCCGCCCTGGACGTGTCGATCCAGGCGCAGGTGATCAACCTGCTCCAGGACCTGCAGAAGGAATTCGGCATTGCGTTCCTCTTCATCGCCCACGACCTGGCGGTGGTCCGGCACTTCTGCCCGGAGATCGCGGTGATGTACCTCGGCAAGATCGTCGAGATCGGCGACCGGGAGGCCATCTACAGCAACGCGCACCACCCCTACACCCAGGCGCTTCTCTCGGCGGTTCCAGACGTGAAGCAGGCGGCTATTGGGGGCCGGCGCGAGCGGATCCGGCTGACCGGTGACGTCCCGAGCCCCATCAACCCGCCGTCGGGCTGCCGGTTCCGGACCCGCTGCCCGATCGCCCAGGAGATCTGCGCCCGGCACGAGCCGCCGCTGCTGCAGATCGGCAAGCGCCACAAGGTCGCCTGCCACTTCCCGGGACGCCTCGGCGCGCATCCCCGCGAGCCGCTGACGGCGCGGCTGCTGGGCGTCGACGCCCAGGGCCAGCCCGACCCCGGAGCGAGCCCGGCGACCGACCTCGTCGAGCAGCCCGGGTACGCCGACACGTGGTTCGACCTGGACGGGAAGACTATCGGGCGCGCGTAGCGATCCTTGGTCGCGAGGACTCTTGCGCTTGTCTTGAGTCTTCAGGCTGCCCTTCCCATGCGGGGTTGTCTGCGCAAGCGTGGACGTCGTGATCGATGGTGCGCAGCATTGGCGCAGCTCGGAGGGCGCGGGTGGGGGCCTCGGCGGCGATCAGCGCGCGCAGGATCCGGTCATGGACCTTGGCGTTGAAGATCGCCACCCGTTGGTCGTCAGGGGTGAGGTCGAAGCTGGCTGAATCGCACCGGATCTGATGGAGGCTCAATCCTGGGAAGGATGAGAGTCATGGCAGCAACCGAGGAAATACAGCGAGCTCCAGCAGCGGGCGACCTCCTGCCATCCTCGGTGAGGGTGGACCGTGCGACCGCTCCAAGGCTGGGCTCGCAAGGAGACATTCCTGCCCGACACGATCAATATCGAGCAGCCGAGCACTGACGTCACGGCCCTTGGCCTGCAGCTCGTCCAGGTGGGCCAGGCGGCGCATGCAGCCGGGGTCGGTGGGTGAGTTCATCACGGTGTCAGCGCGCCGGTGATCGACAAGGGCCCGGGTTCGCGCGAGGTCACCTCCGCCAGCACCGGGCCGATACCGCTCCGGGGCGGATCCGGTACCACCCCCTGCGAGAACTGGAGGTAACCCGAGGCATCCGGCCTCGTCAGACAAGGAGAAGTTCCATGAACGCCCTTTCACTCTCCGCAGAATCACGCAGTTGGTGGCTGCCCTCGGTCGTCGTCGGCGGCATCGGGGCGGTCGCCCTCGGTACGATCCTGATCCTGCCCACCAGCGGGCAACCCGCCCCGGAGAAGGACGCACCGGGCGCCCCGGCGGTCTCGGTCCCCTCCGATCCCGGCGTCGGTCGCACCTGCTTCGCACAGCGATCCCCACGGTCCTACGGCGTCGACGAGCTCCCTCGACCGGCCTGCCGGTAACGACGCCGACCCGAGCCCCACCGCCGGCGGCGGGGCTCGGGCCCACAAGCACCAACATGAACAAGGAGGCACGGCCATGTGGGACACCGTGCAGACCCAACGAGATTCACCTTTTCGCACGACCTTCCGTGCCCGGCTGCGGGCACGCGGTGCGCACCTAACTCGCCTGCAGCGACGTCTGCGCCTGCGCCCCGACGTGATGCCCGGCACCTTCCAGTTCGCTGCCTGACCGTCGAAGCAGAGCGCCCAACTTCCGAGCCATTAACTCGGGCGGTCCGGGAAGAGTCGGACGGAAGCCCACGGCTCCCGTTCATGCGGCTGGCTGCCGGGGCCTCTGCATCAGGTTGTGCAGCCGCCGGTATCTCGATCCCTCCCACCGGTATCTCTTCGGTATCGCGGCCGTTGACGACGCTCCAGGCCGGGAGGAACGTGTAGGGAATGGAGATCACGGTGCTCGGACCGTTGACCGTGGACGGCGCCGGCATCCTCGGCCGACGCGATCGGGTGGTGCTGGCCGTACTGGCCAGCCGGCCGGGTCTTCAGGTCAGCCCCGACACGCTGGCCGACGCGCTGTGGGGCGACGCCCCACCGGCCTCGGCGACCAAGAACCTGCAAGGCTGCGTGGTGCGGCTGCGCCGGCTGCTCGGCCCGGAGGGGATCGCGACCTCGGCCTACGGCTACTCCTTGACGCTCGCTCCCGAGGACGTGGACGCATGGCGGTTCCAGCGGCAGGTCGAGCGGGCGCGGGAGCTGCTCGCCCTCGGCGAGCCGGACCGGGCGTCGTTCCAGCTGGGCCAGGCGCTGGGCCTGTGGCGTGGTAGGCCGTTCGTCGACCTGGAGGCCTGGCCGCCGGCCGACCCGGTGGTGCGCCGGCTCGGGGAGCTGCGGCAGGAGGCCGAGGAGCTCAATGCCGAGGCCGGTCTGGCCGCCGGGCGGGCGGCGCGAGGTACTCGCCACCTGCCAGAAGCTGGTCCGCGAGGCGCCCCTGCGCGAGCAGCGCTGGGCGCTGCTGGCACGCGCCCAGTACCAGGCCGGACAGCAGGCCGACGCGCTGCGCACCATCCACCACCTCAAGGGCGTGCTGGCGAGGCAGCTGGGCATCGACCCGAGCCCGGACCTGGTGGCGCTGGAGCAGGCGATCCTGCAACAAGACCCGGATCTGGCCGTTCCGGAGTCCGCCGGGGAACCGGTCGACAGCTGCCCCTGGCCGGGCCTGCAGGCGTACGACGTCGAGGACGCGGACTGGTACTTCGGCCGCGAGTCCGAGGTGGCCGACTGCCTCGAGGTGCTCCGCACCCAGCCCCTGCTCGCGGTGGCGGGACCCTCGGGATCGGGCAAGTCCTCGCTGCTGCGTGCCGGCCTCGGCGCCGCTCTGAGCGCGCGCGGCCAGCGCTGATCGTCATTACCCCCGGCTCCCGGCCGATGGACGCTCTCTCGGCGCTGAGCGGGGCTGCACGCGACGCCGTCCTCGTGGTCGACCAGGCCGAGGAGGTCTTCACCCTGTGCCAGGACGAGGACGAGCGGCGCACCTTCCTCGACTCGCTCGTCGACGAGACCGAGCGACGAACGGTGCTGGTCGCCCTCCGCGCCGACCGGCTGTCCGACGTCGTCGAGTCACACCGACTTGAGTCGGCTCGTCGAGCGCGGCCTGTACCTGGTCGGCAGACTCCGCGAGGAAGGGCTGCGGGAGGCGATCGAGAGCCCCGCCCGGCAGGCTGGACTGCTGGTCGAACCCGGACTGGTGGATCTGCTCGTCGCCGAGGTCGCGCGGGACCCGGGGGCGTTGCCGCTGCTGTCGCACGCCCTGCAGGAGACCTGGCAGGCGGCGAGAGGGTCGCACCCTGACCGTCGCCGGGTACCGCGACTCGGGCGGGATCAACGGTGCGGTGGCGCAGTCGGCCGAGAAGCTCTACGCCGCGCTCGACCCCGCGGAACGCGACGACCTGCGCGAGCTGATGCTGCGCCTGGTGATGCCCGACCGGGAGGGAGACCCGGTCCTCACCGAAGGTCCCGCGCCGGATGCTGGCCACCGACTCCGAGTTGGAGGATCTCGCCGAACGTCTGGTGGCTGTGCGGCTGGTGACCAGCGACGACGAGATGCTGTCGGTCAGCCACGAGGCGCTGGCGCGGGCCTGGCCACGGCTGCGCGGCTGGCTCGAGGACGACGTCGACGGCCAGCGGATCCTGCACCATCTCGCGGCCACCGCCGACGGTTGGGACGCCCTGGGGCGTCCGGAGACCGAGCTGTACCGCGGAGTGCGGCTGGCGCGGGCGCTGGCGTGGCAGGACCAGCGTCACACCTCACTGAATCCGGTCGAGACCGACTTCCTCGCGGCCTCGCGCGAGGCGGAACAGGTGGCCGAGCGGTCGGCCGCCGAGCAGGCCAGGCGGCAGGCCGTGCTGATCCGGCGGCTACGGCTGGTCCTCGCGGGCGCGGTCGTGCTGCTCGTGCTCGCGCTGGTCGCGGGCGGGTACGCCGCAGTGCAGTCGGACCGCGCGGCTCGCAACGCAGCAGACGCTCGAGCAGGCAGCCCTCTCCGCGGATGCCCGCCGGGTCGGCGCCCGTGCCCAGCTCACCGACGACATCAGCCTCTCGTTGCTGCTCGCGGCCGCGGGTGCACGGCTGGACGACTCGCCCGAAACCCGGGCGAACCTGGTGACCGCGCTGGCCGAGCGGCCGCTGCTGGTCCGTTCGGCGCCTCCCGGAGGCGGCTTCCTGGAGGACCTCGAGGTGAGCCCGGACGGCCGCTGGGTCGCCGCGTCGGACGATCAGAACCGGATGCACCTCTACGACGCCGCCACCAACCGACTGCTGGACAGCTATGACGCGGGCCGCCCTCCCGGCGCCGAGCAGGCGTGGATGTTCGCAGCGTTCAGCCCCGACAGCAAGCGGCTCGCCGTCAGTCCCGGAGGGAGGTAGGTCCACCACTCCGGTACGTCTGCTGGACCCGACCACGATGGAGCCCACGACCAGGCTCGACTTCCCGGGCAGCAAGCCGGTGTGGTGGATCGACGTCGCGTTCAGCCGCGACGGCCGTTACTTGGCCGCCACCGCGCAGTCGGTCAACTGGTTCGTCCGGGATGCCAGCCAGGCTCCGGGCCACGCCATGGTCTGGGACCTCCGCTCCTCGTCCGCGCCCCCTGTCCGGGTGTCGACCGGGACCGGTGTCGATGCGCTGGCGCTGAGCCCGGACGGCCGGATCCTGTACACCGGCGACCCGCTGACGGCGTACGACATCGCCTCCGGCAAGCGCATCTGGCAGCGCGGGGACGTCACGACGACCTACTTCGCACTCAACGTGAACCCCGAGGGAACGCTTCTCGCGCTGGCGAGCCAGGGGCCCCGCGGCTGTGCACGGGACGGGCTCTTGGTGAGGACCTCCGACGGGGCGACGGTCCGTACGCTCCGGGGGCAGCGGGGCCCGTCCTGCGAGAACGGGTTCTCCCTCGACGGCACGCTCGTCGGGTCGGTGTCGGTGCAAGGTGAACTCATCGTCTGGGAGACCGCCACCGGCCGGCTCCTGGAACGGTGGCATACCTTCGATCCGCAGGGCATCGCCTTCGGGCCGGACAACGACCTGGTCCACGCCGGCGGCCGCGACTCGATGCTGCGCACCTGGGACCTGTCCGCGCAGGACTCCTACCTGCAGCAGACCATCCAGGTCGACGGCATTGCCGGGCTCACGCACGCCGACCTCTCCCCGGACGGGCAGCGGGTGGCGTACCGCTGGCTCGACGCCACGGGCAAGGGATGGGTCAGGTTCGTCGACACCGTCACCGGAGCGGCCAGCACTGCCGCGAGGCTCCCGACGCAGACTTCTCCGTGGCCGTTGAGCTCCTGGCATCCCGACGGCGGGCAGTACGTCGGCTGGTGCGCCCGCGACGTCGGGCCGTGCCAGGAGCACGGCGTCGTGACGGTTCTCGACTCCACCACGGGTCAGCCCCTTCACAGACCCCGAGACATCGTCGACGGCGACGGCGACATCCACGGTGTGGCGTACGTCGACGGTGGCCGCCGTCTGCTGGTGGGGACCTCTGACGGACAGTCGGTCATCTTCGACGCCGAAACGCTGCGTCCGTTGGGGGGCCGTTCGCCTACGGCGCGGATGCTGCCATCCCGGTAGGGGACGGGAGCACCGCGGTGGTCTCCGAGACAATCGGGGACGGCACTTTCGAGCACTGGCGGTTGATCGACGTCAGCACCGGCAAGATCCGCTCCGAATGGGACGCGAACTTGGCCTACGCAGCTGCCACGTCTCCGGACGGCTCGACCCTGGCAGTGGGCGGGCAAGCCGGCGAGATCGTCACGATCGACGTCTCCAGCGGAGACCAACAGCGGCGATCGACGAGCATCGGGGCCTCGGTGTACTGGCTCAACTATTCCGACGACGGAGAGTTGCTGGTCTCCGGCGCCGCCGACGGCGCGGTCAGCCTGTGGGACGCCACGACGCTGGATCTGCTGGGCACCGTCTACCCCCCCACCGAGGAGAGCCGGTACCGGCCAGCGCACAGTTCATCGGCGACACCCACGACGTGGTGATCGCGTCGTATGACGGCCGCGTCTACCGGTGGGAGACCGATATCGACCGAGCCGTCGACTTCGCGTGCCAGATGGCTGGGCGGAACCTCTCGGAGGAGGAGTGGGAGGAGTTCCTGCCCGCCCAGCCGTACCGCGAGGTCTGTCCCGGCCTTCAGGAATAGCGCAGGCGAGCACTGTCAGAGGGCCCGGTTAACCTGTCCGACGTGAGTGAGCCGGGCCTGTTCGACGCGCCTGCATCGTCCGCGACCCGCGCCGGTGGCGGCTCGCTGGCCGACAGCGCGCACGCGGCCGCGCCGCTGGCGGTGCGGATGCGGCCGCGGTCGCTCGACGAGCTCGTCGGACAGCCGCAGCTGCGGGCGCCCGGGTCGCCCCTCCACCAGCTGGTCGAGGGCGACCGGGCTATGTCGCTGCTGCTGTGGGGGCCGCCCGGCACGGGGAAGACCACGATCGCCTCCATCCTCAGCGGCCGGACCGGACGCCGGTTCGTCGAGGTGTCCGCGGTCTCGGCCGGGGTCAAGGAGGTGCGGGCGGCGATCGAGTCGGCCCGGGCCACGCTCGTGGCGACCGGCGCCGAGACCGTGCTGTTCGTCGACGAGGTGCACCGCTTCAGCAAGGCCCAGCAGGATGCGCTGCTGCCGGGCGTCGAGAACCGCTGGGTCACGCTGGTGGCGGCCACCACCGAGAACCCGTCGTTCTCGGTCATCTCGCCGCTGCTCTCCCGCAGCCTGCTGCTCCGCCTGCAGCCGCTGACCGACGACGACATCCGGGCGGTCGTCGCGAGGGCCGTCGAGGACGAGCGTGGCCTCGCGGGGCGCTTCACCCTCGCCGACGACGCCCGGGACCACATCGTCCGGCTCGCCGGTGGCGACGCCCGCCGGTCGCTCACCTACCTCGAGGCCGCCGCCGGCGCCGCGACCGGGGACACCATCGACCTCGCGACCGCGGAGACCGCGGCCGACCAGGCGGCGGTCCGCTACGACCGCGACGGCGACCAGCACTACGACGTGATCAGCGCGTTCATCAAGTCCGTGCGCGGCTCCGACGCCGACGCGGCGCTGCACTACCTGGCCCGGATGATGGAGGCGGGGGAGGACCCCCGGTTCATCGCACGCCGGCTGATGATCCTCGCCAGCGAGGACATCGGGCTGGCCGACCCGACCGCGCTCACCACGGCGGTCGCCGCCGCGCAGACCGTGCAGCTGATCGGGATGCCGGAGGCGCAGCTCACGCTGGCGCACGCGACGATCGCGCTCGCGGTCGCACCGAAGTCGAACGCGGTCACGGTCGCGATCGGGGAGGCGGTCGGCGACGTACGCGCGGGGAAGATCGGCTCCGTGCCGCCGCACCTGCGGGACGCGCACTACGCCGGCGCGAAGAAGCTCGGCCACGGCACCGAGTACGTCTACAGCCACGACGCGCCGTACGGCGTCGCGCAGCAGCAGTATGCCCCCGACGTCGTCGCGGACGCGGCCTACTACCGACCGACCGAGCTCGGTGCCGAGGCGGCGATCAAGCAGCGGTGGGAGCGGGTCCGGCGCCTGATCAGGGGCGGATAGTCTTGTGTCCCATGACGAGCGCACTGGTTGTCCCCACCTGGGCCGCGATCGTCACCGTCCTGGTCGTCGCCGGCCTCGTGTTCGCCGTCGTGCGGCTGGCTGACGCGGTCCGGCAGACCCGTGAGGCAACCCGGCGCGTGCTCGCCTCTGCGGCTGCCGACGCCGAGCGGCTGCGCGAGGAGCTCGGCGTGCTCGAGGACCAGCTCGAGCAGCTCGCCGAGCGCTCGCGTGAGCTGGAGCGCTACCCGGAGATCACCGTGGTCGACGACCGTGAGTACGTCATCACCGACCTGGAGCGACGCCGTGCCCGCGGCCCGCTCGGCGCCGTACCCACCCTGCCGACGCCGGTCTTCGCCGACATCCTGCTGCGGGAGAGCCTGATCCGCACTGCCTCGATCGCCGCCGGCCTGCGCCGCGCGCTCGCGCCCGAGGTGCGCAACCGGGTCCGGTTCGAGATGAAGCGCGAGGTCAAGCGGTCCCGCAAGCAGCGGCGTGCCGACACCCGGATGGCGCGGCGCGAGGTCGAGGCGCGGCGGCGGGCATCGGTCCCGACGGAGGGCACGGCGCGATGAAGCGGTCGTTCTGGTTCGCGGCAGGCGCCGCGACCGGCATGTACGGCGCCGTACGCGTCAAGCGGGTGCTGGAGATCTTCACCGTCGACGGCCTGCGCGACCGGATGAACGCCGCCGTCGTCGGCGCCCGGATGATGCGCGAGGAGTTCGAGCAGGGCATGACCGACGCCGAGACCGACCTGCGGGAGCGGTACGACGTCGCGGCCGATAAGGCCGCCGGACGTGAACGAGCACTGCGGGCGGGTCTCGATACGCCGTCGCTCGTCCCTCGCGACGGCTACTCGACCAACGACGACACGAAGAGAGGCACCGACTGATGACAGTCGTCCCCGACGACGGCGGCCTGAGCACCGCGGACATCCGCGCGCGGTTCCTGGCGCACTTCGAGCACGACGTGAGCGTCGGCGAGCACACGGTCGTGCCGTCCGCCTCGCTGCTGCTCGACGACCCCAACCTGCTCTTCGTCAACGCGGGCATGGTGCCGTTCAAGCCGTACTTCCTGGGTCAGGAGACGCCGCCGTACCTGCGCGCGACCAGCGTGCAGAAGTGCATCCGCACCCCCGACATCGAGGACGTCGGCAAGACCACGCGGCACGGCACGTTCTTCGAGATGTGCGGCAACTTCTCCTTCGGCGACTACTTCAAGGAAGGCGCCATCGAGCTGGCCTGGGACCTGGTCACCAAGCCGATCGCCGACGGCGGCTTCGGGCTCGACGAGAGCCGGCTGTGGCCGTCGGTCCTGCACGGCGACGACGAGGCGCTGGCGTTCTGGATGAAGGTGACCGGCCTGCCGGCCGAGCGGATCGTCAAGCTCGGCCCGAAGGAGAACTACTGGTCGATGGGCGTGCCCGGACCCGGCGGGCCGTGCTCGGAGATCCTCTACGACCGCGGCCCGCAGTACGGCCCCGACGGCGAGTTCGCCACGACCGACCGCATCTCCATGCCCACCGAGCTCGAGGACCGCTACCTCGAGATCTGGAACCTCGTCTTCATGCAGGACGAGCTCTCGGCGGTCCGGTCGAAGGAGGACTTCGACATCGTCGGCTCGCTGCCGAAGAAGAACATCGACACCGGCATGGGCCTCGAGCGCGTCGCGTACCTCCTGCAGGGCAAGGAGAACATGTACGAGATCGACGTCATGTTCCCCGTGATCCAGCGCGCCGAGGAGATGACCGGCCGCCGCTACGGCGCCAGCCACGAGGACGACGTGCGGTTCCGGGTGGTCGCCGACCACGTGCGCAGCTCGATGATGCTGATCGGCGACGGGGTCACCCCCGGCAACGAGGCCCGCGGCTACGTCCTGCGGCGGCTGCTGCGGCGCGCCGTACGCTCCATGCGGCTGCTGGGGTACGACGACCCGGCGCTCCCGGAGCTGATGCCGGTCAGCCGCGACAAGATGGGCGAGACCTACCACGACCTGATCACCGACTGGGATCGGATCGCGCGGGTCGCGTACGCCGAGGAGGAGGTCTTCCGCAAGACGCTCCAGTCCGGCACCCAGATCTTCGACCTGGCCGCCACCGAGGTGAAGGCGCAGCAGCAGAAGGTGCTCCCCGGCGCGAAGGCGTTCGCCCTCCACGACACCTACGGCTTCCCGATCGACCTGACCCTGGAGATGGCCTCGGAGGCAGGGCTCGGCGTCGACGAGGACGGCTTCCGGCAGCTGATGGCCGAGCAGCGCGAGCGGGCCAAGGCCGACGCCCGCGCCAAGAAGGGCCAGCACGCCGACACCTCCGTCTACCGCGGGATCCTCGACGCCAACGGTCCGACCGAGTGGCTCGCGTACGAGACCCTCGAGACCGAGTCCAAGGCGCTCGCCCTGCTCAAGGAGGGCGCCCAGGTCTCGACCCTCGGCAACGGCGAGGTCGGCGAGATCGTCCTGGACCGGACGCCGTTCTACGCGGAGTCCGGCGGCCAGGTCGCCGACGCGGGCATCATCGAGTTCGACGGCGGCCAGCTCGAGGTCCTCGACGTCCAGCGGCCGGTGCGTGGCCTGGTCGTGCACCAGGTGCGGGTCGTCGACGGCGAGCTCGGTGGCGGTGGCCCGCTGCACGCCCAGGTCGACCCCGAGTGGCGCACCGGCGCCCGGCAGGCGCACTCCGGCACCCACGTCGTCCACGCCGCGCTCCGGGAGGTGCTCGGCCCCTCCGCGCTGCAGTCCGGCTCCTACAACCGGCCCGGCTACCTCCGGCTCGACTTCGGCTGGCTGTCGTCGCTGACGCCCGACCAGGTGCGCGCGATCGAGGAGGTCTCCAACAACGCGCTGCGTGCCGACCTGCCGGTCGGCTGGCAGTACATGACCCTCGGCGAGGCCAAGGACTGGGGCGCGCTCGCGCTCTTCGGCGAGACCTACGACAACACCAAGGTGCGCGTCGTCGAGATCGGCGGACCCTGGTCGCGTGAGCTCTGCGGCGGCACGCACGTCGACCACTCCAGCCAGATCGGCACCATCGTGGTGACCGGCGAGGCCAGCGTCGGCTCCGGGAACCGCCGGATCGAGGCGCTCACCGGCGTGGAGGGCTTCGCCTACCTCGCCCGCGAGCGCGACGTCGTCTCCCAGCTCTCCACGCTGCTCAAGACGCGTCCCGACGACCTCGTCGGCCGGGTCGGCGACCTCGTCGACCGGCTCAAGCAGAGCGAGAAGGAGATCGAGCGGGTCCGGCTCGGTCAGCTCCTCGCAGCCGGCGGTGACCTCGCGGCGGGTGCTGCGGACGTGGCCGGCGTGAAGGTCGTCGCGCACCGCGTCGACGGAGCGGGCGCGGGCGACGTACGCACCCTGGCGCTGGACGTCCGCGGCCGGCTCCCCGGTGACACCCCGGGCGTGGTGGTCGTGATCGGCGCCGCCGACGGCAAGGTGTCGGTCGTCGCCGCGGTCAACGAGGCCGGGCAGGCACGGGGGCTCTCGGCCAACGACCTGGTCCGCACGGTCGCGCCGTACGTCGACGGCCGCGGAGGCGGCAAGGCCGACGTCGCCCAGGGCGGCGGCAGCGACACGAGCCGGATCGACGAGGCGCTCGCCGCCGTGACGGCCGCCGTGGGAGCGGGCGCGCGCGGATGAGCCCTCGGCGATGAGACGGGGCGTCCGCCTCGGCGTCGACCCGGGTGATGCCCGGATCGGCGTTGCGCGGTGCGACCCGTCCGGCATGGTCGCGACCCCCGTGGAGACCGTACGACGCGGCAAGGGCGACCTCCGCCGGATCCGCCAGCTGGTGGTGGCGGAGGAGGCCGTGGAGGTCGTGGTCGGCCTGCCGCGCTCGCTGTCGGGTGGGGAGGGACCGGCCGCCGCCAAGGCCCGGGAGTTCGCGCGACGGCTCGCGGAGCGGGTCGCCCCCGTGCCGGTGCGGCTCACCGACGAGCGGCTCACCACCGTCACCGCGACGGCTATGCTCCGCCACCAGAGTGGGAGCGGCGAACGCAAGGGCGCCAAGCGGCGCGCGGTGATCGATCAGGTGGCAGCGGTCGTGATCCTTCAGCAGGCACTCGACACCGAGCGCGCGACAGGTCGTCCACCGGGCGAGCTGGTCACCATCAGGGAGGGTGGGGCCGGCCCGGACGGGGACGTCGAGGAGACAGATGACTGACCCTTCGGTCCTTCCCGGCCACCATCCCGACGAGCACCCGGACGGGGCGCCGCACCGGCACCGGCGCCGGAAGATGTCGGGCTGCATCCCCATGCTCGCGTTCCTTCTCGTGTGCGCGGTCCTCGCCGTGATCTTCGTGCCGAAGGGCATCGACTCGATCAAGGGGATGTTCGCCGGCCCCGAGGACTACCCCGGTCCGGGCAGCGGCGAGGTGGCGTTCACGATCGAGGGCGGTCAGTCGGTCCCGTCGATGGGCGACGAGCTCGAGGAGCTCGGCGTCGTCGCCTCCTCCGACGCCTTCGTCGACGCCGCCTCCGACAACGAGAACGCGACCGGCATCCAGCCGGGCACCTACCTGCTGAAGAAGAAGATGAAGGCCGCCGACGTGGTCGCGATCCTCGTGGACCCGGAGAAGTCGCGGCTGGACCGGGTCACCATCCCGGAGGGCGCGCGGGTCGGCCAGATCGTCACGGCGATCGTGAAGAACTCGGACTTCAAGGCCCGTGAGCTCACCCGGCTGCTCGACGACCCGGAGCAGATCGGGCTGCCGGCCGAGGCCGAGGGCAACCCGGAGGGCTACCTGTTCCCTGCGACGTACGACCTGACGCCCGGCAAGTCGGCCAAGGACCTGCTCACCGAGATGGTGACGATGACGACCCGGGTCGAGGAGGAGCTCGACATCGAGGGTCGGGCCGAGGCCCTCGGGCTGACGCCGCACGAGCTGATCACCGTCGCCAGCATCCTGCAGTACGAGGCCGCCAACGACGAGGACTACGCCAAGGTCGCGCAGGTCATCTACAACCGGCTCGACGCCGGCATGGCGCTGCAGCTGGACTCGACGGTGTCCTACGTCAGCCAGCGCAAGGGTGACGTGTGGACCACGTCCGAGGAGCGCAACAGCGACTCCCTCTACAACACCTACCGGCACGAGGGCCTGCCGCCCGGGCCGATCGGGTCGCCCGGCGAGGCCACGATCGAGGCGGCGCTCAACCCGACCGACGGTCCGTGGCTGTACTTCGTGCCGGACTTCGAGAACGCGACGACGCTCTTCACCGACGACTACCAGGAGCACCTGCGCAACGTCGAGAAGGCCAGGGAGTACTGCCGCGCCAATGACGAGTGCTGACGTGACGGCGACCCGGCGCTGCGCCGTGCTGGGCGACCCGGTCGCGCACTCGCTGTCGCCCGTCCTCCACCAGGCCGGGTACGACGCCGCGGGCCTCCCGTGGTCGTACGGCGCGGTGCGGATGCCCGCCGGGGGCCTGGCGACCTTCGTGGCCGCGCTCGGCGCCGACTGGCGCGGGCTGTCGCTCACCATGCCGCTCAAGCGCGAGGCGCTCGACATCGCCGACCGGGTCAGCGACCGGGCGCGGCTGGTCGGCGCCGCCAACACGCTGCTGCTCGACCGCACCGACGACGGTCTGTGGATCGCCGCCGACAACACCGACCTCCCGGGCGCCGTCGCGGCCGTGCGCGAACGCTGGGACGGCCCGGTGACCACCGGCTCCGTGCTCGGCGCCGGTGCGACCGCGGCCTCGACCGGGCTCGCGTTGTGCGACCTCGGCGCACGGCGGATCGTGCTCCACGCGCGCAGCGCCTCGCGGGCTGCGGACACGGTCGCCGCGATCCGCCGGCACCCGTCCGCTCCCGAGGTCGACGTCGTCGGGCTCGACGCGCCCGTCGGCGGCGAGGTCGTGGTGTCGACGGTGCCCGCCGGGGCCCAGACCGACGCGCTCGTCGCCGGCTGTGCGGAGGCGGCGGTGGTCTTCGACGTGATCTACCACCCCTGGCCGACGCCGCTCGCCGCCGCCGCGCCGGCCCGCGGGCAGGTGCTCGTCGGGGGTCTCGACCTGCTCGTCCACCAGGCCGCACTCCAGTTCACCGCGTTCACCGGGTTGCCCGCGCCGCTCGCGGAGATGCGGGCGGCCGGGGAGGCGGCGCTCGCGGCCCGGGACCAGGGGTGAGCGTGCTGTCGGCAGGCGTCGCACCGGCGCTCGCCGGGTTGGTGGCCTGCGCCGCGGGGGGCGCGCTGGCGCCGTACCTCATCCGGCGGCTGCCGGAGCCCCCGCCCGACCCGGCGCCCGAGGAGGGCGTCGAGCTCACGGCCGCCCAGCGGGCGCGGGCCGAGGAGCCACCGAAGGAGCTCTACGCCGACCTCGGCCGGCTGCCGTGGGTCGCGCCGCTCGCGGCGGCGGTCTCCGGGATCGCTGGTGGCGGGCTCGGGCTGGTGCTCGGGTGGGACTGGCTGCTGTGCCTGGTGTGGCCGCTCGTCCCGGTGGGGGTGGCGCTCGGCATCATCGATGCGCGCACCCGGCTGCTGCCGTCGGTCGTCGTGCTGCCTGCCACCGCCGTCGCCCTCGCGTACGGCGCCGCACGCTGGCTCGCGACCGGCGATTCCGCCGAGGTGGTGCGGGGCCTGGTCGCGCTGCTCGTCGTACGCACCGTGTTCTGGCTGCTGTGGTTCATCCGCCAGGCCGGGATGGGGTTCGGGGACGTCCGCCTCTCCGCGCTGCTCGGCTGCGTGCTCGGCTACGCCGGGTGGGGCGAGGTCGTCGTCGGCCTCTACGCCGCGTTCCTGCTCTTCGCGGTGCCCGGTGTGCTGCTGGCGATCGTCCGGAGGGACCGGAAGCTGCTGAAGCGGGCCTTCCCGTTCGGGCCGTTCCTGCTCGTGGGGGCGTGGGTCGGGCTGGTCGTGGGTGGGCCGGTCGTCGGGGCGATCTACGGCTGACGCCCGCCGGGACCGGGGTACGGCGGCGGGCGGTGCGCGCGAACAACCTGCGCCGCGGCCGGCTGGCGGACGGTGCGTGGTTGCGGCCGGGCGGTTGTCCCCCTGCCGAGCACCAGTCTCGTCCCGCCACCGCGCGAGCGACCCGCAGACGGCGGATGGGAGACTTCTCCCATGTTGCGCTGGCTGACTGCGGGAGAGTCGCACGGACCCTCCCTCGTCGCGATCCTCGAGGGGCTGCCCGCCCACGTCGAGGTGACGACCGAGGACATCTCCGACTCGCTCGCCCGTCGACGCCTCGGCTACGGCCGGGGTGCCCGGATGAAGTTCGAGGCCGACGCGGTGCGGATCATCGGCGGCGTCCGGCACGGTGAGACCCAGGGCGGGCCGGTGGCGATCGAGGTCGGCAACACCGAGTGGCCCAAGTGGGAGCAGGTGATGGCGGCCGACCCGGTCGACCCCGAGATCCTCGACGGCCTGGCGCGCAACGCGCCGCTGACCCGCCCGCGCCCGGGGCACGCCGACCTCGCCGGCATGCAGAAGTACGACTTCCCCGACGCCCGCCCGATCCTCGAGCGGGCCTCGGCGCGGGAGACCGCGGCCAGGGTCGCCCTCGGCCGGGTGGCGAGCAACTTCGTCGAGCAGAGCGTCGGTGCGCGGATCGTGTCCCACGTGATCGAGCTCGGTGGAGTCCGCGGGCCCGACGGGCTGTGGCCCGAGCCCGACGACGTCGCCCGGCTCGACGAGGACCCCGTGCGCTGCCTCGACGCCGACACCTCCAAGCTCATGGTCGAGCGGATCGACCAGGCCCACAAGGACGGCGACACCCTCGGTGGCGTCGTCGAGGTGGTCGTCCACGGCCTGCCGCCGGGCCTCGGCTCGCACGTGCACTGGGACCGCCGGCTCGACTCCCGGCTCGCCGGTGCGCTGATGGGCATCCAGGCGATCAAGGGTGTCGAGGTGGGTGACGGGTTCGCGTTGGCGGCGACGCCCGGCTCGCTCGCGCACGACGAGATCGTTCCCACCGAGGACGGCCTGCGTCGCGTCTCCGGACGCGCCGGTGGCACCGAGGGCGGCATGACCACGGGCGAGATCCTGCGGGTGCGCGCCGCGATGAAGCCGATCGCGACGGTGCCGCGTGCCCTGCGCACGGTCGACGTCGCGACCGGCGAGGAGACCGTCGCGCACCACCAGCGCTCGGACGTCTGCGCCGTCCCCGCGGCCGGCATCGTCGCCGAGGCGATGGTCGCCCTGGTCCTGGCCGAGGCGGTCGTGGAGAAGTTCGGCGGCGACTCGGTCCAGGAGACCCGGCGCAACGCCGAGTCCTACCTCGACACGCTGCGCTACCGGTGAGCGGTCCCCGCGTCGTCCTGGTCGGGCCGATGGGCGCCGGCAAGACGACGGTCGGCCGGGCGCTGGCGGCGCGCTGGGGGCTCACGGTGCGCGACACCGACGCCGACGTGGAGGCAGCCGCCGGCAAGCCTGTCTCCGAGATCTTCGTCGACGACGGCGAGCCCCACTTCCGGGCGCTGGAGAAGGCCGCGGTCGCGGCCGCGCTCGACGAGCACGACGGCGTGCTGTCGCTGGGCGGGGGAGCGGTGCTCGACCCGGACACGCGGGCCCTGCTGGCCGGCCACCGGGTGGTCTTCCTCCGGGTGGGCCTCGCCGACGCTGTCAAGCGCGTCGGGCTCGGTACGTCGCGCCCGCTGCTCCTGGGCAACGTCCGCGCGCGCGTCAAGCAGCTCCTCGACGAGCGAGCACCCCTCTACGAGCAGGTCGCGACCGTGGTCGTCGACACCGACGGGCGGCGCCCCGAGGAGGTCGCCGACGACATCGACCGGCTCGTCGACCCGCCCAACGAGGAGGACCAGTGACCGACCCGACCAGTGCTTCCGCCGCCGACATCGTCCTCCCCGTGGGGGGTGCGGCGCCGTACGACGTCGTGATCGGGCGTGGCCTCGCCGACCGGCTGCCGGCCGTCCTCGGCGCGGGCGTCCAGCGGGTCGCCCTCCTCCACGCAGCCGAGCTCGAGCAGCTGGCGGAGCCGGTGCTCGCGGTGCTGCGCAAGAAGTACGACGTCCTCGCCCTCGGCATCCCGAGCGGCGAGCAGGCCAAGTCGGCCGACGTGGCGATCCAGTGCTGGGAGGCGCTCGGTGAGGCGGGCTTCACCCGGTCCGACGCCGTGGTCACCTTCGGCGGCGGCGCGACCACCGACGTCGGTGGGTTCGTCGCCGCGACCTGGCTCCGCGGCGTACCCGTGGTCCACGTGCCCACGACCCTGCTCGGCATGGTCGACGCCGCCGTCGGCGGCAAGACCGGCATCAACACCGCCGCCGGGAAGAACCTGGTCGGGTCCTTCCACGAGCCGGCCGGCGTTCTGGTCGACCTCGACACCCTGCTGACCCTGCCCCGCGAGGAGCTGGTGGCCGGGATGGGTGAGGTCGTCAAGTGCGGCTTCATCGCCGACCCCGAGATCCTGCGGCTGGTCGAGACCGACCCCGCCGCGGCGACCGACCCCGCCGGCAGCGTGCTGCCCGAGCTGGTCGAGCGCGCGATCCAGGTGAAGATCGACGTGGTCGTGGCCGATCTCAAGGAGACCGGCGGCAGCGATGGGCACCCCGGCCGCGAGGCCCTCAACTACGGGCACACCATGGCGCACGCGATCGAGCGCGCGGAGAGCTACACGATGCGGCACGGCGAGGCGGTCGCCATCGGCTGCTGCTACGTCGCCGAGCTCGCCCGGCTCACCGGCCACCTCGACGACGCCACGGCCGCGCGGCACGCGACGGCGTTCGGCGCGGTCGGGCTCCCGACGACCTACGCCGGCACCGGCTTCGAGGAGCTGCTCGCCGCGATGCGGGTGGACAAGAAGTCGCGCGGCAACACGCTGCGGTTCGTCGTGCTCGACGACGTGGGCCGGCCCGTCGTGCTGGCCGGGCCCTCCGAGGAGGACCTGCGCGCGGCGTACGACGTGATGGCGGGGGGCACGAGGTGACCGCTCCGAAGGTCCTGGTCCTCAACGGGCCGAACCTCGGCCGGCTCGGCCGCCGCCAGCCCGAGATCTACGGCCACACCACGCACCGCGAGCTCGCCGACCTCTGCGCCGGATGGGGGGAGACGCTCGGGCTCCACGTCGAGGTCCGGCAGACCAACCACGAGGGCGAGCTGCTCGACTGGCTCAACGAGGCGGCCGACGAGGAGCTCCCCGTCGTGCTCAACGCGGCGGCGTGGACGCACTACTCCCTGGCGCTCTACGACGCCTGCGCACAGCTGACCGCCCCGCTGGTCGAGGTGCACATCTCCGAGCCGAAGCAGCGCCCGGAGGTGTTCCGGCACACGTCGTACGTCGAACCGCACGCGGTCGCCACCGTGAGCGGGCAGGGGATCGACGGCTACCGGCAGGCGCTGGAATTCATCGCGCGCGGCCTGCCCGGATAACATTGCTCGCTGGCGCCGCTGGGGCGCCGTACGTCTCATTGACATCTGAACTCGATCTCCACCGCAGAGGGGCTACGCACGCTCATGGCAACGACGAACGACCTGAAGAACGGCATGGTGCTGAACCTGGACGGTCAGCTCTGGCAGGTGGTCGAGTTCCAGCACGTGAAGCCCGGCAAGGGCCCGGCGTTCGTCCGGACCAAGCTCAAGCACGTCGAGTCCGGCAAGAACGTCGACAAGACCTTCAACGCCGGCACCAAGGTCGAGACCGCCACCGTCGACAAGCGGACGATGCAGTACCTCTACAACGACGGCGTCAGCTACGTGTTCATGGACACCAGCACCTACGACCAGATCGAGGTCGACCCCGCGATCGTCGGTGACGCCAAGAACTTCATGCTCGAGAACACCGAGGCGATCGTCGCCACCAACGAGGGCCGCGTGCTCTTCATCGAGCTCCCCGCGTCGGTCGAGCTCGTGGTCACCTACACCGAGCCCGGCGTCGTCGGGGACAGCGCGACCGGCCGCACCAAGCCGGCCACCCTCGAGACCGACCACGAGATCCAGGTCCCGCTCTTCGTCGAGCAGGGCGAGAAGATCAAGGTCGACACCCGCGACAGCTCCTACCTCGGCCGCGTGAAGTCCTGATGGCCGGAGGAGCCCGTTCCAAGGCCCGCAAGCGGGCCCTGGACCTCCTCTTCGCCGCCGACCTGCGCCGCGAGTCCGGCACCGACGCGCTCGACCGGTCCATCGCCGAGGGCGCGCCGCCCACCAACGCCTACACCGAGGTGCTGATCCGCGGCGTGGTGCAGCACCAGGAGCGGATCGACGAGGTGCTCCGGGACTTCTCCCAGGGCTGGACCCTCGACCGGATGCCCGCCGTCGACCGCAACGTGCTGCGGATCGGCGTCTACGAGCTGTTGTACGCCGACGACGTGCCCGACCCGGTCGCGGTCAGCGAGGCGATGGCGCTGGTCGCCGATCTGTCGACCGACGAGTCGCCCGCCTTCGTCAACGGCGTCCTCGGCGCGGTGCAGCGCAACAAGGCCACGCTGGTCTGAGCAGTCTGGTCTGGCCCACGCAGTCGTGCGAAGGTGGACCGCATGACTGCCACCGAGGCCGACGTCGTCGTGATCGGGCTGGGCCCGGGAGGTGAGCACGTCGCCGCCTCCCTCGCGCGGGCCGGGCTGTCCGTGGTCGGGGTCGACCACCGCCTGGTCGGCGGGGAGTGCCCCTACTTCGGCTGCGTGCCGTCGAAGATGATGATCCGCGCGGCGGACGCGCTGGGCGAGGCCCGACGCGTGCCGGAGCTGGGCGGCGCGACGACGGTCGACCCTGACTGGGGTCCGGTCGCGGACCGGATCCGCGACGAGGCCACCGACGACTGGGACGACACGGTCGCCGTCGAGCGGCTGGAGAAGGCCGGTGCCCGGTTCGTCCGCGGCACCGGCCGGCTGGCCGGTCCCGGGCGGGTCGTGGTCGACACCGCCGACGGTCAGCAGGAGATCACGGTACGCCGCGGCGTCGTACTCAACACGGGCACCGAGCCCGGGGTGCCGCCGATCGAGGGGCTCGCGGACACGCCGTACTGGACCAACCGCGACGCGGTCCGGGTCACCGACCTGCCGCTGAGCATGACCGTGGTCGGCGGTGGCGCGATCGGCTGCGAGCTCGCGCAGGCGTTCGCGCGGTTCGGCGTCGCGGTGACCCTGGTCGAGGTGGCCGACCGGATCCTCGCCCCCGAGGAGCCCGAGGCCAGCGAGGCAGTGGCAGGGGCGCTGGAGGCCGACGGCCTCACCGTCCGGGCAGGTGCACAGATCGACCGGGTCACGCACGACGGTGCGGCGTTCACGCTGTCGATGTCCGACGGTGCCGACATCTCCGCCGACGCCCTGCTGGTCGCCGCCGGGCGCCGCAACAACCTCGGCGACATCGGCCTGGAGACCGTCGGGCTCGACCCCGCGGCGAAGGTGCTCGAGGTCGACGAGCGGATGCGTGCCGCGGACGGCATCTGGGGCGTCGGCGACATCACCGGCAAGGGCGCCTTCACCCACATGTCGATGTACCAGGCCGAGGTGGCGCTCCGCGACCTGCTCGACAAGGACGGCCCGTGGGCCGACTACCGCGCCGTCAGCCGGGTGACCTTCACCGACCCGGAGGTCGGGTCGGTCGGCCTCACCGAGGCCCAGGCGCGCGACGCCGGCATCAACGTCGCGACGGCGGTCGCCCCGCTGCCCGAGTCCGCCCGCGGCTGGATCCACAAGGTCGGCAACGACGGGCTGATCAAGCTCGTCGCGGACGCGGACCGCGGGGTGCTGGTCGGCGGCACCGCGGTCGGCCCCTCAGGCGGCGAGGTGCTCGGCATGATCGTCACCGCCGTGCACGCCGAGGTGCCGGTCACCACGCTGCGCACCCAGCACTTCGCCTACCCCACGTTCCACAGGGCCATCGAGACCGCGCTGGCCGGACTCGACCTCTGAAAGTTAGGGTCGGGACAGCATCCTCGCTCGGGTCGTCCCCGGACTCCCCGTCTGCCGTTCTCGGAGGTACACGTGAGTCAGCCCTCTCCCGACCCGTCGACGAACGGTGCGCCGCGCCACGCGGCCCCGCTCGACGAGGAGCACCTCCACACCGCGATCCGCCCGCCAGGCGACCGGCCGGCCGGCAACGGACCGGCCGGCGACTGGGCGTCACAGGCGCCGTTCGGTCCGCCGCCGAGCTCGCCACCGCTGAGCGCTCCGCCCCTCGACGGCGCTCCTCCCAGCGGCCCGCCGCCGGGGCGCCCGCCGTCCGTCGCGCCGCCGGCGAGCCCGCCGCCGGCGTACGTCGCGGCTCCGCCGTCACCGGCCGCTCCGCCGTCACCCGCCGGCCCGCCCGCCCCGGCCGCGCCCGTCGCACCGCCTGCCCCGGAGCCTGCGGCCGGCCAGGTCGAGCCCCGCCGTTTCATGACCGCGACCGACTTCCTCGACCGCCGCGTCAACGACCAGGAGCTCGGGCCGGCGACGTGGGGCTGGCGGGGCAGGGTCGGTCGCTGGTCCGGCGGGCTGGTCCGGCCGAAGATGGGCCCGAAGGAGCGGCGCTACCAGGAGGACCGCGCCGCCATCCAGCGCGACTTCGACGGCCCGCGCACGATCGCCTTCATCAACCCCAAGGGCGGTGCCGCGAAGACGACCGGCGTCCTGGCCGCCGGGTTCACGTTCGGCACCGTGCGCGGCGGCGGGGTCGTGGCGTGGGACAACAACGAGACCCGGGGCACCCTCGGGATCCGCGGCATCCGGAGCAGCCACCGCAACACCACCCGGGAGCTGCTGGAGGACCTCGGCAGGTTCAAGGACGTCTACCAGTCCCGGATCGGCGACCTCGGCGCGTTCGTACGCACCCAGGGTGACGCGCACTTCGACGTCCTCGCCTCCGACGAGCGCCCCGACGTCACGGGCATCATCCACGCCAAGGACTTCGTCGAGGTCCATGCGCTGCTCGAGCGGTTCTACCGCGTGATCATCGTCGACACCGGCAACAACATGCGCGCCGAGAACTGGCTGGCGGCCGCCGACGCCGCCGACCTGCTCGTGGTCACCAGCACCGTCCGCGAGGACACCGGCTACAGCGGCCTGTGGATGCTCGACGCGCTGCAGGACGCCGGGTACGCCGACCTCAAGCACAAGACGATCACGGTGCTGTCCGACCCCAGCCCCAAGGTGGACAGCAGGCTGGCCGCCGACCTGGAGCAGGTCTACGAGCAGCGCACCCGCGGCGTCTACCGGGTGCCCTACGACCCGGCCCTCGTCTCGGGATCGGTGGTGCCCTACCACCAGCTCTCCGAGCAGACGAGGCACTCGTGGCTGCGGGCCTGCGCGGCCATGGCCCAGGCGCTCTGACCCGACCTCGCCCCCGCCTGCCCGCCAGTCCCACCTGTCCGGTCAGGTAGTTCAGGTCGCGCGCCGCCGCTCCTACCGTCGAAGACGACCGGAGCAGACGAGCGGGTGGAGGCGCGGACGATGGGCAACAGTGGCTGGTTCGAGACGGTGGCGGAGGCGCAGCGCCGCGCCGAGCGGCGACTCCCACGGTCGGTCTACAGCGCCCTGCTGGCGGGATCCGAGCGCGGCACGTCGTACGCCGACAACCTCGCCGCCTTCGCCGAGCTCGGCTTCGCGCCGCACGTCGCCGGCCTCGCCCCCAAGCGGGAGACCGGGACCCGGCTGCTGGGGCAGGACATCGCCCTCCCGGTGATCATGTCGCCGACCGGCGTGCAGGCCGTCCACCCCGACGGCGAGGTGGCGGTGGCGCGCGCCGCGGCGGCCCGGGGCACCGCGATCGGGCTGAGCTCGTTCGCCTCCCGGTCGGTCGAGGAGGTGGTCGCGGCCAACCCGCTGACGTTCTTCCAGCTCTACTGGTCGGGCTCGCGGGAGACGATGGGGCGCCGGATGGAGCGGGCGCGAGCAGCCGGGGTCCCCGCGCTGATCGTCACCCTCGACTGGTCGTTCTCCCACGGCCGGGACTGGGGGAGCCCGGCGGTCCCGGAGAAGCTGGACCTCAAGGCGATGGCGAGGTTCGCGCCCGAGGTGCTGCGCCGGCCGCGGTGGCTGGCCCAGTTCGCACGTTCCGGGGCGATCCCGGACCTGACCACCCCCAACATGACCGACCCCGGTGTCGACGCGCCGCCGCCGACGTTCTTCGGGGCGTACGGCGAGTGGATGACCACCCCGCCGCCGAGCTGGGACGACATCGCCTGGCTCGTCCAGGAGTGGGGCGGCCCGTTCCTGCTGAAGGGGATCAGCCGGATCGACGACGCGCTCGCCGCGCGCGACGCCGGCGTGACGGCGATCTCGGTCTCCAACCACGGCGGAAACAACCTCGACGGCACGCCCGCACCGATCCGGATGCTGCCCGGGATCGTCGCGGCGGTCGGTGAGGACGTCGAGGTGGTGCTCGACAGCGGCATCCGCCGCGGCAGCGACGTCGTGAAGGCGCTCGCCCTCGGTGCCCGCGCGGTGATGATCGGACGTGCCTACCTGTGGGGCCTGGCGGCCAACGGTCAGGCGGGGGTCGAGAACGTGCTCGACATCCTGGCCGGCGGCATCGACTCCGCCCTGCTCGGTCTCGGCCACGGGTCGATCCACGAGCTGACCCCGGACGACGTGCTCGTCCCGGACGGCTTCCTGCGCCGCCTGGGCGACCCCGCCCGCACCTGATCCGCAGCTGAGCATGGACGTCGCCCGGGTGGCGCTGGTGACCGGCGCTGCCGGCGGCATCGGCGCCGCCACGGTCGCCGCGCTCGTCGACGACGGCTGCCACGTCCTGGCGGTCGACCTCGCGGTGGGGGCGGAGCACCCGATCCCGGGGGTCAGGCACCCGCTGTCCGCACCGGAACGGCTGGCGGCGCTCGGCGAGAGGTACGGCGACCGCGTGCTCACGGTGTGCGGCGACGTACGCGACCCCGACGTGCTCGCCTCGGCCGTCGAGGACTGCCGGGCGCGGTGGGGACGCCTCGACGTGGTCGTCGCGGCGGCGGCCGTCATCGCCGGTGGCGGACCCCTGTGGGCGACCCCGCTCGACGAGCTGCGCAGCCAGTGGGAGGTCGACGTGCTCGGGGTGTGGCACGCCGCGGCCGCCGCGGTGCCGGTGATGCTCGAGGGGCCCGACCCGTCGGGCTGCCGGTTCGTGGCCGTCGCGTCCGCGGCGGGACACAAGGGGCTGTTCGCGCTGAGCGCCTACTCGACGGTCAAGCACGCGGTCGTGGGTCTGGTCCGCGGGCTGGCCGCCGACCTCGTCGGCACCGGGGTGACCGCGGTCGCCGTCGCACCCGGTGCCACCCGCACGCCGATGCTGGCCGCCACCGCCGAGCTGTACGGCGTCCCGGAGGCCGACCTGGCCGCGCACCAGCTGCTGCGGGAGCCCCTCGACCCGGCGGAGGTCGCCGCGGCGGTGCGGTTCTGCTGCTCCCGCGACGGACGGGTCCTCAACGGGTCCCTGGTGTGCGCGGACGGCGGATTCGGGTGAGGAACCCGGCAGGCCAACCTGATCGCAACCTTGGCCGACCAGAGTAGGAGCCGGGGAGCCCGGGTGACGGTCGTCACACCGTGGCGAGGGGACCATCAGGACCATCAGGACCACCGGGGCAGAGAGGGCAGGAACTGATCACATGACCGTGCTGGTCGACGATCGCTCGAACGTGGCGGCCACAGCCCCCGCGGTGACACCGCCGCTGGTGAAGTTCCACGCGCCGGAGGTCGTCCTCGGGATCGGATCGCTCGGCGAGGCCGGCTTCGCGGCCGCGCGCCTGGGCGCCCGCCGCCCGTTCGTCGTCACCGATCCCGGGCTCGTCGAGGCGGGCTGGGTCGACGAGCTCGTCCGGCACCTGCTCGACGCCCGGTTGCACCCCGTCGTGTGGACCGACGTCACACCGAACCCGAAGGACCACGAGGTGCGGGCGGCGTACGACGCCTACGTGGCCGAGGATGCCGACGTCCTCGTCGCGATCGGCGGCGGCTCGGTGATGGACGCGGCCAAGGGCGTCGCGATCATGGCCGGCAACGCCGGCGACATCCTCGACTTCGCCGGCGTGGACCGGGTCGAGAACCCGATCCCGCCGCTGCTGATGATCCCGAGCACGTCGGGCACCGGCGCGGACGTCTCGCAGTTCTGCATCGTCACCGACACCGAGCGCTCGGTGAAGGTGACCATCATGGGCCGTGCCCTGGTGCCGGACCTCTCGGTCACCGACCCGCGGCTGCTCGTCGACGATGCCGGAGGACCTCAACGCCGCCACGGGCCTCGACGCGCTCACCCACGGCATCGAGGCCTACGTCTCGCTCGCGCACAACCCGCTGGCCGACACGCACGCGCTCAACGCCGTAGGGCTGGTCTGCCGGCACCTGCGGGAGACCATGGACCACCCGCGCGACCACGAGCCGCGCGCCAAGATGGCCCAGGCCAGCCTCGAGGCGGGGCTGGCGTTCACCAACGCGATCCTCGGCGCCACGCACGCGATGAGCCACCAGGTGGGCGGCCTGCTCGACGCCCCGCACGGGGTCGTCAACGGCGTGCTGCTGCCGCACGTCATCCGCTACAACGCCCGCGCGACGCCGGAGCGCTTCGTCGCGCTCGCCGCCGCGGCCGGCCTGGACGTCGACCGGGTGCCCGGCGAGCGGGCGGCCGACCTGCTCGCCGACCACGTGCGCCGGCTCGCCGACGACGTCGGGGTGCCGCGCGGTCTCCGCGACCTCGGGGTGGGCGAGCCGGACATCGCCCGACTGGCGCACACGACGCTGGACGACGCCTGCCTCACCACGAACCCGCGCCCGGCGTCGGAGAGCGACGTCGTGGAGCTGTTCCTCGGGGCGATGTAGATGACCAACCCGGCCGGTGCGCCGGCCCCGACGGCGACGGCACCCGACCTCGCCGTGCTCACCGGCGTCCGGTCCGGCAAGGGCTCCTACTACCGGGCCTACGTCCGGTCCGACGAGCGGACGCAGCGCGCCGTACGCGCGATGGACTCGATCTCGCGCGCCCTGGTCCGCACCGTCGAAGGTCCGCGGGGGCTGCTGGAGGAGGTGGTCCGCGCCGCCGCTGCCCACCTCGACGCCGACTGGACCGTGCTGGCGCTCTCGGACGGGCAGGTCCCCGGCGCGCGACCGCGGTTCCTCGCCCTCGGCGCGGACGGCACACCGGTCGACGAGGACGACGCGCTGCCGCCCTTCGTACGGCGCGAGCTCGGCGCCATCCGCGCCGGGCACGCCCGGCGCACCGCCGACGACGTCCGGTGGGTGCGCGTCCCGATGTGGCTCGAGGGGCAACGGGTCGGCAGCCTCGTCGGCCGGCACGGCCTGCCGTTCGAGCCCGAGCCGGGGGACCTGTCGGTGCTGCGGATCCTGGCCAACCAGGCGGCCGTCTCGCTGCACACCTCCGAGCAGTACCACGCCGGCCTCGCCCTGCACCGCCGCGCGCAGCGGCTGTACGACGAGGCGCAGAGCCAGGCCCGTGACCTGGCGGCCCGCACCGCCGAGCTGCGCCAGGCGGAGACCCGGCTGCTGCTGGCCCACCAGCGCGAGCTCGTCGACACCGAGCGCCACCGGATCGCCCGGGAGCTGCACGACTCGGTCACCCAGTTCGTCCTCTCGGCGGGGATGGCGGTGGAGATCGCCCGCGGCGAGGCCGAGCAGCTGGGTGCCGCGGACGTCCTCGGTCAGCTCGAGACCGCCAAGAACCTCACCGGCGAGGCCGTCGACCAGCTGCGCCGGGCGATCTACGCCCTGCACCAGCCGCAGAGCGACGAGGTCGCGACCCTGCCCGACCTCCTCCACCAGGTCGCGTCGCACCACCGGCCCCAGCTCTCGGTGACGGTGCGGGTCGAGGGCCGCGCCGACTGGCACGACCGGGTCGGCCCCGACGCCACCCACGAGCTGGCCCGCGCCGTCGGGGAGGCGCTCTTCAACGTCGCCAACCACGCCCGGGCGAGCCGCGCGGTGGTGCGGGTCCGCTGCGGCGCGTCGGACCTGTTCCTCTCGGTCGCCGACGACGGCTGCGGCGACCCTGCGGAGCTCAGCCGGATCATGCGGCTCGAGCGCCGGATGATGGTCGACGGCCGGCACCGCGGCCTGGCCAACATCGACAGCCGGGTGGCCGAGCTCGGCGGCACCGTCGCGTTCCGGCGCGCCCGGATCGGCGGCGTACGCGTGGAGATGCGGGTGCCGCTCCCCGTTCGTCAACGCCACCAGGTCATCGGTGGCCTGGTGGCAGGAGGAGGTTCCTGATGGGCACGTTGGCTCCCGAGAACGCGGCAGCGGCGAACGAGGCGGGATCGATCGGCATCATGCTGGTCGACGACCACGCCATCGTCCGGCAGGGCCTGCGCTCGATCCTGGAGCGCGAGCGCGATCTCAAGGTGCTCGCCGAGGCATCGAGCAGCGACGAGGCGAAGGCGGTGATCACCCGGGTCGAGCCCGACATCGTGCTCCTCGATCTCAAGCTCTCGACCTCCTCCGACACCGAGGGGCTCGAGCTGTGCGCCGAGCTGGTCCGTGACCACCCGCGCACCGGCATCCTGGTGCTGACCACCTTCCTCGACGAGCAGCTCGTGCTGCAGGCGGTGCGGGCCGGGGCCCGCGGCTACGTCGTCAAGGACGTCGACACCTCGGGCCTGGTCCGCGCGATCCGCGACGTCAGCCGGGGCGGGAGCGCGTTCGACGCCCGCAGCGCGGCGGCGATCGTCCGTGGGCTCAACGCCCCCGACCCGGAGCCGGCACCCGAGCGCGGCCTCACCGCCCGCGAGCGCGAGGTGCTCGCCCTGCTCGCGCGGGGGCACTCCAACCGGGCGATCGGCGAGCGGCTCTACATCTCCGAGACCACCGCCAAGTTCCACGTCGGCAACATCCTCCGCAAGCTCGGGGTGTCCCGGCGGGCGGAGGCTGTCTACGAGGCGAGCAAGCTCGGCGTCCTCTGACGGACCCGCGCTCAGGCGTCGACGACGAGCCAGCCGCCGTGGAACTCGTGCACGTCGTACCGCAGCCCCGTCGCCGCGCCCCAGCGGTCGAGGTCGTCCAGCCCGACGGTCCGCACGTGTCCCCAGGTGTGGTCCGGGACGTCCTCGAGGGGTACGGCGACGATCACCCGCCGCGCGGCCAGGCGCAGCGCCTCGGCGACCACCCGGTCCCCGTGCTCGGGGTCGAGGTGCTCGAGCAGGTGGAGCGCCAGGACGGTGTCCACCGACCGGTCCGGGCAGGGGACGTGCGCGGCGTCGGCGGTCATCGTGGTCAGGCGTACGCCGAGCCGGGGCGCGATGCCGGCCAGCAGCCGCATCGTGCCCGGGGAGACGTCGCTGGCGATGACGTTGCGGCCGGCAGCGGCGAGCCGCAGCGAGAAGAACCCGAAGCAGCAGCCCATCTCGAGCACGGAGCCGGCCTCGACGAGCGCCGCCGCGTGCGCGTAGACGGGGGCGTAGCCGGCCAGCGTCCCGTGCGCCCCGGGCGCGTGGGTCGGCACCCGCGACCCTTCGGCGAGACGGTCGAGGGTGTTGCCGTAGAAGTGCCCCCACGCGTCCAGCGGCTCCGGCGCGACCGTGCGCACGATGCCGGCGAAGGTGCGCTCGAAGAGCTCGGGGCCGCGCAGCCAGCCGGGCCCGAACAGCTCCTCGGCGAGCAGGCCGGCGAGGTCGTCGTCGACGTCGTCGACGCCGAGCCCGTGCACCAGCCGGACCCTCTCCGGGCCGGCGAGCAGGTCGAAGTGCGGCGTGCGGACCGTGCCGCGGGTACGCCGCGGGCGGGTGTGCCCGGCGCGATGCACCTCCACCATGTCGTCGCGGTAGACGCCGTCGACGGTCGGCGCGAACGGGTCGACCGGGTGGGGGGAGTGCTCGACGGTCATCGGCGGGCTCCGGTGGGCAGGTTCTCGGTGAGCCGCTCCAGACCGGGCAGGCTGCGGACCACCTGGATCCGGTCGCAGTGCTCGGCGTACGCCGGGAGGTCGCAGCGGCCCAGCGCCCAGGAGTAGCGCGGCTCGGGGGTCAGCCAGACCGTCGACCGGGCCCGGCGGGTGATCTCCTCGAACGCGTCGAGCCCGGGGTCCCGCCCGTTGCTGCGTCCGTCGCCGAGGACGACGACGGTCGTACGGCGGGTCACCGCGCCGCCGTACTGCTCGAGGAACTGCTCGAAGACCTGGCCGTAGTCGGAGTCGGCGTCCACGTCGAGGCGGCCGCCCGCGGGCAGCCCGCCGAGCACCAGCGCGAGGGCCTCCTCGGTGCGGTGCTGGGCGAACAGGTCGGTGGTCTCGACCAGGTCGGCGACGAAGGCGAAGGTCCGGATCGAGGCCGCCAGCGACTGCAGCCCGTGCACCAGGTGGAGCATGAACCGGGCCGTGGACCGGACCGACAGCGAGACGTCGCACAGGACCAGCAGCCGGGGCCGGTCCTCGACCTTGCTGACCGTCACGGGGCGGAACGGCACGCCGTCGTACTTCATGTTGGAGCGCATGGTGCGCCGGCCGTCGACGACACCGCGGGAGGCCGCCTTGCGGCGGGGCCGCGGTGCCCCGTGGAGGGAGCGCAGCAGCCGGCGCAGGGACGCCTCGAGAGCCGCCCGCTCGGACTCCTCGAGCGTCTCGGCGCGGGCCGCGGCGAGCTCGCGGGTCTCGATCTCCGCGTCGATCGCCATCAGCTGCTCGAGGTGGTCCTTGAGCTTGCCGGGCAGCGCCGCCAGGAACGGCGCGAGCGCCTCGCGCAGCGCGGCCAGCGTCGCGGCGTGCTCGGGGTCGTCGGGGTCGGGCGGGTCCGACTCCTCCAGCCACGACAGCAGCATCATCTCCTCGGCCACGGTGAGCTCGGTCTCGAGCTCGAGGCCGGGACGGCCGGCGAGCTCGCCCGGGTTGCCCGGGTTGTGCAGCCGCTGGGTCGAGATCTGGACCCGCGCCGCCTCGCCGAGGCTGGTGCGGGTGTCGTCGGAGAGCACGATGTCGTCGGTCATCGAGGCCATGTCGATCTTGTTGGCCTCCTGGTGGAGGTTGTACTGCTGGGCCAGGTCCTCGGGGTTGAAGAACTCCTTGATGTCCTTCGGCTTGTCGTGGCTGTGCCCCTCCTCGGGCAGGTCGCCGGGCGCCTCCGACAACGTGAACTGCTCGAGCATCCCCTCGTCGGAGAGGTCGTCGTGGGCATGGGAGTGGGCGTCCTCCTCGGTGTCCTCGACGACCGGGCGCAGCCCGAAGAACCGGTCGAAGACCATCTCGTACGTCGCCAGGTCGCGCCGGTCCTTGACCAGGCACACCGCGAGGGCGGCGCGCAGCAGCTCACGCTGGTCCAGCACGCCGGGTACGGCGACCGCGTGCATGGCGTCGATCGCCTCCGCCGTACTCACCCGCACCCCGTGCAGGCGCAGCAGCCGCACGAAGCGGTGCAGCCCTCCCTCCATGGCGAGGCCGTCCTAGACCGGCCGCTTGCGGGCCCCGCTCGCGAACGACCGCGAGCCCTGTCCGGTCGACACCGACCGGCCCTTCACCGACGCCGTCGAGCCCTGGGTGCCGTAGTAGTTCTTGTCGTGCCGGCCGGGCTGGTCCTTGGCCGCGCGCACCTCCGCACCGGACGGCTCGGCGTCGTCGGCCGGCGAGGCGTCGTGGGTGTGGTCGTGCCCATGGCCGTGGCCGTGACCATGGCCGTGGCCGGGCAGGTGGTCGGGCACCACGGCGTTCGGGTCGACCAGGGCGGGCACCTCCCGCAACGCGCGGGTGAGGTCGCGCTCGTACTTCACGACGACGTTGAGGGTGCTCGACAGCACCTCGGCCGAGAGCTCCTCGACCCCCAGCACCGCCAGGGTCCGGGCCCAGTCGATCGTCTCCGAGATCGACGGCGCCTTGCGCAGGTCGAGGTCCCGCAGCTGCCGGACGACCTCGACCAGGCGGGCGGACAGCGTCTCGGAGAGCCCGGTGTCCTTGGACGCGATGATCGCCAGCTCGCGGTCGGCCTCGGGGTAGTCGAGGAAGAGGTGCAGGCAGCGCCGCTTGAGGGCGGCGGAGAGGTCGCGGGTGTTGTTGGAGGTGAGGACGACGTACGGCGCGTGCTCGGCGACGAAGGTCCCGATCTCCGGCACCGAGACCTGGTACTCGGCCAGCAGCTCCAGCAGCACCGCCTCGAGCGCCTCGTCCGCCCGGTCGACCTCGTCGATGAGGAGGACGACCGGATCGGGGGAGGAGATCGCCTCGAGCAGCGGCCGCGGGGCGAGGAACCGCTCGGAGAAGAAGATGCTGTCGTGGGAGGCGATCCGGTCGACCGCCTCGGTCAGGTCGGCGGTGTCGGCGACGATCTGGCCGATCTTCTCCCGCAGGATCTGGGTGTAGAGCAGCTGCTTGCCGTAGTCCCACTCGTAGAGGGCCTTGGTCTCGTCCTGTCCCTCGTAGCACTGCAGCCGGAGCAGCCGCCGCCCGGTCGCGGCGGCGAGGGTCTGCGCGAGCTGGGTCTTGCCGACGCCGGCCGGCCCCTCGAGGAGCACGGGCTTGTCCAGGCGGGTCTGCAGGAAGACGGTGGTCGCGAGCCGGTCGTCGGCGAGGTAGCCGTGCTCGGCGAAGCGCTCCCGCACCTCGTCGACCGACGCGAAGTCGGTCGACGAGGTCACGGCAGCTCCGGTGCTCTGCTCAGCCGAGCAGGTCATCGAGGTCGCCGTTCATGCAGTGATCGACCACGGGTCGCACCGTCTCGAACGTGCACTCCTTGGCGTTGCCCGGCGTGCAGGCGTCACCGAGGACGTGGTTGGTGATCCGGTCGACGTCGGCGCGGTCTCCCTTGATCACCGGGGCGTTCTCGTAGTACGCCGTCGGCCCCTGCCCCAGGCGGTTCTTGGAGTAGGTGTCCTTGGTGACGTCGGTGAACTTCTCGGTGATGCCCACGTCGCGCAGCAGCCGGATCGCTGCGGCCAGCGCGGCGTCGGCAGCCTGCACGTCCGTCATGCCGTGCGTGTCGACCCCCATCGCCCGGGCGATGTCGGCGAACCGCTTGTACTGGGTCGGCATGTTGAACGCCCACACCCGCGGCAGCGCGATCGCGTTGTTGAGGCCGTGGTGGGTGTCGTAGAACGCCGAGACCGCGTGGCTGATCGAGTGGATGATGCCGAGACCGCCGGAGTTGAACGCCTGGGCGGCGATGTACTGGGCGTACATCATGCCCTCGCGGCCCTTGAGGTCCTGGCCGTTCCAGACCGCTTCGCGCAGGTTCTCCGAGGTCAGCTTGATCGCCCGGATCGCGTTGCCCAGGCAGGGCTCGAAGTTGATCCGCGACACGTAGGGCTCGGAGGCGTGCGCGAGCACGTCGAAGCCGCACTGGGCGGTGTAGTCCACCGGGCAGTCGTAGTACAGCACCGGGTCGTCGATGGCGAGCGTGGCCACCGAGGCGTCGTCGAAGGCGACGTACTTGTGCGGGTTGTCGGGGTCGGTCGTGGTGTCGGTGATGACGTAGGCCCACGACGTCTCCGAGCCGGTGCCGGCGGTCGTGGAGACGGCGATGTGCGGCGGGTTCTTCGGGTTCTCGGACATGTTGAAGCCCTCGAACTCGTTGACGTTGCGACCGTCGTGCGCCACCGAGATCCGCGCGCCCTTGCAGGCGTCGTGGGAGGAGCCGCCGCCGATCGAGACGAACGAGTCGCACTCGTTCTCCTGGTACAACGCGACGGCATCCATCGTGTTGTAGTCCTTCGGGTTGGACTCGACCTTGTCGTACACGACGACCTCGAGCCCGTGGTACTTCATGGACTCCACGATCTTGTGCACGATGTCGGTGCCGCGGAGGCCCGAGGTCATCACCAGGGTCTTGCGGAACCCGAGCTTGAGCGCCTCGGGTCCGATCATCTCGTGTGCTCCGGGGCCCATCAGTGCCCGCGGGAACGGGTGGAACTCCTTGATGGGGAACGGCTTGAGCAGCTCGTCAACTTGCATGGTGCGGTGACCTCCTCGGTGGGGTGGATGCTCGTCAGCGACGCTAGGAGCGTCCGACGGCGCCGGGACAGGCCAGGATCGGGAAACCGGTCGCGCGGTGGGGGGTCGCCCTGTCCGACCGGGCAGGAGGTGCCGTCCCGGCGGTGGGTGCGGGCCGGCGACCGCGCTTCCTAGCGTGGTGGGCGAACCGGGACCAGAAGGGTCCCGCCACCCGGAGGAGCACACGATGACCGACGCCGTCGAGAACCCTGCCGAGCACGCCGCGACCGACGCCGAAGCCGGCGGGTCCGAGCTGGTCGGCTCCGCCCTGGTCGAAGAGGTATCGATCGACGGAATGTGCGGGGTCTACTGATGGCCGCGGGGACGCAGCGCGTCGACGCCGGTGAGGCGTGGCGCCTGAGCGGGTCGGTCGCGTTGCGTCCCGAGCCGTTCGGCGCCCTCGCCTACGACTTCCACACCCGTCAGCTCAGCTTCCTCAAGACTCCGACCCTGGTGACGGTGGTCCGCGGGCTCGGTGACCACAGCACCGTCGGGTCCGCGCTCGACGCCGCCGGAGTCGAGGCAGGCGAGCGGGCGGCGTACCTCTCCGCGCTGGGGACGCTGGCGCGAACCGGACTCATCGAGGAGCAGGTGGCATGACTCTCGCCCCCGAACGACCTTCCCAGCGGCCCGATGCCGGCCGGCTCGTCGACCAGTTCGAGTACGGGCTGGACGCGCCGATCTGCCTGACCTGGGAGCTGACCTACGCCTGCAACCTGGCGTGCGTCCACTGCCTGTCCTCGTCCGGACGGCGTGACCCCGACGAGCTCTCCACCGAGGAGTGCAAGGCGCTCATCGACGAGTTCGAGCGGATGCAGATCTTCTACGTCAACATCGGCGGCGGCGAGCCGACCGTGCGCCCGGACTTCTGGGAGCTGCTCGACTACGCCGTCGAGCACCACGTCGGCGTGAAGTTCTCCACCAACGGGTTCCGGATCACCCCGGAGCGCGCGCAGCGGCTGGCGGCCACCGACTACGTCGACGTCCAGATCTCCCTGGACGGCGCCACCGCCGAGGTCAACGACGCCGTCCGCGGCCGGGGGACGTACGACGCCGCGCTGCGCGCCATGGCGAACCTGCAGGCCGCCGGGATGAAGGACTTCAAGCTGTCGGTGGTGTGCACCCGGCACAACATCGGCCAGCTCGACGAGTTCAAGGCGATCGCCGACCGCTACGGAGCCCAGCTCAGGCTGACCCGGCTGCGGCCGTCCGGCCGCGGCGCCGACGTGTGGCCCGAGCTGCACCCGTTCCCCGAGCAGCAGCGCGAGCTCTACGACTGGCTGGTCGCCCACGGCGACCGGGTGCTGACCGGCGACTCCTTCTTCCACCTCGCCGCGTACGGCGACGCCCTGCCCGGCCTCAACCTCTGCGGCGCGGGACGGGTCGTGTGCCTGGTCGACCCGGTCGGCGACGTCTACGCCTGCCCGTTCGCGATCCACGACCGGTTCCGGGCCGGCAACGTCCGGCAGGGCTGGACCGACGAGGGCGGGCTGCACCCGGGGTTCCAGGGGATCTGGCAGCGCTCGGACCTCTTCACCGACCTCCGGTCGCCGCAGACCGGCGGCGCGTGCACCCAGTGCAGTGCCTTCGACGCGTGCCGGGGCGGGTGCATGGCGGCGAAGTTCTTCACCGGCCTGCCGCTGGACGGACCGGATCCCGAGTGCGTCAAGGGACACGGCGCCGGTGCGCTGGCGGCGGTCGACCCGAGTGCCCGGCCGGGGTCGTCGCAGGACCACTCGCACACCGGCACCGTCCGCAACGCCCCGGTGCCGGTGACCCTGATGCGTCGTCGCCCGGACAGCCCCTGCGACGAGAGCCCGCTCGCCGGCCCGCGATGAACGGACGGGCACCGGCGCCGCCGGAGCGGCTGCTCGGTCAGCAGGGCTGGCCCACGCTGGACGACGGCGGTGGCACGCTGCTGCTGGTGCCGGTCGGCTCGACCGAGCAGCACGGTCCACACCTGCCGACCGGGACCGACGCGATCATCGCCGCCGCGGCGGCGCGCAGCGTGGCGGCCCGGCTGGCGGCGGCGGGCCGCCGGGTGACGGTCGCGCCGACGGTCGCGTACGGCGCCAGCGGGGAGCACGAGGAGTTCCCCGGCACCGTCTCGATCGGCCACGACGCGCTCTACCTGATCCTCGTCGAGCTCGCCCGCTCGGCGTGCCGCTGGGCGCAGGGACTGGTGTTCGTCAACGGCCACGGCGGCAACGTGCCGACCCTCGTCCGGGCGACCGAGCTGCTCCGCTACGAGGGCCGGCCGGTCGCCTGGACCACCTGCGCGATCCCCGGAGCCGACGCCCACGCCGGTCACACCGAGACCTGCCTGCTGCGGCACCTCGCGCCGTGGACGGTGCTGATGGAGCGGGCGGAGGTCGGGGCTACGGAGCCGGTCGCCGAGCTCATGCCGCGGATGCTGGCGCGCGGGGTGCGGGCGGTCTCGCCCAACGGCGTGCTCGGCGACCCGACGGGCGCCACCGCGGAGGAGGGTGCGCGGCTGTTCGCGACGCTCGTCGGGAGGCTCGCCGCGGAGCTCACCGAGATCGACGTGGCCGGCGACGGGCGGCTGCGTGCGCCTGCCCGGGCAGGCCGGTGACCGAGCCCGCGTCAGGGCCGATGTCGGGGCCGAGGTCAGGTCCGGCCGACGACCGGCTGCCCCTCGGGTTCCCGGTCCTGCTCTCCCCGCGGACCCGGGTGCGCGACGACGGCGCGCTGCTGGTCGGGGGCGCGTTGGGCGGTGTGCTGCACCTGAGCGCGGCGGCGCGGGCCCGGGTCGGCAGCGACCGCCGGGTCCGCACGGACGACGTGACGGGCGCCCGGTTGGCGCGCGAGCTGCTCGACCGCGGGTTCGCCGACCCGGCGCCGGATCGCGCAGCGGGCCGCCCCGCGACTGACCCGGAGGCCGCCCCGACGCCCGACCAGGTCACGGTCGTCGTACCGGTGAAGGACGACGCCGCCGGCCTGGCCGACCTGCTGGCCGCGCTGCCGCCCGGCCTCCCCGTGGTCGTCGTCGACGACGGGTCGGCCGACCCCGCGGCGATCACGGCCGCCGCCCGGGAGCGGCCCGGCACCGAGGTCGTCCGGCACGGCCGCAACCGGGGGCCGGCGGCGGCCCGCAACACCGGGCTGGCCCGGGTCGCGACTCCGTTCGTCGTGCTGTGCGACGCCGACGTGCGTCCGGAGGGGGAGTGGCTGGCCCTGGCGCTGGCCCACCTGGCGGACCCGGCGGTGGGGCTCGTGGCGCCGCGGGTGCTCGGCACGTCGGCCCGGCCCGGCGAGGGGTGGCTGGCGGCGTACGAGCGCGCGCACTCCTCGCTCGACCTCGGCCCGCGGCCGTCCCTCGTGCAGCCCGGTTCGGCCGTCGCCTACCTGCCCAGCGCCTTCCTGGTCGCGCGTACGGAGGCGCTCGTGGGCGGGTTCGACGAGTCGATGCGGGTGGCCGAGGACGTCGACCTGGTCTGGAGGCTCGTCGCGGAGGGGTGGCGGGTCCGCTACGAGCCCGCAGCCGTCGTACGCCACCGTCATCGCACCCGGCTCGGGCCGTGGCTGCGCCGCAAGGCGTTCTACGGCACCGGCGCGGCGCTCCTCGCCGACCGGCACGGTACGGCGGTCGCGCCGGCCGTCGTGGCGCCCTGGTCGCTCGTGGTGACGGCCTCCCTGCTCGCCCAGCGGCCGTGGTCGCTCCCGGTCGCCGGCGCGGCTGTAGCCGCCGCAGCGGCGGGCCTCGCCCCGCGGCTCGGCGTCGCCCGGCACCCGCTGCTGACGGCGACGGTCCTGGTGGCCGGGGGCACCTCGGCCTCGCTCGAGCAGACCGCGGCCTGCCTCACCCGGCACCACTGGCCCCTCGCGGTCGCCGCCGCCTGCGTCTCGCGCCGCGCGCGCCGCGCCCTCCTCGCCGCGGCCGTGGTCGACGCGGTCGTCGACCACCGTCGGCGCCGACCCGACCTCGACCCCGTGCGGTACGCCGCCGCACGCCGACTCGACGACCTGGCCTACGGTGCCGGGGTCTGGTGGGGCGCGATCCGGGCGAGGGACGTCCGTTCGCTCCTGCCCCGGTGGGTCGCCGCGACCCGCCCCGGATCACCGACCCGCCCCGGATCACCGGCGCAAGAGCGGGTACCGCACGGATCGTCCGGATGCTGCGAACGAGAGGAGCCCGTCATGGGTGAGAAGGACAAGCTCGAGAACATGGCCGACGAGCACCTCGGCCAGGCCAAGGAAGCGATCGGGAAGGCCAAGGACGACGAGAGCCTCGAGAACGAGGGCAAGGCCGACCAGACCAAGGCCAGCCTCAAGCAGGCCGGCGAGAAGGTGAAGGACGCCTTCCGCCGCTGACCGTCCAGCACGCCGTACGAGGGGCCCGGCCGACGCCGGGCCCCTCGTGGGGTGTCCGCCGGTTGGTCGCCCGGACCCCCGGCCCGCTAGGGTGAGGGTCGTTCGACATCCTTTAACGAGCCGTCCCGTGAGGCGGAGAAGGAGGTCCGTCGCGCTGATGCCTGCCACCAGTCCGACCACCCCGCCCGAGGGCCGCACCGTCCTCGACGCCCGTGAGATCGCCCGGGCGCTGACCCGGATCTCGCACGAGATCCTCGAACGCAACAAGGGGCCGGCCGAGCTGGTCCTGCTCGGCATCCCCCGCCGCGGCGTACCTCTCGCGCACCGGATCGCGGAGCGGATCGCCGCCGTGGAGACCCACGAGGTCCCCGTCGGTGCCCTCGACATCACGATGTACCGCGACGACCTGCGCATGAAGCCGGCCCGGACGCTGATGCACACCGACATCCCGCCCGGTGGCGTGGACGGCAAGGTCGTGGTGCTGGTCGACGACGTGCTGTTCTCCGGCCGCACCATCCGCGCCGCGCTCGACGCCCTCGGCGACGTCGGCCGCCCCCGCGCGGTGCAGCTCGCGGTCCTGGTGGACCGCGGCCACCGGGAGCTGCCGATCCGCGCCGACTTCGTCGGCAAGAACCTCCCGACCTCGCTGAGTGAGCGGGTCAGCGTGCGGCTCGCCGAGTCCGACGACCAGGACGACGCCGTGGCGATCCGGGCGACCGATGCGGAGGTGACCGCATGAAGCGCCACCTGCTGAGCGCGGCCGACCTGACCCGCGACGACGCCGAGCTGGTGCTGAGCACCGCAGCCGAGCTCCGGTCCCTTGCCGACCGGCCGATCAAGAAGCTGCCCGCACTCCGCGGCCGCACCGTGGTCAACCTCTTCTTCGAGGACTCCACCCGCACCCGGATCTCGTTCGAGGCGGCCGCCAAGCGGCTCTCGGCCGACGTCATCAACTTCGCCGCCAAGGGCTCGAGCGTCTCCAAGGGCGAGAGCCTCAAGGACACCGCGCTCACCCTCGAGGCGATGGGCGCCGACGCGGTGGTCGTCCGGCACAGTGCCAGCGGCGCGCCGCACCGGCTGGCCAACTCCGGTTGGGTCCGCTCCAGCGTGGTCAACGCCGGCGACGGCACCCACGAGCACCCCACCCAGGCGCTGCTCGACGCGTTCACCCTGTGGAGGCACCTCGGCGAGTCGAAGCCGGGCGGGCTCGAGGGCCGCCGCGTCGCCATCGTCGGCGACGTGCTGCACAGCAGGGTCGCCCGCAGCAACGCGCTGCTGCTGCGGACCCTGGGGGTCGACGTCACGCTCGTCTCGCCGCCGACCCTGCTGCCGGTGGGCGTCGAGACCTGGCCGGTGACGACGTCGTACGACCTCGACGCCGTGCTGCCCAAGATGGACGCCGTGATGATGCTCCGCGTCCAGCAGGAGCGGATGAGCGACGGCTTCTTCCCGACCGCGCGGGAGTACTCCCGCCGCTACGGCCTCGACGGGCGCCGGATGGCGACCCTCCAGGACCACACGATCGTCATGCACCCCGGGCCGATGGTCCGCGGCATGGAGATCACCGCCGACGTCGCCGACTCCCAGCGCTCGGTGATCGTCGAGCAGGTGACCAACGGTGTCGCCGTCCGCATGGCCGTCCTCTACCTCCTCCTCGGCGGAAGCGAGTCCCCTGAATGACCAGCTACCTCATCAAGAACGTCGGCATCCTCGGCGGTACGCCGACCGACGTGCTCCTCGCGGACGGCGTCGTCGCCCGGATCGGGGCGGATCTGCCTGCCGACGGCGCGGAGGTGATCGAGGCCGACGGCCTGGTCCTGCTGCCCGGCCTGGTCGACCTGCACACCCACCTGCGCGAGCCGGGTCGTGAGGACGCCGAGACCGTCGAGACCGGCACCCGTGCCGCCGCGATGGGCGGGTTCACCGCCGTCCACGCGATGGCGAACACCGAGCCGGTCGCCGACACCGCCGGCGTGGTCGAGCAGGTCCACCGGCTCGGCCGGGAGGCCGGCTACTGCGACGTGCACCCGATCGGCGCGGTCACCGTCGGCCTGAAGGGGGAGCGGCTCGCCGAGCTCGGCGCGATGGCCGACTCCGCCGCGCGGGTCCGCGTCTTCTCCGACGACGGCCACTGCGTGAGCGACCCGCTGCTGATGCGGCGGGCGCTGGAGTACGTCAAGGCGTTCGACGGCGTCATCGCCCAGCACGCCCAGGACCCGCGGCTCACCGAGGGCGCCCAGATGAACGAGGGCGACCTGTCCGGCCGGCTCGGCCTGGCCGGCTGGCCGGCGGTCGCCGAGGAGGCGATCATCGCCCGCGACTGCCTGCTGACCGCCCATGTCGGCTCGCGGCTGCACGTCTGCCACGTCTCCACGGCCGGCTCGGTCGAGATCGTCCGGGACGCCAAGAGCAAGGGCTGGAACGTGACGGCGGAGGCCTGTCCGCACCACCTGCTGCTCACCGACGAGCTCGCGGCGACGTACGACCCGATCTACAAGGTCAACCCGCCGCTGCGCACCGCCGCCGACGTGGAGGCGCTGCGCGCCGGCCTGGCCGACGGCACCATCGACATCGTCGCCACCGACCACGCCCCACACCCGCACGAGGACAAGGACTGCGAGTGGGCCGCCGCCGCGTTCGGCATGCTCGGCCTCGAGACCGCGCTCTCGATCGTCCAGCACGCGATGGTCGACACCGGCCTGCTCGACTGGGCCGGCGTCGCGGAGCGGATGTCCTACGCCCCGGCCCGGATCGGCCGCGTGGGTGACCAGGGGCAGCCGATCGAGGAGGGCGCGCCGGCCAACGTCGTGCTCTACGACCCGGCCGCGGTCCGCACCATCGACCGGACCGAGTCGGTGTCGCTGTCCCGCAACACCCCCTACGCCGGCATGGAGCTGCCCGGGCAGGTCGTCGCGACCTTCCTGCGCGGCAAGGCGACGGTGCTCGACGGCAAGCTCTCGAACGGAGAGGCGAACTGATGGCGATCCTCGTGCTCGAGGACGGGCGCACGTTCCACGGCGAGGCGTACGGCGCCGAGGGCGAGACCTTCGGCGAGGCGGTCTTCAACACCGGCATGACCGGCTACCAGGAGACCCTGACCGACCCGTCGTACCACCGCCAGGTGGTGGTGATGACCGCGCCGCACATCGGCAACACCGGCGTCAACGACGAGGACCCGGAGTCGCGCCGCATCTGGGTGGCCGGGTACGTCGTCCGCGACCCCGCCCGGTTGCCCAGCAACTGGCGCTCGCAGCGCAGCCTCGACGACGAGCTCCGCGACCAGGGCGTGGTCGGCATCAGCGGCATCGACACCCGCGCGCTCACCCGCCACCTGCGCGAGCGCGGCGCGATGCGGGTCGGCATCTCCACCACCGAGACCGACGCCGAAGCGCTGCTCGAGCGCGTCCGTGCCTCGACCGAGATGGCCGGCTCCGAGCTGGCGAGCGAGGTGTCGACCGACGAGACCTACGTCGTCCCCGCCGTGGGCGAGAAGCGGTTCACCGTCGCGGCCCTCGACCTCGGCATCAAGTCGATGACGCCCTACCGGATGGCGGAGCGGGGGATCGAGGTGCACGTCCTTCCGGCCACCGCGAGCCTCGACGAGGTGCTGGCGGTCGGGCCCGACGGGCTGTTCTTCTCCAACGGCCCGGGCGACCCGGCCGCGACGACGGGCCAGATCGAGGTGCTGCAGGGCGCGCTCGCCCAGGGCGTGCCGTACTTCGGGATCTGCTTCGGCAACCAGCTCTTCGGCCGGGCTCTCGGGTTCGGCACCTACAAGCTCAAGTACGGCCACCGCGGCATCAACCAGCCGGTCATGGACCGCACCACCGGCAAGGTGGAGGTCACCGCGCACAACCACGGGTTCGCGGTGGACGCTCCTCTCGACGGGCCGACCCAGACGCCGTACGGCGCCGCGACAGTGAGCCACGTCTGCCTCAACGACGACGTCGTCGAGGGCCTCGAGCTCCGCGACGCCGACGGGGCGCTGAAGGCCTTCTCGGTGCAGTACCACCCCGAGGCCGCGGCCGGGCCGCACGACGCGGCGTACCTGTTCGACCGTTTCTGCGACCTGATGGAGCACGCCTGATGCCCAAGCGCGACGACATCCAGTCCGTCCTGGTGATCGGCTCGGGGCCGATCGTCATCGGCCAGGCGTGCGAGTTCGACTACTCCGGCACCCAGGCGTGCCGGGTGCTCAAGGCCGAGGGCCTGCGGGTGGTGCTGGTCAACTCCAACCCGGCCACGATCATGACCGACCCGGAGTTCGCCGACGCGACCTACGTCGAGCCGATCACCCCGGAGTTCGTCGAGAAGGTGATCGCCCGGGAAGCCGAGCGCGGCACGCCGATCGATGCTGTCCTCCCGACGCTGGGCGGCCAGACCGCGCTCAACACCGCGATCGCGCTGCACGAGAACGGCGTCCTGGACAAGTACGGCGTCGAGATGATCGGCGCCAGCTTCGAGGCTATCCACCGCGGGGAGAACCGCGAGCTGTTCAACGCGATCGTCGAGAAGGTCGGCGGCGAGGTGGCGCGCAGCTTCGTGTGCCACACGCTCGCGGAGTGCGAGAAGGCCGTCGGCGAGCTCGGCTTCCCGGTCGTCGTACGCCCGTCCTTCACGATGGGCGGCACCGGCTCCGGCATCGCGTACGACGACGGGGACCTGCAGCGGATCGCCGGCGCGGGCCTCGACGCCAGCCCGACGACCGAGGTCCTCATCGAGGAGTCGATCATCGGCTGGAAGGAGTACGAGCTGGAGGTGATGCGCGACAAGGCCGACAACGTCGTCATCATCTGCTCGATCGAGAACCTCGACCCGATGGGCGTCCACACCGGTGACTCGATCACCGTCGCCCCGGCGATGACGCTCACCGACCGCGAGTACCAGCACCTGCGCGACCTGGCGATCGGCATCATCCGCGAGGTCGGCGTCGACACCGGCGGCTGCAACATCCAGTACGCCGTCAACCCGGCCGACGGACGGGTGACCGTGATCGAGATGAACCCGCGGGTCTCGCGGTCCTCCGCGCTCGCGTCGAAGGCCACCGGCTTCCCGATCGCGAAGATCGCGGCCAAGGTGGCGATCGGCTACACCCTCGACGAGATCCCCAACGACATCACGCAGGAGACCCCGGCGAGCTTCGAGCCGACCCTCGACTACGTCGTGGTGAAGGTGCCGCGGTTCGCGTTCGAGAAGTTCCCGGGCGCCGACCCGAGGCTGACCACGCACATGAAGTCGGTCGGCGAGGCGATGGCGATCGGCCGCAACTTCACCGAGGCGCTGCAGAAGGCGCTGCGGTCGCTGGAGGACAAGAAGGCGCCGTTCGACTGGCACAAGGACTTCGATGACGACCTCGGCTCCGCCGACTCGAAGGCGAGACTCCTCGAGGAGATCAAGACCCCGCACGACGGCCGCCTGAGGAAGGTCATGGACGCGATCCGGGCCGGCGCGACGCCCCAGGAGGTCTTCGAGGCCACCGGCATCGACCCGTGGTTCGTCGACCAGCTGATGCTGATCAACGAGACCGCCCAGGAGCTGATCGAGGCCGAGGAGCTGACGCCGGCGCTGCTGCGCAGGGCCAAGCGGCACGGGTTCTCCGACGTCCAGCTCGGCAGGATCCGCGGAATGACGCCCGACGTTGTCCGCGGCGTCCGGCACGCGCTCGGGATCCGGCCGGTCTACAAGACGGTCGACACCTGCGCGGCGGAGTTCGCCGCGCGGACGCCGTACCACTACTCCTCCTACGACGAGGAGACCGAGGTCGCTCCGCGCGAGAAGACCGCCGTGATCATCCTCGGCAGCGGGCCCAACCGGATCGGCCAGGGCATCGAGTTCGACTACTCGTGCGTCCACGCATCGCTAGCACTGAGCGAGGCGGGCTACGAGACGATCATGGTCAACTGCAACCCGGAGACCGTCTCGACCGACTACGACACCTCCGACCGGCTCTACTTCGAGCCGCTCACGCTCGAGGACGTGCTCGAGATCGTGCACGCCGAGGAGAAGGCCGGCCCGGTCGCCGGTGTCATCTGCCAGCTCGGCGGCCAGACGCCGCTCGGCCTCGCGCAGGGGCTCAAGGACAACGGCGTCACCATCGTCGGCACCAGCCCGGAGGCGATCCACCTCGCCGAGGAGCGCGGCGCCTTCGGCCGGGTGCTGCGCGACGCGGGCCTGGTCGCGCCGGCGCACGGCATGGCGACCAGCTTCGCCGACGCGCGCGAGATCGCGGAGCGGATCGGCTACCCGGTGCTGGTGCGGCCGTCGTACGTCCTCGGCGGGCGCGGCATGGAGATCGTGTACGACGAGACGTCCCTCTCCGACTACATCTCGCGCGCCACCGAGGTCACCCCCGACCACCCGGTGCTCGTCGACCGGTTCATCGACGACGCCGTGGAGATCGACGTCGACGCGCTCTTCGACGGCGAGGAGCTCTTCCTCGGCGGCGTGATGGAGCACATCGAGGAGGCCGGCATCCACTCCGGCGACTCCTCGTGCGCGCTGCCGCCGATCACGCTGGGGGAGTCCGAGATCGACCGGATCCGCGCCGCCACCGAGGGCATCGCCCGCGGCGTCGGGGTACGGGGCCTGATCAACATCCAGTTCGCGCTCGGCTCCGACGTGCTCTACGTCCTCGAGGCCAACCCGCGGGCCAGCCGGACGGTGCCGTTCGTCTCCAAGGCCACCGGCACCCCGCTGGCCAAGGCGTGCGCGCGGCTGATGATGGGGGAGTCGATCGCCGACCTGCGCGCGGCCGGCGTACTCCCCGCAGCCGGCGACGGCGGCAACCTCCCTCCCGACCAGCCGATCGCGGTCAAGGAGGCGGTGATGCCGTTCAACCGGTTCCGCACCCCCGACGGCAAGCAGGTCGACACGGTGCTCGGTCCGGAGATGAAGTCGACCGGCGAGGTGATGGGCCTCGACGCCGACTTCGGCACGGCGTTCGCCAAGGCCCAGGCCGGCGCCTACGGCTCGCTGCCGACCGGCGGCGGGCGGGTGTTCGTGAGCATGGCCAACCGCGACAAGCGGCACATGATCTTCCCGATCCGGGTGCTCGCGGCGCACGGCTTCCAGATCCTCGCGACCCAGGGCACGGCCGAGGTGCTGCGCCGCAACGGCGTCGACACCACGATCGTGCGCAAGCACTTCGAGGGCCCCGGGCCCAACGGCGAGAAGACGACCGTGCAGATGATCCTCGACGGCGAGGTCGACCTCGTCATCAACACCCCGCACGGCACGACGGGCGGCGGCTCGGCTCGGCTTGACGGCTACGAGATCCGTACGGCGGCGGTGCGCGCCAACATCCCGTGCATCACCACCGTGCAGGGGCTCGGTGCGGCCGTGCAGGGCATCGCGGCACTCGAGGCCGGCGGGATCACGGTCCGGTCGCTGCAGGAATGGGCCGCCCGGTGACCCGGATCTACGACACCGTCTTCACCCACGGGTTCCGCCGGATCGAGCCGGAGCGCGCCCACCACCTGGCCTTCGGTGCGATCCGCGCGGCCGGGCCGGGGCTGCGGGGGCTCGGCAGGATCGAGCGCACCCGCTGCGACGAGCCGGTGCAGGCGATGGGCCTCACCTTCCCCAACGTGCTGGGTCTCGCGGCCGGCTTCGACAAGCAGGGCGTGGGCTACGACGCCCTCGCGGGCCTGGGCTTCGGGCACGTGGAGATCGGCACGGTGACCGCCCTGGCCCAGCCCGGCAACCCGCGGCCGCGGCTGTTCCGGCTGCCCGAGGACCGGGCCGTGGTCAACCGGATGGGCTTCAACAACGACGGCGCCAACGCGGTCGCCCAGCGGCTCGCCGGACGCGGTGCCCGCAGCGCCCGCGGCCCCGTGCTCGGCATCAACATCGGCAAGTCCAAGGTGGTGCCGGAGGAGGACGAGGCCCGCGTCCTCGAGGACTACGAGACCTCGACGAGGCTGCTGGCGCCGTACGCCGACTACCTCGTGGTCAACGTGAGCTCGCCCAACACTCCCGGACTGCGCAACCTGCAGGCCGTGGAGCGGCTCGCTCCGCTGCTGGCGCACGTCCGCGCCGTCGCCGACGAGACCCGGCCCGACCGGGTGCCGCTGCTGGTCAAGATCGCCCCCGACCTGGCCGACGACGACGTGCTGGAGGTCGCCGACCTCGCGCTGGAGCAGCAGCTCGACGGCATCATCGCGACCAACACCACGATCAGCCGCGCGGGCCTGCGCACCGACGCGGCGACGGTCGAGGCGGCCGGCGCGGGCGGCCTGTCCGGCGCACCGCTGACCTCCCGCGCCACCGAGGTGATGCGGCTCCTGCGCGACCGGGTCGGCCCCGGCCTGACCCTGATCGGCGTCGGCGGCATCAGCACCCCCGAGGACGCGCGCGCCCGGCTCGACGCTGGCGCGACCCTCCTGCAGGCCTACACCGCCTTCATCTACGGCGGCCCGCTGTGGCCGCGCCGCATCCTGCGAGGAGTCTCCTCATGAGCACCGCCGTGAGCAACGCACCCACCGGGAAGACCTTCGGCGAGAGGTTCGTGGCCGCGCTGGCGGAGCGCGGGCAGTTCTGCGTCGGGATCGATCCCCACGCCGGCCTGCTGCACGATTGGGGCCTCGACGACGACGTCGCGGGGCTGGAGCGGTTCGCGCTCACGGTGGTGGAGGCAGTGGCGCCGTACTGCAGCGTCGTCAAGCCGCAGTCGGCGTTCTACGAGCGGCACGGCAGCCGCGGCATCGCCGTCCTCGAGCGGGTGATCGCGGAGTCGCGCGCCGCGGGTGCGCTCGTCCTGCTCGACGTCAAGCGCGGCGACATCGGCTCCACGTCGCAGGCGTACGCCGACGCCTACCTCGACCCGGCCTCCCCGCTGGCGTCCGACGCGATCACGATCAGCCCCTACCTCGGGTTCGGGTCGCTGCTGCCGTTCGTCGACACTGCCCGCATCCACGACCGCGGGCTCTTCGTGCTGGCCGCGACCTCCAACAAGGAGGCGCCGGAGGTGCAGGAGGCAGTGACCGAGCAGGGCCGGAGCGTGTCGTCCGCGATGCTTGACCACCTGCGCGAGCTCAACGCCGGCGCTGCGCCGCTCGGCTCCTACGGCGCCGTGGTCGGCGCCACGATCGACGGCGCCGGGCTGGACTTCGCCATCAACGGTCCGATCCTCGCGCCCGGGTACGGCGAGCAGGGCGGCACCACCGGCGACATCCTGCGGATCTTCGGCTCCTCGGCCGCCCACGTGGTGGCCAGCTCGTCGCGCGGCGTGCTCCGCAAGGGACCTGACGCCGCCGCGATGCGCAACGAGGTCGCCCGGGCCAACGACGAGCTGCGCGGGCTGCTGGTGTGACCCAGCGCCGTCGTGCCCTCGTCGCGCTGGTCGCCGTGCTCGTGCTCGCGGCCGGGCTGACCGTGTGGTGGCTGCGCGGCGGCGGTGAGGACGACCCGTTCGCCGACTACTGCGCCGAGGTCGAGGACCGGCAGGCGGCGCTCACCGACGCGCTGGCCGGGGGAGAGCGGACGGCCCTGCTCGCCGCCCTCCCGAGCTTCCGGGCCCTCGCGGAGAAGGCGCCCGACGACCTCACCGACGAGTGGGCGGTCGTCGTCGACCGGATCGAGGACCTGCGGGCGGCCCTGGACGCTGCCGGGGTGGACGCGGCGTCGTACGACCGGAAGCACCCGCCGAAGGACGTGTCGAAGGACGAGCAGGACGCCATCGCCGCCGCTGCGGCGGCGTTGGTCGCCCGGCCGATGCAGTCCGCGCTGGCCGGCGTCGAGCAGCAGGCCCGCGACGTGTGCCGCACCCCGCTCTACCTGTAGGAGCGGTCGCAGGGTAGACCGACCGGTCCGATTGCTGGACGCGGGGCTGATACGTCGCGCCCGCGCTGGCAGGATCCGTGGTCCGCCCTCACGCACGCGGAGCCTTCCGAGCAGCGGGGCAGCGGTCGGGACGACCGCATGCCACGGGCGCGCCGAGTCGACTGGTGCGCCACCGTCGTTCGGAAGGAATCGGATGGTGCATCAGTCGATTGCCCGCGCCCCGCGCAGTGCCGGGGCAGAGTCGCTCGCCGAGGTCCTCGACGAATGGGCGGCACGTCCGACCGGTCTGGTCACCGGCACCGAGGACCTCGAGTCGTTGCGCGCCGACCTGGTCGGGGCGGGTCTGCTCGAGGTGCTCACCGACCACGCCGACGACCAACCTGCCGTGGTCGTCCTGCTGCAGCGGCTGGCTGGGGTCGACCTCGGGCTGGGCCGGGCGGCGGCCGCGCACATCCGGGCGGTCCGCGCCGTACGACGCCGCGGGGTCGCCGCGCACGAAGAACTCGTCGACGACACCGTGCGCTCCGGCCGGGGGCTCGGCTGGGCTGGGAGCGTCGGCGCGGAGGAGCCGTGGGGCGTCTCCGAGCCGCGGATCGCGGCCTGCGACACCTCGGCCGCGCTCCCGCTCGGTGCGAGCGTGCTCGTGGTCGACACCGAGCAGGGGCGGCGCCTCGCCCTGGTCCCGGCCGACGGCCGGACCGTCGGCGACCCGGTCTCCGACGAGGAGCTGCTGCCCGGAGCGGCATCGCCCAAGCGCGAGGAGACCGACCAGGCCGCGATCGCCCACGCGGCGATCAGCCTCGGCGCCGCGCGACGCCTGATCCATGCGGCGGCCGACCGGGCGCGGGCGGCGGGGACACCGTGGGCGGGCCGCTCCTACGGCCGGCTCGTCGACGACCCCTACGTCATCATCCGGTACGGGCGACTGCGCGCCGAGCTGCACGCCGCGGAGCGGCTCCTCGCCGACACCGTCGGTGGGGAGCGGGCGAGCCGTACGGCGTCGGCGCCGATCGCCAGGACGGCCGCAGCCAACGTCCTCGCGTCCGTCGCAGCCGAGCTCCCCGAGCTGGTCGGCGTCGACAGCGTCGGCGACGAGCGGGTGTGGGAGGCCGCCCGCGTCGCGCGCACCCACCTCCTCGGCGACTCGGTCGCGTGGGCGGAGGCGGCCGTCGGCCAGGAGCTGCTGGCGCAGCCCCCGACCGAACGACCCACGCAGCAGTCCACGAGCCTCGGCTCCGGATCGGTTCCCGTGCTGACGACGCGGGCCGAGGCCGTCGCCGCGGCGTACGACGTCGCGGCCGTCCTCGAGCCCGAGGCGGCCGAGCGTGACCGCGAGCAACGGCACCCGACCGACGAGCTGAAGGCCCTGGGAGCCTCGGGGCTGCTCGGGATCACCGTGCCCACGGAGCTCGGAGGAGGCGGACAGCCGACCTCGACCGTGGCCGAGGTCGTCAGGATCCTCGGTGTCGCCGACGCGTCGGTCGCCCAGATCATGGAGCCGCACTTCGGTGCGATCGAGTCGATCCGGTCCGCGGGCACGCCCGGCCAGCAGAGGTTCTTCTTCGGCGAGGCGGTCGCCGGAGCGCGCTTCGGCAATGCCAACGGCGAGCTCGGAACCAAGGCGTCCGGCGACATCCGCACCCGGCTGATCAGTGCTCCCGACGGGGGATACGTCGTCGACGGCGAGAAGTTCTACACGACCGGGTCCCTCAGCGCGGACTGGATCCCGGTGACGGTCCGCGACCCCGCAGGCAACCGGGCCTCGGCCATGGTGCACCGCGACGCCGAGGGCCTCCTGGTCGAGGACGACTGGAAGGCGATGGGCCAGCGCTGCACCGCCAGCGGCACGACGAGGCTGAACGGCGTCAAGGTCGCCGAGCAGTACGTCATCGCCAGCTGGCGCGCCGGCGAGGGCAACCAGGTGCTCAGCGCCAAGGCCAACATCGTCCACGGCGCCGTCAACGTCGGCGTCGCCGGCGGCGCGCTCGCCGCCACCCACCGCTACGTCGTGACCAGGTCCCGCCCGTCGAAGGACCTGGGCATCGAGACGGTCCTGGAGGACCCGCACGTGGTCCGCCGCTACGGCCGTCTCGCCGCACGGCTCGCGGTCGCGGAGAGTGCGCTGGCGCGGGCCGCCGACCTGGTCGACGAGGCGGTGGCGGCCGGCACCGCCGACAGCATCTCGGCTGCCACCGTCGCGGCGGCCGAGGCGGAGGCGCTGGGCAGCGAGGTCGGCCTGGAGATCGCCTCGGAGCTGTTCGCGCTCGCGGGAGCGAGCGCGTGCCTGGCCAGCCACGGCCACGACCGCTACTGGCGGGACGTCCGGACGCACAGCCTCCACGAGCCGATGATCTGGAAGTACCAGCAGACCGGCGACGCGCTGCTCACCGGTGCGTACTACTTCGGCAACCGCCGGACCATCTTCTGACCCTCGCGCCTCCCTCGATCTTCGCGCGCCCCCTCTCCGAGGTCCGCGCGTCGTCCATCCACCCACCCTGTTCAACGTGAACCCCGAGCACCAAGGAACGACAAGTGGACATCACCCGCGGAACCGGCTCCGACCAGGGCCCGAAGCGATCCCGACGGCGACTGCCGCTCGCGATCGCCACCATCGTCGCTCTCCTCCTCGCCCTCGCAGGCTGCGGCAGCCAGAGCGGTAGCGACGGGACCGCGGCGGGCGGTGAGCCACAGCGCGGTGGCGTGCTCCGGCTCAGCGCCATCGAGCACGACAGCGCCGACGGCGACCCGACGACCAGCACCTTCGGCGGTGACACCCTGGTCCTCGAGCGGCTGACGGCGCTCAACCCCGACTACTCGGCCAAGCCCGTCCTGGCGACGGAGTGGAAGGCGTCCGAGGACGGCCTGACCTGGACGGTGGAGATCCGGCAGGGCGTGACGTTCAACGACGGTCGCGACCTGACTCCGGCGGACGTCGTCGCGACGTACGAGCGCCTGATCGCACCGGACAGCGTCTCCCCGGCCAAGGGGGCCCTGAGCATCCTGGCCAAGGCCGAGGAGAACACCAACGGCACCGCCGTCGACTTCCACCTCTCCAAGCCGTTCTCCGACTTCCCGTTCCTGCTCGGCAGCAGCAACACCGGGATCCTGCCGGCGGACTACGAGGTCGGCACCTGGTACGACAACCCCGTCGGCACCGGTCCGTTCGTGATCGAGAACTACGCGCCCGGCCAGGGCATCACCTACCAGCGCTACGAGGACCACTGGAACGCCGAGGAGATCTACCTCGACGGAGTCCAGGTGACCTACTACAAGGACCAGCAGGCCCGGGTGCTGGCGCTGCAGAGCGGCGAGATCGACGGCCTGTACGGCGAGCCGATCTCTGCCGACCTGCTCTCCGCGCTCGACAAGTCGCAGTACAACGTCACCAGCGTCCCCGCCGCCGGTTTCTCGGCCTTCGTGTTCCGGGTCGACCAGCCGCCGTTCGACGACGTCAAGGTGCGCCAGGCCATCGCCTGGGCGCTGGACCGCGAGGAGATCATCGACACGGTCTGGAACGGCGACGCCGAGCCGGGCAACGACACGGTGTACGGCCCGACCTTCGCCATCCGGCCCAAGAGCCTCGAGCAGCGCGAGGCGGACCCGGAGAAGGTCGCCGAGCTCCTCGGGGACAAGAAGGTGGAGTTCACGATCACCACGAGCTCGACCGAGGAGACCTACGCGACCCTGATCCAGCAGCAGCTGGAGGAGTACGACAACTTCGACGTCGACATCGACATCCAGTCCGGCGCGGAGTACTACGCCGAGGGCGACGACTCGCCGTGGCTGACCAGGGAGGCGACGCTGACGTTCTGGTCGCCGCGCCCGTCGCCGTCGCAGTACATCGACTACATCTACCGCGAGGCCTCCGACTGGAACGCCTCGAAGTACGTCGACCCCGAGCTGGAGAGGCTCTCCGACGAGTACGACGCCGCGACCGACGAGGCCGAGCGCCAGCGCATCGTCGACGAGCTGGCCGAGATCCAGTGGAACGACGTGCCCGTCATCGTGGTCGGCTTCGGCAACGTCCGGGCGTTCCTGGACAAGCGGGTCCACCTCGAGATCGTCGGCACCACGGCGACCTGGGAAGGAGCCTGGATCGCACAGTGACGGATCAGCCAGTGACGGATCAGCCAGTGTCCATCAGTGCCGCGGAGGTTCGCGACGCGATCGACGACCCCGGCCGGGAGGTCGCGGTCGTCGACGTGAGCGAGGTCGAGGACTTCCGTCCGGCGCACCTCTACCTCGCGGCGTACCTGCCGGCCTCCTGGACCGACGCCCGGCACGAGCGCGTCCGGGCGCTCGTGCCGCGGCAGGACACCCTCGTCGTCCTGGTCGGTCCGGACGGCGTGGTCGAGGAGGAGGCGGCCCGGTGGCGGCAGTGGGGCTACTCGAACGCCCGGGTCCTCGCCGGCGGCACGGGGGCGTGGGTCGCGGCGGGTGAGCGCGCCTTCCGCAACCTGTGCGTCCCGAGCAAGGCACTGGCCGAGACGGCACGACTGCACTACGACCTCCCGGCGACCCGGCCGGAGGAGCTCTTCGAGCTCCTCCGGTCGGACCGGCCGCCGCTGGTGGTCGACGCCCGCTCGCCCGAGGAGTACGCCGACGCCACCATCCCCGGCGCGGTCGGCCTTCCGGGAGGCGAGCTGGCCGCACGCATCCTGTCGGGCGTCACCGACCCCGACCAGCAGGTCGTGGTCACCTGCGGCGGCAGGACGAGGTCGCTCTTCGGCGCGGCCTCGTTGCGCGACGCCGGGATCCCGAACCCGGTCAGCTGGCTCGACGGCGGGACGAACGCCTGGCACGACGCGGGATTCGAGCTCGAGCACGGAGCACACCGACACGGGCTGCTTCTCGCCGACCCGACCACCGCGCAGCGCATCGCGGCGACACTGACCGCGCTCGCCCACCCCACCTTCGTCGACGGGGCAGCGGTGCGTGACCTGGTCGCCGACAGGTCGAGGACCACCTACGTGATCGACCCGCGGCTCGAGCCCGGCCAGCACGGCCTCACCGGCGTCGACGTCCGGCACGTGCCGGCCGGACACCTGGTCGAGGCCATCGACGAGTGCATCCCCGTGCTGCGCGCGAGGGTGGTGCTGGTCGACGAGGCGCCGCACGTGCACGCGCTGGCGATCGCCCGGTGGCTGCGGGCCTCACGGCAGTTCGAGGTCTTCGTCTTCGACCCGGACCTCGGTACGACGCCCGGCGTTGCCGGGATCCCGGGCGCACCGCCCCGACCCGCACTGGCGGCCGACGCAGCGGCAGCCGCGGTCGACCCCGACTACCGGCAGTGGAGCACCAGGCTCCCGGGGCTGGCGGCCGCCGAGCCAGGCGGAGGCTTCGCCCTGTGACGGGCCGGTCATGAGCTCGGCGACCCTCGACGGCCTGCCCGCGCGGGCAGCCGGGGCGGCCGGGGGAGCACGGCGGCCGGTCGCGCGGATCATCGTGCGCCGGCTCCTGCAGGTGCCGGTCGTGCTGTTCATCGTCTCCGTGCTGGTGTTCTGGCTCGTGCAGATCGTTCCGGGCGACCCCGGCCGCGCGGCGCTCGGTCCGTACGCGACCCCCGAGCAGGTGGCCCGGTGGAAGGCAGAGCGCGGCCTGGACGGGTCGACCTTCGACCGCTACGTCGCGTGGCTGACCGGCTTCGTGACCGGCGACTGGGGCACGAGCCTGACCTTCGCGGTGCCGGTGCGCCCGTTGATCCTCGAGCGCCTCGCCAACTCGGTCCTCCTCGGCCTGTACGCCTTCGTGCTGGTGGCCGCGGTCGGGATCTGCGTCGGCGTCTACCAGGCGTTCCGCCACGGCAGGAGGACCGACCGGGCGGCCACCGTGTGGATGGTCTCGATCTCGTCGGTCCCCGAGTTCGCGATCGGCACGGTGCTGCTCGTGGTGTTCTCGGTGTTCCTCGGCATCTTCCCCGTCTACTCCGGCATCCCGCCGGGCGCGACCCTCACGGACCGGTTCATGGCGATGACGCTGCCGGCGGTGACGCTGGCCGCGGCGTCGGTCGGCTACGTCGCCCGGATGGCCCGGGCCGGCACGATCGAGACGCTGGGGGCCGCGTTCTACCGGACCGCGGTCCTCAAGGGTCTGCGTCGGAGGCGTGTCGTCGGCGCCCACGTGGCCCGCAACTCGCTGGTGCCGTCGGTCGCCGTGCTCGGGGGGCAGCTGGCCTACCTGATCGGTGGCAGCGCCGTGGTCGAGGCCCTGTTCAGCTATCCGGGGATCGGGCTGGCGATCGTCGAGGCGACCCAGCGCAAGGACCTGTTCGTCCTCGAGGCGGGGATCATGGTGACCGCGGCGGCGTCGATCCTCGTGCTGCTGGTCACCGACCTGGTCTACATGGCCCTCGACCCGCGGATCGACCTCAGCGACGGGGGGTCCTGACATGGCCCGCCCCGGCGCCACGTCGGTGTCCGCGGGTCCCACCCGGGTCGCGCTGGGCCTGCTGCTGAGGCGTCCCACCTTCACGCTCAGCGTGGTGATCCTGCTGTTCTGGGTGCTCGCACCGCTGGGTGTGTGGGCCCTCGGTGGGGACGCCTACGGCCGGGCCGGCGACCGGATCCTGCCCCCGAGCCCGGACCATCCGTTCGGGACGGACAGCCTCGGCCGCGACGTGCTCATCCGCACCCTGGCCGGCGCCGGGCCGATCCTGACGGTGGCACCGTTGGCGACCCTGCTGGCCGCGGTCACCGGTGCCGCCCTCGGCCTGGTCGCGGGCTACTACCGCGGCATCGTCGACGACCTGCTGATGCGGTCCTTCGACATCCTCAACGCGCTGCCGGGCATCGTCGCCGTGCTCCTGGTCGCCGCCGCCTTCGGCCGCACACCCCTGACCCTGATCCTCGCCATCGGGCTGTTCTTCGCGCCCATCATCGCTCGCACCGTGCGCTCCGCCGTCCTGGTCGAGACCGGGAAGCAGTACGTCGAGGCCGCGAGGACCCAGGGGGAGCTCGACGTGCGCGTCCTGGTGGGTGAGCTGCTGCCCAACGTCACGTCGGCGCTGCTGGTGGAGGCCACCATCCGCCTCGGCTACGCGATCTTCGTCTCGGCCGGTCTGTCCTTCCTCAACCTCGGCGCCTCGCCGCCGTCGCCGGACTGGGGGCTCGTGGTCTCGCAGAACCGCATCTTCATCCAGACCGCACCGTGGACGGTCGCCTTCCCGGCGCTGGCGATCATCTCGCTGGTCGTCGCCGTGAACCTGATCGCCGACAACCTCAAGGAGGTGACCGGGCGATGACCCTCTCCGTCGAAGCGCTGACGGTCGACTACCGGACCAGGGGAGGGACCCACCGCGCTCTGGACGACGTCGGCCTCACCATCGCCCCGGGTGAGTTCTACGGACTGGTCGGCGAGTCGGGATCGGGCAAGACGACGGCCGCTCTGGCGCTGGTCCGCTACCTCGCCGCCAACGCCACGGTGGTGGGCGGGAGCGTCACGCTGGGTGAGACCGATGCGGGGGAGACCGACGTGCTGGCCCTGGCAGGCGAGGACCTGCGCCGCTACCGCGCGCAACGGGTCGCGATGGTCTACCAGGAGCCGGTGCGGGCGCTGAACCCCACGATGCGGATCGGCACCCAGATCGCCGAAACGTTCGCGGCGCGGTCCGACTCGCCGTTGCCCGCCCCGGACGGGCCGGAGGTCGTCGACCTGCTGGCGCAGGTGGGCTTCCCCGACCCGCACGCGGTGGTACGCCGCTACGCGCACCAGCTCTCCGGCGGCCAGGCCCAGCGCGTGGTGATCGCGATGGCGCTGGCCACCCGGCCCGACCTCCTGATCCTCGACGAGCCGACGACCGGGCTCGACGTACAGACCGAGGCCGCCGTCCTGGCGCTCATCGACGACCTGCGCAACCGGCTCGACGCCGCGGTCCTCCTCATCAGCCACAACCTCCCGCTGGTCGCCGCCCGGTGCGACCGCGTCGGTGTGCTGAAGGAGGGACGCCTCATCGAGGAGGGCACGGCCCACGAGGTCTTCACCAGCCCCCGGCACGCCTACACCCGCGAGCTGGTCGAGGCGCTCCCCGACATCGACGCCCCCAAGCCCGAGTGGGTGGTCACGACCGACGCGCCGACGGTGCTGCGGGCCACCGGCATCCACAAGCGCTACGGCGACCACGTGGCGGTCGACGGGGTCGACCTGGAGATCCGGCAGGGGGAGGTCCTGGCGCTCGTCGGCGAGTCCGGCAGCGGCAAGACGACGATGGGGCGGATCGTCGCCGGGCTCACCGACCACGAGGGCGTGGTGGACCTCACCGCGCCCGCGGACCAGCGCCGTCCGGTCCAGGTGGTGTTCCAGAGCCCCGACGCCACGCTCAACCCGCGGCGGACCGTGCGCAAGATCCTGACCCGCTCGATCCGGCTGCTCAGGGGCACCGACACGGTCGAGGAGCTGATCGCCCGGGTCGGCCTCGCCCCCGACCTGCTGGACCGGCGCCCCGCCGAGCTGTCCGGCGGCCAGAAGCAGCGGGTCGCGATCGCCCGGGCGTTCGCCGGCCCGTCGACCCTCGTCGTCTGCGACGAGCCGGTCTCGGCCCTCGACGTCTCCGTCCAGGCCCGCATCATCGCGCTGCTCCGCGAGCTCCAGGTGACCACCGGCGTGTCCTACCTGTTCATCTCCCACGACCTCGCCGTCGTGCGCGCGCTCGCCGACCGGATCGCGGTGATGCGGCACGGACAGATCGTCGAGACCGGACCCGCCGACCAGATCTACGAGGCGGCCCAGCACCCGTACACGCAGGCGCTCCTGCGTGCAGCGCGCTACCAGTCCGACGCCAGCGGGTCCACGGCGTCGAAGAGCAGGTGAGCTCACACCCGGCCCGCATTGCCGGGGGTTCGACCCTCTGGCTACATTGACGCAACCCCCGAGAACCCCGCACCCGCCGACGACGAAGGAACTCCGCACGTGGCCTTGCCTCCGCTCACCCCAGAACAGCGTCAGGCTGCGCTCGAGAAGGCGGCCGCCGCGCGCCGTGAGCGCGCCGAGGTGAAGAACCGGCTCAAGCACTCCGGTGCATCCATCGCCGACGTCCTGGCCCAGGGGCAGACCAACGAGGTCGTCGGCAAGATGAAGGTCATCGACCTGCTGCAGGCGGTGCCCGGCCTCGGCAAGGTGCGCGCTCGGCAGCTCATGGAGCGGCTCGGCATCGCCGAGTCGCGCCGGGTCCGGGGGCTCGGCACCAAGCAGATCGCGGCGCTCGAGCGCGAATTCGCGCCGGGTGACTGAGGCGCCGGGCGCCGTACGTCCGTCCCGGCTGGTCGTCCTCGCCGGACCGACCGCCGTCGGCAAGGGCACGCTGGCGGCGTACGTCCGCACCCGCCACCCCGAGGTCTGGCTCTCGGTCTCCGCCACGACCCGTGCCCCGCGGCCCGGCGAGGTCGACGGAGTGCACTACCTCTTCGTCGACGACGCCGAGTTCGACCGCCTGGTCGCCGAGGACCAGCTGCTGGAGTGGGCGGTCGTGCACGGCCGCCACCGTTACGGCACTCCCCGCGGTCCGGTCGACGAGGCGCTGGCGGCGGGACGGCCGGCGATGCTGGAGATCGACCTCCAGGGCGCCCGGCAGGTACGCCGCACCATGCCGGAGGCGCTCTTCGTGTTCCTCAAGCCGCCCTCGTGGGACGAGCTCGTCCGCCGGCTCGTCGGGCGCGGCACCGAGACCGCGGAGGAACGCGAGCGCCGGCTGGCCACCGCACGCGAGGAGCTCGCCGCCGAGACGGAGTTCGACGTCACCATCGTCAACCACGAAGTAGGTGATGCAGGTGAGGAGTTGGTAGCCTTGCTGAGTTCCCCCACTCCCGACTTGTAGGCCGGCAGCGTGGCGCGAAGCGACACGCTCGGCCCATTCAACACCGAAGAGGCTATCTGCGTGTCTGGCCCGAACATCGCCGCCGAGGGCGTGACCAACCCGCCTATCGACGACCTGCTGTCCAAGACCGACAGCAAGTACAAGCTCGTTCTCTACAGCGCCAAGCGGGCCCGGCAGATCAACGCCTACTACTCGCAGCTCGGTGAGGGCCTCCTGGAGTACGTCGGCCCGCTCGTGGAGACCCACGTGCAGGAGAAGCCGCTCTCGATCGCCCTGCGGGAGATCAACGAGGACCTGCTGACCTGCGAGGACGTCGACCCGGCAGAGCTGGCGGCCGAGGAGGCCGCCCGCGCGGAGGCCGCCGCAGCCCCCAAGAACGACCCCGTCGCACCCTCCGAGTGAGCTGAGGCCCCCGGGTGTCTCGCCGGCCACGCGTGGTCCTCGGGGTCTCCGGCGGCATCGCCGCCTACAAGGCCTGTGAGCTGCTGCGCCGCTTCACCGAGTCCGGGCACGACGTGACGGTCGTCCCGACCGCCGCCGCGCTCGAGTTCGTCGGAGCGCCCACCTGGGCGGCGCTGTCCGGCAAGCCGGTCGCGACCGACGTCTGGACCGACGTCCACGAGGTCCCGCACGTCCGGCTCGGCCAGGGGGCCGACCTGGTCGTGGTCGCCCCGGCGACCGCCGACCTGCTGGCCAAGGCCGCGCACGGCCTGGCCGACGACCTGCTCACCAACACGCTGCTGACCGCGCGCTGCCCGGTCGTCCTCGCCCCGGCGATGCACACCGAGATGTGGGAGCACGCCGCCACGGCGGCCAACGTCGCGACGCTGCGCTCGCGCGGCGTGCTGGTGGTCGAGCCCGCCGAGGGCCGGCTGACCGGTGCCGACACCGGCAAGGGCCGGCTGCCCGAGCCCGAGGAGATCTTCGAGCTGTGCCGCGACGTGCTGGCCCGTGCCGCCACCGGCGCGGCGGCGGCGAGCGGGTCGGCCGACCTGGCGGGTCGCCACGTGGTCGTCTCGGCCGGCGGCACCCGCGAGCCGCTCGACCCGGTGCGGTTCCTGGGCAACAGGTCCTCGGGGCTGCAGGGCTACGCGCTGGCGCGTGCGGCCGCTGCGCGGGGGGCCGAGGTCACGCTGATCGCCGCGAACGTCGCGCTGCGGGACCCGGCGGGCGCGAAGGTGGTGCGCGTCGAGACCACGGCCGAGCTGCGGGACGCCGTACTCTCCGCGGCCGGGACGGCCGACGCCGTCGTCATGGCGGCCGCGCCCGCGGACTTCCGGCCGGTGCACGCCTCGGACACCAAGATCAAGAAGGACGCGGACGGCTCGGCTCCGGCGATCGCGCTGGAGCAGAACCCCGACATCCTCCACGAGCTCGCGACGCACCGGCCGCGGGCCGGCACCGTCGTCGTCGGGTTCGCCGCCGAGACCGGTGACCAGACCGGGTCGGTGCTCGACCTGGCCCGGGCCAAGCTGGCCCGCAAGGGCTGCGACCTGCTCGTCGTCAACGACGTCAGCGGGGGAGCGGTCTTCGGGGCCGAGGACAACCAGGCCGTCATCCTCGGCAAGGATGGCACCGCAACCGACGTACCCCGGGGGAGCAAGGGCGCTCTCGCACACGTCATCTGGGACCAGGTGGTCCGCCGGCTGTCCTGAGACTTTCGGCATCACCCGACCCCCCACGTATCGTTGGAACCACCGTCAGATCGACCACGCGGGCAACACCCATGGCAGGAGCAACAGTGACTGGACGCCTCTTCACCTCTGAGTCGGTGACCGAGGGACACCCGGACAAGATCGCCGACCAGATCAGCGACACCGTCCTGGACTACCTCCTCGAGCACGACCCCTCGAGCCGGGTGGCGGTGGAGACGCTGCTCACCACCGGCCTCGTCGTCGTCGCCGGCGAGGTGACCACCTCGGCGTACGCCCCCGTCGCCCAGCTGGTCCGGCAGAAGATCCTGGAGATCGGCTACGACTCCTCCGAGAAGGGCTTCGACGGCAACTCCTGCGGCGTCCAGGTCGCCATCGGCGCCCAGTCGCTCGACATCGCGCAGGGCGTCGACGACGCCTTCGAGGAGCGCGTCGACGGCTCGGGCGACGACCTCGACCGGCAGGGCGCCGGCGACCAGGGCCTGATGTTCGGCTACGCCTGCGACGACACCCCGGAGCTGTTCCCGCTGCCGATCAAGATCGCGCAGACGCTGTCGGAGAGGCTCTCCGAGGTCCGCAAGAACGGCACGCTGCCCTACCTCCGTCCCGACGGCAAGACCCAGGTCACCATCGAGTACGACGAGGACAACCGCGCCGTGCGCGTCGACGCCGTGGTGCTGTCGACCCAGCACGCCGAGGACGTCTCCCAGGACCAGCTCGCCAAGGACATCCAGGTCAACGTGATCGACCCGGTGCTCGACCAGTTCAAGGAGAGTGTCGCCGTCGAGGGCTACAAGCTCTTCATCAACCCGACCGGTCGTTTCGTGGTCGGCGGTCCGATGGGCGACGCCGGGCTGACCGGCCGCAAGATCATCGTCGACACCTACGGCGGCATGGCCCGCCACGGCGGTGGCGCGTTCTCGGGCAAGGACCCGTCCAAGGTCGACCGCTCTGCGGCGTACGCCATGCGCTGGGTCGCGAAGAACATCGTCGCAGCCGGTCTGGCCCGCCGCGCCGAGGTCCAGGTCGCCTACGCCATCGGCGTGGCGCACCCGGTCGGTGTGTTCGTCGAGACCTTCGGCACCGGCGTGGTCCCGGACGAGAAGATCCAGGACGCCGTGCTGCAGGTCTTCGACCTGCGTCCCGGTGCGATCCTGCGGGACCTCGACCTGCTGCGGCCGATCTACGCCAAGACGGCCGCCTACGGCCACTTCGGTCGCGAGCTCCCCGAGTTCACCTGGGAGCGGACCGACCGCGTCGACGCCCTCAAGGCCGCCGTCGGCATCTGAGGCCCCCCTGCGCTGGTCGAGTCGGCGCATCTCTGCAACGCACACCCGTCGAGTCGGCGCATCTTTCTTACAGTCGTACGAAAGATGCGCCGGCTCGCGGTGCTTTTCGTGCAGAGACGAGCCGACTCGACGAATCGTCGGGCGTCGCTGGTAGAACCGCACCCGTGACCGACGACAACGACGAGGCCGACGCAGCCCTGCCGGGGCTGGCGCGTGCCGCGGCGCGGCGCTCGGGTGGGAAGGCGCGGGCCCGCCGGGCCCAGCAGGCCGCGCCGGTCGAGCTCGCCGCCACCGACCCCGTCGCGCGGGTGCTCGTCGACGTGCCGCTGGTCCACCTCGACCGCACCTTCGACTACGCCGTGCCGGCCGCGATGGACGTCGACGTTCGTCCGGGCGTCCGGGTGAAGGTCCGCTTCGCCGGACAGGACGTCGACGGATTCGTCGTCGAGAGAGCTGCGGAGAGCGACCACGGCGGGTCGCTGACACCGCTGCGCCGACTGGTCAGCCCGGAGCCGGTGCTGACGCCGGCCGTCGCCGAGGCGTGCCGCAGGGTCGCCGAGCGCTACGCCGGCGCCACCGCGGACGTACGCCGCCTCGCGGTGCCGCCGCGGCACGCGACGACCGAGAAGGCGGCCTCCCCGGCGGAGCCGCCGCTCCCGGACGGTCTGGACGCGGGACCCGCGTGGGCGGACTACCCCGCGGCGGCGTCCTTCCTCGAGCACCTGCGCGCCGGGGGCGCCCCGAAGGCGGTCTGGGGCGCGGGGCCGGGGGAGGACTGGCCGCGGCTGCTGGCCCAGTTGGCGGCCGACGCGCTCGCGGCGGGGCGCGGCACCATCGTGTGCGTCCCCGACCACAAGGACGTCGCGCGGGTCGATGCGGCGCTGCACGACCTGCTCGGTGCCGACCACCACGTCACCCTCGGTGCAGCGGTCGGGCCGGCGGCCCGCTACCGCGACTTCCTGGCCGTGCTGCGGGGCACGCGGCGGATCGTGGTCGGCACCCGCTCGGCGGCGTTCGCACCCGTGCGGGACCTCGGGCTGGTGGTGGTGTGGGACGACGGCGACGACCTCCACGCGGAGCCGCGGGCGCCGTACCCCCACACCCGGGAGGTGCTCCTGCTCCGTGCCGCGATCGAGGACGCCGCGGCGCTCGTGGGCGGGTTCGCCCGCAGCGTCGAGGCCGACGTGCTGCTGCGGTCGGGGTGGGCGCGCGAGATCTCCCTTCCGCGGGAGCAGACCCGGGCGCGGGCGCTGGTGGCCGTGAGCGGGGCGAGCGAGCACGACCTGCGGCGCGATCCGCTCGCTCCGGCCGCGCGGGTGCCGCGGCAGGCGTTCGACGCGATCCGGTGGGGGCTCGACCACGGTCCGGTCCTGGTGCAGACGCCGCGTGCGGGCTACGCCCTGCGCCTGGCCTGCGAGCGGTGCCGGACCCCGGCGCGGTGCGAGACGTGCACGGGCCCGCTGCAGATCGGCTCGGCCACGGCGCCGCCACAGTGCCGCTGGTGCGGCACCGAGGCGCCCGCCTGGGCGTGCCCCGAGTGCGGTGCCCGCGGTCTGCGTGCGCCCGTGGTCGGTGACGCCCGCACCGCCGAGGAGCTCGGGCGGACGTTCCCGGCGGTGCCCGTCGTCTCCTCGTCCGGTGACCGGGTGCGTGACCATGTGGGGCCAGAGCGGCGGATCGTGGTGGCCACGCCCGGAGCCGAGCCGGTCGCCGAGGGCGGGTACGCCGTGGTGGTCCTGCTCGACACCTGGCTGGTGCTCGCCCGCGACAGCATGCGAGCAGCCGAGGAGGCGCTGCGCCGCTGGTGCAACGCGGTCGGCCTGCTGCGTCCGGGTGGTCGCGCGCTCGCGGTCGGTGACCCCGGTTCACCGGCCCTGCAAGCGCTCGTGCGCTGGGACCCCGGTGGGTTCGCGGCCCGCGAGTCCGACGAGCGCGCCGCCGCCCACCTGCCGCCGGCGGCCCGGCTCGCCACCGTCGCCGGGGAGCCGGGCGCGGTCGACGACGCGCTGACCCTGCTCGCGCTGCCCGACGGCGGTGAGGTGCTCCGGCCGCCGGCGGGCGACGGCGGCGAGGAGCGAGCGGTGGTCCGGGTTCCGCGGTCGGCGGGCGCCGACCTCTGCCGCGCGCTCGGCGAGCTCCAGCGGGTGCGGTCGGCGCGCAAGCTCGACGCCGTACGCATCCAGGTCGACCCACCGGAGATCTGAGGACCGGCGTGCGCCCCTAGACTCGTCGCGTGGCAATCCGACCGATCCGTCTCTTCGGCGACCCGATCCTGCGCCGGCCCGCCATCGAGGTCGTCGACTTCGACGTCGAGCTGCGTCAGCTGGTCACGGACCTCACCGACACGATGCTCGAGGCGCCCGGCGCCGGGCTCGCCGCACCCCAGATCGGGGTCGGGCTGCGCGCCTTCACCTGGTTCGTCGACGGCGAGGTCGGCCACCTCATCAACCCGGTCCTCGAGCTGTCCGAGGACATCCAGGACGGTCCCGAGGGCTGCCTGTCGCTGCCCGAGCTGACCTACGACTGCAAGCGAGCCCTGTCGGTGGTCGCCTCCGGCTTCAACATGTACGGCGAGCCGGTGCGGATCGAGGGATCGGAGCTGCTCGCCCGCGCGATCCAGCACGAGACCGACCACCTCGACGGTGTGCTCTTCATCGACCGGCTCGACCAGGCCGCGCGCAAGGCGGCGATGAAGGAGATCCGCGAGTCCGACTGGTTCGGCCTCGAGCGCCCGCCGGTGAAGGTCTCCCCGCACGCGACGAACGGGTTCGGCCTATGAGCGAGGGTGGCCTGCGGGTGGTGTTCGCCGGCACACCCGAGATCGCGGTGCCCTCGCTCGACGCGATCGCCGAGTCGCGGCACGAGCTGGTCGGTGTGCTGACCCGCCCGGACGCGCCCGCGGGACGCGGTCGGAGGCTCACCCCGAGCCCGGTCGCGCTGCGGGCGGCCGAGCTCGGCGTACCCGTCCTGAAGCCGCAGCACCCCCGCGACCCCGACTTCCAGGACGAGCTGAAGGCCCTCGGCCCGGACTGCTGCCCGATCGTGGCGTACGGCGCCCTGCTTCCCGGCGCCGCGCTCGAGATCCCCGAGCACGGCTGGGTCAACCTGCACTTCTCGGCGCTGCCTGCGTGGCGGGGGGCGGCCCCCGTCCAGCACGCGATCTGGGCAGGTGACGAGGTGACCGGCGCGACGACGTTCCTGGTCGTCGAGGCGCTCGACGCGGGCCCCGTCTACGGCGTGATGACCGAGCGGATCCGGCCCACGGACACCGCGGGCGACCTGCTCGGCCGGCTGGCCGAGGGTGGCGCCGGCCTGCTCGTCGCGACGCTCGACGGCATCGCCGACGGCGCCCTCGAAGCGCGTCCGCAGCAGGACGACGGGCTGTCGCTCGCGCCGAAGATCACCGTCGAGGACGCCCGCGTCGACTGGACCGAGCCGGCCGTCGCGATCGACCGGCGGATCCGTGCCTGCACGCCGGGTCCGGGTGCGTGGACGATGTTCGAGGACGAGCGGATCAAGCTCGGACCGGTCACCGAGGTTCCCGGCGCACCGCCGCTCGGCGCGGGCGTCCTCGCGTTCGGCAAGAACGACGTCCTTGTCGGCACCGCCACGGGGCCGGTGCGCCTCGGCGAGGTCAAGGCGTTCGGCAAGCGGCAGATGCCCGCGGCCGACTGGGCCCGCGGCCTCCGCTCGACCGACGGCGCCCGGTTCACGTGACCGACCCGGCAGCGGCGCGCCGCCGGCGCAGCCCCCGCGGCCCGCGCCGACAGGGGCGTCCCGTCGACCGTCCGCGGCAGGCAGCGCTGGAGATCGTCCGCGCGGTCCGCGTCGAGGACGCCTACACCAACCTGCTGCTGCCCTCGGTCATCAGGAAGTACGGCTTCGAGACACGCGACGCCGGGTTCCTGACCGAGCTTGCCTCCGGCACGATCCGCGGCCAGGGGACCTACGACGCCGTGCTCGACGCGTGCATCGACCGCCCCCTGCGCAAGGTCGAGGTCGGCGTGCTCGACGCGCTCCGGCTCGGCTCCCACCAGCTGCTCGGGATGCGGGTGCCCGCCCACGCCGCGATCAGCACGACCGTCGACCTGGTCCACAACGCACACGGTCCGGGTGCCGCGGGCTTCACGAACGCGGTGCTGCGCAAGGTCGCGGCTCGCGACCGGTCGGCCTGGATCGACGCTGTCGTCCCGAACGCCGACGGCAGCCGCGAGGCCCGGATGAAGCGGCTCTCCCTCACGCACAGCCACCCCCGGTGGGTGATCGACCAGCTCGAGCTCGCCGCCCCCGACGACGACCTCGACCTGCTCCTGGCCGCCAACAACGTGCCGCCCCGCGTCACCCTGGTCGCCCGGCCGGGGCTGGCGGACCGCGCCGAGCTCCCGGGTACGCCGACCGCGTACTCGCCGTACGGCATGGTGCTCGACGGCGGCGACCCTGCCGCCGTCGGTGCGGTCGCGGCTGGGCGCGCGGGCGTCCAGGACGAGGGGTCCCAGCTGGTGGCGCACGCGCTGGCCGCCGCCCCCTTGAACGGCCGCGACGAGCTCTGGCTGGACCTGTGCGCAGGTCCCGGCGGGAAGGCCGCGCTGCTCGCCGGGCTGGCGGCCCAGCGGGAGGCACGCCTGCTCGCGATCGAGCCGCGGCTGCACCGGGCGGGCCTGGTCGCCCGGGCGCTGGAGCCCCTCGGGTCCGCCGCGGTCGGCGTACTCGCTGCCGACGGGACGCGCCCGCCGGTGCGTCCGGGAGCCGTCGACCGGGTCCTCGTCGACGCGCCCTGCTCGGGGCTCGGGGCGCTGCGACGCCGTCCGGAGGCGCGCTGGCGTCGTACGGCCGACGACCTGGTGACCCTCGTCCTCCTGCAGCGCCGGCTGCTCTCGAGTGCGCTCGGGCTGGTGCGCCCCGGAGGAGTCGTGCTGTACGCCACCTGCTCGCCGGTCCGCGCCGAGACGGGCGACGTCGTGACCTCGGTGCTCGGGTCGCTGACCGGCGTGACGCTGGAGGACGTGCGTCCGCTCCTGCCGGGGGTGACCGATGCCGACGGCCCGCTCGAGGGAACGGCGCAGCTGTGGCCCCACCGGCACGGCACCGACGCGATGTTCCTCGCCCTGCTGCGCCGGAGCTGAGGCTCCGGCGGCGTGACACGGCCGGGAATGCCACGGGCCGCCCCGCGTTGAAGCGGCCATGAAGCGGATCGGATTCCTCTCGTTCGGCCACTGGTCCGCCGACCGCGGGTCGCGGGCCCGCTCGGCGTCGGACGTGCTGCACCAGTCGATCGACCTCGCCGTCGCGGCCGAGGAGCTCGGCGCTGACGGCGCCTACTTCCGGGTGCACCACTTCGCTCGTCAGCTGGCGAGCCCGTTCCCGCTCCTGGCCGCGATCGGCGCCCGGACCGACCGGATCGAGATCGGCACCGGCGTCATCGACATGCGCTACGAGAACCCGCTCTACATGGCCGAGGACGCGGGCGCGGCCGACCTGATCGCCGACGGCCGGCTCCAGCTCGGCATCTCCCGCGGCTCTCCGGAGCAGGTGATCGACGGCTGGCGGTACTTCGGCTTCGCGCCCGCCGACGGTGAGACGCACGCGGACCTGGCGCGCCGGCACACCGAGGTGTTCCTCGAGGTGCTCAACGGGGAGGGCTTCGCCGAGCCCGAACCGCGGCCGATGTTCGCCAACCCGCCCGGGCTGCTGCGTGTCGAGCCGTGGTCGGAGGGGCTGCGCGACCGGATCTGGTGGGGCGCGGCCTCCAACGGGACCGCCCGGTGGGCGGCCGGCCTCGGGATGAACCTGATGAGCTCCACGCTGAAGGAGGACGAGAGCGGCAAGCCGTTCCACGTCCAGCAGGCCGAGCAGATCGAGCTGTTCCGCGAGGCGTGGAAGGAGGCGGGCTGGGAACGCGAGCCGCGGGTGTCCGTGAGCCGCTCGATCTTCCCGCTCGTCAGCGCCGAGGACCACGCGTACTTCGGCCGCAGCGGCGGGGACGCGGACCAGGTCGGCACCATCGACAACATGCGGGCGATCTTCGGGCGCTCGTACGCCGCAGAGCCGGACGCGCTCGTCGCCCAGCTTGCGGGCGACGAGGCGATCGCCGCCGCCGACACACTGCTGCTGACCGTCCCGAACCAGCTGGGCGTCGACTACAACGCGCACGTCCTCGAGGCGGTCCTGACGGAGGTGGCGCCGGCGCTCGGCTGGCGGTGAGGCGGAGGCGTCACCGCACTGACAGGGGCAGGCCCGAGCCCCGGGTCGGCGGCAGCCTCTAGGCTCGCCGGCATGGCGAGCAAGCCCCCGGCGGTCGAGATCGAGGTCGACAACCGGGTGGTTCGCGTGTCGAACCCGGATCGCGTGTACTTCCCGCAGATCGGCGCGACCAAGCTGGACCTGGTGGAGTACTACCTCGCGGTCGGTCCCGGGATCGTCAACGCCCTGTGGGAGCGGCCGTGCATGCTGCACCGATTCCCGAAGGGACTGGCGGGGGAGAAGGTCCACCAGAAGCGGCTGCCGGCGGGTGCGCCTGCGTGGGTCGAGACCGTCCAGCTCCACTTCCCCCGCTGGGGCCGCACCGCCGACGAGCTCTGCGTGACCGAGCTCGGCGCGGTGATCTGGGCGGTGCAGATGTCCACGGTCGAGTTCCACCCGTGGAACAGTCGGCGCGGCGCGACCGAGCAGCCCGACGAGTGGCGGATCGACCTCGATCCGGGCCCCGAGTCGACGTACGACCAGGTGCGGCGGGTCGCCCACGTCGCCCACGAGATCCTCGACGAGCTCGGCGCGGTCGGCTACCCGAAGACCAGCGGCAGCAAGGGGCTGCACATCTACGTGCGGATCCGACCCGACCACGACCACAAGACGGTACGACGCGGCGCGCTCGCCTTCGCGCGGGAGGTCGCCCGCCGCGCGCCCGACGACGTGACCACCGCGTGGTGGCGCAAGGACCGCGACCCCGGGCACCTCTTCGTGGACTACAACCAGAACGCCCGCGACCACACGATCGCCGCGGCGTACTCCGTGCGCGGCCTGCCCGATGCCCGCGTCTCGGCGCCGGTGCGGTGGGACGAGATCGACGACGCCGACCCGCGCGACTTCACGATCCGCACGATGCCCGCGCGGTTCGCCGAGATCGGCGACCTGCACGAGGACATCGACGACCACGTCTTCGACCTCGCCCCGCTGCTGGAGTGGGCCGACCGCGACGAGGCCGAGGGCGAGGAGACGCCGGCGGAGGATTGACCCGTCAGTCCGGCAGTCGGTAGTGCGTGAGCGGACTGGTGTGGGTGCCCATCAGCGTCGTGACCATCTGCCGCCGCAGCAGCGGCACGCCGGCAGCGATCGGGAGCGCCCGGTCCCGGAGCGGCGTCACGGCGTCGTACTCGGACTGGAAGAGCGGGGTCATCATCCGCGACAGCCACTGGTAGTAGGCCGTGTGCCGGCGGCGCGCCCGCGCGTAGTCGTCCAGCGCCGCGGGGAGGTCGGTGTGCCGGCGCAGGAGCGCGGCGAGCGTCCAGGCGTCGGCGAGGGCCAGGCTGGCCCCGGTGCCGAGCTGGGGACTGGTGGCGTGTGCGGCGTCGCCGATGAGGACCAGGCCCGGCGCCACGGGGGTGCGGACACGGACGTCCCAGTAGCGCGCGGTGAGGAGCCGGCCGGCGGCGGCCCGGTCGACCAGGGGCGCGAAGCCGCCGGCGTGCGGTCGGACGAGGTCGGCCCAGCGGTCGGGGTACGCCGCGAGCCGGTCGAGCGTCTCGAGCGGCGCCGACCAGAAGATGACCGTCTCGCCGGTGCCGACCGGCAGGAAGCCGAGCGTCACCCGGGTGCCGTCGTACCGCTGGACGAGGGCGTCGGTCGCGAGGCCGTCCGGGTCCGCCACGAGCGCCCACACGGCGCCCCACGGATAGGGACGGTTGCGCCGGGTCAGCCCGCTGCTGCGCCGCAGCGCCGAGTTGGACCCGTCCGCACCGACGACGAGGTCGTAGGGCCCGTGCCGGGTGCCGTCGGTCGCGACGACGTACGTCGCGCCGCGGTCCTGCTCGTGCCGCGCGATCGCAGCCTCGACGGTCGGCCCGACCTTCGCCGCCGTCGCCGCGGTGAGCCCCGCCTGGAGCCGGCCACGTGCCACGCCGAGGCCGTACGCACCGGGCACGGCGTCGTCGTACCGGAAGTCCATGACGGCCCGCCCCGCCCGGTTGAGGCCGTCGACCCGATCCACGCGTGCGGAGACGGCGGCGAGCGGGTCGAGGAGGCCGAGCCGGTCGAGCACCTGCTGGCCCAGTCGCTGGAGAAGGATCCCCGCGCCCGGGGTGCGGTCGGCGGCGGGTTGGTCGAAGAGCTCCACGTGGTGCCCATCGCGGGCGAGGAGCAGCGCGGCGGCCGATCCGCCGGGGCCGGCTCCGACGACCGCTATCCGATGGGTGAGCACGGCCGGATGCTACCCAGCGCTCTGACCCTAAGATGTCGGTCGTGGAGATCCAGATCACACCCAGCATCCTGAATTCCGACTTCGGCAAGCTTGCGGAGGAGGTACAAAGGATCCCCAGCGCCGACTGGGTGCACGTGGACGTGATGGACAACCACTTCGTCCCCAACCTGACTTTCGGGCCGACGATGGTCGAGGCGCTCGCACGCGCGACCGACGTCCCGCTCGACGCGCACCTCATGATCGAGGACGCCGACCGCAACGCCTTGTCGTACGTCGAGGCCGGCTGCAAGTCGGTCACGTTCCACGTCGAGGCCGCCAAGGCACCGATCCGGCTGGCGCGGGAGATCCGCAAGGCGGGCGCGCGCGCCTCGATGGCGCTCAAGCCGGCCACGCCGATCGAGCCCTACGAGGAGCTGCTCCCCGAGCTCGACATGCTGCTGATCATGACGGTCGAGCCGGGCTTCGGTGGCCAGAAGTTCCTCGACCTGTGCCTCCCGAAGATCCGCAAGGCCCGCGCCCTGCTGGACAAGCACGGCATCGAGACCTGGATCCAGGTCGACGGCGGCGTCTCGCTCGACACGATCGAGCGCTGCGCCGAGGCCGGGGCCGACGTGTTCGTCGCCGGCTCCGCGGTCTACTCCGCCGACGACCCGGACAAGATGGTCAACGCGCTGCGCGAGAAGGCCGCCGCGGCCGCTCCCGCCTGAGCAGTACGCGTCCACGCGGTTGGTCGCGGTCCTGGTGACTGCGACCGGCCGCGTGCGTGTTTTTGGGTGCTTCGCCGCTGGTGCAGGTCACGGTCAGATCAGGTGGTCGGCGAATCGTTCGACCGCCTCGAGCGTGCGCCCGAACGCCTCGAACGAACGTTTCCAGTCACCGACGGTGTAGAGGATGTGGTCGGCGTCCTCGACCTGGAGTACGTCGAGACCGGATCTCGTCGCGAGGTCTGCGTCCCACAGCTCGTCCGAGGTCCCACCGACCAGCAGACCGTCCGTGTGGCCGCTTCCGAGGGCGTTCGCGATCTCCGGGCTGGTGAGCACCGGCGTGAGCCACACACCTGGCCACCCGTGCTGGGAGGCCCAGGGGGCTGCCCAGCTGCCGAACGACTTGCCGACGACGAGGGTTCGGTCAGCCGCCCCAGCAACATCGAGTGCCTGCTGGGCAGCACGGGCGACGAACTCGGCGGGGTCGGCACGCGCTTGCTCGTCGATCTCCCAGCGCACGGTGACCACCCGCCAGCCGCTCTCGGCGAGCACTTGGCAGACCCACCACAGCAGCGGGTGGTCCACGGTGTAGCCGGAGCCGCCCGGCAGCACGACCGCCCGTCCCACCGGCTCCTCCGGAGTCAGGTGCCAGCTGCTCACGACGACGGCGTCCTCGGGGTTGCTCATGTCTCCGGACGCTAGACGAGCGGGACGTCGAACGTGCCGGCGACAACCAGATCGGCCACCGGCGCGTTCCCCCAGTGTTGGACGGACCCTGGCCTCCCCTGCGAAGGAGCAATCATGCGACGCACTACCACCACCGTGCTCGGGCTCGTGGCGGCGACGTCCCTGCTGACGGCCTGCGGCTCCAGCGCCACCGATGCTGGCGCCCGGTCCGCGCCGGGCGCCGGCAGCGCCGGTACGTCAACCACCCCCACCACTCCGGCCTCTGACGCCGCGGACGTGAAGGCCCCGGAGTTCCCCTCGGGCACCGGCCAGCAGTTCGCCAGGAACAAGGGTGCCTGGGACCTCGTGCTGCGCAACGTCCGCGTCAGCAAGCACGACGGCTTCGACCGGGTGGTGGTCGCGTTCAAGGGCACCGGCACCCCCGGCTGGGGCACCCAGTACGTGAGGACGCCGAGGGCCGACGGCAGCGGCGAGGTCGTAGACGTCCACGGCGACAGCTTCCTCGGCGTCAGCATCTCCGGCGTGATCATCCGCGAGGGGTACCCCAACACTCCCGAGGACTTCTTCCACGGCCCCCGGCACTTCGCACCCAAGCACGGCGGAGACATCGAGGACGTCAACATCGGCGGGGCGTTCGAGGGATACAGCCAGCTGTTCCTGGGCATCGACGGCGACAAGGTCCCGTTCCGGGTCTTCGCGCTCACGAACCCGTCCCGCCTCGTCGTCGACGTGAAGGACGACTAATGCATTGCGCCAGCTGACACAGACCATGCCGGTGGCCCCGCCGGTTGGGGGTCGGCGGGGGGCTTGCGCTGCCGCCGGTTGTACTGGAAGGACGCTCCAGTCTCGGTCGCAACCACTGTCGGCCTTGCTGTCGTCTCGTGAGCACCGTCACGCTGCGGGAATACCGGGGGCGTGTGCGACCATTGACGCCACAAGAGCTCGCGTGCTCTGGGGTCGGTGAAACTCCGAACCGGCGGTGTACGAGTCGAAGCGTCGTGCTTCACTCCGAAGTCCGCGACCCGGTGACAGCCAGTCGCCGGTTGACCAGGTGGAACTCCTGGACCGACGGTCATAGTCCGGATGGGAAGTGCACGCACGAGCGCACGACGACGGTGTGAGCCGCCGGCCGTCGTACGCCCCCCGCGCCCCGGAGTCCGAGCAGAGGACGACGGAAGGCATGTGCGGTGGCAGAGAGCTTCACCCAGGAGTACGACGCGATGCGGCGTGCTCTGGAGATCGCGGCAACGCCGGGCGTCCCGCTGGGTCCGAACCCGCGGGTCGGCTGCGTGCTGCTGGCCGCCGACGGGTCGGTCGTGGGGGAGGGCTACCACCGGGGTGCGGGCAGCCCCCACGCCGAGGTCGAGGCGCTCACCGCGGCCGGTGAGCGCGCCCGCGGTGCGACCGCCGTCGTCACGCTCGAGCCGTGCGACCACACCGGCCGCACCGGCCCCTGCACGCAGGCGCTGATCGGGGCGGGCGTCGCCAAGGTGCTCGTCGCGCAGCGCGACCCCAACCCCCTCGCGCACGGGGGTCTCGACACCCTCGCCGAGGCCGGCGTCGAGGTCGAGCACGGTCTCCTGGTCGACGACGCCCGCGCCCTGAACAAGGCGTGGACGTTCGCCCACGAGCACGGACGTCCCTACGTCACGTGGAAGTTCGCGACGACGCTCGACGGCCGCAGCGCCGCGGCCGACGGCACCTCCCGCTGGGTCTCCTCCCTGCCCGCCCGCCGTGACACGCACGTCCTGCGCGCGCTCTGCGACACGATCCTGGTGGGCACCAACACGGTCGAGGTCGACGACCCGGCACTCACGGTGCGCGACGAGGACGACCAGCCCGTGCCCCAGCAGCTGCTGCGGGTGGTCATGGGCGAGCGCGACCTGGCCCCGGACCGCAGGGTCCTCGACGACCAGGCCGAGACCGTGCACCTGCGCACCCGCGACCCGCTCGACGCGCTGACGACGCTCTACCGCGACCACGGCCGCCACCACGTGTTCCTCGAGGGGGGTCCGACGCTCGCGGCCGGGTTCCTCCAGGCGGGCGTGGTCGACGAGGTCGTCGCGTACGTCGCTCCGATGCTGCTCGGCGCGGGCGCCAGTGCGGTCGGCGACCTCGGCATCGGCACCATCGCCGACGCCCTCCACTTCGAGCTCGCCGACGTCACCGTGCTCGGCGAGGGGGCGGACGCCAACGTGCGCCTCCTGCTCGCCCCCGGGACCCGTCCGACCGAGCGGAACGACGCCTGATGTTCACCGGCATCGTCGAGGAGCTCGGCACCGTCGCCGCGATCGAGGACCAGGGAGACGCGGTCCGGCTCACCATCGAGGCCGGCCTGACGCTGTCCGACGCGGGCCTCGGCGACTCGATCGCCGTCAACGGCTGCTGCCTGACCGTTGCGGCGCGGACCGACGGCACCTGGACCGCCGACGTGATGGCCGAGACCCTCGCCAAGACCAGCATCGGCACGCTCGCCGTCGGCGACCGGGTCAACCTCGAGCGCGCGGTCACCGCCGAGAAGCGGCTCGGCGGGCACATCGTGCAGGGCCACGTCGACGGCGTCGGCCGGATCCGCTCGCGCACTCCCAGTGAGCACTGGGAGGTGGTGGAGATCGCGTTCCCCCAGAGCGACGGCGAGGGCCTGGCCCGCTACCTCGTCGACAAGGGCTCGATCACGGTCGACGGCACGTCGCTCACGGTCGTGGAGGCCGGGGACGACGCGTTCACGGTCAGCCTGATCCCCGAGACCCTGGCCCGCACCACGCTCGGCTTCCGTCAGCCGGGCGATCCCGTCAACCTCGAGGTCGACGTCCTCGCCAAGCACGTCGAGAAGCTCGTCCGTGCCTACACGAAGAACCAGGAGAACTGAGCATGTCCGTGAGACTGGACCCCGTCGAGCGCGCGATCGCCGACATCGCCGCCGGCAGGGCGGTGATCGTCGTCGACGACGAGGACCGTGAGAACGAGGGCGACATCATCTTCGCCGCCAGCAGGGCGACGCCGGAGCTGATGGCGTTCACGATCCGGCACTCCAGCGGCGTGATCTGCGTGCCGATGCCCGGCGACATGCTGGACCGGCTGGAGATCCCGCTGATGACGCCGCACAACAAGGATGCCTACCGGACGGCGTACACCGTCTCCGTCGACGCCCGCGACGGCGTCTCCACCGGCATCTCGGCGGCCGACCGGGCGCACACCGCACGGGTCCTCGCGGACAGCGCCACCGAGCCGTGGGAGATCACCCGGCCGGGTCACGTCTTCCCGCTGCGCTACCGCGAGGGCGGTGTCCTCGTGCGCCGCGGCCACACCGAGGCGGCCGTCGACCTCGCCCGGCTGGCCGGGCTGACCCCCGCCGGCGTGCTCGTGGAGGTCGTCAACGAGGACGGCACCATGAAGCGGGCGGTGGAGCTGCGCGAGTTCGCCGACGAGCACGGCCTCGCGATGATCTCGATCGAGGACCTGGTGCGCTACCGCCGCCGTACCGAGGTCCACGTCGTCCGCGAGGCCGAGACCCGCCTGCCCACCCGCCACGGCGACTTCACCGCGTTCGGCTACACCATCACCGTCGACGGCAGCGAGCACGTCGCCCTGGTGTACGGCGACCCGCGGCAGCTCACGGAGGGCGGGCCGGTCCTGACCCGCGTCCACTCGGAGTGCCTCACCGGCGACGTGTTCGGCAGCAGCCGCTGCGACTGCGGCCCGCAGCTCGACGAGGCGCTCGAGCGGATCGTCGCCGAGGGTCGTGGCGTGGTGGTCTACCTGCGCGGCCACGAGGGCCGGGGGATCGGCCTGGTGGCGAAGCTGCAGGCCTACCAGCTCCAGGACGGCGGCCGCGACACCGTGGACGCCAACCTCGACCTCGGCCTGCCGGCCGACGCCCGCCACTACGGCGCGGCGACGCAGATCCTCAAGGACCTGGGCGTGAGCGAGGTGCGGCTGCTCACCAACAACCCCGACAAGGTCGCCAACCTCGAGGACTACGGCATCGCGGTCGCCGAGCGGGTGCCGCTCACCCCGCGGCCCAACGACCACAACCTCGCCTACCTGCTGACCAAGCGCGACCGGATGGGCCACGATCTGCCCGACTTGGACCTGGCCACGCTGCCGGCCGGTCCGGCCGCGTCGAGCTCTGCCGGAATCGAAGGAGACAACTGACATGGCCGGACACGGCGCCCCCTCCACCCAGCCCGTCGACTGCCACGACCTGCGGGTCGCGGTCGTCGCGGCGAGCTGGCACACCGAGGTGATGGACGGCCTGCTGGCCGGAGCCCAGCGGGCCTTCGCCGACCACCAGATCGAGGCACCGGTCGTCGTACGCGTCCCGGGGACCTTCGAGCTCCCGGTGGTGGCGGCCGCCCTCGCCGCCCAGTCGTACGACGCCGTGATCGCCCTCGGGGTCGTGATCCGCGGTGGGACGCCCCACTTCGACTACGTCTGCAACGCCGCCACCGACGGGCTGACCCGGGTGGCGCTGGACCACCAGACGGCCGTCGGGTTCGGCGTACTCACCTGTGACGACGAGCAGCAGGCCCTCGACCGCGCCGGGTTGGCGGGGTCCAAGGAGGACAAGGGCTACGAGGCGTCGTCCGCGGCGCTGCTCACCGCACAGACCCTGAAGCGGATCCGACGCCGCGACGCCGTAGGCTGAGCGCCCGTGAAGACGTTCGACGAGCTCTGGGCCGAGCTGAGCGACAAGGCGCAGCGGCGGCCCGCCGGTTCCGGCACGGTCGCGGCGTTGGACGCCGGCGTCCATGCCATCGGCAAGAAGCTGGTCGAGGAGGCCGCCGAGTCCTGGATGGCGGCCGAGCACGAGGGCAAGGAGCGCGCCGCCGAGGAGATCAGCCAGCTGATCTACCACGCGCAGGTGCTCATGCTCGCCCTCGGCCTCGAGCCCGACGACGTCTACGCCCACCTCTAGGGCCCCACCCAGCTGAGAGAGACCGATGACCACCCGTCTCAAGATCGCGATCCCCAACAAGGGAGCGCTCTCCGCCGCCGCGACCGACATCCTGCGCGAGTCCGGCTACCGCCAGCGGACCGACAGCAAGGAGCTGCGGCTCGTCGACGTCGAGAACGACGTCGAGTTCTTCTACCTCCGTCCGCGCGACATCGCGCTCTACGTCGGCGAGGGCACCCTCGACGTCGGCATCACCGGCCGTGACCTGCTGCTCGACTCCGGCGCCAAGGCCGAGGAGGTCATGCCGCTGGAGTTCGGCCGCAGCACCTTCCGGTTCGCGGGTCCGCGGGGGTCGTACGACGACCTCGCCGACCTCGCCGGCAAGCGGATCGCGACGTCGTACGTCGGCATCGTCGAGGGCTTCCTCGCCGAGCGCGGCATCGCCGCCAGCGTGGTGCGGCTCGACGGGGCCGTCGAGACCAGCATCCAGCTCGGCGTGGCCGACGTGATCGCCGACGTCGTGGAGACCGGCAGCACGCTCCGGCGGGCCGGCCTGGAGGTGTTCGGCGAGCCGATCCTGCAGTCCGAGGCGGTGCTGATCACCCGCGCCGACAACGGCAGCCAGGCCTTCGACATCTTCAAGCGTCGGGTCGAGGGCGTCCTGGTGGCCCGCGGCTACGTGATGATGGACTACGACATCGAGGCCGCCCGGGTCGACGCGGCGGTCGCACTGACGCCCGGCATCGAGGGTCCCACCATCTCCCCGCTGCATCGGGAGGGCTGGGTCGCGGTCCGGGCGATGGTCCGTCGCGACGGCGCCCAGCGGCTGATGGACGAGCTCTGGGAGGTCGGTGCGCGGGGCATCCTGCTCACCGACATCCATGCCTGCCGCATCTGAGCCCCCGCCGCTGCCGCACACGTGGCGGCCCCTCGGCCCGAGGATCGCGGCGGCCGTGTTCAGCGTCGTCCTCGTCGGTGCGTTCGTCGGCCTGTGGCTGAGCTTCGGCGAGAACACCAAGCAGGCGATCACCGTGCTCCAGCGGTTCACGGTCGGAGCGTTCGTGCTGCTCGGGGTGGCGCTGCTGTTCGGCCTCGCACGGTCGCGGGTCACCGCCACCACGGCGGGCCTGGAGATCGTCAACGGCTACCGGCGTCGTACCTTCGAGTGGGCGGAGGTCGTCGCCATCCGGATGCCCCCCGGCGCCCCGTGGCCGACGCTCGACCTCGCCGACGGCACGGCCGTGTCCGCGATGGGGATCCAGGGCTCCGACGGCGCGTCGGCGCGCACCGCGGTGCTCCAGCTGAGGGTGCTGATCGCCCGGGCCTGACGGGCCGTGGGGCGCCGCTCAGGTGGCGATCACGAGGTCCGCACGGTCGCGGGTGCGCTCCCGCTCGTGCAGCGCCGCCTCGTCGTCGAGCCACTGCAGCCAGTGGTGACGCATCGGCTCGCCGTCGCGGGCGATGCCGCGGTCGAGGCGTACGGCGCGGGGCGCCTCGATCCAGACGAGCGTCGTGACGAGGTCGTCGTACGACGCCGCGGCCGACCCGACGCCCTCGAGCACCACCAGCGGCACCGGGTCGACCACGTTGGTCTCGGCCCAGCCGTCGGCGTACCAGTCCCAGCGCCGCCACCGCCCCGCCTCGCCGGCGGCGAGCGGGCGCAGCAGCGACTCGAGGCGGGCGCCGAGGCCCGGCAGCCCGCGCCAGCCCTCGAGCATCTCGTCGGTGCCCAGGATCACCGCGTCGGGTCGCAGCACGCCGATCTCCCGGGCGAGGGTGGTCTTGCCGGCACCGGCCAGGCCGTCGATGCAGATCAGTCGCCCCGTGCCGAGGGTGGGAGGCTGTGCCTCGGTGTGGGCGAGCACCGCGACCGCGTCAGAAGGCAAGTCCGTGCCCGCGGTAGGTCGGCACGGCGTCGGTGAACCGGTCGCCGTCGAGCAGGTGGACGAGGTTGCCGTGCTCGAACGGCTCGCCGGACTTCGCGTGCCGGAACCACACCAGGTCGCCGATCCGGAGCAGCGCCGCGCCGGGTCCGGTGAGCGGCGTCTGCACCTCGCCGGCGCCCTCGAGCGTGGTGAGGTCGAGGCCGGCGGGAGCCCACGGCACCGGCTGCCGGTCGGCGCCGGTGGGGCCGGAGGCGATCAGCCCGCCGCCGTGCACGGTGGCCACCTCCGCCGACGGGCGCCGCGTCACGGGGATGCCGAAGAACGCCGCCGGTGTCGGCGCGAACCCGCGGTAGTGGTCGAAGAGGGCGGGCCCGAGCAGCCCGGAACCCGCGGTCACCTCGGTCACGACGGGGTCGGCGGCCGACGTCTCCAGTGACCCGGTGCCGCCGGCGTTCCAGAACGCCAGGTCGAGCCCGGGCAGGCCGGCCAGACCCTCCCGGATCGCCTCGCGCCGGTCGCGCAGCTGCTGGACCGACATCGTCTTGATCCGCCGCACCACGGTGGACCTCGCCCGGTGGCGGGGGTCGTCGTCGGCCACGCCGGCGACCTGCCCCTCGTAGGTCATCATCCCGACGAGCTGGAACCCCGGCCGCTCGACGACCGTGCGGGCCAGCGCGACCACGCTGCCGACGTCGTACAACGGCGAGCGCTTGGGCCCCACCGCCTGCCCGCCCCACCGGAGCCCGGCGTCGATGTCGATCGCCACCCGCACCGGCACCGCAGTCGAGGCGCGCAGCGCGGCGACCGCGTCGAGGTGGGCGACGTCGTCGACCATGATCGTGATCCGCGAGGCAGCACGCGGCGAGGCCACCAGCGCGGCGAGCGCGGAACGGTCGACCGACGGGTAGGCCACCACGATGTCCTCGGCGACGTCCTCCGCCTCGAGGAAGAGCGCCTCGGCGAGCGTGAACGCCAGCACGCCGCGGAAGCCGTCGTGGGCGAGGGCCCGACGGATCAGGTCCGGCACCCGCAGCGACTTCGACGCGACCCGGATCGGGGTGCCCCCGGCACGGCGGACCAGGTCGTCGGCGTTGGCGTCGAAGGCCGCGAGATCGACCGCGAGCACGGGAGTCGGCAGGGGCTGCGCGGCGTCGCGGACCGCGGCGTCCAGACGGGCCGCGAGACGGTTCCGGTCGACGAGGTCGTGTGGCACCGGGTCATCGTTCCATGCATGGGACCATGGGCCGGTGACCCGACCCGACGCGCGCCGCCTGCAGGGTTCTGAGTACGTCGACGACGACGGCTCGGCCGAGATGACCCTGCTGGCCTCGTTGCACGCCCATGCCGGCGGGGCGGAGACCTACCCCGAGGTGCTCGCCGTGCTGGTCGGCTCGCGCCTGCTCGTCCCGGTGGTCGCGGTCCTCGGCGAGGCCGAGACGGTGTACGACGAACGCACCGGCCGCTCCCTGACGACCGACAAGACCAGCGACATGGCCACCGTGCTCCTCACCGGTGCCGACGGCCGGCGGGCGCTGCTCGGCTTCACCGGCACCGAGAGCCTCCGCGCGTGGGACCCGGACGCGCGCCCGGTGCCGGTCGCGATGCCGCTGGCCGCGGCGACCGCCGTACAAGAAGGGGCCGACGCGCTGGTCGTCGACGTCGGGAGCCAGCACACCTTCGTCGTCGCCGGCGAGGACCTGCACCGGATCGCGGCCGGGTGGCGGCCGGTGCGGCTCCCGGGCGGGGAGTGGGCCTGGCTCGGCGCCGACCCCGATCAACCCGATGAGGATTCGGCGGGCGACGGAATCATCCGATAGCATCGGGTGTTGACCGATCCGTCGCCTCGCACCTCCGGGTGGGAGGCGGCAGATCCACAAGCGGAGACCAGGCAACACATCGTCTCCCACCCGCATCGACCGCCAGCACCACGCACCACCAGGTCGTCGGGTCCGGTCCGTGAGACCCGGTCGCGCGTCCTGGACGTGCGATGACGGTGGCACGACTGGCTTCCGCTTGGACAGCGGGAGCCTTTCTTCGTTTTGCCCGGGGGTTGGGCACGACGGACGGGGCGGCCGACCGAACGAATCTGGAGGACACATCAGCACCGAGCTGCGCATCAACGAGCGGATCCGGGTACCCGAGGTCCGGCTCGTGGGACCCAACGGCGAGACCGTCGGGATCGTGCCGACCGACCAGGCACTCAAGCTGGCCCAGGAGGCCGACCTGGACCTCGTCGAGATCGCCCCGATGGGGAAGCCCCCGTCTGCAAGCTCATGGACTACGGGAAGTTCAAGTACGAGAACGCCCAGAAGGCCCGTGAGGCGCGACGCAACCAGACCAACGTCATCATCAAGGAGATGAAGCTCCGCCCCAAGATCGACCAGCACGACTACGAGACCAAGAAGGGTCACGTCGTGCGGTTCCTCAAGGCGGGCGACAAGGTCAAGATCACCATCATGTTCCGCGGTCGCGAGCAGCACCGCCCCGAGCTGGGCTTCCGGCTGCTGCAGAAGCTCGCCGAGGACGTGCAGGAGCTGGGCTTCGTGGAGTCCTCGCCCAAGCAGGACGGCCGCAACATGATCATGGTCCTGGGTCCGCACAAGAAGAAGGCGGAGGCCAAGGCCGAGGTCAAGGCGGCCAAGGAGAACCTCCGCGCCGAGCGTGAGGCCGAGGCTGCCGAGGAGCGCGCCGAGCTCGACGCCGCCAACGCCGGCCGCGAGGTCGCGAAGAAGAAGGAACGCGGCCGCTCCGAGAACCTCGATCCCGAGATCGACGCCTGACCCGAGCCGAGACGAAGAGAGAGAACGAGATGCCGAAGAACAAGACGCACTCCGGTGCGAGCAAGCGGTTCCGGGTCACCGGCTCCGGCAAGATCCTGCGGGAGAAGGCCGGCAAGCGCCACAACCTGGAGAAGAAGCCGTCCAAGGTGACCCGCCGGATGTCCGGCACCACCGAGGTCGCCAAGAACGACGTCCCGCGCGCGAAGAAGATGCTGGGCCGCTGATCACCACGGGGGCCGCACCGCCCCCGGACCTCCGGCTTCGCACCGGTTGACTTTCGAAGGAGCAAGAAGATGGCACGCGTCAAGCGCGCAGTGAACGCGGCGAAGAAGCGCCGGACCACCCTGGACCGGGCCAGCGGCTACCGCGGTCAGCGGTCGCGGCTGTACCGCAAGGCCAAGGAGCAGGTCACCCACTCGCTGGTCTACAGCTACAACGACCGCAAGAAGAACAAGGGCAACTTCCGCCGCCTGTGGATCCAGCGGATCAACGCCGCGGCCCGCGCCGAGGGCATGACCTACAACCGGTTCATCCAGGGGCTCAACCTGGCCGGTATCGAGGTCGACCGCAAGATCCTCGCCGACCTCGCCGTCAACGAGCCCGGCCACGTTCTCGGCGCTCGTCGCCCAGGCGAAGGCCGCGCTGCCGGAGGACGTCAACGCCCCGGCCGAGGCGTCGGCCTGAGCTTGGCCGCCCCCCTGACCGCGGGCAACGCTCGCGTCAAGGACGCTCGCAAGTTGAGCCGCCGCTCGGTGCGTACCGAGCGGCGGCTCTTCCTTGCCGACGGCCCGAAGGCCGTCGAAGGCGCGCTCGGGCTGAGCGACTGCGTGGTCGAGGTCTTCGCGACCCCCACGGCGGCCGAGGAGTACGCCGACCTGCTGGCCGATGTCGACGTCACGCTGGTCGAGCAGCGTGCCCTCGGCTCGCTCAGCGACGCCGTCAACCCGGCCGGTGTCGTCGCGGTCTGCCGGCACCTCGACGTGCCGGTGGACGCCTTGGTTTCGAGGCTCGCTGCGCTCGCACCTCAACCAGCGGCGCTGCTCGCGATCTGCGCCGACGTGCGCGACCCCGGCAACGCCGGCACCGTGATCCGCTCGCGCGGACGCGGCGGGCGCGGGCGGCGTCGTACTCGCCGGGGACTCGGTGGACGCCTACAACCCCAAGACCGTGCGGGCCTCGGTGGGCAGCCTGTTCCACGTCCCCCTGGCGATCGAGCGCGACACCGCGGGCGCCGTACGCACCGCGCAGGAGGCCGGGCTGACCGTCCTGGCCGCCGACGGCGGGGGAGAGGTCGACCTGTTCGAGGCCGACGACCTGCTCGCGCGGCCCACCGCGTGGCTGTTCGGCAACGAGGCCTGGGGGCTGCCCGCCGACCTCGCGGCGCTTGCCGACCACCGGGTGCGGATCCCCATCCACGGCCGTGCGGAGAGCCTCAACCTCGCCACCGCCGCCGCCCTGTGCCTCTACGCCAGCGCCCGCGCGCAACGCTGACACCGTGATCGCCGTACCCGCCGGACGCTGGCCCCGCTGGGTGGCCAACTTCGAGGTGAGGCACGGCGCGACCCGGCTCGAGGTGGTCGACGGCGCCCTGCGGGGGAGTGCCGCGGACGGGTCGTGGTTCGCGGCCCGGCTCCCCTTCGACCAGGAGTACGCCGCCCGCGCCGACCCCGCCGACTTCGCTGCGGCCGCGTCGCCTCCTGCCACGTGGGGCGTGCTGCTGGTCAGGAAGGGCGGGTTCGCCGTGGCCCGGCTGGCCGGCGAGGGCATCGTCGAGTCGAAGGTCGGCCAGCGCCACGTCCAGGGGCGCACCAAGGCGGGCGGCCAGTCCCAGCAGCGGTTCGCCCGGCGCCGGGACAACCAGGCGCGCGACGCCTACCGCGCCGCTGCCGACCACGCGGCCCTGATCCTCGAGGGGCTCGCCGGACCGCTGGTGACCGGGGGAGATCATGCCGCAGTGGAGGCCGTGCTCGGCGACCCGCGGCTGGCGCCGCAGGCTGCGGCCGTGGTCGGGCCGTGGCTCGCGGTCGCGGATCCGCGGCGCTCGGTGCTGGAGGGCGCCATCGCCGAGGCGCAGGCCCTGCGGGTCTCGGTCGAGAACGCCTGACGCGAGCCGCCGTCGACGGACGTACCAATCGGTACTGGTGGGGCGCCTGTGACGCCAGAGGCACCAAGATCGTCCATTGCCAGCGCATTGGTACGTTCTTCGACGTCGCGCGAGCCGCTCGCACCGAGGTTCAGCCCAGCGCGAGCGTCCTGAACCGGCCCGCGATGGTGCCGGGTCGCCGGCGAGTGCCCGCTCACCGGGGCAAATGGCGCTCACGGGGCACGGGATCCGCTAGTTTCCGCAGGTATGTGGCAGCCCGAGCCCGACTGGGTGGCGGTCCCCGGAGGATCCGGGACCTCCACCGTCGGTGTGTGGCGGACGGCCTACGGCGGCCGCCCCGTCGTCGTCAAGCGGCTCTCCGCGCCGGGGCCCGGCGCTCCCGGCGAGCTGATCGAGCCCGGTCACGTCGGCTACTGGCGGCGTGAGGCCGACGTGCTGACGACCGGGATCACCGCCTCCACCCCGGGTCTCCGGGCCGCTCCCGCCTCGGTCGAGGAGGATGCGGAGGGCATCACGATCACCGGCGAGTGGGTCGAGGACGCCGCGACCAGCGGGCTGTTCCTGGCGCGCGCGCTCGGCCGGTTCGCCGGGGTCGACCTGCCGCGGCCGGCGTTCCTGGCCAACCGGCTGATGCGTGACCGGCTGGACCGGGTCGCCCGTGGTGGCGGCTGGCCCACCCTGGCCCGGACCTCCGTCGCCGACGTCGCCGACCACCTGTGGCAGCGACGAGGACGGATGCTCGACCTGCTCGACGGCATGCCGCAGGTGCCGCAGCACGGCGATCCGACCGCGCACAACCTCCCCGGCCGCCACGGCGACGCCGCCGTCGCGATCGACTGGGGCACGCTCGGCTTCGGGCCGGTCGGCGGCGACGTCGGCTACCTCTCGCTGTCGGCCCGCGAGGACCTCGACCCGCTGCTGGACGCCTACCTGCTCGGGCTTCCGCCGGGGGTGGCCGACCGCGACGCCGTACTCCTCGGGGCGCAGGTGGTCGCCGTCTACACCGCGCTCAGCCGCGCCGAGTGGGCGCTCGCGCGGGTCGCCGGGGGCGAGGGCGCGCTGGCCGGGAAGTTCCGGCACCCCGCCGTCGCGCCGCACCTGCGCGCGCTGCAGCGGCAGTTCCCGGCGATCGAGGCGCTGCTGCGGGTGTGAGGCCGGGTCGGACCGGGGCCGGACCTGATCAGACCTGGTTCCAGAGCTTCCAGGTGTCGCACATCGCCGGGTCGCCGTTGGCCTGCTGGAAGCCGTGCAGGAACCACTTCTTGCGCATCTCGGCGGAGCCGTGGGTCCAGACCTCGGGGTTGACCTGGCCCTGGGTCTTCTCCTGGATCCGGTCGTCACCGACCGACTCGGCAGCCTCGATCGCGAGGGTGATGTCGTCCTCGGTGATCTCCTCGACGAGGACCTCGCCGTTCTCGTCCTCGGTCGTGGTCGCGCCCTGGGCCCACATGCCGGCGTAGCAGTCGGCCTGCAGCTCGAGCTTGACCGCGTCGCTGTCCTGCCCCTCCTGGGTCCGGACCTGGCCCATGAAGCCGAGGATGTTGGAGATGTGGTGGCCGTACTCGTGCGCCAGGACGTAGAACTCCACGAAGCCGCCGTCCGGGCCGCCGAGCTGCTGCTCGAGGACCTGGTCGAAGAACGTGGTGTCGAGGTAGATCGACTCGTCGGCCGGGCAGTAGAACGGACCGACCTGCGAGGTCGCGCCGCCGCAGCCGGTGTCGACCGAGCCGCTGAAGGTGTAGAGCCCCTCGACGGGTCGCCAGCCCTGGAGGTCGCGGCTGGTCCAGTAGTCGGTGAGCGAGTTCTCGACCGCGACCCGCGCGCAGTCCTGGCTCTCGTTGGCGTCCGCGCCGGTCTCGCAGCTGTCGTAGGTGAGCTGGCTGATCTTCCCTGCCTGGCCGCCGCCGGTCCCAGCCCCGCCTCCGCCGAGAAGGTCGATACCGGTGCACTGGGCGAGCACGAACAGCGCGATCAACAGGAGGACGCCGCCGATGCCGCCGCGTCCCCCGATGCCACCGGGGATCGGGAGGCGCATGCCGCCTCCGGTGCCACCGCCGCCCCCACCGCCGGCGTCACGTACGCGAGACCTGTCGAGCCGAGCCTTAGGATTGAATCGCACGGGCAGCACCCTAACCTCCCGCGATGCCGGGCCCCGGTGCTCGGCGTGGGAGACTGCGCGTCGTCATGATCACGGTTCATCAGCTCGAGGTTCGTGTCGGCGCCCGCCTCCTGATGGAGGACGTCAGCTTCCGCGTCGGCCCCGGCGACAAGATCGGCCTGGTCGGCCGGAACGGCGCCGGCAAGACGACGCTCACGAAGGTCCTCGCGGGCGACGTACTCCCGGCGGGGGGTTCGGTGACCAACAGCGGCGAGCTCGGCTACCTGCCCCAGGACCCCCGGGTGGGCGACCCGGAGATCATCGTCCGCGACCGGATCCTGTCCGCGCGGGGCCTCGACGACGCCGTACGCCGGCTGCGGCTGGCCGAGGTCGCGATGGGCTCCGACGACCCGACCGAGCGCGAGCGGGCGATGCGCCGCTTCCAGCGGGCGCAGGACGAGCTCGACGCCGGTGGCGGGTACGCCGCCGAGACCGAGGCGCTGCAGATCGCGCAGAGCCTCGGCATCCCGGACCGGCTGATGGACCAGCCGCTCGGCACCCTGTCGGGCGGCCAGCGGCGCCGGGTCGAGCTCGCCCGGATCCTCTTCTCGAGTGCCGAGGTCCTGGTCCTCGACGAGCCGACCAACCACCTCGACGCCGACTCGATCCTCTGGCTGCGCGACTGGATGAAGTCCTACAAGGGCGGCTTCATCGTGATCTCGCACGACAACGACCTCCTCGAGGAAACGGTCAACAAGGTCTTCCACCTCGACGCCAACCGCGCGGTCATCGACATCTACAACATGGGCTGGCACAACTACCTCACCCAGCGGGAGACCGACGAGGCGCGCCGCAAGCGCGAGCTGATGAACGCCCAGAACAAGGCGAAGACGCTCACCGACCAGGCCAACAAGATGCGCGCGAAGGCGACCAAGGCCACCGCCGCGCAGCAGATGCTCAAGCGTGCCGAGCGCCTCCTCGAGGGAGTGGAGGGGGAGCGGCAGGCCGACAAGGTCGCGGCCATCAAGTTCCCCACGCCGGCGCCGTGCGGCAAGACCCCGCTCACCGCACGGGACCTCTCCCGCTCCTACGGTGCCCTGGAGGTGTTCACCGCCGTCGACCTGGCGATCGACAAGGGCACGCGGGTGGTGATCCTCGGCCTCAACGGTGCCGGCAAGACGACGCTGCTGCGCATCCTCGCCGGCGTGGACGCTCCGGACACCGGGATGGTCGTCCCCGGTCACGGGCTCAAGGTCGGCTACTACGCCCAGGAGCACGAGACCCTCGACGTCTCGCGCACCGTGCTGGACAACATGCAGTCCGCGGCGCCGAACCTGACCGACACCGAGGCCCGCTCGGTGCTGGGGTCGTTCCTCTTCAGCGGCGACGACGTGCACAAGCCCGCCGGCGTGCTGTCCGGCGGCGAGAAGACCCGGCTGGCGCTCGCGTCGCTCGTCGTCTCCGCGGCCAACGTCCTCCTGCTGGACGAGCCGACCAACAACCTCGACCCTGCCTCCCGCGAGGAGGTGCTCAACGCGATCCGCCGCTACGAGGGAGCGATCGTGCTCGTCACGCACGACGAGGGCGCCGTACACGCCCTCGAGCCGGACCGCGTCCTCATCCTCCCCGACGGCGTCGAGGACCTCTGGAACGCCGACTACGCCGACCTGGTGGCGCTGGCCTGACGGGCCTACTCGGTCGCGATCGCCTCGAGGACATTGAGCCGTGCGGCCCGGAACGCGGGTACGACGGCCGCGAGCACACCGACGATCACGGCGATGACGAGGAACGCGACCAGCGAGCCGAAGGGCACGCCGAGGGTGGTGAGGTCCTCGGAGAGCACCCGCTGGAGCAGCACACCGAACAGCAGGCCGAGCGCCAGTCCGAGGACGGCGCCGAGGACGGCGATCGTCACGGACTCGAGCGTGATCATCCGCCGCAGCTTGACCCGGCTCATGCCGATCGCCCGCAGCAGCCCGATCTCGCGGGTGCGCTCGATGACGCTGAGGCCGAGCGTGTTGACGATGCCGAACACGGCGATCACGATCGCCAGGGCCAGCATTCCGTAGATCAGGTAGAGCAGTTGGTTGACCTGCTCGCGGATCGACTCACTGAACTCCTCCTTGTCGTAGACGCCGACGATGGGGGCGGGCGAGGCGGCTTCGTCGAGCTGCTCTCCGACGGCCGTCTTGTCCGCTCCGGGCTCCACCAGGATGCTGATCGAGGTGTCCTGACGGGCAACGCCGGCCGAGGCCAGCAGCTCCAGCGGCACCGAGACGGGAGCCGTCACCTCGGAGGACTCGACGATCCCGACGATCTCGAGGTCGAGCTTCTTGCCGGCCGCGAAGGTCAGCTCGAGCGGGTCGCCCACCTCGAGGCCGCGGTCGGTCGCGAAGTCGTCGTACACGACCGCCTCGTTGCCCGACACCTCCTGTCGGCCGTCGATCACGTCGAGCTCGTAGATCTCGTCGAACGCCGCGTCGTTGCCGGCGACCCCGACCGATTCGTTCTCGTAGCTGCCGATGACCCACTGCTGCCGGCTCGCCACCGCGACGCCGTCGATGTCGTCGAGGGAGTCACCGATGGCGGTCGAGAACGGGAGGTAGGTGCTCTGCACCAGGAAGTCGGCGGTGAAGTCCTCGTCGACGGCGTCGTCGATGGTCGCGTTGAGGGACGCAGCCAGAACCCCGATGGTGGACACCAACGCCAGGCCGATCATGAGCGCCGAGGCGGTCGCGCCCGTGCGGCGGGGGTCGCGCAGCGCGTTCTCGCCGGCGAGCCGGCCGGTGGTGCCGAAGAGCCGGGCGAAGAAGCCACGCGAAACGACGAGCAGCGGCTTGCCGACGATCGGGCTGATCACGGCGACGGTCAGGATCCAGATCCCTCCGCCGATTCCGACCCAGAGCGCGTCGGATCCCGGCGCTCCGGCGATTCCGTAGGCGACGAGCGCGGCGCCGACGGCCAGCAGGACGGCCCCGACGACCGTACGGCGGCGCAGCGAGGCCCGCTCCGGCGCCACGTCGGCCCGCATCGCCGCCACCGGGGCGGCCTTCCCCGCGCGCCGCGACGGGAAGTAGGCAGCGCCCATCGTGGCTGCGATGCCCACTGCGTAGCTCCGGACCACCGCATAGGTCGTCAGATCCAGGGCGCTGCCGGCGATGTCGAGGCCGAAGCCGCGGAACAGCGCGGCCAGGCCATGAGCCAGAAGCACGCCCAGGCCGATCCCGATCGTGGTGGCGACAAGCGCCAGCACGAACGCCTCGAGGAGCACAGACCGGGTGACCTGCCCTCGCGATGCGCCGAGAGCGCGCAGGAGCGCGAGCTCTCGGGTGCGTTGGGCGACCAGGATCGAGAAGGTGTTGAGGATGAGGAAGCCGCCGACGATGAAGGCGATCGACGCGAAGATCAGCAGGAACGTCGAGATCACACCGAGGAAGACGCCGATCGACTCCTGCGACTCGGCGGCGACGGTGTCGCCGGTGACCGCTTCGAAGCCCTCGGGCGCGACGGCCTCCGCGGCATCGGCGAGCTCGGCCTGGGAGACGCCCGGGGCAGCGGTCAGGCTGATCCGGTTGTAGGCGTCCGCTCCCTGAAGGAAGATCTGCTGCGCCGCCTCGGTGGAGAAGATCAGGAGCGTCGCACCGGCCGTGCCGCCGCCGTTGAACTCCGCGGTTCCGACCAGGGTTGCGGTGCGCTCGAGCTGACCGTACGGCGCCAGCAGCTTGACCTCGTCGCCGACCGCGTAGCCCCCGTTGTCGGCCGCGCCGGAGTCGAGCACGATCTCGTCGGTGCCGTCGGGCCAGTCGCCGCTCTCGAGCTGGAGGATGTTGCCGCCGTCCATGTTCGGACCGTCGTGGTAGTTGAACGCGAGCGTCGGGGCTCCGGTGCCGCCGACGAGCGTGCCGTCGGCCGCGAGGAGGTTCATGCCGAATCCGGCCACGTCCCCGTCGGCGCGCGCCACCTCCGGCAGCGCCTCGAGCTCGTCGACCACCGCGGGGGAAAGCGTCGTCGTACCCGTGCCGGTGGCGCCGCCCTCGAACTCGTCGAAGTCTGTCGGCCGCACGACGCCATCCGGCGTGGAGCCGTTGATGATCCCGTCGAAGGTGTCCGACAGGCCGTTGCTGAAGATGAGCACGCCCGACAGGAACGCGACACCGAGCACGATCGCGATCCCGCTCATGACCAGCCGGAGCTTGCGTGCGAGCAGGTTGCGCAGGGTCAGCTTGAACATCTCAGGCGCCGGTCGCGCCGGCCCGGGCGGCGGCGGCCGCTTGGAGCGAGGTCATGTGCTCGAGGATCTGCTCCCGGTCGGGCTCGTCGATCTCGTCGATGATGCGGCCGTCGGCGAGGAACACCACGCGGTCGCAGTACGACGCCGCGATCGCGTCATGGGTGACCATCACGACGGTCTGGCCGAACTCGTCGACGCTGCGCCGCAGGAACCCGAGGACCTCGGCGCCGGACGTGCTGTCCAGGTTGCCGGTCGGCTCGTCGGCGAAGACGATCGACGGCTTGCTGGCCAGCGCCCGTGCGCACGCGACGCGCTGCTGCTGGCCGCCCGAGAGCTGGCTCGGTCGGTGGTCGAGGCGGTCCCGGAGGCCGACGGTGTCGACGACCAGGTCGAACCACGCCTGATCGGGCTTGCGCCCGGCGAGCGTCAGCGGCAGCAGGATGTTCTCCTGCGCGGTCAGGGTCGGGATCAGGTTGAACGCCTGGAACACGAACCCGACGCGCTCCCGGCGCAGGGTGGTCAGGGCCTTGTCGCCGAGCCGTGCGAGCGACGTACCGTCGACGACCACCTCGCCGGACGTCGGGGTGTCCAGCGCCGCCAGGCAGTGCATGAGGGTCGACTTGCCCGAGCCCGACGGCCCCATGATCGCGGTGAACTGCCCGGCCAGCAGGTCGATCGTCACGCCGTCCAGCGCCCGGACCTCCGAGGCGCCCGACCCGTAGGTCTTGCGCAGGTCCACGGTGCTGGCGGCCGGGCGGCCATGGGGGGTGGTCGTCATGCTTGCCAGCCTGCCTGATGGCGTGGAGGGTCGCCATCGGGAATCCCCCTGAGATGGGTTGTCCGGCGATCCCTGACGTTGTCCGGTGATATTGAGCCCGACATCGTCAGATTTCCCCGGTCGACCGGGGAAATCTGACAACCCCTCACGGCAGCAGCAGCCCCGCGTCCCCGAACTCGTGCCATCGGTAGCCACCGGCGACGGCAGCGGCGTAGGCGCGCTGGGTCAGGTCGGGCCCGGCGACGGCCTCGACCAGCAACAGGTGCGAGGCCTCGGGGTCGTGCCAGCCGGTGACCAGGCCGTCGACGACGCGGGGCGGGTCGGCGGGGGAGACGACGCGGGTGGTCCAACCGGCCCGCGCGACCACCCGGTGGCCGTCGCCGGCGACGCCCACCGACCCGCCCACCGACTCCACCGCCGACTCGAGCGCCCGGGTGACCGTCGTACCGACCGCGATCACCCGGCCACCGCCGGCCCGCGCGGCGTTGACGACAGCGGCGGTCGAGGCGGGGACGGCGTACCGCTCGGGCTGCGGTGCCTCACCGACCTCCTGCGACGAGACGCCCGTGTGCAGGGTGACCGGTGCGACCAGGACGCCGCGCGCGACCAGCCGGGTGACGAGGTCCTCGGTGAACGGGCGACCGGCCGACGGCATCTCCGCGCTGCCCGGCCGGTGGCCGAACACGGTCTGGTAGTCGCTGAGCGGGTAGCGGTCGTCGAGGTAGCCGTAGGAGATCGGGCGGCCGTACCTCCTGGCCGCCCCGCCCGGCTCCGCACCGGCGGTCACCACCGCCCGCCAGAGCCGGTTGCCGACGCCGGTGGGCGAGGAGTCGGGGGCGGGGTACGGAGCGGCGAGGCGCAGCAGCGTCGTACCCGCCGCCAGGTCGAGTACGTCGCCCGCGGCCGCATCGAGGACGGCCCGGTCGGCGTCGGGTGCACGGCGTACCTCCACGACCCAGGACCCGTCGTCCAAGGGCGTCGCGAGGTGCACCACCACCGTGCCGTGCCGGCTGGAGACCGCGTCGACCTGGCCGGCGACGGTCGCGGAGTCGTTGACGACCACGACGTCACCGGCGTGCAGGTGGTCGGCGAGGTGGGAGAACCGGGTGTGGGTGATGCCGCGGCGGCCGTCGGCGACCAGCAGCCGGATGCCGTCGCGGGCGAGGCCGCGGCGTTCGGGAGGGGCCGGCGCGAACACCGTGCGAAGCGCCGCGAAGGACGTCGTGGGACGTTCGGCGAGCAGCGTCATGAGGCCACCCGTCCTTCCGCTGCCGCTGCCGGCACCGGCACGTCAGCGGCGCGCAGCCGGCCGTTGGGCGGCCGCCGCTCCACCAGCGCGAGCAGGTGCGGCACGACGGTCTCGGGCAGCGGGCGGTCGGAGATGTCCTCGCCCGGGAACCACTCCTGGTGCATCCGGGTGCGCATGTCGCCGGGATCCACGGCGTACGCGGCGATCTCGGGGTTCTCCTCGCCGAAGGTGAGGGCGAGGTGGTCGAGGGCGGCCTTCGACGCGCTGTAGAGCCCCCATCCCGCGTAGTGCTCGACCGCGGCGTCGGAGGAGATCGAGAGCAGGATGCCGCGGGAGGCGACCAGACGGGGGAGGAGCAGCCCGGTGAGCACCAGCGGCGCGCCGACGTTGTGCCGCCACACGTGCTGCAGGTCCTCGGGCGTGACGTCGGCCAGCAGGCGGTGCCGGCTGTCGCCCGAGGCGGGGCCGAGGATGCCGGCGTTCTGGACGAGCAGGTCGAGGCGGCCCGACTCGTCGGGGGCGGTCAGCCCGTCGACAGCGGCCAGCAGCGCGTCCCGGTGGTCGGCGTCGGTGATGTCGCCGACGACCGGAGTGATCAGGTCGGCGTGGGTGAGCTCCTCGAGGGTGGCGAGGCGGTCGGCGTCACGGCCGTCGGTGACGACCTGCCAGCCTGAGGCGGTGAGACCGTCGACGAGAGCACGGCCGAGTCCGGCCGAGCCGCCGGTGACGAGGGCGACCTTCGCGGATGCGATGGACATGGTGGATTTCTCCCCTTCGTTCGGGATCAGTCTGCGGGTGTCTGTCCATCGTGAAACTTGAAGTTAAGTTCATGTCAAGCGTCGGGTTTCACGTCGAGTCGTCCCGAATCAGGACGACTCGACGCCCTGAGCGTGCAGAGATGAGCCGACTCGACGCCCTGAGCGTGCAGAGATGAGCCGACTCGACCACGGGAGGGCAACCAGGAACGTGGCGGGGCTCACGCCTCGCAACAGGGCGACCTGACAGAGTGGTCCCATGGCGGACTTCGTGGGGGCCATCGACCAGGGCACCACCAGCACCCGGTTCATGGTGTTCGACCACAGCGGGTCGGAGGTGACCCGGCACCAGCTCGAGCACCAGCAGGTCCTGCCGCGGGCCGGCTGGGTCGAGCACAACCCGGTCGAGATCTGGGAGCGTACGTCGGCCGTGGTCCAGACCGCGCTGGGCAAGGCCGGCCTCCACGCCTCCGACCTCGCGGCGGTCGGCATCACCAACCAGCGCGAGACCACCATCGTGTGGGACCGCCGCACCGGCCGCCCGCTGCACAACGCGATCGTCTGGCAGGACACCCGCACCGACGCCATCGCCGCCCGCCTGGACAGGGACGGCCGCGGCGACGTGATCCGGCAGCGCGCCGGGTTGCCGCCGGCGACGTACTTCTCCGGCGGGAAGCTGCAGTGGATCCTCGAGAACGTCGACGGCGCGCGGGCGGCGGCCGAGCGCGGCGACGTCCTCTTCGGAACCCCCGACACCTGGGTGCTGTGGCACCTCACCGGCGGACCCGACGGCGGCGTCCACGTCACCGACGTCACCAACGCCAGCCGCACCATGCTGATGGACCTCGAGACCCTCGACTGGGACGAGGAGCTGCTGGGGTTCTTCGGGGTGCCGCGGGCGATGCTGCCGCAGATCCGGGAGTCCTCGGTCGGCTCGGCAGGTCCCTACGGAACGACCCTGAGCACCGGGCCGTTCGCCGGGAAGGTGCCGCTGACCGGCATCCTCGGCGACCAGCAGGCCGCCACCGTCGGGCAGGTCTGCTTCGCCCCGGGCGAGGCCAAGAACACCTACGGCACCGGCAACTTCATGCTCCTCAACACCGGCACCGAGATCGTCCGCTCGAAGGCCGGGCTGCTGACGACGCCGGCCTACCGGCTCGGCGACGAGCCCTGCGTCTACGCACTGGAGGGCTCGATCGCGGTCACCGGGTCGGCCGTCCAGTGGCTGCGCGACCAGCTCGGCATCATCAGCGGCGCCGCGCAGTCCGAGTCGCTCGCCCGGCAGGTCGAGGACAACGGCGGCGTCTACTTCGTGCCGGCGTTCTCCGGGCTGTTCGCCCCGTACTGGCGCTCCGACGCCCGCGGCGCGATCGTCGGGCTCTCCCGCTTCAACACCAACGCCCATCTGGCGCGGGCGACGCTGGAGGCGATCTGCTATCAGTCGCGCGACGTCGTCGAGGCGATGACGGCCGACTCCGGCGTCCGGCTGGAAGTGCTCAAGGTCGACGGCGGCGTCACCGCCAACCAGCTGTGCATGCAGATCCAGGCCGACGTGCTCGGCGTCCCGGTCAGCCGGCCGGTGGTCGCCGAGACGACGGCGCTGGGCGCGGCGTACGCCGCCGGGCTCGCCACCGGCTTCTGGCGCGACACCGACGAGCTGCGGCAGAACTGGCGCGAGGAACGGCGCTGGGAACCGGCGTGGGACGAGGAGCACCGCGACGAGGGCTACCGGCGGTGGAAGAAGGCCGTGGAGCGGACCCTCGACTGGGTGGAGGTGGATCGGTGAAGCCGGCCGCACTCTCGCCCCGCGCCCGCTCCGCTGCGCTGAAGCGGCTCGCCACCCAGCACCTCGACGTCCTCGTCATCGGCGGCGGGGTGGTGGGCGCCGGCAGCGCCCTGGACGCGGCGACCCGCGGCCTGTCCGTCGGGCTGGTCGAGGCCCGCGACTTCGCGTCCGGCACGTCGAGCCGCAGCTCCAAGCTGATCCACGGCGGCCTGCGATACCTGGAGATGATGGACTTCCGGCTCGTCGCCGAGGCGCTCAAGGAGCGCGGCCTGCTCACCCAGCGGCTGGCGCCGCACCTGGTGCGGCCGGTCCCGTTCCTCTACCCGCTGCAGGGCCGCGGCTGGGAGCGCTGGTACGCCGGCTCCGGCGTCGCGCTCTACGACGCGATGGCCAAGGCCAGCGGGTACGGCGCCGCGACGCCCGTCCACCGCCACCTGACCCGGCGCGGCGCCCGCAAGGAGTTCCCGTCGCTGCGCAAGGACGCCCTGGTCGGCGCGATCCGCTACTACGACGCGCAGGTCGACGACGCGCGGCACACCATGTTCCTCGCCAGGACCGCGGCGACGTACGGCGCCGCCGTCGCCAGCCGGACCCGGGTCCTGGGGCTGCTCAAGGAGAGCGAGCGCGTCGTCGGGGCCGAGGTGATCGACCTCGAGACCGGGCACCGGTTCGAGATCCGCGCCTCGCAGGTGATCAACGCGACCGGCGTGTGGACCGACGAGACGCAGGCGATGGCGCGCGAGCGCGGTCAGTTCAAGGTGCGCGCCAGCAAGGGCATCCACCTGGTCGTGCCGCGGGACCGGATCCGCGGCGACTCCGGCCTGATCCTGCGCACCGAGACCTCGGTGCTCTTCGTGATCCCGTGGAAGCGGCACTGGATCATCGGCACCACCGACACCGACTGGGAGCTCTCCAAGGACCACCCGGCGGCGAGCTCGACCGACATCGACTACCTCCTCGCGGAGGTCAACAAGGTCCTCGAGGTCCCGCTGACCCGCGACGACGTCGAGGGCGTGTACGCCGGCCTCCGCCCGCTGCTCGCGGGGGAGAGCGCCGCGACGTCGAAGCTCTCGCGCGAGCACGCGGTCGCGCACAGCGTGCCGGGGCTGGTGGTCGTCGCCGGCGGGAAGTACACGACCTACCGGGTGATGGCCGCCGACGCCGTCGACGAGGCCGTGCACGGCCTGGAGACCGTGATGGGCCGCAAGGTCGGCCCGTGCGTGACCGAGGACGTCCCGCTGGCCGGCGCCGACGGCTACCACGGCGCTGTGGAACCAGCGGCGCGCGCTGGCGACGCAGTCGGGGCTCGCCGTCAACCGCGTGGAGCACCTGCTGGAACGCTACGGATCGCTCGTCCTCGAGGTGCTCGACCTGGTCGCCGCCGAGCCGGAGCTGGGCGAGCCGCTCCCCGGGGCCGAGGACTACCTCCAGGTGGAGGCGGTCTACGCCGTCACCCACGAGGGCGCGCGTCACCTCGACGACATCCTGACCCGGCGGATGCGGATCTCGATCGAGACCTTCGACCGGGGGGTCGCTGCGGCGCCGTACGTCGCCGACCTGGTGCGGGGCCACCTCGGCTGGGACACCACGCAGCGGGACCGCGAGGTCGAGCACTACCTCAAGCGGGTCGAGGCCGAGCGCGAGAGCCAGCGGATGCCCGACGACCTCACCGCCGACGCGGCCCGCAAGGGCGCGGCCGACGTCGTCCCGGTCTCGCACGTGGCTGACGCCCTCGACGGGACCTCCGCTGGTTGAGCCCTGCCGCTGGTTGAGGTGCGAGGCCGCCCGCGGCCGAGCCTCGAAACCAAGGCCCCTACCCTTGCCCGCATGGACCTCGCTCTCCAGGACCGCGTCTTCATCGTCACCGGCGGGACGAAGGGCCTCGGACGGGCCACCGCCGAGGAGCTGGTCCGGAGCGGGGCCTGCGTGGTCGTCTCCAGCCGCGACCAGGACCACGTCGACTGCACGGTGACCTGGTTGCGGGAGGTGGACGGACGCGACTGCGCGGTCGGCGTGGTCGCCGACAACGGCGACCCCGCCACGCCGGGCTGCCTGGTCGCCGCGGCGCAGGAGCAGTGGGGCCGCCTCGACGGTGCGCTGATCAGCGTCGGCGGACCGCCGGCGGGCCCGGTCACCGCGATGACCGACGAGCAGTGGACCGCGGCGTTCGAGTCGGTCTTCCTGGGCGGCGTGCGGCTGTCGCGCGAGATCGCCGCGGCCCTCGGTCAGGACGGCGCGATCGCGCTCGTGCTGTCCTCCAGCGTGCGTCAGCCGATCGCCGGGCTCTCGGTGTCCAACGGGCTCCGCCCGGGGCTGGCGATGGTGGCCAAGACGCTGGCCGACGAGCTGGGTCCGCGCGGCGTCCGCGTCAACGGGCTGCTTCCGGGCCGGATCGGCACGGAGCGGGTCGCCGAGCTCGACGCGCTCGGCGGGGACCCGGAGGCGTCGAAGGCCGCTGCCGTGGCGCACATCCCGCTCGGCCGGTACGGCGCCCCGGCGGAGTTCGGCCGGGTGGCCGCCTTCCTGCTGTCCCCGGCGGCGTCGTACGTCACGGGCGCGATGGTGCCGGTCGACGGGGGCTTCACCCGGGGGCTCTGATCCCGTGCTCGAAGGCGTACGCCGCCGCAGCCGTGCGTGAGCCCACGTCGAGCTTGGCGAAGATGTTGCTGAGGTGCCGTGCGACGGTCTTCTCGCTGAGGTGCAGGGCCGTCGCGATCTGGTGGTTCGACCGGCCCGCGGCGACCAGCCCGAGCACCTCGGCCTCGCGGCCGGTGAGCCCTGCCGGGCAACGGGGCAGCGACGGCGTCGTGGGCGTCGCACTCCTGCACGGCCGGTACGGCGCCGATGCTCGCGAACCCGCGTCGGGCCGAGTCCCGCTCGACGACCGCCGACTCGTGGTCGCCCGCGCGCGGCGAGCGCCCGCGACAGCAGCAGCCGGGTCCGCGCCGCGTCGTAGGGGAAGTCCAGGTCGACGAACGCGTGGAGCGCGCGACGCAGGTCCCGGATCGCGCGGTCGGGCTCGGCCCACGCCACCGCCAGCGCGCCCGACGCCCTCGCGGCGAGCGCGCCCAGCGCCGGGGTGCCGATCATGCCGGCCAGCTCCGCCAGCTCGGCGACGACCGGCGCCGCGGCGTCCGCATCCCCGCTCGCGAGCAGTACGTCGATCGCGGCCGGCAGCACCTGCGCGCGGTGGATCGGGTCGCGCGGCTCGGCGAGCAGGCGGCGGAGGGAGGCGACGGCGGCGTCGGTGCGGCCGCTGTCGAACGCGAGCAGCGCCTGGACCGGCTGCGGGTCGTGGCCGACCTCGACCGCACGGAGCAGTGCGCTCCGCGCCTCGTCCAGCTCGCCGAGGACCCGGTGCACGTCACCGAGCTCGGCCAGGGCGAGCCCGGCCGGCGGCATCCACCCGGAGGCGACGTACCGCTCGACGGCCCGCTCGAGCTCGCGCACCGCCTCGCGCAGCGCGCCGCGGACCCGCATCACCTGGCCGCGGTGGAGCGCGCACTGGCCGGTGAAGGGCAGCAGCCCGTGCTGCGCGGCGCTCCACGTCGTCAGCGCCTCGGTCCACTCCGCGACCCGGCCGTAGTCCGCGACCTCCTGGCAGGCCTCGATCACCGAGCAGTAGACCTGGCCGGCGAAGACCGGCGAGACCTCGCCCGCGACGACCGGGACCATCGACTCGTCCAGCAGCGCGAGGCCGTCCTGGACCCTGCCCGGAGTACACCAGGCAGCGACCCTGGGACATCAGGCCGGCCGCGACCAGGTCCGGCTCGCGGTAGCGGCGGCCGTAGTCGGTCACCGCCACCGCGCCCTCGAGCGCCTGCTCGATGCGACCCGCGAAGATGTCGCGCAGCATCAGGGTGAAGCGGACGTAGCCGTGCTCGGCGGTGTCGCCGTCGACGTCCTCGAGCAGCCGCTGCGCCCGGGAGATCCAGCCACCGGCGACCGCCGCCTCGCCACGGTCCTGCAACGTCATCGCCAGCCAGAACGCGCACCGCACGGCGGCGCCGACGTCCCCGGCCGCGAGGTGGGCCTGGTAGGCGCGGTCGAGCGCGTGGACGCAGTCGTTGTGCCGGCCGACGAGGAACGCGGCGGTGGCCAGGTCGGCGAAGTCGGCGGCGAGGAGCGCGTCGTCACGGACGGCCGACAGGGCGTCGTACGCCGCCAGCCAGTCGCGGCGGTCGAACGCCTCGCGGGCCCGGAGGAGCTCGTCGACGACCCCCACCTGCATCACCTCTGGCACGACGGTACTCCCGCGTCAGGCGGCTGTGGGCTGCTTGGCTGCCTGCTTCGCAGCGTGCTTTGCTGCCTGCTTGGTGGCCTGCTTGGCACGGGCCTCGATCCGGCGCGCGAGGTAGTCCGCGTCGCGGCCGATGCCGGGGAAGACCATCGAGCTGAACGCGTACTGGAACGCCAGGCCGCAGAAGAAGAGTCCGGGCACGCCGTCCACGACCCCGCGCATCTCCTGGGGCCAGCCGTCCTCGCCGACGACCGGGAACCGGATCCAGTCGAAGACCTGCCGGAAGCCGGTGGCCCAGACCACGGTGGACGCGTCGACGACGGTGCCGTCCTCGAGCATCGGTCGCCCGTCCCGGGTGCCCGTCAGCCGCTCGGTACGGCGCTCGACCCCGCGCTCGGCGAGGTCCTCGCGGTGCACCCGGATCATCGGGCCGCCGTGGTTGCGGACCGCGACCATCTCGTTGCGGCCCATCGGGGTGCGCCGGGTCAGCACGTGCCGCCAGGCGAAGACCACGACGGGGAAGATTGCGTGGGCCCGCCGCTGCTCCGGCCGGAACGGCAGCTGGCCGCAGTCCCGTCCGCAGAGCGTGACCGGCAAGGTCTGGGCCAGCTCGTAGGCGATGTCGGTGCCCGAGTGGGACGCTCCGACGACCAGGACCCGGCCGGGCGGGACCTGCGCCGGCCGCTGGTAGGCGCTCGAGTGCAGCTGCTGGATCGACGGGTCGAGGTCGGCGGCGAGGTCGGGGATGCTGGGCGACTGGCCGAACGTGCCCGTGGCCACCACGACGTTGTCGCAGGTGAGGCTGCCCTCGTCGAGCTCGACGCGGAACCGGCCGTCGGGCAGCCGGTCGAGGGACTTGACCGGGGTGCTCGTGCGGACCGGCAGGTCGAAGGTGAGGGCGTACTTCTCCAGGAACGACGCGACCTCGTCCTTCTGCGGGAACGACCAGGCGTCCGCCGGGAAGGGCATGCCGGGCAGTCCGTCGTACCGCGCCGGGCTGTAGAGGCGCAGCGTGTCCCAGTGGCGGCGCCAGCGGTCGCCGACCCGGGCGTTGGCCTCGAGGATGACGAACGGGCGGCCGCGCCGCTGGAGGTGGTAGCCGGTCGACAGGCCGGCCTGGCCGCCGCCGACGATGACGGTCTCGATGTGTGTGGTGGTCATGCCGGCGACGCTAGGGAGCGCGAGGCCCCAGCCGCGTCGGGCTCACTACCCATCCGGGCCGGCGTGGCGTGGGCAGTTCGACCCAGTCGCTACTCGGTGCGGGCCGCTGACTTCCCGCGCTCGCCGCGCGGGCCGTTCTTCCGCTCGTCCCAGGCGAGGTAGAGGAACCCGCCGAGCGCGAGGACACCGAAGAACCACCACTGCAGGCCGTAGAAGAAGTGCGGCCCCTCGCCCTGGTCGGGGAGCTCCACCGGCTCGAGCGCCTCCTCCGGCTCGGGGTCCTCCGAGCGCAGCTCGACGAACCCGCCGTAGACCGGGCGGTCGAGGTAGTCGCCGATGGCCTCGCTGGAGATCGCGCGCGTCGAGTGGTCGTCGACCCGGGTGCTGTCGCCGGAGCCGTCGGCGCGCGTCCAGGCGGTGACGGTGACCGTCCCGGTGGGTGGGGCCGGGACGAGGTCGAGCGGGTCGACGCCGGGTTCGTCCTCCGGCATCCAGCCGCGGTCGACGAGCAGCGCGGTGCCGTCGCCGGTCACGAGGGGTACGACGACGTCGTACCCGGGGGCACCGTCGCGGGTGCGGTAGCGCACCACGATGGTGTCTGCGGCGTCGTACTCCCCGGTCGCGGTGACGACCCGCCACTCCTCGTCCTCCGCGACGGGGGTGTCGGGGGCGAGGACCTCGTCGACGGGGGCGGGGTCCTGGTGCTCGTTGGTCTCGACGACCGAGTTCTTCTCGCGCCGGTCCTCGAGCCGGCCGAACTGCCACTCGCCCAGCCACCACGTGGCGTAGCCGACGACGATGACGGCGACGAAGAAGAGCAGCCACCGGCGGCTCAGCAGGAACCGCCACGAGGACAGCCAGGACGAGAGACGCACGGGGAAACCGTAGACGTCGCCCGTATGCTGGCCAGATGGAGGTGCAACCGCTCGAAGACGCCTACGGCCGCGTCGCGACCGACCTGCGGGTCTCGCTGACCGACCGCTGCAACCTGCGCTGCTCCTACTGCATGCCCGCCGAGGGTCTCGACTGGCTGCCGAAGGACGACCAGCTCACCGACGACGAGGTGGTCCGGCTGATCGGCGTGGCCGTGACCCGGCTCGGCGTGCGGGAGGTGCGGTTCACCGGCGGGGAGCCGTTGGTACGCCGCGGCTTCGTCGACATCGTGCGACGGACCCGGGCGCTCGACCCGTCCCCGGAGATCTCGGTCACCACCAACGGGCTCGGCCTGGCCCACACCGCCGGTGCGCTCGCGGAGGCCGGCCTCGACCGGGTCAACGTCAGCCTCGACACGGTGCGCCGCAACACCTTCCACGAGATCACCCGGCGCGACCGGCTCGACGACGTCATCGACGGGCTCGCGGCTGCCGAGGCGGCCGGTCTCGGGCCGGTGAAGGTCAACGCGGTGCTGCTGCGCGGCGTCAACGACGACCAGGCGGGCGAGCTGCTGCGCTGGTGCCTCGACCGGGGCTACCAGCTGCGGTTCATCGAGCAGATGCCGCTCGACGCCCAGCACGGCTGGTCCCGCGAGGGCATGGTGACCGCCGAGGAGATCATCACCGCGCTGGAGCGCGACGTGACCCTCTCGCCTGCGAAGGAGCCGCGGGGGAGTGCACCCGCCGAGCTGTTCCTGGTCGACGGCGGGCCGGCGACGGTCGGTGTCATCGCCTCGGTGACGCGGCCGTTCTGCGGCGACTGCGACCGGGTGCGGCTCACCGCCGACGGGCAGGTCCGCAACTGCCTCTTCGCCCGCTCCGAGTCCGACCTGCGTACGGCGATGCGCGCCGGCGCCTCCGACGCCGAGCTCGCCGAGCGGTGGCTGGTCGCGATGCGCGGCAAGGCCGCCGGCCACGGGATCGACGACCCCACGTTCCTGCAGCCGGATCGCCCGATGTCCGCCATCGGCGGATAGCCGAAGGGACCCGCCGCCGGCGGTCAGTGGGGGACGACGTCCTTGAGGAACCGGCGGGCGGTCAGGAAGTCGGCGAGGCTCTGCCGGTGGTCGTCGCAGGCCAGCCAGACCTTGCGCCGGTCGGGGGTGTGGAGCTTCGGGTTGTTCCAGAGCAGCTGCCAGGTCGCGGGCGCCGTACAACCCCTGGCGGAGCAGGCTGCCGGAGCCTCGGGTACGTCGCCCGCGCCGGACTCTGCCCGGGCCGACTCAGGCGCCATGGGAGCCGAGCTGGCGGCGGTGGTCGGTGCCGGTGGTGAGCGGGAGCGAGTCGACGCGGCTGTCGCCGGCGTTGGCCATCACGACCGCGACGTAGGGCAGCACGAGCGCGGCGACGATCAGGATCGGCCACAGCCAGTCGACCCCCGCCATCCCGGCGATGACGGCACCGATGAAGCACAGCGACCGGATGCCCATCGAGATGATGTAGCGACGCTGCCGGCGGGCGATGTCGGCCTGCGGGTCGCTCCCGGCGGTGGTGATCCGGATGGGCGCCTCCCGCCGCTCGTGGTGGTGCCACGGGGAGGTCATGCCTCCAGCGTACGCTCCGTCCCGCACCCGTCCGGACGCGAGTAGGGTCGCTCTCATGAGCAACCGCACGTACCGCATCACCGAGATCGTCGGCACCTCTCCGGACAGCATCGACCAGGCCGTGCGCAACGGCGTCGACCGCGCCGGAGAGACACTGCGCCACCTCGACTGGTTCGAGGTGCAGCAGATCCGCGGCCAGATCACGGACGGACATGTCGAGCACTTCCAGGTCACGATGAAGGTCGGCTTCCGGCTCGAGGACGACAACGGTCCGACCCCCGGCCTGTAGGACCGCGTCCAGCCTGCAGCACCCCTGGCGTTGTAGGGATCCCACAAAGATCCCCGGCGATCTTGGGAACGACTCACAGCGAGCCCGCTCCGCGCGGCCCACTAGCGTCGTGGAGTGTGAATGAACCTCGCTCAGTGCTCGTCACCGGAGGCAACCGCGGCATCGGCCGCGCGATCGCGGAGGCGTTCCTCGCCCAGGGCGACAAGGTCGCCGTCACCACCCGCAGCGGCGGCGCGCCCGAGGGTGCGCTGGAGCTCGTGGCGGACGTCACCGACCCGGCCGCCGTCGACGCGGCCTTCGCCGCGGCCGAGGCCGCGCACGGCCCGGTCGAGATCCTGGTCGCGAACGCGGGCATCACCGCCGACACGCTCCTGCTCCGGATGTCGGAGGAGGACTGGACGTCGGTGATCGACACCAACCTCACCGGCTCGTTCCACCTCGTCAAGCGCGCCGCGAAGGGCATGCTGCGCCTCAAGCGCGGCCGGATCATCTTCATCTCCAGCGTCGTCGGCCTGCTCGGCTCCCCGGGCCAGGTCAACTACGCCGCCTCGAAGGCCGGCCTGGTCGGCATGGCGCGGTCGCTGGCCCGCGAGCTCGGCTCGCGGTCGATCACCGCCAACGTCGTCGCCCCCGGCTACGTCGACACCGACATGACCGCCGTGCTGACCGACGAGCAGAAGTCGGCCATCCGCAGCCAGGTGCCGCTGGGCCGGTACGCCGACCCGGCCGAGGTGGCGGGGGCCGTAACCTGGCTCGCGAGCGATGCGGCGTCGTACGTCACCGGCGCCGTGATCCCTGTCGACGGCGGACTTGGAATGGGGCACTGACATGAGCATCAACCCGAACGGCATCCTGGCCGGCAAGAACATCCTGGTCGCGGGCGTCACGATGGACACCTCGATCGGCTTCGCGGTGGCGAGGTTCGCCCAGGAGCAGGGCGCCACCGTCCTGATCTCCAACTTCGGCCAGGCACTGCGGATCACCCGCCGGATCGCCAAGCGGCTCCCCGAGCTGCCGCCGGTCATCGAGCTCGACGTGACCGACGACGAGCACCTCGCCGCCCTCCCCGACGCGGTCCGCGAGCACCTCGGCCCCGACGCGACCCTCGACGGCGTGGTCCACTCGATCGCCTACGGCAACCCCGAGACCCTGCTGGGCGGGAAGTTCCTCACCGGCCCGTGGGAGGACGTCGCCCAGGCGGTGCAGGTCTCGGCGTACTCCCTGAAGTCGCTGTCGGTCGCCTGCCAGCCGCTGATGACCACCGGCGGCTCCATCGTCGGCCTGACCTTCGACGCCACGGTCGCCTGGCCGGTCTACGACTGGATGGGCGTGGCCAAGGCCGGTCTGGAGTCCTGCGCGCGCTACCTCGCCCGCGACCTCGGCCCCGAAGGCATCCGGGTCAACCTGGTCTCCGCCGGCCCGCTCCGCACCCTCGCCGCCAAGGCGATCCCCGGGTTCGCCGAGCTCGAGGAGATGTGGACGACGCGCTCCCCGCTCGGCTGGGACAACGCCGACCAGGAGCCCACCGCTCGGGCCGTCTGCGCGCTGCTGTCCGACCTGTTCCCCGCCACGACCGGCGAGATCATCCACGTCGACGGCGGCTACCACGCGATGGGCGCCTGAGCGGGCCTGAACGCAGCCCCGAGACCGCGAGGGTCAGCAGCGCCCACACCGCGGCGATGATGGCGATCTCCGCGAGGACGTACCACGGCCACGGGCCGAGCAGGTCCAGGATCGACGCCGTGGGCGGCTTCCGGACGAGGTAGCCGTAGTTGGTGTCCGTCGCCACGTCGAAGAGGTACGTCGCTGCGGCCCACCCCGCGGTCGTGGCGACGGTCGCCGCGTAGTCCCGCCAGCGCGGCGCGAGGCCGAGCCCGAAGACGAGGTAGACCGCCGCCCACACCACCAGCAGGTGCAGCCCCCAGAACGCGAAGTAGCGCGGGTGGGCGAAGTCCTCGCTGAGCGACGGCGTGAGGATGGCCTGCGTGGTCAGCACCAGGCCCCAGAAGAACGTCAGCGCCACGGGGAAGCGGTGGTGCGTCCACAGCGCCCAGGTGGCCGCGATCCAGGCGAGGTCGCACAGGTGCAGCGGCAGCGTGATGTCGATGTCGAAGTTGAACACCAGGTCGATCACCTGGAACGGCAGCGTCACCGCCGGGATCGCGAGCGCCGCGGCGCGGCTGAACGCCGTCGGTCCCGGCTCGTCGCGATGGCGACGGCCGAGCCGGACGACCGGCCACAGACCGGTCAGGAAGATCGCGATCGGCACCAGGTGCGTCGCGCCGTACGGCTCCACCGGACCAGCATGGCGGACGGAGCACTACGCTTCACGCGTGGACACAGCCCACCGCCTCGTCATCCTGCGGCACGCCAAGGCGGAGCCGTACGCCGCCAGCGACTTCGACCGTGCGCTCTCCGACCGTGGTCGCCGGGACGCCAAGGCCGCCGGCGCCTGGCTCGCCGCGGAGGGCGTGACGGCCGACGCGGCCCTGGTCTCGGCCGCCGTCCGCGCCGCGGAGACCTTCAACCTGGTGTCCGAGGCTGCGGGCTGGGACGTGGTTCCCGAGCTCGACCGGGCGCTCTACGCCTCCGACGAGGACGGCGTGATCGACGCCATCGGTGCGACCGACGAGTCCGTCGGGACCCTGGTCGTCGTGGGCCACAACCCGACGATGGGCATGCTCGCCCAGCTCGTCGACGACGGCGACGGTCCGCCGGACGCGGTCGACCGGCTGGTGCTCGGCTACCCCACGAGCGCGGTCACGGTGTTCGCGCTGCGCGGGTCCTGGGACCGGCTGCGGCCCGGCAGCGCAACGCTGCAGGCGTTCCACGTCGGCCGCGGCTGACGCCACGCCGAGCCGCGGCCGACCCTCACACCGGGGGAGCCGGCGTCACGATGCCGTCCGCGGCATCGGCCGCCTCGATCTCCTCACGGCTGATGCCGAGGAGGTACATGATCGTGTCGAGGTAGGGCACGTTGAGCGCCGTGTCGGCCGCCTCGCGCACCACCGCGCGGGCGTTGTAGGCGATGCCGAGCCCGGCGGCCTCGAGCATGTCGAGGTCGTTGGCGCCGTCGCCGATCGCGATCGTCGCTGCCTCGGGCAGGCCGAGCTCGGCGGCGTACTCGCGCAGGGCGCGTGCCTTCGCGGCCCGGTCGACCACCGCGCCGACCACCCTGCCCGTGAGCTTGCCGTCGACGACCTCGAGGGTGTTGGCGCGGGCGCGGTGGATGCCGAGATCGGCGGCGAGCCGGTCGGTGATCTGGCTGAAGCCGCCGGAGACGATCGCGAACCGGTAGCCCAGCCGGCGGAGCGTGCGCACGAGGGTCCGCGCGCCGGGGTTGACCACGATGTCGCCGTACACCTCGTCGAGGACGGAGGCGTCGAGCCCGGCGAGCAGCTTGACCCGCGCGCGCAGCGACTCCTCGAAGTCGAGCTCGCCCCGCATCGCGGCCTCGGTGACGGCCGCGACCTCCTGCTCGAAGCCGGCGTGCGCGGCGAGCATCTCGATGACCTCACCCTGGATGAGCGTCGAGTCGACGTCCATCACGATCAGCCGGATGCCGTGCCGCAGCATCGTCGCCTCCTGCACGGCGACGTCGATGCCGTGCTCGACGGCCTCGCGCGCCAGCAGCGCGCGCAGCCGCTCCGGGGGAGCGCCGGACACGTCCAGCTCGATCGCGGTGACGGGGTAGCGCGCCATCCGCTCGATCCGGTCGATGTTGCCGCCGCAGTCGGCGATCCGGCCGGCGATCGCGGCCATCGCCGAGGCGGCCAGCGGGGCGCCGATCACCGTGACGTGCGCCCTGCCCTGGCCGCGGAACGGGTTGTCGCCGCTGCCCTTGTCGATGTCGACGGTCATCCCCAGCGCGGCCGCCGTCTCCTCGATCGCGGCGCGCAGCCGCTTGGTGTCGCGGGGAGCGGAGACCAGGGTGCCGAGAACCAGGCGGCGGCGGAGGAGGATCTGCTCGACGTCGAGCACCGTGACGCCCGACCTGGCGAGTGCGTCGAAGACGGCGGAGGTCACGCCGGGCCGGTCCCTGCCGGTCAGCGTGATCAGGAGGGTGTGCGCGTCGTCGAGGTGCTCAGGGTTCATCGCGGCTGAAGGCTATCGGTCCCGGTCAGGCCGGCGGCCAACCGTCGGGCGAACAGGCGGCGGTCAACGCGTGCCGCGCCGCCCGGTCCAGCGGCAGCAGGACCTCGCGCCGGGCCGCGATCTCCGACGCGCTGACCGCCGCTCCGTCGTCCTCGAGCGCGAGGTCGACGACGACCTCGAGGTGGAGCGCCCGGCTCGCGAGGTCGCGGCAGCGTGCCGGGACCCCCGGCGGCGCGACCAGGGGGACACCGGTCCGCAGGTCGTGGAGGGCGTCGGCGACCTCCGGCCGCCAGCGCGCGACGTCGAGACGCGCCAGCCCCTCCGCAGCAGCGAGTACGGCGCCGCGCAGGGCCCGGTCCGCCTCACCGAGGTCGGGCGGCATCCGGCGGTCGGCGGGGAAGACCGTCCACTCCACGGCCCGGCCGACCCGGGTCGGCACCCAGGCCAGCGGGGCACCCAGCAGCAGCACCGCCTCGCCGGCCTCGACCGCGGCGGACGTGAGGTCGCGCGGTCCTCGCACGCCCGCGGGATCGCCCGGAGCCGGGAACGCCGCGCCGACCGCCTCCGCCCCGGCGGCGCGGGCCGCGGCGAGGGCCGGCACGAGTGCGGACGGGCCGTCGGGTCCGGCCAGCACGTGCGCTGCGTCGTCGGCCAGCACCGCGTCGAGGAGGTCGTCCGGACCGACCAGCCCGCGCAGCCACGCCGTACCCCACCAGGCGACGCGGCCCGCCACCGGCAGCTCGGATCCTGGGGCGCTCACGCCGGTCGACGATAGTCGCGCCAGCCGCCGACGGGCGCGGGCGTCCGGTGGATAGGGTGAAGGTCATGTCCGCCGTGCTGGAGCTCGCCGAGGTGACCGTGCGACGAGGACAGGCGACCCTGCTCGATCGCGTCACCTGGGTGGTGATGGACGGCGAGCGCTGGGTGGTCCTGGGCGGCAACGGTGCCGGCAAGACCACGTTGCTGCAGGTCGCCGCCGCGCAGATGCACCCGACGTCGGGTGCGGTCGGCGTCCTCGGCGAGCTGATCGGCACCGTCGACGTCTTCGAGCTCCGCCCGCGGATCGGCGTCAGCAGCGCCGCGCTGGCCGAGCGGATCCCGCGCAACGAGAAGGTCCGCGACCTGGTGGTGTCGGCGTCGTACGCCGTCGTCGGCCGCTGGAACGAGGAGTACGACACCCTCGACCACGCGCGCGCCGACGGGTTGCTGCGCGAGGTCGGCGTGACGCACCTCGCCGACCGCACCTTCGGCACCCTCAGCGAGGGCGAGCGCAAGCGGGTGCAGATCGCCCGGTCGCTGATGACCGACCCCGAGCTGCTGCTGCTCGACGAGCCGGCTGCCGGCCTCGACCTCGGCGGCCGCGAGGACCTCGTCTCCACCCTGTCCGTGCTGGCCTACGACCCCGCCTCGCCGGCGACCGTGCTCGTCAGCCACCACGTCGAGGAGATCCCGCCCGGTTTCACCCACGTGCTGATGCTCCGCGACGGCGCGGTGGTCGACGCCGGCCCGATCGAGCAGACGCTGACCGCCGAGGCCCTCTCGGCGACGTTCGGCATGCCGCTGCTCCTCGAGCACCACGACGGCCGATGGGCCGCTCGTCGCCGCAGACACCGCGGCTGAGTTGAATTGGCGCTCCGCGCGCGCAGCCGGAAGAAATGGCCGGCCGCGTCCGGCCGGCGGGCCCCACCGGGCGCGCGCTCGCTAGGCTTTCGGGCATGGACTGGCTGCGCGACCACCTCTGGGAGACCTGGCTCGGGGTCGCCATCGTGCTCGCCGTGGCCGAGATGTTCAGTCTCGACCTCTTCCTCGCGATGCTCGCGGTCGGCGCCCTCGCCGGCATGGGTACGGCGATCATCGTCACCGACTCGTTCGCGGTCCAGGCCCTCGTCGCCGCCGGTGTCTCGGTCGCGATGATCGGCGTGGTCCGCCCCTCCCTCGCCCGGCGCCTGCACCACGGACCCGAGCTCGTGATGGGAATGTCCCGGCTGGTCGGGGAGCGGGCCGTGGTCACCGAGGAGATCACCACCCACGCCCCCGGTCGGATCAAGCTGGCCGGGGAGACCTGGTCCGCCTCGTCGGCCGACGCCGAGGGCACCATCGGGACCGGCCGGACCGTCGTGGTCGTCTCGATCGACGGCGCGACCGCCTTCGTCCGTCCCGCGTCCGACGCCGACCGTCCCGCTGATCCACCGACCTGATCCACCTCTCCCGTTAGGAGCTCGCCGCGTGGTCATCCTGATCCTGCTGGCCCTGATCTTCCTGTTCGTCGTCGTCGTGCTGGCCAAGACGGTGCGCATCGTCCCGCAGGCACGGGCCGGCGTGGTCGAGCGGTTCGGGAAGTACCGCCAGACCCTCACCGCGGGTCTCAACATCGTCATGCCCTTCGTCGACAAGGTGCGCTACCTCATCGACCTGCGTGAGCAGGTCGTGAGCTTCCCGCCGCAGCCGGTGATCACCGAGGACAACCTGGTGGTCGAGATCGACACGGTCATCTACTTCCAGGTGACCGACCCCGTGCGGGCGACGTACGAGATCGCCAACTACATCCAGGCCGTCGAGCAGCTCACCATGACCACGCTGCGCAACATCGTCGGCGGCATGGACCTCGAGCAGACCCTGACCAGCCGGGACGAGATCAACTCCGGCCTGCGCGGCGTGCTCGACGAGGCGACCGGCAAGTGGGGCATCCGGGTCAACCGGGTCGAGATCAAGGGCATCGACCCGCCGCCGTCGATCAAGGACGCGATGGAGAAGCAGATGCGCGCCGACCGCGACAAGCGCGCCGTCGTCCTCACCGCGGAGGGTCAGCGGCAGTCGTCGATCCTGACCGCGGAGGGCAACAAGCAGTCCGCGATCCTCAACGCCGAGGGCCAGCGCGAGTCGACGATCCTGCGCGCCCAGGCGGACCGCGAGGCCGCGATCCTGCGCGCCCAGGGCGAGGGACAGGCGATCATGACCGTCTTCCAGGCGATCCACGACGGGCGCCCCGACCAGGCGCTGCTGTCCTACCAGTACCTCCAGATGCTCCCCAAGATCGCCGACGGCGAGGCCAACAAGCTGTGGGTGATCCCCAGCGAGATCGGCAAGGCGCTCGAGGGCCTCGGCTCGACGATCGGCCAGCTGCCCGGCATCCCGCAGGACGTGCCCGGCCCCCGCACCCGCGTCGACATGGGCCCGAGCGAGCCGCAGCTGCCCTCGGCCGGCGGTGGCGACGAGGTGAGCTCCGCGCAACGGGCGGTCGACGAGGCGATCGCGGAGGCGAAGGACGCGGCGCGGCCCGGGAAGCCGGCGGCGGCACCGGAGGTGCCCGACCCGGCGTCGCCGGCCGAGACCGAAGACCCGATGTAGGTGCCCTGGTACGAAGCGGCCGCGATCCTGCTCGCGGGCGTGGGTGCCGGCACGATCAACGCCGTCGTGGGTTCCGGCACGCTGATCACGTTCCCGACCCTGCTGGCGTTCGGGGTGCCGCCGGTCACGGCGAACGTCTCCAACAGCATCGGGCTGGTGCCCGGCTCGGTCGCCGGTGCGGTCGGCTACCGGCGTGAGCTCGCCGGGCAGCGCTCGCGCGTGCTGGCGCTGCTGTCGGCCTCGGTCGGTGGCGCGGTCCTCGGCGCAGTCCTGCTGCTCGTGCTCCCGGAGGGCGCGTTCGCGGCCGTCGTACCGGTCCTGATCGGGCTCGGCGTCGTACTCGTCGTGCTGCAGCCGCGGCTCTCGCGGTGGGTCGCTGCCCGGGCGACCAAGGACGCTGCCGGGGAGACGGACCCGCCTGCCCACGCGCAGGCCTGGTGGGTCTGGCCGGCGGTCTTCGGGACCGGCGTGTACGGCGGATACTTCGGCGCCGCCCAGGGAGTGATCCTGATGGCGCTGCTCGGGATCGGCATCTCCGAGAGCCTGCAGCGGCTCAACGGCGTCAAGAACATCCTGGTCGCCTGCGCCAACGGCGTGGCCGGCGTCGTGTTCGTGCTGGTGGCCGAGTTCGGCCTGCTGGGCGCCGAGGCCGAGGTCGACTGGCTGCTGGTGCTGCTGATCGCCGTGGGCTCGGTGATCGGCGGCTTCCTCGGCGCGGCGGTCGGCCGGAAGCTGCCGCCGATCGCCCTGCGCGGCGTGATCGTCACCGTGGGTGTGATCGCGATCATCGCGATCGTCCTGGGCTGACTGGGAAATGGGCTAACTGGGAAGGGTCGGCCATGATGACCCCCGACCGAGGAGACGTGATGACGACACCACCGTGGGGCGAGAGCCCGGGGTCCGGCAATCCGGACCAGCCCGCCCAGCCGTACGCCGCCCCGCCGCCTCCGGCACAGGGCTACCAGCCCTACGGCGGCCCGGCGGCGCCGTACGGCGTTCCGTACCGCACCCAGTCCACCAACGGCCTGGCCATCGCGTCGCTGGTCGTCAGCATCGTCAGCATGACCCTGCTGTGCGGCATGACCGGCGTGGTCGGCGCGATCCTCGGCCACGTGTCGCGCAAGCAGATCAAGGAGCGCGGCGACGCCGGCGACGGCATGGCGCTCGCCGGCATCATCATCGGCTGGATCGGCTTCGCGATCTTCCTCTGCGTCGTCCTGTTCTACGTCGGCGTCTTCGCCCTGGTCTTCGCCGCCGACAGCTCCAGCGGCTACTGACCGCGATCCGTCGGAGGTCGGGCGCGGGTCACCGCACGTAGGTGGTGAGCCAGCGCTCGATCTCGTCGTACGCCCGGGTGCGGGCCTCGGCCCGCGACAGGATCACGTCGTGGCGCGCTCCGGGCACCGCCACCGAGGTGACGTGCTTGCCCAGTGAGCCTGCCCAGCGACGGATCTGCTCCACGTCGAGCACGATGTCGTGGGCGTGGACGTCGTCGCCCATCTCCGAGGGGTACGCCGACCGCGCCGACGTCAGCACCAGCACCGGCGCGGCGATGTCGAGCCCCCGGTGCACGCGGGCGTGGCCGTCGCGGATCGCCCGCAGCCAGCCCAGCCGAACCGGGAACGACTCGAGCGGCTTCCAGGTCAGGTCGAAGTCCCACTCGCCCTCGTGGTCGCGGTGCAGGCTGCGGGCGTAGAACCCCTTGACCTCGCGCTTGAACTCCCGCATCGGCTGCAGCCGCCCGATCCGGTCGATCGCCAGGCCGGCGACCGAGGTCCGCATCCAGGCCGCGCCCTGAAGGTCGAGCCACGGCGAGTTGAGTACGACGCCCGCGAGCTCCTCGGGGCGCCGGGAGTCCGCCCACAGCGCGACGATCAGCCCGCCCGTGGAGTGGCCGGAGAGGATGACGTCGGTGTGGCCGTCGCGCTGGGTGATCCGCTCCCACGCCTGGTCGAGCTCGACGAAGTAGGCGTCGAGGTGGGTGACGAACGTCGGCGTCTGGTGCGGCCGGATCGAGCGGCCGTACTTGCGCAGGTCGAGCGCGTAGGCGTCGTACCCCCGCGCGAGCCACCACTCGCCGTACGCCGCCTGGAAGAAGTAGTCGGCGAACCCGTGCACGTGCAGCATCGCCCGCCCGGACGGCGGTGTGTGCCGGCGGGTGACCAGGGTCGCGACGACCGGGCCCTCGTCGTCCGGCGGCAGGTCGATCGTCTCGGCCAGCCACGGGTCGCCGAGGATGTCGGGTCCGGGCTGGTGCTCGTCCACGCTCACGGCGCCCAGTGTCGCAGGACGGCACGCGCGGCGGCCGCCACCCCGGAATATAGTTGACATGTCACCCGTTGGGTGGGTTGACTGACGCCGCACCGGCGACACCGGACCGAGGAGAGTGGACCCATGCAGATCGGAATCTTCAGCGTCGGGGACGTGACCGCCGATCCGACCACGGGTCGCACGCCCACCGAGCACGAGCGGATCAAGGCGACGGTGGCGATCGCCAGGAAGGCCGAGGAGGTCGGCCTCGACGTCTTCGCGACGGGGGAGCACCACAACCCGCCCTTCATCGCGTCCAACCCGACCGCGACGCTCGCCTACATCGGCGCGCAGACCGAGCGGATCATCCTCAGCACCGCGACCACTCTGATCACCACCACCGACCCGGTGCTGATCGCCGAGGACTACGCCAAGCTGCAGCACCTCGTCGACGGCCGCAACGACCTGATGCTGGGGCGGGGCAACACCGGCCCGGTCTACCCGTGGTTCGGGAAGGACATCCGGCAGGGGATCAACCTGGCGATCGAGAACTACGCCCTGCTGCGCCGGCTCTGGCGCGAGGACGTCGTCGACTGGGAGGGGCGGTTCCGCACGCCGCTGCAGGGCTACACCGTCCACGCCGCGCCCGCTGGACGGCGTACCTCCCTTCGTGTGGCACGGCTCGATCCGCAGCCCCGAGATCGCCGAGCAGGCCGCCTACTACGGCGACGGCTTCTTCCACAACCACATCTTCTGGCCGAAGACGCACACCGAGCAGATGGTGCGGCTCTACCGCGAGCGGTTCGAGCACTACGGCCACGGCCGCACCGACCAGGCGATCGTCGGCCTCGGCGGGCAGTTCTTCATCCGCCCCAACAGCCAGGACGCCGTCGCTGAGTTCCGGCCCTACTTCGACAACGCGCCCGTCTACGGCCACGGCCCGTCCCTGGAGGACTTCACCGAGCAGACCCCGCTCACCGTCGGCTCGCCGCAGCAGCTGCTGGAGCGCACGCTGTCGTTCCGCGACTACGTCGGCGACTACCAGCGCCAGCTGTTCCTGGTCGACCACGCTGGCCTGCCGCTGAAGACCGTGCTCGAGCAGCTCGACCTGCTCGGCGAGATCCTGCCCGAGATGCGCAAGGGCTTCGCCGAGGGCCGGCCGGCCGACGTACCGGATGCGCCCACCCACGCGTCGCTGGTCGCCGCCGCAGGCGGTGCCCGCGATGCCAGCTTCTACGTCGAGGGCGACAGCGCGACCGGCACGAGCGACCGCGACGACCTCGACCCGGAGGCCACCGCAGTGCTGGAAGGAGACCTCTGATGCCCGAGGAGCACAGCCGACGCCGGCGGATCGCGGTCGTCTCGGCCGGCCTGTCGGTCCCGTCGTCGACCCGGCTGCTCGCCGACGTGCTCGGCGACGCGGTGGCGACCGCGGTCGCGGCGCGGGGCGAGGAGGTCGAGGTCGAGTACGTCGAGCTGCGGCCGCTGGCCCACGCGCTGGCCGACCACCTGCTGACCGGGTTCGCGGCAGGGGAGCTGGCCGACGCCATCGAGGCTGTCACCGCCGCCGACGCGCTGGTGGTCGTGACGCCGGTCTTCTCCGGCTCCTACTCCGGCCTGTTCAAGACCTTCTTCGACGTACTCCCGATGGGCGCGCTGGACGGCAAGCCGGTGCTCGCGGCCGCCACCGCGGGCACGGCCCGGCACAGCCTCGTCATCGATCACGCGCTGCGACCGCTGTTCTCCTACCTGCATGCTCTCGTCGTCCCGACGGGGGTGTTCGCGGCGAGCGAGGACTTCGGTGGCGCCGGCGGCGTCGACGGCGGACTGCGCAAGCGCGCGGAGCGTGCGGCGACCGAGCTCGCGGCGCTGCTGGGCTGCTCGGGGACCACCACCTCGTCGCGGCGTGCGCCGAAGGTCGAGGACGAGTTCGCCGATCCGACGCCGTTCGAGGAGCTGTTGCGCCAGGCGAGGGGCGACTCGACCCGATGATCACCCGATGACGATCACGCCGTCGGTCGCGGGCTGAGCTCGTCCGGCATCGGCTCGTAGTGGGCGAAGGTGCGGGTGAAGGTGCCGGTGCCGTGGGTGGCGGAGCGCAGGTCGATCGCATAGCGGACCAGCTCGCGCTGCGGCACGTGCGCACGGACGACCGTGCCCTGCTCGCCGGTCACCGAGGTGACCTGGTCGGTGCCGAGGAGGCGGCCCCGACGCGCGGACAGGTCGGACATCACGGTGCCGACCAGGTCGTCGGCGACCACGACCTCGACCTCGTCGTACGGCTCGAGCAGCGTCACCGACGTCTGCTCCGCAGCGTCGCGCAGCGCCAGCGCGCCGGCGGTCTGGAAGGCCATGTCGGAGGAGTCGACGCTGTGCGACTTGCCGTCGGTGAGCGTCACCCGGATGTCGACGACGGGGAAGCCCGCGCGCACGCCGCGCTCCATCTGGGCGCGCACACCCTTCTCGACGCTCGGGATGAACTGGCGCGGCACGGCCCCGCCGACCACCTTGTCGACGAACTCGAACCCGGAGCCCTCGGGCAGCGGCTCGACGGTGATGTCGCAGACGGCGTACTGCCCGTGCCCGCCGGACTGCTTGACGTGGCGGCCGTGCCCGTCGGCCGGCGCGGCGAAGCACTCCCGCAGGGGTACGACGACCTCGCGCTGCTCGATGCCGACGCCGAACCTGTCGCGCAGCCGCTCGAGCGCGACGTCGGCGTGCGACTCGCCCATGACCCACACCACGACCTGCCCGGTCTCCGCGTCGTACTCGACCCGGAGGCTGGGGTCCTCCGCGGCCAGGCGCGCCAGCGCGCCGGAGAGCTTGTCCTCGTCGGACCTGGTGGCCGCCTCGATCGCGATCGGGAGGAGGGGGTCCGGCATCGTCCACGGGCGGAGGACGACGGGGCGGTCGGGGTCGGAGAGCGTGTCGCCGGTCTCGGCGCGGGACAGCCGGCCGATCGTCGCGATGTCACCGGCCACGACCCGCGTGGCGATCACGTGCTGGGGCCCGAACGGGTGCGCCAGCGCGCCGATCCGCTCGTCCTCGTCGTGGTCCTCGTGGCCGGGGGTGTCGAAGAACGAGGCGAAGTGTCCGGAGACGTGCACCCGGGCGTCGGGCTCCAGGGTGCCGGAGAAGACGCGCACCAGGCTCAGCCGTCCGACGTAGGGGTCGCTCGCGGTCTTGACGACCTCGGCGACGAGCGGCCCCGCCGGGTCGCACACGACGGCCCCGGCCGGCGCGCCCGCGGGTGTGAACACCGGGGGCGGGACGTGCTCGGGCGGTGACGGGAACGCCCGGACGCAGAGTCCGAGCAGCTCGGCCAGGCCGACGCCGGTCGCCGCGCACACCGGCACGACCGGGAAGAACCCCGCCCGCGCGATCGCCTTCTCGAGATCGGCGACGAGGGTCTTCTCGTCGATCCGCTCCCCGGCGACGTAGCGGTCCATGAGGGTCTCGTCCTCCGACTCCTCGATGACCGCCTCGATCAGCTCGGCACGGCGCGGGTCGTCGGTGTCGTCCCCGATCAGGCCGGCGATCCCGGTCGCCGTCTCGACGTACACCGGGAGCACCTTCGCGCCGGTCGGACCGCCGAACGCCGCCTGCGCGGCGGCGAGCACGGTCTCGGCGTCCGCCCGGGCGTGGTCGAGCTTGGTGATCACGACCGCGCGCGGCATGCCGACGTCCGCGCACTCCTGCCACAGGTGCCGGGTGGCGGCGTCGACTCCCTCGTTGGCCGCGATCACGAAGAGAGCGCAGTCGGCCGCCCGCAGACCGGCGCGCACCTCACCGACGAAGTCGGCGTAGCCGGGGGTGTCGACGAGGTTGACCTTCACCCCCTCGTGCACGACCGGGGCGACCGCGAGCGCGACGGAGCGCCCGCGGGCGTGCTCGCCCTCCTCGTGGTCGCAGACGGTCGTGCCGTCCGTGACCGAGCCGGCCCGGCTGATCGCGCCGCTGTGCGCGAGCATCGCCTCGACGAGCGAGGTCTTGCCTGACTGGGTGGGCCCGACCAGGACGACGTTGCGGATCCGGTCGGGCCCGGGCGCCGCCAGGTCGTGGGCGGTCGCCTTCCGGGAGGACTTGTCGGCCATGCGTCCACCCAACCCCCGGGGTGAGGTGCGACACAAGGGGTCACCAGCCGCCGTCCCCGAAGAGCGCAGCGGCGCCGTACCAGCCCATCGCCACGACGACGAGCAGGCCGAGCACGAGGGCAACGCGGCCGAGGATGACCCGCACCCCTCCAGGTTAGTGCTGGTAGGTGCCCGAGACGATCGCCCGACCCGCGGTCTTGAACGCCAGGTTGAAGCCGACGACGGCCGGTGTCGCAGTGCCGTCGACACCCAGCTTGTCCTCGGTCACCGCGTGCACGACGAAGAAGTAGCGGTGCACCTGGTCGCCCTCCGGCGGGGCAGCGCCGGCGAAGTCCGGGGTGCCGAAGTCGTTGCGGACGTGGAACGCCCCCGCCGGAAGCGTGTCGTCGGACGCGCCGGCTCCCGTGTCGAGGCTGGTCACGTCGGCCGGGATGTCGACGGCGACCCAGTGCCAGAACCCGCTGACGATGGGGGCGTCCGGGTCGAAGCACGTCACGACGTAGCTCCTGGTGCCCTCAGGGCCCGGCTCCCAGGAGAGTTGCGGCGAGGTGTTGCCGAGCGCGTAGACCTGGTCGTCCTTCAGCGGCCGGCCGTCGGTGACGTCGGCGCTGGTCACCCCGAAGGACGGAGCGGCGGGCAGCAACGGGTAGGGATCGGGGGTGACCGGACGGTCGAGGCTCATCGGTTCCTCCAGCGGGTACGACGGACGGGACGGACCGACCGTAGTCCGCACGGTGGCCCCGGCCAACGGGTCGCCCACACCGTGTCGGGACAATGAGTCCGTGACCGATCACCCGCCGTACCCCTCCGGCCTCCGGCTCGCCGGCCGTCGCGTCCTCGTCGCCGGTGGCGGCCACGTCGCCCAGCGCCGCGTTCCGCAGCTCATCGCCGCGGGCGCAGACGTCCACGTGGTCTCGCCCGACGTGACGCCCGCCATCGAGGGACTGGTCGGGTCGGGGGAGATCACCTGGCACCGGCGACGGTTCGAGGACAGCGACCTCGACGGGGCCTGGTACGCCGTGGCGGTCACCGACGACTGGGACGTCAACGAGCAGATCTCCGCCGCGGCCGAGGAGCGCCGCGTCTTCTGCGTGCGCTCCGACGACGCGACGAGGGGTACGGCGTGGACGCCCGCCGTGGGGCGGCATGCCGGCGTGACCGTCGCTGTCCTGGGCAATCGCGACCCGCGCCGTTCGGCCGGCCTGCGCGACGCGATCCTCACCGGGCTCCGCGACGGCGTGATCGAGGCGCCGCACCACCGCGAGCGGACCGCCGGCGTCACCCTGGTCGGCGGCGGGCCGGGCGACCCCGACCTGATGTCGGTCGGCGGTCGCAAGGCGCTGATGGACGCCGACGTCGTCGTCGCGGACCGGCTGGCGCCCCGGGAGCTGCTCGGCGAGCTGCCCGCCGACGTCGAGCTGATCGACGTGGCGAAGCTGCCGCGCGGCCGGTCGGCGCAGCAGGAGGAGATCAACCGGGTCATCGTCGAGCGCGCGCTCGAGGGCAAGCGGGTCGTCCGGTTCAAGGGCGGCGACAACTTCGTCTTCGGGCGCGGCTACGAAGAGGTGATCGCGTGCCGGGAGGCCGGTGTCCCGGTCACCGTGATCCCGGGGCTGACCAGCCCGGTCGCCGTACCCGCCGTCGCCGGGATCCCGGTCACGCACCGCGGCGTCACCCACGAGTTCACCGTCATCTCCGGCCACCTGCCGCCCGGCCACCCCGAGTCGCTGGTCGACTACGCCGCCGTCTCCCGGCTGCACGGCACCCTGGTGCTGATGATGGCCGTGGAGAACGCGCCGAAGATCGCGGACGCGCTCCTCGCCGGCGGGCGCGACGCCGCGACCCCGGTCGCCGTCATCTGCGACGGCACGATGCCGACGCAGCGCACCGTGCTCGCCACCCTCGACACGCTCGCGGGACGACTGTCCGAGGAGGGCGTGAAGCCGCCGGCGATCATCGTGATCGGCGAGGTCGTCCGGGTCGCGCATCCCGACGCCTTCGCCTGATCCGGCCCGAGTCGATGGCCCACCTGGTCGAGATCGAGGACGCCGCTGACCCGCGGCTGGCCGACTACCGCGACCTGCGCGACGTCCAGCTCCGCAAGCACCTCGAGGCCGAGCACGGGCTGTTCCTGGCCGAGGGGGAGAAGGTCGTCCGCCGCGCCGTGGAGGGCGGGTTCGCCGCCCGGTCGTTCCTGATGGCGCCGCGCTGGCTCGACGGACTCGCCGACGTGCTCGCCGCCTCCGACGCGCCGTGCTACGTCGTCTCCGAGGCGCTGGCCGAGGAGGTCACCGGGTTCCACGTGCACCGAGGCGCCCTGGCCTCGTTGGTACGACGCCCGCTGCCCGCCGTGGAGTCCGTGCTCGCCGGCGCGCGCTCCGTGCTGGTGCTCGAGGACATCGTCGACCACACCAACGTCGGCGCGATCTTCCGCTCGGGCGCGGCCCTCGGCTTCGACGCCGTGCTGCTCGCGCCGCGCTGCGCCGACCCGCTCTACCGCCGCTCGATCAAGGTCGGCATGGGTGCGGTCTTCAGCGTCCCGTGGACCCGGCTCGACGACTGGCACGGCGCGCTGCCGATGCTGTCGGCCGCCGGCTTCACCACGGTGGCGCTCACGCTGGCCGACGACGCCGTGCCGATCGACGAGGCCGTCTCCGGGTGCGACAAGGTCGCGCTCGTGCTGGGCTCCGAGGGACACGGTCTCTCGGCCCGGTGGGAGCAGACCTCCGACCGGCGCGCCATCATCCCCATGGCCGCCGGCATCGACTCGCTCAACGTCGCCGCCGCCACCGCGGTCGCGTGCTACGTCACGGCGCGCCGCTGAGGGCTCTTTCGGGCGCGGGGCCTGTCGGTTGTGCGGGCAGATGCTGGTCTGGCGCGCAGAAAGCCGAGAATCTGCTCACTCAGTCGCCCTCCATCAGGTCCCGGAAGTCCAGCTCCTCGTCCAGCCCCTGCTCGAAGGGCCGCCACGCGCCCAGTGGCGGATCGATCGTCCAACGACGTGGCTCTGCCACGCGGGAGAGCGCTCGCGCGCGGGCGGCGTGCATGCGGCGTACCTGCACCTCCCGAGAGTCGCCCGCGACCACGTTGAAGAACTCGAGTCCGTGCGCCAGGAACTTCTCCAACCGGTCGGTGTCACGGCGGTGCCGGTCGCGCGAGCGGTGGTCGGCGCCGTCGTACTCACCGACGACGCCGAGGTCCACGTCGAGCAGGTCCGGGCAGCCCAGGACTGTGCCGTCCAGCGCGTAGACGACGCGGTTGCACATCGGCCGGGGGAGCCCGGCGTCGATCACCCAGGTCAGCCGCATCCGGCTCTCCATCGGTGATCGGCTGTTCTCGTCGGCGAGGTCGAGCGCGGCGAGCACGAGAGAGCGACGACGGCGTGACAGCCGATCTGCGTACGCCCGCATCCGCCGGATGGACGTCAGCCGTGCGGCGCTTGCCATGTCGATGACGACTGCCCCTTCGCGGAGGTCGTCGAGACGCCGGATCTCGTCGACCACCGCCCGCTCGACCGGGACGCACGGCACGCCCTGGAGCACTAGGATCGCCTCGCCGAGGATGCCGGCACGGCTCGCGGTGCTGTCCGCCGTCGAGGCAAGCTGCCGGGGTGACACGAGCGCGACGGGAAGGCGCGTCACGCCGTCGGGTGCGAGGCCGTCGAAGAACGCCGCGCAGTACATCCGCAGGGCTGCCCAGCCGGTCACGGCGCCCTGTCCGTCGAGGCGCATCGACTGCTCGAGGATCCGCTGCTCGACCCCCGTGGAGTCCGTGTCTGCGGGGACGTGGAGGCCGTAGGTCGTCTGACGCCAGCGCCCACCCGCGGCCTGGTTCCGGGTGGGGCCGGTCCGTCCGGTGCTGTCGAGCCGCACCGGCGTGACCAGGCCCGTCGCGGGACGGCATCGCGGCCGCCAGTGGTCCTCGCCCATGGGGACCGACTGCCCGGACCGTGAACCGTCCAACCGCCGCGTCCACCGGCCTGTGGATGAGCGCCTGGATGCTCGGATTCTTCGTGTCGAGCCGAGCATCTGCTCACACGTGGCGCTGGCATGATGCGGGGGTGCGCGTACTCGGGAACGCCCGCAAGATCGGGCTGCTCATCCTCCTCCTCTCCGCCCTGGTCGCCTGCGGTGACGACGGCAACGGCGACGGCGACGGGGGAGGGGACGCCGGGAGCCCCGGGACGAGCGAGGCGCCGGCACCCGAGGAGTGCGTCACGGACGTGCCCACCATCGAGGAGGGGTACGCCGCACCGGGAAGCGTTCTCTGCCTCGGGACGACCGCCCGGGTCCCGGTGCACATGTCCGAGGGACGGCCGGACGTTGCGTTCGACCTCACCATCACGTCCGTGGAGCCGTCCGAGCAGCCCTACGAGCAGGACCCGGAGCACCCCGCGAGCGACTACGACGTCTACCTGGTCCACTACGAGGCCACCCCGCAGGCCCCCGTGCCGGACCTGACCTACCTCTTCACGCTCCAGGCCGGGGTATGGGCCGCCGACGAGGACGCGGTCGACAACGTCCTGGCCGTCGGACCGCCCGACTGCGAGGCCTACTCCTTCGACACCGAGGACAAGGTCGGTGTGGCGCGGCAGGGCTGCTTCTGGAGGTACGTCGCCAAGGACGCCGAGGTGCTGGGAGCGGCGTACCAGCCCGTCTTCCACGACAGCTACCAGTCCGCGGACGGCGCTGTGCGGTGGGCCCTGCCGCCCCAGCCCTAGCTAGGCAGGCCAGTCGGCAGGGAAGTCCCGCGCGGTCCCGTCGTGGATCTTCTGGAGCTTCTTGCGCGCCTTCGCCGACAGCCGGTCACCGAAGACCGTGCCGTAGGTGTGGTCGGTCTCGTGCTGCAGGCAGCGCGCGAGCAGGCCGTCGCCCTCGAAGTGCACCGGCTCGCCGTCGAGGCCGAAGCCGTCGACCGCCGCGAAGTCGGGACGCGCGCAGGGCTGGAACGCACCGGGGTAGGACAGGCAGCCCTCGTCGCCGTCGTCGAGGCGGCGGTCGCGTCCCTCGGGGAGGCTGAGCGTCGGGTTGCACACGACCCCGACCACGCGCTCGCCCGCCTCGTCGGGGCAGTCGAAGACGAACATCGCGACGTCCTCGCCGATCTGGCACGCCGCCAGGCCGACCCCGTCGGCGGCGTACATCGTGGCGACCATGTCGGCGGCGAGCGCGCGGAGCGCGTCGTCGTACTCCGTGACCGCCTGCTGGGGCCGGTGCATGACGGGGGTGCCCCAGCGCGTCATCGGGCGGACGGTGCCACCGCGGGGCAGCGGGCCGTACGGCGCCCGCACCGGCTCGTCGGCGGTCCCGGCAGCGGATTCGGACATGGCCCGCAGCATAGGTGCGGCCGGTGTGATGTGGCGCACCCGGGTGTTCTGTAGCGCTCTGTGTAACTCACAGTTACATTTCTTCCATGTCCTTGATCAGCAACCTCAAGCCAGGCGGCAAGCACGGGGTTCCCAGCACCGAGAGCCGGGACCCCATCGGCTTCCTCGTCGCCGGACTCAACAGGCTCGCCCAGAGCGATCTCATCGACCGGGTCGGCCTGCGCAGGCAGACCGAGCAGGCGGTCTTCAGCGTGACCCGCACCGGGTTCAAGACGATCACCAACGCCAGCCGGACCTTCGCGAAGGCTGGCAAGAAGGGCAAGCCGGGCACGCGTCCGGCCAAGGCCCCCTCGTCGGGCGTCTTCGACCTGACGCCGACCGAGGACGAGCAGATGATCGTCGACGTCGTCACGGAGTACGCCGAGGAGGTGCTGCGCCCCGCCGCGACGGCCGCCGACCACGAGTGCGCCGCTCCCGACACCCTGCTCAAGGCCAGCCTCGAGATCGGCCTGCCGATCCTCGGCCTGCCCGAGGAGCTCGGCGGCGTGTCCGAGGAGCGCTCCGCGATGGCCGGCACCCTCGTCGCCGAGGCGCTCGCCAAGGGCGACATGGGCCTCGCCGTCTCGGCCCTCGCCCCCGGCGCGGTCGCCACCGCGATCGGCCTCTGGGGCACCGACGCCCAGCAGCAGACCTACCTTCCCGCCTTCACCGGCGACGAGGTCCCGGCCGCGTCGCTCGCGCTCAACGAGCCCGCCGTGCTCTTCGACGTCCTCGAGCCGTCGACCACCGCGACGAGGTCGGGGGACGGCTACGTCCTCAACGGCACCAAGAGCCTGGTCGCCCGCGGCGCGGACTCCGAGCTGTTCGTCGTCGGCGCCGCGCTCGACGGCAAGCCCGTGCTGTTCCTCGTCGAGTCCTCGACCGAGGGCCTCGGCGTCGAGGGCGACCCCGGCATGGGTGTCCGGGCGGCGTCGATGACCAAGCTGGTCCTCGAGGACGTCAAGGTCCCGGCCGACGCCGTGCTCGGCGCGACCGACGGCTCGACGTACACCGAGTGCGTCCGGCTCTCGCGACTCGCGTGGTGCGCGCTGGCGATCGGCACCGCCCAGGCGGTGCTCGACTACGTCACGCCGTACGTCAAGGAGCGTGAGGCGTTCGGCGAGCCGATCGCCCACCGCCAGTCGGTGGCGTTCATGGTCGCCAACATCGCGATCGAGCTGCAGGCGATGCGCCTGCTGACCTACCGCGCCGCGTCCCGGGCCGCCGCCGGCAAGGACTTCGGCAAGCAGGTCGCCCTCGCCCGCAAGGCATGCTCGGAGAAGGGCATGCAGATCGGCCTCGACGGCGTCCAGCTGCTCGGTGGCCACGGCTTCGTCAAGGAGCACCCGGTCGAGCGGTGGTACCGCGACCTGCGTGCCATCGGGATCATGGAAGGAACGGTGCTCGTCTGATGGTCATCAACCTGGAAGTTCCGAAGAAGCACCGCGTGCTCATCGACCAGGCCCACCAGGTCGCGATGAACATGCTGCGACCGATCTCGCGCAAGTACGACATCGCGGAGCACGAGTACCCCAAGGAGCTCGACATCCTCGCCGCGATGGTCGACGGGCTCGAGGAGTCCGGCGCCAGCGAGGGCGCCGGCGCGACCGGCGTACGCCGTGACGGCATCGCCGACGACACGACGGTCAAGAACGGCGCCAACATGGCCTCGGTGACCTCCGTCGCCGAGATGTGCTGGGGCGACGTCGGCCTGATGCTGTCCTTCCCGCGCCAGGGCCTCGGCAACTCGGCGATCGCCTCGGTCGCCAACGACGAGCAGCTCGCCCGGTTCAAGGGCAGGTGGGCGTCGATGGCGATCACCGAGCCGGCGTTCGGCTCGGACTCGGCGCAGGTGTCGACCACCGCGGTGCTCGACGGCGACGAGTACGTCATCAACGGCGAGAAGATCTTCGTCACCTCCGGTGAGCGCTCCGACTGCGTCGTCGTCTGGGCGACCCTCGACAAGTCGCTGGGTCGCGCTGCGATCAAGTCGTTCGTCGTGGAGAAGGGCACGCCCGGCCTCAAGGTCGAGCGGCTGGAGGAGAAGCTCGGCATCCGGGCCTCCGACACCGCGGTGATCACCTTCACCGACTGCCGGGTGCCGAAGGAGAACCTGATGGGTTCCCCGGAGGTCAACGTCGAGCAGGGCTTCGCCGGTGCGATGGCGACCTTCGACAACACCCGCCCGCTCGTCGCCGCGATGGCGGTCGGTTGTGCGCAGGCATCGCTCGACCTCACCCGCGACCTGCTCAAGCAGGCCGGCATCGAGATCGACTACGACAGGCCGGCCCTCCTGCAGTCCGCGGCCGCCGCGAAGTTCCTCCAGCTCGAGGCGGACTGGGAGGGCGCCCGGCTGTTGACCCTCCAGGCGGCGTGGATGGCGGACAACCGCAAGCCCAACTCGCTCGAGGCCTCGATGGCCAAGGCGAAGGCCGGCCGGGTCGGCTCCGACGTCACGCTCTCGTGCGTCGAGCTGTGCTCGTCGGTGGGGTACTCGGAGTCCGAGCTGCTCGAGAAGTGGGCGCGCGACTCCAAGATCCTCGACATCTTCGAGGGCACCCAGCAGATCCAGCAGCTCATCGTCGCCCGACGGGTCCTCGGCCTGTCGAGCTCGGAGCTGAAGTGAGCCGCTGAGCAGCCTCGTCAGCCGAACTCGAGCCGGTCCGCAGCCGCCTGCTGCTGCTCCGCCGGGGTGGACCACGGTGTGATCGGCCGGGGCTGGGGCACGCCGTCGAGGGTCAGGTCGGTGCGCTCTGACCAGAAGCAGACGTGGTCCTTGACCCGCCGCGCGTCGTCGAGCGGCGCGGGGTAGGTCCAGGCGACGTCGTCGGCCACTCCGGGCAAGGAGAGGTACGACGCGTGGCCCTTGTAGGCGCACGTGCTGGTGGTCTCGCTCGGCACGAGCAGGTCGGTGCGGACGTCCTCGGCGGGCAGGTACCACCGGGGCGGGAGGTGGGTCTCGACGAGCACCTGGGCGCGGTCGCTCGACGCCAGGACGGTGCCGCCGAGGCTCACCTCCACCCGACGACCCGACGTGTGCACGCTGATCCTCTTGAACGGGTCATGGGGGTGGCCGACCCGCGGCTCGTCCTCGACGAGCCAGGCGTCGAACGCCCTGAAGTCGAGCAGGACCGCTCCGTGGAGCTCCGGCTCGTCGGGCCGGAACCCGGCACTGCGCAGGGGACCGGTGGACGTGCCCACGTCCAGCACGGTCCCGGGGACGGTGTGCAGCCCGAAGTCCGTCGGCCCCAGCATCGGCGGCAGCGCCGCGAGATCGGGTGCGTCGGGCTGGGGCTCGGCGGACGACGCGCCGTGCACCACGTCGGCCGGCGGGACGGCGTACACCGGGACCAGGCGGCGGGGCTCCCACACCAGCAGTGCCGCGTAGGAGTCGACGACCACCTGGTCGGCGGCGAGGGCACGCACCCGCATCGGGGTCGGTTCCCAGCGCAGCTCGGGGATCACTGCCCCGAGGTGGTGTCGCATCCGCACGGCCATGGCGTGCCCTCCGATCCGTCAGCTCCGCCCCGGGAGGTCACTCCTCCTTGGTGCGCGCGGGAGCCGGACGCTCCTCCTTGGTGCGGGTCTCTTCGGTCCGCTCCTCCTTGGTGCGGGCGTCGGCAACGCTGGCGTCCTGCACCGTGGTGGCAGCAGGCTGCTCGTCAGCGGCCGTCGCGTGCGCGTCGATCCCGGTCAGTGCCGCAAGACCGAACGCGACCGCAGCGATCGAACGGGTGATCCGTCGGGGCATGCCCATGTGAGTGATCCCTCCTGTGTGGTGTCGTGCCGTGAGGCACCGTGGACCCCCTCCCGGGTCCGTTGACAACGGTAGGGGGACAGTTCGCGCGCCGTACCGCTTTCAGGTGAAGACGGGCAGCCGGCTCTCCGCCCGGTCCGGGCGGAGTGTCGTCAACAGGACGTCGAGGGGCATGGGACGGTGCAGCAGATAGCCCTGCGCGTACGACGCGTGGGTGTCCTCGCGGAGCACGGAGAGCTGGCCCTCACGCTCGATCCCCTCGACGACGACCTCCAGCCCGAGGGCCTGCCCCATCAGGGTGACCGAGCGGAGCAGTGCCCTCGCCCGGTCGTCGGTGTCGATGGCCTGCGACAGGGACGCGTCGGCCTTGATGATCTGCACGGGAAGGTCCTGGAGGTAGCTGATCGATGAGAACCCCACCCCGAAGTCGTCGATGGCGAACCTGACGCCCATCGCCGAGATCGCGTGCATCGCCTCGAGGACGACCGGGCCGAGGTCGATGCCCTGCCGCTCGGTGATCTCCAGGACCAGGCTCGCGCCTCCCATGGCGGCCACCGCGCGGGCGACGCTGTGCACGAAGGCGGGTTCGTGGAGCTGCCGCGCCGAGACGTTCACGCTCATCACGAACGGACCGGGGACCAGACCCCGGAGGGCAGCGGCGTCGGAGGCCACCTTGGTGAGTACCGACTCACCGAGATCGACGATCAGACCGGTCTCCTCGGCGATCCCGATGAAGAGCTCCGGCGACACCGGGGCGCCGTCGTGACGCCAGCGCGCCAGAGCCTCGGCGCCGATGATCCGCCCGCTCCCCGTGGCCACGATCGGCTGGTAGGCCACCTCGATCTCGGACCTGGCCACCGCACGACGAAGGTCGTCGACCATCACCAGGCGCTCGAGGCGGCACCGGCCGATCGCATCCTCGTAGGTGACGACCCGGGCCTTGCCGCGCGCCTTGGCCTCGTACATCGCCAGGTCAGCCTTCCGCAGCAGGCCCACGGCGTCGTCGTCCGGCCCGCCGTACGCGATGCCGGCGCTGGCGCTCAGCGGCAGCCGGTGTCCTGCGACCGCCACCCCTGCCCGCACCGCCGTCAGCACCCGGTCCCACGCCTGCTCCACGACCGACGGCTCGGCTGCCTCGAACAGGATCGCGAACTCGTCACCGCCCAGCCGGGCGACCGTGTCGCCCGACCGCACACAGGCCCGGAGTCGGCCCGCGAGCTCGACCAGGACGGCGTCACCCGCAGCATGGCCGTACCGGTCGTTCACCGGCTTGAACCCGTCCAGGTCGACGAACATCAACGCGACGCCGGAGCCGCGCAGACGCGCGACCCGCTGGGCGTCGGTCAGCCGGTCCAGGAGGATGCCGCGGTTGGGCAGGTCGGTCAGCGGGTCGTGACGGGCGACGTGCACCATCTCCTCGGTCAGCGCGAGCCGGGCGAACGCGTCCGACGCGACCGCCGCCAGCGCCTCCAGCGCCTGCTCGTCCGCCGCGATCGTCGAGCGCGCGCGTTCCATCGCCCGCGCCACCAGCCAGCGGGGCGTGTCACCGTCCTGGACCTTCGAGCCGATCTCGCCCCGGTTGGGTGGTGTCGACCGCAGCCCCACCCGCTGGAGGTGCAGCAGCTCCCGTGCGTCCTCGACCAGCGCTGCCACCACGTGGTCCCGGTCCGACAGCGTCTGGGCTCGCACCGCGGCGCCGAAGAGGACGGTCAGTCGGCGCGCGTTCTCCCGTCCACGGGTCACCGCGCGGGTCGCCACCAGCAGCGTGACGAGGGGTACGGCGAGCAGGATCAGCGTCCAGTCCGGCGCCGACCGGTGGACCACGGCGCCGAGATAGCCCAGGGTGTCGAACGGCACGAAGCAGCCGACCGCGAGGAGCGTGCCGCGCTGCACCAGGTGGCGCCGTACGGGGGTCCCGGAGCTGATCGCGACCGACACGGCGGACGTCACGTAGTCCGTCGCGAAGTACGCCACCGCGGCGAGCATGACCGCGGCGAGCTCGCGTGGTGTCCCGGTCGCGTCACCGAGAACCAGCGTCAGCACCGTTGACGCGATCGCGCCGGAGATGATGCCGATACCGATGTTGAAGGCCTTCGAGGACCACCGCTTGCCGGTGGTGAGCTGGGTGATCGTGACACCGATCGACCAGACGAACAGCGCGTCGTGCGGGTGGAGCGTGCACAGCAGGAACATCAGGATGCTGGAGTCGAAGCCGACCTCGATGCCGCCGTCGCGGTTGTCGACGACCATCGGGAAGCGGGCGACGAGCAGGATCAGCGGGACTCCCACCAGCGCGGGAGGAGTGAGCGTCAGCCCGTCGCGTGCCACCCACACGGCTGCGACGGCGAAGATCGCAAGGCCGACGGCGACGACCCCGCGGTCGAACCACCGGCCCCGGGACTCGCTCCGCTCCGCGGTGGAGGTGGTGGACATGCGACGACTCCGTCTGCCGGTGACAGTTCGGTGCCAGTGTGCCGGGCCGAGCCGCCACCACTGGCGGTGAACGCGACAACTCTGACCGATCGGGCAGTGTCACCCGGTCCGTTGTGACTAGTCCCAGGACGACGCGGACCGGCCCGCCACCTTCACGGTGACGGGCCGGTCGGGGTTCACGCGCGGATCAGGCGCGGGTGGCGGATCAGGCGCAGGTGTGGGTGCCTGCGACGTTGTCCGCGACCTTGTCGCCCTCGATGGTGACGGTGCGGGCGCGGGTGCCCTTCGGGCCGATGCAGGCAGAGACGGTGTCGCCGTCGACGCCCACGATCTTGATCAGGTAGGGGCCGGTCTTGCCGGCGTTGGACTCGACGTAGCTCGTCACCGACGGGAGGTGGGCGTCGGTGGCGACGTCGCCGAGAGCGGAGGTGTCGCCGTCGGCGACGACGCCCTCCTGGCGGACCTGGAAGAACTCGCCGGCCGCGGTAGCAGCCGGGTCGCCGTCGAACTCGCCGTACTCGACGGTGATGTCGCCACCGCCGGAGCCGGATCCGTCACCCGAACCGCCCGAGCCGTCGCCGGCACCGGAGCCGTTCCCGGCGCCGTCACCCGAGCCGTTGCCGGCCCCCTTGCCGTCGCCCTTGCCGTCACCGGCACCGCCGGTGGCGTCGGAGAGCGCTGAGTCGGCGGCGCCAGAGGCGTCGGAGGCCATGTCGCCGGCCTTTCCGGTGGCGTCGGCTCCCATGGAGCTCGCCTTGTCACCGGCTTCCTTGAGCTTGTCCTCGGCACCTCCGCAGCCGACGAGAACGGCGGCGAGGAGGGCGGTACCGGCAGCTGCCGAGACCAGTCGCATGTGTCGCATGGGTCATCCTTCCAATCATGGGATCCCGAGATGGGATTTGCCGTGCAGAGAGGACCAACGGGCGGGCGGCGGTTTCGTAACGGTGAGTGCGACATCGTGACGCCGATCATGGCTGGCAGCGCCGGCGCCACGGCCCGGGCGGCGGCGTACGCTTCCGCCCTGTGCGCTTCCTCGACGACCGGCAGCCGGACCACGACCTGACGTACGACGACGTCTTCATGGTGCCGCGGCGCTCCTCGGTCGCCAGCAGGTACGACGTCGACCTCTCGACGCATGACGGCACCGGCGCGACGGTGCCCATCGTCGTCGCGAACATGACGGCCATCGCGGGCAAGCGGATGGCGGAGACGGTGGCCCGGCGCGGTGGGCTGGTCGTGATCCCGCAGGACATCCCGGCGCCGGTGGTGGCCGACGTGGTGGCGTTCGTGAAGTCCCGGCACCTGGTGCTCGACACACCGATCCAGCTCCGGCCCGACCAGACCGTCGCCGAGGCGCTCTCGCTGATCCCCAAGCGCGCGCACCGCGCCGCCGTCGTGGTCGAGGACGGCCGACCGGTGGGCGTGGTGTCCGAGGCCGACTGTGCCGAGGTCGACCGCTTCGCCCAGGTCCGACAGGTGATGCGTGCTCCCGCCGTCGTGATCGACGAGGACTGCGAGCCGCGGGCGGCGTTCGAGGCGCTCGATGCCGCCGCGCACACGCCGCTCGCCGTCGGGGTCGACGAGGAGGGCCGCCTGGTCGGGGTGCTCACCCGCACCGGCGCGCTGCGCGCCACGCTCTACCGGCCGGCGGTCGATGCCAGTGGTGGGCTGCGGATCGCCGCGGCGATCGGGGTCAACGGCGACGTCGCGGCGAAGGCGGCCGCGCTGCTCGACGCGGGCGTCGACTGCCTCGTGGTCGACACCGCCCACGGTCACCAGGACCGGATGATCGAGGCGCTGGGCGCCGTACGCTCCCTGGGACCGGAGGTCCCCGTCGCTGCCGGCAACGTGGTCGACGCCGAGGGTGCCCGCGCGCTGGTCGAGGCGGGCGCCGACATCGTCAAGGTCGGCGTGGGACCCGGCGCGATGTGCACCACCCGGATGATGACCGGCGTCGGGCGGCCGCAGTTCTCGGCCGTCCTCGAGTGCTCGGCGGCAGCCCGCGACCTCGGCGCGCACGTGTGGGCCGACGGCGGCGTCCGCCACCCGCGCGACGTCGCGCTCGCGCTGGCGGCCGGCGCCTCGTCGGTGATGATCGGGTCCTGGTTCGCCGGCACCCACGAGTCGCCCGGCGACCTGCTCGAGGACGCCGACGGCCGCGCGTTCAAGGTGTCCTTCGGCATGGCGTCGGCCCGGGCCGTCGCCCAGCGCACCGCCACCGAGTCGGCCTTCGACCGTGCCCGCAAGGGCCTCTACGAGGAGGGCATCTCCTCGTCCCGGATGTACCTCGAGCCCGCCCGCCCAGGGGTCGAGGACCTCGTCGACCAGATCTGCTCGGGCGTCCGCTCCGCGTGCACCTACGCCGGTGCGTCGTCACTGGCCGAGCTCCACGAGCGGGCGGTCGTGGGCGTCCAGTCCGCGGCCGGCTTCCACGAGGGTCGCCCGTTGGCGACCAGCTGGTGACCCCGATGAGCGAGTACCTCGTGGTCGCCGCGACGGAGGCCGAGGCGGCGTACGTTCCTGCGGGCCTGCCGGTCCTGGTGACCGGCATCGGCAAGACGGCCGCGGCCGCCGCCGTGGCGCGGGTCCTGGCGACGTACGGCGACGTGTCCGAGCTCGAACTGATCAACATCGGCACGGCCGGCGCCCTGCACGACCACCACACGGGGCTCTTCGAGCCGGGCGTCGTGCTCAACCACGACATCAACGCCGACGCTGTCCGCGCGCTCGGCTACGACCCGCAGGAGCGTCTCGACTGCGGCACCGGGAGCACCGGCGTGGTGCTGGCCACCGGCGACGTCTTCGTCACCGACCCGCTCGTGCGGGAGGCACTGGCCGAGCGGGCCGACCTCGTCGACATGGAGGGCTACGCGGTCGTGTTCGCCGCCCTGCAGTTCGGCGTCCGGACCCGGCTGGTCAAGCACGTCTCGGACAACGCCGACACCACGGCGCTGGACTGGCCGTCGATGGTGGACGGCAGCGCGCGGGCCCTGGGGGAGTGGCTCGTCGTCAACGTCGTCGACCCCGACGTGCAGGCCGGCTCGGTCGACTGACCCTCGCCTCCTCGCCGCGGCCGCTGTGCGCCTTCCGGCCGCGCACGACGCCGACGAAGTCCTGGTGCTGCGGGCTGTCGGCCTCGCGGAGCCAGATCAGCGCGATCGTCGTGGGCTCGAGGTCGGTGACCGGCCGCTGGACGGCGTCCTTGCGGGCGTGGAGCCGGGCGACCGACATCGGCAGGATCACGATGCCCGTGCCCGAGGCGGCGACCTCGACGGCCTCCTTCGCCGACATCGTGGGGAAGGACAGCTGCGGCGCGTCGGGGCGCCAGCCGCTGGGATGGGGTACGACGAGCTGCTCGTCGCCGAGGTCGGCCAACGTCACCTCGTCCGCCGCCGCGACGAAGTGGTCACGGGCCGCGACGACCACCGGCACCTCGTCGTACAGCTCGACGCAGTGCAGCGGCGCGGGGGACTCCCGGTCCACGGGCAGTCGCGCCAGGCAGAGGTCCGCCGTACCCCTGTCGAGGACGGCGCGCTGCTCCGCCTCCTCCAACAGCAGCAGGTCGATGGGTACGTCGGGGTGGCGCTCCCGCCACACCGCGGCCCACTTGTCGGGTGTCGCCCCGGGGACGAAGGCGAGGCGCAACCGATCCATGGCCTCACCCTAGAGACCCGTCGCCTGCGGACTTAAAGGCTTCCCAACGTCGTTGTCATCACGGACACTCATGGTGCGACGAAACGCATCCGGAGGAGGTGGTGGCCGTGGCCCACAGCCCTGTGGTGCTGCTCAACGCCTCCTACGAGCCGCACGACGTCGTCTCCTTCCCGCACGCGGTGAAGATGCTCTTCCGTGGCGTCGCGGTGGTGCACGAGGCCGAGGAGGACCGGACCATCGGCCCGCACCCGTGGCCCAAGGTGCTGCGCCTGGTCCGCTACGTCGTCGCGTCGTGGATGTACCGGCCCGCGGCGTACGGGCGCGAAGCCGTGCTGCGCCGCGATCAACGCCGGTGCGCGTACTGCGGCCATCACGCCGACACCATCGACCACCTGCTGCCACGATCACGCGGCGGCCGGTGGACGTGGCTCAACACCGTCGCGGCCTGCGGGCGCTGCAACAGCCGCAAGGGCAACCGGACGCCCGGCGAGGCCGGCATGCACCTGCGGTTCGACCCCTGGGTGCCGACCCGGAGCGAGGTCATGGGCTGGGGAGCGCGTCGGTAGCGTCGCGACCGGATCCGGCACGTGCGAGAGGGGTGCTGACGGGTCGCTCCTGGGAGGGTCCCCGATGCGGGACTCGTGCCCGCCTTTTGCTAATGTTCCACCGCACTCGTCCGGGTGGCGGAATTGGCAGACGCGCTAGCTTGAGGTGCTAGTGCCCGTATTAGGGCGTGGGGGTTCAAGTCCCCCCTCGGACACAGATGGAGGCCTTCCCCGGGCGACCGGGGAAGGCCTTCGGCTTCTCTGCGCAGTCAGCCGATGCCCTAACTGCAGGTCCGCTGGATCGCCGTCACCACCGTGTCCGACCGGACGTCGCTCGTCCGGTTCCTGACCCACCTGACCGACGCCTTCGCCCGGACCGGGACGTCGCAGGGCAGCGACGCCAGCCGGGTGGCGGCCAGGTCGGTGTCGGGGTGGCGCCCGTCGAGGTCGGAGGTGCGTGCGATGGACCTGCAGGACGCCGGGCCGTTCTCGCAGATCTGGAGCTCGAGGTGCCGGATCCAGACGAAGTAGTTGGCGTTGTCGCCGTTCGCGTCACTCACCTTGGCCCAGGCGCGGAACTCACCTCGTGCGGGGTTTCGCACCTGGACGCAGCGCTTGACCGCAGTGCCGTTGCATCTCTCGGACACCTGGTCCGCGTGCGCCGGTGCGGTCGGGGCCGCTGCCAGCAGCATTCCGGTGAGGAGGGCGGCCGTGCCACCCGCGATTCGGCCGATCATCTTGTGCATGCTTCTACTCCCGTTGGGTCGTGCCTGCTGGCCGGCGCCCCACTGCGAAGCTGTCCCGATCCAGCCGCATGCGGAACCTCCCCTCGGCCCCGCCAGCGAAACAGGGGCCTCCTCGGTCAGCTCTCGATCGGGTGACGCCGCAGGAACGGCACGACAGCGCCGGCGACCTGGTCGGCATGCGTGATCGCCAGCGAGTGGTCGGCGCCGTCGATCACGACGTCCTCGGCGTGCGGGAACCAGTCCAGGACGAGCCGCCGGACCTCGGCGAACCAGGGCCCGCTGGCGGTGCCGCCGACGTGCAGGACCGGGCAGGAGACGCGGAGTACGTCTTCGGGCGAGAACGTCCACGCCAGGACAGCAGGAAGATCGGTCTCGAAGAACGTGCGGGCGTCGTGCGCCATCTGCGCGACGGAACCGGGCAGGTCGCGCTCCGACGTGACGCGCCAGCGCGGCCCGACGAGCATGGAGAGGAACTCCTCGAGGGCCACGTCGGGACCGTGGTCCCGGCTGATCTGCATGAGCCGTTCGCAGGCGGAGCGGAACTCGCCGGCACTGCCGACGTGGACCGGCGGCGGCTCCAGCAGGGTGAGGCTGTGCACCATGACGGGCGCGTCCGCGGCGAGGCGGAGCGCCACCGCCGCGCTGTAGGACACGCCCACGACGTGGGCCGTGGGGACGTTGAGGGCGTCCAGCAGCGCGCGGCAGTCGGAGGCGTCCCTGGTGATGGAACCCGCGCCCGTCACAGGCGTGCTGGCGCCGTACCCGCGCCGTCGGAAGTTGATCGTCCGGAACCCGCTGCCGAGGCGCGTCGCCAGCGGGACCAGCTCGTCCGCGGTGAGTGCGGTCGGGATGAGCAGCACAGGTTCGCCCGCTCCCGCCTCGTCCACCTCGAACCGCGCCGGTCCGGCAGAGATCACGCGCACCCGATCACCTCGCTCCTGCCGGCCTGATCCCGCGCTCCGCTCACAGATCCCGCTCGTAGGCGATCATCAGCGGCCCGCCGTCGCCCTCGGTACGCCGGAAGCCGGCCGCCTCATAGGCCCGCTGCGCCGAGTGGTCGTCCTCGCTCGTGATCAGGAACGCGTAGTCGGCACCGGCCGCCTGGGAGGCGTCGAAGAAGGCCGTGAGCAGCTCGCGTCCGAATCCCTGACCCCGCCGGTCGGGCACGACGTACAGCTCGGCCAGGTAGGACTCGAGGGAGTCGCTCCACAACGAGGGCGCCAGTCGGAACGCGGACACCCCGACGGGCGTGCCGTCGCCGTCGCGCGCGACCTGGACGGTCGCGTCTCCGCCCGCGATCCGCGCGCGGAGGATCGCGGCGAGCTCGGTGACGGGCGGCGACGGTTCGTCGTACTCCCGGTTGAAGTCGTGGAGGAGCCTCGCCGCATCGGCGAGCCCGGTGTCCGCATCCGCAGTGACGGTCTCGACCATGTCCGCCAGTATCACCCCGGGACTCACCCGGCGGCTGGATCTCGCGACAGAGTGAGGTCCGCCACACTGCAGTACGACGAGTCGCCTAGCTCGGAGGAACCTCGTGACCGGGAACCCCCATTCCCGCGGCCAGATCCTGCGCCGCGATGCCCTGCCCGCCGCCCTGCGCCCTGCGCTCAGCCGACGCGGAATCTTCGGGATCGGCGGCCTGATCGCCGTGACGTCCCTGACCGGATGTCAGGAGGACGCCACCACCGACAGCAAGTCCGACAGCAAGAAGCCGGGCGGGTCGTCGGATGCTGCGCACGGCGGCGAGGAGTCCGGCCACGGCTCCGAGGCGTCGGTGAAGACGCCGGACGACGCGCTGGCCAGGCTCGAGGAGGGCAACGCCCGGTTCGCCAGCGGCGACGGCACCCACCCGCGCCAGGACGCCGACGCGCGCGAGGCCGTCGCCGACCACCAGGAGCCCTGGGCACTGATCCACGCCTGCGTCGACTCCCGCGTCTCCCCGGAGATCGTCTTCGACCAGGGCGTGGGCGACGTGTTCACCACCCGGACCGCCGGCAACATCCTCGACGACACCATCGTCGGGAGCATGGAGTTCGCCGTCTCGGAGCCGTACTCGGTCCCCGTGATCGTCATCATGGGACACACCGCCTGTGGCGCGGTCACGGCGACGGTGGAGCTGCTCGAGGAGTCGCCGAACCCGACCGCGCCCGGCGAGCTCATCGACATCGTCAACGAGATCGCCCCGGTCGCCAGGAAGGTCCCCGCCGACGGCGACGACGAGGCCGCACACATCGACGCGGTGGTGCGCGCCAACGCGGAGTCGGTCGCGAGCAACCTGCTGCGTCGCTCGGCGATCATCCGCAAGGCGGTCGCCGCCGGGCGGACCCGGGTCGTGCCGGCCGTCTACGACCTCACCAGCGGCAAGGTGGAGTTCCTGCAGGACCCGGCCTGACCTTTCAGAAGAGCGGACCGTTGCCGTGCACGAGGTCGGCATCGGCGACCTCGGCGATCACGGTGCAGTCGCCGCGCTCGAGCCCGCAGTCCAGCACCGCACCGTCGGTCGGCGCCTGCCCGAACCGCACGTCGTTGGGATCGCCGCGCTGCCCGCGCACGAGGATGCGATCGCCGAGCGGGTCACCGACCCGACCGATCGCGAACACCCACGGCCAGCCGAAGTCGATCGCCTCTCCCTGGGCGTCCGTCGCCTCCAGCCGCCCGTACTCGCCCCTCTCCGTCCGACCCTCGAGGTCGTACGACGCCGCAGCCACCGCTGCGTCGTACGCCTCCTCGTCCGTCACCTCGATCGAGAGGTCGGTCGCGTCGAGGGCGACGATCTCCTCGACGCCCTCGATGTTCCAGTAGAAGGTGTCGCCGACGAACCCGTGGCCGTCGGGGGAGTACTCCTCCGGGTTGCGCGCGCCGTCGAGCAGGCCCTCGGTCGACCGGGCCAGGACCTCGCCCGTCGCCGTGTCGACCACCACGACCTCGGCAGCGTGGTTGTCCGCGGCACCGTCCTCCGCCTCCACCTCCGGGCCCTCGCGCTCGAGCCAGGCGGCATAGGCACCGCTCTCCGACACCGCGATGTGGAACGGGCGACCGGGCAGCTCCTGGAGGTCGGTGCCGTCGAAGTAGAGCGCCGACGACAACCCGTCGTCGGCCGCCGGCGACCGGACGAAGATCCCGGTGGGGGCGACCGCGAACCCTTCGATCTCGGGGATCCCGAGATCGAAGGAGCTGTCCCCGACATGGATCACGCCGCCGTCGGACCAGACCGGCTCGACGAGCGGGAACTCGAGGTCGAGCGTGCCCGGCCGGAAGGCCGGCGCGGCATCGCTGCCGGGCTTGGTCACCGCCGGATCGTCATCCTGGTCGGCGCACCCGGCGCCGAGGACGCCCACCAGCAGGGGAAGTACGACGACGGCGGCCGCCCGGTTGCGGCGCTGGAGGCGAGGCATGCGCCCCAGTATCGGTCCCAGGACCGGTCACGTCCGGGGATCAGGGACGCAGGCCCCAATCCCGGAGCGTGGCCTCCGGGTCGACGGGGTCGCCGCCGTGCGGGCGCACCTCGAGGTGGAGGTGGGGACCGGTCGTGTTGCCGCTCGTGCCGATCGCACCGATCTCCTCGCCGGCGCTGACGTCGTCGCCGGCCGCAACGGCGGAGGAGTCCTGGTGGCAGTACCAGAGCTCGGTGCCGTCGTCGAGGCGCACCACGGTCTTGAGGCCGTACGCACCGTCGTACTCGCTGGACACCACGACGCCGTCCCCGATCGACCGGATCGGCGCGCCGTAGGCCGCCGCGAAGTCGAGGCCGGTGTGGTCGTGCGACCACAGCCCGCTCTGGTCGGCGAACCGTCCGGTCAGGCGGTAGCCCTCCACCGGGAGCACCCGCGGGATCGGCTGCAGCGTCGGTCCCGGCACGATCCGGATCGTCCGGACCACCCCCGGGTCGGCGGGCGACTGCGCCGCACTCGGTGCGGGCGTCAGCAGGGCGCCGGCCATCGCCAGGCCCGCGAGAGCGGGCACCGCGGCGGCACGGTGGAGTCGGATGTTCGTACGCATTCTCTGGCTTCCTTCACTCGACAGATGCTTGAAGCTGCAAGCACGAGCAAGCACCAGTGCGCCAGACGGACGCGGCCGGTCTCAATTCGACGACGTGCGGTCTGTGGCGTGGGCAACAAGAACGTGTTGTCGTTCTCGCTCAGCACGGGCCGTTCGTGGGACCGATGTCACAGGCCCGGCACCCGGGTTGCGCGGGTCCGGACCGGTCTGACAGCGTCGATCGCTCAACTCAACAGACCGCGCATCTGCCGCGGGCAGGAACAGGAGAACAGTGACTGACACTCGGGGCAGCCACCATCGCGCCCAGACCGTGGCCGATTCGATATCCATCAGCGCGCCGACCGGCGACGTCGTACCCCACCCCGCGCTGGACGTTCCCGGCGACGAGGGGCCCGCCGGGCGGCGTGGCCTGGACCCGCTCGTCTTCGGCGTGGCCGCAGCGGTCTCTCTCGTCTTCGTGGTCTGGGGCATCGCCAGCACCTCGTCGTTGGCCACCGCCTCCGGCAAGGCACTCACCTGGGTGCTGACCAACACCGGCTGGCTGTTCGTGCTGGCCGCCAGCGGGTTCGTGGTCTTCGTGGTCTGGCTGGCGATCAGCAGGTACGGCGCCATCCCGCTCGGGCGCGACGACGAGGAGCCCGAGTTCAACACGGTCTCCTGGGTGGCGATGATGTTCAGCGCCGGCATGGGCATCGGCCTGATGTTCTACGGCGTCAGCGAGCCCGTCACGCACTTCACCACGCCGCCACCCGGCACCGAGGCGACCGCGGACACCGACGCCGCGCAGACGGCGATGGCCACGACGATGTTCCACTGGACGCTGCACCCGTGGGCGATCTACGCCGTCGTCGGGCTCGCCATCGCCTACGGCGTCTACCGCAAGGGTCGCGTCCAGCTGATCTCGGCTGCGTTCGTGCCGCTCCTCGGCACCCGCGCCGAGGGCCGCGGCGGCAAGCTCATCGACATGTTCGCGATCTTCGCGACGCTGTTCGGCTCCGCCACGTCGCTCGGGCTGGGAGCGCTGCAGATCCGCAGCGGCCTGCAGATCGTCGGCGGCATCGGCAGCCTCGGGAACGCCGCACTGGTGGGCATCATCGCCGTCCTGACGGTCGCGTTCGTGCTCTCCGCGGTCTCCGGCGTCGCCAAGGGCATCCAGTGGCTCTCCAACATCAACATGGTGCTGGCCCTCGTCCTCGCGGCGTTCCTGTTCGTCGTCGGCCCGACCGTGTTCATCCTCAACCTGGTGCCGACCTCGCTCGGCAGCTACGTCCAGGACCTGGCCATGATGGCGGCCCGCACCGGCGCCGAGGGCGCCGACACCGAGGCCTGGCTCGGCGGCTGGACCGTCTTCTACTGGGCCTGGTGGCTCTCCTGGACCCCCTTCGTCGGCATGTTCATCGCCCGGATCTCGCGCGGTCGCACGATCCGCCAGTTCGTCGCGGGCGTCCTGCTCGTACCGAGCGTGGTCAGTGTGATCTGGTTCTGCATCCTCGGCGGTACGGCGATCGACCTCCAGGAGGCGGGCACCGACATCGTCGGCGCCGGCGGCCTCGAGGCGCAGCTGTTCACGACCCTGGACGCCTTCCCGCTCGCGACCGCTGCCAGCGTCGTGGTCATGGTGCTCGTCGCGATCTTCTTCGTGTCCGGCGCCGACGCTGCGTCCATCGTCATGGGGAGCCTGTCCGAGCGGGGCACCACCGAGCCCAGCCGCCCGATGGTGATCTTCTGGGGCGTCGCCACCGGTGCCGTTGCGGCGACCATGTTGCTGGTCGGCGGCCAGGACGCCCTCACCGGCCTGCAGACCATCACGATCGTCGCGGCGCTGCCGTTCGTCGTGATCATGGTCGGACTCGCGGTCGCGCTGATGCGGGACCTGCGGCGCGACCCGCTCATGGTGCGCCGGCAGTACGGCGCCAGTGCGATCGAGCAGGCGGTGATCACCGGCGTCACCGAGCACGGCGACGACTTCGCGCTGGCTGTCGAACCGGTCGGCGAATCCCGCCAGCAAGAGCACGACCAGCGCCAGCGGTAGGACCTCGCCTTGCCCGACGGACGGTGACCTGCAACGGTGGAGACTGCCCTGTACGCAACGGGAAGGCATCCCATGCTCACCCTGACCGAGAACACCAGCACGATCGTGAAGCAGCTCACGGACAGTCCGGAAGCCCCGGAATCCGCCGGTCTGCGGATCTCTGCGACACCGGACGCGCAGCTGGCCGTCACCGCGGCGGACCAGCCCGAGCCCGGCGACCAGGTGGTCGAGCAGGACGGCGCCACCGTCTACCTCGACCCCAAGGCGGCCGAGGTCCTGGACGACAAGGTCCTCGACGCCGGCGTCGACGAGAGCGGCAACATCGAGTTCGGACTGCTGCAGCAGGCCTGAACCTAAGCGGCCGGAGGCCGGTCCCCGTCACCGGGGGACCGGCCTCTGCTGTGTCAGGAGCAAGCAGGTCGTCAGAGGCTGACATCGCGCCCCAGCCGCCGGATGTAAGGATGCCCCCATGGAGTCCGGCACCACACCCGAGCGCCCGACCGACCCTGCCGGCGAGGTCGTCGACCTCTGCCGCGACCTGATCCGGATCGACACCTCCAACTACGGCGGTGACGACGAGGGCCCGGGGGAGCGCAAGGCTGCCGAGCACGTCGCCACGCTCCTCGACGAGGTCGGCATCGACGCCCAGGTCATCGAGACCGCGCCGGGCCGGGCCAACGTCGTCGCCCGGTGGGGCGGGACCGGCGACGGCGGCCGCACCGACGGGCTGCTCCTGCACGGGCACCTCGACGTGGTCCCGGCCGCGGCCGAGGACTGGCAGGTGCACCCGTTCAGCGGCGAGGTGCGGGACGGCTACGTGTGGGGCCGCGGCGCGGTCGACATGAAGGACTTCGACGCGATGCTGCTCTCGGTCGTGCGTGCGCGGCAGCGCGCCGGTCGCGTCCCCGAGCGCCCGGTCGTCCTGTGCTTCACCGCGGACGAGGAGGCCGGCGGCCACCAGGGTGCCGAGATCCTGGTCCGTGACCACCCGGAGCTCTTCGAGGGCTGCACCGAGGCGGTCGGCGAGGTCGGCGGGTTCAGCACCACGGTCCGCGGTCGCCGCCTCTACCTCGTCGAAGCCGCCGAGAAGGGCATGGCCTGGATGCGGCTGACCGCCCGCGGCCGCGCCGGCCACGGCTCGATGATCAACCATGACAACGCGGTGACCGAGCTCGCGGCCGCCGTCGCCCGGATCGGCGCCCACGACTGGCCGGTCCGGCTCACCCCCACCATGCGCACGCTGCTCGCGGCCGTGGCCGAGCTGGCCGGCACCGAGGCGACGCCCGACAACGCCGAGGCGCTCGTCGAGGAGTTCGGGGGTGCGACCCGGATGCTCGCCGCCGTCCTCCGCAACACCACCAACCCGACGATGCTGAGCGCCGGCTACAAGGTCAACGTCGTGCCGACCGAGGCCACCGCGCACGTCGACGGGCGGTTCCTGCCCGGGTTCGAGGACGAGTTCTTCGCGACCCTCGCCGACCTGTGCGGCGACAACGTCAGCGTCGACCACGTCAGCCACCAGCCGCCGTGGGAGATGCCGTACGACGGCGCACTGGTCGACACGATGACCCGGAGCCTCCTCGCGGAGGATCCCGACGCGATCGTCGCGCCGTTCCTGATGAGCGGCGGCACCGACGCCAAGCACTTCATCAAGCTCGGCATGCGCTCCTACGGCTTCACTCCGCTGCGGCTGCCCGACGACCTCGACTTCACCGCGCTCTTCCACGGGGTGGACGAGCGGGTCCCCGTCGACGCGCTGGAGTTCGGCGCGCGGGTGATGGACCGGTTCCTGGACGAGGTCTGAGCGCCCGTCTTCGTGGTCAGCCTGACGCCGGGTCCGAGACGTCGTCGAGGGCCGCGCGGATCTCGGGCGGAAGCGTCTTGTCCTCGGTGGCGAGCGCGGCGCGCAGGTGCGGCGCCGTACGCGCCCCGACGATCGGCGCGGTGACGCCGGGTCGGTCACGCACCCAGGTGAGCGCCACCTCCAGCGGCGTCCAGCCGAGCCCGTCGGCCGCCCGGGCCACCGACTCGACGATGCCGCGGCCGCGCTCGTCGAGGTAGTCCTCGACCATCGAGGCGTGCTCGGAGGCGCCGCGGGAGTCCGACGGCGTGCCGCCGCGGTACTTGCCCGTCAGCACGCCCTTTCCGAGCGGGGAGTAGGGGAGCAGGCCGAGACCGGAGGACAGCAGCGCCGGGAGCACCTCGTCCTCGATGTCCCGGTTGACCAAGGAGTACTCCATCTGGGTGGACGCGATGGGCGCCCGGCCGGCCACCGCCCGCTGCCAGGTGGCGGCCTGGGCGGTCTGCCAGCCGGTGTAGTTGGAGACTCCGACGTACGACGCCCGGCCGCTGGCCACTGCGGTGTCGAGCGCCGCGAGCGTCTCGTCGAGCGGTGTCCCGTCGTCCCAGACGTGCACCTGCCACAGGTCGACGTGGTCGACGCCGAGGCGGCGCAGCGACTGGTCCAGCGTCGACAGCAGGTAGCCGCGCGAGGCGTCGTACACCCTCCGCCCGTGGCGGACGCCGAACCCCGCCTTGGTGGCGATGACCACGTCGTCGCGGGCGACGACGTCACCCAGGAGCGAGCCGAGCAGGGTCTCGGAGGCACCGCCGCCGTAGATGTGAGCCGTGTCGAGCAGGGTCCCGCCGGCGTCGGCGAAGGCGACCAGCTGGTCGCGCGCCTCGTGCTCGTCGGTCGCCGAGCCCCAGGTCATCGTGCCGAGCGCCAGTCTCGAGACCCGCAGACCCGTGTTGCCGACGTGACGCTGCTGCATGCCGCACAAGGTAGTCGGCCCGGGCCGCGGGTCCGCGCACGGCTCGCCCATCCGCTCCGTAGGATGCGTCACCGTGCTGGACTACCTGCAGGCCGTCTTCCTCGGCATCCTCCAAGGCCTGACGGAGTTCCTGCCGATCTCCAGCAGTGCGCACCTCCGGATCTTCCCCGAGCTGTTCGGCTGGGGCGACCCGGGCGCCGCGTTCACCGCGGTCATCCAGATCGGCACCGAGCTGGCCGTGCTGATCTACTTCCGCAAGGACATCTGGCGGATCGCGTGGACCTGGCTGCGGTCGCTGGTCCGGCCGGAGTACCGCGGCCACGTCGACGCCCGGATGGGCTGGTTCATCATCGTCGGGTCGCTGCCGATCGTGGTCCTCGGCGTGATCTTCAAGGACGTCATCGAGCGCGACTTCCGCAACCTCTGGATCATCGGTACGACGCTGGTGGTGCTCGGCGTCGTGCTCGGCATCGCCGACCGGGTCGGTCGGCAGGACAAGCGGATCAAGCAGATGACGCTGCGGGACGCGATCCTGATGGGCGGTGCGCAGGCGATGGCGCTGGTGCCGGGCGTCTCCCGCTCGGGCGCGACGCTGTCGATGGGGCGCTTCCTCGGCTACGAGCGCGAGGCCGCCACCCGGTTCGCGTTCCTGCTGGCGATCCCGGCCGTGGTCGGTGCCGGGATCTTCGAGCTCAACGAGATCTCGAAGGTCGGCCAGGCACATCCGGGTGAGGCGGACTACGGCTGGGGGCCGACGCTGGTGGCCACGGTGGTCTCGTTCGTCGTCGGGTACGCCGCGATCGCGTGGCTGCTGCGCTACGTGAGCACCAAGTCCTACACGCCCTTCGTGCTCTACCGGGTGGTGCTCGGCGGCGCCGTACTCCTGATGCTGGCGGCGGGCGTCCTCACGCCCTGACCCGGGGCGCGGTCTCGATACGCGGGTCACGGCTTCGTTCCTCAGCCGTGCCGCTACTCGACCTGGCGCCTGGTCCGAGACCTCGCAGGCTCGGTCTCGGGGCGCTCACAGCCAGCCCGAGCGCTTGAAGAACCACAGCAGGAGCAGCGAGCTGGCGGCCATGAGCACCAGCGCGAACGGGTAGCCGAAGATCCAGTGCAGCTCCGGCATGTGGTCGAAGTTCATGCCGTAGACGCCGGCCACCAGGGTCGGCGCGGCGACCAGGCCGATGCCCGCGGAGATCTTGCGCATGTCGTCGTTCTGCTGGACCGTGATCCGGGCCAGATGGGCCTCGAACGCGGTCGAGAGCAGGCCGTCGAGGGTGTCGATGATCTCCGCGGACTGCTGGAGGTGGTCGCCGACGTCGCGGAAGAACGGCGCCGACTCCGGCTCGATCCCGGGAACGATCCCAGCGGTGAAGCGGCGTATCGGCTCCCGCAGAGGGAGTACGGCGCGGCGTACCTCCGCCAGCTCGCGCTTGAGCGTGTAGATCCGCGGCGAGTCGTTGGTGCGCCGGGCCGAGAACACCGACGCCTCGACCTCGTCCACGTCGATCTCCAGCTCGCGCGCCACCGCGAGGTAGCCGTCCACCACGGTGTCGCAGACGGCGTACACGACCGCCGACGGGCCGTGGTCGAGCACGGTCTGCCGCTCCTCGAGGTAGCGACGGGCGTCCCTGAGCTGCGAGCCGCGGCCGTGCCGGACCGTGATCACGAAGTCGGGCCCGATGAACAGGTTGATCTCGCCGGTCTCGACCGCGTCGTCCTCGTCGACGTACCAGAGCGTCTTGAGCACGAGGAACAGGTTGTCGTCGTACTGATCCAGCTTGGGCCGCTGGTGCGCGACCACCGCGTCCTCGACCGCCAGCGCGTGCAGCCCGAACGCCTGGGCGATGTCGGCCAGCTCGAGCTGGCTGGGTTCGTAGAGCCCGACCCAGACGAAGTCGTGCTCCTGCTGCGCGGCCTTGCGCAGCGCGGCGTAGTCGTGGGTGTCGCAGTCCACGGACACGCGCTGGCCGTGGCGGTACACCGCACTGTCGACGATCACGGCCACACGGTACGGCTAGGCTCGCGTTCGTGGCGACAGTCCTCCTGGTGCGGCACGGCCGCACGACCGCCAATGCGGCGGGCATCCTGGCCGGCCGGACGGCCGGCGTCCGGCTCGACGAGACCGGCCTCGCGCAAGCCCGGACGACCGGCGAGCGGATCGCGTCGGTGCGGGTCGCGCAGCTGGTGACCAGCCCGCAGGAGCGGTGCCGCCAGACGGCGCGGTCGATCGCCGCCGTCCATCCCGAGTCACCGTCGGTGGCGGTCGACCGGGGCTTGGCGGAGTGCGACTACGGCGAGTGGCAGGGCCGGTCGCTCGCGGAGCTCCGCAAGGAGAAGCTCTGGCAGGTCGTGCAGCGGCACCCGTCGAGCGTCACCTTCCCCGGCGGGGAGTCGATGCCAGCGATGCAGCACCGCGCCGTCGAGGCAGTACGCCGCCGCGACGCCGCTGTGGAGGCCGAGCACGGCCCCGGCGCGGTCTGGGTCGCGGTGACCCACGGCGACCTGGTGAAGGTGCTGCTGGCCGACGCCCTGGGCATGCACCTCGACCTCTTCCAGCGGCTCCACGTCGACCCCGCGTCGGTGACGGTCATCCAGTACACCCCCGACCGCCCCTACGTGCTGTCCAGCAATTCCCACGCCGGCGACCTCTCCTGGTTGCACAAGCCCGTGAAGAAGGGGTCCCGGCGCCACGGCGCGGTCATCGGCGGTGGCGCCGGCCCATCGACCGCCTCCTAGGCTGACCCCATGCCGATCGTCCACGGATTCGACCCGCCGGAGCGCTTCGTCGCCGGCACCGTCGGCGAGCCCGGCGCGCGGACGTTCTTCCTGCAGGCGCGCGACGGCGCCCGCCTCGTGAGCGTCGCGCTGGAGAAGCAGCAGGTCGCCGCGCTGGCCGAGCGGGTCGACGAGCTGCTCGACGAGGTGATGGGCGACGCGCGCACCCGCAGCGTCGTACCCGCCGTGGCGCCGGTGGCGCTCGCCGACGACGAGCCCCTCGACCTCCCGATCGAGGAGGAGTTCCGCGCGGGCACCATGACGCTGTCCTGGGACCCTGCCGACGAACGGGTCGTGATCGAGGTCTTCCCGGTCGGCGAGGAGCTCGTCGGTCTCTCCGAGGCCGTCGAGGGCGACCGCAACGAGACGGTCCAGGCCGAGATCGCCGGCGCCGACGACGAGCCCACCGAGGTGTTCGTGGTCCGGCTCGAGGCCGGGCGGGCGCGGGCGTTCGTCGAGCGCGCCAACCGGGTGATCGGCGGCGGACGGCCGACGTGCCCGTTCTGCGGGCAGCCCATCGACGTCGACGGGCACCTGTGCGTCCGGGCGAACGGCTTCCGCCGGCGCGACCCCGTCTGAGCGGCGATGGCCGAGCTCACCCTGCGTGGACGCATCCTGCCCGCGTCCAACGCGACGTTCCTCGCCGAGCTCGACGGCCGGGAGGTGGTCTACAAGCCGATCGCGGGGGAGCGCCCGCTGTGGGACTTCCCGGACGGCACGCTGGCCGCGCGCGAGGTCGCGACGTACCTGCTGGCGGGTGCGACGGGCTGGGACCTGGTTCCGCCCACCTGGATGGGGGACGGGCCCCATGGTCCGGGCATGCTCCAGGAGTGGCAGACGGTCGCCGACGAGGACGAGGCGGTGACCCTGGTCCCGGCCGGCGCGGTGCCGTCCGGCTGGCTGTCGGTCGCCGACGGCGTGGACGACCGCGACCGCGACGTGAGCCTGGTCCACGAGGACAGTACGACGCTGCGCCGGCTCGCGGTCTTCGACGTGATCATCAACAACGCGGACCGCAAGGGCGGCCACGTGCTCGCCATGCCCGACGGGCGGCGGCTCGGGGTCGACCACGGGGTGACCCTGCATCACGAGCCCAAGCTGCGGACCGTGCTGTGGGGCTGGGCGGGCGAGCCGCTGACCGAGGAAGAGACGGCTGCGGTTGCGTCGGTGCTGGCGGAGCTGCGGGGCGGGCTCGGGGACCGGCTCGCCGACCACCTCTCCGAGCTGGAGCTCGACGCACTCGAGCGGCGCTGCACGCGGCTCCTCTCGCGCGGGCTCCTACCCCGTCCGGGCGCCGGCTGGCCGTCGATCCCATGGCCGCCGTTCTGACCTGACGGCCCGCAGATAGCATCGGCGCATGCGCACGTGGAACGCACCTGAGGTCCCCACCCTGACCGCCGTCGGTCCGGCGGTGCGGGTCCACGACACCGCGTCCGGCGGCCTGGTCACCACGCCCCCGGAGGGCACGGCAGCGGGTCTCTACGTCTGCGGCATCACGCCGTACGACGCGACCCACCTCGGCCACGCGAGCACCTACATCGCCTTCGACCTGCTCAACCGGGCGTGGCGCAACGCCGGCCTCGAGGTCCGGTTCGCCCAGAACGTCACCGACGTCGACGACCCGCTGCTCGAGCGGGCCACCAAGGTCGGGGTCGACTGGGTCGAACTCGCCGAGCGGGAGACGGAGCTCTTCCGGCAGGACATGCAGGCGCTGCGGGTGCTCCCGCCCGACGCCTACATCGGAGCGGTGGAGTCCATCCCGCTCGCCGTGGCGATGATCGAGACCCTGCAGGCCGCTGGGGCGATCTACCGCGTCGAGGACGACCTCTACTACTCCGTCGCCGCCGACCCGGCCTTCGGCAACGAGTCCGGCTACGACCGCGAGACGATGCTCACCTTCTTCGCCGAGCGCGGCGGCGACCCGGAGCGCGCCGGCAAGAAGGACCCGCTCGATCCGGTCGTCTGGCGCGGCGAGCGCCCGGGCGAGCCGGCGTGGGAGAGCCCGTTCGGCCGGGGCCGGCCGGGCTGGCACATCGAGTGCTCCGCGATCGCGCACGCGGAGCTGGGCGACGGCTTCGCCGTGCAGGGCGGTGGCAACGACCTGATCTTCCCGCACCACGAGATGTGCGCCGGTCACGCGCAGGTGGCCTCCGGCGTCACGCCGTTCGCGCACGCCTACGTCCACGCGGGGATGGTGGGCTACGACGGCGAGAAGATGTCGAAGTCGCGCGGCAACCTGGTCTTCGTCTCCGCGCTCCGCAACAGCGACATCGACCCGATGGCGATCCGGCTCGCGCTGATGCGCCACCACTACCGCAGCGACTGGGAATGGACCGACGACCTGCTGTGGGACGCCGTCGACCATCTCGCCGACTGGCGCAGGGCGCTGTCGCTGGGCGCCGGCGCCGCCGCGGCGCCCGTCGTGGCCGAGATCCTCGCGGCCGTCGCCGACGACCTCGACGCCCCGCGCGCCACGGCCGCGGTCGATGCCTGGGTCGCCGCGACGCTGGGCACCGACGGCCTCGCCGACACCAGCGACCCGGAGGCCGCGGTCACCCTGCTGCCGGTCCTCGACGCGGCGCTCGGGCTCGCGGTCTGAAGGCACTCGCCTGCCGCTCCGCGCTCCTCGATGCCGCGCGGGCTGACCTATTGTCCTGACTCGTGAGAACTCGTCTCGGGAACCTCGTCCTGCTCCTCCTGACCTTCGTGCTGTTCGTGCCTGCCGTCGTCGTCCTCGCCGCCGTGCTCATGGGTCACGTCCAGGACGAGTCCTTCCCCTGGGTCGCCGGCATCGGCGCCGACATCGGGGTGGTCGCCGCGACGGCGGTGGCTGGCCGCGGACGCCTGTGGCCGTTCCTGGTCACGGGGCCGTTCGGGTACTTCGCCGGGTGGGGCCTGGTCACGCTGATCGCCGCTGTGGACCGGGGCGACGTCGGGTCGACCGTGCTCGGTGGTGCGGTCGGACTGGCCTGCTTCGTCCTGGGCCCGCTCGCGTCCCTGCTCATCCCTCTCCACGAGCCTCGTTGGACGGTCCTCGACATCTTCGACTTCTTCGGGTAGCGCCCAACCATCACGGCACGGTTTCAGGACGCGAAGCACGGGCACGTTGCCTTGTCAACAGCCTGGCAACGAAGGATCTGAGGAAATGTCTGACTTCCTGACCCGACTCGAGACTCTCACCGAGGAAGCCGTCAAGGCGTACGTCGACGCCTGGGTGAACTGGCGAATGAAGGATTGGTTCGACTTCACAGATTGGCTCCCGAACTCCTACTACACGGGTGACATCGACTCGGGCTGGTACATGGCCGAGGCGATCACCGGGACGTACAACGCATGGGAGTCGCCGACCACGGGCAACGTGCCGAGTCCCCCCTGGGGCTTCCGAGCCAACGAGTGGACCAATGGCGAGGCGATCAGCGAGTACGAGAACTTCGGCAAGATCCTCCGCGACTGGCTTGCTCCCTGGCGGAGCCTCCCCGAGGAGGACAACATCGTGACGGCCAGCGAGACGCTCCTCAACGAGGGCGCCTGGCAGATCAACTGGGAGGACCAGGACCTCGACATCGTTCCCCAACTGGACTCGTGGCTCAAGGATGTGGAGCGCGATGACGACGACCGCAACTACGGCCGGGCGTTCAACGCCTTCTACGACAAGTACGGCAACACCCGCGAGGTCCTGAGCCACAACCTGCGCAAGCGGCTGATCGACATGGCCGGCTGTGCCGCTGCTGACGCCAATGCCATCAATCGGGCCAAGGCGAGTGTGCTCAGCCTGGTCACCGCCCTTCGTGACGCGCTCGTCGCGGCAAAGCCGGAGGGCGGAGGCCATGGCGAAGCGCTCTGGGACACCGCCGGCCTCGTCGCCTCCGTGCTACCCGGAGGCGGGGCCGTCGACGTGGTGAAGGGTGCCATCGAGGGGGCGAAGGCTTCCTACGACGCCGCGACGGGCACCACCTACACCTTCTCAGGGGAGCGTCCGCTCGAGGTCTTCGTCGACTGGGTGCAGGGCGCCGGCGGCCTGGAGGAGTTCCAGAGCGACTTCAACGACGGCATGGACGACATCGTCAGGGTGGGAAGGGACATCCTCACCTCGCTGCAGGACGACTCTCGCTCTGAGCTCACGCCGGCGAGTCGGACCGACGCGGTCGGCACGGTCAACATCGATCGCAACTCGATCAATGAGACGAAGTCCGCGCTTCAGCATCTCTCGGTCAACGCAAAGGCCCCGATCCAGCACATCACGTTCGGGAGCGGCCAGTTCTCGCGAAGCACGTCGCTGACGAACCCGTACGACACGTGGTCCGAGGCGCAGGAGACGATGGTCTCCCGGCTGAGCCGCATGAGCAGGGACCTCACCGACGGTCGCGACGACCTGATCGCAGCGGTGCAGCTGATGGACCAGGCGGACGGGTGGTCCGACGCGTCGCTGAAGACTTTGCTGGGATTCCTGTGACTCGCTGTTCTTGCTGCCAGAGGCCTGCCATCGTGAATGCGAGGATATGACCATGGAGCAGCGGTCGCATTCCGCGACATTGAGTGCGGTTCTGCTCGGGGTCCTCGTGATCGGCACGTGCCTCCCGTTCGACTCGGAGGCACCGGGGTCGCTGTGGGGCAACCTCGGTACGGGACCGAACGAGGCCTTCACGAGGCTTGCGGCCATCGGTCTGTGCGTGGTCCTGATCACCGGCGCGCTCGACGGCGTCGGGCTCTGGCTCGGGCTGACACAGATCGCTGCCGGCATCCTCGTGGCCGCCCTGACCGGCAACGTCGCCATCTCCACCGAGTCACCGCCGGGCTCCGGAGGAACTCTGGTCGTGGTCACAGCTCTGCTGATCGCCCTCGTCGGGCTGGTGGAGGCCCTCGTGTCGCTCGTCGAGCGATACGGGTCTAGTCACCCTCCCCGCGCCGCTTGAGGTAGCGCTCGAACTCACGGGCGATCGCCTCGCCCGAGGCCTCGGGCAGGTCGGCGGTGTCGCGGGTCTCCTCCAGCGCACGAACGTAGTCGGCGATGTCCTCGTCGTCCTCGGCCAGCTCGTCGACGCCGCGCTCCCACGCCTCCGCGTCCTCGAGCAGGTCGCCGAGCGGGATGCTCACCTCCAGGAGCTCTTCGAGCTTCCCGACGAGCGCCAGCGTGGCCTTCGGGCATGGCGGCTGCGCGACGTAGTGCGGGACGGCGGCCCAGTAGGAGACCGCCGCCATGTCGAGCTTCACGCAGGCGTCCTGGAGCACGCCGACGATGCCCGTCGGGCCCTCGTAGGTCGACTGCTCGAGCCGGAGCCGGTCGACGATGTCGGGCTCGGTCGACGTACCCGTGACCGGGATCGGGCGGGTGTGCGGCGTGTCGGCGAGCAGTGCGCCGAGGGTGACGACCAGCTCGGCGCCGAGGTCGTCGACACAGGCCAGGAGCTCGGCGATGAACTGGCGCCACTTCATGTTCGGCTCGATGCCGCGGATGAGGATGACGTCCCGGTCGAGGTCCGGGGGAGAGGCGACCGCGACGTGGGTGCTCGGCCAGGTCAGCTTGCGGAAGCCGTTCTCGTCGAGTCCGACCGTGGGCCGGTTGACCTGGAAGTCGTAGAACTCCTCCGGATCGATCGCCGCGACGACGCGGGCGTCCCACACCTTCATCAGGTGGTCGACCACCGACGACGCCGACTCGGCGGCGTCGTTCCAGCCCTCGAACGCGGCGATGACCACCGGGTGGACGAGGTCCGGGACATCCTCGATCTCCATCATCCCAACGAGCCTAGTGTCCGCGTCCGGCGTGTCCCGCGGCGGGCGCGCCGCAGGCCATCATGCGGATATCCCCGCATCCGAACCCGGGCGCCACGTACGATCGACTCCGTCGAGAGGCGTTGCAACGGACCGTCACACCCGGTCCGCCACGCTCGGCGGATTTCCAAGGACGCCTTCCGTGACGGAAGGTGGTGGCGTGATGACTGGCGAGACTGAGACCGGGACCCCGCAGGTGCGGCCGGATGCGACGGCCGAGCTCACTGCTCTGCTCGATGAGCGGATCGTGGTCCTCGACGGCGCGATGGGTACGGCGATCCAGCGCGACCGCCCCGACGAGGCGGGCTACCGGGGTGAACGGTTCGCCGATTGGCCGAGCGACCTGATCGGCAACAACGACCTGCTCTCGCTCACCCAGCCGCAGATCATCGCCGGCATCCACCGCGAGTACCTCGAGGCCGGCGCCGACATCATCGAGACCAACACGTTCAACTCGAACGCCATCTCGCTCGCCGACTACGGCATGGCCGACCTCTCCTACGAGGTCAACTTCGAGTCGGCGCGGCTCGCCCGGTCCGTCGCCGACGAGGTGGCCGCGGCCACCGGTCTCCCGCGCTACGTCGCCGGCGCGCTCGGCCCGACCACCCGGACCGCGTCGATCAGTCCCGACGTCAACGACCCGGCGGCCCGCAACGTCTCCTACGACCAGCTCGTCGACGCCTACCTCGTCGCCGCCAGGGGACTCGTCGACGGCGGCTCGGACCTCATCTTCATCGAGACGATCTTCGACACGCTCAACGCGAAGGCCGCGATCTTCGCCGTCGAGACGCTCTTCGAGGAGCGCGGCCGCCGCTGGCCGGTCGTCATCTCGGGCACCATCACCGACGCCTCCGGGCGCACGCTGTCCGGACAGGTCACCGAGGCGTTCTGGGACTCGGTCCGGCACGCGCAGCCGATCGCGGTCGGCCTCAACTGCGCGCTCGGCGCGAAGGAGATGCGCCCTTACATCGCCGAGCTCTCGCGGCTCGCCGACACCTTCGTGTCGGCGTACCCCAACGCCGGTCTGCCCAACGCCTTCGGCGAGTACGACGAAGCGCCCTCCGACACCGCGGCCGTGCTCGCCGAGTTCGCCGACTCCGGGTTCGTCAACATCGTCGGTGGCTGCTGCGGCACGACCCCCGCGCACATCGCGGCGATCGCCCGCGCGGTCGACGGCAAGGAGCGACGGGAGCCGGCGGTCGCCGTACCCGCCCTGCGCCTGTCGGGCCTCGAGGCGTTCAAGATCGACTCTTCGACCCTCTTCGTGAATGTCGGCGAGCGCACCAACATCACCGGCTCGGCGAAGTTCCGCAACCTGATCAAGGACGGCGACTACGACACCGCCCTCTCGGTCGCCGCGCAGCAGGTCGAGGCCGGCGCCCAGGTCATCGACGTCAACATGGACGAGGGCATGATCGACGGCGTCGCCGCGATGGACCGGTTCCTCAAGCTGGTCGCGTCCGAGCCCGACATCAGCCGCGTCCCGGTGATGGTCGACTCCTCCAAGTGGGAGGTCATCGAGGCCGGGCTGAAGAACGTGCAGGGCAAGCCGATCGTCAATTCGATCTCGCTGAAGTCGGGCGAGGAGGAGTTCGTCACCCAGGCCCGCCTGTGCAAGAAGTACGGCGCCGCAGCCGTCGTCATGGCGTTCGACGAGGACGGCCAGGCCGACAGCCTCGAGCGTCGTCAGCAGATCTGCGAGCGCGCCTACCGGATCCTGGTCGACGAGGTCGACTTCGACCCTGAGGACGTCATCTTCGATCCCAACGTCTTCGCGGTCGCCACCGGCATCGAGGAGCACGCGACCTACGGCCGGGACTTCATCGAGGCCACCCGCTGGATCAAGCAGAACCTGCCGGGCGCCAAGGTCTCCGGCGGCATCTCCAACGTGAGCTTCAGCTTCCGGGGCAACAACCCGGTCCGCGAGGCGATCCACGCGGTGTTCCTGTTCCACGCCATCGAGGCGGGCCTCACCATGGGCATCGTCAACGCCGGCGCGCTCATCCCCTACAGCGAGATCGATCCCGAGCTGCGCGACGCCATCGAGGACGTCGTCCTCAACCGCGCCGACGACCCGATGGCGGCGACCGAGCGGCTCCTCGGGCTCGCCGAGCAGCACCGGGGGAGCGGCCAGGCCGTGGAGGCCGCCACCGAGGAGTGGCGCAGCCTCCCCGTCGGCGAGCGGATCACCCACGCCCTGGTGAAGGGGCTGGACGCCAACGTCGAGGCCGACACCGAGGAGCTGCGCCAGCTGATCGCCGACCGTGGCGGGCGTCCGATCGAGGTGATCGAGGGCCCGCTGATGGACGGCATGAACGTCGTCGGCGACCTCTTCGGGGCCGGCAAGATGTTCCTCCCGCAGGTGGTCAAGAGCGCCCGCGTGATGAAGAAGGCGGTCGCCTACCTGATCCCGTTCATCGAGCAGGAGAAGGCCGACCTCGGCACCACCGGCGAGAAGGACACCAACGGCACGGTCGTCATGGCGACGGTCAAGGGCGACGTCCACGACATCGGCAAGAACATCGTCGGTGTCGTGCTGCAGTGCAACAACTACGAGGTCATCGACCTCGGCGTCATGGTGCCTGCGCAGAAGATCATCGACGCCGCCCGTGAGCACAACGCCGACGTGATCGGACTGTCCGGGCTGATCACGCCGTCGCTGGACGAGATGGTCAACTTCGCCGCGGAGATGAAGCGGCAGGAGTTCGAGATCCCGCTGCTGATCGGCGGTGCGACCACGTCGCGCGCGCACACGGCGGTCAAGGTCGACCGGCAGTACGACGGCCCGGTCGTCTGGGTCAAGGACGCCTCGCGCTCGGTGCCGGTCGTCGCCGCGCTGCTGCACGACGAGCAGCGCAAGAAGCTGATGGCCGACGTCCAGGCCGACTACGACTCGCTGCGGGCGCGGCACGCCCAGAAGTCCGACCGTCCGCAGCTCCCGTTCGACGGAGCGAAGGCCAACGCCACGCCGATCGACTGGTCCGGCTACCAGCCACCCCAGCCGCGCACACCGGGCGTCCACGTCTTCACCGACTACGACCTCGCCGAGCTGCGCGACTACATCGACTGGCAGCCGTTCTTCAACGCCTGGGAGATGAAGGGCAAGTTCCCCGACATCCTCAACAACCCCGTCTCCGGTGAGGCCGCGCGCAAGCTCTACGAGGACGCCCAGGAGATGCTCGACCGGATGATCGCCGAGAAGTGGGTCACCGCCAACGGCGTCTACGGGCTGTTCCCGGCGGCGAGCAACGGCGAGGACGTCCTCGTGTACGACGACGCGCGGACCGAGGTGAGGGCGACCCTGCACCAGCTCCGCCAGCAGGGCGAGCACCGGAGCGGCGTACCCAACCGGTCGATGGCCGACTTCGTCGCGCCCGTCGACGCGGACCTCGCCGGTGACGGTGACTGGGTCGGCGCCTTCGCCGTGACCGCCGGCATCGGCCTGCCGGCGAAGGTGATGGAGTTCAAGGAGGCGCTCGACGACTACTCGGCGATCCTGCTCGAGTCCCTGGCCGACCGACTCGCCGAGGCGTTCGCCGAGCGCCTGCACCAGCGGGTCCGCACCGAGTTCTGGGCCCACGTGCCGGAGGAGCAGCTGAGCAACGAGGACCTGATCGCCGAGAAGTACTCCGGCATCCGGCCCGCGCCCGGCTATCCCGCCTGCCCCGACCACACCGAGAAGCAGACCATCTGGGACCTGCTCGACGTCGAGGCCGGCACGGGCATCGAGCTCACCGAGTCGATGGCGATGTGGCCCGGCGCGTCGGTCTCCGGCCTCTACTACAGCCACCCGCAGGCGCAGTACTTCGTCGTCGGCCGGCTCGGTCGCGACCAGATCGCCGACTATGCCGAGCGCAAGGGCTGGACGCTCGCCGAGACCGAGCGCTGGCTCTCGCCCAACCTCGGGTACGACCCGGAGGACTGAGATGCCGGAGGTCGAGGAGGTCGCGCAGCGACCGTCACGAGACCGAAGGCCAGTCAGGGCCGGCCGGAGAGCAGCGGCTGGTCCGGCGCGAGTGCGAGGCTCAATCGGTCGGCGCTGGAGGCCAGCAGGCTCCACACCGCCTCGGTCAGGAAGTTGACGAGCTCCTCGGCACTGCTGCGTGATCCGGGGTGCGCCACCCAGCGGTTGACCGCACCGTCGACGAGTCCGACCACACCGAACGCGAGGTTCTGGCTGGTGCCGACCGGCGGCGGGCTGCCAGCGAGTTGGGTGAACTCGGACTCGAGGAGCCCGGAGAGATGGACGGCGATGGCCGTCTTGGTGCCGGTGACGACCCGGGAGCCGGTACGTCGCCGGGTGGCTGATCCGGTGCCGAGGAACTGCTGCAGGCGGGGGTGCTGGACCACCCAACCGACGTAGGTCGCCGTCGCACCCCCGATCGCCTCCTTGACGGTGCCGCGGGGGTCGAGGGTGGGCGCCAACGCCGCCATGAGGTCGTCCACGATCCTGCCGCGGATCTGCTCGTCCAGGTCGTCGCGGTTCTCGAACAGGCGATAGACGACCGACCGCGGGACAGCCGCGCGATCGGCCATGGCGGCCACGCCGATCGCTCCGCCGTCGGCGTCGATCGCCTCGATGGCGGCGGCGAGGATCCGGTCGTGGCGAGCGGCCCGGTGGTTGTCCCACCGGGTGTCCCGGCCGTCCGGAGCTGCGTCGGATCCGACGGTTGATCTCGCCACGGCGGGCACACTACCGCCGCGGCCCTTGACTGGACAGTCTGTCCGACATACTTTTGCCCGGACAGTATGTCCAAGAAACAATGGGGGACGCCACATGGCGAGCAAGGTCTATGTCGTCGGGGTCGGGATGACGAAGTTCGAGAAGCCCGGCAGCCGTGACTGGGACTACCCGGACATGGCCCGGGAGTCCGGCACCAAGGCGCTGGAGGACGCGGGCATCGGCTACCGCGAGGTGCAGCAGGCCTACGTCGGCTATGTCTACGGCGAGTCCACTGCCGGACAGCGCGCCGTCTACGAGCTGGGAATGACCGGCCTCCCGGTGGTCAACGTCAACAACAACTGTTCGACCGGTTCGACGGCGCTCTACCTCGCCACCCAGGCGATTCGCGGCGGTCTTGCCGACTGCGCGCTCGCGCTCGGCTTCGAGAAGATGCAGCCGGGTTCGCTCGGCTCGACGTACGACGATCGCGAACAGCCGCTGATGAAGCACCTCCTCGCACTCGCCGAGCTCCAGGAGTTCGCGATGCCGCCGGCGCCGTACATGTTCGGCGCCGCGGGCAACGAGCACATGGAGCTCTACGGCACCACGATCGAGCAGTTCGCCAAGGTCGGCGTGAAGAACCACCGCCACTCGGTGAACAACCCCTACGCCCAGTTCCAGGACGTCTACACGCTCGAGGAGATTCTCGAGTCGCGCAAGGTCTACGGCCCGCTGACCAAGCTGCAGTGCTCGCCGACCTCGGACGGCTCGGGCGCGGTGATCCTGGCCAGCGAGGCCTTCGTCGACAAGCACGGCCTCGGCGACCAGGCTGTCGAGGTCATCGGCCAGTCGATGGTCACCGACATGGACAGCACCTTCACCGACAAGTCGGCGCAGTCGCTCGTCGGCAAGGAGATGTCGCGCCGCGCGGCCAACGAGGTCTACGAGCAGGCGGGGATCAGTGCCGAGGACGTCGACGTCATCGAGCTGCACGACTGCTTCTCCGCCAATGAGCTGCTCACCTACGAGGCGCTCGGCCTGTGTGCCGACGGCGAGGCAGGCAAGCTCATCGACAACGACGACACGACGTACGGCGGCCGCTGGGTCGTCAACCCGTCCGGCGGCCTGATCTCCAAGGGCCACCCCCTCGGCGCGACCGGTCTCGCCCAGTGCAGCGAGCTCACCTGGCAGCTGCGTGGCACCGCCGACGCCCGTCAGGTCGAATCCGCTGCCGGCAAGGACGGCGTCGCGGTCCAGCACAACATCGGTCTCGGTGGTGCCGTCGTCGTGACGGCCTACCGCAAGGCCAACTGAACCCAATCCCTTCGTCCATCCGCGTCACCCAACAGGAGAAGTCATCATGGCCAGCGTTTCCGTCACCCACAACCTCCCCGTCGACCCGCAGACCGCGTGGGACAACCTGTCCGACCTCGCCGGGTGGGAGAACTGGCTGACCATCCACCAGAGCTGGAAGAGCGAGCTCCCCAGCGAGGTCGCGGTCGGCACCCAGGTCACCGAGGTCGTCTCGGTGATGGGCATGGCGAACAAGATCGAGTGGACCATCACCGAGGTCGAGGCGCCGAACACCGTGACCATCGAGGGCCTCGGCATGGCCGGCGTGAAGATCAGGTTCACGCTGTCGGTCGCCGCGGTCGAGGGCGGCTCGACCGCAACCATCGACGCCGACTTCAGCGGCGCGATGATCGTCGGTCCGATCGGCAAGGCCGTCGCCAAGAACGCACAGGGTGACCTCGAGGTCTCCCTCGCCAAGCTCGCCGAGCTCGTCTCCGCCTGATGACGACAACGGCAGTGGCCTTCGAGGACACCGGGCTGGGTGAGTGGACCGAGGACCAGGTCTTCGAGGTCACTGCCGAACGCATCGCGGAGTACGCCGCCGCGACCAACGACCCGATCCCGGCCCACCTGGCCGGGGAGGTCGCGCCGCCGGTGTTCGCCGTGGTGCCGACGTTCTTCTCGCTCGCGCCGGCCGCGCTCGAGGTGGCCCCCGTCGAGCTGCTGATGAAGATGGTGCACGGCGAGCAGGACTTCCACTTCCACCGGCCGATCCGGCCCGGGGACGTGCTGACCACTCGTGCCCGGCCCACCGGCTTCGCAGCACTGAGCACCGGTTCCACAGTGACGGTCCATTGCGAGACCCGCGACGCGGCAGGTGAGTTGGTCAACGAGCAGTGGCTCGCGGCCTTCTTCCGAGGAGTCGACGCGGGCAGGACGGTCGGCGGGCAGGCGCCGGCCCACGCTCTCGACGCGGCGCACACCGACGCCCGGCCGGCGGCAGTCGTCACCCAGCACATCGACGAGGACCAGACCTTCCGCTACTCACCCGCCTCGGGCGATCCGATGCCGATCCACCTCGACGAGGAGATCGCGCAGATGTCCGGCTTGCCCGGGATCATCAACCACGGTCTCTGCACCATGGCGTTCACCTCGTGGGCGGTCCTCCAGCAGTTCGCCGAGGGCGATGTACGACGCCTCAAGCGGCTGGCCGTGCGCTTCGCCAAGCCGGTGCTGCCCGGCCAGGACATCACCACCAGCTTCTGGGAGGTCGGCGGAGACTCCGCGACGACCTCCTACGCCTTCCAGACCGCGGTCGGCAGCGACCTGGTCATCCGCGACGGCCTTGCCGTCCTCGCCGACAACTGACCCACGACTGAATCGAAGGACAGACCCATGGGAACTCTTGACGGACGCGTCGCCATCGTCACCGGGGCCGGCCGCGGCATCGGCCGCGAACACGCACTCCTGCTCGCCCGTGAGGGCGCGGCGGTCGTCGTCAACGACCTCGGCGGCTCCAACGAGGGCACCGGCGCCGACGCAGGACCCGCCCAGGAGGTCGCTGACGAGATCATCGCCGCCGGCGGGCGCGCGGTTGCCAATGCCGACAACGTCGCGTCGTGGGCGGGCGCGGAGGCACTGGTCCAGCAGGCGATCGAGGAGTTCGGCGGCCTGGACATCCTGATCAACAACGCCGGCATCCTTCGCGACGCCTTCATCCCCTCGCTCACCGAGGAGCAGTGGGACTCGGTCGTCACCGTGCACCTCAAGGGCCACGCCGCTCCGCTGCACCACGCAGCTGCCTACTGGAAGGCTCAGTCGAAGGCAGGAGTCGAGGTCAACGCCGCGGTGGTCAACACCGCCTCGGCCTCAGGGACGTTCATGCCCAACGCCGGGCAAGCCAACTATGGCGCCGCCAAGGCCGGCATCGCTGCCCTGACACTGGTGGCGGCCGACGAACTCGAGCGCTACGGCGTCCGGGTCAACGCGATCGCCCCGATCGCCCGCACCCGGCTCACCCTCGCCACACCGGGCATGGGTGCCCTGTTCGCGGCCGAGGTCCCCGAGGGCGAGTTCGACGCATTCGCGCCGTCGAACATCTCCCCGTTGGTCGCTCGCCTCTCGGCGCCCGACTGCAAGCTCACCGGCAAGGTCTTCGCCGTCCAGGGAGGTGGCATCTCCGAGCTTGCCGGCTGGCACGACGTCACGACCATCGAGTCCGAGGGTCCCTGGGAGATCGACGACCTCGCCGACCGGCTCGGTTGATCACCCACCGCCTCGCTCATCGCACCAACGACGCAGGAGACCTCACATGGCACGCCAGTCCTATGAGCTGGGCATCGGGCTCGTCGAAGAGCACGTCGCCCTGGCCGCAGCAGTCGCCGATCTCGCCGAGTCGGTCATCACCACCGACGTGGTCCGCAAGGACATCGACAAGGGAGCCGAGGAGAAGTTCCCGGCGTTCTGGTCCGCGCTGGTCGACTACGACCTGCTCGGCTTGCACATCGCCGAAGAGTCCGGCGGCGGCGGAGGCGGGCTGCTGACCCTTGCCGTAGCGCTGGAAGCGCTCGGCCGGCATGCCGCACCAGGTCCGTTCGTGCCCACGGTGCTGGCCTCTGCGCTCATCCAGGCCGACGGTGGCAAGCAGGCTGTCGAGCTGCTGCCGCGCCTGATCGACGGTACGACGACCGCCGCCGTCGCACTCGAGGCGTCCGGCGTTCCCGCAGCTGCCGGGGCGGACGGAGCGCTGACGGTCTCGGGCACCTGGGAGGGAGTCCTGGGGGCTGAGCACGCCGACCACCTGGTCCTGCCGGTCGCTCACGACGGTGCCCTCACCTGGGTCGTGGTCGATGCCGCCGCGTTCAAGGTCGTTCGCCAGGACAGCATCGACGTGGTCCGAGGCTCCGCCCGGGTCACCGCCGATGCACTGGTGATCGACACCGACCACATCCTCTCCTCGCTGTCCGCCGAGCGGGCTCGCTCGACCGCTGCCGTCATCCTCGGCGCGGAGGCCACGGGAGTGATGGCGTGGGCCGTGGCGAAGGCCGCGGAGTACGCAAAGATCCGGATCCAGTTCGGCCGCCCGATCGGCCAGTTCCAGGGCGTCAAGCACACGTGCGCCCGGATGGGCATCGCGCTGGAGCAGGCGCGTGCCGCCGTCTGGGACGCAGCCGTTGCCATCGACAACGGTGACGACAACGCCGACTACGCCGCTGGAGTCGCGGCAGGCGTCGTACCCGACCTTGCTGTCGAGGTCGCCCAGAACTGCATTCAGGTGCACGGCGGGATCGGCTTCACCTGGGAGCACGACGCCCACCTCTACTACCGTCGGGCGCTCGCGATCCGTGGTGTGCTCGGCAGCCGTGAGGAGCGCGCGCTGCGCCTCGCCGACCAGGCATTGGCAGGGCGGGGGCGGACCCTGGAGATCGAGCTGCCCGAGGAAGCGGAGACGATCCGTCCCGCGATCCGTGCCGAGCTCGAGAGGATCGCTGCCCTCACCGACGAGGACGAGCAGCTGGTCGCGCTCGGCGACGGCGGCTGGAACCAGCCCCACCTGCCGAGGCCCTACGGCCGCGCCGCGGGACCACTCGAGCAGATCGTGATCATGCAGGAGATCAAACAGGCGGGCATCAACATGCCGCAGCTGCTGATGGGCACCTGGGCCGTCGGCGCGATCGTGCCGCACGGCACCGATAAGCAGCGTCAGGAGCTCGTCGTCCCCACCCTGCGCGGCGAGGTCGTGTGGTGCCAGCTGTTCAGCGAGCCGGGCGCGGGCTCCGATCTCGCCTCGATCGCCACGAAGGCAGTCAAGGTCGACGGCGGCTGGAAGGTGACCGGCCAGAAGATCTGGACCACGGTCGCCCAGTTCTCCGACTGGGCGATGCTGATCGCCCGCACCAACCCCGATGTCCCCAAGCACCAGGGCATCACCTACTTCGTGCTGGACATGTCCAGCGACGGGGTCGATGTCCGGCCGCTGCGGGAGATGACGGGCTCGGCCCTGTTCAACGAGGTGTTCCTCGACGACGTCTTCATCCCCGACGAGAACGTCGTCGGCGAGGTCGACCACGGCTGGGAGGTCGCCCGTACGACGCTTGCGGGCGAGCGGGTGGCGCTGAGCCAGAAGATGGAGGCCTATGCGAACGACAGCGACCTGCTGAAGTTCGCCCGGCGCCGGATCAAGCAGGGCGACGAGCTCAGCACGGTCGCCCGCTACCACCTCGGTGAGCTGCTCGCAGAGAGCCAGGCCATCGACGTGATCAGCGCACGCGTCGTCCTCAAGCAACTCGCCGGCGCCGACGTCAGCACCACCTCGAGCGCGGGCAAGCTGCTCGCGATGGGCATCAGCCAGAAGATCGCCGAGTTCATCGTCGCCGAGCTGGGAGTCGCTGGCACGGTCGCCGTCCCGGGGCAGCCCAGCGACCACGCCATCGAGCAGCTCATCGCGGGCCGGGCGACGACGATCTACGGCGGCACGACGGAGGTCCAGCTCAACGTCATCGGTGAGCGGATGCTCGGCCTGCCTCGCGACGCCGAGCCGGCTGCGTCGAAGGGCGCCTGAGCGCGGCCGATGACGCACCGACCGGACCTGGGACATGCCCACCGCCCCGTTCGCGCCGTGACTCCGCACCGCCCGGTCGTCGCTTCCGACGCCTCGGCCGCCCTGCGTCTCCCGAACGTCGACATCACCCGAGATAGCAAGGCCGCCACATGCTGAAGCACGAGATCCACGGCAGTGGCGAACCGCTGGTCCTGGTGCATGGGCTGACCCACCGCAGGCAGGGGTGGTACCCGGTCCTGGAGCACCTCACCGACCATCGCGAGGTGATCCTGTTCGACCTGCCCGGCCACGGTGAGTCGCCGGACCTCGTGGTCCGCGGCGGCGACGTACAGGCGTCGATCCGCGAGGACCTGGTGGCGATGCTCGACGCGCTCGGGCTCGAGCGGCCCCACATCGCGGGCAACTCCCTCGGCGGACGGGTTGCGCTGGAGGCGGCCGCCGACGACCTGGTGCGCAGCGCGACCACGCTCTCGCCCGCGGCCTTCTGGTACGGCGGCCTGGACTTCGCCTACGTGCGGGCGCTCTTCGCCTGGTTGACCGGCAGCGCCCGACTGATGGCGCCGGTCGCGCCGATGCTCGCTCGCGCTGCCGTCGCTCGCCGCGTCATGGGCGCCGTGGTCTCGGCCCACCCGGAGCGGATCGCCGCCCCGGACTTCGTCGCGGATCTCCACGGCATGCGTCGCGCGATCCCGGCGATGCGCCAGATCTTTCCGGCGGCCGAGATCTTCGATCGGCCGATCGACCCCGCCATCCCCGTCACGATCGCGTGGGGCGATCGCGACTGGATCCTCCTGCCCTACCAGGCCCGACTGGCCGCACGCCGGCTCCCGCAGGCAAGCCATGTCTCGCTCTCCGGCTGTGGCCATGTCCCGATGGCCGACGACCCGGAACGGGTCGCGGACGTGCTGCTCGTCGGCAGCCGGCCGGTCGTGGCGACAGGTGTCGCATGATCGGCCGCGCCATGAGGACCGGCGCCGCATTGCGGAGCACCTCCGCTGCGGGCCTGCTCGGCGAGGTGCTGCGCAACGCCTGGGCGGTCTCCTGGTTCGGCCCGGACCTCGAGCCTGATCGGTCCCTGCCCTCGACCCTGTTGTACGACGAGCCGCACGCCCGCGTTGCGCGGCTCGCTCCGCAAGACGACCAGTCCGGTCACCCGGTGCTCCTGGTGACCCCGCTGGCCGTCCCGGTCTCCTGCTGGGACCTGCGGCCCGGTCAGAGCCTCGCCGCTCGCCTGAGCGGAGCCGAGTCCGCCACGACGGGGACCGGGCGGCCGACGTACACCATCGACTACGGGACGATGACGTTCGCCGATCGCGCGATGGGGTTCGAGGACTGGGTCGGCCACATCCTGCCCACGGCCGTGCGCCGGATCTCCGAGGCACACGGCGGCGAGCCGGTGCACCTGGTCGGCTGGTCCCACGGCGGCACGATGGCCCTGCTGCTCGGAGCCCACGATCCTGACCTCCCGATCGCCTCGATCGTCGCACTCGGCACGCCCACCGACTACGCCCTCAACCCGATGTATGCGCCGCTGTTCGCGCTCGCGGGAACCCTCGGCCCGGGCATCGTCGTCGCGCCCACCGCACTGATGGGCGGGCTGCCCGCTCCGTTGACCCGCCGGGCCTATCGCTGGATGGCGCCGGCGCGCGAAGTGATGAAGCCCTGGACGCTCCTGAGGAACCTGCACAGGCGCGAGGTGCTGGCCCGGATCGACTCGGTGGACGTCTTCGTCGCCTCGATGCCCGGCTACCCGGGTCGCTTCATCAACCAGGCACTGACCCGCATCGTCGCTGGACGCGAGCTGGCCCGCGGGCTGGTGCATCTGCGTGCCGACTTCGTGGTCGAGATGGACCGGCTCCGGGCGCCGTTGCTCCTGATCGCCAGCACTGAAGACGTGCTCGCCTCGGCTCCGTCGGTGCAAGCCGGCGCCGATGCCTACCCGAACAGCGAGGTCGACTTCCACCCGGTCGGCGGCCTCAGCCACCTCGGCCTGATCGCCTCGCCGCGCGCCGGCGAGCTGACCTGGCCGGCCATCGAGAGCCATCTGTCCGCCCATGACGCCGACCCCCGGCCTCAGCACACACCCACGGAGACAGGGACCATGACGACCCCAGCAACCGACCACGCCGACCTCGAGCTGTCGGGAGCCTGCGCATGAGCGCCGGACCCCTGGACGGACTCAAGGTCGTCGAGCTGACCAGCCTGGCCCCCGCACCGTTCGCCTGCATGGTGCTGGCCGACCTCGGCGCCGAGGTGATCCGGGTCGACCGCGCCGGCGGCGGCGACGCGCTCGCCGTACCGTCGGGCTACTTCGACCGCGGCCAGAAGTCCATCGCGGTCGACCTCAAGGATCCGCGCGGCACCGACATCGTCCGCGGCCTCGCCGCCGATGCAGATGTCCTGGTCGAGGGCTTCCGGCCCGGCGTGGCCGAGCGGCTGGGCGTGGGCCCCGAGGAGTGCCAGGCCCGGAACCCCAGGCTGATCTACGGCCGGCTCACCGGCTACGGCCAGCACGGCCCGATGGCTCAGGCCGCGGGCCACGACATCAACTACGTCGCGTTGGCCGGCGCGCTCGAGCCGATCGGTCGCGCGGGGGAGCGCCCGTTGCCGCCGCTCAACCTGGTCGCGGACTTCGCCGGTGGCGGGTTCCTCCTGGTGATCGGCGTCCTCGCCGCGCTCCGGGAGCGAGAGTTCTCCGGCAACGGCCAGGTCGTCGACGCCTCGATGGTGGAGGGTGCTGCGCTGCTCACCACGTTCGTCCACGCGATGGCGTCCACCGGCCTGTGGATGCCCGAGCGCGGCACCAACTTCCTGGACTCCGGTGCCGCGTTCTACGACACCTACATCTGCGCGGACGGCAAGTACGTCGCCGTCGGCGCCCTCGAGCCGCAGTTCTATGCCGAGCTCCTGACTCGCCTCGATCTCGCCGACGCCGAGCTTCCCTCGCCGTTCGACCTCGACCAGGCAGACAAGCTCCGGGCCACGTTCGCCGGTGCCTTCCTGACGAAGACCCGGGACGAGTGGGCGGATGTCTTCGACGGTGTCGACGCCTGTGTCACGCCGGTCCTGGCGCCGAGCGAGGCGCCTGGGCACCCCCACAACCAGGCTCGGGAGAGCTTCGTCGAGGTCGGCGGACGGGTACAGCCCGCCCCGGCCCCACGGTTCTCGCGCAGCATCCCTGCCACACCGGCGCCGGCTCCCCGGGTCGGCGCCCACACCGATGAACTGCTCGACGCGCTCGGTCTCTCGGCCGAGACCGTCGCCGAGCTCCGAGCCGCCGGCGTCGTCGGCTGAATCCTCTGACCTCAATCCCTACCCGCCGAAGGACGGAACGTCACATGCCTCAGCGTCGTTCGCCTGGATGAACACCGACGACGACGACGTCGACGTGATCGGTCACGGTGCTTCCCTCAGGTTGATGATCTGCTCGACCGGGAGGTCGGGCACGTCGATCGAGCGGGCTCTGGCGAGGCCTTCCACCTGCAGCCAGGTGACATCGGCGAGCAAGGAGCTGAACGCCGGCGCGGCGGGACGGAGCTCCTCGCGCGAGGTCCAGCTGCGGACCGCGGCCATACCGCCGCCGACGAGCAGGAAGACCCACGGGGTGAGGGAGTCGCGGTCGTCCTCGGAGACGTCGACGGCGAGGATCTCCAGGAACGCGCCGATGACAAGCTCGACCTGCTCGGCGAACTGGCTGATTGCCTCGTCGAGCGGCTTCGACGGGGCACCGGCAACCTCACGCTCGGCGAAGCGCAACAGCGCGATGTTGCCGACGGCCCAGCTGACGTATGCGTCGATGATGCGCTGCACGATCTCGCGCGGAGTTCCCTCGAGCGTGATCGCGTTCAGCAGCGGGTCGGCGGCCCGGCGGCAGATCTCGCGCTGGATCGCGAGATCGAGGTCGGTCCGGTCCTCGAAGTAGCGGTACAGCACGGTGCGGTGCACCGACGCCTCATCGGCGATCTGCCGTAGGTTGATCTCTTCGCCCGGCGCGATGTCACGGCCGAGCACCACGATGGCGGCGTCGATGATTGCCTGACGACGAGCGGCATTGTGCTCCTGCCAGCGTCGCTTGCGCCCGTCGGTGGCCTCGCCCTTCGGTGCTCCGATGACGGCACCTCCTCGACTCAGCACGTCACGACACCGTACGCCGACCGAACCCGTGGCTGCGTGTCCTCTCAGCGGGTGTCGTGGCAATCCTGAACTGCTCCACGGGGTCGACGATCTTGGCTCGGGGTCGGCCCACCTGGGCACCTTGCTCGCGCTCGGCGGCATCGAGTCGCTGCCAGCCGGACAGGCGGGTGGTCTCCGGGTGACGGGAGCGCACCAGTGCGCCGATGCTGCGCGGGGTTCCGCTCGGCTCGGCCGGGCCGGCATCCAGGTCATCGAGAATGGCCTCGACGGTCTCCTGGGCGCAGGTCTTGTTGGTGCCGATGAAGCCGTTGGGTCCGCGCTTGATCCAGCCGACGACGTACACGCCGGGCTCGACGCGCCCACCGTCGTTGGGGACGGTTGCCGTCGTCTCGTCGAAGGGAAGATCGGCGACCGCTTGGCCACGGTGGCCCACGGAGCGGATCACCAGGCCGGTCTCGATGGTGCGCACGTCGTCGGTGGCAACTGCGCGGACCCTGCTGCCGTCGTCGGTGGGGACGAGCTGGTTGCGCGCGACACGGACACCGGTGACGTGACCGTCCTCGCCGAGGATCTCGACCGGGGAGGCGGTGAAGCTGAGCACGATCCGGCGTCGTTCCGGGTCGGCTGACGGGGTGCGTTCGGCGATCTCGCGGAGCAGCTGGGTGCGCTGGTCCTCGCCGGTCAGCAGGGCGGGGTCGGCCTCCACGAGGACGTCGACGTCGTCGAGTGCCGCCAGGCCGATCAGCTCGGGCACGGTGAAGGCGGACTGTGCGGGCCCGCGCCGGCCGAGCACGATGACCTCGTGCACCTTGCTGGCGCGTAGCTGCTCAAGCGGCTCGGGCGCGAGGTCCGTTCGCTCCAGGACGGCCAGCGGACGGGTGAGGATGCGCGCCACGTCGAGCGCGACGTTTCCGTTGCCGACCACGACCGCGCGCTCGTGGTGGAGCGGTACGTCGAGCTCGCGCTGGTCGGGATGCCCGTTGTACCAGCCGACGACAGCCGTCGCCGCGATCGAGCCGGCCAGCTGCTCGCCGGGAATGTCGAGGTTGCGGTCCGAGGACGCGCCGACGGCGTACACCACGGCGTGGTAGTTCGCCTGCAGGTCGGCCAGGGTCAGACCGCCCTCGCTTCCGATCTCGGCGCCCAGGAAGTAGCGGAACCTCGGCTGGCGCTCGATCGCCTGAAAGAGACCAGTGACTTCCTTCGTGGAGGCGTGATCCGGAGCGACTCCGTGCCGGACCAGACCGTACGGCGTCTGCAGCCGGTCGTAGACGTCGACGCCCCCGATCTCGGGGTGCTTCAACAACTCGTCTGCGGTGTAGAGGCCGGCCGGCCCCGCCCCGATGATCGCCACCCGGAACGGACCCGTGTGGGTCAGTCGCCGCTGCGGGAGCACCAGGGCGACGGGGGTGCGGTCAGCGTGCGGGAACGCGTCGTAGTACGCGGCGTTGAGGTCGATGAACGGCAGCTGCTTCGTTGTCAGTGCAGCGTCCGGCACCATCGCGCCGACCGGGCAGGCTGTGGCGCAGGCACCGCAGCCGACACACGAATCGGCATCGATGTAGACCATCTCGGTGGTGCCGAATCCGGGCTCACCAGGGGCGGGGTGGATGCAGTTGACCGGGCAGGCAACGACGCACGAGGCGTCGGCACAGCAGGACTGCGTGACGACGTAGGCCATGGGGAATGCCGAACCGGTCGACGTCAGACGGCGGCGGACTTGGGCTCGCCGCGGAACCGCGAGGGGGTGCCGTCGATGCCCAGGGCACGCCAGATCCGGCGCGAGAGCTTGTTCATCAGGCCGAGCTCGTCGGCCAACATGCGCACGTCACCGAACGTGTCGCGCAGCAGCTTCTGCGACTCCGGGCTCTTCCAGTAGACCTCACGCATGACGTGCTTCGGGATCCCGAGGTCCTTCTGCATCTGGCGGGTCGGCTTCATGATCACGTCGCACAGCACGCGCATCACGATCGGGTAGACCAGTGACAGGGCGAACCGCTGCACGGTGCCGTAGTCCTTCGAACGCTCGAGAAGGTAGGAGTGCGCGAAGCCGATGTGGCGGGCCTCCTCAGCGACGTGGATCTGCATGACGCGCTCGACGATCGGGTGCAGGTCGTGGCCCGAGCGGAGCACCGACTTCTGCAGGTAGTCGATCGGCTCCTCGCCGGCCAGGATGCCGATGAAGAAGATGTTGGTGAGCGGGCCGCCGGCCAAGCACAGGAACGGCGCGACCTTGATGAACCACCTGGGACCGCCGTGGACGTCGACTCCGATCCGGTTCACAGCCTCCTGGAACATCTGGGTGTGGTGGCACTCCTCGGTGACTTCGTGCGTGGAGTAGCGGAACTCCGCACGGTTGTTCCCCATGCCGATCAGGTGGGCCATGATGCCGCCGATCAGCACCTGCTCGAACTGCAGGCCGACCTTCATGATGTTCGAGAGCCGGTACTGGCCGATCTCGATCTGGCGGTCCAGTGGCAGCGACTGGTACCACTCGGTGCGGCCGAGCGGGTCGATCTCCGGGAGCACCCAGCGCCGGTCGTCGGGGATCATCTCGAACTCGGGGCTGTCCCACGCGATGTCGAGGAACGCGTCGAAATGCTGGTGCACCGAGGCCTCGGAGAGGACCCGAAGGGTCTCCTGGTAGCTGAGCCCTGCGGTGTCGGGGGCAATGTCAGCGGGGTGGTCGGCAGCGGCAGTCATATCGGGATCCGTTCTCGTCATCGAGGAGCGGGTGCATGCGCTGTTAGCGCAACACTATGTTGCATACATTCACCCCGGTTTTGTCAAGCAGAGCGTCCAAATCGTCGGCACCGGCGCCGATCGCGTGGTTGGTCATGTCGGTCAGGTGCGGGCAACGCACCACCCGATGGACCCGAAGCCGGGGGAGTGCCGGCAAGCCGGCAGAAGCCCTCCACCTGATAATGGGTGCGGATAGTCGCACGGCGCCTTGAGGAGATCATTCTGAACACGTCCGATTCCGGTGAACCTGCAGGTCAGAAGTCAGGTGGCACCTCAGGCCAGCCTGCGGCCGTCCTGTGGGACATGGACGGCACGCTGGTCGACACCGAGCCGTACTGGATGGCGACCGAGACCGCCCTCGCCGAGGAGTACGGCGCCGTATGGACCCATGAGGACGGGTTGGCCCTGGTCGGCAACGACCTGCTCACGTCCGGTCGCTACGTCAAGGAGCGGATGGGGCTGCCGCACAGCCCCGAGGAGGTCGTCGAGCTGCTCCTCGACGGCGTCGTCGAGCGGGTCCAGCACGCGGTGCCGTGGTGCCCGGGCGCCCGCGAGCTGCTCCTGGCGCTGCACGACGCCGGCGTGCCGTGCGGCCTGGTCACGATGTCCTACCAGCGCTTCGTCGCGCCGATCGTCGAGCACCTGCCGCCGGAGACCTTCCGGGTGATCGTCACCGGCGACCTGGTCGACAACGGCAAGCCGCACCCCGAGCCCTACCTCACCGCGGCGGCCTCCCTCGGCGTCGACCCCGCCGACTGCGTCGCGATCGAGGACTCGGGCACGGGTGCCACCTCTGCGGAGTCCGCCGGCTGCCAGGTCCTCGTGGTGCCGAACCACGTTCCCGTGCCTCCCGGTGAGCGACGCTTCTTCCGAGACTCCCTGGTCGGCATCACGCCCGAGAACCTGAAAACGTTGCCGGATCGAGACCCACCACCGCTCGATCTCCCGTAGCCATCGGGGAACGGCCGGAGTATCTTCCGCACGAGTCAGGCTCCTGACCAGCGGGGGCCTCGAGTGGAAAACTTGGGGTGACAGTCGTGAAACGGAAGCTCTTCGCGCTCGTCGGAGCGGGAACCCTGGCCGTGAGCCTCGCCGCGTGCGGGGACGACGACGGCGGAGGCGCTGGAGCGGAAGGCGTCGGGGACGCCTGGATCCTCGGCACCACCGACACCGTGACCGCGCTCGACCCGGCCGGATCGTACGACCTCGGCTCGTCGACGCTGGAGTACAACCTCTACCAGACGCTGACGACCGTCCCGGCCAACTCCACCGAGATCGTCGGGGACGCCGCCGAGTCGTGTGAGTACGACGACCCGCAGACGCTGACCTGCAAGCTGCGCGAGGGCCTCGAGTTCTCCAACGGCAACCCGCTGACGTCCTCCGACGTCAAGTACAGCTTCGAGCGGTCGATCGAGATCCAGGACGCCAACGGAGCCGCGATCTACCTCCTCGGCAGCATCACCGAGACCGACAAGAAGGGCGTCGTCACCCTCAACGAGGGCGCGATCGAGACTCCGGACGACACGACGGTCGTGTTCCACCTCGACCACCCCGACACCACGTTCCAGTACGTCCTCACCTACCCCGGGGCGGGGGCGATCGTCGACGAGGAGGTCTTCCCGGCCGACGTGAAGCTCGAGGACGAGAAGATCATCGGCTCCGGCCCCTACAAGCTGAGCCAGTACAAGGCCGGCGACCAGGCGGTCCTGGAGCTCAACGAGAACTACACCGGCGAGAACACGGGCAAGGCACCCCAGGTCTTCGTCAAGTACTACTCCGAGCCGTCGGCGCTCAAGCTGGCCGTCGAGAACGGCGAGGTGGACGTCGCCTGGCGCAGCCTCAGCCCCACCGACATCTCGGACCTCAAGGAGAACGACGACGTCACCGTCTCCACCGGAGAGGGTTCCGAGATCCGCTACTACGTCTGGTACACGAAGGGCCAGAACGGCAAGCAGGTCGCCATCCGGCAGGCCGGTGCCCAGCTGGTCGACCGTGAGGCGATCGCCGAGAACGCCTACGACGGCACCGTCGACCCGCTCTACTCGATCGTGCCGCCGGGCTACGCCGGCCAGAAGGACTCGTTCCAGGAGGCCTACGGCGAGCCCGACCCCGAGAAGGCGAAGCAGATCCTCGAGGACGCCAACATCCAGACGCCGGTCAAGCTCACGGTCGGCTGGACGCCCACGCACTACGGACCGTCGACCGAGGACGAGGCCAACGAGCTCGAGCGCCAGCTCGAGGCAGGCGGCCTGTTCGACGTACAGCTGAAGAGCACCGAGTGGGAGCAGTACCAGACCATCTCCAAGGAGGGCGCGTACGACCTCTACATCTACGGATGGTTCCCCGACTACCCGGACACCGACGACTACCTGTCGCCGTTCATGGTCGACGGCGGCTTCTTCCAGAACGGCTACACGAGCCAGGAGGCCAACGACCTCGTCGCCGAGGAGCAGGGTACGAACGACCAGGCGGCGCGCGAGGAGGTCTTCGGCCAGCTCCAGGACCTCGCGGCGACCGACGTGCCGTTCATCCCGTCGTGGGTCGGCCAGAACACCGGTGTGTACGGTCCGGGCATCGAGGGCGTCGAGGACACGCTCGACCCGTCGTTCATCTTCCGCTTCTGGCTGGTCAGCAAGAACCCCTGACCGATCGATCGCACCGGGTCGTGGGGAGAGCGCCCTCGGGCACTCTCCCCACGATCCGTGCGTGGAGACGATTCCCATGACCCGTTCCGGCTCCGGATCCCTGCCGAGGTACATCCTCCAGCGCACCCTGCTGGTGATCCCGATGATCTGGGTGATCCTCACGCTCGTCTTCGTCGTTCTGCGGGTGGCGCCGGGTGACCCCGTCTCCGCCGCCCTCGGGGGCAAGCTCGACGAGGAGGCGCTCGACCAACGGCGCGAGGCCCTCGGCTTCAACCGTCCCCTGATCGTCCAGTACTGGGACTACCTGGTCTCCGTCGCGCGGCTCGACTTCGGGACCACGTTCAGCGACAACCAGCCGGTGCTGCACGTGGTCCGCGACAACGGGGGTGCGACGCTCAGCCTGACGCTCGCCGCGTTCCTCGTGGCCCTGTTGGTGGGCATCCCGCTCGGCATGGTCGCCGGCCGCTACCGGGACACGGTCCCGGACGTCCTGATCCGGATGTTCGGCATCCTCAGCTACGCGGCGCCGATCTTCTTCGTCGGCTTCCTGCTCCAGGTGTACGTCGCACAGCCGCTCGGCCTGCCGACCTCGGGGGCGGCCAGCCCGATCACGGTCTTCACCGTCGACCCCAAGACGCACATCCTGCTGATCGACGTCTTCCTCAGCGGCGACGGCGCAGCCATCGAGGACGTCCTCAAGCACCTCCTCCTCCCGGCGACGACCCTCGGTCTGCTGATCTGCGGCGTGTTCATCCGACTGGTGCGGGTCAACATCCTCCAGACGATGCAGAGCGACTACGTCGAGGCGGCCGAGGCGCGCGGCATCGCCCGTGGGAAGGTCACCCGGCGGCACGCGTTCCGCAACGCGCTCGTGCCCGTCATCACCGTGATCGGCCTGCAGTTCGCACTGCTGCTCGGGGGCGCGGTCCTGACGGAGAAGACCTTCAACTGGCCGGGCCTCGGCGAGAAGCTCGTCGACTACATCAACGACCGCGACTACGGCGCCGTGCAGGGCATCATCACGATCTTCGCGGTCGCGGTGGTCCTGATCAGCCTGCTGGTCGACATCGTCAACGCTCTCATCGACCCGCGAGTGAGGTACTGATGCGTGGCGTCCTGAGCGCCCTGGCCCGGCCCTTCACCCAGACGACCGGCCTCGCCCGGTGGATGCTGGTGGCGGGCCTGCTGATCACCGGCGCCTTCGTGGTCCTCGCCGTGTTCGCGCCCTGGATCGCGCCGTACGGCTTCTCGCAGTCGGAGGCCGAGGGCGTGATGTTCCCCAAGGCGGGCCCGCCCAGCGGCGACCACCCCTTCGGCACCGACCGGCTCTTCTTCGACGTGCTGTCCCGCACCATCTGGGGCGCCCGCACGGCGCTGGAGGTGGTGGTGCTGTCGATCCTGTTCTGCGTCGTCGTGGGGGTCCCGCTGGGACTCATCTCGGGCTACTACGGCGGCTGGCTCGACCGGATCCTGCTGCTGGTGATGGACGCGATCTTCGCGTTCCCGTCGTTCCTCCTCGCGATCGTGTTCTCGTTCCTCCTGACCGGACTGTTCGGAGGCAGCGTGATCGCCGTCGCGCTGTCCCTGTCCGCGATCTACATCCCGCAGTACTACCGGGTGGTCCGCAACACCACGGTGAGCGCGAAGGAGGCGACGTACGTCGAAGCGGCCCGTGCGATCGGGGCCACCGACGGGGTCATCATGCGCCGGTACCTGTTCGGCAATGTCATCCAGAGCGTGCCGGTGCTCGGCACCCTCAACGCCGCTGACGCGATCCTCACCCTCGCCGGACTCGGCTTCCTGGGGCTCGGGATCCAGTCGACGGAGGCCGCCGAGTGGGGCCACGACCTCAACCGGGCGCTCGCCGACGCGGGCTCGGACATCTGGTGGACAGGCCTCTATCCCGGTATCGCCATCGTGCTGCTCGTGACCGGGCTGACGCTGGTGGGCGAGGGCCTCAACGAGACGCTGAACCCGACGCTTCGTCGGCAGCGCCTGCTTCCGGTCGTCCTCCCGGAGCGAGAGGTCACCCGATGAGTGAGTGGAGCAACGCTCCGGGCGAGCCGGTGATCTCGGCCCGCGACGTGCGGGTCTGGTACGGCACGACGCGCGGAGCGATCCGTGCTGTCGATGGTGTCAGCTTCGACATCGCGCCGGGGGAGACACTGGGCCTGGTCGGCGAGTCCGGCTGCGGCAAGTCCACCCTCGGGCGCGGCCTGATGGGCCTGCTTCCGCCGGGCGCGAAGCGCGACGGCGAGGTCATCTACCAGGGACGCGACATCTTGTCGATGAGCCCGAGGGAGGCCTACCGCCTCCGCGGCAGCGACCTCGGGATGATCTTCCAGGAGCCGCTGACGCGGCTGAACCCGCTCATGAGGATCTCCCAGCACTTCGAGGAGGCGATCCGGCAGCACGAGCCGCGGCTGCCCAAGGCGGAGGTCACGGAGCGCGCGCTCGAGATGCTCCGCCTGATGGGGATCCCGCCGACCCGGTACAAGTCCTATCCGCACGAGTTCTCCGGCGGCATGCGGCAGCGACTGATGATCGCCCTCGCACTGGTGCTCCGGCCCGCCTTCGTCGTCGCGGACGAACCGACGACCGCGCTCGACGTGCTCGTGGAGGCCCAGATCGTCCAGATCCTCAACGACCTGCGCCGCAACTTCCGCACGGCGCTGCTGTTGATCACCCACAACGTCGGCATCGTCGCCGAGGCCTGCGACCGGGTCGCGGTGATGTACGCCGGGCGGATCGTCGAGCAGGGCCGGGTCGCGGACGTCTTCCGGAATCCCCAGCATCCCTACACGCGGGAGCTGCTCCGCTCGACGATCTCGCTGCGCACGACGGGCCTTAACTTCATCCCGGGCGCACCGCCGGACCTGGTCGACCCACCGGACGGGTGCCGGTTCCACCCGCGGTGCCCGAACGCGATGAACGTGTGCGCCGTGAAGAACCCGGTCGACATCGAGCGTCGCGGCGGTGGCCGGATCGAGTGCTGGCTCCGCGGGCCGGAGGAGCTCATCCCGGCCGGCGGCAGCGCGCCCCTGAAGCAGGAGGAGCTGACCGTTGCAGACGAAGCCTGAGCCGACGGCCGACCAGGGCGCGGTCATCGACATCCGCGACCTCTCGGTGCACTTCGGGCTGCGCGGCGGGAACCTCGCCCGGCTGTTCGGTCGCGACGCGGGCACTGTGAAGGCGGTCGACGGTGTCACGCTCGAGCTCCGTCCGGGCGAGGTGGTCGGCCTGGTGGGGGAGAGCGGCAGCGGCAAGTCCACGCTGGGCCGCGCACTGCTGGGGCTCGTGCCGGCCACCGACGGCTCGATCCTGTTCCACGACGAGGACATCGCCGGGATGAGCCGGCGCCGGCTCCGCGAGATCCGCCGCGACATCCAGATGGTCTTCCAGGACCCGAACGCCGCACTCAACCCGTCGATGACGGTCGAGGAGGCGGTGGGCGACGCGCTCCGGGTCCACGGCGTGAAGTCGGCGCGCGAGCGCCGTACCCGGGTGATCGAGGCGTTGGAGCGGGTCGGGCTGTCGCCGGTCGAGCTCTTCCTGAGCAAGTACCCGCGGGACCTGTCCGGCGGGCAGAAGCAGCGCGTGGTCATGGCGCGGGCGATCATCATCGGCCCGAGCGTGCTCGTCGCCGACGAGCCGATCTCCATGCTGGACATGTCGGTCCGGGCCAAGATCCTGCAGCTGATGCTCGACCTCCAACGCGACCTCGGCCTGACCTACGTCTACATCACCCACGACCTGGCCAGCGCGAAGTACTTCTGCGACCGGATCGCGATCATGTACCTCGGCCGGGTCGTCGAGATCGGGCCCACGGAGGAGATCTTCGCGAACCCGCGCCACCCCTACACGAAGGCACTGCTGCGGGCGATCCCCGATCCGGATCCCGACCGCCAGGTGACCCGGGACCTGCCGCGCGGTGAGATCCCCGACGCGGCCGACCCTCCGCTCGGCTGCGCCTTCCATCCGCGCTGCCCGGAGGCGACCCATGAGTGCGGCTGGGAGTCGCGCGACCTGCGCAACCTGATCGAGGCGCACTGGACCCGCCGCACCCCCGAGGAGTACGACGCCGAGCGCGGCCTGGTCGGCGACCTCGACCACCTCGACCGGCCGTCGACCTCGGCGACCATCGGGACCAGCGGTGCCGAGGAGACCCGGCACTTCCTCGACCGGGTGCGCGACGAGGCCCCGGACGAGCCGCTCTGGGAGGGCGTCGAGGCGATCACCGACCATGGCTCCGGGGTGGAGGTGACGTTCCGTGAGGGCGTCGACCCCCGGCTGCGCCGGTCCGGGATCGTCGACGTGGCCTGCGTGCTCTACCCCGACGAGTCGGGCTCGTCGGCCTGACCCGGCGGCGCGCCGGACGGCAGCGGCGGCGGTGTGCCGCCGTACGCCGGGCACAGCGCCTTGTGCGCGCACCACGAGCACAGCGGGCCGGGGCTGGGCAGCCACTCCCCGGTCTGCTGCGCACGTCGGATCGCCTGCCAGACGGCGTGGACCTTGCGCTCGGTGGCGAGCAGGTCGTGCTCGTCCGGCTCGTAGGTCAGGATCTCGCCGTTGCCGAGGTAGACGATCTGGAGCAGCGCCGGGATCACGCCGCGGGTGCGCCAGACGACGAGGGCGTAGAACTTGAGCTGGAACAGCGCCTTGCCCTCGAAGGACTCCCCCGGAGAGCGGCCCGACTTGTAGTCCACGACCCTGATCGCCCCGTCGGGGGCAACGTCGACCCGGTCGATCACGCCGCGCAGCAGCAGTCGCGCGTCGGTGAGCGTCTCGACGTAGACCTCCCGCTCGGCGGGCTCGAGCCGCTGCGGGTCCTCGAGGGTGAAGTAGCGCGCGAGGACCGACCGGCACGACGCCAGCCAGCCGGCGACCGCGCCACCGTCATCGTGGTCGGGGAACATCGTCGCCAGCGCCGGCTCGGCCTCCAGGAGCGCGTCCCACGCCGGTGCCACCATCGTGGCCGCCTGCTCGGGGGTCCGCTCGATCGCCGGCAGGTCGAAGAGGTCCTCGAGCACCTTGTGCACCAGCGTGCCCCGCACCGCATCGACCGACGGCGGCTCCGCAAGCCGGTCGATCGTCCGGAAGCGGTAGAGCAGCGGGCAGGCCATGAAGTCACCTGCCCGGGACGGCGACAGCGCTCCGACCACCGCGACGCCGTCGACCGGCGTGCCGCGTCGCTCGGCCGGATCGGCCGGGACCAGCGGGATCGGCACCGTCGGGGTCGTCATGGGCCGACCGTACGACAAGGCACCGACACGACCGTGGGGAGCGGTTCAGCCTGCGGCGTTGGATAGCCTCGACAACGTGTCCGCCCCGTCGCGCCCGCCCGGCACCATCCGGATCGGCAGCATCGCGGGGAGCGACGTCCTGGTCTCCTCGTCGTGGTTCCTCGTCGCCGGCCTGATCGCGTTCGTCATGGCTCCGCGCGTCGACCAGATCCACCCGGGGCTCGGCGGATGGAAGTACGTCGTCGGCGTGGTTTTCGCCGTGGTGCTCTACCTCGCCGTCCTGCTCCACGAGGCGTCGCACGCGATCGTCGCGCGCAGGTTCGGCTTCGAGATCCACTCGATCACCCTCCACTTCCTCGGTGGGGTGACCGCGATCGAGGGGGAGTCCCGCTCACCGCGCCAGGAGTTCTGGATCGCGGTCGTCGGCCCGCTGACCTCGCTGGCCGTCGGAGGCGCGGCGGTCGGGCTGTGGTTCGTCACCCCCGAGGGACTCCTGCTGCTGACCGTCGAGGGCCTGGCCGGCGCCAACCTGCTGATCGGTCTGCTCAACCTGGTGCCCGGGCTTCCTCTCGACGGCGGCCGGGTGCTCAAGGCTGCCGTCTGGGGTCTGACCGGGCAGATCACGACCGGCACCATCGCGGCCGGCTGGGGCGGTCGGCTGGCCGCCGTCGCCGCGCTCACCTGGCCGTTCGTCCAGCCCGCGGCGCTGGGGGTCGAGGCCACGCTCGTCGACGTCGCCCTCTCGGTCGTGATCGCCGTCTTCCTGTGGGGCGGTGCCTCCGCGGCGATCGCGGGGGCCAAGATCCGCCGCAGGGTCGCCGACGTGCACGCCCGCGACCTCGCCCGCCGCACTCTCGCCGTCCCTGACGACCTCCCCCTCGCCGAGGCGGTACGCCGCGCGAACGACGCCGGCGCGGGCAGCATCGTGACCGTGACCGCCGCCGGCCGTCCGATCGGCATCGTCAGCGAGGCCGCGGTCCGGGCCACCCCGGCCGATCGGCAGCCGTGGGTCGCGGTCTCCACTGTCGCCCGCACGCTCGATCCCGACCTGCGGCTCCCGGTCGGCATCACCGGCGCCGAGCTGGTCGAGGCGATCCGGCGGGCACCGGCGGGCGAGTACCTCCTGGTCGAGAACGACGGCACCGTCTACGGCGTGCTCGCGACCGCCGACGTTGAGAAGGTCGTGCGCGAGTCGCGATAGGGTCCCGCGCTGTGACAGGAGACGTACAACCCCAGGCCTGGTCCGGCGTCCACCGCGGTCCGCTGCGCGAGGGCGAGTGGGTCCGCCTAGTCGACGGCAAGGGGCGCAAGCACAACTTCTCGCTCGTGGCCGGGAAGCGCTTCTTCTCCAACAAGGGTCACCTCGACCACGACGAGCTGATCGGCCGCGAGGAGGGCTTCACGGTCACCTCCTCGGCCGGCGGCGAGTACCTCGTGTTCCGGCCGCTGCTGTCGGAGTTCGTCGTGTCGATGCCGCGCGGCGCCGCGGTCGTCTACCCCAAGGACTCCGCCCAGATCGTCGCCATGGCCGACATCTTCCCCGGCGCCCACGTCGTCGAGGCCGGCGTCGGGTCCGGCGCGCTGACCTGCTCCCTGCTGCGGGCGGTCGGACCGTACGGCCGGGTGTCGTCCTTCGAGCGCCGCGAGGAGTTCGCCGACGTCGCCCGCCGCAACGTCACCCAGTTCTTCGGTGCCCCCGAGGGCAAGACCCACCCCGCCTGGCAGCTGACGATCGGCGACCTCGCCACGGAGCTCCCCAGGTCCGGCGAGCGCTGCGACCGGATCATCCTCGACATGCTCGCGCCGTGGGACTGCCTCGACGCGGCGGCCGACGCGCTGCTGCCCGGCGGGATCGTGTGCGCGTACGTCGCCACGACCACCCAGCTCTCCCGCTTCGTGGAGACCGTCCGCGCGCACGGCGGGTTCACCGAGCCCCACCCGTGGGAGTCGCTGGTCCGCGACTGGCACGTCGAGGGCCTCGCCGTACGCCCCGACCACAAGATGATGGGGCACACGGCGTTCCTGGTCACGGCCCGCCGGATGGCGCCGGGGGAGCGGGCGCCGATGAAGAAGCGCCGCCCCGCACCAGGTGCCTACGGGCCCGACTACGACGGTCCGCGCCCGGCCGGCCTGCCGGTGACGCCCGCCGAGGAGTGAGGGCAAGCACGATGGGACCCCGGGACCGCAAGCCGTTCCTGCTGCTCTCGATCCGAGCCGAGGAGCGCGCGGCTCACGACGAGCACGCCGCCTTCGCCCGGTGCCTCGGCGTCGCCGAGGACGAGGTCCACCGCTTCGAGCTGGGTACGACGCCGCTTCCGCCCGTGGACCTGGCCGACTGGGCCGGCATCGTCCTCGGCGGCGGCGCGTTCAACGCGTCGGACGCCGACGAGGGCAAGTCCGACCGGCAGCGGCTGGCCGAGGCCGACCTCGCGCGGCTCCTCGACGAGGTCGTCGCCCGGGACTTCCCGTTCCTGGGCGCCTGCTACGGCATCGGCACCCTCGGGCGGCACCAGGGTGCGCTCGTCGACCGGTCCTTCCCCGAGCCGGTCGGCGCGGTCAGCGTCACCCTCACCGCGGCCGGCAGCGCCGACCAGCTCTTCGCCGGCGTGCCGGGGGAGTTCAGCGCCTACGGCGGTCACAAGGAGGCGATCGCCGCGCTCCCGGACCATGCCGTCGCGCTCGCGACGTCGGCGGCCTGCCCCGTCCAGGCGTTCCGGATCGGTCGCAACGTCTACGCCACCCAGTTCCACCCCGAGCTCGACCTCGACGGCCTGCTGACCCGGATCGCGGTCTATGCCACCTACGGCTACTTCGACCCCTCCGAGCAGGACGCGCTCGGGGACGCCGCCCGGTCGGTCGAGGTCAGCCACCCGATGACCCTGCTGCGCAACTTCGCGGCGCTCTGTCGCTGAGCGCGGCCGACCGCCGGTGACCGCCGGTGCGGCCGCAACCCAATCGTGACGAACCGCCCGCGGCGGTGCTCTTCCCCGCAACACGTCATTGAGTAGGGTCGGAGGACAGGAGGTGGTGTGCCATGTCGAGCAGTGGAGATGGCTTCACGGGATCCCGGCCCGGCCGGGACGGCGACAGCGAGGAGCTGGCGCAGCAGGTGCACTACCTGGAGGCGGAGGTGCACGACCTCCGCCGGCGACTGGCCGAGTCCCCGGCCGCGCAGGCCCGCTCGCTCGAGCTGCGGCTCGCCGACGCGCAGCGCTCGCTCGCTGCCGTCACCTCCCAGAACGAGCGGCTCGCCAGCACGCTGCGGGAGGCCCGCGACCAGATCACCAAGCTCAAGGAGGAGGTCGACCGGCTCGCTCAGCCGCCCGCCGGCTTCGGCACCTTCCTCCAGCGCAACGAGGACGACACCGTCGACGTCCACACCGGTGGCCGCAAGCTGCGGGTCAGCGTGAGCCCTGCCGTCGACCTCGACGCCCTGCGCCGTGGCCAGGAGGTCATGCTCAACGAGGCGCTCAACGTGGTCGCCGCGTTCGACTACGAGACGGTCGGCGAGGTGGTGATGTTCAAGGAGCTCCTCGCCGACGGCGAGCGGGTGCTGGTCATCGCCAACGCCGACGAGGAGCGCGTGGTGCGGCTGGCCGAGCCGCTGCTGGGCCAGACCCTTCGTGCCGGTGACTCCCTGCTGCTGGACGCCCGTGCCGGCTACGTCTACGAGCGGGTGCCGAAGTCCGAGGTCGAGGAGCTCGTCCTCGAAGAGGTCCCCGACATCACCTACGAGACCATCGGCGGCCTCGGCAACCAGATCGAGATGATCCAGGACGCCGTCGAACTGCCCTATCTCTATCCCGAGCTGTTCGCCGAGCACGAGCTGAAGCCGCCCAAGGGCATCCTGCTCTACGGCCCTCCCGGCTGCGGCAAGACGCTCATCGCCAAGGCGGTCGCCAACAGCCTGGCCAAGAAGGTCGCCGCACGGCACGCCAAGGACGGCAACGGCGCCGAGGCGAAGTCCTTCTTCCTCAACATCAAGGGCCCCGAGCTGCTCAACAAGTACGTCGGCGAGACCGAGCGGCACATCCGGCTCGTCTTCCAGCGCGCCCGCGAGAAGGCCAGCACCGGCACGCCCGTGATCGTCTTCTTCGACGAGATGGACTCGCTCTTCCGGACCCGTGGCTCCGGCGTGTCCTCCGACGTCGAGAACACCATCGTTCCCCAGCTGCTCAGCGAGATCGACGGCGTCGAGCTGCTCGAGAACGTGCTGGTCATCGGCGCCTCCAACCGCGAGGACATGATCGACCCGGCCATCTTGCGGCCCGGCCGGCTCGACGTGAAGATCAAGATCGAGCGGCCCGACGCCGAGTCGGCGCGCGACATCTTCAGCAAGTACCTCACGCAGAGCCTCCCGCTGCACGCCGAGGACCTCGCCGAGTTCGGGCACGACCGGGCCGCGACCGTCGGCGGGATGATCCGCGCGGCCGTCGAGCGGATGTACGCCGAGACCGAGGAGAACCGCTTCCTCGAGGTCACCTACGCCAACGGCGACAAGGAGGTCCTCTACTTCAAGGACTTCAACTCCGGCGCGATGATCCAGAACATCGTCGACCGGGCCAAGAAGATGGCGATCAAGGACTTCATCGACCACGAGCAGAAGGGCCTCCGGGTCTCCCACCTGCTCCAGGCCTGCGTCGACGAGTTCAAGGAGAACGAGGACCTCCCCAACACCACCAACCCCGACGACTGGGCGCGGATCTCGGGCAAGAAGGGCGAGCGGATCGTGTTCATCCGCACGCTCATCACCGGCAAGCAGGGCACCGAGCCCGGACGGTCGATCGACACCGTCGCCGACACGGGTCAGTACCTCTAGGAATGCCCGAGCGTGTCGCATACGGTGCGACACGCTGCCGGGCCGCGGTCGACGCAGTCAGTCGTACAGCCAGCAGGGCGGCTTCCTGGCCGTCAGCGCTGGCGCAGGTACCACGCCTTCGCGACGTTGAAGACGCCGTAGCAGGCGAGCCCGACCGCGACCGCGGCGAGCAGCACCTTCCCGAACGGGGCGTCGCGGATCTCCAGCAGTGCCTGGTCGAGCCCCCCGGACTTGTCGGCGTCGTGGGTGAATCCGGCCCAGACGAACAGACCGCCGATGACGCCGAACGCGAACCCGCGACTGGCGTAGCCCGTCCTCGCCAGGATCGTGATAGCCGTGCCGATGTCGCCGGAGCTGCCCTCTGCCTCGAGGCTCTTCCGCCACTTGTCCGAGAGGCCCTTGTAGACGCTGTAGCCGCCGAAGGCGAGGATCGCGAGCCCCAGGGCCACCACGAGCACGGGACCGAAGGGCAGCTTCATGATCTTGGCGGTGTAGCCCTCTTCGCTGCTGCCGCCGCCGGACGAGCCGGTGACGGTCTGGAAGGCGAGAACCGCCAGGACGACGAACACGATCGCCTTGCCGGCCGACGATGCGCGAGCGAAGACGAGCTTGCCGCCGTCCTCCTCCTTGTGCCCCGCGACGGCCTCGCAGATCTTCCAGAGGGCGACTGCGACGAATCCGACGCTCGCGACCCAGAGCAAGACCTCGCCGAACGGCTGCTGGGCGATCTCGCGCAGCGCCCCCGAGCCTGACGCCTTTCCGGCCGGCTCGCCGAAGGCGATCTGGAGCGCCAGCCAGCCCACGACGACGTACATGACGCCGTAGATCGCCGTTCCGATCTTGGCCAACCACTCGAACGCCGGGTGGTTCCTCGCTTGTTCTGTCCTGCCTTCGGCCGATCTTCCGGCCTGACCGCGAATAGTCATCTGTCCTCCCGTCCCTCGATACCCGCTTGCCACGCCCGGCATCCGTCCCCTGACGCAAGTCGCCGCCGCGTACTCTGGCCGCATGAGTGTGCGCCGGGTGATGGGCACCGAGGTGGAGTACGGCATCTCGGTCCAGGGCCAGCCGACCGCGAACCCCATGGTCGCGTCGTCGCAGGTCGTCAACGCCTACGCCTCGGCGACGGTCCGCGCCCGTCGTGCCCGGTGGGACTTCGAGGAGGAGTCGCCGCTGCGCGACGCCCGCGGCTTCGACATGTCCCGGCAGGTCGCGGACCCGACCCAGCTGACCGACGAGGACCTCGGGCTGGCCAACGTCATCCTGACCAACGGGGCCCGGCTGTACGTCGACCACGCCCACCCCGAGTACTCCACGCCCGAGGTGGTCAGCCCGCTCGACGTCGTGCGGTGGGACAAGGCGGGGGAGTCGGTGATGCTCGACGCCGCGCGACTGGCGCAGCAACTGCCGGGCAACCCCGCGATCGTGCTCTACAAGAACAACACCGACAACAAGGGGCGTCGTACGGCGCCCACGAGAACTTCCTGATGCGCCGGTCGACCCCGTTCGCCGACATCGTCCGCCACCTCACGCCGTTCTTCGTGAGCCGCCAGGTCGTGTGCGGCGCAGGCCGGGTCGGTCGCGGCCAGGACGGCCGCGACCACGGCTTCCAGATCAGCCAGCGCGCCGACTTCTTCGAGGTGGAGGTCGGCCTCGAGACCACCCTGAAGCGGCCGATCATCAACACCCGAGACGAGCCGCACGCCGACCCGGAGAAGTACCGTCGGCTCCACGTCATCATCGGCGACGCCAACCTCGCCGAGATCTCCACCTACCTCAAGGTCGGCACCACGTCGCTGGTCCTGGCGATGATCGAGGACCGGTTCATCACCAGGGACCTGACGGTCGACACCCCCGTGTCCGCGCTGCGCGCGGTCTCCCACGATCCGTCCCTGCGACAGGAGATCACGCTCGCCGACGGCCGTCGCCTCACCGCGATCCAGCTCCAGCTGGAGTACCTCGACCTCGCCAAGAAGTACGTCGAGGACCGCTACGGCTCCGACGCGGACGAGCAGACCGCCGACGTCCTGAGCCGCTGGGAGTCCGTGCTCGACCGGCTCGAGCGCGACCCCATGTCCCTGGCCGACCAGCTGGACTGGGTGGCCAAGCTCAAGCTGCTCGAGCAGTACCGCTCCCGCGACGGCCTCGAGTGGGACGACGCCAAGCTGCAGCTCATCGACTACCAGTACTCCGACATCCGTCCCGAGAAGGGCCTCTACCACCGCCTGGTGAAGGCCGGCCGGATCCAGAGGCTGCTCGACGACGCGTCGATCGACCGCGCGATCACCCACCCGCCCGAGGAGACCCGGGCCTACTTCCGCGGGCGCTGCCTGGAGAAGTACGCCCAGCACGTCGCCGCGGCCTCCTGGGACTCGGTCATCTTCGACATCCCCGGCCGCGAGTCGCTCCAGCGGGTGCCCACCATCGACCCGCTGCGGGGGAGCCGAGCGCACGTCGGCGCCCTCATCGACGCGTCCGAGACCGCCGAGGCCCTGGTCGCGGCGCTGAGCCACTGATGGCCGCCGGTTGAGGTGCGAGCGCAGCGAGCCTCGGAACCAAGGCACCCAGATCCTCGATAGGCTCTAGAACATGGCACAGGAGCAGAAGCAGCCCCGCAAGGGCAGCGAGGACACGACGACGGAGGAGACCGAGGTCGCCCCGGAGTCCGATGTCGCCGAGCGCAAGGAAGCCTTGGACGACGACGTCGACGCGATCCTCGACGAGATCGACGACGTGCTCGAGACCAATGCCGAAGACTTCGTGAAGTCCTTCATCCAGAAGGGCGGCGAGTAGCCCGGATGGACGACCCGCGTCTCCCGGCCGCTTTCCTGCGCCCGGGCAACTCGTCGTTCAGCGACTTCCTCGCGGCGAACGCGCCCGACCTGCTCCCGGCCCGCAAGTCGCTCCCGGCCGCTGGTCCGGGCGGGTACGGCGACATCGCGCCGCACGGCACGACCATCGTCGCCGCCACGTTCCCGGGCGGCCTGGTGATGGCGGGTGACCGTCGCGCCACGATGGGCAACGTCATCGCCCAGCGCGACATCGAGAAGGTCTTCCCGGCCGACGAGTACTCCGTCGTCGGCATCGCCGGCACCGCCGGTCTCGCGGTCGAGATGGTGCGCCTGTTCCAGGTCGAGCTCGAGCACTACGAGAAGATCGAGGGCATCATCCTCTCGCTCGACGGCAAGGCCAACCGCCTGTCGGCGCTCATCCGGGCCAACCTGGGCATGGCGATGCAGGGGCTGGCCGTCGTACCCATGTTCGCCGGCTTCGACCTCGACCGCGGCATCGGTCGGATCTTCGGCTACGACGTGACCGGTGGCCGCCACGAGGAGCACCACTTCTTCAGCGTCGGCTCGGGCTCGCTGTTCGCGCGCGGAGCGATGCGCAAGCTCTACCGCGAGGACCTCACCGAGACCGAGTGCGTGACGCTCGCGCTGCAGGCGTTGTACGACGCCGCGGACGACGACTCCGCCACCGGCGGTCCCGACCTGACCCGCCGGATCTTCCCGGTCGTGTGGGTGGTGACCGCCGAGGGCGGACACCAGATGCCGGAGGACGCCGTGGCCGAGCTCGCCGACCAGGTCGTCGGCGGTCGGATGGTGCGGCCCGACGGCCCGCTGGCCCCGCTCAGCACGCCGTTCGAGGGCAATGGAGGTCAGACGCTGTGAGCATGCCCTTCTACGTCTCGCCCGAGCAGCTGATGAAGGACCGGGCCGACTTCGCCCGCAAGGGCATCGCCCGTGGTCGGTCCCTGGTCGCGGTCCAGTACGCCGACGGCGTGCTCTTCGTCACCGAGAACCCCTCCCAGGCGCTGCACAAGGTGTCGGAGATCTACGACCGGATCGCGTTCGCCGCCGTCGGCCGCTACAACGAGTTCGAGAACCTCCGGATCGCCGGGGTCCGGCTCGCCGACATGCGCGGCTACGCCTACGACCGCCGTGACGTGACCGGCCGCGGTCTCGCCAACGCCTACGCGCAGACCCTCGGCACGATCTTCTCCTCGGGCGGCGAGAAGCCCTACGAGGTCGAGATCTTCGTGGCCGAGGTCGGCGACACGCCGGCGGACGACCAGGTCTACCGACTCACCTACGAAGGACGGGTCGCCGACGAGCACGGCTATGCCGTGATGGGCGGAGACGCCGAGACCGTCGCCGGCTACCTCGCCGACCACTACGCCCCGGGCGCGCCGCTCGAGGACGCGCTGCGCGTGGCGGTCGCCGCCCTCGGCCACACGACCGACGAGCGGGGCCAGGCCACCGACCGGGTGATCCCGGTCGGCGACCTCGAGGTCGCGGTCCTCGACCGCACCCGCAGGCTGCCCCGCAAGTTCGCGCGGATCCGCCCCGAGCGCCTCGAGACGATGCTGGGCGGTCGCGGACCGACCGAGCACATGCCGTCGGCCACTGCGGAGACCGCCGCCAGCACGTCGCCCGACGCCCCGCCGACGGACGCCCCCTCGGCCGACGCTCCGACGGACGAGGGCGACCCGCCGGTGGCGCCGCCCCTGTGACACTTCAGTCGTTCTGACGCAGGTCGCGGGTGGCGGGGCCCTCGAGGACCGTGCCGTCGGTGGCGAACCGCGACCCGTGCAGCGGGCAGTCCCACGAGCACTCGGCGTCGTTCCACCGCAGCACGCCGCCGAGGTGGGTGCACAGCGGCGGCCTCGCGCCGCCTCCCCGGACGCCGCGCCGCGCGTAGCCCTCGACGAGCCGGACACCGACCGCCGCGTTGCGGAGCAGCGCACGGTGGGCGGCCAGCACCTCCCGCGGCGTCCAGCTGCTCATCCCGTGCCGCCACGACGGCGGCTCGCCGAGCACGGTCTTCGCCAGCAGCAACGCGGCTGCGGGCGCGTTCGTCAGGCCCCACTTGTCGAAGCCGGTGGCGACCAGGATGCTGCGGTCGCGGGGGAGGAGCGGGCCGACGTAGGGCAGCCGTGCGACGGGAGACTGGTCCTGCGCGGACCAGGTGTGGGTCACCGCGGAGCCTGCGAACGTCGACCGCGCCCACTCGACCAGCTCGTCACGGTGGTCGGCGGGCGAGGCGACCCGTCCGGTGACGTGGCCGTTGCCACCCACCAGCAGGAGCTCCTCGCCGCCGGAGACCGGCAGCGAACGCACCGACCGGGTGGGCCGGTCGCTGGAGAGGTACATGCCGTGCGGCACCCACGGAGAGGTGAGTGCGGCGGCGTACGACCGCTGCGCCTCGAGCCGCGCGAAGAACCCGCCGCGGTCGGCGATCGGCTGGCCGGTGGCCAGGACCACCGTCGGGGCGGTGGCGGTCCCCTGGTCGGTGACGAGCTCGACTCCCTCGGAGGTACGACGCAGCCGGCGTACCCGTGAGTCCTCGTGCACCGCCGCACCCTCGGCCAGGATCCGGGCCAGCGCCGCCTCGAGCAGCTCCAGGGGGTCGAGCTGGAACTGGTCGGCGAGACGGACCGTGCCGCGCACCGGTACCGGCAGCTCCGTCTCCAGCTCCCAGGTCACGCCGAGGCCCGCGACCTGCGCGGCCGCCAGCTCCGCGCGCGCCCGGAGCTCACCGGGCCGCGTCGTGGCATAGGTGTACGCCGGCCGGTCCTGCACCGCGACGCCGTGGTCGGCGCAGAAGCGGCGCAGCCAGGCCTGGCCCTCGCGGTTCGCCTCGACGTACGCCCCCACCGCCGACGGCGGGTGGTGCCGCATCGCGCCACCGAGCCGGGTGCCCTGCAACAGGCTCACCTTGCCCGTGGTGTGGCCGGTCGTGCCGTCGCCGATCCGGCGTCCCTCGAGCACGACCACCGACCGGCCGGACCGGGCGAGGAGCAGCGCCGTCAGCAGGCCCGTGATCCCGGCCCCGACGACGACCACGTCACGACGGACGTCCCGGTCGAGCGCGGGCAGCGGCTCGGGGCGCCCGCGGTCGAGCCAGACGGGCGAGTTCCGGTGCATGGTCGTGAGGTACCCACGAATTCGCCGGTCAGTACCGCCCTTCAGGTACCGCCGCACGGCTACTGTTTGGTCATGGACCGCCGGATCTTCGGGATCGAGAACGAGTACGGCGTCACGTGCACGTTCAAGGGCCAGCGCCGGCTGAGCCCGGACGAGGTCGCGCGCTACCTCTTCCGCAAGGTCGTGTCCTGGGGGCGCAGCAGCAACGTGTTCCTCCGCAACGGAGCCCGCCTCTATCTCGACGTCGGAAGCCACCCGGAGTACGCCACGCCCGAGTGCGACGACATCGGTGAGCTGGTCACCCACGACAAGGCCGGCGAGCGGGTGCTCGAGGGCCTGCTGCTGGACGCCGAGCAGCGGCTGCACGACGAGGGCATCGCCGGCGAGATCTACCTCTTCAAGAACAACACCGACTCCGCCGGCAACTCCTACGGCTGCCACGAGAACTACCTGGTCGGCCGCTCGGGTGAGTTCAGCAAGCTCGCCGACGTGCTCATCCCGTTCCTGGTGACCCGCCAGATCATCGTGGGAGCGGGCAAGATCACCCAGACGCCGCGCGGCACGACGTACTCCGTCAGCCAGCGCGCCGAGCACATCTGGGAGGGCGTCTCCAGCGCGACCACGCGCAGCCGCCCGATCATCAACACCCGCGACGAGCCGCACGCCGACGCGGAGAAGTACCGCCGGCTGCACGTCATCGTCGGCGACTCCAACATGAGCGAGACGACGACGATGCTCAAGGTCGCCACGTGCGACCTGGTCCTGCGGATGATCGAGGAGGGCGTGGTCATGCGCGACCTCACGATGGAGAACCCGATCCGGGCGATCCGCGAGATCGCCCACGACGTCACCGGCCGGCGGAAGGTCCGGCTGGCCAACGGCCGCGAGGCCAGCGCCCTGGAGATCCAGGGGGAGTACCTCTCGAAGGCCCGCGACTTCGTCGACCGACGCGACATCGGCACGCCGATCATCGAGCGCGCGCTCGACCTGTGGGAGCGCGCTCTCAAGGCGGTGGAGTCCGACGACCTCGGGCTGGTCGACCGCGAGATCGACTGGGTCATCAAGTGGAAGCTCATCGACCGCTACCGCGCCAAGCACGGCCTGCCGCTCAGCCACCCTCGCGTCGCCCAGCTCGACCTCGCCTACCACGACATCCACCGCAACCGCGGTCTCTACTACCTGCTCGAGAAGCGCGGCGCGGTCGCCCGGGTGACCACCGACCTCAAGATCTTCGAGGCCAAGTCCGTGCCACCGCAGAACACCCGCGCGCGGCTGCGGGGCGAGTTCATCCGCAAGGCCCAGGAACGACGCCGTGACTTCACCGTCGACTGGGTGCACCTCAAGCTCAACGACCAGGCGCAGCGGACCGTGCTGTGCAAGGACCCGTTCCGGGCGTACGACGAACGCGTGCAGCGACTCATCGACGGCATGTAACGCCGTACTGCCGGCAGCGCGGCGGGAGGCGTCCGGCGCAAGCTTGCTTGCCCCACCTGCCGCCGGAGACGCGCTCGGCCAATCCAACTTGTAGGGTTTGGCCGTGCTCAGCCGCCTTCGACGACCTGCCGCCCTGCTGGTGCCCGCGCTCGTGCTGTCCCTCGCCGCCTGCGGTGGCGGCGACGACGGACCGGAGACCGCGAAGGGCTTCGACGCGGTCGAGGTGTCCGGCGAGCCCGGCTCGACGCCGGAGGTCGACTGGAAGGCGGTCCTCGAGCCCGGGAAGGCCGAGACCGAGGTCACCGAGGGGGACGGCAAGGAGCTCAAGAAGGGCAACGACGTCCTGGTCAACCTCTACATCGGCAACGGCTACACCCACGAGACCAACATCGACACGTTCGGCACCGAGGAGGCCGGGTTCGTCCTGAAGGTCGGCGGCGAGCCCGCCCAGCCCGCGACCGCGGGGGACCTGCTGACCGCCCTGGTGGCCGAGCAGGTCGAGCCGGGCATGACCCTCGGCACCCGGATCGCCATGACGTTCGGGGTCGAGGACCAGTTCCCGGAGTACGCCACCGCGCTGGCCGAGCTCGGCATCGGCAACCAGGACGGCCTGCTGCTCGTGGCCGACCTCATCGCCGTCCCCGGCAAGGCGCCCGACGGCAGGACGGTCGAGCCGGCGGCGTGGGCGCCCGAGGTGATCGAGACCAAGGGCGAGCCGACGGGCCTCGACTTCTCCGGCACCCCCGCGCCCGACAAGAAGCCGCACGTCGTCACCCTCGTCGAGGGCAAGGGCCCGAAGGTCCGGCAGGGCGACGCCGTCGTGGTCGACTACCTCGGCCAGGTCTACGACGCCGAGTCGCCCTTCGACGACAGCTACAGCAAGGACCAGCGGCTCACCGCGGCGATCGGCAAGGAGGTGACGCCGATCTCCTCCACGGCGAGCACCGTCGTCCGCGGCTGGAACAGCCTGGTCGGTGTCCCGGTGGGCAGCCGGGTGATCATCTCGATCCCCCCGCAGCTCGGCTACGGCAAGCAGGGCAACCCCCAGGCCGGCATCAAGGGCACCGACACGATGTTCTTCATCGTCGACGTCCACGGAGCAGCCTGACCTAGGAGCAGGCTCCTAGCCCCTTCCCGGGACCGCAGGACCACCCGCGATCAGGCAGACTGTCCAGGTGCCCGCACCCAAGAGCGAGCGTCTGCTCAACCTGCTCATCATGTTGCTGGTGCAGCGCCGCCCGATCACCAAGGACCGGATCCGCGAGCTGCTGTACCCCGACTCCCGCGTGGACGCCTTCGAGAAGATGTTCGAGCGCGACAAGGAGGAGCTGCGCAGCCTCGGCGTGCCCGTCGAGGTGGCGCAGGTGGACCCGCTCTTCGACGACGAGGTCGGCTACCGGATCCCCGCCGACCAGTTCGCGCTTCCCGACGTGTCGCTGACCCCGGAGGAGGCGTCGGTCGTCGCCCTGGCATCGCGCGCCTGGCAGCACGCGACGATGGCGTCGGCGACCACGGACGCCGTACGCAAGCTCAACGCAGCAGGCATCGATGTCGACCTGTCCGCGCTCGAGATCGCCCAGCCCCGGATGACCGCCGAGGAGCCGGCGTTCGCCGCCTGCTGGGAGGCGGTGTGCCTGCGCACCGCGATCGCGTTCGACCACCAGCGGCCGGGGGCTCCGGCACCCCAGCGGCGGCACGTGCAGCCGTGGGGCGTGGTCCGGACCTCGGGACACTGGTACGTCGTCGGGTTCGACACCGACCGCCAGGACCAGCGGGTGTTCCGGCTCGACCGGGTGCTGGGGGAGGTCGCCCGCGAGGGTCCGCCACAGGCGTACGACGTACCGCCCGACGTCGACCTGCGTGAGGTCATCGCCCGACTGGCGCCGCGGCCGCAGGCCGAGCGTGCGGTGCTGATGGTCCGCGAAGGGGTCGGCCACGGCTTCCGGCGCCGCGCGGCGCGGATCGTCGTCGGTGTCCCCGGGCCGGACGGGCGTTCGGCCTGGGACAGGGTCGAGCTCGAGCGCCCGGCACGCGGGTTCGTCGACGAGGTGCTCTACCACGGGCCCGACGTCGTCCTCGTCGAGCCGGCCGACCTCCGGGCCCAGGTCGTCGAGCGCCTCACGGCGGTGACCGCATGACGGTGACGTCCGCGCGTCCCGCGCCCGGGGCCCGTGACCAGGTCGCCCGGCTGCTCACCCTCGTGCCCTACCTGCACCACCGCGAGCACGTCCGGCTCGCCGACGCGGCCGACCTGCTCGACACCACGCCGGCGCAGGTGCTGGGCGACCTGAAGGTCCTCTTCATGTGCGGTCTTCCCGGCGGTCTGCCGGACGACCTGATCGACGTCGACCTCGACGCCATCGAGAACGAGGAGGGGAGTCCCCTCAGCGACGGCGTGATCCGGGTCGACAACGCCGACTACCTCGCCCGCCCGCTGCGGCTCAGCCCCACCGAGGCCTCGGCCGTGATCGTCGCGCTGCACACGCTGCGTGAGGGCTCGCCGCCCGAGACCAGGTCAGTGGTCGACGGCGTGCTCGTGAAGCTCGAGGCCGCCGCGGCGAGCGCCGTCGAGACCCGGCGGATCGCGATCGCCACCGAGCCGCGCGAGGCCGAGCTCCTCGCGCTGGGCGCCAGCCTGCAGCGCGCGGCCGACGAGCGCCGGCAGGTGCGGCTCACCTACCACGTGCCGTCGCGCGACGAGCTGTCCGAGCGCGTGGTCGACCCGCGCGGGGTGGTGGACCACGAGCGGTTCCGCTACCTCGACGCGTGGTGCCACGAGGCGGGCGCCGAACGACTCTTCCGCCTCGACCGGATCACGGGCGCCGAGATCCTCGACACGCCCATCACGACCGAGGTGAGCTCACCGAGGGCGGTGACCCGCGGCCTGCTCGCCGGGGAGCGGATCGAGGGCACGACCGTGACCCTCCTGCTCGGCAGCGAAGCGAGCTGGGTGCCGGACTACTACCCGGTCCAGGAGGTGCGGACGCGCGCCGACGGCTCGCTCGAGGTCGACCTGGTGGTGGCCGACCCACGGTGGCTCACCCGCCTGGTGCTGCGGCTGGCGCCGTACGCCTCGGTCCTGGGGCCCGAAGAGTTCACCGACACTTTCCTGACCGCGGCGAGAGACACCCTCGACCTATACCGGTGAGAGCGACGTACGATGGGAGACGGACGTTCGGCGTCCGCCCCGCACGATTCCCCGCACGATTCCCCGCACGAGAGTTGGTTCGTGATGTTGCTGCCCGAGATCGGAATGCCCCAGGGAGCAGAGTGGCTGGTCATCCTGGCCATCGTGATCCTGGTGTTCGGTGCGGCCAAGCTGCCCGAGCTCGCGCGCGGCACCGGCCAGGCACTGCGCATCTTCAAGTCCGAGACCAAGGGCCTCAAGGACGACGACGACACCGACAAGCCCGTCGACAAGCCGGCCGGTGAGCTGAAGGCCGCCGACGACGACATCGCCGAGGGCGAGATCGTCGAGCCCAAGCGCGAGACCAACAACTGATCCGCGCGACTACCTAGCGTCCGCCGTTGTCCCTCTCCGGAGTCGTCCAGCTCTTCGTCGGTCGACCGGTCCACCCTGTCGGCTCCGACGGCAGGATGGCCCTGTCCGACCACCTGCGGGAGCTGCGCGCCCGCATCCTGAAGTGCGCGCTCGTCCTCGTCCTCGGGTTCCTCGCTGCCGCGTTCTTCTACGACCAGCTGCTCGACCTGGTGATGGGCCCCTACCGCCAGGCCCAGGACGCGTTGCCGGCGGGCCAGACGGAGGCGACCACCAACGGGGCCGCCGGCGGCTTCCTGCTGTTCTTCAAGCTCTGCGGGCTCGCGACGGTCATCGGCACCAGCCCGCTGTGGCTCTACCAGATCTGGGCGTTCATCCTCCCCGGCCTGCACTCCCACGAGAAGAAGTGGTCGCGGATCTTCCTGGCGATCGCCGGGCCGCTGTTCCTGACCGGTGTCTTCCTCGGCTACATCACGCTGCCCAAGGGCCTGGAGGTGCTGATCGGCTTCACGCCGGCCAACGTCACCAACCTGGTCGAGTTCAACGAGTACCTCACCTTCTTCAGCCGGACGCTGCTGGTCTTCGGCGTCGCCTTCGAGATCCCGGTGTTCGTGGTCATGCTCAACCTCGCCGGCGTGGTCACGGGCAAGTCGCTCGGCGCCCACCGGCCGTGGATCGTCGTGGGCACCTTCCTGTTCGCGGCCATCGCGACGCCGTCCGCCGACCCGTTCACGATGACGTTCATGGCCATCCCGATGGTGGTCCTGTTCGGGATCTCCGAGGTGATCGCGCGGATCAACGACAAGCGCCGCGCGGGCCGCAACATCAACGCCGGGCTCTCGCCCGACGAGGCGTCACCCCTATGACGTCGAGAGGGCCGCAGCCGTGCCAGCAGGCGGACCCCTTCGACCTCCCGGAGTGGCTGGGGGTGGATCCCGTGCTCTGGTCGGCGACCGGGAGCACCCGGGACGGCGTCCTCCCCGGACTGCTCCGCAGCGAGGCCGGTGACGGCGAGCTGGCGTGCGACCTGGTCGCGGCCGACCTCGCGGTCCCGGTCCCGGCCGTCGACGAGCCGACCCGGGTCGCGGTCCACCAGGCGTGGCGGCACGGCCAGATCCATGTCGTACGACGCAGCGGGCGGCTCACCCTGGCCGCACCCGGCACCGGCTTCGACGCCGACCACGTTCTCGACGTGGTGGCTCGGCTCGCCAAGGCGGTCGGAGCGCCCGAGGACCGGTTCTCGGTCCGGCTCCGGGTCACCGCCAGGGCGCAGGACTGATGCCGCGCCGCGACGTCGTGGTGCTGACCAACCCGACCGCTGGCAAGGGTCGCGCGGCCCGGGTCCGCGAGGGGGTGCTGCCGCAGCTCCGCGCCGAGGGGTGGCGGATCCGCACGGTCGAGGGCCGGGACGCCGACGAGGCGCTCGACCTCGCCCGGGCGGCCGTGGACGAGGGCCCGGACGCGCTGCTGGCGTGCGGGGGCGATGGCCTGGTCAACCTCGCGCTGCAGGCGGTGGCCGGCGGCGACGTACCCCTGGGGATCGTGCCGGCGGGCACCGGCAACGACGCCGCCCGCGCGATCGGCATGCCTGTCGGCGACCCGGTCGCCGTCGCCCGGCACCTGCTCGCCTGGCGGGAGCGCCCGATGGACCTGGCCCGCACCGCGGGTCGCTACTTCGCGTGCGTCCTGGCCGCCGGGTTCGACGCGGTGGTCAACGAGCGGGCCAACGCGATGACGTGGCCGCGGGGGCAGATGCGCTACCACCTCGCGACGCTCGCCGAGCTGCGCGTGTTCGAGCCACGGCGCTACGTCCTCGATCTCGACGGGACGCCGCGTAGCCTGGACGCGATGTTGGTCGCAGTCGGCAACGGTCCCTCCTTCGGTGGTGGCCTGCGGATCACCCACGGTGCTCTGCTCGACGACGGGCTGCTCGACGTCGTGGTGATCAAGCCGCTCAGCCGGGCTGATCTCGTGCGCACCTACCCGAAGCTGTTCCACGGCACCCACGTGCACCACCCGCAGTACGAGCACCACCGGGTCCGCACGGTCACCGTCGCCGCGCCCGGCATCGTCGGGTACGCCGACGGCGAGCGCTTCGGAGCGCTTCCCCTGACCGTGGAGTGCGTGCCGGGCGCCGTACGGGTGCTGGCATGACGGACCCCGCCGAGCACTACGCCGACTACCGCCGCGACCGGGACTTCCCGGTGTTCCGCGACTTCGCCGCCGCCTACCCGTTCGACCTCGACGACTTCCAGGTCGAGGCCTGCCGGGAGATCGAGCGGGGCCACGGCGTGCTCGTCGCGGCACCCACCGGGTCCGGCAAGACGGTGGTGGGGGAGTTCGCGGTCCACCTCGCGCTCGGGAGCGGCCGCAAGTGCTTCTACACGACCCCCATCAAGGCGCTGTCCAACCAGAAGTACCACGACCTCGTCGACCGGTACGGCGAGGACCGCGTCGGCCTGCTCACCGGTGACACGAGCGTCAACGGCGAGGCCCCGATCGTCGTGATGACCACCGAGGTGCTCCGCAACATGCTCTACGCCGGCTCGCGGACCCTGGTCGACCTCGGGTTCGTGGTGATGGACGAGGTGCACTACCTCGCCGACCGCTCCCGAGGTGCGGTCTGGGAGGAGGTCATCATCCACCTCCCGGAGTCGGTGACGGTCGTGTCGCTCTCGGCGACGGTGTCCAACGCCGAGGAGTTCGGCGAGTGGCTGGAGACGGTGCGCGGCGAGACGACGACGATCGTCGCCGAGCGCCGCCCGGTCCCGCTCTACCAGCACGTGATGGTCGGCCGGCGGCTGCTCGACCTCTTCGCCTCCTCCGACGTCGACGCCGCGGCCGGTTTCGTCCGCGAGGGTGCGCCGGTCAACGACGAGCTGATGAAGCTCGCCCGCGACGACTGGGCGTCCAACCGGCTCAAGGACCGCCGCAACCCCCGCGGCAAGGGGCGCCCCGGCCAGGGGAGCCGCAACGTCGGCAACGGCCGCCGGATCTGGATCCCCGGACGGCTCGACGTGATCGACCGCCTCGAGCGCGAGAACCTCCTCCCGGCCATCGTGTTCATCTTCAGCCGTGCCGGATGCGACGCCGCGGTGCAGCAGTGCCTCGACGCCAACCTGCGGCTGACCACTCCCGAGGAGCGCGACGAGGTCATCGGCTACGTCGAGAAGACCCTCGGCACGCTACCCAGCGCTGACCTGGAGGTCCTCGGCTACCACGACTTCCTCGATGCCGCCTCTCGCGGCGTCGCCGCCCACCACGCCGGCATGCTGCCCGCGTTCAAGGTGTGCGTCGAGGAGCTCTACCTGCGCGGCCTGGTCAAGGTGGTCTTCGCGACCGAGACCCTCGCGCTCGGCATCAACATGCCCGCGCGCACCGTCGTGCTGGAGAAGCTGTCGAAGTGGAACGGCGAGACCCACGCCGACATCACGCCCGGGGAGTACACCCAGCTCACCGGCCGCGCCGGTCGGCGCGGGCTCGACGTCGAGGGGCACGCGGTCGTGCTCTGGCAGCCCGGCATGAACCCGCGCGAGGTGGCGGGCCTCGCGTCCACGCGCACCTACCCGCTGCGGTCGTCGTTCCGGCCGTCGTACAACATGGCCGTCAACCTGGTCCACCAGTTCGGCCGGCACCGCGCTCGGGAGCTGCTGGAGCAGTCCTTCGCCCAGTTCCAGGCCGACCGGGCCGTCGTCGGCCTCGCCCGGCAGCTGCGCAAGGCCGAGGACGCGTTGGCGGGGTACGCCGACGCCGCGTCCTGCCACCTCGGCGACTTCATGGAGTACGCCGCCCTCCGCCGCCGGATCGGCGACCTCGAGAAGGAGGCGAGCCGATCGCGGCGCGCCGACCGCCGTGCCGAGGCGTCGGTGTCGCTGGAGAAGCTGAAGCCCGGCGACATCGTCGTCGTCCCGGTCGGGAAGTACTCCGGCCCTGCCGTCGTCGTCGATCCCGGCCTCTCCCAGCACGGCCATCGCCCACTCGTCGTGACCGCCGAGCGACAGGCGCGCCGACTCGCGATGATCGACTTCCCGACGCCCGTCGAGCCAGTCGCCCGGATCCGGCTCCCGAAGAAGTTCGACAGCCGCGACGCCGCGCAGCGCCGGCAGGTGGCCCAGCAGGTCCGGACCGCGGTCCATGCACTGCCACTCTCCGTCACGCACCCACGGGCCGAGCGCAGCCCGGTCGACGACGGCGTCGCCGCGGAGGTCGCCGCGCTGCGCGCCCAGGTCCGCGCGCACCCGTGCCACGGCTGCGCCGACCGGGAGGACCACGCCCGCTGGGCCGAGCGCTGGTTCAAGCTCGACCGCGACTCCCAGACCCTCGCCCGGCGCATCGAGCGGCGCACCAACACCGTCGCGCGGCAGTTCGACCGGGTCTGCGAGGTGCTCGAGGCCCTGGGCTACCTCAGCGGCCCCGACGACGACGACGTCACCCCCCGCGGCCGCGCCCTGATGCGGATCTACTCCGAGCTCGACCTGGTCGCGGCCGAGGCGCTGCGCCTGGGCATGTGGGACGACCTGTCGCCTGCCCAGCTGGGTGCGGTGCTGTCGGTGCTGATCTTCGAGTCCCGCCGGCCGGACGAGGCGCCGCGGGCCGTCCCCGGCGGCGCCGTCGAGCACACCATCGACGCCATGATCCGGCTCTGGGCCGACCTGGAGCGGCTCGAGCGCGACCACCACCTCGACTTCCTGCGCCGTCCCGACACGGGGTTCGCGTGGACGGCGTACCGGTGGGCCGAGGGCGACGACCTCGACGACGTGCTGCGCCGCTCCGACCTCACGGCCGGCGACTTCGTGCGGCAGATGAAGCAGCTGGTCGACTTCGCCGGCCAGATCGCGGACGCGGCCGCGGGCACGCCCGTGCGGGCGACGGCCAGGGAGCTGATCAGGCTGGTCCGGCGAGGGATCGTCCTACCTGGCTGAGCTGATCGACGCGGGTGGCACCGCCGCGTCCCACCCGGTCTCCGCCGCTCGCAGGCGGGCGGCATAAGCCTGGCCGTGGGGGGACATCGCGACGACGACCCGACGCCGGTCGTCCGGATCGACCCGGCGGATGACGACACCGAGCTCCACGAGCCGGTCGACGTGGCGGGTCAGAGAGGCAGCGGGCACGACCGCCGACGCTGCGAGCGTGCTCATCGCGATCCCGGGGTGGTCGTCGACGACCGCCATGATCCGCCAGTGCTCGGCCAGGAGGCCGCGTTCGGCCAGGAGGGGCGCGATCCGCTCGTGGAGGGCGGCCTCCTCCTGGCGCAGCTGCACGATGCGGCTCGTCGACGGCACCTGCCGCCCGCTCGTCGCCTCCTCGGCCACGGCTCGTCCTCCGCTCGGGTTCGACATCGCCTGATCACATGCCGGTCAACGGCACGCCGCAAGGCCGGTGCCTGCGCCTATCCTAGGATCGCGCCCGCGGTCGCGGCCGCAGATCCGGCTTGCAACGGCGCAAGGCTCGTCCAGTCCCTCTCGGGCGGAGGTCTTGTGCCCGCTCCCGACATCCTCTCCGTCGCCTTCGTGGTGCCCCTGCAGGGGCCGACGGGGATCTACGGCCCGTCCTGCCTGGCCTGTGGTGAGCTCGCGGTCGAGCAGCTCAACTCCGGCGCCGGCATCGCCGGCCGTCAGGTGGAGCTGGTGGTCGTGGACAGCGGCCGGGAGCCGGTCGTGGTCGCGGAGGAGGTCGGCCTGCTGGTCGACTCCGGCCGGGTGCAGGCGGTGGCCGGGTGGCACATCTCCGCGGTCCGACAGGCGATCACCCGCCGGATAGGCGGCCGCGTCGTCTACGCGTTCTCCGCGATGCACGAGGGCGGTGACGAGACTCCCGGCGTCTTCATGATCGGCGAGCGTCCGATCAACCAGCTGCTCCCGGCGGCTCACTGGATGCGCGAGGAGCTCGGGATCGGGCGCTGGGCGATCGTCGGCAACGACTACGTGTTCCCTCGGGTGACGGGCGCGACCGCGCGTCTCGCCCTCGAGGACACACCGTCGCAGATCGTCAGCGAGACCTACCTGCCGCTGGGTACGACGAACTTCAGCCACGTGCTCAGCGAGTTGTCCCGGCAGCCGATCGACGGCGTCGTCATGCTGCTGATGGGCCAGGACGCGGCCCACTTCAACCGCCAGTTCGCGCGCGCCGGTCTCAGCGATGCGCTCGCCCGGCTGAGTCCGGCGGTCGAGGAGAACACGCTGCTCGCGGCCGGCGCCTCCGCCAACCACGGGCTGTACGCCGCCGCGGCGTACTTCGACGCCCTCGGCACCGCCGAGAGCACCGAGCTGGCCGACGCCTACTACGCCCGCTGGGGCCGATGGGCGCCGACGCTCAACGCGGTGGGCGAGTCCTGCTACGAGGCCCTGTTGTTCCTGGCCCGCGTCGGAGGGGTGTGCGGCTCGGTCGACGTCGACGCCGTCCGCTCGCTGCCCTCCGGTCACTTCTACTCCAGTCCTCGCGGCCTGATGCGACTGGACGGCAACCTGCTCGACCAGGACGTGTACGTCGCCGCTGCCGACGGCCTGGAGTTCCGCGTCGCCGACCAGATCGCCCGCGCGCACTGACCCGCCGCTCATCGCGCGCATGCCCGTGCGCGCTGCCACGCCGTGTCCAGGCACGCCTCGTGGGTCTGACCGCCGAGCCGGCGCCACAGCCGGCCTCCGCACTCGAGGTCGTAGCGGGTCTCGTCGCCCGGTTCGAGATCCGGAGCACCGCCCAGGGACAGCACGGTCGCCATGACGCGCCGGCCACCCAGCAGGGCCGGTGCCGAGACGTCGTCGAGGGGGAGATCCTCGACCAGGAGCGGTCGCCCGTCGCCGTCGACGACCTCGGTCCGCTGGTGGACCGAGCCCGGGGCCTCGCCGTAGCGGCCGAGCACCAGGACCTCCCGCAGCGCCAGGCGGCCGCCGTCCTCCACCCGCACACGCGTCGAGCGGGTCACGTCGGCGCCGGCGGAGACGACGAACGGCTCACCGGCCCAGGTCAGCGCGGCCCCGGCCGCGACCTGCAGGCGCACGTCCCACCGCGCCCGCCCGCCGCGCATCGCGAACGCCACCGTGCCGCCCGGCTCGACGAGGTCGAGCCGGGCGCCGGCCTCGACGGTCACGTCGATCTCGACGGCGTCGCCCGAGAGGAGGAGCGCGCCCTCCGGCACCAGAGAGATCCGCGCGCCCACCCGGTCGTGGTGGACGAGCACCGGGCGCACGCAGGACGCGGTCGAGTCGGAGGCAGTGACGGCGGTCCGGACGCGGCAGCGACCGCCCTCGGCTCCGGGCGAGACCCGGATCCTGGTGCGGGCGAGCGTCTCAGTGCTCGTGAGCATGACCGTGGACAGGTTCGTGCGGGTGGCTGTGCCGGGCCATCGGCCCGGGGTCGGAGGGCACGAGGACGCCGGCGCGGTGCGCCGCGAGGACCCCGTCCACCCAGGTCAGCAACGCGACGATGCTCGCCGGGTCCGAACGGGACAGCCCGACGACCGGACCGTCGCCGCGCGCCCCTCGCGCGTCCTCGAGCATCCGAGCCACGTCGACCCCGACGTGAGGTGCGAGATCGGTCTTGTTCACCACGAGCAGGTCCGCCCGCTCGATCCCGGGGCCGCCCTTGCGGGCGACATCGCCGCCACCGGCGACGTCGAGCACGAAGATCTGCGCATCCACCAGGGCGGGGGAGAACGTGGCGGTCAGGTTGTCCCCACCGGACTCCAGCAACACCAGGTCGAGGTCGGGGTAGCTGTCCTCGAGGTCCTCGACCATCAAGAGGTTGGCCGTGATGTCGTCGCGGATCGCGGTGTGCGGGCAGGCGCCGGTCTCGACGGCCCGGATCCGGTCCTCGGCGAGGACGCCCGCCGAGCGGAGGAACCGGGCGTCCTCGTCGGTGTAGATGTCGTTGGTGACGACCGCGAGCCCGAGTCGCCCGGCGAGCTCCCGGCACAGGAGCGTGATCAGCGAGCTCTTGCCGGTTCCGACCGGGCCGCACACGCCGAGGCGCAGCGCCCGCCTCCGGGCACCGTGGTCCGGGAGATGCCCGGGGGAGTGGTCAAGCACGGAAGAGCCTCCTCGATGTCAGCGCGTGGGCCTGCGCCCACGCCTCGATCTGCGGGTTCCCGACGGCAGGGATGTCGGCGGGATCGGTCAGGTCCGCCACCGTGGCGGCGAGAGCAGTCACGTCCGGCAGCGCGGCGAGCACCCATCCGGCGACGGCGGCCGGGTCGAGCGGTGCGAGCTTGAGCGCCGCGGAGCAGACGGTCTGGACGTCGTCGTACCCGACGAGCCGCCCGAGCCCGGCGGGCCCGAGGCCGAGGTGCGCCGCCACCGCACCGAGGGTGGTGGCCCGGGAGGCGGCCGGCAGCGAGGCGACAGCAGAGATGCCGGCCGCGTCCGGCCACAGCCGCCGGGCCAGCCGAAGGAGTGCCCGGGCCTGTCCGCGGGACGAGGCCCGCAGTGCGGCGCTCGGGGTCCGCGCCGCCCAGGCGGCCTCGACGTCGAGCAGGTCTGCGGGGCCGCCGCCGGAGCTGAGCAGGTGGCGCGCGACGACCGCTGTGCCTGCCTCGACCCGGGTCACGGTCGCCAGCCGGGTCCGGACATAGGCCGGTACGTCGCCGGGGGCCAGACCGTCCGCGAGCGCCGGCTCCAGGGTGGCCGACTGGGTGTGGCCCGCAACCGGCAGCCGTGCGTCGGCCAACAGCATGAGGACGAGGTCGCTGTGCATCCGCGATCAGAACATCGAGTAGAGCTGGGCGAGGGGGAGTTCGGATGCGGGTGCGGGCACTACCCGCTCCCCGTCCACGTCGATCGCGAACGTCTCCGGGTCGATGACGATCGCCGGCAGCGCGTCGTTGTTGACCATCGAGGCCTTGGTGACCTCGCGGGTCGGGCGCACGGCCGCGAGGCGTCGCCGGAGGCCGAGCCGGTCCGCGAGGCCGTCCTCCAGTGCCGCCGGAGCGACGAAGGTGATGGCGTGGGTGCTGCCGTCGTCGACGAGCGTGGGCCGCATCAGCACCGGCTGCGGGGTCGGGATGGAGGCGTTCGGGTCGCCGAGCGCCCCCCACACCAGGGCGCCTCCCTTGAGCACGACCTGGGGCCGGATCCCGAAGAACCGCGGGTCCCAGAGCACGAGGTCGGCCATCTTGCCGACCTCCACCGACCCCACCTCGTGGTCGATGCCGTGCGCGATGGCGGGGTTGATCGTGTACTTGGCGACGTAGCGACGTGCGCGCGCGTTGTCGGCCGGCCCGACCGCGAGGTCACCGTGGCGCCCGAACCGATGCTTCATCACGTGGGCGACCTGCCACGTCCGGCAGATCACCTCGCCGATCCGCCCCATGGCCTGGGCGTCGGACGACGTTATCGACAGCGCACCGATGTCGTGGAGCAGGTCCTCGGCAGCGATCGTGGTGGCCCGGATCCGGGACTCTGCGAATGCCAGGTCCTCGGGGACGCTCGGGTTGAGGTGGTGGCAGACCATCAGCATGTCGAGGTGCTCGGCGACGGTGTTCACCGTGTGCGGAAGGGTCGGGTTGGTCGATCCGGGGATGACATGGGGCAGGCCGGCGACCGACAGGATGTCGGGGGCGTGCCCACCGCCCGCGCCCTCGGCGTGGAACGCGTGGATGCTGCGCCCGTCGATCGCCCCGATCGTGGACTCGACGAATCCCGCCTCGTTGAGGCTGTCGGAGTGCAGCGCCACCTGGACGCCGTACTCGTCGGCTGCGCGCAGCGCGGCGTCGATGGCTGCCGGCGTCGAGCCCCAGTCCTCGTGCACCTTGTACGCCGCCGCACCCGCCAGTGCCTGCTCAGCCAGCCCCGCCGCGCTGACCGTGTTCCCCTTGCCGAACAGGAGCACGTTGAGCGGCACCGTGTCGAGGGCGCGATGGACGGTGCCGAGGTGCCATCGTCCCGGCGTCACCGTGGTCGCCTTCGAGCCCTCCGAGGGTCCCGTGCCGCCGCCACCGACGGTGGTGATGCCTGTGGCGAGCGCCTCGACCAGCTGGGAACGGGACAGCAGGTGGACGTGGACGTCGACGGCACCGGCGGTGAGGATCTTCCCCTCCCCGGCGATGACGTCGGTGCCCGGCCCGATGACGAGGTCCGGGTGTACGCCGTCCGCGATGTCGGGGTTGCCCGCGCGGCCGAGGGCGACGATCCGACCGCCGCGGATGCCCACGTCGGCGCGGACGACCCCGGAATGGTCGAGCACGACGGCGTTCGTGACGACCGTGTCCGGTGCACCCTCGTCGGACGAGCGGGTCGACTGCGCCATCGACTCGCGGATCGACTTGCCGCCGCCGAAGACCGCCTCCTCACCGCCGACGGTGAGGTCCTGCTCGACCTCGATCCACAGGTCGGTGTCGCCGAGCCTGACCTGGTCGCCGACGGTCGGGCCGTAGAGAGCGGCGTACGCCGCCCGGGAGATCTCGACCACTGGCGCTCACCCTTCCGTCGGCTTGATCTGGATCCCCGGGATGCTGCGCCGCCCGCGCACCGCGACGGCGTCGACCCTTTGCGAGGCGCCCGGCTCGAACCGGCGCGAGGTGCCCGAGGGGATGTCGAGCCGGAACCCCGCGGCGGCTGCCCGGTCGAGATCCAGCGCCGCGTTCACCTCGGCGAGGTGGATGTGCGAGCCGATCTGCACCGGCCGGTCGCCGGTGTTCGTGACGACGAAGGTACGGCGCTCGGCCGCCGTGCGGTCGCTGTTGAGGGCGATGACGCCGTCCGCGACCCGGATCGCGCCGGGCCCGTCAATCGGGTGGTCCACGTCTGTGCTCCTCAGGCGATCGGGTGGTGAAGGGTGACGAGCTTGCGGCCGTCGGGGAACGTGGCCTCCACCTGGACGTCGGTGACCATCTCGGGAACACCGGACATCACCTCGGAGCGGGTCAGGACCTCCCTGCCGCGCTCCATCAGGTCGGTGACCATCGCGCCGGCCCGCGCTTCCTCGATCACCCAGCAGGACAGCAGCGCGACCGTCTCCGGGTAGTTGAGCAGGATCCCGCGCTCCCGGCGGTCCCGCGCGACCATGCCGGCGACGGCCAGCAGCAGCTTCTCCGTGTCGGAGGGCGTCAGGTGCACGTCACACCGCCATCGCCGCTCGGACTGCGTCGACCGCGCCGGCGCCGCCGTCCCCGCTGGACGTCACGCGCCCCGACTCGAGCACGTAGTAGCTGTCGGTGATCCGGAGCGCGAAGCCGACGTGCTGCTCGACGAGGAGCACGGACAGGTCTCCCCGGTCGGTGAGCCCGGCGATCACGCTCTCGATCTCCTCGACGACGTTCGGTTGGATGCCCTCGGTCGGCTCGTCGAGGATCAGCATCCGCGGCCGGGTGAGCAGCGTGCGGGCGATGGCCAGCTGCTGCCGTTGGCCACCCGACAGCAGGCCGGCGCGCCGGGCGAGGAGCCCACGGAGCGCAGGGAACGTGTCCAGCACGCCGTCGATCGCCGACTTGTCGGTCGTGATCAGCCGGAGGTTCTCCAGGGTGGTCATCTGCGGGAACGACTGCTGCCCCTGCGGGACGTACCCGAGGCCCCGCCTGACCCGTGCGCTCGGCCGCAGCCCGGTCACGTCCTCCCCGTCGAGGAGGACCGCGCCGGACCGCACGGGGAGCAGCCCGACCGCGACTCTCAGCAGGGTCGTCTTGCCGGCACCGTTGTGGCCCATGACGGCGACCGCGCCTCCGGTCGGGACCTGGAGGTCGACGTCGCCGAGCACCATCGTCCGCCCGTAGCCGGCCGTGACTTCTCTGAGCTCAAGCATGCTGCGTCCCCTCCGCGGTCCGCCCCAGGTAGACCTCCTGCACCTTCGGGTCGGCCTGGATCTCGGCGACGGTGCCCTCGGTCAGCACCTTGCCTGCGTGCATGACCGTGACGACGTCGGCGAAGTTGCGGACGAATTCCATGTCGTGCTCGATCACCACGATCGTGCGTTCGCGCCCGATCCGCTTCAGGAGGTCCCCGGTCTCCTCACGCTCCTCCGCGCTCATCCCGGCGACGGGCTCGTCGAGCAGCATGACCCGGGCGTCCTGCACGAGCAGCATCCCGATCTCGAGCCATTGCTTCTGCCCGTGGGCGAGAACGCCGGCCGGCCGGTCCTTCAGATCGGTCAGGCCGATGGTCTCGATGGCGTCGGCGACGTACGGCGGCGTACCTCGCCGCGCGCGGAGCATCGCCCACGCCGGCCGATGGACCCCGCCGGCGATGTCGAGGTTCTGGAGGACCGTGAGCTCGTCGAAGACGGTCGCTGTCTGGAAGGTGCGCCCGACCCCGGCGCGCACGATCCGGTGCGACCGCATCCCGAGCAGGTCCTGGTCGCGGTACCGCGCGAGGCCGCTCGCGGAGACGAGGCCGGTGACGGCGTCGACCAGGGTGGTCTTGCCGGCGCCGTTCGGGCCGATGAGGAAGTGGACCTGGCCCTGGAGCAGCGTCAGGTCGACGCCGTCGACCGCCTTGAAGCCGTCGAAGTCGACGGTGAGGTCCCGGATCTCGAGGTAGTCCAGGCCGACCCCGTCCGCGGTGGTGTGGTGGACCTTCATGCTGCGACCTCCCGTCGTCGTGGCACCTTTCGTCGGGTCAGGGCTCCCCACCGCTTCGGCAGCAGCGACGCCAGCCCGGCCGGCATCAGAAGGACGACCACGATGAAGAGGGCACCCAGGAAGTAGGTCCACTGGTCGGGGAACGACTCCGAGAGGTAGGTGCGCCCGAAGCCGACGGCGAGCGCGCCGATCGCCGGGCCGAGCAGTGACGACCGGCCTCCCAGCGCGACCCCGGCGATCAGCATGATCGATGCCAGGGCGTTGACCTCCCGTGGGTTAATGAGGCCGGCGAGCGGGACGAACATCGCCCCGCCGATGCTCGCCATGACCGCGGCCACCACGAACGCGACGACCTTGATGTTGGCGGGGTCATGCCCCAGGAAGCGCACCCGCTCCTCGGCGTCGCGGGTCGCGAGCAGCAGCTCGCCGAACCTGCTGCGGTACAGCTGGAAGGTCACCAGCAGCATCACGACGAGCAGCGACGCGGCGATGAGATAGATCATCCGCTTGTTGATCGGGTCGTAGAGGTTGTACCCGAAGAACGAGTAGAGGGAGTTCAGGCCGGTCTGTCCTCCCGTGTACTTGATCTGGGAGACCAGCAGCGCGGCGAAGGCGACGGTCAGCGCCTGCGACAGGATCGCGAAGTATGCCCCCTTGATCCGCCGCTTGAAGACGGCGAGCCCGAGCACCGCGGCGATGATCGCCGGAACGATGACGATGAGGGCGATCGTGATGGCACCGCTCCGGAACGGCTCCCACCAGACCGGCAGCGTTCCCGATCCGAAGTTGAGCATGAAGTCCGGAACGCCCTCGGGGCCGGCCGCCTCCAGCTTGAGGTGCATGCCCATCGCGTAGGCGCCGATGCCGAAGAACAGGCCCTGTCCGAGGACCAGCATTCCGCCGCGTCCCCAGGCGATGCCGATGCCCACGGCAGCGATCGCGTAGCAGCAGTACTTGCCCAGGTTGTTGAGCCGGAACTGCGTCAGCACCGCGGGGGCGACCACCAGCAGGAACAGCGCGAGGATCGCGATGCCGGCCAGCGGCAGCAGGCCGGTGAGGACGCCTCGGTTCCGGTCCGACAGCTTCAGGCCGCTCACACCAGGCTCCTGGTCCGGACCGCGAACAGGCCCTGCGGCCGCATCTGCAGGAAGACGACCACCAGGAGGAAGGTCAGGACCACCGCCATGCTCCCGTCGGTGTAGTAGGTCAGGAACGCGCGCAGGATGCCGAGACCGAAGGCGGCGATGACGGCCCCCTTGATCTGCCCGATCCCTCCGGCCACGACGACGAGGAACGCCCAGATGATGTACTCCGAGCCCATCGTCGACTCCACGGCCGTGATCCGGGTGACGGCGACCCCGGCGATGCCGGCGAGGCCGGAGCCGAGGAAGAACGTCATCCGGTCCACCCTTCGGGTGGAGACGCCCAGGGTCTCGGCCAGGTCGCGGCTCTGCACGGTGGCGCGGATCTCCCGGCCGAACGCGCTGAACCTCAGGAGCGCGGCGACTCCGGCCAGGCAGGCGAGCGTGAGCACGAGGATGAACAGCTGGCTGAGCGGGTAGCGGTAGCCGAGGATCTCGATCTGCCCGTGGAGCCAACCCGGCGCCTCGACCGCGACGGCCTGGGCTCCGAACAGGTCCTTCGCCGCCTGCTGGAGGACGAGGCTGACTCCGAAGGTCACCAGGAGCGTGTCCAGCGGGCGGTGGTACATCCACTGGATCACCAGGACCTCGAGCAGCAGCCCGAGCAGGCCGGCCACCACGAACGCGACGGGGATCGCGAGCAGGAGCGAGACGTCGGCATCGGTGACGACCTGCTGGGTCAGGTACGCCGTGTACGCCCCGGCCATCAGGAACTCGCCGTGCGCCATGTTGATCACGCCCATCTGCCCGAACGTGAGGGCGAGCCCGAGGGCGATGAGAAGCAGCGCTGCGCCGTACGACGCACCGGTGAAGACCTGGGAGATGACGATGTCCATGGAGTTCCCTTCGAAGGGCGACGGGGTCCCCGGAGGCGCGGCCACCAACGGCCGGCACCTCCGGGGAACCGCTCGCTCGTGTCAGAGCAGCGCGGTCACTCGCCCTCGGGGTTCCACCAGTCGTAGCCCTCGAGGAAGGGGTCGGGCTCGATCGGCTCACCCGAGGACCAGATGGTGTCGATGAGCTTGTTCTCCTGGATCTCGCCGATCAGGGCGGTCTTGGCGATGTGGTGGTTGTCGCCGTTGATCGTGACCGTTCCCTCCGGCGCGTCGAACGACACTCCGCCCGCGGCGTCGATGACCTCGTCCACGTCGAAGGTGTCGGCCTCCTCGACCATCGCCTTGTAGAGGTACAGCGACGTGTAGGCCGCCTCCATGGGGTCGGACGTCACGGCGTCCTCGCCGTACTCGGCCTTGAACGCCTCGACGAATGTCTTGTTCTCCGGGCTGTCGACGGTCTGGTAGTAGTTCCAGGACGTCATCTGACCCGTGAGGTCGACCGGGATGGCGGCCGCCTCCTCCTCCGCGATCGACACCGAGACGATCGGGACCGACGAGGCGTCGAGGCCCTTCTCGTCGTACGCCTGGAGGAACGCGACGTTGGAGTCGCCGTTGATCGTGTTGAAGATGACGTCGGGCTTGGTCTTGACGATCTTGTCGACCGCGGTGCCCCACGCGCCCTGGTCGAGCGGCTGGTACTCCTCACCGACGACCTCGATGCCGTACTCGGCTGCGTACTGCTTGATGATCTTGTTCGCCGTCCGGGGGAAGACGTAGTCGGAACCCGCGAGGAAGATCGAGTCGATCTTCCTCTCCTCGCGGAGGAAGTCGAGCGCGGGGATGATCTGCTGGTTCGTCGTCGCGCCGGTGTAGAAGATGTTGCGGTCCGCCTCGAGCCCTTCGTACTGCACCGGGTAGAACAGGATCGAGTTCAGGCTCTCGAAGACCGGACGCATCGCGACCCGCGACGAGGAGGTCCAGCCACCGAAGACCGCGGCGACGCAGTCCTGCTGGATGAGCTTGGTCGCCTTCTCGGCGAAGACGGTCGGCTCGGACGCACCGTCCTCCTGGACGATCTCGATGTTCCGGCCCAGGATCCCGCCGTCGGCGTTGATCTCCGCGGCCGCGAGCTCGAGGGACTTGGAGACGGTCGTCTCGCTGATGGACATAGCGCCGGACAGGGAGTTGAGAAAGCCCAGCTTGACGGTGTCACCGGAGGTGTCGACGCAGCTCTCGACCGCGCCCTTCTCTCCGGTCTTGGCGCCGCCACAGGCGCTCATTGCGAAGGCGGTGGCAAGCGCGGCGGCTGCTGCGGCCACTGCGCGGGATCGTGGGTTCAACACGTCAGGACAACCCTCTCGGTCATCGGTCGCGGCAGGCCCCGGGAGGAATCGCCCGGCCACGTCGAGGCTGCGGGACACGGCGATGTGTCCCTGGTAACCGATGAAGTTAGGGAGGGCGGATTTCGAACTATTACCAAATGGAATGAAATCCGTGTTACGTCGGCCGCTGCCGGGAAGCGCGCACAAGTAGCCAGGCCTTGGCCCGAACGGTTGCCCGCCCGGACATTTCGCCTTACCGTCGCGGACAAGAATTGTCGTGTTGGCCGAGGGGACCCGGACCGGGGCGGCCGAATCCCCGAGGAGTGTGCGATGAGCGAGGCCAAGATCCGCAGGGTGGAAACTCCTCCAGGGGAGCCGGATGTCCCGGGGCCGACGATCAACCGACCCGTCCTCATCGGTGCCGCCGCGGTGATCGCCGCCGTCACGGCCTTCTGCCTGATCAGTCCGTCGGGAGCCGAGAGCGCCTTCGCGGCGGCCGTCGGTTGGACGACCCGGTGGTTCGGATGGTTCTACATCGCCCTCGGCACGGTCGTGCTGGTCTTCGTTCTCTACCTCGCGGTCTCCCGCTACGGCAAGATCCGTCTGGGTCCCGAGCACTCGAGGCCGGAGTTCACCACTACCGAGTGGGCCGCCATGCTGTTCGCGGCGGGCATCGGAACCGACCTGATGTTCTTCGCCGTGAACGAACCCGTCGTCCAATTCCTGGCGCCCCCGTCCGCGGACCCTGAGAGCGTCCAGGCAGCGCGCGAGGCGACCGTGTGGACGATGTTCCACTACGGCATCACCGGTTGGGCGATGTACGCCCTGATGGGGATGGCGCTGGGGTACTTCGCCTACCGGCTGAACCTGCCCCTCGCCATCAGATCGTCCCTCTACCCGATCTTCGGGAAGCGGATCTACGGTCACGGCGGGACGCTGGTCGACATCGCCGCCGTCGTGGGCACCATCATCGGTGTCGCCACCTCACTGGGCATCGGGGCGGTCGGCCTCAACGTCGGGCTCAACCTGCTGTTCGGCATTCCCCTGGGTCTTGGCGCACAGATCACACTGGTGGGCCTGTGCATCTGCACCGCCGTCGTCTCCTCCTACACCGGCGTCGACCGGGGCATCAAGGTGCTCAGCATGCTGAACCTGTACGTCACCATCGGGCTGGCCTTCTACATCCTGGTCACCGGGCGTACGTCGTTCCTGCTCAACGCCATCGTGTTGAACGTCGGGGACTTCGCCCGGTTGTTCCCCGAGATGACGATGCAGACCTTCGCGTTCCAGGACAACGGTGACTGGCTGTCCAGCTGGACGCTCTTCTTCTGGGCATGGTGGGTGGCCTGGTCGGCATTCATCGGCCTGTTTCTCGCCCGGATCTCCCGCGGCCGCACCATCCGGGAGTTCGTGGGCGGAACCTTGATCCTTCCCTTCACCTACACGGTGATGTGGGTGACCATCTTCGGCAACGCGGCGATCGACCAGGTGCGTCAAGGCAACATCGAGTTCGGTGAGCTCGCCAGCTCCAGCCCGGAGAACGGCTTCTATGCCTTGCTGCAGGAGCACCCGGCCTTCTTCCTCGTCGCCTTCCTGGCCACGGCGGCCGGCCTGCTCTTCAACATCACCTCGGCCGACTCGGGCGCGCTCGTGATGTCGAACCTGTCCTCCAAGCTCAAGCATGTCCAGCAGGACGGCGCCCCCAACCTGCGCGTCTTCTGGGCTCTGCTCACCGGGGGGCTGACCGTCGCGATGCTGAGCGTCGGAGGCATCCTCGCCCTTCAGTACGCCACGGTGATCATGGGGCTCCCGTTCGCCATCGTGCTCGTGCTCGTCATGATCGGGCTCGCCAAGGCGCTGCGCGTCGAGGCCATGCGCGACGAGAGCCGGGCTGGATTCGTGCCCGGCCTGCTGTCTCGTCGCGGTGGCTACCCGGAGCGCGACCGGCCGCTTCCCTGGAAGTCCCGAGTGCGCAGGGTGATGCACTTCCCGGATCGAGACGACGCCAGCGAGTACCTCCGCGGCACGGCCCGCTCCGCGCTGACCGAGATCGCCGAGGAACTGAGACAACACGGCGCCGAGGCAACGCTGCGAATGACGGACCCGGACTCTGTACCCCCGGGCAACGCGCCCCCGAGTGACGGCCTGACCGGGGAGGCACTCGTTCTCGAGGTCCCCATCAGCGAGGGCGTGACCCCATTCCGCTACCGGATCTCGCACGAACGACTGCGCACGCCGGTCTACGGCCGGCTCTCGATCGAGGGCGACGACTACTACTCTCGCCTCGAGGTGTTCCTCCACGACGACGGACAGGGGTACGACGTCATGGACTACAGCCATGCCCAGCTGATCGACGACGTGCTCGACCAGTACGAGCAACACCTCGAGTTCGTCCGGTTGCACCACGGCATCGGGAACTGAGCTGCGCTTCGCTCCCGTGGCCACCGGGCTTAGCCGGCGAGGACCTTCGTGAGCCGCTCTACGGGGGAGGAGAGCGACCACCTCTCGGCCAGCACGGCCAGGGCGTCCGGATCGACGGGCGTGGCCGGGAGCGCGAGCGCGTCGCCGCGCGGCAGGTCGAGCTCCCGGGCCACGGCGACTACCTCGGGCGCGACGCGGAGGTAGTCGGCGGCGTCCTTGATCTTGAGCCGCGGGCCGGGGGCGAGGTCGCTGCCCGGGTCGGCGGCCGCGGCCACGATGCCGTCGATGTCGCCGAAGCGCTGGAGCAGGGTCGCGGCGGTCTTCTCCCCGACTCCCTTGACGCCCGGGAGGCCGTCGGACGGGTCGCCCCGCAGGGTGGCGAAGTCGGCGTACTGGCGGGCGGCGACGCCGTACTTCTCCAGGACCCAGGGCTCGTCGACCCGCTCGTGCCGGCCGACGCCGCGGCCGATGTAGAGGACGCGTACGCCGGCCGCGTCGTCGACGAGCTGGAAGAGGTCGCGGTCGCCGGTGACGACGTCGACCGGCCGCCCGGCTCCGGTGGCGAGGGTTCCGATCACGTCGTCGGCCTCGTAGCCCGGCGCACCCACCACGGCGATGCCGAACGCCGCCAGCACTTCCCGGATGACCGGGACCTGCACCTCGAGCGGGTCCGGCACCTCCTCGACGTCCGGACCGATCGCGACCTCGGTCACCACGCGGTGCGCCTTGTACGTCGGCAGCAGCTCGACCCGCCAGGCCGGACGCCAGTCCTCGTCCCAGCAGCAGGCGAGGTGGGTCGGCTGGTACTGCTCCACCAGGCGGGAGATGTAGTCGAGCAGCCCCCGGACGGCATTCACGTTCGTGCCGTCCGGCGCGAGGATCTCCGGCGCACCGAAGTACGCGCGAAAATACATGCTGGCGGTGTCCAGGAGCATGAGGCGGCCGTCCGTTGTGGTCACGTCCCGCATCGTAGGCGGAACGCCGGCCACAGCGGGTCCCGGATGCCCTAGTGTGACGAGCGTGAGCCAGAGCAGTCACGGCAGTGTCGAGAGCACCGACCGCCAGATCCTCGAGCTGCTCGCCAAGGACGGTCGGATGTCCTACACCGACCTCGGCAAGGCCACCGGCCTGTCGACCTCCGCGGTCCACCAGCGGGTGAAGCGCCTCGAGCAGCGCGGCCTGATCCTCGGGTACGGCGCGACGGTCAACCACTCCGAGATCGGTCTGCCGCTGACCGCGTTCATCGCGATCCGGCCCATCGATCCCTCCCAGCCCGACGACTGCCCCGACCGCCTCGAGCCCATGCCGGAGATCGAGTCGTGCTGGTCCGTCGCAGGGGAGGAGTCCTACGTCCTGAAGGTGCGGACCCACAGCCCCGGCGAGCTCGAGGACCTGTTGGCGCGGGTGCGCACAGTGGCCAACGTGTCGACCCGCACCACGATCGTGCTGTCGACGTACTACGAGAACCGGCCCGTCACCGGCTAGTGCGCCTGGAGTGCCGCCGTACGGCGTGAGGCCTCAGCGACCTCGGCCGCTCGCAGCGCGGACTCGTCGAGGTCGGCGTGCCCCGCCCACCACGCCTGGCCCTCGGCCGGCAGCGTGTGGATCGGGTCGTAGTACTCGTAGGTCCGGGTGAGCGCCTCGGGGTCGGCGGCCTCGATCGACGTGCGGTAGTTCTTCGTCCAGTGCGAGATGCCGCGCTCGGTGTCGTACGACGCCAGCTGGTGCACCCAGCGCTTGCCCACGAACGGCACGTCGCACACGATGCGCGGCGTCGCGAACCCGGGCAGGTAGCCCATGATCTGGTGCTGCAGGTGCTGCGCCTGACCCACCGAGACCCGCCAGTGCTCGGAGTAGGGGATCAGGTCGCACATGTAGAAGTAGTAGGGCATGATCCGCGCACCGTCGAGCAGCGCGAAGCAGAGGTCGAGCAGCACGTGCGGGTCGGCGTTGACGCCGTTGAGCAGCACGCCCTGGTTGCGGACGTCGCGGACGCCTGCCTCCAGCATGGCTGCCGTGGCGGCGGCCACCGCCGGGGTGATCGAGTTCGCGTGGTTGGCGTGCGTGTGGATCGCCAGCGAGACGCCGCGCCTGCGCGCGGTCGTGGCCACGCGGCTCATGCCCTCCACCACTGCCGGCTGCGACCAGTGCTGGGGGAGGCCGACGAGCGCCTTGGTGGCGAGCCTGACGTCGCGGATGTTGTCGATCTCCAGCAGCGCGTCGAGGAACGCCTCGAGCCGCGGCCAGGGCATGTTGGCGACGTCTCCGCCGGAGACCACCACGTCGCGCACCGAGGGAGTCCGCCGCAGGTAGTCGAGCATGTCCCCGAGCCGGTCGTTCGGCTTGCCGACGAACTTCAGCTTCTCGATGGTCGGCGTGGAGTTGCCGACCAGATCCATCCGGGTGCAGTGGCCGCAGTACTGCGGGCAGGTCGGGAGCAGCTCCGCGAGGACCTTGGTGGGGTAGCGGTGGGTGAGTCCCTCGGCGACCCACATGTCGTGCTCGTGCAGCGAGTCGCGGGTCGCGTGCGGGTGGGAGGGCCAGTCGGTGCGCCGGTCGCTGAACACCGGGAGCATGTAGCGGCGGACCGGGTCGTCGTAGAACGCATCGGTGAGCGATCCGGGCCCGGCCGGCTCGATGTGGGGGACCATCGTGTTGAGCATCTGCGGCGGCACGAGCATCGACATCGTCGCCCGCTCGGCCTGGTCGCGCTCGAGATCGGCGTAGAAGCGCTCGTCGACCAGGTCGCCGAGCAGGCCGCGCAGCTGGGCGATGTTCTTCACGCAGTGCGCACGCTGCCACTGAACCGAGCCCCAGTCCTCGGCGGTGACGTCGCGCCAGCCCGGGAACCGGCGCCAGTCGGGCTCGACCAGCTCCGTGCGGCGGTAGAGGTAGGGCTGGCCCCCGTCGGGCGCCAGGTGGGCGGCGATCGAGGTCTCGATGCTCATCGTGGCTCCTGCGTGTGTCGGTTGTGGCTCGGCGCACTGTGATGACAGAATACGTGAAGATAATCCCGTGGCAACATCGCCCCACCGCAAGATTTCCGGCACAACTAGCAGGAGAGAGTCGATGCTCACCGATCCGACCGGCCTCCACCGGGTCCGGGACGAGGTCCGGGTGCTGCCCCAGGCAGCCCGGCGACTCGACGCCGACCCGACCCTGGCTCCCGACGAGGTGCGGGTCCGGGTGGAGCGGCTCAACCTCGACGCGGCGTCGTTCCGCCAGCTGGAGGGGGCACACACCGACGACGACGGGAAGGTCGACGGCGGGGCCGTGCGGCAGGCCGTCCTCGACATCGTGGCCGCACGCGGCAAGATGCAGAACCCGGTCACCGGGTCCGGGGGCATGCTGATCGGCGTCGTCGAGGAGGTCGGCCCCACCTCACCGCTCGGGCTGGAGGTCGGTCAGCGGATCGCGACCCTGGTCAGCCTCAGCCTCACCCCGCTCGTGATCACCGACGGGCTCGCCGGGTGGGACGGTCGCAGCGAGCAGGCGCCGTGCGAGGGTCACGCGATCCTCTTCGGCCGCTCCATCGCGGCGGTGCTGCCCGACGACCTGCCGGCTCCGCTCAGCCTGAGCGTGATGGACGTCTGCGGCGCCCCGGCGCTCACCCGCCGGGTCGTTGCGCCGTACGACGCCCCGGTCGTGGCGGTCATCGGCGGTGGCGGCAAGTCGGGCTCGCTCAGCCTGGCCGCGGCGCGGGACGCCGGCGCGGCGCGCACCATCGGCGTCGTACCCCACGAGGCGGAGGCGGCCCGCCTCGAGCGGACCGGGCTGGCCGACGAGGTCGTGATCGCCGACGCCCGCGACCCGCTGGCGCTGCGCGACGCCGTCGCGGCCGCGGGCGGCCCGGCCGACGTGACGGTCGTGTGCGTCGACGTACCCGGGTGCGAGGGGGGAGCGATCCTGGCCACCGCCGACGGTGGCACAGTCGTCTTCTTCTCGATGGCCACCAGCTTCACGGCCGCGGCGCTCGGCGCGGAGGGCCTCGCCGCCGACGTCACGATGGTGATCGGCAACGGCTACGTCCCCGGCCATGCCGCCTACGCCCTCGACCTGCTCCGCGCCGTCCCCGGGCTGCGGGCCCTCTTCGAGGAGCGCCTCTGATGGCCACCAGCGCGAAGAGGAGAGCCTCCAAGCTCGACCTCGACCCGGTCACCGTCCGGAAGGCCCGCTCGCTGGCCCGCAAGGCGGGCCGCCCGATCGTCCGCCTCGCCCAGCAGCACACGACGGTCTCGGTCGAACGCGCGACCCTGCGCCTCGCCGGGCTGTCCGGCGCCGACGCCGAGGGCACGCCATGGGTCAACCGGCTCCTCGACGCGGTCCGCGGCGACGTCGGCCTCGAGCACGGCGCCGCGCTCCCGGTGTGGGACGCCCTCGTCCGCGGCGCCGCCGAGGACCTGCCCACCCTCGCCCAGAAGGCCGCCGCCGGGTCGCTGCGGTTCCGGATCCCCGAGGGCCGCGACGCGCAGCGCGCGCGCACGGCCAGCCGCCGCCAGGTGGGCGCAGGCCTTCGTGCGGTCGACCGGCGCCGCGTCGAGCGCACCCGCCTCATCAAGAGGTACGGCGACGCTCCGCGGACGCCGTGGATCTACCTCATCGTCGCCACGGGTGACATCTACGAGGACATCCCGCAGGCGCAGCAGGCCGCCCGCGAGGGCGCCGACGTGATCGCGGTGATCCGCAGCACCGGCCAGAGCCTGCTCGACTTCGTGCCCGAGGGCGCGACCCGGGAGGGGTTCGCCGGCACCTACGCCACGCAGGAGAACTTCCGGCTGATGCGCGCCGCGCTCGACGAGTCGAGCAAGGAGCTCGGCCGCTACGTCCGGCTGACCAACTACGCCAGCGGTCTCTGCATGCCCGAGATCGCGGCGCTCGCCGGTCTCGAGCGGCTCGACATGATGCTCAACGACTCGATGTACGGGATCCTCTTCCGCGACATCAACCCGGTCCGCACGTTCGTCGACCAGCGCTTCAGCCGCCAGGTGCACGCCCGCGCCGGGATCATCATCAACACCGGCGAGGACAACTACCTCACCACCGCCGACGCGGTCGAGGCCGCGCACACGGTGACGACCAGCCAGCTGCTCAACGAGTACTTCGCCAAGGAGGCGGGGCTCGAGGACTGGCAGCTCGGGCTCGGCCACGCCTTCGAGATCGACCCTGACGTGCCCGAGTCCTTCCGGCTCGAGCTCGCCCACGCACTGCTCGCGCGAGAGCTGTTCCCGAACGCGCCGCTGAAGTGGATGCCGCCGACGCGGCACATGACCGGCGACGTGTTCCGCGGCTACCTCCTCGACGGGTTCTTCAACCTGGTCGGCGCGATGACCGGGCAGGGCATCCTCCTGGTCGGCATGATGACCGAGGCCGTCGTCACGCCGTGGCTCTCCGACCGCGACCTCGCGCTGCAGAACGTCCGCTACGTCCTGGATGCGGCCGGCGGCCTGCACGAGGACTTCCACCCGGCTGCGGACGGCCTGATCGCCACCCGGGCCCGGCAGGTGCTGGGGGAGACCATCGACCTGCTCGACACGATCGCCGACGAGGGCCTGCTCGACGCGATCGCGGACGGCACGTTCGGCCTGATGCGCCGTCCCGCCGACGGGGGCAAGGGTCTGGACGGCGTCGCCCGCAAGGCCGAGGACTACTACAACCCGGCGTCAGAGCTGCTCGAGGAGGACCGGTGACCCACCTCGTCCGCCCCTACGGCGACACCACCGGCGACGGCATGGTCCAGCTCAGCTTCACGCTGCCGGTCGCTCACTCCAAGCGCGCAGAGGGAGCCGCCCAGCAGCTGGCCAACAAGATGGGCATGGACCCCGCCATGGTCGTCCACGCGAAGCCGATGGGGCCCGACTTCACGTTCTTCGTCGTCTACGGCCGGGTCAACCACCTCGTCGACGTGGACACGGTGGAGGTGGTCGAGCGCGACTACCCGCTGCTGACCCCGAAGGAGGCCAACGCCGCCATCAAGCGGACCCTGCGCCGCCGGCTGGTGGTGATCGGCGCCTGCATCGGCACCGACGCCCACACCGTCGGGATCGACGCGATCCTCAACATCAAGGGGTTCGCGGGGGAGAAGGGCCTCGAGTACTACCGCGAGATCAAGGTGGTCAACCTCGGTGCGCAGGTCTCGGTGCCGCACCTGGTCGACCGGGCGGTCGCCGAGCGTGCCGACGCCGTCCTGGTCTCCCAGGTGGTCACCCAGCGCGACGCCCACCTGCTCAACACCCGCGAGATGTCGGCCGCCTTCGGCGAGGCCTTCCCGGCCGAGCGGCGGCCGGTGCTGGTCGCGGGCGGCCCGCGCTTCGACGAGAGCATGGCGGCCGACCTCGGGGTCGACCGCATCTTCGCCAGGGGTACGACGCCCGGCGAGGTCGCGTCGTACCTCGTCCACCGCACCGAGCAGCGCCGCCGGCGCAAGGAGGCATCGTGACCGAGCCCGGACGCCCGCAGGTCGGCACCCAGGTGACCCAGCGGCGCTACGTGCCCTACTCCCACGCCCACTACGCGGGCGACCTCGTCGACGGCGCCTACGGCCTGGCGATGTTCGGCGACGTCGCCACCGAGCTGTGCATCCGCACCGACGGTGACGAGGGGCTGTTCGCGTCCTACGACGACGTCCAGTTCAAGGCCCCGGTGCGCGCCGGCGACGTCGTCGAGGCGACCGCCGAGCTCGTCGCCGCCGGCAACCGCTCGCGCCGGATCGAGTTCCGGTTGTACGTCGTCGCCCGCGGCGCGGCGACCGCCGAGCGGCCCGGTGCCGCCTCGGTGCTGGAGCCCCCGCTGCTCGCCACGACCGCGACCGGCACCGTCGTCGTGCCCTGATCGGCACACCCTGTCGGCGCGTCGCCGGCGACACGCCGCGTGAAGAACGAGTTTTTCCAAGTTTTTCCGCTGCCGGGTGCCCGTCTCTGACCTGCGACTTCGCGCATCTGCGCAGGTCAGCCGCCGGTTGACAGGGGCCGACCCGGATAGCAAGAGTACCGTTCCGTTCGCTCGTGCAGGTCGTGGTCCTCGGACCGACGTCCGAGTGGCCACAGATCGGGAGTGTGTAGCGCCAACACGCTGCCCGGGTGGTTCGCGGAGGTCGGTTCGATCCTCGAGAGCGACACGGAAGGATCTCGGTCCCCCTAGACAACATCGCCGCCCCGGCAGCCGGTCGCGCGTGGGGATGGACCGAAGGCGATCGGGATCCTTCCGTCGCCCTGAGGCTTTGTCGGCGCTCCGCGCTCGCAGCCGGAAGAAGTGGCCGGCCGCTCTTCGGCCGGCGGGCCCCCCGGGCGAGCGCTCCGCGCATGCGCCTGCGGCGCGCATTCGCTTCGCTCATGTCGCCTTCGGCGACCAGGGACCGCCATCGCGCCCACCTGCCTGACCGGTCAGACAGGTGACCACCGGCGCGGCCGGCCGGGCGGGAGGGCCCGGGGAGCATCGTCGGAGACGCGCGCGGCGCGAAACCACCGCGGCGAACGACCCGAGACGCCGTGCGTGGCGTAGACGCTCTGCGACCGTAGGGCCCTCCCGCCCGGACGGCCCGGACGGCCCGGACGGACGGCCCGGGCGGCGGCGCACCCCTCCCGCCGCACCACCCAAGTCGCGGCCCACCCGGCCGTCTAGGCTCGGCCGGGTGCCGGCCCGTCTCGTCCTCGCCCTCGTCGGCGGGTTGACCCTCGCGGCCGCGTTCGAGCCGGTCGCCCTCCCGGTCCTCGCGCCGTTCGGGATCGCGGCGTTCGCGCTCGCGACCCACGGACTCCCGGTACGGCGCGCCGGGCTGGTGGGCCTGCTGTTCGGAGTCGCCTTCTACTTCACCCACATCGAGTGGATGCGCCGGTCGATCGGCCCCGACGCGTGGCTGGCGCTGGCCTCGGCAGAGTCGTTGTTCTACGGCGTGCTCGGCCTGTGCGTGCCGCTGGTCCGCCGGTTGCCGGCGTGGCCGGTGTGGCTGGCTGCGGTGTGGACGATGGTCGAGGGGATCCGCGCCACCTGGCCGTTCAGCGGGATGCCGTGGGGGCGGGTGTCCTTCGCGCTGATCGACACCCCGTTGGCGCCTGCGGCGCCGTACCTCGGCATGACGGGGTTGTCCTTCGCCCTCGCCCTCGTCGGCTTCCTGCTGGCGGCCCTCGCGGAGACCTGGTGGCCGCGGGCCGACCGGCCCCCCGCAGACGTACGCCGCCGCACCCGCCTGGCCACGACGGGTGTCCTGGTCGGGCTGGGCGCCGTCCTGCTGGTGCCGGCCGTGCGCCCGTACCCGGTCGAGGAGTCGGGCTCGGCCGTGGTCGCGGCCGTGCAAGGCAACCTCCCCGGGCCGGCCAACGACATCCTGTGGGACCACCGGGCGGTCACCGCCAACCACGTCGACCTCACCCGCGACCTCGCCGCCGACGTCGCTGCGGGGCGGGAGCCGCAGCCCGACTTCGTGCTCTGGCCGGAGAACTCCACAGCGGTCGACCCGTTCGCCGACGGCGGGGTCAACGCCGGCATCCAGCAGGCAGTCACTGCGATCGGGGTGCCGGTCGTGGTGGGTGGCATCGTCGACGACGGCCCGGACCACGTGCTCAACCAGGGCATCGTGTGGGACCCGGCGACCGGCCCGGGGGACCGCTACACCAAGCAGCACCCGGTGGCGTACGGCGAGTACATCCCGTTCCGGGACGTGTGGGACCCGCAGTTCGGGCAGCTCGCGCTGATCAGCCGGGACATGAAGAGCGGCACCCGCACCCAGCCGCTGCGCGTGGGCGACCTGGAGGTCGCCGACGCGATCTGCTTCGACATCGCCTACGACGACGCGCTCCGTGACCAGGTGCGGGCCGGCGCCGACCTGCTGACCGTCCAGACGTCCAACGCCAGCTTCATCTACACCAACCAGATCGAGCAGCAGTTCGCGATCACCCGGCTTCGCGCGATGGAGTCCGGCCGCTGGCTCGTCGTCGCCTCGCCCAACGGCCGCAGCGGGGTGATCGCACCCGACGGCACCGTGATCGCCACCGCCGACCCGCGCACCGCTGCCGTCCTCGTCGAACGCGTCGGACTCGTCGAGCAGGTCACCCCGGTGATCCGGATGGGCGCCTGGCCGGGACGGCTGTTCACCGCGTTGTCGATCGTCGGACTCGTGTTGGGCGGGCTTACGTATCGTCGGAAGCGGGAACATGCCGGGTCCGTCCGTACGACAAGTGAGGCTCGCGTTGACTGAGCACGGCAGCACCGCCACCACACCCCGAGGCGACCTCGGTCGCGTCGTCATGGTGGTTCCCACCTACAACGAGGCCGACAACCTCGCCTGGATCGTCGACCGGGTCCGGCGTTCCCAGCCCGCTCTCCACGTCCTCGTGGTCGACGACAACTCTCCCGACGGCACCGGTGCCGTCGCCGACGCCCTCGCGGCCTCCGACGAGCACGTGCACGTGCTGCACCGGGCCGGCAAGGAGGGCCTCGGCGCGGCGTACCTCGCGGGGTTCGGGTGGGCGCTGGACGCGGGCTTCGACGTGGTCGGGGAGATGGACGCGGACGGGTCCCACCAGCCCGAGCAGCTCGGACGCCTGCTGGCCGCGCTGACCGACGCCGACCTCGTCATCGGCTCCCGCTGGGTGCCCGGCGGATCGGTGGTGAACTGGCCGTGGCAGCGCGAGGTGCTCTCGCGGGGCGGCAACCTCTACGTCCGGGTGCTCCTGGGGATCACGGTGCGCGACGCGACGGCCGGGTTCCGGCTGTTCCGCCGGTCGACGCTGGAGGCGATCCGTCTCGAGGAGGTGCAGTCGACCGGCTACGTCTTCCAGACCGACCTGGTCACCCGGACGCTGCGGGCGGGCCTGCAGGTGCGCGAGGTGCCGATCGAGTTCGTCGAGAGGGTGCGCGGCGACTCCAAGATGAGCGGGCAGGTGGCCGCGGAGTCGCTCAAGCGGATCACCCGGTGGGGGCTGCGCGAGCGCTGGGAGCAGCTGACCGGTCGCCGGGAGCTCCGGGAGCCGGCCTCGACCCGCTCCTGACCAGCAGCCGCTTGGCGGCTGCTGGGACACTGGGCCCATGAGTCGACGTGGCCGACGCTGGGCCCTGCTGCTGGTCGTGGCGTTCGTCGTCGTCCCGCTGCTCGAGCTCTACGTCCTGATCCAGGTCGGCCAGGTGATCGGCGTCTGGTGGACCATCCTGCTGCTGGTGCTCGACAGCATCTTCGGCGGCTGGCTGATCAAGCGCGAGGGTGCGCGGGCCTGGCGGGCGCTGCGCGCGGCGATCGACCAGGGGCGGATGCCCGCCCGCGAGCTCGCCGACGGCGTACTCATCGTGCTGGGTGGGGCGTTCATGCTCAGCCCGGGCTTCGTGACCGACGCGCTCGGCATCCTGCTCATCCTGCCGCTGACCCGCCCGCTGTTCCGTCGCCTGCTGACGTCGTACGCCGCCGGCAGGGCCACCGGGTTCGCTGTCGGCCACGTCGGGGGCCGGCCGCACACAGACCCCCGAACAGCCCCCCGAACAGACCAAAGCCCCGGACCGACCGTGGTCCGGGGCGAGGTCATCGACGACGGGACCGACTGAGGCGTCGGCCCCACGCCGTCAGGTGCGGGCGGTCTTGCGCTTGCGGGTGCTGGCGCGGTGCAGGTGCGCCGGCCCGATCTCCCCGCCGCGCAGCAGCTCGAGCCGCTCGGTGAGGATCTCCTCGAGCTCCTTCTCCGAGCGCCGCTCCAGCAGCATGTCCCAGTGGGTGCGCTGCGGCTTCTCGGCCTTGACCTCGCGCTCGATCCCGGACGTGCTCTCGGCCTCGAGCCCGCACCGCGGGCACTCCCAGACCGCCGGGACGTCGGCCTCGATCGACATCGTGATCTCGAACCCGTGCCCCTGCGGGCAGCGGTAGCCCACCTGCTGCCGCGCGGCGAACTCAATGCCGCGCTCGTCCTCGAACGACTGGCCACCCAATCGGGCGCCTCGCAGTGTGCGCTCGGCCATGTCTACCTCCACCTCACGTGATCCGTGATCAGTCGGGCGTCGCCGGGGGATCTCCCCGGTCCGATGGTGACGACCCCGTCATCCCTACAACGCTACCCAGGGCTCAAAGGTTGCAACCCCGGGCAACTTGCGGCCGTGATGTTGTCGGATCCGGTCACAAGACCGAGTCACATCGCGTCACACGGCGGCAGGGCGCGTGGTGCCGGCCTGGGCGATCCCCTTCGCGGTGTCGACCCGCAGCAGCAGGAGACCACCGATCGCGAAGAAGAAGATCAGCGCGAAGATCGCCGGCCGGTAGGAGTCGGTGAACTGGTAGACCAGACCGAACGTGAGCGTGCCCAGCCAGGACGTGCCCTTGTCCATCGCGTGGTAGAAGCTGAAGAACTCCGCCTCCTTGCCCCGCGGGATCAGCACCGAGAAGTAGCTGCGGGCCATCGCCTGGGTGCCGCCCAGCACGAGGCCGATCGCCGTGCCGAGCAGCAGGAACGCCGCGAGGTTGCCGTCGGGCACCCACAGCGCGACGGTCACGATGACCATCCAGGCCAGCAGTCCGCCCAGGATCACCCGCTTCGCGCCCAGCCGTCGCGACGCCCGGCCGAAGCCCACCGCACCGAAGACGGCCACGAACTGCACGAGGAGGTACGTCGCCAGCACGGTGCCGGTCTCGAAGCCGAGCTCCTTCTCGCCGAACGTGGCCGCGGACGCGATGACGGTCTGGATGCCGTCGTTGAAGAACAGGTAGGCGACCAGGAACGTCAGCGCCACGGGGTAGTTGCGCAGGTCCTTCAGCGTCGCCCACAGCTGGCCGAACGAGCGGGAGACCAGACCTCCTCCCGTGTGCTCGACCGCCGTCGGTGGCCGGTCCTTGATGCCGCGCCACGGGATGATCGTGAACGCCGCCCACCACAGCGCACCGGAGAGCAGGCTGAGCCGCACCGCCATCTCGGTGGACAGCCCCAGGCTGTCGTGGAAGGTGACGACGCCGAAGTTGAGAGCGAGCAGCAGCCCGCCGCCGGCGTACCCGTAGGCCCAGCCGACGGATGAGACCCGGTCGCGCTCGTGCTCCTCCGAGATCAGGTTGAGCAGCGCGTCGTTGACGACGGTCGAGGCGCCGAAGCACAGGTTGGCGACGATGAAGACGATGCTGCCGAAGAGCCAGTTGTCGCCGGTCAGGAAGAACAGCAGCGCCGCGGCGGCCGCACCGGACCATGCGAGACCGGCGAGCAGCGCGGTCTTCCTGGCCGTGCGGTCGGCCATCGCGCCGATCAGCGGGAACAGCAGCGCGCCGAGGACCGTGGACAGCGTGATGACGTAGGACGGCAGCGACCCCGGGGCGATGTCGAGCCCGAGCAGCGCGATCGTGCCGTCACAGTCCCGCTCGTCGTCGCCGACGAAGCCGCAGGCCGCACGCTCCGCGACCGAGATGAGGTACGGCGCGAACAGCACGCCCGCGATGGTCGTGGCGAAAGCGGAGTTCGCCCAGTCGTAGAAGAACCACGCCTTCTGCTCCTTGGCGCGGTTCAACGGCCCCAGGTCGGCGATGCCGGCCTTCGTGTCCATCGGTCTCCCTCCCTGGGGCGGTCACCCGCCGGGCCGCGACCTCCAGAGCCCGCGCGCCTCGAGCACATCCTTGAGCAGATCGGTGCGATCCGTGAAGAGGCCGTCGACGCCACGCCGGACGAGCTCGACCATCTCGGCAGGCTGGTCGACGGTCCAGACGTGGACATGCTTCCCGGCGGCGTGCGCGCGGCGGACCAGGCCCGAGGTGACGACCGGCAGGCCGTAGCGGCGGTGGGGGACCTGGAACGCCGCGAACGACCCGCCGCCGAACCTGGCGGCCAGCCAGGTCGCGATCCGCGCGGTCGGCGCGAACCGGAACGCGACGATCTCCCAGGGATGCGCAGCCGTCGGGACCCGGTCGCCGGTGAGCCGGCGGAAGGTCCGGATCCTGCCGGGGGAGAAGGAGCCGACCAGGACCCGGTCGTGGAGGCCGCGCTCCTCGACGAAGGCGGCGAGGGCCTCGACCGCGCCGAGGGACTTGATGTCGAGGTTGAACCGGACGTCGGGAAAGGCGTCCACGAGCTCGGCCAGCGTCGGGATCTGCTCGCGGCCGCCGATCCGCGCCTCCCGGATCTCGGCCAGGTCCAGCTCGGCGATGGCGCCGACCCGGTCGGTCACCCGGTCGAGGACGTCGTCGTGGAAGGCCAGCAGCACGCCGTCACGGGTGACGTGGACGTCGGTCTCGAGGTAGGTGTAGCCGAGCGCCACCGCGTGCCGGAACGCCGCCAGCGAGTTCTCCAGCCCCTCGATCTCGGGGTGGTAGGCGCCGCCGCGGTGGGCGAAGGCGAGCACGCAGGCCGGCGGTCCACACACCTCGTCGAGGTAGCCGAACCCGGTCGTCGGGGCGGTCACCGTCGACGTCAGATGTCTCGGAAGGTCTCGATGTCGGCACCGAGCGAGCCGAGCCGCTCGGCGAGGTCCTCGTAGCCGCGGTGGATGACGTAGGTGCCACGGAGCACCGAGGTGCCCTTGCTGGCCAGCATCGCGAGGAGTACGACGACCGCGGGCCTCAGCGCGGGCGGGCACATCAGCTCCGCACCCGTCCACGACGTCGGCCCCTCGATCATCACCCGGTGCGGGTCGAGCAGGCTGACCCGGCCGCCGAGCTTGTTGAGGTCGGTGAGGTAGATCGCCCGGTTGTCGTAGACCCAGTCGTGGATGTAGGTCTGCCCCTGCGCCGACGCCGCGATCACCGCGAAGAACGGCAGGTTGTCGATGTTGAGACCCGGGAACGGCATCGGGTGGATCTTGTCGCGCGGGGCGACCAGGTCGGAGGCGTGCGTGACGATGTCGACCAGACGTGTGTGGCCGTTCGCGGCGACGTACTCCTCGGACCGGTCGTAGCGGAAGCCCATCTCCTCCAGCATCGCGAGCTCGATCTCGAGGAACTCGATGGGCGCGCGGCGGATCGTGATCGAGGAGCGGGTGACGATCGCGGCGGCCAGCAGCGACATCGCCTCGATCGGGTCCTCGCTGGGGGAGTAGTCGACGTCGACGTCGATCTCGGTGCGGCCGGTGACCGTCAGCGTGGTCGTGCCGACGCCCTCGACCTCGACGCCGAGCTCCTGCAGGAAGAAGCAGAGGTCCTGGACCATGTAGTTGGACGAGGCGTTGCGGATCACGGTCGTGCCCGGGTGCAGCGCCGCTGCCATGAGGGCGTTCTCGGTGACCGTGTCACCGCGCTCGGTGAGCACGATCGGCCGGCCGGGGGAGACCGCGCGGTTGGCCTGGGCGTGGTACCAGCCGTCGGTGGCCTTGACCTCCAGGCCGAACGGGCGCAGCGCGGAGAGGTGGGGCTCGACGGTGCGGGTGCCGAGGTTGCAGCCGCCGGCGTAGGGCAGCTCGAAGGTGTCGGCGGCGCGGTGCAGGAGCGGGCCGAGGAACATCAGCACCGAACGGGTACGTCGCGCCGCGTCGGCGTCGATGTTGGTGAGGTCGAGCTCCCGGGGCGGCACGATCTCGAGGTCGTTGTCGCTGTTGATCCAGCGGGTCTGCACGCCGAGGCTTCCGAGCACCTCCAGCAGCCGGTTGACCTCCTCGATCCGGGCGACCTTGCGCAGCGTGGTCCGGCCCCGGTTGAGGAGGGAGGCGCAGAGCAGCGCGACGCCGGCGTTCTTCGACGTCTTCACGTCGATGCTGCCCGACAGCGTCGTGGGGCCCTTGACCCGCAGGTGGGTCGGGCCGGCGCCCAGCGCGACGATCTCGGAGTCGAGGGCACTGCCGATCCGGGCCAGCATCTCCAGGGAGAGGTTCTGGTGGCCCTTCTCGATCCGGTTGATCGCACTCTGGCTGGTCGCGAGTCGCTCCGCGAGCTGGGCCTGGGTGAGGCCCCGGTGCTTGCGCGCATCGCGGATGAGGTTTCCGATGCGGCCCTTGTAGTCGGCGTCGATGTCCGGCGTCATACCTACGAAGGTAACTCACATATGAGATACGGCCAAGGCCAACGCGTACCCTGTCAGGATGTCGCCCATGCGCGCCACCACCATCCACGGCACCCGGGACGTCCGCGTCGAGGACGTCCCCGACCCTGTCCTCGCCCTCCCCACCGACGCGATCGTCAAGGTCACGGCCGGCTGCGTCTGCGGCTCGGACCTGTGGCCCTACCGCGGCGAGAACCCGGTCAAGCCCGGCTCCACGATCGGCCACGAGTGCGTCGGCGTGGTGGAGGAGGTCGGCAGCGAGGTGTCCTCGGTCCGGCCCGGCGACTTCGTGGTCGTGCCGTTCAGCCACTGCGACAACACCTGCCCGCACTGCGTCGCGGGCGTCCAGTCGGCCTGCGTGAACTTCGGGGTGACGACCAGCGGCCAGGGGGAGTACGCCCTGGTCGGGCAGGCCGACGGCACCCTGGTGCAGGCGCAGAAGACCGATGACGACGCCCGGCTCGCGTCCCTCGTCGCGCTCTCCGACGTGATGCCGACCGGCTGGCACGCGGCGGTCTCCGCCGGCGTCCGGGAGGGCGGCTCCGTGGTGGTCGTCGGCGACGGGGCGGTCGGGCTGTGCGGCGTACTCGCTGCCTCGGTGATGGGGGCCGGGACGATCGTCGCGATGTCGCGGCACGAGCCGCGGCAGGCGCTGGCCAGGGAGTTCGGGGCCACCCACGTGGTCGCCGCCCGCGGCCGGGAGGGTGCCGCCGAGGTGAAGGAGATCACCGGGGGCATCGGTGCCGACGCGGTGCTGGAGTGCGTCGGCACCGACCAGTCGATGGGTACGGCGTTCGCCGTCGCCCGTCCCGGGGCGACCGTCGGCTTCGTGGGCGTGCCGCACGGTGTGGAGCTCCCCGTGTCGCGGATGTTCGGGAAGAACATCGGCCTCCGCGGCGGCATCGCGCCGGTCCGCCGCTACCTTCCCGAGCTGCTCGCGCTGGTGGAGGCGGGGCGGATCGACCCCGGCAAGGTGTTCGACCTCACTCTTCCGATGGCGGAGTCGCCCGAGGGCTACCGCGCCATGGACGAGCGGCGGGCGATCAAGGTGCTGCTGAGAACTGCAGACCGTTGACGCCGTCGGCGGCGGTCAGCGTGAGCGTGTCGCCGTCGATGGAGTAGGTCGGTCCGGACTCGATGACGGCGAGGACCTGGCGCTCCAGCTTGCCCTTGGCCTTCGGGCACGCCACCAGGGTCGTGACCAGGTCCTCGGCGAGGGTGATCTTGTCGCCGGTGACGTCGACGGCGACCGAGCCGGTGTTGCACCCGGTCTCGACCTCGAGGACGCCCTCGTCGGTGATCACGAGCGTGACGGCGCCGTGGTTGGAGCTCGCGCTCCCCGACGAGGTGTTGCCGGTCTCCTTGGTCACTGCCTCGAGCGTCCAGGTCGGGCCGACGAGGTCGCCCGAGCCGCGGGCGTCCTTCGGCGGGTCCTCGGTGAGCGTCAGCGTGCTGTCACCGCTCGTGAGCGTGAGGACGCCGGAGTCCAGCTCGAGAGACGGCGAGGAGCCGAGGAACTCGGTCAACCACTCGTCCTGGGCCATCAGCTCCGGGGTGCAGCCCATCTCGGTGCCGCCCATCCCGGACGCGGAGAGCTTGCCGTCCTTGACCTCGACGGTCCCGAAGAGGTGGTTGCATCCGGCGTCGGCGCTGAGCTCGCTGCCGTCGAACCCGAGCTCGATCTCGCTGTCCGGGACCAGCGTGTGGTCGGGGGAGTCGAGCGAGTCGTCGCCGGTCGACCGGAACGACTGGCCGTCGATGTCGGCCAGGGACGGCGGAGAGCCGGCGTCGTCGGCCTTCTCGTCAGGGGACTCCTCGCCACAGCCGGCGACGGTCAGGGCGAGAGCCGCAAGCACGGCAGCGATGCGGGGGGCGTTCGTCTTCATGGTGACCTCCTGGCGGTACGACGGCGGACGACGCCTCTCGGTTCCGCCGCGGCGTCGTACGACCCGAACGCTAGCGGTCTCAGGCCGCGCCCGCGCCCGGCAGGCGAACGGGCGGGCAGTCGCAGCGGTCGCCGCACGCGAGGTAGGTGTGGACGGCGTGCCCGCAGTGGGGGCAGGGAAGATCGTGCGACAGGTGGACCCCGAACGTCGTCGTGGTCTCTCCGGTGTGCCACATCCCGACCACCTCCTTCGCCCTTCACGCTAGGGCGGAGGACGGCTGCCCGTGGCGGAACCGCGAGGGACCGTCCGACCGGTGGGGAGGATGGCCCGATCGGACTAGACCATCGGGGTGGTACGGCGCTGCGCCGGCTCAGCGGAGGTCGTCGGTGACTGCCTGGCCGACCCTCGACCGGATGTCGTCGATCGCGTCCCAGTCGTTGACGTGCATGCCCGCGACGACCCGGCCGTCGCTGATCCAGAACGCACGGAAGTCCCGGGCGGCGAGGTCACCCCGGATCACGACGTCGTCGTAGCCGTCGGGTCCGACGCTGCCGACGTACTCCATGCCGAGGTCGTACTGGTCGGTGAAGAAGTACGGCTGCCGCTCGTAGGGCGCGTCGGCGCCGAGCAGGTTGCGCGCGGCGTGCCTGCCCTGGTGGATCGCGGTGTCCCAGTGCTCGACCCGGATCCGGCGGCCGAGGACCGGGTGGTCGTGGTTGGCGACGTCGCCGACGGCGTAGACGTGCGGGTCGCCGGCGCGCAGGGTGGCGTCCACCAGGATGCCGTGGTCGGTGGCCAGGCCGGCGGCCGCCGCGAGACCGTCGTCCGGCACCGCACCGATGCCCACCAGGACCAGGTCGGCGGTGAGCTCGTGGCCGTCGGAGAGGCGGACCCGGCTCGCCCCGTCGGCTGCCTCGACCGACTCGACCGTGGTGCCCAGCCGCAGGTCGACGCCGTGCTCGCGGTGGAGGTCGGCGAAGACCGGCGCCACCTCGGGGCCGAGCACCTGCCCGAGCGGCAGCGGCGCGGCCTCCACGACGGTCACCTCGGCACCGGCCTCCCGGAAGGCGGCCGCGGCCTCCAGCCCGATCCAGCCGCCGCCCACCACGAGCAGGTGGCCGCGCTTGCGGTCGCGGAGCGCGAGCGAGTCCTCGATCGTGCGGAGGTAGGCGACGTCGGCGCCCGAGTCGTCGAGATCCGGCAGGTGGCGCGGCGTCGCGCCGGTCGCGATCAGCAGCCGGTCGTACGACGCCCGCCGGTCACCCACCACGACCTCGCGCCGCTCGAGGTCGAGCCCCGTCACGGTCGTGCCGAGCTCCAGGGTGATGCTCCGGTCGGCGTACCACTGCTCGTCGTGGAGGATCGCGGAGTCGGCCTCCTTCTGACCCAGCAGCACGGCCTTGGAGAGCGGCGGTCGCTCGTAGGGGAGGTGCTCCTCGGTCCCGAAGACGGTGATGTCGCCGTCGTAGCCCTGCTCGCGGAGCTCCTCGACGGCGCTGGCGGCGGCGAGGCCCGCGCCGATCACGACGACGTTCCGTACGGTCTGGTCGGGCTGCTCGGTCTGCTCGGTCACGGCTGCCTCCCGGCGGTCTGGTGTCGACGCCTCTCGATCCTAGACTCCCGGCATGAGCGCGGATCCCGTCGACGAGCTGCGGCGCTGGGAGCAGTCCGGCGGCGGCTGGCGGGTCGTCGGAAGGGCGGGCGGAGGCATCACGGTCGCGCTGCTCACCTGCGACGGCGGCGAGGAGATGGGCCGGCTGGCGTCGTACGACGCGGCGTTCCTGGCGTACGTCGGCGGCCGCGCCGCCAGCGACGACTGAGCGTGACATCCGGGATCCGCGGGACCTACGGTCGATCAGGCTGAGAAGATTCTCGGGGAGGCGTCATGCGGGAGCGGGGCACGGCTGGGTTCGCGTTCGTGCGGACCCCGTGGCCGTGTCGCGTCTGGGTGACGGCCGCGGTGCTCGGCGCGCTGGTGCTCCCCGTCCTCCTGCAGGCGTTCGGACGCGAGCGGTCGGCCAACCCCGAGGTGGTCACCGGGATCGCGCTCGTCGCCCTGTCCGTGCTGAACATCGAGATCGGCCGGCTCCTCGAGGGCGGCGCATCCGACGTCCAGCGACCGCACAAGGCCCTGTCGGCGTGGTCGTTCGCGTCCGCGCTCCTCTTGCCGGCATGGTGGCTGCTCCCGGTGGTCGCGACCAGCTATGCGCACGCCCGGTGGCGAGGTCTGCGGATCCCCCTGTGGAAGTGGGTCGGCTCGGCCGCATACATCGTGCTCGCCGGCCTCGCGGCCGCGGTGGTCGCGCGCGCCGCGCTCGGCGCCGACCCGAACCTCATGCGGACCGACGGCCGGGTGGGCATGCTCGCCGTCCTCGCATCCGCCGCGGTGTTCCTCGCCGTCGAGGCTGTTCTCTTCCACGGCAGCGCCTACCTCAACGACGCCGACGACGAGGTGTGGCTCCGGCAGACGCTGCGGAGCCCGTCGTTCTACTTCACCGAGGCCGGGGTCCTGGCCGTCGGTGGGCTCTCCGCGGCGATCTGGACGGGCGGCCCGTGGTTCCTCGCACTCCTGCTTCCGGTCTACGCCCTCGCCCAGCGGGCTGCCCTGCACGAGCCGCTGCGCGAACGCGCCGAGCACGACGACAAGACCGGCCTGCTGCGCTTCGAGTCGTGGCGGAGGCTGGCCGTCTCGGCCTCTCACCGGTGCACGCAGCGCGGTCGGCCGTGGTGCGTGCTGTTCACCGACCTCGATCACTTCAAGGACTTCAACGAGGCCCACGGCCACCTCGCCGGCGACCGGGCGCTGGTCGCCGCCGCCGACGCGATCCGGTCCGAGCTGCGGGCGAGCGACCTGGTCGGCCGGTTCGGCGGGGAGGAGTTCTGCGTGTTCCTGCCGGACGTCGACGGCGAACGCGCGGCTGCGACGGCGGAGCGCGTGCGCCGTACCATCGAAGCGGCGCGGTTCCCCGGAGACGGCCGCATCACGGTGAGCATCGGGCTCGCGGTCGTGCCGCCCGGGGCGGACGGGGCCGAGTTCGTCGCCGCCCTCACCACCGCGGACCGGGCGCTGTTCGAGGCGAAGGCCGCCGGGCGCAACAGGGTGCGGCTCCAGGTCCTCGGAGCAGGGGACGCCGACCGAGGACAGGTGACCTGACATGCGGATCTTCGCGATCGCCGTCGGCGGCGTGATGGTGGCGGCCGGCCTGCTGTTCACCCTGCAGGGCCTCGGCTATGTCGGCGGCAGCGCCATGACCGACGTCGAGCTCTGGGCGATCGTCGGGCCGGCCATCGCCGGTCTCGGCGTCGCGATCGTGTACGTCGCCGTGCGCGGCAACGACCGCAGGTAGCCCGGGCTGGTACGCGTGGTCAACTGGGTGGAGGGGAGTCCGGCCACGCGGCGAGAGGAGCCACCATGAAGGTCGAGCTGAACCACACGATCGTCCATGCGTCCGACAGGGACGCCACGGCCACCTTCCTCACGGACATCCTCGGCCTGCCGGACGCGGCGGAGTTCGGTCCGTTCCGGGTCGTCGAGCTGAGCAACGCCGTGAGCCTGGACGTCGTCGCGGACACCGGCCCCATCCACCCGCAGCACTACGCGTTCCTCGTCGGCGAGCAGGAGTTCGACGAGATCCTCGGACGGATCCAGGAGCGCGGGCTCACCTACTGGGCCGATCCGTTCCACCGGCAGGAGGGCCGGATCAACCACCACGACGGCGGGCGCGGCGTCTACTGGTCGGGCCCCGACGACCACAACCTGGAGATCATCACCGTGCCGTACGGCGGTGGCTGACCGGTCGGGCGGCTGGAGGCGGGTGCTGCGGGTGCTCGTCGTTCTCGTCGTGGTCGGAGGGGTGGTGGTCGGGATGCTGTGGTGGCAGCAGCGACGGCTGATCTACCTCCCCGACGCGTCGGCCGTGCCGCCGGCGGGCGAGGTGATCGAGGGCGCGCGGGACGTCACGCTGCACACCGATGACGGCCTCGAGCTCGGCGCGTGGTTCGTGCCGGCCGCTCCGACCGGCGGGTCGACCGACCGGGGGATGGCGGTGCTGGTCGCGCCCGGCAACGGGGGCAACCGTGCCGACCGGGCAGGCCTGGCCGAGGAGCTGCGGCGGCGCGGGCTCGCCGTCCTGCTGCTGGACTACCGCGGGTACGGCGGCAACCCCGGCAGCCCGAGCGAGGACGGCCTCGTCAGGGACGCCGTCGCGGCCGTCGAGGCGCTGGAGGACCTGGGCTACCCGCCCGACCGGACGATCCACTTCGGCGAGTCGCTCGGCGGCGGGGTGGTGGCGTCCTTGCAGGAACGGCGGGAGCCGGCCGGCATCGTGCTGCGGTCGCCGTTCACGGACCTCGCGGACGTCGGCTCGCACCACTACCCGTGGCTGCCGGTCCGGCTGCTGCTGCGCGACCGGTTCCCCGTGGTCGAGCGGCTGGCCGGCAGCGACGTACCGCTGATGGTCGTGTACGGCGACCGCGACTCGATCGTGCCGACAGCGCTCAGCGAGCGGGTGGCGGACCACGCTCCGGCGCTGGTCGAGCGCGTCGTGATCGAGGGCGCGGACCACAACGACGCCGTGATGTTCGGGCCGCGGGTGGCCGAGGCGGTGGCCCGCCTGGCGGAGCGGGTCGGCTGACGAACCTGGCGAGGACCCCGGCCGCCAGCGCTAGCGCAGCGAGCAGGTAGCCGTTGCCGAGGACGTGCTCCCACGGGCTCCAGTCGTACTCGCGGCCCTCGCCCCATGGTGGCCACAGCACGGGGCGGAGCACGAACACCGCGGACCAGGCGGCCGCGGCCCAGCGGCTGCGCTCCCAGAGGACGAGCGCCACCGGCACCGCCCACACCCAGTGGTGGGACCAGGAGACCGGCGAGGCGAGCAGCATCGCGAGAGCGCCCAGACAGGTGGCGAGCGCCGGGTCGCCGCGTCGCCAGCAGGCGACGGCGACGAGGAGGACTGCCGCGGACAGCGTTCCGGCGACGACGAGCCACAGCAGCGTGGGCGGGGGACCGCCGAGCATCCGGGCGAGCGCGCCGGAGACCGACTGGTTGTGGGCCAGGGCCGGCGGCCCGACCCGGCCGGGATCGACGAGCCGGTCGGTCCAGTACGTCGCCGACGAGGACGGCATGACCACGAATCCGACGACCACGGTGGCGACGAAGGTCGCGGCTGCACGTCCGGCGGCCGAGCGGCGGCCGACCAGGAGCAGGAGCACGACGAACACGAGCGGGGTCAGCTTCACGCCGGCGGCGATGCCCACCAGCACCCCTGAGAAGCGTCGGTCGGGGTGCAGCATGTCCGCGAGGACGACGAGCATCAGCACCGCGTTGACCTGCCCGAAGGTCAGGTTCTGCCACACGGGCTCCAGCGCGAGCGAGCAGACAAGCACGAGGCCCAGGAGCACGGCGGGCGTGGGTCGGCCGTACGAGCGTCGTACCGTCACGACGACCGCGGCCAGGCAGCCTGCCGAGACCGCGGTCCAGGTCGCCGAGAGGAGCCAGGTCGGCGCGAGGACCAGCGGAACCATCGCCACCGCGGCGAACGGGGGATAGGTGAACGGCAGTCCGGTGACGGGGTCGTCTGAGTCGTAGAGGTGCAGTCCGTCGATCACCGCGCGGCCGGCGTGCTGGTAGACCAGCAGGTCCTTGGTGTGCCAGTCGAGGGCGCTCCACACCGCCGCACCGAGCAGCACGAGACCGACGGCGCAGACCTCCCGTCGTGAGCGACCCATACCTGCCCTACGTGCGGAGACAGACGTCCGTTCACCGGACCCGCCCCGGAGGATCGTCAGGCGGCGACCAGGACGGCGCCGGGGAGCACGCACGGCGGGCAGTCGCAAGAGTCACTGCACGCGAGGTAGGTGTGCACCGCGTGCCCGCAGCCGGGGCACGGCAGGTCGTGCGAGAGGTGGATCTCCGTGGTCTCGGTGGTGTCCCACATGGCCGTGCCTCCTGGTCGATGTCGTGCGGTGTCTCTCTTGTGAAGACCACGAACGGGCACGGCCTGATACGACAGGTCCCGACGACATTTCCGCGTGTGGCACGATTTCGAGGTGACCAGCAGCCCTGCCGAGGCGCAGCGCCTGAGGGATCTCGCGCGGCTGCGCCGCGTCAAGGACCGGATCGACCGCGAGTACGCGCAGCCGCTCGACGTCGAGGCGCTCGCGCGGGGCGCGAACATGTCGGCCGGACACCTGAGCCGCCAGTTCAAGGCGGCGTACGGCGAGTCGCCGTACTCCTACCTGATGACCCGCCGCATCGAGCGCGCCATGTCGCTGCTCCGGCGGGGGGACCTCAGCGTCACCGACGTGTGCTTCGAGGTCGGTTGCCAGTCGTTGGGCACGTTCAGCACCCGGTTCACCGAGCTGGTCGGTGTGCCGCCGAGCGTCTACCGCGAGCAGGGCGCGAGCGCCACCGTCGGCATGCCGGCGTGCATCGCCAAGCAAGTCACCAGACCGGTCAGGAATCGAGAAGCGCCGGGGGACGGCCGCAACTAGCGTGAGCGTCATGGACATCAACATCAACGCCAGCGTCCTCCCGCACGAGGACCCGGAGGCCTCCCTAGCCTTCTACCGCGACGCCCTCGGCTTCGAGGTCCGCAGTGACGTCGGGAGCGGCGCGATGCGCTGGATCACCGTCGGTCCGGCGGGGCAGCCCGACACCTCGATCCTGCTCGCACCGCCGTTCGCCGACCCCGGGATCACCGACGACGAGCGCCGGATGATCTCCGAGATGATGGCGAAGGGCACCTACGGCTGGATCCTGCTCTCCGCCAAGGACGTGGACGCCGCGTTCGAGCAGGTGGAGGCCACCGGGGCCGAGGTGGTCCAGGAGCCGACCGACCAGCCGTACGGCGTCCGCGACTGCGCCTTCCGGGACCCCGCGGGCAACGTGGTCCGGATCAACCAGGCGGGCTGATCGCCGTGCTAGGAGAAGCCCGGTGTGCTACCCGAAGATGATGGCAGCAATCCTCGAGACGGAGGCCGCGCGTGCGGCACCGCCTGACACAGACGGAGACACGATGAACACCGCCCCGCGGACCGGCTCGCAGGACACCACGCCGCACGCTGCCGACAGCCACGACCTGATCCGCGTGCAGGGCGCACGGGAGAACAACCTCAAGGACGTCAGCGTCGAGATCCCCAAGCGTCGGCTGACGGTCTTCACCGGTGTCTCCGGCTCGGGCAAGAGCTCGCTGGTCTTCGCCACCATCGCCGCCGAGTCACAGCGGATGATCAACGAGACCTACAGCACCTTCGTGCAGGGATTCATGCCGTCCCTGGCACGCCCCGAGGTCGACGTCATCGAGGGCATCACGACCGCGATCCTCGTCGACCAGGAGCGGATGGGCGCCAACGCCCGCTCGACCGTCGGCACCGCCACGGACGCCAACGCGATGCTGCGGGTGCTGTTCAGCCGGATCGGCGACCCCTTCATCGGCCCGCCGACGGCGTTCGCGTTCAACGTCCCCACCCGGAAGGCCAGCGGTGTGATGAGCACCGAGAAGGCGGGCGGCAAGGTCGAGAAGAACGTCGTGCGCCAGGCCGTCTACCTCGGCGGGATGTGTGCCGAGTGCGAGGGGCGCGGCACCGTCTCCGACCTCGACCTCACCCAGATCGTCGACGAGGCCAGGTCGCTGGTCGAGGGCGCGATCCTGGTGCCCGGCTACACCGCCGACGGGTGGATGGTCGCCGCCTTCAAGGGCGCGGTGCCCGCCGACGTACCCATCAAGGACCTCACGCCCGAGCAGCGCGAGGACTTCCTGTACGCCGAGCCGCGCAAGATCAAGGTCGACAAGATCAACGTCACCTACGAGGGCCTGATCCCCAAGATCCGCAAGTCGATGTTCAGCAAGGACGTCGACTCGCTGCAACCCCACATCAAGGCGTTCGTCGAGCGCGCTGCCGTCTTCGCCCCGTGCCCGGCCTGCGACGGCACCCGGCTCAACGAGGCGGCACGGTCCGCGAAGATCAACGGCCAGGGCATCGCCGACGTCTGCGCGATGCAGATCACCGACGCCGCCGAGTGGGTCCGCGGCATCGACGACCGCTCGGTGGCACCGCTGGTCGCGAACCTGCTGCACCTGTTCGACTCGTTCGTCGAGATCGGCCTCGGCTACCTCTCCCTGGACCGTCCTGCCGGGACGCTGTCCGGGGGAGAGGCGCAGCGGACCAAGATGATCCGGCACCTCGGCTCGGCGCTCACCGACGTCACCTACGTCTTCGACGAGCCGACCATCGGCCTGCACCCCCACGACATCGCCCGGATGAACAACCTGCTCCTCGAGCTGCGCGACAAGGGCAACACCGTCCTGGTGGTCGAGCACAAGCCGGAGACGATCGAGATCGCCGACCACGTGGTCGACCTCGGTCCTGGCGCGGGCACCGGTGGCGGCATGGTCTGCTTCGAGGGTGACGTCGCGGCGCTCCAGGCCTCCGACACGCTCACCGGCCGGCACCTGGCCTACCGCGCCTCGCTCAAGGACGAGGTCCGCACGCCGTCGGGAGCGCTGGAGATCCGCGACGCCTCGACCCACAACCTCCAGGACGTGTCGGTCGACATCCCGCTCGGGGTGATGTGCGTGGTCACCGGAGTGGCCGGCTCGGGCAAGAGCTCCCTCATCCACGGCTCCATCGCCGGCCGGGAGGGCGTCGTCGTCATCGACCAGGGCGCCATCAAGGGATCACGACGGAGCAACCCTGCGACGTACACGGGTCTGCTGGAGCCGATCCGCAAGGCCTTCGCCAAGGCCAACGGCGTCAAGCCCGCTCTGTTCAGCGCCAACTCCGAAGGTGCCTGCGAGAGCTGCAACGGCAACGGGATGATCTACACCGAGCTCAGCTTCATGGAGACCGTCGCGACCCTGTGCGAGGAGTGCGGCGGCAAGCGCTTCCAGGCCTCCGTGCTGGAGCTGCGGTTCGGCGGGCTCAACATCGCCGAGGTGCTCGACCTCTCGGTGGCGGACGCGCACGCGTTCTTCGCCGACGGTGACGCGAAGACGCCCGCAGCCGCGTCGATCCTGCAGCGGCTGGAGGATGTCGGGCTCGGCTACCTCAAGCTCGGCCAGCCGCTCAACACCCTCTCCGGCGGCGAGCGCCAGCGGCTCAAGCTCGCCATGCGGATGGGGGAGAAGGGCGGCGTCTACATCCTCGACGAGCCGACCACCGGCCTCCACCTGGCCGACGTCGAGAACCTGCTCGGCCTGCTCGACCGGCTGGTCGACTCCGGCAAGTCGGTCGTCGTGATCGAGCACCACCAGGCCGTGATGGCGCATGCCGACTGGATCATCGACCTCGGTCCCGGCGCCGGCCACGACGGAGGCCGGGTCGTGTTCGAGGGAACGCCGGCCGATCTCGTCGCCGACGCCACCACGCTCACCGGCGAGCACCTGGCGGCGTACGTCGGCCGGTGACGTGCCGCCCGACGAGCGTCAGATGGCGCCGTCGTCGAGGCAGAGGATGTTGTCCTCGCTGTCCTTGAACCAGGCCGCGTGTCCCATGTCGCCCATGCTCGCGACGTCGCCGTCCCAGGTCATGCCCGGCAGCTCGTAGTGCTCGAAGGTCACGCCCTTCGCGCGCAGGTCCTCGACCTCGGCGCTGACGTCGGGGACGTGGAACTGGGCGATCGTGTGGCCCGCCTTGCCGGCGTACTCCGTCTCGTAGAGGAAGAAGAGCGTTCCACCGCCGGTCTTGTAGACGAGTCCGCCCGGGTTCTCCTCGGCGGGTGTGAGCCCCAGCTTGTCGGCGTAGAACCGGCGCGCCCGCTCGATGTCGGCGGCGGGGATGTTCGCGGTGACCTGACTGTCCTGCAGCATGGTGAGACTCCCTCGGTGGTCGGGGAACGCCCGAGTAGTCCCTCTTTGAAACGTAGACCTCGCGGTTGGAGAGTCAATAGCTCATCCGGGGGTCCCCGCGCGGCGGTGTCGGTGGTCCACGAGATGGTGGAACCCACGGCGAGGCCACCACGGGAGGATCCAGATGAGCCGCCACATCCAAGTCACCTTCGACGCCCACGATCCGCGGTCGCTGTCGACCTTCTGGCGTGACGTCCTGGGCTACGTCCACCCGGGACCGCCCGGGATCGACGTACCCGAGGGAGCAGATCCGCTGGCTGCGTGGGACGACTTCCTGGCGCAGATCGGCGTGCCGGAGGGGGAGAGGAACACGCGCTCCGCGCTCGAGGACCCGGAGGGCAACGGCCCGCGGTTGTTCTTCCAGCAGGTGCCGGAGGACAAGGTCGCCAAGAACCGCGTGCACCTCGACGTGCGTGCGGCGCCGGGGCTGGCGGGGGAGGAGCGGATGGCCGCGCTGGAGGCCGAGTGCGATCGGCTCGTCGCGCTCGGGGCAACGCGGGTACGACGCTTCGAGCCCGACCCGCTGAGCGCCGGCTTCATCGTGATGACCGACCCCGAGGGCAATGAGTTCTGCCTGGACTGAGAATCCGGACCAGGCACGCGGGAGGACGCCCGAGACGTCATGGCCACCTTCCGGGCGTCCTCCCACGACGGGTCAGGCTGCGCTCATGCGGTCTCGAACCACGGGTGGTGGAGGTCGTAGAACTTCGCGCCCTGCAGCGCGTACTCCAGCTCGCGTCGCACCTCGGGCGGCGCCTCCGTCTTCTCGCCTTCGCGAGCCGCGTCCTCGGAGGTGAAGGCGACGGTCTCGGTGAACGTGCCGTCGGCCTCGATCGCCAGCGTCCCGCCGATGATGTCCGGACGCATCTCGTGGAGCGACTCGGTGTCGGCGAACATCGCCTTGAGCCGGTCGGGGTCGTCGGCCCGACCACGGATGATCTGGACGAAGCCTGCCTGGTCGGAGCCGCCGTTGAGGAACATCGTGACGTCGTCGCAGTCGTGGAACTCGAGCGGACCGTCCATGAGGGCGGTCAGCCGCTCGGCCCACGCACCCTGCTCAGGACGGTCGGAGTTGGCCATCGCCGCCTCGCGGGACTCGAACCGGACCACTGCCAGGAGCTGGTCGTCGTCGGTGAAACCGTAGGTGCCGCCGAGCCAGCCGGTCGCACCTGCCGACAGGTCGCTGCGCCACTCGTCCAGCAGCGCGTGGAGCTCGTCCTGCCGGGTGCACTTGCCTTGGATTATCTGGATGAACATTTCTGCCTCCTCGGTCGATTTCGCATGCGCGAAAGACCGGTCGAGGCCGTCCCCGGGCCCCGGCCGGGCCCTCTTCGGAACGTACGCCGATGCGTCGGCGCCCGCTATAGCGAAACCTGAGTATTCGGAAACGTCACTCGTCCCGATAGCCCAGCACTGCACGGGTCATCTGGTTGCGGGTGTCCAGCAGGTCGTCGAGCGCGGCGTCCAGGTCGTCGGCGGTGGCGTGCAACGGGCTGTCCGCGCCCTGGTCCTCACGGTCGGCAGCGACGACCGCCGCGCGGCGGAGCAGCTCCTTCAGGAAGGACGCCGTGACTCCGTCCGTGCGGTCGAGCACGGTGTCGAGCCGGCTCAGGTCGATGTCCAACCTTCCGCGGTAGAGCTCGACGAGCCGGCGCCGCGAGTCGCGGTCGGGCAGGTCGACGTGCACGGCCTGGTCCACGCGACCGGGCCGCGAGGCGAGCGCGGGCTCGAGCAGATCGGCGCGATTGGTCGTCAACAGGAAGACGACGTCGGCGTCCTCGTCCAGTCCGTCCATCTCGTTGAGGAGGGTGAAGAGCAACGGCGTCTCACCGCCGTAGTGGCTGCGCTCCTCGGCGATCAGGTCGACGTCCTCGACGACGATCATGGCCGGCTGCAGCGTGCGGGCGACGGAACAGGCCTCACGGATGCCGTGCAGGGTCTCCCCGGTGAGCTCCACGACGGTCGTGCCGACCAGCTCGCTGATCAGGTAGCGCACCGAATGGGTCTTGCCCACCCCTGGTGGGCCGTAGAGGAGGATGCCGCGCTTGAGGTGCTGCCCCGCGGCCCGAAGACGCGCGCTGTTGCGGGCGACCCCGACGACCTGGCGCCGCAGGTCGTCGAACGTGGAGTCCGGCAGGATCAGCTCCTCGGGGGACATGCTCGGGCGCTCGCGAAAGCGGAGCACCGACCCGCGCTCACCGAACATGCTGTGCCCGAACGAGACCACCTGCCCGCGGTAGACGTTGTGCTCCAGCGCGAGCTGTCGAAGTCGGTGCCCGAGCTCCTCGGCCACCGTCGGACGGCTGGCGATGATCTCGAGGGTCACCTCGGAGGAGCCGCTCTCCGGATCGGGTCCGCGGAAGAGGAGCGCGATCCGGTCCTCGCCGGCCTCGAGCAGTACGACGCCCACGCGCAGGCACTCACGGCTCTCGCCGCCCGGACCGCTGGGCAGGCTGATCCTCGTGACGTTCCCGGGTCGCGGGCCGTGCGTCGCGTACACGGGGTCGTCGCCGAGCAGGTCGGCGATCCCGAAGGGGCCGTGATGGCGGTGTCCGGCCACCCCGAGGAGCCGAGCGCGGTCGCCGTACTCATCGAGCACGACGTCGAGGGCACCCTGCACGTTGACGTGCTCGTACGCCGCCCACTGCTCCACCGTGATGGGCAGCCCCTGCACCTGCGCTCCTAGGTGCCCGGTGAGCACGGAGCGGAAGGTCGGCTGGTCGACGGCGCGGGCCTTCGAGACGAACCGGCCCACGACGTACCGGCCGTAGCGACCGATGTCGGACAGCTGGGGCGCGTGGTCGTCGGCCGCGTGTGCGACGCCGGGAACGGCGGAGAAGGACATCCCGGGAGCGTACTTCGGTCAGCTGCTCGTGAGGATGACGAGCTGCTGGGTCGCGCGGGTCATCGCGACGTAGCGGTCGACGGCGCCTTCGATGCCGGTGCCGAACCCTTCGGGGTCGACCAGGACGACGAGATCGAACTCGAGACCCTTCGCGAGCTCCGCGGTCAGCGAACGGACGCGGGGCGCCGCCCCGAACGTCGGATCGCCGATGACGCAGGCGATGCCGTCGGAGTTGGCGGCGAGCCAGTCGTCGAGGACCCCGTGCAGGTCGGCCGAGGATCCGTGGACGACGGGGACGCCGCTGCTGCGGATGGACGTCGGCACGTTCGCGTCCGGGATCTCGGTGCGGATGACCGGCTCGGCCTCCGACATGACCTCCTCGGGTGTCCGGTAGTTGATGCTGAGGGAGGCCAGGTCGACGTGGGGGAGCCCGATCCGGGCGAGCCGTTCCTGCCACGACTCCGTGAACCCGTGCCGAGCCTGCGCGCGGTCGCCCACGATGGTGAGGCTCCGCGAGGGGCAGCGACTCAGCAGCATCTGCCACTCGGCGTCGGTGAGCTCCTGTGCCTCGTCGACGACGATGTGCGCGAAGGGCCCGGCGTACACGTCGGGGTCGTTGCTGGGCAGGACGTCCTCGTTGTCGAGGTCGTTGCGGGCATCGCTGCCGCGCAGCATCGACATCACCTGCATCTCGGTGTCGTCGGTCTCGATCAGGTGGTCGATGACGTCGGACATCTGCTTGCGTTCGGCAGCGAGCGCGGCCTCCTTACGGTGCCGGGTGCGCGATGCCTCGGGATCGCCGAGGCGCTGGTACGCAGCGTCCAGGAGCGGCAGGTCGGACACCGTCCAGGTCTGGGGCTCGGCACGCTTCAGCTTCTCGAGCTCGTCGGGGGAGAGCCAGGGAGCGCACCGGCGTAGGTAGGCGGGCACGTCCCACAGGTCACCGACCAGATCCGTCGGCTCGATCAGCGGCCAGGCCCGGTTGAGGGTCTCGTTCAGCCTGTGGTGGCGCCGCAAGGAGGTACGGAGCGTCTCGGCCGGGACCTCCCCGTCGTCGTACTTGTCGACCAGGATGTCGAGCAGCGCCTCGCGGACCTGGTCGCGGGCCTCGTTGTGCGGCGTACCGGGGTCCGGGGCATCGAACGCCTCGGCCCAGTCGCGCGCACTGAGCCAGAGGTCGGCCCACGGGGTCTCGACCTCCATGCCCTCGGTCGGGGCCTCTTCGTACAGCCGCACGGCCGGCTCGATCGCCGCCACCATCTGCACGGAGGACTTCAGCCGGGCCACGTCCGGGTCGGTCTCGGGACCCGCGGTCGCTCCCTCGGGGACGAGGTCGCGCACGGTGCAGGTCCGCACGCCCTCCTCGCCGAGGCTCGGGAGTACGTCGGCGACGTACGCGAGGTAGGGCTGGTGAGGCCCGACGAACAGCGCGCCGCCCCGCCGGTGGCCCAGCCGCGGGTCGGAGTAGAGGAGGTAGGCCGTGCGGTGCAGCGCGACGACGGTCTTGCCCGTGCCGGGACCGCCGTCGACGACGAGCGCGCCGCGGGATCCTGCGCGGATGATGGCGTCCTGGTCGGACTGGATGGTCGCCAGCACGTCCCGCATCCGGGGCGACCGACTGCCGCCCAGGCTCGCGATGAAGGCGGACTGGTCGTCGAGCGCCGCGTGACCTTCGAGGCCGTCCGGCGTGAACACCTCGTCCCAGTAGTCGCTGACCCGGCCTCGGGCCCAGTGGTACCTGCGTCGGCTCGCCAGGCCCATCGGGTTGCCGTGGGTCGCGCCGAAGAACGGCTCGGCCGCGGGGGAGCGCCAGTCGACCAGCAGGCGGCGGCCGTCGCTGTCGGTGAGGCCGAACCGGCCGACGTACACGGAGTCGCCGCCGTCTGTGACCATCCGGCCGAGACACAGGTCCAGGCTGTAGCGGCGGAGAGCGCGCAGTCGGGCGGTCAACCGGTGGACCTCCAGGTCACGGTCCATCGCCTCCTGGCCCGTGCCGCCGGGCGCCCTGCGTTCGGCGTCGAGGCGGCCTGACAGCTCGGCGATCGAGCGCTCGAGGCTCTCCGCGATCGCCACGAACTGGCGCTCGTCGTCGACGATCAGGGCGGGGTCCGCCTTGGCGGCAAGCTGGTCGGGAAGGTCGAAGGCGTTGGTGGTCACGTGGGGCAAGTGGTCAGCTCCGATGTTCTCGAGCGGGGTGGGTCGGGGGAGTCGCAGAGAGGAGATTGCTGCTCAGAACGCGGGATTCTGCCCCGGGGGGAGGGCCTTGCCGCAAGCCCCCCAGTGCGCTATACGTTGGAATTGCAGGGGAGTTGTGAGGCCCATTTCCGGCGCGCCCCCTCCGCTGTGGGCTTGGTCTGGTTGGCCCCGATGAAGTCGTGACCACCTGCCGGTACCCAGCCTCGGGTAACTCTGCCGATCCGCCTCCGCTGCGCGATTCCCGTTGGCAAGGTGGCCGGACGTGCCGACTGAGCTGTTCAGCCGCACACGCCCCAGGAGACGAAGGTGGTCAGAGTCACTCGGCGGAGCTTGCTCCAGACCGGCGCGGCGACGGCGGCGGCCGGCGCCGTGGGAGCAGCCGGATGGGCGACCGCTCCGGGTGGACTCAAGTATCGGTTCAAGGAACAGCTCGGGCTCAACCCTGATCCGTACGTGCCCGACGTACCCGAGGGAAGGATCCGGATCGAGGACGTGCCCTCGACGGCGATGGGATCGGTCCGCCTCTTCACCGCAGTGCCGGACGGCTTCGGCGACGGCGCCGGGCTCCCTGTGCTGGTCGTGCTGCACGGTTCGAGCGCGACCGTCGACGACTTCGCAGGCTTCGGCTTCGGTCGGTTCGTGACCGCTGCCGCCCGGGAGGGCTTCCCGATGGTGCTGGCCGGAACCGACGACGGCCCGTCCGGTTGGCTGGCCGGCACCGGGGTCGACCCAGAGGCGATGCTGCGGGACGAGCTGCCTGCCTGGTTGGCCGAGCGCGGGTACGACGCCGATCGCCGCGCAATGTGGGGATGGTCGCGCGGCGGGCACGACGCACTGCACTTCGCGACCACTGAGCCGGCGTGGGGGAGAGCTCTCGCTCTCTTCAGCCCGGCGCTCGGCGAGGATGATGATCTGTTCGGCGACCTGGGTCGCCTCGACCGACTTCCGGTCGGCCTCTGGTGCGGTGAGGACGACACGTTCTTCCCGGCCAGCAGGGCCCTCGCCGACTCGTTGCCGCAGCCGCCGGAGATCCTCACTGCGGGCGAGGACGGTCACACCCGCCAGTACTGGAACGACCAGACCATGCCGATGCTGAGGTGGGTCGGACGCCACCTCGCGTGATCATTCGGACGTGGACCCGGCAGCCAGCAGGGCTCGCACCGATTCCGGGTGGACCTGCTGCAGGGAGACGAACGGGATGCCGTCCTCGCGCCAGGCCTCGGCGACCAGCTCAGGAACCGTCGCGAGGTAGGTGTCGCCGACGCCGTCCGAGCGCGCGACGAGGTCGTCCTCGGACGGACACAACAATCTCGGGTGAGCGTCGTCGTCGAACCACCCGCGCTCCTGGAGCAGCAGGGAACCTCGGCCGGTGACCAACAGCTCGATGACGCCGGAACTCGTCAAGGACTCGTTGGCGAGCAGGGCGCCCGCCAGGCCGACGACGTACTGGCCATCAGGAAGCTCCAGCCGGGTCAGGGCGTCCTTGAGGCGCGGCCACGTCCATGCCGCCGACGCCGGAAGGACCGACACCTCGTCGGCCTCGACTGCCTGCGACAGGAACTGACGTACGGCGCCCGCGTCGATCTGCTGCATCGACACGAACGGGATGCCGTCCTCGCGCCAGGCCTCGGCGACCAGCTCAGGAATCGTCGTGAGGTAGGTGTCGCTGACATCCCCGGCGCGGACGAACAGCTGCGGCTCGAACGGACATTGCAGGCCCCCCAGACCCCCGTCGGGGGGCCAGCCGCGCTCGGTCAGCTCGTCGTACTCCTCGTCGGTGACGAGCAGTACGACCTCGTCGACGCTGAGGATCGACTCGTTGGCGAGCATCGCTCCGGACATGCCGACGACGTAGTGGCCGTCACGAAGACCGAGTCTCGCAAGTGCGGCACGTAGTCCCTCCCAGGTCCATTGCATGAAGGGCTTTCTACAGGAGGATCGATGCTGCTCGACCCACCCGACTGAGCTCGCGCCGTCGGGCCTCAGGCCAGCCCGATGATCGTCCCGTCGTCGGAGAGGTCGATGTGCACCGAGGCCGGTTCCCTCGGCAGGCCGGGCATGGTCATCATGTCGCCGGCCAGCACGACCACGAAGCCGGCACCCGCCGAGAGCCGCACCTCGCGGATGTGCAGCTCGTGCCCGCTGGGCGCACCGAGTGACTTCGGGTTCGTGGAGAAGGAGTACTGCGTCTTCGCGACGCACACGGGGAGGTTGCCGTACCCGTCCTTCTCGATGCGCGCCAGGCGCCGCTTCGCCTTGGCGTCCCAGGTGACCTGAGCGGCGTCGTAGAGCCGGATCGCGACGGCCTCTACCTTCTCGGTGAGGGAGAGGTCGTCCTCGTAGGTGAAGGAGAAGGTGTACGGCGAGGGCTCGTCGATCGTCTTGAGCACGCCATGAGCCAGGTCGACGGCGCCGGCGCTGCCGTCGGAGAAGTGCGTCGCGGGGTACGCCTCGACGCCCTCCGCGGCGACCAGGTCGACGAGCTTGGCGACCTCCGCGTCGGTGTCGGTGGGGAAGCGGTTGATCGCGACGACGCTGGGGATCCCGAAGACGTTGCGCAGGTTGTCGAGGTGCCGGCGCAGGTTGACCATGCCGGCCTCGACGGCGTCGAGATCCTCGTTGCCCAGGTCGGCGAGGGCGATGCCGGCGTGGTACTTCAACGCGCGGACGGTCGCCACGACGACGGCCACGTCGGGCCGCATGTCGGACTTGCGGCACTTGATGTCGACGAACTTCTCGGCCCCGAGGTCGGCGCCGAAGCCGGACTCGGTGACCACGTAGTCCGCGAGCCGCAGCCCCGAACGCGTCGCCATTACCGAACTGCAGCCGTGTGCGATGTTGGCGAACGGGCCGCCGTGCACGAACGCCGGTGCGCCCTCCATGGTCTGCACCAGGTTGGGCGCGAGCGCGTCGCGGAGGATCGCGGCCATCGCGCCGTGGGCGTTGAGGTCGCGGGCGGTGATCGGATTCATCTCGCGGGTGTAGCCGATGACGATGTCGCCGAGGCGGCTCTTGAGGTCCGCCCAGGACTCGGTGAGGCAGAAGATCGCCATCACCTCGGAGGCGGCGACGATGTCGAAGCCGTCCTCACGCGGAAAGCCGTTGACGTGTCCGCCGAGGCCGACCACAATCTGCCGCAGCGCGCGGTCGTTCATGTCGATGACGCGCTTCCAGGTGATGCTGCGGACATCGATGTCGAGCGCATTGCCCTGGTGGATGTGGTTGTCGATGAGCGCGGCGAGCAGGTTGTTGGCGATCGCGATCGCGGCGAAGTCGCCGGTGAACTGCAGGTTGATGTCGGTCATCGGCACGACCTGGGCGTAGCCGCCGCCGGCGGCGCCGCCCTTCATGCCGAACACCGGGCCCATGGAGGGCTCGCGCAGACAGGCGATGGAGCGCTTCCCCAGTCCGTGCAGCGCGTCCGTCAGCCCCACTGTGGTGGTGGTCTTTCCCTCACCCGGAGGGGTCGGCGACATCGCGGTGACGAGGATCAGCTTGCCCGTCGGGCGATCGGCGAGGGACTGGAGATACGTCAGGTCGACCTTCGCCTTGTAGTGCCCGTAGGGCACCAGGTGCTCGTTGGCGATGCCGAGCGTGGTCTCGGCTACGTCGCTGATGGGCCGCAACGTCGCGGCATTGGCGATCTCGATGTCGGACAGCACAGCTCCGCCTTCCTACACTCCGGGAAGTGCACCGTACCGACTCCGACGCACGCTGTCGCTACACCCCGGCGGGGGAGTCTGGGGAGGAGTTCAACGTCCGGCAGATGACGTACCCTGAAATTCGGCGGACCGCCGAGCCCCTGGACCGGCGACTACACGACTGGTCTCACCCAGGCAGCAGCACCGCGAACCGGTTCACCGGCCCAGCCCATCGAGGTAACCGGCGATCCTGTCGGCCGGCCACGCCGCGTCAAGCTCGGCGGCGACTCGGTCGAGCACGTCGGCCGGCGTACCGTCGGCACCGGTCCAGGGGGACCGTTCCCAGCCCGCGAGGTAGTCGTCGGCACCGGACTCACCGAGCCGCATCGCAGCCTCGTCGATCGCCTCTTGGAACCGGGGTGCGAGCACGGCCTTCACGGTCTCGTCGCCCGCCCGGGCGGCGACCATCGAGGGGAGGTCGCGCCACCGGGTCACCTGGTACTCCGTCATGCGTCGGAGCATAGGTCCGCCGCCGGGTCTTGTCGCGTGCCGGCGTGGTCGGATCGCTCTCGTCGGTTTCTTGGCCGTTGTGCAAGCCGTTGTGGGCGCGGCTCACCGCGCCGGACGACGGGACTCTCGTGGTCGAGATCCTCGCAGCGGTCTGCCCGCAACGATCGTCACCACGGCGGCGGCGGCTGCCGCGAGGCCGATCGGGATCAGCAGCGTCGGGGGGAACAGATGGGCGTAGTCCTCGTCGTACTGTCGACTCCACCAGACCAGCACACCGATCGCGGACAGCACCACGACCGCGCGCGCCCCGAAGGGCCGGCGGTACGGCGCTGCGCGCTTCTTGGGCTTCTTGCGCTTCGTGCGGGCACAAAGCGCGAGATCGAGGAGCAAGCTCGTGCAGACCAGCAGCCCGGCCACCCAGAGGACGGTCGCCTTGACGCCCAGCGAGAAGACCGGCTCGCTGGAGTGCCTGGACGTCGCCATGAGTACGCCGATCGCGACCGCGTAGATCAACGGTATGGCGACGACCAGCGCCACCAGACAGCCAAGCTCCGCATCAGACAGGCCGGACGCGCCGGATCGCTGCGGCGCGCGTGCCCGCTTGCGGCGGGCCGCGCCTTCCCCCATGGCCACGCATCTTGTCATTGGATGCCGGACAACGCCGCTTCGACTGGTCCCAATGGGTGGCAGGAACGGGAGCCGATGAGCCGGGAGTAAACGGTCTCGTGGCCGGTCGTGACAATCCGCCCCCGGCGATGTTCGGTCGGGTCGACAAGCCGTGGAACGATTTCGGCCCGATCGCCACAATGGCCCGGTGCTTGTCGGGCGAAAGAGCTGGCTGGCCAAGATCCGGCGAGGAGAGTGCGCCTCATGAGCGAGAAGTTCTACTCGGATGCGAGGTTGTACGACTGGTTGTTCCCCGGAGGCGAACAGGCCATCGACTTCTATAGGGCCGAGGCCGATCGGCAAGGCGGCTGTGTCTTGGAACTCGCGTGTGGCACCGGGCACAAGCTGATCCCGATCGCGTCCGACGGGCATCCATGCATGGGCCTGGAGCTCTCGCTGGACATGCTTGCCGAGGCTCAGCGCAAGGCGGACGAGCGCGGCGTGGAGGTGGAGTGGGCGCAAGGCGACATGCGCGAGTTCGACCTGGGTCGAACGTTCGACCTCGTGTTCATCGCCGCCAATTCATTGCTCCATCTGCATGAGGCTGAGGACTTGGTGGACTGCTTCCGGTCGGTGCGAAGGCACCTGGCGCCGGGAGCGCGACTCATCTTCGAGTGTTAAAGGTTTCGACGTGTTCAAACCGAGCGTGCGCATGCTTGCCCAGGCCGACGGAGTTCGACGCAGGCGCTACGCGTTGTCGTTTGTGGATCCCGATCATGGCGTAGTGCATGTCGATGTCGCGGAGACCTACGACGCAGCCGCGCAGGTGACTCGCGGGAGGTGGTACTTCTCGACCGATTCCGAGGTCGACTTCGTCGTCGCGCCGCTTGAGATCAGGAGCATCTTCCCTCAGGAGTTGCCGCTGCTGCTCTCGCTCGGTGGTCTCCGGGTTGTTGAACGCTTCGGCGACTGGTCCCGTGCGCCACTCACCGCAGATGCGGCGCTCCAACTCTACGTCTGCGAACCGGACTGAACCGAGATGCCCGGGCACGCCTGGACCGGCGTGCCGTGGTTGTCGAACGCAATATGGGGATTGACCTGCAGCAACGACAGACGGGAGTAGTTGCATCTACTTCTACATACGCCCGCGGGTTCCGTTCCGATAAGTGACATTATGTCAATCCCTCCCGCGCTGGCCGCCACCTGCACCCCAACACGATCATGGACCGCTGTCCTGTCTCAGTTGAGTCGGCGCAGTCTCACTGAACCTGACGCATTCGAGGTTTCGTCTCACTGAAGTTGACGCATTCGTGCGGCGCGTCTCACTGAATCTGACGCAGATCGGGTTCACCCTCGATGTATGCCATCGGCTGGCGCGGCGACCCTCGCGGTCGCTCGACGCGATCTGGGCGTGCAGGTCACGTTCAGATCGATGACGCGCGAACTGGTGACCGCCGACCTGGCCGATGCCTGGCCTGAGCGCTTCGAGTCGCTCCCTCCTGTCCGCGTCCCTCGGGCGTTCAAGGGCCAGCGCAACTTCGCGGGCTCCTGGTGGTTCGCCACCACTCAGAGTCACGTTGCCTTCGAGTCCTGGCTTGAGCGTGACCACCTCATGCTCCTCGACTTCGCCCCCGAAGTCGTCGCTGTCGCAGCGCAGCCCTTCACCGCCGTCCTGCCGACGTCGTCTGGTCCACGCAAGCACACGCCCGACTTCTTCGTCAGGACGGGTGACGGCACCGGCGTCGTGATCGATGTACGTCCGGACAGCCGGGCTGCGAAGGATGCGGACGTGTTCGAAGCGACTGCAGCGGTGTGTGTGTGCCCACGTTGGCTGGGGTTACCAGCGGCTGGGCGACATAACTCCCCTGTTCGCCGCGAACGTGCGCTGGCTCTCTGGTTATCGACACACGCGGTGCCTCAACGACAGCTTCGCCGATGGGCTCCTGCAGGCCGCCAGGACCGCCGACCAAACGGTCGGCACGCTGGCCAGGGCCGTGGGCGACCCCGTCGTAGTCCTGCCCTGCTTGTTCCACCTGTTGTGGGCTCGCCAACTCGATGCCGGTCTACGCAGCAGGCGCTTGATTATGGACTCGCCCGTGCGACGAGTGCGCCAATGACAAGGGCCGGCACCGTTCGCGTCGGCGACCGAGTCCGCTTCGACGGACAGGCGTGGGATGTGGGCGGGCTGGACGCCGGCACTGTCTACCTCACTGCCCAGGGCCGCACGTATTCAACTTCCGGCACCATATCGGGTCCGGCGGCAACGCGAAGTTGACGGCTTACGGCACGTTCAGACTGCGGGGCTTCGGAACCGACTGATCCGCCGTGCTAGCGAGAGGACGATCCGATGCCTACCCGTAGCGGTCACGCCGACGGCACGGTCAGATTCTGGCATGTCGAAGAGGGATGGGGCGTGCTGGACAGTCCGAGTACCCCCGACGGGTGCTACGCGAGTTTCGCCGCGATCCAGATGGACGGCTTCCGCGAACTGGCCAGAGGTGAGCGCGTATCATTCGAGTTCTTGGAGTTCGCTAGCGACGGCTACGCCTATCAGGCAACGGCGGTTCACCGGCCCAACCACACCATCGATCGAGCACGGCCCGATAGGGACTCGTCGGCCTACTCATCGGACCTAGCGATCGATTCGAACGAACCACGTTAGGTCAGTTGCAAGTGCGCTAAAGCCGCGCAGTCGGCCGGCTCGGACCCGCTCAGCTCACCATTGCCCTCGCCGACCGCAGCACTGGCCTTGGCACACCAGGTGCCCTCGCCTCCTGCCCAGCCGTGAGCTGTCCGACGTGCCAAGATGGTCGACGGCCACGGCGACGCCAACCACGCCCCGAAGCGGCCTCGGTATCTCGCCTGGACGCGGACAAAGGGGCGTTGGCCATAGGCGATCATCGGTGATGTCTCGTGCGTCGCGCTCACCAATACTCGGCCGAGCGGGTGAGACACCTCGCTGCTTGACCACCCCGACCTGCCCGACCGCATTTGAAGAGTTGCGACAGGTTCAATGAGACGACCGCGGGGACGCTGTCTCACTGGAACTGACGCAACCCCGCTGAGAGCGCCCTCGATGCGTCAGATGGGATGAGACAGGACAGTTGAGTCGGTGCTCAGTCACTGAAGCGGGCGTATCGCTTAGTTTGCGTCATCGAGCTTGGCGCATTAGGTCCAGGGAGTCAGTCGATCCGGCGCATTCGAGAGCTTCCGATTCTGGTGGAGTTCGCCGAGGATCACCGGGAACAGATCGAGGACGCAGAAGCTGGCTGGGACCTCATCGAACAGGAGGCGGCGGCCCTCGGTTACGACGGCACCCAGGTCGGGCCTCTCGGCCGATAGCCGGTCACGCGGCGGGACTCTCGCCAACGCGGCCTGGGTTTGCGCGTTCCTGCCTCGACACCGCCTGTGGCCTCTACGTTGGCGATCCTGGCCAGGACGAGTTCGACCTGGGCGTCGAGCCGACTCGGCGGAAGGCCCGGTGCCCGTGCGCGGTGGATGCGGGCCTGTTCGCCGAGCCTGAACAGCCGGCTGAGCAACCGCGCGGTGCCGCCTCGAAGGTCCTCGGCAGACAAGGGTCAACAATCGTCGACCCGCACGCCGCCATTTAGCAGACACGCCCCAGTGCGGCACTTGTAGAGCTGCGCCAGATTCAATGACGCGAACGGCGTGATCGTGCGTCACTCAATCTGGCGCGCTGCAGATCAACGGACACCGCCCACGTCCGATCGAGTGACGCGAGACAGCCGAGGCAGGTGTCCTGCCTCATGATCGTCACCGGCTGGCAAAACCGCCCTCACGAGGGCATCACAAGCCAGGCGACGACACTGTCGCGGCTCTCGGCGAACTCACGGACCGACCGGCCAGCACCGGCAAGGCCGCGTTCGACTGCGGCGATGGCTGCATTGACACGATACGGAGCGGGGACTGTTCGCACACGCAAGCGCGCCGATTGGTGGGCCGTCGACCTAACTGCGCCCGATTCGGGTAAAAGCTGTCAGAAAGCCGAAACACCGGCGCAGAACACTGCTAGCCTCCCGAGATGTTGCGAGCACTGCTTAGAACGGCCATGTTGCCAGTGGGCCTCGTCGTGACCATTGGTCTCGCCGCCCCTGCGTTTGCTGACTGCCACGGCGACGGAGTGAACTCGGGAAGTACACAAACGTACGTCGGGGTCGGCATCCAGAGATGGGAGTGGAGCCTCGCTAACAGAAGGGCGTACACGCGTTCCGAATCGCAGCCAGCGATGAGTTATGACCTGTGCCTTGACGCGATCTTCGATTGGGAGACGCAAAGCAACCACTACGACTCTCGGGTCACCCGAATGTGCGCCAAAGGCCGTGCTCATGGCGGGACTGTCACAGAACCCGCCGGATGGGGAGGCCGGACAGTAACTGGACTTCAGAAGGCGGCGGGTTGCAAGTATCTCCAAACGTCGCCGCCTGCCGCCAGTCCGCCGGACTATGCCGCTTGCGATCATGATCCCGACTCCGAGACGGGCTGTCCCATTACAGCAAACGCAGCCAACGCATGGAACACATTGGACCATGCCGTCTTTCTAATGCGCCAGGACGGTCAAGTCGAGATAAATCCTGGCGGCGCTGTTTCCGATCCCGATAACTGAGCACGCGGGCTTCCACTATTGACCGGGAATTTGACATGAACATACTTACGGCTGTAACACCTGGGAAGTTCGTCGCGGCTGCTAGTGCCGTCACGATGACGCTGGTGCTGACTGGGTGCGGAGAGGTTGGCCAGAAGGACTCAGGCACGCCGACAGTGAAGGACTATTCAGTCGTGGAGCAACACGCAAACGAGGTGTTCCTGCTCCTAACAGGAAACGCGACGCAGCGGGAGGCTACTCATTACCTCCAATTCCGTGATGCCAACGATGGCTTCGAGAAGTGCATGGCCGCGAGCGGCTTCCCTGTTCAACTCGAGTTCTTGCCCATCTGGACCGGTTATGAGCCGAACGCTACTTCGGGTGCGTGGATGGGTGAGCTTGGGCGACGCCCCTCGGTAATGGCGCTACAGAACGCTAAGTCGGCGCAGGCGGAAGTGGAGCCGCTCGACCCTGGGAGCGTCGAAGCCTCTCCGGAGTACCAAAGAGAAATGCAGCGCTGCAGAGGCGAGGACGAGGCTGTCATCGACTTTGGTAACGAACGTGGAGTCCCAGAGGGCTCAACGGAACTCACGGGAGAGTTCAAAGAGATGATCTTCTCGATAGACGCCAAATTGGGCTCGATCGATCCATATACCGAATGCATGCGACAAGCTGGCATCGATCTCGCGGCCGGGCCGGACGGCGACAGTGGGTGGCAGGGGCTTTACAATTTCCTGATTGGCAGTATGCCTCTCCCCCCGAGCGAAGGAGATCAAGGAGCCTCGGATTGGCAGCAATATCTCGAACTGGAGAGCCAAGCGATCGAGGCAGACACGAAGTGTCGAGAATTGAAGTACCACGCCGGACTCGAGTTGCTAGAACCAGAGCTCGCCGACTTCGTCGCAGCCCATCAGACAGAACTGGACCGCTTCGCCGAAGAATGGCCGCAGGCTGTGGCCACGGCCAGAGGTTTGGGTTTCGATGGATGAGATGTCGTCACCTCCAATGTTGTTCGTAAATCCCAAGCGTTATTCCCGATGATCCTACCCTCCGTCTGGTGGCGCAGGATCCGAACGCTCCGCGCGATTCCCGTACTCATACTCGTGCTCGTGGCGGCAGCGATGGCTGTTGGCACAGCATCCGTCGCGAGTCACGTGTCTGGTGACTGCGCACTAACCCCGGTAAAGCATGCCAAGGACGACCGTGGGGTCTCCCTTGAACTGGTGCGAAGGGAGGTCGCCGCGGATTATGCGACCAGAACAGAGCGGGTGACACTTGGGCACTCGACGCGAGAGTACACAGAACTCGAAGTGCGGGATCCGGGCGGGACGACCAAGTTGGCGGATGTCAGAATCCAACGAGACGCCGCCGGTGACGGATGGTTGGTGATGACATCCAACGCCTGTGACTAGCCTCGGACTTACGGCCACTGGATCCTTCGGGTATTCATGCCTGGTACCTGGTCAGGAGCACGCCGTTGGGAAACGTCCGGGTCTCCACCAGGTTCAGGCCGCGAAGCGCGGCGTACCGCCGCCCACCAGGACCGGGTGGGTGACGATCGCCCGCATGGCCGCTCGACGTCACGTTGGCGTATGCCACACTGCGACGCGTGCGCGCCCGCGCCCGCGCCCGCGTGGAGCTTCAACGATGGCCGCGCCTCATGCAGGATCGACCGTCTTCACCATGACGCAGTTCTTCAGCCCTTTGGGCCGGTCGTAGGTGAAGCCGAGCCGCTCGTAGAGTCGACGGGTGCCGTTGTAGAGGAACGACGACGACATCTTCTTGGTCTGGTTGGTCAAGTCGTGCGGATAGCTCTCGACCCGCCCACCGCCGGCCTGCGCAATCAAGTCGAGCGCACCGGTGATCGCCAGCTCCGTCACGCCCCGTCGCCGGTGGAGCTTGTCGACGAAGACGCAGGTGATTCGGCAGTCGGGATCCGCGGTCTTGGTCGCGTCGTACTCCTTGCGGTGGTGGAGGGTGGGCAACTCGACCGGGGTGCCGTACTCAGCCCACGCGATGGCCTCGTCACCGTCCATCACCAGTGCGGCGTGCGCCTTGCCCTGCTCGACGTAGGCCTTCTTCAGAGCTCGGTTGGCCTCCGCGCCCTGGCCGCGCTGGGGCCCGTCTGGGTGGAACCAGATGCACCAGCAGCCCCCGAAGATGCCGTTGTGCCGCTGCACCAGCGCATCGAAGGCTGACCAGGTCTCGGGCTGAGAGGCGCGATGGTGTACGACGACTCGGTAGCCATGCCGCACGTTATCCCGTTGGGCCGCACGGACCCATCGGTCGCGGCGTTGTCGTGCTGAGATGGTGCCGCCCGCTGGCGTCGCTGTTCTGGGGCGCTGCGAATCCCTCGCTATCGTCGCGGCTCATGGAGCCCACCGCCCGTCGCCTGCACCGGCTCGTGGAGCCGATCGCTCTGGTGACCTACCAGTCCGACGAGCCGACCGATGCGCTGATGGCTCTCGGCTACCGGAACGTCTGGGACTGCTACTTCGCCGGACGGGCCGCACCGCTGGGCCGGGTCCCGGCCGAGGTGGTCCATGCGATCTTCTACAACTTCGCCGACGGCGAGGTCGCCCGCCACATCCCCCGCGTCTGGGACACGGCCACTCCCGGGGCGGCCATCGCCGCCCGCGAGCAGGGCAGTGTCGCAGCCCTGAGGCGGATCCTCGGCGACCTCGCCGACTCCCCCGGTCTCGCGCGCGCCGCCAAGCTCGCCACGCAGGCGGCGACCAGCGCGCCGACGGAGGGACGGGTGATGTACGCCGCCCTCCGACCGCTCCCCGTCCCCGAGGAACCCGTCGCCCGACTCTGGCACGCGGCCAACATGCTCCGCGAGCACCGCGGCGACGGGCACGTCGCCGCTCTGGTAACGGAGGGCATCGGCGGGCTCGAGTCCCATGTGCTCCACGCCCTGTCCGAGGGCACGCCCGCGGAGAAGTTCGGAAGGATCCACCACCTCCCCGCGGCCCAGCTCACCGCGGTCGTCGAGGGGATGCGCGCCCGCGGCCTCGTCGACGCCTCCGGCTGGCTCAGTGGCGCCGGCCGGACGACCAAGGAGCGGATCGAGTCGCTCACCGACGACCTCGCCATAGCGCCGTACGACAGCCTGGAGCCGGCCGAGCTCGACCAGCTCGTCGCGGACCTCGAGCCCATGTCCGCAGCGCTCGATGCTGTCGGCTCCCGTTAACACCGGCTCCGCTACGTCCGCGGCCCGGAGGGCGTCATCGTCACGCTCTCGGAGCGGATGGGTTGACGGGACCGGCAACCCTCCGCGCATCAGGCCCGCTCCCCCGGCGAAGGCGCCTGGGTCGGAGCGCCACGGCGAGAGCAACGGCGCCGGCGACCCCGAGTCCGTAGACGGTCGAGGTTCGCTCGCCGCGGACTGCACGGCACACATCTGGAGGTGGCCATCTGGCATGTCGTCGGCCGCGCCGTCGCCGGGCCAGAAGATAGAGCCGCACCGCACGAGCGGTCAGTTCGTTGTCCGCTCGACGGACTTCACGCTCAGCTGATCCGCTCCGTCGACGAACTGCCCGTTGTTCGGCGCGCGCTCGCGGCGACCTTCACGGAAATGCTGGCCGCCACCGAGAAGGCCGCCCGCGTCAACGGGTAGCGCGGAGTGCCCGGGCGGTCAGCGTCTGCGCGGCAAGGGGTAGGCGACACCGTCCATCGGGTACGTCGGGTCGATGTCGATGGCCTCCAGGACCGTCGGCATGATGTCGACCGAGCGCACCTGGGCGTACAGGTCCTGGTGCGAGACTCCGCCGCCGGCGAACACGATCGGGATCTGCTGGCTGCTGCGCTGGATGCCGCCGTGGTCGCCCGCGACGGAGTACGTCGTGTTGTCGGGCAGCGTGGCCACGAGATCCGGGCCGTAGTCGGCGGCCTGGGTGTCGATGAGCTCCTGGGCGTGCTTCCGGAACCAACGCTTCTCGGCGCCCTTCATCAGGTTCCAGCGCACGCCCGTCACCCGCGTGTAGTGGTCGCCGTCGCGGCGCCAGACCGAGGTGACGTCCGGCAGCATTCGCATGACCTGCGCGGCCTCGGCCACCTTCTGCGGCGCCTGGTCGGTCAGCCACACGTTGAGCGAGGAGTCGCTGTAGGAGAAGCCGACGTTGCCGTTGTCGATCAGCGGCTGGAGGGCCTCCTGTGGCTGGTCGTAGGGGTCGTCGTTCTCCGGGTCCCCGTAGTACCAGTTGTAGTAGCCGTAGTCCGGCGCCGGGTCGTAGTCGCCGTGGAAGTGCCGGCCGGCCACCGAGCCGTGGTCGGCGGTGAGCACGACCAGGGTGCTGTCCAGCTCGCCGCTCTGCTCAAGCGCACCCATGATGCGGCCGATCTGCGCGTCGGCGGTCGCGGTCGCGAACTCCATGTGGGTCATCGGGTCGTAACCGGGCACTGCGTCCTCGGGATCGTCGACGCCGCCCCACATGTGCGCGGCCTTGTCGACACCGGGGAGGCTGACGAAGATCCCGCTCCACTCGTCCGCCTCGTTCGCCATGATGTCGAGCACCGCATCGGTCGCCCAGATGTCGCCGCCCTGGCGCGTGGGCTCGTCCCCGACGACGTACCGGTCGTCGGTCGCGGGATAGAGGCTGGCCGGCTCCTGAAGGGTGTCGTACCCCTTGTTGCGCTCGACCCAGTAGCGGCCGCACTCGGGCATGGCGATGTACGACGGCACGTTGCGCCCGGTCGGACCGCGCATCGCGACGCCGTCGCAGGTCGCGCTCCCGAAGGTGATCACCGACGTCCGGTCGGAGCCGGGGCCGCTCAATCCGTACGCCGCGTACGCCTTCGGGCTGACCGTGTACACCTCTCCCCTGTCGTCCAGGTAGTCGGACAGGTGCGGGTATCCGGCGTGCTGCTGGAGCGCCGACATCTCGTCGTACCCGAAGTTGCTGGTGATGTAGAGCCCACCGGGCGCGCCGAGGACTCCGTCGACGTCGCGGTAACCCTCGTTGGTCCAGCCCATGTGCTTGGGCTGCATGCCCGAGGTGATCACGTTGTGGCTGACCACGGTGACCGAGCCGGTGTGCCCCAGGTAGCCCCGCGGCGTGTCGACCCCGGCGTCCATCAGCGCCTGGACGTTCGCCATGTCGTACTTCTCGACGATCTCCCTGCTGAGCGCATCGACCACGATGACGACGACCTTGTCCGGCTCGGCCGGCGGCCCCGTCGGCGCCGCCTGCCCCGGTCCCCCGCCGGCGGGGACGAAGGCGAGCCCGGCGACGGCTGCGACCACGGGAGCGATGAGGCGACGACGGATCATGACCAGATCTCCTTCCGGCGCGACGGTGCGCCGTGGCGACTAATCCGCAACCTAGTGATCGCGGTGTCGCATGCGCCATAGCCCGATCGGGCGAATCGCCCCGACCAGATCGACGAGGCTCGCCCCCGTACCGTCGCCGCATGACGTTGCCGCCCGAGGTCACGACCCTGACCGGCTGTTTCCTCGACGAGGTCGACGCTCGGCTTCCCGGGCGGGTCACCGGGCTCTTCCTGCACGGTTCGATCTGTTGGGGCGAGTTCTTCCCGGGCAGCGACGTCGACTTCGTCGCGGTGTGGGACGGGCTGCCGACCGGCGGGGATCTCGACCTGTTGCAGGCGGCGCACGAGGCGACCCTGCGGCGTCGTACGACCCCGGTCTTCGACGGCTTCCACTGCACCGCTGCCGACCTCGCCGCGAGCCCGAGCCGGATCGGGAGCCGACCCGTTTTCTACGAGGGCGCGTTCGACCCGGAGGGCAGGATCGACATCAACCTCGTCACCTGGCACGAGCTGGCCGAACGGCCGGTCGTCGTCCGCGGCGAGGTCCCGCCGGTCTACACGAGCACCGCCGAGCTCCTCGACTTCACGAGGAACAACCTCGACACGTACTGGCGGGGCTCGATGAAGGACATCGAGGACGCAGGCGTCGAGGAGGTCGGCAGGTACGACGCCCCGGTCGCCTGGGTGGGGCTTGGCGCAGCCCGGCTCCACCACCTGCTGGTCACCGGCGAACTGACGTCGAAGAGCGGCGCCGGCCGGTACGTCTGCGAGTCACTCGATCCGCGGTGGCACAAGATCGGACGCGAGGCCCTCCGCATCCGCGAGGACCCGCACGGCCCGAGCCTCTACGACGACCTCGCGCAGCGCGGGCGGGACGTCCATGCCCTGCTCAGCTGGCTCGTCGCCGACGGCACGGACACGGGTGCCAGCCCGGTCGCTTCACTCGGCTGAGGACGTGCTGAACGTGTGGACCGAGTACGCCGGCAGCCGGCTCGCCGTCAGCGCCGCGCCGACGATGCCCGCGTTGTTGACCAACCGCGCCGTTCGGAGCGGGGTGCGGCACTCCACGAGGTGGAGCCACTTGTGGGACTTCTTCGACGCCCCTCCCCCGAACACGATCAGGTCCGGCCAGAGCACGGCCTCGAGGTGCTGGACGTAGCGCGACATCCGCACGGCCCAGTCCTCCCAGCTCAGCCCCTCGGCCTCGCGGGCCCGCGCACTGGCGCGCGTCTCGGCGTCGTACCCGTCGACCTGGAGGTGGCCGAGCTCGGCGTTGGGCACCAACCTGCCCTCGTGGAAGAGGCTGACCCCGATCCCGGTGCCCAGGGTGAGCATCACCACCAGGCCGGCCTCGCCGTGCGCCTCGCCGTACGCCATCTCACCGACGCCGGCTGCGTCAGCGTCGTTGAGGTACGCCGCACGGCCCGGCAGCACGTCGTCCAGCAGGTCGGGCAGCGACGTGCCGATCCAGCTCGGGTCGATGTTCGCCGCCGTCCGGACCACGCCGTGCTGCACCACCGCCGGAAGCGCCACGCCGACCGGCCCGGTGAACCCGAGCCGGTCGACGAGCGCTGCGATGGTCTCCCGCACTGCGTGCGGGGTGGCCGGGTGCGGCGTCTCCAACCGCTCCCGATCTGTGGTCAGACTGCCGTCCCGGGTGTCGACCACCGCGGCCTTGGTGCCTGTGCCGCCGACGTCGATGCCGACCGCCGCGGTCATGAATGCATGTCCTCCAGGGTCTTGCCCTTGGTCTCTTCGATGAAGCGCATCACGAAGAAGAACGACAAGAGGGCGAAGGCGGCGTACAACCCGTAGGCCAGGGCGAGCGAGATGTCCTTGAGGCCGGGGAACGAGACCGTGATGACCCAGTTGGCGACCCACTGTCCACCGGCGGCCAGTGAGAGTGCGGCCGCCCGCATCCGGTTGGGGAACATCTCGCCGAGCAGCACCCAGGTGACCGGGCCCCACGACATGCCGAACGCGACCACGAAGAGGTTGGCCGCCACCAGTGCGATCGGTCCCTCGGCTCCGTCGAGCACCGGCTTGCCGTCGACGATCGCGGCCGTGCCGAAGATGAACGCCATCGTCCCCAGGGTGAGGGTCATGCCGATCGAACCGACCAGCAGCAAGGGCTTGCGGCCGAACTTGTCGATCGTCGCGATCGCGATGAACGTGGTGAGGATGTTGATCGTCGCGCCGATGACGGTGATCAGGAAGGCCTGGCTCTCCTCGAACCCGACGGCCTCCCACAGCACGTTGGAGTAGTAGAAGATGACGTTGATGCCGACGAACTGCTGGAAGACCGACAGCATCAGACCGGCCCACACGATGGGGGCGACCTTGCCGTTCGCGGTCTTCAGGTCGCGCCAGGACGGCGCGTCCTCGCGCTCCATGGTCTCCTGGATCCGCCGGATGGTGACGTCGACGTCGCCTGTGCCGAGCAGCTTCTTGAGGATCTCGGCGGCGGCGGGCACCTTGTGCCGCGAGATCAGCCAGCGCGGCGACTCGGGGATGGTGAACGCGAGCGCGCCGTAGATCACGGCCGGCACGGCCATGGCGAGGAACATCCACTGCCAGGCGTCGAGACCGAGCCAGAACTCCTCGGTGGACCCTCCGGCCGCCTCGGCGAAGGCGAAGTCGACCGCGAGCGAGATGAAGATGCCGGTCACGATGGCGAGCTGTTGGAGTGACGCCAATCGGCCACGGATGCTGGCCGGTGAGATCTCGGCGATGTACGCCGGCGCGATCACCGACGCCATGCCGACGCCGAGACCGCCGACGATGCGGAACACGACGACCATGGTCAGCGAGCCTGCGAAGCCCGTGCCGAGCGCGCTGATGAGGAAGAGCACGGCCGCGATCTTCATCACCATGAGCCGGCCGACCTGGTCGGCCAGGCGGCCCGCGATCACCGCGCCAGCCGCCGCGCCCAGTAGCGCGGAGGCCACCGCGAAGCCGAGGGAGGCCGAGTTCGCGTTGAACTCCTCCTCCACCGCGGAGACGGCGCCGTTGATGACCGCGCTGTCGTAGCCGAACAGGAAGCCGCCGAGCGCGGCGACCGCCGCGATCCGGACGACGCCCTTTCCTGTCGGTGCTTCCGAATCGAAGATCGACTCCTCCGAGCCGACCGATCCTCCATGACTCATGGCTTTTCCTCTCGGGTTGGGTTGGCTCGCGAACCGGAGACGACCGCAGGCTCACGATCCTCGCTCAGGGCAGGAGTGTCGAGAGCGACACGCACGGACTGACCACCGGTCAGGGTGACCACCCGATCCCGTACGCGGATCTCGTCCGTGACGCCGGGCTCGGCGTCAAGCACGAACGTCGCGGCATCCTGTCCGATCGCGACATCGATACGGCGGCCTCGCCACCGCAGCCGGAAACCGATCTCTTCCCACTGGTCCGGCAGCCAGGGGTCGAAGCAGAGCTGTCCGTGGCGCACCCGGAACCCGCCGAACCCGTGCACCAGGATCTGCCAGGTGCCGGCTGCGGACGCGATGTGGATGCCCTCACGGGTGTTGCCCTGGTTGTTGCTGAGGTCGACCAGGGCCGACCGGGCGAAGTAGTCCAGCGCCCGCGTGTGGTCGCCGACCTCGATCCCCATGATCGCGTGGGTCCCCGCGCTCAGCGACGACTTGTGCAGCGTGCGCGGCTCGTAGAACTCGAAGTTCTTCCGCTTCGTCTCGCGATCGAACTCGTCCGGGAGCATGTGCATCGCCATCACCGCGTCGGGCTGCTTGAGGAGCGTCGTGTCCTCGCAGTTGAAGTGGTGGTAGCCCTCCGGGTAGCGCGGCATCCCGTTGTCGTCCCACTCCGCGATCGCCACGTCCTCGCGCTGGAAGTAGCCCTCGAACTGCTCGACGAGACCGGTCTCCGGGTCGATACCCGTCACCAGGGCCGCTGCCACCCGGCGCCACTCGTCGATCTCGGCCTCCTCGAGCCCGATCCGCTCGGCGAGCCGGCCGAGCTCGGCCGGGTGGTGGGCCGCGAGCTCGTCGTAGATCCGTGCGGACTCACGCAGGCTCCACCGGGCCAGCAGGTTGGTGAAGGCGTTGTCGTCGACGTGCGAGTGGAACTCGTCGGGACCCATCACCTGCCGGATCGAGTAGGTGTCCTTGCCCTCGTTGGGCGTCGCACGGGTCACCCAGAACCGGCTGCCCTCGAAGAGCAGCTCCGCGCCGTGGTCGAGCAGGAACTGCGTGTCACCGGTGGCGATGACGTAGACGATGACGGCGTACGCGATGTCCGCGGAGACGTGGATCTCCTCGTCGCGCGACCAGAAGCGGAACGCGCCGTCGTCGGTCCACTGCGGGCACTCCTCGAGTCCGGTGTCGGCGGACTCCCACGGGAAGCGGGCGCCGCGGCAGCCGCTCTCCTCGGCGAGGATGCGAGCGGCCGGGAGGCGCTGGTAGCGGTACTGCAGCAGGCTCCGCGCGGCCTCGGGCTGGGTGTAGACGAAGAACGGCAGCATCAGGACCTCGGTGTCCCAGAACACGTGACCGCGGTAGCCCTCCCCCGTGAGTGACTTGGCGCCGATGTTGACGGTCGGGTCGTCGGGGTTGACGGCGATGAGGAGCTGGTAGATGCCGTACCGCATCGCGTGCTGCCCGACCGGGTCACCGACGATGCGTACGTCGCAGTCGGCCCACAGCTCTTCCCAGGCCTCCCGCGTCTCGGCGAGGCATGCGTCGAACCCGCGGGTCCTGGCCTCGGTGGCGTCCCGCGCGCAGAGATCGGCGACGCTCTCCGGCGCCGTGTCACGGGAGGTGTGGATCGCGACGAAACGGTCGACGACGAGCGGCTGCCCGGCAGCCACCTCGTGCACCGTGCTCTCGTCGACCTGGAACGCCCGCTGCCGCAGGTCGCGCCGGTCCGGCGCCGCGGAGTAGTCGGTCGCGGCGGCGTACCCGACCGTGAAGTCGGTCTGGAGCGTCCGCGTCTCGAGGTAGAGCAGGCCGTCCTCGGTGCGCCGTGCCACCTCCCCCAGGTGTCGCGCCCGCGCCCACTTCTCCCACGCGGCCTCCGGGGCGAAGACGGTGCCGGGAGCGTAGACGGCGAGCCGGTCCAGGTTGCGTCGCTGGCCGTCGATCCGGACGTCGACGCTGACGGTCGCCACGCGGTCCAGCGGCGTGATCACGACGCGTTGCACGGCGAGCTCGCGCCGCGCCATGCTCACGAAGCGCAGCGACTCCAACCGGGTCCGGTTGCCGTCCTCGTCCGCGAACACGGTGCTGCGCCACAGGAGTCCGTGGCGGAAGTCGAGGGCGCGCTCGTGGCTGACCACGGTGCACGTCGTCAGGTCGAGGGCGACGCCGTCGACGTGGATCAGGCACGGGAGCCAGTCGGGTGCGTTGACCAGGTCGGCGCCACGCGCGTCGTGGGCGTCGTAGACGCCGTTGATGAAGGTCCCGGACAGCTCCCCGGGCGCCGTACCCTCCTCGTGGGTGCCGCGGGTGCCCATCCGTCCGTTGGCGACCGTGAACAGCGTCTCCACCACCGCTGACCGCTCGGCCGAGAACCCTGTCTCGGGGACCAGCCACTCCTCCGGGCCCAGGTGGTGCCGCAGCAGCGCGGCGCCCTCCGGGCGCTCGTCCGTGTCGGTCCGCATCACGCGTAGGCCAGCTCGATCAGGCGATCGGTCTCTTCCCGGGGCTGGTAGATGGCGAGCTCGGAACCCGCGCACCGCTGCGCACCCATCGCGTTGCCGTACTGCGCGGCCCGCACCAGGTCTCCGGTCGCGAGGTAGCCGTAGGCCATCCCGGCGGCGAACGAGTCGCCGCAGCCGGTGGTGTCGACGACGTGGTCGACGGGCAGCCGGTCGACGAGGTTCTCCACCAGCTCGCCGTTCTCGTCGAGGTGGTAGACGGCGCACCCGTGCTGGTCCAGCGTGACGCAGACGGAGCGGACACCGCGGGACAGGCAGTGGGCGGCGAACGCGGGCAGCGCCTCGACCGGCAGCGGCAGACCGACCGTCGTACCGGCCGGGTTGTCGCTGGCCGGGAACCAGCTGCAGCCGGCCTCCTCGAGGTTCATCTTGAGCAGGTCGACGTGCGGAAGCCACTGGTCGCGGTCCACCCACAGCCGGTGGAAGCGCTCACCGCCGCGGGTCAGGGTGCTGGTCGGGCCGTGCGCGTCCAGGAGGATCACGCCGTCGCTGTTGGCCTTGATGTACGTCAGCGTCTCGAGGCTGACCTGGTAGTCCGTGATCGGGACGCACACGAAGCAGTCGGCGTCGAGGACGCCCTCGACGTCTGCCGGCGTGATCGGTGCCATGAAGCCCGTCTGGCGCTCGACCCGCGTGTTCTGGTCGACGTAGTTCAGCTCGACGACGTCACCGCGGTCGGTCTCCGACCGGAGGCCGCTCAGGTCGACGTTCGGGAACTGCGAGAACAGCTCGGCGATCGCCGCCTCGTCCTGCTTGCGGACGTGGACGACCGGGCAGATGACGTCATCGGGGTCCAGGAGCGCCGACAGCGCGGCGACCGTGTAGAGGACGCAGCCGTACTTCTCGAGGACCTGCCCACGATGGGTGGTGATCCGGTCGGCCGGGACGGGGCCGAGGACCGCGACTTTGAGGTTGCTCATTCGAATTGCTCCCGGGGTATTCGACTGATGCTGATCCCCGGAAGTAGACACCCGTCCGGCAGGTGTCGGGAAGAGTGTCGACCCGATCTATTAATCCGGTGAGCAGTCCTAAATAATGCCACCTACTTACGCTCGACGGACTAAGTGACTACCGTCACAACCGTGACCACTCTCCAAGCCCCGTCAGCCCGGCGACACCGCTCCCGGCAGAACCTCCTCGACGTCATCCGTCGTGAGAGCGGCGTCACACGTGCCGACCTCAGACTGATGACCGGACTTTCCCGCAGCGCGATCGCCGAAGCCGTCCAGGACCTGCTGGACGACGGCCTGATCCTCGAGGACGTGCTGCCTGCCGGAGGCAAGGGCGCCGGCAGGGGCCGGCCGTCCGCGCTGCTGGTCCCGACCACCGAGGCGGGGCTCGTGGTGGCCATCGACTTCGGCCACGCCCACGTCGCGGTCGCGGTCGCCGACACGACCGGCGTGGTGCTCGCGGAGCAGCGGATCCCGCTCGAGGTCGACCACCAGCCCGAGGCCGCGCTGGACACGGCGTGCGGCATCGTCACCCGGCTGCTCGGCCACTGCCGGCGGCCGATCGAGGACGTGCGGACAGTGGCCGCCGGCATCCCGGCCCCGATCGACGTCCGCACCCATCGCGTGCGGCCGCACACCGTGCTGCAGGCGTGGAGCGACACCGACCCCGTCGCCGAGCTCCAGGAACGCCTCGAGTGCCGGGTCATCGCCGCCAACGACGCCGAGATGGGCGCCCAGGGCGAGCTCCGGTTCGGCGCCGCCCGCGGGCTGCGGGACTTCGTCTACGTCAAGGCGTCCGAGGGCATCGGCGCGAGCCTGGTGCTCGACGGCTCGGTCTACCGTGGGGCGAGCGGGATGGTCGGCGAGATCGGCCACATCCGGCTCTCCGAGCAGGGCGGCATGTGGTGCCGGTGCGGCAACCGGGGCTGCCTCGAGACGGTGCTGTCGACCAACGTCATCGAGCACCGCTTCCGCGAGATCGCGCCGCGCGACATCGATCCCGTCCACCCGCTGCGGGACTGCGTGACCGACCCCGTGATCTCCGCCTTCGTGCTGGAGGCAGGTCGCACGCTGGGCCGGGTCCTGGCCGACCTGTGCAACTGGCTGGACCCGACCGGCATCGTCATCGCCGGCGTCCTCGGCACCGCCGGCCAGCCCGTGATCGACGGGGTCCGGGAGTCGATCGGTCGCTACACCTCCCCTCTGCTCGGTGGTGCGATGGAGATCCGGACAGCCGAGCTGGGCCTGCGGTCGGAGCTGATGGGAGCCGTCGCCGCCGCGTGCCGTGACGCGCTCTACATCTCCGACTCGATGGTCCAGTAGCCGCGGGCGACGACCCCGCGACCCGCACGCGCGGCGAGGCACGTCTACCATCGCGGGCATGCTGAAGCGCCCACTCGCCGGGATCTCCGCCCTCGTCCTCCTCCTCGGTCTCGCCGCCTGCGGTGATGACTCCGACGACGCGTCCGCCAAGGACGACGGCGGGAGCGGGGAGGGCGTCGAGTGCGCCTACAGTCCCGACGGCTCGGAGGCGAGCGTCGACGTACCCCCGACGAAGGCGAGCGAGACCGGTGACGTCGCCGTCACCATCGAGACCTCGGTCGGCGACCTGAAGGCGACCCTCGACGGTGCGGCCGCCCCGTGCACGGTCAACTCGTTCCTGTCGCTGGCCGACCAGGGCTACTTCGACGGTACGTCGTGCCACCGGATGACGACCTCCCCCGGCTTCGGCGTGCTGCAGTGCGGCGACCCGACCGGCACCGGCAGCGGCGGCCCCGGCTACGCCTTCGACGACGAGCTCACCGGCAAGGAGACCTACTCCGCCGGCACCCTGGCGATGGCCAATGCCGGCCCGAACACCAACGGCTCGCAGTTCTTCATCGTCTACACCGACACCGGGCTCGACCCCGCCTACACGGTCTTCGGCACCGTCGACGAAGCCGCGATCAAGACCGTCGAGGGCGTCGCCGCCGACGGCGTCACGCCCGTCATGGGGCCCGAGGACGGCACTCCGAAGACGCCGGTCGAGATCTCCGGCGTCACCGAGGACTGACCGAGGACGGGCCGAGCACGGGCCTCCTGGGGCCCCGGCGGCGAGCCCCCGTGGTTCTGTCGGACGGGGCTCATAGGTTGCCTGCATGCGCATCCTCCACACCTCCGACTGGCACCTCGGCCGGTCCTTCCACCGGGTGGGGATGCTCGAGCACCAGGCGGCCTTCGTCGACCACCTCCTCGAGGTGGTCGAGGCCGAGTCGGTCGACCTCGTGACCGTCTCCGGCGACGTCTACGACCGTGCCCTGCCGCCCGTCGACGCGGTGCGGCTGGCCGACGAGGCGCTGGTCCGGCTGGCGCACTCGCGGGCGAAGGTCGTGGTCACCAGCGGCAACCACGACTCCGCGCAGCGGCTGGGGTTCAGCTCGCGACTGATCGACGCCGCCGGAGTCCACATCCGCACCGATGCCGCCACCGTCGGCACCCCGGTGCTGCTCGACGACGAGCACGGTCCGGTGGCGGTCCACGGCATCCCCTACCTCGACCCCGACAGCGTCCGCGAGCCGTGGGGCCTCCCGGCCCGGTCGCACGCCGCTGCTCTCGGCGAGGCGATGCGCCGGGTCCGCACGGATCTCGCCGGCCGCTCCGGACGGACCCGCTCGGTCGTGCTCGCGCATGCGTTCGTCGCCGGGAGCGAGCCGAGCGACTCCGAGCGCGACATCAGTGTCGGCGGCGATCTCGCTCGTGCCGACGTCGGTGTTCGACGGCGTGGACTACGCCGCGCTCGGCCACCTCCACGGACGGCACACCCTGACCGACTCCGTCCGCTACAGCGGCTCGCCGCTCGCCTACTCCTTCTCCGAGGCCACCCACCGCAAGGGCAGCTGGCTGGTCGACCTCGGCGCCGACGGACTGGCCGGCGCGGAGTTCGTCGACGCACCGGTTCCGCGGCCGCTGGCGCGGATCTCCGGTGACCTCGACGCGCTGCTCGCCGACCCCGGGCTGGCGCGCCACGAGGGGTCCTGGCTCCAGGTCACGCTCACGGACGCCGTACGCCCCGTGCGGGCGATGGAGCGGCTGCGGCAGCGGTTCCCGCACACGCTGGTGCTCGGCTTCGCGTCCTCCGGCACGCCCGTCGGGCCGGTCGACGCCGCCCGCACCGCCGGCCGCTCCGACCACGACATCGCCTGCGACTTCGTCAGCGACCTGCGCGGGGCCGCGCCCACCGGGGCCGAGTCCACGCTGCTGCGCGACGCGATCGACGCATGCTGCGTCGACCCCGAGGCCGACACCCTCGTCGGGACGGGCTGACCCATGCGACTGCACACCCTGGAGGTCACGGCGTTCGGACCGTTCGCCGACACCGTCACCGTCGACTTCGACCAGCTCTCCGCAGCAGGCCTCTTCCTGCTCTCCGGGCCCACCGGCGCGGGCAAGACGAGCGTCCTCGACGCGGTCTGCTTCGCGCTCTACGGCGACGTCCCGGGCGACCGCGCGACCGCGAAACGGCTCCGCTCCGACCAGGCCGCGCCCGGCGTGGCCCCGAGGGTCGTGCTCGAGACGAGCATCGGCGGCCGCCGCTTCCGGATCGCCCGCTCCCCCGCCTGGGAGCGTCCCAAGAAGCGCGGTACGGGCCTGACCAACGAGCAGGCGTCGGTGTCGATCGCGGAGCGCGTCGACGGCTCCTGGGTGACGCTATCGACGCGGCTCGACGAGACCGGCGACCTCGTCGGCCGCCTGGTCGGCATGACGCTGACCCAGTTCACCCAGGTCGCGATGCTGCCGCAGGGCCGGTTCCAGGCGTTCCTGCGCGCCCGCTCCGAGGACCGCCAGCGGCTGCTGCAGCAGCTCTTCCGGACCGGTCGCTTCGAGGCGGTGGAGCGGTGGCTGCGCGAGCGACGGCTCACCCTCCGGCGACAGTACGACGCCGCGCACCGCTCGATCGCCGACGTCACCAGCCGGATCAGCGAGGCCGCGTCCGCGGTCCTGCCCGAGGACTGGACCGTCCACGATCTCGCCCTGCCCGCCGGTGACGGCGCGCTGTCGTCCTGGTCGGCCGCCCTGGGCGAGGCCGCCGCTGCGCAGCTGTCCTCCGCCGCCGAGCGCGCAGGCGCCGCTGCTGTCGCCGAGACGCAGGCGCGCACCGCTCTCGAGGAGGCCCGGGCGCGCGCGGAGCGTCGGGCCCGGCTCCTCGCCGCGTCCGTCGAGCAGCAGGAGCTGCTCGGCGCGGCACCCGCGATCGGCGACCTCGGCGTGCGTCTCGACGCCGCCCGGCGCGCGGCCACGGTCACCCCCGTGCACCGGATCGCCGCCCGGGCCGAGACCGCCCTGGCCACCGCGCAGGAGCGCGCGGCGCGGGCCCTCGGCGGCCTTGGTCTCGAGGCCCGCGAGGCGATCGCCACCAGCCTCGACACCACCCTTGCTGCTGCCGCCGACGTCCGCAGGCTGCGCCCTCGCGCAGGGCGTCTCGACCAGGTGCGCGCGGAGATCACCGCGCTCGACGCCGATCGGTCCCGCATCGCCTCCGAGGTCGTCCGCCGCCGCCGGCATGCCGAGGCCGAGGTCGCCGCGCTGACCGCCCAGCTCGGCACGGCCCGCGTCGTCCACCTCGAGGCGCAGCGGGAGACCGTCGCTCTCCGCAGCCACGCGCTCGACGTACGCCAGGCCCGGCTGGAGGGCATGGCCGCCGAGATCGCCGGGCAGCTCGCGGTCGGCTCCAGCTGCCCGGTCTGCGGCTCGCACGACCACCCCCACAAGGCCAGCCGCCCCTCCGACGCCCCTGACGAGGCCGCCGAGCGAGCAGCGGACAAGGCAGCCACCGACGCCGCGGCCACCGAGCACCTGCGCGACGTCGAGGCCCGCGACCTGCAGACCCGGCTCGACCGCGCCGTCGAGCGGGCCGAGCAGCCGGTCGACCCCGACCTCGCGGCCCGCACCGCCCAGGTCGAGGCGGCGCTCGAAAGCCGCCGCGCAGAGGCCGACGCACTCGACGCCGAGGTCCGGGCCGCCCTCGAGGGCACCACCGCCGCGACGCTCGACGACCTGCTGTCGCACCACGAGCAGCGGGAGCGCGTGCTCCGCGCCGCGCTGGTTGCGCTCGACGACCTCGCGGCCGCCGCGACGGCCGCCGACGACGCACGCACCGCCCTCGCCGACGCTGCGACCGACGCCGGCTTCGACGATGCCGACGACGCGAGCGACGCGGCCCTCCCCGCCGCCGAGATCGCCGGACTCGCCGAGCGCATCGCCGACCACGAGCAGCGGCTCGCCGCCGTCACCGCGATCCTCGCCGACGCCGACCCCGGCGAGCTCGAGCAGCCGGCGCTGTTCGACCACGACTCCCCCGACGACCTCGAGGGTCTCGCGCGCACGCACACCGAGGCGCTGGAGTCCCTCGGCGCGGCCCGGTCCGCGCGCGACCGCTGGACCACGCAGGTCGACCGCCTCGGGTCGCTCCACGCAGACCTCGAGGTGGCGATCGACTGCTGGCGGCCGCTGCGCGACGAGCTCGACCTCACTGCGGGGCTGGCCGCGTTCGTCGAGGGCAAGTCACCCGACAACCGGCTCCAGATGCGGCTCTCCGCCTATGTCCTGGCGTTCCGGCTCAGCCAGGTGGTCGCGGCAGCCAACGAGCGGCTGGCCCGGATGAGCGACCAGCGCTACTCCCTCGAGCACACCGCCCGCCGCGGCGCCGGCGAGACCCGCGGTGGCCTCAGCCTGCTCGTCCGGGACGACTGGACCGGTGAGTCGCGCGACCCCGCCACGCTGTCGGGCGGCGAGACCTTCGTCGTCTCACTCGCCCTCGCGCTCGGCCTCGCCGACGTGATCACCCAGGAGTCGGCCGCCGCCGACAGCGGCCAGGGCACACAGCTCGAGACGCTCTTCGTCGACGAGGGCTTCGGCTCCCTCGACGCCGACACCCTCGACGACGTCATGGACACCCTCGACTCCCTGCGGGAGGGCGGCCGGGTGGTCGGCGTGGTCAGCCACGTCGCCGAGATGCGGGACCGGATCCCCGCCCAGCTCGTGGTGCGGAAGTCACCGCGCGGGTCGACCGTCGCCGTACTCGTGAGCGAGCAGTGACGTCCAGGCCGACACGTCCAGCCCCCAGTCCCGGGTGAGCCGCTCGGCCTGCGGCCGGTAGAGCGTCTGCAGCGACTCCTTCAGCCCCGGTGTCCACTCCCAGTCGGCGCGGGACGAGGAGCTCGACTCCCTGCCGACGTCGCGCAGCGGGACCGGGTCGAGACCGAGCAGCCGCCACAGCGAGTCCACGGTGCCCTGCGGGTCGCGGCGCACGGTCTCGTAGACCATCACGTGCATCCGGTCGCGGCCGACGGCCTGCGCCCACATGTCGAGCTGGTCGGCGTAGAACCCCGTCCAGGTCTGCACGGTGATCGGGACCGGGTACGGCCAGGCGGTCTGCTGGCGGGTCGCCGCGAGGCGCATCGCCGAGCGGAAGCGCTCGACGGGGTCCCGGAGCACGACCAGGACCGGTACGCCGGGGAGCCAGCGGGCGGCCGCGGCCGGCACCGACGCGTGGCGCAGGTACTGCGGCGTCCAGTCGCCGCGGCGTACCCCGTCGTCGGGGAAGAGGGCGAGGTACTCCTCCAGCGGACGCCGCCCGTCCGCGACCTTCTGGAAGAGGTGCTGCTCCTTCTTGCCGTTGGTGCCGACGCCGACGGCGGGGTGCTGGGTGAGCAGGTCGGTCAGCCAGGTGGTGCCGCTGCGCTGCGCGCCGATGCCGAGCCAGGCCGGGGAACCCATGGGCGCAGCCTAACGTCGGGTACCTTCTCGCCCATGCGCGCTACCGGGCTCGACCCGAGCTTCCTCGCACTTCCCTACCGCCACCTCGGAGACGTCGCCCTCACCCGGGCAGCCCAGCTCGGCGCCGGCCACGCGGACTTCCGGTTCGAGCGGATCCGCTCCCAGCACCTCAGCGTCCGCGACGGTGCCGTGGAGGGTGCCGCGGACGCGGAGGACGTCGGCTTCGCCGTGCGGGTCATCCACCAGGGCGCGTGGGGCTTCGCCAGCGGCGTGCTCCTCACCGAGGGAGAGGCGGCCCGGGTCGCGGAGACCGCGGTCGCCGTGGCGAGGGTCGCGGCGGCGATGACGACGCGGCCGGTCGAGCTCGCTCCCGAACCGGTCTACGACGACGTGACCTGGGTGTCGGCGTACGACGTCAACCCGTTCGACGTGCCGACCGCCGAGAAGGCCGCCGTCCTCCTCGACTGGACCGAGCGGCTCCGCGCCGCGGACGGTGTCGACCACGCCGCGGCGTACGTCCTGGCCGTGCAGGAGAACAAGTACTACGCCGACCTCGCCGGCACCCGCACCACCCAGCAGCGGGTCCGGATGCAGCCCGGCTTCGAGGCGATGGGTGGAAACGACGACCTCTTCGACTCGATGGCCAGCATCGCGCCACCCGTCGGCCGTGGCTGGGAGTACGTCGCCGGCACCGCCGACCAGGGCGCTTGGGACTGGGATGCCGAGCTGGCCGAGGTGCCCCGGCTGCTCGCCGACAAGCTGGCCGCGCCGAGCGTCGAGGCCGGCCGCTACGACCTGGTCATCCACCCGTCGAACCTCTGGCTGACCATCCACGAGTCCATCGGGCACGCCACCGAGCTCGACCGCGCCCTCGGCTACGAGGCCAACTACGCCGGCACGTCGTTCGCGACCACCGACCAGCTCGGCACGCTGCAGTACGGCTCGCCGATCATGCACGTCACCGGCGACCGCACGCAGCCGCACGGCCTGGCCACGACCGGGTACGACGACGAGGGCGTCGTCACCCAGCAGTGGGACATCGTCCGCGACGGCGTGCTCGTCGGCTACCAGCTGGACCGGCCGATGGCGGCGCTGATGCCCGAGCTGAACCCGTACGACGGCGGCGGCCGGTCCAACGGCTGCGCGTTCGCCGACTCCCCCGGCCACATCCCGATCCAGCGGATGGCCAACGTGTCGCTCCAGCCGGCCACCGGCGGACCCGGCACCGAGGAGCTGATCTCCCGGGTCGAACGCGGCATCTACGTCGTCGGAGACAAGTCGTGGTCGATCGACATGCAGCGCTTCAACTTCCAGTTCACCGGCCAGCGGTTCTTCAAGATCAAGGACGGCCGTCTCGCCGGCCAGCTCCGCGACGTCGCCTACCAGGCCACGACGACCGAATTCTGGAACTCGATGGAGGCGGTCGGCGGACCCGACACCTGGGTCCTCGGTGGTGCGTTCAATTGCGGCAAGGCGCAACCCGGGCAGGTCGCCGCAGTGAGCCACGGCTGCCCGACGTCGCTCTTCCGCGACGTCCGCGTGCTCAACACCAACGAGGAGGCCGGCCAGTGACCGATCCGCAGGCGACCGTCCAGGACCTCGTCGAGCGCGGGCTCGCCGCCTCGACCGCCGACGACTGCATCGTCATCGTCCGCGACCACACCAGCGCCAACCTGCGGTGGGCCAACAACACGCTCACCACCAACGGCGTGATGACCGGCCGCGACGTCACGGCGATCTCGTTCGTCCGCACCGCCGACGGCGTCGCCAGCGGCTCGGTCAGCGGCAGCGCGACCACCGTCGAGCAGGTCACCGCGCTGGTCGCGGCCGCGGACGCCGCGGCCCGCGCGGCCGACGCCGCCGAGGACGCGAACCCACTCGCCACCGACCGTGTCTCCGCCGACTGGGCCGAGCCCCCGGTCCCCACCGGCATCGAGGTGTACGACGCCGTCGCCCCCGCCCTGGGCGAGGCCTTCGCCCGCGCCGGGTCGGCCGGCCGTGTCCTCTACGGCTTCGTCGACCACGACGTGACGACCACCTACCTCGGCTCCACGACCGGCCTCCGGCTCCGTCACGTCCAGCCCACGGGCCACTACGCCTGCACCGGCAAGGACACGGCGCTGACCCGCAGCGCCTGGGTCGGCGGCGCGACCGGCGACTTCGCCGACGTCGACCCGCTCGCCGTGGAGGCCGAGATCGCGCGCCGACTCGCCTGGAGCGAGCGCCGCGTCGACCTGCCCGCCGGCCGCTACGACACGATCCTCCCGCCGACCTCGGTCGCCGACCTGATGATCGACGCCTACTGGTACGCCGGCGCACGCGACGCCTGGGACGGACAGTCGGTCTACAGCCGTCGCCCCACCGGCACGCGGATCGGCGAGCGCCTGGCCGCGCCCGGCGTCCACCTCTACTCCGACCCCTCGTCGCCCGGCGCCGAGGCCTGCCCCTTCGTGGTCGCCTCCTCGTCCGGGCCGACCGAGTCGGTCTTCGACAACGGGCTCCCCCTCGGCCGCACCGACTGGATCCGCGACGGTGAGCTCACCTCGCTGGTCCAGACCCGGCACACGGCCACCATGACCGGCCAGCCTGCGACGTCGTACGTCGACAACCTGACGCTCGAGGTCGACGGCGCGGCCGGCACCATCGACGACCTCGTCGCCGGCACCGAGCGCGGCCTGCTGCTGACCTGCCTGTGGTACATCCGCGCGGTCGATCCCCAGACCCTGCTGCTCACCGGCCTCACCCGCGACGGCGTCTACCTCGTCGAGGGCGGCGAGATCACGGGCGCGGTCAACAACTTCCGCTGGAACGAGAGCCCGGTCGACCTGCTGCGCCGGTTCAGCCACGCGTCGGCGCCCGAGCGCAGCTTCAGCCGGGAGTGGGGCGACGAGTACTTCAACCGGACGGTGACCCCTGCCCTCCGGATCCCCGACTTCAACATGTCGAGCGTGTCGCAGGCGATGTGAGTGATCGGCCAGGGCTGCACGAAGGCGGTTGGTCCACCGCGGTTCTGGGAAGATCGCCCGCATGAGCAAGCTCGGGCTGGTCATCATCGCCGTCGTCGCCGTCCTCCTGATCGGCACCGGCACCACCGTTGCGCTGCTCAGCGGAGGTGACGCGACGAACGTCGAGGAGGTGGCCGACCAGGCGGTCGAGGCCGCCGAGGACCTCGACGTCGACGCGGGCATCGACCTGCTGTGCGACGCGCCGTCCGCCGAGGAGCGGGACGAGCTCGATGCGTTCATCGAGACGGCCCAGGACGAGGCCGGCACCGACGACCCCGACGTGGACTACGCGATCTCCGACGTCGAGGGCGAGGAGACGGGCTCCTTCCGGGTCGACGTCAGCAGTGAGGACCCCGCGTTCGAGGACCGGGACTTTGCGATCGACGTCACGGTCGAGCAGGACGGCGACCGGTCCTGCATCGCCGGCGCCGAGCCTGTCGAGTGACCCCATGGCTGTTCCGGCTGAGCGCCGGGGCGCTCTGGCTGACGGCGCTCGCGGGCGCGCTGCTGGCGCTCCGGGGCAGCGTCGTCGGCGCGTGGGCGCTGGCCCGCTGGCTCACCGACCACGGCGGGCCCGGCTACGCGCTCACCCTCGGCTGGGTGGTCGCGGCCCCGGTGCTCCTCGCCGCCGCCTTGGGAGTACGGCGCCGTACGCCCTGGCCGTGGGTGGTGGCGACGACCGCGCACCTGCTGGTCCTCGTCGGCGCCGCGGCCCGGCTGGAGCACCTGATGACCCCCGCGGGGTGGGCGCTCCTGGCCACCGTCGTGGCACTCGGGCTGGCGTCGCTGGTCAGCGCGGTGCCTGCTCCGGCGCGCCACCCGGGATCGGCGCCGTAGCGTCGTACGGCGTCCGGGTGTAGACGAACGTCGCGCACTCGAGGTGACCGACCGTCCCGTCGGGGCGGCGGTGGGCCCGCAGCGTCTCGCCGGTGAGGTAGCCGCTCGTGCCGAGCCAGGTGCCGTCGTCCTGCAGCGCGAACGACATCACCCGCCCCGGGCCGGACGGCGGTGCGAGGCGCAGCCGACGCCCGTCCCAGCGGAGAACGCTCGGCGCGTGACCCCAGTACCAGGTGCCGACGATCTCGCGGACCGCGTCGGGCACCGGCGAGGGCGTCGGCTGCCACTCGGCGGGCAGCGGCGGCTCCCTGTCGAGCACGAGCCGCAGCAGGTCACCGGTGGCACCGCCGAGACCGTAGGCGCCGTTGGTCAGGATGACCGCACCGGTCTTCGACGCGGGGTCGACCACCGCGCCGCAGCAGAACCCGGGCATCGATCCGCCGTGCCCGATCAGCTTGCGGCCGCCCGACCGGTCGACCGAGACCCCGAGGCCCCAGGACTGGCCCGCGCGGTCGTCGGGGTCGCCGATCTGCGGCGTCGCCATCGCCCGCAGCGACTCCTCCCCCAGCACCGAGCGGTCGGGGTCGACGAGCGCGGTCAACCAGGTCGCGAGGTCAGCGACGGTGCTCCAGAGCTGGCCGGCCGGCGCCATCGCACCGGTGTCGGGCAGCGGCTCGGCGACCGCCTCCCCGGTGAGTGCGTCGACGGCGAAGCCCTCGGCGGCCGGCTCGACCCCTTGGTAGGACGTCCGCCCCATGCCGAGCGGCCCGAGCAGGTCGGTCTGCATCGCCTCCCACCACGTGGTCCCCCACACCCGGGCGACGACGCCGCCCAGCAGCCCGTAGCCGAGGTTGGAGTAGTGCAGCTGCGCGCCCGGCTCGAGCACCGGGCCGGCACCGTCGTGGGCGGCCGCCAGCGCGGCGAGGTCGCCGCCCTCGGCCCGCTCCCACCAGGTGCCGTGCGGCTCCGCCGTGAGCCCGGCCGCGTGGCTGAGCAGCGCCCGCAGCGGCGTCGCGGCGTACGGCGCCTCCGGCCAGAACCGCCCCACCGGATCGCCGAGCGCCAGCTCGCCGCGCTCGCGCGCGAGCATGACCAGCGCCGCGGTCATCGTCTTGGTGACCGACCCGATCTTGTACTGGGTGTCCGCATCCGGGAGCCGGTCGCTGTCCCGCCGGACCAGCCGACCACGCCCAGCGCTCCACACCAGCTCCCCGTCGCGCACGACGCCGGCGGCGACCGACGGCAGCCGGCCCTCGGCCTGGGCCGTCGCGACGAGGTGGAGCGCGGCGGCAGCGGTGTCCTCCAGCAGGGGAGGTACGGCGCCCGCGCTCACTCGGCGTAGGCCTCGATCGGCGGGCACGAGCAGACCAGGTGGCGGTCGCCGTACGCCTGGTCGACGCGGGCCACCGGCGGCCAGTACTTGTCGGGGCCGATCCCGGCCGGGAAGACCGCCTCCTCGCGGGAGTAGGGCCGGTCCCACTCACCGACCAGTGCTGCGGCGGTGTGCGGGGCGCGGCGCAGCGGCGACTCCTCGAGCTCCCACTCCCCCGAGGCGACCTCGTCGATCTCGTCCTTGATCGCGATCATCGCGTCGCAGAACCGGTCGAGCTCGTGCAGGTCCTCGGACTCGGTGGGCTCGACCATCAGCGTCCCGCTCACCGGGAACGACATCGTCGGGGCGTGGAAGCCGTAGTCGATGAGCCGCTTCGCGACGTCGTCGACGGTGACGCCGGTCGTCCTGGTGATCCCGCGCAGGTCGAGGATGCACTCGTGCGCGACCAGCCCGGACTCGCCGCGGTAGAGCACCGGGTAGTGCTCGCCCAGCCGCGTCGCGACGTAGTTGGCCGACAGCACGGCGACGGCGGTCGCCTTCGCCAGGCCCTCGCCGCCCATCATCCTGATGTAGGCCCAGGTGATCGGCAGGATCCCGGCCGAGCCGTACGGCGCCGCGCTGATCGCGCCCACACCCGTGCGCTTGTCCGGCTCGGGGTGCAGCGGGTGGCTGGGGAGGTACGGCGCCAGGTGCGCGCGCACCGCGATCGGGCCCACGCCGGGCCCGCCTCCGCCGTGCGGGATGCAGAAGGTCTTGTGCAGGTTGAGGTGGGAGACGTCGCCGCCGAACAGGCCCGGCCGGGCGTAGCCGAGCAGTGCGTTGAAGTTGGCGCCGTCGATGTAGACCTGGCCGCCGTGGCTGTGCACGATCTCGCACAGTGCGGTGATGGTCTCCTCGTAGACGCCGTGCGTCGACGGGTAGGTCACCATGATCGCGGCGAGGGTCTCGCTGTGCTGGTCGCACTTCGCGCGCAGGTCGTCGAGATCGACCGTGCCGTCGTCGTTGGCCTTCACCACGACCACCTTCATGCCGGCCATCACGGCCGAGGCGGGGTTGGTGCCGTGCGCCGAGGACGGGATCAGGCAGACGTCGCGGATGTCAGCGACGCCCTTGGCCCGTGCAGCTTCTTGGTGGAACCGACGGATCGCGAGCATGCCCGCGAGCTCGCCCTGCGCGCCGGCGTTCGGCTGGATCGACACCTCGTCGTACCCCGTCACCTCGGCCAGCCAGTGCTCGAGCTGGCTGACCAGCTGGAGGTAGCCGCCCGCGTCCTCGGCCGGCACGAACGGGTGCAGGCCCGCGAAGCCGGGCAGCGAGATCGGCTCCATCTCGGTGGTGGCGTTGAGCTTCATCGTGCACGAGCCGAGCGGGATCATCCCCCGGTCGAGCGCGTAGTCGCGGTCGGAGAGCCGGCGCAGGTAGCGCAGCATCGCGGTCTCGTTGTGGTGCGATCCGAACACCGGGTGCGTCAGGAAGTCGGTCGTACGGCGCAGCGCGGCCGGCAGCGCGTCGGGGGTGTCCCGGTCGAGCGACTCCATGTCCGCGCCGTCGACGGTGGCCGCCCCGGTGGCGACCCCGAAGGCCTTCAGCACCGCCGTGATCGTGGCCCGCGTGGTGGTCTCCGACGTGGAGAGGGCGACGGTGTCGGCGTCCACGAACCTCAGGTGTACGCCGAGCGAACGCGCCCCCGCGACGACCTCGGCCGCCCGGCCGGGCACGGCCACCGTCAGGGTGTCGAAGTACTCGTCGTGCGTGGGCTCGATGCCGCTCTCGCGCAGCGCGCGGGCCAGCACCGCGGCGTACCGGTGGGTGCGCTGCGCGATCTGCCGCAGCCCCTCGGGTCCGTGGTAGACGGCGTACATCCCGGCGGTGACGGCGAGCAGGACCTGTGCGGTGCAGATGTTGGAGGTGGCCTTGTCACGACGGATGTGCTGCTCCCGCGTCTGCAGCGCGAGGCGGTACGCCGCCCGGCCCTCGGCGTCGACGCTGACGCCCACCAGCCGACCCGGCAGCTGGCGCTCGAGGCCGGACGCGACGCTCATGAAGCCGGCGTGCGGGCCGCCGTAGAACAGCGGGACGCCGAAGCGCTGGGAGGAGCCGACGACCACGTCGGCCCCGAGGGTGCCCGGGGCCTCAAGGAGGGTGAGCGCCAGCAGGTCGGCGGCGACGACCACCAGCCCCCCGCGCTCGTGGACCTGCTCGATCACGGTTCGCAGGTCGATGATGCGTCCCGACGCACCGGGGTACTGCACCAGGACGCCGGCCACCGGCCCCTCGGGGAGCCCGGCCGTCAGGTCGGCGACGGCGACCTCGATGCCGAGCGCGTCCGCGCGGGTCCGGACGACGTCGATCGTCTGCGGCAGGGCGTCGGCGTCGAGGAGGAACGGGCCCTGGACGTTGCGCTTCGCCCGGTGCACGAGCGCGAGCGCCTCCGCGGCGGCGGTGCCCTCGTCGAGCAGCGACGACCCGGCCGTCGGCAGGCCGGTGAGGTCGGCGATCACGGTCTGGAAGTTGAGCAGCGCCTCCAGCCGACCCTGGGAGATCTCCGGCTGGTACGGCGTGTAGGCGGTGTACCAGCTCGGGTCCTCGAGCACGTTGCGCCGGATGACCGCCGGGGTGATGGTGCCGTGGTAGCCGAGCCCGATCATCGGCTCGCCCGGGCGGTTGGTCGCCGCCAGTGCGCGCAGCTCACGCGCAGTCGCCTCCTCGCTGACCGGCACCGGGAGGTCGAGGTGCTCGCTGCTGCGGATGCCCTTCGGCACCGCCGCGGTCATCAGGTTCTCGAGCGAGAGGTAGCCGAGCCGGTCGAGCATCGTCGCGACGGCGGCGTCGTCGGGCCCGAGGTGCCGCCCGAGGAACGGAAGTGCCGCGTCGAGCTCGCCCAGGCTGGGCGCATCGGAGACGGCAGGACGGGGCGCATCGGTCACGGGAGGGGCTCCTCGGATCAGACGATCACAGCAGCCTCCCCCTCTGTCACCGCTTCGGCGAGGCTCCAGAGTTGCCTGGTCCGCGCGGTCCGGGTGCCTGAGAGGTTCCGGGGAGGAATTGCCCCTTCGGCGCAAGTCCCGGCGATCTTTTCACGCCGGGGAGTGACTCTCCCGCGCGGGTTCGTCAGCAGGCCGAGCCTACCAGTCAGGGGCGCTCAGCCCGCCGTGCGCGCGGCCCTCCGGGCGGCGAGCTCGTCGCCCAGAAGCGGCTCCGCGCCGTCCTGGCCGTCCTGCGAGGCGCGCTCGCTCGGCAGCTCGGCGAGGGTGCCCTCGATCTCGCGCCAGACCCCGCCGATCGCGATGCCGAAGACGCCCTGCCCACCCTGGAGCAGGTCGATGACCTCGTCGTTGCTGGTGCAGTAGTAGACCGACGCACCGTCGCTCATCAGGGTGACCTGGGTGAGGTCGTCGGTGCCGCGCTCGCGCAGGTGAGTGACGGCCGTGCGGATCTGCTGCAGCGAGATGCCCGCGTCGAGCAGCCGCTTGATGACCTTGAGGATGAGGATGTCGCGGAAGCTGTAGAGCCGCTGCGAGCCGGACCCCTTGGCGCCTCGGACGGTGGGCTCGATGAGTCCGGTGCGGGCCCAGTAGTCGAGCTGTCGGTAGGTGATCCCCGCGGCGTTGCACGCCGTCGGACCGCGGTAGCCCAGGTCGCTGGGGAGCGGTGAGACGTCGTCGGTGAAGAGAAGGCCCTGCTCCTCCGCGGCGGCGGCGGCTTCTGCCGTTCGCGCCGGCTCCGGGTGCTTCTCGTTCACACGGTCCTCCGTCGGTCTACTCGGTCGAGCGTGGCGCGTGCCGTGCGGCGGGGAAAGTGCGCCACGACCAAGACACTTCAAGGTACGGCCCTGCGAGAGAGGGGTCAAAGATGTCGGGCCCGCGTGTCGCGAAAGCCTGACCCTCAAGTTGAGGTTGAGACCTCATGCCGCCGGCACTACTTCGCCTCGAAGTCCTCCGGCGAGACGTGGTCGAGGAACTCGCGGAACCGCTCGACCTCGTCCTCCTGCTCCGCCGGCACCGCAAGACCTGCCTCGTCGAGGACCTCCTCGGAGCAGAAGATCGTCGTCCCCGTGCGCAGCGCGAGGGCGATGGAGTCCGATGGACGCGCACTCACCTCGACGCCGTCGCCGAACACGAGGGTCGCGAAGAAGACGCCGTCACGGACGTCGGTGATCTGCACCTGGGTCAGCTCGTTGCCGGTCGCGGCGAGGATGTCCTTCATCAGGTCATGCGTCAGCGGGCGCGGCGGGACGACCCCCTGCTGGGCGAAGGCGATCGCCGTGGCCTCGACGGCACCGATCCAGATCGGGAGATACCGGTCCCCCGCGACCTCGCGCAGCAGCACGATCGGCTGGTTGGACGGCATCTCCACCCGGACTCCCATGACATCCACCTCGCGCATGCCATCCAGCGTACTCCGCCGTTTTGGCGCTCCACGCGCGCGGCCGGTGGCCCACTCAGAGCTTGCGGAGACCGGCCTTCACGAGGGTCGCGTGCAGCCGCACCGACAGGGCGGCGATCTCGCTGGCCGCCTCCTCGGCACGGGCGGCCGCGGCAGGGTCGCGGCTGCGGCGTACGGGCGCGACGACCTGGTCGACCATCCCGATCTCGCGGTCCGCGGCGGCCTTGAAGGCACGCAGGTGGCGGGGCTCGAGACCGAAGTCGGCGAGGTCCCGCGCGGCCTGGGCGATGACGAGCGCGTCGGTGTCGTAGTGACCGGTCGCCAGCGCCGTGATCAGTCCGAACTCCTCGAGCCGGGACAGCAGGTCCTCGTCGATCTCGGCGATCTTGACCAGCTCCTTGCGGGAGAGCCGCAGCCGGTCGGACCGCCGGAACGACTCGGGCGCGGGCAGGCCGTCCTCGTTCATCGCGACCTTCGGGACCGTCGGGACGACCGGCTCGATCGGGGGCGGCTCGAGGCCGCGGTCGATCGCGTCGAGGTGCTCGCCGATCACCTTGAGGGGGAGGTAGTGGTCGCGCTGCATCCGCAGGACGTAGCGCAGCCGCTCGACGTCGGCGTCGGAGAACTTCCGGTAGCCGGCCGGCGTGCGGTCGGGCTTGATCAGGCCCTTGTCCTCGAGGAAGCGGATCTTGGGGATCGTGATCGACGGGAAGTCCGGGCGCAGCCTGTCGAGGACCTGCCCGATGTTGAGCAGGGCCGGGGCGCCCGACGGATGCGGGGCGGCGACCACCGGGTCAGGCGCCTTCGTGCCCTGCGAAGAAGACCAGCCGGTACTTGCCGATCTGGACCTCGTCGCTGTCCTTGAGCGCCGCCGTCTCGATCCGGTCGCGGTTGACGTAGGTGCCGTTGAGGCTTCCGGCGTCACCCACCGTGAAGCTGCCGTCGGCGGCGCGGTGGAACGTCGCGTGCCGCCGGGAGACGGTCACGTCGTCGAGGAAGATCTCGCTGTCCGGGTGCCGGCCGGCGTTGGTCGTGTCCTGGTCGAGCAGGAACCGGCTGCCCGCCCCGGGGCCCTTCTGCACGACCAGCAGCGCGTGCCCGACGGGGAGCGCGTCGACAGCGGCCGCATCGACCGGGTTGAGCGCGCGGTCGGAGGTCTCGACCTTCTCCCCCACCCCGAACTGGATGGTGGCGGTCGCGTCGCTCGGCGCCTCGGGGGACGCAGAGGGCTCGGGGGCGACGAGGCGCGTGCCGCACTGCGAGCAGAACCGTGCGTCGTCCGGGTTCTGCCGGCCACAGGCGGTGCAGAACGGCATCAGTACTCCTCGGTCAAGTCTCAGTCTGTGGATGAGGTCGAACGTTCCCGAACCTACACCGATCAACCGTCCAGCTGGGCCTGATACGCCGCAGCGTCCAGCAGCTGGCCGAGCTCGGTCGCGTCGGTCGGGACGAACTCGAAGAGCCAGCCGGCGCCGTACGGGTCGCTGTTGACCAGCTCAGGGGTGGCGTCGAGCGCTTCGTTGCGTGCGACGACCTCGCCGGCGACCGGGGCGTAGACGTCGCTGACCGACTTGGTGGACTCCAGCTCGCCGCACGGGCTGCCGGCCGTCACCGCGGCGCCGACCTCGGGAAGCGAGACGTAGACGATGTCGCCGAGCGCGTCCTGCGCGTAGTCGGTGATGCCGATCCGGACCGAACCCGGCTGCTCGCCGGGGTTGCGCAGCCACTCGTGCTCGGGGGTGTAGGACAGATCCTCGGGATACACGGGTTCTCCTCGCTTCGAGCTGGCGGTCGTCGGTGCTGCGATCGTGGAACGTGTGGTCGGTCACGGCACGGGTCGTGGCCGTCGGGAGGAAGGTTACTGTCCGCCGTCAGGGATGGCGTGCTCGGTGTCGGCAGGGTCGCGGACCGCCTCGATGTCGATCGAACCGGGTTCGTCGATCTCGACCTCGGCGCCGTTGTCCTGCAGCTGCTGCTTGGGGCCGAGCGCGAAGTCGATCGCCGAGCTCAGCACGCCGGGCTCGCCGATCACGTCGATGACGTACGGCGCCTCGAGCTCCACGCCGTCGATGTCGAACCCGCCCTCGATCTGCTCGAACGAGGACTGGGCGATCACCCGCACGCGGCCGTTGATCTGGATCGCCTCCGCGCCGACCGTCCGCAGCTCCTGGATGGTGTCGAGCAGCGCGGGCAGCTGCACCGCGCCGGTGACCTCGGTGATCGTGATCCGGATCCCGGGTCCCGTGACCGGCACCAGGCCGGCGAGGATGCTGAGCTCGTCGATCTGCTCCCGGGCCTGGTCGAGCGCCGCCCGCCGCTTGCTGGAGTCGTCCTGGAGGTCGTCGCGGACCTCCTCCAGCTCCTCGATCTCGGCCTCGGCCCGCTGCCGGGTCCCGCCCAGCGCGGTCAGGACGTCGATGAGGTCCTGCTGGCGCAGGCCGGCGTAGGTGTCGTCGGTCTCGTTGACCCGCACCTGGGTGACCGCCGCGAACCCGACCAGGGCCAGCAGCACCGCCACCACCACCTGGCTGCGCGACGGCCTGTCGCCCGCCCGGCGCAGCAGGTCGCGCGGCGTCCGGGTGGCGGGCGCCGCCGGCCGCTCGGCCTGCTCGTCGCTCGCCTCGTCGGCCCGCTCGTCGGGATCAGGCATGGAAGATGTGTCTCCGGATGGCGGCGACGTTGGTGAAGATCCGGATGCCGAGGACCACGATCACCCCGGTGGAGAGCTGGCCGCCGACACCGAGCCGGTCGCCGAGGTAGACGATGCCGGCGGCGATGACCACGTTGCTCACGAAGGAGACGACGAAGACCTTGTCGTCGAAGATGCCGTCGAGGTAGGCGCGCAGCGCGCCGAACACGGCGTCCAGGGCGGCGACCACCGCGATGGGGAGGTAGGGCTCGAGGCCCAGCGGCACGTCCGGCTGGAGGACGAGGCCGAGGACCACACCCACGACCAGGCCGAGGATCGCGATCACGACGTACCGTCTCCCTCTCCCCCGCGCAGCTGGCCGTTGTCCTCCACCGCAGACCGTAACCGGCGCAGGTGCGTGGGTGCTGCAGGTATCCGCAGGTCGGCCTCGTTGTCGAAGTCGTAGGTGAAGCCGTACTGCCCGGCGAGCGAGGCGAAGGCCAGCCCGCTGGCGGACTCCAGGAAGCCGGCGGCCAGGGTGTCCATGTCGCCGATGGCGGTGACGGTGTACGGCGAGGCGATGCCGACGCCGTTGACCTCGATCGCGGGCCCGGAGTTGCGGATCGCGGACCGGGCGGTGAGCCGGTGCCCGTTGATCGAGATCGCCTCGGCGCCCGCGTGCCAGAGGCCGTCGGCGAGCAGCGCCAGGTCGGAGTCGCGGATCTGCGTCGTCTCGTCGGCGTACGGCGCGTTCTCGAGCACCACCCGCACGCCCTCGCCGCGGACGGCCACGAAACCGGTGACCACGCGCAGGTCGGTCAGGTCGTCCTGGGTGGCGTTGAGGACGTCGCCCAGCTGGATGTAGTCGTCCTCGGCGTCGGCGTTCTGCTCCCGCAGGTCGGCGATCTGCGCCTGGTCGCCGCGCAGCCCCTCGCGCCGCTGCTCGATCCGGCCGATCAGGCTCTCCCGGCTGGCGACCTCGACATCGGCGTTGCGTGAGGTCTGCAGCGCCGCGACGGTGACGAGTACGCCGAACGCGGCCACCGCCGCGATGACGGCTGACCGGGCGACCGGGCCGGAGCGGCGGCCGCCGCCCTCCGGGTCGCGGGCGTCGCGTCGCGCGGCCACGACCTGGTAGTCCTTCTCGAGGGACTCCTGCGTGATCAGCGTCAGGAGCGGGGTGCGCGCGCGGTCGAGGGCGTCAGGCATCGGAGACCCGGGGGCGCACCGGACGTCGCTCGGTGGTCGCGAGCAGCTTGCGGACCTGCCAGCAGTACAGCACCCCGGCCCACCAGTAGAGCAGGATCCCCCACAGCGCCAGCGCCCAGCCGAAGACCTGCGCGAGCGTCGCCACCACGCCCTCACCGTCGCCCAGGAGCAGGAGGGGGAAGGCGTAGAGCAGGTTGAAGGTGGCGGCCTTGCCGAGGAAGTGGACCGGCAGCGCGCTGTAGCCACGGGTCCGCAGCAACGGCACCAGGCCCCACAGGAGCAGGTCGCGCAGCGGGAGCGACAGCGCGAGCCACCACGGGATGATGTCGCGCAACGCCAGCCCCACCACGACGGCGAGGATGTAGAGCCGGTCGGCCACGGGGTCGAGGATCTGGCCCAGCACCGACTGCTGGTCGAGCTTGCGCGCCAGCCAGCCGTCGAGGAAGTCGGTGAAGCCGGAGACCATCAGGACGGCCAGTGCCCAGCCGTCCTCCTCCGGGCCGAGGACCAGCCACAGGAAGAGCGGAACACCCGCGAGCCGGAGCACGCTGAGCAGGTTCGGGATCGTGAGAACCCGCGTGCTGCGCGTCATCGGGCCGGTCACGAACGTCACCCTAGTTGCCGTCGTCGGTCGCCCCACGTCAGGCCTGCTCATCGGAGTGCGCGGCGTCGCGGATCTCCCCGACGAGCTCCTCGATGACGTCCTCCAGGGCCGCCACGCCCTGTGTCGAGCCGTCTCCGTCGACCACCCGCGCCATGTGGGCGCCGCGACGCTGGAGGCTCTCGAGAGCGTCGTGCAGCAGCGTCTCGGGGCCGACCGGGGCGAACGGCCGGATCCACCGATCGGCGATGGGCCGCTGGCGGCGTACCTCGTCGGGCTCGAGGATGTCCTTGATGTGGAGGTAGCCGATCAGCTCGTCGCGCCCGTCGATCTCGTCGACCACCGGGAACCGGCTGAAGCCCGTCGCCGCGCACAGCGCCTCGACGTCGGCACCGGACGACCCGCGCCGGACGGTCGCCAGGGTGTCTGGCGCCATGGTGACCTCGGCGACGGTCTTCTCGGTGAAGCCGAGCGCGCCGGAGAGGCGGTCGTACTCGTCCTCGGCGATGAGGCCCTCGCCCCGGGACTCCTCGACCAGCGCGGCGACCTCCTCGCGGGTGTAGCTGCTGCTGATCTCGTCCTTGGGCTCGACGCGGAGCAGGCGCAGGATGGCGTTGGCGAGGGCGTTGATCGCCCCGATCACGGGCCGCAGCACCGCCACGATGCCGAACATCGGCGGCCCCATGATGAGCGCGGCGCGGTCGGGGCCGGCGATGGCGATGTTCTTCGGCACCATCTCCCCCAGCACCACGTGGAGGAAGACGACGAGCCCCAGGGCGAGCACGAACGCGATCGGGTGGGTCAGGTCCTCGGTGACCCCGACGCGCTCGAGCACCGGCTCGACCAGGTGCGCGATCGCCGGCTCGGCGACCGCACCCAGCCCGAGCGAGCAGACCGTGATGCCGAGCTGCGCTCCGGCCATCATCAACGAGATGTGCTCCATCGCGCGCAACGTCGTGCGGGCCATCCGCGACCCGCCCTGCGCGAGCGGCTCGATCTGGCTCCGGCGGGCTGAGAGCAGCGCGAACTCCGCGCCGACGAAGAAGGCGTTCCCGGCCAGCAGCAGCACGGTGACCGCCAGGGCCGTGCCGCTACTCATCGGCGATCACCTCCTCCTGCACCCGCAGGGAGAGCCGGTCGATCCGCAGGCCGTCCATGTGCTCCACGGTGAGTACGGCGTCGCGATGCACGCTGGGCTCGGCGTCGCGGGGCGAGGGCAGGGGGATCGTCGCGGTGTCGCCGGCCTGCGGGATCTGGCCGAGCGCCCGAAGGACCAGGCCGGCAACGGTGTCGTAGTCCTCCCCCTCGGGAAGCTCGACGCCGGTGAGGTCCTCGACCTCGTCGGGACGGAGCAGCCCCGAGATCGACCAGGTGCCGTCGCGGCGGAGCCGGCCACGGCTGCCCAGCCGGTCGTGCTCGTCGGCGATGTCGCCGACGATCTCCTCGATGACGTCCTCGAGCGTGACGATGCCCGCGTGGCCGCCGTACTCGTCCATCACGATGGCCATCTGGAAGCCCTCCGCACGGAGCAGCGCGAGCAGCGGGTCGAGGCGCAGCGTGTCGGGGACGAGCGTCGGCCTGGCCATGAGGTGCTTGACCCGGGTCGTGGCGCGCTCGTGGAGCGGCAGGGCGACGGCGTTCTTGACGTGGACCGTGCCGACGACCGTGTCGTTGTCGTCGAGGACCGGGAAGCGGGAGTGGCCGGTCTCGCGGGCGAGCTCGATCACGGCACTGGCCCGGTCGCCCTCCTCCAGGGAGTGCGTGCGGACCCGCGGCGTCATGATCTCCCCGGCCGTGCGGGTCCCGAACTCCACCGAGCGCTCCATCAGCTCAGCGGTGTCGGCGTCCAGGGTGCCCACGTCGGCGGAGCGCTGGATGAGCGAGGCCAGCTCGGTCGAGCTGCGTGCCGAGCGGAGCTCCTCCTGCGGCTCGACGCCGAGCCGCCGCACGATCGCGTTGGCGCTGCCGTTGAGCACCCGGATCGGCAGCTTGTTGATCGCGGTGAAGACCCGCATCGGGCCCTGGGTGGCACGGGCGGTCGCCATCGGCAGCGCGATCGCGATGTTCTTCGGCACCAGCTCGCCGATGAGCATCGTCAGCACAGTGCCCGTGACCAGGCCGGTCGTGATCGCGACCGGCCCGACCGCTCCCTCACCGACGCCGAGCGACCGCAACGGCTCGCGGATCAGGTCGGCGATCGCCGGCTCGGCGAGGAAGCCGATGCCGAGGTTGGTCACGGTGATGCCGACCTGCGCGCCGGACAGCTGGGTGGACAGGGTGCGCAGCGCCTGCTGCACACCGACGGCGGCCTGGTCGCCCTCGGCGGCCGCCCGGTCGACGGAGGCGCGGTCGACGGTGACGAAGGCGAACTCCGCGGCGACGAACATCCCACAGGCCAGCACCAGGAGGATGGCGAGCCCCAGCAACAGCCAGGCGGTCATCAGGAGGCAGGTCCTTCAGGGGGTGGTCGGGAGAGCGTCACTCTACGCCGGGGTCGGCCGCCCGCTGCGCGCGGCCGACCTCGGCGTACCAGTCGAGCAGCTCGGGGGCGTCGACGCTGCCGGGATCGAGGGCACCGGCCAGGTCCTGGCCGGCGAGCACCTTCTTGACGGGGACCTCCAGCTTCTTGCCGGTCCTGGTGTGCGGCACGCCCGGCGCCGCGATGATCCGGTCGGGCACGTGCCGCGGCGAGGCATGGGTGCGGATCGCGTCCTTGATGCGTCCCTCGAGCGCGGGGTCGAGCTCGGCTCCCTCGGCGAGGACCACGAAGAGCGGCATCCAGTAGTCGCCGTCGGGCTGCTCGAGCCCGATGACCAGCGCCTCCTTCACCTCGGGCAGGGCCTCGACCGGCTCGTAGATGTCGGCGCTGCCCATCCGGATGCCGCGCCGGTTGAGGGTGGCGTCGGAGCGGCCGTGGATCACGACCGACCCGTGGTCGGTGAGGGTGATCCAGTCACCGTGGCGCCACACGCCGGGGTAGGTGTCGAAGTAGGCGTCGTGGTAGCGGGCGCCGTCGGGGTCGTCCCAGAACATCACCGGCATGGACGGCATCGGGCGGGTCACCACGAGCTCGCCGACCTCGCCGCGCACCGGGTGGCCCGCAGCGTCGTACGCATCCAGGGCGACGCCGAGGCAGGGCCGCGACAGCTCGCCCGCCCAGACCGGTGTCGTCGGCGCCGGACCCACGAACGCGCTGACCACGTCGGTGCCGCCGCTGATCGACGCGATCTGCACGCTCGGCGGAAGTTCGGCCGCCAGCGCGCGGTGGCTGGTCGCGGGGAACGTCGACCCCGAGATCCCGACGCGCCGCAGGGCCGCCAGGTCGTGGTCGCCAGGACCGACGCCGGCCTTCTGGCACGCGGCGACGTACGCCGGACTCATCCCGAGCACGGTCACGCCGTGCTCGGCGGCGAGCGCCCAGAGCTGGTCGACGCGGGGATGGCCCGGGCTGCCGTCGTACACGACGATCGAGGCGCCGGTCAGCAGGCCGCCGACGACGAAGTTCCACATCATCCAGGACGGCGTCGTGTACCAGAACAGCCGCTCGCCCGGCCCGAGGTCGTAGTGCAGCGCGGCGACCTTGGCCTGCTCCAGCAGCGCTCCCCCGTGGCTGTGGACGATCCCCTTCGGCTTGCCGGTCGTGCCCGAGGAGAACAGCACCCACAGGGGATGGGCGAAGGGCAGGTCGACCGGCGCGAGCGTCTCGTCCCGGGTGGTCGCCGTCTCCCACGCGGGGCTGCCGATCTCCAGCGTGGCAGCGAGCGTGGGCAGGGTCGCGCGGAGCTCGTCGACGACATCGGTGCGGTCGTGCGTCCGCCCGCCATGGGTGTACGACGCCGCGTGGACCAGCACCGTGGGCTCGAGCTGCTCGAAGCGCGCGCGGGCCGCCGACGCGGCGTAGTCCATGCCGCACACCGCCCAGACCGCGCCGATGCTGGCGGCCGCGAGCAGGGAGACGACGGCCTCCGGGCCGTTCGGGAGGAACCCGACGACCCGGTCGCCTCGCTGGACACCGAGCTCGCGGAAGGTCGCCGCCAGACCGGCGACCTGCGCCTCCAGCGCAGCCCAGGTGAGGCTGCTGGTCGTGGCCGGGTCCTCGCCGAGCGCCAGGACGGCGACCTCGTCGGCCGGACGGTCCCGGAAGACCGCGGCGGCGTAGTTGACCGCCGCGTCGGGGAACCAGACCGCCCCCGGCATCCGCTCCTCGGCCAGCGCCGGTCCGGCGAGACCGAGCCCGAGGTGGTCGGCCACGCACCGCCAGAAGGCGTCGAGGTCCTCGACCGACCAGCGCCACAGCGCGTCGTACCCCTCGACCCCGGGGGCGGTCAGGTCACGGCCCGCCACCGACGACGCGACGCGCGCGAACTCCTCGATCCGGGACGGGCGTTCGGAGGACGGCGGCGTCCAGTCGGGTACGGCCATGGGCCGAGATTAGTCCCGCACCCGGAGCCGTCGACCCGTGGTCACTCGGTCGTGTTGAACTCGTCCCCGTCGACCTTCCAGGCGCCGTCGACGTAGGCGAGGTCGTAGGTGGTCTCGATGTTGGTGATGTAGTCGCCGATCGCTGCGGTGGCGACCCCGTCACCACCCTCGACGTCGAACACCCGGATGTCGTCGGCGGTGTAGACCGGCTCGACGAAGACCTCGTGGTACGCCGCGCACGCCTCCTCCGGGGTGGTGGTGTCGGTCGCGAAGAGGTCGATCGCCAGGAGGTACTCGTCGGTGGCGAGCTCGCAGTCGCCGGTCAGCAGCCAGTCCTTGAGCGTCTGCTCGATGGCGGCGACGTCGTCGTCGGTGAGGTCGCCCGACGGCGCGGGCTCGGGCGTCGATGTCGACGAGCCGTCGGTGGTCCCGGCGGTGTCCTCGGTCCCGGCCGTGTCCTCCGTCTCGGACGCGGCCTCGGACTCCGAGGCGGCCGTCGTGGTGACGACGACGGTCTTGGTGTCCCCAGCGTCGTCCTCTCCCCCGCCACCGCAGGCGGTCAGCCCCAGAACGGAGGCGAGGACGGGGACGAGGAGGAGTCGCTTCACGTCGACCAGTACACCGCCGGCACCCGGTCGGCGGAGGAGTTTCCGCCGAATCTACTCAGGTCTGGGGACGAACCAGCTCGCGATCGGGCAGCCACGCGCCGTCGTCGGCGTACCGCCTGACCACGCGGGCCGGCACGCCCGCGACGACCGTGTGGTCATCGATCGTGCCGCGGACGACGGACCCCGCGGCGACGACGACGTTCCGGCCGATCGACGTGCCGGGCAGGATGATCGCTCCGTGCCCGATCCAGGAGCCGGCGCCGATGCGCACCGGCTGGTGGGTGCCGAACTGCAGCCCGATCGGCACGTCCGGGTCCTGGTAGCCGTGGCTCGCATCGGAGACGAACACGTCCTGCCCGAACCACACGTCGTCACCGATCTCGATCGATTCGTGGGCGGTGATGCACGCACGGGTACCGATGACGCAGCGGTCACCGATCACCAGCCCCCGCTCGGGGAGCTCGGTCTGTGTCGGGCCGTAGCCGACCGAGAGCGTGCAGTGCCGTCCGATCAGCACCTGCTCACCGATGTGGATCGCCGTCGTGCCGAACAGGGTGGCCACCGGGAAGCCCAGGCAGCTTCCCCGGCCGAAGCCGGCGAACCCGTCGGCCAGGTCGGTCCCCGGCGCCACATCGCCGATCCGCTCGACCCAACCCCACGCGGCATGGATGGCACGGTTGAGGACGCGACGCTGCAGGAGCACCGGGGAAGATTACCGCGACGCGGCGTCCGAGGTAGCCGATGGCGCAGTGTCGTCGAGACGGTCGACGACGGCGCTCGCGATGGCTCCGAGCGCGGCGACCTGCTCGGGGGTGAGCACGTCGAAGACCAGCTCGCGGACGAGCGCGACGTGCGCGGGCGCAGCCGCCCTGATCGCCGCGCGGCCGGCCTCGGTGAGGTCGACGTACGCCGCCCGACGGTCCTCGGGGCAGTCGCGGCGGCTCACCAGCCCGCGCGCTGCCATCCGGGTGACCTGCTTGGAGAGGCGGCTCTTCTCCCACCGCACGACCTCGCCGAGCTCCCCCATCCGCAACGAACGGTCACCGGCGTCGGTGAGCGCTACGAGGATCTCGTAGTCGGCGATCGAGAGACCGTTGTCGTCCTGGAGGGCGCGGTTGAGGCGGGCGAGCAGCTGGGAGTGCATGGCCAGGAACGAACGCCAGGCGTGCTGCTCGTCCTCCTCCAGCCAGCGGGTCACGTTGACCATCCTAGCCGGACTGTTGACGAGTCAACGAGTAACGGGATCGGGTGTGCAGGTCGGTGGGGCAGGGTCCTCGGTGGTCGGCTCGGTGGTCGCGTCCTCGCTCGGATCCACTGTCGGATCCACTGTCGAGTCGTCCGTCGACCCGTCCGTCGGATCGGCGGAGGTGTCGTCCGGAGGATCGTCGACGGGCGGCACCACCGTCGGGCAGGTCGGCGGGTCCGGCTCGGACGGCTCCGGGACGGGCGGCCGCGACGGACGGTCCGGGACCGGGAAGGTCGACCCGGACTCGGGGTCGGCCGGCTGCAGGGAGGCGGAGGCGGTCGCCGTACCCCCGCCCGGGACCGAGGGGGTCGGGCTGGGCGGCGCCTGCTGGTCCGGAGGCGGCGTCGGAAGGATCGGCGTGGGGAGGTCGGTCGGCGGGTCGGGTACGACGACCGGGTCGCCCGGGTGCTCGACGTAGTAGCGGGCCACGCTGCGGACGAGGTCGGGGTATCCCTTGGCGGTATGGAACTGCTGGACGGCCTGGTCGAAGGACTGCTTGCGGTCCAGGTTTCGCTCGGTGCCGCAGAGGAGTACGGCGGCCGCGAGCGCCGCGTCGTCGACGTCCTGCGGGTTGCGCTGCCCGTCACTGTCTCCGTCGACGGCGACCAGGGTCCACGTGGCGGGCAGCAGGCGCATCGAGCCCACCGCGGCGTCGTACCTCTTCCGACCGTCGAGGCGACCGGCATCGGTGTCCTTCACCTTCGGCCGCCCCTGTCGGCCGTCGAGGGCCGGGCCGAGGACAGCGGGGCGACTGATGCCCTTGTCGTCGAGCCGGCTGCCACCGGAGGTGCCGTGGTCGGTGGCGATCCGACCGATGGCCGCGAGCACCGACCAATCGAGGTTGCAGCGCGGCGCCGCGCTCGCGAGCACTGCCGCGGCACGCTGGTAGGCGGCGATGGCCGCGACCGGGATCTCGTCCGCCTGCTGCTGGTAGTCGGCGAGCGTCCCGAGTGAGCCGTCGGATCCGCGGACGGTGCGATCAGGCAGCTGGGCCGGCATCGCGACGACGAGTGGTGGGACCTCTGCGTCCGTCGTCGCCGTCGTGGATGACTCGGCACGGGTCGGCGGAGACGGTGTGCCGGAGGTGAGGATCGGCGTGATGCCGAGCGCCGCGCCGGCGAGCGCGGTCACCGCGACCGGTGCGATCAGCGCATGCACGAACAGACGACTCGGGCGGCGGATGAGGCCGCGTACGTCCGGCATGGGGCTGCTTTCCTTCGACGGGTTCTCCATTGTGCGTCGGGTCAGCCGACCTTGCACCAGAGATACCCCTGAAAACCGCGAAGATCCCCAGAATTCGGGGAGGGTTCACGTCCACCCGGAGTGGCCTGGACGTGAGGGAGCGCTGGTGCTCAACTGGTCGCGTGCGCTTCGACGTGACCACCCGCGCTTCGCCCGAGCAGGTTCGACAGGCCCTGACCGACTTCTCGGATCGTCGTCTCCAGATCTGGGACCGGACGCTCGACCCGAAGACGTACGAGGTGCGCGAGCTCGGAGACACCTGGGCAGTGGCTCGAGAGAGCACCGCCCGGTCGCCGTTCTGGGTCGTCCTCCGCTACGACTGGTCCGACCCCGCGGTGGTCCGGTGGACGGTGGAGGAGAGCAGCTACGGCGGCCACGGCACGGGCTCGGTCCGGGTCGCACCGACACACGACGGAGGCAGCCGACTTCAGGCCGAGTGGAACTACACCGACATCAGCCGCACACGCGACAAGGTCCTGCTGTCCCTGATCCAGCGGTTTCCCATGAGCCGCATGATCCCCCGCATGTGGGTCAGCGCGTTGGACCGCTACGCACAGTCGGATCCCGGCGGAAGCCGAAACGGCTCCGGGACCAAGTAGCCCTTGAACTGCGTTTCCGCAGGTCAAGGGCTACTTTTCGGTCGGGCTGACAGGATTTGAACCTGCGACCCCTTGACCCCCAGTCAAGTGCGCTACCAAGCTGCGCTACAGCCCGCAGCCCCGGACAGGATCCCCATCCGGAGCGGACGGAACATTACCCCAGCCTGGTCAGCGCTCCCGAATCGCCCCGCGGCCGGAGCCGACCCTCAAGGGCAACGCCGGGCTCACAGCGGGCCGTCCGGATAGATGCTGCGGGTCTCCGCCCGCCGGTACTGACGGGCCAACCAGTCACCCGGGTAGACCCGCGGCAGGCACTTCACGACCGCGAGAGCGACGTACATGACGGTGTTGATGCCGACGAACGCCGCCAGCACGCCGAACCACGCCGTGTGCACCGTGCCTTCGGGGAGTACGACGCCGAACGCCGCGACCAGAGCGGTATCCATCTCAGACCCCCACCCTTACCTGGTCCACCTGGTCGTCGGCGGCGACCACGTGCTGCCACGACGCGGGACGGTCCATCGAGATGTCGGCCGCCCCCTTGACGAAGACGACGCTGAGGAACATCGCGTAGGCGAGCTCCGGGAGCACCAGCAGGGCGAGCGCCCGGGCCGGCCAGCCCAGCGACCAGACCGTCAGCACGCGTTCGACGGCGAACACCAGCCCGGCGCCGATCCAGAACGGGAACCACACCCACACGTCGAGCGCGAGCGCCATCACCGCGACCAGCGTGAGGTAGGAAGCCAGCGCGATCACGCCGTACCCGATGCCCAGCTGCTGGATCCAGTAGCGGAAGGTCTGCGGCCGCACGCCGTAGTCGGCGAGGTTCTCCAGTCCTCCGCGCTGCCACCTCAGGCGCTGCGCCCACAACGCCTTCCAGGTGGGCATCAGCTCGGTGACGACCGAGCAGTCGTGGGGTGACACCATCAGCGCGCCGAGCGACTTGAGCGCGAGGGTGAGCTCGTTGTCCTCGGTCAGGACGACCGTGTCGAACACGTCTCCAGGACGACCCGGGAGAAGCAGGCCACGCTCGGACGCGACCGTGCGCAGCGCCCGGGGGCGGAAGACCGATGCGGTCCCGGTCAGTACGAAGACCCGGCCGCGACGGCGGCGGAGGTCGCGTGAGTAGCGGGCGTACTCGTTGCGCTGGAACTGGCCGAGCAGGCCGCCGCCGTCCTCGCCGTAGAACAGGCCGCCGACGGCCATCAGGGCGCGGTCGTCGGTCATCCGCCGCGCCGCGCTCTCCACGAAGGCCTCGTCGAGCACAGTGTCCGCGTCCATGACGAGGATCGCGTCGTTCTCCCCCTGGTCCGGTAGCAGCACGGCAAGCGCCTGGTTGAGCGCACCGGCCTTCTTGTGGGTGTTCCCGACGGTCCGGAAGACCTCCACGCCCCACATCAGTGCGATGTTCTCGGTGTAGTCGGTGCAGTTGTCCGCCACGACGACCACCCGGTCCGGTGGGCGCGACTGCGCCCGCAGCGCCGCGAGCGTCGCCCGGATCCGGCCCGCTTCGTTGTGAGCGGGGATCAGCGCGGTGACGGTGACCGGACCCGCGTACCGCCCGCGCGTCTGAGCCATGACCACCCTCGGCGCCAGCGGCATGACCTGCGAGCGGTCGCTCCGCCGGGACCTCGCGACGACCCTGCCCTCGAAGACGACCACCGCGCCCGCGCACACCAGGGCGGCACCCACGGCGGCGAGCACCATCCACAACGCCGGCGCGCGGCCGTCGTACAGCACCCGCCAGACGCCGAGCACCAACGTCTCCGACGGCTCGTGACCGTCGTTGTGCCCGGCCCGCGACACGACCAGCAGCAGCGCCGACGCCCCGAGGGCCGCGACACCCAGCACCATCGCGCCGACGGCTCGTTTCAAGCTTCCCATTTCTATCCCCGTCCCTCCCCCGGAGCAGCGTAGGACCGCTTCCGTGTTCCGTCTCCGAAATGGCAAGGTCAGTACGACGATCGCGAAACCCCACCGACGAACGCATCCCGCGCCTAGACTTCCGGGGATTTCCACCGACAGGGAGACGGTCATGGACGACCAGCCTGACCAGCGGGCGTCCACCACGGACCCGCCGGACGACGAACCGCCGCTGCACAGCCTGCGCCGGTCGATCATCGACACCATCCCGTTCAGCATCATCGCGACCGATCCGTACGGCGTGATCGTGACCGCCAACCCCTCCGCCGAGAAGCTGCTGGGATACGACCGGGACGAGCTCGTCGGACGCATGCTGTCCACCGTCCACGGCGACACCGACCACGACGTGCTGCCGCCGGCCGACGGCAGCCCGGAGCCGACCGCCGACGAAGGGCGCGAGCGGATCTACCAGCGCCGGGACGGGTTCATCATCCCCGTCAACGAAGCGATCACGTCCTTGCAGTCGAGGTCCGGCGAGCTGCACGGCTTCCTCGCGATCGCCTACGACATCACCGAGCGACACCGGGCACAGCAGGAGGCCGAGTTCCTCGCCAACCACGACGCACTGACCCGGATGCCGAACCGCGCCATGTTCGTGCAGCACCTCACCACCGTCCTCAACGACCCCGGACGCAGCGGACACGAGACGGCACTCCTCCTGCTCGACCTCGACCACTTCAAGCGGGTCAACGACTCCCTCGGCCATCAGGCCGGGGACGAGCTGCTCCTCCGCGTCGCCGAACGGCTGCGTCGGTGGAGCGGCCCCACCGACTTCGTCGCCCGGCTCGGTGGTGACGAGTTCGTCATCGTCGTCGTCGGCCTGACCGATGCCTCGGCCCTGTCGGCGCGGGTGGATGAGCTGCGCAACGAGCTGCTCGCGCCGGTCGTGGTAGCAGGCAGCGAGATCGCGCTGACAGCCAGCATCGGCGGCGCCGTCTATCCCGGGCACGGCCACGACCCGACCACGCTGCTCAAGCACGCGGACACTGCGATGTACGAGGCGAAGGCGGCCGGACGCAACGCCTTCCAGTGGTTCGACGACGGCATGCTCGACCGCACCAACGGCCGGATCTCGTTGGCGTCGGCGCTGCGGAACGCGATCAACGCGGGCGGGCTGTCGGTGGCCTACCAACCCCAGGTCGACCTCCGCACCGGACGCGTCACGGGGTTCGAGGCGCTCGCGCGTTGGCGCAACGGCCCGCTGGGCCCGGTCGGACCCGACGAGTTCATCCCCGTCGCGGAGGACACGGGGATGATCGTCCAGCTCGGCGGGTGGATCCTCCGCCGCGCCTGCCGGGACATCGCCTCGATCCAGGCCGTCCTCGGCCGGCCGCTTCGACTCGCGGTCAACGTGTCGCCGCGGCAGTTCCGCAGCGCGGGCTGGGTGGGCGAGGTGCTGGGGGCGCTGCACGACTCGGGCCTCGATGCGTCGCAGCTGGAGCTCGAGATCACCGAAGGCATCCTGATGGACGACCGATGGCAGGTGCTCGCCGTGCTTCGCGAGCTGCGCGGGCTCGGGGTGAAGATCGTCATCGACGACTTCGGACAGGGCTATTCCAGCCTCGCCTACCTCACCCGCTTCCCCATCGACAAGCTCAAGATCGACCGGTCCTTCATCCAGAGCCTGGGGGCCGCGAACGCCCCGATCGTCGACGCGATCATCGTGATGAGCCACGCTCTCGGCCTCATCGTCGTGGCGGAGGGGGTCGAGACGTCCGAGCAGGAGGACTACCTCCGGTCCCGTGGATGCGACGAGGCGCAGGGCTATCTCTGGAGCCCGGCCGTGCCGGCCGATCGTGCCGTCCGCACGGTCCAGGCGATCGGTGTCTTCTGACCCGTTGGGACCATCCGGCCGGACCGATCGGCCAGATGAGGTCGAAAGCCGCCCCGTCGCGTCGATCCGGTCCTACCCTCGGCCCGTTAGGGGGCAGACATGAACACGGGTGGTCGACGGGGCAAGCGGCACGGTGCGGGTGCGGCGTTCCTGCTGCTCTATCTCCTGGCCGCCTGGATCGGGCGGGGAACGGTCCCGGAGGGTGACCAGCTCTCCCTCGTCTGGCCTGCCGGCGGGATCGCCGTTGCCTGGCTGATCAGCACCGGACCGGGGCCACGCTGGGCCGTCGACGTACCCGTGCTCGGCGCGGCAACCGCGGTGATCGCGTTCGCCGACGGGGCCGGCGGTTACGCCGCGACCGTCCTCGCGACCTCCAGCGTCGTCGGCACGGTGTCGGTCGCACTCCTGGCCCGGCGGTGGATCCCGGCCGTCGCCCACGACCTGTCGGCGCCGCTCACCACGCCCCGGGCCATGCTCGGATTCGTCGCCGCGGCGGCACTCGGGTGCCTGGCGGGCGTCACGGTCGGCGCTCTCGGCCTGACCTGGACGATCCACCAGCCCGACGTGTCGGCGTACGCCGCCTGGTGGGGACGCAACCTGTGCGGCGTCATCGCCGTGGCGACCACGGCGCTGCTCCTCGGCCAGCACCTGCGGGAACGGCGAACGGCCGCCCCCCTCGAACCGCGACGGCACCTCGAGCTGGTCGCGCTGACCGCCCTGACCGGATCCCTGGCGCTGCTCGACTACGTGTCGCCGATTCCGGCTACCCTCCTCCTCCCTGCCGTGACGACCTGGGCAGGACTGAGGTTCGCCCCGCTCGTCGTCTCGCTCCATGCCTGCCTCGGCGGCGCCGCGACGCTCTGGCTGACGCTGGCCCACCGCGGGCCGTTCGCGACCGTGGCGGACCCGCACGCCGCGAGCCTGCTCGCCCAGGTCTTCGTCGCGATGACGCTGCTGATCGGCCTGTTCCTCGCCGCCATGCGTGAGGAGACCGCGGCGCTGCAGGCGGACCTGCTGGCACGGGAGCGCGAGAGGCAGCAGGAGCTGCGCACGTTCGCCCGACGCGTGGCCCACGACCTCAAGAACCCGCTGACGACCATCGACCTGTGGACCGAGCAGCTGAGCACCTGTCTCGCCCACGCTCCGCTCGGCACCCCGGCCGCGGCACCCGACATGATCGCGGGCATCTCCCGGGCCTCCCAGCGGATGCAGACCCTCGTGACCGACCTGCTCGCCGACGCCACGGCGCGTGACCGTGAGGCCCGGACCCGGCCCGTCCATCTCCACGAGGTCGTGAGCGACGTCGCCCGGGAGCGCGACGCCGTACGAGTCGTCGGCGTCGACGGCGGCGAGACGGTGCGCGCCGACCCGGTGCTCCTCCACCAGCTCGTGGACAACCTCGTGGGCAACGCCCTCAAGTACCGGCGCCCCGATGAGCCGCCCGCGGTCCACTTCTCCTCACGCTCCGACGGCAACGGACGCGTCGTCGTCCGGGTCGCCGATCGCGGCATCGGCATCCCGGACGGCGCACACGAGTGGATCTTCGAGCCGTTCCGGCGTGCCCACTCCGGCGACATCCCCGGTAGCGGTCTCGGGCTGAGCACCTGCCAGCGGATCGTCGAGCGCCACGGAGGCACGATCCGGGCCATCTCACGGAAGGACGGACCCGGCACCGTCTTCGAGTTCGACCTGCCGGCGGCAACCCACGAGAGGAACCGATAAGGATGAACCCCAGCACCGCGGAGTCGTTGCAGGACGAGCTAGAGGCGGTCAGGAAGGAGCTCGCCGAGCTCCGCGACCGCGTGGACGACGCCCAGCAGCTGGCCAACATGGGCGACTACGACTGGCACATCGCCACGGACACGAACTCGTGGTCAGACCAGCTGTTCCGCATCTACGGACACGAGCCGCAGAGCTTCAACCCGTCGTACGAGCGCTTCCTCTCGATGGTCCATCCCGACGATCGCGACGCGGTCACCGGGACCCACACCCAGGCCTACCAGGGCGGCGGCAGCTGGACCATGACCGAGCGGATCGTCCGCCCGGACGGAGAGATCCGGCACCTGGCGACCAGCGGCGTCGTCGTCACCGACGACGACGGGACGCCGGTCCGGATGCGCGGCACCTGCGTCGACATCACCGAGCGGGTGCGAGCCGAGCACGAGAGCGAGGAGCTGGCCGCCAGCCTCCGGGAGTGGCAGGTACGACGCCGCCAGGCCTTCGAGATCAACGACAACGTCATCCAGGGGATCAGCGCCGCCGTGCTCTCCCTCCAGCTCGATGACATCGCTGCGGTGGAGTCGTATCTCGAGCGGACCCTGCGGGCTGCGCGCGCGATGATGGGCGACCTGCTGCTCGACAGGGCGGACGACTCACCTCGGCCGGGCTCGCTGGTGCGACGCGCGGCAGCAGAGACGGTCCCGGACGAGGCGGCGGACAAGGGCGCGAGGAGCATCACCGGTGTGCGGGTGCTCATCGCCGACGACTACGCCGACATGCGCCAGCTGGTGCGGCTCCAGCTCGAGCTGGCCGGAGTGGATGTGGTCGGCGAGGCAGCCGACGGCGTCGAGGTGATGGACCGCGCGAAGGAGCTCTCCCCCGACGTCATCGTGCTGGACCTGGCGATGCCACGGATGGACGGCCTCGAGGCCATCCCCTCACTGCGGAGCGCAACGCCGGACGCCCAGGTGATCGTCCTGTCGGGGTTCGCGTCGGACCTGATGGAGGCCAAGGTGCTCGCTGCCGGGCGCAGCGCGGTACGTGGAGAAGGGCGTCGGGATGGACGTGGTGCGGGCGATCGAGGAGGTCCGTGCGGACGCGCTGGGTCGGTGAGGCGCGGGCTAGCGGAAGTCCCTCGAGCTCTGACGTGACTCCAGTGCAGCCCCCGACCCGGGGAGTACGACGTCCAGCGGCTCGATCCGGTCGGCGACCAGGTTCGTGACTCCGTCCTGCCGCTCCAGCTTGCCGCGGATCACGACCGCGACCCGGTTGCGTGCCGCCTGGCGGTGCACCCGCATCACGCCCTGGGAGCAGATCACGTTGAGCATCCCCGTCTCGTCCTCGAGGTTGAGGAAGGTGATGCCCCCCGCCGTGCCCGGTCGCTGGCGGTGGGTGATGAGTCCGGCGACGTGCACCCGACGCCCCGGCGTCACCCCGACCAGATCGCCGATCGCATGGATGCCCGCAGCGGTCAGGTGGTCACGCCAGTGCTCGACCGGGTGCCGCTCGGGCGAGATCCGGGTCGCCCACAGGTCGGCCAGGGTCAGGTCGACGTCGCTCATCCCGGGCAGGGTCGGCGGCGGCGGTGCGGGAGTGCTGCCGGGAAGCTGGCCGGCGGTCTCGGCGTACCCGGACATCCACAGCGCCTGACGCCGATCGAGACCCAGGCACTCGAAGGCACCGGCCGTGGAGAGCGCCTCGAGCTGGGTCGAGGTCAGGCCGGCGCGCCGGGAGAGGTCGGTGAGGTCGGCGTACCTCCCCTCCTCGCGCGCCGCCACGATCCGCTCCGCGACGTCCGCGCCGATCCCCTTCACCTCGTCGAGCCCGAGCCTGACGGCCAGGCCGTGGTCGTACCGGTGCCGGTCCTCCCCTGTCGCGGGACAGGGTTCGAGCCCGGCCTGCGCACCGGAGGCATGGATGTCCGGCCGCAGCACGCTCACCCCGTGCCGCCGCGCGTCGGCCACCAGCGACTGCGGTGAGTAGAACCCCATCGGCTGGTTGCGGAGCAGCCCGGCGAGGAACGCCGCGGGGTAGTGCAGCTTGAACCACGACGAGGCGTAGACCAGCAGCGCGAAGCTCAGCGCGTGCGACTCGGCGAAGCCGAAGTTGGCGAAGGACAGGATCTTCACGTAGATCCCGTCGGCCAGGTCGCCGGTGATCCCGCGGCGGGCCATGCCGGCGTACAGCTTCTCCTTGACCTTCTCGATCCGCTCCACACCGCGCTTGGAGCCCATCGCCCGACGGAGCAGGTCGGCGTCGTCGCGGGTGCAGTCGCCGAGGGTGACCGCCATCGCCATCAGCTGCTCCTGGAAGAGCGGGACGCCGAGGGTGCGGCCGAGCACCGGCTCGAGCGAGGGATGGTCGTAGGTGACGGGCTCCTTGCCGGTCGCGCGGCGGATGTAGGGGTGGACCGCACCGCCCTGGATCGGGCCGGGACGGATCAGGGCGATCTCGATGGCGAGGTCGTAGAAGCAGCGCGGCTTGAGCCGCGGCAGGGTGCCGATCTGCGCGCGGGACTCGACCTGGAACACGCCGATCGAGTCGGCGCGGCAGAGCATGTCGTAGACCTCCGACTCCTCCTTGGGGATCGTCTCCAGCGCCCAGCGGCGGCCGAGGTGCTCGTCGATGAGCCGCATCATGTGGTCGAGGGCGCCGAGCATCCCGAGCCCGAGCAGGTCGAACTTCACCAGCCCCATCGACTCGCACCCGTCCTTGTCCCACTGCAGGACCGTGCGTCCCGGCATCCGGGCGCGCTCGATCGGGCAGACCTCGCCGATCGGTCGCTCGGTCAGCACCATCCCGCCGGAGTGGATGCCGAGGTGGCGGGGCGCGGACAGCAGCTCCTCGGCCAGGTGTACGACGCCGCCGGGGATCCCCAGGCCCTCCGGCTGGTCGATCACGCTCGACCAACCGTCGATCTGCTTGCTCCAGGCGTCCTGCTGCCCCGGTGAGTAGCCCAGCGCCTTGGCCGCGTCGCGCACCGCCATCCGGGGGCGGTAGCTGACGATGTTGGCGACCTGCGCGGCGTTGCGTCGGCCGTAGGTCTCGTAGACCCACTGGATGACCTCCTCACGGCGGTCGGAGTCGAAGTCGACGTCGATGTCGGGCTCCTCCTCGCGGTGCTCGGAGATGAACCGCTCGAACGGCAGCTGGTAGAAGACGGCGTCGATGGCGGTGATCCCGAGCGCGTAGCAGACCGCCGAGCTGGCGGCCGACCCGCGACCCTGGCAGAGGATCCCCCGGCCTCGGGCGAACGCGACGATGTCGTGGACGATCACGAAGTAGCCGGCGAAGTCCTTGCGCAGGATGACGTCGAGCTCGGCGTCGACCCTCGCGCGTGCCTGGCGCTCGAGGTCGCGGCCGGCATAGCGCTCGGCGAACCCGCGCTCGACCAGCACCCGCAGCCAGCTCCCGGGCGTGTGCCCCTCGGGGATCCCCTGCTTCGGCAGCCGCGGGGTCGCCTTGTGCAGGTCGAAGGCCAGCTCGCCGGCGAGGGCGACGGAGCGGGCGACGGCTCCGGGGTGGCGGGCGAAGCGGCGCTCCATCTCCGCACCGCTGCGCAGGTGGGCAGAGCCGGAGAGGTCGAGCCAGCCGTCGAGCTCGGCGATGCTGCGCCGGGCGCGGACGGCGGCCATCGCCGCGGCGAGCCGCCGCTTGTCGGGCGTCGCGTGGTGCACGTTGCCGGTGGCGACGACCGGGAGGCCGCGGTCGGCGGCGATCCGGGACAGCAGCTCGTTGGTCTCGTCGTCGCCGGGATGGTCGTGCGCGGTCAGCTCGACCACGACGTGGTCGCGCCCGAAGCGGTCGGCGAGGCCGTCCAGCGCCCGGGCTGCGGCTGCCGGTCCGGAGGCCAGCAGCGTCGTACGGACCTCGCCCTTGCGGCAGCCCGTCAGCACCACCCAGTGGCCGCGACCGCGGTCGGTGAGCTCGTCGAGGTCGTAGACGGGGCGGCCCTTCTCGTCGCCGCGCAGGTGGGCCTCGGTCATGGCGCCGGACAGCCGGTGGTAGCCCTCGACCCCACGGGCGAGGACCAGCAGGTGCGATCCCTCAGGATCGGGGACGCCGTTCTGCGGCCCGGACAGGCCCAGGGAGAGCTCGGCGCCGTACACCGTCGGCAGGGAGTACGACGCCGCTGCCTCCGCGAACGCCGGCGCACCCTGGAACCCGTCGTGGTCGGTGAGCGCGAGCGCGCTCAGCCCGAGCCTGGTCGCCTCCGCGACGAGGTCGGCCGGCGAGCTGGCGCCGTCGAGGAAGCTGAAGTGGCTGTGGCAGTGCAGCTCGGCGTACGGCGTCGCGGTGTCCGGGCGGGTGACCTCGACCGGCTCAGGTCGCGGGCGCTTGCGCCGCGACACCGGCGCGTCCTCGACCCCCGGCGCGCGACCGGAGAGCCGGCGCTCGATCTCCCGCCACGGGACCGGTGGGTTGCTCCATCCCATCCGACCAATCTAGTCGAACATGCGTTCGACTGCCAGATCAGTGCGCGGCCTTCTCCTTGACCCCCAGTCGTGCGGGGGTGTCGTCGTCGCATCCGGCGAAGAACGAGCCGACGGTGTCGACCATGTGCGCGAACGACTCGGCCGCGAAGAGCACCGGCTGGTAGTGGGTGATGTCGTAGTCGATGGTCGCCATCGCGGCGAAGTCGAGCGGGCGGATCTTCATGCCGCGGAACTCCTCGATCTCACCGTAGGAGGAGAGGATTCCGGCGCCGTACGCCTTCAGCTCGCCGTCCTCGTGGAGCACCCCGAACTCGACGGTGAACCAGAAGACGTCGGCCACCATCTGCAGGCCCGCCTTGGTCTGCATCCGGCGCGCGGCGGCGCCGGCGAGCCGGTTGACCTCGGCGACCTGCGGGTCGGCGAGCAGGTTGCCGTGGCCCATCACCTCGTGGATCAGGTCCGGCTCGGGGGTGTAGAGGGGGACGGCGTGGTGGCGGAGGTACTGCGTGGAGTGGAAGAGGCCGTCCTCGAGGGAGCCGTAGAACTCCTCGAGCGGCACGATCCCGGCGGCCGGGACGTAGGAGAAGCCGGTGAGCGGCTGGAGGCCTGCGGTCACCTCGTCGAGCTGCGGGACCCGGTCGCGCGGCAGGTCGAGGGAGGCGACGGCGTCGTTGAAGGCGCGGCAGGCGTACGTCGCATGGAGCGGCCCGATGTGCTCGCAGACCGTCCGCCAGACCTCGTGCTCGGTCTCGGTGTAGTCGATCCGCGGGAGCGGCATCCCCGGCCGCCAGGCCAGCGCGGCGGCGGCGATCTCGTTGCGCCTCTCGCGGTAGGCCGGATCGTCGACGCCAGGGTGACCACTGTCGAGGTGGACGGTGACCTGACCGGAGTCGTCGGTCGTCACCGGTGAGTAGAGCTGGGCTTCCTCGAACATCGTCGTCCTCCGGTCAGGGTCAGTCTGTGACGCACGTCTCTCGCACTTCACGCTACGTCGCGCGAATATCTCCGGCAACTCGACGCAGGCGCCGGAGATCCGTCGGCCCTCGCCTCGTCAGTCGTACGCCGCCTCGCCCTCCCACCCGGACTCCCGCCACCGCAGCAGCCACGCCCGCCCGTCGGCGCCGACCACCTGGAACCGCGCAGACCTGCCGGCACCCTCCTCGCCGCCCAGCCACCACGACTCGTCCACCGGCCATGGCCCCGCCCACGACGTGACCGGGACCCAGGGCACGCGCCCGCTCCCGATCCGGTAGCGCCACGGCTCCCCCGTCACCACCCCGCGCTCGGTGACCGTCACCGGACGGCCGTTGTCGTCGACCACCTCGGCCGGCCGGGGCTCGACGAAGACCCGTGCCGGAGCCGGGCCCGGGATGGTCCCCGGCCAGGGACGCCCGACAGGACGCAGCCCGACCGGTCGCTCACCCCAGGGGACGGTCGCCTGCCGGTCGGCCGCGCTCCGGCCGCCCTGGAGCACCGGCACGCGCACGGCGTCGTACCCGATCAGCGCCTGGACGCGGGCGACGCCCCGGACCACCTGCTCGTCGGCGCCGCCGCCCCAGAGCCCGTCGGCGTGGTCGCCGGACGGCTCGACCGTCTCGGGCAGGAACCGCACCCGCTCGACCGGCGCCGACACGGCGCCGGAATCCTTGCGACTGCGGAGTCCCGACCCCTCCCTGGCCTGGAGCTGCCAGTGCACCCGGTCGACCAGGTCGCGGGAGGTGAAGCAGCCCGGATGCAGCCAGGTCGCGGGCGCTCGTCCCGATCCCGGCCGGGCCGTCGAAGTCGGCCTCGATCCGCACCGCGGTCGCCACCAGCTGCCGGGCGGCGAGCCCGGCGACGAACCGCTCGGCGGTGGTCCGCACGCTGAACGTCACCGCCTCCGCGGAGTCCAGCGGCGTCTCGAAGGCGATCTCGCAGGCCAGCTCGGGCGGCGGCGTCCGCGACCCGAGGCGAGTGGTCGCGACCCCGCCGGCACGCCGCCACACGCCGAACCCGAAGCCGCCGAACCGGTTGCTCACCTCCGCAGGCGACAGCCGGGCGAAGTCGCCCAGCGTCGGCAGTCCCAGGCGTCGGAGCAGGTCGGCGAGCTCCCTCCCCTGCTGGCCGCCGTCGGCAGTGTCGGCCAGCACGCTCACCGGCAGCGGCCTGAGGAACTCACCCGATCCGCCCGGTGCCACCACCACGCACGACTGGACGCCGGCCTGACGTGCGGCGAGCTCGGCGGCGAACAGGTCGTCGGCCACACCGAACCGGCAGTCCCACACCCCGGCCGAGACGAGCTGCTCGGCGATCAGCGCCGCCGCGTGCTCCTCGCCGCCGAAGTAGCGTCCGGGCGCCGGGACCGCCAGCAGACCGGGTCGCACCGGCGCGACCCCGGGACGGAGGTCCTCGACCAGGGAGAGGACCGGCTCGAACCAGCGGGCGTCGCGGTCGGGGTTCGCGGGGAGCAGCGCGAGGTCGGGGCACCGGGACTGTGCGTCACGGCGGCGCTGGCCGCGGCGTACTCCCTCGGCGCGGGCGGCGGCGTTGCAGACCTCGACGACGTTGTTGGCGAGCACGGCAGCAGGCGCGGACGTGGCGATCGCGTCACGCTCACCGCCGGCACCCTCGGCCGCCTCTGCCAGCGCGGCCGACGACCGACCAGTCCGGGCACCAGACGACCAGGGTGCGCATCAGGGGATGTCCAGGTCCGCCCGCGACGGCGGCCCACCACCACGGCGTACGACGACGCTGACCTGCCGCGACCGCAGCCGACCGTGGCCACGGTCCGGCCCGGACCACACGATCCGCTCGGCCGCGAGCCGGGCGTCGCAGCGCGGCCACTCCCCCCACACCACCAGCGCCGCCGACCTCGCCCGCAGCCGTGCCTCGAGCACGGACGCCGACTTGGGGTCGACGGTGGTCGTCGGGCGCAGCACCACCACCTTGAGCACGTCGACCAGCGCAGCCGTCACCTCGAGCCAGAGGTCACCGGGCTCCGGCACCAGCACCGTGCGGCCGAGGTCGATGCCGAGCCGGGTGGCCGCCTCCGCGCCGAAGTCGGACCAGCCGGCGAACCCCACCCACTCCCCTGCCCGGGAGGCACCCGCGGCGAGCGTCAGCGCCAGGGTCGCCGAGTCGACGGCGTAGCTGGCACCGGTGCGCAGCTCGAGCAGCCCGTCGAGCAGCGGGTGGGTCGGCACCGGCAGTCGCGCCGGGCCGCCCTGGAGCGTCTGGATCCGCTCCCGCAGCTGCTCGACGACCTGTGCACTCACCTCTAGATGATCGAACAGTTGTTCGATCAGGTCAAGTGGGCCGCCAGGTACGACGAGTCAGCGCTTGCGTTTTCTCGCGGCTTGACGTTGATCACGATCGGCGTCCCCGCGAACCCGAACTCCTCGCGCAGCCGCCGCTCGATGAACCGCTCATAGCCCGCGTCCAGCTTGCCGGAGGTGAACAGCACGAAGGTCGGCGGCGCGGTCTGTGCCTGGGTGCCGAACAGGATCTTCGGCTGCTTGCCGCTGCGCACCGGGTGCGGGTGCTCGGCGACGAGCCGCCCGAGGAAAGCGTTGAGCGCACCGGTGGAGATCCGGGTCTCCCAGCCCTCGATCGCCTTGTCCAGCGCGGGAACCAGCCGGTCGACGTGCCAGCCGGTGCGGGCGGTGATGTTGACCCGAGGCGCCCACTGCACCTGCACCAGGTCCCGCTCGATCTCGCGATCGAGGTAGTAGCGGCGCTCCTCGTCGACCAGGTCCCACTTGTTGAACGCGATCACCAGCGCCTTGCCGGCCTCCCGCACCTCCTGCAGGATCCGCATGTCCTGCTCGGCGATCGACTGGTCGGCGTCGAGCACCAGCACGCAGACCTCGGCCCGCTCGATGGCGGTGGAGGTGCGCAGCCAGGCGTAGTACTCGTGACCGGATGCCTCCTTGACCCGCTTCCGGATCCCGGCGGTGTCGATGAACCGCCACCACCGGCCGCCGAGCTCGACCAGCTCGTCGACGGGGTCGACGGTGGTGCCGGCGACGTTGTCGACGACGACCCTCTCCTGCCCGGCGAGCTTGTTGAGCAGCGAGGACTTGCCGACGTTGGGCCTGCCGACGATCGCGATCCGTCGAGGGCCGCCGAGCGGCGTGTCCTGCTCCGGCGGCGGCTCCGGCAGCGCGGCGAGCACTGCGTCGAGGAGGTCGCCCGAGCCGCGGCCGTGCAGTGCGGAGACGACGTACGGCTCGCCCAGGCCGAGGTTCCACAGGCCGTAGGCCTCGGCCTCGGCGCGCTCGTCGTCGACCTTGTTGGCGGCCAGGATCACGGGCTTGCCGGACTTGCGCAGGATCTTCACCACCGCCTCGTCGGAGTCGGTGATCCCGACCGTGGCGTCGACGACGAAGAGCGTGGCGTCGGCGAGGCCGATCGCGATCTCGGCCTGGGCCGCGATCCGCTCGGCCATTCCGCGGGCGTCGGGGTCCCAGCCGCCGGTGTCGACGACGGTGAACGCGCGGCCGTTCCACACAGCGTCATAGGAGACGCGGTCGCGGGTCACGCCCGGCACGTCCTCCACGACCGCCTCACGGCGGCCGAGGATCCGGTTCACCAGCGTCGACTTGCCGACGTTCGGGCGGCCGATCACCGCCAGCACCGGCACCGGGCCGGTCGCGGCTTCGTCGTACTCCTGCTCGGTCATGCCATCTCTTTCGTCACGTCGTCGCCTCGAGGTCTGTGCGCATGCGGGCCCGCAGCGCGAGGTGTGCGCTCACACCCGCTCCGCCACCAGCCCCACCACGACGTCGATCACCTCGGCGAGGGTCCGGTCCGTGGAGTCGACCTGGACCGCACCGTCGGCCATCGTCAGCGGTGCCACGGCGCGGCCGGAGTCGATCCGGTCGCGGGTGAGCAGCGACTCCTGGGTCGCGGTGAGGTCGGCTCCGCCGTTCTCGGCGGCCCGGCGGGCGGCGCGGGCAGCGGGATCGGCGGTGAGGAAGACCTTCACTTCGGCGTCGGGCCACACCACCGAGCCGATGTCACGACCCTCGACCACGATGCCCGGGCCGGCGGCACGCGCGTCGACGATGATCTGCCGCTGCAGGGCGACCAGCTGCTCCCGCACAGCCGGTACGGCGCTGACCGGGGACACCGCCGCGGTGACCTCGTCGCTGCGGATCGGGCCCGAGACGTCGGTGTCGTCGACTGCGATGGTCGGCGCCAGCGGGTCGGTGCCCGACGACAGCCGCGGCCGGGTGGCGAGTGCGGCGACGGCGGCGGCGTCGTGGACGTCGACGCCCTGCTGCAGCATCCACCAGGTCACCGCGCGGTACATCGCGCCGGTGTCGAGGTAGCGCAGGCCGAGCCGGTCGGCGACCCCGCGGCAGGTGCTGGACTTCCCGGACCCTGACGTCCCGTCGACGGCCAGCACGATCGGTCCGGTTCCACCTGCGTTCACGGGCCACCAGCCTACCGGTGAGTCACCCATCCTCTTGATTCGAGCGCGGCCAGCAGCTCGTCGCCGTGCTCGGCACTGACGTCGAGCTCGACCAGGCCGACCGGGCGACCGGGGTCGTGGTCGATCCTGACGTCCTCGATGTTGACCCCGCTCTCGCCGACGTCGGCGAACAGTCGGGCCAGCTCGCCCGGGTGGTCGGGTACGGCGACCCGCACCGGCGTCGTGAGGCGCAGCGGACCTCCGTGCTTGCCGGGGATCGCGCGCGTCCCGGCGACGCCGTGCACGAGCAGCGACTCGAGGCCGACCCGGTCACCCGTCCGGACGGCGTCGACGGCCAGGTCGAGCCGGTCGCGGACCTCGGCCAGCAGGGTCGCGACCGCCGAGGCGTTGCCGCCGATGATCTGGCTGTAGAGCCTCGGGTCGCCGGCCGCCACACGGGTCACGTCGCGGACGCCCTGCCCGGACAGCGCCAGGTGGTCCGGCGCGGCGCCGGCGAGCGTGCCGGCGACGAGCGCTGCCAGCAGGTGCGGCACGTGCGACGTACGCGCCACTGCCTTGTCGTGCTCGGCGGGCGACATCCGGACCGGGACCGCGTCGCACAGCTCGACCAGGTCGGCGACGGCGCGCACGGCATCCGGCTCGGCGTCGCGGTCCGGGGTGATCGCCCACGGCCGGCCGTCGAAGAGGTTCGCGGACGCGGCCAGCGGACCGGACCGCTCGCTCCCCGCCATCGGGTGGCTGCCGACGTAGCGCCGCACGGCGGGATGCCCGGTCACCGCCCGGAGCGGCTCGGCCTTCACGCTCCCGACGTCGGTCACCACCGTCTCGGGGCCGGCAGCGTCCAGCGCGTCCCGGATCGCCTCGCCGAGGTGGTCCGGCGGCACCGCGACGACGACCAGGGCCGGTACGTCGCCCGTGCCCTTCGGCCGTCCGGCACCCAGCCCGGAGGCGGTCCGCACGTTCTCCGGCGACGCGTCGGAGAGGAGTACGTCGACGCCCGCCCGCCGACAGGCCAGCGCGATCGACGTACCGATCAGGCCGGTGCCGACGATCTCGACCGGGCCGCGGAGCCCACTGACCTCGTCGCGCACCGCCACCGTGTCTCTCCTCTGCTGCCTGGACTGCCCGAGGTTATCCGCCGCGGCTGCGGCGACCGCTGGCGGGCGTCAGAGACCGACGAGCTCCAGCAGCTCGCCCAGCTCGTCGTCGGTGAGCTCCCGCGTCGCGCCGGGCTTGAGCGCGCCGAGGTCGACGGGACCGAACCGGGTGCGGGTGAGCACGCGCACCGGGTGCCCGACCTGGTCGAGCAACCGCCGCACGATCCGGTTGCGGCCCTCGTGGATGACGAGCTCGATGATCGACCGGTCCGCTGCCGTGTCGACGACCCGGGCCCGGCGCACCTCGACCGGGCCGTCCTCCAAGGTGACGCCGGCGAGCAGGTCCGCGACGGTGCCGCGGGCGATCCGGCCGACCACCTCGGCGACGTACGTCTTCTCGACCTCGAAGGAAGGGTGCGCCATCCGGTGCGCGAAGTCGCCGTCGTTGGTCAGCAGCAGCAGCCCGGAGGTGTCGGTGTCGAGCCGGCCCACGTGGAACAGCCGCAGTCCTGGGTCCTGGAGGAGGCGGTCGGCGACGACGTCGCTGATCGTGCGCCGCCCTTCGGGGTCGGACATGGTCGACACGACGCCGCGCGGCTTGTTGAGCACGAGGTAGACGTGGTCGCTGATCGGCGGCAGCCGCTTCCCTGACACCCGGATCACCGCGATCCGCGGGTCGACCTTGGTGCCGAGCCGGGTGACGATCTCGCCGTCGACCTCGACCTCGCCGTCGAGCATGAGCTCCTCGCACTTGCGGCGGGAGGCGACGCCGGACTGGGCGAGCAGCTTCTGCAGCCGGACCAGCCCGTCGTCGTCGGTCGCGATCTCGCGGGTCACGCGTCGCCCTCGGGCCCGGGGTCCGCGGCGGGCTCGGCAGCAGGCTCGGCCGACTCCTGCGCCAACTCCTGGGCCGGCACCTCGGGCGCGTCGAGGTCGTCCATGTCCTCGATGGCCGGGAGGTACGGCGCCAGCTCGGGCAGCTCGTCGAGCGAGACGATCCCGATCCGCTCCAGGAAGTACGACGTCGTGCGGTAGAGCGTGGCGCCGTGCTCACCGTCGTGGCCGGCCTCCTCGACCAGTCCCCGGTTGAGCAGGGTCCGCATCACCCCGTCGACGTTGACGCCACGGATCGCCGAGACCCGCGCCCGGGAGACGGGCTGCTGGTAGGCCACCACGGACAGCGTCTCCAGCGCGGCCTGGGTCAGCCGCGCCTGCTGTCCCTCGAGCACGAAGGCCTCGACCACCGGTGCGAGCTCCTCGCGGGTGTAGAAGCGCCAGCCACCGGCGACGTTGCGCAGCTCGAAGCCGCGCCCCTGGTCGTCGTACTCCCTCGCCAGGTCGGCCAGGGCCGCCACCACCTCGGCCGCGGGGTAGCCGACGGCGGTCGCGAGCGCGAGCTCGTCGAGGGGCTGGTCGGCGACCATCAGCACCGCCTCCAGCGCGGGCCGGAGCGGCGCCAGCGGGATGTCGAGAGCCTCGTCCTCCCCGGTCGTCCCGGTCTCAGTCATCCTTGGTCTCCTCTGCCGGCGGCGGTGCGCCGTCGAACTCGTCGGTGATCACGGCGTCGACGTCCAGGTCCTCGTCGTCGCCGCCGGTCCAGCGCACGGTCAGCTCGCCCAGCGCGCTCATCTGCTCGAACGCCACCGCGCCCTCCCGGAAGAGCTCGAGCAGCGAGAGGAACCGGGCGACCGTCGTGAGCGTGTCGGGCGAGTCGCCGCACAGCGCCCGGAACGTCATGGTGCCGGTACGACGCAGCCGCGACATCACGATCGCGGCCTGCTCACGCACGCTCACCGCCGGAGCGTGGATGTGGTGCAGGCTCAGCTCCGGCTCGACCTTCGGCTCCATCGCCTTCGCCGCCAGCGCGGCGAACTGGTCGAGCCCGATCCCGATCAGCACCTCGGGCAGCAGGCCGGCGAACCGCTCGTCGAGCCCCACCGCGCGCGGGTAGCGACGGGACTCGACCTGCAGCCGCTCGTCGAGCACACCCGCGATCAGCTTGTAGGCCTTGTACTGCAGCAGCCGCGCGAACAGCAGGTCACGGGCCTCGAGCAGGGCGAGGTCCTCCTCGTCCTCCACGTCGCCCTGCGGCAGCAGCCGGGCCGCCTTGAGGTCCAGCAGCGTCGAGGCCACCAGCAGGAACGAGGTCGTCTCCTCCAGGTCGGCGTCGGGCAACCGCTTGATGTGCGCGATGAACTCGTCGGTGACCTGGGAGAGCGCGATCTCGGTGACGTCGAGCTTGTGCTTGGAGATCAGGCTGAGCAGCAGGTCGAACGGGCCCTCGAAGTTGGCCAGGCGCACGGCGAACCCGGTGCCGGGCTCCGCCCTCGCCCCGGCCTCGTCATCGGTGGTCACCGATGCATGATCACTCACGCAGTCGCCTGACCAGCGCGGAGTCCTCCCCGTGGGCGTCGAACTCGGCGAGCACGAGGTGCAGTGCCTCCCGCACCAACCGGCCACGGTCGACCGCGAGAGAGTGCTCGCCGCGCAGCCGCAGCCGGGTCTGCTCGATCTCCATCAGCTCCGCCGAGGTGACGTAGACCGTCATCTTCTCGTCGTGCCGGATCCGGCCGCTGGGCCGCTTCGGCTCGGGCGCCGCCTCCGGCGCGTCCGGTACGGCGCGCACCGCACCCTTGCCGCGTGCCTTCGACTGCTCGCCGTCCGCGGTCGGCCGGAACAGGTCCTCCGCCGCAGGCAGGCTCACACGTCGAGACACCGCAGCGCCACCTCCTTGGCCAGCTGACGGTAGGCCTCGGCGCCGCCCGAGGCGGACGCGTAGGAGGTGATCGGCTCGCCCGCGACGGTCGAGTCGGAGAACTTCACGGTCCGCCGGATCACGGTGTGGAAGACGGTGTCGCCCCAGGCCTGGACGAGCCGCTCGAGCACCTCGCGACCGTGCAGCGTGCGGCCGTCGTACATCGTCCCGAGGACGCCGTCCACCTCGAGCCTGGGGTTGAGCCGGGCCTGCACCTTGTCGATGGTGGTCTTGAGCAGGGCGACGCCGCGCAGCGCGAAGTACTCGCACTCCAGCGGCACGATCACCCCGTCGGACGCGGTCAGCGCGTTGACCGTCAGCAGGCCGAGGGAGGGCTGGCAGTCGATGAGGATCACGTCGTAGTGCTCGATCGCCGGCGCCAGCACCCGCTGCAGGGTCTGCTCGCGGGCGACCTCGTGCACGAGCTGCACCTCGGCGGCGGACAGGTCGATGTTGGAGGGCAGCAGGTCCATGCCGGGCACGCCCGAGGGCACGACGACGTCGTCGAGCCGGGTCTCGGGCTGCATGAGCAGGTTGTAGATGGTGTGGTCCATCTCGTGCGGGTTGAGGCCGAGGCCGACCGAGAGCGACCCCTGCGGGTCGAAGTCGACGAGCAGCACCTTGCGGCCGAACTCAGCCAGCGCCGCGCCCAGGTTGATGGTCGTCGTCGTCTTGCCGACGCCGCCCTTCTGGTTGCACATCGAGATCACCCGCGCGGGTCCGTGCTCGGTGACCGGCCTCGGGTCGGGCAGCACCGGCATCGGCCGACCGGTGGGGCCCAGCTCGACGGTGGCCGGTGCAGCGACCGCCGGGGGCTCCGCGACCTCGGTCGCGATCGTGCCCATGGGCTCGGCGACCGGCGTCTGTGCCTGCTCGGGCGCCTGCTCGGGGCGCGCGAACGGAAGCGGCTCGGACACCTCGGCCCGCTGCGTCGCGACGTCGCTCGGCATCCCCGGGACGCCCCCGCGCGGCGGCATGTCCGGAGCGCTCGAACCTGTGAAGAATCCACCCACCATTGCTCATCACCCTCATGTCGGACGGCTGTGGCCCCTTCCCCGGAGCCCAGTACTCCTCCATCCAACAATGTCGACACGGCGACATTGTGGCGACGCGCCGCGAGGAGGCCCTCAGCCTCCGAGGCACCTCATCGCGGTCACGCGTACGACGGCCTCGCCCGCCTCGTCGGACGCCGCGAGGTCGACCTCGGCCTCGATCACCCAGTCGTGGTGGCCGGCCGGGTCGTGGAGGGTCTGGACCACGTTCCACACGCCGCCGGCGGGGTTCCTCGCGACCTCGAGGAGGGCGGGCCCCCGCGCGTCGGCGTCGGTGAGGACCCTGTCGTGCTCGGCGTAGTACTCCTCGAGCGCGGCGTCCCAGTCCTCTCGGCCGAACACGGGCTCGTCCTCCAGCCCGGCGAGCACGTCGACGGCGTCGCGGGCGACGAGGTCCACCCGCCGCCACAGCGCGTTGCGCACCATCACCTCGAACACCCGTCCCTGCTGGGACAGCGGCCGCGGCGGGGGCGGCGGCTCGTGGCCGGTCACCGTGCGCGGCGCGTGATCAGGATCGGTCAGCGCCTCCCACTCGTCGAGGAGCGAGGAGTCGACCTGGCGGACGGTCTCCCCCAGCCACTCGATGATCAGCTCCAGCTCCGGCGTGCGGTACGACGCCGGCACCGTCTGCCGGAGCGCCCGGTAGGCGTCGGTCAGGTAGCGCAGCACCAGGCCCTCGGACCGCGCGATCTGGTAGCGGGAGACCAGGTCGGTGAAGCCCATCCCCTGCTCCCACATCTCCCGCACCACCGACTTCGGTGCCAGGGCGTCCGGGGAGAGCCAGGGGTGGCGTTCGCGGTAGGTCTCGTAGAGCGGCTCGAGCAGGTCGGCGAGCGGCTCGGGCCAGCCGACCTCCTCGATCAGCGCCATCCGTTCGTCGTACTCCACCCCGTCGGCCTTGAGCGCCGCGATCGCCTCGCCGCGCGCCGCGTGGCGCTGCGCCATCAGCAGGGGCCGCGGCGCCTCGAGGACCGCCTCGACGACCGACAGCACGTCGAGGGAGAGCGTCTCGGCCTCGGGGTCGAGCACGTCGAAGACCGCCAGCGCGAAGTGCGCGAGCGGCTGGTTGAGCGCGAAGTCCTCCGGCAGTGCCTCGGTGAGGACGTAGCGGCGCCCGAACCCGTCGATCTCGTCGAGCCGGGTGAGCACCCCGGACCCGACCAGGCTCCGCGCGAGCCGGGCGGCACGCCGGGCCAGCCGGAGCCGGCTGCGCCGGTCCTCGTGGTTGTCGGTGGTCAGCCGCCGCAGGACCGGGAACGCGTCCTCCTCCCGGGAGAGCACGTTGACGAGCATCGCGTTGTCGACCTTCATCTGGGACCTCAGCTGCTCGGGCTTGCCGGCGACGAGCTTGTCGAAGGTCTGCTCGGTCCACACGACCGTGCCCTCGGGCGGCTTCTTCAGGTGCGCCTTCGAACCACGCTTGGCGCGCTTCTCGGCGCTCATCGCGGCGTTCTTGGCTGCGGCCTTCGCCTTGGCCTTCTCGTTCTCGATGATGTGCTCGGGCGCCTGGACGACGACGTAACCGGCGGTGTCGAAGCCGGCCCGCCCGGCACGGCCGGCGATCTGGAGGAACTCCCGGGTGCGCAGCACCCGCTGCCGCTGGCCGTCGAACTTCGCCAGCCCGCTGAAGAGGACGGTCCGGATCGGCACATTGATCCCGACGCCGAGGGTGTCGGTCCCGCAGATGACGGTGAGCAGGCCTTCCTGCGCGAGCTGTTCGACCAGGCGTCGGTAGCGCGGCAGCATCCCCGCGTGGTGGACCCCGATCCCGCGACGCAGCAGCTTGGCGAGCGTCTTGCCGAAACCGGCTGCGAAGCGGACGCCGGCCAGCTTCTCCGCGATCCGGTCGCGGGTCTCACGCGATGCCTCGAAACCGGGCTTGGCCAGTAGCGACGTACCGTGCTCGACGGCGGCGGCCTGGGTGAAGTGCACGACGTAGACCGGGCCCTGACCGGTGGTGACCACCTCCTCGAGGGTCTCGGCGAGCGGGGTGAGTGACCAGGAGAACGTCAACGGCACCGGTCGTTCCGCTTCGTCGACGACCGCGGTCTCGCGGCCGTTGCGCAAAGTGATGTCCTCCGCGATCGCGGTCACGTCGCCGAGCGTGGCCGACATCAGCAGGTGCTGGGCCTGCGGGAGCTCGATCAGCGGGACCTGCCACGCCCATCCCCGGCCGGGCTCGCCGTAGAAGTGGAACTCGTCCATGACGACCAGCCCGACGTCGGCGTCGGCGCCCTCGCGCAGCGCGATGTTGGCCAGCACCTCGGCGGTGCAGCAGATCACCGGCGCGTCGGCGTTGACCGCGACGTCGCCGGTCAGCATCCCGACGTTGTCGGCGCCGAGGGCCGCGCACAGCTCGAAGAACTTCTCACTCACCAGCGCCTTGATCGGCGCGGTGTAGAACGACACCCGGTCCTCGGCGAGCGCCGCCATGTGCGCCGCCAGCGCCACCAGTGACTTGCCCGAACCGGTGGGGGTCGCGAGCACGACGTTGTTGCCGGCGAGCAGCTCGAGGATCGCCTCCTCCTGGTGCGGGTACAGCTCGAGGTGGCGCGCGGCGGCGTACCCGGTGATGCGGTCGTACGCCGCGTCCGTGCTGGTCCCAGGGCCGGACTCAGGCATCGCGCGCCCGGGGATGGGCGGTGGCGAAGACCTCGCGCAGGTTGTCCACGGTCACCAGTGTGTACACCTGGGTGGTCGTCACCGACGCGTGCCCCAGCAGCTCCTGCACCACGCGGACGTCGGCACCGCCGTCGAGGAGGTGGGTGGCGAAGGAGTGCCGCAGGGTGTGCGGCGAGACGTCACGGGTCACTCCGGCGCGGTCGGCGGCCTTCACCAGCACGGCCCACGCCGACTGCCGGGAGAGCCGCCCGCCGCGTGCGTTGAGGAAGAGCGCCGGCGTGCCCCTGCCCTCCGCGACGAGCTCCGGTCGCCCTCGGACGAGGTACGCCGACAGCGCCTCCATCGCGTAGCTGCCGACGGGAACGAGGCGTTCCTTGCTCCCCTTGCCGCGCAGCAGCACGGTCCCGCTGCCGTCGTCGACGTCGGGGACCTCGAGGTCAATGTCGTCGACGTCGAGACCGACCGCCTCGGAGATCCGCGCCCCGGTGCCGTAGAGCAGCTCGAGCAGCGCCCGGTCCCGCAGGGCCAGCGTCGTGCCGGGCGAGCCCGCCGCGTCGAGGATCGCCTCGACGTCGGACAGCGGCAGCGCCTTCGGCAGCCGCTTGGCGGGGCTCGGCGGCTTCACGCCGGCCGCGGGATCCGCGGCGGCGAGGCCGTCCGCGACCGCGAACCTGTGGAAGCCCCGGACCGCCACGACGGTGCGGGCCGCCGAGGACGCGCCGAGCGGCGGGTGCTCGGCGTCGCCCTCACGCAACCGCATCAGGAACGCGGTGACGGTTGGCTTCGCTGATCTCGCCCAGGGAGGCCACGCCGGCCTCGGCGAGGAACTCGCGGTAGCGCCGCAGGTCGCGACGGTACGACGTGAGCGTGTTGGCCGCGAGGCCCTTCTCGATGCCCAGGTGGTCGAGGTAGGTGCGGACCGCGCGCTCGATGTCGCCCGGTCCACCCACCTCGTCAGGCTAGCGCGTCCGCGAGCGCGATCGTGTCGATACCCACGGCCGCACCGACGGGCCCGTTGGTGAGCGCCCCGTCGTAGGTGTTGAGGCCGAGTGCCAGCGAGTGGTCTTCGCGGCACGCCTGCCGCCAGCCCTTGTTGGCCAGGGCGACCGTGTAGGGAAGCGTCGCGTTGGTCAGTGCGTACGTCGAGGTGTTGGGTACGGCGCCCGGCATGTTCGCCACGCAGTAGAAGATCGAGTTGTGGACCTGGTACGTCGGGTCCGCGTGCGTGGTCGCGTGCGTGTCCTCGAAGCACCCGCCCTGGTCGACTGCGATGTCGACGAGCACCGAGCCCGGCTTCATCTGGGCCACCAGGTCGTTGCTGACCAGCTTGGGGGCAGCGGCGCCCGGGATCAGCACGGCACCGATGACCAGGTCGGCCTGCTTGACCTGCTCCTCGATCGCGAGCTTGGACGAGGCGAGCCCGTGGACCCGGTTGCTGTAGCGCCAGAACGACATCCGGAGCTTGTCGAGGTCGTTGTCGAGCAGGGTCACGTCGGCACCCATCCCGAGCGCGATGTTGGCAGCGTTCTGGCCGGCGACGCCGGCCCCGATGACGACGACCTTGGCGTTCGCGACGCCACCGACCCCGCCCAGGAGGACGCCGCGCCCGCCCTGTGCCTTGAGCAGTGCGTGCGCTCCGACCTGCGGTGCGAGGCAACCGGCGACCTCGGACATCGGATAGAGCAGCGGCAGCGCGCCCGAGGGCAGCTGCACCGTCTCGTAGGCGATCCCCGTCACCTTGCGACCGAGCAGCTCCTGGGTCAGCGGCTTGTCCGCGGCGAGGTGGAGGTAGGTGAAGAGGGTCTGGCCCTCCCGCATCCGGTGGTACTCCTCCGCCACGGGCTCCTTGACCTTGAGCACCATCTCCGCCGAGCCCCACACGGCGTCGGCGTCGGGCAGGATCTTCGCGCCGGCCGCCGCGTAGTCGTCGTCGCCGATCGACGAGCCGTCACCGGCGCCGGTCTCGATGACGACCTCGTGGCCGTGCGCGACGAGCTCGTGGACGCCGATGGGCGTGATCGCGACCCGGTACTCGTGGTTCTTGACTTCCTTCGGTACGCCGACCCGCATCGGACGCTCCCCTCTGATGATTCCCCGCTGATGGGATTCCGGCCGGCATGGATTCTGCCGATTTCCAGAATTCTGAAGAACAGTCAGCGGTTGCGCCACCACTTGCAGCGGATATTCGACGTACCGCCACGAATCCGACTCGATCGTCGATCACGGCCGGACGTGACCCAGGCTACTCCGAACCCGGTTCGGCCGGTCGTCCGCGCAGGTGCTCGAAGATCAGGCTGGTCTCGGTCATCGCGACGTCGGTGCTGCTGCTCAGGTTGTTGAGCACGAACTCCCGCAGCTGGTCGGACCCCGCGGTCGCGACATGGACCAGGAAGTCGTCACCACCGGCCAGGAAGTACACGTTGAGCACCTCGGGCAGGGCTGCCATGTTCTGCGCGAACGCGCTCAGCTCGCCGCGGGCGTGCGGACGCAGCCGGACCGAGATCATCGCCTGCAGCGGGCGTCCGATCCGGGCCTGGTCGATCTCGGCGTGCACGCCGCGGATGATGCCGCGGGCGAACAGGGAACGGACCCGGCCGTGACAGGTCGAGGGCGCGATGCCCAGCCGGGCTGCGAGCACGTTGTTGGCGATCCGGGCGTCGTCCTGCAGCTCCCGCACGATCGCGGCGTCGAGGGCATCGAGTTCGGACACGATCCGCAGCATAGATGCCTCAGTCGGAGCGGGTTCGGCTCCTGAGCACGGTGTAGGCGAGCACCGCCTGGACGACCGGGCCGTCGGTCACCGCGCCGTCGAGCACCGCCGACACCAGGTCGTCCACGGCCACCCACACCACCTCGAGATCGGCCTCCTCGTGGGCGAGCACGAAGTCCCCGCGGTCGGCGGCGCTGAGACCTCGGGCGACGAAGTAGTGGATCCGCTCGGCCGAGTAGCCCGGCGAGCTGAAGGTCGACAGCAGCGGTGTCCAGTCCGTCGCCGCGAGGGCGGCCTCCTCGAGCAGCTCGCGGCGCGCGACCTCCAGCGGGTCCTCGCCCGGGTGGTCGCAGACGCCGGCCGGCAGCTCGAGCAGCCGGTGCTGCGCGGCGTGGCGGTACTGGCGCAGGCACAGCACCCGCTCCTCCTCGTCCACGGCGAGTACGACGGCCGCGCCCGGATGCTCGACGACCAGCCTCCGGAACGGCGCCTCGTCGTGGTCGCCCGGCCTCCGGACCCGGTCGGCCCGGAGCGAGAGCACCCATGCGTCGCGGTGCAGGTCGGCGCTGGACTCGACCGGCCACGACTCCGGACGGTCGCCCCAGTCCGGGCCGGTCATCAGTCGTCGACCGGGTCGACGTGGAGCGTCGACTCGTCGATCGGGAACCGGAGCTCACGCTGGCGGGCGAGCGCCGCGCCGACCAGACCTGCGAACAGCGGGTGCGGCCGGGTCGGCCGGGACTGCAGCTCGGGGTGCGACTGCGTGGCGACGTAGTAGGGATGGACCTCGCGCGGCAGCTCGACGAACTCCACCAGCCCGAGCTCGGGGTTGGTCCCGGAGAACACCAGCCCGCCGTCCTCGAGCTGCTCGCGGTAGTCGTTGTTGACCTCGTACCGGTGCCGGTGCCGCTCCTCGACCTGCGCCTGGCCGTACGCCGCCCGCACGATCGAGCCCGCCGCCAGGTCGGCCGCGTAGAGACCCAGCCGCATGGTGCCGCCGAGGTCGCCCGCCCCCTCGACGAAGGACTTCTGCTCCTCCATCGTCGCGATGACCGGCTCGGGGCAGTCCGGCTCGAACTCCGTCGACATGGCCTTGGTCAGTCCGGCGACCGAGCGGGCGTACTCGATGACCATGCACTGCAGCCCCAGACACAGACCGAGCGTGGGGATTCCGTGGGTGCGCGCGTAGGTCAGCGCCCCGAGCTTGCCCTCCAGCCCGCGGATGCCGAAACCGCCGGGGATGCACACCGCGTCGACGTCCTGCAGGTTGCGTGCCGCGCCGGCCGGCGTCTCGCACTCGTCGGAGGGGATCCAGCGCAGGTCGACCTTGGCCTCGTGCGCGAAGCCACCGGCGCGCAGCGCCTCGGCGACCGAGAGGTAGGCGTCGGGCAGGTCGATGTACTTGCCGACCAGCGCGACCGTCACCTCCTCCTTCGGGTGGTGCACCCGACGGAGCAGGTCGTCCCAGACGGTCCAGTCGACGTCGCGGAACGGCAGGTCGAGCCTGCGGACGACGTAGGCGTCGAGGCCCTCACGGTGCAGCACCTTCGGGATGTCGTAGATCGACGGGGCGTCGGCTGCGGTCACCACGGCCTCCTCGTCGACGTCGCACATCAGCGCGATCTTCGCCTTGATGCCGTCGGGGAGCTCCCGGTCGGCGCGGCACACGACGGCGTCCGGCTGGAGACCGATCTGGCGAAGCTGCGCGACGGAGTGCTGGGTCGGCTTGGTCTTCAGCTCCTTGGACGGGCCGATGTAGGGCACCAGCGACACGTGCACGAAGAACACGTTGTCGCGGCCGATCTTCTGCCGCACCTGCCGGGCGGCCTCCAGGAACGGCAGCGACTCGATGTCGCCGACGGTGCCGCCGATCTCGGTGATCACCAGGTCGACGTCGTCACCGTGCATCTCCAGGATCCGGTCGACGATCTCGTTGGTGATGTGCGGGATCACCTGCACGGTCTCGCCGAGGTAGTCGCCGCGGCGCTCCTTGGCGATCACGTTGGAGTAGACCTGCCCCGTGGTGACGTTGGCCCGCCCGGACAGGTTGGTGTCGAGGAACCTCTCGTAGTGACCGATGTCGAGATCGGTCTCGGTGCCGTCGTTGGTGACGAAGACCTCGCCGTGCTGGAACGGGTTCATCGTCCCGGGGTCGACGTTGAGGTACGGATCCAGCTTCTGCATGGTGACCCGGAGGCCCCGGCTGCGCAGCAGCCGACCGAGGCTCGAGGCGGTCAGGCCCTTGCCGAGCGAGGAGGCGACGCCTCCGGTGACGAAGATGTGCTTGGTACGACTACCCCGGGCGTGCTTCACGGGATTCCATCCTAGCGGCTAGGCACTGCGAGGGGTGCATCTACGGACCTTGCGTGTCCGGCGCCACGGGGCCCGTGCGCGCCATCTCGAGGAGCTCCCGCGCATGCGCGAGAGCGGTGTCGGAGTCGGCGAGGCCGGCGAGCATCCGCGACAGCTCGCGCTCGCGCCCGGCGTCGTCGAGGGTCGTCAGCCCGGAGCTGGTGACCGTGCCGTCGCTGGCCTTCTCGACGAGCACGTGCCGGTCGGCGTACGCCGCCACCTGCGGCAGGTGGGTCACGACGATCACCTGGGCCTGGCGCGCGAGCTGCGCGAGGCGACGGCCGATCTCGACCGCGGCCGCTCCGCCGACCCCGGCGTCGACCTCGTCGAAGACGAAGGTGGGCACCGGGCTGGTGCCCGCCAGCGACACCTCGACCGCGAGCATCACCCGCGAGAGCTCTCCACCGGAGGCACCCTTGTGCAGTGGCCGCGGCTCGGAGCCGGTGTTGGCGGCGAGCAGGAGCTCGACGGTGTCCACCCCGGAGGATCCGCAGCGCAGCCACCGGTCCCCCACCAGCAGCGCGTCGGCCGGCGGGTCGGCCGGGTCTGCGGGGGCGTCCACGACCTGCTGATCGACCGTGATCGTGACCTCGGCGTGCGGCATGGCGAGCAGCGTCAGCTCGTCGGTGACCTCCGCCGCGAGCCGGGACGCCGCGTCGGACCGCAGGGCGCTGAGCCGCTGCGCGACCTCGGCCAGGTCGGTGCGGAGCTCGTGACGCCTGCGGTCGAGCTCCTCGATCCGCTCGTCGGTCGAGTCGAGGTCCAGCAGCCGTGCGGAGGCCTGCTCGCTCCAGGCGAGCACCTCGTCCACGGACTCGCCGTACTTGCGGGTCAGTGCGGTCAGCGCGGCACGACGCTCGGACGCCGCCGCGAGCCGGGTGGGGTCGGTGTCGATCCTCGAGGAGTACGACGCCACGTCCGCGGCGACGTCGGAGAGCAGGTAGGTGACCTCCGCGACCCGGTCGGCGAGCTCCCCCGCCTCCTCGTCGTGCTCGCGAACTCCCTCGAGCAGGCCGCGCGCGGCCGAGACCGCGGCCAGTGCGTCGGGGCCACCCTGCTCGCTCGACAACGCCTCGCGCGCCTGCTCGGCCGCGGTCCGCAGCGTGTCGGCGTGGCCGAGCCGCGCCTCCTCGGCGGCGAGTGCGCGGTCCTCACCCGGCTCGGGCGCGACCGCCTCGATCTCCTCGACGCCGAAGCGGAGGAGGTCGGCCTCCCGGGCCCGCTCGCGCGCGGTGGCGGTCACGTCGTCGAGCTCGCGCTCGGTGGCGACCAGGTCGGCGTGCAGCGCGGCGTACCGCTCGGCGATCGGGCCGATCTCGTCGCGGCCGAACCGGTCGAGGGCCTCGCGCTGCGTGCGGGGCCGCAGGAGCCGGTGCTGGTCGGACTGGCCGTGGACGGCGACCAGCGGCTCGGTCAGGGCGGCCAGGGTCGCAACGGGGACGCCGGCGCCGCCGACGAACGCACGGGACCTGCCCTCGGCGCTGACGTTGCGGGCGACGACGACGTGGTCGTCGTCGTCGACCTCGCCTCCCGCCTCGTCGACGGCCGCGGCCAGCCCGTCGACGGAGGATGCGTCGACCAACCCCTCGACCCGGGCCTGCCGGGCGCCGGCCCGGACCGCGCCGCTGTCGGCCCGGCCACCGAGCAGGAGACCGAGCGCGGTCACCACCATCGTCTTGCCTGCGCCGGTCTCGCCGGTGATCACGGTCAGGCCCTGGCCGAGCTCGAGGGTGGAGGAGTCGATGACACCGAGCGAGCTGATCCGGATCTCCTCGATCACCTCGCGGCCCGCCTCCGCTCGGCGGATCCGCGCCAGCCCTCGACGGAGAGTCCGAACTTCGCGACCAGCCGGTCGGTGAACGGTGCCTGGTGGAGGCGGACCAGCCGCACGGGTCGGAGGCCGCGGCTGACCTCGATCCGGGCTCCGGGCGGCAGGTCGACGCTGCGCCGACCGTCGCACCAGAGCACTCCGGATCCCTCGCTGCCGCCGAGGACCTCGATCGCGATGATCGAGGACGGCGCGACGACCATCGGCCGCGCGAACAGGGCGTGGGCGCTGAGCGGGACGATGCACAACGCCTCGACCTGGGGCCACACGATCGGGCCGCCGGCGCTGAAGTTGTAGGCCGTCGACCCGGTCGGGGTCGCGCACACCACGCCGTCGCAGCCCCACCGGGACAGCGGCCGGTCGTCGATCTCGACGACGACCTCCAGCATCCGTTCCCGTGCGGCCTTCTCCACGCTCGCCTCGTTGAGGGCGAACGTCGCGTAGACCAGCTCGCCGTCCCGGAAGGCCCGGACGTCGAGGGTGAGCCGGTCCTCGGTCGTGTAGCGCTGGTGGATGATCGCGTCGATGGTCGCCGCGACGTCCTCGTGCTCCGCCTCGGCCAGGAACCCGACGTGCCCGAGGTTGACACCGAGAACCGGGGTGAGCCGCTGGTGGGTGACCTCGGCCGCCCGGAGGATGCTGCCGTCACCACCGATGACCACGGTGAGCTCGCATCCCCGGCTCGCGTCGGTCTCGGAGTCGGTGAGCTCGAGCGCAGGGGTGAAGCTCGCCGGGGCGATCCCGAGGGCGTCTGCCTCGGTGCGCAGCAGCCGGACGACGATCCCGTGGGCGGAGAGCTCCTTGACGAACGCACGCGCGACGTCGCGGGCATCACGGCGACCGGTGTGGGCGAGGACCAGCACCCGACGCGGCTCAGTGGCGTGGTACGACGTCATGCGCTCACCCTCTCACCCGGCCCCGTCAGTCGGTTCGGCCCCGTCCGTGCCGCGGCGGACCACGGCCTCGATCGCGGCAGCGTCGACGGCGGCTGGGCCGTGGCGGAGCCAGAGGAAGAACTCGACGTTGCCGGACGGGCCGGGCAACGGGCTGACGGTGACGGCCCGAGCGCCCCAGCCTCGTACGGCGGCGGCGTCGGCCACGCCCACCACGGCCTCGGTACGCAGCCCGGGGTCGCGTACGACGCCGCCCTTGCCGACCCGGTCCTTGCCCACCTCGAACTGGGGCTTGACCATCAGTGCCAGGTCGCCGTCGGCCCGGGTGACACCCAGCAGGGCGTCGAGGACCAGCCCGAGCGAGATGAAGGACAGGTCCGCGACCACGACGTCGACCGGCCCGCCGACGACGTCGGGTGTCAGGGCGCGGACGTTCTGCCGGTCGTGGACCGTGACCCGGGGGTCCTGCCGCAACGACCAGTCGAGCTGTCCGTAGCCCACATCGACGGCGACGACCTCGGCCGCTCCCGCACGGAGCAGCACGTCGGTGAAGCCGCCCGTCGACGCGCCGGCGTCCAGGCAGCGCCGACCGGTCACCTCCAACCCGAGCGGGCCGAACGCGGCCAGCGCGCCGAGCAGCTTGTGCGCACCGCGAGAGACGTAGTCGGGCCCGGTCGCGCTCGCCGCGACGACGATGGCGACGTCGGTGGTGACACCGGTCGCGGCCTTCGAGGCGATCACTCCCCCGACCCGCACCCGACCGTCGGCGATCAGCTGGGCGGCTCGCTCCCGCGAGGTGGCCAGCCCGCGGCGTACCAGTTCCGCGTCGAGCCGCAGACGGCGCGGCGGCACGGTCAGGCCGGGTCCGCGGCGGCTGCCGGTGGGTTGTCGAGAGTACGCCGCAGCTCGGCGTGCGCCGCCTCGAACACCGCGGAGTGCTCACCGAGCGGACGCTCGTCGAGACCCGCGACCAGGTCGAGCACGGAGTCGACGGACGCGATGCCCGTGGCGGCGGGTGCGGCGGGTGCGGGTGCCTCGGTCATGAGCCCGAGGCTACCGCTCTCCGGACCTGGAACCCGGGACCACCAGACCGGTGGTGTCGACCACCTCGTCGTGCTCGTCCAGGTGGCTCCAGCCCACGGCCGCGACCACCCGCCACCAGTCGCCCGGGTCGCCCGCCCCTGTGACGTCGAGCCGCCCGCTGCGCGAGCGCGCGACCCAGCCTCCGAGCGTCCATCCGTCGGATCGTCGCTCCGGCGCCGGCTGCGCGTGGAACAGACCTCCGAGGTCGAAGGAGAGGTACGTCGGCCGCTCGGCCGGCCGGGCGGCCACCAGCTCCCGCAGCCCGGTCACGCCGGTCAGCACCAGGAGCGAGTCGAGCCCGGCGTTGTTCGCTCCCTCGATGTCGGTGTCGAGCCGGTCGCCGACCATCAGCGGACGGCGGCCACCGACCCGGCGGATCGTCTCGTCCAGCAGGGGGCGACGGGGCTTCCCGGCGACCAGAGGGCTCACCCCGGTGAACCGATGCAGCATCTCGACCAGCACCCCGTGGCCGGGTGCGACCCCGAAGGGCGTCGGCAGGGTGTAGTCGGTGTTGCTCGCGACCCACGGCAGTCCGTCACGGATCCGGACCGCGGCCCGCATGATGTCGCGCCACAGCACCTCCGGACCGAATCCCGTCACGACCGCGACCGCGTCGTCCTCGACGCCCACCGGATTGAGGCCGGCCTCCCGCAGCGCGGCCTCGAGGCCGGTCCCACCCACCTTCACCACGTCGGAGCCGGCGGGGTGCCTCTCCTGAAGCAGCCGGGCGGCCGCCTGGGCCGAGGTCACCACGTCGGCCCGGTCCGCGGGGATCCCGAGATCGACGAGATGGTCGGCAACCTGCTCCGGCGTCCGGGCCGCATTGTTCGTCACGAACGCGACCCGCATCCCCCGGTCGTGCGCCGTCCCGATGTGCTCCGCGGCACCCGGAACGGCCGCAGCCCCGATGTAGACGACACCGTCGAGGTCGAGCATCGCGAGGTCGTAGGCGGCGTCGAGCGGCTCTGTGGAAGCGGTCAACACAGGTACACCCTGCCAGGGCGGTGCAGTCCCCGCTCCGTAGGATGCCGAAATGGACTCGCACACGGTCGTGTCGCCGCCGTACGTCGCCGGCCCGCTCCGTCTCGAGCCGTTCCAAGCGCTCATGCTGGCGCCTGCCCGGGTCGGGGACCCGTCGACCGGCCGGGCCTTCGCCCGGCCCTACACGGACGTCTCCGCCCGGCTGAGCAGGTGGCAGGAGCGCGGAATCGTCCGCCGCGACCACGGCGCGGCGCTGTACGTCCACGAGTACACATCCGGCGGCATCAGCGTCTGCGGACTCGTCGGCGCCCTCGACGTGTCCCGGCGCGCAACCCGGCCGGAGGACCGCGCGGTGCTTCCGCACGAGGGCATCCACCCCGAGCAGGCCGACGACCTCGCAGACCGGATGGCGGAGATGGAGCTCAACCCGGCGCCGATCCTGCTCGTCCACGACGCCACGCCCACGGCACGGGACATCATCGCCGAGCAGGTCGACAGAGCACCCGACCACCAGTTCCATGACCGCTCCGAGCAACAGCACCGGATCTGGGCGATCCGAGACACAGAGGTGATCGCCCGCCTGGCAGCCGAGCTGCGTGACACGCAAGCGCTCATCGCCGACGGCCACCACCGCTATGCCGCCTACCTCCGCCTCCAGCGACGTCATCCGGGCGGTGCACACGACTTCGGCCTGGCGATGCTGGTCGACCAGGGCACGACACCGCTGTACCTCGGTGCGATCCACCGGACCCTCGCGGGTACGACGCTCGCAGACCTCCGGATCGCCGCCGAGAGTGCCGGGATGCGCTTCGAGGAGCAGCCGCAGGCGTCCGCTGTCGCCGCGCTCGGCCCCGGCCACCTCGCGGTGAGCGATGGGGAGAGTTGGGCGGTGATCAGCCTCACCGTGCCCGCCGGCCGCGCGGCCGTCGAGGTGCTGCACGACCAGTTGATTCCGGCACTGCCTCACGGCCCGGCAGGGATCGGGTACCACCACTCGGTCGAGGAGGCTCTGAGCGACGTGGATCCGGACGTTGGTGTCGCCGTGCTCCTGCCCGCCCCGTCGGTCGGTCTCGTGCACGACATCGCCGCCGCCGACCGGCTGCTGCCGGAGAAGGCCACGTCGTTCCAGCCCAAGCCGAGTCTCGGAGTCTTCATCCGGTCGCTGCGCGACGAACCACCCGCGCCGACCTGACCTCGATCTCGACCCGGGAGACCGCCTGACCTCCCGGCGATCGGAAGAACCGCCGGCGCACGGCGCCCCGCACCTCCACCCGGTCTCCTTCACGCCAGGTCGTCATCGACCGTCGCGGCCGCGCATCCCATGCCGTGCAGTCCAGGACATCGATCGCCTGACCCGGGCGACCGTCGGCGCGACGTCGCGGACGTTCCCGGCGTACCACGACCCGACACACGCACAGCTCATCCCCACTCGGCAACACCCGTGTCTCCGGGTCTGCCGCCAACCGGCCGACCAGGCGCACCTCGTTCGCGTCGGGCGATGCATTCTCGTGGGACCCCGACTTCGGCGGTCCGCCACTCTTCGTCTTCGTGCTCATCCGGCACCTCCTTCACCGGGAGCGTCGCCTGCACCGCCGACATCACGACGAACGGGTACGGCTTCCTGTGGATAACCAGCTGTGCCGGCGCGGATGTGGATGGAAAGTGGGTCGAAATGACCCGTCCACCGACGTGCAATCCAAAAGAAGAACGGGCCACCAGCAATGCTGGTGGCCCGTTCTGAAAAGATGTCCGGCGGCGTCCTACTCTCCCACAGCCTCTCGGTTGCAGTACCATCGGCGCTGGCAGGCTTAACTTCCGGGTTCGGTATGGGTCCGGGTGTTTCCCTGTCGCTATGGCCGCCGTAACTCTATACACGGGGGGCTTCGGCCTCCCCGTGGACCCCCCACCGTGGTTACGGTTGTTGACCGGGTGGTTGGGGTCAAGATTGTGTGGACGCGTTTTTGTTTGCAGGTTTGTGCGGTATCGCATGTTGTGTCTTGCGCACTTCACGACTCGCCCCCTGGTCAACACGACCGATGTTGTTGGTTGTGTTGGGGGTTTGTGTGGCAAGTGTTCGGCCTATTAGTACCGGTCGGCTGGGCATTGCTGCTGTACACCTCCGGCCTATCAACCCAATAATCTGTTGGGGGCCTTACACCCTCAAAGGGGTGGGGAAACCTCATCTTGAAACGTGCTTCCCGCTTAGATGCGTTCAGCGGTTATCACTTCCGAACGTAGCTAACCAGCCCTGCACCTGGCGGTACAACTGGCACACCAGAGGTTCGTCCATCCCGGTCCTCTCGTACTAGGGACAGCCTTTCTCAAGTTTCCTACGCGCGCGGCGGATAGGGACCGAACTGTCTCACGACGTTCTAAACCCAGCTCGCGTGCCGCTTTAATGGGCGAACAGCCCAACCCTTGGGACCTACTCCAGCCCCAGGATGCGACGAGCCGACATCGAGGTGCCAAACCATCCCGTCGATATGGACTCTTGGGGAAGATCAGCCTGTTATCCCCGGGGTACCTTTTATCCGTTGAGCGACACCCCTTCCACATGGTGGTGCCGGATCACTAGTTCCGACTTTCGTCCCTGCTCGACATGTCTGTCTCACAGTCAAGCTCCCTTGTGCACTTACACTCGAAACCTGATTGCCAACCAGGCTGAGGGAACCTTTGAGCGCCTCCGTTACATTTTGGGAGGCAACCGCCCCAGTTAAACTACCCATCAGGCACTGTCCCTGAACCAGATCATGGCCCTAGGTTAGACATCTAGTACGACCAGAGTGGTATTTCAACGATGACTCCACAACCACTGGCGTGGCCGCTTCAAAGTCTCCCACCTATCCTACACAAGCCGAACCAAACACCAATGCCAAACTATAGTAAAGGTCCCGGGGTCTTTCCGTCCTGCCGCGCGTAACGAGCATCTTTACTCGTAGTGCAATTTCGCCGAGTCCATGGTTGAGACAGCGCCCAAGTCGTTACTCCATTCGTGCAGGTCGGAACTTACCCGACAAGGAATTTCGCTACCTTAGGATGGTTATAGTTACCACCGCCGTTTACTGGGGCTTAAATTCTCCGCTTCGACTTGCGTCTAACAGGTCCTCTTAACCTTCCAGCACCGGGCAGGAGTCAGTCCGTATACATCGTCTTACAACTTCGCACGGACCTGTGTTTTTAGTAAACAGTCGCTTGGGCCTGGTCTCTGCGACCCTCACCGCTACCCCCAGCTAGTGGGTTCACGGATCAGGTCCCCCTTCTCCCGAAGTTACGGGGGCATTTTGCCGAGTTCCTTAACCATGGTTGTCTCGATCGCCTTGGTATTCTCTACCTGATCACCTGAGTCGGTTTGGGGTACGGGCGGCAACTGCCTCGCTAGAGGTTTTTCTCGACAGCATAGGATCACCCACTTCCCCCATACGGGGTCGGCGTCACATCTCAGGGCCGTGATCGAACACAAGACGGCGGATTTGCCTACCGTCTCCCCTACATGCTTACCCACGCACAACCATCGGCGTGGCTGGGCTACCTTCCTGTGTCACCCCATCGCTTGACTACTACCGGATCGGATCCCACGCGCCACACACACCCCACACCTCCGAAGAGGATAGGTAGCATGCGCTTTGGGTGGTTAGCATCACCGGCCTCGTCATGGGCGGCAAAATGCCGGTACGGGAATATCAACCCGTTGTCCATCGACTACGCCTGTCGGCCTCGCCTTAGGTCCCGACTTACCCAGGGCAGATTAGCTTGACCCTGGAACCCTTGATCATTCGGCGCACGGGTTTCTCACCCGTGATTCGCTACTCATGCCTGCATTCTCACTCGTGTGCCATCCACGGCTAGATCACTCTGCCGCTTCACCCGGCACACGACGCTCCCCTACCCAGCCACACCCCTGAACCAACCAACACAAGGTCGGCGGCTTGGGTTGACATGTGGCTGCCATGGCTTCGGCGGACGGCTTGAGCCCCGCTACATTGTCGGCGCGGAATCACTTGACCAGTGAGCTATTACGCACTCTTTCAAGGGTGGCTGCTTCCAAGCCAACCTCCTGGTTGTCACTGCGACTCCACATCCTTTTCCACTTAGCCGCCCCTTAGGGGCCTTAGCCGATGGTCTGGGCTGTTTCCCTCTCGACTACGAACCTTATCGCCCGCAGTCTCACTGCCACGCTTACACTTACCGGCATTCGGAGTTTGGCTAACGTCAGTAACCTGGTCGGGCCCATCGGCTATCCAGTGCTCTACCTCCGGCAAGAAACACGCAACGCTGCACCTAAATGCATTTCGGGGAGAACCAGCTATCACGGAGTTTGATTGGCCTTTCACCCCTATCCACAGGTCATCCCCTCCATTTTCAACTGAAGTGGGTTCGGTCCTCCACGCCGTCTTACCGGCGCTTCAACCTGCCCATGGATAGATCACTCCGCTTCGGGTCTAGAGCGTGCGACTCAACCGCCCTGTTCGGACTCGCTTTCGCTACGGCTACCCCACACGGGTTAACCTCGCCACACACCGCTAACTCGCAGGCTCATTCTTCAAAAGGCACGCCATCACCCCATCACGGGCTCTGACGGATTGTAGGCACATGGTTTCAGGTACTATTTCACTCCCCGCCAGGGGTACTTTTCACCTTTCCCTCACGGTACTTGTCCGCTATCGGTCATCGAGAAGTATTTAGGCTTAACGGGTGGTCCCGCCAGATTCACACACCATTCCAGGAGTGGCATGTTACTTGGGATGTACGTGCACGCCCAACACTCGCCTTACATCTACGGGGCTATCACCCGCTCCGGCACCGCTTTCCAACGGACTTCGACTTCAACAAGCACAGACGCGACCAGCCGGCAGACCAGTCCCACACACTCCCACAACCCCACGAACGCAACCCCTGCCGGGTATCACACGCCCACGGTTTGGCCTCATCCGATTTCGCTCGCCACTACTCTCGGAATCACTATTGTTTTCTCTTCCTGTGGGTACTGAGATGTTTCACTTCCCCACGTTCCCTCCACACACCCTATTTCATTCAGGTGCAGGTAACACGACATGACTCGTGCTGGGTTACCCCATTCGGAAACCCCCGGATCAACGCTCGGTTGCCAACTCCCCAGGGCATATCGCAGGCTCCCACGTCCTTCATCGGCTCTCGATGCCAAGGCATCCACCATGTGCCCTTACCAACTTGCCAAACAAACCCTCAACACACACAACAACCCACCACCACACCCACCACCAAAACAACCAGCAGCAGCTACAGCAAACAGGACCCGTGCACATCAAGGGACATGTCCAACACGATCAAGACACAACAAAACAAACACTACAAACAAACACCACCCACACAACACTCGTGCAGGCGGATGCTCGCGTCCACTATCCAGATATCAAAAACCACACACCAAGAACCACAACCGGGCCCCTCGTGCAAACCCCCAGACCCCACCCCAACAAACAGGGCACCCCAACAAACAGGGCAAACAGGACCGGGAGCCAAGGCGTCTGATGCCTCAGACACCCAACAGCGCGCCATACAACCCACCCCACCCAACAGGGCAGAGACACATCAATGTGTTCCACTATCCGAACACCCCAAACAACCCATCCGACACTCGCGGACAGACAACGGGTGTGCTCCTTAGAAAGGAGGTGATCCAGCCGCACCTTCCGGTACGGCTACCTTGTTACGACTTCGTCCCAATCGCCAGCCCCACCTTCGACGGCTCCCCCTGCAAAGCAGTTAGGCCACCGGCTTCGGGTGTTGCCGACTTTCGTGACGTGACGGGCGGTGTGTACAAGGCCCGGGAACGTATTCACCGCAGCGTTGCTGATCTGCGATTACTAGCGACTCCGACTTCATGGGGTCGAGTTGCAGACCCCAATCCGAACTGAGACCGGCTTTTTGGGATTCGCTCCCCCTCACGGGATCGCAGCCCTTTGTACCGGCCATTGTAGCATGCGTGAAGCCCTGGACATAAGGGGCATGATGACTTGACGTCATCCCCACCTTCCTCCGAGTTGACCCCGGCAGTCTCCCATGAGTCCCCACCATTACGTGCTGGCAACATGGAACGAGGGTTGCGCTCGTTGCGGGACTTAACCCAACATCTCACGACACGAGCTGACGACAGCCATGCACCACCTGTACACCAGCAAAAGGGGCCACATCTCTGCAGCTTTCCGGTGTATGTCAAACCCAGGTAAGGTTCTTCGCGTTGCATCGAATTAATCCGCATGCTCCGCCGCTTGTGCGGGCCCCCGTCAATTCCTTTGAGTTTTAGCCTTGCGGCCGTACTCCCCAGGCGGGGCGCTTAATGCGTTAGCTACGGCACGGAACCCATGGAATAGGCCCCACACCTAGCGCCCAACGTTTACGGTGTGGACTACCAGGGTATCTAATCCTGTTCGCTCCCCACACTTTCGCTCCTCAGCGTCAGAACATGCCCAGAGAACCGCCTTCGCCACCGGTGTTCCTCCTGATATCTGCGCATTTCACCGCTACACCAGGAATTCCGTTCTCCCCTGCATGCCTCAAGTCTGCCCGTATCGAAAGCAAGCACCGAGTTAAGCCCGATGTTTTCACTCCCGACGCGACAAACCGCCTACGAGCCCTTTACGCCCAATAATTCCGGACAACGCTCGCACCCTACGTATTACCGCGGCTGCTGGCACGTAGTTGGCCGGTGCTTCTTCTCCCACTACCGTCACTTTCGCTTCGTCGTAGGTGAAAGAGGTTTACAACCCGAAGGCCGTCATCCCTCACGCGGCGTTGCTGGATCAGGCTTCCGCCCATTGTCCAATATTCCCCACTGCTGCCTCCCGTAGGAGTCTGGGCCGTGTCTCAGTCCCAGTGTGACCGGTCACCCTCTCAGGCCGGCTACCCGTCAAAGCCTTGGTAGGCCATTACCCCACCAACAAGCTGATAGGCCGCGAGCACATCCATAGCCGAAAAAACTTTCCACACCCACCCCATGCGAGGGAGCGTCATATCCGGTATTAGACACCCTTTCGAGTGCTTATCCCAGAGCCATGGGCAGATTACTCACGTGTTACTCACCCGTTCGCCGCTCGTGTACCCCCGAAGGAGCCTTACCGCTCGACTTGCATGTGTTAAGCACGCCGCCAGCGTTCGTCCTGAGCCAGGATCAAACTCTCCATAAAAAGCTCAAACCCAGCAAACAAACCCCGACAATAAAAACAATCGCCAGAATCACTGAATGCCGAAAAAACCCACACCCACCCCCCACCACAAAGGCAAAAGGCAGATGCACAAAACAAGCACATCAACATAAAGATTGCATGACACACTGTTGAGTTCTCAAACATCACACGCGCTCGCTCGGGCCGCTAGGCCTTCCGCGGGGCAACCTGTGAAACATTACTCGGTGCGATCCTCGGAGTCAACTCGGGGGTGAACCCGCTTTGCTCCGCTGCTCGATCCGAGCTGTCCTGGCACACGACTGCCACCCTGGGTTCCGGCCTTCGGCCTTCCCAGTGACTGAGGCTCTCGCCCCCGATCCCGGTGGGAGTCGCTCACCGCGACGTAGAGAAAGTTAGCAGTGCGTTGCCACGGGATGCCAATCGGGGGGCACCTTTGGCTCCAGAGTCCCTCCTGCCCCGCTCAGCACGCCCGCCGCCAGGTCGATGACGAGCCGTCAGAACCCCTCGATCACTCGGCCCGCGGGTGACGGCGGTACGCCGACACGGTCGGGTCGTCCGCCAACCAGAACCGCCACGGGGTCCCTGCCGCCAGTCGCAGTCCGACCCGCGGTCCCGAGGCGTACGACGCCGCCGGCGGGCCCGGGGTCAGGGTGACCGGGCCGCGGGTCAGGTCGACGCCGCCATGCTCGAGGCGGAGTCCGAGCGCCTGGCCCAACCGACCGGGCCCACGCGCCAGGTCACGATCGGCCATCGGCCTGTCGGGGTGACCGCCGCGGCGTACCCGCGCGACGTCGATGCCGTCGACGACCTCGCCCGCACGCAGCAGCACTCCCCCGGCCGTCCCCTCCGGGCCGACGACGACGTTGCCGCACACGTGGATGCCGTGGCTGAGGTAGCAGTAGAGGTGTCCGGCAGGTCCGAACATCACCGCGTTGCGGGCGGTGCGGCCGCGGTGGGCGTGCGAGCCGGGATCGACGGCGCCGGCGTACGCCTCGACCTCCGTGAGCCGGACGGCCACCTGCCCGTGGCGGACGACCGCCCCGAGCAGTCGCGGCGCGACCTGCTCGGGGGTGCCGTCGAGCAGGTCAGCGAGCCCGCGCACGGACTCCGTCCAGCACGCCGCGGGCATCGGTCACCGAGGTCCGGAGCTCGACCAGCTGCTCCCTGACCCGTTGCGGGGCGGTGCCGCCGCGGCCGTTGCGGGATGCGACCGACCCCTCGGCCGTCAGCACCGACCGGACGTCGGGTGTCAGCGCCGGCGAGATGGCCGCGAACTGCTCGTCGGTGAGGTCGGCGAGCTCGATGCCCTGCTGCTCGCACTCACGCACGCACGCGCCGGCGAGCTCGTGGGCGATCCGGAACGGCGTGCCCTCCCGGACCAGCCACTCGGCGATGTCGGTGGCGAGGGAGAACCCCTGCGGGGCCAGCTCGGCCATCCGGTCGGTGTCGAAGGTCAGGGTGGCGACCTGGCCGGTGAAGGCTGGGAGCAGGACCTCGAGGGTGTCGACCGAGTCGAACGCGGGCTCCTTGTCCTCCTGCAGGTCGCGGTTGTAGGCCAGCGGCAGCGCCTTGAGCGTGGCGAGGAGGCCGGTGTGGTTGCCGATCAGCCGGCCGGCCTTGCCACGCGCGAGCTCGGCGATGTCGGGATTCTTCTTCTGCGGCATGATGCTCGATCCCGTCGACCAGGAGTCGTGCAGCCTGATGAAGCCGAACTCCTTGGTCGCCCAGAGGATGACCTCCTCCGCGATCCGGCTGACGTCGACACCGATCTGCGCGCAGATGTAGGTGAACTCGGCGACGAAGTCGCGGGCCGCCGTACCGTCGATGGAGTTGGCGGTCGACCCGGTGAAGTTGAGCTCGCGCGCCACCAGCTCCGGGTCGAGGCCGAGGCTCTGGCCGGCGAGCGCCCCGGAGCCGTACGGCGAGTCCGCCTCCACCCGTGAGCGCCAGGCGGCGAGCCGTTCGACGTCGCGCAGCAGCGGCCAGGCATGCGCGAGCAGGTGGTGGGCCAGCAGCACCGGCTGGGCGTGCTGGAGGTGCGTGCGGCCCGGCATGATCGCGTCGGGGTGCGTGTCCGCCTGGCCGGCGAGGGCGTCGACGAGGTCGAGGACCTGCGCGGCGATCGTGAGGGAGTGGTCGAGCAGGTAGCAGCGGAAGAGCGTGGCGATCTGGTCGTTGCGTGAGCGTCCGGCCCTCAGCTTGCCCCCGACGTCGGGACCGACCTCCTCGATCAGCATCCGCTCGAGGGCGCCGTGGACGTCCTCGTCACCGCGGCCGGGAACCAGCTCTCCGTCGACCCACCGTTGGGCGAGGACGTCGAGGCCCCGGTGCAGCTCGGCCTCCTCGGCGTCGGTCAGCAGGCCTGCCGCGGCGAGGGCCTTGGCGTGGGCGTGGGAGCCCCCGATGTCGTAGAGCGCGAGCCGCCAGTCGAAGTGCGTCGAGCGCGAGAGCGCGTCGAGCTCCGGCGACGGTCCGCCGGCGAACCGGCCGCCCCAGAGCTTGCCCTCGTTGGTGCCACCCGGCTCGGTGCTGGTGTCGGTCACGTCTCTCCTTGCAGTGTCGGATGGTCGCTTCGGCGCGACCCGCTCGTTCCTCGGCTCCGCGCCTCGGACGACAGGACCGCGGCGATCGCCGCGGTCATCACGTCGGGCATGTCCGGCGACGCGGCGGTGCCGTCGGCGCGCAGCGCCGCCGGCTCCCACCACGCGGCGCGGAGGACGTTACCGACCTCCGCCTCCTCGAGGCCGTCGAAGGACACCTCGACACCCGGGTCGAGCGGGATCGCGAAGAACGTCGATCGGCTGACGTAGTCGACGCCGTCCCAGGAGAACGGGTGGACGCCCTCGCTGACCGGACCGACCAGCTCGGCCGGCTCCACGACGATCCCGGTCTCCTCGAGCATCTCCCGGACCGCCGCCTCCGCCAGGGTCTCCCCCGGGTCCACGGCACCACCGATGCTTGCCCAGTGCAGGTCTCCCGGACGCGCGGGGTCCTGGCACTGGAGCAGCAGCACGGTGCCGTCAGCGGAGACGGGCAGCACCCGGGCGGCGACCCGGTGGATCGGCCCGGGGCTGGCGTCGGAGCCGGTCATCAGTCGCTGCCGAACTCCATCGCGGCATGGTCGAGCGCCAGCTCGCTGGGCTCCTCCTCGACCGCGGGGTTGTCGGTGATGACGTCCGCACCGCCCGCCGGAAGCTCGCCGAAGAGGGTGCCGTGCTCGACCAGGACCTGCCCCTGGTCGAGCGGCTGTGCGGCGTACATCTCGAGCTTGGCGCGGGAGTCCGCGATGTCGAGGTTGCGCATCGTGAGCTGGCCGATCCGGTCCAGCGGACCGAACGCGGCGTTCTCGGTGCGCTCCATCGACAGCTTGTCGGGGTCGTAGGAGAACACGTCGCCGTCGGTGCGCAGGATCGTGTAGTCCTCACCGCGGCGCAGCCGGATGGTGACCTCGCCGGTGACCACCGAGGCGACCCAGCGCTGGATCGACTCGCGCAGCATCAGGGCCTGGGGGTCGAGCCACCTGCCTTCGTAGAGGAGCCGGCCGAGACGGCGACCGCTCTGGGTGTAGTTGGCGAGGGTGTCCTCGTTGTGGATCGCGTTGAGCAGCCGCTCGTAGGCGATGAACAGCAGCGCCATGCCCGGCGCCTCGTAGATGCCCCGCGACTTCGCCTCGATGATCCGGTTCTCGATCTGGTCGGACATGCCGAGGCCGTGGCGACCACCGACCGCGTTGGCCTCCATGACCAGGGCGACCGCCTCGCCGGCACCGTCGTACCGCACGCCGTTGATGGCGACCGGACGGCCGGCCTCGAACCGCACCGTGACGTCCTCGGTGGGGATCTCGACGGTGGGGTCCCAGAACTTCACGCCCATGATCGGCTCGACGATCTCCAGCGAGACGTCGAGGTGCTCCAGCGTCTTGGCCTCGTGGGTCGCGCCCCAGATGTTGGCGTCCGTGGAGTAGGCCTTCTCCTTGCTGTCGCGGTAGGGCAGGTCGTGCTCGGTGAGCCACTGGCTCATCTCGGCGCGACCGCCCAGCTCGGTGACGAAGTCCGGGTCGAGCCACGGCTTGTAGATCCGCAGCTCGGGGTTGGCCAGCAGACCGTAGCGGTAGAACCGCTCGATGTCGTTGCCCTTGAACGTCGAGCCGTCGCCCCAGATGTCCACGCCGTCCTCGTGCATCGCGCGCACGAGCATGGTGCCGGTGACGGCGCGGCCGAGCGGGGTGGTGTTGAAGTACGCGCGCCCGCCGGAACGGATGTGGAACGCCCCGCAGGCCAGCGCGGCGAGGCCCTCCTCGACGAGCTCCTTGCGGCAGTCGACGGCGCGCGCGATCTCGGCGCCGTACTGGAGGGCGCGGTCGGGCACGCCGGTGATGTCGGGTTCGTCGTACTGCCCGATGTCGGCGGTGTAGGTGCAGGGCACGGCGCCCTTGTCGCGCATCCAGGCGACCGCGACGGACGTGTCCAGCCCTCCGGAGAAGGCGATGCCGACACGCTCGCCCTTCGGCAGACTGGTGAGGACCTTGCTCAACTGATCTCGTTCCCTTCGGCGATGGAGGTGAATCGGTGGGCCAGGGCGTCTCCCCCGGCGGGGTCGCGGCCGATGACCAGGACGGTGTCGTCGCCGGCGATCGTGCCGAGGACTGGATTGTCGGGGCCCAGCTCGACCTTGTCGATCGCGCTGGCGAGGAACTGGGCGGCACCGGGCGGTGTCCGGAGGACGACCAGGTTGGCGCTCGCGTCGGCGCTGACGAGCAGCTCGGCGCAGAGCCGGGACAGGCGGTGCACGGAGGCGGCGCTCTCTCCGGCGACCGGCGTCCGGTCCCCGCCCTCGGCGGGTACGGCGTAGACGAGGCCGCCCGAGGCGACCCGGACCTTGACCGCGTCCAGCTCGACCAGGTCGCGGCTCAGCGTCGCCTGCGTGACGTGCACGCCACGGCGGCCGAGCAGCGCGACCAGCTCACCCTGGGAGCGGATCTCCCGGCTGCCGAGGAGGTCGGTGATGAGGCGCTGCCGCGCGCTCTTGGTGAGCGGTGTCAACGCGTGCTCACTCATCGCCGCGTCGCTGGTGGAGCCAGGCGAGCACGGCCTTCTGCGCGTGGCGGCGGTTCTCGGCCTCGTCCCACACCACGCTCTGCGGGCCGTCGATGACCTCGGCCTCGATCTCCGAGCCGCGGTAGGCGGGCAGGCAGTGCAGCACGATCGCGTCGGGGTCGGCCTTGGCGAGCAGGTCGCGGGTGACGGAGTACGGCGCGAACACGGCCCGCCGGGCCTCGGCCTCCTCCTCCTTGCCCATCGACACCCAGGTGTCGGTGATGACCACGTCGGCACCGGCCACCGCGGCGACCGGGTCGGGCTCGGCGGCGACCGAGCCGCCCGTGGTCGCGGCGATCTCGGCGGCGCGGGCGAACATCGCGTCCGAGGGGACGTAGCCGTCAGGACCGCTGACCCGGATGTGCATCCCGGCGGTCGCCCCGGCAAGCAGCCAGGAGTTGCCCATGTTGCAGGCGCCGTCGCCGACGAACGTCGCAGTCAGACCGGCGAGCGCGCCCTTGCGCTCCTGGATCGTCAGCAGGTCGGCCAGCAGCTGGCAGGGGTGGAAGTCGTCGGTCAGCGCGTTGACGACCGGGACGCCGGAGCACGCCGCCATCTCCTCGATGCGGTCCTGGCCGTAGGTCCGCCACACGATCTGCGACGCCTGGCGGCCGAGGACGCGCGCGACGTCGGCGACCGACTCACGCCTCCCGATGCCGGCGAGGTTGCCGTCGACCAGCATCGGATGTCCGCCCAGCTCGGCGATGCCGGCGGTGAAGGAGGCCTGGGTGCGCAGGGTCGGCTTGTCGAAGATCATCGCGACCGTGTGCGGGCCGGACAGTGGCTTCCCGACCACGCTGCCGAACGGATCTTCCTTCATCGCCGCCGCGAGCGAGAGGACCTCGCTCTGCTCGACCGGGCTGAGGTCGTCGTCGCGCAGGAAGTGCCTCACCATGCGGTCTCCAGGATCTCGGGCCAGGCGGCGAGGAAGCCGTCGGCGTCGGCGTCGGTCAGCACCAGCGGAGGTGCGAGCCGGATCCGGTCCGGCGTGGGTGCGTTGAGGATGTAGCCGGCGTCCTGGGCCGCGGCCACCACCTCGGCGGCCTTCGGGGCGGCGAGGTCGAGCCCGATGAGCAGGCCGGCGCCGCGGACCTCGGTCACCCGGTCGTGTGCGGCCAGGGCGGTGCGCATCCGCTCCCCCAGCGCCGTCACGTGCGCCAGCAGGCCGTCGTCCTCGATCGTGTCGAGGACGGCGAGCGCTGCGGCCGCGGCGACCGGGTTGCCGCCGAACGTGGTGCCGTGGTTGCCGGGGTCGAACAGCTTGCCCGTGCCGTGGGTCGCCAGGCAGGCACCGATCGGGATGCCCCCGGCGAGGCCCTTGGCGAGCGTCACGATGTCGGGCACCACGACCTCGTCGACCAGGTCGGGGTTCTGGTGGGCGAACCACGACCCGCAGCGCCCGATGCCGGTCTGGATCTCGTCGAGCCAGAGCAGCGCGCCGTGCTCGAGGGTGATCCGGCGGGCGGCCGACAGATAGTCCCGCGGAGGTACGACGACGCCGGCCTCCCCCTGCACCGGCTCGACCAGCACCGCGGCCGTCCGGTCGTCGACCGCTGCGGCGAGCGCGGCTGCGTCGCCGTACGGCACGAAGACGACGTCTCCGGGCAACGGCTCGAAGGGTGCGCGGTAGGCCTCCTTGGAGGTCAGCGCGAGGGCGCCCATCGTGCGGCCGTGAAAGCCGCCCTCGGTGACGACGACCTTCGTCCGGCCGGTGCGTCGGGTGAGCTTGAAGGCCGCCTCGTTGGCCTCGGCCCCGGAGTTGGTGAAGAAGACCCGGGTTTCGACAGGCTCAACGCGGAAGCCAGCAGTGCGCCGAGACGCTCGGCGAGGGCGACCTGCGGGCCGCTGGCGAAGAAGTTGGAGATGTGGCCCAGGGTCGAGATCTGCTCGGTGACCGCGCCGACCAGCCGCGGGTGGGCGTGACCGAGCGCGTTGACGGCGATGCCGCCGAGGAGGTCGACGTACTCACGGCCGTCGGCGTCCCACACGTGAGCGCCCTCGCCGCGGACGAGCACCAGCTTGGGCGGGCCGAAGGTGTTCATCAGCGCGCCGGCGTACCGCTCGGTCCACTGGCCCGCCGACGGGCTCTGCTCAGGCATCGCCGGTCTCCCGCGCCTTCCGGGTCTTGGTCGTGACCCCGGGCAGCACCTGGGTGCCGACGCCCTCGTCGGTGAAGAGCTCGAGCAGCACCGCGTGCTCCTGTCGGCCGTCGACCACCGTGGCCCGGGGTACGCCGCCGCGGACCGCCTGGAGGCAGGCACCCATCTTCGGGATCATGCCGCTGGCCAGCGACGGGAGGATCTCCTCGAGCGCCTCCGGGCTGATCTCGCCGATGACCTCCTCCGGGTCCGGCCAGTCGAGGTAGAGGCCCTCCACGTCGGTGAGGACGAGCAGCTTCTCGGCACCGAGCGCGGCCGCGAGGGCCGCGGCGGCGGAGTCCGCGTTGACGTTGTGGACGACGCCGTCGATGTCGGGCGCGACGCTGGAGACGACCGGGACCCGGCCGGCCTCGATCAGGTCGACGACCGCCTCCGGGCTCACGTGGGCGACCTCGCCGACCAGGCCGAGGTCGACCTCCTCGCCGTCGACGACGGTGCCGGTCTGCTCGGCGGTGAACAGGTGGGCGTCCTCACCGGAGAGGCCGACCGCGAGCGGGCCGTGCTCGTTGATCAGGCCGACCAGCTCGCGCTGGACCTGCCCGACGAGCACCATCCGGACTACGTCCATCGCCTCTGGGGTGGTCACCCGGAGGCCGCCCCGGAACTCGGACTCGATGCCGAGCCGCTTGAGCATCTGGGAGATCTGCGGACCACCGCCGTGCACGACGACCGGTCGGAAGCCGGCGAACCGCAGGAAGGCGATGTCCTCGGCGAACGCACGCTTCAAGGTGTCGTCGGTCATGGCGTTGCCGCCGTACTTCACCACGACGATCTTGCCGTGGTAGGCCTTCAGCCACGGCAGCGCCGCGGCGAGGGTGGCCGCCTTCTGGGGGTCGGGCTCGCCCGGGTGGTGCCGGACGGTCTCGATGCCCGGGGTGGCGGGGCTGGTCTCGTTGTTCTCGCTCATGAGGAGTACGCGCTGTTCTCGTGGACGTAGGCGTGGGTGAGGTCGTTGGTCCAGACGGTCGCCTCGGCGTCGCCGGACTTGAGGTCGATGGTGACGGTGACCTCCCGTGGCTCGAGGTCGACGGTCGCCGGGTCCTCGGCGGGAGTGCTGTTGCGGCACACCCAGACGCCGTTGATCGCGACGTCGAGGTCGGCGGGGTCGAACGCCGCGTCCGTCGTACCGATGGAGGCGAGGACGCGGCCCCAGTTGGGGTCCTTGCCGAAGACCGCGGCCTTGAACAGGTTGCTCCGGGCCACGCTCCGGCCGACGGCGACCGCGTCGTCCTCCGTCGCGGCGTGGAGCGTGGTGATCGCGATCTCGTGGTCGGCGCCCTCGGCGTCGGCCAGGAGCTGGCGGGCGAGGTCGGTGCAGGCCTCGGTCAACGCGTCGGTGAACTCGGCGGCGGTCGGGGTCACGCCGCTCGCCCCGCTGGCCATCACGGTGACGGTGTCGTTGGTCGACATGCACCCGTCGGAGTCGAGCCGGTCGAAGCTGACGCGGGTCGCGGCCCGGAGGGCGGCGTCGAGGTCACGGGCGGGTACGACGGCGTCGGTGGTCAGCACGACGAGCATGGTCGCGAGCTGCGGGGCGAGCATGCCCGCCCCCTTGGCCATGCCTGCGACCGACCAGCCGTCCCGGCGTACGACGACCTGCTTGCTGACCGAGTCGGTCGTCATGATCGCCGCGGCGGCATCCGGCCCGCCGTCGGCCGAGAGCTGCGCGTGGACCGCGCCGACCCCGTCGACCAGCGTCTGCCGGTCGTTGGTCAGCCCGATCAGCCCCGTGGAGCAGACGACGACGTCGCCGGCCCCGATGCCGAGCCGGTCGGCCACCGCCTCGGCCACTGCGTGCGTGGTCCGGAAGCCCTCCGGTCCGGTGTAGCAGTTCGCACCGCCCGAGTTGAGGACGACCGCCTTCACGACGCCGTCCTTGACGACCTGCTCGCTCCAGAGGATCGGGTTGGCCTTGCAGCGGTTGCTGGTGAAGACGGATGCGGAGTCGAACGAGGGGCCCTCGTTGACGACGAGGGCGAGGTCGGGCTTGCCGGTCGACTTGAGGCCGATGGCGACGCCGGCGGCGACGAAGCCTGCGGGGGTGGTGACGCTCATGGTCAGTGGTTCCTTCGGTTGTGCGGGGTCAGACGGGCGTAGCGGCTTCGGTCTCGTGCCCCGATCGTCGCCACGCCTCCTCCGCCCGGTCGGCGTCACCCGCCGGGACCAGGATCCAGTCGGTGTCGAAGGTCGAGAGCGTGAAGACGCTGATGTCGTCCTCCGCCAGCGGCGTGAGCAGCGCGACGAGCACCCCGGTCTGGGAGAACTCCAGCGGGCCCTCGACGCAGAAGGCCGTGAACGGGCGCTGGTGACGCGCCTTCCTCGGCACGCTCCGCGAGGCGCACACCACCGAGGTCTCGGCCGCGGTCGCCGTCACCGAGAAGATCGAGGACGACTCCGCCCACGCGGGCACCTCGGCACCCGGGCCGAGCCGGACGACGGCCAGCGTCTCGGGATAGCGGAAGAGCTTCACGGTGCGACTCCCACGGTGCTCAGGCCGGTGGTCTCGTCGAGGCCGAGGGCGAGGTTCATGCACTGGACCGCCGCGCCCGCCGTGCCCTTGGCGAGGTTGTCGACCACGCCGACGGCCACCAGCCGGCCGGCGTCCTCGTCCACGGTCACCTGAAGCTGCACCGCGTTGGAGCCGAGCACCGACTGGGTCTGCGGCCACCGGCCGGCCGGCAGGACGTGGATGAACGGTTCGTCGGCGTACGCCTCGACGTAGAGGGCGTGCGCCTCGGCGGCCGTCAGCGGCCCGGCCAGCGGAGCGCTGCAGGTGGCCAGGATCCCGCGCGGCATCGGCACGAGGAGCGGGGTGAAACTCACCGTGAGCGGCGCGTCGGTCAGCCGACCGAGGTTCTGCGCGATCTCCGGCGTGTGCCGGTGCACCCCACCGACGCCGTACGCCGACGCGTTGCCCATCACCTCGCTGCCGAGCAGGTGCGGCTTGGCCGCCTTGCCCGCACCGCTCGTGCCGGACGCGGCGACGACCACGAGGTCGGGGCCGACGACACCGGCCGCGACCGCCGGAGCGATCGTCAGGGTGGAGATCGTCGGATAGCAGCCGGGTACGGCGACCCGCCGCGCCCCCCGGAGCGCGTCCCGCTGCCCCGGCAGCTCGGGGAGGCCGTAGGGCCAGGTGCCGGCGTGCTCGCTGCCGTAGAAGCGCTGCCACGTGGCGGGGTCGGTCAGCCGGTAGTCGGCACCGCAGTCGATCACGACGACCTCGTCGCCGAGCTCGGCCGCGAGGGCACCGGACTGGCCGTGCGGAAGGCCGAGGAAGACGACGTCGTGGCCCGCGAGCGTCTCGGCGTTCGTCGGCTCGAGGACGCGGTCGGCCAGCGGGAGCAGGTGCGGCTGGAGCGACCCGAGGGTCTCCCCCGCGTTGCTGCCCGCGGTCACGGCGCCGATCTCGACCCCGGGGTGGGCGAGCAACAGGCGCAGCACTTCGCCGCCGGCGTACCCGCTCGCTCCGGCGACTGCGACCCGCACCTTCGTCATGTGCATGACTATACATGCCCCTGCATCGTCATTGAATCCGGGTGCGGGTGTCGGCAGCGACCCCTACGGTCGTGGCCATGCCCCGACTCTCCCCCGAGGACTACCTCGGCCACCTGCGCTCCGAGTCTGCCCGCTTCCGGGAGGTGCTCGCCACCTGCGACCCGGCGGCGCGGGTGCCGTCCTGCCCCGACTGGTCGGCCGACGACCTGCTCTGGCACCTCGGCGAGGTGCAGCACTGGTGGACGGCGATGGTGCGCAACCGGCCCGCCTCGCCGGAGGACATGGGATACGCCGAGCCCGACCGTCCCAGCGACCATGCCGGCCTGCTGGCGTTCTTCGACGAGTGGTCGGCCCCGCTGGCCGACGAGCTCGCCGGTCTCGACCCTGCCGAGGAGGCGTGGACCTGGTCGCAGGACCACACCGTCGCGTTCATCCTCCGGCGTCAGGCGCACGAGGCCGTCATCCACCGGCTCGACGCCGAGCTCGCGGCCGGCACGGTCACCCCCGTGGATGCCCTCCTCGCCGCGGACGGGGTCGAGGAGGTGCTCGACGTGATGTACGGCGGGCTGCCGCCCTGGGGCACCTGGACCCCGCTGGACCACTACGTCCGGGTCGACTGCGTCGACACCGACACCTCGGTCTGGACGCAGCTCGGCGTCTTCTCCGGCACGGCGCCGGACGGCACCGAGATCGCCGGCGAGGAGGACCTCCACGTCGTGGCCGACCCCGGCGTCGAGCCGGACGCGGTCGTCAGCGGCCGTGCGGACGACCTCGACGCGTGGCTGTGGCGCAGACGCGACGACGAAGGCATCGCGGTCGCCGGCGACCGGGGCATCTACGGCCGGTTCCGGGCCGCGGTCAACCACCCGATCAACTGACCCGGGCTCCGGCCGGGGTCAGCGGCTCCCCCAGGCCGGGATGCCCATGAGACCGCCCGGCACGTTGGCGACGGGAGCCAGGTCTCCGGACTCCCACGAGAGCACGGAGAGCTGATCGTCCACCACGACCGCAACCTGCTCACCATCCGCCGAGACGACGGGGTGGGCGTACGCGCCCTCGTGGAGGGGCTCCGCAACGGCCAGGTCCGCGTCGAACGAGTACAGCGACCCCACTTCCGCACCGGCTCCGAGCGGGGTCACGAGCACCATGAGCCGGTTCTTCTGCGGGTTCCAGTCGGCGTGGGAGAGCTGCATCCCCTCCGGCGCGGGAAGCTGCACCGGGTCGCGGTCGTCGTCCAGGGTCTCGACCCACAGGGACAGCTCGTCGTCGGCGTTCTCCCGACCGAAGACGAAGCGGTCCTCCGACAGCCAGGTCGGTGCTCCGCGCAGGTCGGCGCCGGAGAGGACCTGCTCGGGCTCCTCGCTGCCGTCGCCCGAGCTGACGTAGAGGCCGTCGGGGACGTCGTCCTCGCCGGTGCAGATGATGCCCAGCCGGTCACCGGACGGGCTCCAGCCCGGGCGGACCGAGAACCCGCACGGGCCCTCGGTGTCGAAGAGCGGCCGGGTGGCGCCGGCGCCGACGTCGAGGATCACGGGGCTGTACGGCCGCTCGTCCCCGACCAGGTGGATGACCGTCCCGCGGTCCGGTGAGACCGACGGCAGTCGGTCGTAGGGTCCGTCGGTCAGCTGCACGGGAGGGCCGCCCGCCGAGTCGACGAGATAGATCCGCGACATCCCCCTGTCGTCCTCGAACGGCACGAGGATGGACTCCTGCGGGATCGCCTCCCGCGCTTCCTCGCTCGCTTCCACGCTGCTGCCGTCGTCCGGATCGCCGTCCGTCGTCGAGCCGTCCCGGGCGGAGCCGGGATCCCGGTCGGAGTCGCGGCCCATCCACAGCGCGACGCCGATGCCGGCCACCAGGCCGATCACGACGGCGATCGCGATCAGCACAGGGGTACGACGCCGCGACCGCACCGGCGCAGTCGGCGAGCCTGCCGGCGGGGCCGGAGGGGCGGGTGGGAACGCCGGCGCTGTCGGCTGGGCGGCCGGTCGCGGCTCCGGTCGGGCCGGCTGACGCGGCTGACCCGGGTATGCCGTCGTGTGGCCCGCCGACGGATCGGACGACGGCATGGCCTCGGTCGCCGACAAGGAGTCACCGGGCCGGCCGCCGGGCGCGGACGGGCGGCCCGGGGCGGGCGGCGGGGGCTGGTCGGCCGCGGGCGGCAGGATCGTGCTGCGGGAGGACCCGGCGCCGTACGCCCGGATGGTGGCGGCGGGCACCCGGCCGAGCGCGAAGCCGAGGGTCGCGACCGCCCAGCCCGCACGGCGCACGTCGTCGCTGCCCCGGTCGCGGGCCAGGCCCGTCGCGGCCTCGTGGACGGCCGCGTCGACCTCGGCGCCGTGGTCGAGGACGTCGACCAGCCGGCGCAGCCCACCCAGTCGTACCGCGTCGACGAGCAGGTTCAGCTCGCCGGTGGTCGCGTCGGCCTCGGAGAGGAAGTCGTCCAGGGCGCCGCGGAACTCCTCGGCGTCCTCGGTCACTCCCGTACCGCGGACCTCGACCAACTCACGCAGCGTCTCGTGCAGTGCCATCGAGCTCCTCGGGGCAGATCGGTCGACAGGCGTGCCCGGTCAGGACGGGCGACGCCAGCCTAGTGGCGGTCAGCGGGCTGCGGCGCAGGATCAGCGCTGGACGGCGCCGGTCCTCTCCGCCGCTGCGGCGACGGCCGCGTCGCGGGCGGCACCGGTCTCGGCCTCGGTCAGCGTCCGGTCCGGAGCCCGGAACCGCAGCGCGAACGCGAGCGACTTCTTGCCCGCACCGATCTGCTCCCCCGTGTAGACGTCGAAGAGCCGCACCGACTCGAGCAGCTCGCCGGCACCCTCGCGCAGTGCCGCCTCGACCTCTCCCGCGGTCACGTCGGCATCGACCACGAGGGCGACGTCCTCCTTGGCGACGGGCATCGTCGAGAAGACCGGCCCGGGCGTCACGTCGGGGACCGCACGCAGGAGCGCGTCGAGGTCGAGCTCCACCGCTGCCGACCGTGCGGGAAGCCCGAAGGCCGCGCACACCGACGGGTGCAGCTCGCCGGCGTGGCCGATCCCGGCGCCGCCGACGGTCAGCGCCGCGCAGCGACCGGGGTGCCAGGGCAGCACGGCGGCGGACGCCACGGTCACCTCGACCCCGAGGTCGGCGCCGAGGCGGCGTACGAGCTCGACGGCGTCGGCCCAGCCGGCCTCGCGCCCGGCGCCCCACCAGCCGGCGCGCTCGCGCTCGCCAGCGAGGACGACGGACAGGTGCAGCGGCTGCGCGGGCAGCGCGGCGAGGAGCTTCTCGAGCTCGGCCTCGTCGGGCCGCCGGTCGACGCCGTAGATCGGTGCGGCTCCGGCGTCGGCCGGGAACGCCACGGTGCCGGTCTCGAAGAGCGCGACCCCGGCAGCGCCGCGACCGAGGTTGCGGGCGGCCGCCGCGAGCAGGCCCGGCAGCAGGGTCGTGGTGTAGGCCGGCTCCTCGCTGGAGAGCGGGTTCGCCAGCGGGACGGTACGCCGCCGCACGTCGTCGTCGGGGAGCCCCAGCCGGTCGAGCGTGGCCGGACCGATGAACGGGAAGCTGATCACCTCGACGCAGCCGGCACCCGCGAGCGTCCGGCCGACGCGACGCCGCAGCTGCTGGGACCGGGTGAGCCCCCGGCCGGCCGCCTCGCGCGGCAGCACCGACGGCACCTGGTCGTAGCCGACGATCCGGACGACCTCCTCGACCAGGTCGTAGGGGTCGGTGAGGTCGGGGCGCCAGGTCGGCGGCACCACGTCGAGCCCGTCGGCACCGGCGGCGAGGTCGGCGCCGATCGCCTGCAGGCAGGAGACGACGTCCTCGGACGGGATCGCGATGCCCGAGATCGCGGCCGGCAGGTCGTAGCCGATCCGGATCGTGGGCTGCGCCGGCGGCTCACCGACCAGCGTCACGCCCGGCTCGGCGGTCGCGCCGCCGTGGGCGACCAGGAGCCCGACGACGCGGTCGGCGGCGACAGCCGGGAGCAGCGGGTCGACGCCGCGCTCGTTGCGCTTGCCTGCCTCCGAGGTCAGCTTGTGACGGCGTCCGGTGCGGAACATCGACGTCGCATCCCAGTGCGCGGCCTCGACCAGGATCCGGGTCGTCGTGCCCGACATCTCCGTCGTGGCGCCGCCCATCACGCCGGCGAGACCGATCGGGCCGGTGTCGTCGACGATGACGAGGTCCTCGGTCGAGAGCTTCCTGACGGCGTCGTCGAGGGTGGTGAGCCTCTCCCCCGGCTGCGCCCGGCGCACCCGGAGCGGCCCGGCGACCTTGTCGGCGTCGTAGCCGTGGATCGGCTGGCCGAGCTCGAGCATGACGTAGTTGGTGATGTCGACGGCCAGCGAGATCGGCCGCATCCCGGCCTGCTCGATCCGGCGCGTCATCCAGTCCGGCGTCGGGGCCGCGGGGTCGAAGCCGCTGACCACCCGGGCGGCGAAGACCGGGCAGCCGACGCTGTCCTCGACCAGGACCGGGAAGCCGGTGTCGTCGGGAGCCGGGGCCCGGCGGTCGGCGGGGTCCCGGAACGGGGCGCCGAAACCCAGAGCCGCCTCGCGGGCGACGCCGCGCAGACTCAGCGCGTAGGCGCGGTCGGGGTTGATCTCGAACTCGACGACCTCCTCGCCGAGCCCCATCAGCCGACCGAGCACGGGCCGCGCGTCCTCACCGGGCTCACCGGCGTCGGCCGGCAGCACGATGATCCCGTCGTGGTCCTCGCCGAGCCCGAGCTCGCGGGCCGAGCAGATCATCCCGGCGGAGACGTGGCCGTAGGTCTTGCGCGCCGAGATGGCGAAGCCGCCGGGCAGGACCCCGCCGGGCAGCACCACGACCACGAGGTCGCCGGGCGCGAAGTTGTGGGCGCCGCAGACGATGCCCTGCGGCTCACCGGTCTGGTTGGCGTCGCCGACGTCGACGGTGCACCAATTGATGGTCTTGCCGTTCTTCTGCGGCTCGGGCTCCGACGTCAGAACGCGGCCGACCACGAGCGGACCGGTGATCCCCTCGCCGACGGTCTCGATCGCCTCGAGCTTGAGCCCGAGCGCGGTCAGCCGGTCGGTGAGCGCCTCGGTCGACACGTCGGCCGGCAGGTCGACGTACTCCTTGATCCAGGAGACGGGGGCCTTCACAGTTCACTCCCGAACGCAGTGGTGAAGCGGACGTCGCCCTCGAAGAGGGTCCGCAGGTCCTCCAGGCCGTGCCGGAACATCAGGGTCCGGTCGATGCCCATGCCGAACGCGAAGCCGGAGTAGCGCTCGGTGTCGACGCCGCAGGCGCGCAGCACCCGCGGGTTGACGATGCCGCAGCCGCCCCACTCGATCCAGCCCTCGCCACGGCAGGTGCGGCAGGCGTCGCTGCCCTCGGCGTCGAGCCCGGTGCCGCGGCACACGAAGCAGACCAGGTCGACCTCGGCGGACGGCTCGGTGAAGGGGAAGTACGACGGCCGGAACCTGGTCGTGATGCCCTCGCCGAACATCTGCGTGGCGAAGTGGTCGAGCGTGCCCTTGAGGTGTGCCATCGAGATGCCCTCGTCGATGGCCAGACCCTCGACCTGGTGGAACATCGGCGAGTGCGTCGCGTCGTACTCGTCGGTGCGGAAGACCCGCCCCGGGCAGACGACGTAGATCGGGGGTGTGCGGGTCAGCATGGTGCGTGCCTGCACCGGGCTGGTGTGCGTGCGGAGCACCAGGTGGTGGTCGGCGGGCTCGGTCCAGAACGTGTCCTGCATCGTGCGGGCAGGGTGGTCGGGACCGAGGTTGAGGGCGTCGAAGTTGAGCCACTCGGCCTCGATCACCGGGCCCTCGGCGACCTCCCAGCCCATCGCGACGAAGATGTCCGCGATCAGCTCGGCACCGGTGGTCAGCGGGTGGCGGGCGCCGACGGGGCGGCGGTCGGTCGGGAGGGTGACGTCGACGGTCTCCTCGACCAGCATCCGCTCCTCGTGCTCGGCCTCCAGCACCTCCTGGCGGCGGGCCAGCGCCTGGTTGACCGCGCCGCGGGCCTTGCCCACGCGCTGGCCGGCCTCCTTGCGTGCCTGGGGCGGAAGGGCACCGATCTCGCGGTTGGCCAGCGCGAGCGGCGACCGGTCACCGGCGTGCTCGGTGCGGACCTGCTTGAGCTGGTCGAGATCGGTGGCGGCGGCGACCGCGGCGAGGGCCGCGGCGCAGGCCCCGTCGACCGCCTCCGGCTGGAGCGCGGCGACCTCGACGGGGTCGTAGTCGGTGTTCGGACCGGACATCGGTGCCTTTCACGAAGGGCTGACCTGCCGGGTCAGTCTAGGAACACCGGCGGTCCCACCGCGAACCGGATAGGGCCCGTGGTCACTCGTCGAGCGAGACCACCGGCCAGGTCACCGACACGCGTGCCCCACCGACCTCTCCGGAGGAGAGCGTGACCGTGCCGCCGTGCGCGCGGACCAGGCCGTGGACGATGTAGAGGCCGAGCCCGGAGCCACCTCCGGGGCCACCCGTCCAGAACTTGGTGAAGGCGCGCTCGCGGAGCTCGACCGGGATGCCGGAGCCCTGGTCGGTCACGACGACCTCGACGTAGTCCGGGTCGTCGGAGATGCGCACCACGACCTCGACGTCGCCGGAGCCGTGGCGGACGGCGTTCTCGACGACGTTGGTGATCACCTGGACGACCTTGTCGGGATCGGCGTCCGCGCGCGGCAGCGGCTCCTCGGTCTCGAGCCGGATCGGCCGCGACGTCACGTGCCGCAACGAGCCGACGACGCGCTCGGCCTTCAGCGCCATGTCGGTGGGCCGCCGGTTGAGCCGCAGCCGGCCGGTGTCGATCCGCGCGACGTCGAGAAGCTCGGCGATCAACCGGCCGAGCCGGTCGGCATCGACGCTGACCGTCGTCAGCATCAGCTTCTTCTGGTCGTCGCTGAGCTTGTCCCAGCGGTTGAGCAGGGCGTGGACGAAGCCCTTCACGCCGGTGAGCGGCGAGCGCAGCTCGTGGGCGACCGTCGCGACCAGGTCGGAGCGCTCGCGGTCGAGCCGTGCCCGGCCCCGGCCGGAGCGGATGCTGATCGCGACCGCCTCCACCGGTCCCCCACGCCGGCCGCGGTGCAACCGCGCGGTGACGAGCGACTCGGTGCCGTCCGGCAGGAGCCAGGACTGCTCGGGGATCGCGGTCCGGGTCGCCAGCCCGCCGTACGGGTTGTTGCAGGCGATCCAGTCGTTGCCGTCCTGGTCGTTCAGCTGGAGCACGTCGGCCAGGGGCTTGCCCACCACCCCGGCCGGGTCGACGGCGAAGTACGCACCGGCCACCCGCGAGACCACCGTGACCATCCCGTCGCCGTCGGCGACGACCACGCCGTCGGGCAGCAGGTCGATCGGATCACCGGGGGTGGACGCGCCGGTCCTGGTCATGACGGCACCGTAGTACGCCGGTGCGACGGAACCGACCGGGTTCGGCGAGGATTCCGGCATCCAGATCGATCGAGCCGTTCGCCGGCTGCCGGCCCGACCCCCGCAACAGCTGCTTCACACCGCGGCCGAGCGCCCGGTGAGCCGGCGCCGGTAGGTCGCGTCCGCAGCGGCCGTGACCTCGACGTCGTACCAGCCGGCCATGGTGCCCCAGGCCAGCGACCGGGTGGCGCCGGCCGGGACGCTGACGGTGGTCTCACGGGCGCCGAAGGCGAGCGAGCTCACCCGCGCCGACAGCGCGGAGCCGCCGTGGTTGACCAGCCGCAGCTCGATCGCACCTCGCCCGGCCACGGTGTCGACGTCCAGCCCCGCCGCGGTGCCGTCGCGGCTGCCGACGAGCTCGACCAGGAACGAGTCCGGCCCGTGCACGGCGACGTCGTACGTCGCGCCCACCGCCAACGGCTCCTCCCGGTGGCCGAGGACGTCGAGGTCACGCGGCTCGGCCAGCCCCTCGATCGGATCCCCGAGGGAGTAGATCGTGAAGTGCGCTGACGAGGGGCCGTTGTTGTCGATCGACAGCGCGAGCCGACCACCCGCGACGACGCCCGAGGCACGCGGGGCGTAAGGGACCGGCCTCGCCGGCCGCGACCCGGGCTCGTGCTCCGGCAGCACCTGGTCGACGGGCGGCACCGGGCTCCAGCGACGGACCGACGCCGGCACCGGCCCCGGCTGCTCGACCTCGGGTTGCCGCTGCGCCGTGGCGAAGTCGAACGCGGAGGTGAGGTCGCCGCAGGCGGTGCGCCGCCAGTCGCTGATGTTCGGCTCGCGCACACCGGTCCACTCCTCGAGGAAGCGCAGCACCGAGGTGTGGTCGAAGACCTCCGAGCTCACGAAGCCGCCGACCGACCACGGCGAGATCACCGTCATCGGGACCCGTGGTCCCAGCCCGATCGGGCGGTCGTCGTACCAGTCGTCGCCGGTGCCGTCGGCCGGCCGCGGCGCCGCGGGCGCCGGCACGTGGTCGAAGTAGCCGTCGTTCTCGTCGAAGTTGAGGAGGATCACCGTCTTCGCCCACACCGCGGGGTCCTCGGCGACGGCGTCGAGCAGGTCGTAGACGAGGTTGGCACCGCCGACCGGCGTCGACGTCGACGGGTGCTCGGAGTCCGCGGCGGTCGGCACCAGCCAGCTCACCCGCGGCAGCGTGCCCTGGCGGATGTCCTGCCGGACCCGGTCGACCAGGGTGCCGGGACGGCTGCGGTGGGCGCCGCGCAGGAACAGCGTCCGCTCCTCCTCGGTCAGCGCCGCGACTCCCTCGTCGAGCTGCGCGAGCGCGGTCTCGCGGTCGGCCGGCGACCTGGCCCAGAGCTTGTCGTAGAACTCCTCGGTGGTCCGGTAGGTGCCGTCGACGTGCGCCAGGATCTTCTGCCCGATCACCTTCCAGGGCAGGAAGTACTCGATGGCGTTGTCGGTGAAGTTGTCCCACTCCTGGTAGACCTGCCAGGTCACCCCGGCGTCCTGGAGCCGCTCGGGGTAGGTGGTCCAGTCGTAGCCGGCATGGCTGTAGCTGTACGCCGCGTTGGTCACGGCCCGCGTGGTGGTGCTCCCCGGCTCGTAGCCGGTGGTGCCGCTCACCAGGTAGTTGCGGTTGGGGTTCGTCGAGCCGTAGACCGAGCTGAAGTAGGCATCGCAGACGGTGAACGTCTCCGCCAGCTCGTACTGCAGCGGCAGGTCCCGGCGGTCGTAGAACGACATCGAGCCCTGCCCCTTGGCGGGGACCCACTGGTCCCACCAGCCGCGGCCCCGTGCCTGGGTGGCGTCGCCCCAGCTGTGCGGGAGGCTGCTGAGGTACTCGATGTCGCTCACCGGCCGCCCGGCGGCCTCCGCGGCGCGCCGCGCGGAGAAAGGGAGTACGACGCCGCCGGCCGCTCGCTGCTGGTGGAACACCGACCCGCCGCTCCGCAGCCGCAGCAGCGACCGGTCGCCGAACCCGCGGACCCCGCGGAGCATGCCGAAGTAGTTGTCGAAGGAGCGGTTCTCCTGCATGAGCACGATGACGTGCTCGATCGCGTCGAGGCCGCCCGCGCGCATCGGCTCGGCCAAGGCCCTGTGGAGCGAGGGCGGGAGAAGGGAGACGGCCGCGCCCGCGGCCGCCGTACCGAGAACCTGACGACGGGAGTACCGAGACATGGACCGCACGCTAGCGACGGCGCGAGCCCGTCGGGAACGGCCGGACGGCACTGCTCGCCGGATGTTCACCGGGCCATCGCCGGCACCCGGGTCAGAGGTGACCTCAGACGTTGAACCCCAGTGCGCGCAGCTGCTCGCGACCGTCGTCGGTGATCTTGTCCGGTCCCCACGGCGGCATCCAGACCCAGTTGATCGCGACGTCGTTGACCAGGCCCTCGAGCGCGGCGTTGGTCTGGTCGGTGATCACGTCGGTCAACGGGCACGCGGCCGAGGTCAGGGTCATGTCGAGCACCACGTTGGTCTTGTCGTCGAGGTGCACGTCGTAGACGAGGCCCAGGTCGACGACGTTGATCCCGAGCTCGGGGTCGACGACGTCCTTCATGGCCTCGGTGACGTCGTCGACCGTGGTGGTCGCGCCCGCCGGCGCCCCGTCGGCCGATGCCTCGGGGACCTCCGGCAGGTCGCCGTGGTCGACGGAAGTGGTGGCCTGGTCAGTCTGATCACTCATGGGTTTCCCTCCAGGGAGCGGGCGGTGGCGTCCTTCCAGGCCATCCACGACAGTAACGCGCACTTGACGCGGGCCGGGAACCTGGCGACGCCGGCGAAGGCGATGCCGTCCTCGAGCACGTCCTCGTCGGGCTCGACGGCGCCCTTGCCCTGCATCAGGGCGAGGAACTCCTCGTGGATGCGCATCGCCTCGTCGACGGTCTTGCCGACGACGAGGTCGTGGAGGACCGAGGCCGAGGCCTGCGAGATCGAGCAGCCGAGGGCGTCGTACGAGACGTCCGCGACGCGGCGCTCGCCGTCGGGGGCGTCGTCGAGGTGCACACGCAGGGTGACCTCGTCCCCGCAGGTGGGGTTGACGTGGTGCACCTCGGCTGTGTCAGGAGCGTGCGGCTCCCCCCGAAGACCCTTGCCGTGCGGGTTCTTGTAGTGGTCGAGGATGATCTCCTGATACAGAGCATCCAAGTGCTGCGTGTTGCCAGATGCGGTCACAGATCAACCCAACTTGAAGTACGAACGGGTGTATTCCAGCGCGTCCACGAGGGCGTCGATCTCGGCCGGCGTCGTGTAGAGGTACGACGACATCCGGGTCGAGCTCTGCACGCCGAACCGGGCGTGGGCCGGCTTCGCGCAGTGGTGGCCGGCGCGAACGGCGATCCCGCGGCTGTCGAGCACCTGCGCGACGTCGTGGGGGTGCACGCCGTCGATCTCGAACGAGATCGCGCCGCCGCGCTGCGCGGCGTCTGTCGGACCGAGGACGCTGAGGCCCGGCACCGTCTGCAGGCCGTCGAGGGCGTACGCCGTGATCGCGTGCTCGTGGGAGCGCACGGCGTCGAGCCCGAGGTGGCGGAGGTAGTCGACCGCGGCGCCGAGGCCGATGGCCTCGATGATCGGGGGCGTGCCCGCCTCGAACTTGTGCGGGATGCCGGCGTACGTCGACCGGTCCATCCGGACCGTCTCGATCATCTCCCCGCCGCCGAGGAACGGCGGCAGCGAGTCGAGCACGTCGCGACGCCCCCAGAGCACGCCGATCCCGGTGGGGCCGACGACCTTGTGCCCGGTGAACGCGAGCAGGTCGGGACGCTCGTCCTCCGGCATCGACGCCAGGTCGATGGGGAGCTGGGGCGCGGCCTGGGACGCGTCGACGACGACCAGCGCGCCGACCGCGTGCGCCCGCCGGGCGATCTCGGCGATCGGGTTGATCGTGCCCAGCATGTTGGACACCCAGGTCAGCGCGACGACCTTGGTGCGATCGGTGATCAGGTCGTCGATGTTCGACAGGTCGAGCAGGCCGTCGTCGGTGAGCCCGAACCAGCGCAGGGTCGCTCCCGTGCGCTCGGTGACCATCTGCCACGGAACGATGTTGGAGTGGTGCTCCATCTCGGTGATGACGACCTCGTCACCTGGCCGCAGCTGCCGCTCCCCGGGGAACGACAGGGTGTTGGCGGCCAGGTTGAGCGCCTCGGAGGCGTTCTTGGTGAAGATCACCTCGTCGCGGTCGGGTGCGCCGAGGAACGCCGCCACCTTGTCGCGCGCCGACTCGAACGCCTCGGTCGACTCGGCACCCAGCTGGTGCATCGCACGCGCGATGTTGGCGTTGTGGCGCTCGAGGTGGTCGACCATCGTGTCGATGACCACCTGGGGCTTCTGCGAGGTGTTGGCGCTGTCGAGGTACACCAAGGGCACGCCGGCGCCCCCGTTTCCGGCGAGCATGCGCTCCAGGATCGGGAAGTCCTTGCGGACCACCTGGAGCTCGGGGAGCAGTCCCGGGAGGGCGGGAGCCGACGGCGCGGACATGCTCAGACCGCGGCCTTGACGTACTTGTCGTAGCCCGACGCCTCGAGCTCCTCGGCCAGCTCCGGGCCGCCCTCGTCGACGATCCGGCCGTTGACGAACACGTGGACGTAGTCCGGCGTGATGTAGCGCAGGATCCGCGTGTAGTGGGTGATCAGCAGGACGCCCTTGTCGCCAGACTCCTTGTAGCGGTTGACGCCGTCGGAGACGATCTTGAGCGCGTCGATGTCGAGCCCGGAGTCGGTCTCGTCGAGCACGGCGACCTTCGGGTCGAGCAGCTCGAGCTGGGCGATCTCGTGACGCTTCTTCTCGCCACCGGAGAAGCCCTCGTTGACCGAGCGCTGCGAGAACGTCGGGTCGAGGTTGAGGTTGCCCAGGGCGGTGTTGACGTCCTTGACCCACGTGCGCAGCTTCGGCGCCTCACCGTCGATCGCGGTCTTCGCGGTGCGCAGGAAGTTGGCGACGGAGACGCCGGGCACCTCGACGGGGTACTGCATCGCCAGGAACAGGCCGGCGCGGGCCCGCTCGTCGACGGTCATCGCGAGCACGTCCTCGCCGTCGAGAAGAACGGTGCCGTCGGTGATCTGGTAGCGAGGGTGACCGGCGATGGCGTAGGCGAGGGTCGACTTCCCGGAGCCGTTGGGGCCCATGATCGCGTGGGTCTCGCCGTCGTCGATGGTCAGGGTGACGCCCTTGAGGATCTCCTTCGGGCCGTCCTCGGTCTCGACCGTGACGTGGAGATCCTTGATCTCGAGCTTGCTCATTGGGGGGTGACTCCGTTCAGGCAGATGGTGGTGTTCACGTAGAGGTCACTGGATCCGTCGGCGTTGGCGCGCACTTCCACCGGGAAGGTGGTGACCGGTTCCGTGGCCGGCAGGCCGGTGGGCTTGCCGGTGGCGAGGTCGAAGCAGGACCCGTGCAGCCAGCACTCGACGGTCCCGTCGGCCACCTCGCCCTCCGACAGCGGCACGGCGGCGTGCGAGCAGAGGTTCTGGAGGGCGTAGAAGCTGTCCCCGTCCCGGGCGATGGCGACGTCGTAGGCACCGACGGTGACGGCGAGCGCCTCGTCGGTGGGGACCTCGCTGACCGCGCAGGCTCGTTCGAAGGTCACTGGCCAGACTCCTCGGCGAGCTCCTTGAGTACGTTCTTGGCGAGCTCGGCCTCGACCGTCTTGAGCAACTTGTCCTCGATGGAGGGCACGCCGACCCTGCGGATGAGGTCGTTGAAGAAGCCGTGCACGACCAGGCGCTGCGCCTCCTTCTCGGAGATGCCGCGCGAGCGGAGGTAGAACAGCTGCTCGTCGTCGAAGCGGGCGGTCGCCGACGCGTGGCCGGCACCCTTGATCTCACCGGTCTCGATCTCGAGGTTGGGCACCGAGTCGGCCTGGCAGCCCTCGGTCAGCACCAGGTTGCGGTTCTCCTCGTAGGTCTCGATGCCCTCGGCCACCTTGCGGATCAGCACGTTGCCGATCCACACGGTGTGAGCGCCCTGACCCTGCAGCGCGCCCTTGTAGAGCACGTGGCTCTTGGTCTTGGGCGCGGTGTGGTCGGCGAACAGGCGGTGCTCGATGTGCTGGCCCTCGTCCGCGAAGTAGAGGCCGAGCAGCTCGGCCTCGCCGCCGGGTCCGGCGTACTCGACGTTGGCGTGCATCCGCACGAGGTCGCCGCCGAAGCTGATCGCGGTGTGCCGCACTGAGGCGTCCCGGCCCACCTGGATCGCGTCGCGGCCGAGGTGGACGGCGTCGTCGTCCCAGTCCTGCAGCGTCAGGACGTTGACCGTGGCGCCGTCACCGACCAGCACCGAGGTGATGGCGGAGTAGCGCGCCGATCCGGTGTGCAGCAGCACGACGGTCGCCTTCGCGAAATTGCCGACCCGCAGCACCAGGTGGCCCCAGACCAGGTCGTCGGCGGACTCGCCGTGCAGCCGGATCACGAGCGGCTCGTCGACCTCGGTCTCGGCGGGCACGTCGATCAGCGTCGCGCCGCCGGCGTTGGCGACCGCGAGCGCGGACGGCCGGTCGTTGGGCGCCAGCTCACCGAGCTCGCGGGCCTCCTCGGCGCTGATCCTGGTCACCGTCACGCCGGCGGGCAGCGTGGTCTCCCAGGTCAGCCGTGCGTCGGAAGCCTCGCCGTCGAGGATGCCGCGGAGCCGCTTCAGCGGGGTGAACCGCCACGTCTCCTCGCGCCCGGTGGGCTGCGGGTGGTCGGCCAGGTCGTACGACGGCGGCGGGTTCAGGTGGGACTCCACCCGGTCCTGCTCGAGCGTCGCGGCGACACTCTCGCGGGCAGTGTCGGTCACAGTCACTAGGTGTTCTCTCTACGTGAGTGGGAAGTCGCGGACGGGACGGGCGCCGGGCTCAGCCGACGGCGCCCTCCATCTGCAGCTCGATCAGGCGGTTCAGCTCGAGGGCGTACTCCATCGGGAGCTCCTTGGCGATCGGCTCCACGAACCCGCGGACGATCATCGCCATCGCCTCGTCCTGCTCCATGCCACGGGACATGAGGTAGAAGAGCTGGTCGTCGGAGACCTTCGAGACGCTCGCCTCGTGGCCCATCGACACGTCGTCCTCACGGATGTCGACGTAGGGGTAGGTGTCGGAACGGCTGATCTGGTCGACCAGCAGCGCGTCACAGAGCACGTTGGACTTCGAGCCGTGGGCGCCCTCGTTGATCTGGATCAGGCCGCGGTACGACGTACGGCCGCCGCCGCGCGCCACCGACTTCGACAGGATCGAGGAGGAGGTGTACGGCGCCGCGTGCACCATCTTGGCGCCGGCGTCCTGGTGCTGGCCCTCCCCCGCGAACGCGATCGAGAGCGTCTCGCCCTTGGCGTGCTCGCCCATGAGGTAGATGGCGGGGTACTTCATCGTCACCTTGGAGCCGATGTTGCCGTCGACCCACTCCATGGTGGCGCCGGCCTCGCAGGTCGCCCGCTTGGTGACGAGGTTGTAGACGTTGTTGGACCAGTTCTGGATCGTCGTGTAGCGGCAGCGACCGCCCTTCTTGACGATGATCTCGACGACCGCGGAGTGCAGCGAGTCCGAGGAGTAGATCGGCGCGGTGCAGCCCTCGACGTAGTGAACGTAGGCGTCCTCGTCGACGATGATCAGGGTCCGCTCGAACTGGCCCATGTTCTCGGTGTTGATCCGGAAGTAGGCCTGCAGCGGGATGTCCACGTGGACGCCCTTGGGCACGTAGATGAACGAGCCGCCGGACCACACCGAGGTGTTGAGCGCGGCGAACTTGTTGTCACCGACCGGGATCACGGTGCCGAAGTACTCCTGGAACAGCTCGGGCTGCTCGCGGAGCGCGGTGTCGGTGTCGAGGAAGAGCACGCCCTGGGCCTCGAGGTCCTCACGGATCGAGTGGTAGACGACCTCGGACTCGTACTGCGCGGCGACACCGGAGACGAGCCGCTGCTTCTCCGCCTCGGGGATGCCGAGCTTGTCGTAGGTATTCTTGATGTCCTCGGGAAGGTCGTCCCAGGTCGCGGCCTGCTTCTCGCTGGACCGGACGAAGTACTTGATGTTGTCGAAGTCGATGCCCGACAGGTCCGAGCCCCAGGTGGGCATCGGCTTGCGGCCGAAGAGCTTGAGCCCCTTCAGGCGGAGGTCGAGCATCCACTGCGGCTCGCTCTTCTTCGCCGAGATGTCGCGGACGATGTCCTCGTTGAGGCCACGCTTCGCTGCGGCACCGGCGACGTCGGAGTCGGCCCAGCCGAATTCGTAGCGACCGATGCCCTTGAGCTCGGGGTTGAGTTCTTCGATGGAGGTCATGTGGTGACCTGCTCCTTCGTCTCGGGGCTCTTGATCTGGTGGACGTCTGGGATGCACGTGGTGCAGACACCGTCGCCGTGGGCGATGGTGGCCAGCCTCTGCACGTGGGTGCCGAGCACCCGGCTGATCGCCGCGGTCTCGGCCTCGCACAGCTGCGGGAACTCGTGGGCGACGTGGGACACCGGGCAGTGCTGCTGGCACAGCTGCTCGCCGGCCTGGCCGCCCGGCAGCGGAAGCTCGCGCACCGAGGCGGCGTACCCCTCGTCGCTGAAGACCAGCGCGAGCACCTGCGCCGGGGAGGAGTCCGGGTGGGTCCGCGCGACCTCGGGGAACTTCTGCTCGATGAACGCGGCCCGCTGCTCGGCGAACGCACGCACCGCCTCGTCGCCGGCGGTGTCGGCCAGGAACCGCAGCGCGGCGGCGGCGAGGTCGTCGTACTGCTGGTCGAAGCCGTCGCGGCCGTGCTCGGTGAGCGCGAACGCCTTGGCCGGTCGGCCGCGGCCCCGCGAGCCCAGCGGACGCGGGTCGCGCGCCTCGACCGAGCCCTCCTCGACCAGCTGGTCGAGGTGCCGACGCACGGCGGCGGGCGTCAGGTGGAGCCGCTCGGCGAGAGCCGCCGCGGTGGAGGGCCCGTTGACCAGGATCGACCGCGCGACGCGGGCACGCGTCGACTGGTCTCCCGTCTCATCGAGTCGCTCCACAATTTCCACAACGTCAGTGTGGCGTTAATACTTCCGACCGTTCAAGCAAGGCCACCCTTACCCTCACCCCGCGAGGTGACTCCGGCGGGTCGGGTGTGGTGCAGCCAGGCGAGGCCGGCGAACGGCAGGACCAGGGGAAGGAAGCCGTAGCCCTGCCCGAAGTGCGACCAGACCGTCTTGTCGGGGAACAGGTCGGTCGCCGCATAGCTGAGCGCGCCGACGGACAGTACGCCGAGCAGCTCGACGGTGACCGCGACGCCGGCCGCCCGCCAGCCGCCGACCCCGCCGAGCAGCAGGCAGCCGGTCGCGACGAGGTAGACCAGCGCCGCCACCAGCGAGAGGGAGTAGGCCAGCGGCGCCCGGTCGGGGTCGGTGCCGAGCTGGACCAGCGAGCGGCCGGTCGCGGCGACCGCGAAAACGCCGTAGGTGAACACCAGCGCCCGCCCCCAGCCGGAGGAGAGGTCCACGGTCCGCGCGGAGGTGGTCGGCTCAGGCACCGGCGCCCGCCCAGATCGCGTCCAGCCGCACCTCGAGCGCGGCGACGGTGCCGACCGCGAGCAGCAGCACCGCGGTGCCGGCGCGACTGCGCTCGGCCAGCGACCAGAACGCCCCGACCGGGGGCGCGAGCAGGTTGCCGACCAGGTAGCTCACGAAGAGGACCCCCGACACGTCGTCGTCCGTCCGGGTGAGCGCGACGCACCCCCAGACCAGCTGGACCAGCAGGGCGACCTCGAGCACGGCGAGCAGGAGGTACATCCCGTCCTCGACGACCCGGTCGCGGACCAGGTGCACCACGAGGAGCACGGCCGCGACCCCGCAGAGGACGAGGATCACGCCGTACATCCAGGGATTCACGGCCGCCAGCGTAGGACGCCCGGTGCGCCACTACACTCCCCGGGTGCCCGTGCCCGTCTCCCCCGCCGTCGAGGTCACCGGGCTGGTGATGCGGTACGGCGACAAGGTCGCCGTCGACGGGCTCTCGCTGACCGTGGACGCCGGGACGATCACCGCGGTGCTCGGTCCCAACGGCGCCGGCAAGACCACGACGCTGGAGACCTGCGAGGGCTACCGCCGCCCGCAGGCCGGCTCGGTGCGGGTGCTGGGGATCGACCCGATCCGCGACCGGAGGGCGCTGATGCCGCGGATCGGCGTGATGCTGCAGGCGGGCGGCGCCTGGAGCGGGTCACGCGCCGAGGAGATGCTGCGCCACCTCGCCCGGCTGCACGCGCACCCGCTCGACATCGGCCTGCTGATGGACCGGCTCGCGCTCCACGAGTGCGGGCGGACGCCGTACCGCCGGCTCTCGGGGGGCCAGCAGCAGCGGCTCGGCCTGGCGATGGCCCTGGTCGGTCGGCCCGAGCTCGTGTTCGTCGACGAGCCGACCGCCGGGATGGACCCGCAGATCCGGCGCACCGTCTGGGAGCTGCTCGAGCAGCTGCGCGCCGACGGCGTGACCGTCGTGCTCACCACTCACTACCTCGAGGAGGCCGAGCGCCTCGCCGACCGGGTGCACATCCTCGACCACGGCCGCCTGGTCGCCAGCGGCTCGCCGCTGGAGCTCACCCGCGGTGGCACGGTCGCGACGATCCGGGTCGTGGTGACCCAGCCGTTCCCACCCGGCTCCCCGGAGGCCCTGGCCGCGGCGCTCGGCCCTGCGACGGAGCTGACCGTGCTCGACGAGCTGAGCCTGCAGGTGTCCGGGCCGGCCGACGGATCCACGCTCGCCGTGGTGGCGCGGTGGTGCGAGCAGCACGACGTGCTGCCGGAGTCGCTGACGCTCGGCCAGCGCAACCTCGAGGACGTCTTCCTCGAGCTGACCGCGCCGGAGGAGACCTCGTGACGAACACCGGAACCGGCACGTTCACCCCCGCGCCGGGGGCCGCGCCCGTGCTGCGCCAGGTGCTCGCGCAGGCCGGGATGGAGGCGCGGCTGATGCTGCGCAACGGCGAGCAGGTGCTGCTCGCCGTGGTGATCCCGGTCGTCGTCCTGGTCGGCGCGGTCCGCGGCGCCGCACGGGTCGGCATCGACTTCACCGGGTCCGCGGACGGGGCGGCCGCGGTCGACGTACTCACCCCGGGCGTGCTCGCCCTCGCCGTCATGTCGACGGCGTTCACGTCGCTGGCGATCGCGACCGGCTTCGAGCGGCGGTACGGCGTCCTGAAGCGACTCGGCGCAGCCCCGCTCTCCCGGGGCTCGCTGCTCGCGGGCAAGATCGGCGCGCTGCTCGCGGTCGAGGTGCTCCAGTTCGCCGTGATCGGAGGCGTCGGCCTGGCGCTGGGCTGGTCGCCGGACGTCTCGCTCCTCGGCGTGGTCGCCGCAGCCGTGCTCGGCACCGCTGCGTTCGCCGCACTCGGCATGCTGATGGCCGGCACCCTGCGGGCCGAGGCGACGCTGGCCGCTGCCAACCTCGTCTACCTGCTGCTGCTGGCCGGGGGGGCCGTGGTGCTGCCCGCTGACGCGTACGGCGGCCTCGGCGACGTCGTCCGATGGCTGCCCTCGGGAGCACTCGGCGAGGCCGTCCGAACCGCCTGCGACGGCGGCGTGGCGTGGCGCGATCTCGCCGTGCTCCTGGGCTGGGCGGTCGTGGGCTCGGCGGCGACGGCACGATGGTTCCGGTGGGAGTGACGTGATCACCTACACCGAGTCCCTCCGCCGGCGCGGCCTCCACCGGGTCCTGGTGCCCTTCGCCTGGGCCAACCTCGTCGCGAACATCGGCATCGTCCTCACCGGCGGAGCGGTCCGGCTGACCGGCTCAGGGCTCGGCTGCCCGACCTGGCCGCGGTGCACGGAGGAGTCCTACGTCCCGCACGGGGAGCTCGGGATCAACGGGGCGATCGAGTTCGGCAACCGCCTGCTGACCTACGTCCTGGTCGTGGTCGCCGCCACGTGCTGGGCGGCTGCGCTCGCCGCCCGTGCCGAACGGGGCAGCAAGCCCGTCCGACTGGCCAGCGTCATCCTGCTCGGCATCCCTGCCCAGGCGATCCTCGGCGGGATCACCGTCCTGACCGACCTCAACCCGTGGATCGTCGCCGGCCACCTGCTGGTGTCGATGGCGATCATCGCCGCGTGCGTCGTACTCCTGGACGACGTGCGCGGACCGAGCCGCCGGGCGGCGCCGCCCGGCGCCCAACGGCTCGCCTGGCTGGTGCTCGTGGTCGGCTGGGTGGTGCTCTACCTCGGCACCGTCGTCACCGGGTCCGGCCCGCACTCGGGCGACCTGGACGCACGGCGCAACGGCCTCGACCCGCAGCTCATGTCGCACGTCCACGCCTGGGCTGTCTACCTGCTCCTCGCGCTGACCGTCGGTGCCGCGGTGCTCGCGCGGCGACTGCGGAACCCGGTGCTGGTCCGGGCCGCGGGCGGGCTGCTCGTGATCGAGCTGGCCCAGGGCGTCGTCGGCTTCACGCAGTACTTCCTCGACCTGCCCGAGCTCCTGGTCGGCCTGCACATGCTCGGCGCCGCCCTCACCTCGGCCGGGGTCACCTGGCTCGTGCTGGCGACCCGCGAGCGGGTGTAGCCGACCTCAACGGGTGGCGACGACGTACGAGATCGATCCGGCGCTCTGGCGCCGGCGTCGCCGAAGGCGACATGCGCGGAGCGTGCGCTCGGGTCGGTCCGCCGGCCGACGACGGTCTGCAACCCTTCCCGGCTGCGCGCGTGGAGGGCCAATTGGCAAACAGCGTGGCGCGACGAAGGAGCGACACCGCTCGGCCAATTCGACTCAGCGCAGCAGCGGGTCGATCGCGACGGCGACGAAGAGCAGCGAGAGGTAGAGGTTCGAGGAGTGGAACAGCCGCATCGGCTGGAGCACGCTCAGGTCGTCACTGCGGGCCGCGCGGCGCAGCAGCTGGTGGGCCTCGACGAGGAACACCGCGCCGAGCAGGACGGCGGCGATCGGGTAGAGCAGGCCGGTGTCGGCGACGGGCCAGAGCAGCAGGGAGACTCCGACCATCACCCAGCTGTAGGCGACGATCTGCCGGGCCACCGAGCGGGCCGGCTTGACCACGGGCAGCATGGGTACGTCGACGTTCGCGTAGTCCTCGCGGTAGCGCAGGGCGAGTGCCCACGTGTGCGGCGGGGTCCAGAAGAACACGACCGCGAACAGCACGATCGGCACCCAGGAGAGTGCACCGGTGACTGCGGTCCAGCCGATCAGCGCCGGGAAGCAGCCGGCGATCCCGCCCCAGACGATGTTCTGGGTGGTCCGCCGCTTGAGCAGCATCGTGTAGCCGAAGACGTAGAACGCGTTGGCCGAGACCGACAGCACCGCCGAGAGCGGGTTGACCCACAGCCACAGGATGATCGTCGACAGCACGCCCAGCACCACGCCGAAGACCAGGGCTGCGCGCGGGGTGACGATGTGGCGCGGCAGCGCCCGGCGTCGGGTCCGCCGCATCTGCTCGTCGATGTCGCGGTCGTAGACGCAGTTGAAGACCGATGCGGAGCCCGCCGACAGGGCGCCGCCGACGACCGTCGCGACGACCAGCCACAGGTCCGGGACCCCACGGGCGGCGAAGAACATCACCGGCACCGTGGTGAGCAGCAACAGCTCGATCACCCGCGGCTTGGTGAGGCCGACGTACGCCATCACGACGTCCTTGGCCGAGGCACGGGGATGGGCACCGTCCGGAAGCACGACGCCGTTGACGCCCAACGCCTGCTTCGCCGCAGGAGAGGCGGGGTCGACGTAGGTCACGGAGGTCCTCACGAACGAACAGCCGGCGCACCGGCGCGGGACAGAAGCGGTCCGAGTGTAACTGTTACCCGTCCGTATACGGGTCGTAGGCCTGTCCGGTGGACGATGTGGATGAGTATGGTCGGCAGCGATCGTCGCGCCCCCCAATGCAGCCTCCGAAAGGGCACCCCATGACTCAGATCCCCGACCTCGAGTGGACCGACCTGGACGACAAGGCCGTCGACACCGCCCGCGTCCTCGCCATGGACGCCGTGCAGAAGGCCGGCAACGGTCATCCGGGGACCGCGATGAGTCTGGCGCCGGCGGCGTACCTGCTCTTCCAGAAGGTGATGCGCCACGACCCCGCCGACCCGGAGTGGACCGGCCGTGACCGGTTCGTGCTGAGCTGCGGGCACAGCTCGATCACCCTCTACACCCAGCTCTTCCTCGGGGGCTGGGGCCTCGAGATCAGCGACATCGAGTCGCTGCGCTCGTGGGGCTCGAAGACCCCCGGCCACCCCGAGTACGGCCACACGGCCGGCGTCGAGACCACGACCGGCCCGCTCGGCCAGGGCGTCGGCAACGCTGTCGGCATGGCCATGGCCGCCCGCCGCCAGAAGGGCATGCTCGACCCGGAGGCCGGCGACGGCGAGTCGTTGTTCGACCACCGCATCTTCGCCCTCGCCTCCGACGGAGACCTCCAGGAGGGCGTCAGCGGCGAGGCGTCCTCGATCGCCGGCACCCAGAAGCTCGGCAACCTCACCGTCATCTACGACCTCAACAAGATCTCCATCGAGGGCAACACCGACATCGCGTTCACCGAGGACGTCGCGAAGCGCTACGAGGCGTACGGCTGGCACGTCCAGACCGTGGACTGGACCCACGGCAAGGGCGTGACCGGGGGCGCCTACCGCGAGGACGTCCCGGGCCTGCACGCGGCGATCAAGGCCGCCGACGAGGTCACCGACAAGCCGTCGCTGATCGTCCTCAAGACGATCATCGCCTGGCCCGCGCCCAACGCCCAGAACACCGAGGCTTCGCACGGCTCGGCGCTCGGCGAGGCCGAGGTCGCGGCGACCAAGAAGGTGCTGGGCTTCGATCCCGACCAGACCTTCGAGGTGCCGGACGCGGTCCTCAAGCACACGCGCGACCTCATCCGCCGGGGCAAGGAGTGGGCCGCCGAGTGGGAGCACAAGTACGACGCGTGGGCCGCGGCGCACACCGAGCAGGCGGCGCTGCTGCACCGGCTCAAGCAGCGTGACATCCCCGAGGGCCTCGAGGCCGCCCTGCCGACCTTCCCCGCCGACGCCAAGGGGGTCGCGACCCGGGCCGCGTCGGGCAAGGTGATCAACGCGCTCGCACCGCTGATGCCCGAGCTGTGGGGCGGGTCGTCCGACCTGGCCGGCTCCAACAACACGACCATCAAGGGCGCGAAGTCGTTCATCCCGGCCGAGCTCTCCGACGAGGAGTGGACCGGCGACCCCTACGAGGGACGCATCCTCCACTTCGGCATCCGCGAGCACGGCATGGGCGCGGTCATGAACGGCATCGCCCTCCACGGCGGCACCCGCGTGTTCGGCGGCACGTTCCTGATGTTCTCCGACTACATGCGCGGCGCCGTCCGCGTCGCGGCACTGATGCAGGCGCCCGTCGTCTACGTCTGGACGCACGACTCGATCGGCCTCGGCGAGGACGGCCCGACCCACCAGCCGATCGAGCACCTCTGGTCGCTGCGCGGCATCCCCGGCCTGGACATCGTTCGCCCTGCCGACGCCAACGAGACCGCCGCCGCCTGGCTGCAGATCCTCAAGCACAAGGACCGTCCGGCCGGCCTGATCCTGTCGCGGCAGAACGTCCCGACGTTCCCGCGCGGCGAGGACCCCGAGACCGGGCTCCACTGGGGCAGCACCGACAACGTCGGCAAGGGCGGCTACGTGCTCCTCGACGCCGACGGTGCCCAGCCGGACGTGATCCTGATCGGCACCGGCTCGGAGGTCCAGCTCGCCGTGAAGGCGCGGGAGCAGCTGGCCGCCGAGGGCATCAACGCCCGGGTCGTCTCGATGCCCTCGATCGAGTGGTTCGAGCAGCAGTCCCAGGCCTACCGCGACGAGGTCATCCCTCCGACGGTCAAGGCGCGGGTCAGCGTCGAGGCCGGCATCCGTCAGGGTTGGCGCGAGTACGTCGGCGACGCCGGCCAGATGGTGAGCATCGAGCACTTCGGCGCGTCCGCCGACGGCGCTCGCCTGTTCAGGGAGTTCGGCTTCACCCCCGAGCACGTCGTCCAGGCTGCCAAGGACAGCATCGAGGCTGCCGCGAAGTGACCCCCGAACGCTTCACGAAGGAGACAACGCCATGAGTGATCGTCTCAAGGCACTGTCCGACGCCGGCGTCTCGATCTGGCTCGACGACCTGTCGCGCGAGCGGATCGAGACCGGCAACCTCGCCGACCTCGTCAAGGAGCAGTCGGTGGTCGGGGTGACGACCAACCCGACGATCTTCGCAGCGGCGATCTCCGACGGCGAGCGGTACGACGACCAGGTGCGCAGCCAGGTCGCCGAGGGCGCGTCGGTGGACGAGGTGATCTTCGCGCTCACCACCGAGGACGTCCGAAACGCGTGCGACATCCTGCGTCCGGTCGCGGACTCGACGAAGGACGACGGCCGGGTCTCGATCGAGGTCGAGCCGACGCTGGCCAACGAGACCGAGGCCACGATCGCCTCGGCTCGCGCCCTCTGGTCAGCGGTCGACCGTCCCAACGCGCTGATCAAGATCCCGGCGACCCTCGAGGGCCTGCCGGCCATCACCGCCACGATCGCCGCGGGCATCAGCGTCAACGTGACGCTGATCTTCTCGACCGAGCGCTACCGCGCCGTCATGGACGCCTACGTCACCGGTCTGGAGCAGGCCCGGGAGGCCGGGATCGACCTGTCGACGATCCGCTCGGTGGCGTCGTTCTTCGTGTCGCGCGTCGACACCGAGATCGACGCCCGGCTGAACAAGATCGGCACGGACGAGGCGCTGGCCCTGCGCGGGAAGGCGGCCGTGGCGAACGCCCGCCTCGCCTTCGCGGCGTTCGAGGAGGTCATCGCCTCCGAGCGGTGGCAGGCCCTCGGGGCCGCCGGTGCCAACGCGCAGCGGCCGCTCTGGGCGTCGACCGGGGTGAAGAACCCGGACTACTCCGACACGCTCTACGTCACCGACCTGGTGGTCGCCGGCACCGTCAACACGATGCCGGAGAAGACGCTGCTGGCCTTCGCCGATCACGGCGTGGTCGACGGCGACCAGGTCACCGGCCGGGCCGCGGAGGCGCAGCAGCTGTTCGACGAGGTCGCCGCGGCCGGCGTCGACCTCGACGACGTGTTCGTCACGCTCGAGACCGAGGGCGTCGACAAGTTCAAGGCGTCGTGGCTCGAGCTCATCGACTCCGTCCAGGCGCAGATGGACAAGGCCGAGGACTGAGGATGACCACGTCTGTCCGTACCTCTCCGATCGATCCCACCACGACGCCGTCGTGGGCGAGGCTCACCACGCTCGCCGAGAAGCTCACGCCCAACCTGCGGGCATGGTTCACAGCCGACCCGGACCGCGTCGAGCGGCTGACCCGCACCTCGGGCGACCTGCACGTCGACCTGTCCAAGAACCTCGTCGACGACCAGGTGCTCTCGGCGCTGTTGGACCTCGCCGACGAGGTCGGACTCCCCGAGCGCCGCGAGATGATGTTCCACGGGGACCACATCAACGTCACCGAGGACCGCGCCGTGCTGCACACCGCGCTCCGCGAGCCCCCGGGCGCCGTACTCGAGGTCGAGGGCGCGGACATCGTCAGCGAGGTCCACGACGTGCTCAAGAGGGTGTACGCCTTCGCCGAGCAGGTCCGTTCCGGCGCGTGGACCGGCATCACCGGCCTCCCCATCCGCACCATCGTCAACGTCGGGATCGGCGGCTCCGATCTCGGACCGGTGATGGCCTACGAAGCCCTCAAGCCCTACGTCCAGGCGGGGCTCGAGTGCCGGTTCATCAGCAACATCGACCCCACTGACGCCGCCGAGACGGTGGCCGGGCTCGACCCTGCGACCACGCTGTTCATCGTGGCGAGCAAGACGTTCGGCACCCTGGAGACGCTCACCAACGCGCGGCTGTGCCGGACCTGGCTGCTCGAGGAGCTCCGTGCCGCCGGCGCGATCGAGGACAGCGCCGAGGCCGCGACGTCGGCCGTCGCCCGGCACTTCGTCGCCGTGTCCACGGCACTCGACAAGGTCGCCGAGTTCGGCATCGACCCGGCCAACGCCTTCGGCTTCTGGGACTGGGTCGGCGGGCGCTACTCGGTCGACTCGGCCATCGGCACGGCGCTGGTGGTCGGGATCGGGCCGGAACGGTTCCAGGAGTTCCTCGGTGGCTTCCACACCATCGACGAGCACTTCCGCACCGCAGAGGCGAGCCGCAACGTTCCGCTGCTCATGGGCATGCTCAACGTCTGGTACGTCAACTTCCTCGGCGCCGCCACGCACGCCGTGCTGCCCTATGCCCAGTCGCTGCACCGGTTCCCGGCGTACCTCCAGCAGCTCACGATGGAGTCCAACGGCAAGGGCGTGCGCTGGGACGGGTCGCCGGTGACGACCGAGACCGGCGAGGTGTTCTGGGGTGAGCCCGGCACCAACGGCCAGCACGCGTTCTACCAGCTGATCCACCAGGGCACGCGCCTGATCCCGGCGGACTTCATCGCGGTGGCCAACCCGGCCTATCCGCTGACCGACGGTGACATCGACGTGCACGAGCTGTTCCTGGCCAACTTCTTCGCCCAGACCCGGGCGTTGGCGTTCGGCAAGACCGCGGAGGAGGTGCGCGCCGAGGGCGCACCGGAGGAGACCGTCGCGGCTCGGGTGTTCTCCGGCAACCGGCCGACCACGTCGATCATGGCGCCCGCGCTCACCCCGTCGGTGCTCGGCCAGCTGATCGCCCTCTACGAGCACATCACCTTCGTCCAGGGCGTGGTGTGGGGCATCGACAGCTTCGACCAGTGGGGCGTCGAGCTCGGCAAGCAGCTCGCCCAGCAGATCACGCCCGCCGTGGAGGGGGATGACGCGACGCTGCAGAAGCAGGACGCCTCGACCCAGGCGCTGATCAGCTACTACCGCGAGCACCGGCAGCGATGACCGCTCGCCCCGCCCCACGCATCGAGGTCCACGACGACGCTCCGGCGCTGGCGACGGCCGTGGCGGGTGAGCTCCTCAACCGGATCACCGACGCGCAGGCCGCCGGTCGCGTGCCCCACATCGGACTGACCGGCGGCACCATCGCCAGCGCGATCCACCGCGAGATCGCCCGACTCGCGGACTCGTCCGGCGTCGACTGGGGCGCCGTCGACTTCTGGTTCGGCGACGAGCGGTTCGTCCCCGCCGACTCACCCGACCGCAACGCCGGGCAGGCGCGGGAGACGTTCCTCGACGAGGTCGGGGCCACGCGGGTCCACGAGGTGCCGGCCTCAGACCAGGTGCCGGACGCCGAGTCGGCCGCGGCGTCGTACGCCGACGCCCTGCGCTCCGAGGGGTCCGGCGAGTTCGACGTACTCATGCTCGGCGTCGGGCCCGACGGCCACATCGCCTCGCTCTTCCCCGGCCATCCCGGCCTGGACGTCGCCGACCGCGTCACCGCGGCGGTCTTCGACTCCCCCAAGCCGCCACCGGACCGGGTCACCCTGACGTTCGAGGCCCTCAACCGGTCCGGCACGGTGTGGTTCCTGGTGTCCGGGGAGGAGAAGTCCGACGCGGTCGCCCGAGCACTCGCCGCCGAGGGGTCGGTGCCCGGCGCCTCGCTCCACGAGACCCCGGCCCGCGGGGTCGCCGGCACCGACGAGACCGTCTGGTTCCTCGACACCCCCGCCGCCTCCCGCCTCTGAGGTCGAGTCGGCTCATCTCTGCGCGCGTACGACGTCGAGTCGGCTCATCTCTGCGCGCGTACGACGTCGAGTCGGCTCATCTCTGCGCGCGTACGACGTCGAGTCGGCTCATCTCTGCGCGCGTACGACGTCGAGTCGGCTCGTGTCTAGACGCGCCGACTCGACACTGGTTTCACGCTCCTGTCCACAGGCGCCGCGACGCCAGGTGTAGACCGTGATGGCGGGCGGGCAGTCCAGCCGGCATGAACATCGATTCCCTCCACGGGCAGGCCTTCCTGCCGCCGTCGTTCCCGCTCCCTCTCGACCAGCCATTCACCTACCGGACCGCACTCCGCGAAGCGGGCCTCACCAGTCGCGACCTCCAGCGTCTGGTCACTGAAGGATTCCTCCGACGCCCGATCAAGGGCGTCTACGTCGCAACGCAGATCGGCGACTCCCTCGACCTGCGCTGCGCCTGCCTGCGATTGATGGTGCCGGCCGACGCCGTTGTCACCGATCGTCATGCCGGATGGGTCCACGGCGCCGAGATGGTGCTTGCCCCGAACGAGCACCTCGAGCTCTCGCCCGTGAGGATCTTCCTGCCTGCCGGTCGTGGCCGGCTGCGCAACGAGCTCGCTGACAGCGGCGAACGGACCTTCAACCCCGACGACATCGTCGAGCTGAACGGGCTGCGGGTGACGACGCCGATCCGGACTGCATGGGACCTCGGCCGCAACCGCTGGCCCGAGCGATCGCTCTCGGCGCTGGATCAGATGCTGCGCCTGGGAGCGTTCACGAAGGAAGAGCTGACCTTCGGAGTCGGGCGCTTCCGGCGGATGCGCTGGGTGACCGTTCTCCGCGTCATGGCCCCCCTCGCGGATGGCCGAGCCGAGTCGCCGCCGGAATCCGTGCTCCGGCTCCGATGGATCGAGGTGAACCTCCCCGCTCCGATCCCCCAGTTGGAGGTGTGGGACGGCGCCGACTTCCTCGCACGCCTCGACCTCGCCAACGAGGAACTGCGCTTCGCGGCTGAGTACGACGGTGCCGAGTGGCACGCGAGCCCGGAGCAACAGGCGCACGACCGGGCACGCCGGAGGGCCGCCCAGGACCGAGCCGACTGGTGGATCCGGCCCTTCGTCAAGGAGAACCTGTTCGGGCCGACCCAGAACGCCGAGCGAATGCTGATCGAGGGAGCGGCCGAGGCTCGCCGCAAAGCTGGGGCTGCGGCCCGCCTGACCGCCTGAGGTCGAGTCGGCGCGTGTTGACACGAGCCGACTCGACCGTCTCAACGTGCAGAGATGAGCCGACTCGACGTCTCTGAGGTGCAGAGACGAGCCGGGTCGACTCAGAAGATGATCTCGCCGGCCTTCCGGCGGGAGCGGAGGAGCTGGATCGCCTCGTCGAGGATGACCTCGGCCTCCTTGTCGGAGCGCCGCTCCTTCACGTAGGCGAGATGCGTCTTGTAGGGCTCGATCTTCGGCGCCGGCGGGGGGTTCTCGGCGTCCATCGACGCCGGGAGTCCGCACTTGGGGCAGTCCCATGACTCCGGGACGGACGCCTCGATCGAGAAGGCGATCACGGAACGGTGCCCGTGCGCGCAGAAGTAGGTGATCGCCTGCCGGGGCGCGGCCTCGCCACGCTCGGCCTCACCCATCGGTCCGGCACCCACTCGGCTGCCACGGATCGCGTTGCCACCTCCGGCCAACGGACTCTCCTCACTGTGCCGGCCCTCGCGGGCCGGTTGGTTGGTCGTACTAGTAAGCCAGCAACAGGCCGAGGGCGATCACACAGGCGAACCAGATCACGCCGATCCCGACCGTGAACCGGTCCAGGTTGCGCTCGGCAACCGAAGACCCGCCCAGCGAGCTGGAGACCCCTCCACCGAACATGTCCGAGAGTCCGCCGCCGCGCCCCTTGTGCAACAACACCAGCATGATGAGCAGCATGCTCGTGACCACGAGCAGGACAGTGAGAAGCGTCGACAACACGGGGGAATCCTACGTCAGCAGCGGTACGACGCCGCATCAGGCTCCACTTGCGGACAGCCCTCAGAGCGCCGGCATGTCGTAGTAGCGGCAGATGCCGCCGAACTCGTCGACGTCCAGGCTCGCACCGCCCACCAGGCATCCGTCCACGTCGGCCTGCGCCATGATGCCGGCGACGTTGGCGGCCTTCACCGAGCCGCCGTACTGGATCCGCACGGCGTCGGCCGCGGCGTCGCCGTACGACTCCCGGATCTGGCCGCGGATCGCGCCGCAGACCTCCTGGGCATCGTCAGGCGTCGCCACCTCGCCGGTGCCGATCGCCCAGATCGGCTCGTAGGCGATCACCAGGCCGGCCACCTGCTCCGCCGAGAGGCCGGCGAGGGAGGCGACCACCTGCGAGGTGCAATGGGGCACCTGGACGCCTTCCTTGCGCACCTCCAGGCCCTCCCCGACGCAGACGATCGGGACCATGCCCGCTGCGAGGGTGACCTGCGCCTTCTTGGCCACGATCTCGTCGGTCTCGCCGTGGAACTCGCGACGCTCGGAGTGTCCGACCACGACGTAGGAGCAACCGAGCTTGGCGAGCATGCCGGCCGAGATCTCGCCGGTGTAGGCGCCGCTCGCGTGCACGGAGACGTCCTGCGCGCCGTACTCGACCGAGAGCCGGTCGCCGTCGACCAGGGTCTGCACCGACCGGATGTCGGTGAACGGCGGGATCACCGCGACCTCGACCTTGCCGTAGTCGTGGCGCTTGTCGGCCAGGGTCCAGGCGAGCTTCTGGACCAGCACCACCGCTTCCTGGTGGTTGAGGTTCATCTTCCAGTTGCCCGCCATCAACGGCGTACGCGTGTTGCCCATGCGTCAGAGGGTCTTGCCGACGTAGGCGACCAGGTCGGCGACGCGGTTGGAGTAGCCCCACTCGTTGTCGTACCAGCCGGCGACCTTGACCTGGTTGCCGATCACCTTGGTCAACGGCGCGTCGAAGATGCACGAAGCCGAGTCGGTCACGATGTCCGAGGACACGATCGGGTCGGTCGAGTACCGCAGGATCCGACCATCAGCAGCAGCCTTGACCGCCGCGTTGACCTCCTCCACCGAGGTCTCCCGCGGCGCCTCGAAGGTCAGATCGGTCAACGAACCCGTCGGCGTCGGCACCCGCAGCGCGTAACCGTCCAGCTTGCCCTTCAGCTCCGGCAGCACCAGCCCGATCGCCTTCGCCGCACCGGTCGAGGTCGGCACGATGTTCAGCGCCGCCGCCCGCGCCCGACGCGGATCCTTGTGGATGTTGTCCTGCAGGTTCTGGTCAGCGGTGTAGGCGTGGATCGTGGTCATCAGACCCTGCACGATCCCGATGCTGTCGTTGAGCGCCTTGGCCATCGGCGCCAGACAGTTCGTCGTGCACGAGGCGTTCGAGATCACGGTGTGCGTCTCGGGGTCGTAGGACCCCTCGTTGACCCCCATCACCACCGTCACGTCGTCATTGGACGCAGGAGCGGTGATGATCACCTTCTTCGCACCACCAGAGTCCACGTGCGCACGAGCCTTGATGCCGTCGTTGAAGAAGCCCGTCGACTCCACCACGATGTCGACATCGAGGTCCTTCCACGGCAGGTTCGCCGGATCCCGCTCGGAGAACGCCCGGATCACCTGGTCACCCACGGTGATCGAGTCCTCCGAGGAGGTCACCTCAGCATCGAGCCGACCCAGGATCGAGTCGAACTTCAACAGGTGCGCAAGAGTCGCGTTGTCCGTCAGGTCGTTGACACCGACGATCTCGATGTCGAGACCGCTGGCGCGAACCGCGCGGAAGAAGTTACGGCCGATCCGGCCGAAGCCGTTGATACCTACGCGAACGGTCACTACTGGATCTCCTGCGAGTCGAATCGGGACTGTCTGTCAGCGCCCTGACCCTACCGCCCGACGGCCGCTCGCCCGACCTCGTCCCGTGGTACGTCCGGGTAACAACCGCACGGCCGTGGACCGGTAACAGGTCAGCCGCGGGGTACGACGTGGGCGTCCGCTCCGGGGAAGGTGAGGGCCTCGTGACCGTCCTCCCAGCGGACGAGGTACGGCGGACCGCCGTCGGCTCCCCGCACCTCGACGACCTCCGCCTCGCGGCGGTGCTGTGCGTCCGACCTGCTCTCGACGACCAGCCGGTCGCCCACCTTGGCATGCATCCTGACCTCCGCTACGGGAACCGTCGTTGGACTTCCCACGATGCGCCCGCGACGGGCCCGAGGCAAGCCCCTGCGGGGTCAGGCCTCGCCGGCCAACATCTCCGGCGTCAGAGACGCCTCGGTGTCGGGGATGCCGATCTCCTCGGCACGCTTGTCGGCCATCGCCAGCAGCCGGCGGATCCGGCCGGCGATGGCGTCCTTGGTGAGCACCGGCTCGTGCAGCTGGCCGAGCTCCTCGAGCGAGGCCTGCTTGTGCTGGAGGCGGAGCTCGCCGGCCATCTTGAGGTGGTCGGGGATCTCGTCGCCGAGAATCTCCATCGCCCGCTCCACCCGGGCGCCCGCGGTCACCGCGGCCCGCGCGGACCGGCGCAGGTTGGCGTCGTCGAAGTTGGCGAGCCGGTTGGCCGTCGCCCGGACCTCGCGCCGCATCCGGCGCTCCTCCCAGGCCATGAGCGACTCGTGGGCGCCGAGGCGGGTCAGCAGCTGTCCGATGGCGTCGCCGTCGCGGATGACGACGCGGTCGACACCGCGCACCTCGCGAGCCTTGGCCTGGATGCCGAGGCGACGGGCGACACCGACGAGTGCCAGAGCCGCCTCGGACCCCGGGCAGGTGATCTCCATCGACGAGGACCGGCCGGGCTCGGTCAACGAGCCGTGCGCGAGGAACGCCCCCCGCCAGGCCGCGACCGCGTCACAGGCGCCGCCGGACACGACCGCCGGCGGGAGCCCGCGCACGGGACGTCCGCGCTGGTCGAGCAGGCCGGTCTGTCGCGCGAGCGCCTCACCGTCCTTGACGACCCGGACGATGTAGCGGCTGCCCTTGCGGATGCCGTTGCCCTGGACCATCACGACGTCGGAGGTCTGGCCGTACATCTCGGCGATGTCCTTGCGGAGCCGCCGGGCCGCGGCACCCGTGTCGAGCTCGGCCTCCACCACGATCTTGCCGCTGACGATGTGCAGGCCGCCGGCGAACCTCAGGGTCGAGGCGACCTCTGCCTTGCGGCAGCACGCCTTGGTGACCGGAGTATTGGCCAGTTCCGCCTTGACCTGAGCCGTCATCGCCATGGGCTGATCCTGCCACGCGGGTCAACGAAGGTCCGAGGCCGCCATCACCCGTGCGTACGCCGCCGCGAGCCGGACGGGATCGTGCCGCGGCGTGCCGTCGCCGAGTGCGACGTCGTCGACGACCAGCCGCGCGCCCATCGCCGACACCAGCTCGCGCAGCTCGTCGAGATCGGCACCGACGCTCTCCCGGTCGGCGAGCACGGTGTGCACCTGCAGGTCGGGCGCGTGCTCGGCGAGCACCGCGAGGTGGTCGGCGGGACCGAAGCCGTGGGTCTCCCCCGCCTGCTCACCCAGGTTGAGTACGACGATCAGCCCGGCCTGCGTGGTGACGAGGGCCTCCCGGAGCGCGGGCACGAGGAGGTGCGGGATCACCGAGGTGAACCACGACCCGGGTCCGAGCACCGCCCAGTCCGCGCCCGCGATCGCGTCGAGGACGGCCGGGCTGACCTCCGGGTCCGCGGGCTCGAGCGCGACCGAGGTGATCACCCCGTCGGTGGTCGCCACCTCGACCTGCCCGCGCACCGTGGTCAGCGCATCGGGCTCGGCCCCGATCCCGCGCACCTCCGCCGTGATGTCCATCGGCGTGACCGCCATCGGCAGCACCCGGCCCTTCGCGCCCAGCAGCCTCCCGACCCAGTCGAGCGCGTCGACGTGGTCGCCGAGGAGCTCCCAGAGGCCCACGATCAGCAGGTTGCCGACCACGTGTCCGCGCATGTCGCCGTCGCCGGCGAACCGGTGCTGGAGGACCCGGGCCCAGGTGTCGCCCCACTGGTCGTCGCCGCAGAGCGCGGCCAGCGCCATCCGCAGGTCACCGGGCGGGAGCACGCCGAACTGTCCGCGCAGCCGGCCGGAGGACCCGCCGTTGTCGGCGACGGTGACCACGGCGGTGAGGTCGTCGACGGTCAGGTCGTCGACGAGCAGTCGGAGGGCGGTCAGCGAGGCGTGCAGGCCGTGGCCACCGCCCAGCGCGACGACCGACTGGGCCCGGTCGGCCACCGGGCTCATTCGCGCCCCAGGTCGCGGTGGAGGGCGCGGGCGGCGTACCCCTGCTCGCCGAGGCGGCGGGCGATCTCCTCGCTCATCGCGACGCTGCGGTGCTTGCCACCTGTGCACCCGATCGCGACCCGCATGAACCGCTTGCCCTCCCGCAGGTAGCCCTGGGTGACGCTGGTGAGCAGCGCGACGAAGGCGTCGAGGAACTCCATCGCACCTGGCCGGCTGAGGACGTAGTCGGCGACGTCTCCGTCGCGACCGGTGTGGGCGCGGAGCTCGGGGATCCAGTGCGGGTTGGGCAGGAACCGCATGTCGGCGACGTAGTCGGCGTCGACGGGGATGCCGTACTTGAACCCGAAGCTGATCACCGTCACCTTCAGCCGGGTGGTCTCGGGCGTTCCGAACGACTCGGCGATCCGGTCGGTGAGCTGGTGGACGTTGAGGTTGCTGGTGTCGATCACCAGGTCGGCCTCGCTGCGCAGGTCGGCGAGGACGACACGCTCGCGATGGAGGCCGTCGAGCAGCCGGCCGCCCTCCTGCAGCGGGTGGGGGCGGCGCGCCGCCTCCTGGCGGCGGACGAGCACCTCGTCGGACGCGTCGAGGAACACCAGCGTCGTGTCGCGCCCGGTCGTGCCCTGGGCGAGCATGCTCTGCAGACCGTGGAAGAAGGAGCCCGAGCGGACGTCGACGACCACCGCCATCCGCTGGGCACGGCCGAGGCTCTCGTCGACCAGAAGCACGGCGTCGGGCAGCAGGCTCGGCGGCAGGTTGTCGACGACGTAGAAGCCGAGGTCCTCGAGCTCCTTCGCCGCGGTGCTCCGTCCGGCGCCGGTCATCCCCGTCACCACCACCAGCTCACCCGGCGGGGGCTTGGCCTGCTCCTCGGTCATTCCTGGATCTCCCCGGTCGCGGTGTTGACGCTGTGCACGGGGGCAGTCTTCCGCTTCGCGTCGTCGGCCGCGACCGCGCCCTTGATCGCGGTCGCGGTCCGCGGCCCGATGCCGGGGACCTCGGCGATCTCATCGACGCTCGCAGCCCGCAGCTTGCGCAGGGAGCCGAAGTGCCGCAACAGGGTCTTGCGGCGCACCTCCCCCAGCCCGGGTACGTCGTCCAGCATGCTCTCCACCATCGACTTCGACCGCCGCGAGCGGTGGTGGGTGATCGCGAACCGGTGGGCCTCGTCGCGCACGCGCTGCAGGAGGTAGAGCCCCTCGGAGCTCCGCGGCAGGATGACCGGGTCCTCCTCGCTCGGCACCCAGACCTCCTCCAGCCGCTTGGCCAGGCCGCAGACCGGGATGTCGTCGATGCCGAGCTCGTCGAGCGCCCGCTGCGCCGCGGCCACCTGCGGCGGACCGCCGTCGACCACCACCAGCCCGGGCGCGTAGGCGAACTTCCGCGGTCGACCCGTGTCGGGGTCGACCAGCATCGGGCCGTCCTCGCCGACCCGGGTCTCCGAGCTGGCCTGTTCATCGAGGAGCCGCCGGAACCGGCGGGTGATCACCTCGTGCATCGAGGCGACGTCATTGGCACCGTCCTGGCCGCCGACGGTCTTGATCACGAAGCGGCGGTACTCCGACTTCCGCGCCAGGCCGTCCTCGAACACCACCATCGACGCGACCACCTCGGTGCCCTGGAGGTTGGACACGTCGTAGCACTCGATCCGCAGCGGCGCCTCGTCGAGGTCGAGCGCCTCGGCGATCTCGGCGAGCGCCCGGTTGCGGGTCGTGAGGTCGCTGGCCCGCTTCGTCTTGTGCAGGGCCAGGGACTGGGTCGCGTTGCGCGCCACCGTCTCCTGGAGCGTCTTCTTGTCGCCCCGCTGCGGCACCCGGATCGTCACGCGCGACCCGCGCCGCTCCGAGAGCAGCTCCTCGAAGATCTCCAGGTCGGGAGGCAGCGCCGGCACCAGGATCTCGCGCGGCACGGCGTCACCGGCCTCCTCCGGCTGGATGCCGGCGTACAGCTGGAGGAGGAATCCCTCCACCAGGTCGGCGGTGTCGCTCCCGTCGGTGCGGTCGGCCACCCAGCCGCGCTGGCCGCGGATCCGGCCGCCGCGGACGTAGAAGATCTGGACCGCGACCTCGAGCGGGTCCTCGGCGAGCGCGATCACGTCGGCGTCCGCGCCGTCGCCGAGCACGACGGCCTGCTTCTCGAGCGCCTTCTCCATCGCGGCCAGGTCGTCGCGGAGCCGGGCGGCCCGCTCGAAGTCGAGCGCGTCGCTGGCGGCGTACATCTCCTTCTCGATGCGGCGCACGAACGGGCGGGTGCGCCCGGCCATGAACTCGCAGAAGTCGTCGACGATCGCGCGGTGCTCCTCGGCCGACACGTTGCCGACGCAGGGGGCGGCGCACTTGTCGATGTAGCCGAGCAGGCAGGGGCGACCGATCTGCTGGCTGCGCTTGAAGACGCCGTTGCTGCACGAGCGCATCGGGAAGACGCGGAGCAGGATGTCGACGGTCTCCCGGATCGCCCACGCGTGGCTGTAGGGCCCGAAATAGCGGGTGCCGCGCCGTTTGGCGCCGCGGCCGACCATCACCCGCGGGAACTCCTCGCCGACGGTCACGGCCAGCCAGGGGTAGGACTTGTCGTCGCGGTACTTCACGTTGAACCGCGGGTCGAACTCCTTGATCCAGGAGTACTCCAGCTGCAGCGCCTCGACCTCGGTCTTCACGACCGTCCACTCGACCGACGCCGCGGTGGTCACCATCGTGGCCGTGCGCGGGTGCAGGCCGGCGATGTCCTGGAAGTACGACGACAGCCGCGCCCTCAGGTTCTTCGCCTTGCCGACGTAGACGACCCGCCGGTTCCTGTCGCGGAAGCGGTAGACCCCCGGCTCGGTCGGGATCTCGCCCGGCTTCGGACGGTAGGAGAGGGGGTCGGGCACGCTCCAACCCTACGGAGCGGCGCCGACGCCTCAGCCGGAGGCGTCCGGCCGCTGCCACGGGTCGACGACGTCGATCCCGAGCCCGGTGAAGCCTTCGAGGCCCGCGCATGACCTCCGAGATGACGTTGGTGTCGAGGACGATCACGACTCGGCGAGGTCGGCTGCCGTTGCGGGCTCGTCGTCGGGCAGGTCGAGATCGACGCCACCCACCTCGTCACCGACAGCGATCAGCTGCTCGATCCACGACAGGTCGACACGCTGCGACTGCTCGAGAGCATCCAGCAGGATGGTCCGTGCCTCCGCCTCCATCGAGCGACCGTGGGCAGCCGCGCGCATCCGCAGACGCTGCTTCGCGCTCTCCGGGAGCTTGCGGATGGTGATCGCCGTCGTCTTGCAGCAATGATGTCACTGCCGCACATTCAGGCGACGACGATCTCGTCGCCCTCGACGGTGATGTCGATGCCGGCCAGGGCGTCCGGGGCGGGCCCCTTGGTCACCTCGCCGGTCGCGGCGTCGTACGCGCTGCCGTGGTTGGCGCAGTGGACGACGCCGTCCTCGACCGAGGTGACGGTGAGCTGCTGGTGGGTGCAGACCGCGGTGAACGCCTTGAACTCGCCCTCGCTGGGCTGGGTGAGCACGACCTTCTCCTCGCTCAGGACGATGCCCCCACCGACGGGAACCTCCCCCGTCTTCGCGAGTACGGCGCCCGCCTCCAGCTCAGGGGTCCCGTCACTGCCGTCGTCCCCGCCGCCGCCGCAGCCGGCCAGGGCGGCCGCCACGCCGAGCGCACCGAGGCCGTGGAACACGATCCGCCGACTGGCGCGGGGACCGCCGCTGCTTGTCGTTGACATATCAAGCAGAGTACGGGCCGGCCCACGGGGGGCTCCGCAACGCGCCGGGCTCAGCCGGCGGCCCTGCGACGCGCCTTGGTCGTCTTCCGCGGCGTCGTCGGGCCGGCAGCCGCGGCCGTTCGCTTGCGCTTCGGCTGGGTCGCCTCGCGTCCGTCGAGCAGCGGCCTGAGGAACTGGCCGGTGTAGCTGCCGGGCACCGCCGCCACGTCCTCGGGCGTGCCCTCGGCGACGACGATCCCTCCCCGGGAGCCGCCCTCGGGTCCCATGTCGACGATCCAGTCGGCGGTCTTGATGACATCGAGGTTGTGCTCGATCACCAGCACCGAGTTGCCCTTGTCGACCAGCGAGGAGAGCACGCCGAGCAGCTTGCGGATGTCCTCGAAGTGGAGCCCGGTGGTCGGCTCGTCGAGGACGTAGACCGTGCGACCGGTGGACCGCTTCTGCAGCTCCGCGGCGAGCTTGACCCGCTGCGCCTCGCCGCCGGAGAGCGTCGTCGCCGGCTGGCCGAGCCGGACGTAGCCCAGGCCCACCTCGCACAGGGTCGTCATGTGCCGCGCGATCGCCGGCACCGCCGCGAAGAAGTCGGCAGCCTCCTCGATCGGCATGTCGAGGACCTCGGCGATGGTCTTGCCCTTGTAGTGGACCTCGAGCGTCTCGCGGTTGTAGCGCGCGCCGTGGCAGACCTCGCACGGGACGTAGACGTCGGGCAGGAAGTTCATCTCGATCTTGATCGTGCCGTCGCCGGCGCACGCCTCGCAGCGACCGCCCTTGACGTTGAACGAGAAGCGCCCCTGCTGGTAGCCGCGCATCTTGGCCTCGGGCGTCTGCGCGAACAGCTTGCGGACGTGGTCGAAGACACCGGTGTACGTGGCCGGGTTGGACCGCGGAGTGCGGCCGATCGGCGACTGGTCGACGTGGATCACCTTGTCGACGTGCTCGAGGCCGGTGATCTTCTGGTGGCGCCCGGGGATGGCGCGGGCGTTGTAGATCTGCTTGGCCAGCGAGGTGTAGAGGATGTCGTTGACCAGGGTCGACTTGCCGGACCCGGAGACGCCGGTGACGGCGACGAACATCCCGAGCGGGAAGCTCACGTCGATCTCGCGGAGGTTGTGCTCCTTCGCCCCGATCACCTTGAGGTCGCGACCGACGGTGCGCGGGCGGCGCACGGCGGGGACCGGGATCTCGCGGCGTCCGGAGAGGTACTGCCCGGTCATCGAGTCGGGGTGCGCCAGCAGGTCGGCGACCGTCCCGCTGTGCACGACCTGGCCGCCGTGCTCTCCGGCGGCCGGCCCGATGTCGACGACCCAGTCGGCGACCTTGATCGTGTCCTCGTCGTGCTCGACGACGATCAGGGTGTTGCCGAGGTCCTTGAGCCGGAGCAGGGTCTCGATCAGCCGGTGGTTGTCGCGCTGGTGGAGACCGATCGACGGCTCGTCGAGGACGTAGAGCACACCGACGAGGCCGGCTCCGATCTGGGTCGCGAGCCGGATCCGCTGCGCCTCGCCGCCGGACAGGGATCCCGAGGGACGGTCGAGCGAGAGGTAGTCGAGGCCCACGTCGAGCAGGAACCGGAGCCGCTCCTGGATCTCCTTGAGCACCCGCTCGGCGATCTGCCGCTCGCGCGCGGACAGCTCGAGCGCCTTGAGGTAGTCGGCGGTCTCGTTGATCGGCAGCGCGCAGAGCTCGGCGATGTTGAGCGCGCCGGCGTCCTTCGGCCCGAGCGTGACCGACATCGACACCGGCTTGAGCCGGCTCCCCCGGCAGGTCGGGCACGGCACCTCGCGCATGAAGCCCTCGAACCGCTCCCGGCTGGTGTCGGACTCGGCCTCGCGGTGGCGGCGCTCGACGTACTTTCGGACGCCCTCGAACTCGGCGTAGTAGGACCGCTCCCGGCCGTAGCGGTTGCGGGTGACGACGTGGACCTTGGTGGGGTGGCCCTCGAGGATCGCCTTCTGCGCCTTCGCCGGGAGCTCCTGCCAGGGTGTGTCGACGTCGAAGCCGAGCTCCTCGCCGAGAGCGATCAGCAGCTTGCCGAAGTAGTCGGCGATGTGGGCGTGGCTCCACGGCTGCAGCGCCCCTTCGGCGAGGGTCGCCGTCTCGTCGGGCACGACGAGCTCGGGGTCGACCTCCATCCGGGTGCCGAGGCCGGTGCAGGCGGGGCACGCACCGAAGGGAGAGTTGAAGGAGAACGAGCGCGGCTCGAGGTCGTCGGTGTCGATGGTGTGCTCGTTGGGGCACGCCATCTTCTCGCTGAACCGGAGCTCGCGGCCGGGGTCCTTGTCCGGCAGGTCGACGAAGTCGAGCAGCACCAGCCCGCCGGCGAGGCCGAGCGCGGTCTCGACCGAGTCGGTCAGCCGGCGCTTGGCCGACGCCTTGACCGCCAGCCGGTCGACGACGACCTCGATCGTGTGCTTGAGCTTCTTGTCGAGGGTCGGTGGGTCGTCGAGCGAGTGGGTCACTCCGTCGACGCGGGCACGCGAGAAACCCTGCGCCTGGAGCTGGCGGAACAGCTCGACGTACTCCCCCTTGCGGCCGCGGACGACCGGGGCCAGGACCTGGAACCGCTGGCCCTCCTCGAGCGTGAGGACACGGTCGACGATCTGCTGCGGCGTCTGCCGCTCGATCGGCGCACCACAGGTCGGGCAGTGCGGCCGGCCGGCGCGGGCGTAGAGGAGGCGGAGGTAGTCGTAGACCTCGGTGATCGTGCCGACCGTCGAGCGCGGGTTCTTCGACGTCGACTTCTGGTCGATCGACACCGCAGGCGAGAGGCCCTCGATGAAGTCGACGTCGGGCTTGTCCATCTGCCCGAGGAACTGACGGGCGTACGCCGACAGCGACTCGACGTAGCGCCGCTGACCCTCGGCGAAGATCGTGTCGAACGCGAGGCTCGACTTTCCGGACCCGGACAGGCCCGTGAACACGATGAGGGAGTCCCGCGGCAGGTCGAGGGAGACGTCCTTGAGGTTGTGCTCCCGCGCGCCACGGATGATGAGCTGGTCCGCCACTGGGGTCCTTCGATGGGCTCGATGTCGTTCGAACAACTGTTCGTCATAGTACGGCGTGGCGCAAGTCGCCACACCGTCGGACCAGAGTCTCACGCGCCACCGACAACGGCATTTCGACGGGGTCACGGCGCTGGGTCACGTTGTCGGGTTCGGCATGATGAGGGAGTGACCTCCCCCGTCGCGACCGCGACCGAACGACTGCTCGCCACGGTCGACTCCCTGCCGGACGACGAGTGGGGTGCGCCGAGCGTCTGCGCAGGCTGGAGCCGGGCCCACGTGATCGCGCACCTCGCCCTGAACGCCGAGGGGCTCGCGGGCGCCGTACGCGGCGTGCTCGGGGGCGAGCCGGTCACGATGTACCTCTCCGACGAGACCCGGGACGCCGACATCGAGGCCCTCTCCGCCGAGCCGCCGGCGACGGTGCGCGAACGGCTGCAGACCGGCGCTGCCGACCTGGCGGCGGCCCTCGCCGACCTGGTCCGCTCCCCCGCACCCCCCGGGGCCACCTTCGAGCGCACGCCCGGCGGGATCGTGATGGAGGCGGCCGCGGTCCCGACGCTCCGGTTGCGCGAGGTCGAGATCCACCACGCCGACCTCCTGGCCGGCTACTCATGGTCGGACTGGCCGACGGAGACTGCGGTCGCCTTCCTCGGGCGGGACGCCGACCGCCACGACGGCGTGCCGTTCGCGGCCGAGGCCACCGACGTCGGCCGGACCTTCCGCTTCGGGGACCCCGACACCGGTCCTCACACCGGCACCCCTACCGTCAGCGGCCCGGTCGCCGCGCTCGCCTGGTGGGCGACCGGGCGCGACCCCGGCGACGCCTTGTCCAGCACCACCGGAGCACTACCCGACCTGGAGGGACGATGACCTACACCGGAGACGTACGGCCCGGCGGGCCGGCCGACACCCGCGAGCTCGACGCGCTCACGATCACCAAGGTGGCCGTGGACGAGCAGACGTCCAACAACGCCTACCTCCTGCGCTGCCGTCGCACCGGCGACCAGGTCCTGGTCGACGCTGCGGCCGAGCCGGACACGCTGCTGCCGCTCATCGGCGACGCCGGCCTGACGGCCGTCGTCACCACCCACCAGCACTGGGACCACCACCGCGCGCTCGCCGGGGTAGTCGCCGCGACCGACCCGACGGAGCTGGTCGCCGGCGAGCCGGACGCCGACGCGATCACCGAGCAGACCGGCGTCGATCTCACCCGTCGGGTGGGCGACGGCGACCGGATCGCGGTCGGCGACTGCACGCTCGAGGTCATCCGGATCACCGGTCACACGCCCGGCTCGATCTGCCTGCTGTACGACGACACCGCCTCCGGCGGCACCCACCACCTCTTCACCGGCGACTCCCTCTTCCCCGGCGGTGTCGGCGCGACGTTCGGCGACGCCGATGCCTTCGCCACGCTCATCGACGACGTCGAGACCAAGATCTTCGACCGGCTCCCCGACGACACGTGGTTCTACCCCGGCCACGGCAACGACTCCACGCTCGGCGCCGAGCGGCCACACCTCGCCGAGTGGCGCGAGCGGGGCTGGTAGGCCCACCAACCGGCGGAACGTTCCGGCAACGGCGGCCGCGGGCGGCGTACCCTCCCCGCATGACGGCCCGCTTCGACCTCTCCGACCCCGCCTTCGACGTCACCTCCCCGCCGGTCCACGCCGCCCGCGCCGACGACTGGTACGCCGCGACCAACTGGGGCTGGGCGGTGCTCCGGTACGACGAGGGGCAGGCGGTGCTCAAGGACCGCCGGTTCCGCCAGGGCAACGCCCGCTGGCCCGCGCAGAACGGCATCCACTCGGGGATGTTCTCCGACTGGTGGGCCGAGACGCTGCTCAGCCTCGAGGGCGACGACCACCTCCGCCTGCGCAAGCTGCTCAACCCGGCGTTCCGCAACAAGACCATCGCCGCGATGTCGCCGACCTTCCAGAAGCTCGCGCACGAGCTGATCGACGAGTTCGCGCCGCGCGGCGAGGTCGAGTTCGTCACGGAGTTCGCCGAGCCGTACGCCGCCCGCATCATCTGCATCCTGCTCGGCCTGCCCGAGGACAACTGGCCGCAGGTGGCGCACTGGGCCGACGACCTCGGCAAGAGCTTCGGCATCAACGTCGCCCAGGACCTGCCCAGGATCGAGGCGGCGCTCGCCGGCCTGCACGAGTACGTCGACGAGGTGATCGCCGACCGCCAGGCCCACCCGCGCGACGACCTGGTCACGACGCTCCTCCACGCCCAGGAGCAGGACGCCGCCCTGACCCGACACGAGCTCGGGGTGGCGCTGGTCTTCCTCGCGTTCGCCGGCATGGAGACGACCCGCAACCAGCTCGGCCTCGCGCTGCAGACCCTGCTGGCCCACCCCGACCAGTGGCGTCTCCTCGGCGAGCGTCCCGACCTCGGCCCGTCAGCCGTCGAGGAGGTGATGCGGGTCAACCCCACGGTCACCTGGATCACCCGCGAGGCGATCGAGGACGTCGAGGTCAACGGGCTGCAGATCCCCGCGGGCGGCATCGTGCAGGTGCTGTCGCACGCCGCGGGCACCGACCCGGCGGCGATGCCCGACCCGTCGTTCGACATCACCGAGGCCCGCCCGATGCACATGGGGTTCGGTGCCGGCGTCCACCACTGCCTGGGCCACTTCGTCGCCCGCACCGACATGTCGGTCGCGCTGCCGCTGCTGGCCGCGCGGATGCCCGACGCCCGACCGGACGGCGCCGGCGAGTGGCTGCCGGTCTCGGGCAACACCGGCCCGGTGCGGTTCCCGATCCGGTTCACCCCGTCCTGAAATGAGTGATGGCGCCGGCCCCGCCACCGAAGTGGTTGGGGACCGACGCCATCACCAGGTCAGGTCGTTGAGGACCTGATCAGATCGCGCGGACGTTCTCCGCCTGGAGGCCCTTCGGGCCGCGGGTGACGTCGAACTCGACCTTCTGGTCCTCGGCAAGCGACTTGAAGCCGGTGCCGGAGATGCCGGTGTGGTGAACGAAGACGTCGCCGTCGCCACCATCCTGGGCGATGAAGCCGAAGCCCTTGGTGTCGTTGAACCACTTCACTACGCCAGTAGCCATTACTGATTTGCTCCTTGTTCGGTCGCGCAGGCACTCGCCTGTCGCGGGGCTGAAACCACCTGCCGTACCTCAACAACCGACCGCGAACGACAGACCGCAAGGAATAACGAAGATGAACCGCCGCCCGACTTGGTGGGCGACAGGAGACCGCTCTTGCGAACGGAACTCTTCAACGTGACCACGCTACCACCGAAGGCCGCAGGTGCGTCTATCGACCCGACCACTTTGCGGCGGCGCCGGCGTCGGTTACGCGCCCGCCTAGTCCTGGCCGGGATTCGCCGGTCCGTTGGAGAAGACCGACGTCGCTGCGTCCTCTGCCTCGGACTCCCAGAGGGCGATCTCGCTCTCGGCCTCCTCGAGGTCCGCGATGTCGCCGAACGGGTTGCCGCCGAGGGACACGAACTTCTCCTGGTGCCGCCGGTCCCGCGGGAAGTCGAGCTCGCGGAGGGCGAGGCTGGTCATCTTCATGAACGGCGGCGGGCCGCACACGAACGCGTCGAACTCGTGGTACTGGTCGGCGAACGCCTTGACCTGCTCCTGGGACGGGAGGCCCTGCACCGACTCGAGCCAGTGCACGACGAGCAGCCGGGCGGGATTCTCGGCGGCGAGCCGGGTGAGCTCGTCCTTGAAGATGATCGATCGCTCGTCGCGGTTGGCGTAGAGCACCACGATCCGACCGGTGCCCTCGGCCAGGGCGGTGCGGGTGATCGACATGATCGGCGTGATGCCGCTGCCGCCTGCGAACAGCAGGAAGTCGTGGTCGAGCGAGGACGGCGTGAAGATCCCGCTCGGCGGCAGCACCCGGATCCTGTCGCCGGGCTGCAGCGTCGCGCACATCCAGTTCGATGCGTAGCCCTCGGTCGTGCGCTTGATGGTCACGGTGAGAGGTCCACCGTCGTGCGGGCTGCTCGACAGCGAGTAGCAGCGCGCGGCGATGCCGGTCTGGTCGCTCGGCACCGCGAACGTCAGGAACTGCCCGGGGCGGTAGCGGAACTGCTCCTCAGCGCCCGGGGGTACGGCGAAGCTGATCGACCTCGCCTCGGGTGTCTCGTCGACGACGTCGACGACCGTCAGCAGGTAGGACTCGATGTCCACGAAGCTCCCTTGGTATCAGTAGCCGTCCTCGGCACCCACGGGGATCCGACCGCCCCGCACGGCGGCCCCGATGCTAGCCAGGGGCCGCGCGGCCCGCTCGTTCCACGTCCCGCGCAGCACCTGCCCTACCCGGCAAGCGGGTTGGAGATCCGGCCGATTCACGACCCGAACGCCGGGTGCGATCGGTCCCGGGGCGCGTTTCGCGGGCGTCGCGATGGCCGATACTGATCGCGTGTCCGCCGTCCTCCTGGTCCTCGTCCTCGCGCTCGGCGCTCTTCTGTTCGCCGGCCTCATCGCCCTGATGGTCTGGTCGGTCGCCCAGGCCAACAAGCGTGCCGCCGAGCGTCGCCAGGGGATGGCGGGGTTCGCGCACCACCGGGAGTGGGAGTACCGCGCCGAGGACCCTTCGCTCGTCAGCAGGTTCACGGGGGCGCCCTTCGGTCGGGGCGGCGGCCGGAGGGCCACCAACGTGCTGATCGGACGGCACGACGAGCGGCCGATGGTGGCGTTCGACTACCACTTCACGACGACCTCCAGCAGCGGCGAGACCACCAGCACCCAGGAGCACGTCTACTCCGTCGTGGCTCTCAACCTGGGCGCCCACGTGCCGTCGCTGTCCATCGGCCCGACCGGGACGCTCGGCCGGATCTTCAACGCGGTCACGGGTCGCGACATCCCGATCGGCGACCCGGCCTTCGACCAGCACTTCACGGTGACGTCGACGTCCCCCGAGTTCGCCCAGGACGTCCTCCGCTCCGACGTCATGGAGGTCCTGCGGCACCACCCCGACATCGCCTGGCGCCTCGACGGCGACTCGATGGTGATGATCCGCGCCGGGCAGCACACGCCGCAGGAGGTCGAGGCGAAGCTGCACATGATGGACGCGATCCTCGACCGGATCCCGACCCACGTGTGGGACCGGTTGCGCGGGGAGCGGCCGCGCTGACGGCGGCGAGCGGGGCGCCGTACCCTTGACCCGTGATCGAGCTCCGCACCCCCAACCAGATCGAGCAGATGCGCCCGGCTGGTCGCTTCGTCGCCTCGGTGATCAGCGCCCTGGCCGACAAGGCCGCCGTCGGGGTCAACCTCCTCGAGCTCGACGAGCTGGCGCACCGGATGATCAAGGACGCCGGCGCGGAGTCGTGCTACATCGACTACCACCCGTCGTTCGGGGCTCGGCCCTTCGGCAAGGTGCTGTGCACCTCGGTCAACGACGCGGTGCTCCACGGCCTCCCGTTCGACTACACACTGCAGGACGGTGACCTGCTCAGCGTCGACTTCGCCGCGTCCGTCGACGGCTGGGTGTCCGACTCGGCGCTCTCCGTGGTGGTCGGTACGCCGCGCGAGGAGGACCTTCGGCTCATCGACCTGACCCAGCAGGCTCTCGACGCCGGCATCGCCCAGGCCCGCGCCGGCAACAAGCTCGGCGACATCTCCCACGCGATCGGCTCGGTGGCGCACGAGGCCGACCTCGCGGTCAACCTCCAGTTCGGCGGCCACGGCGTCGGCCGGACGATGCACGGTGACCCGCACGTGCCGAACGACGGTGTTCCGGGCCGCGGCATCAAGCTGCGCCCGGGCCTGGTGATCGCGATCGAGCCGTGGTTCCTGCACACCACCGACGAGATCCGGTTCGACCCCGACGGCTGGACCATCCGCAGCGCCGACGGCTCCCGCGGCGCGCACGTCGAGCACACGGTCGCCATCACCGACGGCGACCCGATCGTGCTCACCGCGCGCGACTGACGCGCGCTCCCCTCCGCAACCGGGTCGGTCAGTGGGTGAGGGCCCAGATGAACCCGAAGATGCCGAACCCGACCCCGAGCACGACGATCAGCAGCAGGGACGCCCACGCGAGCGTGTGCATCCCGTGTTGGTAGCCGTCGTCCTCGAACCCGTGGAACTCGTCTGGACCGACGTGACTCATGGCGTTCCTCCCGACCGTTGGAGCTGTGGTGGCGAGGACGGTGGGGTGCCGGGCTCGGCCGCGACATCGTCCACCGCCACTGTCGCTCGCGAGACAGGCGCGCGCAACCTCGGTATGAGGTAGTCGGGAGGCAGCCGTCAGTAGCTGAACGTCGTCGCGCCCTCGTCGCCGATCCACTGCCACATCGGGATCGTGCCGCCCACCTCGGCGCCCTTGATCAGGTTCTCGGGGTCGAGCGCCTTGGCGTTGAAGCAGAGCGGGCAGACGAGGTAGCTGCCGCCGGCGGCGACGAAGCGCTCCAGCAGCTCCGGCAGCGGCGGGCAGCCGGCACACGCGACCCCCACCGCGACCCCCGGCTGGGAGAGGCGGACGGCCTCCTTGGTGAGGAACATGAGCGTCGGCCGGCCCTGCTCGGCGGCGCCGAGCGCGACCAGGTACGCCACGGTCACGCGCTCCGGGTCCTCCAGGCCGGTGCTGAGGCTGATGACTGCCTTGGTGGACATCGCGGTCTCCTTCGTTCGTCGGTACGGCGTCGCGCCGCCTGTGACGAACCTCAGGAATTCCGACCGGGTGCGGGCATCGGCGTACGCGCGTAACCCAGCGCGTAGCGCGACGGCCTCCGTGGCGGCCGACGCGTAGCGGTCAGGCGAGGACCCGCCCGACCGCGGCGGCGCGGGCGGTGCGCCCGGACAGCCCGAGCTTGAGGTAGACGTTCTGGAAGTGCCGCTCGACCGTGCGCACGCTCAGGGTGAGCCGCTGGGCGATCTCTGCGTTGTCGAGACCGTCCGCGGCCAGCAGGAGGATCTCCCGCTCCCGGCCGGAGAGGTTGGTCATCGGTGGGGACGGACGGCCCTCGGCCAGGAAGCCGGCGACCTCCTCCCGGAAGGCGTCCCAGGCCGGCTCGTCCGCCAGCAGCACGTGGTTGCGCGAGTCGAGCATGACCAGGCGCGCGTCGGGGATCCCGGCCGCCAGCCGCGGCCCCCACCCGGGTGCGACCCGGTCGCCCTCGGCATGCAGCACGAGCGTCGGGGCGGCGATGCCGGGCAGCAGCCCGGCGACGTCGACCTGGTGGCGGGCGACCCGGCTGCACACGGCGTTGTCGGTGTTGGTGGAGGTCCGCTGGAGCTCGTCCATCCACTCCATCTGCTCCTCCGTGGCGTCCGGGATGAACGCGTTCGTGAACACCCTGCGGAACAACGGATCGGGCCGTGCCCACCCGGCCCGGATCATCGCCAGGAAGGCCTCCTCGGCGGCGGTGTCCTCCTGCGCGAGTCCCCCGCCGGCCATTCCGCCGTACAGGACCAGGCGGCTGACGCGCTCCGGGTGGGCATGCGCGTAGGCCAGCGCGACCGGCGCTCCGCCCGACATCCCGAGTACGGCGAACCGGTCGACCCCCGCGGCCTCGACCAGCGCCTCCAGGTCGGCCAGCCGTCGGTCGAGCGAGAAGTCGTCCACGTCCCACTCCGACAGGCCGAACCCGCGCTCGTCGTACCGGATCACCGTGGCGATGTCGCCGAGGTCGTCGAGGAAGTGCCGCCACACCGGACTCTGCCAGTCGTGCTGGAGGTGACTGAGCCAGCACGAGACGACCAGCAGCGGCGGCCCCGTGCCGTGGCGCGCCCAGGCCAGCCGCACGCCGTCGTCGGTGCGGCAGAAGCGCACCTCCTGCGCCATCAGCGGCGGCCGGCTCTGGGCGGTCACGCGGTCAGACTACGGCGCCGCGGGCCTCATGGCAGCGACTTCTGGAACGCCAGCTCCCGGCCCATGATCCGGTAGCCCAGAGCCTCGTTGACGCCGATCATGTGGTCGTTGGACTCGGCGTTCCAGGTGTCGATCTCGACGATCTGCGGCTCCACCTCACCCAGCCAGCGCAGCATGTCCGTCTTCAGCAGCAGGCCGAGCCGGTGGCCGCGGTGGCTGCCGACCACGGAGGTGTCGTGCTGGTGGGCGATCTCGGGCGCCTCCTGCTCCACGGCGACACAGGTCTGGCCGGCGAGCTCGCCGCTGCCGGTGTGCCGGGCGACCACGCGGTAGAGGCGCTCCCCTCGGCCGGCGGTGGCCGTCTCGTAGGCACGCATCCGCTCGGCGTTGAAGACCTCGTCCTCGATGTCGAGGTCGTCGGTCGGGGCGTCGTTGATCGAGGCGGCCATCTCGGCCAGCTCGTCGAGCTGGTCCTCGGGGGTCGGGGGGATCCGCCGCTCGAGGACGTAGTCGGCGGCGAGGGGGACCGCGGCGTCGTACAGCTTGTCGAGGGTGGTCCAGTCGACGTCGGCGACGTACTGCCGCCGGTTGATCGCCTGGTGCTTGCGCTCGTAGCCGTGCCGGCCGGCGAAGCCGACGGTCGCGTCGTTGTCCCAGCCGTCGATGCCGACGCTGGTGCGGCCGCGGCGTCGTACCTCCTCCTCGAGGTGGGCCAGGATCCGCGACCCGTAGCCGTGCCGGCGGTGGTCGGGGTGGACCGCGACGCCGACCCACGCGAGGTGCAGGTTGTCGTAGTCGCTGATCGAGATGGCGCCGCAGCCGACGACCTCGCCGTCGATACGGGCGAGGTACGGCGCCGCCGGCTCGCCGTCCCAACCGTGCCGGAACCGGCCCTCGACCCGCGTCGGCGTGGCGGGGAGCTCCCAGGGTGCGTCCTGGCGGGAGACGGCGTTGGCGAGGTCGGCCCACGCGGCGACGTCGGCCGCGTCGTCGGGGCCGAACGGTGTGATGTCCATGCCACTCAGCATGCGGTGGTACGGCGCCGCGTGCCACTGGATATCGTGCGCCCGTGAGTGAGTCACGAGGCCGCCTCGGCGCAGCAGACGACCGCGGTCGGCGAATTGAGGCCGAGTGCGAGCGAACGAAGCTGGTTGACCCGTGAGTGAGTCACGAGGCCGCCTCGGCGCAGCAGACGACCGCGGTCGGCGAATTGAGGCCGAGTGCGAGCGAACGAAGCTGGTTGACCCGTGAGTGAGTCGTCCACCGAGGGTCCCCGCCGCAAGCACCTCATGGATCCCAACCAGCCGCGGCGGAGCGCCGACCCCGAGGCGGTCGCCCGCCTCGAGCGCGTGCAGCGGCGGGTCCTCTCGGCGCTGGTGTTCACGACGCTGATCCACCTCGCGGTCGGCCTGGTGATCGCCGCCGCTGCCATCGACGACGACCGGCTCGACGCGCAGATCGGGCTGAACGTGCTCGCCGCAGCGTTCGGGGTCCTCTCCGTCGCCTCGCTGCTGGCCATCAACCGACGGCCGTGGCTGTCGCCATGGCTGCTGGCGGGCGTCCTGCCCGGCGTCGTCGGCATGTGGATCGTGCTGCGCTGACGCAGGCTGACGGCCGTCAGCGCACCTCGCACTCCTCGGGGGTGTCGCAGTCCTTCAGCGGGTGGTCCTCGATGACGTGGCCCCGCGCGTCGTACGCCACGACCTTCGCGAGCTCTCCGGGCACACTCGCGAAGAACAGAGAGTCACCGGGCGCGACCCCTCCGGAGTCGACGGTGCCCTCGACCACCGTGCCGTCGGTGGCCACGAACTCGACGCGGGCCACATCGGTGCCGTCGAGTCCGGCGACAGCGGAGGTGTGCTCGCTCCCGCTCGAGTAGTCCTCATCGAGGAACACCTCCATCGGCGCGTCCGGCGTCAGGAACCGGTCGGTCCCGAGGCCGAAGGCGCGCACCCAGCGCTCACCGGCGCGGTAGAAGATGCCGGGCCAGCAGTCGGCACCCGGGAACGACTCGCCGTGGTGCGGGGTCGCGGTGCACCCGAGGTACGTCGGTCCCTGGTCGACGAGGATCCCGGTGATGTCGGTGCTGCCGACCGCGTGGCCGTTCTCGTCTCCCGCAGCCTGCTCCGCGCTCTCGGTGCCGTCGAGCAGCCAGGCCGGGAAGTCGCCCTCGCCGAAGCTCGTGACCCCGGTGTACTCGTGCCCGGGAAGCGCGACCGGTCGCAGTGGCGTCTCGTTCGGCCCGGGGAGATTGGTGGGCCCGGGCCCCGGCAGGACGACCTGCCAGTCGGACACCTGCACGGCACCGGGAACCTCGTCCAGAGCCCGCTGCGCCAGCGGCGAGAGCTTCTTGGGGGTCGGCGGCGGGTCGTCGGCAACGGCCGAGTCGCGACCGCGGCCGCCGTCGGGGCCGTCGGCGACCACGACGCTCACGCCCGCCACCGCGACGAGGGCGAGGGCGGCCACACCGCCCGCGGTCGCCGTACGAACGCGGCGCTGCCTGGTGCCGTCGCGACGGATCGTGGTCAGGTCGGGACGCCCTGCGTCGGCGCCGTCCCCCGCAAGTGCCCGCTCGAGCTGCTCGATGTCCATGATGCTCACACCGCTCCCCTTGCCTCTTCGGTCTCTGCCTGTTCGGTCTCGTTCCGGATCGACACCCGCAGCTTCCCGAGCGCCCGCGAGAGCGTGCTCTTCACCGTGCCCGCCGCGATGCCGAGCTCGTGGGCCACGTCGGCCTCGCTCAGGTCGCAGTAGTGCCGCAGCACCACGACCCGGCGCTCGCGCTCGGTGAGGCCCGACAGCAACCGCACGATGTGGTCGCGGTCGTCCGTCGCGGCCTCGCCGCCGGCGACCGCGATCGTCTTGAGGACATCGCCGCTCACCTCGGTCAGCCGGTTGCGGCGCAGCCGGTCGATGTTGAGGTTGATCAGGACGCGGCGCGCGTACGCCGACGCATCGCCCTTCCGGACGCGGCGCCACGACGCGTAGGTCCGCACCAGCGCGGTCTGCGCGAGATCCTCGGCGAGGTGGGTGTCACCGGTGACCAGGTAGCCGATCCGTCGCAGCCGCGGCCAGGCCACGGTCGCGAACTCGTCGAAGTCCTGGTCGCTGCGCTTCGGCATCAGTTCTCCCCTCGGGTGTCATCCTCCTTTACGCAGGGCGGGACGGCGGGGTTCTGTCGTGGGCTCGGGTTTCTTGCGAGGCGCCGGGGTCGGCGGGTCGACGGCGGGCGCGGCAGTCGACCTGTTCGTCCGCCCGCTCGAGTGACATGTGAACCGTGGGTGGAGGCAGCGCGTTCAACCAGTGTGAGTGCTCAGGAGTCCCCGAGGGTCACCACCCGTACCTGGTTCCTCAGCGCGTTCGGCGCCGCCGCAGCCATTGCGGCTGTGATCACGGCGGTGGTCGTGCTCGGCAACGACGACCCGTCCACGGACAACGACCCTGAGTTCGCTGACCTGCCGAGCGTCACCGCGGCGGACGAGGCCTCGTCGCCCGAATCCTCGGAGACCGCCGACAGGTCAGCCCCGCCCGGGACGGAAGAGACGCTGCCGGTCTACTGGATCGGAGAGACCGCCCGCGGGCTCGGGGTCTACCGCGAGTGGATCCGCTCTGCCGCTGCCGACCCACTCGTCGCCGCGGTCACCCACGCGGTCGACGAAGCGCCGGTCGACCCCGACTACCGCAGCGGCTGGCCCGAGGCTGCCGGCGTGGCTGCAGCGTCGTACGACGGGACCGATCTGATCACCATCGACCTCACCGGCGACGTCCACGACCGCCCGGCCGGCATGACCGAGCGTGAGGCCCAGGTCGCGCTCGAGCAGCTGATCTACACCGCCCAGGCGGTGGTCGGCGAGGGCCGCAAGGCGGTGCAGCTCCTCCTGAACGGCTTGCACAGCGACCAGGTACTGGGACAGCCGACGTCCGAGCCGCTGGCGAACGGGCCGCTCGTCGACACGCTGTCGCTGGTCAACATCGACTCTCCCGCGGAGGGCGACGTCGTCATCGGCGACACCTTGGAGGTCACCGGAGTGGCCAACTCGTTCGAGGCCAACGTCATCGTCAGGCTGCAGCGCAACGAAGGCCCCTTCGTCGTCTTCGAGGAGGGCGTCACCGCCGAGGGCTGGATGGGCACCAGGCTCTTTCCGTTCGAAGGGTCGTTCGACATCTCCGACCTCGAGCCCGGCCGGTACATCCTCACCGCGATGACCGACGACCCGAGCGGAGGTGCCGAGGGCTTCGGTCCCGACGCCGACACCAAGGTGATCACGATCCGGTGACCCGCGTGGCACTGATGAGAACCGGTCAGGAGCCCGGATCCTCTGCACGCCTGATGGTGACGGTCGCAGCGTCGGGAAGCGCCGCGAGGACCCGGACGGCAGTGTCGTCCAAGCGACCGAGCCGGACCAGGCCCTCCGCGTGGGGAGCGTCCTCGTAGAAGAGCGCCAGGTTGCCCCACGGCGCGTAGTAGGCGATGTCACCGGCAACCACGGAGGTGCCCGACGGCGCTCCGGCGATGTCCAGCCGCCGCGGGAGGTCCGCGACCCGTTCGGCGCGATGGAAGTCCGAGAGGGTCAGCCTGAGCGGCAGCAGGGAGGCGAGGTCGCGTCCCGCGGCGGTGTCCTCGAGGGAGCCGGGCAGGGTCGAGCCGCCGACCGTGAGCTGGATGTCCAGGGGTGTTGCTCCGTCCTCACGTTCCGACGGCTGCGGGCCGCCGGAGCCGGTCGGGCTGGTGACGCCAGCGGCGCCGGAGGCGTCGGTCGTGGCGGGCTCCGGGTCGCCGTACATCCCGCCAAAGCCGCCAGCCGCCAGCGCGACCGCGACCACCGCGGCCGCAGCCCTGCTCCGTTGCCTCTTCCTCACGACGACCCGCGCGGGAGGTTTCTTCCGTCGCGGTCGGCGTGGGCAAGGAGGCGTCGTGGATTCGCCAGACCCAGGAGCGCGACGAAGGAGGCGGCGACGAGGGCGAGCACGATGAGTGCCATCGGTACGGCGGTCCGCTCACCGCCGACTCCGGCGATCGGCGCGATCACGCCCGCGGTGCACCACTGCAGGAAGCCGAGTACGGCGGACCCGGTGCCGGGGTGATCGGGGACCTCGCCGGAGGCCAGCGCGCCGGCGTTGGGGCCCACGAGGCCCTGAGCCGTCATGAGCACGAAGAACCCGATCACCGCGACCCACAGCGGCATCCCGAACCAGAGGGCGCCGACCAGCAGCAGGACGCCTGCCGCGGTGGTCGCGGTGAGACCGACCGCGATCACGGTGCGGGTCGCAACCTTTCCGGCGAGCCGGGCGGCGATCAGCGTGGCCACGGTCAGGCCGACCGCGTTGCCGGCGAAGTCGAGGGAGTACATCACCGGAGAGAGCCCGTTCATGGACTGCAGCACGAACGCGGAGGTCGCGACGTACGCGAACGTGACACCCATGGAGAACGCCATCACGACCAGGTAACCGACGAACCCTCGCGACCGCAGCACCTGGCCGGCGGCGCCACGCAGCTGGCGCAGACCACCGCCGTGGCGCCGCTCGACCGGCAGCGACTCCGGTACGGCAACCGCCACTGCGACCAGCATCGCCGCACCCCAGACCGCGAGCAGCCAGAACGACACCCGCCAGTGCGAGAGCTCCAGGATGACCGCGCCGAGCAACGGACCCACGACCGGAGCGATCCCGGAGACTCCCTGGACCAGGTTCAGGGCCTTCACCAGCCGCGGGCCGGAGGCGAGGTCGACCACGAGCGAGCGGGCGATCACCATCGCCCAGCCGCCGCTGAACCCCTGCACGAACCGGGCGACCATCATCACGCCGATCGTCGGACTGATCGCGCACACCGCCGAGGCGACCAGCATCACCACCAGCGACCCCAGCAACGGACCGCGGCGCCCCCGCTGGTCCGAGACCGGTCCTCCGACCAGCTGCCCCAGCGCCATGCCGACGAAGAAGGTCGTCAAGGTCAGCTGGACCTCGGTCGCCCCGGTGCGCAGGTCCTCGCCGACCAGCGGGAAGGCAGGCACGTACATGTCGGTGGCGAGCGGCGCGATCATCGTCAGCAGTACGACGTTCGCCAGCACGACCTTGGTCAGTCGTGCTCGACCGGTCCGGACGGTCGGTTCGGCTCCTGAGGGGTCGACGACGCCCGTCGGTGCGTCGTCGTGCTGGTCCGTGCTGATGGTCATCGAGTCCTCTCGCCTCAGCTGCGGGGCGCCCGATCGCGCCACGGTCCCTAGGAAACCGTCGCCGACGGCGGTGAGGGAGTCCCGGTCGAGAGGTGCACTGACAGGGCACCCCACAGCGGCCGACGAGCGCCGCGGGCGCCGTACCGTTGCCGCCATGGACAACCGGGCCGAGGTGCGCGAGTTCCTCTCCACGCGGCGGGCCAAGCTGACCCCGGCCGACGTCGGGCTGCCCGACGTCGGTCAACGACGCGTGCCCGGGCTTCGTCGCGGCGAGGTCGCCGCACTGGCCGGCGTGAGCATCGAGTACTACTCCAGGCTCGAGCGTGGCTCATTGGCCGGGGTGAGCGCCTCCGTGCTCGATGCGATCGCCCGCGCGCTGCGCCTCGACGACGCCGAACGAACCCACCTGTTCCACTTGGCACAGGCAGCCGACGGCACCAGCGAGATGCTGCGGCCGAGACGCCGGAACCGGCGTACCTGGACGCCACGCCCCACCCTCTCCTGGGTGCTCGACACCATCACCGGCGGTCCCGCGCTGGTGCGGAACGGCCGGATGGACCTGCTCGCCACCAACCGACTCGGCCGCGCCATGCACGACTCGCTCTACGAGCGATCGACCGGCCCGGTGCCCAACTTCGCGCGCTACACCTTCCTCGACGAGGACTCGCGGCGCTTCTACCCCGAGTGGGACACCGCCGCCGACACCTGCGTCGCCATCCTGCGGACCGAGGCCGGCCGCGACCCGCGCGACCCCCTGATGCACGACCTCGTCGGTGAGCTCGCCACCCGCAGCGACGACTTCCGTCGCCGCTGGTCCAACCACGACGTCCGGCTGCACGGTGCCGGCACCAAGTCCTTCCACCACACCGCGGTCGGCGACCTCGAGCTCGCCTACGAGAGCGTCGACCTGGTGTCCGACCCCGGTCTCACGCTCACGATCTACGCCGCCGAACCCGCCTCCCGCACCGCCGAAGCGCTCGCGCTCCTCGCCTCCTGGACGGCACCCGACCCGGCGCCCCGCGCCTGACCCGTCCGGCGACGGTCCGCCGAACCTGCCGGGTCACGACCCGCCGAGGAGACGCTCTGCGAGCTCGGCACGGGACCGGATCCCGAGCTTCGCGTAGACCTTGCGCAGGTGGTACTCCACCGTCTTCGGGCTGAGGAACAGCGCTGCCGCAGTCTCGCGGGTGGTCCGTCCGTCGACGAGGAGCAGGGACACCTGGAGCTCCTGCGGGGTCAGGGACTTCGTGCCCGACGCTGTCGGCCGGACGACGCGCTCCCCGGTCGCCATCAGCTCGGCCGCTGCGCTCCGGGCCCACTGCTCCGCGCCGAGCCCGTCGAACGACTCCACGGCCGATCGGAGGTGGGGACGCGCATCGACCCGACGGCTCGCGCGGCGGAGGCGGGCGCCGTACGCCAGGAGGGTGCGTGCGGTCTCGAACAGGTCCCGGGTCTCGTGGTGGGCCTCCAGAGCGGCGAGGAACGGCTCGTCGAGGTCGCCCTCGGCTGCGACGAGGCCGAGCGCCCGGTGGGCGCGCGCCGAGGACCACGGTCGTCCCTTGGCCTGGGCGACAGCGGCGAAGCGTTGCGCCTCGGCGGTCGCCTGCTCGCGCTGTCCGAGGCGCAGCAGGGCATCGACCAGCTCGGCGCCCGGGAAGACATCGGGGTCGGCGATGCCCCAGTCCTGAAGTCGCTGACCGAGGTCGAGGAAGGTGTCTGCTGCCGCCTGGGCATCGCCCTCGGCGAGCTCGAGGTCGCCGACGGCGAAGAGGCACCAGGCCGTGCCCATCCGGATGCCGCGCTCGCTGCACAGGAGAACGGACTCGGCCGCGTGCTCGCGGCACGCATCACCCTTGCCCTGCCGCGACTCGAGCCAGGCCAGACCGGCGAGTGACACGGCGAGGTCGGCCCGCTGGCCGGTCTCGCGAGCGATCCGGATCCCTTCCTCGTAGTTGGCCTCCGCACGCGACCAGGCAGTCGACGTCGCCTGGTCCCGTGCGACGTGGAAGAGGACGTTGGGCAGGAGACCGACGCCCATCCGGGAACGCACGGCATCGACGAGCCTGCGGAGCTCGGCGCCGCTCCCGGAGTCCCGGAGGAACAGCGGCGTCATCAGCAGCCATGGGAGCGCCTCAGGCTGGGTCAGCGGGTCGGCGTGCTCGGCGAGCATCGGCACGGCCGCGCGGAGCTCCTCGGTCCCGCCGCGGCCGGTGAGCACCTTCGCCATCCCCGCCGCGCTGAGCCCGATCGCGCGGGCCAGCGGCAGCGTCGCGCGCTCGACGGACAGGGCGAGCGATCCTCCCAGCCGCGCGGTCGCGTCGGAGTCCGCGAGATAGAAGGCGGCGTGGAGCGCCTCGGCGAGGAGGAACACGGTGTCGTCCGGTGACGACGCGTCGGGGGCGGCACGTTCGAGGATCTCGACAGCCTCGGCCAGGGACCCGCTGTGGGCGGCGATCTGTGCCCGGATCCGCAGTGTGCGGGACTGCGTGCTCCGCGGGACCGGGCGGGACTCGATCTCGTCGAGCAGGGTCGACGCACGATGGCGGAGGCCCCCCTTCCACGCGGCATCGGCAGCGTCGCAGAGCCGCAGGTGCCAGGAGTCGGTGTCGGTGCTGAGCCGGGCGGCCCGCTCGTACGCCGTACTCGCCACGGTGTGCGCGGTGCGGGCCACCGCGCGGTCGCCGGCCGCGACGAGCATCCGCGCGACCTCCGCATCGGGCCCCCAGGTCGCCTCGGCCAGGTGCCACGCCCGTCGCTCGACGTCCTCCTCGGGCAGCAGGTCGGCGACAGCGAGGTGAACCTTCCGGCGGAGTGCGTCGTCTGCATCTGCGTAGACGGCGGCCCGCACGAGTGGGTGCCGTACGTCGACGGTGCCGCCCGACACCGTGGCCAGCCCTGCCCGCTCTGCCTGCCCGAGCCCGGACACGTCGAGTCCGAGGCGCTGACATGCGGCACCGGTCAGAAGAAGGTCGCCGTTCGCGACGACCGACACGAGCAGCGCCGTCCTGGTCACGCGATCCAGCTCACCCAGACGGCGTGAGAACGCGGCGGCCAGCCGGGCCGGCACGGCCGGAGGAAGGCCCGGCGCCCGCTCGTCGATGACGTGCGGGTCCCGACCGAGCTCGATGAGCGCGAGCGGGTTGCCGCCGGTTGCCGCGTGGAGCCTGATCAGCTGCTCGTCGGTGAGTGTCTCTGCCGGCAACGAGCGCACGAGCTCCTCCGAGGCTGCCGCGTCGAGGCCACCCAGTTGCAGCGCCGGGAGCCCGTCGAGCAGGTCGTCGCACGTCCCCGACCGGGCGGCGAGGAGGACGACGACCGGGTCGGCATCGATCCGCCTGGCAGCGAACGCCAGAGCCTCGGCCGACGGGCGGTCCATCCAGTGCAGGTCGTCGACGACGATCGCGAGCGGCCTGTCCTCGGCGTACCGACACAGCAGGCCGAGCGTCGCAGCGCCGATGGCGAACCTGTCGCTGGCTGTCCCTGCCCGCAGCGCGAGTGCGCTGCCCAGGGCCGCTGCCTGGGGCTCGGGAACGGCGTCGATGAGATGGAGTGCCGGGTGGAGGAGCAGGTGCAGTCCGGCGAAGGGGATATCCCGCTCGGCCTCGGTGCCGGTGGCGCGCAGGATCCGTACGCCGTCTTCGCTGCCGACCGCGTCGTCGAGCAGCGCGGTCTTGCCGACGCCAGGCTCGCCGGTGACGGCGAGGGCGCCGCCGCGGCCGATCCGTGCACCGGCGAACAGCTGCTCCACCGCCTGTTGCTCGGCACCACGTCCGACCAGCACCCGCCGAGTGTAGGACCGTGGGAACGGTCCCGCCCGGGTCACTAGGGGGGCCACCGGACGCGGACCGCGCCCGGGGCGACCTAGCGTCACCGCCATGACCACTACAGAACACGCCACGACCCCGAACGAGGTCGACACCGACAAGCTGATGGCCTTCGTCTTCCGCGCGGTCGACGAGGTGGGAGCGACGCTCAACGCAGCCCTCGTCGTCATGGGCGACAAGCTCGGCTACTACCGCGACCTCGCTGCGAACGGGCCCAGCACCCCGGCCCAGCTCGCCGAGCGCACCGGCACCGGCGAGCCCTACGCGCGGGAGTGGCTCAACGCGCAGGCAGCCGGGTCCTACGTGACCTACGATCCCGACACCGGCCGGTACACCCTGCCTCCGGAGCAGGCGGTGGCACTCACCGTCGAGGATAGCCCGGCCTTCCTCCCCGGCTTCTTCCAGATCGCGCTCGGCACCGTCCACGACACCTCCCACATCCTCGACGCCGCGCGCGGCGGGGCCGGCTACGGCTGGCACGAGCACGACGCCGACGTCCACGTCGGCTGCGAGCGCTTCTTCAGGCCGGGCTACAACGCCCACCTCGTCGCCGAGTGGCTCCCCGCCCTCGACGGGGTCGTGGAGAAGCTGCAGCGCGGAGCGACGGTGGCCGACGTGGGCTGCGGCCACGGAGCCTCGACGATCCTCATGGCCCAGGCCTTCCCCAGCTCCAGGTTCGTGGGTTCGGACTACCACGAGGCTTCGATCGCGACGGCGCGCGAGCGCGCTGTCGAGGCGGGTGTCGCGGACCGGGTGACCTTCGAGGTCGCACCCGCGACGGCGTTCGCCGGAAGCGGCTACGACCTCGTCACCATGTTCGACTGCCTCCACGACATGGGCGACCCCGTCGGTGCGGCGCAGCACGTGCGGCGCGCACTCGCCGACGACGGCACCTGGATGGTCGTCGAGCCGATGGCCGGCGACCGCGTGGAGGACAACCTCCACCCCGTGGGCCGCGCCTACTACGGATTCTCGACCCTGCTCTGCACGCCGACGTCGCTCGCACAGGACGTCGGGCTCGCGCTCGGCACCCAGGCCGGGCCGGCGCGGATCCGCGACGTGACGACCGCGGGTGGCTTCACCGGCTTCCGGTCCGTCGCGGAGACCCCGTTCAACCGGGTCTTCGAAGTGCGGCCCTGACCGCCCGGGTGGAGACTGGAACGATGGCGACCGACCCGCCTCCGGTGAGGACGCCGGCCCGGTCCGGGCGGGTGGACCGGGACGGCGTCGGCATCGCCTACGCCGTGTACGGCGAGGGCGGTCCGACCCTGCTGCTCATGCCGACGTGGACGATCATCCACTCGCGGTTCTGGAAGGGCCAGATCGGTTACCTGGCCCGGCACTTCCGGGTCGTGACGTTCGACGGCCGCGGCAACGGCCGGTCCGACCGGCCCGAGGGCGCTGCGGCGTACCGCAACGAGGAGTACGCCGCCGACGCCCTCGCCGTCCTCGACGCCACGGGCACCGACCGCGCCGTGGTCGTGGGTCTGTCCTGCGGGGTGACGTGGAGCCTGCACCTCGCCGCCGACCACCCCGAGCGGGTCACGGGTCTGGTGGCGATCGGGGCGGCGTGCGGCTTCCCCGTGGTCCAGGCGCGGGACGCCTTCGTCTGGGACGCCGAGCTCGACACGTCCGCCGGGTGGGCGAAGTACAACCGCCACTACTGGCTCGAGGGCGGGTACGACGACTTCCTCGACTTCTTCTTCGGCAAGATGTTCACCGAGCCGCACTCGACCAAGCAGATCGAGGACTGCATCGGGTGGGCGCACGAGACGACACCGCAGGTCGTCGCCGACTCCACGGCCGCGCGCCTGGGCTGTGACGGCGTGGTGTGCACGTCCGTCGAGGAGGTGTGCGGCCGCGTCCGGTGCCCGGTGCTCGCGATCCACGGGACCGACGACCAGATCCGACCGGTCGCGATCAGCGAGCGACTCGTGGAGCTCACCGGCGGCTCGCTCGTCCTGCTGGACGGCTGCGGTCACGGGCCACCGGGACGGGATCCGGTCAAGGTCAACCACCTGATCAAGGACTTCGTCGACAGGATCCACCCGCCCCCGGCAGCCCGCCGTACCTGGGTGCGGCCCGGGCGCCGACCGAGGAAGGCGCTCTACCTGTCCTCGCCGATCGGGCTGGGGCACGCCCGCCGTGACGTCGCGATCGCGAGCGAGCTCCGCCGACGCCATCCGGACCTCCAGATCGACTGGCTCGCCCAGCACCCGGTCACCCGGGTGCTCGACGACGCGGGCGAGACGGTCCACCCGGCGTCGCGCTGGCTCGCCAACGAGTCGGCGCACATCGAGGACGAGTGTGCCGACCACGACCTCCACGCCTTCCAGGCGATCCGCCGGATGGACGAGATCCTGGTCAACAACTTCATGGTGTTCGACGACGTGGTGACCGACGACCACTACGACCTGGTCATCGGCGACGAAGCCTGGGACGTCGACTACTTCCTGCACGAGAACCCCGAGCGCAAGCGGTTCGCCTTCGCGTGGATGACCGATTTCGTCGGCTGGCTCCCGATGGCCGACGGCGGCGCCGCCGAGGCCGCCCTCACGGCGGACTACAACGCCGAGATGATCGAGCAGCGTGCCCGCTACCGACGTCTCCGGGACCGGTCGATCTTCGTCGGCGACCCCGACGACGTGGTCGACGAGTCGTTCGGGCCGGGGCTCCCGGGGATCCGGGAGTGGACGGCGGAGAACTTCGACTTCGCCGGGTATGTCACGGGCTTCGAGCCGCCCGGCGAGGGCGAGCGGGAGCGGTTGCGCGCCCGGCTGGACTATCGCGACGACGACCTGGTCTGCATCGTCACCGTCGGAGGCTCCGGGGTGGGCGAGCCGCTGCTGCGGCGCGTCCTGGACGCGGTGCCCCTCGCGCGCCGGATGGTGCCCGCGCTGAAGTTCCTGGTCGTCTGCGGGCCACGGATCGACCCGTCGTCACTCCCGCGGAGGCGCGGGGTGAGGGTGCGGGGCTACCTGCCCGACCTGTACCGGCACCTGGCGGCCTGCGACCTGGCCGTCGTGCAGGGCGGGCTGACGACGTGCATGGAGCTGACCGCGAATCGCCGGCCCTTCCTCTACGTGCCGCTGCAGCACCACTTCGAGCAGAACTTCCACGTCCGGCACCGGCTCGACCGCTACGGCGCCGGCCGGTGCGTGTCCTACGACGAGGCCCGGGACGCCGAGGGGCTCGCGGTGGCGATCGCCAAGGAGATCCGGCGGGAGGTGCACTACCGACCGGTGGAGACCGGTGGCGCCGCTCGCGCCGCAGCGATGCTCGCGGAGCTGCTCTGAGCGAACGGGTGCGAGCCGCGCGATGCCCGACGACTGACACGCCTGCCTCCCGCGTAGGGCAGGCTTCGCCCCATGCACTTCGTCGGAGTCGATCTCGCCTGGGGTGACCGCAAGCCCACGGGCCTGGCCGTCCTGGACGAGGACGGTCGCCTCGTGCACGTGTCGGCCGCGGTCGCCGACGGCGACATCGTCGAGGCTCTTGCGCCGTACGTCGCCGACGCCTGTCTCGTCGCGATCGACGCGCCGTTGATCGTCACCAACGCGACCGGGAACCGGCCGGCCGAGGCGGCGCTGAACAAGGACTTCGCCCGGTTCGACGCCGGTGCGCACCCGTCCAACACCGGCAAGCCGGAGTTCCGGGAGCAGCCACGTGGTGCCCGAGTCGCGGCGCTGCTCGGACTCGACATGAACCCACGCTCGGGGCGTGCGCGCCGGGCGGTCGAGGTGTACCCGCACCCGGCCACGGTCGCCCTGTTCCGGCTGGGGCGGACACTGAAGTACAAGAACAAGCCGGGGCGCGACCTCGAGCAGCTCCGTGGCGCGCTGATCGTGCTGCTCGGACTGATCGAGGGACTCGCCAGCGCCGATCCCCCGCTCCTGGTCGACGGTCACGGACGCGACCAGAGCGGTCCCACGGCCTGGTCGGGGCTGAGGAGCGCCGTCGAGAGGGCGGGACGCAAGAGCGAGCTCCGGGTCGTCGAGGACCAGGTCGACGCGGTCGTCTGCGCCTACGTCGCGCTGTTCGCGACCCGCAGGCCCGAGCACACGACGACGTACGGCGACTTCGAGACCGGCTACATCCTCACGCCCACGCTGCCCGACGACCTGGTGCCGACGCCCCGGGGCGCGCGGAGCGCCCCCGAGGTCCGCGACCCCGGCGTCGCTGTGCGGGAGTACGCCGAGCTGCAGCCCGACCTCCGGCTGGCGACCGACCGGTTCGTGGGCCTGGTGACGTCGGTCCTCGACGAGGCGGGCATCAACTACCTGAGCGTGTCCGGCCGCGCGAAGTCGGTAGCCTCCTTCGCCGCCAAGGCCGCGCGCACCGCCGACGGTCGGCCGGTGTTCGCCGACCCGCTCCGGGAGATCACCGACCAGATCGGGGTGCGCGTGATCACCTACGTGCACAGCGACGTCCAGGCGGTCGCCGACCTCCTCGAGGACCAGGTGGTCGTCCACGACGACCGGGACATGGGCCGGGAGACGGCCAGCGAGGGCCGCTTCGGCTACGCCAGCCGGCACCTGCTCGTCGGCCTCGACCCTGCGCGGGAGGGCCAGGACGCCTACGCGCCGCTGCGCGGTCGCCAGGCGCAGATCCAGATCCGCACCGTCCTCCAGCACGCGTGGGCGGAGTTCGAGCACGACATCCGCTACAAGGGCACCATCCCCGACGAGCACGTGCGCGACTTCGACCGCAGGTTCACGCTCGCGGCCGGGCTGCTCGAGCTCGCCGACCGCGAGTTCTCCACGATCAGGGACCGGCTCCGGGAAGGGCTGACCGGACCGAGCGCCGAGGTCGAGGACGACGACCCGCGGATCAGCCCGCGCGAGCTCGCGGCGTTCCTCGCCGGGCAGTACGCCGACGCCGGCTGGTCCCGCACCGACCACTACGCGTGGATCGCCGGCCTGGTCCTCGAGCTGGGCATCACCTCCCTGGCCGAGCTCGGCGACACGCTGCGCTCGGTCGACGCGCAGACCCTCCAGGAGCGGATGGACTACCGCTACCCACCGGGCGCCGTACGACGGCTCGACGACGCACTGCTCTGGGCGTACGGCGACACGTACGTCGACCTGCGCGCGAACGCCCACCGGGTGCCGGCCCTGCGGGCCCGGCTCACGCGGATGCGCAGTCCGGGCTGACCCCTCCACCGGAGGCCCTCAGCGGACTACAGTGCTGAGTCCCGGCCGGACGAACGAGGTGTGCCATGGGCATGCAGGAGCAACGGATCGCGGCGTTCCACGAGCTGCACTCATCGGGGTGCTTCGTGATGCCGAACCCCTGGGACGCGGGCACCGCGAAGGCGCTGGAACAGCTGGGCTTCCCGGCGCTGGCGACGACCAGTGCCGGCCTGGCCTGGACCCTGGGCCGCACCGACACCCAGGTCACCCTCCCCCAGGCGCTCGACCACCTGCGCGTCGTCGCGGAGTCCGTCGGGGTGCCGGTCAACGCCGACTTCGAGGGCGGCTACGCGGTGCAGCCGGAGGACGTCGCGGCGAACGTGCGGCTCGCCGCCGCGACCGGGATCGCCGGGCTCTCCATCGAGGACTCGTCCGGCGACGCGGAGGAGCCGCTGCTCGACTTCGACCTGGCGGTGGAGCGGATCGGCGCCGCGCGGCGAGCCATCGACGAGACCGGGACCGGGGTCCTGCTCACCGGTCGGTCCGAGGGGTTCGTGGTCGGCCGGCCCGACATCGAGGAGACGATCCGGAGGCTGACGGCGTACGCCGAAGCCGGCGCGGACTGCCTCTACGCCCCGCGGATCGAGTCGCTCGACCACGTCACCGCGATCGTCGCCGCCGTCGCGCCCAAGCCGGTGAACCTCCTGCTCAACGCCCCGTTCACGACCGTCGAAGAGGCGGCCCGGCTCGGCGTACGCCGGATCAGCGTCGGCGGCACGCTCGCCCGGACGGCCTGGGGTGGCTTCCTGGCAGCCGCGAAGGAGCTCGCGGAGACGGGGACCGTCTCCCGCTTCGAGGGCCTGCCGAACGTGGATGCACTTCTGGGCCGGGGCTCCTGACTGCCGGGCAGGTTCGTCGGCATTCCGCTGTATCACGCCGCTATCGGGAGCATCCTGTCTGACGTAGGAACACCCAACGCTTGGTGAGGCCTCACGATGAGCCGGAACCTGGTCGTCTGCCTCGACGGCACGAGCAACGAGCCCGAGACCGATGTCACGAACGTGGCGCGGATCTTCGACCTTGCCGTCAAGGACGTCGACCAGCTCGTCTACTACGACCCGGGCGTCGGCACCATGGGTTCGCGCAGCGCGACCACTCCCCTGGGCAGGTCGCTCACCCGGGTCGGTGGCCTGGTGATCGGCTTCGGCGTCCGCGACAACGTCGCCGAGGCCTACACATGGCTGATGGCGAACTACCGCGCCGGGGACCGGATCCACGTGTTCGGGTTCAGCCGCGGTGCCTACACCGCGCTGGCGCTGGCCGGCATGCTCCGCACGGTCGGCCTGCTCAGCCCCGGCGCCGAGAACCTCGTGCCGTACGCACTGAAGCTCTACGCACGCAACACCTCGCGCGACGTCAGCGAGGCCGAGGACAAGCGGTACTGGGAGACGCGCGGCGAGTTCGGCCGCAAGTTCGGCAACCCGGACTTCGAGCGGTTCGCGCAGAACATCACCTTCCTCGGTCTGTGGGACACGGTGAAGTCCGTCGGCTGGCTCAACGCGCGGGCGAGGTTCGAGCAGGCGCACTGGCCGTTCACCCGCAACGTCAGGAACGTCGCGACCGGTCGGCTCGCCCTCGCCATCGACGAGAACCGGCGCCCGTTCGCGCCGTACCGCTTCGACCAGCAGCAGGTCGCCGAACGTCCCGACGACCTGGTGGAGGTCTGGTTCGCCGGCGTCCACAGCGACGTCGGCGGGCAGTACGACGACCACCGGCTCTCCGACGTCGCGCTGGCCTGGATGGCCGACGAAGCCGCCATGGCCGGCCTCCGGATCGACCCGAAGCGGTACGAGGACCTGCTGGGTGTCCCGCCCGGCACCCCGCTGCCGGTGTCGCACGCCGTCGAGGGCGCGATCCACCGCCACGGCCGGGCGTGGGTCCTGGCCGGCGGCTGGAGGGCCCGCCGGCTGACCGGCGACCGACGTCCTGCACCCCTCGGTCCGGCAGCGGATCGACGGCACCGCAGGCTCGGCGGCGCCGTACCAGCCCAAGGTGGGGCGGTAGCGATGCCGGACAGCGTGTCGTTCTCCGTGTCCCCCGACGCACCGCGCAGCCACATCGCGCTGCGGATCATCGCCCAGGACCCACAGGTGCTGGGCGACGACGGCAAGATCCTGACCGCGACCGTCAAGATCCCGTGGTCGAGGATGGAGGACGGCCCGCGCGGCGTCCGCTTCCACGTCGTCGACTTCGACGCCGCGACCGGGAAGTACCTCAAGCACCCCGGGCTGCCGGACGAGGACGCGTTCGCGGACGCCGAGGACAAGGTGCTGGAGACCGACTTCGCGTTCCACGCCCAGCAGGTGTACGCCGCAGCGTCGCGCACCCTGGCGATGTGCGAATCCGCGCTCGGCCGCCGCCTGCCGTGGGGGTTCAGCGGACACCACCTGCACCTGGTCCCCCATGCCTTCGCGGAGGCCAACGCGTACTACTCGTTCGAGGACCGGGCACTGCTGTTCGGCTACGTCCCGGGCCGCGCCGGCGAGGCGACGTACACCTGCCTGAGCTTCGACGTCGTCGTGCACGAGACCGCCCACGCCGTGCTCGACGGGATGCGCGGGCGCTTCCTGGAGCCGGGGCTCCCGGACCAGGCGGCCTTCCACGAGGCGTTCGCGGACGTCGTCGCGCTCCTCTCGGTCTTCTCGATGCGGCCGGTCGTCGAGCAGGCGCTCGGCAAGGCCGACAAGGACGGCCGGATCAGGCGCCGGAGGGTCGACCGGGACGCACTGCGCAGCGGCGTGCTCACCGGAGTCGCCGAGCAGCTGGGCAGGGTCCTCTCGCACGGCCGCGGCGCGCTCCGGCGCTCGGCGATGAATCCCCCTCCGCCGGACTGGGCGAAGCTGCCGCAGTTCCAGGAGCCGCACCGTCGCGGCGAGGTCCTCGTCGCCATCGTCCTCGACGTCCTCCTCGACATCTGGGTCAAACGGCTGGAGCCGCTGCTCTCCCCCGACCACGAGGGCCGGGTGGCCACCCTCGACCGGGCGCGCGCCGCCGAGGAGGGGGCCAGGGCGGCGACCCAGCTGCTCACCATGCTGATCCGCGGCCTGGACTACCTCCCACCGGTGGAGTTCGAGTTCGGCGACCTGCTCGATGCCGTGCTGCTCGCCGACGCCGAGATGGTTCCCGACGACGACCTCGGCTACCGGAGCATGCTGGTCGACCGGTTCGCGAGGGCCGGCGTCGTACGTCCGAGGAACAGCGTCACCGACGTCCTCGACGCCGAGGTCGCCCCGCACTACCTCGGCTTCAACTTCGCCGCGCTGCGGACCGATCGGGACGAGGTGTTCCGCTTCCTGTGGCAGAACGCGCTCCGGCTCGGGGTGTGCTCGAAGTTCCACACCGTGGTCGAGTCCGTCCGCCCCAGCCAGCGGATCGGCCCCGACGGCCTGATCATCGCCGAGTCGGTGGCCACCTACGTGCAGATGCTCGAGCTCAGCGCCGGCGAGCTCGAGGGGATCTCCGAGCTGGCGATCCCCGACACCCTCGATCCCCGGACGCCGCTCCAGCTGTTCGGCGGCGGCACGCTGGTCTTCGACCAGTTCGGGCGGCTCAAGCTGCACATCCACAAGCACCTCGACGACTGGCGCCGCCAGCTCCGACGCGTGGAGTACCTGCATCGCACCGGCACGCAGCGACGCCAAGGGACGACTCGGCTACTCCGACGGTGCGGCGGCGCGCGGGCAGGCCTTCGCCGAGCTGCACAACGCCGGGCTCAGCTCCGGAGAGGCATGGTGAGCCGGTCATGGTGAGCACGGTCGAACGGGTCCGGATCCGGATGTACCAGGTGGGCTTCGGCGACTGCTTCCTGGTGTCCCTGGAGTACGCCGAGCCGCTGCCCGACGGCCGCGCCGAGCGGCACGTGCTGATCGACTACGGCTCGACCCGGTCGGCTCGCGAGAACCGCGCCAGGGGCCGGATGCGGGAGGTGGCCGCGCTGATCGCCGAGCACACCCACGGCCGGCTCGACGTGCTCGTCGTCACCCACCGCCACAAGGACCACCTGTTCGGCCTCTCCGACAACACCGGAGCGGCGACGCTGCGCGACCTGCGGCCCGCGCTGGTCCTCCGTCCGTGGACCGAGGACCCCGACCTGCCGGCTCTTGCCGACGGCCCGGCGGCCTCGGGCGATCGGCTCGGTGCCGCGTCGGCCAGGTTCGCGCGGAACCTGGCCGAGGCACAGACGGCGGTGGGGGTGCTCGCGGCGCGCCCCGGGCTGCATGCCGGGCTCAAGGCCGCCGCCGAGGAGCAGCTGAAGAACGCCGACGCCGTCGCGCTCCTCGACGAGCTCTCGGCGCAGGGCGAGGGGCGTTTCCTGTTCGCGGGCTGCGACGCCGGCACCGCGACGGCCGTGCCCGGCCTCGAGGTCACGGTGATCGGGCCCCCGACCGTCGAGCAGGACGCACGCGTCGCGAAGCAGACCGAGGAGCACGCGGAGTTCTGGATGGAGGCGCTGCACGCCTCGCTCCACCAGGCGGCCGCCGACGTGACCTCCGGAACGGTCGACCCCGAGCCCTCGGTCCGGGTCGGACCCGGCCCGGTGCGTTGGCTGATCGAGCGGCTGGCCCGGCACGAGACCCACTCGGTCACCCGGCTCGTCCGCAAGCTCGACGACGCCCTCAACAACACCAGCCTGGTCCTGCTGCTGGAGGTCGGCGGCCTGAGCATGCTGTTCCCCGGCGACGCCCAGATCGAGAACTGGCAGTTCACCCTCGACCAGCTGGCGGAGGACCGCACGCTGAGGGAGAAGCTGACCGCGGTCGACGTCTACAAGGTCGGCCACCACGGCAGCCGCAACGCGACACCGCGCTCCCTGCACGCACTGTGGGTGGACCGTCCGGACACCCTGCCGCGGCTCACCGCGCTGATGTCCACCCGTCCCGACGTCCACGGCGAGAGCGAGGCCACCGCCGTACCGCGCGCGACCCTGGTGACCGCGCTCGAACAGGTGGCGACGCTGATCTCGACCGACGACCTGGACCAGGGCGAGCCGTTCGTGGAGCTGGTCGGCGCGACGACCGGCGGCCCCTTCACGCGGGTTCCCGTAAGCCCATGACCGACACCACCGCGCGGAGGAGCATGGCCGTCCCGCTGGTCGCATTCGCCGCAGGCGCCGTGGTCGCGGTCCTGCTGGGCGTCTTCGGCAAGGCGCACGACCCGACCCTCGACGGCACGACGACCCTCGGCTTCGACACTGTCCTCGCGATGAAGGTCGTGGTGTCGACCGCGATCGGCGTGCTGGCCGTGGGCCAGGTCGTCGGCGCGCTCTGGATCTACGGCAAGCTCGGGGTCCGGGCGCCGTCGTGGGTGGGGACGGTGCACCGCGCCAGCGGTGCCGTCGCGCTCCTGCTCTCGCTGTTCGTCGGCTACCACTGCCTGTGGGCGCTGGGCCTGGAGAGCGGAACGCTCGAGAACGGCTACGAGGTGCCTGCCCGTGCGGTCGTCCACGGCGTGCTCGGCTGCGCGGTCTTCGGCGCGGTCGTGGTGAAGGTCGTCGCGGTCCGGTCGCGGCGCGCACCGGGCTGGTTCCTGCCCGTCGCCGGCGGCCTGCTCTTCGCGCTGCTGATCGTGGTCGTGCTGACCTCGGCCGGCTGGTACGTCGACGCGAAGGGCTGGCCGAGCTAGCCAGCCGTCAGGCGCGCACCTGCGCTCTCGCCGGCGGACGCACCACCGACGCCAGGGACTCCTCGCCCTGGAGCGCAGCGCTCACCGACGGCGCCGCGAGCCGGACGACGTCGTCGACCGACGCGGAGGCGATCGGCTCGACCTCGAGGACGTAGCGCATCAGCGCCAGGCCGATCAGCTGCGATGCGACGAGCTCGACCTTCATCGCCGACATGGGCCGCACCCGCCGCTGGGCCACCGGGTGCAGGAGTGCCCGGTTGACCCAGCGGTACAGGCGCGGCCCGTCGGGCCCTGACTTCGTCGACTCGCGGACCAGGCGCAGCATGTGGCGCCGGGTTCGCGGGTGCTCGCACAGCAGCAGGAAGCGTCGTACCAACCGGATCGCGAAGTCCTCGGTCGGGTCCAGGCTGTGCATCAGGGCAGAGGGTCCTCGTCAGTTGGCGACGCGGACCATCTTCCAGATCGCCCGCGGCAGCGGAGCGGCGAGGAGGTACTTCGGGCCGCTGGTGGTGCGACGCGAGGTGACCGCCCAGATGATGCCGGTGTTCTTGTGGCGTCCCTTGCGGAGCAGCCAGGGGCCGCCGCTGGCGCCACCGTTCATCGGGCACCGCATCCGCGCGTCGCGGGTGCCGGGCCAGCGGGTGGTGCGGCCGTCGCAGCGCTTGGCCGTCTCGCCGTTGTACGGCGCCTCGGCCGGCCAGCCCCAGATCCGCACGCCACGCTGGCGCTGGCTGGCGCCGGACTTCAGCCGGTTGCCGCCGACGGCGCCGACCAGCTTGCGGCCGTTGCGGGCCTTGAACTTGATGATCGCCTGGTCGTAGCCGAACGTGCCGCGCTCGATCCAGCCGGTGAAGGCGTAGGCACGGGTGCCCACCCAGACGCCGTTGGGGGCCCGACCGTTGTTGTAGCGGGGGACGAACACGAAGTTGCCGAACCACTCGCCGCCGCCCCAGGGGCCGGCGTTGACGCAGTGGCCGGCGGTGATCACCTGGTTGCGTCGCTTGGTCTTGATCGCGGCCGCGGAGCACACCGCGTCGCCGCTGCTGGTCGAGAAGAACAGCTTGCCGGCCGTCTTGGGCACCCGGATGCGGGACCGCTCGGTGGTGTCGGCAGGCGCGTTGTCCGGCGCTGCGGCGTCGTCGCCGTCGACCGACGGCAGCTCGATCGGCTCGGCGTTGGCCATCCGCTCGGGCGTCCAGTAGTCGCGGACCTCGCGGGAGGTCTTCTGCCCGGCGGGGCTGACGACGACCGATGAGTCTGACGACGGTGACGCCGTGCGGGGCGAGTCGACCGGGGCGGGAGCGCCGTTGCTGACCGCGGGGGCGCCGAGCAGGGCGAGCGCGGCCACCAGTGCGACGCCGAGGCGCGGCACGGATGTGCTGACCATGGATCCTCCAGGATTTCGTCGTGTGAGGGCGCTGACGATACGTCAGTGCACCCTCTGCCCAACGGCACAGGGGCCGGTGCGTAACGCTCAGCCGGACTCGGTCGTGCGGTAGCCGCCGCGGAAGTAGAGAAGGGCGTCATCGGATGTGATACCGGCGGCCGTCTCGAGGTGCTGGACCCGCCCGATGACCACGTAGTGGTCACCGGCCTCGTGGACCGTGTGGATCGTGCAGTCCAGGTGGGCGAGGCCGCCCTCGACGACCGGGGAGCCGCTCGCCGCGGCGGGTCGCCACGGGACCCCGTCGAACTTGTCGATCCCCTTGGTGGCCATCCGGTCGGACACCCACTGCTGGTCTGCGGCGAGGACGTTGACGCAGAACCGTCCCGACCGCTGGATGAGCGGCCACGCACGCGACGTACGCGAAGGGACGAACAGCACCATCGGCGGGTCGAGGGAGACGCTCGTGAACGACTGGCAGGTCATCCCGACCGGCTCGTCACCGCTCAGGGTGGTGACCACGGTGATCCCCGAGGCGAAGGTCCCGAGCACGTCACGGAACTGTCGGGCCGCGGCGCGGGCCGCGGGGTCGTCGTGGACGGCGACGTCCTCGCCGGGCCGGAAGTGGAAGTCGATCTCGGCGTCGCCGAGCCACGAGTCGATCAGCGTCGGGCTCGGCGAAGTCTCACGTGCATCGGGGCTCGTCCCCTCGGGGCTCCGCCCCTCTCGCTCTGCCGGCACGCTCACCACGGTAGTGGGCGCCTTCCGGTGGCCTCGCCCACCGTCTCAGCGGTCGCCGCCTCCCCCGGGTCGTCGATCGACGCGTCCGGTACGACGCACGCACGCTCGGCGGGAAGGAAATACCGCAGCGGCTGTCGTACCTGACCAGGGCCGTTCGTGGTGGTGCTGAACGGGCGGCCACGAGGTCCCCCGACCGACCACCGAAGGAATCGCAATGTCGACCATCACCACCGCAACACCCGCCGCCCGTCGCGTGGCCCGCACCCCGGTGTGGCTCGTGGGCATCGCCGCCATCGTCCTCGGCAGCGTCGTGACCGAGATCTACGGCGTCGTCGTCGAGGCCGCCGGCGTCCCCATGGTCGCCGGGTCGCCCGGTGCCACGCCGTCCACGATCGACCCGGGCGACTACTCCGGCGGCGTCGTCTTCTTCGGCGCGATCGGCGTCGTCATCGCGGTCGCTCTCGCCCGCTGGGCCAGGGCGCCCCGCCGGACCTGGACTGTCGCCGCGTGGATCCTGGCCGTCCTGTCCCTCGTCGGGCCCGTCCTCGCCGACGGCGCGAGTACGGCGACGCACCTCGCGCTGATCGGATCGCACCTGGTCGCGGCCGCCGTCGTCGTACCCGTCATCGGCCGGCGACTGCCGGAGACGAACCGCCGCCGCGGCTGACCCACACGCCTGCCCTCTTGGCCCGAGCACCCGCCTGCAAAGTCTGCCCGAACAGTGCTCACGTGCGTCGGTGGAAGCGGAGGTCGCCGTTGGGGAGGCGTTCGTGGGTGTAGCGGGGGTCGTGGGCGCGGTGGTGGTGGTAGGGGCACAGCAGCACGCCCTGGTCGAGGTCGGTGTTGCCGCCGTCGGTCCAGCGGGTGAGGTGGTGGGCTTCGGTCCACGGTGCGGGGTGGTCGCAGGTCTCGGCACGGCAGTGCTTGTCGCGTAGTCGCAGGGCTTTGCGTTGGGCTTTGGTGAAGAGGCGTTGGGTGCGGCCCAGGTCGAGGACCTCGCCCTGGCCGCCGAGGACGGCGGGCACGATGCTCGCGGTGCACGCGAGGCGGCGGGCGTGGGTGGCGGAGATCTCGGTTTCCTCGGTGCCGAGGACGCCCGCGGTGGCGAGGTCCTTCCTCAGGTCGTCGAGGGTGATGGTGACCATCAGGGTGGTCGCGTCCCCGCCGTGGTCGGGGAGCTGGTGGGGGTCGAGGTGCTCGAGGAGTGCACTGAAGGCGTGGCCGAGGCGGCGGTGGTAGGGAACCCGCTCCCTGTCACCGAGACCGCCGGTCATGCCGCCGCTGATGTCGGTCCCGCTGCCGGTGGTTGAGCCGGTGGAGACGCGGGGTGAGGCGAACGCTTCGAGATACGTCTTGAGCCGTTCGGCCTCGGCGTCGGCGTGGATGATGGTGGTCCGGGTCAGCCCGTCGCCGAGTCGCTTCTGTCGGACCGAGGCCCGGACCCGCGCCCTGGCCTCTTCCCGCTCGAGGCGTCTTGCCGAGCTCGGCGTCGGCGATCTCGGGGGCGATCACGTCGAGGATCCGCTGCCCGAGCCGGCGCAGGTCGGCGGGTCCGAACTCAGCGGCGTAGCCGACCAGGGTCTCCTCCGCCGAGCCGATCAGCGCCGGGTCGAGGTCGGTCGGGAGGTCCTCCAGGGCGGTGACGATCACCCGCGCCTGGTCCGGGTTCACGGCACCGTCGGCCAGCCCGGCGGCGACGCGTGTCCAGCGGCTGTCGAGCGCGGTGGCCAGGTGCTGCTCGACCCGCGCACCACGGACATCGGTGCGGGTCTCGTGCGCCAGCCAGGCGGCGACGTCGCGGGCGCCGTGGTCCTCGGCGACATCACCGGCCGCGGCTATCGTCCGCATCCTCAGCTCGGCCAGCTCAGAGCCCACGGTCACTAGCTGACGCAGTGCTTCGGCCTTCTCGGCGGTGGTCAGGAACACCGGCTGCACGTCGCGAACCGTCTTCAGCCCGTCGTGGAGATGAGCCAGGCAGGCCAGCAGCGGGTGGGTCGGATCAACGGTCGAGATCGACACCGGTTCCTCCCGAGAACGGCTGCCAGCAGATACCCCCGATTCTACGTGAGTTCGAACACAGATTCGACGGCTGTGGACGGTAAGTGGGCCGGAATCTCAAGACAATCTCGGCTCGCGGTCATCGCCTCCAAGCCGCAGGCGGCGACCACGCGCCAGCGCCCCGCAAGTTCACGGGACGCGGGCTCCCCGGCCACCCTCGGCCCCACCCGCGGGGAGAGCCGTCCAAGGTTCCGCGGCGCGGGCAGCCCCATCCGGAGGACGTCGGCGAGTGCACCACCTGCCTTCAGCAGGTGGCGCGGCGACGTACTCCTGCCGGCTCCCGCGTCACCGCCGCCAGAGGCTCAGGCATCCCCAACGCCCATGTCCGTCCGCACGGCGTTGTCGGCACCGCCCTGACCCGAGCGACTGACCCGACCCGGTCGACCCCTCGCCCCGGCCCGCCCCCTCGCACTAGCGTGGCCAGAGCCCGCACCCCCGACCGAAGGACCCCTCATGGCTATTCGCTCCGCACGCACCGCCTGGAACGGCGGACTCCTGGACGGCTCCGGCCAGGTCGAGCTGACCTCGTCCGGCCTCGGCACCTTCGACGTCTCGTGGCCGAAGCGCATCTCCGACGGCGCCGACGGCACGACCAGTCCCGAGGAGCTCATCGCGGCCGCCCACTCAGCGTGCTACCCCATGGCGCTGTCGCACGTGATCGCCGAGGCCGGCGGTACGCCGGTCGCGCTCGACGTGACCGCGGACGTCTCGTTCGGGCCGGACCCGGCCGGCGGCAACATGATCACCGGCATCAAGCTCACCGTCCGGGGCGAGGTCGAGGGCATGGACGAGGCCGGCTTCCTCGACTGCGCCGAGAAGGCCAAGGTGGGCTGCCCCGTCAGCAAGGCGCTCGCCGCGGTCGACATCACGCTGGACGCCGCCCTGGAGGGCTGACCCACGGTCACACGCCTGCCCGGTCTCCTCGCTGCCCTCGTCCTCGTCCTGACCGGCTGCTCGTCCGGCGACGGCGGTCGGGACGGCGGCGGCGCGGACGGCGGTGGAGACGGGCAGCAGAGCGGGTCCGACAGCGCGCAGCCGACCGGGAGCGGCGCCTCGGACCGCCCGTCGCGGCAGCGCTCTCCGTCGTTGACCGACGCCGAGCAGCGTGCCCTCGACGAGCAGCTGATCGAGGCGGCCTGGGACGACGACGTACGCCGCGCGCGCCGCCTCATCGGGCAGGGTGCCGACGTCGACTGGCGCGACGACACCGTCCAGAACGCCTTCCTGATCGCCGCGAGCGAGGGCTACCTCGACCTGCTGGAGCTCACCATCGACGCCGGCGCGGACGTCCTGCTGCACGACTCGTTCGACGGCACCGCGATCATCCGCGCCGCCGAGCGCGGCCACTGGGACATCGTCGGGCGGCTGCTGCAGAGCCCGCTCCGTCGACAGGTCGACCACGTCAACAACCTCGGCTGGGTGGCCCTGCACGAGGCGATCATCCTCGGCGAGGCGACCCCGGACGACGTGACGACCGTGCGCGTGCTGGTCGCCGGCGGTGCCGACCTGACCGTCCCCGCCGAGGAGGACGGCCTGACAGCCATCGAGCACGCCCGCAGCCGTGGGCAGACCGAGGTGGTGGAGACGTTGGAGCACGGACTCGGCGACGCGCCGGCCGACCCGGATGCCGCGCTGCTGGCGGCCGCCGCGACGGGCGACGCCGATGCCGCGGCGGTCGCCATCCGCGCAGGGGCCGACCTCGAGGCACGCGACGCGCGCCGTCGTACTCCTCTGTTGCTGGCGGTGACCGGCGACCACCTCGAGGTGGCCCGGGTGCTCGTCGCGCTGGGCGCCTCCCCCGACGCGCTCGACGACCAGCACGACACCCCGTGGCTGGTCACCGGGGTCACCGGGTCGGTGCCGATGGCCGAGCTGCTGCTCGGCTACGGGCCCGACCTGACCATCCGCAACAGGTACGGCGGGGTGTCGATCATCCCGGCGAGCGAGCGCGGTCACGTCGACTACGTCCGCCGGGTCGCGCGGACCGCGATCGACGTCGACCACGTCAACGACCTCGGCTGGACCGCCCTGCTCGAGGCGGTCATCCTCGGCGACGGCTCCGAGCGCTACCAGCAGATCGTGCGGATCCTCCTCGACGCCGGTGCGGACCCCTCGATCGCCGACGGCGACGGCGTCACCGCGCTCGAGCACGCCCGCGGCAAGGGTCAGGACGAGGTCGCGCGGATCCTGGCCGCCGCCGGCTGAGGAGTGGCTACGCTCGGGCCTGTGATCCTGAGCGACGTCGAGCAGCGGATCCTCGGCTGCCTGCTCGAGAAGGAGCGGACGGTCCCGGCGTCCTACCCGATGACCCTCAACGCGCTGCGCACCGCGTGCAACCAGACCTCGAGCCGCGACCCGGTGGTGTCCTACGACGAGGCGCTCGTCGAGCAGACCTGCCGCGGGCTCAAGGAGCGCGGTCTGCTGCGGATCGTGTGGGCCGACCGGGGTCCGCGGACGCTGAAGTACCACCAGGTGCTGGCCGAGCAGCTCGACCTGCCGGAGGACGAGCGCGCGCTGCTGACGGTGCTGCTGCTCCGCGGCCCGCAGGCCGCGGGCGAGCTGCGCACCCGCACCGAGCGGCTGCATCCCTTCGCCGACCGCGGCGAGGCCGAGGCCTGCCTGGCGAGGATGGCCACGGCCGAGAGCCCGCTCGTGCGGGAGCTGCCGCGACGGGCCGGCGATCGCGACCCACGGTGGGTGCACCTGCTCGGTGAGGTGCCCGCCACCGGCGCCGGCGTGGCGGGTGCGCCGGCGGTTGCCGAGGAGCCCGCGATCGATCTCGCCACGCGCGACGACAGGGTGCGGGCGTCGTACTCCTCGGTCGCGGGGGCGTACGCCGACGCGCTGGTCGCCGAGCTCGACGCCCTCCCGATGGAGCGGTGGCTGCTGGAGCGGGTCGTCGGGCTCGCCGACGGCGCGCCCGTGGTCGAGGTCGGCTGCGGACCCGGTCACGTGACCGCGCACCTCGCCGACCGCGGCGTCGCCGCCACCGGCATCGACCTGGTCCCGGCGATGGTGGAGGAGGCGCGGCGGCGGTTCCCGCAGGCGACGTACGACGTCGGGGACCTGCGCCGGCTGATGCGTCCACCGGCCGCGGACGGCTGGGGCGCGGTGCTCGCGTGGTACGCCCTCGTCCACCTGACCCCCGCCGAGGTGCCCGAGGCGCTGGCCTCGCTGGTGCGGCCGCTGCGGCCCGGCGGCTGGCTCGTCTACGCCGGGCATGCGGGCGGCGGGGCCCAGCACCTCGACACCTGGTTCGAGGAGGAGGTCGACCTCGACTTCGTGCTGCAGGAGCCGGCCGACGTCGCGCGGCTGTTCGACGCCGCGGGGCTGGTCGACGTCGAGTGGTACCGCCGCAGTCCGGTGGCCGCCCGCGGCGAGACGACCGAGCGGGCCTACGTGCTGGGGCGGTTGCCCGGCTGACCGTCGGGGACGACCGGCTCCCGTCGTACGTCGTCGCCGACCGCGACCGTGCCGCCCTCCAGGACCCGGAACACCGAGCCGCCGCGACGCCGCAGCGCGTGCTGGGCGCCGGCCCCGATGGTGTCGTCGAGGAGCTTGCACGGTGCGGCGACGCGCACCACCTCGAGCAGGACCCCGCCCTCACCGCCGATCCGCAGCCGCTCGCCGGGCGCACGGGGCACGTCGCCGTCGCTGATCGTGAGGTTGCGGCGGGTGAGGCCGGACGGCACGTCGGCGTCGAAGATCCGGGCAGCCTCGTCGAGCGTCTCCCGGCTCTGCACGGTCACGTGGCGGTGCCGGGTGCCGTGGTAGCGGTCGCCCACGATCCCCTTGCCCGCCTCGACCTCGACGCTGTCCTTGGACTGCATCGGCAGCCGGGTCGCCTTGGCGACGTGGATCGAGGTGACGGTGGGCACGGCAGAAGTATGGCGGGATCGAGCGGCACGCAAACGGGCCCGGTCCCAGGCGCACGTAGGTTGATCGCATGTCCTATCCCCCACCGCTCTACACCGGCGACGGCGGCGAGGTGTCGGCGACCGTCCGCGCCGGCACCGCCAGCCCCGACCTCGTCTATCCCAACGGCAACAAGGTGAGCTACCTGATGCGGGGTGAGTCGTCCGGCGGCCTGTTCGGGCTCTACCGTTGGGACTTCTCCGAGGCTGTCAGCGGCCCCGGCCCGCACTTCCACCGGACCATCTCGGAGTCGTTCTACATCCTGTCCGGATCCGTGAAGGTGTACGACGGCCGCGAGTGGCTCACCACGCGGGCCGGCGACTTCCTCCACGTCCCGCCCGGCGGCCTGCACGGCTTCCGCAACGATTCCGGGGAGCCCGCCTCGATGCTGCTGCACTTCGCCCCCGGCGCACCGCGCGAGCCGTACTTCGAGGGTCTCGGACGGCTGGCCGCGGGCGAGCAGATGGACCCCGACGAGTACGACGCCTTCATGGCCGCCCACGACAACACCTGGGTCGACTGAGCGTTCCCCTCAGACAGCGTCGAAGCGGCGCAGGCCCTCGACCTCGGCGTCCACGACCTCGACCTGCTCGACGACCGCGTGCCGGCTCCCCTGACGGCACCACGCCACCAAGGCGCCGACGGCCTCCGGCGGACCCTCGAAGTGACCACGCACCGAGCCGTCGTACTCGTTGCGGACCCAGCCGCGGACGCCGAGCCGAGCGGCCTCCTCGGCGCACCGGGCACGGTAGAAGACGCCCTGCACGTACCCGGTGACCCTGACGTCGACGGCGCGGATGTCCATGGCCCCATGATCTCCCCACGACGACGCCACCCCGGCGCGGGGCGTGCGAGGCTGGACCATGGCCGACAGCCGGTTGCCCTCGGCCCTCGGGTCGCTGGGGTTCTTCTTCCTCGCGCCCGGCACGACCGCCGGCCTCGTGCCCTGGTGGATCACCCGCTGGCACGGCACGGCGCCGGCGTGGGCCGTCGCGGCGGGATGCGTCGTGACGGTGGTCGGCGTCGGCATCGTGGCGGCGGCGTTCGTGCAGTTCGTCGTCGAGGGCAAGGGGACGCCCGCGCCGGTGGCACCGACCGAGGAGCTGGTCGTGGGAGGGCTCTACCGCTGGGTCCGGAACCCGATGTACGTCGGCGTGGGCGCGGCCATCGCCGGCCAGGCGATCGCCTTCGCCAGTGTCGGTGTCGCCGCTTGGCTCGCGCTGTTCGTGCTTGCGGTGACGAGCTTCGTCGTGGTCTACGAGGCGCCCACGCTGCGGCGCACGTACGGCGCGTCGTACGACGCCTATGCCGCCGCCGTCCACCGGTGGCTGCCCCGCATCCGGCCGTGGCGGGGCACGCCGACGACGTGACCTCCGGCTAGAACAGGTTTCATTCTGCGGCACCGCCGCCGGTAGGATCCGGCCATGGGTCTCGTACGGCGTCAGGCGGTGATCGCTGCGCTGACGGCCAACGCGATCCGACCCCTCCCCGGCTTCCGGGTCGGCATCCCGGCGTTCGCCGCCGGGTGGCTGACGGGCGAGCTGGCGCCGCACGTGCTCGGTCTCACCGTCGCCGACACGACCGCGCACCTGGTCCGCCACCGCGGCACCGGCACGGCCGCCGGCCGCGTCGGCCTCGCCCTCGCGGGCGCCAACCTGGCCGGGCTCGGCTACCTCATCGCACAGAGCAGGCAGGCCGTCGTCGACGCCGAGGAGGCGCTGGTCGAGGGACTCGGCCTCGACTACGTCGAGCAGCTCGACGCCAAGCCGACGCCGGCCGACCTCGCGACGCCGTGGCGGCGACTGGCCTACCCGTTCGCGCTGCGGCGGGCCGGCCAGAGGGCGGGCGTCGTCGTCCACCGCGACATCCCGTTCGCGCCGTACGGCCGCCGCGGCATGCTCGACGTCTACACCTCCGACGTCACCCCGGCCGCCGGAGCGCCGGTCCTGCTCCAGGTCCACGGCGGTGCCTGGACGATCGGCACCAAGGACATGCAGGGCGTCCCGCTCATGCAGCACCTCGCCGCCAAGGGCTGGGTGTGCGTCGCGATCAACTACCGGCTCGCGCCGCGCGATCCCTGGCCGGCGCAGGTCGTGGACGTCAAGGCCGCGATCGCCTGGATCAAGGACAACATCGAGGAGTACGGCGGCGACCCGTCCTACGTCGCGATCACCGGTGGCTCGGCGGGCGGCCACCTGGCTGCGCTCGCGGCGCTGACACCGAACGACCCGGACCTCCAGCCCGGGTTCGAGGACGCCGACACGACGGTGCAGGCCGCGGTGCCGCACTACGGCGTCTACGACTTCGCCGGCGCGACCGGGATCCGCAACGCCGAGCTGATGCGCGACAAGTTCATCGCGCCGCGGATCGTCCAGCACCGCTTCTCCGACGTACCGGAGGTCTTCGAGACCGCATCCCCGGTGCTCCGCGTCACCGCGGACGCCCCCGACTTCTTCGTCATCCACGGCTCCCGCGACACCCTCGTGGGCGTCGACCAGGCCCGGACCTTCGTCGCCCGGTTGCGGCAGACCTCGAAGCGGACCGTCGTCTACGCCGAGCTGCCCGGCGCCCAGCACGCCTTCGACGTCTTCCCGTCGATCCGGTCCCAGCACATCGTCCGGGCGATCGACCGCTTCCTCCACTGGCACTGGAACACGTGGCGGCGGGAGAACGCCCGCCACGGGGGCGTCTAGCCGGACTTCGGTGTCGCGGCTCCGGCGTCGGCGGCGGCTGGCCGCGGCCGACGGCGTACGGCGCTCCGCACGACCAGCCACAGCGGGACCCCCGCCAAGAGCAGGACGACCGCGAACGGCAGCACCGTGCCGAGCCCCTCGAGCCCGTTGGTCGTCGCCGTACCCAGCGCGTCCCACCCCGAGCGAAGACCGGCGAGGAAGCCGCTCTCCTCCTCGTCCTCCTCCTTGTCGACCTCGGTCCGGGTCAGGTTCACGGTGATCGTCGCCAGCGACGTCTGGTCGGCCAGGTAGGCCTGCTGGCTCTTCAGCGAGTCGAGGTCCGCCTGGCGCTGGGCGATCTGGTTCTCGACCGCGATGATCTGGTCGATCGTCGTGGCGCGGGCCAGCAGCGCCTCCATCCGGCGCAGGCCGGCGTCCTGGGCCCGGACCCGGGCCGCGACGTCGATGACCTGGGTGGTGACGTCCTCGGTGCCGCGGGTGGAGGTGCGCACGGTGCCCAGGCCCTCGAGGTCGCGCATCGCGTCGGTGAACCGAGCGGTCGGGACCCGGATGACGATGCGGGAGCGCTCGAGGTCGCCGTCGTCGTCGCTCTCGCTGTCGTCGGCGAAGACCTGCCCGCGGTGCTCGTCGGAGACCCTGGTCACCTCGAACCGGGTCGCCCCCACGTCGGCCACGCTCAGCGCGACCGTCCCGGTGGCGATGACGTGCTGCTCCTGCGGCTGCGCCTGCTTCACCTCGCGGGCAACCGAGCCCCCGTCCACCTCACCCTCCATCGCATCACCCCCCGCGTCCTGGGCCCGGGCGTCCCCTTCGTCCGGAGCCGAGGCGGCAGAGGCGGGCGCGGCGTAGCCCCCGCTGTCGTCGTTGCCCGAGTCGGCCGACGAGCAGCCGACCGCGAGGAGTCCGATCATCAGGGCGGCCGGCACGGCCAGGATCCGGGAGGTCATGGCGATGTGACGGGCGTGGCAAGGGAGCCGTTCCGCGATCACTAGAGTCGCGCCGTGCCCGACACCGCCGCGATGCCCGCCGACCTGCTCCCCCACGCGCTCGCCGCGAAGGGCTTCATGCCACAGGACGAGGGCGCCCTGCTGCACCGCGTCGCGCGGGAACGGCTCCCCCACGGGCCTGCGCTCGAGGTCGGCACCTACTGCGGCAAGTCCGCGATCTACCTCGGCGCCGCTGCCCGTCAGGTCAACGCCGCGGGCGGGTCGGCCGTCGTCTTCACGGTCGACCACCACCACGGCTCGGAGGAGAACCAGGCCGGCTGGGAGCACCACGACACCGGCCTGGTCGACCCGACCACCGGCCGGATGGACACCCTGCCGACGTTCCGGCGCACCATAGAGCAGGCCGGCCTCGAGGAGGAGGTCGTCGCGGTCGTCGGGCGCTCGACCACGGTCGCGGCTCACTGGCGCACGCCGCTCTCGCTGCTGTTCATCGACGGCGGCCACGGCGAGGATCCGGCGCGCGACGACTACCGCGCGTGGACCCCGTGGGTGATGCCCGGCGGCGTGCTCGTGATCCACGACGTGTTCCCCGATCCCGCGGACGGGGGCCGGCCGCCGTACGAGCAGATCTACCTGCCGGCGCTCGTGAGCGGCCGGTTCACCGAGGTCGAGGCCGTCGGCTCGATGCGGGTGCTGCGTCGTACCGACGGCTGATCAGGCGCGGCGTCCCGCGACGTCGGACGTCGTGCAGCCGCACTCCAGCGCGATCTCCGCGAAGTGCGGCGCGAGCGAGGTGCCGCGCATGATGCCCGAGCCGGGAGTGCTGTGCCCGAAGGTCTCCCCGAGGGCGTCGACCGCGAGGATCACCGCTGCGGCGGTGTACGTCGTGTGCTCCACCGGCCAGTAGACGTCGCGCGGCTCGCCATCGGCAGCGGGCGAGCGCGGGTCGGCGTACACCCATCCGGTCCAGTACCTGCCGTCCTCGCCGCGCAGGTGCTGCATGTCGGCGACGAGCCTCCGCGCGCGGCGGTGGTCGCCGAGCACGTCGAGCGCCATGGCGAGCTCGCAGGTCTCCGCGCCGGTGACCCACGGGTTGGTGTCGACACACCGGATCCCGAGCCCGGGCACGACGAAGTCGCCCCACCGGCTGTCCAGCAGGGCGAACGCGTCGCGCCCGCGCACGGGCCCGCCGAGGACGGGGTAGTACCAGTCCATCGAGTACGTCGCCTTGTCGGCGAACAGGTCGGGGTGGGTGCGCACGGCATGGCCGAGCCGGCCGCCCGCGAGCTCCCACTCCGGCTGCGGGTCGTCCATCAGGTCCGCGAGGGCGACGCCCGCCCGCAGCGAGTGGTAGATGCTCGAGCAGCCGGTGAGCAGGCAGAAGTCCTCGGTCGGCGTCCAACGGATGCCGCCGAACGCCTCCTGCTGCGAGACCACCCAGTCCAGGCCGGCGCGCACCGAGGGCCAGTGCCGCGCCACGAACCGGATGTCGCGGCGGACCAGCCAGTGGTGCCAGAGCCCCACGGCGAAGTACGCCGACATGTTGACCTCGCCGCGCGGGTCCTCCACCTCGCCGCCGACGATCTTCATCGGCCACGAGCCGTCGGCGCGCTGCATCGTCGGGACCCAGGCGTAGGCGCGCTCGGCAGCGGCGACCTGGCCACCGACGAGCATCGCCATCGCGGCTTCGACGTGGTTCCAGATGTCGACGTGCTCCCCGACCGTCCACGGTACGGCGCCGCACGGCTCCTGCATGGCGGCGATCGACGCGGCCGTCTCGGCGATCTCGGTCGCGCCGAGCAGCCCGTCGACGTACGGGATCCGCGACAGCGGCACCTCGCAGGTGGGCGTCACGAGGCCTCAGCCGCGCCGACGGCGTCGGCGATGTCGACTGTCTCCCCGACGGCCACCTCCGCGTCGGGCTTGCGGAAGTAGAGCACCATGCTCTTGCCGATCACCGGGTCGAGCACCTTGCCGGCGAGCTTGAGCAGCCGGGGCTGCTTCATGATCTCCCACACCAGCAGCCGGTGATAGGCCTTGGCGAGCGGGTGACCGTCGTTGTCGACGCCGACCGCGCACTTGATCCACCAGTACGGCGAGTGCAGGCCGTGCGCGTAGTCCTTGCCCTCGAAGATCATCGCCTCGCCTGGCGTGCCGTCGTTGGGCCGGCCGGCCTTGGTGATCTTGTCGATCAGCTCGTGGTCGGTGTAGATGCGGATGTGACCGCCCTCGGCGTTGTGGTAGGCGTGCGAGAGCCGCCAGTTGATGACCTCGGGGAGCCACCGCGGCACCGACACCGCCAGCGTGCCGCCGGGGCGCAGCACCCGGACCAGCTCCTCGATCGCCGCGATGTCGGCGGGGATGTGCTCGAGCACCTCCGCGGCGACGACCCGGTCGAACTCCCCGTCCGCGAAGGGCAGCGCCAGAGCATCGCCCTGCTGGACGTCGGCCTCGGCGCCCTCGGGCACCTCCCCGGCCTCCTTCATCGCGCCGAACAGGTCGCGCACGCCCGACAGCTCGTCGGGGTCCTGGTCGAACGCGACCACATCGGCGCCGCGGCGATACATCTCGAAGCTGTGCCGGCCGGCGCCGGCACCCATGTCGAGGACCCGGTCGCCCGGCCGCAGCCCGAGCCGGTCGAAGTCAACGGTGAGCATGTCAGTTCCCCTCCGCCTCGAAGTCGGCGATGACCTTCTCGTACGACGCCGCGACCCTCTCGGCCACGGCGCGCCAGCTGAAGAGCTCCTCCACCCGCGCCCGGCCGGCGGCGCCCATCCGCGCCCGCCGCTCGGGGTCGTCGAGCATCCGCTCGAGCGCACCCAGCAGCTCACCGACGTCGCCGGGCGTCACCAGGTCGGCGCACAGCCCGTCGGGGCCCACGACCTCGGGGATCGCCCCGGCCCGCGACACCACCAGCGGCGTCGCGCACGCCATCAGCTCTGCGGTCGGGAGCGAGAAGCCTTCGTAGAGCGACGGCACGCAGGCCACCTCGGCCGAGCCCATCAGCTCGACGAGCTCCATGTCGGTGAGCCCGTGGGCGAAGCGCACGGAGTCGCCGATCCCGAGCCGGTCGATGAGCCGCTCGGTGCGTCCGCCCGGCGCCGGCCTGGTGACGAGCACCAGCTCGACGTCGCGCTCGGTGCGCAGCTTGGCGAACGCCTCGAGCAGCGTCGCGATGCCCTTCATCGGGGCGTCCGCGCTCGCCATCGCCATGATCCGGCCGGCGACCCGCGGCGTGGTCGGCGGCCGGAAGCCCTCGTCGACGCCGAGCAGGATCACCTCCATCCTCGCCGGGTCGACGCCGAAGTCACGCGCGATGTCGCGCTTCGAGGCCTCCGACGGCGTGATGATCCAGCGCGCCCGCTTGGCGACGTACGACTGCATCCGGAGGAAGCCGTACCACCGCCGGAGCGTGAGCTTGCGCCAGGGGCTGCGGGCCTGGCTGAGGTCGATCCGCCGGTCGAAGGTGATCGGGTGGTGGATCGTGGTGACCAACGGGATGCCGGCGGCCTTCTCGATGTCGAGCATCCCGTGGCCGAGCACCTGGTTGTCGTGGGCGATGTCGAAGTCGGCCGCACGCTCGGCCATCACCTTGGCGATCCGCCGGCTGAACGTGCGCGGCTCGGGGAACCCGGCCAGGCACATGATCAGGAACTCCTGGACGTCGATCAGGTCGCGGAACTCACGCAGCCTCGGGACCCGGAACGGGTCGGGCTCGCGGTAGAGGTCGAGGCTGGGCACCTCGGTCAGCGCGACGCCCTCGTCGAGCTCGGGGTAGGGCTGCCCCGAGAACACCTCGACGGTGTGACCCAGCCTGACCAGCTCCCTGCTGAGGTGGCGCAGGTAGACGCCCTGGCCGCCCACATGGGCCTTGCTGCGGTAGGACAGCATTGCGATCCGCATGATCGACCACCCTCTCTCGTTGCTTCGGCGCTGGCTCGTGGCGCTTGAGTCACGGCGCCGGCCTCCTGGGGGTGGAGCAGCCGACACGAACTGTAACGTGTTTCTATTATGCGCTACCTGCGAGTAGCCTAGCCGCGCTGCCCACAACGAGCCGCCCGGAGACGATGTGACCACCGCCGACGCCCCGTCGAACGACGCCACGGACCTCGGCTCGGCCGCCCAGCGCGAACGACGCAGGCGGATCCTCGACGCGACGTACGACCTCGCCGCCGAAGGCGGCTTCGACGCCGTGCAGATGCGGAGCGTCGCCGAGTCCGCAGAGGTGGCGCTGGGCACGCTCTACCGCTACTTCCCCTCGAAGATCCACCTGCTGGTCGCCACCCTCGACCGGCAGTTCGCCGACGCCGCGCAGCGCCTGAACGCCCGTGCGATCCCCGGCGACACCGCTGCCGACCGGGTGCTCCACGTCCTCCAGCGGATGACCCGCGCCATGCAGGGCGACCCGCAGCTCACCGAGGCGCTGACCCGGGCGTTCATGTTCGCCGACAGCAGCGTGGCCGACGGGATCCACTCGGTCGGCATGTCGATGACCTCGATCGTCACCCACGCGATGCACGGCAGCGGGCCCGACGACCACGTCGTCACCGACGACGACGTCGCCATCGCCCGGGTCATCGGAGACGTGTGGCTGTGCGCCCTCGTCTCCTGGGTCAACGGCCGCTCGACGGCTGCCGGGACCACGGCGCACCTGGAGACCGCAGTCCGGCTCGTCCTCCGCTGAGTCGCCGGGCCCCTGAGTCGCCAGACCCGGACCGCGCCCTCAGGAACCTTCCGAGGAGTGCCCCGGGAAGACGTGGGCACCCGGGTGGATGACGACGGCCGCGTTGTTGACGGCGGTGGCGGCCTCGCCGAAGCCGGTGGCGATCAGCCGCACCTTGCCGGGGTACTCGGTGATGTCGCCGGCGGCGAAGACCCGCGGCAGGTTGGTGTGCATGGACGAGTCGACGACGACGTGGCGCTTGTAGGTCTCCAGGCCCCACCGCTGCAGCGGCCCGAGGTCGGCCACGAAGCCGAGCGCCGCCACGACGGCCTGCGCCGGGCGGCGTACCGGCTCACCGTCGACGGTGATCTCGACCTGCTCCAGCGCACCGTCGCCGATCAGCGCGGTCACCTCCGCGCGGGTGACGATGTCGACCGAGGTGGCCTTCACCCGCTCGATCGTGCGCTCGTGGGCCCGGAACGCGTCGCGCCGGTGGACCAGCGCCACCGAGCGGGCGATCGGCTCGAGGTGCAGCGCCCAGTCGAACGCGCTGTCACCGCCGCCGACGATCACGACGTCCTTGTCGGCGTACGGCTCGAAGCTCGGCACGAAGAACTCGAGACCACGGCCGAGCCAACCGTCGCCCGCCGGCAGCGCACGCGGGCTGAACTTGCCGATCCCGGCAGTGATCAGCATCGCCCCGGCGCGCACCTGGGTGCCGTCGTCGAGGGTGAGGATCACGCCCTGGTCGTCGTGGGCGAGCGTCGTCGCCGTGCGGTCGAGGAGGTACGCCGGCTCCGCGGTCGCCGCCTGGGCGACCAGCCCGCTCACGAGCTCGCGTCCCTTCACCGTGGGGAACCCGGCGACGTCGAGGATGGCCTTCTCCGGGTACATCGCGGTGATCTGGCCGCCCAGCTCGGGCAGCGAGTCGACGACGGCGACGCTCAGGCCGCGGAAACCGGCGTAGTAGGCGGCGTACAGCCCGGTCGGCCCGGCGCCGATGATGACGAGGTCGCAGTCCACACGAGGAACCGTAACGCGCCGGGCGCGTTGCCGAGCACGGTCGCCTGGAGCGGGCGCCGTACCATGCCGCCGTGGACGGACACGAGCAGACCGGCGGCAGGACAGCAGTGCGTGCCATCGCCGACCATCCGTCCGCGGTGCTCCTGGCCGCCCAGCTCGCCGTCGTCCTCGCCTACCCGTTCCTCGACGGCTCGACCGCGGGGCGCGCCACGGTCGGCGTCTTCCAGATGCTGGTGGTCCTGGCCGCGGTCTGGGCGGTCCGCCGGACACCGGCGCTCAGCTGGGTCGCGCTCCTCCTCGGCGGCCCGGCCGTCGTGCTGACCGTCGTCGAGGCGTTCCGGTCCGACGACTGGGTCGTGCTGGCGTCCGCGGTGTTCCACGCGCCGTTCTACCTCTTCGTCTCCTACGCGATGCTCCGCTACCTCTTCCACGACGACCGGGTCACCCGGGACGAGCTGTTCGCGACCGGTGCCGCGTTCACCGTCGTCGCCTGGGCCTTCGCCTACCTGTACGCCGCCGCACAGGTCATCTGGCCACACTCCTTCATCGGCTACACGAGCCCGGACGGCGGCACCGACCTCCCGTGGTTCCAGCTCCTCTACCTGTCGTTCACCACGCTGACGAGCGTGGGCCTGTCCGACGTCTACCCGGTCGTGGACCACGCCCGCTCCCTGGTGATGCTCGAGCAGGTCGCGGGCGTCTTCTACATCGCGCTGGTGGTCGCCCGCCTGGTGGGCCTCACCGCACGCCGCCCGTGAGTCAGCCGGGGTCCTGGCTGGCAGCCGGCCCGGCGGCCGGCCCGGGGTTGGGCCCGGCGGTCGGCCCGGGGTGGGGCCCGGGGGTGGGGCCGATCATCGTCGTACCGGACTCGACGGTCGCGCGCGAGAGCCGACGACGCACCCGGTTGCGGTAGCGGAGGATCTGCACCGCGCCGAGCGCCCACAGGAGGTACTGGACCGACATCGCCGCCCGGAACGCACCCGGCGTGTAGTCGCCGGACGACCCCGGTGTCATCAGGTCGAGGACCGCGCCGACGAGCAGCACCGCGATCAGCGCCGCGACGAATCCACCCTGGTTGATGATCCCGGTGGCGCTCGCCATCCGCACGGGCGGGTTGCTGGTGCGGCCGACGTCGAAGCCGATCATCGACGTCGGCGCCGCGCAGCCGCAGACGACGACCAGGAGGACGAGCAGCCACATCGGCGCAGTGCCCGGCCAGCCCAGGACGAGGGCCCAGGTGGCTGCCGTCGCCGCGACCGCCACGAGCGCGACGCTCGACCGGTGCCACGGGTGGCGCCCGACGAGGAACCCGAGCGCGGGTCCGGTCGCGACCGACGCCACCACGATCAGGCTGAGGAGGGTGCCGGCCGCGGTCGCCGAGAGCCCCTCGCTGACGACGAGGAACGGGAACCCCCACAGCAGGGCGAGCACGTGCGCGCTGAACGGGGTCGTGAAGTGGACCCAGAAGCCCAGCCGGGTGCCGGGCTGGGCCCACGACGCGTTGAGACTCGCCTTCAGGGCCTGCCAGGACATCGGGTTGCCCCGGAGGTTGCGCCGGTCCGGGGCGTCGGTGACGAAGACCAGCACCAGGACGAGGAGCAGCGGCCCGGCCGCCGCGGCGACGAGGTAGGCCCGGGTCCAGCCGAGCTGGTCGAGGGCCCACGTCATCGGCACCGCGGCCGCGATCGCGCCGATCTGGCCGGTGGTCCCGGTGAGCTGGGTCACCAGGGCGACCCGCCCAGTCGGGAACCAGCTGGCGACCAGCCGGAGGACGCAGATGAAGGTCATCGCGTCGCCCGCGCCGACGAACAGCCGGGCCACCAGCGCGACCGGGTAGGACTCCGCGAGCGCGAACCCCGCCTGGGCGAGGCTGACCACCACGAGCCCGGTCGTCAGCACCGTGCGGGACCCGAGCCGGTCGACCAGAAGGCCGACCGGGACCTGCATCGCGGCGTAGACCAGCAGCTGCAGCATGGTGAACGACCCGAGCTGGCTGGCCGTCAGGCCGAACCGCTCGGTCGCGTCCAGCCCGGCCACGGCGAGGCTGGTCCGGTGGAAGACCGCCAGCACGTAGACCGCCAGCGCCACGCCCCACGCCAGCCACGCCCTGCGGGAGATCTGCGGGGCCGGGTCCACGGCGAGATCCTAGGGTGCGATTCGGTTGCCGGCGCTCGCTGCGCTCGCGTCCCTCCTCACTTCGTCGCCAGCGCTCGCTGCGCTCGCGCAGCTCCCGCGCTCGCGCTCAGCACTCGAGCTCGTTCCTCGCTCGGCGCTGCCGCCTCACTTGGTCGCTTCCATCATCTGCCGGAGCTCCTTGCGGAGCTCGCCGATCTCGTCGCGCAGCCGGGCGGCGAGCTCGAACTGCAGCTCCGCGGCAGCCGACCTCATCTGGTCGGTGAGGTCCTGGATCAGCTGGGCCAGGTCGGAGCTCGGCAGGCCGGCGAGCTCGGCGGCGTGCTGGCCGGCCTGGTCGGCACGCAGCCTGGGAACCGGCTGACCCTTCGGCTTGACCCCGCCGGCTCGGCCCTTCTGCCCCACGTCCGCCCAGGTCTGCAGCAGCTCCTGGGTGGTCTCGTCCTCGCGCGCCAGCATCTCGGTGATGTCGGCGATCTTCTTCCGCAGCGGCTGGGGGTCGAGGCCGCGCTCGGCGTTGTAGGCGACCTGCTTCTCGCGACGGCGGTTGGTCTCCTCGATCGCGGCCTCCATCGAGGGGGTGACCTTGTCGGCGTACATGTGGACCTGGCCGGACACGTTGCGCGCCGCGCGGCCGATGGTCTGGATCAACGACTTGTCCGAGCGCAGGAAGCCCTCCTTGTCGGCGTCGAGGATCGAGACGAGCGAGACCTCGGGCAGGTCGAGGCCCTCGCGGAGCAGGTTGATGCCGACGAGGACGTCGTACGCCCCCAGCCTCAGGTCGCGCAGCAGCTCGATCCGCTTGAGCGTGTCGACCTCGGAGTGGAGGTAGCGGGTGCGGACCCCGGCGTCGAGGAGGTAGTCGGTGAGGTCCTCGGACATCTTCTTGGTCAGCGTGGTGACCAGGACCCGCTCGTCCTTCTCGGCGCGGACCCGGATCTCGTGGATCAGGTCGTCGATCTGTCCCTTGGTCGGCTTGATCACGACCTCGGGGTCGATCAGGCCGGTCGGCCGGATGATCTGCTCGACGACATCGGGCCTGCCGTCGTGGGAGCTGACTCTGTCCAGCTCGTAGTTGCCCGGCGTCGCGGAGAGGTAGATCGTCTGCCCGATCCGGTCGACGAACTCCTCCCACCGCAGCGGGCGGTTGTCCATCGCCGACGGCAGCCGGAAGCCGTGGTCGACGAGGTTGCGCTTGCGCGACATGTCGCCTTCGTACATGCCGCCGATCTGCGGGACGGCGACGTGCGACTCGTCGACGACGAGCAGGAAGTCCTCCGGGAAGTAGTCGATCAGGCAGTTGGGCGCCGAGCCGCGGGAGCGACCGTCGATGTGCATCGAGTAGTTCTCGATGCCCGAGCAGCTGCCGACCTGACGCATCATCTCGATGTCGTACGTCGTCCGCATCCGGAGCCGCTGCGCCTCGAGCATCTTGCCCTGCCGCTCGAACGTCGCGAGCTGCTCGGCGAGCTCGGCCTCGATCCCGGCGATCGCCCGCTCCATCCGCTCGTGACCGGCGACGTAGTGGCTGGCCGGGAAGATGTAGAGCTCCCTGTCCTCGGTGAGCACCTCGCCGGTGACCGGGTGCAGCGTCATCAGCCGCTCGATCTCGTCGCCGAAGAACTCGATGCGGACCGCCATCTCCTCGTAGACCGGGAACACCTCGAGCGTGTCGCCGCGGACCCGGAACGTGCCGCGGGAGAACGACAGGTCGTTGCGGGTGTACTGGATCTCGACCAGCCGGCGGAGCACCGAGTCGCGGTCGTGCTCCTCCCCGACCCTCAGCCGGACCATGCGGTCGACGTACTCCTGCGGGGTGCCGAGTCCGTAGATGCAGGACACCGTCGAGACCACGATCACGTCGCGCCGGGTGAGCAGGCTGTTGGTCGCGGAGTGCCGCAGCCGCTCGACCTCCTCGTTGATCGAGGAGTCCTTCTCGATGTAGGTGTCGGTCTGCGGGACGTAGGCCTCGGGCTGGTAGTAGTCGTAGTAGGAGACGAAGTACTCGATCGCGTTGTCGGGGAACAGCTGCCGCAGCTCGTTGGCGAACTGCGCGGCCAGGGTCTTGTTGGGCTGCATCACCAGGATCGGGCGCTGCACCTGCTCGGCGACCCACGCGACCGTCGCCGTCTTGCCGGTGCCGGTGGCGCCGAGGAGCACGACGTCCTGCTCGCCGGCGTTGATCCGGCGGGTGATCTCCGCGATCGCCGCCGGCTGGTCGCCGGAGGGCTGGTAGTCGGACGTGACGTGGAACGGGGCGACGCGGCGCTCGAGATCGGTGACGGGGCGCATGCTGCGAGAGTACGGCGCCGCACCGACACCACCCGCGGCGGCGGCTCAGCGCGGGCGGTCGGGCCGTACCCGGAGGGCGTGCAGCGCGGTGGCCAGCATCCGGTAGTGGCCGACGAGCATCACCAGCTCGATGGCCTCGCGCTCGTCGAGCTCGGCGCGGAGGGCCGCCCAGGTGGCGTCGGAGAGGTCCTGGGTGGCGAGCAGCTCGTCCGTCGCCCGGAGGAGTACGGCGTCCCGCGCGCCCCATCCGGCGTCGTCCTCCCCCACCGCGATGCCTGCCTCGACCCGCGCGATCTCGTCGGACCTCAGCCCGGCCCGCCGGCCGAGCCGCCGGTGCTGGGTGAGCTCGTAGTCCGAGCCCGCCCTGCTCCCGACGCGGAGGATGACCAGCTCGGACTCCCGCCGGGACAGCCGGCCGCCGGGCATCAGCCGGCCGGCGAAGTGCAGCCAGCCCCAGAACAGCCGCCGGTGCTTGCCGAGGGTGCGGAACACGGCGGGTGGCTCGGTCCCGGTCACCCGGCCGGCGGCGTACGCGAAGACCGCGACGAACGGCCCGGTCTCCCGCCAGCCACCGGGAGCGACCCGCGGCGTCCCGGTCATCGCGGCTCCGCCGCCAGGTCGCTGCGCCGGGCCCGCTCGACGGCGGGCAGCGCCCGGTTGGCGCCGAAGCTGAGCACCCGCATCGCGAGCACGTAGCCCGGTGGGAAGTAGCGCTGGAGCCAGTGCACGAGCCGGATGTCGGGCGAGGTGTAGACCCAGTAGCGGTTGCGGCGGACGCCCTTCCAGATCGCCTCGGCCGCGTGCTCCGGGGTCACCGCGCGCCTCTGGAAATGGGCCCGGGCCCGCTCGAAGCGCCTGCTCTGCTGGTCGACGCCGGCGATCCGGACGGACTCGACGAGCCCGGTGTCGACGCCGCCGGGGCAGACCAGGCTGACCCCGATGCCGTGCCGGCGCAGGTCGAACCGGAGCACCTCGGAGACCCCGCGCAGGCCGAACTTGCTGGCGCTGTAGGCGGCGTGCCAGGGCATGCCGATGATCCCGGCGGCCGACGACACGTTGACCAGGTGGCCGCCACGACCGGCGTCGATCATCGGCGGGATGAGCTCCTCGATGACGTGGATCGGACCCATCAGGTTGACCTCGACCAGCCGTCGCCACTGCCCGTGCTCCAGCCCGCGGACGGTGCCCCAGGTGGCGATCCCCGCGACGTTGAGCACGACGTCCATGGGTCCGGACAGCTCCGTGACCCGGGCCGCGAGGCGGCGTACGGCCTCGTGGTCGGAGACGTCCGCCGCCTCGGCCAGCGCGACCGTGCCCCCGGCGGCCGTGATCCGGTCGGCGACCTCGGCCAGCCGGTCGGCCTGCACGTCGGTCAGGTGCAGGACCGCACCCTCCCGGGCGGCCTGCTCGGCGACGGCGCGGCCGATGCCGCTCGCGGCGCCGGTGACGAAGACGTTGCGTCCTGCCAGATCGCGAACCGGTCTCCCGAGGACGGGCAGCTTGGGCATGTGTCTCCTTGTCAGAGCAGCGGACGCAGCGGCGCGAGCACGGCCTCGGTGAACTTGCGGTGCAGGTCCCGCGCCTCCCACTCGCCGCTGGTGAGCTCGAGGCAGTTGTCCTGGTCGACGAGGAACACCTCCTCGAGGTCCCGGGCGAAGGCCTCGTCGATCACCTCGACGTTGACCTCGTAGTTGCCCGAGAGGCTGAGTCGGTCGATGTTCGCGGTGCCGACCGTGCACCAGGTGCCGTCGACGGTCGCCGTCTTCGCGTGCACCATCGCGTCCCGGAAGCGCAGGATCCGCACGCCGGCGTCGAGGAGCTGGCTGAAGTAGCCGCGCGAGATCCAGTCGGCGACGATGTGGTTGGACTTCAGCGGCAGCAGCAGGCGTACGTCGACACCGCGCCGCGCCGCGTCCTTGAGCGCATCGACGAAGTCCTGGTCGGGCAGGAAGTAGGCCTGGGTCATCCAGACGTTCCGGCTGGCCCGGTTGATCGCCTCGAGGTACATCGACCGGATCGGGAACATCCACAGCCGTGGCACGTTGCGCTGGACCCGGATCCGGGGCTCCCAGGTCGAGGCCGTCTCGAGGAGCAGGGGACGCTCGGACGCCCGCAGCCGGCGCCTCCGGTTGAGGTTCCAGAAGTCCGCGAACGCACGCTTGAGGTCCCACACCGCCGGCCCGGTGATCCGGACGTGCGTGTCCCGCCACTCGGTCTCGTAGGCCGCACCCACGTTGTAGCCGCCGATGAACCCGACGTTGTCGTCGACGACCAGGATCTTGCGGTGGTCGCGGCCGTAGCCGCGCAGGTCGAAGAAGCGCCAGCCGGCGGCGTACACCGGGTAGCGGAGCACCTTCACCGACGACGGGAACCGCTGGAAGTGCGGCGACACGACCAGGTTCGCGAACGCGTCGTAGATGCAGTAGACCTCGACGCCGCGGTCCGCGGCGGCGGCCAGCGCGCGCTTGAACCGCTCCCCGGTCGCGTCGCCCTTCCAGATGTAGGTCTCGAAGAGGATCTGCCGCTGCGCGCCGTCGATCGCCGCGAGCATGTCGTCGTACAGGTCCCTGCCGAAGGTGTACGTCGTCACCTCCCCGCCGCCGACCGCGACGGTGCTCGGGCTGCGGGTCGGGAACGGCTGGGGGCGCTTGCCGCGTCGCCGGTAGGAGTCGACCAGCGACATCCCTATCGCGAGACCGACCTGGATGCCCAGGATCGTCAGGAGCGTCCGCCGGAGCAGCCGCGACAGGTGCGCCGCCCAGCTCTGCCCGTCCGCTCGTGCCACGACCGCCAATCTAGTGGCGGGGGTGGAGGGAGGCGACCCGGGCTGCCCGCCGGTCCGGCGTCACCGGACCGGTTCGGGTCCGGCGACGGTGGAGAGCTCGATGTCGTCCACCAGCCACTCGGCGTCGGCGCCGTCACGGACCAGGGTGAGCGTCGCCCACTGCTCCTCGACCTTCGGCTGCCGGTTCTGAGCGTCGATGATCTCCTGGTGGACGAACGCCAGCACCACGGCGGTGTTCGCGTCGACCGCCCGGTACGCCGACTCCCGCACCTCGCCGACCGCCTGCACCTTCGCGACCCGGATGATCTTGAGGAACTTCTTGGAGTTCGGGAGGACCTTCTGGCGCAGGTCGTCGCTCGCCAGCCGGTCGAGCCAGTCGAAGGTGGTGTCGATGTCGTCGACGGAGTACGTCGTCATGTCGACGAGCAGCTCCCGGGCGTCGGACTCCGCGTCGGCCGCCGCGTCGTACACCGCGGCCTCCTTCTCGGCTTCCTTCGCCTTGTCCTCGGCACTGTTCTTGCCCGTGACCGCCCAGACCACGGCCGCGAGCGTGAGCGCGAGCACGGCGACCAGCGCCAGGACGACCTGCTTGTAGCGCTGGACGTCCGCTCCGTCGCTGCCGCTCACCGAACAGGCCCGGGTGCGTGCGCGGCACCACGCTGGAGCGTGCCGAACGACGCGGAGCAGCGGCCGTCGGTCTGGAAGCTGCCACGCTCGGCGTTCCACGGGTCCCGCCGGCTCGTGCTGTAGTCACAGCGCTCGGTCCGCTTCGGGATGAGCACCGTCTGGAGCTCACCGCCGACGAGGGTCCGGCGCAGCGCGTTGAGGCCGGGCGAGTACTCCTGGAGGAGCCTGCGCAGGTGGGGCTCGTAGGACATCAGCATGTCTGAGAAACTAACGCCTACCGAGAGGAAGCCGGGGAGCACCTCCTCTGCGTCGCCGATGAGCGCCTTCAGGTCCTCGAGCTGACCGGGGGTCCGCTTGAGGATCTTGCGGAACTCGGGGTCGTAGTCGCGCAGGAAGGCCGCGAACTCCTTGGCCCTGTTGCCGAGGGTCTCCAGCGAGCCGGCGTTGTCGGACACGATCCGCAGGACGGTGCCACCGTTGCTGATCACCCGGTCGGTCTCGGGCCACACCTGGTCCAGCACCGCCAGCAGCTGGTTGCCCTGGTCGAGGATCCGGCCGAGGTCGTCGCCCGTGCCGGCGAGGCCGGTGCTGAGCTCGCCGAGCAGCACCCGCAGCTTCTTGTCGTCGATCTGGCGGAGCACCTTGTTGACCGCGACGACGGTCGTGCTCAGGCTCTGCGGCAGGTCGGTCGAGGTCGCGGGGATCGTGTCGCCCGAGGCCAGGAACGGCCCCTTCGTGCCCGTGGGCTGGAAGTCGAGGTACTGCTCGCCGACCGGGGACAGGCTCCGCACCCGGGCCAGGGAGTCCTTCGGTACGTCGGTGCCGGCGCTCAGCCGGACGGTCGCGGTGACGCCGTCCTTGCTGGGCACGATCTCGGTGACCTTGCCGACCTTGATGCCTCGGTAGGTCACCGCGGAGCCCTCGAACAGGCCACCGGTCTGCTCGAGCTGGACGTCGAGCGTGATCGGCTTGGAGGTCAGCGGCTGGTCGAGCACCTCGGCGAAGAGGTAGGCGACGGTCACCAGCAGGACGAGGACGATGCCGACGACGCTGAGGTAGAGCCGGTCGAAGAGGATCTTGCGCATCTCAGGCACCTCCGCCTGTCAGGGGGCCGACGATCTCGCCGAGACCGAGCGGATCGTCACCGGGGTCGCCGGTGCCGCCGCCGTTGCCCGTCGGTGCGTCGGTCGTGCCGCGGTCCGTCGTACGCCCGGTCAGCCCGCCCAGCACGCCGTCGTTGAGCACGTCGAGGAGATCCTCGATGCCACCGGTCAGACCGCCACCGCCGCCGAGACCCTGGATCCCGTCGACCTGGAGGTCGAGCGAGATGTTGAGGTACTCGGTCGGGATCGCCTGCCGCGCGGCGTCCGCGCCCGCCTCGATCGCACGGAGCGAGTCGTTGAAGCGACCACGGTTGGACGCGAGCTCGGCGAGGACCGGCTCGACCTCGCCCAGCAGGTTGATCAGCTGGGTCCGGGTCGCGTTGACGACGTTGTTGGCGGCGCCGGAGAACTGCCGGACCTCGTTCAGCAGCCGGGTGAACTCGGGTGTCGCCCGACGCAGGACGGCCGCAGCGGGCCGGATGTCGCGGACGGCACGGTTGATGAGGTCCTCCCGCTCGGTCAGCGTGCCGGACAGCGAGTTCAGCGAGGTGAGCACCTGGTCGATGCTCCCGGTGGTGGCGTTGGCCTCACGCATGAACGTGTTGGCCCGCTGCAGCATGCCGCGGATGTTCTCCTCGTTGCCACCGAGCACCGTGTTGAGCTCCTCGGTGATCGTCTGGAGCTGCGCGAGACCGCCACCGTTGATCAGCAGGGACGCCTGGGAGAGCGCGTCCTCCACCGTGGGCGCCGTGTCGGTCTCGGGGAGCTCGAGCGTGGCGCCGTCGTCGAGCGGCTTGCCGCTCGTCGGGTTGGTCACGTCGATGAACAGCTCGCCGAGCGGAGTGGTGTAGCGCAGCCGCGCGGTGGCCCCGTCGCGCAGCTCCGCGGCCGTCTGGACGTCCATCGTGACCTGCGCGGTGAAGTCGTCGACCTTGATCGAGGTCACCTTGCCGCTGTCGACCCCGTTGACCTTGACCGGGGCGCCCGCGGCGAGGTTGAGCGCCTCGTCGAACTCCGCCTTCAGCTCCATGGTCTCGCCGGACACACCGGTGCCGGGCACCGGGACGTCGCGCATGGTGGTGCTGCATCCCGAGGCGACGAGCAGCACGGCGGCGGCAACGGCTCCGGCGCAGCTGCGCCGCATCGTGCGGGGGTTCACTGCGCACCTCCGGCCCGGCCGAGCAGCTCGAGGTCGATCAGGTCGCACACCGCGTCGGTCAGCTCGTTGGACTCGCACAGGTCGTGCAGGACCCCGCCCAGCGGGTCGAGCGCGGTCGGGTCGAGGACGACCGGCAGCCGGTTGCCGTTGTTCGTCGCGAGCTGGATGTTCTCCAGCGCGAGCGGCATGACCCGCAGGATCTCGCTCAGCTTGTCCTGCTTGGTCAGCAGCGTCCGCATCAGCTTCGTGGAGCCACCGAGCGCCTCGACGATCTCCGCCTTGTTGTCGACGGCGAACTCGGCGACGAGCGTGACCGCGGTGTCGAGCTCGCGCATCGCCGTACGGAAGTTGCCGCGCTCGGCGGCCAGGAGGTCGGCCGCACGTGCCACCTGCTGGATGAAGGTGCGCGCGGTGCCTTCGTTCTCGGCGACGGCGCCGAGCAGCACGTCGAGGGAGCGCAGCGTCGCCGCCACGTCCTCGCGCTGGCTGGAGAGGCCGTTGACGCCCTCGGCGAGCGAGTGGATCGTCTGGTTGAGCAGCGGCCCGCGACCCTGCAGCGCGCGGGTGCCGGCGTCGATGAAGCGCTTGACCGCGTCGGTCGTCTCCTTGTTGCCGGCGATGCCGGTGGCGAAGCCGTTGAGCGACTCGAGCACCTGGTCGAAGTCGACCGGCGTCCGGGTCCGCGAGATCGGGATGTCGTCTCCCGCCTTCAGCTCGGCGCCCTTGGTGTAGACGGGCGTCAGCTCGACGTAGCGGTCGGTCGCCACCGACCGCGCGACGACGACCGCCCCGACCTTGGCCGGGATCTTGTGGTCGCCGTCCAGCTCGAGGGTGACCTTGACCTTGTCGCCGGCAGGCTCGATGGCGGTGATCGTGCCGACCGGCACGCCGAGGATGCCGACGTCGTTGCCGACGAACAGACCGGCCGAGTCCGCGAAGTAGGCGGTGATCTCCCGCTTGTCGCTGCCGGCCACCGGGTTGCAGGCCGACGTCATCAGCAGGGCGGCCATCACGACGGCCAGGGCGATCCGGCGGAACCAGCCGCCGGTCTCACGCGCCGGCGCCATCGACGTCACGGTCACCCGTCCGGTTGTGGTCGTGGTGCTCACTGACATCCCCCTCTGGTGCCGCACATCGTGTCGTCGGCGGGGAGCGCCGGCGGGTCGAGGTAGAGATCGACGTACGGGCCGTTGCCGGTGGCGTTGGCGACGTACCGGACGGCCGGGGCCATCACGTCGAGGATGTGGGTGAGCTTGTCGTCCTGCCGGTTGAGGAACGTCAGCACGTTGTTGAGGTCCTCCAACGCAGGCTTGAGCTCGCCCCGGGTCGAGGTGACGATCGCCGACAGCGCACGGGACAGCTCCGTCGTCTCGACGAGGAGACGGTGGATCGCGTCGCGGCGGGCCGTCACCTCGGAGACCACGAGGTTGGTCTGCTCCATCAGGCCGATGATGTCGCCGCTGCTGTCGGCGAGCTGGTCGGTGACGCTGCGTGCGGAACGCAGCAGCTCACCGGCCTGGTCGGACCGGTTGGCGATGACCTCCGAGAGCCGGGCGACACCCTCCAGCGCCGGACCGACCTCCTCGCTGCTCGCCCCGAGCGTGTCCGCCATCGCGGTCAGCGCCTGGGCGAGGAGCTCGGGGTCGAGCTCCTCCAGGGCTCCGGCGCCGCTCTCGAGCACATCCTGCAGGTTGTAGGGAACCGAGGTCCGCTCGAGCGGGATCCGGTCGTCGGCCAGCGTGCCGCCGCCCTCAGGCTCGACCTGGAGGAAGTGGGTGCCGAGCAGGGTCGCGACCTTGACGGTGGCGGTGCTGCGCGACCCGAGCTTGATGTCCGAGTCGAGCGCGAAGGTCACGACGACCTCGTCACCGGTCAGCTCGATGCCGGTCACCTTGCCCGAGGACACACCGTGGACCTGGACGTCCTCGCCGGCCTTGAGCCCCGCGGTGTGCTCGAGCACGGCGGTGTAGGTCGACGTGCCGAAGTTCGCGAAGCTGAGGACCACGACGCCCGCTGCGATCAACGCACCGATCGCGATCGCGATGAGACCTGTCTTGAACGGGTCTCGTTCGTTCAGCGGCTTCACGAGCACACCTCCGACCAGGGTCCGTTGCCGCCGGCCGGGTTGATCGATGGCGAACCACCGATCGAGATGGCGAACGAGCAGACGTAGACGTTGAGTGCGTTCTCGTACGACGTCGCGCGGCCGAGCTCCTCGAACAGGAGCGAGAACGCCGGGAGGGCGTTCTCGAGCTCGCCGCGCGAGTCGGAGAGCATGCCGGCGGCGGCCCTGAGCTGACGCGACGTGCGGGTCATCGGGTCGCGGACGTCCCGCAGCAGTGCGCTCGTCGAGCCGACCAGCTGGCTGATGCCGTCGATCGACGCTCCGATGGACTTGCGGTCCCGGGCGAGGCCGGTCATCAGGTTCTTCAGCTCGATCACGGTCGCCGACACCTCGTCACCCTGACCGGCGAGGTTGTCGAGGACCGGCTTGAGGTTGGTCATCACCTCGCCGATGATCTGGTCGCGGTCGGCGATGAAGTTGGTCAGCTGGTCGGTCTGCTGGAGCAGGGACGCGACCGTGCCGCCCTCGCCCTGGAGGACCTTCACCATCGACGTCGCGAGTGTGTTGACGTCGGCGGGCTCGAGCACTTCGAAGAGCGGCCGGAAGCCGTTGAGGAGCTCGGTGAGGTCGAAGCCCGGGTCGGTCATCCGCTCCTTGATGATGGTGCCGGCCGACAGCTCCTCGCCGCGCTGCCTGCCCTGGACCAGCGCGAGGTAGCGCTGGCCGAGAAGGTTCTGGTAGCGCATCACGATCTTGGTGTTGGCGAGCACCTTCTGGTCCTCGACCACCTCGAACTTCACGTCGGCGCCCGCGTCGGTGACCGTGATCTCCTTGACCTGCCCGACCCGGACGCCGGCGACCTTGACGTCGTCGCCGACCGCGAGCCCGCTGACGTCGGCGAACTGCGCGTAGAACTCGCGGGTGTCGCCCTTGACGCCGTTGTTCATGGTGTTCACCAGGAGCATCCCCAGCAGGATGCTGACCACGGCGAACGCCGCGACCTTCACGGCAATGCTCTTGAGCCCGGTCACTGGTCGTCACCCACCATCGAGCTGAGGCTGCCGCGGCCGTAGTAGGGGCGGCTGCCGCGCCCGTAGTAGTTGCCCGCCGTCGTGCCGAGCACGCCGTCGACCTCCACGAAGCCGTTGCGGACCACGGTCGGCAGGGCGTTGCCCACCGCGATGTTGGTCGCGATCGCGTCGGAGATGCCGGCCTGGCGGTTGTCGTAGAGGACGTCGACGAACGCCCCGGTGTCGTTGATGAACGCCACGAGGTCCTTCTGGTTGCGACTGAGGAAGCCCTTGGCCGTGACGGCCAGGTCGGTCCCGCCGCTGATCAGCGAGGTCAGTGCAGCCTCCTGGCTGACGAGGGTGCTGAGGAAGACGAGACCGTCCTCGGTGGCGTCGAGCAGGTCGGGTGCGACCCGGTCGACGACGTTGACCGAGGTGGCCAGCGCCTCGAGGTCGGCCCGGACGGCCGGCATCCGGCCGTTGAGCCGGTCGAGGTAGGAGTTGACCGTCGAGACGGTACGACGCAGCTCGCCTCCGCGGCCGTCGAGCGCCTGTGACGCCGAGCCGATCGCCGACGCGAGCTCGGCAGGACCGAGCGCCGTGACCAGCCGGTCGATGTCGTCGAGCGCCTGCTGGAGCTCCAAGGTGCCCTGCGTGCGGTCGGCCTCGATCACGTCGCCGGCGGCGATGGTGTTCTTCGCGGGCGTGCCGTGGACCACCAGGTCGACGAACGTGGTGCCGAAGACGGTCGCCGGCAGGATCCGGGCGACCACGTTGCCCGGAACGTGGTCCATGTCGTCCTCGGAGAGCTCGATGTCGACGCTGACGCCACCGCTCTCGGCGTCGGTGTCGATCGCGCTGACCCGGCCGACGATCACGCCCTTCATCTTGACGTCGGAGCCGGGCCGCAGCGCACCGCCGGCGTCGGTGACGACGGCGGAGACGTGCGGCGCGGAGCCGAACGTGCCGTTGCTGCGCAGCGAGACGAGCACGCCGGCGAGCGCGATCGCCACCAGCACGATGACGCCCCGTCGCGCCAGCTGTTGGCGCGAGACATAGCGAGCCATCAGTTCCTCACCTCATCCCGAGACCCGGAAGCCCGGGTCTCCGCCCCAGAAGACCAACGTCAGGATCATGTCGAGCACGACGATGCCGACGATGCTGGCGCGGATCGCCGCACCCGTCGCCTCACCGACGGCTTGTGGGCCGCCGCCGACCTGCATGCCGTACCAGCTGTGGACCAGCGCCACGAAGACGGCGAAGATCACGATCTTGATGACGGAGAAGAGGATGTCGCGGCCCTGGATGAAGGTCGAGAAGTAGTGGTCGTACTGGCCGGCCGACTGGCCGAAGAGCAGGACCACCGAGATCTGCGACGCGACGTAGCTGCCGATCAGGCCGATCAGGTAGAGCGGGATGATCGCGAGCATGCAGGCGATCACGCGCGTGGTGACGACGTAGCGCATCGGGTTGACCGCCATCACCTCGATCGCGTCGATCTCCTCGTGGATCTTCATCGAGCCGATCTGTGCGGTGAACCGGCAGCCGACCTGGGCACCCAGCGCGAGTGCCGCGATCAGCGGCGCCAGCTCACGGGTGTTGGCGCTTGCCGAGATGAAGCCGGTCAACGGCGCCAGGCCGACGAGCTCGAGTCCGTTGAAGCCCTCGATGCCCAGTGACGTGCCGGCCGCCAGCGACAGCAGGATCATCACGCCGACGGTGCCGCCGCCGACGAGCAGCGCCCCGCTGCCCCAGGCGATGTCCTTGAGCTGGCGGAGCATCTCCCGGGGGTAGAGCGCGAGCGTCGAGGGGACCGACCGGATCACGTCCCACGAGAAGGTCGCGAACGAGCCCAGCGTCGCGAGCAGGTTCATCACGCTGTCGGTGGCGCCCACGAGGGCGTCGGACATGCGGTCTCCGACCCCCCGGGACCGCGGTTGGACGTCGGTCATCAGGCCACCCCCGAGGGAACGAGCATCACGTACGCCTGTGTGAGGCCGACGTTGACGAGCGCCAGCAGGATGACGCTGAGGACGACCGCCTGGTTGACGGCGTCGGCCACGGCCTTCGGGCCGCCGTGAGCGCTCAGGCCCTTGTGCGCGGCGACGATGGTCGCGATGAAGCCGAAGATCAGCGCCTTCAGCTCCGCCAGGAGGAAGTCGGTCGGCTGGACCAGGCTCACGAACGACTCGATGTAGGTGCCCGACGACACGGAGCCGCCGCCGACGGCGATGACGAACGCGGTCGTCATGGCCGCCATCGCGACGATCACCGTCAGCAGCAGCGCGACGAAGAGCGCCGCCACCACGCGCGGGGCGACGAGCCGCTGGACCGGCGAGATGCCCATCACCTTGAGCGCGTCGATCTCCTCCCGGACCGTTCGCGCACCGAGGTCGGCGCAGATCGCCGATCCGACGGCGCCGGCGATCATCAGCGAGGTCACCAGTGGCGCCCCCTGCCGGAGCACGCCGATGCCGTTGACCGCACCGACGAACGAGTTGGCGCCGATCTGTGCCGCGACGCCGCCGATCTGCACCGAGGTGATCACGCCGAACGGGATGGCGACCAGGATCGTGGGCAGCAGCGAGACCCGGGTCATGAACCACACCTGGATCAGGAACTCCGACCAGGAGAACCGCCGCGCGATGATGTCGGTGCAGATGCAGGCCGTGGCCTCGGCCGCCAGCAGGACGAGGTTGCCGGACGTGACGACCCCCGCCCTCATCCGGCCCGTGATGTTGTCGACCATCGATCGCCCTGAGGCGACTACCGCGCTCATGTCATGCCACCGCCGTCGGAATGTCGAATGCCGCGTTGAGCCGGAGCGCTGCGGCCTTGTCACCGCGGACCTTGAGCTGTCCGCGGAGCACACCGGTCACCGCGCCGAGGTGGCCGGTGACCAGCTTGAGGAAGTCGCACGCGTCGCAGGTGACCGTCGCGTGTCGCGCGTCGGCGCCGATCGCCTCGGCGGCGGCGCCGCCCGCGACGGTCGCCCGACCGTCCGCGACGGCGATGACGAACCGGTCGGTCTCGCCGTCGGCCCGGCCCGTCAGCCGGAACCCGATCGTCAGCCGCAGTCCGGCGGCCTTGCGCTGGTCGAGGAAGTCGGGGATCCGGCGGAAGATCTCGTCGAGCACCACCGGACGGAAGCCGGAGGCCATCACGGTGCGGAGGTGGCCACCGTCGACGTGCTTGAGGACGGTCGCGACCTCGACCGGGTCGAGCGCGCGCGGGTCGACCGGCGTGCCCGTCGCGTCGGGGAACATGCCGCCGAGGGCCAGGGCGAGCTCGGCGTCGCCGTCGATCCCCAGCCGTCCGGCGAGGTACTCGAGGCCGGCGTTGGCCTGGCCGCACGCCAGCCGGATGAAGAGCAGGATGCTGGTGCGCAGGGTGACGTCCACGGCGGGCAGTGCGTCGGGGTCCGCCACGAACGCGAGGTCGCCGTCGGTCACCGTGATCGCGTGCCGCGCGACGACCCGCCCGCGGTGCTCGAACTCGAGCGCGGCGGCGCCGTACCGGCCGGCGACACCGTCAGGGACGGCGATCTCGCCGAGCCGGCCGAGGACCCCTGCCATCAGGACCGCGCGGATCTCCTCGCGGTCGATGAGGGCGACCAGCGCGTCGTCGGACATCGACCGGACCTCGTCGACGAGCACACGCGGATCGGAGGCGGCGACGAACGCCTGCGCTTCGTCGGCGGTGGCCCGCGCGAGGTCATCGAGTCTCACGAGTCCCATGCGCACCCCTTCTGACCGCCGCACCAGGCGACGATCCGTGAGTCGGGGCAGCCCCACCGACTGCCTGTTGCTCGGTGTAACAGATATCACGGGATTAGGTCACGCCCGGAAAATGTCCACGCGGTGCTGACCTCGGTCCTCGGCGCGGTCGACGCATCCCGCCGGCCGCCAGGAGCAGGGGGACCCTACCGCGCTGGGGCCGCCACGGATGGAGGAAATCGGCGAGCTCGCGGTCGTCGAACTCACGGCCGGCGAGGGCCCAACCCACGTCCCGTGCGACGTGGTAGTCACCGAAGGAGACGGCGTCCGGGTCACCCGCCGCGTGCTGCCGCACCTCGGCCGACGTCCAGATGCCGATGCCCGGGAGCGAGCGCAGCGCGCGGTCGAGGTTCGCGCTGCCGGACGCGACCGCGCGCTCGAGGGCATCGGCTCGGCGGGCGGCGCCGACCACCGCACGGGACCGGGCGGGATCGATGTGCAGGCCCAGCCACTCCCACGACGGGATCCCGACGAGTACGTCGGCCGCGGGCTGGACCCGGAGTCCGACCTCCGCTCCCGGGCCGGGCGCTGCGGCGCCGTACTTCCTCACGAGCGAGCGGAAGCCCGCGAACGCCTCCTGACCGGTGACCTTCTGCTCGATGATCGACGGCACCAGCGCCTCGAGGACGCGGTCGGTCCGGCCGAGCCGGAGGTGCGGGTGGCGTCGCCACAGCTCCTCGACCACCGGGTGCCGCGGCTCGAAGCCGGTCCAGTCGTCGGTCGCGCCGAGCAGCGCGGGGAGCTGGTCGAGCGCCCACGCGGCGCCCGGTCCCCACGCCTCGGCGCGGACCTCTGTCCCGGATGCGCGGACCTCGACAGCCAGCGTGACGGGGCCTTGCGGCGTACGACTCCCCCGCCAGTGCCGGCCCCGCACGTCGAGCCGCATCGTCGGGTCGCCGGCGCCGCGGCGCTGCTGGGCGAGGACGGCTCCGACGGGGCACGGCCAGTCCGGCCGCCAGAGGCGGACGCCGTCGGGAGACATGGCGGCGACACTAGACCGGCGGACCGACCCCTGAACCGACCGAGGAGCGCGCCCGCCGGCACTAGGGTTTCTCACGTGCTGCTCAGCGAGGTGGTCGCCGCGTCGACCGGCATCGCCGCCACCCGGTCGCGCAAGGCCAAGACCGGGCTGATCGCCGAGCTCCTGCGGCGGGCGGACGTGGCCGAGCGCTCCCTGGTGGCGCACTACCTCGCCGGGAGGCTGCGGCAGCGTCGTACCGGCCTGGGCTGGCGCGGCCTCCAGCACCTGCCGGCGCCCGCCGACTCGCCCACCCTGACGGTCGCCGACGTCGATGCCGCGTTCGCGGCGCTCGCCGCACTCGGCGGGGCCGGGTCCGTCGCGGCGCGCGCGGAGGCGGTCGTCGCGCTCTTCTCGCGTGCGACCTCCGAGGAGCAGGCGTGGCTGCGGGCGGTGGCCGTCGGCGAGGTCCGGCAGGGCGCCCTCGACGCGTCTGGTCACCGAGGCGCTCGCGCAGGCGGCCGCGGTGCCGCTGGCGGACGTACGCCGCGCCGCGATGCTCGCCGGGAGCCCCACCGCCGTGGTCGACACGGCCTTCGCAGGTGTGGACGCGCTGGCCGCGGTCGGCCTGACCGTCGGCCGACCGGTGCTGCCGATGCTCGCGTCGTCGGCCCCGGACCTGGCGGCCGCACTGGCGAAGGTGGGATCCGCCGCGGTCGCGGTCGACGCCAAGCTGGACGGGATCCGGATCCAGGTCCACCGCGACGGTGACGACGTCCGGGTCGCGACGCGGAGCCTCGAGGACATCACCGCACGACTGCCCGAGGTCGTCGCCGCGGTCCGCACCCTCCCCGCCAGCCGACTGGTGCTCGACGGCGAGGCGCTGGCGCTGGAAGCGAGCGGCCGGCCGCGGCCGTTCCAGGAGACGGCGGCGCGCACGGCCAGTGGTACGACGCCCGGGGGGATCGCGGTGACGCCGTACTTCTTCGACGTCCTGCACCTCGACGGCCGCGACCTGCTCGACCTGCCGGCCGAGGACCGCTGGCGGGCGCTCGAGGACCTGGTCCCCGAGCCGTGGCGGGTGCCGCGCTGGCGCGGCACTCCCGACGACGTCGACGCCGCGCAGGCGTTCACCGACGACGTGCTCGCCCGCGGCCACGAGGGCGTGGTGGTCAAGTCCGCGACGGCGGCGTACGACGCCGGGCGCCGCGGTTCGGCGTGGGTGAAGGTCAAGCCGGTCCACACCCTCGACCTCGTCGTGCTGGGCGTGGAGTGGGGCTCGGGCCGGCGGCGGGGGCTGCTGTCCAACATCCACCTCGGCGCCCGCGACGACTCCTCGCCGACCGGGTTCACGATGCTGGGCAAGACGTTCAAGGGGATGACCGACGCGATGCTGGCCTGGCAGACCGAGCGGTTCACCGACCTCAAGACCGATGACAACGGGTGGGTCGTCACGGTTCGCCCTGAGCAGGTCGTCGAGATCGCATTCGATGGCGTCCAGCGGTCGACTCGCTATCCAGGCGGTGTCGCACTCCGGTTCGCGAGGGTCGTTCGGTACCGAGACGACAAACGGCCGGAGGAGGCCGACACGATCGCCGCCGTTCAGGCCCTACTCGGCTGACGATCGGTAGTGCGGTTCGCGTCACAGACGTGCAACTCCGAGTTGCACATCTCGTACAGTACGACCATGGGGAGTGAGGAACCGCGGGCCGCTGCGCCCGCACGCGTCGACGGACGCCGCAAGGCGGCAGCCGCGCGTCGGCGTGCCCGCGAGGCGCAGATCATCGCCGCGACCCGGGAGCTGTTCGACTCCAAGGGAGTGCGCGACGTCCAGATCGAGGAGATCGCGAGCGCCGTCGGCATCAACCGCGCGATCGTCTACCGCCACTTCACGGGCAAGGAGGAGCTCTTCGCGCTCACCCTCGTCGTCTACCTCGACGAGCTGCGAGACGCCATGCAGGCCGCGTCGGAGCGGCCCGGCACGCCGACCGAACGGCTCTCCGCCGTGGTCGGCGCGTTCGTCGACTACGGCCTCGCGCACCCGGCGTTCGTCGACTGCGCCCAGGCGCTGATGATCCGGCCCGGCGACGAGCTCCTCGACGAGATCTCCGAGGGAGCGCTGTTCCGCCTCGGTCGCGGCATCACCGCGTGCCTGACGATCTTCTCCGACACCCTCAACGCCGGCGTGGAAGCCGGCGCGTTCGAGGTCAGCGACGACCCCGTCCTGCTCGCCAACGCGCTCTACGCCAGCGGGCTGGGTGCGCTCCAGCTCGCCCGGCTCGGCATCCTCGTCCGCGAGGTCGCACCCGGCATCCCCACCGTGGGCCAGATCTCCCACGAGCAGGTCCGCAACTACCTCGTGACCTCAGCGCTCGCGCTGGTCCGACCGACCCAGCAACCCGTCGCCCCTGCCTGAACCTCACGCCTGTCCCTACGACGCCAGCGGGCCCGTCCGGATCGCTCCGGACGGGCCCGCCGCGTCGAACCCTCAGACCGCTGCCGCTGCGCTCAGCGCTCCATGATCGCGACGACGCCCTGGCCGCCCGCGGCACAGACCGAGATCAGCGCGCGGCCGCTGCCCTTCTCCTGGAGCAGCTTGGCGGTGTTGGCCACGATCCGGCCGCCGGTGGCGGCGAACGGGTGACCCGCGGCCAGCGAGGAGCCCCGCACGTTGAGCTTGCTGCGGTCGATCGAGCCCAGCGGACCGTCGAGGCCGAGCCGCTCCTTGCAGAACACCGGGCTCTCCCACGCGGCGAGCGTCGAGAGGACCTGCGAGGCGAAGGCCTCGTGGATCTCGTAGAAGTCGAAGTCCTGCAGGGTCAGGCCGTGCCGTGCGAGCATCCGCGGGACGGCGTACGCCGGGGCCATCAGCAGCCCCTCCTTGCCGTTGACGAAGTCGACCGCGGCGACCTCGGAGTCGACGAAGTAGGCCAGCGGCTCGAGGCCGTGCTCCTGTGCCCACTCCTCCGAGGAGAGGAGCACGGCGGACGCGCCGTCGGTCAGCGGGGTGGAGTTGGCCGCCGTCATCGTGGCCGCCTCGCCCTTGCCGAAGACCGGCTTGAGCTTGGCGAGCTTCTCCAGCGACGAGTCCGCCCGCAGGTTGTTGTCCCGCTCGAGACCGCGGAACGGCGTGATCAGGTCGTCCTGCCAGCCGTCCTCGTAGGACTTGGCCAGGTTGTGGTGCGAGGTGACCGCGAGCTCGTCCTGCGCCTCGCGGGTGATCTGCCACTCCAGCGCGGTCAGCGCGGCGTGGTCGCCCATCGCCAGGCCGGTGCGCGGCTCGCCGTTGGCCGGGACGGCCAGGCCGATGTCGCCGGGGCGGATCGACGCGAGCACCGCGAGGCGGTCCTTGTTGGTGCGGGCGTTGTTGAGCTTGATCAGCTTCTTGCGGAGCTTCTCCGAGATGGCGATCGGGGCATCGGAGGTGGTGTCGACACCGCCGCCGATGCCGGACTCGAGCTGACCGACCGCGATCTTGTTGGCGACGTAGTTGATCGCCTGGAGGCCGGTGCCGCACGCCTGCTGCATGTCGATGGCGGCGGTCTCCGGCGCGAGCTTGGTGCCGAGGACCGACTCGCGGACCAGGTTGAAGTCGCGGCTGTGCTTGAGCACCGCGCCACCGGCGACCTCACCGATGCGTTCACCCTCCAGCCCGAAGCGCGTCACGAGACCGTCCAGCGCGGCGGTCAGCATCTCCTGGTTGGATGCCGTGGCGTAGGCACCGTTGGAACGTGCGAAGGGGATCCGGTTGCCGCCGATGACGGCGACCCGACGAATGTTGTCCATGGCTCCATCCTCACGCGACGCAGCCCCCGCTGAGAACCATTTGAGGGGCAGATCACGAAATGTGGACTCCGAGTTACACATCTAGTTACATAGACCGGGAGCGGGCTCGGCCCGTGGACCAACCTCGTCCCACCCGGCGACCCGGGGCACCGGAGTCGCCCGACTCTGCGGAGGCATCACCAGCCCATGAGCGACAAGTACCAAGGGTTCGTCTCGAGCCCCATCGGCAAGCTGCTCGTCAAGAACCTCGGTCTTCCCAACCCGACCGCGCTCGACCGCTACACAGACGGTGCGCCGCTCGTCGACGGCACGGTCCTCGTCGGTGGCACCGGCCGGCTCGTGGAGTCGCTGCCCGGCCTCCTCGACCTCCTCGGCATCGCCTCCACCACCACGCCCGGCGAGGGCGAGAAGTTCAAGGGTCTCGTGTTCGACGCGACGGGCCTGAAGTCCGCCGACGAGCTGGTCACCCTGCGCGACTTCTTCACGCCGGTCCTCCGACGGCTCGAGTCCTGCGCCCGGGTCGTCGTGCTCGGCACCCCGCCGGAGCAGGTCAAGGGCTCCGAGCGGATCGCCCAGCGCGCGCTCGAGGGCTTCACCCGCAGCCTCGGCAAGGAGGTCGGCCGCGGCGGCACCGTCCAGCTGGTGTACGTCGCCGACGGCTCCGAGGCCGCGGTCACCAGCACCCTCGGCTTCCTCCTCTCGCCCAAGTCCGCCTACGTGTCGGGCCAGGTCGTCCGGATCGGCGCCCACGGCAGGCCGTCGACCACCTCGGTCGCCGACTGGACCAAGCCGCTGGCCGGCAAGGTCGCCCTGGTCACCGGTGCCAGCCGCGGGATCGGCGAGTCCATCGCCCGGGTGCTGCACCGTGACGGCGCCACGGTCGTCGGCGTCGACGTGCCGCAGGCCGCCAGCGAGCTGCAGACCCTGATGAAGGAGCTCGACGGCGACTGGCTGACCCTCGACATCACCGCCGTCGACGCCCCGCAGCGGATCGCGCACCACCTGCAGGAGAAGCACGGCGGCGTCGACGTCGTCGTCCACAACGCCGGCATCACCCGCGACCGCAAGCTCGCCAACATGGCACCCAACGACAAGGGCGACCGCTGGACCTCGGTCATCGACGTCAACCTGACCGCCCCGGAGAAGATCACCCGCGAGCTGCTCGACCAGAAGGTCGTCAACAGCGGCGGCGCGATCATCGGCGTCGCCAGCATCGCCGGCATCGCGGGCAACGTGGGCCAGACCAACTACGCCGCCTCGAAGGCCGGCGTGATCGGCTTCGTCGACTCCCTCGCCGACGAGCTCGACGACGACATCACCATCAACGCCGTCGCTCCGGGCTTCATCATCACCCAGATGACCGCCGCGGTCCCGTTCGCGACCCGCGAGGTGGGCCAGCGGCTCAACGCGATGTCCCAGGGCGGGCTGCCGGTCGACGTGGCCGAGACCATCGCGTGGTACGCCAACCCCGCCTCGTCCGGCGTCAACGGCAACGTGGTCCGCGTCTGCGGCCAGATGATGCTGGGGGCCTGACATGCCGGCCGACACCGGCACGACCCGGGTCGTCGAGGGCGGCGGCGGCCTCACCACGATGGTGAAGGCCGCGCTGCCGGCCCTGCCCGGGGTCAACCTGCTGCCCGGCGTCCGCAAGTCGGGCGGCGACCTCCCCGACCTCACGCTGGTCCGCGACGACGTACCCGTCACGCGCGACGAGGTCGACCGGTACGCCCAGGTCTGCGGCTTCCCGATCAAGGACGTCGCGCCGCTCCCCTACCTCCACATGCTGGCGTTCCCGCTGCACATGGCGCTGATGACCGACCCGGCGTTCCCGTTCCCGGCCATCGGCACCGTGCACCTGGAGAACTCCATCACCCAGCACCGCCCGGTCGCGATCGGCGAGTCCGTCTCGCTGCGGCTGCGCGGGGAGAACCTGCGGGCCAGCACCAAGGGCCGCGCGTTCGACATGGTGGTCGCCGGCACCGTCGGTGACGAGGTCGTCTGGGAGTCGACCTCGACGTACCTCCGGGTCGGCAGGGGCGACAAGGAGAAGGGCGACAGGGGCACCGAGTTCTCCACGGTGAAGGCCGCGGGCCCGACCTGGAAGCTCCCCGAGGACCTCGGCCGCAGGTACGCCGCCGTGTCCGGCGACCGCAACCCGATCCACCTCTACCCGCTCACCGCCAAGGCGCTCGGGTTCCCCCGCCACATCGCCCACGGCATGTGGAGCCTGGCCCGCTGCGTCGCGGCGCTGGAGAACCGCCTCCCGGACGCAGTCCGGGTCGACGTCGGCTTCAAGAAGCCGATCTTCCTGCCGGGCAGGGTGACCTTCGGCGCCGAGGAGACCGCCACCGGGTGGGAGTTCGCCCTGGTCAGCCCGTCGTCGGGCGCGCCCCACCTGCTGGGGCGGACTACGTCGCTCTGAGCGGACGGATCAGGCCCTCCTGGGCGACCGTGGCGACCAGGGTGCCGTCCTGGGTGAAGACCCGGCCGATCGAGAGGCCGCGGCCGCCGCCGGCCGAGGGTGACCACTGGTCGTAGAGCCACCACTCGTCGGCCCGGAACGGCCGGTGGAACCAGATGGTGTGGTCGAGGGAGGCCATCTGCACCTTCGACGGGTTGGTGCGGTGCGCGGCGAGGGAGGCGCCCAGCAGGCTGACGTCGCTGGCGTAGGTGAACATCGCCTGGTGCTCGATCGGGTCCTCGGAGAGCCGGCCGTCGATCCGGATCCACATCCGTGCCTGCGAGGGGTGGGCCGGGTCGGGCGTGAGGCCGTAGGACGAGTTGCCCATCCACATCATCTCGAGTGCGCCCCACTCCTTGACCAGGGCCTGCGCGTCCTCGCTCCCGCGGCTGCGCAACCGGTCGAACATGTCCATGCCCGTCTCCGGTGGGCCGACCTCCGGCATCAGGTCCTGGTGCTCGAACCCGTCCTCGGCCTTCTGGAAGTTCAGCGTCTGGTAGTAGATCGCCCGGCCGTGCTGGCGGGCCACCACGCGCCGGGTGAGGAACGACCGGCCGTCCCGGATCCGCTCGACGTCGTAGATGATCGGAACGGAGTAGTCGCCGGGCAGCAGGAAGTAGGAGTGCAGCGAGTGCACGCCGAACTCCGGCGGGACCGTACGGGTGGCGGCGATCAGCGACTGGGCGGCCACCTGGCCGCCGTACACCCGCTCCCGCACGGACTCCGGCTGCCGGCCGCGGAAGAGGTCGACGTCGAGGTTCTCGAGGTCGAGCAGGGCCACCAGCTCGGCCGTCGCGTCCACGGCAGGCTCGGCGGTCTCGGCGTCAGTCACGGGGGTCTCCCATCCCGGGGTCGTCGGGGCCCTCGAGCCCGGCGAGGAACTGCTCGAACTGGCGGCCGAGGTCCTCACCGGTGGGCAGCGGCTCGTCCTCGGCCAGCAGGCTGCTGCCGGACGCCTCGGACCGCGCGAACGAGTCGTACTGCTGCTCCAGCGCGGCGACCACGTCGCCGACCTCCTCGTTGGCCGAGAGGTAGCGCGCGATCTCCTCGTCCCGCTCCTCGGCCGCGGTCACCAGGTCGCTCAGGTCGACGGTGATGCGGCCGGCGAGCTCGACGTGCTCCAGGAGCGCGATCGAGGCCCGCGGGAAGTCCAGCTGGGCGAGGTAGTGGGGGACGTGGGCGACGAAGCCCTGGGCGTCGTGGCCCCACTCCCCCAGCCGCACCTCGAGCAGCGCCTGGGCGCTGCCGGGGATCCGCAGCTCGCCCCGCCACGGGCTGGCGCCGGTGACCAGGTCGGCGTTGTTGGCGTGGTGGGTGATCGCGATCGGCCGCGTGTGCGGCACCGCCATCGGCACCGAGCCCATGCTGACCACGCGCTCCACCCCGAACCGCTCGACGACGGCGCGTACGGCGCGGCAGAACGCCTCCCAGCGGGTGTCGGGCTCCGGCCCGTGCAGGAGGAGGTACGGCGCACCGCCGGCATCCCGGAGCAGCCGGACCACCAGCCGCGGCGCGTCGTACGCCTCGTAGTGGTCGCGCACGAACGACATGGCCGGCCTGCGGGCGCGGTAGTCGTGGAGCTCGTCGACGTCGAAGGTCGCCACCACGACCCCGCCTCCGGCCTCCGAGCCTGCGGCGACCAGGTGCCGGCAGGCCAGCGCGCCGGCGCTGCCGGCGTCGAGGAAGCCGTCCAGCGACACGACCAGGGTCAGCGGACCGGCACCCTCGAGCTCCGGGACGTCGTCGACGATGTGGACGAGGCGGGGAGAGGGCGGCACGGTCACGCAACCAACCCTAGTGGCCGAGGATTCCGCCCGGTGTCAGCGGCCGTAGGTGCTGACCATCAGGTCGGCGCCGCGGGTGGCGAGCTCCTCCGGGGTGATCCCGAGCACCTGCGGCAGCACGACCGCGGGATCGGCGTCGCCGGCCAGGTCGTCGAGGAGGTCCCACAGCATCGCCTCGCCGTACTCCGCGGCGACGTACTCGCAGATCCACCACGACACGGCGTACCACGCCTCGGCGTCCGCGCCCGCGAAGACCTCGTCGGACGGCAGCCCGTCGATCCCGCCGGCGACCAGCGACATCGCCGCGACGGCCAGCCGCCGCTCCGCGGCGGGGATCGGGCGCACCGAGACGTACTCGGCGACGCCCTCGGAGAGCCACAGCGGCCCGCCGCGCCCCTGCTCGCCGAGGGTCACGTGAGTGAGCTCGTGACGGGCCAGCCGGTCGAGCGCGTCCCCCGGCTCGGACAGGACGCCCGGCGTCAGCAGCATGCGGTACGACGCCGCAGGCCCGCCGGGGGTCGCGGCGTCGACCGGGACCGGGAAGGTCAGCGCGTCGAGCCGGCTCGGGTCGCTCACCGGCAGCGCGGCGAGGCCGTCGAGGAACGCGGTGTCGGAGACGGCGTAGACCACCACCGACGCGGGCTCCTCGGCCGGGACGGTGTCGGCCACGTCGTAGCGGGCGTCGCCCACCGCGTCCAGCACGGTGGTCGACTGCTCGATCGTGACCTCGTCGAAGACGCCCAGCACGCCGACGGTCTCGCGGACCTCGATCGGGCCGAGGTCCCACGGCTGGGCGCCCGTCAGGTGGGTCTTCTCCCAGGAGTCGTCGGTGGTCGACGCGAGCCGGTAGCGGCCGGCGCGGGTGGCCGCGAACAGGTAGCGGTCGCGGGTGCGGACGGGCGCGGCGTCGTACCCCTCGAGCCGGAGGTCGACCTCGACCTCCGCCCAGTAGGAGCCGTCGTCGCCGGCAGCCTCGAGCGAGTCGCGGTCGACGCGGTAGCGCAGCAGCGAGATCGGGAGCTGGGTCAGGTTGGTGAAGTACGTCGTCTGCTGCTCGACGAAGCCGCTGTCGCGGACGGCCACCGAGCGGAGGAACTGCGTGCTGTCCTCGGCGAGGACCGCCCGCGCGCGCCTGCGCAGCATGCGTTCGAGGGCCGGCCCGACCTGGTCGGCGGCGTCGTAGCCCGACGGCTCCGGTTCGTCGTCGGAGCACGCCGCCAGTGGGAGCAGCAGGCCGGAGAGCAGTACGGCGAGCACCGCCCGCCCGACGAGCCTCGATCGTCGCTGGGGGCGGGAGCGGTCAGCGCGGCCCGTCGACATCGAGCAGGGCCCGGCTCCCGGGCTGGACCGGGTCGGTCTCGGCCGCGACGTGCTGCAGAGCGTCGAGCGCGACCGCCTGGGCCGAGAGCCCGACCCGGTCGAGGATCACCGCACGCTTGGCGTGGCCGAGGAACTCCTGCGGGATGCCGTGCAGGCGCACCGGCGTCTTCACGCCTGCGTCGTTGAGGGTCTGCAGCAGCACCGAGCCGACGCCGCCGACGATGCCGTTGTCCTCGATCGACACGACGAGCCGGTGGCCGGCCGCGAGCTCGACCAGGGCGGGATCGACCGGCTTGACCCACCGCGGGTCGACGACGGTGACACCGACGCCCTGCGCCAGCAGCCGCTCGGCGACCTCGACGCCGACGGTGCCCATCGCGCCGACGGCGACCACGAGGACGTCGCGCGCACCGTCCCGGACGAGTACGTCGACCCCGCCGATCCTGTCGATCGCCGGGACGTCCTCGGGGGGCGGGCCCTTCGGGAACCGGACGACGGTCGGGGCGTCGGCGACGTCGACCGCCTCGTCGAGCAGCTCACGCATCCGCGGGACGTCGCGGGGCGCGGCGAGCCGCAGCCCCGGGATCACCTGGAGGATGGACATGTCCCACATGCCGTTGTGGCTCGCGCCGTCGTCGCCGGTGACCCCGGAGCGGTCGAGCACGAAGGTCACGCCGCACCTGTGCAGCGCGACGTCCATCAGCACCTGGTCGAAGGCGCGGTTGAGGAAGGTGGCGTAGACCGCGAAGACCGGGTGCAGACCGCCGAGCGCGAGACCGGCCGCGGAGGTGGCGGCGTGCTGCTCGGCGATCCCGACGTCGAAGGTGCGCTCGGGGAAGCGGGCCTGGAACGTGTCGAGGCCGACCGGGTGCACCATCGCGGCGGTGATGCCCACGACGTCGGGCCGGCGCTCACCGATCTGCACGATGTGATCGGCGAAGTGGTCGGTCCAGATCCGTCCCTTGGGCTTCTCGGCACCGGTCTGGACGTCGAACGGGCCCGGCGCGTGGAACTGGTCGGCCTCGTGCCGCTCCGCCGGGTCGTAACCGAAGCCCTTGCGGGTGATCGCGTGCACGATCACCGGGCCGTTGAAGCGCTTGGCGTTGGCGAGCGCCTGCTCCATCGCGGCACGGTCGTGGCCGTCCACCGGGCCGACGTACTTCAGGCCGAGGTCCTCGAAGAGTCCCTGCGGCGCGAGCGCGTCCTTGATGCCCTTCTTCATCGCGTGCAGCGCGTCGTAGGCGGCCGGGCCCACGCCGGGAACGGCGTTGAGCCGCTTCTTGACGACATCGAGGAGCGTCTCGTAGCGCGGGTTGGTGCGCAGGCCGGCGAGCGCGGTGGCCAGGCCACCGATGGTCGGCGTGTAGGAGCGGCCGTTGTCGTTGACGACGATCACGAGCCTGCTGTCGTGCTGGATGGCGATGTTGTTGAGCGCCTCCCAGGCCATCCCACCGGTGAGCGCGCCGTCGCCGATGACGGCCACGACGTGACGGTCCTCCCCGCGGATGAGGTAGGCCTTCGCGAGACCGTCGGCGTAGCTGAGCGCCGTGGACGCGTGGGAGTTCTCCACCAGGTCGTGCTCGGACTCGGCCTGGCTCGGGTAGCCGCTGATGCCGCCCTCGCGGCGGAGCGTGTCGAACCTCGCGTGGCGTCCGGTGACCAGCTTGTGCACGTAGGACTGGTGGCCGGTGTCGAAGACGATCTTGTCGTGCGGGGAGTCGAAGACGCGGTGGATCGCCAGCGTGAGCTCGACGACGCCGAGGTTCGGCCCGAGGTGCCCGGAGTTGGTCGCCACCGTCCGGATGAGGACGTCGCGGATCTCGGCGCCGAGCGCGGTCAGGTCGTCCTCGGACAGGGTCCGCAGGTCGCGCGGCCCGGTGATCTGGTCGAGGACAGGCATGGGCAGGAGTCTAGGTGGTCCGGGGTGGTCGCCACTCACAGGTCGAGGACGGCGACGGCCGGCTCGTGGAGACTGCCCATCCAGACCCGTCCGTCGTGCTCGCGCACCCCCGTGACCATGTGGTACGACGCCGCGTGCCGCCCCGGGTCGACGTCCACGTCGTGCACGAGCCGGCCGCGGTCGTCGTACGCCTGGACGCGGACGGTCTGCTTCGGCTGGGGCTGCAGCCGCTCGGGGACCTTGGTCGCCAGCCTGCGCAGCAGCATCGGCCCGCGTTGCAGGCGCTCGACGAGCGGATCCGTGGGGCTGCCGATCGTGACCCAGATCAGGCCGTCGCTCCCCCGCGCGATGTTGTCGGGGTAGCCGGGCAGGGCGGCGCAGAGCCGGTCGCGCATGCCCGCCCGGTCGCCGGTCAGCCAGTGCCGTGACACCGCCCGGCTCGCGGACTCGGCCACGGCGACGTACGACTCGTCGGCGGCGAGCGCGACACCGTTGGCGAACGCCAGCCCGTCGAGCAGGACCGTGATCGTGCCGTCGGGGTCGAGCCTCAGCAGCCGGCCGGTGCGGGTGTCCTGGACGAGGTCCTCCTTCCACTGCGCGATGCCGTAGCGGGTCGAGGAGTCGCTGAAGTAGATCGTGCCGTCGGCGGCGATGGCGGCGTTGTTGCAGAACTTCATCGGCGTCCCGGCGACCCGGTCGGTGATCTCCTCGACGACTCCGCTGGCGGGGTCGAGCCAGAGCAGCCCGCGCAGGGCGTCGCAGACGAGGAGCCGGCCGTCGGCGGCGTACTCCAGGCCGAGCGGGCGGCCGCCGGTGTGGCCGACGCGGTCGACCTTGCGGCCGTCGTGGGAGACCCGGAAGACCGCGCCGTCCTCGGTGCCGGTGAACACGGCGCCCTCGTCACGACCGTGGGTGCCGACGACGACGTCCTCGGCGCCGTGGCCGGGGACGGGGATCACGGCGAAGGTCGTGCCGGCGGTCGCGCCGGTGGTCGGGCCGGTCCCCGTCATCGGGCCAGGTCCCGGTAGCGGTCGGACGCGAGGAACCTCGGGAGGATGGTGGTCGCGCTGGTGGTCAGCGGCAGGCCGGCGGCCCGGTCGGGGTCGACGAAGACGATCTGCCGACCCTCCCCCAGCACGACGTCCGCGTCGGTGAGCTCGGTCGCGGCGGCGTAGACCCGGACCGGGTCGAGCGACTGCGTCGTCTCGTGGAAGATCTCGAACTCCTCCCACAGCGCCAGCTCGGGCGGCTCCAGCACGATCCCGGTCTCCTCGTGGAGCTCGCGGTACGCCGCCGCGTCGGGGTGCTCGCCGTCGTCGACGTGACCGCCGACGAAGCCCCACCGGTCCGGATCGATCTTCGCGGTCTGGTCACGCTCCTGGAGCAGGACCCAGCCACGGGGGTCGACGAGCAGGATCGACGAGAACCGGTGCACGCCCGACACGCTAGCGGGTCGGGTGGGTCGGCCGGCGCCGATCCAGGGCGGCGGCGTCAGCCCGCGAGGAACGACAGCCGCACCTCGCGGTCGGGGTTGTCGACGTTGAGGTCGACCAGGCAGACGCTCTGCCAGGTGCCGAGCGCGAGCCGGCCGCCGAGGACGGGCACGGTGGCGTACGGCGGCACGAGCGCCGGCATGACGTGCGAGCGGCCGTGGCCCGGGGAGCCGTGCCGGTGCCGCCAGCGGTCGTCGGCGGGGAGCAGGTCGGCCAGTGCCGCGAGCAGGTCGTCGTCGCTGCCGGCGCCGGTCTCGATGATCGCGATGCCGGCGGTCGCGTGCGGCACGAACACGTGCAGCAGCCCGTCGGCCTCCCCCGCGACGAAGTCGGCGCAGGCGTCGGTGATGTCGAGCACGACCTCCGTCGTGCCCGTGCGGATGTGGCGGGTCTCCGAGCGCATCGGTCCTCCTCAGATGTCGGTGCCGGGATCGGCGGTGCCGCCCGCGCACGAGGCGAACGGCTCCGGGGCGGTCTCGCCGGCGCCGTACTCCTCGACGAACAGGGCGATCCGCGGGTCGTCGGCCCCGACCAGCTCCAGCTGGCGGCCCCAGGTGGTGATCACGACCGGCGCCTCCTGGTCCGGGTAGGGCGAGAGGATGCCGTTGTCGGGCAGCTGGTCCTCCAGCGCGTCGACGCCGCCCTCGTCGACCTTGTCCTCGCGGTAGGTCAGCCAGACGGTGCCGTGCTCGAGGTCGTGGACCATGTTCTCCTCGGGCACGGGCGTGTCGTAGACGCCGCACTCGAGCCACTCCGACGCATGGTGCCCGCCGACGGGAGGCGACTGCGGGTAGGTGATGTCGCCCTCCTCGTGCGTGGTCTCGAGGTCCTCGTAGGACCGCACGAGGTCGAGGTTGCTGGTGTCCACGTCGTCCGCGTTGTCCGTCGTCCCGCCCGTGTCTGACCTGTCGGAATCGTCCTTGGTGGCGGGGTCCCCGTCGTCGCCGACGAAAACGACCAACGGCACCACCATCGCCACGATCAGCACCACCGCCGCCGCGACCATCGCGAGCACGATCGGCAGCCGGCTCCGCCTCGGAGGCGGGCCCTGTTGGTAGCCCTGCGGTGCATAGCCCGGCTGGTACGGCGGCGGGCCCGGCCACTGGGCAGGCGGCGATGGGGGTGGCTGTTGCGGTGGGTGCGGCGGCGGGCCGCCTGGCGGCGGCTGCGGCGGGTAGGACATCAGCCCTCGCCCGCGGCGAGCCGCTGCTCGACGCGCTCGACCTTCGCGGTGAGCTGGCCGTCGTACCCGGGCCGGATGTCTGCCTTGAGCACCAGAGCGACCCGCGGCGACACGGCAGCCACGGCGTCGACGGCCCGCTTGACCACCGCCATCACCTCGTCCCACTCCCCCTCGATGTTGGTGAACATCGCGTTGGTCTCGTTGGGGAGCCCCGACTCACGGACCACGCGGACCGCCGCGGCCACGGCGTCGGCCACCCCGCCGGTCTCGTCGGCGGTGGTCGGGCTGATGCTGAAGGCGACGAGCATGGGCCAACGGTAGTGGGCGGTCGCACCGAGTCTCGCATGACGCCGGAAGCAGGTCGGACCTCTCCGGCCTGCAACCAGCATCACTCGCGGCTGCGCGGCTCGACCGCCCGCGCGGCGCTGCAACACGAAGTTCGCCGACCTGGGAGACCGTCGACGTCGCTGGGAGACCGTTGCAAGGGTCTCCCAGGAGCGCCGACGTCCTGCAAGTGCGGCGAACATCGTGTTACAGCGCACCTGCGGCAGGCCACAGCGAGCAAGCGCCCAAGCGCGTCAGATCGTCACGCGATGGCCGGGGTCAGGCGGGGCGTCGGTGCCGCACGCGCTGGGCACGTGACAGGTCAGACGACGCGCTGCTGCTCGCGACGGTAGGGATGCTCGTCGCGCACGTACCACGCCGTCCACGTGACCGGGAACATGATGCCGGCTCCGATCGCGAGGGGTAGCCCGGCGCCGCGCCGGTGCGCACCCACCGCGGTCAGGATCGACAACGGGGCGATCAGCGCGAGAACGACGAGCCCGACGACCATCGCCCCATGGTCACCGATGGAACGCCACCGCGCCAGCACCCCCTGTGCAGCTGTAACACGCAGTCCGCCGACCTGGGAGACCGCCCACGTCGCTGGGAGACCGTTGCAAGGGTCTCCCAGCGACGTCGACGTCCTGCAAGTGCGGCGAACATCGTGTTACAGCGCACCTGCGGCAGCTCGCGCCCGCGGCGGACCGTCAGAACGTCGTGTACTTGCCCTGGGTCAGGAAGAACCCGCTCTGCGTCGCGGGGTCGACGCAGGTGACGCCGATCGGCTCGACCGCGCACTCGATGCCGCCGCCGGTGACGACGGCGTTCGGTCGGACGACCTGCGCGCCGGGCTCGCGGATGGTGTCGGTGTTGCACTGCGGGAACGCCCCGCGCGCGGTCAGCTCGACCCGGCCGACGAAGTCGCTCTGGGCGTTGCCGCAGACCTTCGGGTCCTTCACCGCACCGAGCAGGAGCTCGCACGACGGGGCGATGAACTCGTGCTCGAGCACGCAGTAGACGACGTCGCCGGGCGTCGAGAAGCGGTCGGCCGCCGTCTCACCCGACTCGCGGGCGGCGTCCAGGTGGGCCTGCGCCTCGACGTACGTGGTCGGGGCGACGGTGACGTCGACGGGCGCCTCCGTGGTCGCCGACGGGGTGCCCGGTTCGGACGTGGTGTCGGTGGTGGTGGGCGGAGCAGTCGTCGTCGGGGAGGCCGTGGTCTCCGACGGCGTCGCGGACGACGGCGTCGACGAGGTCGACTCGACGGTCGGTGACGTCGGGGTGTCCTCGGCACCCGGCTCGTCGGTGCCGCAGCCCGCGGCGGCACCGAGCACCAGGAGCAGCAGCGTCGTCGTACCCATCCACGTCCTCGGCCTCATGCACCCATCCTGGTCTCCCGGACACCGCATTCCCCGCAGACAGGCCGACGGCCCGCCACCCCGGAGGGTGACGGGCCGCAGGTGGCCGCCAAGGAGCCTCACGCCGAGGGGACCTCGACCGCTCGGCCGATCAGGAACCGAGCAGGTTGCGCAGGACGTACTGCATGATCCCGCCGTTGCGGTAGTAGTTCGCCTCACCGGGGGTGTCGATCCGGACGGTGGCGTCGAACTCGGTGACGTTGCCGTCGGGAGCCGTCGCGGTGACCTTGACGGTCTTCGGCGTGGTGCCCTCGTTGAGCGCGGTGATGCCGGAGATCGCGAACGTCTCCTCGCCGGTCAGGCCGAGCGACTCGGCGCTCTGGCCCGCGGGGAACTGCAGCGGGATCACGCCCATGCCGATCAGGTTGGAGCGGTGGATCCGCTCGTAGGACTCGGCGATCGCGGCCTTGACGCCGAGCAGCGAGGTGCCCTTGGCCGCCCAGTCGCGCGACGACCCGGAGCCGTACTCCTTGCCGGCCAGGACGACCAGCGGGATGCCCGCCTCCTGGTAGTTGACCGAGGCGTCGTACACCGTGGTCACGGGGCCGTCGGCGACCGTGAAGTCGCGGGTGAAGCCGCCCTCGGTGCCGGGTGCGATCTGGTTGCGCAGCCGGATGTTGGCGAAGGTGCCGCGGATCATCACCTCGTGGTTGCCGCGCCGCGAGCCGTAGGAGTTGAAGTCCCGCGGCTCGACACCGTGCTCGGAGAGGTACTTGCCCGCAGGCGAGTCCCGCTTGATCGCACCGGCCGGGCTGATGTGGTCGGTGGTCACGGAGTCACCGAGCTTGAGCAGCACCCGCGCGCCCTCGATGTCGGTCACCGGGGCCGGCTGGTCCGGCATGCCGTCGAAGTACGGCGCCCGCCGGACGTACGTCGAGCTCTCGTCCCACGCGAAGGTCTTGCCCGCCGGGGTCGGCAGCGACTGCCAGCGCTCGTCGCCGGCGAAGACGTCCTGGTAGGAGTCACCGAACATCTCGGAGGTGACCGCCTGTGCGATGGTCTCCTCGACCTCCGCAGGCGACGGCCAGACGTCCTTGAGGAACACGTCGTTGCCGTCGGCGTCCTGGCCGAGCGGGTCGGTGAACAGGTCGACGTCCATCGAGCCGGCCAGCGCGTACGCGACGACCAGCGGCGGCGACGCCAGGTAGTTCATCTTGATGTCCGGGTTGATCCGGCCCTCGAAGTTGCGGTTGCCGGAGAGCACGGACACGACCGAGAGGTCGTTCTCCTGCACGGCCGCCGAGACCTCGGGGATGAGCGGGCCGGAGTTGCCGATGCAGGTCGTGCAGCCGTAGCCGACGAGGTTGAAGCCCAGCTTGTCGAGGTACGCCGTGAGGCCGGCCTTCTCGTAGTAGTCGGAGACCACCTTCGAGCCGGGCGCGAGCGTGGTCTTGACCCACGGCTTGCGCTGCAGGCCCTTCTCGACCGCCTTCTTGGCGAGCAGCGCGGCACCGATCATCACCGACGGGTTGGAGGTGTTGGTGCACGACGTGATCGCCGCGATGGTGACCGCACCGTGGTCGAGGGTGAACGTCTGGCCGTCGGCGAGGGTGACCTCGATCGGGGCGCTGGGCCGGCCGCCGTCCTTCGGCGCGGCCGAGAGGTGGTTGGTCGGCGGCGCCGCCGAGCCGTTGTTGCCGTGGTAGGCCGGCGAGTCGGACGCCGGGAACGACTCGGCCGCGGCCTCGTCGTACCCCTTCTCGTCGCCGGTCGTCGTGGGTTCGGTGACGTAGTCGGCGAGCGCGCCGCGGAAGGCCTGCTTGGCGTCGGTGACCTGGATCCGGTCCTGGGGACGCTTCGGCCCGGCGAGGGAGGGTACGACGGTCGCGAGGTCGAGCTCGAGCTTCTCGGAGTAGCGCGGCTCGGCGTCCGGGTCGTGCCAGAGGCCCTGCTCCTTGGCGTAGGCCTCGACCAGCGCGAGCTGCTCGGCGGAGCGGCCGGTGAGCTGGAGGTACTTGACGGTCTCCTCGTCGATCGGGAAGACCGCGATCGTGGAGCCGAACTCCGGGCTCATGTTGCCGATGGTGGCGCGGTTGGCCAGCGGGAGGACGGATACGCCGGGGCCGTAGAACTCGACGAACTTGCCGACGACACCGTGGTTGCGGAGCATCTCGGTGATCGTGAGCACGAGGTCGGTGGCGGTCGTGCCCTCGGGCAGGTCGCCGTTCAGCTTGAAGCCGACCACGCGCGGGATGAGCATCGACACCGGCTGGCCGAGCATCGCGGCCTCGGCCTCGATGCCGCCGACGCCCCAGCCGACGACGCCGATGCCGTTGACCATGGTGGTGTGGGAGTCGGTGCCGACGCAGGTGTCGGGGTAGGCCTGCAGGACACCGTCGACCTCACGGGTGAACGCGACGCGCGCGAGGTGCTCGATGTTGACCTGGTGGACGATGCCGGTGCCCGGCGGCACGACCTTGAAGTCGTCGAAGGCGCCCTGGCCCCAGCGGAGGAACTGGTAGCGCTCGCGGTTGCGCTCGTACTCGATCTCGACGTTGCGCTCGAAGGACTCGGGCGTGCCGAAGACGTCGGCGATCACGGAGTGGTCGATGACCATCTCGGCCGGCGCGAGCGGGTTGATCCTGGAGGCGTCGCCACCGAGCTCGGCCATCGCCTCGCGCATCGTGGCGAGGTCGACCACGCACGGCACGCCCGTGAAGTCCTGCATGATCACGCGGGCGGGCGTGAACTGGATCTCCTCGTCGGGCTCGGCGGTCTCGTCCCAGCCGGCCAGCGCCTTGATGTCGTCGGCGGTGATGTCGGCGCCGTCCTCGGTGCGGAGCAGGTTCTCCAGCAGCACCTTGAGACTGAACGGCAAGGACGCGACGTCCAGGCCCTCTCCCGTGACGGCGTCGAGACGGAAGATCTCGTAGGACTTCCCCTCCACATCCAGGGTGCTCTTGGCGCCGAAGCTGTCCTTGCTGGGCATGCGCGTCTCCGTCTCCTCGTCGAGGGCTCGCGGTCTTCGGCTCATCTTGCCGCCGCCTGCAGCGGGGCGGATAGTGAGGCGAACCTAACCTCGGGCGGACCCCGTGGTGATATCTCTTGATGTCAAGATACATGACGGCCGGCGGGACCGCCAGTGGCGAACTGGGTCCGGTACAGCTCGTCGTAGCGACCACCGGCGCCGACCAGCTCGGCGTGCGTGCCGCGCTCGACGATGCGCCCGTCCTCCACGACCAGGATCAGGTCGGCCGCGCGGATCGTGGACAGCCGGTGCGCGATCACCAGGGCCGTCCGGCCGATCAGGGCCTCGGCCAGGGCCGCCTGCACCGCGGCCTCGGACGTGGAGTCGAGCGACGCGGTCGCCTCGTCGAGGATCACCACCTGCGGCCGCTTCAGCAGCAGGCGGGCGATCGTGAGCCGCTGTCGCTCGCCGCCGGAGAGTCGGTAGCCGCGCTCCCCCACCACCGTGCTCAGCCGGTCGGGGAGCGACTGCACGAGGTCGGCCAGGCGCGCCCGCTCCAGCGCGTCCCACAGGTCGTCCTCGGTCGCCTCCGGACGGGCGAGCAGGAGGTTGCCGCGGATGGAGTCGTGGAAGAGGTGGCCGTCCTGGGTGACCATGCCGACGGCGCCACGGATGGCCTCCGCGGACAGGTCACGCACGTCGATGCCGGAGAGACGTACGGCGCCGGCGTCGACGTCGTACAACCGCGAGACCAGCTGGGCGATCGTCGACTTGCCGGCTCCCGACGTACCGACGAGGGCGACGACCTGTCCGGGCTCGGCGCGGAGGGAGACGCCGTGCAGGACCTCGACGCCGGCCCGGGTGTCGAGGGTGGCCACCGACTCGAGGGACGCCAGTGACACCTGGTCCGCGGAGGGGTAGGCGAAGCGGACGTCGTCGAGCTCGACCGACACCGGGCCCTCGGGCACCGTCCGGGCATCGGGGCGGTCCTTGATCAGCGGGTCCAGGTCGAGCACCTCGAAGACGCGCTCGAAGCTCACCAGCGCGCTCATCACCTCGACCCGCGCGCTCGCCAGGGCGGTCAGCGGGGCGTAGAGCCGGGCGAGCAGCAGCGACAGCGCGACGACGTCACCCGCGTCGAGCTGGCCACGCAGGGCCGCGACGCCGCCGGCGCCGTAGACGACGGCGACCGCGAGGGCGGAGACCAGCGTCAGCGCGGTGACGAAGGTCGTCTGGACCATCGCGGTCCGGACCCCGATCTGCGCCACCCGACGAGCCCGCGCGGCGAACTCGTCGGACTCCTGCTGCGGGCGCCCGAAGAGCTTGACCAGGGTGGCCCCGGGTGCCGAGAAGCGCTCGGTCATCTGGTTGCCCATCGCCGCGTTGTGGTCGGCGGCCTCCCGCTGGATGGTGGCGAGCCGGCGGCCCATCCGTCGTGCGGGGACCACGAAGACCGGGAGCAGCACCAGCGCCAGGAGGGTCAGCTGCCAGGAGATCCCGAGCATGACGACCAGGGTCAGCACGAGCATGACCAGGTTGCCGACGACGCCGGAGAGCGTGCTGCTGAACGCCCGCTGGGCGCCGATCACGTCGTTGTTGAGACGACTCACCAGGGCGCCGGTCCGGGTGCGGGTGAAGAACGCGATCGGCATCCGCTGCACGTGGTCGAAGACGGCCGTGCGCAGGTCGAGGATCAGCCCCTCCCCGATCCGCGACGACAGCCACCGGGTCGCCAGGCCGAGCGCAGCCTCGAGGACGGCGACCGCCGCGATCACCAGGGCCAGCCGGACGACCACGCCGGACCTGGACCCGTCGACGATCTCGTCGACGACGCGCCCGGCCAGCACCGGCGTCGCCACCGCGAGCGCGGCGGTGGCGATGCTCAGCAGGACGAAACCCACCAGCTTGCCGCGGTGGGGGCGTGCGAACTCCAGGATCCGCCGGGCGGTGGCCGCGCTGAACGAGCGCCGCTCGTCCGGGCCGTGCATCGAGCGGTACACCTGGCTCCACGCGATCGACTCCATGCTCATGTACTGAGCCTAGGATCAAGTACCGTCACCCCTCTCATGCGCGCGACGGTCCGGGTCTACTGGCGAATCCTGGTCGCCGGGTTCCGCCGCCAGTCCGCCTACCTCGCGGCCGCGTTCGGCGGCCTGGTCGCCAACACCACCTTCGGCCTGCTCAAGGTGGCCGTGCTGTTCGCGACGGTCGAAGCGGCCGGCGGCGAGCTCGACGGGTACGACGTCGGGTTGATGAGCACCTACATCTGGCTCTCCCAGGGGCTGCTCGGCTCGGTGAACATGATGGGACGCACCGAGATCGCCGAGCGGATCAAGGACGGCGACATCGCCGTCGACTTCCTGCGCCCGCTCGACGTGCACGCCGCCGCGGTGACCACCGAGGTCGGCCGCTCGCTGTTCGCGCTCATCCCCCGCGGCATCCCGTCGGTGCTGATCGGCGCGCTGGTCGTCGGCATGGAGCTCCCGGGGACCGCGGCGCCGTACCTGCTCGGCGCGGTGAGCCTGGTCCTCGGCATCGTGATCTCGGCGGCGACGGTCTACCTGGTCGCGGCAGCCGGTTTCTGGCTGGTCGAGACCCGCGGCCTGCAGATCCTCTACATGGTCCTGTCGGGGTTCCTCGCCGGGCTGTTCGTGCCGATCGCGCTGTTCCCGCAGTGGCTGCAGGTCGTCGCACAGGCGACGCCGTTCCCGTCGATGATGATGTACCCCATCGACATCATCTCCGGACGCGCCGACCTCGACGTCTCGCTCGTCCTGCTGCTCGCGCAGGTCGCCTGGCTCGCCGGAGTCGCGACGCTCGGGCAGGTCCTGACCCGCGCGGGCAGGCGGCACCTCGAGGTGCAGGGTGGCTGACTCGCTGACGACGGCCCGCACGCTGGGCGAGCGGCTGGCGCCGTACCGCGCCGTGCTGGCCTCGCGCGCCCGCGCCCAGCGCAGCTACCGCGCCAGCTTCGCGCTCGACCTCGGCAGCTCGTTCCTCGTCGCGGTCATCGAGCTCGCCGAGATCTGGGTGCTCTTCCACAACGTGGTCGCACTCGGCGGCCTCGAGTTCGCGCAGATCCTGCTGGTCTTCGGGCTGGCGGACATGTGCTTCTCCCTCGCCGACCTCTCCTTCGGGCACTGCGACAACCTGCCGACGTACCTGCGCGCCGGCACCCTGGACGTCTTCTACCTCCGGCCGCAGCCGATCCTGCTGCAGCTCATCACGAGCGACATCTCGCTCCGGCGGCTCGCGCGGGCCTCCGTCGGTCTGATCGCGCTGACGGTCGGCCTCGCGATCAACGACATCGACTGGGGGCTCGGCGCGGTGGCGCTGCTGGCGGTCGCGATCCTCAGCAGCTATGCCACCTTCGCGGCGATGTTCGTCTGGGCCGGCGGGCTGCAGTTCTTCCTGGTCGACGGGGCGGAGACCACCAACGCCTTCGTGTACGGCGGCCGGTACGCCGCCACGCAGCCCGCGTCGGTCTGGGACCGGCCGCTCAAGGTCACCTTCGGGTTCTTCTTCCCGATGGCGTTCACCGGCTTCCTGCCGGTCGTGACGCTGCTCGGGCTCGACGGTCCGGAGTGGATGCCCGGCTGGCTGGGCTGGTGCGCGCCCGTCGCCGCGGCGTGGACGTGGACGATGGCCCTGCTGAGCTGGCGGTGGGGCGTGCGGCACTACCGAGGCGGCGGCGGATGAACCGAGGAGGCGGCAGATGACGGGACCGATCATCGAGACCGACGGGCTGACCCGGGAGTTCACGGTCCGGGAGGGGCTCACCCGGCGGCGGATCACCGCCGTCGACGAGCTGTCGATCCGGATCGACGCCGGCGAGGCCGTCGGCTACATCGGCGCCAACGGCGCCGGGAAGTCGACGACGATCAAGATGCTGACCGGCATCCTGGTGCCCACGTCGGGATCGGTGCGCACCTGCGGCCTCAGGCCGGTGCCGGACCGGCGGCGGCTCGCCCGCCAGGTCGGCGTGGTCTTCGGCCAGCGCTCCCAGCTCTGGTGGGACCTGCCGGTCCGGGAGTCGTTCCGGATCCTGGCCGCGATCCACGGGCTCGCGGCGTCGGCCGAGCGGGAGCGCACCGACGAGCTCGTCGACCGGCTGGAGATGGGCGAGTTCCTCGGCACCCCGGTGCGCCAGCTCTCGCTCGGGCAGCGGATGCGGGCCGAGGTCGCCGCGGCGCTGCTCCACTCGCCGCGGCTGGTGATCCTCGACGAGCCGACGATCGGCCTCGACGTGCTGTCCAAGCAGCGGCTCCGCGAGTTCCTGATCGCCGAGCGGCACGCGCACGGCACCACCCTGCTGCTCACCACCCACGACATGGGCGACATCGAGCGGCTCAGCGACCGGGTGCTGGTGATCGACCACGGCCGGCTCGCCTACGACGGCGACCTCCCCGGCCTCTCGCGCACCGTCGGGGCCGAGCGGGTGCTCGTCGTCGACCTGGCCGCGCCGACCCCCGACCTCACCGACCTCACCGGGCTCGGCGGCACCCGCCACCTCGGGTCGGAGGCCGGCGGCCTGCGGCAGCGGCTGGCGTTCGACGCCGAGGCGACCACGGCGGCGCGGGTGCTCGCGGCCGTCTCCGAGCGCGCCGAGGTGCTGGACCTGACCGTCGAGGAACCCGACATCGAGGACGTCGTCCGGCGGATCTACGCCGCCCGGCGCTGAGCGCCGCACACCGGGCACTGACCGCGGTCAGCGCCGCGACAGCACCTCCCGGTGCACCTCGGAGTCCGACCAGAACCGGTCGCCCAGGTCGCCGAACGGCCCGTAGACGACCAGCTCGTCGAACCCGAGACCACCGGCGCGGGCAAGCGCGTCCTCGTAGGCCGCGACGCTGTCGGCGGGGCGTACGGCGCCGTACCCGAGCAGGAGGGAGCGGCGCAGCGTCGCCGGATCGCGGCCCACCCGCTCGCAGGCGGCCGTCATCCGGTCGGACTGGTCCGCCGCGAGCCGCCAGTAGTCGTCCGGGGTGAGGTCGGTGGACGCGGGCCCGCCGTAGGAGTTCCAGCCGTCGGCGTACCGGGCCGCCAGGTCCATCGTCTTCGGCCCGTGCGCGGCGAGCAGGAGGAACGGCGGCCGGGAGCCCTCCGGCACCGCGGTGGTCTCCAGCCCGGCGAACGACCGGGTCTCCCCCGCCCACTCGGTCGCGCCGTCGAAGACCGCACGCATCCCGAGCACGACATCGGCCAGCCGCGCGAACATCGCGGGCGGCGTCGCGACCTCGCCGCGGTCGGCCATCGCGCACCGGCGGGAGCCGGCGCCGAGGCCGAGCACCGCACGGCCGCCCGACACGTCCTGGAGCGTCGCGACGTGCCGGGCCAGTGACACCGGCGAGTGCAGCGTCGCCGACGCCACGAGGGTGCCGAGCTCGATCCGGTCGGTGACGAGCGCCGCGGCGGTCAGCGTCTGGAACCCGTCGGCCAGCCACTGGCCGGCCGCGGTCGGGTGGGTGAGGTGGTCGTAGACGTACGCGACGTCGTACCCGATGTCCTCGACGAGCCGGAAGTCCTCGGCCAGCTGGCGCCAGGGACGGGTCTGCGGGATCACCACTCCGAGTCTCATGGCGCCATCCTGCACCCGAGCCTGGAGAATTCCGCGGGACAAGTCGGCGCGGGTGTCGTATCCCGCGACGTCCGTTCGTGGTGAGGTTGTCAGGCGCCACCACCGACCAAGGAGATCCGATGCGCACCCTGATCGTCACCTCGTTCATCTCGCTCGACGGCGTCGTCGAGGCACCCGGCGGCGAGCCGGGCCACCGCAGCTCGGGCTGGACCTTCAAGGACCTCGACTTCGTCCCCGAGGCCTACGACCTGAAGTCGCGCGAGCAGGAGGAGACCTCCGCGCTGCTGCTCGGCCGGGTCAGCTACGAGGCGTTCTCGCCGGTCTGGCCGAAGATGGGCGAGTTCGCGGACTACAACGCGATGCCCAAGTACGTCGTCTCCACCACCCTGAAGGACGAGGACCTCGTCAGCGACTGGGGCGACACCACGATCCTGCGCTCCCTCGACGACGTCGCCGCGCTCAAGGAGACCGAGGGCGGCGCGATCGCGGTCCACGGCAGCGCCACCCTGGCCCGCGACCTCACCGACGCCGGCCTGGTCGACCGCTACCACCTGCTGGTCTTCCCACTGCTGCTCGGCGCGGGCAAGCGGCTGTTCGGCGCGACCGACAAGGACAAGCAGCTGCTGACGCTGGTCGAGAGCGAGTCCTACGCCAACGGCATCCAGAAGCTGGTCTACGAGGTCGCGCGGTAGTCAGGCCGTCGGCTCGAGCAGCGCCACGCACTCGACGTGGTGCGTCATCGGGAACAGGTCGAAGGCACGCAGGCCCCGCAGCGCGTAGCCGTGCTCGGCGAAGATCGCGACGTCCCGGGCCAGCGCGGCGGGGTCGCAGGCGACGTAGGCGACCGCACGCGGCGCGCGAGCCACGACCTGCTCGACCACACGGCGCTTGGCGCCGGTGCGCGGCGGGTCGAGGACGACGAGGTCGACCGGCTCCGGGTACGACGCCGCCAGTACCTCGGCGACGTCCCCCGCCGTGGCCTCCAGGCCCGGGCAGTTCGTGAGCGAGAGCCGCGACGCGGTGGCGTCGCCCTCGACCGCGACCACCCGGCCGTCCGGCGCGACGGCCTCCAGCAGGAACCGGCTGAACAGCCCGACGCCGGCGTAGAGGTCGAGCGCGGACTCCCCCGGCTGCGGCGCGAGCGCGTCGAGCACGGCGCCGACGAGCGCCTCCGGCGCACCGGGGTGCACCTGCCAGAAGCCGGCCTCCCCGGTCTCGTCCGTGGCGACCTGGAACCCCCTCCCCCGCACGTCGTACGACGGCCCTCCGGGCGCCTCGAGCAGGCACTCCTCGACCGGAACGACCTCGTGCGAGCGGTGCTTGCGCATGCCGATCCGCCCGCCACCGAGGTCGACGTACCTCTGCCGCGTGCGCCAGTGCAGGCCGTCGTCGTCGCCGGGGACCGCCTCGACGACCACGTCGACGTCGAGGCCCGCCAACCGCCGCAGCTGCTCGCGGACGACCTCGGCTTTCAGCTGCCGCTGCCGGGCGAGGGTGACGTGCTGGAAGTCGCAGCCGCCGCACAGCCCCGGACCGGCGACCGGGCAGGGCGCGGCCACCCGGTCGGGTGAGGCCGTCAGCACCTCGACCGCGTCGCCGCGCCAGAACCGGTCGCCCTCGGTCCCTTCGGTGATCTCGAGCACGACCCGCTCCCCCGGCAGCGCGTGCCGGACGAAGACGACCCGGGTCCCGCCGGGCTCCCCCGTCGGCACCCGGGCGACGCAGTGCCCGCCGTGCGCGACCGGGCCGACCTCGACCTCGTAGCGTTCCCCGACGTGGGAGCGACCCCGTGCGGTCCGCTGGCGTGATGTCCGCTGCCGTGCAGACCGCTGCTGTGCCCCTCGCTGCCGTGCGGGCCGGCTCACCGCGAGAACGGCCCGTCGCCCCGCGAGCCGACCCGGCCGCGGCGCAGGTCGCCCGCCCGCACCCGCAGCTCGTCGCGCTCCTCGCGCTCGATCGCGAGGTCGGCCGACCGCAGGTGGTAGGGGACGGAGATGACCATCACGCCCGGCGAGAACAGCAGCCGGCCCTTGAGCCGCAGGGCGGTCTGGTTGTGCAGGAGCTGCTCCCACCAGCGGCCGACGACGTACTCGGGGATGTAGACGGCGACGACGCCCCGTGGGTTGGACTTCCGGATGGCGGCGGCGTACTCGACGATCGGCTTGACGACCTCGCGGAAGGGCGAGTGGAGGACCTTGAGCGGCACCCCGAGGTTGCGCTCGTCCCACTCCTCCAGCAGCCGGGCCGTCTCGGCGGCGTTGACCGAGACGAAGACACCCTCGAGTGCGTTCGGGCGCGTCGCCTTGGCGAACGCGAGCGCCCGCAGCGTGGGCTTGTGCAGCTTGGAGACGAGGACGATCGCGTGCACCCGGGTGGGAAGGACCTTGTCCTCCTCGTCGGCCGCGAGCTCGAGCTCCACCCGGTCGTAGTGCTTCTTGATGGAGTTCATCAACGCGTAGAAGAAGGCCATCGCGAGGATCGTGATCCACGCGCCGGCGAGGAACTTGGTGATGAGGACGACGACGAGCACGGCCGCGGTGAAGCTCAGGCCGATCGTGTTGATGATCCGGGAGTTGAACATCCGGCGCCGCTCGGCCGGGTCGGTCTCGGTCTTCAACAGCCGGGTCCAGTGCCGGATCATGCCGAGCTGGCTGAGGTTGAACGACACGAAGACGCCGACGATGTAGAGCTGGATCAGGCGGGTGGTCTCGGCGTCGAACACCCAGATCAGGATGATCGCCATCACCGCGAGGAAAACGATGCCGTTGCTGTAGGCGAGCCGGTCACCGCGCGAGCCGAGCGCCCGCGGCGCGTAGCCGTCCTTGGCGAGGATCGAGCCGAGTACCGGGAAGCCGTTGAACGCCGTGTTGGCCGCGAGAACGAGGATGACACCGGTGACGGTGACCACGGCGTAGAAGCCGGGGCTGAAGTCGGAGAACACCGCCCGGGCGATCTGGGCGATCACGGTGTGCTGGTCGTAGTTGCCGGGCAGCGCCTCGCCGTCGCGGGTCAACCGGTGGAGGTCGTGCGGGTCGACGTACCGCAGCCCCATCTGCCGGGCCAGGACGATGACGCTGATCATCATCGAGATCGCGATCATGCCGAGCAGCAGCAGCGTCGTGGCGGCGTTCTTGCTCTTGGGACGCTTGAACGCCGGGACACCGTTGGAGATCGCCTCGACACCGGTCAGCGCCGCACAGCCGGAGGAGAACGCCCGGGCCAGCAGGAAGAGCAGCCCGATCGTCGTGAGCGGCCCGTCGAGGCCCTCCTCCGGGGTGATGTGGAGGTCGGCGCTCTCGACTTCCGGCAGCGTGCCCTGGGCCATCTGCCAGAAGCCGAACGCGGCCATGCCCAAGATGGCGGCCATGAAGAGGTAGGTCGGGACCGCGAAGAACGAACCGGACTCGCGGATGCCGCGGAGGTTCATCGCGGCGAGCAGCACCACGAGGACCACCGCCACCAGCACCTCGTGGTGGAGGAACGCCGGGATCGCCGCCGCGGCGTACTGCGCGCCCGAGGAGATCGACACCGCGACCGTGAGCACGTAGTCGACGAGCAGCGCGCTGGCCACCGTCGTACCGGCGGTCCTGCCGAGGTTGACGGTCGCGACCTCGTAGTCACCGCCGCCGGAGGGATATGCGTGCACGGTCTGGCGGTACGACGCGATCACGGCGGTCATCACCAGCGCGACCGCGAGGCCGATCTTCCAGGACCAGACGTACGCCGACGCACCCGCCAGCGACAGCATGATGAAGACCTCGTCCGGCGCGTACGCCACCGACGAGAGGGCGTCGCTGGCGAAGACGGGCAGCGCGATGCGCTTGGGGAGGAGCGTGTCTCCCAGTTGCGCACTGCGGAGCTTGCGGCCCAGCAGGATCCGCTTCGATACGTCGCCGACACCCACGAGCGACGAGCGTAGTGCCTCGACCGCGCACGGTTGCTATAGCGTCATCCCTGTGCACGTCGTGATCATGGGATGCGGTCGAGTCGGGTCCACGCTGGCCCGCAGCCTGGAGGACCGCAACCACACCGTCGCCATCATCGACAGCGAGCCCGACGCGTTCCGCCGCCTCGGTCCCGGCTTCAACGGCGACAAGGTGACCGGCTACGGCTTCGACCAGCAGGTGCTGGAGAAGGCCGGCATCCGCCGCGCCGACGCGTTCGCCGCGGTCTCCAGCGGTGACAACTCCAACATCATCGCCGCCCGGGTGGCCCGCGAGACCTTCGGCATCCAGCAGGTCGTCGCCCGGATCTACGACCCCGGCCGGGCCGAGGTCTACCAGCGGCTCGGCATCACCACGGTCGCGACCGTGAAGTGGACCGCCGACCAGGTGCTGCGCCGGCTCCTGCCCGCGGGTGCCGAACCCGACTTCCGCGACCCGTCCGGCACCATCCGGCTCGACCACGTCATGGTGCCCGAGGTGTGGGTCGGCGCGAAGGTCGGCGCCTACCAGACCCAGTCCCGAGCGCGGGTCGCGTGGATCGACCGGCTCGGCGAGGGGATGCTTCCCACCCGCGACAGCGTTATCCAGGAGGGCGACATGCTCCACGTCGTCATCCGGGAGGAGAACGCCGGGCACGCGTACGCCGTGCTCGAGCGCGGACCGGACCACGAGGGCTGAGGAGAGCGAGATGCGCGTAGCGATCGCCGGTGCCGGCGCCGTCGGGCGTTCCATCGCCCGCGAGCTGATCCAGAACGGCCACCAGGTGCTGCTCATCGACAAGGCGGCCTCCTCGATCCGCCAGGAGCGGGTGCCGGACGCCGAGTGGCTCCTCGCCGACAGCTGCGAGCTGTCCTCCCTCGAGGAGGCTCGGCTCGACAAGTGCGACGTCGTCATCGCCGCGACCGGCGACGACAAGGCCAACCTGGTCACCTCGCTGCTGGCCAAGACCGAGTTCGGCGTGCCCCGCACGGTCGGCCGGGTCAACCACCCCAACAACGAGTGGCTCTTCACCGAGGCGTGGGGGGTCGACGTCAACGTGTCGACGCCCCGGATCATGTGCGCCCTCGTCGAGGAGGCCGTCACGGTCGGCGACCTGGTGCGGCTCTTCACGTTCCGCAAGGGCAACGCCAACCTGGTCGAGATGACGCTGCCGGGCGACTCGCCGTACGTCGGCAAGCCGTCCGGGCTGATCCCCTTGCCCGACAACTGCGCGCTCGTGTCCATCCTGCGCGACGGCCAGGTCTACGTGCCCACCCCTGAGCAGCCGGTCGAGGCCGGCGACGAGCTGCTGTTCGTCGTACCTGCCGAGGCGGAGGACGGACTCGAGCGCCTGCTCGCGCCTGCGGCCCACCCCGGATAGCTCAGGCCCTAGCCTCCAGGGGCGTCGCGTTCCGGGCGAGCAGCCAGATCATCATCGACCAGGAAGCGATCCGCAGCGCCCAGCCGAGACCGGTGCGGAGGACGAGCATCAGTACGACGGCGAGGTCGGTCTCGATGATGCCGCGGTCGCCCATCACCCAGATCGGGCCCTGGAGCAGCACTCCGATCGCGCCGGGCGTCAGCATCACCCAGGTGAGTCGGCTGCAGAGCTTCACGACCTGCTTGTTCTCGTGCCAGCCGAGCGCGTCCTCGGTCGCCGCCCCGAGCATGAAGCCCAGCGCCGGCCACCGGGCCAGGCACGAGCCGCCGAGCACGATCGTGTAGGCCAGGCTGATCAGGATCCCGGGCAGGAAGAACGCCAGCTTCTTCTCGTCCTCGGTCGCGCCGGAGTTCTCCGCCCACTGCACGAACACCCAGCCGATGCCGATGCCGAAGATCGCGTTGAAGACGAACTGGACCGAGCTGCGCTCGATCAGCCGGGCGACGAGCGCAGCACCCGCGACCGCCAGGCTCGCGATCAGTGCCCAGCGCAGGTTGTCGCTGGTGAGCCACACCACCGTGAAGATCACGCCGGGCACGGCTGCCTCGATCATGCCGCGCCTGCCACCGAGCGAGGCCGCCAGCTGGTGGCGCACCAGTGCCTCGACCGTGTCGACGCCGATCTTCTCGGCGGCCTGGGTGGTCAGTGAGTGGTCCTCACTCCCAGCGACCTCGTCGGTCCGGTCGCGCTCCGACGTCATAGGAGCTCGTACTTCGGGTTGTAGAGGATCCGGGCGCCGTCGTGGTTGCCGATCCGACCGGACACCTCGATCGCACGACCCGGCTCGATCCCGGCGATCCGCCGGCGGCCGAGCCAGACCAGGATCAGCACGCCGGTGCCGTCGTACAGCTCCGCCTCGAGGGCGGGGACGCCGCCGCGCGGCCGCAGCGTGACGGTCCGCAGGGTGCCGCGCAGCCGGACCGGTGTCCGGTCCGGGACGGTGTCGATGCAGTCACCGGTCGTGCTGGTGAAGGTACGGCGCAGGTCGCGCGCCTCCTGGTCGGACGCGTTCGCCCACTTGCTGATCGTGCGCCGCAGACGGCTCTTGTTCGGCATCGTCCGCTCCTGTCGTCCTAGTCCTTCGGTGCTTCTTGGCTTGCCTTCTCGGCGGCGCGATCGACGCGCCGGGCACCTTCGGGGAGCGAGAGCGGAAGCTGCTCGCCCACCGGCATCGCGTGGTCGCCGCGCCGGACCGCGACCTGCGCGATGAGGTCCTCCCACTCGGCAGCACTCTCGGGATCGCGTGCCGGCTCGCCGATAAGGGTGGCGCGAAGCAGCCACCGGCTCCCGTTGACGCCGATCACCCGCGACGTCTGCCGGCCCGGGGCGCCGTCCTTGCCGGTCACCTGGACCTCGCACACGACCTCGGTGCCGAACCGGCCCTCGCGCTCGGTGGCGGTGCCGCCGCGGCGGCCGGCGTCGGCCGCGATCTGGGGCCGGATCTCGCTCCACAGGTCGCCATGGCGCGGCGCGGCGTACGCCCGCAGCTCGAGCGCGCCGGTCTTGCCGGCGAGCAGCACCGAGCGAACCTCGCCGGACTTCTGGTCGACCTGCATCCGCAGCTCGCGGCCCTCCGACGGCGGGACGAGCAGGGCGCCGAGGTCGACCCGCGGCTTGTCGTCGGACGGGAGGGTGTCGGCGTCGTACGGGCCCTCGGTGCCCTCCGGCTGCGCGTCGCCGTCGGCCGAGGTCACGTCGTCGGCGATCGTGTCGTCCGCACCGGGCTTGCGCCGGAACCTCACTGCTGTCTCCCTCGATCGGTGCTGGCTGCTCGATGGTCAGCCGGGTCCGCTCCGAACCCCCCAGTAGAACCGTAGCCGCCCGCGCCACGCACGCTCCCCGGAAGGTCACCGACGGGCACGAACCGGGCCCGCTCGAAGCGCTGGACGACCAGCTGGGCGACCCGGTCGCCGCGGCGCAGCACGATCGGCTCGACGGGATCGTGGTTGATCAGCAGCACCTTGATCTCGCCGCGGTAGCCGGCGTCGATCGTGCCGGGCGTGTTCACGATGGACAGTCCGTGCCGGGCGGCGAGGCCCGAGCGCGGGTGGACGAGGGCGACGTACCCCTCCGGCAGCGCGATCGCGATGCCCGTCGGCACCAGCATCCGCTCGCCCGGTGCGAGGGTGACGTCGACCGTGGTCAGCAGGTCCGCGCCCGCGTCGCCGGGGTGGGCGTAGGACGGCAGCGGCAGGTCGGGATCCAGCCGGGAGACGGCGATCTCGAGCTCGGGTTCCAGGTGCACGGGCCGACACTAGTCGTCTCCCGCCCACCCCCGGCAGCGCACCGGAGCAGCGATGGATGCGATCATCCGGTGCGTGAGCGCCGCGCCGGACTACCACGAGCGGCTCGGCGTGCCGTTGCGGTGGTGGGCCCAGGGCACGATGCTCGTCGCCACCCTCTGGCTGGCCGTCGTCGTCGCGCTGCCCGGCCCCACCGCGTGGGTGATCACCGGCGCCGCGATGGCGCTGCTGGCCCTCGCCCTGTTCTGGTACGGCGACGCACGGGTGGTCGTCGAGGACGGCTGGTTCCGCGCGGGCCGCGCCCGGATCGAGGCGGAGTACGTCGGCCCGGTGGCCGCCCTGGACGCCGAGCAGACCCGCAACGTCGCCGGCCGCGACGCCGACGCGCGCGCCTACCTGATGCTGCGGCCCTACCTCAAGCGAGCCGTCCGGGTCGAGATCGCCGATCCGGCCGACCCGACGCCGTACTGGCTGGTGAGCTCACGGCACCCCGAGGCCCTGGCCGATGCCCTGGCTGGCCTCGCGCGACGGCATGGATAGGCTCGACCCATGTCAAAGGACAGCTCGAAGGTCTGGTCGGTCTTCTCCCTCGTCGCCGCGATCGGCGCCGCGACGGTCGCGAAGAAGAGCCTCAACACCGGCTGGAAGGCCGCGACCGGCAAGCAGCCCCCGGAGAACCCGGCCGACCCCGACGTGGACCTCTGGGAGGCCGTCGCCTGGGCCGCGGCCAGCGGCACCCTCGTCGCGATCGCGCGGATGCTCGCCACCCGCCGCGCCGCGAACTACTACCTGAGGTCCACCGGCCACCTGCCGCCGAACCTGCGGAAGGACAACCCCGACCCGGCCGGGACGCTGGCTTAATTGGCGCTCCGCGTGCGCGACCGGGAAGCGTTTCAGGCCGCGGTCGGCCGTCGGACCGTTCCGGGCGCACGCTCCACGCATGTCGCCTTCGGCGACGCCGGCGCCAGAGCGCCGGAATCAGCAGGCCTGACCTGCCTCGTCACCGGCTACGCACAATCGCGGCAGATCATCTTGACGGGGTCCGCCAGCTGGCTGTGGTGGTGGACCAGGAAGCAGCTCATGCAGGTGAACTCGTCCTCCTGCTTGGGCTTCACCTCGACCGCGAGCTCCTCGTGGGACAGGTCGGCACCGGGCAGCTCGAAGGACTCCGCAGCCTCGACCTCGTCCTCGTCGACCTTGCCCGAATTCTTGTCGTGGCGGCGCGCCTTGAGCTCCTCGATGCTCTCCTCGGACTGCTCGTCCTCGTTCTTGCGCGGTGCGTCGTAGTCAGTCGCCATGACCTAATCGCCCTCTCCCTCGGCTGGCTGCCCCCAGACTCGCCACCGGTCGGGCGGAGTCTGATCAGCGCGGCAGATTGTGCACCATCGCGGCGGCGTTGGTAACACCGGTCCGATGCGAGTCGTGGGAACAGCCGGGGAACCCCGGCTATTCCCGCCTGGTCCGGGCGGTACCCGCCTACTCGCCGACGAACCCGGCAGCCCGGACCGCGGCGAGCAATTCGTCGAACCCGTGGTCGGGACCGCACACGAGCAGGTGGCCTCCCGCCGCCCCGGGGAGTACGACGCTGCGGGCCCCTGCGAGGTGGGCGATCAGCCGGCCCGCGGCGTAGTCCCAGAGGTTGACGCCCTCCTCGGCGTAGGCGTCGAGCGCCCCTTCCGCGAGGTGGCACAGCTCGAGCGCGCACGAGCCGTGCCGCCGGATGTCGCGGACCTGGGGCAGGATCCGGGCGACGGCAGCGGCCTGCACGGCACGCACCTCGGCGCGGTAGGAGAAGCCGGTCGCGAGCAGCTGCTGCCCGAGCGGCGCGGGCCCGCGGACCGACAGCGGCCGGCCGTCGCGGACCGCCACTCCCCCGTCCGGGTGCTCGTCGTCGAGGTAGCCGACGTACGCGTGACCCTTCGCGACGTCGAGCACGACACCGGCGACGATCTCCGGCACTCCGCTCCCAGGTGTCACCTCGGCTGCGATCGAGACGGAGAACTCCGGGAGGCCGTAGAGGAAGTTCACGGTGCCGTCGATCGGGTCGACGATCCAGCGCACGCCGGACGTGCCGGAGACGTCGTCGCCCTCCTCGCCGAGGATCGCGTCCTCGGGGCGGGCCTTGGCGATCCGCTCGCGGATCAGCTCCTCCGCTGCCCGGTCGGCCGCGGTCACGACGTCGACGTCGCTGGTCTTGGTCGCCGCGACGCCGACCCCGTCGGCGGCGTACTCCCGGATGAGCAGGGCGGCGTCGCGCGCTGCGACCAGCGCGATGTCGGCGAGCTCGCGCGGTGCCACGCCGCTCATGCCGTGACCAACGCCTGGCAGCAGCCGGCCGCGCAGTCGTCCCGGAAGGGCCCGAACGAGCCGAGCGCGGGACGGTCGACGTCCTCACCCCGCTCGGTCGCGGCCCGTTCGACGACGAGGTCCCGCAGGGCGGCGACGAACCGGGGGTCCGTGCCGGGGGTGCCGGCGCGGGTGGCCGCGATGCCGAGCCGGCCCGCGGTCGCGAGCGCCTCGGTGTCGAGGTCGTAGACGACCTCCATGTGGTCGGAGACGAATCCGACGGGGACGAGAACCACGGCTGCACACCCTTCTTCAGCCAGCTCGGCGAGCCGGTCGTTGACATCTGGTTCCAGCCAGGGCGTCCGGGGCGACCCCGACCGGGAGCAGAAGACCAGCTCGTGGTCGCGCGCCACGCCCGTCGCCTCGGCGACCCGGTCGGCGACCACGGCCGCGACGTCGAGGTGCTGGGCGAGGTAGGCGCCCCCGTCCGGTCCGCTCGCGTCGTTCATCGAGGTCGGCACGGAGTGGGTGACGAAGACCAACCGGGCGACGGCCTGGACCGGCTCGGGGAGCTCGGCGACCGCCTCGACCGTGCGGTCGACGACGACGTCGACGAAGCCCGGGTGGTTGAAGTACGGCCGGATCTTGTCCAGGACCGGCGGGGTCAGCCCCTCGGGGACCGACGCGACGGCCTCGGCGAGGTCGTTGCGGTACTGGCGGCAGCTCGACCAGGACGAGTAGGCGCTGGTGACCAGGCACGCGGCGCGGCGTACGCCGTCGGAGGCCATCTGCGCGACGGTGTCGGCGAGGTACGGCGCCCAGTTGCGGTTGCCCCAGTAGACCGGGAGGTCGATGCCCGCGCCGTCGAGGTCCTTCTCGAGTGCGGCGACCAGCGCCCGGTTCTGGTCGTTGATCGGCGACCGGCCGCCGAAGAGGAAGTAGTGCTCCCCGACCTGCTCGAGCCGTTCGCGCGGAATCCCGCGACCACGGGTCACGTTCTCGAGGAACGGTACGACGTCGTCGGGCTTCTCCGGTCCCCCGAAGGAGACGAGCAGGACGGCGTCGTACGGATCGTGGCGGAGCGGGTCCGGATTCGGCACGCCACCATCGTAGGGAGGAAGATGCAGGCGCCATGCTCGGATCTCTGATCGCGTCGTACCGCGGCATCTTCACCACCGCCACCGCCGCGTTCAGCCTGACCGCACTCGTGGCTCGACTGCCGATCTCGATGGTCGGTCTCGGCATCGTCCTGCTCGCCGAGCACGAGACGGGTTCCTACGGCTTCGCCGGGTCGGTGTCGGCCGTCGCGCTGATCGCCAACGCGCTCTTCGCGGTCGTGCAGGGACGCCTGATCGACCGGCTCGGCCAGGCGCCGGTGCTGTCGGTGGCGATCACCCTGTGGGGCGTCGGGCTGGCGGGCACGATGTGGGCGCTGAGCGCCGACTGGCCGACGTGGACGATCTTCGCCCTCGCCGCCGTCGCCGGCGGCGCGCTTCCGTCGGTCGGCACCTGCGTGCGGGCGCGCTGGTCCCACGTGCTGGACGATCCCGGGCGGCTGCACACGGCGTACTCCTTCGAGGCGGTCGCCGACGAGAGCGTCTTCATGGTCGGCCCGATCCTGGTGACCATGCTCGCCACCGGCGTGCACCCCGTCGCCGGCCTCGCCTCCGCCCTCGCCTTCGGTGTCCTCGGCACCTACGCGTTCGCTGCGCAGCGGTCGACGGAGCCGCCGGCCCACGCCCGCAGCAGGGGTACGACGCCGGAGCCGATGCCGTGGGCGGCGGTGCTTCCCCTCGCGGTCCTCTGCGTCGCGCTCGGGCTGCTCTTCGGCGCCGCCGAGGTCGCGACCGTGGCGTTCGCCGAGGAGGAGGGCAGGCAGGGCGCCGCGGGCTTCCTGCTCGCGATCTGGGCCCTGGGCAGCCTCGCCGCCGGACTCGTCTCGGGGGCGATCAGCTGGCGGCGCGGCCCGCTGACCCGGCTGCGGTACGGCGCCCTCGGCATGGCTGTCGCGATGGCGCCGCTCTTCCTCGTGCCCTCGATCCCCACCATGGGTCTGGTCCTCCTGGTCGGAGGATCGGCGATCGCGCCGACGATGATCGCGGCGATGTCACTGGCGGCCCAGGTGCTTCCGCCCGCGCGGCTCACCGAGGGCATGGCGTTCCTGCACACCGGCATCGCCGCCGGCCTGGCCCCGGGGGCCGCACTTGCGGGCGTGGTCATCGACCACGCGGGCGCGTCGCCGGCGTACCTCGTCTGCTTCGGCGGCGGTGTCATCACCCTGCTCGCGGCGGCCGCCACCAGGGTCCCGGCTACGGTGCCGTCCCATGACGCCTCCCTCGTCCACGACGACGCCGTCCGGCCCGACCGCGACCTGGCGTAACTGGTCGGGCCTGGAGTCGGCCGAGGGCGTGCGGGTCGTCGCCCCCGGCGGCGTGGACGACGTCGTCGCGGAGGTACGCCGCGCCCGCGACCTCGGCCGGACCGTGAAGACCGCTGGAACCGGCCACTCCTTCACCGCGATCGCGCGGCCCGAGCACACCCTGCTGGCGCCCGGCGCGCTGTCCGGGATCGTGGCGGTCGACCGGGACGCGATGACCGTCACCGCGCTCGCGGGCACGCAGCTCAAGGACCTCAACGCCGGGCTCGAGTCGCTCGGGCTGAGCCTGCACAACATGGGCGACATCGCCGAGCAGACCCTGGCCGGCGCGATCTCGACCGGCACGCACGGCACCGGCGGCCGCGCGGCCGGACTCGCGGCGCAGGTGGTCGGCCTGGAGCTCGTCGACGGCAGCGGCGAGGTGCTGCGGGCGACGGCCGCGGAGAACCCCGAGGTGCTCGACCTCGCCCGGGTCGGGCTCGGCGCGCTGGGTGTGATCGTGTCGGTGACGTTCGCGGTCGAACCGACGTTCCTGCTGCGGGCGACCGAGCAGCCGATGTCGTGGGACGAGGCCCTCGGGTCGTTCGACGAGCTCGTCGCCGGCCACGACCACGTCGACATGTACTGGTTCCCGCACACGGACCGGATGCTCACCAAGCGCAACACCCGGCTGGTGGGCGAGCACGCGGTCGCGGTGGAGGATGCCGAGCCGCTGGCGCGCTGGCGGGCCTGGCTCGACGACGAGCTCGTCTCCAACACGGTCTTCGGCGCCCTGACCGCCGCGCTCAACCGGCTGCCGCGGGCTACTCCCGCCACCAACCGGCTGGCCGCGCGGCTGCTCGGCCCGCGCACCTACAGCGACGTCGCGCACCGGGTGTTCACGTCCGAGCGGCGGGTCGTCTTCAAGGAGATGGAGTACGCCGTCCCACGCGCAGCGGGGCTCGACGTGCTGCGCGAGTGCCGGCGGGTGCTCGACCGGTCGGGGCTCCCCGTCTCGTTCCCGGTCGAGATCCGGGTGGCGCCCGCGGACGACGTACCTCTGTCGACGGCGTACGACCGCGACTCCTTCTACCTCGCCTTCCACACCCACCGCGGCGCCGACCACACGGCGTACTTCGCCCTCATGGAGAAGGTCGTCCGCGCCCACGACGGCCGCCCGCACTGGGGCAAGCTGCACTCCCTGGGTGCCGACGACCTCGCCCCGCTCTACCCGCGGTTCGGCGACTTCCTGGCGCTGCGGGACCGGCTGGACCCCGGCCGGGTGTTCGCCAACGACCACCTGAGGCGGGTGCTCGGCGGCGGTGGTTGAGATGCGAGCGCAGCGAGCCTCGAAACCCTGTCCCTGCGGCACCGGCGCGGCGTACGACGACTGCTGCGGCCAATTCCACCGCGGAGCCCCCGTGCCGACCGCCGAGGAGCTGATGCGGTCGCGGTTCAGCGCGTTCGTGGTCGGCGACGAGCCCTACCTCCTGCGGACCTGGCACCCCGCGACCCGCCCCGACACGATCGATCTCGACGACGGCATGCGCTGGGAGCGGCTGGAGGTCGTGGCGACCGACGCCGGCGGGCCCGGTGACACGAAGGGCACGGTCGAGTTCCGCGCCCACTACGTCGGCCGCCGCGGGCCCGGTGTCCTGCACGAGGTCAGCCGGTTCTTCCGGTACGACGGCGCGTGGGTCTATGTCCGCGGGCGGCTGCTCCCGGCCGGGGGCTGAGGTGCGCTGCCGCCTCGGGCAGTGGATTTCAGAAGGAACGCGGTTGCGGTCACCGATGGTCGAGGGGACCAGTTGATTGTCGGCGACCACGGTCACGGCAGCGTCGTGGTCGCCCGCTGTGGTTGCGGCCGTCGTCGGCTCTCAGGTCGTACGGCGCCGCGCGTCGCTGCTGGCGTGCGGCGTGCCGGCGGCGAGCGATCGTTGGTCGAGGAGCTCGCGCAGCGAGCGTCACGAGACCGGGCCACCCAGGTCACCGCCCGACGGCCGCCTCGGCCGATGGGGTTTCGGTCGTGAACCCCAGCGGTCGACCCGAGCGGACCCGGCACCAGTGCAGGGCCCCAGCCAGGTGCGGTGACCACGAGCGACCGCGACCACGCTTCTTCTCTCAAATCCGGGCCTTGAGGACCGCGGGTCCGGCGGCCGGCAGCGATACCTTCCGCCCTGAATCTGCGGTGCCCGGATCGGGTTGTCCACAGGGGTGATTCCCGACCGGGTCGAATTGTCGGAGGGTCGGTGATCGGATAGGGGCATGGATCTCGGGAGCGCCACCCTCTTCGACCTGACACCGGCCGGTGTCGGGGCCGACGAGTCGACCGCGCCCGAGCCCGCGCCCGAGCGGGTGGTCTCGCCCGACGCGAAGCTGCTGGCCGAGATCTACGAGGACGGCGTCCTGATCGCCGACCGCGAGGTCGCCCGGATCCGACGGATCGCCCACTGGGCCCGCACCCACGTGGTGACCAAGGTCGAGGACGCCGCCACCATCACCGACTACGCCCTGGACACCGGCATGCCGATCGCCGGCGAAGGCGCCCCGCTGATCTCCGGCCACGCGGTCGTGGAGATCTCCGCGGTCCTGGGCCGGTCTTTGGACTCCGGGAGACACCTCGTCGGCCAGGTCGTCGAGCTCGACCACCGCCTCCCCCGCACCTGGACCGGAGTCCTCGAAGGCCGCGTCCCGGTCTGGAAAGGCCTCCGCATCGCCGACCTCACCCGACCCCTGAACCCAGCTGCTGCCGGGTTCGTCGACCAGCACCTCTCCGAGTTCGCCGCCACCTGCTACTGGGCACAGATCGACCGACTCATCGACGAAGCCCTCGTCCGCTACGACCCCGACGAAGCCGAACGCCGCCGCCAAGCCGCCGCCGAGCACCGCCACTTCACCCTCGACCTCGACCAGACCGGCATCGACGGACTCGTCGACCTCACCGGCGTCCTCGATCTCGCCGACGCCCTCGACCTCAACACAGCCATCACCCGCCGGGCCACCCACCTCGCCGACCTCGGCAGCGACGACCCCCTCGACGTCCGCCGCGCCATAGCCGCCGGCGAGCTCGCCCGCGCCGACCACACCCTCGATCTCCAGCCCGGGGAACCGACCACCGGTCGACCCAGCCGTCGACTGGCGACCGATGGATACCGGCCGCCGGCGTCTCGAGCCCCGGCCGGGCGGCGCCGGGCCGGAAGATCGAGCTGTTCGTCCACCTCACCGCCGCCGCCCTCGAAGGCAGCAACCCCGTCGGCCGGCTGGAGAACACCGACACCCCCATCACCCTCGGACAGATCCGGGAATGGTGCGCCAACCCGGACGCCAAGATCACCATCCGACCGGTCATCGACCTCAACGACTGCCGCCCCGTCAACGCCTATGAGATCCCCGACCGGATCCGCACCCAGGTAACCCTCCGCGACCTGACCTGCGCCTTCCCCAACTGCACCAAACGCGCCCACCGCTGCGACATCGACCACCGCATCCCGCATGCCGAGGGCGGCCCGACCTGTGCCTGCAACCTCGTGCCCGCATGTCGCAGCCACCACCGCGCCAAGACCCACGCCGGCTGGACCTACCTCATCCTCACCCCCGGCCACTACCTGTGGTGCTCACCCCACGGGCAACTCTGGATCGTCGACCCCCACGGCACCCACATCCTCGACCGCCGCACCTTCAAGAGCACCACGCGGCACCAGCACCGTCCGCCCGACGAGTAGCGACCACGCCCCACACCCCGCCCACCCGGCGGGGCCACAGGCGCGTCCCGACACCGACCGCCGCGGGAGAAGCCGCCACAACGGAGAAGCCGAAGCGTCCCGCGACCTCCACCACCGGACCCAGCTGGGTGTCCCCGACGTCAGTCGAGCGAGAGCTTCAGGCCGTCGTGCGAGGCGACGTACCCCAGCCGCTCGTAGAACCGCTGGGCGTCGCCCCGGCGCTTGTCCGTCGTCAGCTGCGCGAGGCGGGCACCCCGGCTCTGGCCGTAGGCCGCCGCCCACTCGAGGAGCGCCGTTCCGAGTCCGGTGCCGCGGGCAGCGTCGGCGACGCGCACCGCCTCGATCTGCAACCTGAGGGTCGCGTTGCGTGACAGTCCGGGCAAGAGGGTGAGCTGCAGGGTCGCGACGGCGGCGCCGGCATCGTCGCGGACCACTGCCAGCAGATGGGCGGGGTCGCGGTCGATGAGCTCGAAGGCATCGAGGTAGGGACGGAGGTCGTCGCCCTCGCGCAGGCTGCCGATCCCGTCGTCACGGAGCAGCGCCACGATCTCTGTCACGTCGCCTCTCACCGCGCGGTGGATCGCGAACGCCCGGTCACCCACGCGTAGCTGGGCGATCGCCTCGCGCGGTGTCACTCGCCGAGCGGAGCGCCGTCGCAGCAGTTCGCCTTCATGTGGCAGTGGGGGCACAGCCACCGGGTCGCGATGGGGTCGAACTCCTTGCCGCAGTAGTCGCAGGGCATGCCGCGAGAGTAGTCCGCGAGATTTCAGCGAGCGACGACGCCACTCGCTGTCAACGCCGCCCACCCTCGAAATGTCGACACGTCGCCACACATCGGGCGCGCCTCGGGATCCGGAACGGCGTGGGGCGTAGGCTCGCCTGCACCGTAGGAACAGTCGGAACACGAGCAGCAGGCAGGGCACTCGATGGCGCATCTCACTCTCGCAGGAGTCAGCGCCGACGGTCGCAGGCTGCTCCTCGTGAGCGACAAGGGCGCCGAGTTCACCCTCGACATCAACCCTGCGCTCCGCGCGGCACTGCGCGGTGAGACCACGCGACTCGGCCAGTTGGAGATCAAGATGAGCAGCAGCCTCCGTCCCCGCGAGATCCAGGACCGGATCCGGTCCGGGGAGACGCCCGAGGCGGTGGCGACAGCCGCCCAGACGACGGTCGAGGCGATCATGCCGTACGTCGCGCCGGTGCTCGCCGAGCGCGAGCACATCGCCACCCGCGCGCAGAAGTCGTCCGTGCGCCGCGCCCAGGGTGACAGCGGCGCGCCGCAGACCCGTGGGTCCCTCGGCGACGCGGTCGCCGCGCACCTCCGCACCCAGGACACCAAGCCCGAGACGGTCGAGTGGGACTCCCACCGCCGTGACGACGGCCGCTGGGTGCTCACCGCCGACTTCGACGCACCGCGCCGCACGGGCACCGCCCGCTTCGTCTTCGACGCTCCCGGCAGCTACGTGCTCCCCGACAACGACGATGCCCGGTGGCTGGTCGGCGACCTCATCGCCGCGACGCCGGCCGCCGCACGCGACGACCTGCAGCAGGTCCGACAGCGCCGGCTGTCCGCGGTCGACAGCGAAGAGCTGCCGCTCGGCGACGACGCGATCGACCTGGTGACCGACGAGCCGGCACCGGCAGCGTCGTACGACGAGCCGCTCCGTCCCACCGTGCCGGCCGAGCCCGAGGACGAGCCTGCCGACGAGACGCCCGCTGCAGAAGCGCCGGCCGCCGAGGACGCACCGCACCGCCGGCCGGTCCAGAAGAAGCGTGGCCGGGCATCGGTGCCGAGCTGGGACGAGATCATGTTCGGCGGCGGGGACCAGTAGCCCCCCTGAGTTACTGACCCGTAGGCTCCCGGCATGTCCTACTTCGTGACGGGCGCCACGGGCTTCATCGGACGCCACCTGGTCGCCGAGCTCCTCGACCACCGCGAAGGACCGGTCTTCGTGCTGGTCCGCCAGTCCTCCCTCCCCCGGATGGAGGCACTCATCCGGCAGTGGGGCTCCGACCGCGTCCGGCCGGTGATCGGCGATCTGGCCGCCCCGGGGCTGGGCGTCGACGACGCCTGGGTCACCGAGCACGCCGGGTCGATCGACCACTTCTTCCACCTCGCGGCGATCTACGACATGACGGCCGACGACGCGACCAACGACGCGATGAACGTCGACGGCACCCGCAACGCGATCGCCCTGGCGGAGGCGCTGCAGGCCGGGCACTTCCACCAGGTGTCGTCGGTCGCCGCTGCCGGTGACTACCACGGTCACTTCGACGAGTCGATGTTCGAGGAGGGGCAGCCGCTGCCCTCGCCGTACCACCGCACGAAGTACGAGTCGGAGAAGATCGTCCGCGACGAGGCAGCGGTCCCGTGGCGGGTCTACCGTCCCGCCATCGTCGTGGGCGACTCCCAGACCGGCGCGATGGACAAGGTCGACGGCCCCTACTACTTCTTCCCGCTGATCAAGCGGATGCGCGACCACCTGCCGGCGTGGCTGCCCCTGATCGGTGTCGACCTCGGCGACACCAACGTCGTCCCGGTCGACTACGTCGCCAAGGCGATGGACCACATCGCGCACCTGCCCGACCGCGACGGCGAGGCGTTCCACCTGGTCAACCCGGAGCCGCAGCCGGTCGTCGACATGATCAACGCCTTCTGCTCGGCCGCAGGCGCGCCCCGGTTCGCCACCCCGGTCGACCGGTCACTCACCGCCGGCCCGGTCTCCCTCCTGCCGCGCGCCCTCCGCCCGTCGCGCGTCCTGTCCGCCCTCGTCCGTACGGCGCCCGCCCAGCTCGTCCTCGAGCAGACCGTCGGCCGGCTCGGCATCCCGGCGGAGGTGCTCGCGCACACGTCGTTCGCACCGGTCTTCGACTCGCGGAAGACCGAGGCCGCGCTGGCCGGGTCGGGGATCAGCGTCCCCGACCTGGAGTCCTACGCCCGCACGCTCTGGTCGTACTGGGAGGAGAACCTCGACGACTCGACCGGCCGCGACCGCAAGGCGCGCGCCGCGCTGAAGGGCAAGCACGTGGTCATCACGGGCGCCTCCTCCGGCATCGGCAAGGTCACCGCGCTCAAGGTCGCGCAGGCCGGCGGCATTCCCGTGCTGGTCGCCCGCGGCAAGGACAAGCTCGAGGAGACCAGGTCCACGATCGAGCTGCGTGGCGGCCAGGCGCACGTCTTCCCGTGCGACCTGTCCGACCTCAACGCCATCGACGACCTCTGCAAGCGGCTCTCCGAGGAGCTCCCGACCGTCGACTTCGTCGTCAACAACGCAGGCCGCTCGATCCGGCGCTCGCTCAAGCTCTCGCAGGACCGGTTCCACGACTTCGAGCGCACCATGCAGCTCAACTACTTCGGCGCGATCCGGCTGATCATCGGCCTGATGCCGAAGCTCCACGAGCAGCGCTCGGGCCACATCGTCAACATCTCCTCGATCGGCGTGCAGACCAACCCGCCGCGGTTCTCCGCGTACGTCGCCTCGAAGGCGGCGCTGGACTCCTGGAGCAACGTCGTCGCCTCCGAGGTGGTCGGCCACGGGATCTCCTTCACCAACATCCACATGCCGCTCGTGCGGACGCCGATGATCGCCCCGACCAAGATCTACGACAAGTTCCCGACCATCTCCCCCGCCCAGGCGGCCGACATCGTGATCAAGGCGATGGTCGACAAGCCCCACGAGATCAACACGACGCTCGGCACCGCCGGCGAGCTCGCGCACACGGTGGCGCCGAAGGCCGCGTTCCGGGTGCTCAACCTCGCCTACCAGGTGTTCCCCGACAGCGCGGCCGCCAAGGGTCAGGCCCCGCCGGTCCCGGTCGAGTCTCCGGAAGAGGCCAGCCGTCGAGATGCCGAGCAGGTGCTGATGGCGAAGGTCTTCAAGGGCGTCCACTGGTAGGTCCGGTCGCCACCGGACGGGACGGGTCGGTGATCCAGCCGCTCCAGCTGCCCGGGTAGAGCGCGGCGCGCACGCCGGCGATCTCGAGCGCGAGCACGTCGTGCGCCGCGGTCACGCCGGACCCGCAGTACGCCGCCACCGTGCCACCGGACAGGGCACCGACCTCGCCGTACACGGCCCGGAGACCGTCGGGGTCCAGGAACCGGCCGTCGTCGGTCAGGTTGCGCGCGGTCGGCACGTTGACCGCGCCCGGGATGTGTCCGGCGACGGGGTCGATCGGCTCGACCTCCCCGCGGTACCGCTCCGCCGCCCGGGCGTCGATCAGCACGTCCACCGCGGCGAGGTCGTCGGGCCCGACGACCGGCATCCCGCCCGGTCCGGCGGTGAAGTCGCCGGGTGCGACCGCCGCTCCAGGGCCGGTCTCCACCGCGCCGCCGGCTGCGACCCAGGCCGACCAGCCGCCGTCGAGCACGCGGACGTCGTCGTGCCCGTAGTGGCGCAGCAGCCACCAGCACCGCGCCGCCGCGTGACCCGCCCAGTCGTCGTAGACGACCACCGGTCGCTCGCCACGGACACCTGCCGAGCGCATCGCCGCCTCGAAGACGGCGACGTCGGGCAGCGGGTGGCGGCCACCGGCGCCCGGGGGCGCGGCCAGGGCGGCGTCGAGGTCGACGTACGACGCCCCGGGCACATGTCCGGCGGCGTACTCCTCCGGTCCGTGCGGGCCGCCCATCCGGTAGCGGACGTCGAGCACCGTCACCGCCCCGAGGGACGCGGCCAGGTCGGCGGCGTCGACCAGCGGTGAGGTCACGGCTTGACCGTGAGCACCGGGCAGGGCGCGTCGAGCAGCACGTGCTGGGCGTTGGCGCCCAGGATCAGCTTCCCCGTGGAGGTACGACGCCGCAGGCCGATCACGATGAGCTCCGCGCCCACGTCCTCGGCCGCCCCGACGAGCGCCTCGGAGAACTCGGCCCCCTCCGGCATCGTCCGCACCTCGTGCGGGATCGCCGCCTCCTCGAGGGCGGCACGCGTCGCGGCACGACCGGACTCGTCGGGCTCACCGTCCCGCTCCCGATGGACCACCAGCACCTCGGCGTCGCGCAACCGCGCCTCCGCGATACCGGTCGCCAGTGCTGCCTCGCCCTCCGCTGTGGGCACGTACCCGATCACCACCGTGGACATGTCCGCACCCTACGGCCTCCTGGAGGGGGCTGTGGAGGACGTCTGCACCGGACGCGTGCTTCGGGCAGGCTGCACCGCATGGGGACGTCGTACGGCATCACCGAGCCGGTCGCGCGACCGATGCTGCAGCTGCTGCGTCGCGCGGTGCTCGACCTCGCCCGCGACGAGCACCGGCGGGACTTCCCGCCGACCCTCCACGTCGGTCTGCCCGGCCGCGTCGACCGCCAGTTCACGGCCGACCCCGCCGACCAGCTCGACCACGCGCTGCGCACCGACGTCGTCGAGACGATGCTGCGGCCCGCGATCGACCGGGCCGTGGTGCCGCTGATCTGGCTCACCCGCCGCGACAACCCCGACGGCGACGAGGCTTTCTGCGACGCCGAGTGGTCCGCCGCCGTCCGGGCGGCGGGTGGCGAGCTCGGGCTCGGGCTCGGGCTGGTCGTCGTCACGAGGCGCAGCTGGCGCGACCCCGTGACCGGCGTGGGCCGGGTCTGGCAGCGGATGCGGATGCGCTGAGCGCCGCGCTCACCAGGTGTGCACGGGCTCGTTGGTGTGCATCCCGTCGCGGTACTCGGCGAGGGTGGCGCGCAGTGCGTCGTACCGGTCGTCGTCGGCGCGCTCGGCCATCCGGCGTACCCACCACTCCGCGCCGTTGGTCCCGAGCAGGCATCGCTGCTCGATGATGCCGAGGTAGCGCTCGGCGTCCTCCCGGTCGACCCCCCACGCGGCCAGCCCGTCGTAGGCCATCGGCAGCAGCCGGCGCAGCACGAGCTCGGTTCCGCGCACCCTGCCCACCGCCGGCCAGTAGAGCTCCGCGTCGATGCCGCGGCGGGCAGCATCGTGGAAGTTCTCCTCGGCGGCGCTGAACGACATCTGCGACCACAGCGGCCGGTCGCTCTCGGCGAGTGTGCGGACCAGGCCGAAGTAGAACGCGGCGTTGGCGACGATGTCGACGACCGTCGGGCCGGCGGCCAGGACCCGGTTCTCGACCCGCAGGTGCGGCAGCCCGCTGGAGATGTCGTAGATGGGCCTGTTCCAGCGGTAGATCGTGCCGTTGTGCAGCCGCAGCTCGGAGAGGTTGGGGGTGCCACCGGCCTCGAGCACCGTGAGCGGGTCCTCGTTGTCGGTGACCGGCAGCAGTGCCGGGAAGTATCGAACGTTCTCCTCGAAGAGGTCGAAGACCGACGTGATCCACCGCTCCCCGAACCACACCCGCGGCCGCACGCCCTGCGCCTTGAGCTCCTCGCTCCGCGTGTCGGCGGCCTGCTCGAAGAGCGGGATCCGGGTCTCCCGCCACAGCTGCCGGCCCAGCAGGTACGGCGAGTTCGCCGCGACCGCGAGCTGCACCCCGGCGATCGCCTGCGAGGCGTTCCAGTACGCCGCGAACCGGTCCGGCGTGGTCTGGACGTGCAGCTGGACGCTGGTGCACGCCGCCTCGGGCATGATCGAGTCGGCGGTGGTGCGGAGCCGGTCGGCCCCCTCGATGTCGATGCTGATGTCCTCGCCACGCGCCGCGAGGACCTGCTCGCTGAGCAGCCGGTAGCGCGGGTTCTCGCTGATCGTGTCGGCCGCCAGGTGCTCCTCGTCCACGGTCGGGAGGATGCCCACCATCACCAGGTGGGTGCCGAGCTCGGCGGACCGCTTCTCCGCCTCGTTGAGCGTACGACGCAGCCCCGCTTCGTACGTGCTGAGCCCCTTCCCGCGCAGCGGGCCGGGCGGGACGTTCATCTCGATGTTGAAGCGCCCGAGCTCGGTCTGGAAGTCGGGGTCGGCGATCGCGTCGAGGACCTCGGCGTTGCGCAGCGCCGGGTCGCCCGCCTCGTCGACCAGGTTGAGCTCGACCTCCAGGCCGGTCTGCGGATCGTCGGTGTCGAAGGCGGACTCGTTCAGCATCCGCTCGAACACGTCGAGGCAGCGGCGAACCTTCTCGCGGTACCGGGTGCGGTCGGCCCGGGTGAACTCCTGCGCATCGACGTCCTCGCCCATGCGATGACCCTAGTCAGTCGACCCCCTCCCAGCCCATGCCCCAGTCGAAGCGGGGCTCGGCAAGATCCGGCGGGACCGCGTGCTCCAGCCCGAACGCCACCAGCCCCGCCAGCCCGTAGGCCGGGTCGACGGCTCGGCACCGGTCCACACCCGCCCAGGCCAGCGCTCCGTCGCCGGTCAGCCACGCCGCGTAGGCAGCGAGCGCCAACGGTGCCGCGGCGAGGCGCTGCGGCGTCCGGCGGACGACGTCGCTCCAGAAGTCGAGGTGCGCCTGGGCCTCGTTGCGGCGCATCAGGCCCCAGGCCGCATCCCGCACCCGGGCCGACTGGAAGTCCCACACCAGCCGGGCGACCTCGTCGTCGGTGGCGACCGTCCGGTCCGCGACGTGGCGGGACACCAGCGCCGCCGCCCGGTGCCCGGCCTCCCGGAGGGTGGACGCCGCCTCCGGCACGCCCTCGCCGACGAGGTCGCCCGCTTCCAGGGCGCGCTCCACCCCCGCCTGCAGGCCCGGGTCGGGGTCGAGCGTCGCGACCAGGTGGTCGCGGGTGGGGTGGACCACCGTGCCGGTCACCACGGCCCGGGCCCGGAACGGGTGGTTGTCGCTGTCGTAGGGGATCCCGACCTCCCGCAACCGTGGGTCGCGCGCCAGCATCGGGTGGTAGCGGCGGCCGTCGGTGATCATCGCGTCGACGATCCGGATCCGGGCGCGCTCGCACCGCCGACGCAGCGCCCGCCACGCGGGCTGCGCCGCCGCCGGGTCGGCGCTGTAGAGGACCAGCGCGACCATGGGCGTGCTGTTGTTGCGGGCCGCCGCCACCAGGCTCTCGGCGACCTCGCGACAGGCCGCCGGGTCTCCCCGCGGCGGCAGGTCGACCCGCGCGTGGAACGGCCGGTCGCTGCCGAACGTGAACATGACGACCGATTCCGCCGGCTCGAAGCCCAGCACGATCGGCACGAGCGCGAGCAGGTCCTCGGGACTGCGCGCGGTGTAGGTGACAGGTGATCCGGACCCGGGGTCCGGCAGGGGTGCGGGTGATGTGGTCATGGGTCGAGGCTCGTCCGATCCCACGACATCGGCACCGGGTCGCGCGGCGCCCTGTGGACAAGCGGTCGCGGAACGCCGCCTGTGGACGGTTGGTGGTCCGCCAGGGCCCACGAGGCGGGTCGGCGCGCTCGGATACGTTGCCCCCGTGCGCGCCCAGGCCTCGGTCCTCCACCTGGACCTCGACGCCTTCTTCGCTGCCGTCGAGCAGCGCGACAAGCCCTCGCTGCGCGGCAAGCCGGTCATCGTCGGCGGGACCGGCGGCCGAGGCGTCGTCGCCACCGCGTCCTACGAGGCGCGGGCGTACGGCGTCCGCTCGGCGATGTCGACGCGCGAGGCGCGCGCCCGGTGCCCGCACGCGGCCTACCTCAGCGGCCGGTTCGAGGCCTACCGTGCGACCAGCGCGGCCGTGATGGAGCTGCTCCGGTCCTGCTCCCCGCTGGTCGAGCCGCTCTCCCTCGACGAGGCCTTCGTCGACCTCGAGCGGGCCGACCTGCCCGACCTGGAGGTGCCGACCGTCACCGCCTACGCCGAGGACCTCCGTGGCCGCGTGCAGGAGGTCACCGGCGGACTCACCGCCTCCGTCGGCCTGGCGACCTCGAAGTTCGTGGCCAAGGTCGCCAGCGACCTCGACAAGCCCGACGGGCTGGTCGTCGTACCACCCGGCACCGAGCTGGAGCTGCTCCGACCGATGCATGTCTCGGTGATCCCCGGGGTCGGTCCCGCGACCGTCGAGCGGCTGCGCCGGGTGGGCGTCCACACCGTTGCCGACCTGGCCGACATCAGCCTCGACGAGCTCGTCCGGATCCTCGGTCGCGCCCACGGGCAGTCCCTCCACGACCTCGCCCGCGCCGAGGACGACCGTCCGGTCGTGCCCGAGCGGGAGGCCAAGTCGGTCAGCGTCGAGGGGACCTACGAGCACGACCTCACCGACCGCAGGCTGATGGCCGGGCTGCTCACCCGGCAGGCGGCCGACGTCGCCCGCCGGCTGCGCGCCCACGGCCTGTCCGGCCGCACGGTCACCATCAAGGTCCGGCTCTACGACTTCACCACGCTCAACCGATCGGCGACGCTGCCCTCCCCCACCGACGACGGCGCCGTCGTCGGACGTACGGCGGTCCGCCTGCTCGACGACCTCGACACCTCGGCCGGTGTGCGGCTGCTCGGTGTCGGCGTGTCCGGGCTCGCCGACTGGGTCCAGGACGACCTCTTCGGCGACTCGACCGGTGACCCCGAGGACGACGACCCCACCGCCGCGACCGAGGCGACCGGCACCGAGTCCGCCGTCGCCGAGGCCGGCGCACGGGCCAGGTCCGCCTGGCCTCCGGGCGCCGACGTGGTCCACACCGAGCACGGCCGCGGCTGGGTCTGGGGCTCGGGGCGCGGCGTGGTCACGGTCCGGTTCGAGACGGCGGACACGCCGCCGGGGCCGGTGCGGTCGCTCTCGGCCGACGATCCGGCGCTCACCCGTTGGCAGGAGGCGCGCGAGTCTGGGACGATCGGCGACGAAAAGGGTGAGGGCCTCTTGATGGTATGAGCATCAGGAGGCCCTCGGCTTGACCGGCTGCGGTGGTCCCGGTCGGCCCGGACGTCGTCACCCTTCCCGTCACGCCCCCACCGGGGCGGACCGCCGCAGGTTGCCCCGCGACCGGGTCGGAACTTCGTCCGAGTCCCCGAACCTTCCGCTGATCTCCGGCTGGGCCGGTGATCCGCTTCCGGATCGGTAGGAGAGTTCTACGCCCGACGACGCACGGCGCACAAGGGGTTGAGCGGAAGATTTCCGACAAACCTCTGGTCCCACAGGACCGTCCACATCGAAGGCCGCTTCCTCCACAGATCCTCTGCCGTTCGTCCACAGGTTCACCGGCCGTCCTGTGGAGGAAGTGCGCCGGATACCGTGCCGACATGCCCGTCGAGCAGCAGCCCGCCGTACCCCCGCCGGCACCACCGGTCGCCCCGCAACGCCCCGTCACCACGACCCTGCACGGCCGCGAGCGTACCGACGACTACGACTGGCTGCGCGGCAAGGACGACCCGGAGGTGGTCGGCTACCTCGAGGCCGAGAACGCCTACACCGACGCGCGCACCGCCCACCTCGCCGACCTGCGCCGGCAGATCTTCGAGGAGATCAGGTCCCGGACCCTCGAGACCGACCTGTCGGTGCCCACCCGCGTGCGCGGCCACTGGTACTACGGCCGTTCCTTCGAGGGCAAGCAGTACGGCGCCTCCTGCCGCGTCCCGGCCACCGACCCGGACGACTGGACCCCTCCGCACCCCGCCGAGGACGCCCGCCCCGACCAGCCCGCGCTGCCGGGCGAGGAGGTCCTCCTCGACGCGAACGTGCTGGCCGAGGGCCACGACTTCTTCTCCCTCGGCGGCTCGTCGATCAGCCCCGACGACCGGCTGCTGGCCTACTCCACCGACGTCGTCGGCGACGAGCGCTACACCGTCCGGGTCCTCGACCTGGCCACCCGCGACCTGCTCGACGACGAGCTGACCGACGTTCTCGGCGGCGTCACGTGGGGCGGCAGCCCGGACCACTTCTACTACACGACGGTCGACGACAGCTGGCGTCCCGACAAGGTCTGGCGACACCGCCTCGGCACGCCGCAGAGCGAGGACGAGCTGGTCTTCGAGGAGCCGGACGGCCGCTACTTCGTCGGCGTCGGACGCACCCGCAGCCGGCGCTACGTCATGATCGCCGCGAGCTCGCGGGCCACGTCGGAGTTCCACGTCCTCGACGCCGACGACCCGGCCGCCGAGCCGTGGTGCTTCGCGGTCCGCGAGGCCGGCGTCGAGTACTCCCTCGAGCACGCCGTCATCGCCGGTGAGGACCGGTTCCTGGTGCTCCACAACGCCGCCGGCACCGAGTTCGAGCTCGGTACGGCGCCCGCGGCCCCGACCCCGCGCGCAGGCTGGATCCCGCTCCTCCCCCACGACCCGGCGGTCCGGCTGGAGGACGTGGACGCCTTCGCGAGCCACCTCGTCGTCCAGCAGCGCAGCGGCGGGCTCACCCAGGTCCGGGTCCTGCCCCTCGGTCCCGACGGCGTCACCGGCGACCGGCTGGTCGAGTTCCCGAGCGAGCTCGCCACGGTCGGGGCGGGCAGCAACCCGGAGTTCCACCAGCCCACGATCCGGGTCGGCATGACCAGCCTCGCCGAGCCCGCCTCGGTCTACGACCACGACCTGCGCACCGGCGGGATGCGCCTGCTCAAGCGCGCCCCCGTCCTCGGCGAGTACGACGCCGCGGCGTACGAGGAGCACCGGCTCTGGGCAACGGCACCCGACGGGGTCCGGGTGCCGATCTCGCTCGTCGTCCGCCGCGACGCCCTGGCCGCGACGCCCAGCGGCCGGGGCCCGGTGCCGCTCCACCTCTACGGCTACGGCGCCTACGAGACCTCCATCGACCCCTACTTCTCGGTCGGCCGGCTCTCCGTGCTCGACCGCGGCGCCGCCTTCGCGATCGCCCATGTCCGCGGGGGCGGCGAGCTCGGCCGGCACTGGTACGAGGACGGCCGGCTCGAGCACAAGCAGCACAGCTTCGACGACTTCGTCGCCTGCGCCCGCCACCTGGTGGAGACCGGGTGGACCACCGCGGACCGGCTGGTCGCCGAGGGCGGCAGCGCCGGCGGGCTCCTGGTCGGGGCGGCGGTCAACCAGGCCCCCGACGCGTTCGGCGGGGTGGTCGCCGAGGTGCCATTCGTCGATGCGCTCACCACCATGCTCGACCCGAGCCTCCCGCTCACGGTCCCCGAGTACGACGAGTGGGGCGACCCCTCGTCCGACCCGGACGCCTACGACCGGATCGCCGGCTATGCGCCGTACGAGAACGTCGCAGACCTCCCCTACCCGCCGATCCTCGCCCAGACCTCCCTCAACGACACCCGCGTCCTCTACGTCGAGCCCGCCAAGTGGACCGCCCGGCTGCGGGCCCGGGCGCCGCGGGCCGACGTGCTCCTGCGCACCGAGATGAGCGCCGGGCACGGCGGCGTCTCCGGGCGCTACCGCGCCTGGGAGGAGCGGGCCTTCACCGTCGCCTGGATGCTGGACCGGATGGGCCTCGCCGGCGTGGGTACTCCGATGGACACGTCAACAGAGGGTGAACGGGACGTGTCGACCGCTCCCGGGGTCTGAGAAGTCCCTGAGAGTTGCCCGGCGGCGCAACTCTGCGGCCCTCCGAGACGTCTGAGCCTACGTAGACCGTGTGCGGACGACCCGAGTGGGAATCCTCATCCGCGACGGGACGTTGACGAGAGGTACGGACGCATGGGGCGCCCGTACGCGAAGGAGGGGTCGCGATGGCCGGAACGATGACGGCGACGAGGAAGAACGCCGGACGCGAGATCGAGGGCCGCGACAGCGTCGGTCTCTACCTCGACGAGATCGCACGCACGCCCCTACTCGACGCGGCCCGTGAGGTCGAGCTCGCCAAGACGATCGAGGCCGGCCTGCTTGCCACGCACCTGCTCAAGGAGGGCCGCTGGGGCCGCCGCAAGGGCGGCGCTCCGGGACGCGCGAGCCGTGAGGAGCTCGAGTGGCTGGCCGAGGAGGGCGAGCGCGCCACGACCGAGTTCATCAACGCCAACCTGCGCCTGGTGGTCTCCATCGCCCGCAAGTACGGCCGCGCCCAGATGCCGATGCTCGACCTGATCCAGGAGGGCAACACCGGCCTGATCCGGGCGGTCGAGAAGTTCGACTACGCCAAGGGCTACAAGTTCTCGACGTACGCGACCTGGTGGGTGCGACAGGCGATCACCCGCGGCATCGCTCAGCAGGCGCGCGTCGTACGCCTCCCCGTGCACGTGGTCGAGGAGCTCAACCAGGTCGGCGGCGCGCGCCGTACCCTCGAGCGCCAGCTGGGCCGCGACCCGGAGCCGGAGGAGATCGCCGCCGAGCTCGGCATCGACGTCGAGCGGGTTCTCGACCTGATGGCCTGGGGCCGCGAGCACGTCAGCCTCGACACCCCGGTCGACGAGGACGGCGACACCTCCCTCGGCGACCTGATGGCGCAGGAGACCGCGCCGGGCCCCGACCTCACCGTGCTCGACACCGAGGCCCGCGACCGGCTCAACACGCTCGTCGGCCAGCTCGACGAGCGCGCGGCCGACATCATCCGGTCCCGCTACGGGCTCGTCGACGGCCGCCAGCACAAGCTCGCCGACATCGGCGTCAAGCACGGCATCTCCGCCGAGCGGGTCCGCCAGCTCGAGCGGGAGGCCCTGCAGAAGCTCCGCCGCCTCGGCGACCCGGACCTGGCTGCCTGACCCTGGCTGCCTGACTAGCCGCGCAGCTCCGCGGGGACCTCCGTCACCTTCTGACGGAGGTCTTCGTGCGTCCCGGTGTTCTCGACGACGTACGTCGCGAGCTCCACACCAGCACCGCTGCAGATGCGGCCGCCACCCCGCCCCACCAGCCGATGCCGATCGCGCCGTCGGACCCGGTGGAGAGCAGGTCCACCGGCAACGCGGGTTGGCCGATCAACGTGCCGAGCACGAGCAGGGCCATCAGTGCCGCGACGAGGTTCCCGGGCTCGGACTCCCGCTGGCTGAAGGCGACGGCGGACGACGCCAGTGCGAACCCGACGAGCCCCAGCGTCTCCCAGGCGAGCAGCTCCAGCGGGAGCGACGGCGACCGCCAGCGCAGCACCACTGCCACCGCTGCCGCGGCCACCCCGGTCACCGCCAAGCCCGGAACCACCGCACGGAGCCGCCGGTAGAGCAGCGACCTCGGCACCACGGCAGTCGCCTCGGCGGCCGGGTCGTCGAGGAGGTACGCCGCGCCCGCGGCCAGCACGACCACCACCAGGTGCGCCACGAAGACCGGCACCTCACCACCTCCCAGGAGCAGGGTCGAGGTGAGTGCGAGGGTCAGCGCAGCGACGCCACAGGCAGCCGGCATCGCCAGGGGCCGCAGCCACCTGGCCGACCCGTCGGTCATGACACCGCGACGAGGACGAAGCCGACCCCGACCACCGTGAGGACCGCACCGGTCGCGAGCAGCCGGGTGCGGTGCCCGGGGTCCCGCAGCAGCGCGGCGACGACAGCGAGACCGCACAGGCACGCGGCATAGCCACACCACCACAGCGGCGACACCGCGTCGACGATCCACGAGGTCTGGTACTCCCCGCCCACCAGGTGCTCGTCGCTGAAGATCGGCCAGGGCGAGAAGGCGTGCCACGGACTGGGCACCACCTGAGCGAAGACTGCCACCGACGTCAGCACGACCATGCCCAGCAGGGCCGACCCGCGGAACGGAGCCCAACGCCCGACCGCCACCCCGAGCAGCGGCCCGCCGAGCGCTGCCAGCACGACGTCGCCGATCAACACGCCCCAGACGGCCGAGTCCGGCTCGTAGCCGAACCAGGCCACGTGGCCCCCGGGCAGGGTGGGCGGCCAGATCGACGCCGCGACCACCTGGGCGAGGACGACCAGCGCGGCTGTGGCCGCCGGTACCAGGCACGCCACACACAGCGCCGCCGTACGCCGCTGGCTCGTGACCGGCGCCGTGTCCGCCAGGTCGCCGGTGCGGCGCAGTGACGTGGTCAGCCGGTGGGCGACCACGAAGCCGAACACACCCAGCAGGAAGGCGGGGAGGAGCGTCTCCTCGATCCCGATCTCAGTCGGGTGCTTGGTGACGACGCCCTGGACGAGAGCGAACAGGACGACCCCCGCCCCGAGGAGGTAGAGCGGGTGCCGGGCGTAGCGCCGCGCGTCGGCGAGAGCCAGGGTGAGCAGCGACTCTGCCTGCCGCGGGACCGGGCGCGCGACCACGGTGCTCATGACGCCGCCTCCAGATCCGGTTCGAGAGCATCGTCGCCGACAAGCAGCAGGTAGGCGTCCTCGAGCGTCGGCTCCGCGGGTACGGCGTCCGCCGGCCGGTCGCCCACGTTGCGCCACCGACCCGTGCCCGTGCGCCAGGAGTGGCGCGCCCGTGGGTCGCGCGCGTCCGCCAGCCAGACCCGCCCGCCGGCCACCGACGTGAGCTCGGCGACCGACCCGTCGAAGTGCACCCGGCCCGCGTCGATCACGATGACTCGTCCGCAGACGGCTGCCACGTCCTCGGTCTGGTGGGTCGAGAGCACGAGCGTGGCCGTCTCCCCCGCCGTCGAGAGAATGTCGCGGAGCCGGGCCCGCTGCGCGGGGTCGAGTCCGGTCGTGGGCTCGTCGAGGACGAGGAACGCAGGCTCTCCGAGCAGCGCCTGGGCCAGCAGCAGCCGTCGGCGCTGACCGCCCGAGAGTGCGTGGACGCGCTTGGTGGCCACGTCCTCCAGATCGGCCTGACCCAGGACGCGGCGTACCTCCGCGTGCCGGGCCGCTCGGTCGGTCCATTCCTTGAGGATGGCGAAGTAGTCGACGAAGCCGAAGGCCGTGAAGCCGCGGGGGAAGCCGGCCTCCTGCGGCAGGTAGCCGAGCCGGCGGCGGATCGCGACACGGCCCGAGGCGGTCTCGGGATCGTCGCCGAGCACCCGTACGCGTCCGCTGTCGGCGGCGAGCGCGGTGGCGAGGATCCGCAGCAGCGTGGTCTTGCCGGCGCCGTTGGGGCCGAGCAGCCCGGTGATGCCGGGCTCGAGGGCCAGGCTGATTCCGTCGAGGGCAGTCGTGCGCCCGAAGCGCTTGCCGACGTCGGTGAGCTCGACGGTGTGGGTGGGTGCGTTCATGACTGCCTCCTCGGCAGGTCGATGATGTGGAACTTCGTGACGAGCACCGAGACCGAGAGGAGAACGAGCGCCGTACACGCCCACTGGCTCGCGGGACCGACCAGCACCAGCGGGTCGCCGTGGCTCTGGGTGGCGGCCAACGTGAGCACGGACCAGACGGCGCCCACGACGGCGCCGGAGTTGGTGGGACCGGCGTACGGCGAGAGGGCCAGGGTGACCGCGACGCACGCAGCGGCCGGTGTGAGCCACGCGACGAAGAGCCACCCCGGGCCCGGCACGAAGAGCCCCACCAGCATCGCGATCGGGACGGAGGTCGCGACCACCGCAGCGGTGCGGAGCAGCAGCAGGCGGACCGCGGAGAACGGCGTCGTGACGACGATCTCCTGGCTGGGATCGGCGTCGCCGCCGAACGCCATCGCCACGCCCGCCACCGGAGCCAGCGGCGCGACGAGGAGGAAGAAGCCGAGCCCACCACGGTCACCGGCGAACGTGGCCGCTGCGCCCGTGAAGAGCAGCGCGAGCGTGACGCCGATGAGCCAGCTGCCGCGCAGCGCAGGTACGGCGGAAAGCAGGCGCAGCTGCTCGGTCCGGAATCCGAGTCGCGAGAGCCACCGAGCGACCGGTCCCGAAGCAGGCGGCTCGATGCTGTCGCGGACCCCCGTCCACGCCCGCTCCAGGCCGCCCTCCGGGCGGCCGAACTCCAGTGCGTTGAGCTCGGCACGGCAACCGTCGCAGCGCATCACGTGCGCCTCGACGGACGCTGCGAGCACCTGGCCGAGCCCGCCGTCCGCCAGCGCCTGCAAGGCGTCGGCGTCAACGTGCCAGCCGCCACGTTCGGTCGTCATCCCAGTTCCTCCCTCATCCTGGCCCGCGCCCTTGCGAGCCGCGGACTTCACGGTCCCCTGCGGGATCCCCAGCAGGTGTGCGGCTTCCCGGGTGGTCAGCCCGTCCAGCACGGTCGCCTGGAGCACGACCCGGAGCTCCGGGGAGATCCGGGCGAGCGCGCTGCCGACGTCGGAGTACTCGATGGCCACCAGCACCTGCTCCTCGGCGGACTCGTCAGCCCCGTCGTGAGGCAGCAGCGCCGGCCCGAGCCGTGGTGCACGGGCGCTGCGCGTCCGCACCCGACTGATCAGGCGATGGATCGCGATCCCCCACAGCCAGGCAGCCACGTCTCCGTCGCCGCGGAACCTCGCCGCCGCGCCCCAGGCCGACACGAACGTGTCCTGGAGGACGTCGACCACGACCTCGCGGTCCGCACAGCGGCGCCGCAGCCGAGCCGAGATCCAGCCCGCGTGCCGCTCGTAGAGCATCCGGAGGGCTCCCTCGTCCCGCTCGGACATCGCGGCGACGAGGTCGACGTCCGAGAGGTCGGCGGCTGCCATACCAAGTACTGTCGCGCGCCCGACGCGAATCGGTTCACCGATTCGCTGACCACTACCTCAGGAGCGGCTCAATTCGGCGTACACGCCGGTGACGCGGTCGCGCAGATCGGCCAGGGATCCGGTGTTCTCGATGACGTACGTCGCGAACGCGCGCCGCTCCTCGCGGCTCGCCTGGGCGGCGATCCGCGACCGCGCCATGTCCTCGGTCCAGTCGCGGTCACGCACCATCCGCTCGATCTGCACGTCCTCGGGCGCGTCGACGACGATCACCGCGTCGAACGTGTCCGCGCGGCCGGACTCGGCGAGCAGCGGGATGTCGTGGACGACCACGGCGCCGGCGGGCGCCGTCTCCTCGAGCGCGACGATCCGCTCGAAGACCAGCGGGTGCACGATGCTCTCGAGGGTCCTGCGCCTCTCCTCGTCGGCGAAGACGATCGCGCCGACCTTGGGTCGGTCCAGCTCTCCGTCGGCGGTCAGCACGTCGGGACCGAACGCATCGACCACGGCAGCGAGGCCGGGGGTCCCCTTCTCGACCACCTCGCGGGCGAGCGCGTCGGCGTCGATCACGACCGCGCCCAGCTCGGCGAGGATGGCCGACACCGTGCTCTTGCCCGAGGCGATCCCGCCCGTCAGTCCGACCCGCATGCCCGCGAGTATCGCAGCGCGCAGGATGCTCCAAGATGGACGGGTGATGCTCTCCCCCGGTGACCGCGTGGCGCTGCTCGTCCCAGGGTCCCTGGCGTACGTCGACGCGGTGATCGGCCTGCTGGCGGAGGGCATCTACCCCGTCCCGCTCGACCCGCGGTTGACGGCCGGGGAACGCGAGCGGATCTTCGCGACGGTGCGGCCGGACCTGCTCGTCGAGTCGGCCGACGACCTCGACACCCTGCTGTCGGAACTGTCGGGCCTCCCCGACCGGCGGCACCGCGGGCTGCCGCGGGCGCGGCCGATGCACTGCACCTCGGGCACCACCGGCTCCCCGAAGGGCGTCTGCTCCGGCCTGCTCGACGACGAGCGGGCCGCGGCGCTGCTCGCCGAGGAGCGCGACCTGTGGGGCTTCGTGTCCGACGACGTCAACCTCGTGCTCAGCCCGCTCTACCACTCCGCGCCCCTCCGGTTCGCCATGGGTACGACGCTCGCGGGCGGCCGCGTCGTCGTACCCGGACCCTTCGACCCGGCCACCGTGACCGCGGCGATCGAGCGGGAGCGCCCGACGACGATGTTCTGCGTCCCGACCCACCTGCAGCGGCTCTTCGCCCACTGGGACGCCCTGCTCGACTCCGGGGGGAGCGTTCCCGACCTGTCGTCCTTCCGGCTGGTCGCGCACGCCGGCGCACCCTGCCCGACCGAGGTCAAGCGACGGCTGGTCGAGCTCTTCCCGCCGGGCAGCACCTGGGAGTTCTACGGCTCGACCGAGGGCCAGTTCACGGCCTGCCGCAGCGAGGAGTGGCTGGACCGCCCGGGCACGGTGGGCCGGGCCCGACCGGGACGGCTGCTCAGCACCGATCCCGACGGCACCATCTGGTGCGTCGTGCCCGACCATGCTCGGTTCACCTACTTCGGTGACCCGGAGAAGACCGCGGCAGCATGGCGGGAGACGCCGGAAGGGCCGGCGTTCACCGTCGGCGATCTCGGCCGGCTCGACGACGACGGCTACCTCTATCTCGACGGCCGCCGCGAGGACCTGATCATCAGCGGCGGGGTCAACGTCTACCCGACCGAGGTCGAGCAGGTGCTCGGGCAGTGTCGGGGCGTCGACGACATCGCGGTGTTCGCCGAGCCCGATGCCACCTGGGGGCAGCGGGTGTGCGCCGCGGTGGTCGGCACCGCCGACGAGGAGCTGCTGGCGGCGTACGCCCGTGAGCACCTGGCACCGCCCAAGCGGCCGAAGACCTACCGGTTCGTGCCCGAGCTCCCCCGCACGCTCACCGGCAAGGTACGTCGCAGCGAGCTGTGATCGGCGACAGCCGGCTGACACCTGCGTCGAAGAACTGACCGATCGGTGCTCGTGGTGCTCCTGTGACTCAAGAGGCGGTCATCTGCCGGGTTCGTGCCGCATTGGTCAGTTCTTCGACGCCCGTAGGCACCTGGACCTCAGCAGGCGAACTGGCGCCGGTAGCGCTGCGGGCTGACTCCGCGCACCCGGGTGAAGTGGTGCCGCAGGGCAGCGGCGTTGCCGAAGCCGACGTCGGCGGCGATCCGCTCGACGGGGTGGTCGGTGCGCTCGAGAAGCTCCTCGGCGGCGGCGACGCGCCGCTGGGTGACCCAGCTGTGCGGGGTGGTGCCGGTCTCGTCGCGGAAGCGCCGGGCGAAGGTGCGCGGTGACATGTGCGCCCGCCGGGCCAGCGAGTCGACGCTGTGGTCGTCGGCGAGGTTCTCCAGGACCCACGACAGCAGCGGGCCCAGGGTGTCCGCGTCGCAGTCCGGGACGGCCCGCGCGATGTACTGGGCCTGCCCCCCGTCCCGATGGGGTGGTACGACGGCCCTCCGGGCGATCATGCCGGCCACTGCGGCGCCGTACTCCTGCCGCCAGATGTGGAGGCACGCGTCCATGCCGGCCGCCGTGCCGGCGCTGGTGACGACCTGGCCGCTGTCGACGTAGAGGACCTCCGGCACCACCCTCGCCAGGGGATAGCGGCTGGCGAGCTCGTCGGTGTACATCCAGTGGGTCGTGCACTCGCGCCCGTCCAGCAGGCCGGCGGCGCCGAGCATGAAGGCGCCGCTGCACACCGAGAGCAGCCGGGCGCCGCGCTCGTAGGCGTCCTGGAGCGCGCGGACCACCGGCTCGGGCGGGAGGTCGCCGCGTGGCATCGCCGGGACGGCGACGAGGTCGGCGTCCGCCACCCGGTCCAGCCGGTGCTCCGCCTGGATCGAGAAGCCCATCGACGTGCGCACCGGCCGGTCGTCGACCGCACAGAGCGCGAAGTCGAGCCGCGGGACGCCGTGCTCGGTCCGGTCCAGCCCGAAGGCCTCGCACAGCACGCCGAGCTCGTACGGCGCAACGCCGTCGTAGGCCAGCACGGCCACGTTCGTCAGCATGCAGCCACCTTCGCACGCCTCTGGCAGGAAATCAACGTAGACCGGCTTTTCTGCCACTGGTGGCAGGATCCGCTGAGGAGCAGACTTTCTGCCATGAGCCTCTTGATCCTCCTCGTGGCCGCGGCGCTCGTCGGCATCGCCGCCACCGTCTACGTCGTCCACAACGACGGACGGGGCATGCTGCCCCCGCCCGCCTCGCACCGGGAGGACCCCGCCTCGGTGCCGCCCGGCCGCCTCCTCAGCCTCGGTCACTGACGCCCGGAGATGCCGAAGGCCCGGCCACCCTCGGGTGACCGGGCCTTCGGTTGTCGATCGACTCAGTTGCCGCCGGTGAGCTTCTCGCGGAGCGCCTGGAGCGCCTCGTCCGAAGCGAGCGAGCCGCCCGTCTCGGGGGCCTTCTCGCTGGCACCGCCGGAGGAGTACGACGTCGCCTCGCCGGCCTCGATCTCGGCCTGCTTGGCCTCGGCCTGCTGCTTGACGTGGGCCTCCCAGCGGGCGTGCGCCTTGGCGTACTGGTCCTCCCAGGTCGCGCGCTGCTCGTCGAAGCCCTCGAGCCACTCGCCCGTCTCCGGGTCGAAACCCTCGGGGTAGATGTAGTTGCCCGCCTCGTCGTAGGTCGCCGGCATGCCGTAGAGGGTCGGGTCGAACTCCTCGACGTCGGAGGCCGCGGGGTTCTCGTTGGCCTGCTTCAGCGACAGCGAGATCCGGCGACGCTCGAGGTCGATGTCGATGATCTTGACCATGACGTCGTCGTTGACCTGCACGACCTGCTCGGGGATCTCCACGTGGCGCTCGGCCAGCTCGGAGATGTGGACCAGGCCCTCGATGCCCTCCTCGACCCGGACGAAGGAGCCGAAGGGCACCAGCTTGGTGACCTTGCCCGGCACGATCTGGCCGATCTGGTGGGTCCGGGCGAAGTGCTGCCAGGGGTCCTCCTGCGTCGCCTTGAGCGACAGGGAGACCCGCTCGCGGTCCATGTCGACGTCGAGCACCTCGACGGTGACCTCGTCGCCCACGGTGACAACCTCGGAGGGGTGGTCGATGTGCTTCCAGGACAGCTCGGAGACGTGGACCAGACCGTCGACGCCGCCGAGGTCGACGAACGCACCGAAGTTGACGATCGAGGACACGACGCCCTTGCGGATCTGGCCCTTCTGGAGCTGGGTGAGGAAGCCGTGGCGGACCTCGGACTGGGTCTGCTCGAGCCAGGCACGGCGCGACAGGACCACGTTGTTGCGGTTCTTGTCGAGCTCGATGATCTTGGCCTCGAGGACCTGGCCGACGTACGGCTGCAGGTCGCGCACCCGGCGCATCTCCACCAGCGACGCCGGGAGGAACCCGCGCAGGCCGATGTCGATGATCAGGCCGCCCTTGACGACCTCGATGACGGTGCCCTCGACGACGCCGTCGGCCTCCTTGACCTCCTCGATCGTGCCCCAGGCGCGCTCGTACTGGGCGCGCTTCTTGGACAGGATCAGGCGACCCTCCTTGTCCTCCTTCTGGAGGACCAGGGCCTCGACCTTGTCACCGACCTCGACGACCTCGGAGGGGTCGACGTCGTGCTTGATCGAGAGCTCGCGGGAGGGGATGACACCCTCGGTCTTGTAACCGATGTCGAGCAGGACCTCGTCCCGGTCGACCTTGACGATGGTGCCATCCACGATGTCACCGTCGTTGAAGTACTTGATGGTCTGGTCGATAGCGGCCAGGAAGTCCGCCTCCGAGCCGATGTCGTTGACGGCGACCACGGGCGCGTTGTCGTCGTAGTGGGACACGGAGGGGTTCGAGAGGGTGCTCGTCATTAGTAGGGATAGTCCTTGGGTGGGCAGATTGGTAGAGGGCGTCGTACGTCGTTCGTGTTGCAAGAGCGTTCATGCCGGCGCAGTGCAGGCACAATGATCAAGGGTACGCGGGGGCTCGCTCCCCCGTCCAACTCGCGCGCACCCCGCCGGGGCCGGCGACCGGGGCCTATCCTCTCAGCGTGCAGCAATGGCCGCATCCGCCGGTGACCGCCCACCGGCGACAGGCGTCTGAGGAGGAGTCCCGCCGCGCCAACGGCCCGGACTGGGACCGGTACGCCGACGAGTACCAAGCCACCCACGGCGAGTTCCTCGGCGACGTCGGCTTCGTGTGGGGACCCGAGGGTCTGACCGAGGCCGCCGCCGGCGTCCTCGGGCCGCTCGCCGGCCGCGACGTGCTCGAGGTCGGGTCGGGTGCCGGCCAGTGCTCGCGGTGGGTGCGCAGCCGCGGCGGCCGGGCCGTGGGCCTGGACCTGTCTCACCGCCAGCTCCAGCACTCGCGCCGGATCGACGAGTCCACCGGCGTCGTGGTCCCCAGCGTCCTCGGTACGGCGACGCACCTCCCCTTCGGCGACCGGTCGTTCGACGTGGTGTTCTCCTCCTTCGGCGCGCTGCAGTTCGTCGCCGACATCGAGCAGGCCGTCGCCGAGACCGCGCGGGTCGTGCGCCCCGGCGGACGGTTCGCGTTCTCGATCACCCACCCGACCCGCTGGATGTTCCCCGACGACCCGACCGAGGAGGGCCTGACGGCCACCCAGTCCTACTGGGACCGGACGCCGTACGTCGAGGTCGACGACGAGACCGGAGCGGTGGTGTACGTCGAGCACCACCGCACTCTGGGCGACTGGGTCGCGCTGCTGACCAACGCCGGCTTCCGGCTCGTCGCGCTCCTCGAGCCCGAGTGGCCCGAGGGGAACGAGCGCCTGTGGGGTGGCTGGTCCGGGACCCGCGGACGGCTGACGCCGGGCACCGCGATCTTCGCCGCCGACCGACTCTGCTGACAGGATCGCCGGTCCTCGCGGCCATCGGCAGGAGATTCTTGTCGTCGCGACGAGTTTTCCGATTCCCCAATATTGGGGATGGATCGCGCATAACGTCGCGGCATTGTCCACGGCTGTCAGGAGCCCACATGTCCGACGCCCGTCCGAAGTCATCTCGGATCCGCGCCCTCACCCTCGCGAGCACAGCCGTCGCCACGGCCGCCGCCCTCACCATGGCCGCGCCGCTTCCGGCGCAGGCGGACCCGCTCCCCGCGCCGTACAGCGGCACCGCGCACGGCGATCTGGTGTACCTCTCCGCCAACCTGCTCGGTCTCGGCAACCTGGCAACCGTCCCGGTGGGCCACTCGGAGGCGACGACGGACAGCAGCCCCACGTCTGCCAACGTCACGGCCAACGCGGCGAACGTCGACGCAGAGCTGTTGACGCAGGAGATCGAGATCGACGACGTGAACGCGGTCGCACCACCGGACGCTCCTCCTGCCGGAGAGGACCTGGTCGCGGTGCCGTTGGCTCCCGTGGCACAGGCGACTGTCGTGCACGGTGAGGTCGAGGCGCACTACGCCGGCGCCGATGCCTGCCCGACGACTGCCGGCGGCGTGCGGCTGCTCGGCCGCGCATCCGCGTCCACTGCGGGCGTCACCCTGCTCGATGTGCCGCTCCTCGGGGCTGTTGCCGAGGTCGGTGCGGTCACCTCGGTCAGCGAGACGGCGCTCGTCCCCGACGCGGCGGGCGGCGACGACATGCACTCGAAGGTCACGACCACGGTGGGGGACATCAAGCTGCTCGGCGGCGAGGTCGTCATCCACGTCTCCGACGACGTGGTGACCGAGGCGAGCTCCGACGGCACCGACGGCACCGCCACCCGCAACAACTTCGTCCTGGAGGTTCGGGTCGGCGGCAACCTGGTGGAGTCGATCCCGTCCACCAGCACCACGGCGGTGGAGATCCCGGTCAGCATCCTGGGTGTCACAGTCGACCTCAAGGTCGGTGTCGGCACCTTCGCCGACACCTCGACCGACCCGACCGGCTCGGGCAACCAGGAAGCCGTGGTCGAGGTTGACCTGAACGTCACCACCCCGCTCAGCACACTGGCCGATGTCGACCTGGCCGTCGGCCCGGCAGACGTCACCGCCACCGCCCCGGAGGGCGGCGTCGAGTGCGAGGCCGCGCCCCCGGGTGACACCGACGGCGACGGGCTCACCGACGACGAGGAGGACGCACTCGGCACCGACCCGAACAACCCGGACACCGACGGTGACGGTCTCACCGACGGCGAGGAGGTCGACACCGACGGCGACGGCGGCACCGACACGGGCACCGGCACCGACCCGCTCGACCCCGACACCGACGACGGCGGCGTGACCGACGGCGCCGAGGTCGACAACGGCACCGACCCCGTCGACAACCCCGACGACGACCTGCCGAGCACCGACTCGGACGGCGACGGCCTGACCGACGCCGAGGAGGACGCGATCGGGACCAACCCGGACGACGCCGACTCCGACGACGACGGCCTCAGCGACGGCGAGGAGGTCAACACGGTCGGCACCGACCCGCTCGACCCCGACACCGACGACGGCGGCGTCACCGACGGCGCCGAGGTCGACAACGGCACCAACCCCGTCGACAACCCCGACGACGACCTGGAGCCCACCGGTGACACCGACGGCGACGGCCTCACCGACGCCGAGGAGGACACCCTCGGCACCGACCCGAACGACGCCGACACCGACAACGACGGTCTCACCGACGGCGCCGAGGAGAACACGCACGGCACCGACCCGCTCGACCCCGACACCGACGACGGTGACGTGACCGACGGCGCCGAGGTCGACAACGGCACCAACCCCGTCGACGACCCGACCGACGACGTACCCCCGACCGACGACGCGGACGGCGACGGCCTCACCGACCTCGAGGAGGACGGTCTCGGCACCGACCCGAACGACGCCGACACCGACGACGACGGCCTCACCGACGGCGCCGAGGTCAACACGCACGGCACCGACCCGCTCGACCCCGACACCGACGACGGCGGCGTCACCGACGGCGCCGAGGTCGACAACGGCACCAACCCGGTCGACGACCCGGCCGACGACCTGCCGAGCACCGACTCGGACGGCGACGGCCTCACCGACGACGAGGAGGGCGAGCTCGGGACCAGCCCGAACGACCCCGACTCCGACGACGACGGTCTCTCCGACGGCGCCGAGCACAACACGCACGGCACCGACCCGCTCGACCCCGACACCGACGACGGCGGCATCACCGACGGCGCCGAGGTCGACAACGGCACCAACCCCGTCGACAACCCCGACGACGACCTGGAGCCCACCGGTGACACCGACGGCGACGGCCTCACCGACGCCGAGGAGGACACCCTCGGCACCGACCCGGAGGACCCGGACACGGACAACGACGGCCTGGGTGACGGCGAAGAGGTCAACACGGTCGGCACCGACCCGCTCGACCCCGACACCGACGACGGTGGCGTCACCGACGGGGGCGAGGTCGACAACGGCACCGACCCGATCGACGTGCCCGGCGACGACCTGCCTGACACCGACAACGACGGTGACGGGCTGACCAACCTCGAGGAGGACGACCTCGGGACCGACCCGAACGACGCCGACACCGACAACGACGGGCTCGACGACGGCCGCGAGATGAACGGGCCGACCGGCTGCACGACCGGCCACACGAACCCGCTGGCGGCCGACACCGACCGCGACGGGCTCCGCGACGACACCGAGGTCCTGGGCATGCGGCTGAAGCAGGCCGTCTTCACCGGGACGTTCGCGGGCAAGAAGCGGGTCATCGGCAAGGTGCGGACCAACCCGTGCCGCGCGGACACCGACCGCGACGGGCTCACCGACTTCCGCGAGGTCAAGGGCAACCGGATCAACCAGTTGGTGATCGCCAACAAGAAGCTCGGCGGCAACTACGTGATCCGGACCCGGATCACCGACCCGACCAAGCGCGACACCGACGGCGACAAGGTGTCGGACAAGGACGAGGTCACCGGCGCCAAGAACAAGCGGTTCGGTCGGAAGTCCGACCCGACCCGGGCCGACAGCGACAAGGGCGGCGTCAAGGACGGCTTCGAGATCAAGAGGCGCTCCGACCCGTCCGACGTCCGTTCCTCGCCGTCGAACCCGACCGGCCTGCTGATCATCGGCGGGACTGCCTGACCTCGTCGTCGGGCCGACCCTGATCCCGGATCAGGGTCGGCCGGGCGGCGACCTGCACCCGGACCTCGGTCGGCAGCCCTGCAGCGCCTACGCTCGTCGTGTGACCAGCACAGTCGACCGAGCGCAGCGGTCGGGCACCGACGGCACGCCCGACCGGTCGCGGTTGGTGCGACTGCTCCGTGGCAGCGCGGGCATCGCGGTCGCGATGGCGGTCATGAACGTCGGCACCTACGCGTTCCAGATGGTGTCCGCACGGCTGCTCGGTCCCAGTCAGTACGGCGCCGTCGCGAGCCTGATGGCCCTCTTGATGGTGCTCTCGGTCGTCCAGCTCGGGCTGCAGGCCACCGCGGCCCGGCGGATCGTCGCCGACCCCGACGACGTCGCCGCGATCGAGGAGAGCATCCTCACCGCCACCTGGCGTGCGGCCTGGCTGTTGGGCGGCGTCGCGGTCCTGCTCGCGCCACTGGTCTGGGGGCTGCTCCACCTCAACTCGGTGATCCCGGCGATCCTGCTCGGGCTCTGCGTCGTGCCGGTGACGGTCATGGGCGGCCAGGCGGGCGTCCTGCAGGGCGAGCGCCGGTGGCTGCCGCTGAGCCTGATGTACCTCGCGGTCGGCGTACCCCGGGTCGCCCTCGGCGCCGCCTGCCTGCTCGTCCGGCAGACCGAGGGCAGCGCGATGCTCGGGGTCCTGGTCGCGTCGTGGCTCCCGGTGCTGATCGGCTCGCTCGCGCTGCGCGGGCACCGGCCGCACCCGCCGGAGAACGCCCACGACCGGGAGGTACGCCGCGACGTACGTCGTGAGGCGTGGGGCAGCTCGATCGCCCTGCTCGCCTTCACCGCCCTCTCCAACCTCGACGTGGTCGTCGCCCGCAACGTCCTCGACTACCACGACGCCGGTCTCTACGCCGGCGGCCTGATCGTCACCAAGGCGGTGCTGTTCCTGCCGCAGTTCGCGGTGGTGATCCTGTTCCCGTCGATGTCGGACTCCGACGAGAGCAAGCGCGCGATCCTGCGCGGGCTGGCGTTCCTGGGCGCGCTCGGGGGGTGCTCCGTCCTGGGCGCCTACCTCCTGCGCGACGTCGCGGTGATCTTCGTCGGAGGCGACAAGTACGCCGGTGTCGCCGACCAGCTCTGGCTCTTCGCCGTCCTCGGTGCGCTGCTCTCCGTGCTCCAGCTGCTGGTGTACGGCGGTCTCGCCAAGCGCGGCATCGCCACCAAGTACATCGTCGCCGCCGGCGTCGGCGCCCTGGTCGGCATCGGCCTGGTCGCCGACTCGGTCACCGGGCTCGCCGGCACCGTCGCGCTCATCGACATCGCCGTCGTCGGCGTGCTCCTCGTGCTGCAGCTGGTGCACAACGGCGGCCGTACCGCCGCCAGTAGCCAGGCAGTGAGGTAGCCAGCCCGACGGGTTGGCAGCACGTGGGGTTGTCCGGCGGTATCTGACGTTGTCCGGCGATATTTAGCCCGACAACATCAGATTTCCCCGGTCGACCGGGGAAATCTGACGGCCCGGTGCCTCAGTGCGCGGCGTCGTGCCAGGACCGCCCGGTGCCGACGGAGACATCGAGCGGCACGGCGAGGTCGGCGGCACCACCCATCTGCTCGCGCACGATCGCCTCGAGCGCGTCCTTCTCCCCCTCGGCGACCTCGAAGACGAGCTCGTCGTGGACCTGGAGAAGCATCCGCGACCGCAGGCCGGCCTCGTCGATAGCTGACTGGGTGCGCAGCATGGCGACCTTGATCAGGTCGGCCGCCGAGCCCTGGATGGGGGCGTTGAGGGCCATCCGCTCGGCCATCTCGCGCCGCTGCCGGTTGTCGCTGGTGAGGTCGGGCAGGTAGCGGCGGCGGCCCATGATCGTCTCGGTGAAGCCGGTGCGGCGGGCCTCGTCGACGACGCCGGCGAGGTAGTCGCGGATGCCGCCGAAGGTCTCGAAGTACTCGTCCATCAGTGCGCGCGCCTCGCCCGGCTCGATGCCGAGCTGCTGACCGAGGCCGAACGCCGACAGGCCGTAGGCGAGGCCGTAGTTCATCGCCTTGATCTTGGCGCGGTGCTCGACCGAGACCTGCTCGGCCGGTACGTCGAACACCCGCGCGGCGGTGATCGAGTGGAAGTCCTGCCCGGACTTGAACGCCTCGATCAGCAGGGCGTCCTCGGACAGGTGCGCCATGATCCGCATCTCGATCTGGCTGTAGTCGGCGGTCATCAGGCACGCACCGCCGTCACCGACGATGAACCCCTCCCGGATCCGGCGCCCCTCCTCGGTGCGCACCGGGATGTTCTGCAGGTTGGGCTCGGTGCTGGAGAGCCGACCCGTCGCGGCGATCGTCTGGTTGAACGTCGTGTGGATCCGACCGTCGGGCGCGACCGTCTTGAGCAGCCCCTCGATGGTCTGCCGCAACCGGATCACGTCGCGGTGCCGCAGCAGGTGGAGCAGGAACGGGTGCTCGGTCTTGACGAACAGCGCCTGCAGCGCGTCGGCATCGGTCGTGTAGCCGGTCTTGGTGCGCTTGGTCTTCGGCATCCCGAGCTCGTCGAAGAGAACCACCTGCAGCTGCTTGGGCGACCCGAGGTTGATCTCCTTGCCGATCACCGCGAACGCCTCGTCGGCGGCCTTGCGCACCTCGTCGCCGAAGTGGCGCTCCAGCGAGGTCAGGTGGTCGAGGTCGACCGCGATGCCGGTCTGCTCCATGTGCGCGAGCAGGTGGACCAGCGGCAGCTCCACCTCGTCGAGCAGCCGCCGTCCGCCGTGCTCGTCGACGGCTGTGTCGAGCGCCGCGGCGAGGTCGAGCACCGCCCGCGCGTAGAGCGCCGCGGTGGCGACCACGCCGGCACCGGCCGGGTCGTCGTCCGCGGCGAACAGCGAGTCCTGGTCGGCCTCCGCCTCGGCCTTCAGCTCGCGCTTGAGGTAGCGCAGGGTCAGGTCGGCCAGGTCGTAGGAACGCTGGTCCGGACGGACGAGGTACGCCGCCAGCGCCGTGTCGCTCGCGATCCCGCGCAGCGCCCAGCCGTGCGCCGCAAGAGCCAGCACCGGCCCCTTGGCGTCGTGGAGCACCTTGGGCCGCTCCGGGTCCGCGAGCCAGTCGGCGAGTGCCTGGTCGTCCTCGGGTGTGAGGGTCTCGGCGGCGACGTACGCCGCCCGCCCGTCACCGAGCGCGAGCCCGATCCCCTCGACCCGGCCGGTCCCCGACCCCCAGGTCCCGCGCACGTGCACGCCGACCCGCTGGTTGCCGGCGTCGGCCAGCCACGGGCCGACCTCGCCCTCGCCGAGCACCACGGTCTCGAGCTCGAAGCCACCCTCCTCGACGTCCTCCTCGGAGGTGAGCGTCTCGAAGAGCCGGTCGCGCAGCACCCGGAACTCCAGGCCGTCGAAGAGCGTGTGCACCTCCTGCCGGTCCCACGGCCGCACGGCCATGTCCGCCGGGGTGAGATCGAGCTCGAGGTCGCGCACCAGCGCGTTGAGCCGCCGGTTGCGGATCACGTCACCGAGGTGCGCGCGCAGCGACTCACCCTTCTTGCCGGTGATCTCGTCGGCGTGCGCGATGACGTTGTCGAGTCCGTCGTAGGTCGCCAGCCACTTGGCCGCGTAGCCGACGCCCACCCCGGGCACGCCCGGCAGGTTGTCGGAGGTCTCCCCCACGAGCGCCGCGACCTCGGGGTAGCGCTCGGGACGGACGCCGTACTTGTCCTCGACCGCCTCCGGCGTCATCCGCGCCAGGTCGGAGACGCCGCGCATGGGGTAGAGCACGGTCGACCGGTCGGTGACCAGCTGCAGCGAGTCGCGGTCGCCGGTGAGGATCAGCACCTCCATGCCACTGGTCTCGTCAGCCAGCGCCTGGGTGACGAGGGTGGCGATGATGTCGTCGGCCTCGAAGCCCGGCTTCTTGAGGTAGGGGATCCGCAGCGCGTCGAGGACCTCCTCGATCAGCGGCAGCTGGCTGCTGAACTCGGTGGGCGTCTTGTTCCGCTTCGCCTTGTACTCGGTGTACTCCTCGGACCGGAAGGTCGCGCGCGACACGTCGAACGCGACCGCGACGTGGGTCGGCTGCTCGTCGCGCAGCACGTTGATCAGCATCGAGGTGAAGCCGTAGACGGCATTGGTGTGCTGGCCCGTGGTGGTCGAGAAGTTCTCGACCGGCAGCGCGAAGAACGCACGGTAGGCCAGCGAATGCCCGTCGAGGAGGAGCAGCCGGGGCGTCACGGTCTCAGCGGCGGTGTCAGGCACCCGCCGACTCTATCCAGCGACGCCGACACTCCAGCAGGCCAGTAGGTTGACGCCATGGTGCAGAGCGACGTGAACGTGGACGACGTCATCGCGGCCATGCCGCAGGGTATGGGCGCACTCAACGACAAGATGGGCATCGAGCTGGTCGAAGCCTCCGCCGACCGCCTGGTCGCGACGATGCCGGTCGGCGGCAACACCCAGCCCTACGGCCTGCTCCACGGCGGCGCGTCGGTGGTCCTCGCCGAGACGCTGGGGTCGATGGGCTCGGCGATCCACGCGTACCCCGACCGCTACCCCGTCGGCGTCGACATCAACGCCACCCACCACCGGTCGGCGACGTCCGGCATCGTCACGGGTACGGCGACGCCGGTGCACCTCGGCCGCACGATGGCCACCTGGGACATCGTCATCACCAACGAGGCCGGCAAGCGCGTGTGCACCTCTCGGATCACCTGCGCCTTGCTGCCCGCGCAGTAATTCTCGGCGCGGAGCGCGCGCAGCCGGAAGAGACAGCCGGCCGCGTTCGGGGGAAGGGCCCCACCGGGCGCGCGCTCCGCGCATGCGCCTTCGGCGCGCATTCGCTGCGCTCATGTCGCTGCGCGACACCGCGCAGTCGTTGTTCGGCGCGGCGCCTACTCGGGCGCGACGGGCTCGACGAAGCCCGGCAGCTCACCCAGGTCGGACGCCGCGCGCACCCGGCGCATCGACCGCCGCGCTGCCAGCACCCGGACGTTGCGGCCGTTGCCGCCCTGCCCTGCCGGCCGCGGCGGGGTGAGCCGGTTGCGCACCAGCGAGGTCGGGGCCACCCGGAAGGTCGCAGCGGGCGCGAAGCCGAGGCGCGCCATGAACCGGTTGGCATCGCGAGCCGTCGCGGGCACGGCCGTCCCGAGATGGAGGATCCCGTTCTCCTCCGCGAAGGACGCGGCGACCTCGACCAGCGCGCGACCGACACCGTGGCTGCGGAACCGGTCGAAGACGCGCGGATGGATCGACTGCACGCTCATCTCGAGGTTGAGCGGGGACATCGTCGTCAGACGGAGGTAGACCGCGCCGGCCACCTCGCCGTCGTACTCGACGACGACGACGCGCAGCTCGGGTGAGGTGGCGGCGCTCTTGATGATCAGCTCGAGATCGGCGATCTGCTCCGACCGGTCCGCGCGCCGCAGGACGTCGGACCACAGCTCGGCGAGAGCCGGGGCGTCCTCCCGGACGGCCGACCGCGGCGTGACGGTTCCTCGCGCCATCCGTGGACCTCCGCTTTCTCCGTGCCCCCACCGGCCAGCGGCCGACCTGCCGGCCAAGACTACGCTCGGGTCCTGCACCCGCGACAAGGAGTCCCTACAAATTTCAACCTCAGGTTCAGCCCTACGGGTGACCGGACAGCGAGAAGCCACGTGATACCCGGAACCGGCACCGCCGTCAACATCGCCGCCGTGCTCGTCGGCTCGGTCGTGGGCCGACTCGTCGGGCACCGCCTCCCCCTCCGGACGCGCGAGCTGGTGACCGACGGCCTCGGCCTGGTCACCGCTGCTGATCGCCGCGCTGTCCGCGCTCGCGGTCCTCGACCCGGCGCTGTCCACCGCGGTCGGCGACGACGCACCCGTCCTGATCGTGCTCGGTGCGGTCCTCATCGGCGGGATCCTCGGCTCGCTGCTGCGGCTGGAGCAGCGCATCGAGGCGCTCGGCGGGTGGCTGCAGGCCAGGCTCGCGGGCGGCACGGACAACGAGGAGCGGCAGCGCTTCGTCGAGGGGTACGTCGTCGCGTCCCTCATCTTCTGCACCGGACCGCTCACGATCCTCGGCTCGCTCGAGGACGGTCTCGGCCACGGCGCCGAGCAGCTCTACCTCAAGTCGGCGCTCGACGGGTTCGCCGCGATCGCCTTCGCTGCCGCTTTCGGGTGGGGTGTCGCCGCGAGCGTGCTCACGCTGGCCGTGGTCCAGGGTGGCCTCACCGTCCTCGGCGTGGCGCTGGGCGACGTACTCCCGGCTGCGGAGCTGGCGGCGATCACCGCCACCGGCGGCCTCCTCCTCGTCGGCGTCGCGCTCCGGCTGCTCGATCTGAAGCCTGTCGCGGTCGCCGACCTGCTCCCCGCGCTCGCGGTCGCACCCGCCCTCACCGCCGTCGTCGCCGCAGTCCGCTGACCCGCGCCCGGGTTTTGTTCCCGTGTCGTTACCCGTTGGAGCGGATCCGCGCCATGATCTGTCATAACGTGCTGCACCGCGTGCATGATTCGCACCACCCCGTCCGGCATCGGCACGACAGGAGACGCATGGTCATCCGCAACCAGGGCCCCGGGCCGGAGGTACGCCTCCGCCGAGGATCCTCACGACCCCGCTCCCGTCGCTACGGCGCGCTCGCTCTCGTCGCCACCCTGGTGGGGACCTTGGTCGTCGCGCTGCTGACGGTGGCGTTCGCCGCCGTACCCGCGCAGGCCGCCCAGATCGAGTGTCCCGAGGGCGCCAGCGCTCGCGAGCTCAACGCGACCCTCAACGACTCCGCGTCGGCCGACACACCGGTCGAGGGGGCGGAGATCACCGTGACCCGGGAGAACGGCGAGACGTTCACCGGCGAGACGGACGCCGACGGCACGGTGCTGATCGAGTTCTGCTCCGAGCTCGGCGAGGACATCACGGTCACCCTCGACGAGTCGACGCTGCCGGAGGGCGCGAAGCTGCGGCCCGGCGCCAAGAGCGAGCTGCACCCCAAGGGATCGCTGAGCAGCGTGCCGGTCGACTTCGCGATCGGCCCGGACAACCGTGACGTCCAGACGAAGTGGGACCGGGTCCCCCGCGCCGTCTACAACGGCCTGCTCTTCGGCCTGATCATGGCGATGGCGGCCCTCGGCCTGTCGATGGTGTTCGGCACCACCGGCCTGACCAACTTCGCCCACGGTGAGCTCGTGACGTTCGGGGCGATGAGCACGTTCATGCTCAACACGGCGTTCCACGTGCCCTTCCTCCTCGCGGTCCCCCTCACCGTGGTGGTCGCGATGGGATTCGGATGGCTGCAGGACCGGTTCCTGTGGGGCCCGCTGCGGCACCGCGGCATCGGCCTGATCGCGATGATGATCGTGACGATCGGACTCCAGTTCTTCCTCCGCAACCTGTTCGCCTACCTCACCGGCTCCCGGCTGCAGAACTACGACGAGTTCCTCACGCCGCCGAGCTCGGACTTCTTCGGCCTGTTCACCTACACCGTTCGCGACATCGTGGTGGCCGCCGTCAGCATCCTCGTGCTGACGGTCGTGCTCCTGGCGCTCTCCTTCACCCGCCTAGGCCGCGCCACCCGGGCAGTCGCGGACAACCCCGCCCTGGCGTCCGCGACCGGCATCAACGTCGACCGGGTGATCGCGCTGGTGTGGGTGGTCGGTACGGCGCTCGCGGCCCTGTCGGGTGCGTTCCTCGGGTTCCAGCTCGGCGTGACCTACCAGATCGGACAGCTGGTGCTCCTGCTCCTGTTCGCCGCGGTCTGCGTCGGCGGCCTGGGCTCGGTCTGGGGTGCCCTGATCGGCAGCCTGATCATCGGCGTCCTGATCGAGCTCTCGACGTTGGTCATCCCGGCCGACCTGAAGAACGCGGGAGCGCTGTTCCTGCTGATCCTGATCCTCCTCGTCCGACCGCAGGGCCTCCTCGGCCGACGCGAGCGCATCGGCTGATTCGAAAGGATCGACATGGACCTGCTCACCACACCTCTCCACGACGCGTTCGCGCCGGTGGCGATCTCCTTCGTCCTGGCCGCGATGGGCCTCAACATCCACTTCGGCTACACCGGGCTGCTCAACTTCGGCCAGGCGGCGTTCGCGGCTGCCGGCGGCTACGCCATGGCGGTGTCGATCGCGTCGTTCGACGTCCCGCTGATCCCGGCGGTCCTGCTGGGCGTCGTCGCTGCGGTCCTGCTCGCGCTCGTCATGGGTGTCCCGACGCTCCGGCTGCGCGCGGACTACCTGGCGATCGTGACGATCGCCGTGGCCGAGATCCTCCGGCTGTTCTTCAGCACGTCGTACAAGAAGTACTTCCACGCCCGCGACGGCGTCAGCGGCTTCACCAGCGACTTCCGCGACCTCAACCCCTATCCCCCGCTGCCCGACGGGTTCCTCGGCTTCGGTCGCAACGACCTGTGGGTGATGACCGTCGGCTGGATCCTGGTGGCACTCACCTGCCTGTTCGTGTTCGCTGCTGATGCGCAGCCCGTGGGGCCGCGTGCTCAAGAGCATCCGCGAGGACGAGGACGCCGTCCGGGCGCTCGGCAAGAACGTCTACTCCTACAAGATGCAGGCGCTCGTCCTGGGTGGCGTCATCGGCGCCTTCGGCGGCTTCATCGGTGCCCTCGGCGATGCGTCGGTGCAGCCCGACAGCTTCAACACGGACTTCACGTTCATCGCCTTCACCATGCTGATCCTCGGCGGCGCGGCGCGGGTGATGTCGCCGGTCGTGGGAGCGGTGCTGTTCTGGGGCATGCTGACGTTCCTCCGTGAGCTGCTCGAGAAGCTGACCCTGACCTGGAACCTGATCCCGGACTCGGTGATGAGCGACGAGCAGATCGGCAACATCCGGTTCACCGCGGTCGGGCTGGCGCTGATGCTGCTCATGATCTACCGCCCGCAGGGACTCTTCGGTGACAAGAAGGAGCTCGCGATCGATGCCCGCTGACACCCCCGCCTCCGACATCCCGGCTCCCGGCACCGCCCCGACCGGCGCCGCCGCCCTGGCCGGCCTCGCGACCGAGCCCGGAGTCGCCAAGCCCGACCCGATCGTGGTCGCGAAGGGCATCACCCGACAGTTCGGCGGCCTCCGCGCGGTCGACGTCGACCACGTGGAGATCCAGCGCAACGTCATCACCGCGCTGATCGGCCCCAACGGAGCCGGCAAGACCACGTTCTTCAACCTGCTCACGGGGTTCGACACCCCCGACACCGGCGACCGCTACTTCAACGGCCGGTCGCTCAAGCGGGTGTCGGCGTCGAAGATCGCCCGGATGGGCATGGTCCGCACCTTCCAGCTGACCAAGGTCCTCTCGAAGCTCACTGTCCTCGAGAACATGCGACTGGGTGCGACCGGCCAGCTGGGTGAGCGATTCTGGGCCGGGCCGTTCGCGTTCCTGTGGCGTGCGCAGGAGTCCGCCAACACCGCCCGGGCCCGCGAGCTGCTGGGCCGGTTCAAGCTCGACGCGAAGGAGCAGGACTTCGCCGGCTCCCTGTCCGGCGGCCAGCGCAAGCTGCTGGAGATGGCTCGCGCGCTGATGGTCGAGCCGGAGCTGGTGATGCTCGACGAGCCGATGGCAGGCGTCAACCCCGCTCTCAAGCAGTCGCTGCTCGGCCACGTGAAGTCGCTGCGCGAGGACGGCATGACCGTCCTGTTCGTCGAGCACGACATGGACATGGTGCGCGACATCTCCGACTGGGTCATCGTGATGGCGGCCGGCAAGATCATCGCCGAGGGTCCGCCCGAAGCGATCATGAACGACCAGCGCGTCATCGACGCCTATCTCGGCGCCCACCACGACACCGACATCTCCGAGCTCGATCCGGAGCTCGTCGCCGCCGAGGCCGAGGCCGAGCTCGAGGCCGACCACGAGGAGCACACGCCATGAGCGAGTCCGCGCACGACAACCAGGCCGATGCCCGGGCGGCGGCGGCTCGCGAGGTCCACCTGTCCTCCGCCGAGGGCGCGATCCTTCGGGCCGACGACCTCATCGCCGGCTACCTGCCCGGCGTCAGCATCCTCAACGGCGCCGACCTCTACTGCCAGCCCGGCGAGCTCGTCGGCATCATCGGCCCCAACGGCGCCGGCAAGTCGACCCTGCTCAAGGCTCTCTTCGGCCTGGTCAAGGTCGGCTCGGGCACCGTCAAGCTCCGGGGCGAGGACGTCACCAACCAGCGGGCCGACGCGCTGGTGAGCAAGGGCATCGGGTTCGTACCGCAGAGCAACAACGTGTTCCCGAGCCTCACGATCGCCGAGAACATGCAGATGGGCTGCTACCAGGCCCCGAAGCTGTTCACCGAGCGGTTCGAGTTCGTCAGCTCGATCTTCCCCGCGCTCGCCGAGCGCCGGGGCCAGCGCGCCGGCTCGCTCTCCGGCGGCGAGCGGCAGATGGTGGCGATGGGCCGGGCACTGATGATGGATCCCACGGTACTGCTCCTCGACGAGCCGTCGGCCGGCCTCTCCCCCGCCATGCAGGACGAGGTGTTCCTGCAGACCCGCGAGATCAACAAGGCCGGCGTGTCGGTGGTGATGGTCGAGCAGAACGCCGCGCGCTGCCTGCAGATCTGCGACCGCGGCTACGTGCTCGACCACGGCCGCAACGCCTACACCGCGACCGGCCACGAGCTGGCCACCGACCCGAAGGTGATCGAGCTCTACCTCGGCACGCTCGCAAAGCGGGCCTGACCTCCAACGCCGACGGGGTGCCCCTGGCGAGCCAGGGACACCCCGTGCGGTGTGGATCTACGTCAGATCCGCTGGTGGATCACTGCAGGACCAGACCGGCCTTGACGAGCTCGGGCACGATCTTCTTGGTCTCGTCGAACGCGATCAGGACGATCGCGTCGGGGTCCTCGCCCGCGATCGCCTCGACCTCTGCGGTGTACGTCGCCGTCTCGGGCGAGTACAGCTGCTTCGACACGATGGTGCCGCCCGCCTCGGTGAAGAAGGACTCCACGTTGTCGGCCAGCGCCTCGCCGTACGAGTCCTGACGCGCCAGGATGGCGACGTTCTGGTGACCGTCCGCGATGAGGGTCGACGCCATGACCTGACCCTGCAGCACGTCCGAGGGCGCGGTGCGGAAGTACAGGCCGCTGTCGGCGTACGTGTCGAACTCGGTCGACGTGTTGGCCGGCGAGAAGTGGACCACACCGGCGGACGTGATCCGGTCGATGACACTCAGCGACACCGAGGACGACGCCGCACCGACGATCACGTCGACGTCGTCGGCCAGCAGGCTGTCGACGCTGGACGGCGCGATCTTCGGCGTGCCGTCACCGGAGTCGGCGTTGCCGGCGAAGTCCACCGGCTTGCCGTTGACGCCACCGGCGTCGTTGATCTCCTGGACCGCGAGCTCGAGACCGGCGATCTCCGGGGGGCCGAGGAAGGCGAGGTCGCCGCTGGTCGGGAGCAGACCGCCGATGGTCAGCGTGCCGTCACCCTTCTCGACCTGGGCGATCTTCTGGTCCGCCTTCACGCTCTCGACATCGGGGATCTCACCGGTGATGTACTCGAGGTTCTCGAAGGTGTTGTCGTCCTTGTACTCGAAGATGCCGATCGTCGCCGCCGACGGGCTGCCGGTGGAGTTCAGGTCGATCGGGCCCGAGACACCGTCGTAGTCGATGTCCTCGCCGTCGGCGAGCAGCTCCGCGCAGCTGGCGAAGTCGGTGCACTCCTCGCCGTCGACCGACACAGCCTGCATCTCGCTGCCGACCGCGGTGCCGGAGTCGTCACCGGCGGCGATCGCCGCGAGCGCGGAGAGGATGACTGCGTCGTAGGTCTCCGGGCCGTAGGTGAAGTCCTTCAGCTTCGGGTCGACCTCGAGCAGCCGGTCCTTGAACTCGTCGCCGAGCTCGGCACCCGGGTAGGTGGCCTTCGTGCCCTCGAGCGTGCCGGCCTCGAAGTCCGCGGAATAGTCCGAGGTGTTGCCGTCGACGAAGTACCACTGGGTGCCCTGGGTCTCCGACGTCGGGGACTCGTTGGACCCCGAGCCGCCCTCGCCGTTGTCGTCTTCGCCGCCGCACGCCGCCAGCGCCAGGGATGCCACCAGGCCCAGCGCGCCGAGGCGCACGATCTTCGTGGTGCGGTTCATCAAGCCTCCGGTTTGATTTCGGATCGTCGTCGTACGACGCTTCCCGCACAACCTAATGCGTGCCGATCCGGTCGCGACACGCCGCAGCGCCTCGTTGTCAAGTTGTGACCATCGGGGGGCGGGAGCGACCAGCGTCGTACGTCCGCGCAGGTCAGGTGGCGGATCGCCCCGGCGCCCCGTGCGACACCACGCCCTCGGCCACCTGCCGCATCGACATCCGCAGGTCCATCGCGGTCTTCTGGATCCACCGGAACGCCTCGGGCTCGGTGAGCTCCATCTGCTCCTGGAGGATGCTCTTGGCGCGGTCGACCGCCTTGCGGGTCTCCAACCGGTCCTCGAGGTCGGCGACCTCCGCCTCGAGCTGCTGGATCTCGCCGAACCGGCTGACCGCCATCTCGATCGCCGGCACCAGGTCGGACTGCGTGAACGGCTTGACGAGATAGGACATCGCGCCGGCGTCCCGGGCCCGCTCGACCAGGTCCCGCTGGGAGAACGCGGTCAGGATCACGACCGGCGCGATCCGCTTGCCGGCGATCGCCTCGGCCGCCGCGATGCCGTCGAGGACGGGCATCTTCACGTCGAGGATCACCAGGTCGGGCCGGAGCTCCTCGGCCAGCTCGATCGCCCGGGCGCCGTCCCCGGCCTGCCCGACGACGTCGTACCCCTCCTCGGTCAGCATCTCGGCGAGGTCCATCCGGATGAGGGTCTCGTCCTCGGCGATGACGACGGTGCGGGGCGTCGGGCTCTCGGTCACGGGGAACAGGCTAACGGCAGGTGTACGCCGCCGCAGGCCCGCCCGCGCACGCCGCTCGTCGGGTACCCGCAGAGCCGCCGGACCTGATCGGCTACCGTTTCCGACTGCTACCTGCCCCGGTAGCCCAACGGCAGAGGCGATGCTCTCAAACAGCATTCAGTGTGGGTTCGAATCCCACCCGGGGCACCCGGGAAGTTGTGTCGGCGAGCTGATCGGCGCGACGCAGCCGGTCCCGATCGTGATCCCGTGCCGATGAGAGCGGCCGTACGTACTCTGGTGGTGTGCGGCGGCACGGGAGCCTGGCCACCGCCGGCGCCGGCGCCGCGATCGCCGTGCTGCTGGCGTACGGCGCCGCGTGCTCCGCGGATGAGAAGCCGTCTCCGCAGGTGCCCCATGACGTGCGGACTGCGAAGGACCCGACGACCGGCGTCGGCGTGCGCGCCCACTGCGTGGTGGCCGATCCCGACGGCGAGGTGATCCTCCACCCGGGCGCGTTCACCGTGCTCGCGGCGACCCGGCTCGACGGTGCCCAGCTGGTCGACCCGGCCAACATCGAGATCGTCGAGAGGTCGGTGGTCGGCTACTCCGGGCCGATCCAGCTCCAGGGAGTGGTGCTCGACTACCCGCCGCTCGAGAACGCCGGCATCGCCGACGCGCTCGCCGACTGGGAGACGCGGCGGCCGCTGGAGGGGCTGACCGTCACGCCCGCGGACGGCAAGCAGGCGGTGCTGGTCGCCGTACGCCTCGTGGATCCGGGGAGTCCCGGGCACCTGCGCGGCGTGCACGTCGACGGCACCCGCGACGACTACGACGACGACCTGTCGTGGGAGCAGCTCCTGCTGGTCGTGCCGGCCGGGGAGCTGTGCACGATCGACAGGGTCGCCGCGACGACCGAGTGGACCCGATGACCCTCAGCGGCGACGGTAGGCGGGCGCGAGCTCGTTGATCGCGTCACCCATCCGGTGCACCCGGAGCGCGTTCGTCGAGCCGGGGATGCCCGGCGGGCTGCCCGCGACGATCACCACGAGGTCGCCCTCCTTGACCCGCCCGATCCGGAGCAGCTCCTCGTCGACCTGACGCACCATCTCGTCGGTGTGCTCGACCGGGACGGTCTTGAAGGCCTCGACGCCCCAGCTCAGGGCGAGCTGCGAGCGTGCGCGCGCCTCCGGGGTGAACGCCAGGATCGGGATCGCGCTGCGCAGCCGGGAGAGGCGGCGGGCGGAGTCGCCGCTCTGGGTGAACGCGACGACGTACTCGGCGCCGACCCGGAACGCGACCTCCTCCGCGGCCTTGGTGATCACGCCGGACGTGGTGCGCGGGTCCCACTCGATCCGCCCGAACCGGCTGAACGTCAGGTCGTCGAGCGCATGGCCCTCGGTCGCCTCGATGATCCGCGCCATCGTCTCGACCGTGTGGATCGGGTGGTCCCCGACGCTGGTCTCGCCGGAGAGCATGACGGCGTCGGCGCCGTCGAGCACCGCGTTGGCGACGTCGCTGGCCTCGGCCCGCGTCGGGGCCGGGCTCTTGACCATCGACTCCAGCATCTGGGTGGCCACGATCACCGGCTTGGCGTTGCGCCGGGCGGCGACGATCACCTTCTTCTGGAGGAACGGCACCTCCTCCAGCGGGCACTCCACGCCGAGGTCGCCGCGGGCGACCATGAAGCCGTCGAACGCCGCGATGATGCTGTCGAGGTTGTCGATCGCCTGCGGCTTCTCGATCTTCGCGATGACCGGCAGGAAGATGTTCTCCTCGGCCATCACCTTGCGGACGTCGTCGACGTCGGCCCCGTTGCGCACGAAGCTCAGCGCGATGAAGTCGACGCCCAGCCGCAGCGCGAAGCGCAGGTCCTCGACGTCCTTCTCGGACAGGGCGGGCACCGAGACCGCGACACCGGGCAGGTTGATGCCCTTGTTGTTGCTCACCGCGCCGCCCACGAGCACCTCGGTGCGGACGTCGGTGTCGTCGACCTCGATCACCCGGAGGCGGATCTTGCCGTCGTCGATGAGCAGCGGGTCTCCCGGTGCGACGTCACCCGGCAGGCCCTTGTACGTCGTACCGCAGATGGTCGCGTCGCCCAGGACGTCGCGCGTCGTGATCGTCCACTCCTGGCCGCGCCGGAGGTCGACCGGGCCGTCTGCGAACTTCTCCAGCCGGATCTTGGGGCCCTGCAGGTCGGCGAAGATCCCGACCCCGTGACCGCTCGCGTCCGACGCCTCGCGGACCAGGCGGTAGGACTCGGCGTGCATCTGGTGGGTGCCGTGGCTCATGTTGAGCCGGGCGACGTCCATCCCGGCGTACACGAGCTCCCGGACGCGCCGTTCCGAACTCGTCGCCGGCCCCAGGGTGCACACGATCTTTGCTCTTCGCACGGGCTCCAGCCTAGCGGTCATATGAACGTTCAAACTAATGGCGGCGTGTGAACCTCTCGCAAACGCAGAGTCGGCCCGTCCGGGGTCCGGAAGGGCCGACTCTGAGGTGCACACGGGTCAGACGACCAGCGGGCGCGCGGTCGGCGGGATCGGCACGGGGAGCGTGGTCGAACCGGTGAGGAACTCGTCCACGGCGGCCGCGGCGGCCCGCCCCTCGGCGATCGCCCACACGATCAGCGACTGCCCACGACCGGCGTCGCCGGCCACGAAGACACCCTCGACCGAGGACATGTACTTCTGGTCACGGACGACGTTGCTGCGCGCGTCCAGGTCGACCCCGAGCTGCTCGACCAGGCCGGGACCCTGCGGGCCGAGGAAGCCCATCGCGAAGAGCACCAGCTGGGCCGGGATCTCGCGCTCGGAGCCCTCGATCTCGACGAGCTTGCCGTCCTCGAACCTCACGTCGACGAGCAGCAGCGCACTGACGTTGCCGTCCTCGTCACCGATGAACCTCTTGGTGGAGACGCCATAGACGCGGTCGCCGGCCTCCTCGTGCGCCGAGGACACCCGGAACGTCATCGGGTACGTCGGCCAGGGCTGGCCTGCGGGCCGCGCCGTCGGGGGCTCCGGCATGATCTCCAGCTGGGTGATGCTGGCCGCCCCCTGTCGCACCGACGTGCCGAGGCAGTCGGCGCCGGTGTCACCGCCACCGATGATGACGACGTGCTTGCCGTCGGCGCGGATCTGGTCCGAGCCATCCGAGGTCGCAGCCTCGCCGAGTGCCACCCGGTTGGCCTGCGGGAGGAACTCCATGGCCTGGTGGATGCCACCGAGCTCGCGGCCGGGGACCGGCAGGTCACGCGGGACCGTGGCGCCCATGGCGAGCACGACGGCGTCGTACCTCTCCCTGAGCCGGTCCCCCGTCAGGTCACCGGTGCCGACCTCGACGCCGGACCGGAAGACCGTGCCCTCGCGCTTCATCTGCTCGAGGCGGCGGTCCAGGTGGCGCTTCTCCATCTTGAACTCGGGGATGCCGAAGCGCATGAGGCCGCCCGGCTTCGGCGCCCGCTCGTAGACCGCGACGGTGTGGCCGGCGCGGGTGAGCTGCTGTGCGGCAGCCAGCCCGGCGGGGCCCGAGCCGACGACGGCGACGGTCCTGCCCGAGAGCCACTCCGGCGGCTGCGGCCGCACGAAGCCCGACTCCCATGCCTTGTCGATGATCGAGACCTCGACGTTCTTGATCGTCACCGGGTCCTGGTTGATGCCGAGGACGCAGGCGGTCTCGCACGGGGCGGGGCACAGTCGACCGGTGAACTCCGGGAAGTTGTTGGTCGCGTGCAGGCGCTCGATCGCGCCCTCCCAGTCGTCACGCCAGACCAGGTCGTTCCACTCCGGGATGATGTTGCCCAGCGGGCAGCCCTGGTGGCAGAACGGGATGCCGCAGTCCATGCAGCGGCCGGCCTGGGTGGTGATGATCGGCAGCAGGGCGCGGCCGATCCCGTCCGGGTAGACCTCGTTCCAGTCGTGGATCCGCTCCGCGACCGGGCGCCGGACCGCGACCTCGCGCCCGTCCTTCAGAAATCCCTTGGGGTCAGCCATGCTGCGTCAACTCCTTCATGGCCTGACGGCCACCCGAGGAAACGAAACAGAACATGTGGCGCCAGCCGTCAGCCATGAAGGGCCTCCATCATCGCGTGGGCAACGCCGTCCTCGTCGAGCCCGGCGGCCTCGGCCTTCGTCTTCGCCTCGAGCACGATCCGGTAGTCGCGCGGCATCACTTCGGTGAACCGGCCCAGCGAGCCCTCCCAGTCGGCGAGCAGCCCCTCGGCCACCTCCGAACCGGTCTCCTCGAAGTGCCGGCGCACCAGGTCGAACAGCTCGCCCGCGTGCTCGGCTGCGACCGGGCCAAGTTCGACCAGCTCGTGGTTGACGCGGAAGTCCTTCAGGTCGAGGACCCAGGCGATACCGCCGGACATGCCGGCGGCGAAGTTGCGCCCGGTCTTGCCGAGTACGACGACGCGACCGCCGGTCATGTATTCGCACCCGTGGTCGCCGACGCCCTCGGTGACGACGTGGGCGCCCGAGTTGCGCACGCAGCACCGCTCGCCGACACCACCCCGGATGAGGATCTCTCCCGCGGTCGCGCCGTAGGCGATCGTGTTGCCGGCGATGATGTGCTCGTTGGCCCGGAACGGCGCCGAACGGTCCGGCCGGATCGCGATCCGGCCACCGGAGAGGCCCTTGCCGACGTAGTCGTTGGCGTCGCCCTCGAGCCGGAGCGTGATGCCGGACGGGAGGAAGGCGCCGAACGACTGCCCGGCGGAGCCGGTGAACGTGATGTCGATCGTGCCGTCGGGAAGCCCGGCGCCGCCGTACTTCTTGGTGACCTCGTGGCCGAGGATCGTGCCGACGGTGCGGTTGACGTTGCGGATCGGCAGCTGAGCACGGACCGGCTCACCGGACTCGATCGCCGGCTGCGCCAGCGCCAGCAGCTCGGTGACGTCGAGCGAGCGGTCGATCCCGTGGTCCTGGGTGCCGGTGTTGCGCACGTCCTGGTCGGGGAAGTGGGTGTCGCCCACCTCGACCTTGTGCAGCACCGGCGCCAGGTCGAGCCCCGCAGCCTTCCAGTGGTTGACCGCGTCGACCGTGTCGAGCGCCTCGACCCGTCCGATCGCCTCGCCGAGGGTCCGGAAGCCGAGCTGCGCGAGCAGCTCGCGGACCTCCTCGGCGATGAACTCGAAGAAGTTCACGACGTACTCGGCCTTGCCCGCGTAGCGCGAGCGCAGGACCGGGTTCTGGGTCGCGACGCCGACCGGACACGTGTCGAGGTGGCAGACCCGCATCAGGATGCAGCCGGAGACCACGAGCGGCGCGGTCGCGAAGCCGTACTCCTCGGCGCCGAGCAGCGCGGCGACGACCACGTCGCGGCCGGTCTTGAGCTGACCGTCGGTCTGGACCACGATCCGGTCGCGCAGGCCGTTGAGCAGCAGCGTCTGCTGCGTCTCGGCCAGGCCGAGCTCCCACGGACCGCCCGCGTGCTTGAGCGATGTCAACGGCGAGGCGCCGGTGCCGCCGTCGTGGCCGGAGATGAGCACGACGTCCGCGTGCGCCTTCGAGACACCCGCGGCGACCGTGCCGACACCGACCTCGGAGACCAGCTTGACGTGGACCCGCGCGCCGGGGTTGGCGTTCTTGAGGTCGTGGATCAGCTGCGCCAGGTCCTCGATCGAGTAGATGTCGTGGTGCGGCGGTGGGCTGATCAGGCCCACACCGGGTGTGGAGTGCCGAGTCTTGGCCACCCACGGGTAGACCTTGTTGCCGGGCAGCTGGCCGCCCTCGCCGGGCTTGGCACCCTGCGCCATCTTGATCTGGATGTCGTCGGCGTTGGTGAGGTACTCCGAGGTGACACCGAAGCGGCCGGACGCGACCTGCTTGATCGAGCTGCGGCGCTCGGGGTCGTAGAGACGGTCGGGATCCTCGCCGCCCTCACCGGTGTTGGACTTGGCGCCCAGCCGGTTCATCGCGATCGCGAGGGTCTCGTGCGCCTCCTTGGAGATGGAGCCGTAGGACATCGCACCGGTCGAGAACCGCTTGACGATCTCCGAGGCCGGCTCGACCTCCTCGATCGGGATCGGCGACCGGCCGTAGTCGTCGGCGTCCTTGAACTTGAACAGCCCCCGCAACGTCATCAGCTGCGTCGACTGGTCGTCGACTGCGTGCGTGTACTGCTTGAAGATGTCGTAGCGACCCGTGCGGGTGGCGTGCTGAAGCCGGAAGACGGTCTCCGGGTTGAACAGGTGCGGCTCGCCCTCGCGACGCCATTGGTACTCGCCGCCGACCTCCAGCTCACGGTGGGCGGGCGAGATGCCGCCACGGGGGTACGCCGACGCGTGCCGCCGGGCGACCTCCTCCGCGATCGTGTCGAGCTCGATGCCGCCGAGCTTGGACGTGGTGCCGGTGAAGTACTTGTCGACGACCGACTGGGACAGGCCGATGCACTCGAAGATCTGTGCGCCGGTGTAGGACGCGACCGTCGAGACACCGATCTTGCTCATGACCTTCACGACGCCCTTGCCGAGCGCCTTGATGAGGTTCTTGACCGCCTGGTCTGGCTCGACGCCGACGTAGTAGCCCTCGCGGGCGAGGTCCTCGACGGACTCCATCGCGAGGTACGGGTTGATCCCTGCGGCGCCGTACCCGACCAGCAGGGCGACGTGGTGGACCTCGCGGACGTCGCCGGCCTCGACCAGCAGCCCGACCTGGGTGCGGGTCTTCTCACGCACCAGGTGGTGGTGGACGGCACCGGTGAGCAGCAGGGACGGGATCGGCGCGAGATCGGCGGTGGAGTGGCGGTCGGAGAGCACGATGACCCGCGCCCCGTCGGCGATCGCCTCGCTGACCTCGCGGCAGATCTCGTCGATCCGCTCGGCCATCGCCACGCCGCCGCCCTCGACGTCGTAGAGGCCGCGGGAGACATGGGTGATGAAGCCCGGCATGTCGCCGTCGCGGTTGATGTGGCGGATCTTGGCCAGGTCGTCGTTGGAGATGACCGGGAACGGCAGGACGACCTGGCGACACGACGCCGGCGTCGGCTCCAACAGGTTGGACTCGGGGCCGATCGAGCCGTTGAGCGAGGTGACGAGCTCCTCGCGGATGGCGTCCAGCGGCGGGTTGGTGACCTGAGCGAAGAGCTGGTCGAAGTAGTCGAACAGCAGCCGGGGCCGGTCGCTGAGGACCGCGATCGGGGTGTCGGTGCCCATCGAGCCCAGGGCCTCACCGCCGGTGTTGGCCATCGGCGACAGGAGGACGCGCAGCTCCTCCTCGGTGTAGCCGAAGATCTGCTGACGGCGGGTGACCGAGGCGTGGGTGTGCACGATGTGCTCGCGCTCGGGGACGTCGTCGAGGTGGACGAGTCCCGCGTGCAGCCACTCGCCGTACGGGTGCTCGGAGGCGAGCTGCTCCTTGATCTCCTCGTCCTCGATGATCCGGTGCTCGTCGGTGTCGACAAGGAACATCCGGCCCGGCTGGAGACGCCCCTTGCGGACGATCTTCGCCGGGTCGAGGTCGAGCACGCCGACCTCGGAGGCCAGGACGACGAGGCCGTCGTCGGTGACCCAGAACCGCGAGGGCCGCAGGCCGTTGCGGTCGAGCACGGCACCGATCTGCGAGCCGTCGGTGAAGACGACGCACGCCGGGCCGTCCCACGGCTCCATCATCGAGGAGTGGAAGCGGTAGAAGTCGCGCCGCTTCTCGTCCATCTCGGTGTGGTTCTCCCACGCCTCCGGGATCATCATCAGCACGGCGTGCGGCAGGCTGCGCCCGCCCATGTGCAGCAGCTCGAGGACCTCGTCGAAGGACGCCGAGTCCGAGGCACCCGGGGTACAGATCGGGAACAGCCGGTCGAGGTCGCCCTGGACGACGTCGGAGGACAGGAGCGCCTCGCGGGCCCGCATCCAGTTGCGGTTGCCCATCACGGTGTTGATCTCGCCGTTGTGCGCGATGAACCGGAACGGGTGCGACAGCGGCCAGCTCGGGAACGTGTTGGTCGAGAACCGCGAGTGGACGACGGCGAGCGCCGAGGCGATCCGCTCGTCGACCAGGTCGGGGAAGAAGTTGTCGAGCTGGTCGGTCGTGAGCATGCCCTTGTAGGCGAGCGTGCGCGAGGACAGCGACGGGAAGTAGACGTCGGTCTCGCGCTCGGCGCGCTTGCGGAGGCAGAACGCGAGCCGCTCGAGCGCCATGCCGGTGAGCCGCTGGCCGGCGCCCTGGACGAACAGCTGGCTGAAGGTCGGCATCACGCTGAGCGCCATCGTGCCGAGGATCTCCGGGTTGACCGGGACCTCTCGCCAGCCGATGACGTCGAGGCCCTCCTCGGCGGCGATCTCGCCGATCCGCCGCCGGGTCTTGGCGACCTGCTCCTCGTCGCCGGGCAGGAACGCGGTTCCCACGGCGTACGTCGTCGGCGCGGGCAGCTCGAAGCCCGCATCCTTGGCGACGTCGCGGAGGAACGCGTCCGGCACCTGCATCAGGATCCCCGCACCGTCGCCGGAGTTCGGCTCGGCGCCGGCGGCGCCGCGGTGGTCGAGGTTGCGGAGGGCAGTCAGCGCCTTCGCGACGATGTCATGGCTGGCGTCGCCGGTCATCGTCGCCACGAAGGCGACGCCGCAGGCGTCGCGCTCGTTGCGAGGGTCGTAGAGACCCTGGGGCGGCGGGAACGCGTGCGAGTAGGGCACCAGAGTTCTCCCGTCGGCTTCGTCCGGGGTACGGGCCATCCGGCGGATGGGGTTCCCCCAGAAGATGGGGCGCAGGGACGTCGGTGGCCCACGCGGCGGAGGCCACAGGTTACCACCGTGTGACAGGAGGTCGACCGCCGTCAGCGTTCAGTGGACGCGCCGGCCTCATCAGGGTCGCTGACCTCGTCGACCCCGTCGTCCGCGACGGCTTCGTCGCCGTCGTCAGGCTCGTCAGCATCGTCGCTGCCGTCGGGCGCGGACGCGCCCTCTGACGCGTCCTTCGCGGAGTCGTCCGCCGCGCCGTCGGCCGCCGCGCCGTCGGCCGAGCTCTCCGCCTGCGGTGTGGGGGCGGCGCCGGCGCGGTAGACCGACGGCTCGCGCCCGGGGTGCCGCTGCTGCGACCGCACGAAGTAGATCGCCGCGGCGACGAAGAGCACGATCGAGGTCCACACGTTGAACCGCAGGCCGAGCACGTTCTCCAGCTGCACGTCGTCGATGCGGAGGTACTCGATCCACCCGCGTCCCGCGGTGTAGGCCATCACGTAGACCGCCATCACGCGGCCGTAGCCCAGCCGGAGCCGGCGCTCGAGCCAGAGCACGAGAACGACCGCCGCCAGGTTCCACAGGCACTCGTAGAGGAAGGTCGGGTGGAACGTCGCGTAGTCGAGTGGCGTCTGGCCCACCTCGACCGCCTTCAGCCGGGCGTCCTCCCACGTGCTGTAGTCCGCCGACGCCCGGTAGGCATCGCTGAAGTGCAGCTGGTCGATCTCCACGGCCCAAGGCAGGTCCGTCGGCCGGCCGTAGAGCTCCTGGTTGAACCAGTTGCCCCACCGGCCGATCGCCTGCGCGACGAGCACCCCGGGCGCCAGCACGTCGGCAAGTGCTCGGAACCGGACGCCGTGGCGGCGGGCGCCGAGGTAGGCACCGACCGCGCCGAGCGCGACACCACCCCAGATGCCGAGGCCGCCGCGCCAGACGTAGAGCGCCGTGACCGGGCTCCTGCCCTCCCCGAAGTACAGCTCCCAGTCGGTGGCCACGTGGTAGAGCCGCGCGCCGACGAGCCCGAACGGGACGGCGAACAGGGCGACGTCCTGGATCACGCCCGGTCGGCCACCCCGGGCGGCCCAGCGCTTCTCGCCGATCCAGATCGCCGCGACGATGCCCACGATGATGCACACCGCGTAGCCCCGGATCGGCACCGGTCCGAGGTCCCAGACGCCGTCCGCCGGGCTCGGGATGTAGGCGGTGACCAGGGCAGGCAGCAGGTTCGTCATCTCCGACTCTCGTTGTCAGGCGTCGTCGAGCAGGGTGCGGATGTCGTCCGCGAACTCCGAGGCCGAGGTGTCGTCGCTCCAGATCACCATGGCCTCGTCCGCTGCGTCGATACCGAGCACGGCGGTGGTGTGACCGCCGAGATCGTAACCGCCGGTCGGCAGCTTCTCGCCGTCGTTGACGTAGACGTGGAGGGGCTCGCCGACCTCGACGATCGTCTCGAGCTTCCCGGTCAGGCCGACGAACTCCTCGCCGTACCCGTCGAGGTAGTCGCGCAGCGCCGCCTCGTCGTCGCGGGCCGGATCGGTGGTCACGAAGACCACGTCGACCTGGTCGCGCTCGGCGTCGTCGAGCTGGTTGAGCGCCGCCGAGAGCGAGTTCATCACCAGCGGGCACAGGTCCGGGCAGTGGGTGTAGCCGAAGAAGACGAGGGTCAGCGGGCGGTCGGTGTCCTCGGTGAGGGAGTACGACGCCCCGCTCGTGTCGGTCAGCGCAGTGTCCGGCACCTGGTAGGGGTGGTCGAGCCGGGTGCCGGTGAACTTCTCCGGCCCGCCGGCACAGCCCGAGAGGGCCAGCACCAGCAGCAGCCCCGCTCCCGCCGCGGCGGTCCGGATCACGGTCGCCGGACCCCCCGGGCCAGGTCCTCGGCCAGCGCACCGAGCGCCGCCAGGCCGGCGGCGCGGTCGTCGGGGTGGTCGAGCAGGGTGCGGACGAACGCCGATCCGACGATCACGCCGTCGGCGTACGCGGCGATCTCCGCGGCCTGGGCGCCGTTGCTGACGCCGAGTCCGACGCCCACCGGGAGTTTCGTGGTCGCCTTGGTGCGCGCGACGAGCGGGCCGGCGAGGTCGCTGGTCTTGGCGCGGGCGCCGGTGACGCCCATGACCGCGGTCGCGTAGACGAAGCCGCGGCACGCGGCCGTCGTCATCGCGATCCGCTCGTCGGTCGACGAGGGCGCGACGAGGAAGACCTTGTCGAGGTCGCGCGCGTCGGCCGCCGCGATCCACTCGGGCGCGAAGTCGGGGGTCAGGTCGGGCGTGATCAGGCCCGCTCCCCCGGCATCCGCGAGGTCCTGCGCGAACCGCTCGACGCCGTACTTCTCGACCGGGTTCCAGTAGGTCATCACCAGGGTCGGCGTGCCGGTCGCGGCGACCGCCTCGACGACCCGGAGGACGTCGCGGGTGCGGACACCGGCCTCGAGCGCCTGCTGGGCCGCCGCCTGGACCGTGGGGCCGTCCATCACGGGGTCGCTGTAGGGCAGGCCGATCTCGATCACGTCGCAGCCGGCGTCGACCATCACCTTGAGCGCGGCGATGCTGCCGTCGACGTCGGGGAAGCCGGCGGGGAGGTAGCCGACCAGTGCGGCGCGGCCGTCGGCCCTCGCCTTCTCGAACGCGACACCGACACTCACGACTGCTGCCTTCCTGCCTGCCCGAGGCCGAAGTACTCCAGCGCCGTGCCCATGTCCTTGTCTCCCCGTCCGGAGAGATTGACCAGCAGGGTCTGGCCCGGCCGGTCCTTCGCGAGGTGCAGCGCGCCCGCGACGGCGTGCGCCGACTCGATCGCCGGGATGATGCCCTCGGTGCGGGCCAGCAGCGCCATCGCGTCCATCGCCTCGGCGTCGGTCACCGGGAGGTACGTCGCCCGCCCGCTCGCCGCGAGCTGCGCGTGCTGCGGTCCGACGCCCGGGTAGTCGAGGCCTGCGGAGATGGAGTGGGACTCCACGGTCTGGCCGTCCTCGTCCTGCAGGACGTAGGTCCGCGCGCCGTGGAGCACACCGATGCTGCCGGCGAAGATCGTGGCCGCGTGGCGGCCGCTCTCGACGCCCTCACCACCGGCCTCGAAGCCGTAGATCGCGACCTCGGGATCGTCGAGGAACCCGGCGAACAGGCCGATCGCGTTGGAGCCGCCGCCCACGCACGCGGCGATCGCGTCGGGGAGCCGGCCGGTCAGGTCGAGGCACTGCCGGCGGGCCTCGTCGCCGATGCCGCGCACGAACGAGAGCACCAGGCTGGGGAACGGGTGCGGGCCGGCGGCGGTGCCGAAGAGATAGGCCGTGTGGTCGACCGAGGCCACCCAGTCGCGCAGCGCCTCGTTGATGGCGTCCTTGAGGGTCCGGGAGCCGCTGGTCACCGGCACCACCTCGGCGCCGAGGAGCTGCATCCGGGCCACGTTGAGCGCCTGTCGCTCGGTGTCGACCTCGCCCATGTAGACGGTGCAGTCGAGGCCGAGGTAGGCGGCCGCAGTGGCCGATGCGACGCCGTGCTGGCCCGCGCCGGTCTCCGCGATCACCCGGGTCTTGCCCATCCGCTTGGTCAGCAGGGCCTGGCCGAGGACGTTGCGGATCTTGTGGGCGCCGGTGTGGTTGAGGTCCTCGCGCTTGAGCAGGATGCGTGCGCCCGCGTGCTCGGAGAGGCGGTGGGCGTCGTACAGCATGCTCGGGACGCCGGCGTAGTTCTGCAGCAGCCCCTCGAACTCGTGCCCGAAGGTGGGGTCGGCCAACGCCTTCTGCCAGGCCGTGTCGAGCTCGTCGAGGGCGGCGATGAGCGCCTCCGGCATGAAGCGGCCGCCGAAGCCGCCGACGTCGCCGAACCAGCCGTGCGCGTCAGCGTCGTAGGTCCCGATGTCGTGCTGCGTGTCCATCATCCGATCCCTGTCATCGCGGCCACCGCGTCCCGCGGCGCCCCGTCCTTCACCAGTGCCTCGCCGACGAGCACGACGCGCGCACCGTCGGCGACGAATCGCTTCACGTCCTCGGGCCCGCTGATCCCGGACTCGGCGACCAGCACGCGGTCCTCGGGCACCAGCGGCGCGAGCCGACCGAACGTGTCCGGATCGACCGCGAGGGTCTTGAGGTTGCGGGCGTTGACACCGATCAGCGCGGCTCCGAGCGCGACGGCACGCTCGGTCTCGGCCTCGTCGTGAACCTCGACGAGCACGGTCAGCCCGAGCTCACGCGCCTCGTCGTGAAGGCGGCGCAGCAGGTCGTCGTCGAGCGCCGCCACGATCAGCAGCGCGAGGTCGGCGCCGGCGGCACGCGCCTCGACCAGCTGGTAGGAGGTGACGATGAAGTCCTTGCGGAGCAGGGGGACGTCGACCGCTGCCCGCACCGCGCGCAGGTCGGCCAGGCTGCCACCGAACCGCCGCTCCTCGGTGAGCACGCTGATCGCGTGGGCGCCGCCTGCGGCGTACTCCTGTGCGAGCGCGGCGGGGTCGGGGATGTCGGCCAGGTCGCCCTTGCTCGGGCTGCGCCGCTTGACCTCCGCGATCACGCTCGACCCGGGCGCGCGGAAGTGCGGCATCGGGTCCCGGGCCGGATCGACATCGGCAAGCGCCGCCCTCAGGTCGGCGGCCGGAACCGCCGCCTCGCGGGCAGCGAGGTCCTCGCGAACGCCGGCGACGATCCCGTCGAGCACCGACATGTCCCCTCCGTTACGACGTGATGAACCCGGGTCGCAACGCCGACCGGGTGGTTTCGAGTGTGGCATGCAGTGGTTAGGGTCCTGACACCGCCCGGACAATGGTCCGGGCCCAGACGAAGGGTATGTAAATGAGCTACGGCACTCCCCCGCCTCCCGGACAGGCCGCTGGCGGGGCCCCTCCCGCCAACAACCTGGTTCCGGCCATCCTGACGACGCTGTTCTGCTGCTTGCCGCTCGGCGTCGCCTCGATCGTGTTCGCGACCCAGGTCAACAGCAAGTGGGCGGCAGGTGACTTCGCCGGCGCGCAGGAGGCGGCCGAGAAGTCCAAGAAGTTCTCGAAGTGGGCGATCATCGCGGGCGTCGCCGTGTGGGTGCTCTACATCCTGTTCTTCGTCCTCGTCATCGCTGCCGGCTCCTGAGTGATCTTCACCAGCCCGACTGCTGAGCACGCCGCCCCGAGGAGCAGCTTCCTCGGGAGCGGCGTGCTCCGTTTCGCCGCGACCACCGCTGGGGCGGTCGCCGCGGCGGCGGTGCTGGCGACCGTCGATCCCAACGAGCCGGGCCACTACCCCACCTGCCCGTTCCTCGCGGCGACCGACCTCTACTGCCCGGGCTGCGGGTCCCTCCGGGCGACCCACGCCCTGCTCACGGGCGACCCGCTGACGGCGATCGACCGCAACCCCCTGGCGGTGATCCTCCTGCCCGCTGTCCTCGCGTCGTGGGTCGTGTGGGGGCTGCGGCTGAGCGGGCACACGACCTGGACGACCACGCACATCCCGGCGCGCTGGATCTGGGTGCTCTTCTGGGTCGTCATCACCTACTGGATCGTCCGCAACATCCCCGGTCTCACCTGGCTCTCGCCTGCCTGAGGGCGGTGTCGATCGCCCGAAACACCAGCCCGCTAGGCTCAGGGCTTCGTCCGGGACCAGCCCGGACCCGGCGCGAAGGGGACGCGCGTGAGCTACTCGAACGAGCCGCCCAGCTACGGTTCGCCTCCTCCCCCGCCTCCCGGCGGTGGGTACGGCGGTCCGCCCGGTGGGCCTCCCGGTGGCGGGTACGGCGGCTACGGCGGCGGCCAGCCGCAGAGCCAGTCGATCATGGCGATCATCGGCCTCGTGGCCGGCATCATCGGCATCCTGAGCTGCTGCTGCTTCGTGCCGTCGGTGGCCGCCCTGGTGCTCGGCATCCTGGGCAAGAAGGAGATCGCCGAGTCCAACGGCACCAAGACCGGCGCCGGCATGGCCCAGGCGGCCTTCATCCTCGGCATCGTCGGCCTGGTGCTCGGCCTCCTCTACTGGGTGGCCAACATCATCTGGGGCCTCAGCTACGACGCGGCGTACGACTACTGATCAACCAGAACGCGATCGGCTGCACGACACACCGGCGGGGTTCGGCAGAAGCGACCATCGGATCAGGGCGCGAGCCAGGACCCCGCCGGCGTGTTGCGGAGGACTGTGAAGACCACCATCAGGGCCACCAGCACGACTGCTGACACCGTGGTCGAGCGCGACGACGGGTCCCACGGGCGGCCCGTCCAGCGGCCCTGGGTCCAGCGGAGGAAGACGTAGGCGATCAGGGGCAGCGACGCGACGAAGAGCAGGTTGCTCGAGGCGGCGTCGAGGATCCGCAGGTTGCCGAGGTCGTTGACGGCACGCAGGCCGCCGCACCCGGGGCACTGGATCCCCAGCGCGGCACTCGGGCACAGCCCCCACGAGCCCTGCGCGTGCGGGTCGCGGAAGTGCAGCGCGACGGTGGCGGCCGCGAGGGTGCCGACCACGAGGGCCGGCGGCGCCATCCGCCGCCAGCGGGACTCGGAGGGCGCGACCCCGGCGTCGCCGACGAGGTCGGTGTCGCGCCGGGCGTGATCCTGGTCCAGGCTCATCGCGTCTCCTCCTGCGGTCAGTGACCGGACGTGTGCATCCCCATCTTGTCCATCGCGACGAAGAGCACACCGGCGATCACGACGATCGCCGCGCCGATCCAGAAGATCGGCATGCTGACGGGGCTGAGCATCAGGCCCACGCCCCCGACGACGAAGCCGACCAGGGCCACGAGGACGGCGGTCCAGGCGGCGGGGGTGTTGCCGTGGTTGTCGGACATGCGGCGTGCTCCTCGGGCTGTGGGTCGGTGCAGGTGGATCGAGAGCGATTCTAGGAGGTACGGCGCCCGCACGCGCACCGTGTCCCGGATCGGGGTGCGTCAGGCCCCTTCTCCGGGCAGTGTGCTGGCCCGGACGTGCAGGGTCACCGGCAGCCGGTCGACGGCGCCGGGTTGCCGCTCGCCCGCGACCAGCTCGGCCAGCAGCCGGACCGCCGCCCGCCCCATGTCCGCGGGCGCCAGGTCCATCGCGGTCACGGGAACCGGCAGCGCGGCGATCGCGGGGCTGTCGACGTACGACGCCAGCAGCAGGTCGCGGGGGTAGGCCACTCCGGCCTCGCCCAGCGCGTTCACGCACGGGGCCAGGCAGCCGTCGGGGACGACGACGACGGCGTCGGGCCGCGGGGTCTCGGCGAGCGCCGCGGTGACGGCCTCGCGGACCTCGGTGGCCGTCGCGGCGAGCGGGACGTCGTGCCGCAGCACCGGGAGGTCGTGGCGCGCGCACCAGTCCGCGTGCCCGGCGCGGACGTCGACAGCGAACGACGTCGTCTCGTACGGCGCCAGCACGGCGATCCGCCGAGCCCCCTGACCGTGGAGGTGGTCGAGCAGGACCTGGACGCCGGCGACGTGGTCGCCCTCAGCCCGGCCGGCGTGGTCGGCACCCGCGGTGATGTCGCGTTCGCACGTGACCACCGGGAGGCCGGAACCGGACAGTTGCTCCCGCGTGGGCGAGTCGAGCTCCGGGTCGGCGATCACGATGCCGTCGAGCGGCAGCGACAGCCCTCCGCCGGCCGACGAGCCCGGCACCAGGGTGAGCGCGAGCCCGTGGGAGAACGCCTCGTCGGCGGCACCGAGGGCGAGCCGCATGTAGTAGTCCAGCCGGATGCCCCGGTCCGGGATGGAGAGCCCGATCGCACCGGTGCGGCCCTGCCGCAGCCACCGGGCGCCCGGGTGGGCGGCGTACCCGAGCTCGGCGGCGACCTTCGTGACCCGGTCGCGGGTGGCCGGGGCCAGCCGACCGGTCCCGCCGAGGGCGTCGGACACCGTCGTCGTGGACACCCCTGCCTCGCGCGCGACGTCACGGATGCTGACCCGGCCGCCGGTCCGGCCGCTCGCCCCGCCTGATGTCCTCATCACGGTCCGACACTAGTCGAGGAAAACCCTTGCCGGAACGTTCCTGCACGTGGTCTCCTCTGACGGTGCTTGATCGAAATGTGTCTCCTCGGACCGTGTCCGCTGAACTCGTCATCACCGGCGCCCGGGTGTGGACCGGCGACCCGACCCAGCCCTGGACCGACGCGATCGCGGTGCGCGGAGACCAGATCGCCGCGATCGGCGAGGCGGCCACCGCGATGGTCGGCCGGCACACGCGGGTGCACCACGCACCGGGCTCGCTCGTCGTACCCGGCTTCCAGGACGCCCACGTCCACCCCGCCATCGCCGGCCGCAACCGGCTGCACGTGTGGCTCAACGACACCGAGGGCCGGCAGGCCTGCCTCGAGCGGATCGCCGAGTACGCCGCAGCGAACCCCGCCGAGGAGTGGATCATCGGCGGCGGCTGGTCGATGGAGCACTTCCCCGGCGGCATGCCCCACAAGGACGACCTGGACGCGATCCTCCCGGACCGGCCGGTGTTCCTCTTCAACCGCGACGTGCACGGCGCCTGGGCGAACTCGAAGGCACTCGAGATCGCCGGCATCACCAGGCACACCGCGGATCCGTCCGACGGGCGGATCGAGCGCGACCCGGTCACCGGTGAGCCGACGGGCATGCTGCACGAGGGTGCGGCGTACTCCTTCTCCGACCGCGTGCTGCCGCTGCCCACCCGCGCGGACTGGGAGGCGGCGATCCTCGAGGGCCAGCGCCACCTGCACTCCCTCGGCATCACCGGCTGGCAGGACGCGTGGGTCACGCCCGACCAGCACGCGGCGTACCGCTCCCTCGCCGGCTCCGGCGACCTCACCGCCCGGGTCGTCGGCGCCCTGTGGTGGGACCGGCACCGCGAGCTGGACCAGATCGACGAGTTCCTGACCCACCGAGAGCTCGGCGTCGGCAACTTCCACCCGACGACGGTCAAGATCATGACCGACGGCGTGCTCGAGAACCACACCGGTGCGCTGCTCGAGCCCTACTGCGACGGCTGCGGCGGGCACACCGACAACCACGGGCTGTCCTACGTCGAGCAGGACCTCCTGGAGGCGGCGATCACCCAGCTGGACCGGCACGGTTTCCAGGTGCACCTGCACGCCATCGGAGACCGCGCGGTGCGCAACGGGCTCGACGCGATCGAGGCGGCCCGGCGCGCGAACGGCGGAGGCGACAACCGCCATCACATCGCGCACATCCAGCTCATCGACCCCGAGGACGTGCCCCGCTTCGCCGAGCTGGGCGTGGTCGCCAACTGCCAGGCCTACTGGGCGCAGAAGGACCCGCAGATGGAGGAGCTCACGATCCCGTTCCTGGGGCGCGACCGCTCCGACCGGCAGTACCCCTTCGCCGACCTCGTCCGCACCGGCGCGCGGCTCGCGATGGGGAGCGACTGGTCGGTGTCGACGGCCGACCCGCTCGAGGAGATCGAGGTCGCGGTCACCAGGATCGACCCGGAGAACCGCGACAACGCACCGTTCCTCCCCGAGCAGGCCCTCCCCCTCGAGGTCGCTCTGTCCGCGTTCACGGCCGGCTCGGCGTTCGTCAACCACGACGACGAGGCCGGTGTCCTGGCGCCGGGGCGTCGCGCCGACCTCGCGGTGCTCGACCGCGACCTGTTCGCGAACCACGAACCCATCGGCTCGGCGAGCGTGGAGCTCACGGTGGCGGGTGGCCGGGTCGTGCACGAACGGGGCTGACAAGTGGCCTGACGAGTGGGCCGACGAGTGGGCCGACCGGGCCTACGCCGTCGGGTCGTCGCCCTCGTCGAGCTGCTTCCAGAGGTCGATGCTCGAGCGGTTCTCGGCGGGAGTGCTGTCACCTGCGTCGGCCGTCGGAGCGGCGCTCGGGGCGTCGTACCGACTGCCCATCTCGGGCCACGAGGGCGCGAAGAGGTACGCCGCCACGCCTGCCGCGACGGCCACCACCGACCCGAGCAGCGCCGCCCAGAACCAGCCGGTGCGTTCGACCTCGATCAGGTCGCCGACCATGCTCGTCGCGCCGATCGTCGACGCGAAGTCGGTGGCGAACTCCTGGTCCTCGACGAACCCGCCGAAGACCACGACGGCGAGGACGCCGGTCGCGGCCAGTGTCGCCAGCGCGGCGACGAGGCGGCGTACCCGGCCACGGGCGACCAGCACGACTCCCCAGGCAGCGAGGGCCACCAGCGCGAGCGCGCCCGCGAGCGGGAACTCGGCGCTGTTGAGGTCGGCGTAGCGCCCGTCGGTCAACGGACCCAGGCCGAGCTTCTCGAGCCCGTCGGACGAGACGCGCAGCATGGTCTTGTGCCCGGCGACCGCCGTCAGGCCGGTCGCCGCGAGGCCGACGAGGACGACGGGCGCGAAGGTGCGGCGCACCCGCGTCCTGTCGTCGGTCGTGGCTTCAGCCACTGATCAACCCGTCGTCGAAGCAGGTCCGCGCACCCGTGTGGCAGGCGACGCCGACCTGGTCGACCGCGACCAGCAGCGTGTCGCCGTCGCAGTCGAGCCGGACCTCCTTGACGTGCTGCGGGTTGCCGGAGGTCTCGCCCTTGACCCAGTACTCCTGCCGCGACCTGCTCCAGTACGTCGCCCGTCCGCTCGTCAGCGTGCGGTGGAGCGCCTCGTCGTCCATCCACGCCAGCATGAGCACCTCGCCGGTGTCGTGCTGCTGGACGATCGCGGGCAGCAGGCCGTCGGCGGTGCGGGTCAGCCGCGCCGCGATCGTGGGGTCGAGGTCGGAGGTCACCGTCCCATTATCCGTGCTGCCCGTCATCCGTGCTGACTGGCCCACGACGCGTGGAGGCCCGCGTAGACGCTGCCCTCCTCACGCACCAGGTCGGCGTGCGGGCCGCGCTGGACGATCCGGCCGCGGTCGACGACGACCACCTCGTCGGCGGCCTCGGCGGTCGAGAGCCGGTGCGCGATGGTGACCGACGTACGGCCGGACATCAGCCGGTCGAGGGCGCGGCCGATGCGCATCTCGAGCTCGGGGTCGACCGCGCTGGTGGCCTCGTCGAGGACGAGCAGGTCGGGGTCGGCGAGCTGGGCCCGCAGCAGCGCCACCAGCTGCCGCTCCCCCGCCGAAAGCGACTCGCCGCGCTGCCCCACCCGCGTGGCCAGCCCGTCGGGGAGCCCGCCGAGCCAGTCACCGAGGCCGAGCTCGTCGGCCGCGGCGCGGATGTCGGGATCGGACGCGTCGAGCCGGCCGTAGCGCACGTTGGCCGCAAGCGTGTCGTCGAAGAGGAAGCCCTCCTGCGGGACCAGTACGACGCCGGAGCGCAGCGAGGACTCGGCGACCTCCCGCAGGTCGATGCCGTCGAGGAGCACCCGGCCGCTGGTCGGGTCCATCAGCCGGGTGAGCAGCTTGGCGAGCGTGGACTTGCCGGAGCCGGTCTCGCCGACGACGGCGACCCGGCGGCCGGCGGCGATCTCGAGGTCGATGTCGGTCAGGACCGGCGGCCCGCCCGGGTAGGCGAACCCGACGTCGTCGAACCGCACGTCGACGGCGGTGTCCGGCAGCGTCCGGCCGTCCGGGCCGGGGTCGACCAGGTCGGCCGGGGTGTCGAGGATCCCGAGGACCCGGCGCCAGCCGGCGATCGCGTTCTGGGCGTCGGTGAGGATCTGGGTGCCCAGCTGCACGGGCCCGACGAAGAGGGTGACGAGGAACGCGAAGGCCAGCACCTCGCCCGCGGTGATGTCGCCGCCCCACAGGTAGCCCTGCCCGAGCCAGATCCCGACGATCAGCACGCCGGCGTTGGCCAGCCCGGCCGAGATGCCGCCGAGCGAGAAGGAGAACGCGGTGAACCCCTGGGCGCGCGTGCTCGCCGCCTGGTGGGCCGCGACGGCACGGTCGATCCGCTCCTGGGTGCGGTCCTCGACGGCGTACGACCGCACGACCGCGGCACCGACCACGGGCTCGGAGATCGCCGACAGCAGGGCGCCGACCTGGCGCCGTACGGTGCCGTAGGCGGCCGACAGCTTGCGCTGGAAGTAGCGCAGCGACAAGAAGAGCGGCGCGAAGCAGGTCCAGACCACCAGCGCGAGCTGCCAGCTGTAGAAGACCATCACCACCGTCGCGACGAGGACCTGGCCGATGCTGACCACGAACAGCAGGCCGCCGAACACGAGGAACTGGCTGACCTGGTCGACGTCGCTGGTGACCCGCGAGACCAGCGCGCCCCGGCGCTCGCTGTTCTGGGTCAGCAGCGGCAGGTCGTGGACGTGGCGGAAGGCCTTGACCCGCAGCGTGGCGAGGCCCCGCTCGGAGGTCGAGAAGAGCCGCGCCGTCATGGCGTACGACGCCCAGCTGGTCAACGCGATCGCGAGACCCGCTGCGACGGCGAGCCACGTCGTGTACGCGACGTCGGGTCCGTCCGGACCGCGGAGCCCGTGGTCGATCGTCTGCTGCACGGCGATCGGCACGATCACCTGTCCGACCGACGCCAGCACGGCCAGCGCGAGCGTGCGGCCGATGCCGTCGCTCAGCTCGGGCGAGTGGTGGATGCCGCGGCGGATGGTCTCCCAGCCGCCGAGGGACTCACCGGTGTCCATCCGCGTGCCGCTCACGTTGCCCGCCGTCATGGGGCCACCTGCTCGGTCTCGTAGGCGTTGACGAGCCGCGCGTAGTCGTCGTTGCGAGCGACGAGGTCGGCGTGCGTGCCGCGGTCGACGATCCGGCCGCCGGCGAGGAAGAGGACCTCGTCGGCGAGCGAGATCGTCGCCTTGCGGTAGGCGACCACCAGCAGGGTCGCGCCGGACTCGTCGGTCCTGTCGAGGCCCTTGAGTCCGGCGAGGATCCGTGCCTCCACCTCGGGGTCGACGGCCGAGGTGGCGTCGTCGAGGAGGAGGATCCGCGGGCGCCGTACCAGCGCACGGGCGAGGGAGATCCGCTGCCGCTGGCCGCCCGACAGGGACGTGCCGCGCTCCCCCAGCCGGGTGTCGAGGCCGTCGGGCAGGGCAGCGACGAAGCCGTCGGCCTGCGCGATCCGCAGCGCCGCCCAGACGTCGTCGTCAGGGACGTCGGCGCCGAGGGTGACGTTGCCGCGGACGGTGTCGTCGAAGAGGAAGGCGGTCTGGGGTACGACGGACAGCACCTCGGCGAGCTGGCCCTTCGCCAGGTCCCGTACGTCGACGCCGTCGACGCGGATCCCGCCGCGGTCGACGTCGACGAGCCGGGTCAGCAGCGTGGTGAGGGTGCTCTTGCCGGACGCGGTGGCACCGACGAGAGCCACCGTGCGACCGGGATCGACCGTGAAGGAGAGGTCGCGGAGCAGGGGCCGGTCGGGCTGGTAGCCGTAGCCGATCCCGTCGACCTCGAGCCGGGCGCCGCCGGCCATCACGGGGGCCCGTGCGGCGCCGTACTCCATCGCGCCGGAGGCGCGCAGCACCGCCTGCACCCGCCGGAAGCCGACGACGCTGCGCGGGAACTCGCCGAGCAGCCAGCCGATCGAGCGGATCGGGAACGACACGACGGTGAGCAGGTAGGCCACGGTCACCACGTCGCCGGCCACGGTCGCGCCGCCGATGACGCGGTGCACGCCGACGACGAGCACGACCAGGACGGCCAGGTTGGGCAGCGCGGCCAGCGTCGGGTCGAACGCCGCACGGATCCGGCCGACCCGGATGTTGGTCTCGCGGAGCTCGTGGGCCTTGACCCGGAACCGCTCGGTCTCCTGCGGCTCACGCCCGAGGGTCTTGACGACCATCGCGCCGTCGAACGACTCGTGCGCGATCTCGCTGAGCTCGGCGCGCAGCTGCTGGGCCCGCGTCGCCCAGCCCTGGGCGAGGTGTTGGTAGACGACATTGGTCACGATGACGAGCGGGAAGACGAGCAGGCCGACGATCGCGAGCACGAGGTCGGCTAGCAACATCTGGACGACCGCGATCACCATCATCGCCACGGTGCCGACGGCCATCGGCAGCGGAGCGATCGGCCCCCAGGCGGCCTCGACGTCGGAGTTGGCGTTGGACAGCAGCTCACCCGTCGGGTGCCGCTGGTGCCACGACATGGGCAGCGTGAGGTACTGCCGCGTCACGGCGCGGCGGGTGCGTGCCTGCATGCGGTACTGCATGACGCCCGCGCCCAGCCGTCGCGCGACGATGCCCACCGCGCGCAGGATCGCGACTCCCACGAAGAGCGCCAGGACCGCCCACAGCAGGCCGGCGCCGACCTCCCCGTCCCGGAACGCCGGCAGCACGACGTGGTCGGTGGACCAGCCGAGCACCCAGGCGTCGGCCACCGTCAGTGCGCCGAAGAGGAGGCTGCCGACCGTCGAGAGGGCGAAGATCCAGGGCTCACGCTTGATCGCGACCCAGAGTACGGCGAACCCCGCGCCCGTCGACGCCGTCGATCGCGCATCGCTCCCCTGCTCGTCCGTCACCCGGTCCCCTGCTCGTTCGTGCGTCCCAACGTGTGTCCCCAACGTGTCCCCGGGCCAACCCGGGGCACGGCGCAGGCTATTCCCGGGGTCGCTCGGGCGTCGCAACGCGAGGAGCCCGGTCAGGAGGGCGGGAGTCTGCGACGGCGTACGACGGAAGCGCGGTCAGTCGCTGGCGAGGAGCTGGACGATCCGGGTGCTGAAGTGGAACGTCGACATCGCGCCACGCACCACCGTCAGGAAGCCTTCGGAGCCGTCCTTGAAGACCGCGCGCCCCTTCGGCGACAGCGGGTCCGGCGGGTCGAAGCTGAATGCCTTCTTCTGTGCGGCGGCGAGTGCCTCGGCGCGCGTGGCGTAGGTCCTCCGGAAGACATTCACGACGGTCGGCGGCTTGAGCTGCCCGCCGTTGGAGTACTCGACGAGCACCTGCCAGGGGGCCTGTTCCTCGTTCGACCCTGGCTCGACCGTCGGCTGGGCCGCGGGATCGTTGCCCGGTGCGCGGTAGACCTCGTAGTTGTCGCTCATCTCGCCTCTCCGTGCTCGAACGGCCGGCATCGTGACGGCGGGCCGATGAGGACTCGTCTGCCCTGAGCGCGGCGGGCCAAACGAGCTCTTCGTCGTTCCGGCTGGAGAACAGCCGCCTCCGGCACCAGTGTCCACGGCACGAGATGTCCACGGCGCCGATCGTCGAGGGCCAGCTGGACCGCCGCGAGGAGAACGCCGGCCGTCTGGCTCGGCCCACGCGCCGCATGGCGCAGCAGTGGGACGTAATCGTCGGCCACTCGAGTGCATGGATCAGCTGACCCATGCACTCGAGTGGCGATCAGGGCTCCCCGAGCACGGCAAGGCAAGGGCGAAGTCGAGGGGGAGGACAACGGGGAGATCCAGAAATCCCTCACTGCACCCAACCATCCTACTTGAACATGTGTTCGAACCCACGTAGAATGGTTGTAGACCGCGAGGTGGAGCCCCTGCTGGGGGAGGAGCCGGACGGTCGAGCTTCGCAATCGGTTTCGTAATAGCGCCCCGTGGTGGGTGCCTCCGGCGGGGCGACACGTGTGATGTCCGTGTTGTCTGTCATGGCCGCTGGAGGTGGGAAGCCGATGAGTACGACGTGGGGTACGCCGACCGTCCACCCGGTGCAGACCGCGACCGAGAGCATCCGGGCGGCGTTGAAGGATGTCGCGGACGTCCAGGCCACGTTCATGTCCCCCGACCAGCTCGCCACGGCACTGGCCGAGGTGGGTGCGGTCGAGGTCGCAGTTGGCCGAGCTGGAGTACCGCCTCCTCGCCGCCGGCGAACCCCTCGCCGAACGCGACGGGCACCGGGACATCGGGACCTGGATCTCCCACCGGCTCCGCACCGATAGCCGTGCCGCCCGCGCGGATCAGCGGCTCGCACAAGCACTGGACCGGCGCTGGGGCCGACTCGCGGCCGGGATGCGCGAGGGCGAGGTCAACCCCGACCAGGCTCGGGTGATCGCCGCCGCCCTGGAGGACCTGCCGGCCGACCTCGACCCCGGTCTGGTCGCCTCGGCGGAGGAGCGGCTGGTCGGGTACGCGGCCGAGTTCGGGCCCGAGGAGCTGCGCCGCCTGGGTCGGCGGATCCTCGAGGTGATCGCCCCCGAGATCGCCGAGGCCGAGCTCGCCAAGGCCCTTGAACGCGAGGAACAACGCGCCCGCGAGACCGCCTCGGTCCGGCAGAAGCGGCTCGGCGACGGCCGTACCCGGACCACCATCACCGGCCCCGACGCCGAGGCCGACCGGCTCAAGACTTATCTCGAGGCGTTCACCTCACCCCGCACCGGCAGTGAGGACACCAGCACCGGCACCGGCACCGAGGACACCGGATCCGACGGGTTGGGTGGGCATGGGTGGGCTGCGGCTGCCCGGTGAGGAGGACCAGATCCCCTACCACCGCCGTCTCGGCCAGGCCTTCTCCGCACTGCTGGAGCACCTGGACCCCACCAGGCTCCCCGCCCACGGCGGGGACGCGACCACGATCATGGTCACCATCAGCCTCGAGGACCTGCGCAGGGACCTCGCCGCCGCCGGGATCATCGGCTCCACCATCAACGGCACCAGCGGACCGAGATCTCCGCGGCCGAGGCCCGCCGACTGGCCTGCACCGCGACCATCCTCCCGGTCGTCCTGGACGGTGAGAGCCAGCCTTTGGACCTGGGTCGGGCGAAACGACTCTTCAACAGGGCCCAACGCAAAGCGATGCGGCTGCGCGACCAGCACTGCCGCGCCGAGGGGTGTATCCATCCGGCGACGTGGTGCGAGGCGCATCATCTGAAACGGTGGGTCGAGGGCGGCAACACCAACCTCGCCGACGGCGTCTTGTTGTGTCCGTTCCACCACCACCGCGTCCACGACCAACGCTTCATCCACCAACAGCTCCCCAACGGCGACCTCCGCATCCGCCGCAAGAGCTGAACCAGCACGTTCGCTCGATGGAGCAGGCGCTCGCGCTATCCGATCAGCCGCGCCCGCAGCGGACTTGACGAGGCAGGGACCAGGACACGTAGCCCCTCGAGATCGGCCTCGGTGGCTGGACGGAACCGCACGCCGACATTCATCGCCGATGCCGTCAGCGCACAGCGTGCCCGGCGCCGGCGAGGGCGTCCTTGACCTCGGAGATCCGCAGCGTGCCGAAGTGGAAGACGGTGGCGGCGAGTACGGCGTCCGCGCCCGCCTCGACCGCGGGCGGGAAGTGCTCGACGGCGCCGGCGCCGCCAGAGGCGATCACGGGGATCGAGACCTCGCGCCGGACCGCCTTGATCAGCTCGATGTCGAAGCCGTCGGTGGTGCCGTCGGCGTCCATCGCGTTGAGCAGGATCTCGCCGGCGCCGAGCTCGGCGGCCCTGGCCGCCCACTCGATGGCGTCGATGCCCGCCGACTTCCGGCCGCCGTGGGTCGTGACCTCGAAGCCGGAGTCGGTCCGGGTCTCGCCGGTCACCCGGCGCGCGTCGACCGAGAGCACCAGCACCTGGTTGCCGAACCGGCCTGCGATCTCGGCGATGAGCTCGGGGCGCTGGATGGCGGCGGTGTTGACCGCGACCTTGTCGGCACCGGCGCGCAGCAGCCGGTCGACGTCGTCGACGGAGGACACTCCCCCGCCGACGGTGAGCGGGATGAAAACCTGCTCGGCGGTGGCCGAGACGATCTCCATCGTCGTCGCCCGGCCCTCGTGGGAGGCCGAGATGTCGAGGAACGTCAGCTCGTCGGCGCCCTCGGCGTCGTACGCCCGGGCGAGCTCCACCGGATCACCGGCGTCGCGGAGCTCCTTGAAGTTGATGCCCTTGACCACACGCCCCGCGTCGACGTCGAGGCACGGGATGACCCGGACCGCGAGACTCATGCTGTGCCCTTCGTCAGCGCGAGCGCCTCCTCGATGGTGAACCGACCCTCGTAGAGGGCGGTCCCGGCGATCGCGCCCTCGACGCCGATCGGGACCAGGTCCATCAGCGCCCGGATGTCGTCGAGCGTCGTCACGCCACCCGAGGCGACCACGGGGCGGTCGGTGCGGGAGCAGACGTCGCGCAGCAGGTCGAGGTTGGGGCCCTGGAGCATGCCGTCCTTGTTGACGTCGGTGACGACGTAGCGCGCGCACCCCTCGGCGTCGAGCCGGGCCAGGGTCTCGTGGAGGTCGCCGCCGTCGCGGGTCCAGCCGCGGGCGGCCAGCGTGGTGCCGCGCACGTCGAGGCCGATGGCGACGCGGTCGCCGTACGTCGCGATCGCGCGCGCACACCACTCGGGCTGCTCGAGCGCCGCCGTACCGATGTTGACGCGACGGCAGCCCGTCGCCATCGCGGCCTCCAGCGACTCGTCGTCGCGGATCCCGCCGCTCATCTCGACCTTGATGTCCAGCTTGCCGACGATCTCGGCCTGCAGCGCGCGGTTCTCGCCGTGCCCGAAGGCGGCGTCGAGGTCGACCAGGTGCAGCCACTCGGCGCCTGCGTCCTGCCAGCGCAGCGCCGCCTCGATCGGGTCGCCGAAGCGCTTCTCGGAGCCGTCGACTCCCTGCACGAGCTGGACGGCCTGGCCACCCTTGATGTCGACGGCGGGAAGGAGTTCGAGGTAGGCGCTCACGCCCGAATCGTAATGAACCCCGGTCAGCGCCAGACCGGCGCGACCTTGCGGTGATACGAGAAGCCGAACACCCGGCTCAGGATCATCACGACCGGCGCCGGGATCGTGGACTTCAGTGCGGTGGTCACCTCGGGGTCGGCGCCGTCCTGGATCCACGCGAACAGCTCGCCGGCGTGGAACGGGCTGCCCTTGCGCATCTGCGCCTCGACGGCCTTCCACTCCGGCGTGTGCGACCGCTCGTTGATCACCGGGGTGATCGCCTTCTCCTCGTGCAGCAGGTGGCCCTCGGTCACCCGGGCCGCGACCGCGACCGCGTCCGCGGCGACGGACGCCCGGGCCGTCGACGGATCCGCCGCTACCGCGTCGATCGCCACCGTCGCGTCGCGGCAGGCCTTCGCCATCGCCGCGTGCTCGGCCTCCATCTGGTCGATGTCGAACGGGTCGAGGACCTCCAACGAGCGCAGGTACGGCCACACGAGAGCGTCCTCGAGCTCGTGGTGGTGGTGCAGCTGGCGCCACAGCACGGTCCAGGCGCGCTGCAGCGCGGCTGCGCGACCGGCGTCCCCGTCCCGCATCGCGCGCAGCGCGGTCTCGGTGCGCGCGAGGTCGCGGCGCACGGCGGCGTGGATGATCTGGTTCATGTCGAGGTCGGCCACCGGGCCACCGTAGGCGGACATGTCCGCGTCCGCATCGGGGTGATCCCCGATGTTGCCCGTTGTTCCCCGAGCTAGAGGGATTCCACCCAGTTGCGCAGCAGCCGGGCGCCGGCGTCGCCGGACTTCTCGGGGTGGAACTGGGTCGCGCACAGCGGGCCGTTCTCGACGGCGGCGACGAACCGGTCACCCAGCTCGGGATCCGGCCCGGTCTCCGACCAGGTCACCCGCGGCTGGTAGGGGTCGGGCGTCCGGTCGTTGGTGACCAGGGTCCAGTCGCGGACGCCGTACGAGTGCACGAAGTAGAACCGCTCCCCCTCGACGCCGGCGAACAACCGCGAGCCCTCGGGTACGTCGACCGTGTTCCACCCCATGTGCGGGACCACCGGCGCCTGCAGCCGCTCGACCGTGCCGGGCCACTCGCCGCATCCCTCGCTCTCGACGCCGTGCTCGATGCCGCGCTCGAAGAGCACCTGCATGCCGACACAGATGCCCAGCACCGGGCGGCCGCCGGAGAGGCGGCGGGCGACGATCCGATCGCCGCGGATCGCGCGCAGCCCGGTGATGCACGCCTCGAACGCGCCGACGCCGGGCACCACGAGTCCGTCGGCGGCGAGCGCGGCGTCCGCGTCACCGGTCAGTGTCACCTCGGCGCCGGCCCGTTCCATCGCACGCACGGCCGAGCGCAGGTTGCCCGAGCCGTAGTCGAGGACCACGACGCTGGGTCGCTCAGTGGTCACGCCTACAGCGCGCCCTTCGTCGACGGGATCCCGGTCTCGCGGGGGTCGATCGCGATCGCGTCGCGGAAGGCCCGCGCGAACGCCTTGAACTGCGTCTCCACGATGTGGTGCGGCTCGCGGCCGGCGAGAACCCGCACGTGCAGGGCGAGGTGCGCGTGGAAGGCGATCGTCTCGAAGACGTGGCGGGTCAGCGATCCGAGGTACGGCGTCCCGTGCGCGCCGCCGCCGAGCGCGACGTACTGCTGGCCCTCGGGCTCGCCGGTCTGCACGCAGTAGGGCCGACCGGAGACGTCGACCACGGCCTGCACCAGCGCCTCGTCCAGCGGCACCGTGGCGTCGCCGAAGCGGCGGATGCCGACCTTGTCGCCGAGCGCCTCGCGCAGCGCCTGGCCGAGCACGATCGCGGTGTCCTCCACCGTGTGGTGGGCGTCGATGTGGGTGTCGCCCTCGGTGCGGACCGTCAGATCGACCAGCGAGTGGCGCGCGAACGAGATCAGCATGTGGTCGTAGAACCCGACGCCGGTCGAGACGTCGTGGCGGCCGCTGCCGTCGAGGTCGACCTCGACGAGCACCTTGGACTCGCTGGTCTGCCGCTCGATGCGGGCGGTACGGGCGCCGGTCATGCCATCTCCTTCATCACGTGCATCAGGGCGTCCTGGAACGCCGCCATCTCCGCAGGGGTCCCGATCGACAACCGCAGCCAGCCGTCGGGGCCGGTCTCCCGGATCAGCACACCCCTGTCCAGCAGCCCCTGCCAGACAGCATGACGATCCCCGAAGGTGCCGAACAAACAGAAATTGGCGTCGCTGTCGGCGACGTCGAGACCCTGCTCGCGCAGCCAGGCGACGGTGCGGTCCCTCTCCACGCGCAGCTCGTCGACCTTGCCGAGCAGCTCGGGCGCGTGCCGCAGCGCGGCCAGCGCCGTCGCCTGCGTCACGGCCGAGAGGTGGTAGGGCAGCCGGACCACGCGGATCGCGTCGCAGATCGCCGGGTCGGCGGCGAGGTAGCCGAGCCGCAGGCCCGCGGCCGCGAACGCCTTGCTCATGGTGCGGGTGACGACGAGGTTGCGGTGCTGCGGGAGCAGCTCCAGCGCGCTCGGGGTGCCTGCGCGGCGGAACTCGCCGTACGCCTCGTCGACGACGACGATCCCTCCCCCTGATCGGGCAGAGTCTCCGACCGCCTCGCAGAGCGCCGTCACTGCGTCCGGCGGCAGCGCGGTGCCGGTCGGGTTGTTGGGGCTCGGCAGCAGCACGACGCTCGGCCGGTGCTCGGCCACGAGCTCGCGCGCGTGGTCGAGGTCGAGCGCGAAGTCGCTCTCCCGGCGCCCGGCGATCCAGGTGGTGTTGGTGTCGCGGGCGTACTCGGGATACATCGAGTACGTCGGCGCGAAGCTCACCGCCGTGCGCCCGGGACCCCCGAAGGCCTGCAGCAGCTGCAGCATCACCTCGTTGGAGCCGTTGGCGGCCCAGATCATCTCGTGGGTGACCGGCGCGGCGGGCACGTCGGCGCAGAGGTACGCCGCGAGCGCCTCCCGCAGCGCGACGAACTCGCGGTCGGGGTAGCGGTTGAGCGTGGCGGCGGCGGCCGCCACCGACGAGGCGATGTCGGCGACGCAGTCCGCGGACGGACCGTAGGGGTTCTCGTTGACGTTGAGCTGGACCGGCACGTCCAGCTGCGGGGCGCCGTACGGCTCGATGCCGCGGAGCTCGTCGCGGAGCGGCGGCCAGCTCACTCTGCCGACCTGGGGGTCGACCCAGGGGCCGACCCCGGAGCGAACCGCACCGTGATCGCGGCGCCGTGGCCGGGCAGGTCCTCCGCCTCGGCCAGGGTCACGACGTGGTCGGCGACGTCGGCCAGCCCCTCGCGGGAGTAGTCGATGACGTGCACCGACTTGATGAACGCGCGCACGGAGAGACCTGAGGAGTGGCACGCGCAGCCGCCCGTCGGCAGCACGTGGTTGGAGCCCGCGGCGTAGTCGCCGAGGCTGACCGGGGCGTAGGGGCCGACGAAGATCGCGCCGGCGTTGCGCACCCGGGCGGCGTACGACGCCGCGTCCTCGGTGTGGATCTCGAGGTGCTCGGCGGCGTAGGCATCGACCACCTCGAGCCCCTGCTCCAGGTCGGAGACCAGGACGATCCCGGACTGCTTGCCGCTCAGCGCGGTGTTGATCCGCTCGACGTGCTTGGTCGCGGCGATCTGCTTGTCCAGCTCGGCGTCGACGTCGTCGGCGAGCGCCTCGGAGGTGGTCACGAGGACGGACGCGGCCAGCGGGTCGTGCTCGGCCTGGCTGATCAGGTCGGCGGCGACGTACGCCGCGTCCGCGGTGTCGTCGGCGAGGATGGCGATCTCGGTCGGGCCCGCCTCGGAGTCGATGCCGATCTGACCCTTGAGGATCCGCTTCGCGGTGACGACGTAGATGTTGCCGGGACCGGTGACGAGGTCGACCCGCTCGACGCGGTCCGTCGACTCGTCGCCGGCAAGCCCGTAGGCGAACATCGCGATCGCCTGGGCGCCGCCCACGGCGTACACCTCCTCGACGCCGAGCAGCGCGCACGCGGCCAGGATCGTGGGGTGGATCTGCCCACCGAACTCCTTCTGCGGAGGGCTCGCCAGCGCGATCGAGCCGACGCCGGCGACCTGGGCGGGCACGACGTTCATGAGCACGCTCGACACCAGGGGCGCGAGGCCGCCCGGGACGTAGAGGCCGACCCGGCTGACGGGGACCATCCTGTGGATGACCCGGGCGCCCGGGCCGAGGTCGGTCACCGTGTCGGTCTCGAGCTCGTTGGCGCAGGTCTCGCGGAGCCGCCGGATCGACTCGTCCAGGCCCGCCCGGATCGCCGGGTCGAGGGCCTCGAGCGCGGCGTCCATCGCGGCGGGTGCGACCCGGATGTCGTCGACGAGGACGCCGTCGAACCGCTCGCCGTAGTCGCGCACCGCGTCCAGCCCGCGGGCCCGGACGTCCTCACAGATCGCATGCACCGCGGGCACCGCTGCTTCGACGTCGAAGTCGGCACGGGGCACTGCTGCGCGGTAGTCGACCGTGGCGGGGTCGATCCCGCGCAGGTCGATGCGACGGATCAGGGACATGGGGCCGATTCTACGGTTGCGCCGGCCCAGCACGGCGACCCGCGGCACCAGACGGACAAAGGACGAGGCGTCCCCACTAGGGTCGGGAGCGTGACCGACCGGCTGCCGATGTTCCCGCTGAACATGGTGCTGTATCCCGGCGTGAGCGTGCCGCTGCGGGTCTTCGAGGACCGCTACCGTGCCCTCGTGCACCACCTGCTGCGGGTCGAGGACCCGGCGGAGCGGGTGTTCGGATCGGTCGGGATCCGGGAGGGCTACGAGGTCGGCGACCACGGCGCCCAGTCACTGTTCCGGGTGGGCGTCCTGCTCCAGCTGACCGACGTCGAGAGCCACGAGGACGGCACGTTCGACGTGGTCGCGGTCGGCCGTGAGCGGATCCGGCTCGACCGGCTCGACGCCAGCGGCCCGTTCCCGGTCGGCGAGGTGGCCGAGGTCCACGAACGGGACGTGTCGGTGCCGGCGGAGCTCGTCGAGCAGGCGCGCGCGACGTTCACCGCCTACCGCCAGGTGCTGAGGGACATCGCCACCGATCCGTTCTCGGGAAGCCTGCCCGACGACCCGACCTACCTCTCCTGGACCCTCGCCGCCTGCGCTCCCCTGCCGATGGCCGAGCGCCAGCAGCTGCTCGAGGCCGACGACGCCGAGGAGCGCCTCGTACTGGTCACCGACCTGCTGCGCACCGAGCTGCGGGCGATGAACGTGATCACCTCGCTGCCGGCCACCGAGGTCGCCCGGACGCGCTGGTCACCCAACTAGGACTCCTCAGCTCTGCGGCGGAGCGCCGGCGCGGAGCCACGCGTCCGGGTCGCCCGACTGCTCGCGGACCCCGCCGAGCGCGGAGAGCGACAGCATCACCCCGGTGAACCCGGCGAGCGCACCGATCGGCCACGCGAGGTACGGCGTCCAGCCGCTCAGCTCCAGGTGCCCCGGCAGCCGATCGCCGATCTCGTGCGAGTCGACCAGTGTCCGCGGGTCGGGCGGGCTGAACGACACCCCGAACCAGTGCATGACCAGGGCGGCACCAACGCTCGCGACGACCAACACACCGAGACCCAGCACCGCCCGGCTCCGGGACAGCACGCCGGCGAGCACACCCAGCAGTGCCCCGAGGCCGAGGCCGATCAGGAAGTATTCCGCCGTGCCGGCGAAGACGTGTGACACGCCCGGGTCGAACGGGATCGGGAACCACTGAGGGCCGTCCCTGGTCTCGAAGATCCGTCCCTTGTCCGCCGGCCCCCACCACTGCCACCACAGCCAGCCACCGAGGAACGCCAGGCCGACCGCGCTCAGCACTGTCGCGCCGACGCCGACCAGGTCGCGGCGCGAGACCCGCGCCTGGCGGCCGTCCCCGGCGGAGCGCTCCGGCAGCACCTCGGACATCGGCTCGGACATCGGCTCGGACACCGGCTCGGACACTGACTCGGGCATCACAGGCACCCCGGCCCGAGCAGCTGCTTGAGGTCGGCGAACAGCCCCTGGCTCGGCGCGACCCGGAGCCGGTCGTCGAGCTTCATCAGCTTGGTGGCATCACGGGTGAGCAGGCGCAACCGCACCTCGGTGAGTCCCGGATGGGAGGCGAGCACGTCCTTGAGCTGGGCCACGACCGGCGGCGTGCACCGGGTCGACGGCAGGCTGATCACCACCGGGTCCGTCTCCGGTCGCGCGGTCGAGGTCGGGCACGGTGATCTCCTGCCCGTGGAGCTCGGGTTGCTCCTTGCTGCGCGAGAGCCGTCCCTTCACGGTGAGGATCGCGTCGGGCATCAGCAGGGTGCTCGCCAGCTGGTAGGAGCTCGGGAAGAGCAGCACCTCGATGGCGCCCTCGAGGTCCTCGAGGGTGACCATCGCCCACGGGTCGCCCTTCTTGGTGATCTTGCGCTGCACCGAGGTGACCAGGCCGCTCACCGTGACCGTCGCTGCCGTCGGGGCGCTCCTCGTCGACCACCAGCTGACCGATCGTGCAGTCGGTGCCGTTGGACAGCACGTGCTCGAGCCCGAGCAGCGGGTGGTCGGAGACGTAGAGCCCGAGCATGTCGCGCTCGTGGCCCGAGCAGGGTGGTCTTGTCCCACTCGTCGATGTCGGGGATCGTCACCGAGACCCCGAAGCCGCTGCCGCCATCGGCGTCGTCCATGCCGGCGAAGAGCGAGTCCTGGCCGATCGCCTCGTTGCGCTTGATGTCGACGTACTGGTCGACCGCGGTCTCGTGGATCGCGACGAGCGCGCGGCGCTTGTGCTTGAGGTCGTCGAAGGCGCCGGCCTTGATCAGCGACTCGATGACCCGCTTGTTGCAGACCAGCGCGGGGACCTTGCCCATGAAGTCGTCGAAGTCCTCGAACCGGCCCTTCTCCTGCGCGGGCCGCGACCACCTGGTCGACGACGTTGCGACCGACGTTGCGGATCGCGGTGAGGCCGAACCGGATGTCGTTGCCGACCGGGGTGAAGTTGGCCTGCGACTCGTTGACGTCGGGCGGGAGCACCTGGATCTTCATCCGGCGGCACTCGTTGAGGTAGATCGCCGACTTGTCCTTGTCGTCCTTGGTCGAGGTGAGCAGGGCGGCCATGTACTCGGCCGGGTAGTTGGCCTTGAGGTAGGCCGTCCAGTAGGAGACGACGCCGTACGCCGCGGAGTGCGCCTTGTTGAAGGCGTAGTCGGAGAACGGGAGCAGGATCTCCCACAGCGTGGTGATCGCCTTCTGGGAGAAGCCGCGCTCGAGCATCCCGCCCTGGAAGCCGGCGTACTGCTTGTCCAGCTCCTCCTTCTTCTTCTTGCCCATGGCGCGCCGCAGGTTGTCCGCCTGACCGAGCGTGAAGCCGGCCAGCACCTGGGCGATCGCCATCACCTGCTCCTGGTAGACGATCAGGCCGTAGGTCTCCCCCAGCACCGGCTCCAGCGCCTCGGCGAGCTCGGGGTGGATCGGGTCGATCGGCTCCCGGCCGTTCTTGCGGCGGGCGTACTTGTTGTGCGAGTCCGCACCCATCGGGCCGGGCCGGTAGAGCGCGCCGACGGCGGAGATGTCGTCGAACTTGTCGGGCCGCATGCTGCGCAGCAGGGCCCGCATCGGGCCACCGTCGAGCTGGAACACGCCGAGGGTGTCGCCCGCCGACAGCAGCTCGTAGGTCGCCGGGTCGTCGAACGGGAGGTCCTCGAGCACGACCGTCTCGTCGCGGTTGATCCGGATGTTGTCGAGGGCGTCGTCGAGGACGGTGAGGTTGCGCAGCCCCAGGAAGTCCATCTTGACCAGCCCGAGCGACTCGCACATCGGGTAGTCGAACTGGGTGATGATCGCGCCGTCCTGCTCGCGCTTCATGATCGGCACGATGTCGATCAGCGGCGTCGCTGGACATGATCACGCCGGCCGCGTGGACACCCCACTGCCGGATCTGCCCCTCGAGGCCGAGCCCGGTGTTGTAGATCGTGCGGACGTCGGGGTCCTGCTCGTAGAGAGCCCGGAACTCCTGGCCGTCGCCGTACCGCTTGTGCTGGTCGTTGAAGAGCTCCTTGAGCGGGACGCCCTTGCCCATGATGTCGGGCGGCAGGGCCTTGGTGATCCGGTCGCTGATCGCGAAGCCGTGGTCGAGCACCCGCGCGGCGTCCTTGATCGCCTGCTTGGCCTTGATCCGGCCGAAGGTCGCGATGTAGGCGACCCGGTCGTTGCCGTACTTCTCCGAGACGTACTGGATGACCTCGGTGCGCCGACGCTCGTCGAAGTCGATGTCGAAGTCGGGCATCGACGGTCGCTCGGGGTTGAGGAACCGCTCGAAGATCAGGCCGTGCTCGAGGGGGCACAGGTCGGTGATCCGCAGGGCGTACGCCGCGATCGAGCCCGCTCCGGAGCCACGGCCCGGGCCGACCCGGATGCCGTTGTCCTTGGCCCATTCGATGAAGTCGGCGACCACGAGGTAGTAGCCGCAGTAGCCCTTGGCGCCGATGACCCCGAGCTCCATCTCGACCCGGTCGCGGACATCCTGGGTCAGCCGGTCGCCGGGGTAGCGCGCCTCGATGCCACGCCAGACCTCCTTGCGGAACCAGCTCTCCTCGGTCTCACCGGCGGGCACGTCGGCGCGCGCCATGTAGCCGCCGGTCGACTCGGTGAACTCGACGTTGCAGCGCTCGGCGATCAGCAGCGTGTTGTCGCACGCCTCGCGCATGTCGAAGCGATCGACCCACAGCTCGCGCATCTCGGCAGCCGACTTGATGTAGTAGCCGCCGCCGTCGAACTTCAGCCGGTTGGGGTCGGCGAGCCGCTTGCCCGACGCGACACAGATCAGGGCGTCGTGGGCCTCGGAGTCGCCGGGGTTGTTGTAGTGGGAGTCGTTGGTCGCGACCGGCGGGATGCCGAGGTCCTTGCCGAGCCGCAGCAGGTCGTCGCGGACCCGCTTCTCGATGTCGATCCCGTGGTCCATCAGCTCGAGGAAGAAGCTGTCCTTGCCGAAGATCTCCTGGAACTCGGCCGGCTGAGCGGCGCGCCTCGTCGTACTGCCCCAGCCGGAGCCGGGTCTGGACCTCGCCGGACGGGCAGCCGGTGGTGGCGATCAGGCCCTTGCCGTAGGTCTGCAGCAGCTCGCGGTCGGCGCGGGGCTTGTAGTAGTAGCCCTCGAGGCTCGACTTCGACGAGAGCCGGAAGAGGTTGTGCATGCCCTCGGTGGTCTCCGCCCACATCGTCATGTGGGTGTAGGCGCCACCGCCGGCGACGTCGTTGCCGCCCTCCTCCGCCCCGTCAGCGCTGCCGCCCTTGCCCCAGCGGACCCTCCGTCGTTCGCAGCGATGGGTCTGCGGCGTGAGGTAGGCCTCGATCCCGATGATCGGCTTGACGCCGTACTTCCTGGCCTTGGACCAGAAGTCGTAGGCACCGTGGAGGTTGCCGTGGTCGGTCATCGCGATCGACGACATCCCGAGGTCGCGCACGCGCGAGAAGAGCCCGTCGAGCAGGGACGCCCCGTCGAGCATGGAGTACTCGGTGTGGACGTGCAGGTGGGCGAAGTCCCCGGTCCCGGCTGCGGACATGTGGTGCTCTCGGCTCCTCAGGATGCGTCGACAGGATGCGGCAGCGGCCGGACCGGCGTCCGAGGGCTCACTGGGGGAAGGCCAACAGAGTACGCGACCGACGGGTCGATCATGACAGGGCGCACCGACACTTCGACCAGGCGACCAGGTGCCCGTCGGAACGACCGTTGACCGGCCCGCCGGCGGAGCGTCACAGTGGCGGGAGCGGCGCCGCCCGGTGCCTGCGTCAGCCGCCCGACCAGGAGGAACAATGTCCGGCAAGGTCGTCCACTTCGAGATCCCGTTCGACGACGGGGACCGCGCGAGGAAGTTCTACGCCGACACGTTCGGATGGCAGCTGATGCCGATGCCCGAGATGGGCTACACGATCGTGATGACCGGTCCGAGCGACCCGGAGACGGGGCCCAGCGAGCCCGGGTTCATCAACGGCGGGATGTTCGAGCGCAGCGAGCAGTTCCCCGGCAAGGGCCCCAACGTGGTCATCGACGTGTCGAGCATCGACGAGGCACTGACGAAGGTCGCCGAGGCCGGTGGCGCGGCGGCCGGCGAGAAGATGGCCGTCGGCGACATGGGCTTCGCGGCGTACTTCACCGACACGGAGGGCAACCTCATCGGCCTCTGGGAGACCGCGACCTGATCGGGGGCGACCACTCCATCCGGAGGTCGGGGGCGCGTTCCTCGTTCGCCGAGCCGTCCGTGTGCTCGCGCTCGACCAGTCCGTGCCGGGCGTAGAACGCCCGTGCGGACGTGTTCGTCTCGAACACCCACAGCCCGAACCCTTCCGGTCGCACCGCCTTGACCAGGTCGAGCAGTGCGGACCCGACGCCGTCGCGCTGCGCATCCGGTCGGACGTAGAGGTCGTCGAGCCAGGTCGGCGTGAGCCGGGCGTAGCCGACGACCTCATCGTCGACCTCGGCAACCCACACCTCGTCCTCGACGACACGGTGCGCGAGCCAGTCGCGGACCTCGGCCGCCGTGTGCACCGGAGGTGGCATCGCAGCCGCGGCGCGGGACGCCAGGTGGACGTCGGCGACCGCCGCTGCGTCCTCGGTGCGGGCGGGACGCAGGACGACGTCAGGGGCTTCGTCAGTGGCTGGCACGGACGATCTCGAGCGCCTGCGCGAGGTCGTCGGGGTACGACGACTCGTACTCGACGTGGGCGCCGGAGTCCGGGTGCTCGAACCCGAGGCGTACGGCGTGCAGCCACTGCCGGGTGAGCCCGAGCCGCCGAGCGAGAACGGGGTCGGCGCCGTAGGTCAGGTCGCCGCAGCACGGGTGCTTGAGTGCCGACATGTGCACCCGGATCTGGTGGGTGCGACCGGTCTCGAGGTGCACCTCCAGCAGGCTGGCGAACCGGTGCGCCTCGAGCGTCTCGTAGTGGGTGACGCTGGCCCGTCCGTCGTCCATGACCGCGAACTTGTAGTCGGCCCCCCGGTGCCGGCCGATCGGCGCGTCCACCGTGCCGACGAGAGGGTCGGGGTGGCCCTGGACGAGCGCGTGGTAGGTCTTGTCGACGGTCCGCTGCCGGAACGCGTTCTTGAGCAGGGAGTAGGCGTGCTCGGACTTGGCGATGACCATCACGCCCGACGTACCGACGTCGAGGCGCTGGACGATGCCCTCGCGCTCCTTGGCACCGGAGGTGGAGATCCGGAAACCGGCACCGGCGAGATGGCCGACGACGGTCGGTCCGCGCCAGCCGGGCGAGGGGTGGACCGCGACCCCGACCGGCTTGTCGATCACCACGATCGAGTCGTCGTCGTGGATGATCTTGATGCCCTCGACGATCTCAGGGACGACCTCCAGAGGATCGGCCTCCTGCGGGATCTCGACGTCGAGCACCGCGCCCGGCAGGACCCGCTCGCTCTTGGCGACCGGTGTGCCGTCGAGCCGGACCCGGTCGTCCGCGATCAGCTCGGCGGCGCGGGTACGGGACAGCCCGAACAGCTGGGCCATCGCCACGTCGATCCGCTCACCGTCGAGGCTGTCGGGCACCGGAAGGCTGCGGTGGTCGACCGTCGTCATGCCTCGTCACCCTCTTCGGTATCGGTGTCGGCGTCGGCGTCGGTCTCGGAGTCGCCGGCGTCCGCGTCGATGCGGGTGCCGTCGAGGTGGATCCCGCGGAACACCTGGATGAGCACCAGCACGGCGCCGACGTTGATGCTGATGTCGGCCACGTTGAAGACCGGCCAGTTCGGCAGCATGAGGAAGTCGATGACCTCACCGCGGAACGGCCCCGGCTCGCGGATCATCCGGTCGGTGAGGTTGCCGTCGATGCCGGCGAGGATCAGGCCCAGCCCGACGGCCCACGCCTTGTCGGCCAGGCGACGGCTGTACCACAGCACGACGACCGTCGCCACGATCGCCAGGCAGGTCAGCACCAGGGTGTACTCCGTGCCGAGGCTGAACGCCGCTCCCGGGTTGCGGGTGAGGTGCAGCTGGAGCAGCTCGCCGACGACCGGGACGTCGGGACGACCGCTCAACCGCTCGATCGCCTCGTGCTTGCTGACCTGGTCGAGCGTGTACGACGCCGCAGCGACGCCGGCGAACAACAGCCATGCCGCGCGTCGGCCCGCCCGCCTCGAGGAAGGCACCGACGGATCCTGACCGGCGTGCTGGTCTACCGGCGTTCCTCGCGCTGCTTGCATGGCATGCACAGTGTGGCACGCGGGAAAGCCATCAACCGCATCTTCCCGATCGGGTGGCCGCAGGACTCGCACACGCCGTAGCTGCCGTCCTCGATCCGCGCGAGGGCGCGGTCGATCTGGGCCAGCTTCTCGCGCTCGTGGTTGAGCACGGTCAGCTCGTGGTCACGCTCGAAGCTCGTCGCACCGAGGTCTGCCTGGTCCTGCCCCGCGCCGTCCCCAGCGTCGCGCAGCAGTCCGGAGAGGTCGGCCTCCTGCTCGGCGACGATCTTGGAGCTGTGCTCCCGCTGCTCGTGAAGCTCGGCCAGGACCTCAGCCAGCTCTTCCTTCGACCACGCGTCCTCGCCCTCGAGAACGACGAGGGCGGCAGGAGCGGACTTCCTCGTGGCCCGCTTGGCGGCCGTCTTCTTGGCCGGTGCGGTCTTCTTGGCCGGTGCGGTCTTCTTCGCCGGTGCGGCCTTCTTCGCCGGTGCGGTCTTCTTGGCCGGTGCGGTCTTCTTGGCCGGGGCGGCCTTCTTGGCCGGTGCGGTCTTCTTGGCCGGTGCGGCCTTCTTGCTGGGCGTGGCCTTCTTCACGGCCGTCCCGGCCGGTGCAGCGTTCTCCGCGTCGTCGGCCGCCTTCCGCCGAGGCATGATCCGCTTGGCGGCAGTCGCTGCCTGCCCGGCCAATGACTTCTTCTGCGATTGCCCAGTCTTCGATTGCCCAGTCTTCGATTGCGGAGTGCTGCGTGCCACGGTCGGGGCCTTCCTCGGAGCCGGGAGCCCGCCACCGGATGCGGCTGGCTGCAGGGAGGGTAGCGGGTGGGTCGTAGGTCACCAAGCAGGCACACCGCACGCCGAGCGCGACCGCCCCGCAGAAATGCCGACCGGCCGGCCCGCGATGCGGGCCGGCCGGTCGGATGAAACGGTGCTCAGCTCTCCTCTTCGCCGAGGATGGACCGCAACCGCTTGGGTGCGGGCGCCTCCTCGGTCGGGGCCATCGACTCGCCCGGCGCCTGGAGGGACTCCAACTGCTGGGTGAAGTAGCTCTTGAGCCGCGAGCGGTACTCGCGCTCGAACGAGCGCAGGTTCTCGACCTCGATGCCGAGCTTGTCGCGCTCCTTCTCCAGGTCACCGAAGAGCTGGACACGACGCTCGGCGGTCTCGGAGTCGAGCATCTCCGCGCGGGTGCGCGCGTCCGACTCCATCCGGTCGGCCTTGCCCTTGGACTCGCTCTCGAGGCGCTCGGCCTTGGTGCGGGCCTCACCGACGATCTTGTCGGCCTCGTTCTTCGCGTCCTCGACCAGCTCGTCGGCGTTGCGGGTCGCGATCTCGAGCAACCGCGCGGCGGCGTTGGAGGCCTGGGGCACGGTCTCGACACGGATCGTCTCGATGCCACCGGAGGGGGCGGGCGCAGCCGCCGGCGCGGCGACCGGCGCCGGTGCCGGGGCGGCCGGCTGGACGACGGGCGGCTCGGGAACGACCTCGACGACCTCGGGGACCGGCGTGATCGCCGTCGGGGCACCCGCGTCGAACGACGGAGCACCGGACTGCGCGGCAGAAAGCTTGGCCCGCAGCTCCTCGTTCTCCTGCGTCAGCCGAGCGAGCTCCGCCTCCACCTCGTCGAGGAACTGGTCGACCTCACCCATGTCGTAGCCCTCGCGCAACCGGACGGGCGTAAAGCGCTTGTTGCTCACGTCCTCGGGCGTCAGCGGCATGACCTCACCTATCTTCGATCAGGAGACTTCTTGTCTCGCGGAACTGTAGCGCCTGGGCCCCTGACAACGAGACTCACCAGCCACTTCCGGGCCCCCAACTACCGTCAGGCCAACAACGTCACGCGGTTGACCCAGAGCAGCACGTAGGCGAGCAGCATGACCAGCAGGAAGCTGAGGTCGAGGGAGAAGTTGCCGATCCGGATGGGCTTGATCACCCGGCGCAGCGCCTTGATCGGCGGGTCGGTGGCGGAGTAGACGACCTCCAGCACGACCAGGATGATCCCGCGCGGGGCCCAGGACCGGGCGAACACCTGGACCCAGTCGACGACGAACCGCACCCAGAGCAGCACGATGAACGCGTAGAGCGCGTACTCGAAGACGTGGCCGACCAATGTCACGCGACAGAACCTATCCAGACGACCCAGCGCAGCCGCATCCGGCCGCTGTTGAGCGGCATCCCGGAGCGGCCCCTCAACTCTGGTTGAAGAAGCCCGCGTCGGCGATGAGCTGCTTGTCCTCGGCGGCGACGCTCACGTTGGGCGGGGACAGCAGGAAGACCTTGTTGGTGACCCGCTCGATGCTGCCCCGGGTCGCGAAGATCAGCCCGGCGGCGAAGTCGACGAGCCGCTTGGCGTCGGCGTCGTCCATCTCGGAGAGGTTCATGATCACCGGGGTGCCGTCGCGGTACTGCTCGCCGACGGCGCGCGCCTCGTTGTAGGTCCGCGGAGTCAGGGTGGTGATCCGGGACAGCTCGGCGACCACGGGCGCGTCCGGCACCGGGGTCGGCCGGCGCCGTTCGTTGATGTCCGCGACCGGCGCCGGACGGGGCGCCGGCTGCGCCGGACGCACCGCACGCGCGGGGCGGGCGTCGCGGTTCGGGTCGGACTCCTCGGTCGCGAGTCCGTCGTCGTAGTCGTCGTAACCGGTGTCCTCGAGCAGGCCGAGGTATTCACCGATCCTGCGCATCGCGCCGCTCATGACACTTGCCTCCGCGTGAGTTGCGCCCCGGGTGGGGCGACTGGACGTGTTTCGGACATTACTGGAACGCGGGCCTCGAACCGAGGACCGCGGTGCCGACGCGCACGTGTGTCGCGCCGGCGGCGATCGCTGCTTCGAGATCGCCGCTCATCCCCGCCGACAACCAGGTCGCGTCGGGGTGGTCGTCGAGGAACCCGGCCCGGATCGCCGTGAGCCGGGCGAAGGCTGCCGCCGGGTCCTCCCCCAGCGGCGCAACGGCCATCAGGCCGCGCAACCGGAGGTGCTCGGCCGCCTCGACGGCGGCCGCGAGCCCGGCGAGGTCGGCCGGCGGGGCGCCGGCACGGTGGCCGGTGCCGGGTGGGTCGAGGCTCACCTGCAGGAGTACGTCGACCGGTCGGCCGTCACCCCGCCCCGCCGCACCCCGGTCGAGCCCGCCGACCAGCTTGGGACGGTCGACGGAGTGCACGGCCGCCGCATACCCCGCGACAGCGGCGGCCTTGTTGCTCTGCAGTCCCCCGACGAAGTGCCACGTCAGGCCGAGGTCGGCGCACTCGGCGGCCTTCGCCTCCGCCTCCTGGTGACGGTTCTCCCCGACGTCCCTCACCCCGAGGTCGGCCAGCAGTCGGACGTCGGAGGCGGGGAAGTACTTGGTGACGACCACGAGCGTGACCTCGTCGGCATCCCGCCCGGCGGCCGCGCAGGCGGAGGCGATCCGCGCACGCACCTGCTCGAGGTTGGACCGCACCTCCTCGGCCCTGCTCATGCGATCCACACCAGACCCGCGATCCGGCCCGCCCGGGCACCGTCACGCCGGAAGGAGTGGAGGCGCTCGTCCTCGAGCGTGCAGCGGTCGACGTGCACCGCCGGCACACCGGCGGCCTCGAGCTGGGCCACCACCCCGGCGCCGAGGTCGAGCGCGGGAGTGCCCCACGACGTCTCGGAGCGGGCTGCCGGCACCAGCGCGGCGACCTCGTCACGCATCGCCTCCGGCACTTCGTAGCACCGTCCGCAGACGTGCGGTCCGATCCAGGCCCGGATGCCGTCGGCGCCGAGGTCGCGCATCCGCTCCAGCGTCCGCGTCGTGATGTCGAGGGCCAGGCCGAGCCGGCCGGCGTGCACGGCTCCGACGACGCCGGCGCAGGGGTCGGCCAGCAGCACGGGCACGCAGTCGGCGACCCGGACCATCAGTCCGGTGCCGCGACGGGTGGTCACCAGCGCGTCGGCGTGCGGCACGTCGTCGCTCGGACCGAGTGGCGGGTCGTCGACGACGTGGACCACCTCGTCGCCGTGCACCTGGCTCAGTCGGGCGAACCGGACACCGGTCGCCTCCACGACCGACGCGAGGGACGCGGCGAACCCGTCCTTGTCGCCCTGGAGGTCGATCGTCGCGTCCGTGAACGCGACCTCGACCCGGACCCCTGCAGAGGAGTCCGGGTCGAAGCCACAGCTGTCACGGAATGCGAACAAGGGTCACTTCAGGAAGTCGGGCACGTCGAGGTCATCGGGGTCCTCGAAGCGCATCGGCGCCGGCGCCGGGCGGGACCCGACGGGCACCGACGGGCGCTCCGGCTCGGGCTCGGCCGCGGGCTGCGGAGCCGACTGGCCAAACGACGGCGCGGGACGCGGCGACTCCGTCGCGCCGCGACATCACGTCCGCGTTGCGGGTCTGCTCCTGCTGAGCGCGGGGCTCGCGCCGCAGCCCCGACCCCTCGGCACGCTTGGGCGTGCCGCCGTCGAAGCCGGCCGCGATGACCGTGATCCGGACCTCGTCACCCAGCGCGTCGTCGATGATCGTGCCGAAGATGATGTTGGCGTCGGGGTGGACCGCCTCGGCAACCATCGCGGCCGCGTCGTTGATCTCGAAGATGCCGAGGTCGGAGCCGCCCGCGATCGAGAGCAGCACACCGTGCGCACCGTCGATGGAGGCCTCGAGCAGCGGACTGCTCACCGCCATCTCGGCGGCGGAGACCGCCCGGTCGTCGCCACGGGCCGACCCGATGCCCATCAGGGCCGAGCCGGCGTTGCTCATGACCGCCTTGACGTCGGCGAAGTCGACGTTGATCAGACCGGGGGTCGTGATCAGGTCGGTGATGCCGGAGACACCCTGCAGCAGCACCTGGTCGGCCTGCCGGAACGCGTCCATCACCGAGACGTTGCGGTCGGAGATCTGGAGCAGCCGGTCGTTGGGGATGACGATCAGGGTGTCGACCTCCTCGCGCAGGCGGGCGATGCCCTCCTCCGCGGAGCCCGCGCGGCGGCGTCCCTCGAACTGGAACGGCCGGGTCACGACACCGATCGTCAGCGCTCCGAGCGAGCGCGCGATCCGGGCGACGACCGGCGCACCACCGGTGCCGGTGCCGCCGCCCTCGCCCGCGGTCACGAAGACCATGTCGGCGCCCTTGAGCACCTCCTCGATCTCCTCGGAGTGGTCCTCGGCGGCCTTGGCGCCCACGTCGGGGTTGGCACCGGCGCCGAGGCCACGGGTGAGCTCGCGGCCGATGTCGAGCTTGACGTCGGCGTCACTCATCAGCAGGGCCTGGGCGTCGGTGTTGATCGCGATGAACTCGACCCCCTTGAGGCCGACCTCGATCATCCGGTTGACGGCATTGACGCCCCCTCCGCCGATGCCCACGACCTTGATGATGGCCAGGTAGTTCTGTGCAGCTGCCACGGCGGCTTCACCTCTCGATGTCTTCGTCTGTTGGTCTGTACGTCTGGGCTGGGTACGGCGGTGTGCTGCGGGGAAGTCGTCGGGGTCGTGCTCGGCTCTGAGCTTCAACTCTGACCCTCAACCTGAGGGTTATAGTTATGTCAACCTCGTCGTGATGAAGACAGTAGGTAGAGCGCAGCACGTGGTCGCGCAGACACGCCGCGTTCGGTGCGTGACTTCCGAGAAAGTTGCGGGTACTCCGGATCGGCCGAAGGTCAGCGGAGGGTCGGCATCCCGGGGACGCTGACGTCGTAGACGCGGGCCTTCTCCTTCAGGAGCCCGAGCAGGACCTCGGCCTTCTCCGCGGACTGCTCCGCGCTCCCCCACCGCACCTCACGGCCGTCACGCAGCTCCAGGACGATCCGGTCGACGGTCTGCACCTCGACGTGGTCGACGAGCGCGGTCAAGGCCTCGGGCATCGCGCTGACGACCTCGGCGGCCTCGGCCAGGGCGTCGGTCTCGGCGGCCGGTCCGGTGCGGACCAGCGGCAGCCCCGGAGGCGCCTTCGTCAGGCGACCGAACGTCACGCCCTCGGCGTCGAGCTGGGTGAGCGTGCCACCACGGTCGACGACAGCGATCGGCGTCCGCTCGACGATCTCGATCCGGACCTCGTGCGGCCACTGGCGCGAGACGTCGACCGACTTCACGGTCGCGAGCGACCGCACCCGGACCGCGATCGCGTCGAGGTCGATCCGCGCGAGCGGCTCGCCCTCGGGCACCTCGGCCGTCTCGAGGACCTGCTTCTCGGTGAGCTGCGAGGTCCCGACGACCTGGGTGCCCTCGACCCGCACCCACGAGGAGAAGTAGACGGCGTACACGGCGAAGCCGACCAGCCCCACCACGAGCACGATCGCGGCGACGTACCGCCACGTCAGCCACCGGCGCGCCCACTGTCGCCGGGCGAACCGCTTGCGGGTGCGGGCCTGCTGCCTGGAGCCGTCAGCCACCGGCCCGCTCCTCCAGCGCGGCGACCAGCGCCGGCGCGAGGGCGGTCACGTCGCCGGCCCCGAGGGTCAGCACGACGTCGCCCGGCCGCACGCGCTCCACCATCGCGGGGAGTACGTCGCCGCGGTCCGCCGCGAAGCGCACCCGGTCGGCCGGCAGCGGCACGGCGGCCGCCACCAGCGCCCCGGTGACAGCGGGGTCGGCCTCCTCGCGCGCGAGGTAGACGTCGAGCACGACCACCTCGTCGGCGGCGCCGAGCGCGGCCCCCATCTCGGCGCCGAGGAGCCGGGTCCGGGAGACCAGGTGCGGCTGGAAGCAGACGAGCAGCCGACCGTCGCCGACGATCGAGCGCGCCGCCTCGAGGTCGCCGCGGATCTCGCTCGGGTGGTGGGCGTAGCTGTCGTAGACCCGGACCGGGTCGCCGCCGGGCAGTGCGACGGTGCCCTTGAGCTCCATCCGGCGGCCCGTGCCGACGAACGTGCCGAGCCCCTCGGCGAGGGGGGTGAAGCCCAGCCCGAGCTCGAGCCCGGTCACCAGCGCGGCGAGGGCGTCGACGACGTAGTGACGGCCGGGGATCCGCAGTGCGACGTCACCGAGGACCATGCCGTCGCGCTCGACGGTGAACGTGGTGCCGCCGCCGACGGTGCGGAGCGCAGTGGCCCGCACGTCGGCGTCCGTGGACTCGCCGATCGTGACGACCCGGCGTCCGGCGGCCCGCTGCCGGGCCGCCAGCCGGGCACCGCCGTCGTCGTCGACGCCGCAGACCAGGAAGCCGTCGGGGTCGATGCCGTCGGCGAATTCGTCGAACGCGGCGGCGTAGGCCTCGGGCGTTCCCCAGATGTCGAGGTGGTCGGCCTCGACGTTGAGCACGATCGCGGCGTGGGTGTCGTAGACCAGGAAGGCCCCGTCGCTCTCGTCGGCCTCGGCCACGAACAGCCCGCCGGCACCGAGATCGGCGTTGCGACCGGTCGCGGTGAGCACCCCGCCGACGGCGTACGACGGATCTGCGCCGGCGTGGATCAGCGCGACGGTCAACAGGGACGTGGTGGTGGTCTTGCCGTGGGTGCCGGCGACCGACAGGACGCGGTGCCCGGACATCACCGACTTCAGGCCGGCCGACCGCGGGAGCACCCGAAGGCCGCGTTGCCGTGCCTCGAGCACCTCGGGGTTGTCCTCGCGCGCAGCCGTGGTGACCACGACCGTGTCGGCGTCACCGAGGTGCTCGGCGGCGTAGCCGAGGTGGCAGGTCACCCCGAGCTCGCGGAGCTGGGCGAGGAAGGGGGTGTCGTTGTCGTCGCTGCCCGTGACGGGTACGCCGCGGCGCGCCATCACCCGGGCGATGCCGGACAGGCCGGCGCCGCCGATGCCGACGAAGTGCACCCGGCCGAGGTCCTCGGCCGCCGGGATGTCGTCGGGGACGGGGATCCTCACCGGCGGGACCTCTTCGACCCCAGCTCGTGGATGATCGCCGCGAGCCGGTCGTCGGCGTCCCTGGGCACCAGGCCGGCCGCCGCGGCGCCCATCCGGGAGAGGCGGTCGGGGTCACCGAGCAGCGCGGGAACCTCGGTGGCGACGTAGTCGGCGGTGAAGTCCGACTCCTCGACCATCAGCGCGCCGCCGGCCTCGACGACCGGGCGCGCGTTGCGGGGCTGCTCGCCGTTGCCGTGCCCGAGCGGCACGAAGATCGCGGGAACCCCGCTCGCGGCGGCCTCCACGACGCTGGACGCGCCGGCGCGGCACACCATCAGGTCGGCCGCCGCCAGGGCGTAGTCCATCCGCTCGACGAACGGGAGTACGACGTACGGCGTGGTCGAGTCGGCCGGCTCGACCCACTCCGGGTCCTCCTTGCCACGGGCCCCGATGACGTGGAGCACCTGGATCCCGGCCGCGCCGAGGGCGGCCGAGGCACGGGTGACCGCACGGTTGAGCTTCCATGCGCCGAGCGATCCGCCGGTCACCACCAGGGTCGGCAGGTCGGGGTCGAGCCCGAAGAACGCCCGGGCCTCGGCCCGCAGTGCGGGACGGTCGAGGGTGGAGATCATCCGCCGGATCGGCAGGCCGACGTACTCGGCGTTCTTCAGCGGCGTGTCAGGGAAGCTGACCGCGGCCCGCGCGGCGATGCGCGCGCCCACCTTGTTGGCGAGGCCGGGCAGGGCGTTCTGCTCGTGGATCACCAGGGGCAGCTTGCGGCGGCGGGCGGCGAGATAGGCCGGCATCGAGACGTAGCCGCCGTAGCCGACGATCACGTCGGGGCGCACCCGGTCGACGATCTCGAGGGTCGCCTTCACCGAGGCCCTCAGCCGGGACGGCACCCGGAGCAGGTCCATGGAGGGCTTGCGCGGCAGCGGCACGGGCGGGACCAGCTCGAGCGGGTAGCCGGCCGCCGGCACCACGGTGTTCTCCAGCCCGCGCGGAGTGCCGAGGCAGGTGATCTCGATGTCGGGGTCGAGCCGGCGCAGCGCGTCGGCCGTCGCCAGCAGTGGCGAGGTGTGCCCCGCCGTACCTCCGCCGGCCAACAGCACCCGCATCCCGTCTCCTGCCACGCGTCCTCCCCTGCTCCGACTCCTGCTGCGACCTGCTGGCCGTGCGACGGACGTTACCGACGGGCGGACAGCCCCGCCGAGCGGGCCCGCCGGCGCTGGGCCAGCGCGCGGGCAGCGGCGGGCTCGCGGCGGGCGAAGCCGATCACCAGACCGAGCGCACTGAGCGTGGGCAGCAGGCTGGAGCCGCCGTACGAGACCAGTGGCAGCGGGATGCCGATGACCGGCAGCAGCGCCAGCACCATGCCGACGTTGATGATCATCTGACCGAGCAGCCACACGACGACGCCGAAGCTGGCGTAGCGCACGAACGGGTCCTTGGTCTCCCGTGCGACCCGCAGCACGGAGTAGGCGATGACCAGGAACAGCACGACGACCAGCAGGGTGCCGACCAGGCCCAGCTCCTCGCCGAGCACCGCGAAGATGAAGTCGGTGTGGGCCTCCGGCAGCTGGCCCCACTTCTGCTGGCTCGCGCCGAGGCCCTCGCCGAAGAGTCCGCCGCTGGCCATGGCGTAGAGGCCGTGGGCGGGCTGCCAGCCCGTGCCGTGGTAGTCCTTGAACGGATCGACGAACGTGGTGATCCGGGCCAGCCGCTCGGGATCGGTGGCGGCAAGGGCGAGCGCGACGACACTGACCACGCTCATGCAGAGCACGAAGAGCCGGGCCGGCGCCCCGACCACCCAGAGCATGCCGACCAGGATCGCGAAGAAGACCAGCGCGGTGCCGAGGTCGCGACCGATGATCACGAGCGCGGTGGCGAGGAACATGCCGGGCACGACGGGCACCAGCAGGTGGTGGAGCTGCCCGAGCCGGCGCTCCTTGTTGGCATAGATGTGGGCGGCCCAGATCACCAGCGACAGCTTCGCGATCTCCGAGGGCTGGATCTGGATCGGGCCGAGGGCGAGCCAGTTGGTGTTGCCGTTGACCTTGACGCCGATGAGAGCGGTCAGCGCCAGCAGGCCCAGGGAGACGGAGAACGCGGGATAGGCCAGCCGCCGGACCCAGCGGTGGGAGACCCGCGAGGCGATGAACGCGCACGGGACGCCGAGCGCGACCCACATGAGCTGGCGCTGCACGACGGCGTAGGAGTTGTCGTACTTGGTGAAGGAGTAGACGCTCGACGCGCTCAGCACCATGATCAGGCCGATGGTGAGCAGCATCGCCACCGAGCCGAGCAGCAGGTAGTACGTCGTCAGCGGCCGGTCGAGCGCTTCCTTCAGCGATCGGAGCCACGTGCCGCCCCGCGCCAGGGAGCCCACCCGGTTGGCCAGTCGGGTGCCCTCGGGTTGCGCGGTGGTGATGGCGACCCTCTCCCTCGTATGCGTAGGCCTGCGGCGGAGGCCGGACGCCGCCGCACCTGCACCAGTCTTGCGTGCCGCCTCGCGTCTCCCCGGGAAATCGCGAGCGTGTCGTGCGGGAGCACCGCTGGCCCGACCTCGGTCATCGGGCGGTCGGCTCGACGATCTCAGCGTCGAGTCGGTCCAGGAGGCGGCCGAGGAGCCGACGTAGCTCCCGGGACTCGGCCGCGTCCAGGCCGAGGGACTCGACGAGTCGGACCGGGACGTCGGAGACCTGGTCGCGCAGGTCCCGCCCGGCCGCTGTGACGGCGATCAGGACCCGCCGCTCGTCGTCGGGGTCGCGGCGGCGGGTCACGAAGCCGGCCTGCTCGAGCCGCTTGAGGAGCGGGGTGAGGGTCCCGGAGTCCAGTCGGAGACGGCTGCCCAGCGCGCCGACGGACATCGGCTCGCCGTTGTCCCACAGGGCGAGGAGCGTGAGGTACTGCGGATAGGTCAGTCCGAAGTCCTGCAGAAGCGGTCCGTACGCGCGAGTGACGGCCCGGGTGGCGGCGTACAGCGGGAAGCAGAGCTGAGCATCGAGGTCGAGCTGGGGGTGACGGGGCACACACCGATCATACCTTGCGCAAAACGATTGTGCACAACTAGATTGCGCACATGAACACTCTCTACACGACCACCGCCATCGCCACCGGGGACGGCCGCAACGGCCACGTCCAGACCACCGACGGCCTCCTCGCCACCGACGTCCGCATGCCCGTCGAGCTCGGCGGTCCCGGCGGGTCGACCAACCCCGAGCAGCTGTTCGCGGCCGGCTACGCCGCGTGCTTCCACTCGGCGCTCAAGCTGGTGGCCGGCGCGGACGGTGTCGACGCCACGGACAGCGAGGTCGTCGCGGACGTGTCGCTGGGCGCGCACGAGAACGGCGCCTTCGGCCTGTCCGTCGCGCTCGAGGTCACCATCCCGGGCGTCGAGCGCGAGACCGCCGAGAAGGTCGTCGCGCGCGCCCACGAGGTCTGCCCGTACTCGAACGCCACGCGGGGCAACATCGACGTCGTCCTCACCGTCGCCTGACCGGGCTCAGCTCTCCTGGACCACCGACCGGACGGCGGCCGCGAACGCGTCGCCCCGGGCGGCGTAGTCGGTGAACTGGTCCATCGAGGCGCAGCCGGGCGCCAACAGCACCGTGTCCCCCGATTGCGCGCACGCCGCTGCTGCGGCGACGACACGGCCCATCAGGTCAGCCGCGTCCACAGGACCGTCCTCACGAGCGGCCACGTCGATCACCGGCACGTCGGGGGCGTGTCGTGATAGCGCCTCGGCGATGAGGTGCCGGTCGCGCCCGATGAGTACGGCGGCCCGCAGCCGGCCGCCGACGTGCTGCACGAGGTCGTCGAAGCGGGCCCCCTTCGCCAGGCCGCCGGCGACCCACACGACCGGTTCGTACGCCGCCAGCGACGACTCCGCGGCGTGCGGGTTGGTCGCCTTGGAGTCGTCGACCCAGGTGATGCCGGCGTGCTCGGCGACGACCTGGATCCGGTGGTTGCCCGGCCGGAAGGACTTCAGGCCGTCGCGCACCGCCGCCTGGCTGATGCCGTGGGCACGGGCGAGCGCGGCGGCGGCCAGGGCGTTGGCCACGAAGTGCGGCGCGGGCGAGGCGAGGTCGGCGACCGTGCACAGCTCGGCGGCGCTGGTGTCGCGCTGCTCGATGAAGGCGCGGTCGACGAGGATGTCCTCGACGACGCCGACCATCCCGACCGCCGGGGTCCCGAGCGTGAACCCGATCGCGCGGGCCCCCTCGACCACGTCGGCCTCGCGGACGAGGCGCTCGGTGGCGGGGTCGGCGAGGTTGTAGACGCAGGCCCGCGAGACGCGCTCGTAGATGCGGCCCTTGTCCGCGGCGTACGCCTCGAGGCTGCCGTGCCAGTCGACGTGGTCCTCGGCGACGTTGAGCACGGCGGCCGACTCGGCGGCCATGGAGTAGGTGTGGTGGAGCTGGAAGCTGGAGAGCTCGACCGCGATCACGTCGAAGGGGTCGGGGTCCATCACGGCCTCGGTGAGCGGCAGGCCGACGTTGCCGGCCGCGACGCTGCGCAGCCCGGCGGTGCGCAGGATCGTGTCGAGCATCTCCACGGTCGTGGTCTTGCCGTTGGTGCCGGTGACGCACAGCCACGGTGCCGGTCGCTCGGGGTCGCGCAGCCGCCAGGCGAGCTCCACCTCGCTCCACACGGGTACGCCGCGCGCGGCCGCCTGCACGAGCAGCGGTGACTCGGGCCGGAAGCCCGGCGAGACGACCAGCACGTCGGCCTCGTCGGGAAGGGTCTGAGTCGCGCCGGCGTGGATCTCGACCCGGGCGCCGAGGATCTCCAGCAGCTCGGCGCGCTCGAGCTGGGCGGGCGTGGCGTTGTCGGCGAGCGCGGTCACCGACGCCCCGAGGTGGGTGAGGTTGTCGGTCGCCGCCGCACCGCTGCCGCCGAACCCGGCGACGACCGCGCGGACGCCCTCCCAGGAGTCGCGGCGGCCGAGCGTGGTGACGTCCGGGCTGGTCACAGCCTGGCCACCCACTCGGCGTAGAACACGCCGAGACCGGTCGCGACGAACAGGCCGGTGATGATCCAGAACCGGATCACGACGGTGACCTGCTCCCAGCCGAGCATCTCGAAGTGGTGGTGGATCGGCGCCATCCGGAAGATCCGTCTGCCCTTGCTGAGCTTGAAGAAGCCGACCTGCATCATCACCGAGAGGGTCTCGAGCACGAAGAGCCCGCCGAGCAGCACCAGCAGCAGCTCGGTGCGGGTCAGGATCGCGAAGCCGGCGAGCGCACTGCCGAGCGAGAGCGAGCCGGTGTCGCCCATGAAGATCGCGGCCGGCGAGGCGTTCCACCACAGGAAGCCGAAGCAGGCGCCGGTGATCGCCGCGGCGATGATCGCCAGGTCGATGGGGTCGCGCACGTTGTAGCAGGAGGCACTCGGGTCCTCCTGGCAGAACTGGTTGTTCTGCCAGATGTTGACCAGCGTGTAGGCGCCGAACACCATCACGCTGGCGCCGGCGGCGAGCCCGTCCAGTCCGTCGGTGAGGTTGACCGCGTTGCTGAAGCCGGCGACGAAGAGCCAGATCAGCAGCAGCGCGAGGATCGTGGGCAGCACCAGCCAGTCGACCTCGCGCAGGAACGAGATCTTGTGCGAGGCCGGGGTGCGGCCGTGCTCGTCGGCCAGCCAGGGCGAGAGGGCGAGCCCGCCGAAGACCAGCGCGATCACGGTCTGGCCGATCATCTTCGCGCGGCTGCGCAGGCCGAGGCTGCGCTGCTTGTAGATCTTGATGAAGTCGTCGAGGAAGCCGACCAGGCCCATCCCCACGAAGAGGAACAGCAGCAGCATCGCGGAGGCGCTGGGGGCGTCGAGGGTGATGAGCTTGGCGGCGGCGTACCCGATCACGACCGCGGCGATGATCACGACGCCGCCCATCGTCGGGGTGCCGCGCTTGGTGTGGTGGCTGGTCGGTCCGTCGTCGCGGATCTCCTGGCCGTAGCCCCAGCTGGTGAAGACGTTGATCGCGACCCGGGTGCCGAGCAGCGAGATCAGCAGGGCGATGCCCCCGCCGAACAGGATCGCTAGCACGGTGCCGTCCCCTCGTCCTCGGCCAGCAGCTGCTGGCCGACCCACTCCAACGCGGCGCCGCGTGACGCCTTGACCAGCACGACATCGCCGGCTCCGGCATTCTGCCGCACCCAGGCGAGTGCCTCGTCCCGGCCCGCCGTCGTGATCACCTCGGTGTCGGCAGGATCACCCGCCGCGGTGGGTCCGGCGGCGGCTCCGGCGGCGATCCCGGCGGCCGGTCCGCCGACCACGACGACGACGTCGACCCCGAGGCGGGCGGCGTCGGCGCCCACGGCGCGGTGGCCGGCGTCGTGCTCGTCGCCGAGCTCCTTCATCTCCCCCAGCACCGCGATGGTACGGCGCCCGCCACGCTCCCCGATCGCGGCCAGCGCCTCGAGAGCGGCCCGCATCGACTCGGGGTTGGCGTTGTAGGCGTCGTTGACGACGACGAGCCCGTCGGCGCGCTCCCCCACCTCCATCCGCCACGGCGAGGCCGGCTCGACAGACGAGAGCGCGTCGGCCACGTCGGCAGGATCGAGGCCGGCGCCGATCGCCATCGCGGCGGCAGCGGCGGCGTTCGCGACCTGGTGTGCGCCGGTCTGGCGCAGCCGCACGGCGTGCCCGCGGCCGGCGTACCGCAGCTCGAAGCGGGGCCGCCCCAGCTCGTCGAGGTCGACGTCGCCGAAGCCGACCTCGCCGGCGGCGCCGAAGGTGAGCACGCGGGCCGCGGTGCGCGGTGCCATCGCGGCCACGAGGTCGTCGTCGGCGTTGAGGACCGCGCACCCGTCGGGGCCGAGCGCCTCCACGATCTCGCCCTTGGCCCGGGCGATCGCGTCGCGGCCGCCGAACTCCCCCACGTGCGCGGAGCCGACGTTGACCACCGTGGCGACGTCGGGCGGCGCGATCTCGCAGAGGTAGCGGATGTGGCCGAGGCCGCGGGCGCCCATCTCGACGACGAGGTGGGTGGTGGCGAGCCCGGCCCGGAGCACGGTCAGCGGGACGCCGATCTCGTTGTTGCCGTTGCCTGCGGTCGCGACGACGTGGTCGGCGCCGACCAGCGCGGTGAGCACGCCGGCGAGGTAGTCCTTGGTGCCGGTCTTGCCCTGCGAGCCCGTGATCGCGAGCACCGTCGGCGCGACCTCGCCGAGGACGTGCCGGGCCAGCCGGCCCAGGGCGACCACCGGGTCGTCGACGACCACGGTCGGCGCCTCGGTGGGCCGGCTTCCGAGCACGGCGTGCGACCCGGCGGCGTACGCATGACCGTCGACCCGCTCCCCCACCACGGCGACGAAGAGGCCGTCGGGGACCGGCTGCGCGGCTGTCGACGTAGGCCGGGCCGGCGACCACCACGTCGCCGGCGCCGGTGGGCACCACGGAGCCGCCGACGACGTCGGCGATCGCGGCGAGGGTCATCGGGATCACGGCTGACCGCCTTCGCGCAGCAGCTCGCGGACGACCTCCCGGTCGTCGAAGGGGTGCACCACGCCGGCGATCTCCTGCCCGCGCTCGTGGCCCTTGCCGGCGACCAGCACGATGTCGCCCGCGCGTCGTCTCGGCCAGCGCGTGGGCGATCGCTGCCCGGCGGTCGCCGACCTCGACCACCTGGCCGGGCTGCCGGCCCCGGTCGCCTCCGCGGCGCCGGCGAGGACCTCGGCCCGGATCGCGGCGGGGTCCTCGGTCCGGGGGTTGTCGTCGGTGACGACCAGGACGTCGGCCAGCTCGGCGGCGATCCGCCCCATCACGACCCGCTTGCCGCGGTCGCGGTCGCCGCCCGCGCCGAGCACGATCACCAGCCGGCCGGCGGTGACCGGCCGGAGCGTGTGCAGCACGGCCGCGACGGCGTCGGGCTTGTGGGCGTAGTCGACGTAGACGGTGGCCGACCCGGGCGCCTCGGCACGCTGACCCGCTCCAGCCGTCCGGGCACCCCGCCCGCGGCCGCGATGCCCGCGGCGACCACGTCGGCGCGGAACCCGGCCTCGGCCGCCGCGGCGATCGCGGCGAGCGCGTTGGCGACGTTGAAGTCGCCCGGCAGGCCCACGGCCGCGTCGACGCTCAGGCCGTCCGGTCCGCGCACGGTGAACCGGGAGCCGTCCGGCCCGAGGTCGACGTCGACCGCGGTCCAGTCGGCGTCGCGCCCCCGCGAGGAGAGCGTGCGGACCGGGATCGCGGCCTCGGCGGCGAGGCGCCGGCCGTGCTCGTCGTCGATGTCGACCAGGCCCAGCCGGGCGCGCTCGGGGGTGAACAGCGCCGCCTTCGCGCGGAAGTAGTCGTCGATGTCGGCATGGAAGTCGAGGTGGTCGCGCCCGAGGTTGGTGAAGACCGCGACGTCGAAGACGACGCCGTCGACCCTGCCGAGGACCAGGGCGTGGCTGGACACCTCGATCGCGCAGCAGCGGACCTCCTCCTCGCGCATCAGTGCGAAGAGGCCGTGCAGGTCGGGCGCCTCGGGCGTGGTGAGGGCGGTGCTGAGATCGGCGCCGGCGATGCGGGTGCCGACGGTGCCGACCACGGCGGACGTGATGCCGGCCGCCCCCAGCCCGCCGTCGAGCAGGCGGGTCACGGTCGTCTTGCCCTGGGTGCCGGTGACGCCGATCATCCGCAGCGCCTCCGCAGGGCGGCCGTAGACGCCCGCCGACACCGCGCCGAGCATCGCGCGCGGGGCGTCGACGACGATCGCGGCCAGCCCCGCCTCCTCGGCGTGTACGGCGCCCGCGGGGTCGGTCAGCACGGCGACGGCCCCGGCCTCCGCGGCCTGCGGCACGAACGCGCCGCCGTGCGCCCGGGCGCCGGGCAGTGCGGCGTAGAGGTCGCCGCGCAGCACCCGCCGGGAGTCGAGCGTGATGCCGGTGATCCGGGGGGTCCCGCCGCTGCCGGGCACGACGCGGGCGTCGTACCCCTGGTCGGAGATCCAGCCGACGACGTCGTCCACCGACACCGGCACGGGGTACCGGGGGCGGTTGGCGGCCGGTCCGGCCGCCGGGAGTTCGTCCGCGCCCATCACCACTCGACCGGGAGGTCGGAGGGCTCGCTGCCCGACGGCGCGACGCCGTAGCGGCGCAGGGTGTAGCTCATCAGCTTGGCGAACGCGGGACCGGCGACCGAGCCACCGCCACCGCCGTTCTGCGGGTCGTGGACGACGACGTAGACGGTGAACCGCGGGTCGTCGGCCGGGGCGAACCCGGCGAAGGAGACGGTGAAGCCGCCCTCTTCGTAGCAGCCGCACTCCTCGCCGACGCGCTGCGCGGTGCCGGTCTTGCCCGCGACGCGGTAGCCGGGGACGGCCGCGCCGGGCGCGACGCCGGCCTCGGGGTCGATGACCCGCTCCATCATGAGGGTGGTCTGCTCGGCCGCGTCCTCGCTGATCACCCGGCGCTCGCCGGCCTCGTCGGTGCCGACCCGGGTGCCGTTGTCGAGCAGCGCGCTGCCGTCGATGATGCTCGGGTCGATCCGGACGCCGCCGTTGGCGATCGTGTTGACCGCGGCGGCCATCTGGATCGCGTTGACCGACAGCGACTGGCCGAAGGAGATGCGGTCGTCGACCTGGTCGGTCCACGCGGCGCCGGCCGGCAGGATGCCCTTGGACTCGCCGCCGAGGCCGATGTCGGTGCGGTGCCCGAGGCCGAAGGCGGCGAGGTAGCGGCGCAGCTCCCCGTTGCGGAACTGGTCGGCCGCGAGCACGGTGCCGATGTTGGACGACTTCGCGAGCACGCCCGCGAGCGTCAGGTTGAGCAGGCCGTGCTCCCAGTAGTCGTGGATCGGGCGGTCCTGCCGGTTGAGGACGCCGGGCACCTCGAGCTGGGTCTGGTTGGTCGCGTAGCCCGCGTCGATGAGCGAGCTCAGGGTGAGGACCTTCTCGACCGAGCCGGGCTCGTAGACGTCGGTGAGCGCGCTCGAGCGGTAGAGGTCGCGGTCGTACTCCTGGGGGTCGCCGGCGTCGTACGTCGGGTAGTCGGCGATGGAGAGCAGGGCCCCGGTGCGGGAGTCCATCACCACGGCGATCCCGGACTCGCCGCCGGCACCCTCGACGGTCTGCTGCAGGATCCGCTGGGTGTACCACTGCAGGTCGCGGTCGATCGTCGTCTGCAGGTCCGAGCCGTTGACGGCGGGTGTGACGGTGTTGTCGCCGAGCGGGATCTGGTTGCCGGCGCCGAGCTGGTAGCGGGCCTCGCCGTCGACACCGGAGAGATAGTCGTCGAACGCCGCCTCGAGCCCGGCCAGTGCGCGCGCCGAGCCGTTCTTGCGCGGGGTGCCGAGGAAGCCGACCAGGTTGGCCGCGACGTCGCCGTTGGGGTAGACCCGCAGCGGGTCGCGCTCGGTGAAGAGGCCCTTGAAGCCGCGCTCCTCGGCGTCGGCGACGACGTCGGAGGCCAGCCGCGCGGGGACCTGGCGGGCGACGTACTGGAACCGGCTGTCCTTGACCCGGAGCCGCTCGAGGGTGCGGAAGTAGTCGATGCCGAGGCGCTTGGAGAGGTACGTCGCCAGCTCCGGCGCCACGTCGGCGGTCAGCTCGGGGTCGGCGACGACCATCATCCCGTCGACGGACTCCGCGAGCGGCTCACCGTTGCGGTCGAGGATCTCGCCGCGGGCGGCCGGCAGGGTGACGGTGACCGAGCCCTCGTCGGCCGCCATCTCGGCGTACGACCTCGGGTCGATGCCCTGCAGCTGCACCAGCCGCGCCGCGAACACCGACAGCACGATCGCGACGATCAGGAACCCGATCCGGAGCCGGGCCTGCGGCGATCCGCGGAGCACACCCCGGGTCCGCTTCGGACGGCGCGGGCCACGAGAGCCCGGGCGCGGACGTCCGGGGCGAGGTCGGGACGACGAAGTGGCTCGGCTCAACGCATCGGTCCTGGTCGCGGTCGGTGGTCAGGGTCGGTGGGTCAGGGACCCGGTGGCTCAGCGGCGCGTGGACCGCTCGCCGTCACCCAACCTAGGCCGATCCCCGTCGCGATCAGGGTTAGCCGCGCCGTCGCCGGTGCGGTCACGTCGGTCACGTCGGGCCTCCCGCGGGTCGACGGTGACCGGCGCCGGGTCCAGCTCGGCCGGACGGTCCGGCGGCGGGGCGTACAGCGGGACCTGGTCGGCACGGTTGGCGGGCACCGGGTCGCCGTCGATGCGCCCGGTCCGCAGGTCCAGCACCCCGGCCGGCGTCGTCGGGATGACCATGCCCATCCGCTGTGCGGCCTGGGCCACCCGCTTCGGGTTGCGCAGCCCCTGCACCTCCAGCTCGAGGGCCTCCTGCCGCGCACCGAGGTCACGCGCCTGGCTCTCCAGCGCGGTCTCGCGGAACGACGCCTGCTGCATCGAGGTGTTGAAGAGCAGCAGCCCCACCACGCCGGCGAGCAGCACGACGCTCACCAGCGTCACGAACGGGATCCGCGGCGCCCGGGTGCGGGTGCGCGGGACCACGGTCAGTCGGGCCCGCTGGACCGCCGCCTCGGCGATCCGGGGCAGACGCGAACGGAGCTGGGGTGCGGTGCTGCTCATCAGGCGACTCCCGTGCCTCGGCGGGTGGCCCCGGACCGGTCGGTCCGGGGGCGGATGCGTTCGATGGCGCGCAGCCGCACCGAGGCGGCCCGCGGGTTGGTGGCGATCTCCTCGGCGGGCGCCTGCTCGGCGCCGCGGGTGACCAGCCGGAAGGTGGGCTCGTGGCCCTCGGGGACGAAGGGCAGGTCCTCGGGGACGTCGGTGCTCGTCGCGGCGGTGAACGCCCGCTTGACGAGCCGGTCCTCCAGGGAGTGGTAGGACTCGACGACGACCCGGCCGCCGACCCCGATGGCGTCGATGGCCGCAGGGACGGCGCGGCGCAGGACGGCGAGCTCGTCGTTGACCTCCATGCGCAGCGCCTGGAAGGTGCGCTTCGCAGGGTGTCCCCCGGTACGCCGCGCCGGCGCCGGGATCACGTCGTAGAGCAGCTCGACGAGCCGGGCCGACGTGGTGAACGGCTCTCGGGCGCGCTCACGGACGATGGCGTCGGCGATGCGCTTGGCGAGGCGCTCCTCGCCGTACTCCTTCAGGACGCGGGCGAGGTCCGACGCCGCATAGGTGTTGAGGACGTCGGCCGCGGTGCGTCCGGTGGTGCTGTCCATCCGCATGTCGAGCGGAGCGTCGACGGAGTAGGCGAAGCCGCGCTCGGGCAGGTCGAGCTGCATCGAGGAGACACCGAGGTCGAAGAGGACCCCGTCGACCTCGTCGAGCCCGAGACCCGCCAGCACGTCGGGGATCTCGTCGTAGACGGCGTGCACGGCGGTGAAGCGGTCGCCGTACGACGCCAGCCGCTCGCGGCTGTGCGCCAGTGCCTGGGGATCGCGGTCGACGCCGATGACCCGGGCCAGGCCGCAGCGGGCGAGGACCGCCTCACTGTGACCGCCGAGACCGAGGGTGGCGTCGACGAGGACGGCGCCGTCGTGGTCGAGCGCAGGGTCGAGGAGGGCGACGACCCGGTCGAGGAGGACGGGGACGTGGCGCTGGTGGGTCACGGCAGGGGCCTCGTCAGCGTCCCAGTCCGAAGGCCAGCAGGAAGAGGACCGTCACCGTCAACGACACCCCGGCGGAGAAGGCCATCAGGACCAGCGCCGCTCGGGCCTGCTCGCGGACGCGGAGGCCGTCGGCGTCGGCGTGCGGTGCCGACCCGGCACCACGCCGGTCCGGCACGTTCGCGCCCATCACGCTCATCGGTTCGACCCCTGGTTCGTCGTGTGTTGATCCGGTGGATCCGCAGAGCCAGGTCCCTGCCCGCTCCCGGGCCGCACCGTCTGGAACCGGGGAAGTGCCCCAGAGGGTGGTGCCGCGGGTGCCGTCTGGAACCGGGGAAGGGACCCCAGATGGCGAGAGCGGAGCGGGTCAGAGACCTCGTCCTGCGGATCCGTTGTGGAGTTGTGCGCCCGGCTGCCCGGCCGGTCGGTGCTGCTGGTCGTCGGTGCTGCTAGTCGTCGTCCTCGTCGAGGTCGGCGAAGTCGTTGAGCGCCTCGGCCTGGAACTCGCGCCACTTCTCGGGGTTCCAGATCTCGAGCCGGTCGCGCACGCCGATGACGACGACGTCGCGCTGGAGGGATGCGTAATCACGCAGGTGGGCCGGGATCCCGATCCGCCCCTGCTTGTCCGGTGTCCCCTCGTCGCCTCCGGCGAACAGGACCCGGGCGTAGCGGCGGGCGGCGCGGTTGGTCATCGGCCGCGACGCGGCGCGCTCGGCCTCCTCGGCGAAGACGTCGGCGGGCCAGACGACGAGGCAGTTCTCCTGTCCCTGCGTCACCACGAGCCCCTCCGCCAGTCGATCCCTGAACTTCGCTGGGAGGAAGAGCCGGCCCTTCTCGTCGAGCTTCGGCGTGTAGGTGCCCATGAAAAGCATCGGGCACCCCCATCGCGCATCCGCTCGGCTCTGCTTTCCTCCACTTTCCCCCACCCTACTCCACTTTCCTCCACCGTCAACCACTTCGCACCGCGAATCGGCACCGATCCGGCACGACGGCACGCCCGCGGCAGCGGTGCGGCGGGGTGGGGCGCCGGTGGAGCGCCGGTGGGGAATCTGCGGCGGCGTGTCACGAATCGGCGGGTGCCGGACATCAGCCAAGGACGTGACCGAACCGTGACGTGGTGCCTCGTCACAGGTGTTGGTGCGGCGCCTTACCGTGTGTCCCACATCGGCCTTACTGTGAGTGGGGCGCAGCAGCCTGCAGTGACGCGACGGGAGAACAGCAACGTGGAGTCGCCGACCCACCCCAGTGACCACTTCGAGCCGCCGAACGCGGCCGGCGGGTCCCACCGTGCGGCGCCACCGCCCTCCCCGGCCTCGGCGCCGACCCCGATCGGCGCGGCCACGACCGGAGCGGACGTCGCGAGCGTCGCTCGGGTCGCGGGCCGGATCCGGGCCAACGTGGAGAAGGTCATCGAGGGCAAGCCCGAGGTGGTGTCCGCCGCGCTCGTCGTGCTGCTCGCCGAGGGGCACCTGCTGCTCGAGGACGTGCCCGGCGTGGGCAAGACGATGCTGAGCAAGGCGCTGGCGCGCAGCATCGACTCGACGGTGCGCCGGATCCAGTTCACCCCCGACCTGCTGCCCTCCGACGTCACCGGGGTGTCGGTCTTCAACCAGTCGACCCGCGAGTTCGAGTTCCGGCCCGGCGGCGTGTTCGCCAACATCGTCATCGGCGACGAGATCAACCGCGCCTCCCCCAAGACGCAGTCGGCACTGCTGGAGTGCATGGAGGAGCGTCAGGTCACCGTCGACAACGTGACCTACCAGCTCGAGGCGCCGTTCATGGTCGTCGCCACCCAGAACCCCGTCGAGATGGAGGGCACCTACGCCCTCCCCGAGGCGCAGCGCGACCGGTTCCTCGCCCGCGTGTCCATCGGCTACCCGCCGCCCGCCGCGGAGATCGCGATGCTCAACACCCACACCCAGGACAACCCGCTCGACGACCTCGAGCCGGTCACCGACAGCGCCGAGATCGCCAAGCTGTGCGGGATCGTCGGACAGGTCCACGTCAGCGAGGCCGTCCAGCGGTACGCCGTCGCACTGACCTCGGCGACCCGCAACACCCCTGAGCTGCTGCTCGGCGCCTCGCCGCGCGCGACGCTCCACCTGGTCCGCGCGGCCAAGGCGTTCGCCGCCATCCACCAGCGCGACTACGTCATCCCCGACGACGTCCGGGCCCTCGTGCAGCCGGTCATCGCGCACCGTCTCCTCCCGAGCGCCGAGTCCGCCGTCGGCGGCCGGTCGGTCTCGGCGATCCTCGACGGGATCGTCGCCGGGGTCCCCGTCCCCGAGCACCGTGGGTGACATCGCCGGCATCCGGCGCGCCCTCAGCGGGCTGACCCTGCGCGGTCATGCGTTCATCGCGGCAGGTGCGATGGCGATCCTCTGCGCGGTGCTTCTCGGACAGTCGGCGCTGAGCCGGGTCGGCGTCCTCGCCGTCACCCTGCCCCTGATCGCCGCCGTCGTGATCGGACGCCGCAGGTTCGCCCTCACGGTGGAGCGGTCGGTCGAGCCCCGGATCGTGGCGGCCGGCCAGCCCGCCCGCGTCGACCTCGCCGTGGCCACGACGGGCCGCACCTCGACCGGTGCGGTGCTCGTCGAGGACGTCGTGCCCTACGCGCTCGGCACACGTTCGCGGTTCGTTCTCCAGGGCCTGGGCCGCAAGTGGCGACGCACGGTGACCTACCAGGTCCGCTCGGACGTCCGCGGACACTTCGTGATCGGCCCGATGACGATGCGGATCGCCGACCCGTTCGGCCTGGTGGAGCTTCGCCGTACCTTTCCCGGGACCGCGACCGTCGTGGTGACGCCGCGGACCGTCCCCCTCCCCCGGATCCCGCTCGGCGGTGGGTGGAGCGGATCCGGCGAGCACCGACCGCAGGCGTTCGCCGCGGGCTCCGCCGAGGACGTCAGCGTGCGCGAGTACCGCCGAGGCGACGAGCTCCGCCGGGTCCACTGGCCGAGCTCGGCGCGGGTCGGTGAGCTGATGGTGCGCCGGGAGGAGCAGCCCTGGGAGGCGCGTGCGACCGTCCTGCTCGACAACCGGCTCCGCTCGCACCGCGGCCAGGGCCTCGCCTCGAGCTTCGAGGCCGCGGTGAGCGTCGCGGCCTCGGTGATCGCCCACCTCAGCGACGCCGGGTACGCCGTCCGGCTCGCCACCGCCGACGGCGCCGACCCCGGGCTGGTCGACCACCCGAGCGCGATGCTCGAGCGGCTGGCGCTCATCCAGGGGACGCAGCGGCCGCTGCTCGACGTCGCGTGGTCCGGTGACCACTACCGCGGCGGCATGGTCGTCGCCGTGCTCGGCAGCACCGAGTCGGTCGACGTCGCCGCGCTCCGCCGGATCCGGCACGACGCCGGCGCAGCGCTGGCGATCACGCTGGACGTCGAGCAGTGGTCCGGGCACGCCGCCGCTGGCAGCACCCCGCCGGACGCCGTACCCGCCGCCGGACTCGGCTGGCGGGCGGTGCGCGTCGGGCCGCGCGACCGGCTCGACCAGGCCTGGCGCGACCTCGGCCGCGGCACCGAGCGGGTCGCGGTCGCCGGCAGCGGAGGTGCCCGGTGAGCCGCGGCCGCACCCCGTTCCCGCACGGCCTGCTGCTCGGCCTGGTGGCCACGCTCACCACCTGGGCAGCGCTCACCTCGTGGCACAGCCTGCTCGTCCGCTCCGCCGACTACCTCGCGCCGCTGCTGGTGTGCGGCGCGATCATCGCCGTGACCGGCGCGGCACTGCGACGGTTCGCGCTCCCCTCCTACGCGGTGGTCGCCGCCCAGGCGGTCCTCGCGACCGGGTTCGTCGTCGACCACCTCGTCGGCACGATCGCCCCCACCGGCAAGACGCTCCGTGCGGTCGGCGCGGTGCTGGACTCCGCCGTCACCTCAGCCCGCACCTACGCCGCGCCGATCGGGGTCGACGTGCCGTCGATCGCGCCGCTGCTCATCGTCAGCGGCGCGGTGTTCCTGCTCGTCGTCGACGTGCTCGCCTGCACGCTGCACCGGATCCCGATCGCCGGGCTCGCGCTGCTGGCCGTCTACACGATCCCGGCCGGGCTCACCGAGTCCGGCCCGGGGTGGCTGGCCTTCCTCGGCGCGGCGACGGGCTTCCTGGTGCTGCTCCACCTCGACACCCGCGACCAGCTGATGCGCTGGGGCCGGCCGCTCGGCCCGCCCGAGTCGAGCGGGTGGTCCGACGCCAACCCGCTGACCGACGCCGTGCGGGCCGGCGCCGGCCGGATCGGGCTGATGGCCGTCGCGCTCGCCCTGGTGGTGCCCACCTTCCTGCCGGTCCTCGACCTCGAGCTCCTCGGCCTCGGCCCGGGCGACGGCGACGACGAGATCAGGATCCGCAAGCCCATCGCCGACATGCGCCGCGACCTCGAGCGCGGCCTGGACATCCCGCTGCTGCGGATCGAGACCGACGACCCCGACCCCGACTACCTCCGGATCTCGGTCCTCAACCGGTTCACCGGGGTCGAGTGGAGCAGCGGGGACCGCGACGTCGCCGGCGAGGACCGCGCCGACGGCGCGCTTCCCGAACCGGACGGCCTCTCGCCCGACGTGCCGCGGTCGACCTACGACTACGACATCGACATCAACGACGACTTCGACTCGACCTGGCTGCCGACCCAGTTCCCCGCGACCGAGGTGCGGGCCGACGGCGACTGGCGGTTCGACCGCGACACGATGGACTTCCTGGCCGTCGGCGACGACCTGACCACGGCGGACCTGTCCTACTCCCTCACCGCGATCGATCCCGACTACGGCACCACCGGTGAGTACTTCCGGAACGCGACGACCGACGACGTCGACGACGAGGTGCTCGACGTCCCGGGCGGTCTCCCGTCGGAGGTGCGCAGCTACGCCCAGTCGGTGACGTCCGGTGCCCGCAACGACTACGAGCGGGCCCTGCTGCTGCAGCGCTGGTTCCGCCGCGACGGCGGATTCCGCTACAACGTGAACAAGGCGCCCGCCGGCACGGGTGGCTCGACCTTCGAGACGTTCCTCAACCCCGTCGAGGGAGGGCGGGTCGGCTACTGCGAGCAGTTCGCGTCCGCGATGGCGATCATGGCGCGCACCCTCGGCATCCCCGCCCGGGTCGCGGTCGGCTTCCTGAGGCCGGACCCGGTGGGCGACGACGACGGGCTGCTGGGAGTACAGCTCGCACGACCTGCACGCCTGGCCCGAGCTCTACTTCGACGGCGCCGGATGGGTGCGGTTCGAGCCGACGCCGTCCCTGCGTGCCCCGACCGTTCCCGACTACGCCCGCGTCCCCGTACGCGGTGTCGACCCGGTCGACCCGACCGCCACCGCCGTCGACGAACCCACGCGCAACACCGGACCGGCCCAGCCGTCGACCGCCGCGCCGACCAACCGGGCGGCAGCGGACGAGAAGGCCGACAAGAACGCGTCCGGCGACGACGGCGGTGGCCTGCGCACGTTGCTGATCGTCCTGGGCACCACCGTGCTGGTGCTGGTCGCGCTCGGCGGTCTCGCCCTCGCACCCCGGGCGGTCCGGGGGCGCGTACGACGCCGCCGGCTCGCCGGCGGAGCCGAGGACGTGTGGGACGAGCTGCGCGCGACCGCGATCGACCTCGGCGTGCCGTGGCCGGTCGGCCGCTCGCCGCGCCAGGTCGGGGCGGTGCTGCTCGAGCACCTCGGCGACCCCGCCGACCCCTCTCCCCCGGAGCGCCCGCACCACGGCGCGGACGCCGACCCCGACGGCGCGGAAGCCCTGCGCCGGATCGTGGACCGGATCGAGCGGACCCGCTACGCCCGGCCGGGCTCCGACGTCGGCGCGCCGTCGGCCGACCTCACCGACGACGCCACCCGGTGCGTGGCTGCGCTCGAGGCGGGCGTGCCGCGGCGTACCCGCAACCGGGCGGAGTGGTTCCCGCGGTCGCTGGTGCCCGGCCGCGCCGGGACGGACGAGTCCGGCCGGGAGCCGGTGGGCGCCGGCCGCTGAGCCGGCCCGTGAGCGGGCCGACGGTTCAGAAGCCGCCGTTGTCGCGGCGCTTGCGCCAGCGCTCCTCGACCCGCTCCATGAAGGAGCCGGACGTGCGCTGACGCGGGTGCCGACGGCCGCGGCGGGACCGTCCGCCGTCGATCACGCCGAGACCCGACGGGTGCGCGGTCACCCCGTCGGCCGGGGCAGCACCGACGCGCTGCCCGCGGATCGCGCCGAGCGCGACCGTGGCGGAGCCGAGCATGATCACGAAGCCGAGGATGCCCAGCGGCCACCAGCCCGTGATGGCACCGGCCATCAGGACCGCGATGCCGACGGCGAAGGCGAGGCCGGCGACCATCGCGCGCCGACGCGCGGCCTGCCGCAGGGTGGTGCCGCGCAGCGTGGACGCGAACTTCGGATCCTCTTCGACGAGCGCGCGCTCCATCTGCTCGAGCAGTCGCAACTCCTCTTCCGAGAGTGGCACCGGTTCCTCCGCGGATCGATGGCGGGTCTCCCGCCGTTTGGTCTCTCACCAGTGTAGGCAGGCGTGAGGCGAGGCGGTAGGCCGAGTCCTGCAATTCGTCACAACTCGCGTTCGGCCCCGGCCAGGAGACTGCCGCGGCGTACGGCGGAGGACCCGAACCGGCCCGTCGCCCGGTCCACGGCACGGTCGGCGTCGGGCCATCCCGGGTCGCGCTCGCCGAAGGCGAGCTGCCGCCCGACCGTCGGCGAGCGCGGCTGCAACCGCTCCACCCTGACCCCGACGAGGCGTACGGCGAGCCGGCGCCTCCCGAGCGCGTCGAGCAGCAGGAGGGCGGCGGCGTAGACGTCCTGGGTGACGTCGGTCGGTTCGGGGAGCGTGCGTGACCGGGAGATCGTGGTGAAGTCGCTGAACCGCACGGTGATGGCGACGGTGCGGCCGACCTTGCCGGCCCGACGCAGGCGGGCCGCGACGCGGCTCGCCAGCCGCAGCAGCTCACGGGCGAGGTCGTCGCGGTCACGGGTGTCGACGGCGAGGGTGTGCTGGGCACCCATGCTGCCCTCGGGAACGCCCTCGCCGAACCCGAAGGTCCCGGCACCACCGGGCCGGAGGTCGGTCCGGTCGGCACCCCAGGCGAGGGCGTGGAGGTGGCTGCCGAGATGGCGGCCGAGCATCCGGCGCAGCTCGGTCGACCGGGATCGCGGCGACGTCGCCCACGGTCATCCAGCCCGAGCCGGTGCAGCCGCGCCCGGGTCGCCTCGCCGACGCCGTAGAGGTCGCCGACGTCGAGCGGGTGCACGATCGCGACGAAGTCGCTCGGGCGCGATCACCAGCACCCCGTCGGGCTTCGCCCGGCGGCTGGCGAGCTTGGCGACCGAGACGGCCGCGGCGATCCCGACCGAGCAGGTGATGCCGTGCTCCGCGCGGATCCGGGACCGCAGGCGCTCGGCGATCTGCTCCGGTCGGCACCGAACAGCCGCGTCGCGCCCCGGACGTCGAGGAACGCCTCGTCCAGCGACATCACCTCGACGACCGGGGTGAACCGAGCGGAACGTCTCCATGATCGCCGCCGACACCGGACGGAGCAGGTCGAAGTCGGGCGCGATGACGATCAGCGTCGGGGCAGAGCCGACGGGCCTCGACGCCGGACATGCCCGACCGGATGCCGTGGGCGCGGGCGGGGTAGTTGGCCGACAGCACGACGCCGCGGTGCCCGCCGCCGACGATCACCGGGACGGCGTGCAGCTCCGGTCGATCGCGGATCATCACCGACGCGTAGAACGCGTCCATGTCGACGTGGAGCAGCGGGGTGCGCCCCGCCGACGGACCGGCGTCCACGCCCGTCGGCGCGGTCACCGGGCACCGCCGTCGGGCTCAGCCGCCAGCACGTGGATCTGGGTCGCGAGGGGGAGGTACTCGGGACGCTCGGCGACCGCACGCTCGAGGTCGGCGAGCGCCGCAGCGGACCCGGCTCGAGGTCGAGCAGGGAGCCCGGCACCAGGTCGGTGAAGACCCGGACGGCGTGGACCGCACGACACGGTGAAGCCGGCCGCCGCGACCATGGCTCCGACCTCGTCGGCGGTGAACCGGCGGCCCGACCGCCCCGCCGGCACCCCGTCCGCGGGCGTCGCTGTCGAGCAGGGCGAGCGCCTGCGGGAAGTGACCCGGCCATCGCCCGGGCGATGACCGCTGCGTGCCGGCTGGGCGACCAGCAGGCTGAGCGTGCCGCCGGGACGCAGCACCTGGCGGATCCGGTCCAGCGCGGCGACCGGGTCGACGACCTCGAGCACGCCGTGGCAGAGCACGACGTCGGCGCTGTCGACGCCCACCACCTCGACCAGGTCGGACAGGTCGCCCTGCTGACCGGCGACCTCGACCCCGACCTCCCGGGCCCGGCGGGCGAGCGCAGCCAGGGCGTCGGGACTGGGGTCGACCACGGTGACCCGGTGTCCGGCGTCGGCCACCCGGACTGCGAAGCCACCGGTGCCGCCGCCGATGTCGACGACGTCGCGCGGCCCGCCTCGAGCAGCGGCCCGAGGGCATCCCACACCACCGCCGTACGGGCCGAGCCACGCCGCTCACCGGAGACCATGGCTCACAGACTAGGGGCCCGCACGGCGTCAACCGGCGACGCGTCCGGCGAGGCTGGTCAGCCGACCGCGACATGAGGCATCAGGCCGAGCGCGTGCTCGACCACGGCGAGGAACCGGTCGGCGTCCCGCACCAGGTCGTCGGCCTCGCGCTCGGTGACCGCGCGGATCGAGCCGGCCTCGGCCGCGGCCCGCTTGGCCGCGCCGGCGGCGAAGAAGGACGCCCACTCGCCCAGCTCGGGCGCGACCTCGCCGAGCAGCACCCAGGCGTTCTTCTGCGGCCGACGCCGCCCGCTGCGGCGCCGGCGGGCCGGGCCCGCGCGGCCAGGAGCGCCGCCGCCGCAGCGCAGCGCGGCGACGTGGGCGCAGGCGTAGCGGCTCGGCGACGTCGCGGGCGGCGACGGCCTCGCTGAGGGATTCCGCCGCCCGGATGAGGTAGGAGTGGGTGGTCGCGGGCAGCGTGTGCGGCGACGGAGCGTGCGGCGGGATGTGCTGGTCGACCATGGCGACTCCCTCGTCGGCCCGGCAGGGGCGGTGTCCTGGGCCCGGCGGGAGCGGGGTCGAGGCGCTCCCGCCGGGGATCGATCGAACATCTGTTCGAACGATCCCACGGTACACCGCTCCCCCGGCACGACGTCAAGAGTCGCGCCGGTCCGGACTGCGGGACGGGCCGGTTCAGCTCTCCCGGGAGGCCCGGTCGGCCGCCGTGTCCGCGGCCCGATCACCGGGCGTCGCGTCGGCAGCCTGGTCACCGTCGTCCGCCGCGTCACCGTCCTCCGCCCCGGCATCCTCCGCGTCGTCGGTCGGCCGCGCGTAGCGGCGGCTGTCGGGGTGCCACAGGAAGACCAGCGCGACCGCGCTGACCACGGCGGCCGCGATGGCGCTCCACCGCACGGCCGGGGGCGGGAAGGTGCGCATCGTCCCCAAGGTCGCGACGAAGATGCCGACGGACGATGCCGGCGAGCGCAGTGCCGCGCCCAGTTGTGACCGTGCCCGCAGCAAGGGGATCAGGGTCAGCCGTGGTCGCGGCCACGACGACGTAGAGCACCAGGATCACCGGCACGAAGTCGAGCGGCTGGACCGTGCTGTCGCCGGACTGCCCGGGCGACCAGGCCTCCTCGAGGTCGCTCGCGGAAGAGCACGACGAGCACGGAGACCACGAGGCCGGCGCCGACCTGAGACCACAGCAGCCACGCCGCCAGGTCGACCGTCGCCGGCCGCTTGCTCATCTGGCTTCCTCCTCGACTCCTGGGCGCCGCCGCCCGATAACCGTCGTTGCCGGACCCGGGGCCCATAGGGTCAGCCCCATGTCGGCCGACCACCCCTCCGATCAGCCGGTTCCGCGCCGAGCACGCGCGACGCGGCGGAGCCGGCGAGATCGTCATTCTGCCCGATGCCGTCCACACCGCCGCACTCGCCGCCGAAGCGCTCGGCTGCGAGGTCGGCGCGATCGCCAACAGCCTGCTCTTCGACGCCGACGGCTCGCCGGTGCTGATCCTGACCTCGGGCGCGCACCGGGTCGACGACGCAGACGCGTCGCGGAGCGGATCGGCGTACCGACGCTGCGTCGGGCGACGCCCGAGTTCGTGCGCGAGCACACCGGCCAGGTGATCGGCGGCGTCTCGCCGATCGGCCACCCGGCGCCGGTGCCGACGTACCTCGACTCCTGGCTGCAGCGGTACGACGTGGTGTGGGCCGCCGCCGGGCCACCCGGCCGCCGTGTTCTCGACGACGTACGACGAGCTGCTCGCCCTGACCGGCGCCACGCCGATCGAGGTCGAGTGACCGTGTCCCGGATCATCGTCGTCGGCGGCGGCCTCGGCGGCCTCGCCTCCGCCGCCCGGCTCGCGAAGCTCGGCCACCAGGTCGTCCTCGTCGAGGCCTCGCCCACCCTCGGCGGCGCGCTCGGCGCGGTCAGCGCAGGACGGCTACACCTGGGACGGTCGGCCCGACATCGACGCTGCTGCCCGGCGGCGCTGCGCGACCTGTTCCGCAAGTCCGGCCGGCCGCTCGAGGCCGAGCTCGGCGGCGACCTCGAGCCGCTCGAGCGTGATCACCGAGCACCGGTTCGAGGACCGCACCTCGGTGCGGGTGCCCGGCGGCTCGCGGGCCGCCCAGATCGCGGCGTTCGACGAGCTCGGACCCGGGCTGGGCGAGGCATGGGTCGCCACGTCGACACCTACGCCCCCGTGTGGGACGTGCTGCGGCGAACACTACGTCGAGGTGCCGTGGGACCCCGCGACTGCCGAAGGACCTGATCGCTGTTCAACACCCGCGAGACCCTGCACAAGCGGCTGCGCCGCGACTTCCGCGACGACCGGCTCGGCCTGGTCGCCGGCCACCGCGCCGTGGCCGAGGGCCACGACCTGCGCAACGTGCCGGCCTGGGCGGGCGTCGACCAACTACCTGGAGCAGTGCTTCGGCGCGTGGACGGTCCCCGGCGGGATGGCGCCGGCTCGTCGACCTGCTGACCGCTCGGCTGGAGACCCGCGGCGTCACCGTGCTCACCGGGACGGCGGTCGCGCGACCTCGTCGTGCGCGAGCGGCCGGGTGGTCGGCGTCGAGACCGCCGAGGGCGACGCGATCGACGTCGACGCGGTCGTCGTGGCCGATCGACCCGCGGCGGCTGCCGGCGCTGGCGCCGTTCGTCGAGCGCACCATGCCGGCGCATCCCGCCCGGTGGTCGCCCACCTCGGCCTGATGGCGACCGGTGCCCGACCTGCCGGCCGAGGTCGTGCTCCACGCCGACCCGATGATCATCGTCCGCACCGGCGGGACCGCGCCGGAGGGCGGCACCGCGTGGACCGCTGCACGGTCGCGGCAAGCTCGCCGAGGACATCCTCGACGCGCTCGCCCGGCACCGGATCGACATCCGCGAGCAGGTCGTCGCCCGGGTCGACCTGTCGCCCCGGCGACCTGGTCGAGCAGTGGCACGGCTCGCCGTGCGGCGTGCTGTGGCAGGGCCGCGGCACGGTCCGCCACCGGCTCGGCCCCACGACCCCGATCGCCGGCGTCTACGCCGCCGGCGCGCACGCGGCACCCGGCGCCGGCGTGCCGTTCGTCGCCCAGTCCGCCGCGCTGGTCGCGCAGGCGATCGGCCCCGCCTGACAGGCTCGCTGCGCTCGCGTCAGGCGGTCAGACGACGATCTGGAGCGCCTCGAAGATCTCGAGCGTGGCCTTGGACCGGTTGAGCGTGTAGAAGTGCAGGCCGGGCGCGCCGCCGGCGAGCAGCGCCTCGCACAGCTCGGCGGCGATCTTGATGCCCTCGGCGCGGACAGCGGCCGGGTCGCCGTCCGTGCGCGCTGATCCGGTCGACGATCTCGTCGGGGACCGTTGGTGCCGATCAGCTCGCCCTGCCGCCGGATCGCGTTGAGGTTCAGGATCGGCATGATGCCCGGGAGGATCGGGATGTCGACGCCACGGTCCCGGACCCGCTCGACGAGCCCGAAGTAGTCCTCGGCGCGGAAGAACATCTGGGTGACCGCGAACTCCGCGCCCGCCTCGGCCTTGGCGACCAGCCGTCGGCGTCGATCGTCGAGCGACTCCGCGCCGGGGTGTCCCTCCGGGAACGCCGCGACGCCGATCCGGAAGTCGCCGCGCTCCTTGGCGAGCTCGACCAGCTCGAGCGCGTAGTTGAAGCCACCGTCGGTCGAGGTCCACGCCGCCCGCGGGCCCTCGGCGGGTCGCCGCGCAGCGCCATCACGTGGGAGACGCCGGCGGCGTGCGTAGGAGTCGAGGATGCCCTCGAGCTCCTCGCGCGTGTGCCCGACGCAGGTGAGGTGCGCCATCGGCACCAGCGAGGTCTCCCGCGCGATCCGACCGGTGATGGCGACCGTCTTGTCGCGGGTGCCGCCGCCGGCGCCGTACGTCACCGAGACGAAGGTCGGGCGGTAGGGCTCCAGGGCCGGATCGCCTTCCACAGCTGCTCCTCGCCGGCGTCGTCCTTCGGCGGGAAGAACTCGAACGAGAACGAGCGACCACCCCCGCGGATGAATTCTGCCGAGGGAACGGCCAAGACCGATCACCATGGGCCGAAGTGTAGGTGGAGGGAGCCGCCGGCCGGACGTGGGACTCACCACATCTATCCTGGGACGACATGACACCAAGGGGGCCATATCGGGATGGCTAAGCGGATGCCGGACGTCGGCGACCGCCTCGGGCGCTACCTGCTCACCGACGTGCTCGGTCGGGGCGGGATGGGCACCGTCTTCGAGGCACGGGACGACGACCTCGAGCGCACGGTGGCCGTCAAGGTCATCAACGCCGCCGTGGCAGGGGACGACGAGTACCGCGAGCGGTTCCGGCGTGAGGCGGTGGCGATGTCGCGGATGAGCAGCCCGCACGTCGTCCCTGTCCACGACCACGGGGAGCAGGACGGCCATCCCTACCTGGTCACCCAGCTCGTGTCGGGCGGCGACCTCGACCGGCTGATCCGGCACCACGGGGCGCTCCCGCCGGCCCGCGCCCTGGACCTCGCCGACCAGGTGCTGCACGGCCTGACCGACGCCCACGCCGCCGGGATCGTCCACCGTGACGTCAAGCCGAGCAACGTGCTGCTCAGCGGCGACGGCGAGCGGGCCTACCTCTGCGACTTCGGCATCGCGACGTCACCGGGCTCCGCGATCACCCGCACCGGCGCGCTGGTCGGCTCGTTCCCGTACATGGCACCGGAGCGGCACACCGGCGACACCGCCCACCAGGTGGGGCCGGTGAGCGACGTCTACGCCGTCGGCTGCCTGCTCTGGGAGATGCTGAGCGGCACCCCGCCCTACATCGGGACCGACGTCGAGATCGCGCTCGGCCACCTGCACGGCCCGGCTCCGCAGCTCCCGGGCCGGGACCCGTTCTCGGCCGCGATGAACCGGGTCCTGCGGAGGTCGCTCGCCAAGGACCCGACGCAGCGCTACCCCTCCACCCGCGCGATGCGCGCGGACCTGGCCCTCGCGGCCGCTCAGGCACCTGCTCGGGTCGATCTCCCCGCGGAGACGGCCGTGCGCCAACGGGTGCCGAGCGCCGGGCCGGAACGCCGTCGGCTGCCGGCGGCGGTGACGCCGCTGCTGGCGGTGGCCGCGGTGGTGCTCGGGGTGGTCGCCGTGGTGCTGGCCGTGCAGGGTGCCCCGGCCGTGGTGGTCGACACCCTGACCGGGGACCCGTCGGACGGATCGACCTCGCCGGGAACGTCGGTCCGGTCGGGTGCGGTCCTCGCTCCCTCCCCGGGGACGGAGGGCGCCCGGGCGCGGGAAGGAGTCACGGACCGCCAGGCGGACGGCGGGGGCCGCGGAAGTGGCGCGGACGGCCGCCGGGCCGAGCCGGGCGGCGACCGGTCGCGGGACCTCACGGACGACCCGACCGACCCTGGTCCGCGCCGCCGGGCGGCGTACTCCTACTCCTGCTGGGACGGGAGCACGCGCGACGCGCTCAGCGAGTGCGGCTACCCGAGCGGGACCACCGGGGTCTCGTGGATGTTCAGCGGGTTCGACTCGCTGCCGTGCCGGCCCGCGGACGTGCCGGGCACGGGCGCCGACATCGAGGCGTGGAACTGCGCGTACTCGGGCCCGGACGCCGGCACGAACTCGATCACGTTCGCCCGCTGGACCAGCCCGCAGGCCGCGCTCGACCACTACCGGGCGATCGGCCCGCGGGTGACCTGGACCTGCGGAGAGGACGTGTGCGGGACCAGTCTCCGCGGCGCGCCGGCGGGCAAGCACAGCTATGCGCGGGTCTACCGGTGGCGCAGCTTCTGGTCGGTCAACATCCGTGCCGACACCGCCGCCAACCGCTCCCGGGGCTTCGACCTGGTGGGCAATCCGCGCGACCCGAGCAACATCACGGGCGTACGGCGCTGAGGGTGCCCACCGGGTGCTCGGAGGATCGGCGCCGGGCATAGGCTCGCCCGCATGACGCAGGGGTGGGACGGTCCGGCGCAGGCGGCGTTCCGGGCGGGCGTCCAGGCCGAGCTCGACGGGTTCCTCGACCGGCAGGCCCTGCGGCTCGAGCCGCTCGGCGACGACGCGCACCGCCTCGTTGCCGAGGCCCGGGCATCGGTGTCGGGAGGCAAGCGGTTCCGGGCCGCCTTCTGCTGGTGGGGCCACCACGCGGTGACGCCCGAAGCCGACGACGAGACCGCCGTGCTGCGGGCAGCGGCCTCGCTCGAGCTGCTGCACGCGAGCGCCCTGGTCCACGACGACCTGATGGACGCCTCCGACACCCGGCGCGGCCGCCCGGCGACGCACCGCGGGTTCGCGCAGGAACACGTGCGGGCGGGGTGGCGCGGCGACCCCGAGCAGTACGGCGCCGCCGCCGCGATCCTGCTGGGCGACCTGCTCCTGGCGTGGTCGGACGAGATGCTCCGCCACTGCGGTCTCGCTCCGGAGCGGGTCTCCGCGGCCATGGACGTCTTCGACCTGTGCCGCTCCGAGGTGATCGCCGGGCAGTTCCTCGACGTCTCCGTGCAGGCCCGGGGACGGGCCGACGTGGAGGCGGCGATGACCGTGCTGCGCTACAAGTCCGCGAAGTACTCCATCGAGCGGCCACTGCACGTCGGCGCCGCGCTGGCCGGCGCGGGCCCGGAGACCCGAGAGTCGCTCAGCGGCTTCGGCCTCCCGCTCGGGGAGGCGTTCCAGCTGCGCGACGACCTGCTCGGCGTCTTCGGCGACCCGGCGACGACCGGGAAGCCCGCGGGCGACGACCTGATCGAGGGCAAGCGCACCGTCCTGGTCGCCCTCGCCCTCGACGCCGCTCCCCCGGCCGACGCCGCACGGCTCGACTCGGCACTGGGGTCGGCGCTCTCCGCGGACGAGGTGGCCGAGCTCCGCCGGATCATCGTCGAGTCGGGCGCCGAGGTGAGGGTGGAGGCGATGATCGCCGACCTGGCCGGCCCAGGCGGTGGCCGCCCTGCGTGCCGCCGACCTCGACCCGCACGCCACCGAGGTGCTCGAGACGTTGGCGGCCGCCGCCACTCAGCGCGTGCTCTGACCCGCTGCTCGACGACGACGGCGGCGGTTCAGTCCAGCAGCGTCGCGGCGTCGTCCGGGCCCGGCCCACGCAGCAGCACCTCGAGCACCGGGTCACCGGCATCCCGCTCGGCCAGCACCCGGGCGAGCCTCCTGAAAGCGTCGGGACGCTCCCGCGCGAACGGGCCCCAGCCCTCCCAGAGCAGGACCGTCGACCGGTCCAGGTCGCGCAGGCAGTCGTTCAGCGCGTCGAGGTTCACGCCGTAGTGGGCGGGGAAGTCGAGAGCCGCCCCGATCGCGAGCAGGACCGCGCGCCGCTCCTCCAGAGCGACCCCGTCGACGTACCCGAACCGCCACCCGGCGTGCTCGACGGCATGCCGGACATCGGCCACGTCGAGGCCCGACTGCCACCGGTGGACCCCCGGCGTGTGCCGGCCGGCGAGGACGGCGGCCAGGCCGCTCACGGCGACCCTCACCTCCAGATCCGCTCGAAGGACTCGTAGTGGTCCTGGGTCCAGTACAGCTCACCCTCGGAGCCGGCCACGATGCGGCGCGCGCCGCGGTCCGGAGAGCCGGGCGTCTCCACGGTGTACTCGCGGTAGTAGCCGCTCTCCCTGTCCGGGAGGATCCCCTCGTCGTTGCGGAACGTGCTGTCGTCCTCGTCGTGCGGGTAGGGCCCGCCGGCGTCGATGAGGTCGACGGTGCCGGTCGCCTCCGGCGGCAGGTCGGCGAGCGGCACGTACGGCAGCCCACTGCCGGGGTCGACGGTGGGCATGGGGTCGGTCGGGCCGGGCGTCGCGTCCAGCGTGGTCGTGGACTCCGGGACGCTGGGGTTCTCACCCGGGCTGAGCGAGTAGGTGGTGCCCGCGTCCCCCGGCTCCGTGGGGTACGACGCCGCGGGCCCGTCGGTGGGCGACGGCTCCGCCGTGCTGGTCGCCGCCGTGGGTGTCGGGGTGCGGTCCTCCTCGGACGTGGTGGAGCCGCCGGACTGGCTCTGCAGCCACCACACCAGGACCGCGACGATCACGGCGACGATCGAGGAGCCACCGCCGACGGCCCGGCGGGCCTGGGTGGAGAGCGCCATCCCCGACCCTCAGAACGCCATCGCCTGGGCGCGGCGCTTGACCTCGGCGCCCCGGTTCTCCCGGAGCGCGTCGATCGGCCGGCCGGGCAGGCCGGCGTCGAGGAACAGCCACGCGATGCACTCGCGGTCGTCGTACCCGTTGTCGTGCATGAGGGTGAGCAGGCCAGGCAGGCCCTTGACCGGGAGCGCCTCGTCGTCGAGGAGCAGGGCCGGCACCGCCGGCCTCGCGCCGGGAGTCGGCGCGGCGGCCGCGAGCTCGTGGTCGCGCACCATCGTGCGCACCTTGGCCGGCGTCACGCCGGTCAGTGCGGCGGCCTGGTCCCAGTCCAGCCACTCGTCGACGAGGGCGGTCAGGTCCTGCTCGGCCAGCGGGAGGTCAGCCGGTCGGGTGTCGTCCATGGCCCCATCCTCCCCCACGCCGCGTCCGTTCCCCACGTCGCGTCCGTGCGCGTGTGAGGGCCGCCTCAGCCGGCTCGGGCGGCGTGGCGCGGAGGCGACACGCCCGGGCGCCGTACCATGGTGGCTTCCCGGATCTTCCCCACCGGACCGAAGCGCAGGAGGGTCGCTGTGCACGAGGACACGCACGCCCGCGGCCGCGCCGTGCCCTCGGAACGGTCCGAGCGTGAGCCGCGTGACCCGCACATCGGACGCGTGCTCGAGGGCCGCTACCGGATCGGTGACCGGATCGCCCGCGGCGGCATGGCCGCGGTCTACGAGGCCCACGACCTGAGGCTCGACCGCACCGTGGCGGTCAAGATCATGCACGCCGGTCTCGGCGACGCGACGTCCGGCGACGAGGCGTTCGCAGCGCGGTTCGTGCGGGAGGCCCGCGCGGCCGCCCGGCTCTCCCACCCCAACGTGGTGTCGGTCTACGACCAGGGCGGCGACCACACCGCCGACGGCGTCGTCTACCTCGTGATGGAGCTCGTGCCGGGCCACACCCTGCGCGACACCATCGCCAAGGAGGCGCCGATGTCGCCCGAGCGGGCGCTCGCGCTGCTCGACCCGGTGCTGTCCGCGCTGGCGTCGGCGCACCGCGCCGGGCTGATCCACCGCGACGTCAAGCCCGAGAACGTCCTCATCGCCGACGACGGCAGGGTGAAGGTCGCCGACTTCGGCCTGGCCCGGGCGGTCGGCGCCGACACCCAGCACACCGCCACCCAGGGCGTGCTGATCGGCACGGTCTCCTACCTCGCGCCCGAGCTCGTGACCGACGGCATCGCCGACGCCCGCGCCGACGTCTACGCCGTCGGCGTGATCCTCTTCGAGCTCCTCACGGGCACCAAGCCGCACACCGGCGAGACGCCCATCCAGGTCGCCTACCGGCACGTCCACCACGACGTCCCGGCGCCCTCGACGCTGGTCCCCGGGATCCCGGAGTACGTCGACGCACTCGTCGCCCGGGCGACCACGCGTGACCGGTCGCAGCGGCCGGCCGACGCCGGGGTGCTGCTCCACCACGTGCATCGCGTCATCCAGGCGCTGCACGACGGGGTCCGCGACGACCCCGACCTGGTCGCCGACCTGCGACCGTCGGCGACCCGGACCGACACGACACCCGAGCCGCTCAGCGACCTGCGCGAGCCGGTGGCCGCCGTACCCGCTCCTGTGCGGGAGGAGCGGACGGAGGTCATCGACACCGCTCCTCCGGCGACGCAGGACCGCACACCCGCCCGACCGACGCCCGCGCGGACTCCCGTCGCCCAGCCCGTCGCCCAGCCCGCGCCGACCGGACGCCCGCGCCGCAGCCGACGGCCCGTCGTGCTGCTGCTCCTGCTCGCGCTCGTGCTCGGCTCGGTCGCCGGTGCCGGCTACTGGTACGGCTGGGGCCGCTACACGACCGCCCCCAGCGTGACCGGGCTCGAGCAGGCTGCGGCCGAGACCGAGCTCGAGAAGGCAGGGCTCGAGGTCGACTACGCCGACCCGGAGTATTCCGAGCGCGTCGAGGAGGGTCACGTCCTCTCCGCCGACCCCGGCTCCGGCGGCCGGATCCTGCCCGACGGCACGGTCACCCTGACCCTGTCCCTGGGCCCGGAGCGGTACGACGTACCGCAGCTCGACGGGCTGTCGCTCGGTGACGCCGAGAGCGCCCTCGCCGAACGCAGGCTCGTCGTCGGCAAGGTCACCGAGAAGTGGTCGGAGACCGTGGCCGACGACCACATCATCCGCAGCGACCCGGCGTTCGGCAGCAAGCAGGCCCTCGGCCTGCCGGTCGACTCGGTCGTCAACCTGGTCGTCAGCAAGGGCCGCCGGCCGATCGAGGTCGGCGACTACGCCGGCAAGGACGCCGACCAGATCACCGAGAAGCTCACCGACCGCGGCCTGGTGGTGACGGTCGAGTCGGAGGAGTACAGCGAGACCGTCGACGAGGGCGACATCATCAGCCACGACCCGGTCGACGCGACCCTCCACAAGGGCGACGAGGTCCGCCTCGTGGTCTCCAAGGGCCCGCCGCTCGTCGAGATCCCCTCGGTGTTCTACGAGTCCACCGACGACGCCGTCGACAAGCTCGAGGACCTCGGCCTGAAGGTCGAGATCGAGCATGCCCCCGTCTACTTCGACGGCAGCCGCGCCTACAGCACCAGCCCCGGCGCCGGGGAGAAGGTCGCCAAGGGCTCGACGGTGACCATCTACGTCGTCTGAACCCCGCCGGTCTCGTGACGGTAGCGTGGGCGGGCGATGCCTGACCCTGCGCCGTCCCGCCCGATCGGCACCCACGTCCTCGTCGGCAAGGGCCTCGTCGCCGGCGCGCTCCGAGACGCGGAGGCACTCGGCTGCGAGGCGTTCCAGGTCTTCGTCGGCAACCCGCGAGGGTGGGCCCTCTCGCAGGGCGACCGGGCGGTGGACCGCGCGTTCCGGCAGGCGACCGCCGAGCGCGGGCTGCGGGTGGTCATCCACACGCCGTACCTCGTCAACCTCGGCAGCCCCACCCTCGACACCTTCGAGCGGTCCGCTGCCCTGGTCGCCCACAACCTGCGCCGGGCGGTCGAGATCGGCGCCGAGGGCGTCGTCGTCCACACCGGGTCGTACGTCGCCGCAGGCACCCCCGACGAGGGCATATCCCGCCACGCGGCCGCCCTGCGGCAGGTCCGTGAGGCGCTGCTGCCGGTGCTGGACACGCTCGGCGACGACCCGGGCTCGGCGAGACCATGGCTGCTCCTCGAGCCGACGGCCGGGCAGGGCAGGTCGCTGTGCGCAGGTGTCGACGACCTCGCGGCCTACCTCGCCGCGCTCGACCTCCACCCGAAGGCCGGCATCTGCCTGGACACCTGTCACGTCTTCGCGGCCGGTGCGCCGCTGGACGAGCCCGGCGGCGCGACGGCGACCCTGGACCGGATCGTCGAGATCGGCGGCCCGGGCCGGCTCCGGCTCATCCACGCCAACGACTCCAAGGACGTGCGTGGCGCGTTCAAGGACCGCCACGAGCGCATCGGCGAGGGCCACATCGGCCCCGGCGCGTTCGCCGAGCTCTTCGCGCACCCGGCCACCGCCGGGGTGCCGTTCATCCTCGAGACGCCCGGCTCGCGAACGGTCGGCAATCCCGACTTCTCACTCCTGCGGCAGCTCCGCTCCGAGGCGGCCGACTGACCCCCGACCGGCCCTGGCGGTTTTGGGCCCGCGGGGGCACGATGGGGTGCGGGAGGGAACGGCTCGAGGAGTCAGCAATGGCTGGACACATCATCTACGTCCACACCACGATCCAGGCCCCGCCGGACCAGGTGTGGGACGTCGTCACCGACGTCGGCACTGCCGACCGGATCCTCCGCAGCGTCAGCAGCAGCGAGCTGCTCACGGAGGGCCGTTACGGGGTCGGCACGCGCTGGCGCGAGAAGCGGACTCTCTTCGGCCACCACGGCGAGGAGGAGCTGCACGTCGTCGAGTGCGAGGCGCCCCACCGCACCGTCGTCGAGACCCGGCTGGGGCACGACGTGGTCCGTACGGCGTTCCGGATCACCGGCGCCGGCGCCCGCGCGGAGCACACCCGGCTCGCGATGACGACGACGCTGGTCACCAAGGACCGGTCCCCCGTCGCCAAGCTGGCCTGGGCTGCCTTCGGCGGGTTCAGCTACGACCACACCCACAAGATGCTCGAGCACGACCTGGAGGACATCGAGGCAGAGGTGCTGCGCCGCTCCTCGGTCTCGGTGTAGCGGGCTTCGGGGCGCTCGGGCCCGTTCCGGCGTACGCCGTCCGGATCGTGAATCTCCGAGCGCCCCCTCCCCGCTCTCGCCTACCCTCGACCTCGTGCAGCGGACCTATTGGTTTCTCCACCTGCCGGGCGTGCCCGTGCGGGTGAGGAGCTGACTCCTCCCGCACTTCCCTCCACCGCCCCGGCATCGACCCGGGGCGTCGTGCTGTCCGGGGACGGTGTCCGCGGCCCAGCACAGAGAGCGAGAAACCCATGGTCGTGGTGATGGCACCCGACGCCACTCCCGAGGACGTCGCCCACGTCGTCGCGAAGGTCGAGGCGGCCGGCGGCACCGCCAACGTGTCGCAGGGGGTGGTCCGGACGATCATCGGCCTGGTCGGCGACGTGGACAGCTTCCACCACCTCAACCTGCGCACCCTGCAGGGCGTCGCTGCCGTGCACCGGATCTCCGACCCGTACAAGCTGGTGAGCCGCCAGCACCATCCCGACCGGTCGACGGTCTGGGTGGGCCGGCCGGGCGCGCAGGTGCCGATCGGCCCGGAGACCTTCACCCTGCTGGCGGGACCGTGCGCGGTCGAGACGCCCGAGCAGACCCTCGAGGCGGCGACGATGGCGAAGGCGGCCGGTGCGACGGTGCTGCGTGGCGGCGCGTTCAAGCCGCGCACGTCGCCGTACGCCTTCCAGGGCCTGGGCCTGCGCGGCCTGGAGATCCTGGCGGCCGTCGGCGAGACCACCGGCCTGCCGGTGGTCACCGAGGTCGTCGACGCACGCGACGTCGCCGCCGTCGCCGAGCACGCCGACATGCTGCAGGTCGGCACCCGCAACATGGCGAACTTCGGCCTGCTGCAGGCGGTCGGCGAGGCCGGCAAGCCGGTGCTCCTCAAGCGCGGCATGACGGCGACGGTCGAGGAGTGGCTGATGGCGGCGGAGTACGTCGCCCAGCGCGGCAACCTCGACATCGTGCTGTGCGAGCGCGGCATCCGGACCTTCGAGCCGTCGACGCGCAACACCCTCGACATCTCCGCGGTCCCCGTCGTGCAGGCCACGAGCCACCTGCCGATCATCGTCGACCCCTCGCACGCCGCCGGGCGCAAGGACCTCGTGGTCCCGCTGACCCGCGCGGCGATCGCCGTCGGCGCCGACGGGGTGATCGTCGACGTCCACCCCGACCCCGAGGTCGCCCTGTGCGACGGACCGCAGGCCCTGCTCGGAGCCGAGCTGCGGGCGCTGGCCCAGGCGGTCCGGCAGCTGCCTGCGGTGGTCGGCCGGCAGCCGGCCGCGGCCGGTGCGGCCGGTTCGTAGCCCGGACGGCGGCCCGGGCCGCGCCCGGCCGAGCCATTACGGTGGCTCCTTGACCCCGGATCCGGGCCGGGACCGACTGACTGAGCTGGGACGGAATGGCGTACTGCACGAACTGCGGGGAGGGACTCCGGGGCGGCCGGTTCTGCACCGGCTGCGGACAGCGCGTCCCGGAGCGCACCGCGGCGACGGCGCCTGCCGCGCCACCGCCACCGCCACCGGCGCCGGCGCCGGCGCCGGCCGACGCGACCGTCGTACGACCGGCCGTCCGGGCTGACCTCCCGCCGCCACCCGCAGCGGTCCCGCCACCCCCACCACCACCGCGCAGCGGGGCCCGCTCCCGCGACGGCTCCTGCGGTCGACCCCGCGCCCCGGCTCCACCCGCTCCCGCCGCCTCAGCGGTACCCGCTCTACGCGGACGAGCAGGTCGTCACCGCGCCCGCCCCGGCGTCACCGGCCGGTGTCACGCAGGCCGCGCCGCCGGCGTCACCTGCCTTGCCCGTCGACCCCACCCACCGGTCGACCCGCCACCGCCGGGCGCCGGGCTGGCTGCCGTGGGCCCTCGCCGTCCTGGTCGTGCTCTGCCTCGCGACCGGCGGCGGGATCCTGCTGGTCGGTGGCGAGGACAGCGACGAGGGCGGCCGCCGGGACGACACTCCTGCCGCCGGTGCCGACCGCGGCGACGAGGCAGAGGCCGAGCCCGCGCCCGCCGGTGGCTCGGAGGGCTCCGGCACCGACCCGTCGCCGGTCGACCCCGCCGACGTGACCGACCTGTCCGCCTCCGTCGAGGCGAGCGCGCCCGCCGCGGCGCCACCGAGCACCGACCGGGACGGCAACCGGGTCACCTTCGGCGCCGCCAACATGCTCGACGGCGACCCGCGCACGTGCTGGCGGATGCCCGGGGACGGCACCGGCGAGGTGCTCACCTTCCGGTTCGACGAACCGGTCGTGCTCACCGAGGTCGGCCTGGTCAACGGCTACGCGAAGATCGACGCCCCGGACGACTGGTATACCGCCAACCGCCGGGTCCGCCGCGTCGAGTGGATCCTCGACGACGGCTCCGGCGACGGCACGGTCGTCCCGCAGGACCTCACCGACACCCGCGAGCTGCAGATGGTCGAGATCGGTGCGGTCGAGGTGACGACGGTCGAGCTCCGCATCGTCGAGGTCACCCGACCGGGCCGTGGCAGGAGCGGCCGCGACTTCACGCCCATCAGCGACGTGCGCCTCAGCGGCGTCCCGGGCTGATCTCCGGCATCACCGCGGCGCGGACAGCTCCGCGAGGATCCTCGCCGCCGTCTCGGCGTCGGCCCGGCTGACGTCGAGGTGGGTGACCAGCCGGACCGTGCGTGCCCCGACCGCACCGATCAGCACGCCCTCCTCACGCGCCCGCGCCACCAGCGCGGGAGCGTCGTCGCACTCGAAGGCGACGATGTTGGTGTCGACCGTGGCGGGGTCGACGCCGACCGCCTCGGCGAGCAGCCCGGCATGGACGTGGTCGTCGGCCAGCCGCTCGACGTGGTGGTCGAGCGCGTGCAGCCCGGCCGCCGCCAGGATGCCGACCTGGCGCATCCCGCCGCCGAGCCGCTTGCGCCGGATCCGGGCCTCGGCGATGACGTCGGCGCTGCCGACGACCAGCGACCCGACGGGCGCACCGAGCCCCTTCGAGAGACAGACCGCCAGCACGTCGGCGGCGGCGCCGTACTCCTGCAAGGGGGTGACGGTCGCGACGTGGGCGTTCCAGATCCGCGCCCCGTCGAGGTGCACGGCGACGCCCGCGGCCGTCGCGAAGGCGCGCAGCGCCCGCAGGTCCGCCACAGGGAGTACGACGCCGCCGGCGAAGTTGTGCGTGTTCTCCACCGAGATCGCGGCCGTCCGGACGAAGAACGGCCCGAGGTCGGGCGCGAGGAGCGACTCGATCGCGGGCAGGTCGACCTGCCCGCGCGGATCGGTCCAGGTGCGCATGGTGAGGCCGGTGACCGCGCCGTGCGCGCCGAGCTCGGCGCGAGCGATGTGCGCACTCGACTCGCAGAGCAGCTCCTGGCCCGGCCCGACCAGCGCGCCGACGGCGAGCACGTTGGCCAGCGATCCGGTGGCCGTGAACAGCGCCGCCTCGTGGCCGAACAGGTCGGCCACCCGCTCCTCGAGCGCGCGGACGGTCGGGTCCTCGCCGTACACGTCGTCGCCGACCTCGGCGCGTGCCATCGCCTCCCGCATCGAATCGGTCGGCCGGGTGACCGTGTCGGAGCGGAGGTCGATCACGCCTTTCGGAGCATCTCCGCGACGAGGAACGCGAGCTCGAGCGACTGGACCCGGTTGAGCCGCGGGTCGACGACCGACTCGTAGCGGTGGGCGAGCCCGTGCTCGTCGAGCTCCTCGCCGCCACCGATGATCTCGGTGACGTCGTCGCCGGTGTTCTCGACGAGGATGCCGGCGGGCACGGTGCCGAGCGCCCGGTGCACGTCGAAGAAGCCCTGCACCTCGTCGAGGACGTCCTCGAACCGCCGGGTCTTGTAGCCGTTGGAGGCCTCGAAGGTGTTGCCGTGCATCGCGTCGCAGACCCACGCCACGTCGACGCCCTCGGCGGTGACCTTCTCGACCAGACTCGGCAGGCCGTCGCGGATCTTCGCCGCACCGAACCGGGTGATGAAGGTCAGCCGTCCCGGCTCGTTGTCCGGGTTGAGCCTGCTGCGCGAGCGCGAGCGCGTCGTCGGCGGTCGCGGTCGGGTCCGAGCTTGCAGCCGATCGGGTTGCGGATGTGGCGGAAGTACTCCACGTGCGCGCCGTCGAGCTGACGGGTGCGCTCACCGATCCAGACCAAGTGGCCGGACACGTTGTAGGGCTAGCTCGGTGCGGGAGTCGATGCGCGTCATCGCGTGCTCGTACTCCAGCAGCAGCGCCTCGTGGGAGGAGTAGAAGTCGACCCGGTGGAACTCGTCGGGGTCGGCGCCGATCGCCTTCATGAAGGTCAGCGCGCGGTCGATCTCCGCCGCCATCGCCTCGTAGCGCTTGCCGACCGGGGAGTTGCGGACGAACTCGGAGTTCCAGGTGTGCACCTGGCGCAGGTCGGCGTAACCACCGGTGGTGAAGGCGCGCACCAGGTTCAGCGTCGAGGCCGAGGAGTGGTAGACGTCGAGCAGCCGCTGCGGGTCGGGCCGGCGGGACTCGGGGGTGAAGTCGAAGCCGTTGACCGCGTCGCCGCGGTAGGCGGGCAGGCGTCACGCTCTGACCGTCAGGCGGTGGTCCGGGTCTCGATGTCGGACGAGCGCGGCTTGGCGTACTGCCCGGCGATCCGCCCGACCTTGACCACCGGCACCGACGCGGCGTACGTCAGGACGACGGCCATCTGCAGCAGCACCCGGAGCTTGTTGCGGGCGTTGTCGGCGGTCGCGTCGACGAACGTCTCCGCGCAGTCGCCGCCCTGGAGGATGAACGCCTCGCCCCGGCTCGGCGGCGGCGATCTTGGCCTTCAGCTCGTCGCACTCGCCCGCGAACACCAGCGGCGGCAGCGTGCGCAGCCGCGTCGACGGCCGCGGCGAGCGCGGCCGGGTCGTCGTACGTCGGCTGCTGCGCGGCGCCGAGGGCGTGCAGCTGCTCGAGGGACGGGATGCTGCTCCGTCACCGCTCAAGGGTACGGCGCCCGCGCGCCAGTGCCGATTCTCGGGGCACCGGCGGACAGCGCCTCCCCGCGGACCCGCCGTCGCTGGTCAGCGCGGGTCGTCGGTGGGGTCGACGTCCATGTGCTCGATGTCGGCGAACCGCGGCGGCTCGTCGTCCTTGTTGGCCGACCCGGTTGATCAGCCAGGTCACGACCCAGAGCCCACGCCGATGACCATCAGGCCGCCGGCGATCTTGTAGACGATCTCGTCGCGGTCGACCCACGGCCCGGCCAGGTAGATGCACAGCGACCGCCGCGAGCGGGGGCAGCGCCCGCGGCGCGGTGAAGAAGCTCTTGTCGTGGTCGGCACGCCGGCTGCGCAGCACCATGCAGGCGACGTTGACGAGGGCGAACACGCACAGCAGGAGGAGCGCGGTCGTGCTGCTGAGGTTGGCGACGACGTTGCTCTCCGGGTCGCTGGTGACGTACCAGATGAGCCCGAGCGCGAGGACGTGCGAGAACGCGATCGCGGCCCACGGCGTGCGCCGGCCGGGCAGCACCGCGGCGAGCTGCTTGGGCAGCACCCGCTGCTTGGCCATGCCGTAGATCAGCCGGCTCGCCATCAGCATGTTGATGAGCGCGGTGTTGGCGACGGCGAAGACCGCGAGGAACGGGAAGACCTTGTCGATCGGGAAGTCGGGCGACCCCTTGTGGACCACCTCGACCAGCGCCGCGCCCTCGGACTCGTAGATGTCCTCGAGCTCGGCTCGGCGAGAGCACGCTGACGACCGAGATCGCGACCAGGATGTAGAGGACGGCGGCGATGCCGAGACCGATCAGCATCGTCCGCGGGAAGATCCGCTCGGGTTCCTTGGTCTCCTCGACCATGTTGACCGAGTCCTCGAAGCCCACCATCGCGAAGAACGCGATCGAGGTCGCCGCGGTGACCGCGAACAGCAGGCCCATGTCCTGGTAGTCGTCGAACGCGCAACAGCTCGCCCATGTCGGCGTCACCCTGGGCGACCACGGAGAACCCGACGCCGATCACGATCGTCAGCGCGGCCACCTCGACGATGGTCAGGACGATGTTGAACTTCACGCTCTCGCCGACACCGCGCAGGTTGATCAGGGCGAGCAGGACCATGAAGCCCATCGCGACGGCGGTGATCATGCCGCTGTCGACCGAGGTGATGTCGCGCCCGCGTCGTCCAGTCGCCACACGCCGTTGATCGCCATGCCCTGGAAGAAGTTCTGGGCGAGCGTGGTCGCCGACGTCGACGCGCTGGTGATGCCCGAGCAGGCGACCGCGAAGGTCACCATGAAGGTGAGGAAGTGGATCCCGAACGCCTTGTGCGTGTAGAGCGCGGCGCCGGCCGCCGCGGGGTACTTCGTCACCAGCTCCAGGTAGGAGAACGCGGTCATCGTCGCCACCACGAAGGCGAGCAGGAACGGCAGCCACAGCAGCGCCGCCGACGTAGCCGGCCATCTGCCCCGTCACGGCGTAGACGCCGGCACCGAGGATGTCGCCGACGATGAAGAGCAGCAGCAGCCAGGGCCCCATCACCCGTTTGAGCTCGGTGCTCGCTCGGATCCGCCGGTGTCGGTCGTCTCTGCTGCGGTCGCCGTCGTCATGTCCGAGATCCCTCCGGTGTCGGACCGCCCCAGGGACAGCAGTTTCCCGCAGAGAGGGCGTCGGAAGGAAGCATTTGCGCCGGTACGGCGCTGCGCGACCTCAGCCGGCCCTGCCGGACGGGGTGACCGCGATGCCGCGCACCCACACTGCGCCGGCCGGCCGAGCGCCCGGGGGTCCGCCGCGAGGTCGCCGTCGGCGACGAGCAGGTCGGCGGCGTAGCGCCGGTCCGAGCCGGCCGGTGACGTCCCCGACGCCGCACGCGTCGGCCGCCCCGGCGGTGCCGGCGGCCAGCGCCTCGTCGACCGGCCAGCCGCCCGTGACCAGGTCGGTGACCGCGATCCACGCGTTGCCGTGCGCCTTCAGCGGCATCGCGCCGGAGTCGACGCCGGGGACGACGCGGACGCCGTGCTCGCGCATCCGTCCGATGTCGGCGTAGCGCTGGGCGAAGCAGCTCAGCATGTCGAGCCCGAGCCGCTCCATGATCTCCGCGACCTGGGGCGGGGGCGGCGGCATCGTGTCCACCAGCGAGAAGTCGTTGCCCATCGTCGGGTCGACGGCGACACCGGCCGCGCGCGATCCGGTCGAGCAGCGTCGTCGGAGAGCACCGACCCGTCCTCGCAGATGCCGGTGAAGTGCTCGATCCCGTCGACGCCGGCCGTCCAGCGCGGCCTCGATCCCGGCGACCGAGTGGGCGTGCGCGAGGACGCGGAGCCCGCCGGCCGTGCGCGGCCTCGACCACCGTCCGGAGGCTGGTCGACGGTGTACTGCGCGCCGACCATGTCGGTCCCCGGCGTGAGGAACCCGCCGCTGGCCATCACCTTGATCACGTCGACGCCGCGCTCGTGGTGCTCGGCGACCGCGGCCCGCAGCTCGTCCGGAGTCGCCGCGACGCAGCCGAGGAAGTGGCAGTGGCCGTCCGGGACCGTGATCGGCGGCCCGGCGGCCACGATCCGCGGCTGCCCCGGACGTCCGGCGCGGTCCCGGAACGCGAGCGTCCGGTAGTCGCGGTCGCCGAGGTCGCGCACCGTCGTCACGCCCGTGCGCGGCCTGCGTCGGCGCAGCGACCGGCCGATCTCGGCGTCGATCTCCTCCGCGGACTGCGTCCCGACCCGTTCGAGCGCACCGACGCCTCCGTCGGACACGAGGTGCACGTGCGCGTCGACGAGGCCCGGCAGGAGGGTGCCGTCGTAGGACGTCACGGCGCAGTCGCCCGGGACGTCGTACGCCGCCGGCTCGACGCCCACGATCGTGTCGCCCTCGACGAGCACCGTGGCGCCGTCGGGCAGGAACGCGGTGCCGTCGAACGCACGGGAGGCACGGACTGCGAACACGAGTGCCAGCGTCCTCCTGATCGGCGGCCGCTGTCACCCGTTTCGGCAGGTTCTTCTCAGCCGAAGAAGACCTGCGCCTCGGCGTACTCCTCGGGGCTGACGACCTTCAGCTCACCGGTGCCCTCGATGAGCGGGACCCGGACGATGTCGTTGCCGCGCAGGGCGACCATGACGCCGTACTCGCCGTCGGCGACGGCGGCGATCGCTGCGAGGCCGAAGCGGGTGGCGAGCCAGCGGTCGAACGCCGTGGGCGTGCCGCCCCGCTGGATGTGACCGAGTACGACGGCCCGCGCCTCCTTGCCGGTGCGGTCCTCGATCTCCTTGGCGAGCCGGTCGCCGATGCCGCCGAGCCGGACGTGGCCGAACGCGTCCTTCTCGCCGCTCTGCAGCGTCATGTCGCCGCCCTCGACCGGGACCGCGCCCTCGGAGACGACGATGATCGGGGAGTACTCGCTCTGGAAGCGGTTCTCGACGTGCTCGCAGACGGCTCGTCGATGTCGAAGGGCTGCTCGGGGATCAGCACCGCGCTGGCGCCGCCGGCGATGCCGGCGTGGAGGGCGATCCAGCCGGCGTGGCGGCCCATCACCTCGACGACGAGCACCCGGTGGTGCGACTCGGCGGTGGTGTGCAGCCGGTCGATCGCCTCGGTCGCGATGTTGACCGCGGTGTCGAAGCCGAAGGTGAAGTCGGTGCCCGACAGGTCGTTGTCGATGGTCTTCGGCACGCCGACGACGTTGACGCCGAGGTCGGCGAGCTTGGTGGCGACGCCGAGGGTGTCCTCGCCGCCGATCGCGATCAGGGCGTCGACGCCGGCCGCGGCGAGGTTGTCCTTGATCCGCTCGGACGCCGTTCTCGACCTTGAACGGGTTGGTCCGGGACGAGCCGAGGATCGTGCCTCCGCGCGGCAGGATGCCGCGGCACTCCTCGATGCCGAGCGGCATCGTGATCCCCTCGAGCGGGCCCTTCCAGCCGTCGCGGAAGCCGACGAACTCGAAGCCGTGCTCCTTGACGCCCGTGACGGACCACGGCGCGGATCACCGCGTTCAGGCCCGGGCAGTCGCCACCACCGGTCAGTACTCCGACGCGCATGTTCTCGTCCTTCCCGCCCGGGGCCATCCCGGTCCGTGGATCGTTCCAGCGTCAGGCTAGCGGTCACCCGGGGTCGCTCACAGACCGTCCCACGGAGCCGAATTCGGCCGGATTTAGTCCGCCCAGGCGCCCGATAGCCTGCGTCCATGACCTTCTCGATCGTGGCCCGGTCCGCCGACGGCGAGTCGTGGGGGGTGGCGGTGGCGTCGAAGTTCCTGGCTGTCGGGCGCGTGGTCCCCGCGGCGGTCGCCGGCGTCGGCGCGATCGCGACCCAGGCGCTGGCCAACGTGTCCTACAAGGGGATCGCGCTCGCCCACCTCGACGAGGGCGCGACCGCGTCGGTCGCGCTGCAGCGCCTGCTGGAGGAGGACGCCGGCCGCGACGAGCGGCAGGTCGGCATCGTCGACCTGGACGGCGGTTCGGCGTCCCACACCGGCGCCGCGTGCCTCGACTGGGCCGGCGGCCTGGTCGGCGACGGCTGGGCGATCCAGGGCAACATCCTCACCGGCTCCGAGGTGGTGGAGGCGATGCAGGCGGCGTTCGAGGCGAGCGACGCCGACGAGCCCCTGTCCCGCCGGCTGCTCCTCGCCCTGCAGGCCGGTGACGCCGCGGGCGGCGACAGCCGCGGCCGTCAGTCCGCCGCGCTGCTCGTGGTCCGGGAGGGCGCCGGGTACGCCGGCCTGGACGACGTCGAGGTCGACCTGCGGGTCGACGACCACGAGGACCCCTGCGCCGAGCTCGAGCGGCTGCTCGACCTGCACGACGCGTTGGACGAGGAATGAGCGTCAGTCACCCAGACGGTCGTACGCCGCCTGCGCGGCGTCGCGGTCGGCGGCGGTGGTCCGCAGGGTCGCGGCGGCCTCGTCCCTGACCTCCTCGGCGTCGCCGAGCTCGTCGTCGACCTCGTCCAGCTCGGCCTCGAGCTCGGCGACCCGGCGGCGCAGCTCGTCGAGCTCGGCCTGCACCTGCAGCGAGCGGGCGGAGAGGCGCTCCACGTCGGCGACGGCGTCGCCGTGGGCGAGCGCCGCGGCGTCGTACTCCTCCTGGGCGGCGGTGAGCCGGCCCTCCGCAGCCGCGCGGACCTTGGCCGCCTTGTCCGGGTCGGGGACGACGTGCAGCTCCGGCGGACCGGTCGGTGCGGCCTCGCGCGGCGTCGCTGCGAAGCCGAGCGCCTCGGGCACCGCGAGCGCGGCGGCGAGCACGCGCGGATCCAGCGGCTCGATGCCGGTCGTGGCGAGCGCGGCGACGAGCAACCCGCTGCGGACCGCGCGACCGCACTCCGCGTCGACCATCGCCGCGGTGAGCGTCGCCTCGACCTGGTCGGCCACCGCCTGGGTGACCCGGAGCCCCTCGTCGCCCGCGATCCGCCGCGCCTGCTGGGTGACTGCCGCGGTCACCTGCCGCCGCTGCCGGGTCAGGGCGCGCAGCTCACCGGCCGACATCGCTGCCTGAGCGTCGCGGAGCGCGGCACCGACACTGAGCACCTGGTCGACCTGCGCACCCTCGCGGCGTACGAGCAGGTCGACGACCCAGGCCGCCGTACCCGGCTTCTTGAGCGCCTTGACCCGCTTCGCGAGATCGGCGTTGCTCCCCTTGAGCTCCTTGGCCCGCGCGTCCCGCGCCGGGGTGAAGTCCGCGAGCGGCAGGCCGTAGAGCTCGTCGGCGATCTCCAGCAGTGCGGCGTCGGTGCCGTCACCGTCGCTGTCGGTGCCGCTCATTCGTCCAGCCCCTGCTCGATGGCATACCTCGTCAGCTCGACGCGGTTGTGCATCTGCAGCTTGCGCAGGGTGTTCTGCACGTGGTTCTGGACGGTGCGGTGCGACAGCACCAGCCGGTCGGCGATCTGCTTGTAGGACAGGCCCTTCGCGACCATCTTCAGGATCTCGGTCTCGCGCTCGGTGAGCTGCTCGCCCGGCGGCGTGCTGGGTTGGTTCATCCGGCGGAACTCGCCGAGCACCAGGCCCGCGAGGCCCGGGGTGAAGACGCTGTCGCCGGCCGCGACGCGGCGTACGGCGTCCAGCAGCTCCTCCCGCGACGCCGACTTCACCAGGTAGCCGGTGGCTCCTGCCTTCACCGCCTCCAGCACGTCGTCCTGCTCCCCCGACGCGGACAGGATCAGCACCCGTGCCGACGGGTCCTGCTGGAGCACCGTGGCCGTCACCTCGACACCCGTCGGCGCCGGGATCTGGAGGTCGAGCACGACCACCTGCGGCCGTGCCGCCGGGAAGCGGTTGATCGCCTCGGTCCCGGTCGCCGCGGTCGCGACCACCGCGAAGCCCGCTGCCTCGAGGTCCCTCTCGACCGCTTCGCGCCACATCGGGTGGTCGTCGACGACCATCACCCGGATCGGTCCGTCCATGGGGTGACCCTACTGATGTCCACCGTGAGCCCGGTGCGGGCCACGGCGGCCGATTCGCGGGGCCACGGCGGCCGATTCGACGATCAGAGGCGGAAGTACCGCCCACGCCGGTGCATCAGCGTCGCGGCGTCACCCGAGCCGTCCGCACCGATCACCACGCGGTCCAGGGACGCGGTGACCTCGGTCGACCAGCCGACCTCCCGCTCGCCGGCGAGCGACACCTCGGCCCAGGTGGCCGCGGACACCAGCCGCGGTCCGTGGCCGGTCTGCTCGAACTCGGCCTGCCGGAAGGGTCCGCCGGGCGCGGGCGCCGTACCGGCGAACACCTCGGCCAGGCTCCGCTCGGCCCAGGTCAGCACCTGGACCACCGCGCGCCCGGTGTCGCGGATCTCGGCGAGGAGGTCGGAGTCCGGGTCCAGCAGCGCCAGGAGCGCCGGGGTGGGGCCGAGCGCGACGAGCAGGGAGGAGACCGTGAGCCCGGCCCGGGTCGCGCCGTCGCCGGCGGTCCACAGCGTCACCGCTCCCCCGATCCGGCCGCGGAAGCGCCGCGCAGGGTCCGGCTCGGGGTCGGCGAAGGGGTGGGTGGTGTGGATGGTCACGAGTCGTCTCCGGCGTTCTCGCGGGGTACGACGAACTCCCACTCGGTCCCGAACGACCCGGTCGAGAGCCGGGCCTCCCCGCCGAGGTCGCGGATCCGGCCGCGGATCGACTCCGCCACCCCGAGCCGGCCGTCCGCCTCGGCTGTCGCCAGCCGGCCCTCGGGGATGCCCGGTCCCTCGTCGCGGACCGAGACCTCGACGTGGTCGCCGAGGTCCTCGAGCAGCACCCAGGCGGGCGCGTCCTCGCCGACATGGCGGCGGACGTTGTCGAGGCAGGCGCCGACGACCGCGACGACCTCCGCACCGACCCCGCCCGGGACCTCCACCGGACCGCCCGGCACGACCACCTCGACCCCGGGCCGTCCGCCCAGGGCGCCCAGCGCTGCCGCGAGGTCCAGGTCGCCGCCGGGGCGGCCCGGGATGACGGCGTCCTGGGACCGGATCAGGGTCCGCAGCGCCTGCTCCTGCTCGCCGGCGAGCCGGCCCAGCTCGGCTGCGTCCCCACCCATCTCCGTACCGCGTCGCTGCACCAGCGCGAGCACCTGCAGGACACCGTCGTGGACGACCCGCGCCAGCCGGGCACGCTCGGAGGCCGCCGCCGCCTCCCGCTCGGCGCGGTCGCGCTCGGCCGCCATCTGCTGGAGCGACTCGCAGACGAAGCCGACCATGGTGCCGGCCAGCAGGATGAGGAAGACGTGGCCGTAGTCGTTCTGGTCGGGCGCCTGTCGGATCAGCAGGTCGACGCCGCCGAGCAGCACGCCGGCCCCCAGTCCGCCCCGCCAGCCGTACCGGGCCGCCCATGCCAGCAGGGCCGCGACGATCCAGAACCCGGGGATGCTCGCCTGGAAGGTCTCGCCCTTCACGACCGGCGACAGCAGCAGGAGACCGACGGCGAGCCCGAGGTCGACCAAGAGCACCGCCGGCGTACGTCGCTGCGGCTCGGCGTAGACGAACGTCGCGACGACGGTCCACACGACCATCGCGCCGACGCACGCCCAGCCGAGCACGGGCCGGTCGAAGTTGTCGCGGTAGACGTTGAAGCCCACCGCATTGACGAGCACCACCACCCGCAGCACCGCGAGCGCGCGGAACATCCGGCTCTCGACGGCCACCGCCGCCAGGGGTGCGCTCAGGACGCGAGCTTCCGCTTCTCGCCGTCGTCCTTGCCGGGGTCGGACTTGGAGTCCGACTTCTTCGACTCCTCCTTGGCGCGGGCGGCGTACATGTCGACGTACTCCTGGCCGGAGAGCCGCATGATCTCGTACATGATCTCGTCGGTGATCGAGCGCAGGATGAAGCGGTCGTTCTCGAGGCCGGCGTAGCGGGAGAAGTCCATCGGCCTGCCGAACCGCACGTGCGGTCGGGTGAACGACCCGAACTTCTTGCCCGGAGGGGCGACCACGTCGGTGCCGACGACGGCGACCGGGACGACCGGCACCCCGGTCTCGAGCGCGAGCCGGGCGATGCCGGTCTTGCCGCGGTAGAGGCGGCCGTCGTGGGAGCGGGTGCCCTCGGGGTAGATGCCGAACAGCTCACCCTCGCCCAGCACCCGCTTGGCCGAGATCAGCGCGCCGGCGGCCGCGTCGGCGCCCGAACGGTCGATCGGGATGTTGCCGGTGCCGCTGAAGAAGGTCTTCTGCAGCCAGCCCTTGATGCCCGGCGAGGTGAAGTACTCGGCCTTGGCGACGAAGCTGACCTTGCGCGGGACGACCAGCGGCATGAACAGCCAGTCGGCGTAGGAGAGGTGGTTGCTCGCGAGGATCGCGGGGCCCTCGGCCGGGACGTTCTCCACACCGTCGGAGTGCGGGCGGAAGATCACCTTCAGCAACGGTCCCAGGGCGATGAACTTGAGGAACCAGTAGAACAACGCACTGCACCTTTCCCCGAACCTGCCGACGTCCGCAGCCTAGTCCCTCCGGCCCCCCTCCGGGGATCCGGTCGATGACGGGCTGGTGCACAATCGCGCCATGTCCGCAGACGCGTCCGCCGCACCCGTCGATCCGACCGCCGCACCGCTGACGGTCGAGGCCCGGCCCGAGCTCACCGGCGGCCGGCGGATCGGCGTACTCCTGTCCCACGGGTTCACCGGGTCGCCGGTGTCGATGCGGCCGTGGGGAGAGCACCTCGGCAACCTCGGGTACGGCGTCCGCGTGCCGCTCCTGCCCGGCCACGGCACCCGGTGGCAGGACCTCAACACCAAGCGGTTCGCCGACTGGAGCGACGCGCTGACCCGCGCCTTCGACGAGCTCCGCGCCGAGCACGACGCGGTGGTCGTCGGCGGGCTGTCGATGGGCGGCGCGCTGGCGCTCCGGCTGGCCGCGGACCGCCCCGACGACGTGGCGGGCGTGATGCTCGTCAATCCCGCCGTCGCGATCGGCCGGCTCGACGTCAAGCTGCTGCCGGTGCTCAAGCACGTCGTCCCGGCGTTCCCCGCGATCGCCAACGACATCAAGAAGCCCGGGGTCGAGGAGCACGGCTATCCGCGCACGCCGCTGAAGGCGATCCACTCGCTCATGCGGGCGTGGAAGCCGCTGCGCGCCGACCTCGGCGCCGTCACCGCGCCGCTGATCTACTTCCGGTCCGCGGAGGACCACGTGGTCGACGACCTGTCGCAGCCGATCATCCTCGACGGCGTCGCGTCGACCGACGTCACGGTGGTGATGCTGCCGGAGTCCTACCACGTCGCCACCCTCGACAACGACGCCCCGACGGTCTTCGAGCAGTCGGCTCAGTTCATCGCCCGGGTGACGGCCACACGGCCTGGGTAGCCTGGGGGCGTGCACCGGGACGACGACGAGGCCTGGCGCTCGATCGTCGAGAACTTCGGCGAACGGGCGCACTTGGCGCCGGAGGAGGAGTCCGCGCTCGTCGAGCCGCGGACGGCAGAGCCGCGCGCCGTCGAGCCCGCCCACGACGAGGACGACGACGTCGTACTCCTCCGCGAGGAGCCCGACGACGCGTTCGTCCCACCGACGCCCCCACCGATCCCCCGCCCGCCCAACGACCGGCTCGCCGCCTGGCTGGGCGTCCTCGGTGCCCCGACCCTGCTCCTGGCCTGCACCCTGCTCGGCGTCGGCCTCACGGACTGGCAGGTCCTGCTGCTCGCCGCCGCCTTCGTCGGCGGCTTCGCCTACCTCGTGATCCGGATGCCGCGGGAGCCGCGCGACCCCTGGGACGACGGCGCCGTCGTCTGACGGTCGGGCTACCGCGGGCGGCGAGCAACGCCGCACCGACCGCGCCCGCCTCGCGCCCGAAGGACGCCGCCACGAGCGGTGGCACCTCGCGGAAGTCGGTGCCCTGGAGCGACTCGCGCAGGCCCTGCCGGGCGGGCTCGAGCAGCAGGTCGCCGTCGTCGGCCACACCTCCGCCGACGATCACGAGCTCGGGGTCGAACGCAGACACCAGCCCGGCTGCGCCGACGCCGAGCCAGGTGCCGATCGAGGCGATCGCCTGCCGGGCGACGTGGTCACCGGCGCGGGCCATCTCGGCGACGTCGCTGCCGTCGCGGTGCGACCCGACGGCGACGCGCATCACCCGCTCGAGCGCCCTCCCGCTGCAGTACTGCTCCCAGCACCCGCGCAGCCCGCACTCGCACTCGAGCCCGTCCGGCACCACCTGCATGTGGCCGAACTCGCCCGCGATCCCGTGCGCGCCGCGCACGACCTGCCCGCCGAGCACGATCGCGCCCCCGATCCCGGTGCCGACCGTGATCATCAGCGCCGAGGAGACTCCGACCGCGACGCCGGCCACGAGCTCGGCGTACGCCGCGCAGTTGGCGTCGTTGTCGAGCGCGACGGGGACACCGAGCCGGTCGGCCAACCGAGCGCGGACCGGGGCGTCGCGCCACGGCAGGTGGGCGGCGAACCGCACCCGCTCCCCCGCGGCGTCGACCAGGCCCGCGGCGGAGACCCCGACGGCAGCCAGCGGGCGGCCGTCGGCCACCTCGAGCACCGCGGCGACGACGGCGTCCTCGACCACCGACTCCGGAGCCGTCCGGCCCGGCATCGGTCGCTGCGCGCTGCGGACCGGTGCGGCTTCGGCGCCGCCTCGGGCTCCGGCGTCAGCACCGAGCTCGACGGCGAGGACCTTGGTGCCGCCGACGTCGACACCGACGAGCACGGGGTCCACCAGGCGTCAGCTGCGGGCGAGGTCAGCGGCGCCGATCACGCCCGACTTGTTGCCGAGCTGGGCGAGCCGGATCTCGGCCTGGGGCCGGTAGCCGCGCCCGGTCAGCTTGCGTGCGAAGGTCTCACGGAGCGGGTCGAGCAGGATGTCGCCCGCCTCGCTGACCCCGCCGCCGATGACGATCACGGCCGGGTCGAGCACCGCGACGAGCGACGCGATGCCGTGGCCCAGCCACCGGGCCAGCATCTGGAACTGCTCGACCGCGAACCGGTCGCCCTGCTGGGCAGCCTCGGTGATCATCGGTCCGGTGATCCCGTTGGGGTCACCCCCGGCGCGCTCGACCAGGTCACGTGCGGGCAGCGAGCTCGCGGCGGCCGCCTCGCGGGTGCTGCGGACGAGCGCGGACCCGCTGGCGTAGACCTCGAAGCACCCGTGGTTGCCGCAGCCGCACTGCCCGCCGTCGGGTACGACGGTCAGGTGGCCGATCTCTGCGCCGACGCCGTACGCGCCCCGCACGAGCTGGCCGTTGATGATCACGCCGCCGCCGACGCCGGTGCCGACGGTGACCATGAGCTGGTCGTCGATGTCACGGCCGGCGCCGAACCTGAACTCGCCCCACGCCGCGGCGTTGGCGTCGTTCTCGATCACGACCGGCAGGCCCGTACGCCGCGCCAGCTCCTTGCCGAGGGGCTCGTCGCGCCAGGCGATGTTGGGCGCGAACAGGACCGTGGACCGGTCGGCGTCGATGTAGCCCGCCGCCCCGACGCCCACCGCGGTCACCGGCTGGTCCGGTGGCTGGGCGGCCGCGAGCTGGGCGACGAGAGCCGCTGCCGCGGTCTCCATCGCCTCCGGGTCGGTCGCCGGTGAGGTGACCCGGGCCTCCCTCACGATCTTGCCGTTCGCATCGACGACCGCCCCAGCGATCTTGGTGCCACCGATGTCGATCCCGCAGGTGACGGCGTCGCTCATCACAGATCCTCCTGATCATCGGCCCCGTCGAGATCTATCCGCTCCACCTCCGGGCCGCGAGGTCGAGCGCCCCCACCTTGGTGGTTCCGGGTGGGTGGCGGCAAGGTCTCCAGCAGACCTGCTGCCGCCTGGAGCAGCGAGGACGCCGCCACCGTCAGGTGCGTGCGCACCTCCGGGGACGTCTCGCGGACCGCGTGGACGACCCGGCAGACGGGGCAGTACCGGCACTCGGCACCCCCGGTCGCGACGTGGTCGTTGACCTCGTGGGCCAGGTGCGCCGCCTGGTCGGCGAGCCCCTCGAGACCGTGCCCGACGTCCGTCCCGCGCTCACGGGCCAGGTCGGCGAGGGCGCCGAAGAGCTTCATCGCCTCCTCGCCGACGCTGCCGACGTCGTCGGGCCGGGGCCCGTCCTCGCGAGGCTCGTCGGGTCCGGGCTCGTGCGCGTCGTTCATCCGGCCACTCCCGCCGCTGCGGGCTCGGGCGCCCGGAACCGAACCCGCAGCTCGCCGTCGACCACGCGGGCCCCGGAGACCTCGAGCCGGGCGATGCCGGCGGGAAGGGTGAGCAGCCGGCGGGCCGAGCCGACCGTGACGACCAGTTCGTCGCCGTTGCGGGCCAGGTCGACCTCGGAGCGCGTCACGAACGGCAACGACAGGTGGAGCACCGCGCCGCCGTCCGCGGTCGTGACCCGGAACGGGCCCGATCCCGTCGGCGCGGCGAGGGGGTCCGCGGCGTCGTACAGACCCGACGCGAGGGCGGTGAGGGCCGGTACGCCGACCGGCTCGGCCGGGAGGTAGTCCGCCCGCCAGACCGGCAGCCCCGCGAACGACTCGTCGACCTCGGCGAGCACCGCGGTCTGCGCCGCGACCCAACCGGACCGCCAGTCGTCGGCGGCGGTCTCGGGAAAGACGCGGTTGGCGACCACGCCGTCGACGCGGTAGCCGAACAGCGAGAGGCTCGTGTAGGCCCGCCGGGCCTCGGCGAGGACGACCTTCTCGGGCGTCAGGACGAGCCGGACGCTCGCGTCGGGCCCGGAGAGCAGGGCGTGCACCTCGTCGAGCTCGGCGTGCAGCCGGGTGATCGCGTCGAAGACCGTGTCGCCGGGCATGGGTACGCCGGCCGCGCGGGTCAGCACCGGGCGGAGGGTCTTGACCAGGCGCCGCTGGATCGGGAGCAGCCGTTCGAGGTACCAGCCGAGTGCCTCGGGAAGGGCGAGCAGCCGGAGCGTCTCCGCCGTCGGCGCGCAGTCGATCACGATGACGTCCCACTGGCCGGACCGGGCCTGCAGCCGCAGCTCCAGCAGCGCCAGGACCTCCTCCGCGCCCGGGATGACGGTCATCTCCTCGGCCGCGACGGGGTCCATGCCGGCCGCGTCGAGCACCGAGAGGAGGTAGCGCTGGATGTCCGCCCAGGACTGCTCGAACCGGAGCTGGGCGTCCACCTGCTGGACGAAGAGGTGGTCAGCGACCTCGGTCGGCTCGGGGCTGGCGCCTGCGGCGCCGTACGCGTCGGCCAGGGAGTGGGCGGCGTCGGTGGACAGGATGAGGGTGCGCAGGCCACGAGCCGCCGCGAGCGCGGCGGTGCCGGCGGCGACCGTCGACTTGCCGACGCCACCCTTGCCGGTGAACAGCACGATCCGCACGGCCATGGGCGCGGCCTCAGCCGCCGGACTCGACGCGCTTCTTCAGACCCTTCAACGCGGTGTCGATCAGGATCTTCTCGCCCTTGCGCTTGAGCATCCCGATCAGCGGGATCGAGACGTCGAGGGCGAGCCGGTAGGTGACCTCGGTGGCGCCGCCGGTCTCGCGCAGGACGTAGGCCCCGTCGAGCGAGCGGAGCATCTTGCCCTCGACGAGGGTCCAGGTGACCTCGCGGTCGTCGTCCCACTCGTAGGCGAGGGTGTACTCGTCCTTGATGGGCGAGACGTCGAGCGCGAAGTGGACGCGCTTCGCCCGTCCGCGGGCCGAGGGGTCCGCGGCGTCGTACGACTCGAGGACGTCGGCGACGGTGACCCCCTTCGCCCACTGCGGGTATGCCGCGAAGTCCGCGATGACCGCCATCACAGCCGTTGCTGGGGCGTCGACAACGATCGACGAGGACGTCTGCTCGGCCATGGCCGCAGGCTACCGGATGCGATCGGGCCCGGAGACCGGGCGGTAATCTGCCTGCGGCATCCCCGATCAGGAGGCACCTTGCGCGAGTACTCCACCCCGCAGACGGTCGACGTCGCGACGACGGGCAACCTCACCGACGACGTTGTCCGCAATGCGGACGAGGCGCCCGACGCGGTCGCCTTCAGCCGCAGCGACGGTGCCGACGGCTGGACCGACATCACCTGCGCGGACTTCCTCACCGAGGTCCGCGCGGTCGCGAAGGGCCTGGTGGCTGCGGGCATCGAGCACGGCGACCGGGTCGCCCTGCTGTCCCGGACGCGGTACGAGTGGACGCTCCTCGACTACGCGATCTGGTTCGCCGGCGCGGTGACGGTGCCGATCTACGAGAGCTCGTCCGCCGAGCAGATCGACTGGATCCTGACCGACTCCGCGGCCAGGGCGGTCGTTGCCGAGGACGCCGGGCACGTGGCGCGGATCGCCTCGGTCCGCGGCGGGCTCGACTCCCTGCACCACATCTGGTCGCTCACCGACAACGGCATCGACGTGCTGACCCGGCTCGGGGCCGACATCGACGACGACGAGCTGGAGAAGCGGCGTACGACGGCCGGTCCGGAGGACCTCGCGACCCTGATCTACACCTCGGGGACGACCGGACGGCCCAAGGGCTGCATGGTCACGCACGGCAACTTCATGACCGAGCTCGGCGTCGCCGTCCACGAGCTGGACCGGCTCTTCGAGGCCGAGGGGGCGTCGACGCTGCTCTTCCTGCCGCTCGCCCACGTGTTCGCGCGGATCATCCAGATCGGGTGCGTGAAGTCGCGGACCCGGCTCGGCCACAGCGCGGACATCAAGAACCTGCTCCCCCAGCTGCAGTCGTTCCGGCCGACGTTCATCCTGGCGGTGCCGCGGGTCTTCGAGAAGGTCTTCAACACCGCGTCCCAGAAGGCGGCCGCGGACGGCCGGGGCAAGATCTTCGACCGGGCCGCCGAGACCGCGATCCTCTACTCCCGCGGCCTCGACAACGGCCGCCCGTCACTGCGGGTCCGCGGCCAGCACGCCGTGTTCTCGCGGCTCGTCTACGGCAGGCTGCGCGACGCCCTCGGCGGCGAGTGCCGGTTCGCGGTCTCCGGCGGCGCGCCTCTCGGCGACCGCCTCGGGCACTTCTACCGCGGCATCGGCCTCACCGTGCTCGAGGGCTACGGCCTCACCGAGACCACCGCCGCCCTGACGGTCAACCTGCCCGACGCGCAGAAGGTCGGCACGGTCGGCCGGCCGCTGCCCGGCACGTCGGTCCGGATCACCGACGACGGTGAGCTGGTGTTCCGCGGCGGCCAGGTGTTCCGCGGCTACTGGCAGAACCCCGAGGCCACCGCCGAGGCGATCGACGGCGACGGCTGGTTCCACACCGGCGACGTCGGCGAGGTCGACGACGAGGGCTTCGTCCGGATCACCGGCCGCAAGAAGGAGATCCTGGTCACCGCCGGGGGCAAGAACGTCGCGCCCGCCGTCCTCGAGGACCGGGTCCGCGCCCATGCCCTGGTCAGCCAGTGCCTGGTCGTCGGCGACGGCCAGCCCTTCATCGCGGCGCTGGTGACGATCGACGCCGAGTCGTTCCCGGCCTGGGCCGAGCAGCACGGCAAGAGCGGCACCATCGCCGACCTCGTCGACGATCCCGACCTGCGGGCGGCCGTCGGGGCGGCGATCGAGGATGCCAACCAGGCGGTCTCGAAGGCCGAGTCGATCCGGAAGTTCACGATCCTCCCCTACGACTGGACCGAGGAGACCGGCCAGCTCACGCCGAGCCTCAAGCTCAAGCGCAACGTCGTGATGCGCGAGTCCAAGGACGAGGTCGCGGCGCTCTACGAGCAGTGACCGGGTCGGTCCGTGGTCGGATCGGGGCCATTTCCTAGTCACATCGGGCCACCCCGCGCGATCGTTCCGCCATTTCGCTTGCATCCCGCCACGCCGTCCTCGCGGCGCCCATAGCCTCGTCGTGGCGGTCGGCGCTCGGGAGGTGGCCGGCCCGCCAGGATTCGCCGGGACGGGCGTATACACGCCTGCCCGCATGGGAGCGGAGGGGCTCTGAATGGACCGTCGTAGATTGCTATTGGTCGTCGCGGCCGTGATCGCGGCGCTCGGCGTCGCTCTCGTCTTCGTCTACGCACGCGGCGCCGAGACCCGCGCCGCCGAGAAGTTCGACACGGTCGAGGTGCTGACCGCCACGAAGAAGATCTCCCCCGGCGAGAGCGTCGACGACGCCCTCGAGAACGGCAAGATCACCCTCGCCTACGTCGCCCGCAGGCAGCTGCTGGAGGGCGCGAGCGAGGAGTCGGACCCGTTCCAGGGCAAGGTCGCGCTCACCACGATCTACCCGGGCGAGCAGCTCATCCCCCTGAAGTTCGGCGGCGCCGACGAGGTCGAGGCCGCGGCGACGCTGCCGATCCCCGAGGGCAAGATCGCCATCTCCATCGCGATCGAGGACGCCGCGCGGGTCGGCTCGTTCATCGCGCCGGGCGCGCAGGTGGCCGTCTTCGTGACCCAGGAGGCGACCTACAGCCGGCTGCTGCTGGAGCGGGTGACCGTGATCGCCGCCGGCACGACGACGTCGCTCCCCGGCGCCGACACCGACGGCGAGGAGGACGCGTCCTCCGACGACGACGAGCTGCAGGCGCTGATCACGATCGCCGTGACCCAGAAGGAGGCGGAGAAGGTCCGCCTCTCGCAGACCATCGGCGAGCTGTCGGTCGGCCTGCTCAACGACACCTCGGACGTCAAGACCGACAAGGGCGTCAGCCCGGACAACGTCTTCCAGTGAGGAGGACCCGCAATGCCCGTACTCGTTGAGAACGACACCACCGTCGTCCAGACCCTGCTGACCGCGATGCCGGCGGGCGCGCATCCCGTCGGCTCCACCGACCGGATGATGGCGTGGCTCGACCAGCACGCCGACGAGTACGTCGTGGCGCTCGGCCCGTCGGTGCCGCTCGAGGCCGCCCTGGCGGCCGCGGAGGAGCTTCGGATCGCGCGGCCGACCGTCAGCGTCGTGCTCGTCCGGACCGTGCTGGACACCGACCTGCTCACGCAGGCGATGCACGCCGGCATCCGCGACGTCGTCTCGGACGCCGACGACAAGGCGCTCACCAAGGCCGTCGAGCGCGCCCAACAGCTCTTCCTCGCCCTGCGCGGGCCCGGTGGCGCCCGCCAGGTGGGTCGGATCGTCACCGTCTTCTCCCCCAAGGGCGGGGTGGGCAAGACGACGGCGTCGGTCAACCTCGCTCTGGCGCTGGCCGACAAGGGCTCGCGCAAGGTCTGCCTGGTCGACCTCGACCTCGCCTTCGGCGACGTCGCCATCACGATGCAGCTCTTCCCGACCCACTCGATCGAGCAGGCGGTCGGCTCGGAGGACTCGGTCGACCTCGCGATGATGGAGGCGCTGCTGACCCGGCACGAGGACTCCCTCACGGTCCTCGCCGCGCCGGCCCACCCCGACGTGCGCGAGCGGGTGACGCCGCTGCTGATCTCGCGGATCCTGCGCGCGCTGCGCGACGGCTTCGACTACATCGTGGTCGACACCTCGCCGTCGTTCGACGACGCGACGCTGACCGCGCTCGACGAGACCGACGAGTGCGTCGTCGTCGCGACGCTGGACGTGCCGACGCTCAAGAACGTGAAGATGGCCCTCGAGACGATGGACATGCTCAACATCGCCCGCGGGCACCGGCACCTGCTGCTCAACCGCGCGGACAGCGAGGTCGGCATCAGCGTCGAGAAGGTCGAGAACATCCTGGGGATGCCGGTCGTCGCCCAGGTCGCGACCGCGATGGACATCGTCGCCGCCACCAACAGCGGTACGCCGATCATCACGGGCAAGCCGAGCCACGCCGCCAGCCGGGCGTTCGTCGAGCTCGCGACCTCGGTCACCGGGGAGCCCGTCGGTGGGCCCGCTGCGTCGTACGACCAGGGTGATGGCGCGGGTCGCTCGCGCAGCATGTTCCGCCGCGGAAGGAGCTGACCGTGTCGAGTCTCTCCGACCGCCTCGCGGCGGCGCGCCGCGAGGCCGCATCCGGGGGCAAGCACTCCGGTGGCCGGGAGTCGCAGGACGTCAGGTCCGCCGTGGCCGTCGCCGAGGCGGACGTGCCGGCTGCGCCCCGGTCGGGCGCCGGCGGTGGCCCGCTGTCCACACGTACGGCGGCCGCGGGCGCCGTACCCGTGGACAACAGGTCGCCGCAGCGCAAGGCCCTCGCCGACCACGAGTCCGACCGGATCGAGGAGCTCAAGAGCAGCGTCCACGCCCAGCTCCTCAAGGAGCTCGGGCCGCACCTCTACGACTCCGACATGGACCAGGACGAGCTGGACCAGCGGGTCCGGACCGTGCTGTCCGACGTGCTCGGCGCGCAGGACCGCCCGATCAGCAACGCCGACCGGCATCGGGTGACCGCGGAGATCAGCGACGACATCCTCGGCTACGGCCCGATCGACCCCTACCTGCGTGACCCGGAGGTCTCCGAGGTCATGGTCAACGGGTACGACAGCGTGTGGCTGGAGAAGAGCGGGCGGCTGCAGAAGGCCGAGGCGCACTTCGCCGACGAGGCGCACCTGCGGCGGACGATCGACAAGATCGTGTCCCGGATCGGCCGCCGCGTCGACGAGTCGAGCCCGATGGTCGACGCCCGCCTGCCCGACGGCAGCCGGGTCAACGCGATCGTGCCACCGCTGGCGATCGACGGCTCGGCGCTGACCATCCGGAAGTTCTCCGCCGACCCGCTGCGGGTCCAGGACCTGATCAAGTTCGGGTCGCTCTCGCCGCAGACCGCCGCCTTCCTCGACGCCTGCGTGCGTGGCCGGCTCAACATCATCGTCTCCGGCGGCACCGGCGCCGGGAAGACGACGACCCTCAACGTGCTGTCGTCGTTCATCCCGTCCGACGAGCGGATCGTGACGATCGAGGACGCCGCCGAGCTGCAGCTGGTCCAGGACCACGTCGTCCGCCTGGAGTCGCGGCCGTCCAACATCGAGGGCAAGGGCGAGGTCACCATCCGCGACCTGGTCAAGAACAGCCTGCGCATGCGCCCCGACCGCATCGTCGTCGGCGAGGTCCGCGACGCCTCTGCCCTCGACATGCTGCAGGCGATGAACACGGGGCACGACGGATCGATCTGCACCCTTCACTCCAACGGTCCGCGGGACACGCTGGCGCGGATGGAGACGATGGTCCTGATGGCCGGCATGGACCTGCCGATCCGCGCCATCCGCGAGCAGGTCGCCTCCGCGGTCGACCTGATCGTGCACCAGACCCGGTTCAAGGACGGCTCGCGCCGGATCACGCACATCACCGAGGTCGAGCGGATGGAGGGCGACGTCATCACGCTCCAGGACGTCTTCGTCTTCGACAACTCCGCCGGCTTCGACGAGAACGGCCGGATCCTCGGTCGGCTGCGCTCGACCGGGCTGCGGCCCAAGTTCATCGAGAAGCTGGCCTACGCCAACGTCACCGTCGACCCGCTCACGTTCCGCCCGGACCAGCCGTGACGGGGCGACCTCGCGCGGTGCTCGGTGGGATCGCCGCGCTGTTCGTGCTGGCGCTCGTGGCCGGGCTGTCGCTCGGCGTGGCCGCACCGGCGTCCGCGGCCGACGACGAGGCGTCGATCGCGCACGTCGAGACGACCGACGACGGCATCCGGGTCCTGGTCAACGTGCCGCCGGGTGCGACCGTCGACCTCGACGGTGTGACCGCGTCGCTCGACCGCGACGACCTGGACGCGACGGCGACACTGGCCGAGTCCGACACGGTCGTACGCCGCACGGCGGTGCTGGTCATGGACACCAGCCAGTCGATGCGCAAGCAGGGCCGCTTCGAGGCGGCCAAGGACGCCGCGCGGACCTACCTGGACGCCGTCCCGGCCGACGTGCAGGTCGGCATCGTCACCTTCGACAGCGAGGTCGAGACCGCGCTCGAGCCGACCAGTGACCGCGACGCCGCCCGTGCGGTGATCGGCGGCCTGGAGCTCGCGAAGGAGACCCTGCTGTACGACGGCCTGTTGGCCGCCCTCGAGGTGGCCGGCGACGAGGGGCAGCGCTCGCTGCTCGTCCTCTCCGACGGCGCGGACACCGGCGACACCGCGCTCGACGACGTCACCGCCGCGATCGGCGAGGCCAACGCACTGGTCGACGTTGTGTCGCTCGGTCAGACCGGCGGCGCACTCGATGCCCTTGCCGAGATGGCCGATGCCGGTCAGGGACAGGTCATCGAGTCGTCCGGCGAGGAGCTCGCCCAGACCTTCGCCGACGAAGCAGCGGTCCTCGCCTCGCAGGTGCTGGTGACCGCGCCGCTCCCCTCCGGCTTCGATGCCCCGGAGGCGACGGTCGAGGTCACGCTGCCGTCCGACGCGGGCGAGCTGGTGGCCAGCGCCTTCGCGCCGATCCAGGACGCGCCGGCCACGGAGGTCACCGCCCCGGCCATCGACCGACCCTCCGCGGGCTGGAACGCCCCGGGGTGGCTGCTCTACGTGGGCGTCGCCGTCTTCGCGGTGGGCCTGCTCGCTTCCGCCGTACTCCTCGTGCCGGCGAAGCCTCAGCCGATGACCCTCGCCGAGCGGGTGACCGCCTACAGCGGCGGCAGCTCGCGCATCGACCCCGATTCCGTCAAGCCGGCCGCGGACCCGATGCTCGACCAGGCCAAGGCCGCCGCCCAGGGAGTCCTGACGCGCAACAAGAGGCTCGAGGAGAAGCTCGCCACCCGGCTCGCCGCCGCCGGCAGCGGCTTCAAGCCGTCGGAGTGGCTGCTGCTGCACGTCGGCGTCGTCGTCGCTGCCGGGCTGCTCGGGCTGCTCGTCGGTGGCGGCAACATCGTCGTCGGGCTGCTGTTCCTGGTCGTGGGTTGGATCCTCGCCGCGGATCTACCTCCGCTGCAGGGCGGCGCGCCGGCGCAAGGCTTCAATACCGCGCTTCCCGAGACGCTGCAGCTGATGTCCGGATCGCTCGTCTGCGGGACTGTCCCTCGCCCAGTCGGTCAACACCGTCGTCAGCGAGGGCCCGGAACCCATCGCTTCGGAGTTCAAGCGGGTCCTGGTCGAGAACACGGATCGGTGTTCCGCTCGAGGATGCCTTCGAGCGGTGTCGCCGCACGCTTCCAGTACCAAGGACTTCGCGTGGGCGGTCATGGCGATCCGGATCCAGCGTCAGGTCGGTGGCAACCTGGCCGAGCTGCTGGACACGGTCGCGAGCAACGATGCGTGAGCGGGAGTACCTGCGTCGGCAGGTCGGCAGCACTCGCCGCCGAAGGAAAGCTGTCGGCGATCTGCTGTGCAGCCTTCCTCCGCGGCTCCTGTCTCTTCGTCCTCCTGACGAACCGGGATCCTACATCTGCCCCTTGTTCACCGAGCCGATCGGCCTGATCATGCTGCCGGCGGCGCCCTCTGGCTCGCACTCGGCGTGTTCTGGATGAGCCGGCTGATCAAGGTGGAGGTCTGATCATTGCGCTTGTTCTCGCCTTCGTGCTCCTGGCTCGGTGCGATCGCTCTCGTCGCGCACGCTTGGTCGGCGCAGAGCGCCCGACCGGCCTCGACGCGCGGTCGACTCCAGGCTGGAGCAGCTCTCCGGTTCCCCGCGGTCTCGTCGAGGAGGCCGAATCGTCGTTCGCGGACCGGGTGTGGCCCCGCTCCAGGCACCGAGCGCTGGCGATCGGGACGGCGGCATGACCGGTAGCCGACAGGTCCGAACTCGATCCGGCACGAGCTCGACCTCGCCGGGAATCCGCGGGACTGGTCCATCGATCGCGTCGTGTCGCTCAAGGTGCTCGCCGCGGTCGTTTTCCCGGTCTGCGCACTTGCGTACTGCTCCTGCTCGATTTCGGAGTCGGCCTGACCACGTGGCATCACTGATCGGCGTCGGCGGATCGTGGTCGGTTTCTTCGCGCCCGACATCTACCTCTACCAGTGCGCCGACGAAGCGCGCCGAGGCGATCAAGAAGACCTTGGCCGATGCGGTCGACCTGCTCACCATCAGCGTCGAGGCAGGGTCTCGGGTTCGACGCCGCGCTCCAGCAAGTCGCCCGCAACACTGACGGCCCGCTTGCCGAGGAGTTCGCGCGCGTACTGCGCGAGATGCAGCTCGGGATGGGCCGCAAGGACGGATGCGCAAGGTCTCGGGGAGCGCGACCAACGTCGACGACCTGAAGACGTTCGTCGGAGCGATGGTGCAGGCCGATGCCTTCGGCATCCCCATCGCTCAGGTGCTCCGCGTGCAGTCGTCCGAGATGCGCGTCAAACGCCGTCAGTACGCCGAGGCGCAAGGCCCAGCAGGTGCCGGTCAAGATCATGGTTCCCCTCATCTTCTGTATCCTTCCCTGCCTGTTCGTGGTGATCATGGGCCCTGCCGCGATCACGGCGATCATGGAGCAGTCTGAGGAGCTAGCCGTCAGCCGGAAGGGACCCGGATGCCCAGCAGCTCGACCTACGCGGTCATCAGCGCCGCGCGGTTGTTCGCACTGCTCGCGATCGGCTGCGCCCGCGCTTGTGGTTCCGGGAGTCGGCCGCGCTGCTCGCGCTGCTCGCGCTCGGAGTGCGTCTGGATCTACCAAGCGGTCACGTCGACGCGCCGCGAGCTGGAGCTGACGCTTGTCGCCCGCCGTCGAGGCCGCAACGGTCGGCGTGATCTGTGCCCTCGGCATGCAGTACTCCCCTGCGATCCTCGCTGCGCTGGTGGTACCGCCGCTGTATGCAACGGCCGTGGCAGGGCTTCGTACGATGATCCGTACCCTCGCGTTCCAGCTCGTCTCGGTCGTCTGCGTCGCGCTCGATGTGGTGGCAGCACATCTCCGCCGAGCAGGGTGTCTCGATCTTCACCTGGTCGATGGCCGGTGTCGGATTGAGCCTGGTGGCGAGCGTGACCTTCGGCTCGGACCGGATGGTGGTCGATCCGCTGGCGCCGTACCGGGACGCGCAGCACCTGATCCGGCAGCTGATCGACCTGTCCGGAAACCTCAGCTCCGGCCTGGACGTCACGTCCCTCGGTGGCGAGATGCTCGGCATCGTCGGCGACCGCCTGCCCAACCGGGGACTCTCGCTCTTCGTCCCACGGGGCGACTCGCTGAGCCCCATCGCCAGCTCGACGGACCTCGATCCCGGCGAAGCCGACGCCTGCGAGAAGCTCGCACTCGACGCCTGGGCTCGCGGCGAGGTGGTCACCGCCGAATCGGGGTTCGCCTTCCTGGCCAGCGACGCCGCCATCGTCGCAGGTCTATTGCCCAGCAGCCGCGGCCGCGGGGCGCGCGAGGTGCCCGTCGAAGACATTCGGGCCGCGCTCGCGCCCAGCGCGGTCAAGCTCAACACCGCGCTGCTCTTCGCCCACTTCCGCGACGAGGCGACGGCCGGTGAGCGGCAGCGCCTCGCCCGCGAGATGCACGACGGCGTCGCGCAGGACATCGCCTCGCTGGGCTACCTCGTCGACGCCATCGCCGCCCGGCCCGCGGACGAGCAGCAGGCGAAGCAGCTCAACGTCCTGCGGGACCGGGTCACCAAGGTGGTCGCCGAGGTGCGCCGCTCGGTGATGAACCTCCGGACGAGCATGGGCGAGAACGAGAGCCTGGGGGCCGCGATCAGCGCGGTCGCCCGGCACCTCTCCGAGGCTTCCGGCGTGCCGATCCGGGTCCGGCTGGACGAGCAGCCGACCCGGCTCCGCCACGAGGTGGAGGCCGAGCTGTTCCGGATCGCCCAGGAAGCGATGAACAACGCCGTCAAGCACGCCCGGGCGACGGTGATCGAGGTGCACTGCCAGGTCTACGCACCCGAGGCCCGGATCACGATCACCGATGACGGCGTCGGCCTCCAAGCTGCGCGAAATGACTCCCATGGGCTGAAAATCATGCGAGAACGCGCGAAACTGATCGGAGGCCACCTGACCGTGAAGGACAACGCCTCTCGTGGTCTCACGGTCTCGGTCGTGCTCCGCTCCCCTTCGTCACGGCACGACGAGTCCGTCCGCACCCAGCGCTAGGAGGCGCGATGAGCGACAACACCACCCGGATCCTGCTGATCGACGATCACGAGCTCATCCGCAGCGGCCTCGGAGCCGTCCTCGACCTCGAGCCCGACATGGAGGTCGTCGCGACGGCCGGCACGGTCTCCGAGGGGCTCAGCCGCTTCATGGAGCTGGACCCCGACGTCGTGATCGCGGACCTCCAGCTCCAGGACGGCACCGGCCTCGACATCGTCCGCGCCATCCGCAAGCAGAGCGACCGCACCGGCGTGATCGTGCTGACGATGCACTCCGGGGACGACCAGATCTTCGCCGCGATGCAGGCCGGCGCGTCGGGCTTCGTCGGCAAGGATGCGCCCGCCACCGAAGTGATCAAGGCGGCTCGCCACGCGGCGGTGTCACCGAGGGCGTTCGTGTGCACGGGCCTGGTCGGCGCGATGATGCGGCGTCGGTCCGGCGAGGTCACCGCCCTCACCGATCGTGAGCAGGAGGTCCTCCTGCTGCTGGCCGAGGGCCTCAACGCCGCCGCCATCGGCGGGAAGCTCTACTTGTCGGAGTCCACCACCAAGTCCCACATCGCCCGGATCTACCAGAAGCTGGGCGCTGCGAACCGTGCCCAGGCGCTGGTCACCGCCATGCGGATCGGCCTGCTGTCGACCGTCCAGCCGTCGGCGCGCTGACCCGGCCGCCAGTGGACCGGTACCGGTAGTCACAAAGGACTAACGACTTTCCGCACGAACTCCCGATTCGCGGCACCCTTCCGCACGGAATGATCTGGGCCATCGGGGAACAATCTCCCCGGGGACAGCAGAAACAACTTGAGGGAGAAACTCCGATGATCCAGTACCTGCAGATTCTGCTGAACGCCCGCCGTGACGACGAGCGCGGCGCGACCGCCGTCGAGTACGGCCTCCTGGTCGCGCTGATCGCGGCCGTCATCATCCTGGTGGTCGGGTTCCTCGGCCAGGACGTTCTCGGCGCGTTCGACGACGTCGAGGACCGGCTGGGCGGAAGCCAGGGCTGACACGGACAGTCTCAAGAACAACGGCCGCGTTGCGTGGGGCAACGCGGCCGTTGTCGTACTCGATCCGTGCGGAACTGAGATGAGGACCGTGCAAAGAAGCCATCTGGTCCGATCGGAGCGCGGCGCGTCGTCGGTTGAGTACGCCATCTTGATCACGGCCATCGCGCTTGTCATGTTCGGAATCCTGCTCGTTCTCGGCCCTGATGTGATCACCCTGTTCACCAGCGCCGAGCAACAGCTCGGAAGCCGATCCGGCGCATTCACCTCGACCGCGCGAGAGCGACACGCTCGAGCACCGTGGGGTGTGAACCGAACCAGAACTGCGACCAGGCCGGCGGAGTGGGGTCCGCCAGGGATCTGGTCGCGAGGCGACGCTGCAGGCCCACGAAGGGCTGGGGGGCATTCGTGGCCTGCAGCGCAGTCACGTCGGCTCGCGTCTCGAGCTGACGACTGATCCCGTTCTGGACGGGCGCTGACAGGATCGTCGCGAGGGCCGCCAGGGCCAGGACCGCCGGTACGGCGCCGACCTCTCGGATCTCCGGTCGCCCGCGGCGGCTGAGCCAGCCGCCCACGAGGCCGAGCAGACCGCCGCCGGCCACTGCTCCAGCGGCGCCGAGCAGGGTGCCGGTGACCACGTCGTCGTACTTGGCGTGTGCGAGCTCGTGCGCCACGACCGACAGCGCCTGCTGCTTCGGTGCGTCGTCGATCAGCGTGTCGTAGACGACGACCCGGCGGGTGCCGCCGAAGCCCGAGACATAGGCGTTGAGGGTCGTGGTACGCCGCGAGGCGTCCGCCACCAGGACCTCGTCGACGTCCACGCCCTCCTCGTCGGCCAGCCGCAGGATCTCGGTGCGGAGCTGGCTGTCGGGCAGTGGCTCGAACGAGTTGAACAACGGCTCGACGACGAGCGGGTAGACGAACGAGGCGAGCACGACGAACGCCGCCAGTACTCCCCCGGCGATGGCCGGCCAGGCACGCCGCCACCGCCGGGCGCAGGCGACCAGCGTGAGCACGGCGATCGAGGTGACGACGATGTCGACGACCTCGCCCTTGACCACATCGACCGCCCACTCCCCCCAGGACGACGTGCTCAGGCCCGCGTCGAGGGTCAGTCGGCGGTAGCCGATGGCGAACGGCAGGGTCACGACCCGGCCGATGATCGCGAGCGCGGCGACCACCAGGACGGCCTGCACCCACCACGGGCCGCGCATCCGTGCAGCGAGCGCGCGTCCACGACGGCCGAAGCCGAGCCAGCACGCAACGGCCAACGAGACGGCCAGCGAGCCCCAGCTCCACCAGCGCGCCGCCGTGGAGAAGTCCTCCGCCCGCGCGATCTGGGCCCTGGCGAAGACCGAGTCGGCCGCCACCGGATCCGGTGCGCCGCCCGGCACCGGCTGCCACGGCACCATCCAGGTCGCGACGAGCACGAACGCCGCGACGCCGAGGATGACGGTTCCTAGGGCGATACGGCGATCAGCCACGGGCAGATTCTGGCACGTCGGCGAGGTCGGACAGCCGCTGCTGCCAGGCAGCGGTCAGGTCGGTCAAGGTCCATCCGAAGCGCGCTCTCCAGCTCGGCCACCAGGTCTGCGCCTCCGAGGACGGACTCGTAGAGGTCGACCAGCGCGGGTTCTCCGCCGTGGTCGGCGAGGGTGACGCACACCAGCCAGGCCGCCTCGTACGACGCCCCGAGGTGGGTCGACCCGTTGTCGAACTCGGCCCGGGTCGGCAACTGGTCCGGCACTCCGTCTGCCTGCACCTGGTCGATGATCTGGCCGGCGGTCCGGCTGAGCGGGAGTTCGGTGTCCCGCAGCGCGACGTAGTCGGCGAACCCCTCGAGCAGCCAGAGCTCGACCTGCGCGGCGTACGGCGCCTCGGTGACGACGTGGACCGCTTCGTGGGTCATCACCACTTGGCCGGAGACGTCGTCCAGCTCGCCGAGGACCTCCGGGTTGACGAACACGTGGATAGGCGCCCCGGGAGCGGGGTCGCCGTCGGCGCTCGTGGTGACGGCGGCGATGCGGTCGTAGGTGCCGGGTGCAGCGCCCACCGTCTGGTTCAGCGCCGCCGCGGAGTCAGGGACCTCGACGACAAGTGTGCTGTCGGGGTTGCCGAGGGCCCGGTGCACCTCGGCGATGGCGGTGCGCGCCCAGGCGTCGTACTTCTGGACGGTGCGGGGTGATCCGGTCGACAGCACGAGTGTGTCGGCGGTACGTCGGCTGGTGACCTGTCCCGCCAGCCACAGCGGCATCGCTCGCTCCGAGGGCGCGATGCCGGCGATGCTGCGGCCCTCCGGTCCGAAGGCGACCTCGACCTCGCTGCGGCTCGCCGACCGGTCGAACCCCGCGATGCGCCAGGTCACCTCGACGGCCGCGGACCAGCCGTCGTCGGGCGTCACGCGGCCCGTCTCACTCAAGTAGCGGAAGGTGACGTCCCTGAGTCGGAGCGCAGCGACGTTGTCCGCGACGGAGGACAGCAGACCCGACGCGTCGTCGTCCGCGCCCAGCCTCTCGGCGGCAGGGTTGTCGTCCTTCGTGACGGCTCTCTCGAGCTCTCGCAGGGTGCTGGTTGCCACCCCTGCCTGCACGGCGTCGCCGCTCGGCGTGGGCCGCGGAGCGACGTACGGCTCCCCGTCGTCGAGGCGCAGCCAGACGGCCGCGCCGATCAGGACGAGGACGACGAGCGCTGCGGCGATGGTCCACCGCCGCGCGCCACGTCGGGGATCAGCCAGGGCGCACCGCTCCGACGTACGGCATGTAGTGCAGGTCGTCGACGCGGACGCCGGCGCCGGGGTTGGCGGCGTGGACGATCATGCCGTTGCCGATGTACATGCCGACGTGGCTGATCGGGCTGTAGTAGAAGACCAGGTCGCCCGGCTGGAGGTCGCCCTCGGAGACGTGGGGACCGGAGCCGTACTGCGCGCTGGAGGAGTGCGGGAGGCCGACGCCGGCCTGGGACCACGCAGCCATGGTGAGGCCCGAGCAGTCGAAGGCGCTCGGACCGGCAGCGCCCCAGACGTAGGCGTCGCCGACCTGGCCCAGCGCGTAGTCGACCGCGGCCTGGGCGCGCCCGGAGGCAGGCACCGAAGACGGCGCCCGGTCGCCACCGCGGGAGAGGATCTCCTCCCGCTCCTCGGCCTCGAGCTCGTCGAGGAGCTCCTCGGCCTCGGCGGCCTTGGCGTCGATCGTCTTCTTCTCCTCGGCGAGGTCCTCCTCGAGGTCGGCGATCTCGTCGCGGCGCTCGGCGGTCTCGTCGTGGCGGATGGAGTACGCCTGGAGCTCGTTGTTGTAGTCGGCGAGGAGGTCGTCCTGCAGGTCGTTGACCGTCGACATCGTCGACAGCTGACCGAGGAAGGCGTCGGAGTCGGAGCTCATCAGCTCGCCGGCGGCGCCGAGGGTCTGGCCCTGGTACTGCTCGATGATCGCGGCACGCACGTCGGACCGGACGTCGTCGAGCCGGTCGCCCTGGCGCGTCTCGTCCGCCTCGAGGGAGTCGAGCTCCTCGTTGAGCTCGTCGAGCTCGATCTTGGCGTCGTTGTAACGCTCCGAGGCCTGCTCGGCCTCGTGGAAGAGACGGTCGACGCGGTCGCGGACGTCCTCGATGTCGGGGTCCGCCTGGGCGGGACCGGCGGGGACGCTGAACGTCAGTCCGATCGTGCCGGTCAGGGCAAGTCCTGCGAGCGCGGCGGTGGTACGTGTGCGGCCGTTCAGCACGTGCTGGCGGTCCCCTCTGGTGTCGTACGCCTACCGGGTGAGCTGACGGATTCGGGCACGACATGCCCTACCCGCACTCCTCGCGGCCGTCCTGCCCGGTTCGGCTCTCGGACCGCGCCTCGTGCGGGATTCACCCCAGGTGAGTTGGTTCCCCGGCTCCGGGCCTCTTCAGGTCCGGACTCAGCGCGGTGCCCGCGCGAGTCGGTCGACCCACTTCCACGGACACCATCGCAGCGCAGGCTAGTAGGCCGACGCCCGTCGGGCCAAACCCTCCGGGCCATGTTGGGGACAGAACACGTGAGGGTCTGGTCACACCGGTCACAACGGTGCGTTCGTGCCTCAGGAGGCGCTCCCTGTGCTATCTCAGGCCGACTCCACCTCGGGCCCGCTGACCGGACGCACCAACCGCAGCGGCGGCACCAGGCCGCCGTCGGCCAGCGCATCCAGGGCGCGCAGCTCGTCGTCGTCGATCGTGAGCTCCGGCGGGGGCCCGAGCAGGACCGTGACCACACAGTCGTGGCAAGCCAGGCCGCGGACCACACAGGTGTCGCAGTCGATCCTCGTTGTCATGGGACGAGAGTGACGGGAGGTACCGACACAACTATTCAATTGGCGCTCCGCGTGCGCGGCCGGAAGAGGATGGCCGACCGCGTCAGGCCGTCTGGCCCCACCGGGCGCACGCTCCGCGCATGCGCCTCCGGCGCGCATTCGCTGCGCTCATGTCGCCTTCGGCGACGTCCGATGGGCGCTCCGCGTGCGCGGCCGGAAGAGGATGGCCGACCGCGTCAGGCGTCGGCGCGCGCGATCAGCTCGACAGCGTCGTCCCGGCCGCACCAGCGGCACCGCACCGACTCGACGGCCTCGGCGAGGACCTCGGCCTGGTCGACGTTGTGCTCCCCCGCCAGGTCGAAGTGCCAGTACTCCGTCGTACGCCGACTGCGGGTGACGTCGAAGCGGGTCAGGTTGCCGCAGCCGCCGCAGCGCCAACGGTGGGACTGGTCAGGGAGATCAGGCACGCGCGGCAGTGTAGGACGCGCGTGCCTCCGCCACTGTGTCGGACCGTCGCCGTACGGTCGCAGACATGAGCAGCGGCACCGCGATCGAGCCCCGGGGGCAGGTCGGCCGCGAGACTCCGGACCGGTGGGAGGAGCAGCGCTCCTTCGACGAGCTCGGGCGGCCGCTGCGCGACGTGACCTTCTGCGTGGTCGACCTCGAGACGACCGGCGGCTCGGCTGCCGACGGCTGCATGATCACCGAGATCGGCGCCGTCAAGGTGCGCGGCGGTGAGGTGCTCGGCGAGTTCCAGACGCTGGTCAACCCCGACCAGTCGATCCCCCCGTTCATCGCCGTGCTGACCGGCATCACCAACGGGATGGTCGCGGACGCACCACCGATCACCTCCGCCCTGCCTGCGTTCCTGGAGTTCGCGGCCGGATCGGTCCTGGTGGCGCACAACGCGCCGTTCGACGTCGGCTTCCTGCGTCACTTCGCGCGCCAGCAGGAGCTGGTCTGGCCCGACTTCGACGTGCTCGACACGGTCAAGCTCGCCCGCCGGGTCGTGATGCGGGACGAGGCCCCCAACCACAAGCTGGAGTCCCTGGCCCGGCTGTTCCGGTCCGGGACGACCCCCAACCACCGTGCGCTCGCCGACGCACGCGCCACCGTCGACGTGCTCCACGGGCTCATGGAGCGGCTCGGCAACCTGGGCGTCCACACGCTCGAGGAGCTGCAGACCTACTCCTCCAAGGTCGTCGCGGCGCAGCGCCGCAAGCGACACCTCGCCGACCGGCTGCCGCACGCACCCGGGGTCTACCTCTTCTGCGACGACCAGTCGCGGGTCCTCTACGTCGGCACGTCCAAGGACCTGCGCCGCCGGGTGCGGTCCTACTTCACCGCCTCCGAGACCAGGTCGCGGATCGGCGAGATGGTGCGGATCGCGACCTCGGTCACCGGCATCGAGTGCTCGACGCCGCTGGAGGCGGAGGTCCGGGAGCTGCGGCTGATCGCGGAGCACAAACCCAGCTACAACCGCCGCTCGCGCTACCCAGAGAAGGTCACCTTCCTCAAGCTGACCCGCGAGCCGTGGCCGCGGCTGTCCCTGGTCAAGCGCGTGCTCGACGACGATGCCGACTACCTCGGCCCGTTCTCGTCGCGCACGGTCGCGGAGAGCTGCCTGGCAGCACTGCACGAGACGTTCCCGATCCGGCAGTGCTCCGACCGGTTCGGTCGCCGGCCGTCGCGTTCGGCGTGCGTGCTCGCCGAGATGGGGCGCTGCCTGTCGCCGTGCGACGGCAGCGTCGACGCAGACACCTACGCCGCCGTCGTCCGCCAGCTTCGCGACGCACTGCTGCGCCAGCCCGACGACGTCGTCGAGCTGGTCAACGCACAAGATGACGGCTCTCGCCGAGCAGGAGCGGTTCGAGGAGGCCGGCGTTCATCGCGACCGGCTCGCGTCCTTCGTGCGGGCGGCCGCCCGTACGCAGCGACTCACCTCGCTGACCGGTTGTCGCGAGGTGGTCGCTGCGCGGCGCGAGGACGACGGACGGTGGACGGTCCACGTCGTACGCCACGGTCGGTTGGCCGCCGCCGGCGTGATCCCGCCGGGCGCGGACGCTGTCGCCTACGTCGACCAGCTGCGGGCGACCGCAGAGACCGTGATCCCCTCGATCGGCCCGCTGCCGGCAGCGACCGCGGAGGAGTCGGAGAAGATCCTGCGCTGGCTCGAGCTCCCCGGCGTACGCCTGGTCGAGATCGACGGCGAGTGGACCTGTCCTGTCCCCGGCGCCGGGCGCCATGTCGAGCGACTCGCTCCACGGCCGAGCCCTAAGGTGGGCGCATGATCACCGCCATCGTGTTCGTGAAGGCCGATGTGGCCCGGATCCCCGAGGTCGCCGAGGCCATCGCGGCGCTGGACGGGCGTCAGCGAGGTCTACTCCGTGACCGGCCAGATCGACCTGATCGCACTGGTCCGGGTCCGCCGCCACGAGGACATCGCCGCCGTCGTCGCCGACCAGCTCAACAAGGTCCCCGGCGTGCTCGACACCGAGACCCACATCGCGTTCCGGGCCTACTCCCGGCACGACCTCGAGGCTGCTTTCTCGCTCGGGATGGACTGACCGACCTCGGCGCACCGAGCGCGGAGCGATCCGGCCTCAGGCCGAGGCGGCCGCCACCCAGCGGTCCAGGGTGGCCTGGGCAGCGCCGGAGTCGACGGCCTCGGCGGCACGGGTGACACCCGGCGGCGAGGGCCTCGGCGACCGGGGCGCCGGCGGCGTCGTACACGGCGAGCGCGGCGCCCGCGTTGAGGAGGACGGCGTCCCGCACCGGACCCGGCTCGCCGGCGAGCAGCCGGCGCACGACCTCCGCGTTGTAGGCCGCGTCGCCGCCGCGCAGGTCCTCGGCGGTCGCCCGGGCGAAGCCCGAGCTCGGCCGGGTCGACCTCTGCGGTCGGTGACCTCGCCGTCCCGGGCGACCCAGACCGACGACGTGGTGGTCGTGGTGAGCTCGTCCAGCCCGTCGTCGCCGCGGAAGACCCACGCGTCGACGCCGCGCCGGGCGAAGACGCCCGCCATCACCGGCGCCAGCCGGACGTCGGCGCAGCCGATCGCCTGGGCCGCGGGCCGGGCCGGGTTGGCCAGCGGACCGAGGAAGTTGAACGTGGTGCCGATGCCGAGCTCGCGCCGCGGCACCGCCGCGTGCCGCATCGCCGGGTGGAAGCGCGGCGGCGAAGCAGAAGGTGATGCCGGCCTCGACGGCCACCTCGGCGACGCGCGTCGGGCGGCAGGTCGAGGCGGATGCCGAGCGCCTCGAGCACGTCGGCGGAGCCGGACTTCGACGACGCCGACCGGTTGCCGTGCTTGACGACGGTCGCTCCGGCTCCGGCCGCGACGATCGCGGCCATCGTCGAGATGTTGACCGAGTGGAGCGGTCGCCGCCGGTGCCGACGACGTCGAGCAGCCGGCCGGGCACCTCGATCGGGGTTCGCGACGGCGTACATCGCGTCGACCAGGCCGGTGACCTCGTCGATCGTCTCGCCCTTGGCCCGCAGCGCGACCGCGAACCCGGCGATCTGCGCAGGGGTGGCCTCACCGGCGAGGATCTCCCCCATCGCCCAGGTCGCCTGCTCGGGCGCCAGGTCGACCCCGGCGACGAGCGCGCCGAGGACGTCCGGCCAGTCGAGCCCGCTGGTGCCGGCGGTCACGGGGAGGTGGCGGGGACGCGCGAACGCAGCAGCCCGATGACAGCCTCGGCGAGCTGGAGCGGGTCGATCGGGTGCGGCACGGCCGCGTCGGCGCGCGACCACGTCGCCAGCCAGGCGTCCTGCGGCCGGCCGGTCAGCACCAGCAGCGGCGGGCAGCGGAAGATCTCGTCCTTGAGCTGCTTGGCGATGCCCATCCCCCCGGCCGGGACGGCCTCGCCGTCGAGGATCGCGAGGTCGATGTGGCCGGCGTCCATGTTCTGGATGACGACGGGCTCGGTCGCGACCTCGACGTACTCGACCTCGGGCAGATCCGGATGCGGTCGGCGGCCCAGCGCCAGGATGACCTGCTCGCGGGTGTGCACGTCGTCGCTGTAGACGAGCACCTTGAGGGTCTTAGCGTCGCTCACGCGCCGCGATGCTACTCCGCGGTCTTCGCCGCGTGCTTCGAGGCGGTCCAGTCGCCGGTCCTCGCGCTCGGCCTCCTTCATCGAGGCCCGCACCCACTGCGACGAAGAGGATCACGAAGAACACCAGCGCCACCAGGTCGCCCGCGCCCCACAGGATCCCGCCCGCCAGCTCCTGGTCGGCACGGGCGTCCGGGAGCCAGGCGCCCATCGGCCCCTCGCGCAGCGCGAGGTAGTGGTCGCCGCCGAGCAGGGCGTCCTGGCCCATGATCGTCACGCCGAGGAACGCGTGGAACGGCAGCGTGAGCACGGTCAGCAGGATCCGGAACGGATGGCCGACACGCCCGGGCAGCGGATCGATCCCGACGATGGGCCAGAAGAACAGGGCGCCGACCGTCACGAGGTGCACGTGCATCATCTCGTGGACGTAGACGGAGGACAGCGAGGCGTCGTACCAGCCGGTGAAGTAGAGGGCCCACGGCGAGAGCACGTACAACGCGAACGTGAGCGGAGGGAAGGCGAGCACCTTCGCCAGCCGCGAGTGGAGTACGGCGAGCAGCCAGCCCCTCGGCGTGCGCGGGAGCGTCCGCAGGGCCAGCGTCACCGGCGCCCCGAGCGCCAGCGACAGCGGCACGATCATCGACAGCACCATGTGCTGCACCATGTGCACGCTGAGCAGGACCGTGTCGTAGGCGGCGAAACCGGAGGACGTCGCGATGTAGAACGCCGCCATGCCGACGCCCCACGCGATCGAGCGCCCGACGGGCCAGCGGTCGCCGCGCCGCCGCAGGGCGAGCACGCCGACGGCGTACAACCCCACCGACCCACACCGTCACCACGAGCGGCAGCGGGTCGAAGGACCACTCGCTGATCGCCGTGCCCCAGGTCAGCGCGGGCAGCGGCTCCACGACGGCCAGCAGCTGCGTGATCGGACACCTCCTTCGGCGTCCCTGAGCGTAGGTCCCCGATCAATCCGTCCAATCCCTGGGGGTCGGGATGCCGATGCCGCGTGACTATCGACATAATGACGCCCGTGGCGACCACAGCAACGGCAACCCTTCCGGCCTCGCGGCTGCACGGCCAGCACGACCGACCGAGCATGGTCGCCGTCGGCACGATCATCTGGCTGTCCAGCGAGCTGATGTTCTTCGCGGCGCTCTTCGCGTCGTACTTCACCATCCGCTCGGTGAGCGAGGGGATGTGGGCCGAGAACACCGCCCTGCTCAACGTGCCGTTCGCCTCGATCAACACCACGATCCTGGTGCTGTCATCGGTGACCTGCCAGCTGGGCGTCTTCGCCGCCGAGCGCGGTCAGGTCGGCCGCAAGGGCTCCGTGCTCAACGTCGGCGGCTGGGGCCTGCGCGAGTGGTTCATCCTCACCTACGTCATGGGCGCGGTCTTCATCGGCGGCCAGGCGCTGGAGTACGCCGAGCTGATCCACGAGGGGCTCACCATCCCCCACGACGCCTACGGCACGATGTTCTACCTCACCACCGGCTTCCACGGCCTGCACGTGACCGGCGGGCTCATCGCATTCCTCTTCGTGCTCGGCCGCACCTACCTCGCCCGGCGCTTCACCCATGAGCAGGCAGTCAGCGCGATCGTCGTGTCCTACTACTGGCACTTCGTCGACGTGGTCTGGATCGGCCTGTTCGCGACGATCTACCTGGTCAAGTGATCGACGTGACGCTCCCGGCCCCCACGACGAAGACTCGTTGCCCGCTCCGGACCAGCAAGGACTGAATGTGCGCCTCCTGAACCGTTCCGCAGGTCGCCTCTCGCGGCACCGCCGCGGGCCTCTCGCCGGCCTCCTTGTCCTGCTCCTCGGACTGTTGCTGACCGGCGGTCTCTACTCCGCGCTCGCGCCCGCCCAGGCCGAGACCGACGCCGACGACGCCGCACTGGTCGAGGAGGGGCGTCAGCTCTTCATCGTCGGCTGCGCGTTCTGCCACGGCCAGAACGGCGAGGGCATCCTCACCCAGGAGGGCACGCAGTACGGCCCGCCGCTGACCGACGTCGGTGCTGCCGCGGTCGACTTCCAGGTCGGCACCGGTCGGATGCCGATGGCGCAGCCCGGTTCACAGGCGCCGCGCAAGGAGGTCGTCTACGACGACCACGAGATCGAGGCGCTCTCGGCGTACGTCGCCTCCCTCGGCACCGGTCCCGAGATCCCGTCCGCGGAGCTCTACGACCCCGAGACCATCCCGGACGCCAACGACAGCGGCAGCAACGAGGACGAGATGGAGGAGTACGTCGTCCGCGGCGGCCAGGTCTTCCTCGCCAACTGCACGGCGTGCCACAACTTCGAGGGCTCGGGCGGCGCCATGCCGCGCGGCGGCTACGCCCCCAAGATCCGCGGCGTCGACGCCAAGCACATCTACGAAGCGATGCTCACCGGCCCGCAGTCCATGGACACGTTCTCCGACGGCAACATCCCGCCGGACGACAAGAAGGCCGTGATCGCCTACCTCGAGACGCTCGAAGAGGCAGCCGAGCTACAGCGGCTTCACCTTCGGCGGTCTCGGCCCGGTGAGCGAGGGCCTGGTCGCCTGGATCATCGGCATCGGCGGCCTGGTCGGCTTCGCCACCTGGATCGCCGCCCACTCCACCCGCTCGAGCAAGCAGAAGGACGAGGCGGAAGCGTGAGCGACGCACACGAGAGCACGGTGCCCGACACCACGGCCCACGGGGGCGGCGAGGTCGCCACCCAGGAGCCGATCGCCGACCCCGGGCTGCCGCCCCACACCTGGCGGCCGACCGACGTCGACCCGAAGAAGGAGAAGCGGGCCGAGCTCCAGGTCGCCGGCCTGTTCGGGCTCTCCGCCGTGTGCACGGTGCTGTTCGCCGTCGCCTACTTCACCCTCGACATCGGCGACAACTGGACCATCGTGGGCGGCTTCGGCGCGTCGACGATGGCGCTCGGCCTCACCCTCGGCCTGGCCCTGCTCCTGATCGGCGTCGGGATCATCCAGTGGGCCCGCAAGCTGATGGGCGACCACGAGATCTCCGAGCTGCGCCACCCCGCGCGCTCGTCCGACGAGGACCGCGAGGCCACGCTGGCCGCCCTCTCGGCAGGCCTCGAGGAGTCCGGGATCGGCCGCCGGCCCCTCGTCCGCAACTCCCTGCTGGGCTCGCTGGCACTGCTCGGCATCCCCGCGGTCGTCATGCTGCGCGACCTCGGCCCGCTCCCCGGCGACACGCTCGAGCACACCATCTGGGGTGAGGGTGGCCGGGTCATCGACAAGGAGTCGGGTGAGCGCGCGCCGCTGATGCGGATCGTCCGGGACGGCATCTGGACCCCGATCCTGGTCTCCGACCTCGAGATCGGCGACCTGGTCAACGCCCAGCCCGAGGCGATGGTCGACCCCGAGCGCTACGACATCGACCCCGCCGAGGTCGAGGGCATCAACCTGCAGATCCACAAGAGCAAGGCGTCCCTCATCCTGCTCCGGATGGATCCCGCCGACATCAAGCCCGGCAAGGACCGCGAGAACTGGAGCGTCGAGGGCATCGTCGGCTACTCCAAGATCTGCACCCACGTCGGCTGTCCGATCTCGCTCAACGAGCGGACCACCCACCACCTGCTCTGCCCGTGCCACCAGTCGACCTTCGACCTGGCCGACTCGGGCAAGGTCGTCTTCGGCCCTGCCGGGCGACCACTCCCCCAGCTGCCGCTGACAGTTGACGAGCAGGGGTATCTTGTCGCTCAGAGCGACTTCACCGAACCGGTCGGACCGAGCTACTGGGAGCGGGACTATGAAGAGCGCTGACGTGGCGTCGACCAACGGCACCGAGCCGGCCACCGTGAAGCGGAGCACCAAGGCCGCCGGTGCGGTGGCGACCTGGGCGGACGAGCGCCTGGGCCTCGGCGCCATGATGAAGAAGAACCTCCGCAAGGTCTTCCCGGACCACTGGTCCTTCATGCTCGGCGAGATCGCGCTGTGGAGCTTCGTGGTCCTGCTGCTGACGGGCGTGTTCCTGACGCTGTGGTTCGACCCGAGCATGACCGAGGTCCAGTACGCCGGCTCGTACGACCCCCTGCGCGGCGTCCACATGTCCTCGGCGATGGCCTCGACGCTCGACATCTCCTTCGACGTCCGCGGTGGTCTGCTCATGCGGCAGATGCACCACTGGGCCGCGATGATCTTCGTCGCCTCGATGATGATCCACATGATGCGCGTCTACTTCACCGGCGCGTTCCGCAAGCCGCGCGAGCTCAACTGGGTGATCGGCTGCCTGCTGCTGCTCCTCGGAACCCTGGAGGGCTTCACCGGCTACTCCCTCCCCGACGACCTGCTCTCCGGCACCGGCGTCCGGGCCGCGGACGGCTTCATGAAGGCCTCCCCGGTGGTCGGCACCTACATGTCGTTCTTCCTGTTCGGAGGCGAGTTCCCGGGTGACTCGATCATCCCGCGGCTCTACGCCATCCACATCCTGCTGATCCCGGGCCTGCTGCTGGCCCTGATCGCGGCCCACATGCTGCTGCTCGTCTACCACAAGCACACCCAGTGGCCCGGTCCCGGCCGCACCGAGGAGAACGTCGTCGGCTACCCGATGCTCCCGGTCTACGCGGCCAAGGCGGGCGGGTTCTTCTTCATCGTGTTCGGCATGATCGCGGTGATGGGCGGCCTGTTCTCCATGAACCCGGTCTGGAAGTTCGGCCCCTACGACCCGTCGAAGGTGACCGCCGGGTCCCAGCCCGACTGGTACATGGGCTGGCCGGACGGCCTGCTGCGGATCATCCCGGCGTGGGAGACCCACCTGTGGGGCATCACGATCTCGTGGAACATCATGCTGCCGATCCTCGTGATGCCGCCGCTGATGCTGATGCTCCTGATGGCCCTGCCGTTCATCGAGGCGTGGATCACCGGCGACAAGCGGGAGCACCACATCCTCCAGCGGCCGCGCAACGCCCCGACGCGAACCGCGATCATGGCCGCGCTGATCACCTTCTACGGCCTGGCCTGGGCCGCCGGTGGCAACGACATCATCGCGATCAAGATGCATCTGTCGATCAACCAGATCACGTACTTCATGCGTGCCGCTGTGTTCATCGGGCCGATCATCGCCTTCATCATCGCCCGCCGCTGGTGCATCAGCCTCCAGCGCGCGGACAACAACAAGATCCTGCACGGCTACGAGACGGGTGTCCTCGTCCGCTCGCCCGACGGCGGGTACGCCGAGAAGCACCTGCCGATCAGCGAGGCCGAGGCCTACGCGCTCACCGCTCGTGACCGCGACGTGGTCTACGTTCCCGAGAGCGGGACGGACGACAACGGCGTCGCGGACCACAACGGTCGGGGCGCCAAGCTCCGCAGCCGGCTCTCGGAGGCGTTCTTCGCCAACAACGTGCAGAAGCCGACGGCCGAGGAGATCCACGAGTCCGAGCACCACGCCGAGCACGAGCTGCACGAGCTGGAGTCGCAGATCTCGGCCGGTCCCAACCGGCACGGTCCCGCGGAGCACTGAGAGTCAGCCGCCACAGAGCCGAGAGGCCCCGCTCCCCCGTCTGGGGAGCGGGGCCTTTCCGCTGTGTCACGCAAGAGGGTCAGGCCACCGGCCTCAGTCCATGTGGGGGTAGCGGTGGTCGGTCGGGGGGACCAGGGTCTCCTTGATCGAGCGGGGTGAGGTCCAGCGGAGCAGGTTGGCCGGGGAGCCGGCCTTGTCGTTGGTGCCCGAGGCGCGGGCACCGCCGAAGGGCTGCTGACCCACGACCGCGCCGGTGGGCTTGTCGTTGATGTAGAAGTTCCCGGCTGCGTACCGCAGCGCCTCCCGTGCCCAGGCGATCGCACGGCGGTCCTGGGCGATGATCGCCCCGGTCAGGGCGTACGGCGCCGCAGACTCCGCCGCGCGCACCATCGCCTCGAACGCACCATCGACGGCGTCGTCGTAGACATGGATGACCAGCACCGGTCCGAAGTACTCGGTGGAGAACATCTCGTCGTCGGGATCCTCGGCCAGCACCACCGTGGGCCGCACGAACCAGCCCACCGAGTCATCGGCGGTCCCGCCGGCCGCCACGGACAGTCCCTCGGTGGCCTCGGCCCGCTCGATCGCCGCGACCTGCTTGGCGAAGGATCGCTCATCGATGACCGCGCCCATGAAGTTGGAGAAGTCGGTCGGATCGCCCATCGCCAGTCCGTCGACCTCGGCCAGGAACCCCTCCCCCATCTTCTTCCACACCGAGGCCGGCACGTAGGCCCGCGAGGCGGCCGAGCACTTCTGCCCCTGGTACTCAAACGCCCCCCGGACCAACGCCGTGCTCAGCACCGCCGGATCGGCCGAGGGGTGGGCGATCACGAAGTCCTTCCCACCGGTCTCCCCCACCAGCCGCGGATAGGTCCGATACGAGCCGATGTTGCTGCCCACCCGCTGCCACAGCCCCTGGAACGTCGGGGTCGAGCCGGTGAAGTGGATCCCGGCCAGGTCGGCATGGGCCAACGCGACCTCGGAGACCTCCCGCCCGTGACCGGGCACCATGTTGATCACCCCCGGCGGCAGGCCCGCCTCGGCGAGCAGCTCCATGGTCAGCGACGCCGCCAGCTGCTGGGTCGGCGAGGGCTTCCAGACCACCGTGTTGCCCATCAACGCCGGCGCGGTCGGCAGGTTGCCGGCGATCGCAGTGAAGTTGAACGGCGTGATCGCATACACGAACCCCTCCAACGGCCGATGATCGGTGCGGTTCCACACCCCGGGGCTGTTGGCGATCGGCTGCTCGGTCAGGATCTGCTTGGCGAAGTGCACGTTGAACCGCCAGAAGTCGATCAGCTCGCACGCCGCGTCGATCTCGGCCTGGACCGCAGTCTTCGACTGCCCCAGCACCGTGGCCGCGTTCAACCGCTGCCGCCACGGACCCGCCAACAGATCAGCGGCCTTCAACAAGATCGCGCACCGCTCATCGGCCGACATCGCCCGCCACTCCGGCGCCGCCGCGACCGCCGCATCCACCGCCCGCTGCCCATCAGCCCGCGTGGCATCACGCAGCACCCCCAGCACATGGCCGTGATCGTGCGGCTGCACCACCGCGATCTCCACACCCCCACCGGCCACCCACTCCCCACCGATGAAAGCATCCAGGCTCCGCTGCTCCTTCTCCAACACCCCGATCTGCTCGCTCAACCCAGCCCGCTCCGGCGAACCAGGCGCATAGGACAGAACCGGCTCATTGACCGGAACCGGCGGGAACGTGATCGCATCCATGAAGTGCTCTCCTAGCGAAAATGGAACCTGCCGGCGCCGTTGGGGTGAGCGGCGCCGGCAGGCGGTCTGGGTGGGGTGCTGAAGCGTCGGCTCAGGTGTAGGGGCAGATGTAGGAGCTCTCCTCGAGCACGCGCACGGTGAAGGTCTCGCCGCCCTCGATCTGGAACGACTCGCCTTCGGCGAAGGGAACGAACTCGGTGGTTCCCGGCAGGCGGGCCTCCCACGCGCCACGCGTGAGGATCATCCACTCCCGGGTGGGGGCGTCGAACGACCACTCGCCGGGCTGCATCACGCCGGCGGTGAACTTGCCCTGCGTGTTCTCGAACTCAAGGCTGCGCACCTTGCCGTCGTAGTACTCGTTGGTCTTGATCATGGGAGGGGGAACCTTTCCTGCAGTCACCGTTGCTTGTCCTTGGACGCTAGGCAGCCGACGACCGGGCGACAATCGCCCCGAAGGACAAGCACCATTCCGAGAATCGCCATCGCGGCTAGGCACGCCTTTCTATGCTCGAAGCATGCGACACCAGCAGCGCTACCTCTCCGTCGCCGATGTCGTCGCCATCGACGGGCTCGGGCTGGTCGTCCACGCCGGCGAGTCCGCTCTCGACAACCCGATCGAGGTCGCTCACGTGTCCGAGGTGCGCAATGCGCCCGAGTGGCTCGAGGGCGGCGAGTTCATGATCACCACGGGTCTGCTGATGGACGACTCCGCCGAGACCTGGGACCCGTACGTGCGCGCCGTCGCCGAGAGCGGGGCGGCCGCGCTCGCACTGGGCGTGGGCGAGGACGTCGCCTACACCTCCATGCCGGACGCACTGGTGGCCGCAGCGCGTCGGTACGGCGTACCACTGCTCTCGATTCCCTCGGAGACCGCCTTCATCGCCGTGACCAAGGCGATCTTCTCGGCGAAGGCGGAGATCGACCGCGAGGTGGCCGAGCACAGTGCCGAGCTCCAGCGCGACCTGACCCGGGTCGCTGCCCGCGAACGGGGTCTGGCCGGTCTGATCCAGGCCTGGCGCGCAGCCACCGGAGAGAACGCGATCGTGCTGGACCGACGAGCCCGCGCGCTCGCCTCGACCGTCGAGGTGCACGGCGAGACCGTCCGCCAGATCAGCTCGATCTCGGCCGACCTGCCTCCCCTCACCACCGAGTCGGTCACCGTGACCACCGACGCCGGACCTGCCCTCGTGTGCTCGATCGGGGCAACGCGTCACGCCGGCTACCTCGCCCGCCTCGACGTCTCGTCGGACTGGCCGGGCCTCGCTCTCCCGACCCTGGTCTCGTTGCTGGCGCTGGAGTTCGAGCGGCGCTGGCTGCTCGACGAGCCGCAGCGACGCCTCCGCGCCCATCAGCTCGCCCGTCTGCTCGCGGCCGAGGACGATGTCCGGGCCGTCGCGATGCTGCGCTCCCTGGGCCTGGACTGCGAGACCCTGCGTGGGATCGCGATCGAGGCGTCGACGGAGGAGCAGGCCGAGGAGATCCTCGCGGACCTGGCCATCGCCCTCGACACCGGACTCGTACGCCGCAAGGACAGGCTGATCGAGGGGGTGGCGATCCGTGACCCGAGAAGCACGATCGCCGCCTTCGGGCTGGCGGTGCCGATCGGGCTCGGGCAGTCGGTCAGCCCCGGGCTGGTCGCCCGCTCGATGCGGCAGGCCCATTCGGCGCTCGCGACCAGCCGACGGACCGGCTCCCTCGTCGAGTACGTCGACGGCGCCAGTCACGAGCTGCTCCTCGCGGTCGCCGACCCGGCCTACCTGACGGCGTTCGCCGACGCGATCCTGGCGCCGCTGGAGGAGGCGGACAACGGCGCCGCACTCGTCGAGACCCTCCACGTCTGGCTCGCGGAGGAACGATCGATCGCGGCCTGCGCCACGCGTCTCGGCGTCCACCGCCACACGGTCCGCAACCGGATCCAACGTGCGACCCAGCTGATCGGCCGCAGCCTCGACACGGTCGAGATGCAGACCGAGCTGTGGCTCGCGCTCAAGGCCCGCGGCTCCCGAAGTCTCGACTGAGAGAGTGTCCCCGGTGGCCATTCTCGATTTAGACGATCGCCACCGGGGCGAGAGCCACGCCCCACACCACTGCGTAATTTCGGCTCTGAAGACCCATACGGTCACGACCCTGCCGGGCGTGCCGACACATGCTCGGGGCCACCTCAGGAGGACATCATGGACATGTCGGGTATCAGCCTCAATCGGCGCAGCGTGCTCGTCAACTCTGCCGTCGTCGGCTCCGCGGGGCTCCTCGGATCCGCGGCCCTGACGGGCTGCGGCACGGGCGGCGGCGGCAGCTCCTCGAGCCGGACGCTGCGCGTCGGCGTACTCGGGGGCGGCACCGCCGAGACCCTCAACTTCAACAGCGCGCTGAGCGAGACCGACGTGGCGCGGACCGCACAGATCTTCGAGGGCCTGACGACGTTCGACGCGGCCGGCGAGGTCGTCAACCGGCTCGCCGAGTCCCTCGAGCCGGACAAGGTGGGCCAGGTCTGGACGATCCGGGTCAAGGAGGCCACCTTCCACGACGGGCGTGCCCTGACGGCGGACGACGTGCTGTACAGCTTCCGGTTCATGGTCGACCCCCGCAACAAGGCCGACGCCGCCGCGGCGCTCTCCCAGGTCGACGTCCCGCGGTGCAAGAAGGTCGACGAGCGGACGGTCCAGATCGTCCTGAAGCGCCCCAACTTCTTGTTCCCGACCCTGCTCGGCGAGCGCTCGGTTGCGATCATGCCGATGGGCACCAAGACGTTCGAGCAGCCCATCGGCACCGGGCCGTTCAAGTACGACAGCTTCACGCCGGGCGACCGCAGCCGGTTCACCCGGTTCGACGACTACTACGACGGAGCACCCAAGATCGAGGAGCTCGAGATCGTGTCGATCGACGACGCGGCCGCGCGGATGAACGCGCTGCGCTCGGGCACCGTCGACGTGGTCGCCGAGGTCGCGCCGGAGCTGGTCTCGAGCGCCGAGACCGGCGACGTCCGGCTGATCGAAGCGACATCGGGCTCCTTCTCGACGCAGTACATGCGGATGGCCGAGGCGCCGTTCAAGGACGTGCGGGTCCGGCAGGCGATGCGCCTGCTCGCCGACCGCGAGCAGATGATCGACAACGCGCTGTTCGGCGCCGGTGGCCTGGGCAACGACCTCTCGAGCCCGTTCGATCCCTACTACGCCTCCGAGCTCCCGCAGCGTGAGTACGACCCCGAGCAGGCCCGCTCCCTCCTCAGGGCCGCCGGCGCCGAGGGGCTGACGGTCGAGCTGCACACCTCGGACGCGGGACTGGCCATGCTGCCGTCCTCCACCCTCTTCGCCGCGCAGGCGGCAGAGGCCGGCGTCACGGTCAACCTCAAGAAGTGGCCGGCGAGCGAGTACTGGAGCCGCGCGTGGCTCAAGGAGCCGTTCGCGTGCAGCCACTGGGGCGGACGCCCGCTGATCAGTCACCTGCAGCTGAGCGCGCTGCCCGGCGCGAGCTACAACGAGACGGACTGGGACAACGCCGAGTTCAACTCGCTGGTCGAACAGGCGCTGGCCAGCTCCGACGAGTCCGTGCGGGCCGAGGCCCTCACCGACGCTCAGACGATGCTGTACGACGAGGGCGGCTACATCATCTGGGGGTTCGCCAAGAACGTGGACGCCCTCAACCAGCGCGTGACCGGGATCGAGCCGAGCGCGATCCGCTCCCTCGGCAACTACGACTTCCGGCAGGCTTCCTTCTCATGACCGTGGCCGTCGCCCCGGCCCGGCAGTCACGCTTCGCACTGCCGGGGATGGCGCGATTCGCCCTCATCCGCATCGCCGTGGGGGTCCTGACCCTCTGGGTCGTCTCGATCCTCATCTTCTTCGGGATCGAGGCGCTCCCCGGTGACGCCGCGACGGCGGCGCTCGGCTCGTCGGCCACCCCCGAGCTGATCGAGCAGTACCGCGCGGACTTCGGTCTCGACCGACCACTGCTGGAGCGGTACGGCGAGTGGCTCGGCGGCGTCGTACAGGGGGACCTCGGTCGCTCCTTCCCGTCCGGGGCTCCGGTGGCCGAGCTGATCGGCGACCGGGTGGGCTACACCACCGCGCTGGCCGGCCTCACCCTCCTGGTGCTCGTCCCCGTCGGCGTCGTGCTCGGCGTCTGGTCCGGTACCCGCGAGGCGAGCTTCACGGACCGGGCGGTCTCCGGCTTCACCCTCGTCCTTGCGGCGATCCCGGAGTTCGTCCTGGCCGCGATCGCCCTGCTGCTGTTCGCGGTGTGGTGGGAGCTGTTCCCCTCGGTGTCGCTGATCGACACCTACCGTCCGCTCACCGAGCAGCTGGACGTGATGGTCCTCCCTGTCCTCACCCTCGTCGCGGCCGGCGCAGCGCAGACCTCGCGGATGGTGCGCGCCTGCATGATCGACGTGCTCCGCCAGCCCTACATCGCGATGGCCCGGCTCAAGGGCGTCCCCGAGCGCACGGTGCTGTGGCGGCACGCCCTCCCCAACGCCCTCGGACCCACGCTGCAGATCATCGCGCTCAACGTGGGCTGGCTCTTCGGCGGAGTCGTCGTGGTCGAGGCGGTCTTCGAGTTCCCGGGGGTCGGACGGGCGCTGACCCAGGCCGTGACCACCCAGGACGTCGCCACGGTGCAGTCGCTGGCACTCCTGGTCACGGCGGTCTTCCTCGCTGCCAGCCTACTGGCCGACATCGCCGCCGCGTTCCTGAACCCCAAGATCAGGAGGCAGCTGTGAGCACCACGGACACCGCACACCGGCGCCGGTCAGCCCGTTCGCGCCTGCCCCGAGGCATCCGGACCGCGGAAGGCCTCCTCGGCACCGTCGTCGTGGTCCTCGTCTGCGGGATCGCCCTGCTCGGTCCCTCACTGGCACCCCACGCTGACCAGGAGGTCGTCGGGACGCCCCTGGCGGGCCCCTCGGCGGACGCACTCCTCGGGACCGACATCCTCGGACGCGACGTGTTCAGCCGCGTCCTGCTCGGTGGTGTCTCGCTGCTGGCCGTCGCGCTCGGCGCCACCGTTCTCGCCTACCTGATCGGCGCCAGCTGGGGCATGCTCGTCACCCTGCGGTCCCGGCTGCTGGACACCGTCAGCATCGGCGCCGTCGACGTCGTCCTGTCGCTCCCCCCGCTCATCGTGGCGCTCGTGCTGCTCGCGGGCGCCGGCTCCGGCACCGTCGTGGTGGCGGTGGCTCTCGCCGCCGTCCAGGTTCCACGGGTGTTCCGGATCGTGCGCGCCGCCAGCCGCGAGGTGGTGACCCAGGACTACGTCGAGGCGGCGTTCGCCCGGGGCGACTCGACCCTGCGGGTCCTGCGCCGCGACGTGCTGCCGAACATCGTCACCCCGCTGCTGGCCGACTTCGGCGTGCGGATCACGAGCTCGATCATCCTGGTCAGCTCGCTGAGCTTCCTGGGCCTCGGGGCCCCGCCGCCGCAGGCCGACTGGGGCCTGATGATCAACGAGAACCGGACCGGCATCCTGGTCCAGCCCTGGGGCGTCATGGCGCCCGCGCTCCTCATCGCCGCCCTGTCCGTGGGGATCAACCTGATCACCGACGGCTTCTCCCGTGCCTTCGGTGGCGCGACCGACCCGCGCGACGCCTGAAAGGCCGGAGGCCCACCGTGAACGATCCCACCGCACTCCTCGAGGTCAGCGACCTCACCGTCCGCACCGCCGCCGGGCGGATCATCGTCGACAGCGTCGGGTTCGAGCTCCACCGCGGCGAGGTCCTGGCCGTCGTCGGCGAGTCCGGGTCCGGGAAGACCACCACGGCGCTCGCCCTGCTCGGGTTCTTCCGGGACGGCGCGGAGCTGGTCCGCGGCCACGTGCGGGTTGCGGGCGTCGACGTACTGGCCATGACCGACAAGCAGCGCCGCAGGCTGCGGGGCCGGTCGATCGCCTACGTCCCGCAGGACCCGACCACCGCCCTCAACCCCGCCCACCGGATCGGGCGACTCCTCGGCGAGGCTCTTGCGTTCGTCGGCGACGACACCCAGAGCCGCCGTCTCGAGCTGCTCGAGCAGGTCAACCTGCCTGCCGATCCCGCGCTGCTCAAGCGCTACCCGTTCGAGCTGTCGGGTGGGCAGCAACAGCGACTCGCGATCGCGATCGCCCTCGCGGCGAAGCCCGACGTCGTGGTCACGGACGAGCCGACCACCGGGCTCGACGTCACGACCCAGCAGCACATCGTCGAGCTCGTCCGAGAGCTGGCCGATGCCGAGCTGGCGTCCTTCGTCTACATCAGCCACGACCTCGCCGTCGTCAGCCACCTGGCCGACCGGGTCACCGTGATGCACTCGGGGAGGGTCATCGACGCCGGCACGACCCGCGGGGTGCTGCGGAACCCGGAGCACCCCTACAGCAAGCTCCTCGTCGCGACCGCGCCGGACGCTGCGGGCGTGAGTGTGGTGGTGGACGAGGAGGGCCGACGCCCGAAGGGCGACGCGTTCGACGACGAGCTCTGGACCCGGCTCAAGGTCGTGCCGGTGCCACCGTCCCCCGCCCCCGAGCCGTCTGCAGACGGCGTTCTCGACATCATCGACCTCAACGTCGCGTACGGCCGTGGACGAGCGGCGCGGACGGTCCTCCTGAACGCCAACCTCGCGGTGCGGGCCGGCGAGTGCGTCGGGCTGGTCGGCGAGAGCGGGAGCGGCAAGAGCACGCTCGGACGAACGGTCGCGGGCCTCGTGCCGCCCTCCGCGGGCCAGATCCTGCTGGACGGCGTCCCCCTCGTGGCCGGCGCTCGCCAGCGCCCGCTCGACCAGCTGCGTGCGGTGCAGCTGATCTATCAGAACCCCGACCGGTCGCTGAACCCGCGCGAGACCGTCGCGGACGCGATCAGCCGGACGCTGCTGTCCTTCGAGCGGGGGCTGCGCCGCGAGGAACGCGCGGCCCGGGTCCGCGAGGTCGCCGAACGGGCCGAGCTCCCACTCGGTCTGCTCGCGCGGCTCCCGCGCGAGCTCTCGGGCGGGGAGAAGCAGCGCGTCGCCGTCGCTCGCGCGCTGGTCGCCCGCCCCCGGGTGCTCGTCTGCGACGAGGTCACCTCGGCGCTCGACGTCTCGACCCAGGCCAGCATCATCCAGCTCCTGCGCGACCTCACCGAGGACGGGCTGTCCCTGCTCTACATCACCCACGACCTCGGCGCCGTACGCTCGCTCGCCCACCGCATCGCCGTGCTGAACAACGGCGAGATCTGTGAGTTCGGCTCCACCGACGACGTGCTCGACGCGCCGCAGGATCCCTACACCCGCGAGCTGATCGCGTGCACCCCACTGCTGGCTGTGTGAGGTCCGGGCACGCGCCGAGCGCTCGGGATGGTCACCCCCGGACGACCGCCGGGACCGGGGCATCGGCGTCGAGCGCCGCGTGCAGCCGGGACAGGCCCGACAGCCGCACGACCACCAGGGCGGCCGCCAGCGCGCCCAGCGCGAGCGGAACCATCACCAGCGGCCGCTCGACGAAGCCGACGACGAACGAGTTCAGCAACCACACCCAACGGACCGGGACGTAGAACCCGTCGACGACCGACCCGGGCGCGATCATCACGAACTGCAGCACCGCGACGGGGACGAACCACCGCCGCGCCAGTGGCCCCATCCGGTCCGCCGTCAGCGCCAACGCAGGAGTGAGGCACACGAGCAGCTCGAGGCTCGTCCGGTAGGCGTAGAACTGGTCGCCGCCGCTGAACCGGACGAGCGCCCCCTGCAGCACGAGGTACGCCGCGCCGCCCGCCGCCAGTCCGCGGGTCCAGTCCGGTAGGTCCCGCCACCCCCGCGCGAGCGCCGGGGCGAGCACGACCAGCAGCGGTGTCCACACCAGCAGCCCGCGGTCGGGTGAGATCCAGAAGCCGAGGAAGTTGACGATGTCGAACCACTCGAGCGTGGCGTTCTCGGTGAAGTCCCCCGCCCGGTAGCCCGACGACGGGTTCCACCGTCCGTACATCCAGTGCGTCCAGCCCGACATGAGCGCGAGCATCGCGCCGCTCACCACCGCGACCCTCGCCGCGATCGCGGGCCGGCGTCGTACCAACGCCACCAGCACGCCGAGAACGGCACAGATCAGGGCGGCGTGGAGCCTCCCCCACAGCGCGACCCCGCCGAAGAGCCCCACGAGCCACCAGCGGTCCCGGTCGGCCGCCCACGCCATGCCGACGATCCCGAAGGCGGTGATGGTGTGGGGCCAGGTCCCGTCGGCCGCGACGCTCCACACGGGTGTGGCGAGGCCGAAGATCCCGGCGGCGAGCAGGGCGTGCCGGCCGCCCGTGCGGTCGCGCAGCGTGAGGTACAGCAGGGTCACCGTGCCCGCGGTCAGCAGCGCGGCCGTGATGCCACCGGGGATCGCCGTGAGGCCGGAGGGCCCGAGCACCCAGTACGCCGGGACCGGCGCCGCGATCACGCCGGGTGACCGACCGATCGCCTCGCGGCCGTCGGCGGTCCGCACGATCCAGGTCTCCCGGATGATGTTCTGGTCGAGCGCCGGGAAGTCCGCGATGTCCGGCACCGGGTCGCCGGTCCGCGCGATGTGTGCGGCCGCGAAGTCCGCCGAGAAGACGTCCGGACTCGGGTTCGGGCTGATCGTCGCGAGGTAGACCAGCGCCACCGAGGCGAAGAGCAGGGCGGGGATCCGCCATCGGAAGGCGGTCTGCTGGAGGGCGGCCACGCGGCCATTGTGGGGCCGGTCGCGCCGGTCTTCCCACGCACAACAACAGCAACGTCGGTTGTTTTCCGGGCGTACACCTGCGCGTCCGGTGTCGTACGGCGCGCCGCACGAGCGGCTCCTTACTGTGCACCGGACCCGAACCCCTGCGTCAGTGAGGTCCGAAGTGAAGCTCGTCGTGCAGGTTCCGTGCCTGAACGAGGAGGAGACCCTCCCCCTCGTCCTGCAGTCGATCCCCACGCGTATCCCCGGCATCGACGACATCGTGGTGCTGGTGGTCGACGACGGGTCGACCGACCGCACGGTCGACGTCGCCCGCGCCCACGGGGTCACCCACTTCGTCCACCACCGCCGCAACGAGGGCCTCGCGCGCTCATTCACCGACGGGATCAACTACGCGCTCAGCATCGGCGCCGACATCGTGGTCAACACCGACGGCGACAACCAGTACCCCCAGAACCGGATCACCGACCTGGTCCAGCCGATCGTCCACGGCGAGGCCGACATCGTGATCGCCGACCGTCAGGTCGGCAAGATCGAGCACTTCTCGCCGACCAAGAAGAAGCTGCAGCGGTTCGGGAGCCACGTCGTCAACCGGGCCGCCGGCACCGACCTGCCCGACGCGGCGAGCGGGTTCCGGGCGTACTCGCGCGAGAGCCTGATGCGGCTCAACACCGTCACCCGGTTCTCCTACTGCATGGAGACGATCATCCAGGCCGGCAACAAGCGGCTCGCGATCGCCAGCATCCCGGTCGTCACCAACGAGAAGACCCGCGAGTCGCGGCTGTTCTCGTCCACCCGCCAGCACGTGTTCCGGTCGGCGGCCGCGATCGTGCGGTCCTTCATCATGTACCGGCCCTACGTCATCTTCGGCTGGCTCGCGGTCCTCTTCGGCGTCCTCGGCCTGCTCCCCTACCTGCGGTACGCCGCGCTGGTGGCCACCGGGGACGACGGCGGCCACGTCCAGTCGCTCCTCCTCGGGGCCGCGCTCATCCTGATGTCGTCGCTGTGCATCATGCTCGGGATCGTCTCCGACCTGATCCGCACCAACCGCACGCTGATCGAGATCAACCTCGAGCACACCAAGCGGGCCCGCTTCGGCTCCTACAACATCGACGAACCGGCAGGGATCCTGTGAAGAACATCTACATCCGTTGTGTCCGGGCGCTCGGCTCCGCACTGCGCGTGCTCGGCGTCGTCGCGCTGCTCGACCGGCTCGCGCCGCGCTTCCGGGCCGCCACGTGGGCGCGCTCGCTCCTGGGCATCCACGACATCGACCAGCTCGCGGCCCTCGGCGTTCCCTGGTGGACCTTCGACTCGGCCGACCGGATGGAGGCCTTCCTCCGGCTCCGGCCCGGTGCCCGCGTCTTCGAGTGGGGCTCGGGCGCCTCGACCCTGTGGCTGGCCGAGCGCGCCGGCTCGGTGCACTCCGTCGAGCACCACGCGGGCTGGGCGGCCGATCTGACACCGCGACTTCCGGCCAACGTGACGCTCGAGGTCGTCGAGCCCGCCGAGTCGGCCCGCCCGGCCGTGGGCTCGAGGAAGCCCGGCCACGAGGGCCTCGACTTCTCCGCGTACGTCGACGCGATCGACCACACCACCGGCGCGTTCGACGTGATCGTCATCGACGGCCGCGCCCGCGAGGCGTGCCTCGCCAAGGCCGTCAACCGGCTCGCACCCGGCGGCGTCATCGTCTTCGACAACGTCGACCGGCAGCGCTACCGCGACGCGATCGACGCGCTCGGCCCCCGCGTCGAGGTCACCATGACCCGCGGCCTGACGCCGGCCCTGCCCTACCCGACCCGGACGGCCCTGCTCGAGCACCCCCCGGGCCAGCACGGGTGACCCGCGCCCGCGCCCTGCTGGCGGCCCGGGTCGGCTTCGTCCTGCTGACCATCGGGTTCGCCTGGTGGGGCTTCCGCGGTCGCTGGCACGAGATCGGTGCGGCCCTGACCGCGACCGGTCCGCTGCACCTCCTGCTCGCGGCGGCACTCACGGTGGTCGGCCTGCTGGCCACGGCGCTGCTCTGGCGACACCTGCTGGCCCGCCTCGACTCCCCCGTGCCACGCCGGGACGCGGCCGCGGTCTTCCTCGTCGGCCAGCTCGGGAAATACATCCCGGGCTCGGTGTGGACCTTCGCCGCCCAGGCCCAGCTCGGTCGCCGCTACCAGGTGCCCGCGCGGGTCAGCGTGACGGCGTCGGCGGTCTTCCTGATCATCCACACCTTCAGCGGCCTGCTGCTCGGCGGGCTCCTCGCCGCGACCGGCGCGATCGACACCCGGCTGTCCTGGTGGTGGTGGGCAGCGCTCGCCGCCGGCAGCGCGGTGGCGCTGAGCCCGGCCGTCGTACGCCGCGTCGCCGACCGCATGGTCGGCCGGGACACCACCGCGCGGTTCGGGTACGCCGACCTCGCGCTCACGCTCGGCGTGATGCTCGCCGTGTGGCTCGCCTACGGCACCGCCGTCGCGGCGCTGCTCGACGTCGACTCGGCCGGCGACCTCGTGCTCGTCACCGGTGCGTTCGCGCTGAGCCATGCCGCCGGCGTGCTCATGGTGCTGGCCCCGGCCGGCCTCGGCGCCCGGGAGGGTGTGCTCATCGCGCTGCTCGGCCCGGCGTTCGGCGTGGGGCCGGCGGCCGCCGCGGCGCTGCTGGCACGGGTCGTCCACGCCTGCGCCGACTTCGCGGCCGCCTCCGTCGCCCGCGCCGTCGCGCACCCGACCCGCACCGAGCCGAAGCCCGAGGACGTGCATGCGCCCGTCGGTTGAGGCACGACCCGCGTCGGCACCTGCGACCACCGGCAGGTCGTCCGCCGTGGTCGCGGTGGTCGCCGTCGTCGGCGTGCTGTACGCGGTGTTCGTGGTCGCCCGGCTGGCCGCCTTCGACTGGGACCCGAGCGCCTTCGTGGTCGCCGGCGACGGCATCACCGACCCCGCGGCGGCGCCGCCCGCCCTCGGCGTCAACCACGGCACCGACGGGTACGACGGCCAGGCGTACTACCGGCTCAGCCGCGCACCCCTCACCGACGAGGTCACCGACCATGGCATCGGGTTCCGGCGTCCGGCGTACTGGCAGGCCCGGATCGGCTACCCGGCCGTGGTGTGGGCGGTCACGCTCGGCGGCCAGGAGTCGCTGGTGCCGCTCGGCATGGTGGCCGTCAACCTCGCGGCGGTCCTCCTGCTCACCGTCGTCGCGGCGGCACTGGCCCGCGACGCCGGCCGCAGCCCGTGGCTCGCGCTGGTGCCCGGCCTGTTCGCGGGCTACGTCGTCGGGGTCGGCGAGGACCTCGGCGAGCCGCTCCAGGGCGCGCTCCTCCTCGCCGCGCTGCTCGCCCTGCGCCGCGGACGGTGGGCGTGGGCGACCGCTGCCCTGATCGCCGCCGCCCTGACCCGGGAGACCTCGCTCGTGGTCGCCGTCGCCGTGGTCGCGATCGCCGTCGTCCCCCGGCTGCGCCGTGCGGTCGGCGGCGCGGCCGGTGCTCCGGTGCCCCCGTGGTGGACGGGAGCGGTGCCCATCGTGGTGTACGCCGCGTGGCGCACCTGGGTCCGGTCCCGCTGGGACGACGCCGTTCCCGCCCCGCCCGGCGACAACATCCTGACCGTCCCCTTCGTGGGGCTGCTGCGGCACGTGGGCACCGCGGTGACCGACCTGGGGACGTACGGCGGCAACCTGGTGCTGGTGGTGCTCGCCGTGACCGCGGTCTGCCTGCTGGCGTCGGCGCTCACCGACCGCGAGGCGGGCCTGCCCGCCGAGCGGCTGGCGCTGGCGGCGTACCTCGTCCTGCTCGCCTGCCTGCCGATCTGGGACCGGAGCCAGGCCTACCTGCGGTGGTGCTGCGAGCCCGTGCTGCTCGGCTGGCTGGTGCTGCTCGGCGCCCGGGCGGCGCGGCGCCGTACCGCCTTCCTCGTCGGGGTCGTGGCCGCGCTGTGGCTGGCAGCCGCACTGGCGACCTTCCGCTACCCCGACCCGGACAGCTGGACCCCGGCCGCGATGACCGACGAAACAGGAGGGCTCATCGGATGCTCACCGTGAATCCCGCGACGAGCCGGCACCCGGCCGTGGACAGCCTGCGGCGGCGGTCCGGACACCCGATGACCGTCCCCGTGCTGATGGCCGTCCTCGTGATGGCGATCGGTGCCCAGGTCGCCTGCGTCTTCAAGATCCCCAGCTGGGGCAACGACGAGCCCGCCCACCTCGGGTACGTCGCCGCCCTCGCCGGGGGCGAGCTGCCGACCATCGAGACCGACACCGTGCAGGATCCTGAGGACTTCGGGGGGCTCGCCGGCGCGATGGAGGGCTGGGACGAGGAGCACGGCGACATCTGGACGGCCAACCACGCGCCGCTCTTCCACGTCGCCCTCCTGCCCCTGTGGTGGGCGAGCCAGGACGAGCCGCAACACGTCTTCATCGCCATGCGCCTGATCAACACGATCGGCTTCGCGCTGTGGGTCGTGCTGGTCGCGCTGATCGCCCGCGAGCTCGTGCCGCGGCGTCCCGCGGTCCCGGCGCTCGCGGCGGTCCTCGCCGCCACGCCGACCCTCACCCTGCGGGCGGGCTTCCTGATGAACGACGGCGTCAGCTCGGCGGGCGCACTCCTCGCGCTCTGGATGACGGTCCGGATCCTGCGGCGGGAGGTGACCGGTGGGCGGCTGGCCCTGGCGGCACTCGGCGGCGTCATCGCCGCCGGCACCCGCGCGTCGGGCGTGCTCATGGTCGCGGTGTGCTGCCTGGCCCTGCTCGTCGTCGTCTGGCGGCGGGACGGCTGGCGGCGCGGCGTCGTGGCTGCCGGCGTCGTCGGGGGCGTCCCCGCGCTGCTCACCGGCTGGTTCTACCTCCGCAACTACCAGCTGTACGGCGACTTCACCGGCCAGAGCGCCCTCCTCGACAAGTTCCAGCGCTCCGAGGTGACCAGCATCCGCGACGTCTGGCGGATCCCCAGCCTCGACGAGGCGATCTACTCCACGCCGATCCCGCTGCTGATCCTGCTGGTGCTCGTGCCGATCGCGGTGGTCGCCCGGGCGCGCCGTACAGGCGTGCAGTGGGATGCGGCGTGGGTGCTCCTCATCGCCCACGCGGGCATCACCGCCGTCCAGATCGTCGGCTTCCTCCAGGCCGGCGGCGGCTACCACGACCGCTACCTCATGACCGTGATGCCGCTCCTCGCGACCGCCGCGGCGCTGGCCATGCTCCGGCTCGGGCGGGCGTCGGGCACGACGCCTCGGCGGGACTGGTCGGTCGCCGCGGTCTGGACGGCTCTGCTGCTGGCCTGGCTGGCGGTCGCCCTGGTCTGGCTCGAGCGCCTGCAGATCTTCGGTCGGCAGAACCACCACCCGGTCCAGGGGCCGCTGCCCGAGGTCCTGGTCGGCGTGGGCGTCTGCGCGGGCCTGCTCGCCCTGGCCACGTGCGTCGTCCGCGGCATGCGGCCGCCCGCGCCCCGGCTGTGACCTCGGGAATCCAAGACCGGCGGACGCCCTCCGTGCGGGCGCCCTCCGTGCGTCCGCGCCGACCGGACCGGCACACGGTCGTCCTGGGCGCCGTCGTCATCGCCGCGTTCGCGCTGCGCGTGGTCGCTCTCCGGCACGGCCTCCCCCACGTCTACAACCCCGACGAGGAGCAGCACTTCGTCCCGCACGCGACGCAGGCTGCCGACGGCGACTGGCACCCGCACTACTTCGAGAACCCGTCGGCCCTCACCTACCTGCTGGCGGTCGTCCTCCGGGTCGCGTTCGCCGGGGAGGACCGGACCCGGCTGCTGGACTCCGACCCGGCGGCCGTCTTCACCCTCACCCGCGTGGTGGTCGCCGTGCTCGGGACCGTCCTGGTGGTGCTCGTCGCGTGGGCCGGACGTCGCTACTACGACCGCACCGTCGGTGTGCTCGCCGCCGCGATCATCGGGTTCGGCTTCCTCCCGGTCTACTACAGCCACCAGGTCCTCAACGACGTGCCGACCCTGCTGCCCCTGACGGTCGCGCTCGTCGCCTGTCTGTGGATCTACGAGCGCGGCGGCGCGGCGGCGTACCTCCTTGCCGGCGCCGCGGTGGGGGTCGCCGCGGCGACGAAGTACCTCGCCGCCCCGATGGCGGTCGTGGTCGCGCTGGCGGTCGTGCTGCGGCTGACTCGGGGACGGGAGCGGCCCGCGCGCGCCGTACTCCTGCTGGCGGCGGCGGGCATCGCGTGCCTCGCCGCGCTGCTGGCGCTCAACCCGTTCATCGTGCTGGACTTCGACCTCTTCGTGAGCCAGTTCAACGGCCAGTCGGCGCAGGCGGCGTCGGGGAAGCTCGGGCAGCACGGCAGCGCCTGGTGGTACTACCCTCTGTCGCTGCTCTGGGGGTTCGGGCTGGTGCCCCTGCTCCTCGCCGTCGTCGGCGGGGTCCTTGCGTTCCGCGAGGACCGCTGCCGGGCCCTGCTCCTGCTCGCGTTCCCGGTGCTGCTGTACGCCTACATGGCGACCCAGGAGCGCTTCTTCGGTCGCTGGATGCTGCCGATGTATCCCGCGCTCGCGATCCTCGCCGCCGTCGGTGTCGTCCGCGTCGGGGCGTGGCTCCGGCAGCGTCGACCGTCCGCCGGGCCCGGCGCGCGCCTGGTGGTGCCGCTGCTCGGGGTGATCGTCCTGGCGCAGCCGGCGTTCGACGCGGTGCGGAGCGACCTCGTGCTGTCCCGGACCGACACCCGCACGCAGGCCGAGCAGTGGATCCGGGGCAACGTCGAGGACCGGCGCATCGTGCTCGAGCCCGCGGTCCCTTCGGACTACCTCGACGGCGATCCCGCCTTCGACACCTTCCCCGTACGACGCCCGCACCAGGACTACGAGGAGTCGTTGCAGCCGGGACTCGTCGACACCTACCGGCAGCGCGGCTACTGCTGGGTGATGGTCAACAGCCACCAGCGCGACCGCGGCCTGGCGGCGGGACTCACGGATGCCCACGCCTACTACCGGCGCCTCGAGCGCGAGAGCCGGGTCGAGGCCAGCTTCTCGCCGTACCGCGACGGTGCGGGCCCGTCGCCGTTCTCCTACGACTTCAGCTTCAACTGGTACCCGTTGGCCTACGAGCGGCCCGGTCCGACGGTTGAGGTACGCCGCCTCACCGACTGCACCCCGGCGGAGGACTGAGCCCGAGCGCTGCTAGAGCGCGGAGCCCGCTGCGTAGTCCGGGTAGTCGATGTTCCAGTCGCCGTAGCCGTTGTAGGCCTCCATCGGCCGGTCGGTGCCGGTGTATTCGACGACGTCGCCGCGGAGCGTCATGGAGTAGAGCCAGGCGGCGTTGTCGGTGCTCATGCCGGTGCAGCCGTGGGAGACGTTGGCGTAGCCCTGCGAGCCCACCGACCACGGCGCGGCGTGGATGAACTCACCGGAGTAGGTCAACCGCATCGCCCACTGCACGTCGTTGATGTCGTAGGCCTCGGCAGAGCCCTGCGGGATGCCGACGGTCTCGGAGTTCATCCGCTTGACGTCGAACTTCTCGATGATCACCTTCGTGCCCGAGCGGGTGGTGAAGCCGGGCTTGCCGGTCGTGATCGGGATCGTCCGCAGCAGCTGACCGCCGGAGTAGACCTCCATCTGGTGGGTCTGCGCGTTGACCCGGTAGACGTGGGCCTCACCGACGGTGAAGTCGACCTGCCGGTCCTCCTGGCCGTAGATGCCCGCGCCCGCGTCGACACCGTTGATGTCGACGTCGACGCTCACCTCGGTGCCGGCCTTCCAGTAGTTCTTGGGCCGCCAGTGCGCCTCGGTGTCGGTGGCCCAGTGCCACGTGCCGGGCTGCTTCGGGGTCGAGGTGACCGCCATGTTGCGCTCGATGGACGCCTTGTCGGTGACCGGGAGGTCGAAGGTGACGATGACCGGCATGCCGACACCGACGGTCTCGCCGTCGAGCGGCGCCACCGACGGGTAGGTCTGCTGGTCGAGGCTGAGGTCCTGGGTGGTGAACTGGGTGCGGAACCGCACCTCGGCGCCGTCGGCGCCCTCCCCCACGGAGCGGACGGTGTAGGTCACGCCCGGCTCGAGCCGGTCACCGGCGGTCCAGGACCGGCCGTCGGCGGCGACCTCGCCGGGGACCTCGCCGGCGGGAGAGGACAGCGTGACCTTGCGGATCTCGGCGTTCTTCGCAGTCACCTTGAGGACGTGGGAGACAGAAACGTCCGTCGCGCCGCGGCGCACGTTGGCGCGCAAGGTCGGCTCGGCGGTCGCGGCCGCGCCGGTGGTGGAGTCGTCGTCCCCACCCAGTCCGGGGATGCTCTCGGCTGCCTCACAGCCCGTGAGCGCGAGTGCGGACACGATGGCGACGACGACGCCGTGGGCCACGCTCAGACGGCGTGAGGACAGGGGTTTGGGCACCAGGAAAGGATAACGGCCGGCACCACAAGAACCCGCAACGGCGCGAGTCGGCTACATCACGTCGTGTCGACGCAACCAAACGGCCCGTTCGTGCGTCAGTGCGCGTGCTCTCCACGGTAGAACTCGAAGATCCAGCCGCTCAGCGCGACCGAGCCCAGCACCACGCCGATGATCAGCAGCCACCAGGCGGTGACGGCCGTCGCGAACACGATCACCGAGAGGGTCAGCGCACACCACAGCGGCCACCACGAGAACGGCGGGAAGAACCCGAGCTCGCCCGCACCGTCGGCGATCTCGCCGTCCTTGCGGTCCTCCGGGCGGGCGTCCATCCGGTTGGCGTGGAACCCGAGGTAGAGGGTGCACATCGCGAACAGCAGCGTCGTCATGACCAGGGCGGACGCGCCGGTCCACTCCGGGCCACGGTCGCTGGCGTCGGTGATGAACCAGTACGCCGGGGTCACGAGCACCAGGAAGACGGTCGTGATCCCGAAGATCCAGGCCTCGATCTTCATCAGGCGTCGCCCTTCTTCATCTCGTCGGAGACGTGCTCGGCACGGCCCTCCATCGCCGGCGCGTCGGCCAGGTCACCGTCAGCGGCCGCCGGGTTGTCCTCCAGCTCGATCGCCGCGATCTCCGGGTGGTGGAGGTCGAAGGCGGGCGACTCCGAGCGGATCCGGGGCAGGCTGTGGAAGTTGTGCCGCGGCGGCGGGCAGCTGGTCGCCCACTCCAGCGAGCGACCCCAGCCCCACGGGTCGTCCACGTCGACCGTGGGCCCGCGCTGGGAGATGTAGACGTTGTAGAAGAACGGCAGCATCGAGGACGCCAGGATGAACGCGCCGATCGTCGACACCTGGTTGAGCGCGGTGAAGCCGTCACCGGGGAGGTAGTCGGCGTACCGCCGCGGCATGCCCTCGACGCCCAGCCAGTGCTGGATGAGGAACGTGGTGTGGAAGCCGATGAACAGCAGCCAGAAGTGGATCTTGCCGAGGCTCTCGTTGAGCATCCGGCCGGTGAACTTGGGCCACCAGAAGTAGAACCCGGCGAACATCGCGAACACCACGGTGCCGAAGACGGTGTAGTGGAAGTGAGCCACCACGAAGTAGGAGTCGGAGACGTGGAAGTCCAGCGGCGGGCTGGCCAGGATGATGCCCGTCAGGCCACCGAAGAGGAAGGTCGTCAAGAAGCCGACCGACCACAGCATCGGTGTGTCCATCCGCACCGATCCGCCCCACATGGTGGCGATCCAGTTGAAGAACTTGACGCCCGTCGGGATCGCGATGAGGAAGGTCATGCCGGAGAAGAACGGCAGGTTGACCGCACCGGTGACGAACATGTGGTGCGCCCACACGGCGACCGACAGGATCGCGATGGCCAGGGTCGCGCCGACCAGGCCGACGTAGCCGAACAGCGGCTTGCGGCTGAAGACCGGGAGGATCTCGGAGACGATGCCGAAGAACGGCAGCGCGATGATGTAGACCTCCGGGTGTCCGAAGAACCAGAACAGGTGCTGCCAGAGGATCGCACCGCCGTGGGACGGGTCGAACACGTGGGCGCCGAGCTGGCGGTCGGCCTCGAGCGAGAGCAGCGCGCCGGCGAGCACCGGGAACGCGATGAGCACCAGCAGGCTGGTGATCAGCACCGTCCAGGTGAACATCGAGAGCCGGAACATGGTGAGTCCGGGGGCCCGCATGCAGATGATGGTGGTCAGGAAGTTGACCGCACCGAGGATGGTGCCGAGGCCGGCCATCCACAGGCCCATGATCCACAGGTCGCCGCCGACACCGGGCGAGTTCACCGCGTCCGAGAGCGGCGTGTAGGCGAACCAGCCGAACGACGCCGCGCCCTGCGGGGTGAGGAAGCCGGCCGCGGCGATCAGGCCACCGAAGAGGTAGAGCCAGTAGCTGAACATGTTGAGCCGCGGGAAGGCGACGTCGGGCGCGCCGATCTGCAGGGGCATGATCGCGTTGCCGAAGCCGAAGAACAGCGGCGTCGCGAACAGCAGCAGCATGATCGTGCCGTGCATGGTGAAGAGCTGGTTGAACACCTCTTCGTTGACGACCTGGCTGCCCGGGTAGGCCAGCTCGGAGCGCATGATCAGCGCCATCACGCCGCCGACGAGGAACCAGGCGAGCGAGGTGGTGAGGTAGAGGTTGCCGATCAGCTTGTGGTCGGTCGTGGTCAGCACCTTGGCCAGCTGCTGGCCCAGGGGCTTGCGCGTGGTCAGCTCAGCGGAGCGGGCTGCGGTCGCGGTCACTCGTGGTCTCCCTCGGTCTCGCTGTCCTCGTTGAGGACCGGCGTGTCGGCGTACTTGCCGCCCTGCACCGGCTCGTCGGAGACATGGTCGGGGTCCTCCGCCAGGTCCGCGAGGTACTCGTCGTACTCCTCGGGACTGACGATCCTGACCTGGAACAGCATCCGCGAGTGGTAGGCGCCGCAGAGCTCGTAGCACTTGCCGGCGTACGGGCCGCCGGTCTCGGTGGGCTTCACCTGGAAGGCGTTGTCCTGGCCGGGGACGACGTCCATGCGCATGGCGAACGCGGGGATGCCGAAGTCGTGGATCACGTCGGGGCTGTAGAGGTCGAACTGCACCGTCTGGTCGGCCGGGACCACCAGCTCCGGGATGTCCTCACCGGTGCCGGAGACGAAGACGTTGCCGCCCTCGTAGGGGTGGTTGAACGTCCACGACCACTTCTGCCCGACGACGGTGATCTTCACGTCGGGGTCGGGGTCCATCTCGAGAGCGGTGTCCTGCACCCGCACGGTGTGCGAGAAGAACACGATCACCATCACGATCGGGAAGATCGTGTAGAAGATCTCGATCGGCAGGTTGTAGCGGGTCTGCACGGGGATCTCGTCGTCGCTGCGGCGGCGGTAGTGGAACACCGCCCACAGGATCAGGCCCCACACCACGACACCGGTCACCAGCGCGGCGATCCACGCTCCCTGCCAGAGCGCGAGGATGTCCTCACCCTGCTCTGACTTGATCTCCGGCATGCCCACGCGACCGTACTGGGAGTCGGAGGAACAGCCGCTGAGGACGACAGCGAGTACGACGAAGCCGGCGAGCGGGGCGTACCGGCGCAACGGCCGGCGCGCTCCTCGCATGCGCTCGGGGTGCCACAAGCCCACGAACGAGCCTTCCTCTCGAGGGTCAGAACTAGATCGAACCCTAGCGGAATCCGACCTCGGTCGACGGTCGGGGTCTTCAGTTCGGACGGCGGTATCTTGCGGAGGTGAGCACGTCCCGCGGGAGAGCGACCGCCGACGCGTCCGGAGCGCATTCTCGTCCCCCCGACGCCTATCTCGATGCGGCGTCCGCCGAGCCGCTGCACCCCGCGGCCCGGGAGACCCTCATCGCCGCGCTCGACCGGGGCTTCGCAGATCCCCGCCGGCTGCACCGCCGCGCTCGCGAGAGCCGCCTGCTCCTCGACAACGCCCGGGCCGTGGTCGCCGAGTGCCTCGGCGCGCACGCGGACGAGGTCGGGTTCACCGCCTCCGGGACCGACGCCGTCCACCGCGGGCTGCTCGGGCTCGTAGCCGCCCGGTCCCGGTCCGGCTCCCCCCTCCCCGGCATCGTGTACGGCGCCGTCGAGCACTCCTCGGTGCTCCACGCAGTCGCCTGGCACGGCTCCCCCGCGTCGGTCACGGTCCCGGTGGACCGGCTCGGTCGGGTCTCGGCGGACGAGGTCGCAGCGGCCGCCCGCGCAGCCGGGATCGGCGCGGTCGCCGTACAGACGGCCAACCAGGAGGTCGGGACCACCCAGCCGGTCGACGACCTCGACCTGCCCGACGGCGTACCCCTCTTCGTCGACGCCGCGGCGTCGCTCGGCCGGCTTCCCCTCCCCGCGCAGTGGTCGGCGCTGGCGGCGTCGGCCCACAAGTGGGGCGGGCCCGCCGGCGTCGGGGTGCTCGCGGTCCGCCGGGCGACCCGGTGGACGACGCCGTTCCCGGGCGACGACGGGCTCGACCAGATCGGCGGCACGGCGAACGTGCCCGGAGCCCTGGCCGCCGCGGCCGCGCTCCAGGCCGTCCTCTCCGACCGTGAGGAGACCGCTGCACGGCAGCGCGCGATGGTCGACCGGATCCGCGCCGTCGCCACCGCGCTGCCGGACACCGAGGTCGTCGGCGACCCCGTCGACCGGCTGCCGCACCTGGTCACCTTCTCCTGCCTCTACATCGCCGGCGACGAGCTGGTCTCGGCGCTAGACCGCCGCGGCTTCGGCGTCGCCAGCGGCTCGGCGTGCACGGCATCGACGCTCGAGCCCAGCCACGTCCTCGCGGCGATGGGGGCACTCACCCACGGCAACGTGCGGGTGTCGCTCACCCGGGAGACGACCGACGCCGACGTCGAGGCGTTCTGCGCCGCGCTGACCTCTGTCGTGTGCGAGATCCGGGGGGACCTGTGAGCGCGACGCCAGGCCGCCTCGTCGCCGCAGCCGACGGCGGTCGGCCAAGTGAGGCCGAGTGCGCGCGAACGAAGCCGGGTGACCTGTGAGCGAGGCGGTGCCGGACCTCGAGCTCGACTGCCGCGACCTGCCCTGCCCGCGGCCGGTCATCGAGCTCGCCAGAGCGCTGCCGGACGTGCCTGTCGGGGGCTTGTTGGCGGTCGTCGCCCGCGACCCGGCGGCGCGCTACGACGTACCCGCCTGGTGCCGGATGCGCGAGCAGGAGTACGTCGGCGAGGGGCTGACCGAGGACGGAGTCCCCCGCTACGTCGTGCGCCGCCGCTCGTGACCCGGGCAGCTGGTCAGGGCAGGTGGGCCGCGATCTCGTCGGCCGCGGCGTCGCCGTACGAGCCCCGGACGCGGTCGACGAACTGGGCGGTGGTGAAGGAGTACTCCTGCGTGCCGACCGTCTCCACGACGTACGCCGCCAGCACGCATCCCACCTGCGCGGCGCGCTCGAGGGAGACCTGCCAGCTGAGCGCGCCCAGGAAGCCGGCCCGGAACGCGTCGCCGACGCCCGTCGGCTCCACCGCCGCGACGCCCTTCGCCGCCTCCACCTCGAAGGTCTCGCCGGACCGGCGGGTGACCCGCACCCCGTCCTTGCCGAGCGTGGTGACCTGGATCCCGACCCGCGAGAGGACCTCCTCGGCCGACCAGCCGGTCTTCTTCTCGATCACGTGCGACTCGTACTCGTTGGAGAACAGGAGCGCGGCACCGTCGATGAGGTCGCGGATGAGGTCGCCCTCGGCGAACGCGAGCTGCTGGGAGCAGTCGGAGATGAACGGGTAGCCGCGCTGCCGGCACTCGTCGGTGTGCCGCTTCATCGCCTCGGGGTCGTCCGCACCGATCAGGACGTACGCCGGCGTACCGACCCGCGCCACGATCGGCTCGAGCTCGAGCAGCCGGGCCTCGCTCATCGCACCCGGGTAGAACGACGCGAACTGGGCCATCGTGGCGTCCGTGGTGCACACGAACCGGGCGGTGTGCTTGGAGTCGGAGATGTGGACCGAGTCGCAGTCGACGCCTGCTCGCTCCAGCCACGAGCGGTAGTCGGCGAAGTCGTCACCCGCCGCGCCGACGAGCACCGGACGCAGGCCGAGCCTGGCCAGGCCGAAGCACATGTTGGGCGCGACTCCGCCGCGGCGGATCTCGAGCTCGTCGACGAGGAACGACACCGACAGCTTGTCGAGCTGCTCGACGACGAGGGAGTCGGCGAACTTGCCGCCGAACGTCATGAGGTGGTCGGTGGCGATCGAACCGGCGATCAGCAGGGTGCCGTCGGGGTTCGCGGTGGCGCTGGGCATGACACGGAACACTACCGAGCGGTACAGGTTGGGCGTACGCAGGAGTAGCCCGTAGCGTCGATGACATGACCACCTACGAGGAGATCGCAAGCCCTTCCGACCTCCACGCCGACTGCGAAGCCGTCAACCACCGGCTCGTCCGGGCAGCGCATCGCGCCACCGCTCCCGCCCCCAGCATCCACTTCGACGACTACCCGCGCGAGGTCCCCAAGCGCGACATCGAGATCAGCGAGGCCGCGCAGCGGCTCGCGAACGCGCTCCACCTGCACCTCGACTGAGTTGTCCTGCGCTTCGCTCATGTCGCCTTCGGCGACACAGGGTGCGCACCAAAACGACGAAGCCCCCCGCCGCTCGGCGGGGGGCTTCGTCGATTGCTCAGTGGAAAGAGTCGCCGCAGGCGCAGGAGCCGGTCGCGTTGGGGTTGTCGATCGTGAAGCCCTGCTTCTCGATGGTGTCGACGAAGTCGATCGTCGCGCCGTTGAGGTAGGGGACGCTCATCCGGTCGACTACGACACCCACACCGTCGAAGTCGGTGACGACGTCGCCGTCCAGGGTGCGCTCGTCGAAGAACAGCTGGTAGCGCAGGCCGCTGCAACCACCCGGCTGCACCGAGATCCGCAGCTGGAGGTCGTCGCGACCCTCCTGCTCGAGCAGGCTCGCGACCTTGGACGCTGCCACCGGGCTCAGGTTGATCTGGTCCTCACGGCGCTCGATGGTCTCAGGGGCAGCGACGGTCGCGGTCGCCGTCTGCGCTCCGTGCTCGTGGCCACAGCCGCACTGGTCGCTCATGCTCACTCCAGAATGGTTCGGATCGGATCTGCACAGGTCGTGTCCAGATCGCTGGTCGAATAGCCCAATGGTCGCACACTGCGGGTTATTCCCCACGTCCTCGGTTCAACGGTGGACCGGAGACCGACGAGCCGCGGCCCGCTAGCCCGACCAGGTCCGCGCCACACGCTCGGCGAGGTCCGCGAGAGCACCCGCCGGGTCGGCGAAGGCCCGCTCCTCCCCCACCGCCTCGACGAGGGAGTACGCCGAGTCCATCCCGAGCGCGCGCATCTCGCGGGAGCCGACGAGGACCTGCCCGGCGAGCGCCACGCACGGCCGCAGCGCGGTCGGCCGCCACGGCCGCCACTCCCGCCGGGACCTTGCCGGCGCGGCTGCTGAAGTCGAAGGCGCCCTCTCCGGTGACGACCAGGTCGGCGGCACGGGCCCGGCTCGGCGAGCGCGACGGCCTCGACGACCAGCTCGATCCCCGACACCCGCCTGGCCCCGAGCAGCATCAGCCCGAACCCCAGCCCGCCGGCGGCCCCCGCGCCGGGTTCGAGTGCGAGCCGGCGGTCGGTCGCGGCGGCGTACTGCTCCAGGACGCCGTCGACCCACGCCAGCTGCTGCTCGGCAGATGCCCTTCTGCGGGCCCGAACGTCTTGGTGGCCCCGAACAGGCCGGTCAGCGGGCTGTCGACGTCGGTCGCCGCGACCAGCTCGACGCCGTCGACGTACGCGAGCGCGGCGTCGAGGTCGACCTCGGTCATGCCGTCCAGGTGGATCGCGCCGGCGTCCAGCGCACGGTCCGACGTCGGCGCCGAGCGCGGCGAGCAGGCCCGCGCCGCCGTCGTTGGTGCCCGAGCCGCCCAGCCCGACCACGATCCGGGTCGCACCGCTGCCGATCGCGGCGACGCAGGAGGTGGCCGACGCCGACGGTGCTGGCGAACTCGCCGCCCTGCCGCCTGGGTGAGGTGGATCCCGCAGGCCTGCGCGCTCTCGACGTACGCCGTGCTGCCGACGACGCAGGATCGTCGCCGGGGTGTCGGCTCCGAGCGCGCTCTCGACCGTCACTGCGAGCAGGTCCCCACCCAGCGTCGCGTGGAGGACGTCGACGAACCCCGGGCCACCGTCCGACATCGGCGCGAGGTCGACCTCGTCGTCGGGGGCCTGCCGCCGCCACCCCTCCGCGATCGCCTCGGCCGCCTCGACCGCGGTGAGCGTGCCGGCGAACTTGTCCGGGGCCACGAGAACTCGCATGGGGACATCATGGCCGAGCCGCGCCGGCGGCCGGGTAGCGCTGACACCGAATCGGGCACACCACCGTCACCGGAATAGGATTCGCCCATGACGACCGTCGACCTTCCGCTGCTGCCGCTCGGCCGCGGCACCGACCCGCTCTCCGAGCGTGGCGTCGAGTGCCCGGGCGACCTCCCGGCCGCGTCCGACCCCGACCTGGTGGCGCGCGCCCGCGCCGCGAAGGAGGCGCTCGGCGAGAAGGTGTTCGTCCTCGGCCACCACTACCAGCGCGACGAGGTCATCGCAGTTCGCCGACGTCACGGGCGACTCGTTCAAGCTCGCGCGCGACGCCGCCGCCCGCCCCGAGGCGGAGTACATCGTCTTCTGCGGCGTGCACTTCATGGCCGAGTCCGCCGACATCCTCACCGGCCCCGAGCAGCAGGTGATCCTGCCCGACCTGGCCGCCGGCTGCTCGATGGCCGACATGGCGCGGATCGCGCAGGTCGAGGCCGCGTGGGACGGCGCTCGCCGACGCCGGGGTGCAGGACCAGGTCGTGCCGGTGACCTACATGAACTCCAGCGCCGACATCAAGGCGTTCTGCGGCCGCAACGGCGGCGTCGTGTGCACGTCCTCCAACGCCGAGGTCGCGCTGTCGTGGGCCTTCGAGCAGAAGGGCGCGGACACCAAGGTCCTCTTCCTGCCCGACCAGCACCTGGGGCGCAACACCGCCGTGCTCCAGCTGGGCTACTCCCTCGACGACTGCGTCGTGTGGAACCCGCACAAGCCCAACGGCGGCCTCACCGTCGAGGAGCTCCGCGACGCCCGGGTCATCCTGTGGAAGGGCCACTGCTCGGTCCACGGCCGCTTCTCCCCCGAGGTCGTCGACGCGCTGCGCGCGAAGGTCCCCGGCATCAACATCCTGGTCCACCCCGAGTGCCAGCACGAGGTCGTGCTCAAGGCCGACCTGGTCGGCTCGACGGAGTTCATCATCAAGACCATCGAGGCCGCGGAGCCCGGCTCGAGCTGGGCGATCGGCACCGAGCTCAACCTGGTCCAGCGGCTGGCGAACGCCCACCCGGACAAGAACATCGTCTTCCTCGACCGCAACGTCTGCTACTGCTCGACGATGAACCGGATCGACCTCCCCCACTTCGTGTGGGCGATGGAGTCGCTGGTCGACGGCGTCGTGGTCAACCGGATCGAGGTCGACCCGCAGACCGAGCAGGAGGCGCTGGTCGCCCTGCAGCGGATGCTCGACCTGCCGGGGAAGAGTCACCGTGACTGACGGAGCCTGGTGCTTCGGCCCGATGCAGTTGGATTCCAGCGTGGTCAGGAAGGTCTGAGCAGAGCGTGTTTGGTCGCAAGAAGTCCGATACCTCCGAGGTCACGAGCTGGGACAACTACCAGTCGGACGACACCCACAAGGCCGAGGGCAAGGGTCGGCCGACCCCGAAGCGCAAGGAGGCCGAGGCCGCGGCCCGCGCTCGAGCGCGCGGTCCGCGCGACCGGCAAGACGCTCGCCAAGCAGCAGCGCTCCTACCGTGCCGAGGAGAGCCGCAAGGTCCGCGAGGCCATGAAGACCGGCGACGAGCGGTACCTCCCCCCGCGCGACCGGGGGCCGATGCGCCGGTTCATCCGCGACTTCGTCGACGTCCGCTTCTCGCTGGTCGAGATGCTGATCCCGTTGCTCATCGTCAGCATGGCGCTGGGCTACAGCGGCAACCCCTCGATGGTCGCCGCCAGCACCTACGTCATGATGGCGACGTTCCTGTTCGTGGTCGTCGACATGGTGCTCCTCCGGTTCCGACTGCGGCGCCAGCTCACCCGCCGGTTCCCGGAAGAGTCCTACAAGGGCACCACGTTCTACGCCGTCACCCGGTCGCTGCAGATGAAGTTCATGCGGATGCCGAAGTCACAGGTCAAGATCGGCCAGGAGCTCCCCGACACCTATCGGTGAGGGAGCCCCCGGCCGGCCTGCGGGCGTCGTACTCCTAGAAGGAGCGGAGCTCCGGGGACTTGGTCAGGGCGGGGTCGCTCATGACGACCGGCCCGACGATCTCGTCGATCGCGGCCATGGTCGCGGCGTCGAGGCTGACGCCGGCCGCCTTGACGTTCTCCGTGACCTGCTCGGGACGGCTGGCACCGATGATCGCGGCGGAGACGTTGTCGTTCTGCAGCACCCACGCCACCGCGAGCTGGGCCAGGCTGAGCCCGACGCCCTCGGCGACGGGGCGCAGCTCCTGGACCCGCTGGAGCACGTCGTCGCCCATCCAGCGGCTGACGTAGTCGGCGCCGCCGTTGGTGTCGGTGGCCCGGGAGCCGGCCGGCGGCGGCTTGCCGGGGAGGTACTTGCCGGTCAGCACACCCTGCGCGATCGGCGACCAGACGATCTGGCCCATCCCGAGCTCGCGGCAGGTCGGGACGACCTCGCTCTCGATCACGCGGTAGAGCAGGGAGTACTGCGGCTGGTTGGACACGAGAGGCACGCGCAGCTCACGGGCGATCTCCTGGGCCGCGCGGATCTGCTCGGCCCGCCACTCGGAGACGCCGATGTAGAGCGCCTTGCCCGCACGGACGACGTCGGCAAGGGCGACGATGGTCTCCTCCAGCGGCGTCTCGTGGTCGTAGCGGTGCGCCTGGTAGAGATCGACGTAGTCGGTGCCGAGCCGCCGCAGCGACCCGTCGATCGACTCCATGATGTGCTTGCGCGAGAGGCCGTGGTCGTTGTGCGCGCCCGGGCCGGTCGGCCAGTAGACCTTGGTGAGGATCTCCAGTCCCTCCCGCCGCTCGCCGGCCAGTGCCTTGCCGAGGACGCTCTCGGCGGCGGTGTTGGCGTAGGTGTCGGCGGTGTCGAAGGTCGTGATGCCCTCCTCCAGCGCCTGCCGGACGCACGCGAGGGCGGCGTCCTCCTCGACCTGCGAGCCGTGGGTGAGCCAGTTTCCGTAGGCGATGGCAGAGATCTTCAGCCCACTCGCCCCGAGGTTGCGGATTTCCATGCTGCGACCCTATCCAGGCACGGTCGCGTCCGTCCCCTTCCGCTCCCCCTGCGAAGATGGCCCGGTGACCACCGCCGATGTCTCCGTCCGCGTCGCCTGGGCAGCCGACGCCGCCTCCATCGCCGCGGTCCAGCTCCGCTCCTGGCAGGGGAGGTATGGCGCGCCGCTGGCCATCCTGCTGGCCGAGCGCGGCCTCGACGCGGCCACCCTGGAGGCCGCGTGGCAGGCGTCGCTCGCCCGGCCCCCCGAGGCGCGCCACCGGGCCCTGGTCGCGCTGGCGCACGACCGCGTGGCCGGCTTCGCGCTCACCGGCCCGGCGACGGACCCCGACGCCGACCCGGCGGCCGACGGCGAGATCGGGGAGTTCACCGTCGATCCGACCGAGACCCGGAACGGTCACGGGTCGCGGCTGCTGCAGGCCGCCGTCGAGACTCTGCAGGCCGACGGGTTCTCCCGGGCGACCTGCTGGGTCGACTCGACCGACGACGCCTTCCGCACCTTCCTCGAGAGCGCCGGCTGGGCACCCGACGGCGCCAGCCGTGAGCTCGCCGACGACGATTCGACCGCAGGCACCGTCAAGCAGGTCCGTCTGCACACCTCGATCTGAGGGACGTCGCCGGCCGGGCGCGAGAGCCAGAGGTGGTCGAGGTCCGCACCCTCCCCGTCGGGCGCGGACCTCGACCATCAGGATCGGCCAATGTCTCCGCTGCGGCCAGCGATCGCGCCGTGCAGGTTCGTGCACCGCAACTTCCTGCAGCGGTCACCTGCGGGCGAGCGCCGCGACCCAGCGGCGGGTCAGAGGTCGAGGAAGTGCTCCAGCCCCACGGTCAGGCCCGGGAACTCCCCGATCCGGCGAATCCCCGTCAGCACCCCCGGCGTGAACGAGACGCGGTCGAGGGAGTCGTGCCGGATGGTCAGGGTCTCCCCCAGCCCGCCGAGCACCACCTCCTGGTGGGCCACCAGGCCGCGGATCCGGAGGCCGTGCACCCGGATGCCGTCGACGTCCGCGCCACGCGCGCCGTCGAGTGAGGTCGACGTGGCGTCGGGGACGGGCGGGCAGCCGGCCTCGCGTCGCGCGGCCGCGATGAGCTCGGCGGTACGCCGCGCCGTACCGCTCGGCGCGTCAGCCTTGTCGGGGTGGTGGAGCTCCACGACCTCGACCGACTCGTAGAACGGGGCCGCGATCGTGGCGAACCGCATCATCAGGATCGCGCCGATCGAGAAGTTGGGGGCGATGAGCACACCGGTCGCCGGACTGGCCTCCAGCCAGCCGCGAAGGATCGCGAGGCGCGCCTCGTCGAAGCCGGTCGTGCCGACCACCGCGTTGATGCCGTGGTCGACGCAGAACTCGAGGTTGTCCATCACGACGTCGGGGTGGGTGAAGTCGACGACGACCTCCGCGCCCTGCTCGACGAGGGACTCGATGGGGTCGTCGTGGTCGACACCGGCGACCAGATCGAGGTCCTCGGCCCCCTCGACGGCGCGCACCACCTCGGCGCCCACCTTGCCCCGCGATCCGAGCACTCCGACCCGGATCGGACCCCTACCACCTGCACCGACCTGCTCGACACCTTCGCTCACATGGCCAACGTAGTGCCTCAACAGGACACGCGTTCTGGCAGGCTGGCCCCATGGCGGTGCAGACGATTCCAGCTCGGATCCGCTGGGCGGTCGACTTCATCGACGTCCAGCACAACGATCACGTGCTCGAGATCGGCTGCGGCACGGGTGCCGCGGCCGACCTGATCTGCCGGCGCCTCGAGGGCCGGGGCAAGATGTTCGCGATCGACCGGTCCGAAGCCGGCGTCGACCGCACCAAGCAGCGCTGCGCCCAGCACATCGAGGCCGGCAAGCTGACGGTGCGACAGATCGACCTCGCGACGCTGCGGGTTCCGGTGAAGCGGCTGACCAAGGTCTTCGCCTTCAACGTCAACCTGTTCTGGGTGCGCGACGCCAAGGAGGAGATCGCGCTCCTGCACGAGCGGGTGCTCCCGGGCGGCTCGGTCAACCTGTTCTTCGACACCACACGGCCCGAGCAGCTCCCCGAGATCCTCTCGAGGACATCCGCCGCCCTCACCGAGGGCGGCTTCCGGGTCTACGTCGTGGACTCCAAGCAGCCGCCGGTCATCGGCATCATCGGGCGGCGCTAGGAGCCTGGTCCGCCTGCGGGCCGACGACCGCGAGCAGCTCCGGCCGTGCGAACACCTCGGCGGCGACGTCGCGCACGTCGTCGAGCGTGACGGCGTCGATCCGCGCCATCACCTCGTCGATGCCGAGGACGACGGCGTCGACCAGCTCGATCTTGCCCAGCCGCATCATCCGCGACCCGGAGTCCTCGAGCCCCAGCACCAGCCCCCCGATGAGCTGGCCCTTGCCGCGGGCGAGCTCGTCGGCCGAGATCCCGCCGACGGCGATCGCGGCGAGCTCCGCGCGCACGGTCGAGAGCGCCTCGTCGAGCCGGTCGGGCAGGCAGCCGAGGGCAACACCGACCAGGCCGGAGTCGGCGTACTGGCTGGAGAAGGAGTAGACCGAGTAGGCCAGCCCGCGGTGCTCTCGGACCTCCTGGAAGAGCCGGCTCGACGTGCCGCCCCCGAGTGCGGTGTTGAGCACGCCGAGCGCGAACCGGCGGTCGTCGCCGCGCGGGAGGCCCTCCATGCCGAGCACCAGGTTGACCTGCTCGAACGGACGGTCGACGCGCGCCTCTCCCGCGCGCACCCGCGGCTTGCGCCCGGCGCTGCGAGGCGGCCGCGGGGCGGCCTGACCGGCAAGGAAGTCGTGGCGCCCGAAGGAGGCCCGCACGGCGCGTACGACGGCCGAGTGGTCGACCGCTCCGGCGACCGAGACCACCATGTTGGCGGGCTCGTAGTGGCGTCGGTAGAAGCGGCGGATCCGGTCGCGGGTCATCGCGCCGATCGACTCGACGGTGCCGGCGATCGGGCGGCCGAGCGGCGACGCCCCACCCCACGCGACCTCGGCGACGAGGTTCTGGACGACGTCGTCGGGATCGTCGTCGTGCATCGCGATCTCGTCGAGGATCACGTCGCGCTCCGCATCGACGTCGTGCTGGGTGATCAGCGAGCCGGTGATCATGTCGCCGAGGACGTCGACGGCCAATGGCAGGTCCTCACCGAGGACCCGCGCGTGGAAGCAGGTGTACTCCTTGGCCGTGAAGGCGTTGAACTCACCACCGACCGCGTCGAGCGCGATCGAGATGTCCAGCGCCGACCGCTCGTCGGTGCCCTTGAACAGCAGGTGCTCGAGGAAGTGCGACGCGCCGTGGGTCGCGGCGGTCTCGTCGCGGGAGCCGACACCGACCCAGACGCCGATCGACGCCGAGCGGGCGCCGGTCATCTGCTCGGTGACGATCCGCAGCCCCGAGGGGAGCACGGTGCGTCGTACGACCGAGGTGACCTGGCCCGCGGCGTCGCGCACGGTCTCCACGGTGCGGGTCACCGCGCGCGCGGAGGAGGAGGGGTACGCCGACGGCCGGCCAGCGGAACGCTGACCGGCCGTCGTGTGAGCGTGACTCACGGAGTGATCACGCCTCCGGCTGCTCGGTCTCCGCGTCGGCCGCTTCCGCGGACTCCTCGACGACGGGGATCAGCGACAGCTTGCCGCGGTCGTCGATCTCGGCGATCTCGACCTGGAGCTTCTGACCGACCGAGACGACGTCCTCGACGTTCTCGACCCGCTTGCCGCCGGAGAGGGCGCGGAGCTTGCTGATGTGCAGCAGGCCGTCCTTGCCCGGCAGCAGCGCGACGAACGCGCCGAAGTTGGTGGTCTTGACGACGGTGCCGAGGTAGCGCTCGCCGACCTCCGGCATCGTCGGGTTGGCGATCGCGTTGACCGCCGCCCGGGCCGCCTCCGCGGCCTCGCCGTTGGTCGCACCGATGTAGACGGTGCCGTCGTCCTCGATCGACAGCGTCGCGCCGGTGTCGTCCTGGATCTGGTTGATCACCTTGCCCTTCGGGCCGATGACCTCGCCGATCTTGTCGACGGGGACCTGGACGGTGATGATCCGCGGGGCGTGGAGCGACATCTCCTCGGGGGCGTCGATGGCCTCCGCCATGACGTCGAGGATCGCGAGACGGGCGTCCTTGGCCTGGCCCAGCGCGGCGGCGAGGACCTCGGCGGGGATGCCGTCGAGCTTGGTGTCGAGCTGGAGCGCGGTGACGAACTCACGGGTTCCGGCGACCTTGAAGTCCATGTCGCCGAAGGCGTCCTCGGCGCCGAGGATGTCGGTCAGCGCGACGTACTCGGTCTTGCCGTCGACCTCACCGGAGATGAGGCCCATCGCGATGCCCGCGACGGCCGCCTTCAGCGGGACGCCGGCCTGCAGCAGCGACAGCGTCGAGGCGCAGACCGAGCCCATCGAGGTGGAGCCGTTGGAGCCCATCGCCTCGGAGAGCTGGCGGATCGCGTAGGGGAACTCCTCGCGCGACGGCAGCACCGGCAGCAGCGCACGGCGGGCGAGCGCACCGTGGCCGACCTCGCGACGCTTGGGCGAGCCGACGCGGCCCGTCTCACCGGTGGAGAACGGCGGGAAGACGTACTTGTGCATGTAGCGGCGGTGCTTCTCCGGGGACAGCGTGTCGAGCTGCTGCTCCAGCTTGAGCATGTTCAGCGTGGTGACGCCCAGGATCTGGGTCTCGCCGCGCTCGAACAGAGCCGAGCCGTGCACCCGCGGGATCAGGCCGACCTCGGCGTGCAGCGGGCGGATGTCCGCCAGGCCGCGGCCGTCGATGCGGACCTTCTCGCGGAGCACCCGGTCACGGACCAGCGACTTGTTCAGCGACCGGAACGCGGCGCCGATCTCCTTCTCGCGGCCCTCGAACTGCGGACCGACCTGCTCGAGCAGACCGGCCTTGATCTCGTCGAGCTTGTCCTCGCGCTCGTGCTTGCCACCGATCGTCAGCGCGGCAGCGGTCTGGTCCTTCACCGCGGCCTCGACGGCGGCGTACACGTCGTCCTCGTAGTCGAGGAAGGTCGGGAACTCCTGGACCGGCTTCGCGGCCTGCTTGGCCAGCTCGGCCTGCGCGTCGCACAGCTGCTTGATGAACGGCTTGGCGGCGTCGAGGCCGCCGGCGACGACGTCCTCCGACGGGGCGGTCACGCCGGAGCGGACGAGCTCGAAGGTCTGCTCGGTGGCCTCGGCCTCGACCATCATGATCGCGACGTCGCCGGTGTCGGTGACGCGGCCGGCGACGACCATGTCGAAGACGGCGCGCTCGAGCTGGCTGTGACTCGGGAAGGCGACCCACTGGTCGTCGATCAGGGCGACGCGGACACCACCCACCGGGCCGGAGAACGGCAGGCCGGAGAGCTGGGTGGAGATCGACGCGGCGTTGATCGCGAGGACGTCGTACGGCTGGTCGGGGTCGAGCGCCAGGACGGTGATGACGACCTGGACCTCGTTGCGCAGGCCCTTCTTGAAGGTCGGGCGCAGCGGGCGGTCGATCAGGCGGCAGGTGAGGATCGCGTCCTCGCCGGGGCGACCCTCACTGCGGAAGAACGAGCCGGGGATCTGGCCCACGGCGTACATCCGCTCCTCGACGTCGATCGTCAGGGGGAAGAAGTCGAAGTGGTCCTTGGGCTGCTTGCCGGCCGTGGTGGCCGAGAGCAGCATGGTCTCGTCGTCGAGGTAGGCGGTCACCGAACCGGCGGCCTGCCGGGCCAGCAGCCCGGTCTCGAACTTGACGGTGCGGGTGCCGAACTTGCCGTTGTCCAGAACGGTCTCGACGGCGGAAATAACGGGTTCAGTCAACGTTTGACTCTTTCGTTCGCGGTGCGATCCGCGACGCCCGCGTCGTTTCCGATCTTCGATCGAGGCCCACCCTGACCACGTGAGTGGTGCAGCGGATCGCTGCACAGGGGGAGCCACTACCGAGGACCGGTCGTGGATGACGCGAATCGCTCCTGATGGTGGTTGTTCAGTTGTACGGCGACCGCGGCCTCGTGCCGCGCCACCGCAGAATGTAGCGAAGGGACCCACCGATGTGGTGGATCCCTTCGCACGGGTTCAGCGGCGCAGGCCGAGGCGCTCGACCAGCGAGCGGTAGCGCTCGATGTCGGTCTTCTTCAGGTAGTTGAGAAGCCGGCGGCGCTGGCCGACCAGAAGCAGCAGACCACGACGGCTGTGGTGGTCGTGCTTGTGGGTCTTGAGGTGCTCGGTCAGGTGGCTGATCCGGTGGCTCAGGAGCGCGACCTGGACCTCCGGCGAACCGGTGTCACCCTCGGTCGTGGCGTACTCCGCGATGATCTTCTTCTTGGTCTCTACGTCGGTACCAATAGCCATGCTGGTGGGGTTCCTTCCGGTTCGTTGCGCGGCGCCCCAGCCTGATTTCCTGGAGCTCTCTTGGTCCGCGGCCGTCCTGACGGCAACCGCACAAGGCTAACAGCGGGCGACGCCTGCACCCGAATCGCGAACCGCCGACCCCACCCGCGCGCTGACCCGGAGCGTCAGCCCACGGAGCTGCGGAACTCCACGGCCTCCTGGCCGACCGCCGCCGTCTCCGTGATCTCCAGGCAGGGGTAGACCTCGAAGTCGAACCAGGCACCGAAGATCGCGGCGTCCCTGGCGATGGTGGCCGGGTCGTCCGTCTCGACCACCGCGAATCCGCCACGGCCATCCACGCGACCCAGGAACTGGTGGAACGTCGCGGCCTCGCTGGGGGTCCACTGGCCGAACACCTGCAGTGACCTGGCGTCCGCGGCTTCGTCGGTTCCCCGCGCGGTCCAGGTGATGACGTACTTCATGAGCTGCTCCTCTCCTCTTGCCTGCTCTCGACGCTACCGGCGGTTTGCGCGCACCGAATCGCCAGAATGTGGGCTGGAAGCGGCAGGTGCCGGCGCCTTCGCCGCGCTCGCGGCATGCGACGATCGGCGGATGGGGGTCCTTCGGTCGCCGGTCGTGCTGTTGCTGGCGGCCGTGCTCCTCGGCGGCGCGAGCTGCGACGCGCGCCCGGCCGGGCCCGGCGCCGCTCCCCCACCCTCCCCGGCCAGGAGTACGACGCCGCAGGCCGTGCCCGGGGAGCAGCCGTCCTGGGCGCTCCTCCTCCCACCCGCCACCCGCCAGGTGGTCCGGACCGTGTCGAGCGACCGCTGGTGCGACCAGGTGCACTGCACGGTGACCCAGGCCTGGGCGCGCCACGGCGACACCTGGCGTCTGGTGCGGGAGCTCCGCTCGTCGATCTCGCCGGGCGGGTGGGGCAAGCGGCAGCAGGACGACCTGGGCACGCCGGAGGGCATCTACGAGATCAAGGTGACCTTCTCGACCTCCTCCCAGAACCCGGGCCGGATGTCCTGGCGCCGCCGGCTCCCGACCTCGACCGTGACCGACGAGGAGGGGCCGCTCTACAACACCTGGATCGAGGAGCCGGGCCGCACCGACGGCGACCGCCCGTCCATGCGCTGGGGCTTCGTGGTCGACTACAACGCCGTCCGGCTGAGCCGGGGCGGCCCGCGCCGAGCAGGGCGCCGGGAGCGGGATCTTCTACCACACCTCGCGTCCGGGCCGCCCCTGGGAGCCGAGCGAGGGCTGCACCCGGGTCGGTGACCCGGCGGCGATGCGATGGCTGCTGCGCTGGCTGCGCCCGGCCGCCCACCCGCGGGTGGTCCAGAACCTGTGACCTAGTCGACCGCCGGGCCGATCCCGCCGTCGCGCAGCGACCGGTAGGCGACCCGCGCGCTCACCGCCCGCTCCAGCTCCCGGATCACCGAGGTGAAGAACTGGCGCCGGTAGAGCTCGTCGGTCACGGCGTAGACGGTGAAGTAGAGACCGCTGAACGCGGCGAGGAAGACCGAGACCCGGATCAGCTCCTGGCTGAGCCGCTCGCCGAACAGGTCGCCGGCCGGGCCGGCGAGCGGGTGGACGACGCCGTCGGTGGTCCACGAGCCGACCACCTCGGGCTCCATGGCGACCAGGCCGAACACCACGAAGAAGGCGAAGACCGCCAGCGCCAGCAGCAGCACCTGCACGGCCTGCGACACCAGGAGCACCAGCACCAGGTTGGCCTTCTGCAGCCCGCTGACCTCGGCGTCGACGGCACCGACCCGGTCCACCCGTCCCGCGAGCGACTCGGCGGCGGCCTGCAGCGGCGTACCCCTGCAGGCGTCGACGAGCTGGCGCGCCTCGACCTCGTCGTCGACGGTGTCGAGCTCCTCGGGGAGCCGGGTGAGCAGGAAGAGCACCGCGATCCCGCCGAACAGCAGAACCGCCACCCACAGCACGCCCCCGTCGAGGCTGGCGGCGACCTGCCACACCTCGGCGTTGATGAAGAGGAAGGTGATGAACAGCAGCAGGAGGGGCAGCGCCCGGGTGACGAGCGGCAGCAGCAGGCCGAGCGACCGGAACGTACGCCGCAGCGCCCACCCGAGGATCAGCCGTGCCCGCAGCACCACCAGTGCGTACGCCGCCAGCACGAGCCCCGCAGCGGTCACACCGCCCCCGATGCCGGCCGCCGTGCCGCCGCCCGCGGTGACGCCCACCAGGACGGCCGCCACCACGCCGACCAACCCCGCGACCACCAGGATCGCGGACATCGGGCCGCGCCCCAGACCGGCTGCGGCCGAGGCGCGGTGGCCGTCGACGAAGTAGGGCAGCCCGTGGGCGACGAACCACGCCTCCGCGGCGTCCAGGTCGCCGTCCGGGTCGTCGGCCATCGGGAGTCAGGCCCCGAGGACCGCGCGGGTCCGGACGACGTCGTCGGCCATCGCCACCAGCAGGTCGTCGATCGAGTCGAACCGCACCATCCCGCGGAGCCGCTCGACGAACGCGATCTCCACCTCGACCCCGTAGAGGTCCAGGTCGGTCCGGTCGAGCACGTAGGCCTCGACGCGTCGGTCCCGCAGGCCGTCGAAGGTCGGGTTGGTGCCGACACTGATCGCGGCGGGGTGGACCTCCCCGGCGGAGGGTCCGTCGAGGATGCGCACGCGGCCGGCGTACACGCCGTCGGCGGGGGCGGCCGCTCCGGCGACGACCGGCACGTTGGCCGTCGGGTATCCGAGCTCGCGGCCCCGCTGCTCCCCCTTGACCACGACCCCCCGGGTCGCGAACGGCCGCCCGAGCGCCTCCGCGGCGCCCGACACGTCGCCGGCCGCGAGGCAGGTGCGGACGTAGGTGGACGACCAGACTTGCGGCCCACCGTCGAGAGAGACCGCCTCGAGCACGAAGTCACGGTGCGCCCCGGCGTCGCGGAGCAGCTGGCAGTCGCCGGCGGCCCGGTTGCCGAACCGGAAGTTCGCCCCGACCACGACCGCCTTCGCGTGCAGGGCGTCGACGAGGATCCGGTCGACGAACTCCAGGGGCGTCCACTCCGCGATCTCGCGGGAGAACGGGATGACGAGGACGTCGTCGACGCCCGCCTCGCCAAGCAGTCTCAGCCGCTCGTCGATGGTGGTCAGCGTGGGTGGGGCGTGCTCCGGACGCAGCACCGCGATCGGGTGCGGATCGAACGTGACGGCGACGACGTGGTCGACCCCGACCTCCCCGGCCACCTCGATGGCCCGGCGGACGACGTGCTGGTGCCCCAGGTGCATCCCGTCGAAGTTGCCGATCGTCACGACCGTGCGTCCCAGCGCCAACTCGTCGGCAGGGACGTCGTCGAAGGCTCGCCACACGCGCACGGGCGTCAGCGTACTGACTGGGCTCCCGAGCTCTATCGCACACGTCCCTTGAACCAGGAGCCGAGGAGCAGCGCGAGCGGGACTCCGAGGCCGAGGCCGACGAAGATCCCGGCGATCCCGCCGCTCTCATCGTCGAGCATGTTGCCGATCACGCCGCCGAGGATCACGCAGCCGATCGTCGTCACCCAGACGATCGCGGTGCCGGCAAGGTCACGGCCGATGTAGCGCGCCGCCTCGGCGTAGTCCCCGCGGGTCGGCTTCTCCTCCTGCATCGCCTCAGCCTACGAACACGGCGACCGGCCGCGCGTGCCCGCCCTCGGGACGGTAGAGCGCGAGGAACTCGCCGTCGGGCGCGAACACGGCGGTCAGCTCCTCGATCGGGAGGGCGATCCTGCGGCCGTAGCGGACGTCCTGCGCCTGCTCCGCATCGAGGTCGTACGACGGGAAGGCGGCTCGCGCAGCGTCCGCGAGCGGCAGCAGCGCGAACTCCTCCCCCAGCTGGTCGAGCGTCCGCGCGACGTCGAGACCATAGGGCCCGACAGCAGTACGACGCAGCGCGGTCAGGTGCCCGCCGGACCCCAGCTGCACGCCGAGGTCGCGTGCCACCGCCCGCACGTAGGTGCCGCTGGAGCAGCGCATCGCGATGTCGACGTCGAAGACGCCATCGCCGGGGCGCACTGCGAGGACGACGAGCTCGTGGATGGTGACGGGCCGTGCCTTGAGCACGACCTCCTCGCCGTCGCGCACGCGCTGGTAGGCGCGCTTGCCGTCGACCTTGATCGCGGACACCGCGGTCGGCACCTGCTCGATGTCACCCACGAAGCGACCCAGCGCCTCGCGCACCCGCTGCTCGTCGACACCGTCGATCGGGCCGGTCGCAGTGACCTCGCCGTCCGCGTCGTCGGTCGTCGTGGACACACCGAGGCGGATCGTTGCGTCGTACGCCTTGTCGGTGAGCAGGAGGTGACCGAGCAACCGGGTGGCCCGCTCGACCCCGAGCACCAGCACGCCCGTCGCCATGGGGTCCAGCGTCCCGGCGTGCCCGACCTTGCGGGTGCCCGCGAGCCGGCGTACCCGGGAGACCACGTCGTGGCTGGTCATTCCCGCGGGCTTGTCGACGACCACCAGGCCCGACCCGGCCATCAGTCGAGGTCGTTGTCGAGATCGTCGACGTCGGCGTCGTCCTCGGTGACGTCGCGCGGCTTCTTGTACGGGTCGGCCTCACCGGCCGGGCGGGCGCCGGCCCGGGCGGCTGCGACCGCTGCATCGGCCTCCTTGGCCCGCGCGAGCACCTCGTCGAGATGCCGGGCGCTGTCCGGGATCACGTCGAGCTCGAAGCTCAGCGTCGGGACCTGCCGCATGCCGAGCTGCTTGCCGACCTCCGAGCGCAGCACGCCCTTCGCCGACTCGAGCGCCGCCGCGGTGCTCGCCCGCTCCGCCTCGTCACCGAGCACGGTGTAGAAGATCTTGGCGTTCTGGGCGTCACCGGTGAGCCGGACGTCGGTGATCGTCGCGAACCCCAGGCGGGGGTCCTTGATCCGCCGCTCCAGCATCTCGGCCACGATCACCTGGATCCGGTCCGCGATCTTGCGCACGCGCGGGTTGGCCATGAGGAGTTCCTATCAGTAGCGCAAATAGTCGGAGAACCCGCTGGCGCCCGCTTCGATCGAAGCGGGCGCCAGCGGAACAACAATCAGTGCGAGCGAAGCGAGACGCGACGCCGTTTTCCGGGCTTCGCCCGGTGGAGCATCAGCTCCTGGGGATCTCCTTGAGCTCGAACCCCTCGACGATGTCGCCTTCCTTGATGTCCTGGAAGTTCTTGAGCACCAGACCGCACTCGAAGCCCTCGCGGACCTCCGACGCGTCGTCCTTCTCCCGCTTGAGCGAGGCGAGGTCGAGGTTGTCGGCGATCACGGCGCCGTCGCGGAGCAGGCGCACCTTCGCGTTGCGCCGGATGACGCCCGAGGTGACCATGCAACCGGCGATGTTGCCGAGCTTGGACGAGCGGAAGATCGCCCGGATCTCCGCCTGGCCGAGGGTCTGCTCCTCGAACTCGGGCTTGAGCATGCCCTTGAGCGCAGCCTCGATCTCCTCGATGGCCTGGTAGATGATCGAGTAGTACTTGATCTCCACGCCCTCGCGGTCGGCGAGCTCGGACGCCTTGCCCTGTGCCCGGACGTTGAAGCCGATGATGATCGCGTCCGAGGCAGCGGCCAGGTTGACGTTGGCCTCGGTGATCGCACCGACACCGCGGTCGATGACCCGGAGCGACACCTCGTCGCCGACCTCCAGCGCGGCCAAGGCATCTTCGAGCGCCTCGACGGAACCGGACACGTCGCCCTTGAGGATGAGGTTGAGCTCCTGGCTCTCGCCCTTCTCCATGGAGGCCATGAAGTCCTCGAGGGTACGACGCACGCGACGCTTCGCCTGGAGCGCGGCACGCTCCCGCGCCTCGCGCTTCTCCGCGATCTGGCGGGCGACACGGTCGTCCTCGACCACGATGAAGTTCTGACCGGCGCCGGGCACCGACGACAGACCCAGGACCATCGCCGGACGTGCCGGATCGGCCTCGGTCATCTCGTCGCCGTGCTCGTCGAGCATCGCGCGGACCCGGCCGTAGGCCGGACCGGCGACGATCGAGTCGCCCACGCGCAGCGTGCCGCGCTGGACCAGGATCGTCGCGACCGGACCGCGACCGCGGTCCAGGTGCGCCTCGACCACGAGGCCCTGCGCGTCCTGCGTCGGGTTGGCCCGCAGGTCGAGCGACGCGTCAGCGGTCAGGACGATCGCCTCGAGCAGCTTGTCGAGGTTGAGCCCCGCCTTGGCCGAGACGTCGACGAACATGGCGTCGCCGCCGTACTCCTCGGGGACCAGGCCGTACTCGGTCAGCTGACCGCGGACCTTGGTCGGGTCGGCCTCGGGCTTGTCGATCTTGTTGACCGCGACCACGATCGGCACACCGGCGGCCTTGGCGTGGTTGAGCGCCTCGACCGTCTGCGGCATCACGCCGTCGTCGGCCGCGACCACCAGCACCGCGATGTCGGTCGCCTGGGCACCTCGGGCACGCATGGCGGTGAACGCCTCGTGACCCGGGGTGTCGATGAAGGTGATCCGGCGGTCGTCGCCGTCGACGTCGGTGTGGACCTGGTAGGCACCGATGTGCTGGGTGATGCCACCGGCCTCCTTGTCGACGACGTTGGCGTCGCGGAGGGCGTCGAGCAGCTTGGTCTTGCCGTGGTCGACGTGACCCATGACGGTCACGACCGGCGGTCGGATGACGAGGTCGCTCTCGTCGCCCTCGTCGGCACCGAACTCGAGGTCGAACGACTCGAGCAGCTCGCGGTCCTCGTCCTCGGGCGAGACGACCTCGACCCTGTAGTTGAGCTCCTCACCGATCAGCTGGAGGGTCTCGTCACCGACCGACTGGGTCGCGGTGACCATCTCACCGAGGTGGAAGAGCATCTGCACCAGCGAGGCTGCGTCGACGCCGATCTTCTCGGCGAAGTCGGTCAGCGATGCGCCACGGGCAAGCCGGACGGTCTCGCCGTTGCCCTTGCGGACCCGCATGCCGCCGATCGTCGGGGCCTCCATGGCCTCGAACTCCTGGCGACGGGCGCGCTTGGACTTGCGACCGCGCCGCGCCGGACCACCGGGGCGACCGAACGCACCCTGGGTCTGGCCGCGCTGGCCGGGACGACCGCCACCGGGACGGCCGCCGCCAGCGGGGCCGAAGCCACCGGGGCCACCACCGGGACGACCCGGAGCACCGCCAGGGCCACCGCGACCGGGAGCACCACCGGGACGGCCCGGGGCACCGGCGCCGCCACGACCGGGAGCGCCTCCGCGACCGGGACCTCCGGGGCCACCACGGCCGGCAGGGCCCTGACCGAAGGCGGCGGGCGACTTCGGCATCATCGCCGGGTTGGGACGCGGCATGCCCGGACGGCCGGGCCCACCGGCACCGGCCGGCGGACGAGGCGGGCGGTTGGGGTCGCCCTCGCTGCGCGGCGCGGCGGGACGTCGGCCCATGCCCTGGCTGGACGAGAACGGGTTGTTGCCGGGACGCGGCGTGCCACCCGGCTTGCCGACCGGACGCGGGGCCGGAGCCTTCGGCGTCGGAGGCTTCGGGCCGGGCTTGGGAGCGGCCGGGGTCGCCGGGGCGGCGGCCGGCGCCGACGGCGCGGCAGCGGCCGGCGGCTCCTCGGCGGGAGCCGGCCTTGCCGGCGGCTTGGGGCCGGGCTTGGGGGCGGCCTTCGCCGGGGCCTCGGCGGCAGGCGCCTGGGCGGCGGGCGCCTCGGTGGCCGGAGCCTCCGGGGCGGGAACCTCGGCGGCCGGGGCCTCCGCTGCGGGAGCCTCAGCGGCCGGAGCCGGCGCGGCAGGGGCGGGGGCAGCCTTCTTGACAGGTGCCTTGGGTGCCGGCTTCGCAGCGGCAGGAGCCTCGGCGGGCTGCGCGGCCGGGGCGGCCGTCTTCAGCTTCTCGCCGTACTCCTTGCGGAAACGCATCTCCGCCGGCAGCTCGACGGTGGAGCTCGCCGACTTGACGAACTCCCCCATCTCCTTGAACTTCTCGAGAACGAACTTGCTCTCGACGCCGAACTCCTTGGCGAGCTCGTGGACGCGGGTCTTGGCCACGTTTCTCCTTCTGGCCCAGACCCTGTCGTTGGGGAGTCTTAGACCGTTGGTGGGTGGTGCAGAACGAACTGGCTCATCGCGAAGTACTCATCGAGTGCTCATGAGCTGCTGCTCCAGTCTCTGGTCGGTCAGGTGCGGGGTGGTTCGGCGAGTCGGAGGTAGTCCCCCACCGGTGCGCTGGACAGCCCGGCCGGGACCCGGAGGGCCCGGGGGAAGGCTCTGCGTCGCACCGCGAGGTCGTAGCACTCGGTCGTGGGGTGCAGGTGCGCCCCGCGCCCGGGTGCGGTGCCGTCGGGATCGGGCCAAACAACCAGTCGACCGGTCGTGTTGTCCGAGCCGGCGGTCACCCGCAACAACTCGCGTTTGGTGGCCCGCTTCCGGCATCCGATGCACGTCCGGACCGGTCCGTGGAGCTGGATCTCGTCCGGTGACGCAGGGGATTTCTGTCGGCGTACCACCGACCGACCACTCTACCTGTCCACTCCCCCGGATACCGAACCGGGGAACCTGTCGGCCCTAGGCACCTTCCTCGTCCGAGTGGATGTCGATCCGCCACCCGGTGAGCCGCGCGGCGAGCCGGGCGTTCTGGCCCTCCTTGCCGATGGCCAGCGACAGCTGGAAGTCGGGTACGACGACACGGGCCGACCGCGCCGCCGGGTCGACCACCGTCACCGAGGTCACCTGTGCCGGCGACAGTGCGTGCGCGACGAGCCTCGCCGGGTCCTCGGACCAGTCGACGATGTCGATCTTCTCGCCGTGCAGCTCGGCCATCACGTTGCGGACCCGTTGGCCCATCGGGCCGATGCACGCACCCTTGGCGTTGACCCCCTGGACCGTCGACTTCACCGCGATCTTGGTGCGGTGGCCGGCCTCGCGGGCGATCGCCGCGATCTCCACGGTGCCGTCGGCGATCTCGGGGACCTCGAGCGCGAACAGCTTCTTGACCAGGCCGGGGTGCGAGCGGGACAGCGTGATCTGCGGACCCCGCATGCCCTTGCGGACCGAGACCACCAGGCACTTGATCCGGGTCCCGTGGCGGTAGTCCTCGCCGGGGACCCGCTCGCTCACCGGCAGCATCGCCTCGAGCTTGCCGAGGTCGACGAGCACGTCGTCGGGGTTGCGGCCCTGCTGGATGACACCCGAGATGATGTCGCCCTCCTTGCCGGAGAACTCACCGAACTTGATCTCGTCCTCGGCGTCCCGCAGGCGCTGGAGCATGATCTGCTTCGCGGTGGTGGCCGCGATCCGACCGAACCCCTCCGGCGTGTCGTCGTACTCAGCGATCTGGTTGCCCTCGTCGTCGAGCTCGGCGGCCAGCACCGTGACATGACCGGACTTTCGGTCCAGGACGACTCGGGCGCGGTCCTGCGCCCCCGGCGTCTTGTGGTACGCCGTCAGCAGCGCCTGCTCGATCGCCTCGACGAGAACATCGAACTTGATCTCCTTCTCGCGCTCCAGCATCCGCAAGATGCTCAGGTCGATGTCCATCAGTCCTCGTCCTCCTCAGTCGCCGTCTTCCGGTTGAACTCGATCTGCACGAGCGCCTTCGCGACGTCGGCGTAGACGACCGGACGCGCCTCGCCGTCGACCGTCAGCGCCACCGACGTGTCGTCGCTCTCGCCGATCCGGCCCGTCACAGACGTCCCGTCGGCCAGGGCCACCTTGACCAACCGGTCGCGGTTGCGGCGCCAGTGCCGCGGCAGGACCAGCGGCCGGTCGACGCCCCTCGAGGTGACCTCGAGGGTGTACGGCTGCTCGCCCATCACCTCGGAGTCGTCCAGGACCCCGTTGACCGCGCGAGTCGCCGCGGCGACGTCGTCCAGGGTGACGCCACCGTCCTTGTCGACCGCGATCCGCAGGACCCGACGCTTCCCGGCGGGAGTGACCTCGACCGCCTCGACGTCGAGCCCGAGCGACCCCAGGGGGCCGCTCACCTCGGCCTCGATCCGGGCCGCCGTCCGGTCCCCGGCGGCGTTGCTCGCGCTCATGGGTGGGATCCCCTGTCCTGTTGTGGTGGTCCTGTTGTGGTGGTCCTGCTGCAGTTCGTGCGTTGCCCAGGTCCCCCACCGGCGGTGGCCGGGGTCGCTGCCTGGACCTTCAACGATAGCGGTCGGTCGCGGCCGGACCGAGCCGGCCAGCCCGATAGGGTCTGCGCGTGCCCAGCAGCGTCGTACGTCCCCGTCGTCGCACCCTCCTCGTGGGTGCGATCGGGACGGGAACCGCGATCGCACTGGCCGGTTGCGGGCTCCGCGACGATCCCGAGACCGACCCCGGCGCGGTGGAGACCACGGCCCCCGCGGTCGATGCCGACAGCGACCTGGTGACGGCCGTCGCAGCGGTGATCGCCACGGCCTGGGCGACCGCCGCCGAGGCGGCCAAGGCGGTGCCTGCCGTGCGGCCGGCGGCGCGCTCGTTCGCCGCCCTGCACCGGGCACACCTCGACCGGCTCGGGGTGGATCCCGACCGCACCGAGGCCGTGGCGCTCGACCCTGCGCGAGCGGGTACGCAGCTGCGCGGCAGGGAGGAGCAGCTCCGCGACCGGCTCGTGCGGGCGGCGGTGCAGGCCGAGAGCGGCGCGCTCGCCCAGGTGTTCGCGTCGATGGCGGCCGCCATCGACCAGCGACTCGCGGTGACGGCATGACGGGGATCCGCGCGCTCCAGGCCACGCTCGCGGCCGAGCACGCCGCGGTGTTCGTGTACGGCGCACTCGGCGGCCAGACCTCGCAGTCGGCCAGTCCGGGGCTGTACGCCGATGTCACCGACGCCTACCTCACTCATCAGCAGCGTCGCGATGAGCTGACCACGGTGATCGCCAAGGCAGGCGCCGAGCCTGTGGCCGCCGAGCCCGGCTACGACCTGCCGGCCGACCTGTCGACGCCAGCAGCGGTCGAGGCGCGCGCACTGCGCCTGGAGCGGGCCTGTGCGGCGACGTACGCCTTCTTGGTGGCGAGCACGCAGGGCGCCCAGCGCCGGTGGGCGATCGCGGCCCTGCGCGACGCGGCGGTCCGGGAGCTGGCCTTCGGCGGGAGCGCCGAGCCGCTGCCGGGGCTCTGAGCCCGAAAAGATCAGCGGCCCGCGATCTCGAACTTCGGGGAACTCCCGAGACGTCCCCCGAAGCACGGGATCGCGGACCACTGATGACCGGGGACAACGGTCGTCGCGTCACGGAGAGTGTGGGGCTCGCCGTTCGGCTTGTGCACGATTCTGCAACAGAGAGATGCCGCGGGTCTGTAGACCGCGTTCCTCAGAAACTTGCAGTGCAGGAACCTGCAAAACGGCAGGACGCCGGTGTCAGCTCCGGTAGGCCACCCACATGGACTGCGCGCGGGACCCCTGCCCCGGCGTGAACTGGGTGTAGCAGGAGTCGTAGCTGTAGTCCATGTAGTTGTGGATCGGGTCGAGCCCCGGCAGGTCGCAGGTGTCGGTGCCCTCCGGACATCCGCTCGTCGGGCCGCCCTGGGCCGGCGTGTCGGTCACCTCGTCGTTCAGGTCGGTGCACCCACCCTGGAACGTGTGGTAGAGCCCGAACCAGTGGCCGGCCTCATGGGTGCCGGTCCCACCGAGGTTGTAGTTGGCGATGCTGCCGCCCGGCAGGGAGTCCCAGTGGACCCGGATGCCGTCGATGCCGGGGTTGCGCTCGTAGTCCCAGGGGAACGTCGCGATGCCGAGGTACTTGAAGTCGACCAGCCAGATGTTGAGCGCTCCGGGTCCGCCCTGTCTGGTCGCCTTGCGGTACTTCGAGCTCGCCCGGTCGTGGTGCCAGGCGTCGTTGTAGAACCGGTCGACGTCGGCGAGGTCGAACGAGAAGCCGGTGTCGGCGGCGTCGCGGGACTCCTCGCCCGCGAAGGTCGCGTTGAGGACGTCGATCTGCTCGTCGATCTGGGAGTTGGTCACGTCGCCGGTGCCGTCGGAGGCGGCCATGACGTGCACATAGACCGGCACCGTTGCGGTGGTCGCCTCGACCTCGGCCTCGGTCACACCAGCGGAACGAAGTCGGGCCTTGGTCGTCCGAGCGATCCTGCGCTGTTCCGCGGCGGAGATGTCGCGGTGGTCGGGTCCGTAGCCACCGCGTGCGGACGAGCCGGCGCCGTCATGGCCGGGCTCGTCCACGCATGCCGGGCCGTCGGGCAGGACTGGCCGGGCGTGGGCGGGGGATGCGGCGAGGGTCGTCAGGGTGAGGCCGCCGACGGCCGCGACGAGCGCGAGGAACTTCTTGGTTCGCAAAGACTTCCTCCGGTTCGGTCCCGCCCGAGCAGCGGCTGCGTGCACGAATCTTGCGCCCTCCACCCCGCCCCGCGCAACGGTCGGTTGTCGCGAGGTCCTACCAGTCCGCGATCAGGAGCGGAATCTCGGTCAGCCGGTGGGCGACCGCGTCGGGCCGCCCCTCGCTGTGGCCGACCTGCCCTGCGGGGATCGTGCTGTGCGGGACGTGGATGGCGCGCATGCCGGCGTTCTGCGCTCCCCAGACGTCGTCGAACAACCTGTCGCCGACATAGACGCAGCGCGCGGGCTCGTCGACCCCCACCGCCGCCATCGCCGCCCGGAACGCGTCCGGCGACGGCTTGGTCCACGGGATCTCACTCGAGTACACGTCACCGTCGATGAGGTGGGCGACACCGTCACGCTCGAAGAAGCCCACGTGCCAGGCCCGCGGCCAGACGGTGTTGGAGAGCACGCCGACCTTGACGCCGCCGGCCCGCAGCGTCTCCCACAGCGGGCCGACCTCGGGATCGGTCTGCGTATGGGGCTCCCAGAACTCGTAGTAGGCCGTCAGCAGGTCAGGGTCGTGGTCGAGCCCGGCCTCGGTGAACAGGTCACCGATCGTCGCGCTCTGCTGGTGGTCGCGGCTCCTGCCCCAGATCGTGTCACCGGCCGCGTGCAGGCGCGCCGCGTGCGCGTGCCGGTCGTCCTCGGCATCAGGCGTGGCGACGACGGCGTGGGCGAGCGCGAGCGACTCGGCGTGGAAGTCGATGTCGTGCCAGCGGGTGAGGGTGCCGCCCCAGTCGAAGATGACGGCGTCGACGGCCACGATCAGCCCCGGACCAGGTCCGCCAGGTGTGCGGCTGCCTCACCGACCGGCACGTTCGACCGCTCACCGGAGCGCCGGTCCTTGACCTCGACCACGCCGTCGGCGAGCCCTCGCCCGACGGTGACGATCGTCGGGACACCGATCAGCTCGGCGTCCTTGAACTTCACACCGGGGCTGATCTTGCCGACCCGGTCGTCGTAGAGCACGGTGATCCCGGCCCCGTCGAGCTCGAGCGCGAGCTGCTCGGCCGCCTCGAGCACAGCCTGGTCCTTGCCGGCGGCGACGATGTGGACGTCCGCCGGGGCGACGTCGCGGGGCCAGCAAAGGCCGATGTCGTCCAGGGTGTTCTCGGCGATCGCGGCCACCGCGCGCGAAGGGCCGATGCCGTAGGAGCCCATCGTGACCGTGACCAGCTTGCCGTTCTCGTCGAGAACCTTGAGGTCGAGGGCTTCGGCGTACTTGCGACCGAGCTGGAAGATGTGGCCCATCTCGATACCGCGCGCCGACTCGAGCACGCCGTCCTCGCAGCGCGGGCAGGGGTCGCCGTCGCGCACCTCGGCCGCCTCGATCGTGCCGTCCGGCGTGAAGTCACGGCCGACGACCAGGTCGATGATGTGGCTGCCGTCGACGTTCGCACCCGTGACCCACCGGGTGCCGGTGACGATGCGCGGGTCCACCAGGAACCTGATGCCGCTCTTGCTCTCCTCGCCCAGCACCTCGGGGCCGATGTAGCCCTTGACCAGGGCGGGGTTCTTGCGCAGCTCGTCGTCGTCCATCGGCTCGACCTCGATCGGCTCGAGCTGACCGCCGAGCCGCTTGAGGTCGATCTCCCGGTCGCCGGGCACGCCGATCGCGAGCGGCTCACGAGTGCCGTCGGGGTGGACCAGCATGACCAGCACGTTCTTGAGCGTGTCGGCCGCGACCCAGGGGCGGTCGCCGCGCGGGTACGCCTCGTTGAGGTGGTCGACGAGCGTCGCGATGGTCGGAGTCTCCGGGGTCTCCTCCGCGTGCGCGGCGGGCGCGTCGCCCCACCTGTTCGACGCCGTGGCAACGGGCTCGGGGGCGCGAACCTCGACGGCCTCGACGTTGGCGGCATAGTCGCAGTTGGTGCAGCGGACGTAGGTGTCCTCACCGACCTCGGCCTTGGCGAGGAACTCCTCGGACCTCGATCCGCCCATGGCACCCGACGTCGCCCTGACGATGACGTACTCGAACCCGAGCCGGTCGAAGATCTTGATGTAGGCGTCGCGGTGGCGCTGGTAGCTCGCCTCGAGACCGGCGTCGTCGACGTCGAAGGAGTAGGAGTCCTTCATCGTGAACTCGCGTCCGCGGAGCAGGCCGGCGCGCGGCCGCGCCTCGTCGCGGTACTTGGTCTGGATCTGGTAGATCGCGAGCGGCAGGTCCTTGTACGACGAGTACAGGTCCTTGACCACGAGGGTGAACATCTCCTCGTGGGTGGGGCCGAGCAGGTAGTCGGCGTCCTTGCGGTCCTTGAGGCGGAAGATGTTGGGGCCGTACTCGGACCACCGGCCCGTCGCCTCGTAGGGCTCGCGCGGCAGCAGCGCCGGGAAGCTGAGCTCCTGCGCGCCGATCCCGTCCATCTCCTCGCGGATGATCGCCTCGATCCGTCGCAGCACCTTCAGACCCAGCGGCAACCAGGTGTAGATGCCCGGCGCGGCACGGCGGATGTAACCGGCCCGCACGAGCAGCCGGTGGCTCGGCACCTCGGCATCGGCGGGGTCGTCCCGCAGGGTCCGGACGAACAGGGTCGACATCCGCATCAGCACGGGCGCAGCCTACGGTCAGAACATGACCGTCGCGAACCGGGAGGTCTCGGTGAACCCGACCCGCTCGTAGGCCCTCCGGGCCGCGAGGTTCCAGTCGTTGACGTAGAGCGACACCGTCGGCGCCAGCCTGGCCCGGACCTGGTGGACGACCGCGGCCATGCCGGCGGTGGCGAGCCCTTCGCCGCGGCGGTGCGGCGGGACCCAGACGCCCTGGATCTGCGCGGCGTCCGGGGTCGCGCAGGCGACCTCGGCCTTGAAGACGAGCTCGCCGGCGTCGTACCGGGCGAAGGACCAGCCGCGGCTGATCAGCTGGGCGACACGCGCCCGGTAGAGGTCACCCGCGCCACCGGCCTCGGGCGAGACGCCGACCTCCTCGGTGTACATCGCGACGCAGGCGGGATAGAGGGTCGCCAGGTCGTCACGGACGCTCGCCCGGACCCGGTGGTCCGGGGTGACGGCCGGGGCCTGGTCGATCTCCATGTGCCGCTGCTCCCACCGCACGTCGCGCGGGGCGCCCCAGTGCCCGGCCACCCGGTCCCAGAACGGCGCGACCGCCGCCTGCGGGCCCACGATCGTCGAGGCGGTACGACGCCGCGCCAGCGCCCGTTCGGCGAAGGCGATCGCGTCGTCCTCCCCCGCGCCGACGGGCACCAGGTTGGCGGCGACGTGACAGGCAGCGACGAGGTGGCCGCCGTCGTACCGACCCCACATCTCGCCGCCGAGCCAGCGAGGCTCAAGGCGGGTGGTGTGGGCCCGATGGATCGCGAACACGTTGACGACCGGGGACTCACCCGCCATGGAGAGGAATGCCTCGAGGTCGGAGGCCCCGAGGACACGCACGCCGTGGCGGGTCGTCAGCACGAGGATGAGCCTACGGCCTGAGGAGCGACTCCACGAGACCGCGCGGCGGCCGCGGATGTCGGGATCCCGGTCGCCATCGGGTTCACCGTAGAGACCGACGGCAGAGACCGGGGCTATGAGCGCCATAGTCTTATCAGGGGTTCCTGCGAAGTGATCGCGCCGAGCCGGAGGGTGGGGCCAACCCGATCTCGCAGACCCGACAGGAGCCCCGCGTGAACCCGAGGACGTTCACCGTCAACGACCGCACCTACACCGTGCCCGGACGCGCCGGTGGTGGTCATCTGCATCGACGGCAGTGAGCCCGACTACCACGTCGAGGCGATGCAAGGCCGGGCCGGATGCCGTGGCTGGCGAAGATCCTCGACGGCCGAGTCCTCAGCTCGTGGGCGGCGCACTGCGCGATGCCGGCGCTGACCAACCCGAACAACGTCTCGATCGCCACCGGTCGGCCGCCCGCGGTGCACGGCATCAGCGGCAACTACATCTTCGACACCGCGACCGGCGAGGAGGTGCTGATGAACGACAAGTTGCTTCCTGCGGGTGCCGACGCTGTTCGCCGCCGCCAACGAGGCCGGGCTCGACGTCGTGGTCGTCACCGCCAAGGACAAGCTGCGCCAGCCTGCTCGGCGCCGGCGTCGTCGAGGACGGCCCGCAGCCTCGACGGCACCGACGGGTTCGTCGCCGCCGCCGACGGCGCGGCATCTGCTTCTCGGCCGAGAAGGCCGACGAGGCCACCGTGGAGGAGAACGGGATCGAGGACGTGCTGGAGCTCGTCGGGCCGGCCGCTGCCCAGCGTGTACTCCGCAGGACCTGCAGCATCTTCGCGCTCGCCGCCGGTGTCGAGATCCTCAGGACGCGGGGTGCGGACCTGATGTACCTGTCGCTGACCGACTACATCCAGCACAAGCACGCCCCCGGCACGGAGGCCGCCAACGAGTTCTACGCCGAGATCGACCGCTACGCCGCCCGAGCTGGACGCCCTCGGAGCCGATCGTCGTCCTCACCGCCGACCACGGGATGAGCGCCAAGACCGACGACAACGGCACGGCCCGGGTCATCTTCATCGAGGACGAGGTCCGCCGCATCCTCGGCACGACCGAGGCGGAGCCGGGCACCGACGGCCTGCGGGTCATCCTGCCGATCACCGACCCCTACACCGCGCACCACGGCGCGCTCGGCTCGTTCGCCAGCGTCTACCTGCCGCGACGGCGTCGACCGCGAGCCGGTGCCGCCGGCGCTCGCCGGGCTCGACGGCGTCGCAGGCGACGTACCTCCGCGAGGAGGCGGCCGAGCGACCTTCGCGCTGCCGGCGGACCGGATCGGCGACATCGTGGTGCTGGCAGAGGAGACCACCGCCGTCGGCCGCTACGCCGCCTGGCACGACCTCAGCGGCCTCGACGCGCCGCTGCGCTCGCACGGGGCGCTCGGCGAGCTGCAGATCCCGTTCATCATCAACCGGGAGCTGCCGCCGCCCGCGAGCCGCTGGACGAGCCGTGGGGCGGTCCGGCGTACATCCACAACTACGACGCCTTCTGGGTCGCCACCACGATGGTCGACCAGCACCGGTCCGAGCTCCGAGGCGGCCGAGCCTGTCGAGCCCGGCGCACGCCGCGAGGTAGTCATGGTCGACCAACGAAGTCGACCACGATCCCGCACCGCGCGCAGCGCACGATCCGGACGCAGCCCTGCGCAGCTGGCAGTTCCAGGTCTTCGTGGTCTCCTGGATCACCTACGCCGCGTTCTACTTCCCGCGCACCGCGTTCTCCGCGGCCAAGGTCGGGATCCTGGAGGACACGACAGCGTCAACTGGCTTCCTCACCGAGCAGATGCTGGGCAACCTGGACGCGCTCTACCTCGCCGCGTACGCAGTCGGCCAGTTCACCTGGGGCGCGGTCGCCGAGAAGTGGGGCACCCGGGTCGTGGTGACCGGCGGGCATGATCCTCGCCGGGCTGGCGGCGGTCTTCATGGGCCTGGGCACCGCGCTGTGGATGTTCGTGCCGCTGATGATCATCCAGGGGCTCTCCCAGGCCACCGGCTGGTCCGCGCTGAGCAAGAACATCGCCTCGTTCTTCACCGTGAGCAGCCGCGGCAAGGCGATGGGCCTGTTCTCCACCAGCTACGCGTTCGGCGGCCTGGTCGCCGCGCCGGTCACCGGCTTCGCTGGCGTACTCGCTGTTCGACTCGTGGCGGGCGGCGTTCTTCGCCGGCGGCGGCAGTCATCCTGATCCTGCTGGCTGCTGTTCGTCGCCCTGCAGCGCAACAACCTGCGCGAAGTGCGGGCTGCCCGACATCGACGTCATCGACTCCGACCTGCCCGAGGCCGCCGCGCGAGCGAGCACTGGCGTCGACGGAGAGCCGACCGGCGGCGCGGTGCGCCCGGCCGACCTGCTGGCCGCGGCGCGCCACGACTCGATGGTCGCTGGTGCTCGGAGCCGCCTACTTCCTGCTCAAGCCGGCTCGCTACGCCATGCTGCTGTGGGGTCCGGTGCTGGTGCCCGGGCGATGCCGGAGCGTCGACAAGATCACCGCCGATCCTGGTGCCGATCGCCTTCGGCGTGGCCGGGCATGATCGCGCCCGATCGTCGCTCGGCTGGATGTCCGACACCGTCTTCGACGCCCGCCGGGTGCCGGTGTGCGTGCTCTCCCTCGGCGATGCTGGTCGCGCGTGCTGTGCCTGTGGGCGCCGCTCACCGCCAGCGGATCCGTCTGGCTGGTGAGCGTCGGCGCTGGCGCTCATCGGACTCGCCGCCTACGGCGCCGACGCGATGATCTCCGGGGTGGCCGCGGTCGACTTCGGCACCTCGCGCTACGCCGCCGGCTCGGCCGGGCTTCATCAACGGCTGCGGCTCGGTCGGCGCCATCCTCGGCGGCCTGCTGCCCGGCTACTTCAGCGGGACCACGCTGTTCTACGGCTTCGCCGTGGCCGCCGCCGTCGCCGCCTGCCATCCTCGCCCCGCACTGGAACCGCCGGCCGGTCGCGGCCTGACGTCGACCAACCGTCGTCCTCCCCGAAGTTGGAGAAACCATGACCACCACCCCCCTCGCCAGCGCGGACGTCGCCGTCGTCGGCGCCGGCATCGTCGGACTCGCCCACGCCCTGGCCGCGGCCGCGCCGCGGCAGCTCCGGGTCGTCGTCGATCGAACGCGACGACAGGGCCGTCGGCGCCTCGATCCGCAACTTCGGCTCGATCTGGCCGATCGGCCAGGTCCACGGCGACGACTGGTCGGACTACGACCGCGGCTGCCGGGGCGCCGACGTGTGGCGGCACGGTCGCCCGGGCCAGCGGGATGTGGCACGCCGACACCGGCTCCCTGCACGTCGCACGGCACCGCGACGAGCTCGCGGTACTCGAGGAGTTCCTCGGCGGCGCGCGGGCCGGCCGTGGAGCGCGGCGCGCGGCTGGTGACCACCGCCGAGGCGGCCGAGTTCAGCCCGGCGCTCGATCACCGACGACGTGCATCGGCGCGATGTACAGCCCCACCGAGATCAACGTCGACCCGGTGGTCGGCATCCCGACGGTCGCCCGCTGGCTCGCCGAGCGAGTACGGCGTCCGGTTCGTCTGGCGCGCGCTGGTGACGGACATCGACCTGCCCGCGGGTGCGCACGTCGGCCGGCGTCGTCGAGGCGGAGCGGGTGATCGTGTGCAGCGGCGCGGACTTCCAGACCCTCTTCCCGGAGCTGCTCGGCGAGGACGTGGTGCGCAAGTGCAAGCTGCAGATGCTGCGCACGGTGCCGCAGCCGCGACGGCTGGGCTCTCGGCCCCACGCTGTGCGCGGGGCTCACCCTGCTGCACTACGACAGCTTCTCCCGACCTGGACGTCGCTCGCCGGCCGCTGCGCGCAGCGGCTCGACGCCGAGCTGCCGTTCCACCGCGAGCACGGCATCCACATCCTGGCCACCCAGACCGCCCGCGGCGGCGATCACCATCGGCGACAGCCACGACTACGCGCAGACCCACGATCCGTTCGAGAAGCAGCAGGTCTTCGACGCGATCCTCGAGTACTTCGACGGCGTTCGTCCGGCTGCCGGAGCGGCGCATCGAGGAGTACTGGCACGGCGTCTACCCGTCGCTGGTCGGCGGCCGCCCGCACCTGGTGGCCGAGCCGCAGCCCGGCGTGCACGTGGTGAACGGCCTCGGCGGTGCCGGCATGACGTTGTCGTTCGGCCTCGCCGAGGACCACCTGGCCGACCGTCCTCGACCCCCGTCCGCACCCCGGCAGCGCGTCTGAGTCACCGAGAATCGAGGAGCAATGATGAGACCGAGCTGGACTTCAAGGTCCGCCGGACCACCTGCTCAACCACATCGGCGGCGCGCTGGACACCCAGCGTCAGCGGCGCCGAGCGGCCGCAACGCTCAACCCGGCGGACACAGACGACGTCGTCGGCGTCTTCACCGAGTCGGTCGCCGCCGACGTGACCGGCGGCGGTGGACGCGGCGCACGGCGGCCCAGGCCCGACTGGGACCGGATCGGTCCGATCGAGCGCGGCGAAGTTCCTGTCCCGGGCCGCCCGGATCCTCGAGGAGCGTGCCGAGGAGCTGGCCGAGGCGATCACCCGCGAGCAGGGCAAGCGGACTCTCCGAGGCCCGCGGCGAGGTCGACACGGGCGCTGACGATCCTGCGAGTTCACCGTCGGGCGAGGCGCGGCGGATGAACGGCCAGACCACCGCCGGCCGAGGAGCCGCGCTCGGTGGCGATGACCTTCCGGCGGCCCGATCGGGGTCGTCGGCCTGATCACCCCGTGGAACTTCCCGGTCGCGATCCCGATGTGGAAGGTCGCACCGGCGCTGCTGTCGGGCTGCACCGCCGTGCTCAAGCCGTCGCCGCTCACCCCGCTCACCGCCGCCCTGCTGGTGCAGACGTTCCTCGACGCCGGCGTGCCGCCCGGGGTGCTGAACCTGGTCCAGGGCGACCGGGAGGCCGGCGAGACTCTGGTCGACGACCCCCGGGTGGCCGGCATCTCGTTCACCGGATCGCTGCCGGTCGGGCTGGCCATCAACAGCGGCCGGCGCCGGCCGGCTGACGCGCACCCAGCTCGAGCTGGGCGGCAAGAACGCGCTGATCGTGCTCGCCGACGCCGACCTGGACGCGGCCGCCGACGCGATCGTCCACGGCGCGTTCGGCCAGGCCGGCCAGCGCTGCTCGGCCACCAGCCGGGTGATGGTCGACCGCGCGGTCCACGACGAGCTGCTAGCCCGGCTGCGTGCCGCGGGTCGCGGCGATGACGAGTCGGGCCCGGCCGCGGCCCCGACGCCGACATCGGCCCGGTGGTCAACGACGAGCGTCACCGGCGCCTGCCTGACCGCGATCGACCGGGCGGTGGCCGACGGCGCCACCGTGGTCGCCGGCGGGCGGCGCCGACGAGCTCGACACGGCCGGCTACTACGTCGCGCCGACGGTGCTCGACGACGTCGCCTGGGACTGCGAACTGGCCCAGGAGGAGGTCTTCGGACCGGTGCTCGTCCGTCGATCGACCTGCGACGGCTACGACGACGCGATGCGGATCTCGAACTCGGTGCGCTACGGCATGTCGGGCACGATCTTCACCCGCGACATGGCCCGCTGATGCTCGAGGCGCTGCGGGACTTCGAGGCCGGCATGCTGCACGTGAACCGGCCGGGCGTCGGCGCGTAGGCCGCACCTGCCGCACATGGGCGTCGAAGGCTGTCGCAGCTCGGGCGCTCCGGAGTGCTCGCCGGAGCGAGTGGGACTTCTACACCGACGTGGCGCTCGGCCTGCATCCAGCTTCCCGGACGCCTGACCGACCGGCCTCAGGCCGGCCAGGTCGCGCACCGGCCCGCACCTGGGCGACGAACGCCTGCTCGGGCGGGGTGAGGGTCCGGTCGGCGCGCCGGACGAGCGACGACGGTGCGGCTCGGCGGCGACGGGTCGACGTCGACCTGGGCCAGCAGGCCGATGCGCCAGCTCGCGAGCGGGTGACGTGCTCGGGACAGCAGCGCGATGCCGAGACCCTCGGCCGGGCGGCCTCCTTCAGGGTGTCGCGGGCCCCAGAGGTCCCAGCGGTCGCGCGTCGGCCAGACCCCACGTGCGGCAGCGCCTGCTCCTGCTGGCGCCGGGTCGCCGACCCCGCCTCGCGCATCAGGAACCGCTGGTCGGCCAGCTGCGTCGGGGTGACGCAGCGGCCGGCCAGCGCCGGCGAGTCCGGCGCCGCAGACCAGCCCCATCTCCTCCTCGAAGCAGCGGCTCGGCGACGAGGTGCTCGTCCAGCGGGGTGCTCGATGCAGAGCCCGAGGCGCGACCTCGCCGCGGACCAGCCAGCCCTCGACGGTCTCCTCGTTGCCCACCCGGATCTGGCAGGCGACGTTCGGGCGCGTGCTCGGCGAAGTCGGCGACGAGCCGCGGCAGCAGGTAGGTGCCGAGGGTGGTGGTCCCGGCCACCACCAGCCGCCCGGCGCCGCAGACCCTGGAACCGGGCGACGCTGTGGTCGAGCGACTCGAGCAGCGCGAACAGCCGGCGGGCATGGTCGACCACCACCTCCCCCGCCGGTGTCGGACGAGCGCCCTGCGGCGTCCGCTCCACGCAGCTGCACGCCCAGCGAGTTCTCCAGGTTCCGGACGTGGCTGGAGACCGACGGCTGGCTCATGTAGAGCGCCTTCGCCGCACCGGAGAAGCCGCCGCAGTCGACGACGGTCACCAGCACCTCGAGCTGGTTGAGGCTCAGCATCGGTCGACTCACCGGGCCTGCGGCTCAGCCGCCGACGGTGACCTCGGCGCCGGCGCCCTCGGTCGGCTCCATCGACTCGGCGATCCGCATCGCCTCCTCGATCAGGGTCTCGACGATCTGCGACTCGGGGACGGTCTTGATGACCTCGCCCTTGACGAAGATCTGGCCCTTGCCGTTGCCGGAAGCAACGCCGAGGTCGGCCTCGCGGGCCTCCCCCGGGCCGTTGACGACGCAGCCCATGACGGCGACCCGCAGCGGCACCTCGAGGCCGTCGAGGCCGGCGGTGACCTGCTCGGCCAGGGTGTAGACGTCGACCTGGGCGCGGCCACAGCTCGGGCAGGAGACGATCTCGAGCCGGCGCTCGCGGAGGTTGAGCGACTGCAGGATCTGCAGACCGACCTTGACCTCCTCGACCGGCGGGGCGGAGAGGGAGACCCGGATCGTGTCGCCGATGCCCTGGCTGAGCAGGGCACCGAAGGCGGTGGCGGACTTGATCGTGCCCTGGAAGGCCGGTCCGGCCTCGGTGACGCCGAGGTGGAGCGGCCAGTCGCCGGCCTCGGCGAGCAGCTCGTAGGCGCGGACCATGACGACCGGGTCGTTGTGCTTGACCGAGATCTTGAAGTCACCGAAGCCGTGCTCCTCGAAGAGGCCGGCCTCCCACACCGCGGACTCGACGAGCGCCTCGGGCGTGGCCTTGCCGTACTTCTCGAGCAGCCGCTTGTCGAGCGAGCCGGCGTTGACGCCGATCCGGATCGAGGTGCCGTGGTCCTTGGCAGCCTTGGCGATCTCCTTGACCTGGTCGTCGAACTTGCGGATGTTGCCGGGGTTGACCCGGACCGCGGCGCAGCCGGCCTCGATCGCGGCGAAGACGTACTTGGGCTGGAAGTGGATGTCGGCGATGACCGGGATCTGGCTGTGCTGGGCGATCTCGGGAAGGGCGTCGGCGTCGTCCTGGCTGGGGCACGCGACCCGGACGATGTCGCAGCCCGCCGCGGTCAGCTCGGCGATCTGCTGGAGCGTGGTGTTGACGTCGGACGTCAGGGTCGTCGTCATCGACTGGACCGAGATCGGGTGGTCGCTCCCCACCCCGACCTTGCCGACCTGGATCTGCCGGGTCGGGCGGCGGGGGGCCAGCACCGGCGGAGGGGCAGCCGGCATGCCGAGGGCGACGGAGGTCATGGCGCCCACAGTAGTGAGCGGCGGGGCCGGCGGGCGATTCGCGTCATCAGAGCTGCGTCATCAGGACTGGGTCATCAGGACTGGAGGTGGAGCGGGACGACGAGGTCGCCGACGATCAGGACCACGCCCATCACCAGCATCAGCGAGGCGACGACGTACGCCACCGGGAGCAGCTTGGCGGCGTCGACGTAGCCGGGGTCGGGGCGGCGGAACAGCCGGGCGAAGCCACGACGCAGCCACTCCCACGTCGCGCTGGCGATGTGGCCGCCGTCGAGCGGCAGCAGCGGAACGAAGTTGAACATGCCGATGAAGAAGTTGAAGCCGGCGATCAGCATCAGCAGCGAGACCGCCTTCTCCTGGCTGGCGATCTCCTCGTGCGCGGCCGTCTCGCCGGCGAGCCGCCCGCCACCGACGATGCTGACCGGGCTCATCGGATCGCGCTCCTCGATCCCGACGATCGCCTTCGCGACACCCCAGACCTTCACCGGCAGGGTCGCGAGCGACTTCGCGACCTCGACGGTCATGTGTCCCATCTGGCCCAGGGTGTAGAGCGGGCCACCGGTCGTGGGCTGCGCGGTGGGGACGACGCCCAGGAACCCGACCGGCTCGGACTTCTCCGAGTCGGGGTCGATCTTGCGCGGGGTCACCGTGGTCTCGGTGACGATCTCCTGCTCGACGCCGCCACGCTCGATCACGAGGACCGCCTTGCCGTCGTCGTTGGCGCGGATCAGGTCCTGGGCCTGCGACCAGGTGGTGATCTCGGTGCCGTTGAAGGAGACCAGCCGGTCGCCCTTCCGGAGCCCGGCGGCGTAGGCCGGTGTCGGGTTGTCCGCGACCTCCTCGTCGGTGCAGGTGCGCCCGTCCTCGTCGGCGGGTACGACGCACGCCTGCACCTCGTCGATCGTGGTGCCGACGTCGGGGTCGCCTGCGTTGCCGTACGTCGCGAACACGCCGCAGAAGATGAAGAACGCGATCAGCAGGTTGACCGTCGGCCCGCCTGCCATCACGACGATCTTCTTCCAGGGCGGCATCTTGTAGAACAGCCGCTCGGAGTCCTCGGGCTTGACGAGCTCCCACTCCGCGGCCCGCGCGTCGGAGATCAGCTGGGTGAACATGCCGGTGTTGGACTTGCGGACCCGGACGACCGAGTTGCCGGCGGCGTCGACGTCCACCGTCTCGGCCAGCTCCTCCGCCTCCGGCGGCAGCATGCCGACGATCTTGACGTAGCCGCCGAGCGGGATGGCCTTGAGGCCGTACTCCGTCTCACCGACCTGCTTGGACCAGACGGTCGGCCCGAACCCGATGAAGTACTGGGTGACCTTCCCGCCGAACTTCTTCGCCGGGATCATGTGGCCGAGCTCGTGGAGCCCGATCGAGATGAGGATCGCGCCGACGAACAGCACCACGCCGAGCGTGTACAGCAGGATGCTCATCGCGGGGTTCCTCGGGTCTCGATCAGGCGGGTGGCAGCATCGCGCGCCTCGGCATCGGCAGCGAGCACGTCGTCGAGGCTGAGGTGCTCCTCCGAGGGTACGTCGTGCTCCCCCAGGACGTCGGCGATCACGTCGACGATGCCGGTGAACGGCAGTCGTCCGTCGTGGAACGCGTCGACACAGACCTCGTTGGCCGCGTTGTACGCCGCAGGCGCCGTGCCGCCGCGGGTGCCCGCCTCGCGGGCAAGCGCGACCGCCGGGAACGCGTCGTCGTCGAGTGGCTCGAACCGCCAGTCGGAGGCCTTGGTCCAGTCGACCGGCGTCTCGGCGTCCGGCACCCGGTCCGGCCAGGCCATCCCCATCGCGATCGGCACCAGCATGGTCGGCAGGCCGATCTGGGCCACGACCGCACCGTCGACGAACTCGACCATCGAGTGGATGAACTGCTGCGGGTGCACGACGACGTCGATCCGGTCGAACGGGACGTCGAAGAGCAGGTGCGCCTCGATCACCTCGAGACCCTTGTTGACGAGGGTCGCGGAGTTGGTGGTGATCACCCTGCCCATTGCGAAGTTGGGGTGCGCGAGCGCCTGCTCGGGCGTCACGTCGGCGAGGTCGGCGCGGCTGCGCCCGCGGAAGGGGCCGCCGCTCGCGGTGAGCACGAGGCGACGTACCTCCGAAGGCCGGCCGCCGCGCAGGCTCTGGGCGATCGCGCTGTGCTCGGAGTCGACCGGCACGATCTGACCGGGCTTCGCGCGCTCCTTGACGAGCGGGCCGCCGATGATGAGCGACTCCTTGTTGGCGAGCGCGAGGGTGGTGCCGGCGTCGAGCGCGGCGAGGGTCGGCCGGAGGCCGACGGCGCCCGTGATCCCGTTGAGTACGACGTCCGCGGGCCGCCCTGCCGCCTCGACGCTCGCCTCCTCGCCGAGCCCGTGGAACGCCGGCGCGAACTCGGCCACCTGAGCCTCGAACAGCGCGGGGTTGCTCCCGCCGGCGGTCAGCGCGACGACCCGGAACCGGTCGGGGTTGGCACGGACGAGGTCGAGTGCCTGGGTGCCGATCGACCCGGTCGAACCGAGGACGACGACATCTCTCACGCGGTCTGTCACCGGGTCATCCTCGCAGCGCCGACCGGCGTTCACTCACCCTGGTCGGCGAGGAACGCGGCGGCGAGTCGCTTGGGAGCACGGTCGATCCAGGCCTCCACCACCATCTCCTCGAGCTGGACCGGGTCGATCTCGCCGAGGCGCACGAGGACGGCGGGGTAGCCGTCGAAGTGAGGGATCGTGAAGCAGGTCTCGGGCTCGCTGGCCAGCAACGCCTCCTTCTCGGCGAGGTCCGCGACCCGGACGCCGAGGATCTCGCCGTCGGGGATCTCCCGTCCGAGCTCGGTGAGCTGGGCGACATCGGTCTTGCGCAGCGGCCGCTCCCAGACGAAGCCCTTGCCCTTGACCCGCCACATCACGCTTCCCCACGAGAGCTTCTCGTCGGTCTCGGGGAGGCCGAGCGCGATGCGGCGTACGTCGTCGAGCGTCACCATGACGGCACGGTACGGCGGATCCAGCGATTCCGCAGCGCGCACCGTCACCGGGCGCGATCCTGACCGCTATGAATCGCATGGCCGCCGCTGCCACCGCACTCCTGACCGCGGTCCTCGCCTTTCCTCTCGCTACCCCGGCCGCCGCCGAGCCGGGCCCGTCACCCCGCGGCGGCTGCACGGGCCGGGTCGCGCTCACCTTCGACGACGGCCCCGCGACCCCGACCCGGCGGCTGATCGGCATCCTGCGCGACGCCGGCGTCCCGGCGACGTTCTTCGTCGTCGGGCAACGCGTCGCGGCCGAGCCGCGGCTCGCCCGCTCCATCGAGCGGTCGGGGTTCCTGCTGGCCAACCACAGCTGGGCGCACGCCGACATGACCACGCAGACCTACGCCGAGGTCCGGGCCGCGCTGACGTCGACCGACCGCGCACTGCGGCAGGCGCGCACGCACCCGACCCGGCTGATGCGGCCGCCGTACGGCGCCCTCGACGCCACCGCGCGGGAGGCGATCCGAGACGCGGGGTTCGTCCCGGTTCTCTGGACGGTCGACTCGCGGGACTGGGAGGGCGGCACGGCCGCCCAGATCGCCGCGCGGATCCTCGCCGCGCTGCGGCCGGGCGGCAACGTCGTGCTCCAGCACGACGGCGTGGCGCGCTCGCCGATCTCGGTCGACGCGGTGCCGATCGTGATCCGGGAGGCGCGGGAGCGGGGCTACTGCTTCACGGCGCTCGACGAGTCGGGTCGGCCGGGCTTCCCGACGCCGCGGGCGTCGGTGAGTCTGACCGGCGCGAGAGAGGGGGAGCCCGCCCTCGCGACCGTCACGCTGAGCAAGCCGGCAGGTCGCGCCACCAGTGTCCGGCTGCGGACAGTGTCGGGCTCCGCGACGGTCGGCGCCGACGTTGCGGCGGTCGCCGAGCGGGTCGTCGTCCCGGCCGGGCGTCTCTCGGCCCGGGTGCGGATCGGTGTGCGTCGCGACGGGTCCGACGAGCCGCGGGAGGAGTTCGCGGTGCGCGTCGACCGGCCCCGGGGCATCGACCTCGGCGTCCGGACCGACCGGGCGACGGTCACCGACGTCGATCCGCCTCCCGTGGTCCGTGGCGTCGACGTCAGCGTCGCCGAGCCGGTCACAGGGTCGGCCACCGCAAGGGTCCGGTTCGAGCTGTCCCGGGCCAGCGGCAAGCCGGTCCGCCTGGTGCTCGCGACCCGGCCCGGCACGGCCGGCGTCGCGGACTACAGCGGCTTCCGGGTCGTGGTGGACCTCGCGCCGGGGCGGGCAGCGGTCGCCGTACCTCTGACGGTGCTGGCGGACGCGCTCGACGAGCCGGCGGAGACCCTCACCGTCACCGTCGTCCGGGCCCGCAACGCCCGTATCGGTGCCGGCTCGGCGGCCACAGTCACGATCAACTAGAGATCGGCGAGCAGGACGTCGGCCGCCGAGTAGGGGTCGGTGTCGCCGGCGACCACCTCAGCGGCCAGGACGTCGAGCCGGTCGCCGCTGTCGACGGAGCCCCACCGCCGCCGGAGCGCCGTCAGCGCCAGCGCCTCGATCTCCTCACGGGCGCGGCGCACGCGGCGCCGCTGCAGCTCGCCGCTGCTCCGCAGGAACTCGTCGTGGCGTTCGAGCGCCTCGGCGACCGCGTCGACCCCCTCGCCCGTCGACGCGGTCGTCATCAGGACAGGAGGCTTCCAGGCGCCGTCCCGGCGCTCGGCGAGGCCGAGCATCGAGCGGAGATCGCGGCGTACCTTCTCCGCGCCCTCGCGGTCGGCCTTGTTGACGACGTAGACGTCGCCGATCTCGAGGATCCCGGCCTTGGCGGCCTGGATGCCGTCGCCCATCCCCGGCGCGAGCAGCACGACCGTCGAGTCGGCGAGGCCCGCGATCTCGACCTCGCTCTGCCCCACGCCGACCGTCTCCACCAGGATCACGTCGAACCCGGCCGCATCGAGCACCCGCAGCGCCTGCGGCGCCGCCCACGACAGTCCGCCGAGGTGGCCGCGCGCCGCCATGGAGCGGATGTAGACGGCGGGGTCGAGCACGTGGTCGGACATCCGGATCCGGTCCCCGAGCAGGGCGCCCCCGGAGAACGGTGACGACGGATCGACAGCGAGTACGGCGACCCGGTGGTCCCGGCGGCGCAGCGCGCCGACGAGCGCGTTGGTCGAGGTGGACTTGCCGACGCCCGGCGACCCGGTGAGGCCGATCACCCGCGCGCGACCGGCGTACGGCGCCAGCGCCGTCATCACCTCGCGCAGCAGCGGCGAGGAGTCCTCCACCATCGAGACCAGCCGGCCCACCGAGCGCGGATCGCCGGCCCGTGCCCTCTCCACCAATTCAGGAACGGCCGCCGCGGAGATCCCGCGGCGGCCGCTCCCGTTCGAGCTGTCGGAGATGGCCGATCAGGCCTTCGGGACGCGCACGACCAGGGCGTCGCCCTGGCCGCCGCCACCGCAGAGCGCAGCCACGCCGACCCCGCCACCACGGCGCTTGAGCTCCAGCGCGAGGTGCAGGACGATCCGGGCGCCGGACGCTCCGAGCGGGTGGCCGATGGCGATCGCACCACCGTTGACGTTGACCTTCTCCTCCGGGATGCCGAGCGCGCGGGCCGAGTCGATGCCGACCGCGGCGAAGGCCTCGTTGAACTCGACGAGGTCGAGGTCGTCGGCGGTGATGCCCTCCTTCTCCAGGGCCTTGCCGGTGGCGTTGCACGGCTGCAGCTGGAGCGAGGAGTCGGGGCCGGCGACCATGCCGTGCGCGCCGATCTCGGCGAGGTAGTCGAGACCGAGCTCCTCGGCCTTGGCCTTGCTCATCACGACGACCGCGGCCGCACCGTCGGAGATCTGCGACGCCGAGCCCGCGGTGATCGTGCCGGTCTTGGAGAAGGCGGGACGCAGGTTGCCGAGCGACTCGGCGGTGGTGTCGCCGCGGACGCCCTCGTCGGCGCCGACGACGATCGGGTCGCCCTTGCGCTGCGGGATGCTCACCGGGACGATCTCGTCGTCGAAGACGCCGTTCTTCTGGGCGGCGGCGGCGAGCTGGTGGGAGCGGGCGGCGAACTCGTCCTGATCCTCGCGGGTCAGCGCGTTGTCCTTGTCCGCGTTGACGGCCTCGGTCAGCGCACCCATCGCCTGCGCGGTGAGCTGGTCGTAGAGGGCGTCGTAGGCCATCGAGTCGACGAGCGCGGTGTCGCCGTACTTGAAGCCCTCACGGGACTTCGGCAGCAGGTGGGGCGCGTTGGTCATCGACTCCATGCCACCGGCGACGACGATCTCGGCCTCGCCGGCGCGGATCAGCTGGTCGGCGGTCGCGATCGCGTTGAGGCCGGACAGGCAGACCTTGTTGATCGTGATCGACGGGACGCTCATCGGGAGGCCGGCGGCGTGGCCCGCGGTGCGGGCGGGGTTCTGGCCGGCGCCGGCCTGGAGCACCTGGCCCATCACGAGGTAGTCGACCTGGTCCGGGCCCACACCGGCCCTGTCGAGGGCGCCCTTGATCGCGACGCCACCGAGGTCGGCCGCCGACAGGGACTTCAGGCCACCGAGCAGGCGGCCGATCGGGGTGCGCGCGCCGGCGACGATGACGCTCGGGTTGTCGGACATGGTGCCTCCGTTATCGCGAGTGAGAGTCAGGTCCCTGCGGACCTGCGACAGAACCCCGGACGGGGGTTCGTCGGGGCGCAGCCCCGTTCCGCTGGCCCCATCCGGGGGTTCACGGGGGCGGAGCCCCCGTGCCTGACGATACTCGGGGGTAACGGTCCTGGGCAGGGGGGCCGGTGAGTCGCTCGTCACATCCCAGGACCCCTGCGGGATCGGCACAATGGCGCCCATGAGCGCCAACGAAGGACTCCCCACGCACCTGTTCACCGCGATCGACCACGTCGGCATCGCCGTGCCCGACCTCGACGAGGCGATCGCGTTCTACCGCGACACCTTCGGCATGGTCAGCGTCCACGAGGAGACCAACGAGGAGCAGGGCGTCCGCGAGGCGATGGTCGCGGTCGGCGACTCCGGATCCTGCATCCAGCTGCTCGCCCCGCTGAGCGCCGAGTCGACGATCGCGAAGTTCCTCGACCGCAGCGGTCCGGGGATGCAGCAGCTCGCCTACCGCGTCGCCGACCTCGACCAGGTCTCGGCGGTGCTGCGCGAACGCGGCGTGCGGCTCCTCTACCCGGAGCCGAGGCGCGGTACGTCGAACAGCCGGGTCAACTTCGTGCACCCCAAGGACGCCGGCGGCGTGCTCGTCGAGCTGGTCGAGCCCTCCGCCGAGGCTCACTGAGCGCCGTCACACCCACGCGAACCTGACCGGCTCCCCCGGCCGCAGCTGGGCGAGCCGGTCGGTGTCGGCGTCGACGACGACCGCGACCACCGGATAGCCACCCGTGACCGGGTGGTCCGGCCCGAACACCACCGGCCGGCCGTCCGGCGGCACCTGGACCGCGCCCCGGAGGGCGCCCTCGCTGGGGAGCTGCCGGTCCGGATCCGCAGGGGTGAGCCGCCCCCCGGCCAGGCGTACGCCGACCCGGTCCGACTCGGGAGCGACGGTCCAGGCGGTCGAGACGAGCCGCTCGGGATCTGTGACCCAGCCGTCCCGCGGGCCACGGACGACACGCAGGGTCGGCGCGGCGTCGTACTCCCGAGGCGGGACGGCGTCGACCCGCATCTCGTCGCCGACCTCACCGCCGACCGGGAGCCGGTCGCCCACACCCAGCGGCGCCGGCCCCAGCCCGGCGAGTGTGTCGCACGAGCGTGAGCCGAGCGTCGCCGGCAGGGCGAGCCCGCCGCGCACCGCCAGGTAGGAGCGCAGCCCCGACGGCGGCATCCCCACCCGGAGCCGCTGCCCGTCGCGCAGCGCCAGCACCGCACCCGTCGGCTCGGGCCGGTCGTCGACCAGGACCGGCGCCGGCGCACCGGTCACGCACAGCCACACCGTCCCCTCCACCCGGACCTCCAGGCCACCGAGGACGACCTCCAGCACCGCCGCGCCGGGGGTGGTGCCGAGCAGCCGGTTCGCCAACGAGTACGACGATCGGTCGGCCGCCCCGGAGCGGCCGACGCCGATCGCGGCCTGCCCCGGCCGCCCGGCGTCCTGCACGAGGCAGACACCGACCCGCTCCACGACCAGCGCGCTCACCGCGACTCCCCTGCGACGACGAACCGGACCGTCGCACCCGGGGCGAGCAGCGCGGGCGGCTCCCGCTCGAGGTCCCACAGCACGGCGTCGGTCCGGCCGATCAGCTGCCAGCCACCCGGGGACGAGCGCGGGTAGATGCCGCTGAACTCCCCGGCGAGGCCGACGGCCCCGGCGGGCACGCTGGTCCGCGGCGTCCCTCGCCGGGGCACCTGCAGCCGCGGGTCGCCGCCGACGAGGTAGCCGAACCCCGGTGCGAAGCCTCCGAACGCCACCCGCCACAGCGTCCCGGTGTGCGCGGCGACCACCTCGTCGGGCGTCAACCCGGTCAGCTCGGCCACCTCGGCGAGGTCCGGTCCGTCGTACTCCACCTCGATCACGACGTCCCCTCGCACCCGCCGTTCGGGTCGTGAATCCGGGCGATCGGCGACCGGGATGCCGGGTGCGAGCGCGCTCCGCAGCCGATCGAGCGACACCCCGGGCCGGGCGAGCAGCAGCAGGGTGCGGGCGCCGGGGACCACGTCGTCGAGCAGCGCGGCCAGGTCCGCGCAGGCCGGGTCGGTGGCGAGCGCGTCTGCGGCGGCGACCACAGCGGCCGCGTCGGTGAGCTCCACGAGCAGCGCGCGGTCGCCGTACGACAGCACCCGGGGCTCGGTCACGTGAACGCCTCGACCGCCACGCCGGCCGCGAGCAGGGCCGCCCGCACCGCGGCCGCCATCTCGACCGCTCCCGGGGAGTCCCCGTGCAGGCACACCGACTCCGCCGCGACCTCGATCTCGGTCCCGTCGGCGGCCGTGACCGTGCCCTCGATCGCGAGGCGTACGACGCGCGCGGCCACGACCTCAGGGTCCGACAGCACGGCGCCCGGCTCGGATCGCGGCACCAATCGGCCGTCGGACAGGTAGGCCCGGTCGGCGAAGGCCTCGGGCACGGCCCGCAGGCCCGCGTCCGTCGCGAGCTCCAGCAGCAACGACCCGGGCGCACCGAGGACCGCCAGCTCCACGCCACCTCCTCCAGCGAAGGCGGTGACCGCGTCGACGACGGCCCGCGCCTGCGCCTCGTGCGTGGTCACCGCGTGGTAGAGCGCGCCGTGCGGCTTGAGGTAGACGACCCGGCCGCCCTCCGCCCGCGCGATCGCGTCGAGGGCGCCGACCTGGTAGAGCACGTCGGCGGTCAGGTCGTCGGGCGCCACGTCGACGAACCGGCGCCCGAATCCGGCGAGGTCGCGGTAGCCGACCTGTGCGCCGACAGCGACGCCGCGGCGTACCGCCTCGGCACAGGTACGACGCAGCGTCAGCGGGTCGCCCGCGTGGAAACCGCACGCGACGTTCGCGCTGCTGAGGAAGGCGAGCAGTCCTTCGTCGTCACCGAGCCGCCAGCGCCCGAACGACTCTCCCACGTCGGCGTTGAGGTCGATCGAGGTCGTGCTGCGCAGGTGCAACGTCACCGTCCTATCGTGGCCCATGGTGCTGCCGCTCCGCCGGTGAGATGACCGTCACGTTCGACGCCAGTCGCGATTACTCACCGGTATCTTGCGCCCACGACAGTTCCAACTGCCCCACGAACAGGGAGACCCAGTCCGTGCAGAACATCCTCGACGCGATCCTCGCCGGCGACACCTCCAGCGAGGACTTCGCCAACCTCTCACTTCCTGATTCCTACCGGGCCGTGACGGTCCACAAGGACGAGGTCGACATGTTCGAGGGCCTCCCCTCGAAGGAGAAGGATCCGCGCAAGTCCCTCCACGTCGACGACGTGCCGCTGCCCGAGCTCGGCCCGGGTGAGGCGTTCGTCGCGGTGATGGCCTCGGCGATCAACTACAACACCGTGTGGACCTCGATCTTCGAGCCGGTCTCCACCTTCGGCTTCCTCGAGCGCTACGGCCGCGAGTCCGACCTCGGCAAGCGCCACGACCTGCCGTACCACATCGTCGGCTCCGACCTCTCCGGCGTCGTGCTCAAGACCGGCCCCGGCGTCAACAAGTGGAAGCCCGGCGACCGCGTCGTCGCGCACTGCCTCTCCGTGGAGCTCGAGGCTCCCGACGGCCACAACGACACGATGCTCGACCCCTCGCAGCGGATCTGGGGCTTCGAGACCAACTTCGGCGGCCTCGCCGACGTCGCCATGGTCAAGGCCAACCAGCTGATGCCCAAGCCCGAGCACCTCACCTGGGAGGAGGCCGCCTCCCCCGGCCTGGTCAACTGCACCGCCTACCGCCAGCTCGTCTCCAAGAACGGCGGAGACATGAAGCAGGGCGACAACATCCTGATCTGGGGCGCCTCCGGCGGCCTCGGCGGCTTCGCCACCCAGTACGCCCTCAACGGCGGCGCGAACCCCATCTGCGTGGTCTCCAACGAGGAGAAGGCCCAGATCGTGCGCAGCATGGGCGCCGACAAGGTCATCAACCGCTCCGAGATGGACTTCAGGTTCTGGAACGAGGACGGCACCCAGCAGAACCCCAAGGAGTGGCTGCGCCTGGGCAAGGCCATCCGCGAGCTCACCGGCGGCGAGGACATCGACATCGTCTTCGAGCACCCGGGCCGGGAGACCTTCGGCGCGAGCGTGTTCGTCACCCGCAAGGGCGGCACCATCACCACCTGCGCCTCGACCTCGGGCTACATGCACGAGTACGACAACCGCTACCTGTGGATGAACCTCAAGAAGATCATCTCCAGCCACTTCGCCAACTACCGCGAGTCGTGGGAGGCCAACCGCCTCATCGCCCAGGGCAAGATCCACCCCACCCTGTCGAGGGTCTACAGCCTCGACGAGGTCGGCCAGGCGGCCCTCGACGTCCACCACAACAAGCACCAGGGCAAGGTCGGCGTGCTCGCGCTGGCGCCCGAGGAGGGCCTGGGCGTGGTCAACACCGGGCTGCGCGAGCAGCACCTCGACGCGATCAACCGGTTCCGCGGAGTCTAGGGCCCCGGCGCCCGTCGCAGGCGCCCGTCACGGGCACCTGTGACGGGCGCCTGTGATGGTCACCGCACTGTCGGCGGGCCGCGTGGGATCGCCCGCACTCATCAGGGATGATGATCCGGTCCCCCCATGAACCACCCGACCGTCAAGGGAGCGCCCATGAGCGACCAGGGTCTGTCCATCTTCGACGACGAGCCCGGCGAGGGCACCCAGCAGCCGAAGCAGCCCCCGTCGAAGCCGACCACGGACAGCGATCGGACTCAGGTGATCCCAGCGGTCTCCCCCAGCCGTACGACGCCGCCGCCGGCCGGCGCACGACCCGTTCCGACGGCGCGGCCTGCCGCGTCCACGGCGGCCACACCCACCGCACAGCTCCCGGTCGTGAAGCGCGGCGGCTACGATCGCGCGGCCGTCGACGCCCAGATCCGCCAGCTCAGCAGCGAGAAGTCCACCCTCGGGGCCAGCCTGACCGATGCGGAGCGGCGGGTCATCGACCTGCAGCAGGAGCTCGAAGGGCTGCGCGCCGAGCTCGCCGAGAACCAGAACCCCTCCTACGCCGGCCTGGGCGGCCGCGCCAGCGCGATGCTGCGACTGGCCGAGGAGGAGTCCGACGAGATCCGCACGACTGCCGAGCGCGACGCGACCGAGATCCGCGACCAGGCCGCGCGCGACGCCAAGGCGATCCGCGGCGAGGCCGCCCGCGAGGCCGAGGACATGCGTGCGGTCCAGCTCCGCGAGCTGGAGGAGAACCGCGCCCGGCTGCTCGCCGACGCCGAGCAGGAGCGGAGCCTGGCCCAGAGCGAGGCGGCCGACCAGAAGGCCGCAGCCCGTCGTGAGGCCGACCAGCTCAGGCTGGCCGCGCAGCAGGAGGCCGGCGAGCTCCGCAGCCAGGTGCAGCGGGAGGTCGAGCAGGCCCGGGCGGCGGCGGACCGCGAGGTCCAGGAGGCCCGCCGGATGCTCGCCGTCGAGAAGGAGCGGCTGGCCCGCGAGGCGACCGACCACCACAACACCGCTGTGGGCGAGACCCGCCGGCTGGTCGAGGAGGCCGAGCAGCGCGCCGTCGCGGCCGAGGAGCGGGCTGCAGAGGCGGCCAAGCAGGCCAGCGAGAACCGCGCCGCCGCGCAGACGGAGTCGGAGGCGCTGCTGAGCCGCGCCCGCCGAGAGGCCGAGCAGATCGTGACCTCGGCCCGGACCAAGGCCGAGGCGATCACGTCCAGCGGCGATGCGGAGGCGGAGCGCCAGCTGGCCGTGACCCGGGCCGAGGTCGACCGCCTCACCAAGCGCCGGGCCGCGATCACCGCGCAGCTGTCCTCGCTCGCCGACCTGGTCGCCGGCTTCGGCGAGGACGAGAGTTGAGCTTCGGCCGCGCGGCGAAGGCGGCGGCGCCGGACGCGACCGACGACTCCACGAGCGACTCCAGTGCCGCCGCGGCGGACGGGGTGACCGAGCACGCCGGCGTCGACCCGGCGTCCGCGGTCGAGGCGGCCCCGGCGTCGGCGTACGGCGAGATCGGCAAGCCGTTCGACCGCCGCTCGCCGTTCTACCTCGGCTTCTTCGGCGCCCTCGGCGCCCTGATCGCGTACTGGCTCTTCCAGGCGGTGGCCAGCATCGGCTCGGTGCTGATGCTGGTCATCGTCTCGTTCTTCCTCGCCGCCGGCCTCAACCCCTCGGTGACCTTCCTCGAGCGACGCGGCATCCGCCGCTCGTTCGCGTGCGCACTGGTGATCGTGGCCGCGATCGGGGTGGTCGCGCTGTTCCTGGTCGCGATCGTCCCGGTGATCACCGACCAGGTCCGGTTGCTGACCGAGAATGTGCCGCTCTGGCTCGACGACCTCCAGAAGAACAAGGAGGTCCAGGACCTCAACGACCGGTACGACATCATCGACAAGGCGAAGGAGTACGTCGCCAACGGCGACTTCATCTCGACGCTCTTCGGTGGTGCGCTCGGGTTCGGCCTCAAGATCATCTCGGCGCTCTTCAACGCCTTCATCGTCCTGGTCCTGACGCTCTACTTCCTCGCGTCGCTCAAGACCACCACCCACGCCCTCTACCGGCTCGCCCCGGCCTCCCGCCGCGACCGCGTGGAGAAGCTCGGCGACAAGGTGATCAGCAACATCGGCGGCTACGTCTCCGGCGCGTTCATCGTCGCGCTGTGCGCCGGCTTCTCCTCCCTGCTCTTCCTGTGGTTCACCGACGTCCGGGAGTACGCCGTCGCACTCGCCTTCGTCGTGGCCGTGCTCGACATCATCCCGATGATCGGCGCCACGCTGGGCGCCGTCGTGGTCACCGCCATCGCGTTCGCCACCGACGTGAAGAGCGGCATCGCCTGCATCATCTTCTTCGCGATCTACCAGCAGGTCGAGAACTACGTGATCTACCCCCGCGTGATGAGCCGCTCGGTCGACCTGCCGGGTGCGGTGATCGTGATCGCCGCGCTCGTCGGCGCCAGCCTGCTCGGCGTCGTCGGCGCGCTGCTGGCGATCCCCACGGCCGCGGCCATCCTGCTGATCATCCGCGAGGTCGTGGTCCGCCGCCAGGACATCCGCTAGCCGCGCACCGCTCGGCTCAGCCCTGCGGGCCGATGAAGTACTCGTAACCCCAGGGCTCGGTTCCGTCGGAGTGCACGACGGCGGGGATGCCGCCCACCGCCCACGGCGTGATCATCGGCTCCGTGAGCGGGATCCGCGTGTCGCCGAGCAGCGACGGCACCCCGACCTCGATCCCCGGACACGCGAGGTGCACGACGTCCTGCCGCAGCACACCACCGTCGGCGTCGACGATCTCGAGCACGACCCAGTCGGTCTCGACGTAGTCGACCGTCGGGCACGCGTCGCGCTCCTTCCCGCCCTCGAGCGCCCGCAGGTACGCCCTGGCGGCGCTCCGGCCGAGCCGGGCGGCGTAGGTCAGCGTCGCGGTCCCGCTCCCGACGTCGTCTGCCCGGTAGGCACAGACGTTCACCCCGGCCGCCCGCGCACGGGGATCTGTCGCCGGGTCGTGGCTGATGTCACCGCCGACCGCGATCTCCGACAGGCAGGTCTCGCCGCCCCTCGCGGAGTCGAGGATCCGCTGCCGCAGCGCGGCGTCGTCGCTGCCGACGGTCAGGGTGGTGCCGTGCGTCGCGACCGTCTCCTGGACGAAGCCGTCGGCGTAGCGCACCGTCCCGGTCTCGACCTCCGCTCCCAGCCAGACGTACGGCGCCGCCGGCTCCTCCTGGGGCGAGTCCTCGATCCACGGGTAGGCCGCGCAGACGTCGGTGAGAGCCACCGGACGGCCCACCCAGCCAAGCGTGGGCTCGTCGACGTGCGCCCCGTCCGGGCCGACCGCCGCCTCGGGATAGCAGGCCGACCCATCGACCGGTGCGCCGCCGTACCCCCACCCGGCGGGGACGTCCACGGCCAGGTCGCCCCAGTGCTCCGTGCGCCAGTCCTGCGGCACCTCCCCGGTGTCCGCGACCTCCCGGTCCCTGCCGGGGGGTGGGTCCTCGCCCTGGACCGCCGCCACCGCGACTCCTCCGGCCACCACGACGGCGGCCGCCGCGGCCACCCCCACCGTCCATCGGGTACGACGCCGCCGGCCCACCGCAGCGCGAGCGCGCGCCACGACGGGCGGCGACACGTCCGCGTCCGCGGCCCGGGCCTCCAGCCCGTCCCGCAGCATCCGCTCCAGGTCCTGCTCGTCCATCACGAATCCTCCGACCCTGCTCGGTCCGCCTCGACCTCGCGGCGCAGCGCAGCGAGTGCCCGGTGGACGTGGGACCGCGCGGTGACCTCGGCGACCCCGAGGATCGCCGCGATCTCGGCGTACTCGAGGTCCTCGTAGTAGCGCAGCACGACGGCGGCCCGCTGCTGCGGCGGCAGCGCCGTACACATCCGCCACACGGCGTCGTTCCGCCCGACCTCGTCGGCCGGGTCGTCGGCCGACCGTGCCCGGATCTCGGCGAACGGCGACTCGCGCCGCCCGGACCTCCGCCAGGCCGAGATGTGGGCGTTGACCACCATCCGGCGGACGTAGGAGTCCGGGTCCTCGCTCCCGCTGACCCGCGACCACTTCTCGCACGCGGCGACCAGCGCCGACTGCACCGCGTCCTCGGCGGCGTGCTGTGAGCCGGTCACGAGGTAGGCGAAGCGCACCAGCGCCGTGACCCGGGCCCCGACCCACTCGTCGAAGCCCGGCGCCGCTGCCGTCTCCCGCTCTCCCACGACCACATCCACGCACAACTCACGCCCCGACGACGACAGTTGTTGCACCACGTCGCAGAGAAGTTTGTCGAGGCGTCACGTGGGCACTCTGGTCGTCAACCGGCGCCCACCACACTCGGAGGACTGCACACACTCATGGCCATCGACCTTGAGATCGACTGGGGAAACCTCAACCGGCTCTACACGAACCTTGACCAGATCGAGACGCAGTCCATCGAGATCCGCGACTTCTTCACCACCTGGGTCTGCAGCGCCGAGGGCTTCGACTACGACAGCTGCGCGCTGAAGCCGATCGGCGACATGATGCCGACCATCGCCGGCTACTTCACCGACACGCAGTCGTTCTTCTCCGAACGCTGGGGCAACGTGGAGAGCGCGATCCGGACGACGGCGCACGACATCGACCTGCTGGACGGCGTCGTCGGCAACGAGTTCAACCAGAACCCGATCGTGCCGGGCAGCAAGAGGTACCCGGACGTCACGGTCGAGGTCCCGGAGCTGTTCCCGCTCGACCCGGTCAACGTGCACCTCGAGGAGCCGGAGCTCGGCGGCTCCGAGCTCAAGCACGACAAGCTCTTCGAGGGCGCCGCGGGGATCTGGGACGAGGCGCGCGACACGATCAACACCGCGATCGAGGGGATCAACTGGGCGGTCGACAAGGCCAACGACATCCTCGGCATCTTCGGCGAGGTCAGCCTCGGCGAGATCAGCCCGTTGCCGACGGTGACCCTGCGGGAGGTCGTCATCTACCCGCTCGCAGGCGACTACCGGAAGATCCGCCGCAACGCCAACGCCTGCACGCAGGTGCACCACGCGATGAGCGAGTGGGGCGGCAACTTCACCCTGCTCGGCGCCAAGATCCCGCTGGCCCTCAAGGGCCAGGGCGGCCTCGGCCTGATCGCCCAGATGGGCGCCTACGACATCGTGATGAAGGCGGTCGGCTTCGGCATCGGCACCGGCAAGCACGCGTTCGAGTGGATCGCGACGAAGTCGGAGCAGATCGCGGTCGTCGTCGAGAAGGTGATGGTCAAGGTCACCCAGCGGCTCAGCAAGCTGGTCGCCAAGCTCGGCAGCAAGTTCGCCGGGCCGGCCGGTTGGATCTCACTCGCGTGGGACCTGATCCAGCACGGCACGGGCATCCTCGACTACTACATCACCGAGATCGAGGAGATCCGCGCGATGTTCGACGAGTGCTTCGCGCTCGTCGAGGAGGTCAAGAACTTCGCCGACGTCGCGGCCCAGCGGCTCGAGCAGTTCCAGCAGATCATCGACGCCGTGAGGGACCTCCCGAACGCCGACCCCGGCGGGTCCCTCGGTGACCTGTCGGCCAACATCGACGCGATCCAGGCGAAGCTCGACCAGATCTCCACCTTCGGCGACGAGGACGGCGGCAGCGAGGAGAGCAGCCTCGACACCGCGCTCGACGACCTCGAGAGCCTGACGTCATGACGTACGACGCCTCGGGCGGCGACTCCGCCGCGCACGACGACCCCGAGCCCGACCTGCTCGCCATGCAGAGCCATGCCGTCGACCGGACCCTCGCGGTGGCGCTCGACCGGATCTCCGACCGGCTCGACCGGTGGCAGGCCCAGGAGCGCCGGGAGGAGCTGGACCCCGAGATCCTCCGGCTCTACGACGAGCTGTCCGGGCAGGAGGACGCCCCGCTCGGCTGGCGCTCGCTGCGTCGCCGGGTCCTGGACGGCCGGCTGACCTGGAAGGACGTCTGGGTCGATCCGCAGCAGGACCGGGCCGCCACCGACCTCACCCTCGCGGTCTCGACGCTGCTGACGCGGCAGAGCCACGTCGCCCAGCACGATCCGGACGCCGAGGTTCCTAGACCGGAACGGGACTGACGACCTCGCGCTCGCCGAGCTTGACGCCGACGACGCCCGCGAGGATCAGGAACCCGCCGAGGAACTGCACCGGCGCCGGCAGCTGACCCACGAGCAGCCACGCCCAGACCACGCCGGCGACGACCTCGCTCAGCGCGACGAACGAGGCCAGCCGGGACCCGAGAGCCCGGCTGGCTGCGATGCCGGAGACGTAGGCGAGCGCTGCGGTCACCAGGCCGAGCACCACGAGGGGCACCCACCAGGCGACCTCGGCGCCGGCGTACGTCACCGACGTGGTCGTCGCCCGCAGGGGCATGGCGCCGACCAGTCCGAGGAACCCGAGAGCGAGGCCGCCGACCAGCAGGCCGCCGGCCGCGAGGGCGAGAGGCGGCAGTCCGGTGCTGTCGTCGGCCGAGATGAGGAAGTACGACGCCGCACCGACCATCGCGGCGAGACCCCATCCTGCGCCGACCGCGTCGAACTCGGCCCCCGAGAAGAGATCGAGGACCAGGAGCAGGCCGACCGCGGCGAGCGCGGCGCCGCCGAGCGTCAGCGGAGCGGGCCGCTGACCCTGCCTCAGCCACAGCCATCCCACGACGGCCGCGGGCGCCGTGTACTCGATGAGCAGCGCCGGACCTACGTCCATCGTCTGCACCGCGGAGAAGTAGCAGAACTGCGCACCCGCGACGGCGAGAGCGCCGTAGAGGCCGATCAGGCGCAGGTTGGCCCGGACCAGGTCCCAGCGGCCGCGCAGCGAGACCACGCCGAACGGGACCACGACCAGCGCACCGAGGCCGATCCGGATCAGGACGACGGCGCCCGCGCTCCAGCCGCTGTCGAGCAGTGGGCGGGCGAGTGCGCCCGAGAGGGCGAACGCGACGGCGGAGACGAGCGCGAGACCGATGCCCGCGGTCGTGCGAGCGCCCGGCGTCGGCTGCGCGACATCCGCGCCGTCATGAGTCAACGCCGTCATGGATCATGACACTACTGAGGCGTGCAGTAACCTGTCAATGTGGTATTCGCCCATGACACCGCGATGGCCCTCCAGGCTGCCGTCACGCTCGTCAACTCCGACCTCGAGCCGGTCACCCTCAGCACGCCGGACCAGCTCGACGAGTTCCTCACCGACTTCGGCTACACGGGCCGCCACGACGGCGACCAGGCCGAGGTCGACGACGTTCGCCGGATCCTCCCGCAGCTGCGCGACCTGCTCACCGCCGACCGCGACGACGCGGTCGGGTTCGTCAACACGATGCTCCGCGAGGCCGCGGCGCTCCCCCAGCTCGCGCGCCACGACGGCTTCGACTGGCACCTCCACGCCGTCGCGCCCGACCGGCCGCTCGCCGAGCGGATCATCGTCGAGACCGCGATGGCGATGATCGACGTCGTCCGCGCCGACGAGATGAGCCGGCTCGGCATCTGCGCCGACGACGACTGCGAAGGCCTCGTGCTCGACCTGTCCCGCAACCGCTCGCGGCGGTTCTGCTCGGTCGCCTGCGGCAACCGCAACGCCGTCGCCGCGTACCGCGCGCGTCAGGCCTCGGCAGGCTGATCCACGAACTGCCGCAGCGCCTCGATGACGACCGCCGGCTGCTCCGCATGGACCCAGTGCCCGGCCGCCTTGACCGTCACGCGGCGGGTGCGAGGGAACCAACGGAGCATGGCGTCGGCGTACTCGTCGCGGACGTAGTCGGACCGCCCGCCTGCGAGCCACATCACCGGGCCCGGGTACGGCTCCGCGCCCTCGACGAGCGCCTCGGGCCACTCCGCGATCGTGTCGAGGTCCTGCTCGAGGACGTCGAGGTTCATCTGCCAGCGCCAGCCGGAGTCGTCGTTGCGGAGGTTCTGCAGCAGGAAGGCGCGTACGCCGGCGTCGGGAACGTCCGCTGCCAGCAGGGCGTCGGCGTCCTGGCGCCGGTGCACCGCGGCCAGGTCGAGGGCCTTCATCGCCGCGATGTAGTCGACGAACCCCCGCGAGCGCGGGTAGCTGACCGGCGACATGTCGACGACGCAGAGCCGGCTGACCAGCTCCGGGCGCAGTAGCGCGAGCAGCATCGCCACCTTGCCGCCCAGCGAGTGCCCGACCAGGGTCACCGGGTCCTCCGCCGACAACAGTTCCGCCACCTGGCCGACGACCTCGCCGAAGTCGAACCGGTCGCTCCACGGCGATCGACCGTGGTGCGGCAGGTCGACGAGGAGCACCCGGTGCTCCTCGGCCAGCGCGTTGCCGATCGTGCTCCAGTTGCGGCCCTGACCGAAGAGGCCGTGCAGGAACACCACCGGGCTGCCGTGGTCGCCGAGCCCGAGCGTATGGAGGGTCACCCGGGTCAGGCTAGTGCCGCCGCGCGTACCTGCCGCGCTCCCGGCTAGGCGCCCCGCTGCTCCGACGCGGACCCGGTGATGGTTAGTCGCCGGATCGCGGGGCAGGATGTGCCCCGTCATTCGTTCCATCTCTGGGAGAGAACATATGCGAAACCTCACCTCGTTCCTTCGACTGATGCTGGCCGCCGTTGCTGCGCTGCTGCTGACCGGCACGCTGCTGGCCGCCTCGTCGGGCTCCGCCTCGGCCCGGCCTACGCCGGCACCGCCGTCCACCGGCGGCGACATCGCCGCAGCCGACAACGCCACCAACGCCCGCCTGGGCGGGTGCGCGTGGCGAAAGGGCCAGTGCTTCGGCGCAATCGCCGTCAACCTCGGCTCCATCACGGCGTACATCGCCAACGACAAGAAGAGCAAGGTCGGCGCGAAGCGGGTCGCCTTGCGGAAGTGCCGCAACGCCGGAGTCAACGCCGGGATCCAGGCCCGGTGCCGGATCTCGGCATGGGTGAGGAACGGATGCGCCGCCACCGCGGTCAAGGTCGCGAACGGCCAGGTCACCGGCATCGCGTCCGCGATCCGGTACAACAAGCGTCCGGCCGTCCGCGCGGCCAAGCGCAAGCTGAAGGGCGTTCCCGGCACCGTCGGCGTCGCCTACGTCTGCACCACCCGGCGCCGCTGACCAGCCGGTCCACACAAGACGACGGCCCCGCATCGACAACCGATGCGGGGCCGTTGTCACGTCTACGGCTGACTCAGCTGTAGACGTGGAAGCCCAACTTGGTCTTCCGCCCCAGCTCGCCGGCCTCGACCTTGGCGACCAGGGTCGGGGCCGGGGCGAATCCGGGCTCGCCGAACTCGGCGTACAGCTCCTTCTGGATCGCCAGTGACACGTCGTTGCCGACCACGTCGAGCAGCTCGAACGGGCCCATCGGGAAGCCGGCCTGCTCCTTGATCGCCTCGTCGATCGCGGTCAGCTCCACGCCCGACTCCGACAGCGTGACCGCGTCGTTGAGGTAGGGGAAGAGCAGGCAGTTGACGATGAATCCGGAGCGGTCGCCGCAGGAGACCGCGACCTTGCCGACTCCTGCGCACAGCGCCTTGACGGTCTCGTCGACGTCGGCGCCGGTGGCCTCGGTCGTGACCACCTCGACCAGCTTCATCACCGGAGCCGGGTTGAAGAAGTGCATGCCGATGACGGCCTCGGGGCGCGACGTGGCCTCGCCGAGCGTGGTGATCGGGAGCGAGGAGGTGGTCGTCGCGAGGATGGCGCCGGGCTTGCAGATCCGGTCGAGGTCCCGGTAGAGCTCGGTCTTGATGTCGAGGTCCTCGGCGATCGCCTCGACGACGATGTCGACGTCGCCCAGCGCCTCGCGCTCCGTGGCACCGATGAGGCGGTCGAGCACCGAGGACTTGCCGTCCTCGTCGAGCTTGCCGCGGGAGATCGCGCGGTCGAGGTTCTTGGTGATGTAGCCGAGCACGCCGTCGAGCTTGTCCTGGCTGCGACCGATGAAGACGACGTCGTAGCCGGCCTGGGCGAAGACCTGGGCGATGCCGGATGCCATCGTGCCGGTGCCGACGACGCCGACCTTGGCGATGTCGTGCCGGAGCTCGGGTGCGGCCGAGTCGCCGGCGGCTCCCTCCTCGGCGAAGCTGCGGCCCTCCGTCGCCAGCTTCTCGAGGAGGTCGGCAGGCTTGTGCAGGTTGTCGCCGGTCTCGGCGTGGCGCGCGGCGAGCTGGTCGCGCACCGACGCGGCACCGAGCTCGTCGATGACGGTCAGCGGGCCCTTCGGGTAGCCGCAGCCGAACCGCATCGCGGCGTCGATGTCGGGCGCCGAGGCGTAGGAAGCCTCGTACATGCGCACCGCGTGGTTCAGGTACGGCAGGACCAGGGTGCTGAAGATCTGCTCGGCAGAAGTCGTCATGGCGGCAGTGTGGCATCGACGGGCCGCCGCGACTACTGCCCGGTAACAGTGCTGGACGGGACGTTCGTCACACTTCGCCGTCACATCGGCCGCGGCAGCTCACGGCTCGATCCGGAGCACTTTCGAGCGCGAGGTGTGCCCGCGGAGGACCGTCACAGCGGCCCGCGCCAGACCGAGCTCGGCGGCGACGTACTTCTCCAGGGCGGCGTTGGCCTTGCCGTCCACGGGTGGCGCGGCGAGACGGATCCGCAGCTGGTCGCCGTACTCCCCCACGACCTCGGTCCGCGACGCGCCGGGCTGGACGCGGACCAACAGCAGCCAGGCGGCACCGTCGCGCCGCCACCAGGGACGGCCCTCCTCGATGCGCACGGGGTCACTGTAGATTCGCCCCTCGTGAGACTCGTCGTCGCGCGCTGCCAGGTCGACTACGCCGGCCGCCTGACCGCCCACCTGCCGATGGCGACGCGGGTGGTGATGCTCAAGTCCGACGGCTCCGTGCTCGTCCACTCCGACGGCGGCTCCTACAAGCCGCTGAACTGGATGTCGCCGCCGTGCACCGTCCGCGAGGGCACCACCGACGACGGCACCATCGAGTGGACGGTCACCGCCAAGGCGAGCAAAGGAGCGGCGCCGGACACGCTGCGGATCCTCATCGAGGAGATTGTGCATGACTCATCGCACGACCTCGGACTAGACCCCGGCCTGCAGAAGGACGGCGTCGAGAAGCACCTGCAGGAACTGCTCGCCGACCACCCGGCGACGTTGTCCCCCGGGCTGGCGCTGGTACGGCGCGAGTACCCCACCGCGATCGGTCCCGTCGACCTGATGTGCAAGGACGCCGACGGCGTGAGCGTCGCTGTCGAGATCAAGCGCCGCGGCGAGATCGACGGCGTCGAGCAGCTGACCCGCTACCTCGAGCTCCTCAACCGCGACCCGCTCCTCGCGCCGGTGCGCGGGATCTTCGCCGCGCAGGAGATCAAGCCCCAGGCGCGGGTCCTGGCCGGCGACCGCGGCATCGCCTGCGCGGTGGTCGACTACGACGCCTTGCGCGGCCTCGACGACCCGACCGACCGGCTGTTCTGATGGCGACGATCTTCCACATCGCGCTCGCTGATGACTGGGAGGACGCCCGGGCCACCGGCACCTATACGGTCTCGACGCTTGGCCGTTCCCTGGCCGACGTGGGGTTCATCCACTGCAGCCGGGGAGACCAGTGGACCAAGGTCCGCGACGCGATCTACGCCGATGCCACCGAGCCGCTGGTGCTGCTCCAGATCGACACCGCGCTGCTCGACGTACCCGTCGTGGACGAGCCGGGCGAGCCCGGCAGCAGCGAGACCTTCCCGCACGTCTACGGCCGGCTGCCCGCGGCGGCGGTGGTGAAGGCGATCCCTCTCGCCGCAGCCCGTCCCGCCCGCGCGGAAGCTCCGGTGCCCGCACCCGGGTCGGCGGCACCCACCGCGCCCGCGCCGTCGTTCAGCGCCTTGTTCCTCGGCGAGATGTTCGCCAACGCCGCACTGGTGATCCTCGTGATCGTCGGCTGCGTCCTCGGCCTCCTTGTCGGCAGCCTCGCCGCCAGCGACGTCGCGCTGCTGATCGGTGCGCTTGCCGGGGCGGCGATCGGCGGCATCGTCGCCCGCTCGCTCTACGTGCGCCGCGTCACGCGCACGCGCTAACGGGCGGACCCGACGAGCGCCGCGACCTCGTCGGCGCAGCCCCAGCTGAGGGTCACGCCGGACCCGCCGTGGCCGTAGCAGTGCACCACGTCGCCCACCCGTTCGACCCGCACGGCCGGCCGCGCCGGGCGCAGGCCGACCTTGTGCCGGAGCACCCGCGCTCCCGCGAGCGCCGGCACGAGGCGGGACGCGCGTCGCAGGATGTCGTCGGCGACCGCAGGGTCGGGCGTCCGGCTCCAGTCCCCCGGCTCCTCGGTGCCACCGACGACGATGTCGTGGGAGCGCGGTACGACGTACGTCGGACCTCCGTCGTCGCACGGAGCCAGCCACCACCGCTCGAGCCCCACCTGCTCGACGACGACGACCTGGCCGCGCACCGGCTCGACCGAGAGGTCCCCGGCGAAGAGCCGCGCACCGAGCCCGGCGCAGTCGATGACCACGTCGGCCGCCCCGGCCTCCTCCGTCGCGGTCGGTGGGAGCGACGACAGGTTGAGCCGGGTGACGGTGCCGCCGAGGTCGGCGAGCCGGCCCGCGAGCCACGGCAGGTAGACGGGCATCTCGATGACGGGCGCGGTGAAGGACCAGCCGTCGGCGTACCCCTCGGGCAGTCGGGTCTCCCGCGCCAGGGAGGGTACGACGCTGCGCCATCCCGGGTCGCCGACCGACTCCGCGTGCACCTCGGACCCGTCCCGCAGCCTGACTCCCGTCGCCGGGTCCTCAGCCAGGGCGGTGAAGACCTCCAGCGAGCGCACGGACCAGCCGATGACCTGCTCCCGCGGCTCGGCGAGGTAGGGGTACCAGAGCGCCGCGGCGACCGCCGAGGTCGTCTCCAGCGGCTGGTCGCGCGCGACCACGTCGACCCGGTGGCCGGCCTCGGCAAGCCGCACGGCGCAGGTCAGCCCGATGACCCCCGCGCCGACGACGATCACCCGGGCCATGGGTCCGCTCCGCTCAGCCGCCGAACGCCCGCGGCGCCGTCGGGTCGGGCTCGCCGCCGTTCTCCTCACGGGCGACCCACTGCTCGATGTCGTTGATGTCGTCCTTGCTCCGGGTGACGACGGCGAGGAGGTCGCTCATCGACGCCATCTCCTCGACCTGCTCCTTGATGAACCACTGCATGAACTGCTCGGAGGCGAAGTCGTTCTCCTCGCGGGCGATCCGCAGCAGGTCGTTGATCTGCTCGGTCACGCGCCCCTCCTGGTCGAGCGCGAGCTGGACCGGCGCGACGACGTCGACGAACTCGGCCAGCGGCGCCTCGACGCCCGGGATCCGCACCGCGGCGTCGGTGTCGAGGAGGTACTGCACCATCATCATCGCGTGCTGGCGCTCTTCCATCGCCTGCGCGTAGAACAGCGCGGCCATCTGCGGCATCGTCAGAGCGTCGTAGTGGACCGCGCACGCGAGGTACTGGTTGTGCGCGGCGAGCTCGTTGCCGATCTGGACGTTGAGCTGGTCGGTGAAACGGGTGGCTGCCATGGCCGTCAGCGTAGTGGTGCCCGCCGACGCGGGTCAGGCCGCCTTCTGCAGCCGCTTCTTGGTGACCTTCTTGCCGTCGGTGGTCACGAGCACCCGCTTCTTGACCGTGAGGCCGTCGGGCAGGGTGCCCTCCTTGAGCATGCGCAGGGGGCAGCGGCCGCACTTCGACTTCGAGACGCAGCACTTCGTCTTCGGCAGCTTCTGCTTCTTGCCCTTGCCCACGTCAAGAAGTGTACGGCGATAAGGGTTGCCTCACCTCAACCGTGAGGGGGATCTCACCTGTCGACCCCCGGCGGTTAGGGTCGCCCCGTGATCGAGATCTGGCTGAACCCCGCCTGCTCCAAGTGCCGCACCGCCGTGAGCGAGCTCGACGCGGCGGGCGCCGACTACACGGTGCGCCGCTACCTCGACGACCCGCCGACCGTCGCCGACCTCGAGGACGTCCTCTCCCGGCTCGGGCTCGAGCCGTGGGACGTCGCGCGGACGGCCGACGCCCGGAAGCTGGAGCTCGACCTGCCGCCGAAGGACCCGGACCACCGAGGGCAGTGGCTCACGCTGATGAGCGAGAACCCGAAGCTCATCCAGCGACCGATCCTCACCGCCGGCGACGGCACCACCGTCGTCGGCCGCGATCCGGAGTCGGTCGCGGCTGTCATCGCCGCGGGATGAGAGCGCGGGCGACGGCCGTCGCGGTCGCTGTGCTCCTCACCGCCACGTCCTGCTCCGAGGTCACGGAGGCGACCGGCGTGACCGGGGAGACGCCCGAGCAGCGCGCGACCGCGCTGGTGTCGATCCTCGAGGACATGCCTCGCGTCACCCATGCCGAGGTCGAGTTCGTCGACGACTCGGACTACTACGTCGTGCGTGCGACGCTCCACGAGGATGCGTCCGCCGACCAGGTCGAGGACGTGCTCCACGAGCTGGACGACAGCGCCGACGAGGTCGAGGCCGACCTCGTCGCTTCACCCACGGTCACGCTCGGCATCGCGCACGCCGACTACGAGGGCGGCGACGAGGAGGAGCTGGCCGACCTGCTCCTGAAGCTCGGGCTGCCGACGTACCGGGCACGATCGGAATCGCCGACATCGACCCTGTCCGCCTGGCGGTCGCGGTCGACGGAGGCCCGACAGTGGTCGCCGACGCCGCGGACACCATCGCCGTCATGGACCTGACCGACGTGCACCACGCGCAGTTCGCCGGCGTCGCCGCCGAGGCCCACTTCTACGACGGCGTCACCGTCGAGGAGACTGCGGCGTGGCGCGCCATGGTCACCGCAACCGCCTCCCCCGAGGGATACCGGGTCCGGGCCCTCACCCTGGACCCGAGCCCCGACAGTCTCGTGACGAAGGGTGAGGGCGACTACCTGGTGGTCCAGCTGGACCCCGACCGCCCGCTGCCGCCGGACCAGCTGACGCAGCGCCGGCTGCGACCGATGCTCTGGCCGATGATCCGCGGCCTCCGTCGCGCGGTGACTCAGTATTCCCCCGACGCCTGGCTGGCGGTCGGCGTCCGCGATCGGGACTACCGGACCACTTGGGTGGTCCACGGCGCCGCCGCCGAGATCACCCAAGCCCGCTGGACGACCTGAGCGACGACACTTCGGTCGGGCTCAGTCGAGCTCGTTGGCCTTGCGAATCACATCCACGATGCCGCCCATGATCTCGGTGAGCCCGAAGTCCTTCGGTGTGTAGACAGCCGCCACACCGAGCTCCATCAGCCGCCTGCCGTCGGACTCGGGGATGATGCCGCCGACGACGACGGGGACGTCCGCCATCCCCTGCGCCTTGAGGCCGTCGAGGACGGCCGGCACGAGCTCCATGTGCGAGCCGGACAGGATCGACAGGCCCACGCAGTGCACGTCCTCGGCGACAGCCGCCGCGACGATCTGCTCCGGGGTGAGCCGGATGCCCTGGTAGATGACCTCGAAGCCGGCGTCCCGGGCGCGGACGGCGACCTGCTCGGCGCCGTTGGAGTGTCCGTCGAGCCCCGGCTTCCCGACGAGGAGCCGGAGCCGCCCGCCGTCGTGACCGGCGAGGTCGGCACCGGTCCTCTTCACGGCCTCGCGGACCGCGGTCAGCTCGGCGCCGGCGTCGGCCACGCCGACCGCGCCGCTCACGCCGGTGGGTGCCCGGAACTCGCCGAAGACCTCGCGCAGCACACCGGCCCACTCCCCCGTCGTGGCGCCGGCTCGCGCGGCGGCCAGGGTGGCGGCCATCAGGTTGACGCCGCTCTTCGCGTCCTCGGCGACCCGGGCCAGCGCCGCAGCCACCTCGGCCTCGTCGCGCTGCGCCTTCCACGCCTCGACCGAGGCGAGCGCGGCCTTCTCGGCCTCCGGGTCGGAGGCCATGATCGCCTTGTCGAGGTCCGCGGTCAGCGGGCTCGGCTCGGTCGTCTCGAACTTGTTGACGCCCACGATGATCTCGTCGCCCGACTCGATCCGCCCCCGCCGGGCGGCGTGGGCGGAGACAAGCTCCTGCTTCATGTAGCCGGAGTCGACGGCAGCGATCGCGCCGCCCATCGCCTGGACGCGGTCGATCTCGGCCTTCGCACCGGCGACCAGCTCGGCGACCTTCGCCTCGATCACGTGGGAGCCGTCGAAGATGTCGTCGTACTCCAACAGGTCGGACTCGAAGGCCAGCACCTGCTGCAGCCGCAGCGACCACTGCTGGTCCCACGGCCGGGGCAGGCCCAGCGCCTCGTTCCACGCGGGCAGCTGTACGGCGCGGGCGCGGGCGTTCTTGGACAGGGTCACGCCGAGCATCTCGAGCACGATCCGCTGCACGTTGTTCTCGGGCTGCGCCTCGGTGAGTCCCAGGGAGTTGACCTGGACGCCGTACCGGAAGCGGCGCATCTTCGGGTCCTGGACGCCGTACCGCTCACGGGTGATCTCGTCCCAGAGCTGGTTGAAGGCGCGCATCTTGCACGTCTCCTCGACGAACCGGACGCCGGCGTTGACGAAGAACGAGATCCGGCCGACGACCTTCTCGAAGTCGGCGTCGTCGACCTGCCCGGAGCTCTTCACCTGGTCGAGGACGGCGATGGCGGTGCACAGGGCGTAGGCGAGCTCCTGCGTCGGCGTGGCGCCGGCCTCCTGGAGGTGGTAGCTGCAGATGTTGATCGGGTTCCACTTGGGGATCTGGTGGACCGTGTAGGAGATCATGTCGGCGATCAGCCGCAGGGAGTGCTCGGGCGGGAAGACGTAGGTCCCGCGGGAGAGGTACTCCTTGATGATGTCGTTCTGGGTGGTGCCGGCGAGCTGCCCGGCGACCTCCTCCGGCGTCAGGTCACCCCCAGGAACTGCTCCAGCCTGCTCCTCGGCGACGACCTGATACAAAGCCAGCAGCCACATCGCGGTGGCGTTGATCGTCATCGAGGTGTTCATCCCGGTGAGCGGGATGTCCTTGAAGAGCTTGCGCATCTCCCCCAGGTGCGGCACGGGTACGCCGACCTTGCCGACCTCTCCGCGCGCGAGCGGGCTGTCCGGGTCGTAGCCCGTCTGCGTCGGCAGGTCGAACGCGACCGAGAGGCCGGTCTGCCCCTTCGCGAGGTTGGTGCGGTACAGCGCGTTGGACGCCTCGGCGGTGGAGTGGCCGGCGTAGGTACGCATCACCCACGGACGGTCCTTCTGCGGGATCTCGCTCATGGGTCGAAGCGTAGGGTTTCGTTTACCCGTAGGTAACGGGTTGGGCATGTGCGATAGTGCACACCCGCCGAGCCAGGGACGTGCGGATCAGACCGCGACCGGCTCCCGCTCGAGCTCAACGACGCGGATCAGATGTGTCAGGTGGAGCATCCGGCGGACGGCGGGGCAGGCGCCGCGCAGCAGGAGGTGGCGGCGGGCGCGGTTGGCCCGGCGGCTGGCAGCGGCGATGACCTTGAGCGCGGTGACGTCGACAGTGTCGACCCGCGTGATGTCGAGCGTGACATCGCCGGCGAACGAGCGCAGGTGCTCGTCGATGGCGTTGCGCACCTCGGCCGTGCTCCGGACGTCGAATCCTCCGCAGAGCACCAGAATCCGGCCGTCGGTCGTGATGTCCATCGTGCATCGCCTCCCGTGCGCCCTCGACCCGAGCCGTCGAGTATCTGTTACCCACCATGACGCGTTGCAGGCCGTTTCGGTTGCATGTCGACGTGAACTAGTTCCGGTGTGTCGCCGCTCACACTCCTCCCGCGGCTAGCGTGGACCCATGGTCAACCTCACCCGCATCTACACCCGGACCGGCGACGCCGGCCAGACCCGGCTCGGCGACATGAGCGTGACCTCGAAGAACGACCTGCGGCTCGCGGCGTACGCCGACGTCGACGAGACGAACGCCCAGGTCGGCGTCGCGATCGCCACGGGCGGCCTCGACGAGGACGTGGTGCGGGTGCTCACCCACGTCCAGAACGACCTCTTCGACGTGGGCGCCGACCTGTGCAACCCGATCTCCGAGTCGCCGGCCTACCCGCCGCTGCGGATCGAGCAGGACTACGTCGACCGGCTCGAGGGCTGGTGCGACCACTACAACGAGCAGCTCCCGAACCTGCGGTCCTTCATCCTCAACGGCGGTACGCCGGCCGCGGCCCACCTGCACGTCGCCCGGACCGTCGCACGACGTGCCGAGCGGGCGGCGTGGGCGGCGCACGGGGTGCACGCGGAGACGATGAACGTGCTCGCGATCACCTACCTCAACCGGCTCTCCGACCTGCTGTTCATCCTGGCCAGGTACGCGAACCGGGAGCACGGCGACGTGCTCTGGGTCCCCGGTGGCGAGCGGGACGAGTGACGGCACGAGTGACTGGACGGCTCGCGCGGCAGCTCCGGCGCTCCGCGGGGGCGGGCGCCGTACTCCTGCTGGTGACGGGGTGCTCGGAGACGGGTACGTCCCCGGACGCAGGGGGTGCGACGGGCGCCGTCGAAGCCCGCGACCGCACGCCTCCTACGCACCGACCGACGCAACCGGCCAGGACCGCCGCCGGCCTCGCCGAGCGCCTCGTGGCGGCCGAGGACGCCGTGCGCGACCCGGCCACGCCCGAGGCGACCGCGGGCGACGCCGCCTTCGAGACCCAGCTCCTCTACCGTCAGCTGGCCCGGACGCCGACGTGGCAGCAGCCCGTGCTCCGGGCGGTCCCCCGGCGCTACCGGGAGACCGTCCGCGCGCACGTGACGGCGCGGCAGTCCTTCCGGAGCATCGTCACGACCCTGTCCGACGAGGTGCCGCCGTGGCGGATCATCCCGTCGGCGCCGGAGAAGGACCTGCTGGCGTTCTACCGCGAGGGCGAGCGCACCTTCGGCGTGGAGTGGGAGGTGCTGGCCGCGATCAACCTGGTCGAGACAGGGCTCGGCAAGATCCGCGGCTTCTCCGTCGCCGGGGCGCAGGGACCGATGCAGTTCATCCCGTCGACGTGGGCGGCATGGGGCGAGGGCGACATCAACGACCCGCACGACGCGATCCTCTCCGCGGCGCGCTACCTCGCCTCGAACGGCGGAGACACCGACGCCGGCATCGACAGCGCGCTGTACTCCTACAACAACCACCCCGGCTACGTCGACGGCGTGCAGGCCTACGCGTCGATCCTCCGCGCGGACCCTGCGGCGTTCCGCGGCTTCTACCGCTGGCAGATCGTCTACCTCTCCACGATCGGCGACCTGTGGCTCCCGGTGGGCTACCGCAGCAGGCGGCCGCTGGCGGTGCGCGCGTACGTCGACCGCTTCCCCGACCGGCACCTGGGGACAACCACCCGGTGATGTCGCCACTGCGTGCCACGATGGCCGCGCCATGAACATCCTGTCCGCGCTGACCGACGAGTTCCTCGAGGAGTACTTCGCTCCCGAGACGCTCGAGCGCGCCGACGGCTACCGCGACCGGCTCGACGGGCCGCCGCAGCTCAACCAGCTCAGCCCGGGGGCGGTGACTGCGACGGCGTACGTCATCGGCACCCGGCCGACGCCCTACCACGTGCAGCTGCACGCGGAGGTCGGTCGCCCCACCGGTCCGAGCCGTACGGCGCCGAAGGGCTGGCTGTTCACGCTCTGCACCTGCCCGGTCCGCACCATGTGCAAGCACGGCGCCGCGGTCGCGCTGTCGATCCGCACCGGTCACACCGACAGCGCGCCGGGCAGCGACTGGGAGCACCGCCTGGCCGCGCTGGTCGACGACGTCGCCAAGACCGCCGAGCCCGCGGTGGACCAGACGCCGCTCGCGCTGCAGCTCACCCTCGACCACGCGTCCGGGCGCTTCTACCGCACCGGGCCGACCATCGGGCTGCGCCCGCTGCGGCGCGGCGCCCGGGACAACTGGATCAAGACCGGCGGTGACTGGTCGGACGTGCCGTCGGGGATCACCCTGCGGGCCTATCCCCCGGAGCAGGCCGACGCCGTCGGCGCCCTGCACGCCGCGCTCCAGGCCAACCGCGGCTACTACTCGACCGGGCTTCCGCCGACGCTCGGCTCGTTCGGGCCGCGGGTGGTCGACCTGCTCCGCGGTGCGGTGGCCGCCGGGGTCGAGCTCGTCGCGGTGCCGCCGCTTCGTTCGGTCGCGCTGCACGACGAGCCGGTCGCCCTGGCCGCCGACCTCACCACGGTCGACGGCAGCACCCGGCTCACTCTCGGGCTCGACGTCGGCGGCGCCCTGCGGCGGGGCGAGGACGTGCTCCTCGCCGGCTCGCCGCCTGCCGCGATCGGCATCCTCGACGGCGGAGCGCTCACGATCGCCGCGCTCGACGGGCCGGTGCCGCGCGCCGTGCGCGACCTGCTCGACGGCGAGCCCATCGTCGTGCCCGACGACGACCGGGAGGCGTTCCGGCAGCGGATCCTGCCGCTGGTCCGGCAGCTGTCGGTGCGGTCCTCCGACGGGTCGGTCGTGGTGCCGGAGCCCGCGCGACCCACGCTGCTGGTGACGGTGGTCTGGCAGACGTCGACCGAGGCGTCCCTCACCTGGGAGTGGCAGTACGCCGACCAGCGCTGCCCGATGTCGAGCCTCGAGCGCCTCGGGGGCGTCCGCGACCGCTCCGAGGAGCGCGCGATCCGGGAGCGGGTTCCGGCCGGGCTGCTCGGCACAGCTGCGGTGTCGGGCGGTGACGCCCTCGCCTTCGCGCTGCACGACCTGCCGTTCCTGCGCGACCTCGAGGACGTCGAGGTCGTCGAGGAGCAGCGGCCCGACTTCCGCGAGTCGACCGAGGCGCCGGAGATCAGCTTCGACCTGGTCGAGCCCGAGCCGGGCGACGACTACACCGACTGGCTCGACCTCGCGGTGACGGTGACGGTCGAGGGCGAGTCGATCCCGCTCCCCGACGTGCTCGCCGCGTTGACGCTCGGCCACGAGTTCCTGGTGCTGCCCAGCGGGCTGTTCGTCCCCACCGACCTGCCCGAGCTCACCCGGCTGCGCGAGGTGGTCGAGGCGGCCGCCGAGCTCCGGGAGAGCGACGGCGACCGGATCGGGGTCGGCCGGCACGACCTCGGCATCTGGGCGCAGCTCGCCGACACCGGCCTCGTCGACGCCCAGGCGGCGCAGTGGGTCGAGCGGGCCCGGGCGCTGCGCGACCTGACCGAGCTGCCGCGGCCGGAGCCGGTCGGGCTGGTCACCGAGCTGCGCTCCTACCAACGCGAGGGCTTCTGGTGGCTGGCCTTCCTCTACGACCACGGGCTCGGCGGCATCCTGGCCGACGACATGGGGCTCGGCAAGACGCTGCAGGTCCTCGCCCTGATGCAGTACGCACGCGCCCGCCGGCCCGAGGACGGACCGTTCCTGGTGGTCGCGCCCACGAGCGTGGTCTCGGCGTGGGCCCAGGAGGCGGCGCGGCATGCGCCGGGGCTCCGGGTCGGGGTGATCGAGCGTCGTACCGACGACGTGGCGGAGACCGCCGCAGCCTCCGACCTCGTCGTGACGACCTACACCCTGCTGCGGCTGGGCAGCGCCGACTACGCCGGCGTCCGGTGGGCCGGACTGGTCCTCGACGAGGCGCAGCAGGTGAAGAACCACCAGAGCAAGACCTACGCCGCCGCCCGCGGCGTCGACGCGCCGTTCCGGCTCGCCGTCACCGGCACGCCGTTCGAGAACCGGCTGATGGAGCTCTGGGCGCTGCTGTCGATCACCGTGCCCGGTCTCTACCCGTGGCCCAAGCAGTTCCGCGAGCGTGTCGTGCGGCCGATCGAGCGGGGCGGCGACCAGCAGGTCCTGGCGCGGTTCCGGCAGCGGCTCCGGCCGTTCCTGCTGCGCCGGACCAAGGAGCTGGTCGCCGACGACCTGCCGCCGAAGCAGGAGCAGGTCCTCGACGTGGTGCTCGACGGCAGGCACCGCAAGCTCTACGACACCCACCTGGCCAAGGAGCGCCAGCGGATCCTCGGGTTGGTCGAGGACTTCGACCGCAACCGGGTGGCGATCTTCAGCGCCCTGACCAAGCTGCGCCAGCTCGCCCTCGACCCGGCGCTGGTCGATCCGGCGCACGACGCGGTGGGGTCGGCCAAGCTCGACCTGCTCGTCGACCACCTCGCCGAGATCAGCGAGGAGGGTCACCGCGCGCTGGTGTTCAGCCAGTTCACGTCGTTCCTCGCGCGGGTCCGGAGCCGGCTCGACGCCGAGGGGATCGCGGCGACGTACCTCGACGGCGCGACGCGGGACCGCGCGGCCGTCATCGACCGGTTCCGGACCGGTGACACGCCGGTGTTCCTGATCTCGCTCAAGGCCGGCGGGGTCGGCCTCACCCTCACCGAGGCCGACTACGTCTTCGTCCTCGACCCGTGGTGGAACCCCGCCGCCGAGGCGCAGGCGGTCGACCGCGCGCACCGGATCGGCCAGACCAAGCACGTGCACGTCTACCGCCTGGTCGCGACCGACACCATCGAGGACAAGGTGATGGCGCTCAAGGCGCGGAAGGCCGAGCTGTTCGCGCAGGTCATCGACGGCGACGGCACCATGGGGGGCTCGATCGACGCCGACGACATCCGCGGCCTGTTCGACGACTGACGGACGCTCCGTCGGTCAGAATGTCCGCTGCTCGACCACGTCGAGGGTCACCGGGGCGGCGTGCTCGACGAGCTGCTGGCGGGACTGCGGGGTGGCCCACACCTTCTCGAGCGCGTCGCCGAAGCTGGCGGCCGCGGCGTCGGTGTCGAAGTCCAGGTCGACGACGACGCGCTGTCCGTCGTCGGTGTGGCGCGCGACCCGGTAGGAGCGCACTCCGCCGTCGCGGCGGAACTGGTCGAACTTGTCGAACACCTGCTTCCAGCTGTCGAAGTCGTGGACGGTGTTCTCGATGTGCAGTGTTGTGGTCATGTCCCGAGCGTGCTCGCGACGGAGCCGCGGTCATATCCCCGAGCTCGGGGATCTTCGGTACGACGCCGCGCGCCTACCCTGACGGGGTGGACCTGATCGCGCGCGCCGACCGGATCTGCTCTGCCGGGCTGGCCGACCGGCCGATGCGCAGCCGGCTCCTCGCAGCGATCGCCACGGACGTGCCGTTCGACGCCCATGTCTTCGCGCTCACCGACCCGGCCACGCGGGTCGGCAGCTCGCCCCACGCCACCGTGCCGCCGGCCGCGATGGAGAAGCTGACCGAGGTCATCCGGGAGCGGTACGTCACCTCCGACCTGGCCGCCTGGCTCGACCGGCTGCGGAGGTTCGGGGTCACCGACGTCGTGAGGGTCGCCTTCGAGGACCGGTACGGCGCCTGGGGCTGGCTCGAGCTGTGGCGTACGTCGACCTGCTTCACCGCGCCCGAGCGGCGGGCGCTGGATGCGCTCCGACCGATCGTCGTACGAGGGATCCGGGCGGCCGCCGCACGGACCTTCTCCGGCGCGGACGACGCGCCGCGGCCGGTCCCCGCCGGCGTGGTGCTGCTCCGGAGCGACCTGAGCGTGCGACAGCAGACCGACGACGCCGCGACCGCCCTGCTCCGGCTCCTGCCGCCCGACGAGCCGGTGCCGCCGATCCCCGCGGCGGCGTACAACGTCGGTGCGGCGCTCCTCGCCGTCGAGCAGGGACTCCGCGAGGGCGAGCCGTCGGCCCGGGTCCACCTCGGCGGCAACCGCTGGGTCACGGTGCGCGCCGCCCGCCTGGGGGAGGACATCGCGGTCTCGATCGCACCGTCGACAGCGGCCGAGCGGACCGACCTCTTCGCGCGCGTCCACGGACTCTCCGCACGCGAGACCGAGGTGCTCGGGCTCGCCGTGCACGGCCTCGACACCCGGGCGATCGCCGAGCTCCTCGTCGTCGCCCGGACCACTGCGGAGGACCATCTCAAGGCGCTGCTAGCGAAGACGGGTGCGCCGTCCCGGCAGGTGCTGATCTCGCGGGCGCTGGGGGCCTGAGGCCGGGTGCGGTAGGGGCCTGTGGAGGACGCCAGCAGGATCCGGCAGGAACGCGCACGATCGGGCCTATGGAATCCGAATACCGCACCGACGACCGCCTCCACGACCTGTTGGTCAACATCGTCCTCGACCAAGGACCGCAATCCGTCGCACTCCTCGCCCGTCGAGCGGGGCGGGAACTGCGCGACCGCTCTATCGACCAGGACGCGGTGATCCGCGAGATCGAGGCTTCGGTCCTGCTCGTGCCCCGTCCGTCCGGTGTCGTCGACCAGGTGCTGTCGGTGCTCGAGGGCAACGTGCTCACCCATCGGGTCCGCGCCCCGCTGGCCGGACGAAACGACCTGTGGCTCGGCGCCGGCGTCCAGCCCCTGCTCTACCTCGCGGAGTTCCGGCCGATCCCTCTTGCCGACGGCAGCGGAACGGTGTCGCGCGCGGGCTCCGACATGGACGTCCTGATCGGTCCCCAAGGTTGGCTCCCCGACGTCGGCCGGTACGAGCTCATCGGCCTGCGCATCACCGGCCAGGGTCTGGAGGTGGTATCCGTCGACGAGAGCGACCTCCCTCCACCGGTCGAGCAACAGCGCGTGCGCCGGTTCATCGGCGACCTCTACTCGCGGAACCGGTACTGGTACGGCACCGACGACTCGTTGCACACCCGCCCGGCCGAGATCGCCCGGGCAATCTCCCTGGCGCTGCTCGAGGACCCAGACCTGTTCGCGACGCCATACCCGCCGCTCGACGAACTTCTTCACGATCCTCTGGAACGCGACCGCGACCTGGACATCTGGCGCGAGATCGCGACCTGCCAACAGGTGGAGACGGTCAGCTTCGGGATCGTCGGCATGCCCGTGGCGCTGGAGATCGAGCTCCGGAGACGGTCGGCGGTGTACGGCATGAGCATGGACCAGTTCGTCACCGCTCTGCTCAGCACGCTGGCATGGCGGACGCCGTTCGCCGAGGACATGGAGCCGTGGGGCAACTGGGTTCCCGACCGTGGTCGCGGCGTCACCACCCTGCGGAGCGTGGACGGCGAAGTATGATGAACGGTATGACCAAGGCGAAGATCGCCATCTCGATCGACGACGAGAAGCTCCGCGCCGTGCGGGCACGGGTGGCCGCCGGGGAGGCACCGAGCGTGTCGGCGTACGTCGAGCACGCGGTCGCGCGCACACTCGACGACGCCGACGACTGGGATGAGATGGTCGAGCGCGACCTGGAGGCGACGGGCGGTCCCCTGACCGCGGACGAGCGTGCCTGGGTCGACGACGTCCTCGCCGGGCGCGCCGGCCCCCCGCCGACCGATCGACTGTCCCGACAGTGAGCACCGTCGTCCTCGACACAGGGGGTCTCATCGCCATCGAACGAGGCCGGGTCGCCGTCGCCGCCGTCGTCCGTCAGAGCCTGCGCAACGATGGAGTGGCCGTCGTTCCGTCCGGCTGCCTGGCGCAGGCATGGCGTCGGCCGTCACGACAGGCACGCCTCGCCGCATTCCTGCGAACCGACGGGGTCGCAGTCGCCGACCTCACGAGCGGCGACGCCCGCCGCGTCGGACTGTTGCTCGAGGCGACCGGTGCCTCCGACGTCGTGGACGGACACGTTGCCATCCTCGGACTGCGCCACGACGCGGTCGTCCTCACCAGCGACCCCGACGACATCCGCCGGCTCGCGCCCGGGATCGCCGTACAGCAGGTGTGACCGGTGCCGGTGCGACATAGTTGGTGGCTGTGGACGTTGCTGCGCTTCAGGCCTACTGCCTCGCCAAGCCCGGCGCGTGGCCGGACAACCCCTGGGACCACGAGCTTCCGGTGATCAAGGTGGGTGAGGGCGAGAAGGCCAAGATCTTCGCCTTCCTCGGACGGGACTCGGTCGGCGTGAAGGCAGGCGCCACGCGCGAGGTCGCCGACGAGTGGCTGCACCGCTACCCGGACGCCGCCTCGGTGATGGCCTACATCGGACGGTCCGGCTGGAACGACCTCGCTATCGGCGGCGCGATCCCCGACGACGAGCTGCTCGAGGCCGTCGACGAGTCCTACCGGATGGTCGTGGCCAAGCTGCCGAAGTCGCGGCGGCCCGAGGGCTGGGACGCTTGACCTCTTCGTCAGTCGCGCAGACGGCCCGGTCCCACCCACCGCTCTACTCGACGTCGAAGCCCGACTGGTCGAACTTGAGCACCGTGGCGTTCTCCGACACTGTGCGCACCTTGGCCTCGTCGAACCCTTCGTCTGCGACCGCCTCGATCTCGATCCGCACCGTCAGCCGGATGCCCTGGGCGTTCAGGTGCGCAAGGACCTCGTCGGAGACCTTCTTGAAGTCGACGGTGTAGCGCTCGGGGTCAAGGGTCTTGCTCCCGAAGTAGCGCTTGTCGAGCTCGATGATCGGCACGACCGGGAAAACCTGATCGACCGGATGCAGCACGTCGGGGCGCGGGTCGTCGGGGTCTTCTGCCCGTCGGCGTTCGCCCGCCCGTCGCCGGTCAGCCTCCCGCTGCTGGTCGGCCACGTCCGGCCGCACGAGCAGGGTGAGGTTCGTGATCGAACCCTCGATGCCCTCGAGCCGACCAGTGCCCACGCGGAGGCCGACGTACCGCTCACCGTCGTACGCCTCGGCGATGCCGAAGCCGTCGTCGAGGAGCATCGGCTGGTCGAGCACCCCAGCGGTCAGCACAGACTGGTCACGCAGCCGAGGCATGTAGGGGTACGACGCGAACAGCGTCCACAGTTCGCCGACCGAAACATGACCGTTCTCCCAGATCCGCGGCACCTTGTCGATCGCCATCCTGATCCGGAGCGCAGCAAGGTTGACGGCGAGCAGGCCGTCGTTGCCGAGCCGCTTGGACACCCGCTCAGCAAGTGACGGGGACGACCCCTCCACCTTGGTCTCGGACACCACGAACGGTGCGCTCGGGTCGGGCTGGTCCGGCACCAGCGCCCATTGGTACGCACCCACCAGACGGGCGTCAACGGTCTGGTCGGCCTGCTTGCGCCGCTCCTCTGCCTGGTTGCGCTGGTTCTGTGTCAGATCGAGGTCGTGCGAGTCGAGCACCGCTGACCAGGCGAGGTAGTCGCGAACAGCGTTGTCGACCTCGGCCATCCGATCGGTGTCGGCAGAGAGAAAGACCACGGCGTTGCGATATGTGCGATGACCGTTGCCATTCTGCTCGGTTGCCTTGCGGGCGAACTCGATCGCCGAGGTACTCGCGCCCTTGCGGACGTGGGTGAGGCGCGGGTGCAGGATCACCAGACGGGCCTCGTCGAGGTCGGGAATGTCCCCGCTCTCCTCGGGGCAGACGTGCACGGCGGCGAAGTCACCTCGCGTTCGCTGCTGGGCGTACAGTCGGCGGGCGATCTCGGCCCAGACGTCCTCCTTGTGCATGCGTTCGGCCTGGTCCTTGGCGCGGCGCGTGATGTTCGCCTGCAGGTCGTACCAGTACTTGCCCTGGCCGGAGTAGAAGTACGTCGCGCGGTCACCGAGCTGGGTCAGCGCGGAGTGGAAGTTGCCCGGTACGTCGCCGGGCGTCGCGGTGCCCAAGAAGACCCGCTGGGTCTCGATGCCCTTGTGCGCCGACCCGATCGTCGGCGCCGCACCGAAGAAGACGGTTCGGGCCAGCCGCTGGGTCAGCGATCGCTGCCCGAAGAGCGGCTTCTCCTTGTCGATCCGCGCCGGCTCGGAGCTGTCGCCGTCAACGTCGGCGTCGATGATCGCCTTCCACGAGTCCTGAAGGTACTGAGTGAGCTCGGAGTTCACGCGAGCGGTCGCGAGCGGCATCGAGCCGGGCATGATCAGGGGCGAGTAGTCCTCCCCCACCCACAGAGCGTGGATGACCGCGCTCATCAGCCGCAGCACCCCCCGGGTGCGCTGGAACCGTCCAGGCTCGACCACTCCTCGTAGAGCGTGTCGAACAGCTCGGGGTGGATCGGATAGGTCCGCTTGATCCGTCCTCGTAGCCGCGTCGCGCGCCTCGCGCGGGAAGTCGGCGTCGTGCTTGCGGTACAACTCGACGAACGCCCGGGCGGTCGCACTGATCGAGGCGAGCGCGGCCGCGTCGGCCTGCACGAAGAGCCGCTGCTTGACGATGTGGTACGCCTCGTCAGACGATGCCGGCCGCCACTGGTCGGCGACGCGTCGTACGACGTTCTGCAGCCGCTTGAGCGCTTCCAGCCCGTTCGTGCCGCCGACCTCCTCGGCGTTGCCGACGACGATCTCGTTGGGATCCTTCCCGGTCTCCGACGCCGGGATCGAGATCGCCAGCAGGACCCCGGACGTGCCCTTGGCGGCCTCGGTCAGCGACTGGGCGAAGGTGAACTGGTGTCGAACGTGCCGCCGGCAATCTCGCTGTGCGATGCGATCTCGTCGGGAAGCTGACGGGCGTAGGCGACCCACTCGTCGATGAGGATGACCGCTGGGGCGTACGTCGCCAGCAGGTCGTGCAGCGCCCCGCCCGGGTTAGTGCGCTGCGGTCGGCCTCGGCGACCATACGCATAGCCCTCCGCGCCGCCCAGCTGCCACGCGAGCTCGCCCCAGAGGGTGTTGACCCGACGGTCGCCGTCGCTGGTCTCTCCGGCCGGGCCGAAGTGGTTGACCCACGATCGCGACCCGTCGTACCTCTCCTGCCGGCAGGCCACCGACACTCTGGAGCACTTCCTGGGTGTCCTGCGGGTAGTCGCCCAGTGCCGTACCCGCGGCGAGGTGCCACAGCGAGAGCATCGAGTGGGTCTTGCCGCCACCGAAGTTGGTCTGCAGGTTGATCACCGGCGAGGCGTTCGTCGTCGCCGGACAGTCGGCGCACGGCACGGCTGATCAGGTCCTTGAGTCCTTCGGTGAGGTAGGTGCGGCGGAAGAACTCGACCGGGTCCGCATACTCGCTGTCCTGCTCACCCCCGCTCGCTACCTTGTACAGGTCGGCCGCGAACTCGGACGCGTGGAAGTTGCCGGTAGCAACGTCCTCATGCGGCGTCAGGACCTCCCGCCACGGCCGCAGGCCGGTCGACTCGGGGTTCGCGGACGCGACGGTCTTGAGGATCCGCTTGTCGTCCTTGTCCGCGGTGACCCGCCGCAGGTCGAGGCGGATCTTGCCGATCGCGTCCGCGGCATCCCGCGCTCCGATCACGACTCCGAAGCGCTGCGCCGTGTCCAGCGCACGGTAGGCGTCATCGTTGGAGAACGGCTTCAGGTGCGCCCACGCGTGACGGACCTGGAGCAGCTCGCTCGCCCATGCTTCGTGGGTCCGGCTGAACACCTTCGCCAACGGCCGCCAACCGCGCTTGTAGCGGTTCGTGAACCCCTCCGCGAGGAACTTCAGCTGGATCGAAGGATCCCCTGGGTTGACCTCGTGCCCGCTGCCCACGACCGCCTGGTAGACGGCCACCCAGTCCTTGCCTCCGTCGGTGCGCGGCACTTCCTTGTGGAGGAACGCCTCGATGTCGGGAGCCAGCAGGTCGAACATCCGACCGATCCGGTCGCGGTTGTTGATCGCCATGTCACTCGCCGTCCTCGAAGCCGGCGGCGAACTCGTCGTCCGATTCGTTCTCGGGGTTGTTGGGTTCGGGTTCGAATGCCTCGGACATCTCCAGCGCCTGCCCCATGTCGAGGTCCCGCGCGACCTTCTTCCCCATGGCCCCCTCGATGAGCGAGGACAGTGCCTCCCGCCGGGTCGCGAAGAAGGCATCGAAGTCATCCGCGCGAAGGGCATCGACGTCGACCTGATGTGCGCCGATGATCTTGTCCAGCTCCGCAGCGGGTACGCCGACCGCAGCCTGGAGTCCCTTGAGGTAGACCGATGGCGCATGACCGCTGAGCCGGATGTTGGTCTTCTTGCTCAACGGCGTCTTGTTGACGATGCTCTCGCGTCGCTCACGGTCGATCTTGAACTTGTTGCACCACGCCTTCGGGAAGATGTGATGGATGTCGACCCGCATCGCCAAGAACGCAGCCTTGTCGAATGGCTGGTTGAGCATCCAGTCCCTAGTGTTCTGCGCCATCAGCAGCGCGTAGATCCCCTTGTAGGCAGCAGAGTTCCTGGTCCTCAGCGAATGGAGCCGGGACTCGAAGAAGTTCGCATCGTCGACGGTCTTCGGCTTCGCGACCGACGCGTCGGCACCTGCGAGCGCCCAGCCTGGAACCTGCTCGACGTCTCGTGCGAACCTCGACTCGATCGCGCCGCCGTACAGCTCGCCGAGGACGCCGCACCAGAACCACTGGGTGAGTCGCTTGTGCACGCCATAGACGTCGGCCTGGTCGCCCACGAGCACCTTGATGGCGGCGAGCGGGACGACCTGCTTGGGGTACGGGAGGTCGCCGGCGACATGGATGTGCTGCTCGTCGAGGAAGCCGGCGACCCACTGCAGCGCTTTCCTCACCTTCGGTGCCCATGTCAGGTAGTCGGTGAGCTTGAGGTTGAGGATGTCTTCCTTGCGCGCCGTCGTCGCGCCGGGACCCGCCAGGGAGGCCAGGAGGCTCACCGTCTGGAGGAAGTCCGTGTTCTCCAGGCCGTTGAGGACCGGGTAGTGCTTCAGGCTCTCCTTGGTCGATGTCCAGTCGTCGTTGAGTCGGAAGTCGTCGCCGTGCTGCCCGTAGTAGTCGGCGTCGCCCGCATACACGGCGGTGAGCAGTTCGAACACATTGAGCGGGAGGCCACCGATGTTGACCTTCTCGAAGACGGTCGCAACGGCGGCTTTGCTCGTCGAGTCGTCGAGCACGATCGCCGGGATCGCGTACGACCCGACGGGATTCAGCAGATGAGCGACGACTTGGTTCATCATCGCCGTGTCGGGAAGCTGCGACAGCCACGTCATTGCAGCGAACGGGTCGAACAGGAGACGAAGGGGGAAGTAGCCAGCAGCGCGCTCCTTCTGCTCGTCGGACAGATCGAGCGCGACGTCTTTCCCGAAGTTGGTCCGAATCACGCCGTCCCCGGGCACCGAGGCCACCGCGTCGTCGAGCCGCTCCTCACCTTCCAGCGCCGTCGACAGTCGCAGGTAGTAGCGACGCTCAAGGAGCTTGCCGCGGGAGTCCTTGGTCGAGACGACACCATCGCCGGTCAGCGCCTGGGTGAGGGAGGTGAGCCGCTGCTGACCGTCAAGCAACAACCACTCCAGCGCAGCGTCAGCGGGACCCTTCACGCCCTCAACCGGGCGCGGCTTGAACCGGACGTGGGAGTTGTCGGCCTCGAGCATCATGACCACACCGAGCGGGTGCCCACGCATGATCGTGACCAGCAGCTGCCGGATGCGCTCGTCCTCCCATTTGTACCCTCGTTGGAAGTCGGGGAGCTGCACCTTGCCGGAGGTCGTCCAGGCAAGCAGGTCCTTGAGTGCGTACTTCGGAGTCTGGAATCCCACGTCTACTCCCGATATCAGTTCGTCTTCGTGTTGGTGAGATGCGTGCCGATGTAGCCGATGTAGACGACGGGCTCGACAGGATGGTGATCGAGCACGTGCATGCGAGGCGAAGCCATCCCGATCCGCGCGAGCTTGAAGTGGGCCTTCATCTCGGCCGTCCCAGAGTCATCGACCGAGACCGGCACGGGGAACCTCCGCTCCTCGCCCCAGCCCCGCATCGTCGCGCGGGTCTCGGTATGCGCCCACTTGCCGGGCGGAAAGGATCGGTACCCCGCCGGCGTGGCCTTGATGAACTGGTCAAGGCCGGCGTCCCAATCACCGCAGCTGCGGGCCTTGGCGTAGTCCGCAAGGGTCAGCACGGCGTCCCAGGCCGTCCGCAGCGCGGCCTCGTTGGTGTCGATCGCGTTCAACCGTTCGGTCTCGGCCGGTTCACCACTGAACTCGACGCCGGGAAGCTCGTCGATACGTTGCAGCAGCTCTGCGAACGTTCCCGGGCGACGCTCGACGAACTGATCCGGCACCTCTGCGTACAACGCCTCGAAGTCGTCGGCCTCCTTCAGCCGTGACTCGAGCCAGCGGATCCGCGCCTCGCGTTGCTCGACATCGAGCAAGGCAACTTCGGTTTCCATCTGCTGGTCATCCAGCGCGGCCAGCACCTCACGGTTGCGGTCCTCCAGCGCTTCGACTCTGCCCTGCAGGGCGTTGATCCGATCTTCGAACTTCTGCGCGGCGTCGCTATGGAAGACAGCGCGCGCCAGACCGGCAGCGACCTTGCGCAGGCTCGCTTCGGTGATCTCCTCGAGCTTGAGAATCTGTTTCACCAAGCCGATCTGGGCCACGTGGGCGCGGAACTCGTCGCGAGCCCCCCGGTGCTCCGGACCTCGCACCTCGATCTCTGGCGGTCCTACAGCGACCTCCGGCGCACTGATCGCCTGCAGGAGTCGCCGGTTCTCCAGCCGGTCGAACGCTGCCGTGAGACTCGACTGCGCGCGGCACGGGACGTAGACCGGCTTGACGCCGGGCGATCTCCCCAGCAGATACTGCAGTGCTCGGTCGGACTGCGACCCAGTGGTCTGGTGCCCAGGATGCGGTGCTGACGCGCGGTGTTCTCGTCGGCGAAGTCGACACCGGGAAGGTAGGTGCGGATCGTCCAGGGCCGGGCGCTGAACCGCACTCCGACCCGCGCCTCGAACGCCGTGGTGGCAAGCGGGTCGAGCACGACGACCTGGGCAAGGCCCGTGAGTTCGCGTGCCCAGACGGCAACCTGGTCGCGGAATGCGTCGACGGGATGCCGGCCCCGTTCTCGGTTCCGGCGACGAGCACCAGCGCGTGTCGGTCGTCGTCGGCAAGCAACTCGACCAGCCGATCGACGTCCCCGATCCGGAACACCTGCGGCCCCGCGGTGAACGCGACGTTGCCGTCGCCGAGCGGGAGGACGTCGACCAGACGCTCCACGAGCCGGGGCCGGTTGAGAACAATCCTCTGCTGTTAGTGATCTCGAGGTGGATCCAGTCGTCTGTCCCGGTGTCGTCGTGTGCGAGGAGCCGCGTGGTGAACGTTCCTTGCGGGGTGTCCTCGACGAGCAGGATGGAGAAGTCGCGGGCGCGGGCGGCAGCAGTCGTGCGGATCTCCAAACTTCGATGACCCCGGGCGTAGTCCCCTTCGGCGCCGAGTCGACGTCGAAGCCCTTCTCCCGCAGCCATGAGCTCACCTGCGAACTGGCGGCGGCAGCCACTCGTCGCCCGCGTCACCGCATGTACGTCGCGTAGTCGGGGTTCGACTCGACCTCGGAGTTGATCGCGCTCATGATTCGTCCTCGTCGAAGTCGAACGCCGTTTGGGCCGGGGTTGGTATCGCGTCAGATGCGCGCTTGGCGGCGTCGGTGATGTCCGGCCAGCTGGTGGCCAGGTTGTTGAAGCTGAGCGCGTCCTTGGTCCAGCCGTTCTTCTCGGCGATGGGGAAGAGCAGGAAGGCCAGCTCCTTGACGAGGTCGGCCTCGACGGCTCCGTCAACGCGGCTGAGCGCATCCTTGAGGAAGCCGCCAGCGGGGGCGATGCCGTCGCGCTCGAGCATCTTGATCAGGTGGTGCAAGGCCTCCCAGGCACTGGTGTGGTCGTCGGCGAGGACGTCGTAGTCCCACCGCAGGTCGGCCGGCTTGATCAGCGCACCTTGCCGGCGCGACTGGTCAGGATCTCGTCGCGATCCATCGTCTCGACGCTGGTGTTGCGCGCCCGGGCGAGGTTGTCGGCGTCGCCGAACTTGCCCACGCCGTAGCCGTGCTGGCGATACCACGCGATGGCGAACCGGGTCGTCGAGTCGAAGTCGCCCTCCTGCTCGTTGAGCACCTGGTCGAGGATCTCGTTGATCCGGGCGAGAGCCGAGCGCACGGTCATCTTGCGAGCCGTCGGTCTCGAGGACGGCGCTGTAGCGGCTGAACACCGCCATGCCCGGCCCGATGGCCGCCTGCGGCAGGTCGACCGGCGCGATCTGGCCCTGCTGGAGCTTGCGCAGCGCGTCGGGAAGCTCGGCCTGGAGGCGGCGATGAAGCCACGACGGTCGGTGGTCGGCGCGACCCCGGACGCGGTCGCAGCGACAGGACGATCGACGAGCGAGCGCGTTGGTGCCTGGCCGAGCATCCGGTTGCCGAGTTCGGTTCGGCATCGGCCACGTGGCCGTGATCGTCCAGCCGGACCGGATCATGCCGTCGAGCAGGGTCTCCCAACCCGTCGACGCCTCGCCTGTCATCGGAGTCGCTCTGCTTGAAGGCGTAGTAGACGGTGATCGGAAAGTCCGCGTCGCGGATTCGCGCGCGCGCGCGAAGACTCACGGAAGCCGTCCTCGAAGAACTTCTTCGCCCCGTCCTTGCCGTCGTGCCGGTAGGGATTGGCGACGAGCTCTTCGGCCTTCGGGACCAGCATCGTGCAAAGCAGGTCGGGATGGACCGCACGAGCGTCCGGCGCAGCCAGACATAGAAGAAGTCCGAGAGGTCCGAGTAGCCGATGTTGTCGTAGTAGGGCGGATCGGTGCTGATCAGCACGCCGTCGTAGGTACGCGGTTGATGCGTCCGCCTGGCGGACCATGCCTGCGCGTCCGCCGGCAGTCGTCGAGGGCCTTGACGAGATACCCAACACTGACCTCGTGAGCGCCGGCTGCTCTGCCGAACGGGCTTGCCTCCGCAAAGTCCCAGAGTCATCGGAATGGCTTGACGCGCGAACAGGTCGCGGACCATTTCCTTCGTGTTGCTCCCAAGGGCAGATCGACGATTGTGCAATGTCGGTGATCGCGACTGACGGCCATGCCCGAGGTAGGTCGCGACTGCGTCCGCATAGTCGACGGCGCTGCCGCCGTCGGCGACCGACCACGCGACCCGCGCCTCGGCGACAAGATCGCTGAAGGTCGGTGAGAGCGACCAACTGGCGGCTCGTGAAGAGATCCACCCACGTGGTCATGCCGTACGCCTGGACCCGGAAACTGAGCGCTTCGGCCGGGAGGTCTTGCCTCGGGCACATCGTCCGGGCGACTCACGTCGGCGGCCGTGACGTGTTCGTCAGACGGCGGCAGATAGATGCGCTGGCGGTTCCCCTCGGCCACCACCGCCATCATCTGCGGCCCGAGCTGCCCATCGCGCCCTCCGCGCGGACGTACTTGAGTGCCACGGCAGGCGTCACAAGCGATACACGTCAGCACCGTTGCGTCCGACAGTCCCGTCGTCACTCGCCGTCGGCGCGCCAACCAGGTCATGCCCGATCTCGAAATCGACCCGCTGCCCCGACGAATGGGTCGGGTCAGGAACGACGGAAGTGGACGACGTACGCCTCCTTGCCCTTCTTCTTGCCCAGCCACCACGAGCGCACCAGCGGCATCTCGATCCCGCACGCGGGGTTGGGGCAGGTCACGGTCCGGGCCCAGATCCAGGCGATCACGGTCGCCTTGGACCCGTCCGGCAGCGTTGCCTTCGGGTAGAGGTGGCCGATCCGCTTCTCGGCCTCGTCGCGCATCCAGCCGCCGTAAGCGCGGACGTCGGCGGCAAGCCCCTCGGCACCCTTCCAGCCGCGGATCTCCGACTCGGCCAGGCCGGGGAAGACCGGCGGCTGGTCGCGGAACTTGGGCGGGATCTCGATCAGCGCCTTGTTGATCAGCACCGCGACCGGGTTGAGGTCGGAGGCATGGGCCTCGAGGCCGAGCCGCTGGGCCTCGAGCGGGATGGTGCCGCCGCCGGCGAACGGGTCGAGGATCGGCGGCGGGTTGCCGTCCGTGGACTTCAGGATCTCGGCGTGCGCCTCGGCGAGGAGCTTCTCGTCGCGGATGTTCTCCCAGACGACGAGGCGCTCGATGATGCTCGTGGAGCCGCTCGCGTTCGGCACGCTGGAGCTCCTCGGTCGGGAACTCGTTCAGGACGCGACGACGGGTCATCGACCAGCTGGGCGAAGAGCACGGCCCGCGCGGCCGCGAGGGGCCGTCGCGCCCACCACAGGTGGAGCGTCGACGGGTGGCCGTGCCGGATCGACTTCTCCCGCGCCGACTCCCGGTTGATCGCCTCCAGCGGCAGCGCCACCTCGATCAGCTTGCGCTTCTGCTCCGCCACGTTCGCACTCCCTAGCCCAACTTATTGGGCTTGCTCGACCCGAAAAGGAGGCACAGCCGCACGACGACGCTGCACCTCGGCCCAACTTAGTGGGCGTACGTGAGCGACGCTCGCGAATGGGTCCGACAGATCCTGTGGATGACCTCGGTCGATGTCGGAGCGTGCGACGACGGTGTTCGCGACCCATCTCGGGAGGAGCCGCGATGCCACCGATCTGGTACGACGCCGGGAGCTTCAAGCTCTACTTCTACCGGCGTGAGGAGCACCGGTTGCCGCACGTGGCGGTCCTGACTGGGCGCGGTCGCCGCGCGACGATCGCCATCGAGACCGGCGCGGTACTGGCCGGGAAGCTCAGCGCCCAGGAGCTACGCGCTGTGAAGGACGTCCTCGCGACGCACACCGACGAGGCACTGGCAGCGTTCGAGGCAGCACGCACTCATCAGCCGGTGATTAGACTGAGTGACGCCCGCACCACCGACGGAGGTGAGAAATGAGTTCGACCGTCGACCCGCTTCTCGTCAACGTGACCGACGTGCGCGTGCTCGCGCGCTACGTCGTCGAACTCACCTTCGACACCGGTGAGGTGAAGGTTCTCGACCTCGAGCCAATGCTGTGGGGGCCGGTCTTCGAGCCGATCCTGGCCGACTACGACCTGTTCCGCCAGGTCCGCGCCGATCCGGACTCAGGAACCATCGTGTGGCCGAACGGCGAGGACTGGGCTCCCGACGAGTTGTACACGAAGGCGAAGCCCGCCATTCCCGCGTAGTTGCGGCGGGGACCACGAAGCGAGCTCTGATCGGACGGGACACGGGTCCTTCTGATCTGTCGGAGGTTGCTGTCAGCCTGACTTCCGGAAGTGGCCCTTGCTCGGAAGGTTCCCCATGGACTACATCAGCCCACCCTCTGAAGTAGCGCTGGTAGCAACAGAGACACTTGCGGTCGGCGCCGTGACAGCGCTCCTGTTGAGCCTCGGCTACATGCTCGTCGGCGCCCCGATCCAACTCATCGGGCTGATGTTCAGCAAAGGATCGCGTTACCACCGCCGGTTGATCAGCACGCTCGTGCTTCTCGTTCCCCTCCTGACCGGAGCCATCTTGGGTGGTGCCCTGGTCGTCGCCGCGAACAGTTCCAGTCAAGCGTGGTTCGCTACGCCGGTCGCGTGCGTTGCCGTTGGAACCGCTCTCGCGCTTCGCTCCCAGCGAAAGTGGCTCGATTGGCTCCGCGTCCGGCAGACATGCGCTGCGTTCGACTGGTCCACACAGAACTCCATCGCACTGCGGCAGGCTGCCTTCGGGTTCCTGATGCTTCAGATCAGCGTCGTGATCATCATGTGCGCGCTTGCGCCCTGGATCGTGACACCGGTCGACGCGGAGCTTCGCGTCGCTGCGTCCTTCGTCGCCGCCGCCGCTACGCTGCTCACCGCTCTGGCCATCACGCAGTTAACTACTCGCCGATTCGCGACGATGTGGGTCGTCCGGCGCTATCGGTGGCTCACGGAGGCGTCAGACGGCGCCACTGGCAGCGGCCTACTCGATGTGATCCCAGATCCTTGGGTCGTCCGCCGCAGTCGCCGGGATTCCATGCGATGCGAGTTCGCGGCGGCAGTAGCCACACGATTCGCCCAACTGACCAAACGACTGCCCGAACCAGCTCGCGGCGCGCATCGCGCCGGCTGCTCGCGAATGGTCACTGAGCTCGTGAGTTCCAGCGACAAATCGCTGAGCGCTCACGCGCTGGTCGCGTGCGTGACGGGACCACTGCCAGCGGCCGAGCGGATCACTCCTTACGACATCGAGGATGCACAGGTCGGACTCTTCCGCGCCATGGGGTTGGGCACCGCTCTCGACCAACTTCCGATCGTGTCGCAGATTCTCAAGTCGGCCCGCTGGCTCTTCGCGCTAACTTTCTAGCGGCCCTCACCACGGCGCCCGCCCCTTGCTCCATGTCCTCGCCCAATGCCCACGCACACCCTCGGCGTCGAAGTCACCCATCCGGAGGTCCTGGAACGGGGCGTCGACGTAGCGGACCTCGTCGTGCTCCGAGCCGCGAGGATCGACGCAGACGAGAGCAAGCCGGTAGTGCGGGACGGCGTTCTGGCCGTGGCGGACCTCGGTGTGGGTGACGTAGAAGTCCGGTGAGCCCGCGATCCGCGCCTTCACCTCGATGAAGATCGAGGGTTCGTCACCACGGGTAGAGAGCACGTCGATAGCCGGGGTTGTTGTGCGTCATCTCGGTGGGCTCTCGCCCCAGTGCCCGCTCGGCCGCGAGGACGAGCGTCGACGCCGCGGCGCTCGACCTCCTGGGTCGCCACGGCGCGCATCGGAGCGTCGGCGGGCAGGTCAACGGCCGCCGCCGGAAGAACGATGCGCTGCGGCCACTACACGGGGCGGCACCGATGCGAGCCGTTCCTGCTTGTCGAGGAGTGCGAGTCGGGCAACAAGCCGCGATTCGAGTTCGGCGGCCTTCCGGTTGAGGCTCTCGGGTGTCTCGCGCACCTTCCTGCCGGCTCGCTGCCTGTCCTCGGCTTCCATCGCCTCACCTGCGAGGCGGTTGATCTCGAGGTTCATCCGCAGGGTGACCTGAGACCGCGTCCGGGCCACCTCGGCGTGCCTTCGAGCGCCGACCTCGGCCAGGTAGCCGGGCAGCTGGTCGGCGACCAACCAGTCCAGCGCGGCGCCCTCCGCCGCCAGCCAGGCGACCGCGCGGCCTGGGCCGCGTCGGCACCAGGTGGGGCCGCTACGCAGTCGAGGTACGGCGCTGGTCCCGCTGGCCTGACCCGACCGGCTGCGTGACGAACGCGTAGCCGAATCGCTTTGCAAGGGTCTCGCCGGCCGCGTCGACGACCTGCTCGAGGACGCCGACGAGCAGCTGCGGACTCGCTCACCGTCGACGAGACGAGGACCGCTCCCGCGCTCGAGAACGTCCCCGCCAGCGCGGACGCACTTCTTCGAGAACGGTGTCGTGCAGAGGGTGTCCTGGCGCGATCAGCTCGGCTCGCGCGGTTCGGTCGTCGTCGATCTCGGTCAAGGTCGAACGTGACCCGGTCGTAACGAGCGTAGGCGACCGGGCCGCTGCGCAGCCGCGCGAAGTCGCGCCGGGACGTTGCGAGATCTCGAAAGCGACCCGGCTCACGCCGAGCCGATCCCGCCCACCGAGGCTCGCGGAACGCCGCGAGGAAGCAGTCCTCGATGAAGTGGGGCTGCAGACGCCGGGCCCGCGCCTCTTCCATCTGCCGCGCGCAACGTCTGCGAGGTCGACCTCGGCAAGCGCACTCGCGCGCCAGCGCGTGCTCGGCCAGCAATTCGGCAAGTCCCTCCGAGACGCGCTCGTCGATGACCTGCTCCATCCGGGCCCGGACCTCGGGCTGTTCGCCGTACCGGATCGCCTCCAGGAGAAGCTCCCGCAGCGGCTGCTCGTCGAAGGCTGCGCCGAGGACGTCGAAGACCTTGCCGCCGTACGCCTTGCGCTGCTCCTCGAGCTTCTCCAGGAGCCGGGTGAACACGTCGCCTTCGCGGGTGTCCTGCGGCGACGAGGTTCCACAGTCGGCAGACCTCGGCTGGCCGATCCGGTGGATCCGCCCGAAGCGCTGCTCGATCCGGTTGGGGTTCCACGGCAGGTCGTAGTTGACCATCAGGTGGGCGACCTGCAGGTTGAGCCCCTCGCCCGCCGCGTCGGTCGCGAGCAGGATCTGGCAGTCAGGGTTGTGCGTGAACTCCTCGGTGACCTGCGCGGCGCTCGCCGCGCCGCACGCCGCCGTGGATCGCGCTGCACCGCTTCGGGCCGGCCGAGCAGCGAGCCGATCTTGCGCGTGCAGGTAGTCGAGCGTGTCGCGGTGCTCGGTGAAGACGATCAGCTTGCGCGGCGCGTCGCCTGCGTCGTCCTGTCCGAGCGACGTTGTCCTCGAGGATCGAGCGCAGCTCAGTCCATTTCCGGTCTGTGTCCGAGGTCGCGCACCCGCGAGCGGTCTCGATCGAGATCGTCGCAGGACGAGCAGCTCGGCCTCGAGTTCCTCGACCGTGCGCGCCGCGGTCGCGGCGTCGACGAGCTCCTCTTCTATCGTACTCGAGCTCGTCGGCTGCGAACTCGTCTCGTCGATCCGTCGGGCGACCGAGTCGTCCGCAGGTTCGGCTCGGCGACCCCGATGCCGTCGATCGAGGACCTCCTGGCTTGACGACGCTCCAGGCGATCGGACGCGGCGCCCGAGCGATTGGTAGATCGCCTCCGGGCTCGAGGCCAGGCGCCGCTGCAGCACGGTGAGGGCGAACCCGACCGTCGTTGCGGCGCTTGCCGTCGAGCTTGCTGCGGCGCGGTTCATCTCGTCGCGGACGTAGGTCGTGACCTGCTCGTAGAGGTCCTGCTCGGCTGCGGTGAGCTCGTAGGGCACGGTCTGCGCGACCCGCTCGGGGAAGAGCGGCTTCCCGTCGAAGGTGCAGGAGGTCCTCCTTGACCATCCGGCGCATGATGCCGGCGGTGTCCGCCGTGGACGCCTCGCCTGGTAGCTTGCCCTTCGAACCGGTCGCGATCGAGCAGCGAGAGGAAGAGCTGGAAGTCCTCGTCCTTTCCGCATGCGGCGTGGCCGTCATCAGCAGCAGGTGACGGGCGCGTCGGCCGAGGAGCTCGCCGAGCTGGAATCGCTTGGTCTTCGCTCGAGCTTGCCACCGAAGTAGTGGGCGCTCATCCGGTGCGCCTCGTCGACAACGACGAGATCCCACTCGGACTCCGCGAGCTGCGCAAGGAGGTCCTCGTTACGGGCGAGCTGGTCCATCCGCGCGATCAGTAACGGTCCTTGCCCGCGAACACCGAGCGTCCGAGAGCAGCATCGGCCGCGGACGTCGTGAGGAGCTCGAACTCGAGGCCGAACTTGAACCACAGCTCGTCCTGCCACTGCTCGACGAGACCGCCTGGCGCGACGATCAGGCAGCGGCGCACGACGTCGCGGAGCATGAGCTCCTTGAGGTAGAGCCCGGCCATGATCGTCTTGCCCGCGCCAGGGTCGTCGGCGAGCAGGAAGCGCAGCGGCGTGCGCGGCAGCATTTCGCCGTAGACCGCGCGGATCTGGTGGGGCAGCGGCTGGACGTCGCTCGTCGCTACGGCCAGCATCGGGTCGAACGCACCGGCAAGCTGGATCCGCTGCGCCTCGGCCACCAACCGGAAGTCCTGCACCTCGGCGTCGAACGGCCGCCCGGTGTCGGCGACGGCGTCGTACTCATCCTCCTCATGGCGATAGACAAGGCGCCGCTCGAGGCTGCCGTCGGCCCGCTCGAAGGTGAGGGTGAGTGCGTCGACGCCGTTCCATCGAACACCGATGACGGTCACCGTCTCCCCCGGAACAACGCCGGTGAGGCGCATGTCCACGACGACGTCTTCCAGCCGCACGGCGTCCGCCCTTCTCCCGCGCCAGCGCGGTTCGATTACCCAATAAGTTGTGCGGACTCTATGCCGTGCCGCCGACAAGGTGGGCGGCGTGCCGACCCGCCCCGCCCGCAGCGAGTACCAGCGGGCGGCAGCACTGCTGGGCAAGAAGGTGCAAACACTGCGTGAAGTACGTGGCTTCACCCAGGAGCAGCTCGCGGAACGTGCCGGCATCAGCCGGAACCAGGTCCAGAACATCGAGCACAACCGCAACAACTCCAAGGATCCGGCCGGCCGGCCAGGCCCTGGTAACGCCCGGTTGGAGACAGTGTTCGCGCTGGCAGTGGCGCTGCGCGTCGACGTCACCTACCTCGTCGACCCCGGACGCGACGTACTCCCCGTGCCCGAGTGAGCCGTGAGGATCACCCTCGGCGTCACCGACAACGCGTGGGCGTCGTACCTCCGCGCCCGCGACGACATCTACGAGGCGAACTTCTGGGTGCCCTCCGGTCGGAACTTCATGGGCCGCGCCGCGGCTGACGAGCCCTTCCTCTTCAAGACCAAGGCACCGACCAACCTGATCGTCGGCGGCGGATTCTTCGTGAAGTTCTGGGAGCTGCGCGTCAGCGAGGCGTGGGCGACGTTCGGCGAAGGCAACGGCGTCGGGAGCGAGGAAGCGCTGCGGACGGCGATCCAGAAGTACCGGGCTCGCAACGGCAGCCTGCCGGACCCCGACCCGACGATCGGCTGCATCATCCTGCGCAACGTGTTCTTCGCACCGGCCGGGGAGGACCTTCCGCCACCGCCGACGTGGGGCGCCAACATCGTGCAGGGGAAGACCTTCGGCACCGACGATCCCGCCTACGCCTACGTCGATCACTGCTTCCGCGCCTTCCAGGGCGCGGCGCGCATCGACCCCGTCTGGGACCTCGACCTCCGCGGTGTGGACGTCGACCTCGCCGGGCCGCGGTACGGCGAGCCGGTGCTCACCCGCCATCGGCTGGGGCAGGGATCGTTCCGCCTGTCGGTCCTGGACGCCTACGCCAACCGCTGCGCGGTCTCCGGCAGCAAGATGGCGCCGGTGCTACGAGGCCGCACATATCCGGCCGTACGCCGCCGGCGGCGAGCATTGCGTGTCGAACGGGCTCTCACTGCGGTCCGACCTCCACACCCTGTACGACCGCGGGTACCTCGGCGTCGATGCGGACTTCCGTCTTCGCGTGAGCCCCCGCCTGGCCTCGGACTTCGGCAACGGCGTCGAGCTGTACTCGCGTGAAGCGCGCGGTGACGTGATCCAACTACCCACCCGCAACGAGGATCGCCCCGACCGCGATGCCCTGGACTGGCACATGCAGACGGTGTTCCGCTCGGCTTGATCCAGCCGAGGTCCGGGACGGAGGCTCGACAGTGCCCGATCGCGGCGTGAAGACTGAGGCACCATGAAGCGCACCACCGTCGTCCGGCATCTGCGGGAGATCGCGGAACGCGCAGACGATGTCGCGCGGCGGATGACCGTTGACCTCGGAGCGACCGCGCTGACCGAGATCTGGACCGGCGGGGACGTCTGCTCTTCGAACGGGCTCGCCGAGCAGTCCGAGCTCGTTCTTGTCCTCGACCTTTCGGCCGACGAGGTCCCCGTGCTGGCTCTGCATCCGGATCAGTTGTTCTGGGCGTCGTGGCTCGATCTGCGCCACCACCCGCTGCTGCTGCGGGCAGTGTCGGCCGAGATGCCCCCTTGGGATCACCTTCGCCGTGAGGTCGCGCGCATCTGGTCGCTGGACGACGGGCCCGAGACAGCCGTCCTCGACGCCCTGCAGGACGGGCGTGGCAGCGAGGTGTCACTGGCCCCGACGGACCTGGAGCTCGGGGCCTTCATCACCCACCATCTCCCACGGTCACGATCACACCTGCGGGACATCCTGGACCACTACTGGGACAGCAGTTGGCGCGCCGAGCACACGAACCGCGGCGACTACGTCCATCCCGACGACCACCTGTGGCGCGCCGCAGAGGCGGTCCAGTCGATGGAGGACGCCCTCGCCGACCTGGCGTTGCCGACCTGACGTGGACGATCAGTCGTCGACGGTGCGTTGGTGGGGGTAGATCTCTCCGATGGTGGTGCCGGTGGGGTCACGCAGGGATTGGAACCTGCGGGTGCCGGCCAGGGTGACCAGGCGGCCGAGGCCATGCGGCGTGGTCCACCGGTACGTGCCGAGGCCGAGCTGATGGAGCTGGTAGCCGCCGCCGGTGTGGTCGTGCGTCTTCGCACGGTGATGCGACCTGATCAGCGGGGCGGTGTTGTGGTCGCCGGTCTGCCCGGGCGGGCCGTCGGCGTCGTAGGGCACCACGTGATCGTGATCGACCCGGCGGGTCTGGCTCGTGGAGTGCGGGAACACATCGCCCAGGGTGCGCAGCAGGGTAGCCTCCCTGATCCGGGTGGGGTGCTCGTAGGCGTTCACGGAGTGACCTGTGTTGAGGTCGATCACCGGCTGGATCGTGACGTGTCGGTGACCGAGGAGGTCGGCGATCTGCTCGAGCAGCATCGGGCCCATCCCCTCCACCCGCGCCACGCCGGGCACCATCCCGGTCACGACGTCGGCCGTGAGGTGGAGGTAGATCGTGGCCGGCCGCCGCTTCTTCGGCGCCGGCAACGCCGAAGGCGTCTCCTCGGCCTCGGGTGAGGCAGGGTCGGGATCGGCGGCCTGGTCCAGGAACGCGGCCGCGGCGTGGGGGTTGGCGAGCAGCTCGACCGCCTTGACCCGCAGCGTGTCGCGGGTCGGCACATCATCGGCGGAGCAGGTGGTGTCGGGGTCGCTGTGGGCGGCCAGGGCGTAGGCGATGTCCTCGACCATCGCGTCGAACTCCACCGCGGCGCCGGTGGGCAGCTTCAAGGAGACCCGGCGGGTCGCGGGCTCACCGGTGACCTCGTCCACGGCATCCCCGGCCCGGGGCCGGGAGAGCCACACCCCGGTCTTCGCGGCATCGGCGGCCAGCCGGGCTCGGTGGCCCTCGAGGTCGGCCTCGATGGTCTTGGCCTCCGCGATCGCCAGGATCCGTGACGGGGACTCCTCGACCGCCGCGGCCACCGCGGCATCGACCAGCCCCGCCTGGTCGCGGGTCAGGCACCGGGTCATGACCGCGACCTTCCGGGCGACCCACACCTCGACGTGGAGGTCACGGACCGCGGCCCAGAACAGCGGGAGGCGGTGCCGCAGGTCCAGGGCGTCAGCGGCGAGGTTCTTGGTGGCGACCAGCCCGGCCTCCCGGGCGATCGCGAGCTCGGCCCAGCAGAACTCCGAGGCGGTCGGGGTGCCCTCGCCGCCGAGCGTGATGAGGCGGTCACCGCCCTTGCCGACCGGGACCGCACCGGGCTGGGTCTGCGGGTCGATCGAGTGCAGATCGGCCCACCGCAACACCAGGCACAGCTCCGCGACCGCGGTACGACGCCGCAGGTCCACGCCTGCCTCCACCGCGGCCAGCGTGGCCGTCGCGTCGAGGTCGTCTGCGGGTCCCGAGATCATGCCAGCAGTTTATTCGAACACCCGTACCCATGCCACGGCTCCGTCGGAACTGTGGACGGCAAGCGGCCCGTGAACGAGAAATGCCTCGTCCACGGCCAGGTCCTCCACAGCCGGCGCCGTACCGGTAGCCACCACGCGGTCTCGGCGGTAGCGTCCCGGACATCCCGTCACTGGTCTCGGCGGGCCGGACTCTCGGGAGGACCACATGCGACGTCGCTACGCCGCCACCCTCGGCGCGCTGGCGCTCATGCTCACCCTGGGCGCGTGCAACGGCGAGCCCACCGACGATCCGAGCGCCGCCCTCACGCCCTCGCTCGGTGGCAGGCCAACCGAAGATCCGAGCACGGCCACCACCACGCCCACGGTCGACCCACGCGAAGAGACGGCCAAGCAGTTCATTCGGCGCTACGTAGCGACGGGCAACGAGATGCAGCGAACCGGCGACACATTGGCATTTAGGGAGCTGATTGGCCCGGACTGCCTGGCGTGCAAGAAGTTCGCGCGCCTTGTCGAACGCATCTACTCGAATGGCGGGTATATCGAGTCGGACGGCGAAAGGGTGATATCGCTCACCAACGACGGCATTCCAGAGCAATGGACGGCTGAGATGAGTGCCGAGCCGACTCGGTTTCAGCGCTCTGCGGGCGGCCGGGTCGAAACCCTTCCCGGCGGCACCTACGTCGCTCGCTTTTACCTCACCCGCAGCCGCCACGGCTGGACGGTCAGCGACACGACGGAACTGCCGCGATGAGGGCCGCATGCGGGGCTGCGGCCACCATGCTGTTCGCGACGATCCTGTCGATGCTCGTGGGAGCGCCACCAGCATCGGCTGAAAGGAAATGCGAGAGCGGAGTCAATCTCAGCGAGGCCCTTCGCTCGTGCGAGGACGATGATGATGACGACGACGAGATCATCCCCATCGACGACCACGACTACAGCCTGATACCGATCTGCGGCTTGGGCGGCCGGGTGCTGTGTCACAAGCAGGCGACCTGCGTCGACGAGGATGGCAACCCCGGCCTCTACTACCGCCTCCTCCGCGACGGCGAGCCCACCGGCCGAACAGTGTGCGTCACCGAAGCCGAGGCCGAGGACGCGGGAGTCGTCACCGCTGGTCTTGCCCTCACCGCCATGCGTCGCCTCACCTGGCCCAAGAGCGAACTCATCATCCAGCCACCCGACGGCAAGACCCTGGTGAATTTCGAGACGAATTTCTACACGACCAACACCGACGCCACGACCCAGACGGTCACTCTCCTCGGCCAGCGCGTCACGATCGAGGCGTCGCCGACCCGCTACACCTGGCGCTTCGACGACGGCCCGGCCGTCACCACAAGCAGCCCCGGCGCGCCGTACCCCCGGCTGAAGGTCACCCATAACTACCTCCAGGCAGCGACCTACGAGCCAGCCGTCGACACCGTCTACGCCGGCCGCTACCGCATCGGCAACGGCCCGTGGCAGACGATCCCGGCCACCCTCACCGTGCCGGGCACCACCGAGCAGCTCCGAGCGATCGAGGCGAAGCCGACACTCGTCGGCTGACTACCCCCGCGTCGACGACGATCCGACATCCGACCGTCGACCGGCAGCACGCGTGGTGCCGACGGCGACCACCAACAACACCGCGACGGCGACGAGCGACTCCAGCGTCCCGACTGCGTCCCCGAGCGCGCCGAGCAGCGGCGGACCGGTGAGGAACGCGCCATAACCGACCGTGGCGACCACGCCGACCCGTCGGGCCGCACCGACCGGGTCGTCGGCCGCGGCGCTCATGCCCACCGGGAAACCGAGCGCAGTGCCCAGGCCCCACAACAAGATGCCGAGCGCCACGACGGGCGGCGCGGCGCCGTACACGACGAGTACGACGCCCGCGGCCGCCGCGATCGCGCTGCCCGCCAGGACCGGCACCCGGCCGAAGCGATCGAGCACCACCGGACCGACCAGCCGGCCGATCGTCATCGCACAGACGAACGCGGCGAACCCGGCGACTCCGACCCAGTGCCGGGCACCGTACCCGTCGATCAGCGCCAGTGTCAGCCAGTCGTTCGCCGCGCCCTCGGCGACGGTGAAGCACAGCACCATCAGGCCGATCGCCAGCGTCCGCGGCTCGGTCCAGGCGCTGCGCCGCACGCCCTCGCCCGAGGCAGGGTCGGTCTCCCCCGCCGAGCCGTCCTCGGGAGGTACGGCGACGAACCTGCCCGCCGCCCAGATGGCGACGCCGCACGCGAGGACCGCGCCACCCAGGAGGTGGGCGGCCATCGGCACCTCCCACCGGGTGAGTACGACGCCCGCACCGGCCCCTGCGAACGCACCGAGACTCCAGCCGGCGTGGAACCGCGGCATGATCGTGCGGCCGAGCTCGCGTTCGACCTCTGCGGCCTCGACGTTCATCGCGACGTCCCAGCACCCGTTGCCGGCTCCGAACAGGACGAAGCCGACCGCCGTCACCGGGACCGATGCGGCGGCGTCGACGCCGACCGCGGTGACAGCGGCGCCGAGGAAGGCGAGCAGACAGCCGGCGCGGACCACCGACGACGCTCCGAACCGCGCAACCAGGCGGCCGCTCATCGTCAGGGTGGCCAGGGAGCCGACCGAGATCGTGAGGAGCAGCAGACCCAGCGGGCCGTTGGTGAGGTCGAGTCCGCTCCGCACGTCCGGCAGGCGCGCGACGAGGCAGGAGAAGAGCAACCCGTTGAGCACGAACACCGCGCCCACGGCGTTGCGTGCGGCGACGACCGTCACTGGTCCCAGTCAGCTCCGGGCGGTGCCGCTTCGAGCCACGCCTGGAACCCGGTGAGGGACGCCGCGCTCATCGCGAGCTCCACCTCACCGCGCGCGGACCGGCACCTGATCACGAGATGGTCGGGATAGAGAGACATCTGCTCGGCGCCGAGCGGCTCGCGACGGCCGTCGTAGACCAGGGACTCCCGCTCCCAGACGGTCTTCGGCCGGGGCCACAGCGTGAAGATCCGGAACCACTCGAGGCGCTCGCCGGAGTAGCGACCCAGCCCGAGCACCCAGCCCCGGCCGGGGACGTCCGCGTTCAGCCGGTGGCTGAGCTCGAACGTCCCGCCGTGCCGGGCCAGGAACCGTCGCCGGAGGATGAGTCCGACGCCGAAGAGAAGCAGCAGGAGCAGCACCACGCCCGACAGGTCGAGCAGCCACTCCCACCACGCCATGGAAAGGGCTCGCTACCGAACCTTCTCAGCAGCCCTGATCCGAGCCTCGGCGCGACGGACCCGTTGCTCCGCCTCGTTGTTGGCACCGATCAGGCTACGCGCCGCCTCGAGCTCGGCCTTGGCCTCGTCGACGTGGATCTCCTCGCCGAGCTCGATGTGCTCGGAGAGGATCGAGACCCGGTTGTTGGCGACGGAGAGGAAGCCGCCGTCGATCGCCGCGACGACGACGTCGTTGGTGTCGTGGACCTGGATCTCGACGACCGCCTCGGTCAGCAGCGAGAGCAGCGGCGCGTGGTCACGAAGCACGCCGACATCGCCCTCGGTCGTGCGCGCGATGACCATCGCGGCCTGACCGGACCACACGGTCCGGTCAGCCGCGACCAGCTCGATGTGCAGTGGAGTCGATCCGTCAGCCATGTCAGAGGCTCTTCTGGATCTCGGCCCACTTCGCCTCGACGTCGTCGAGGCCGCCGCACATGAAGAACGCCTGCTCGGCCACGTGGTCGTACTCGCCGTCGCAGATCTTGTTGAACGCCTCGATGGTGTCCTTGACCGGAACCGTCGAGCCGTCGATGCCGGTGAACTGCTTGGCGACGTAGGTGTTCTGGGACAGGAACCGCTGGATCCGACGCGCCCGGGACACGATGATCTTGTCCTCTTCGGAGAGCTCGTCGACACCGAGGATCGCGATGATGTCCTGCAGCTCCTTGTTGCGCTGCAGGATCTGCTTGACCCGGATCGCGCAGTTGTAGTGCGCGTCACCGATGTACTGCGGGTCGAGGATCCGCGAGGTCGAGGTCAACGGGTCCACGGCGGGGTAGATACCGAGCGAGGCGATCTCACGCGAGAGCTCGGTGGTCGCGTCGAGGTGGGCGAACGTCGTCGCCGGCGCCGGGTCGGTGTAGTCGTCGGCCGGCACGTAGATCGCCTGCATCGAGGTGATCGAGTGACCGCGCGTCGAGGTGATCCGCTCCTGGAGCGTGCCCATCTCGTCGGCCAGGTTGGGCTGGTAGCCCACCGCGGACGGCATCCGACCCAGCAGGGTGGAGACCTCCGAACCGGCCTGGGTGAACCGGAAGATGTTGTCGATGAACAGCAGCACGTCCTGCTTCTGCACGTCGCGGAAGTACTCCGCCATCGTCAGCGCGGACAGCGCGACCCGCAGACGGGTGCCCGGCGGCTCGTCCATCTGGCCGAAGACCAGCGCGGTCTGGCCGATGAACGCCGGCCTCGTCCATCTCGACGATGAGGTCGTTGCCCTCACGGGTGCGCTCGCCGACACCGGCGAACACCGACACACCGCCGTGGTCACGTGGCGACTCGGGCGATCATCTCCTGGATCAGCACGGTCTTGCCGACACCGGCACCACCGAACAGGCCGATCTTTCCACCCTGCACGTAAGGGGTGAGCAGGTCGATGACCTTGATGCCGGTCTCGAACATCTGGGTCTTCGACTCCAGCTGGTCGAACGCCGGGGCCTTGCGGTGGATGCCCCACCGCTCCTTGGCCTCGAACGTCCTCGCCCTCGGCGAGGTTGAGGCACGTCGCCGGTCGTGTTGAACACGTTGCCGAGCGTCTCGTCACCGACCGGGCACGGTGATCGGGTCGCCGGTGTCGGTGACCTGCGCGCCACGGACCAGGCCGTCGGTCGGCTTCAGCGAGATCGCACGGACCATGCCGTCACCGATGTGCTGGGCGACCTCGAGCGGCAGCGTGGTGCTTCTCGCCACCAGCCGACACGTCGACCTCGAGCTTGTTGTAGATCTCGGGCATCGCGTCGACCGGGAACTCGACGTCGACAACCGGGCCGATCACGCGGGCGATCCGACCCACAGTGCCGGCGGCACCGCTGGTGATGGTCTCTTCAACCGTTGCAGTCATGTCTCTTTACTCCGTTGATCCGTGTGATCGGTGGGTGGTCAGTCGGTTGGGCCTGGGCGTCGGCGAGTGCGTTGACGCCACCGACGATCTCGCTGATCTCCTGGGTGATGCCCGCCTGGCGCGCCTGGTTGGCGATCCGGGTGAACTTCTTGATCAGCTCGTGGCGTTGTCGGTCGCGGCCTTCATCGCCTTCTGTCGTGCTGCGAGCTCCGACGCCGCGGCCTGCAGCAGGCTGTAGAAGATCCGGCTCTGGACGTACTGCGGGAGCAGCGAGTCGAGCACCGACTCCGCCGACGGCTCGAACTCGTACAGCGGCAGCAGGTCGTCGGACTCGGGCGCCTCGCCCTCGACGACCTCGAGCGGCAGCAGGCGGATCGCGGTCGGCTCCTGGGTCAGCATCGAGCTTGAACCGCGTGTAGACCACGTGGACCTCGTCGACACCGATCACCCGTCCTCACCCTCCTCGCTGCTCTCGGCGAGGAAAGCGTCGATCAGCGCCGCGACCGATCTCGGCCGCCTTGTCGTACGTCGGCTGGTCGGAGAACCCGGTCCACGACTGCACGAACTGACGCTGGCGGAACTTGAAGTACGCCTCGGCCTTGCGACCGGCGAGGAAGGGGTGCGATCTCCTTGCCCTCCGCACGAAGACGCTCGGCGAGCCGCTCGGCCTCCTTCAGCACGCTGGAGGAGTAGGCGCCCGCCAGACCCCGGTCACTGGTGATCGATCAGCACCGCGGCCCGCTTCGGGTTCTCCGCCTCGCGTCGTCATCGGGTGGTCGACGTTGGAGAACGTCGCCACCGCCGACACCGCTCGGGTGAGCTCGCGGGCGTACGGACGCGGCCGCTGCGGCCCGATGCTGCGCCTTGATGATCCGGGACGCAGCGATGAGCTCCATGGCGCGCGTGATCTTCTTCATCGACTCGGTCGATTTGATCCGCGCGCGATACTCACGCAGCGATACGGCCATGTGGGATCAGCCCCGCTTCTGCTTGACGATCTGCTCCTGCTCGAGCTCGTCGTCGCCCATCGCACCGGCCTCGGGCTCGTGCCCGACCCTGATCAGCCGCCCTCGGAGGTCTCGAACTGGTCGAGGAAGTAGTCGTACGCCGCGGCGAGCGCCGCCTCGTCCTCGAACTTCGTGCGTCTCGCGGATCGGCGACCAGGAGGCCCGGCGTGCGAGCGGCGGAGGAAGTCGAGGAACTCGCCCTCGAACCGCAGCACGTCGTCGGTCGGGACCTTGTCGAGGCGACCGCTGGTGCCGAGCCACAGCGAGAGGGTCATCTCCGGCAGCGGGTACGGCGAGTACGCCGGCTGCCGAGCAGTGCCATCAGCCGCTGGCCGCGGGCCAGCTGCTGGCTTGGACGCGGCGTCGAGGTCGGAGGCGAACATCGCGAAGGCCTCCATCGCGCGGAACTGCGCCAGGTCGACCTTGAGCGAACCGGTGACGGCCTTCATCGCCTTGGTCATCGCCGCGCCACCGACGCGGGAGACGGAGATACCGACGTCGATCGGCCGGGCGCTGGTTGGCGGCGAACAGGTCGGACTGCAAGAAGATCTGACCGTCGGTGATCGAGATGACGTTGGTCGGGATGAACGCCGACACGTCGTTGGCCTTGGTCTCGATGATCGGCAGACCGGTCATCGAGCCGGCGCCGATCTCGTCGTAGAGCTTCGCGCAACGCTCCAGCAGCCGGGAGTGCAGGTAGAACACGTCACCGGGGTAGGCCTCACGGCCCGGCGGACGACGCAGCAGCAGCGACACGGCGCGGTAGGCCTCGGCCTGCTTGGTCAGGTCGTCGAACACGATCAGCACGTGCTTGCCGTCGTACATCCAGTGCTGGCCGATGGCCGAGCCGGTGTAGGGGGCGAGGTACTTGAAGCCCGCCGCTGTCGGACGCCGGGCGAGGCCACGATGGTGGTGTACTCCAGCGCGCCGGCCTCCTCGAGGGCACCACGCACGGCGGCGATGGTCGAGCCCTTCTGGCCGATCGCGACGTAGATGCAGCGGACCTGCTTGGCCGGGTCGCCGGTCTCCCAGTACTGCTTCTGGTTGATGATCGTGTCGATCGCGATCGTGGTCTTGCCGGTCGCGCGGTCACCGATGATGAGCTGGCGCTGGCCGCGGCCGATCGGCGTCATCGCGTCGATCGCCTTGATGCCCGTGGCGAGCGGCTCGTGCACCGACTGGCGCGTCCATCACGTCGGGCGCCTGCAGCTCCAGGGCGCGACGCTCGGTGGCGGCGTGATCTCGCCGAGACCGTCGATCGGGGTACCGAGCGGGTCGACGACGCGGCCGAGGTAGCCGTCACCGACCGGGACCGAGAGGATCTCGCCGGTACGGCGGACCGCCTGGCCCTCTTCGATCTTGTCGAAGTCACCGAGGATGACGACACCGATCTCGCGCTCTTCGAGGTTGAGCGCGATGCCGAGCGTGCCGTCCTCGAACTCGAGCAGCTCGTTGGCCATCGCGGACGGCAGACCGCTGACCCGGGCGATACCGTCACCGGCGGAGGCGACGGTGCCGACCTCCTCCTTGCTCGCCGCAGCGGGCTGGTAGTCGGCGACGTAGCTTGGCAAGCGCGTCGCGGATCTCGTCGGGACGGATGGAGAGTTCCGTCATCTCTCGTGCCTTCTCTCTTCTCTTGCGTCAAAGGATCGGTGTGGGCGCCCGGGTCCGGCTAGCCGGCGAGCTTGCGTCGGGCGTCGTCCAGGCGACTGGAGACGGTGCCGTCGATGACGTCATCGCCGATCTCGACCCGGATGCCGCCGATGACGCGCCGGTCGACGACGACGTTGAGGTGGACCGGCGTCCAGTACTGCCGGCTCAGTGCGTCGGCCAGGCGGCTGCTGCTCGGCCTCGGCCAGGGGCGGGCGAGCGTGACCGTGGCGAACACGCTGGCCGTGGAAGCTGGCGGCCGTGCTGCTCGTAGTCCTCCAGCGCACCGCGGAGACCGTGCGGTGAGCTGTTGGACAGGACTGCCGGGCCAGCAGGCACGGTGGCCGGGAAGTGCCTTGCCAGCCAGCAGCTCGTCGAGGAGCGCCTCCTTGTCCTCGACGCTCCGCGCCGGGTCCGAGAGCGCGTTGCGCAGGTCGCTGTTGTCGCCGATCAGCGAGCGTACGGCGAACAGCTCGTCAACGAGCCGCCCGCTGTCGCCGCCGGCCGACCGGACCGCGGCGACGACGCCGAGCTCCTCCATCGCGTCGGCGAGGTCCCGCGTGCGGATCCAGCGCCGGGCGACTGCCGAGCCCAACAGGTCGAGCGTCACTGCGTCGACCTTGCCCGAGAACAGCTCGGTCACCAGTCCGGTGCGGGCCTCGACCGGCACCGAGCCGTCGGTGGCGAACCGGCGCAGCGCTCCCTCGGACCGCAGGGACGCCGCGACCGAGAACAGGTCGGTCGGCAACGGTTGCCGGCCACGTCCTCCGCGATCGGCACCGACCTGGTCGGTCAGCGCCGCGACGGCATCGGCCGAAGCCGCCGCGGAAGCTGCGGACGACGGCCATCAGTTGACGTCCCCCGTGGGCGCCGGTCTCGAGCTCGGCGAGGAAGCGCTCGACGACCCGCGACTGGCGGGCGTCGTCGTCGAGCGACTCTCCGACGATCCGGCCGGCGAGGCCGGTCGCGAGCGTGCCGACCTCGGCCCGGAGCGAGGTGACCGCCTGCTGGCGCTCGGCCTCGATCTGCGCCTTGCCGTGCTCGACGATCCGCGACGACTCGGCCTGGGCCTGCTCGCGCATCTCGGTCACGATCGCCGCACCCTGCTCACGCGCTTCCTCACGGATGCGCGCCGCCTCGTGGCGGGCGTCGGCGAGCCGGGCCTCCAGCTCGGCGAGCTTGGCGTCGGCCTCGGCCTGCTTTGACTCGGCCGCGGCAAGTCCGCCCTCGATCGCGTTCGTACGTTCAGCGAACGTCTTCTCGAAGTTCGGGACGACGAACTTCTTGATAGCGAGGAAGAGGAGGGCGAACACCACCAGGGCGACTGCGACCTCGACCCACTCGACCGCGAGCGGGCTCGGCTCGTGGCCGCCTTCCTCGCCTTGGGCGAGGATCACGAACAGTGACTTCATGGATCAGACCTTGTCAATGCGCTAGGAGTCGATGTGACGGAACGTCGGAAGCAAACCGAGGACGTGCTGTCACGAAAGCACGAACGCGAGGGCGATACCGATGATGGCAAGCGCCTCCGCGAGCGCGAAGCCGAGGATGGCGATGGACTGCAGGCGGCTCTGGGCCTCCGGCTGGCGCGCGACGCCGTTGATGTAGGCGGCGAAGATGAGGCCGATACCGACACCGGGGCCGATGGCAGCCAGGCCGTAGCCGATCATGTTGAGCGAGCGTTGGCACCAGTCACGGCTGAGTTCCTTTCGGTTTGTTCTACTTCGGTTTTGGTACAGCTGGGGTGGTGCGGTTCAGAAGAGGTACGCCGGCGGCGCACCGGTGGCTTGGGTCAGTGCTCGTCAGCCAGGGCACCCTGGATGTACATCGCGTTCAGCAGCGTGAAGACGTATGCCTGCAGGAACTGGACCAGCAGCTCGAGGAAGCTGATCGCGATCGCCAGGACCCACGCTGCGACACCGGAGACGACGCCGATCGCGCCGCCGTACTCGGTGATCAGGTAGAGACCGCCGGTGGAGAACAGGATCAGCAGCAGGTGGCCGGCGAACATGTTGCAGAACAGACGGAGGGCCAGCGTGACCGGCCGGACGAGGATGTTGGAGAAGAACTCCAGGGGCACCAGCAGCGGGTACATCGATCGGGCTGACACCCGAGGGCACGCTCTGGAGCTTGAGGTAGCCGAAGAGGCCGTGCTTGGCGATGCCGACACCGTTGTAGATCAGCCACGACAGGCCGGCCAGTCGCGTAGGCCATGCTGGCCCGGCTGAACGACGGGAACTGGATGAACGGGATGCTCGCGAAGAAGTTGTTGATCAGGAGGAAGAAGAACAGTCGCGAACAGGTAGGGCACGAACTTCTGGAAGTCGTGGCTGCCGATGATGTCGCGGGCGACGCTGTTGCGGACGAAGCCGTAGGCGCCCTCGCCGGCGTACTGCAGGCGACCGGGGACCAGCGCGCGCTTGCGGGCGGCCACGAAGAAGAAGCCGAAGACCACGACCGCGCCCAGCACCAGCTGGAGCATCGGCTTGGTCACCGCGACGCTTCCGACGTGGAACACCGCCGGGAGGTCGAAGCTCGCCGGCCCCGGGGCGTGGAACTGCTCCGCCGAGACGGGGGCGCTGGTTGCGAAGGTCACCAGGTCTCCTCTACGTGTCCTGCTGGTCGGGCTTCTGGTCGTTCTTGGTGCTGTCGGGCGGGTCCGGCCGGAACCGGGCGAAGGTCATGTAGATGCCCAGTCCTGCGCCTGCCAGGATCCCGACTGCCACGAGGTAGCGGGTACCGAGCCACCGATCCAGCAGCCAGCCGAGCAGACCGTAGAGCGCGACCCCGGCCACTACGTAGCCGAACGCGTGCCACGGGTCGCCCTTCGGCTTCTCCTCGGGCTGACTCATTGCGCCCCGGACAATAGCAGTCACGGAGTGTCATCGGTCACCACCCTCAGTGGTCGGTCGAGGGGTGAACTCAGGGGTGATCGCGGACCGTCGCGGCGACAGGTCGTAGGTTGGTATACGGGCGGTCGCCGTTGCGCGGAACTGCGCCGCGGACCAGGCGAGAGCGCACGCGATGACCACGCCTCCGAGCCACCTCCGGTCCACGCTCTCCTCGAGGACTCCTGACGCCTGCAGGCCGACGAAGACCACGCCGAGCACGACGATCTGGAGGACGTAGGTCAGCAGTGCGACGAGGAGCGACGCGGCGGGCATCAGCCGGGCGACACCGTCGACCGCGAACGAGCCGAAAGCGAAGACGACCACCGCGAGCGTGGTGCCGACGAGCGCTCCCAGCGCCGCCGCTCCCCCGCCGACGATCGCGCCGAGAACGGTGAGCGCGAGTCCGAGGAAGTCGTTGCCACGGCTGCGACGACGAGCGGCCGGGAGACGATCCCGGACGTGCCTGCCCGTGGGGCGGGGCTCTCGGTCGTCTTCATCGGCGGCCGTTCTGTCGGGGGAAACAGGACTTAGTGAAAACTATCACAAAGTCTCGTGGGCCACCTCCACAGGATCCTCGCCGAGCGCCGGAGGCGGGTGCACGACGGGCAGCAGGAAGGTGAGCGCGACCGTGGCCGCCGCCGCGACACCGATGGCGGTCCACACCACCGGACCGGTGAAGAGGCTGGCGAAGACGGTGCCGAACGCGATCAGCCCGGCCCAGAGCCACATGATCAGCACGGCACGGCGCTGGGAGTGGCCGATCTCGAGCAGGCGGTGGTGCAGGTGCTGCTTGTCGGGGGCGAACGGCGACCGGCCTGCCCGCGTTCGGCGTACGACCGCTAGCACCAGGTCGACCAGCGGCACGATGAGGATCAGGATCGGCAGTGCCAGCGGCAGCAGCACCGGCAGCAGGCTGGAACGGGCGCCGTCCGCTCCCTGGGTGAGGTCGCCCGGGGAGAACTGGGTGGTGACGGTGATCGCGGTCGACGACAGGACCAGGCCGATGAGCATCGACCCGCTGTCGCCCATGAAGAGCCGCGCCGGGTGGAAGTTGTGGGCGAGGAAGCCCGCGCACGCCCCGGCCAGGGCGGCCGAGAGCAGCGCGCCGGTGGTCGCCCGGGTGACGTCGTTGAGAACGGTGAGCTCGTAGCTGAAGAGGAAGAACGCGAGCGCGCTGATCCCGATCACGCCCGCGGCCAACCCGTCGAGCCCGTCGATGAAGTTCACCGCGTTGACCGTGGCGACCACGATGAACGCGGTCAGCAGGGCGCCCTGCCCGGGATCGAGGACGAACTGGCCGCCGTCGGCCTGGTAGAAGTAGCGGAACTGGATGCCGGAGTAGACCAGCACGCCCACCGCGAGCACCTGGCCGCCGAACTTCGACAGGGCGTCGAGGTCGAAGATGTCGTCGATGACGCCCACCGCGCAGACCAGCGCGCCGGCGACGAGCACCGAGAGGGCGTCCTCGAAGACGAACGGCTGGCTGGTCGACAGGAACGGCAGCTCGCGCGCCACGAGGTACGCCGCGAACAGGCCGCCCAGCATGGCCAGCCCGCCCAGGTAGGGAATCGGTTCGGCGTGCACGTCGCGGTCCCGGACCTTGGCCACAGCGCCCGTACGGATGGCGATCTCACGGGCGACGACGGTCAGGAGGTACGTCGCCGCGGCGGCGACCAGGAACACGACGGCGTACTCGCGCACCTCAGCTCCCGTTGTCCCGGGACGTGTCCACGGTGACGTAGTGCTCGGTGAGCTGCGCGTCGATGTCGGCGACGCTGATCGCGCCCTCGCGCAGCAGCCGCGGGCGTGTGCCGGTGGCGTCGATGATCGTCGAGGGGACGGCGCCGGGCGACGTACCTCCGTCGACGATGACCGCGACCCGGTCGCCCAGCATCTCGGCTGCCTGGTCGGCGTCGGTCGCCGCCTCGCGGCCCGTCAGGTTGGCCGAGCTGACCGCGAGCGGGCCCGTGCGGTCGAGCAGCTCACGGACGAGGTCGTCGTCGGGCATCCGCACCGCCACCGTGCCCCGGGTGTCCCCGAGGTCCCACTGGAGCGACGCCTGCTCGCGGCAGACCACGGTCAGCGGCCCCGGCCAGAAAGCATCCACGAGCGGCCGCACGTAGGCAGGGACGTCGGACGCGAGCGCGTCGAGCGTGCCCGCCGTGCCGATCAGCACCGGCGGCGGCATCTCGCGACCACGGCCCTTCGCGGCCAGCAGTCGCGCGACGGCCTCGGCGTCGAAGGCGTCCGCGGCGAGGCCGTAGACGGTGTCGGTCGGGAGCACGACGAGCCGCCCGCGCTGGATCGCGAGGCTGGCCGCGTCGATGGCGGCCTCGCGCTCGCCGTCCTTGGCGATGTCGAAGCGCTGCGCCGAAGGTCCGGTGGCCGTCACGACTCCCATCCTTCCACCGCTCCCCCGGTCCGCCGTGCGAGGCGTGCCGTGAGGAACCGGGGTCGACCGGAGAGGTCGCGGTGGTCGCGGACCTCCTCCCAGCGTCCGGACGCCGCGAAGACGCCCGGCGCCGACTCCCCCTGCACGTCGGCGTGCTCGACGCCGATCACCCCTCCCGGCCCGAGGAGTACGACGCCGCGCGCCTCCAGCGCGCGGATCGCGTCGAGCCCGTCGGCCCCCGAGAAGAGCGCCAGGTGCGGGTCGTGGTCGCGTGCCTCGACGGCGACCGACTCCCAGGCCTCCAGGGGCACGTAGGGCGGGTTGCTGACGACCACGTCGACCGTGCCGGCCAGGTCGTCGAACGCGGTGGCGAGGTCGCCGAGCCGCAGGTCGACCCCGGTGCCGGCGAGGTTGCGGGCCGCCCAGCGGTGGGCCGGCTCGTCGAGCTCGACCGCGTGCACCCGGGCCTGCGGGACCTCGTGGGCGACCGCCTTCGCGATCACGCCCGAGCCCGTGCAGAGGTCGACGACGACGGGCTGCCGCCCGGTCGCGGCCACCGCCGCGGCCGCCTCGACCGCCCAGCCGGCGAGCAGCTCGGTCTCGGGCCGGGGCACGAACACACCCGGACCCACGGCGACCTCGACGTGCCGGAACCCGACCGCGCCGGTGAGGTGCTGCAGCGGCTCCCGGGCGGCCCGGCGCTCGACCAGCTCGTCGAAGGCGGCGACGACGGGCACCGGCAGCTCGTCGACCAGCGCGAGCTGCGCGCGGGACACCCCGAGCACGTGCGCCAGGAGCGTCGCGGCGTCGTACTCCGGGCTGGCGACGCCTCGGGCCCGCAACCGCTCCGTGGCGTCGTGCAGCACCCGCCGAGGGCCCGCCATCACTCCTCCAGCGCCGTGAGCCGCGCGGCGAGGTCGGCCTCGGCGCACGAGTCGAGGACGGGCTGCAGGTCGCCGTCGAGGACCTGGTCGAGGTTGTAGGACTTGTAGCCCGTGCGGTGGTCGGAGATCCGGTTCTCCGGGAAGTTGTAGGTGCGGATCCGCTCGGAGCGGTCGACCGTGCGGATCTGGCTGCGCCGGGCCTCACCGGCCGCGGCGGCCGCCTCCTCCACGGCCGCGGCGAGCAGCCGGGCGCGCAGGATCCGCAGCGCCTGCTCCTTGTTCTGCAGCTGGCTCTTCTCGTTCTGGCAGCTGACCACGATGCCGGTCGGCAGGTGGGTGATCCGGACCGCCGAGTCGGTCGTGTTGACGCTCTGCCCGCCGGGGCCGCTGCTGCGGAAGACGTCGATGCGCAGGTCGTTGTCGTTGACCTCGACGTCGACCTGCTCGGCCTCCGGCAGGACGAGCACGCCGGCCGCGCTCGTGTGGATCCGACCCTGCGACTCGGTCACCGGCACCCGCTGGACGCGGTGCACGCCGCCCTCGAACTTCAGCACCCCGAAGGGCCCCGACGGCACAGCGCCGGGCACGTTGGCGGTCCCGCCCTTCATCGCGACGGTGACCGACTTGTAGCCGCCCAGGTCGGACTCGGTCGCGTCGAGGACCTCCGTCTTCCAGCCACGGCGCTCGGCGTAGCGGCTGTACATCCGCAGCAGGTCGCCGGCGAACAGCGCGCTCTCCTCGCCACCCTCCCCCGACTTCACCTCGAGGATGGCGTCCTTGTCGTCGCCGGGGTCACGCGGCACCAGCAGCCGTCGCAGCCGCTCGGCGGCGTCCTCGCGAGCCGCGACGAGGTCGTCGACCTCGGCGGCGAACGCCGCGTCGTCGGCACCCAGCTCACGGGCGGCCTCGGCGTCGTCGCCGTACTGCTGCCACTCCCGCCAGGTGTCGATGATCGTCCTCAGCTCGGCGTAGCGCCGGTTGAGGGTGCGGGCCAGCCGCGCGTCGGCGTGCGTCTCGGGCAGCGTCAGCCGGCGCTCGAGGTCGGCGTGCTCGTCGAGCATGCCCTCCACGGCTTCGAACAAGGTGGCTCCTTCACGGTTGCAAAACGCAAGCGCCGGTCCCCGCGACGTGGCGGGGACCGGCGCTCGGAGGCAGCTACTTGCCGGCCGGCTTCTTGCCGTACTTGGCCTCGAACTTCGCGACGCGACCGCCGGTGTCGAGGATCTTCTGCTTGCCGGTGTAGAACGGGTGGCACTGCGAGCAGACGTCGGCGTGGATCGAGCCGCCGGTCGCGGTGCTGCGGGTCGTGAACTGGGCGCCACAGGTGCAGGTCACCTGGGTCACGACGTAGTCGGGGTGGATGTCCTTCTTCATGGTGTCCTCTCATGTGTCCCGGGTCGCCCGACGGATTGTGGGCGTGAACCGGGACCGACGGTCCAGTTTAGGGAGTCAGCGCCGCAACGCCGAAATCCGCCTCGATGTTCCTCAGTCGGCCTCGCCCGCGGTCGGCGTGGTCTTCTGCACCTGCATCAGGAACTCGATGTTGGTGTGCGCCTTCTTCAGCCGCGCCAGCAGCAGCTCGAGCGCCTGCTGGCCGTCGAGCGCGGACAGCACGCGACGCAGCTTCCACACGATCGCGAGCTCCTCCTGGCTCATCAGAAGCTCCTCGCGGCGGGTGCCCGACGCGATCGACGTCGATCGCGGGGAAGAGTCGCTTGTCGGCGAAGTCGCGGCGCAGCCGGATCTCCATGTTGCCGGTGCCCTTGAACTCCTCGAAGATCACCTCGTCCATCTTCGAGCCGCTCTCGATCAGCGCGGTCGCGAGGATGGTCAGCGAGCCACCGTTCTCGATGTTGCGGGCGGCACCGAAGAACTTCTTCGGCGGGTACAGGGCGGCGGAGTCGACACCACCGGACAGGATCCGGCCCGACGGCGGGGCGGCGAGGTTGTAGGCCCGGCCGAGGCGGGTGATGCCGTCCAGGAGTACGACGACGTCGTGCCCGAGCTCGACGAGCCGCTTGGCCCGCTCGATGGCGAGCTCGGCGACCATCGTGTGGTCGGCCGCCGGCCGGTCGAACGTGGACGAGATGACCTCACCCTTGACCGAACGCTCGAAGTCGGTGACCTCCTCGGGACGCTCGTCGACCAGGACGACCATCAGGTGACACTCGGGGTTGTTGGTCGTGATCGAGTTGGCGATCGACTGCATGACCATCGTCTTGCCGGCCTTGGCGGGCGAGACGATCAGGCCCCGCTGGCCCTTGCCGATCGGAGCGGCGATGTCGATGACCCGGCCGATCAGGTTGCCCGGCTCGGTCTCCAGGCGCAGCCGCTCGCTCGGGTAGAGCGGGGTCAGCTTGCTGAACTCGACCCGGTTCTTGGCCAGCTCGGGCTCGAGGCCGTTGACGCTGTCGATGCGCACCATCGGGTTGAACTTCTCGCGGCGCTCGCCGTCGCGCGGCTGGCGGACCTGTCCGACGATCGCGTCGCCGCGACGCAGGCCGAACTTCCGGACCATCGACAGCGACAGGTAGACGTCGTCGGCACCGGGCAGGTAGCCGCTGGTGCGGACGAACGCGTAGTTGTCGAGAACGTCGAGGATGCCGGCTGCGGGTACGACGACGTCGTCCTCCCGCACCTCCGTGTCGGGCTCCGCCCGGCCCGCCGCACGCGGCGTGCGGTCCCGGTCGCGCCCACGGCGCCGGCGGTTGCGGCGGCTGCCGCCCTCGCCCTCGCCCTGGTCGCCCTGCTGCCCGCCCGGCTGGTTGGCCCGGCTGGTTCTGGTCCTGCTTCTTCTGGTCCGCCTGGCGGTTCTGGTCGCCTTGCCGGCTCTGGTCGGCCTGCCGGTTCTGGTCGGCCGCCTTCTCCGCCTGGTTCTTCTGGTCCGGCTGACGGTTCTGGTCGGCCGCCTTCTCCGGCTGCTTCTGCTCGGGCTGGGTCTGCTCGGCCGCCTTCTGCGGCTGCTTCTGCTCGGGCTGCTTCTGCTCCGGCTTCTGCGCTGCCTTCTTCGCCGGCCGCTTCTGCCCCGACTGCCCGGACTGCCCGGACTGGCCCGACTGCCCGGACTGCACTGCCTTGATCGCCTCGACGAGCTGGGCCTTCTTCATCCCGTTCGCACCGGTGACGCCCATGCCGTTCGCCATCGCCTTCAGGTCGGCGAGCAGCATGGAGTTGAGCCCACCCGACCGCTTCTTCGGCGCAGCGGTCGTGGCGGATTCGATGGTCTCTGTCACGTGAGGTCCTTCCCACGTACGGCCGCTCGGTCCGGATCGGTGACCACGGACGGCGGAATATCGGTCGGATCGTCCTCGGAGCCGGACGCTCCCGCGAGAGCGGGCACGGTGGCGAGGAGGGAGGTTCGCGTCGCGGGATCGGGTCCCGGTCGCGGGCGCTGCGTCAATGTATCACCAGGGCGCAGGACCGCAGGGATTCACCAGGCGACGGCGCCGCGGGTGTCGATGGTGAGCGGGGTGACCGACCATCCGTCGGGGCAGCGCGCGAACAGCTTGCGCATCGCCGGCCGGTCGGACCGGTCGGTGAACGCGAGCACGGTCGGGCCCGCGCCCGACACGATCGCCGGCACACCGTCGCCACGGAGTGCGTCGACCAGGTCCAGGCTCGCGGGCATCGCCGGGCGGCGGTAGTCCTGGTGCAGCCGGTCCTCAGTCGCCCGCAGGAGCTGCTCGGGTCGCCCGGCCAGGGCGGCGACGAGGAGCGCCGCTCGTCCGGCGTTGGCCGCCGCGTCGGCATGGGGTACGGCGCCCGGGAGCAACCCGCGCGCGAGCTCGGTCGAGACCGGCTCGCTCGGGACGAACACGACGGCACTCACCCGCGGGTCCACCGCGGCCGGCACCGCCCAGAACGTGCCGTCGGAGTCCTGCCCGGAGATCACGAAGCCGCCGAGCAGCGCCGGCGCCACGTTGTCGGGATGGCCCTCGATCCGCGCCGCGAGGTCGAGCAGCGCGCGGTCGTCGAGCAGCAGCCGGCCACCGGCGACGAGCTCGCGGGCCAGCCACACGCCCGCCACGATCGCGGCCGACGACGATCCGAGGCCACGGGCGTGCGGAACGACGTTGCGACAGGACAGCCGCAGGCCCCTCGGACGCACCCTGATCCGGTCGAAGGCTGCATACATGGCCCGGACGACGAGGTGGGACTCGTCGCGCGGCACGTCGGCGCTGCCGACGCCCTCGACGTCCACCACCAGCTCGTCGCCGACGACCTCCGCCTCCAGCCGGTCGCGCAGGTCGAGCGCGAGCCCGAGCGCATCGAACCCGGGGCCGAGGTTGGCCGACGTGGCCGGCACCGAGACCCGCGCCGGGCCGGCGACGAACGTCGTCACCGCGCGGCGGCCGGCTCGGCGAGCCCGGCGACGACAGCCACCGCTCCGAGCTCGGCGTCCACGACGTCGTCGACCACGCTGCCGCCGCTCTCGGCGAAGCCCTCGAGCGCGGTCACGGTGTCCTTGAGACCGTGGCCGGTGACCGTCACGACGACGGTGCGGCCGGCGTACGTCTCCCCCTGCTGGAGCTCCTGCAGCATCCCGGCGACACCGGCGGCGCTGGCCGGCTCGACGAAGACACCCTCCTTGGTGGCCAGCTCCCGCTGCGCCGCGAGGATGGCCTCGTCGCTGACCGACGCGAAGCGTCCGCCGGACTCGGCGGCCGCGGTCTCCGCGAGGTGCCAGGAGGCCGGGTTGCCGATCCGGATCGCGGTAGCCCGGGTCTCCGGGTTCGGGAACGGCTCCCCGGTCACCAGCGGGCTCGCGCCCACCGCCTGGAAGCCCCGCATCACCGGACGCTTCGTGGCGCGGCCGAGGTCGGCGTACTGCCGGTAGCCGAGCCAGTACGCGGCGATGTTGCCCGCGTTGCCGACCGGCAGCAGGTGGTAGTCGGGCGCGTCACCGAGGAAGTCGACGATCTCGAACGCCGCCGTCTTCTGACCCTCGAGCCGGACCGGGTTGACCGAGTTGACCAGCGCGACCGGGTACGACGCCGCGAGCTCCCGGGCGAGCCGGAGGCAGTCGTCGAAGTTGCCCCGCACCATGATCACCTGGGCGCCGTGCATGACGGCCTGCGCCATCTTGCCGGCGGCGATCTTGCCCTCGGGCACGAGAACGAGAGGGGTGAGGCCGGCCTTCGCGGCGTACGCCGCCATCGAGGCAGACGTGTTGCCCGTCGAGGCGCACACCACCGCGGCCGCGCCCTCGTGCTTGGCGACCGAGATCGCCGCGGTCATCCCGCGGTCCTTGAAGGAGCCGGTGGGGTTGTCGCCCTCGACCTTGAGCCAGACCTCGCCGCCGGTCAGGCCGGAGAGCCACCCGGAGTGCACCAGCGGCGTACCTCCCTCGCGAAGGGTCACCGCCTCGACGCCGTCGGGGATGTCGAGCAGGTCGCGGTACTCCTCGACCACGCCCCGCCACTGCTTGCGGACCCATTCGCCGCTCACTCGTCTGCTCCTTCTACGCGCATCACCGAGGTGACGTCGCGGACGATGTCCATGCCTCGCAGCTCCTCGACGGTCGCCGAGAGCTGGGCGTCGGTCGCCTCGTGGGAGACGACGACGAGCTGTGCGTCGTCACCACGACCCTCCTGGCGAACGGTCTGGATCGAGACGCCGTGCGCGGCGAACGCATTGGCGACGGCGGCCAGCACGCCGGCGCGGTCGTCCACGTCGATGGCGACGTGGTAGCGGGTGCGCGTCTCCCCCATCGGGAGGACCGCGCGGTCGGCGTACGCCGACTCCCCGACGCCGCGCGTCCCCTGCCGGTGGTTGCGGGCGACGGTGACCAGGTCGCCGAGCACGGCGCTCGCGGTCGGCGAGCCGCCCGCACCCGGCCCGTAGAACATGAGCTGACCGGCGGCCTCGGACTCGACGAAGACCGCGTTGTAGGCCTCGCGGACGCTCGCGAGCGGGTGCGACCTCGGGATCATCGCGGGGTGCACGCGGACGCTCACCGCCTCCTCGCCCGACTCGCTGCGCCGGAGCTCGGCGATCGCGAGGAGCTTGACCACGCAGCCCATGTCGCGCGCCGAGCGTGCGTCGCCGGCGGTGACGTCGCTGATGCCCTCACGGTGCACGTCGGCGGCGGTGACCCGGGAGTGGAAGGCCAGGCTGGCCAGGATCGCGGCCTTGGCCGCGGCGTCGAAGCCCTCGACGTCGGCGGTCGGGTCGGCCTCGGCGTACCCCAGGGCCTGCGCCTCCTCCAGCGCCTCCTCGAACCCGCTGCCCTGGGTGTCCATCTTGTCGAGGATGAAGTTGGTGGTGCCGTTGACGATGCCGAGCACCCGGGTGACCTTGTCGCCCGCGAGCGACTCGCGCAGCGGCCGCAGGATCGGGATCGCGCCTGCGACGGCAGCCTCGTAGTAGAGGTCGCGGCCGGCCTTCTCGGCGGCCTCGAACAGCGTCGGGCCGTCCTCGGCGAGCAGTGCCTTGTTGGCCGTCACGACGGAGGCGCCGTTCTCGAGGGCGCTCAGGATGAGCGAGCGGGCCGGCTCGATGCCGCCGATGACCTCGACGACGACGTCGACGCCGCTGGCCACCAGGCCGGCGGCGTCGGTCGTCAGCAGGTCGGCCGGGACGTCGATCTCACGCTGCGCGTCGAGGCGGCGTACGGCGACGCCGACCAGCTCGACGGGGGCCCCGACCCGGGCCGCGAGGTCGTCGGCCTGCTCACCGAGCAGGCGGACGACCTGGGACCCGACCGAACCACAGCCCAGGACCGCGACCTTGAGGGGATTGCTCACCCGGCAAGGTTATCCGGGCCCGGCCGGACCCACGGCGGGGCCGTCCCTGCGCGGACAGGTGCGGTGAGCACTTCTGGGAGCGGCTCGTCCTAGCCTCCGGGGATCAAAGTTCATCTCGGGACCGCCCGATCACCCGCGTAGGTGAACAAGTGATCGAAGCGAGGCTGTGAGGCCAGATCCTGCACGGCAGCGGCGCCGACGCCGCAAGCCAACTCGAGTGAGTCTTGGTGACCGAGGCCCGATCGCAGGGCGAGCACGAGGGCCGCACAGAAGGCATCGCCCGCACCGATACTGTTGAGCACCTTCACGCTCCGCGCCGGTGCCGATGCGACGAGCTGTCCGTCGCTGTAGAGCGCCGCTCCCTTGCCGCCGTAGGTGACTGCCACGAGCCTTGACGAGGCCAGTTCGGGTATCTCGGCGCGCTCGGTCTCATTGACGATGACCAGATCGGCTCGCTCGATGAGCTCCGCGGGAAGTGACTTCGACGGAGCCGCGTTCAGCGCAAAGAAACCCGTCGTCCGACGGGCGGCCTCTAGTACCACGTGGGTGTCGATCTCGAGCTGACACAGCACGACCTCGTCGGCCTGGAACTCCACGTCGCCCAACTCGATCAGGCCGTTGGCTCCGGGGCAGACGGCAATCTGGTTCTCGCCGGCGTGGTCGACGACGATCAGGGCCGTCCCGGTCGGCTCGGACACCGTACGGATGTGGTTGATGTCGACACCCGCAGCTGCCAACGACTTCGTAACCTGCCTGCCGGCGTCGTCATCGCCGACGGCACCGACCATTCGCACCCGACCGCCTAGGTGCGCGGCCGCCGCGGCTTGGTTTCCGCCCTTGCCTCCCGGTTGAAAGCTCAGCGCACCGTCGCCGATCGTCTCGCCCGGTCCAGGGAGCCGCTGGGTCGTCGCAATGATGTCGAGGTTGACGCTCCCCACCACGCAGAGGTCGGGCAACTTGTTGTCGCTCATGGGCGATTTCCTTCCGTCGTGGATCGCCTGCCCGATGGGTCCGAAGATGTCACAGGCTCAGCAGCCGATCGAGCAGGTCCGGAGCGAACGGTCGTCCGATCTCCAGGACCACCTGGGTGCGGGCCCCCTCCTGCTCCGGATGTCCACGGAACCTCCCGCGAAGGTCGCAGATCGTCTGCCCGCGTCCGGGGCCATCGGTTGCATCGACGACGACGTTGACCACCGGTGCACACGCAAGTGGGACAGTGCCGCACGCCACCGCCGCGGCCAGCGGGTCGTGCAGCGCCACCGACCGGCACCCGAACACGTTGCGATAGAAGTTGGCGTAGCCCTCCAGCATCTCGCCGAGAGCACGAGCGACGGGATTGCCGGCTTCCAGCAGTGCCAGCCGGTCCTCGACCTCGAACCGGTGCTCCATGGTGACGTCCATGCCGACCATGACGATCTTCCACGGTGCCGCGAAGACGATCTCGGCCGCTTCGGGGTCATGCATCACGTTGGCCTCAGAAACCGGCGTCATGTTTCCAGGAACCAGGGCCGCTCCCGCCATGAGGACGACGCTCTCCACCAGGTCGACGATGCTGGAGTCCTTGCGTAGGGCCAGCGCCAGGTTGGTCAGCGGCCCGACGCCCAGAATGCGGAGCCGGCCCGGGTTCTCGTGGACCAGTCGGATCAACATGTCGACGGCATGCTCATCCACGGGCTCTACGGACGACGTCGGCAACGTGACGTCACCGATCCCGTTGGCACCATGGACCTCGGGCGATCCGCCGTCGAATTCCTTGTTGAGCCAGTCCGTCGAGCCCACCGCCACCGGGATGTCCGACCGACCTGCGAGATCGAGCAGGTTGAGGGTGTTGATCGCGGCCTGAGCAGCACTGCAGTTGCCGCTCACACTGCCGATCCCGTGGACCTCGACCTCCGGCGACGCCAGGAGGTATGCCAGCCCCAGGGCGTCGTCGATGCCCAGGTCGGTGTCGTAGTACAGCGGCACAGGATGAGGGTGTTTCATGGGCTGGTCTCCCGTCATGCGGCGAGCTTGGGCCGCTTGGGTTGGAGCACGAGGGCGGACAGGAGCGCGAACACTCCAATGGCCACGCAGATCCACAGTGCAGTCTGGTAGCCCTCAGCCGTTCCCCTCGCCACGACCGGTCCTGCCCAGGCGAACCCGATCGACGCGCCGACACCGAAGCAGGCGTTGCTGATTCCCGGCAGCGATCCGGGAGCCTCGTCTGGCGCCTGCACAACTCCCATTCCACTGGCGGAGGTGAGGAGCAGGCCGTTGTAGACGACCCCGAAGAGCAGCATGAGCACGAAGACGATCCACTTGTCCATCGCGAAGATCGCCGCGGCGGCCGTGACCACGAGCGTCGCGACGATGCCCGCCCGGAGCGTGAAGACGAAGCTGGTCCGGACCGCAAGGCGTCCGGCGAACGGCGCGAATCCCAAGCCCAGCAACGCTGCCGGGGTCAGGTAGAGCAGGGCCATTGCCGTCCCACCCAACGCGTAGCCCACGCTGGAGTCCTCCGCGATCGCCGGAACGATGAAGTTGAGGACCACGAAGAAGGAAGACAGCGACAGGATCACCGACGTGATCACCGGCCACACCTGTCGAGAACGCATATGGCTCACGGCGATCAGAGGGTTCGCCACCCGGCTCTCCACCACGAGGAACACGACGAACGAGACACCCGACACGGCGATCCAGGCGAGCGCCCAGGTGGACAGCCAACCGCTCGTACCGCCAACGGTCAGAAACAGGTTCACGCCGGCCACCACGAGGGCCATCAACGCGCCGCCGGTCCAGTCCATCTTCCCGGTCTCACCGAGGTTCGGCCGACCACCCGGTACGGCGAACGTCGTGAACGCGATCGCCGCCACGCCCACAAGCAGGATCAACACGAAGATCGAACGGAAGCCGAACCTGTCGGCCATGACGCCGCCCAGGAGCGAGTCCAGGCCCGCGACCCCTCCGTTGATTGCGGAGATGACACCGACGCAGGCACCGAATGCCGGACCGGCGAGGTGCTCTCGCAGGATCATGTACGAGAGGGCGAAAGAGATCACGCTTCCACCTTGCAAGATCCGGCCGAACACCATGAGCGGCAACGACGTCGCGACAATGCAGATCACCGTTCCGGCAACGGTGACGACCATGACACCCAGCAGCACGTTCTTGCGACCGACGTAGTCGCTCCACCGGGTGAAGACGACCGAGACGATGGCGCCCGCGAGGAAGAAGTAGTTCCCCATCGCGGTATACGCATTCTCTCCGAGCGCGTCGTTGATCTCACCGATGGCCGGGACGAGCATGCTCGCGTTCAACTGGAACGAGATCACCGAACCCACAAGCGCCGCGACCAGGAGGACGATCCCGCGGCGAGACAGGATGGGGCCTTCGACCTCATCGACTTCGTTGCCCAACGCACCGAGTGGTTCCTGCATTCGCGTGCCTCCTCGATCGTCGACGATCGGAGTTGTCCGACATCACAGGCCAGACGTCCAACATGTGACGACATTCATAGCGGCCCCCAATGGGCGTGTCAACGGTCGGCCACCTCAGACGGCGCACTAAGGGTGCCTGACTGCCAGCGCAAGGCCCCTGTAGCGTTGGGCGTGATGCCAGAAGGGGAGTCTGTGGTCAGCGAACTGAGCTACTTCGACGCACAGGTCACCGTGCGAGCCGGGATGCCGTTGAGGGTCGCCGTCTACAACCGGATCGCGGAGGGCATCCGGTCCGGGAAGATCCCCCTGGGCGCCGCGTTGCCCAGTGAGCTCGACCTGGCCCGGCAACTCGGCGTCAGTCGCACCGTCGCCCGCGAGGCCCTCATGCTTCTCGAGGAGGACGGTCTCGTCAGGAATCGGCGTGGCATCGGCCGCTTCGCTACCACCGAGCTCCCGCGGATAGGGCTCGAACGGATCCAGCCCATCGAACAGTTTCTCTCGCGCACCGCGCCCGCCGTCCGCCTCGAGCGAACCAAGATGGAGATCGAGCTGGCCTCCGTCTGGCTGATCGAGGGACTGGGCCTTCGGGACGGCGACAACTGCTGGATCTGGGAGGCCGTGCTCCATGATGGCGATCGACCGATCGGCATCACCCAGGAGCACATCGCAGTCGGCTCGCAGCTGGCTGCGGCCGACGAGCGACTGGCGCAGCTCGTGGAGAAGGTCCCCTCGGACGGCCGCAGCCTGCTCCGAGCGATCCAGGAGACCATTCCCGGCCACCTCGGACCCGCCGCGTGCCAGATATCGGTCTCCAGCCTCGGCACTACACGTTCGGCGATCCTCAAGGCAAGCCGGCACGACCCCGCGTTGGTGATCACTCAAACCGTCCACTATCAGGGGAAGCCGCTGTATCTCGGCAAACACGTGCTGATCTCAGCCGCTGCCCAGATCGTCGTGATGCAGACCTGATCGGGGCCCAGCCGGTCAGTTGTTCCAGAATTGAAGCCAGGTGACGGAAGCAAAGATCGCCAGGCACGCGGCGTAGCCCGCCACCACGACAGCGGCACCGATCACGCTCGGCCGTGCTCGAGCGCCGTCCACCGGGTCCAGCCATCGCCGGAAACAGAGGGTGCCCCACGGCATCAGCACCCAGGTGAGCAGGCTGACGCTGATCAGCTGGCTGAGCCACATCGTCAGCCAGACCTCCGTTCCCAGTCTCCGGATCAACGGATCAACGAACCTGGCAAGGAGAAGGACGGTGGGATAGAGCACGAGCAGCACCAGCATGTTGGTCTTCCACTTCGGCGTCACCCGGGTGACGCCGTCCTGCATGCGGAGGATGGAACCGAACGGAGTACGGGCGATCGCCCGGAAGTCTTCGGTCAGGTGGGACCGGAGCTCGGGAAGCGTTCCGGAACGCTCCGAGGAGTGCAGCCACGCCTGCAGTTGACCTTCGGTCCTGAACCGGATCACGGAGATCCATTGCGTTGTGTCGTCTGCTGGCTCGAGCAGGGTCGCTCCTTCGAATCCACTGAACGTCGTGGATAGTTCCGCGAGGAGGGCCTGGGCGGCGACGAACCCCTCGATCCGGTCGGATTCAACAGTGTGCAGGAAGACGCCGACACCGGGCGGGGACGATTCGCGGTCCACGACGATGTCCAGGCTCTTGCGAAACGACTCATGCGTCCCGGGCGGCGCGAACGTCGCCCCCGCCCCGTCGAGCCAGCGGTGAAGGTCTCGCTCGCTCTCGAAGGTCACTGCAAGTGCTCGATCCAGCCGCCCGGAGTCGATCGGCGAAACCTGGCAGCGAACGTACCCCTGGGAACGGCGTGCGGACCCGTCGATCGTTTCGGCGAAATCATGGAACTCGGCATTGGTGCCGGTGGGGTGGAAGGTCTGGATGCAGATTGCGGAACCGTCGACCATCGGGCAACCCTCTCCTGTGCTGGTGGATCAGCCGACGTCGGTCGCCAGGAGGTCGTCCTCGGTCTCCCGGCGTACGACGACGCGCGCGACGCCGTCGCGCACCGCGATCACCGGCGGCCGCAGCGAATGGTTGTAGTTGGAGGCCATCGACCGGCAGTAGGCGCCGGTGCCGGGCACCGCCACCAGGTCGCCGGGGGCCACGTCGGCCGGCAGGAACTCGTCGCGCACGACGATGTCGCCCGCCTCGCAGTGCTTGCCGACGACGCGGGCCAGGACCGGCGGTGCGTCCGAGCTCCGGTTGGCGAGCGTGCAGGAGTAGTCGGCGTCGTAGAGCGCGGTGCGGATGTTGTCGCTCATCCCGCCGTCGACGCTGACGTAGGTGCGGATCGCACCGGCGTCGAGCGTGACCGGCTTCACCGTGCCGACGGTGTAGACCGTGCACATCGCGGGGCCGACGATCGCGCGGCCGGGCTCGATCGACAGCCGCGGCTCCTCGACGCCGAGGGCGCGGCACTCGTGCTCGACGATCTTGCCCATCTCGGTGGCCAGCTGCGCGGGGTCGGACGGATCATCTTGGGTGGTGTAGGCGATGCCGAAGCCGCCGCCGAGGTCCATCTCGGGCATCGTCACGCCCAGCTCGTCGGACACGCGGGCGTGCAGCGCGAGCACGCGGCGGGCCGCGACCTCGAAGCCGGAGGAGTCGAAGATCTGGCTGCCGATGTGGGAGTGCAGGCCGAGCAGCTCGACTCCCGGGGCGGCCGCGAGGCGTCGTACGGCCTCGAAGGCGTCGCCGGAGGTGATCGAGAAGCCGAACTTCTGGTCCTCGTGGGCGGTGGCGATGTATTCGTGGGTATGCGCCTCGACGCCGGCGGTCACCCGCACCATCACCCGGGCCGTGAGCCCGGTCTCCGCCGTGATCGAGGTCAGCCGCTCGATCTCCTGGGACGAGTCGACGATGATCCGACCGATCCCCGCGGCGACCGCACGCCGCAGCTCGCCGTGCGTCTTGTTGTTGCCGTGGTAGCCGATCCGGGCGGGATCGAACCCCGCGCGGAGGGCCACGGTGAGCTCGCCGTCGGAGCACACGTCGAGGCAGAGACCCTCCTCCCCGATCCAGCGGGCGACCGCGGTGCAGAGGAACGCCTTGCCGGCGTAGTAGACGTCCCAGCCGGAGAAGGCGTCGCGGAACGCCCGGGCGCGGGCCCGGAAGTCGGCCTCGTCCAGGACGTAGGCCGGCGTGTTGTGCTCGGCGACCAGGTCGGCGAGTGCGACGCCGCCGACGACGAGGTCGCCGCCGGCCTTGTGCGCGGTCGTCGACCACAGCTGCGGCACGAGCGCGTCGACGTCCTGCGGCGCGCTCAGCCAGGACGGGCCGCGCAGGGCTCCGGGCGCGTGCGCCCAGCCGGCTTCGTGGGTCATCTCGTCTCCCCCGGGCTCACATGCGCTCGGGCGCAGAGACGCCGAGCAGGCCGAGACCGTTGGCGAGGACGACGCGGGTGGCCTGCACGAGCAGCAGCCGGGCCCGGTGCAGGTCGGTCGTCTCCTCGTCGCCCATGGGCAGGACCCGGCAGTTGTCGTAGAAACGGTGGTAGATCCCGGCCAGCTCCTCGAGGTAGCGCGCCACCCGGTGCGGCTCGCGCAGCTCGGCGGCGCTCGCGACGACCCGCGGGAACTCCGCCAGCGCGCGGAGCAGCTCGCCCTCCTTCTGGTGGGTGAGCAGCTCGGGGTGCGACTCGGCCACGACCCCGAGATCGGCCGCGTTGCGCAGCAGGCTCGAGACCCGGGCGTGGGCGTACTGCACGGTGAAGACGGGGTTGTCGTTCGACTGCTTGGTGATCTGCTCGACGTCGAGGGTGAGCGGCGAGTCGGCGGGGTAGCGCGCCAGCGAGTAGCGCAGCGCGTCGACCCCGATCTCCTCGACCAGCTCGTCGAGGGTGACGATCGTGCCGGCGCGCTTGGAGAGCTTCATCTCCTCGCCGCCCCGCACGATCTTGACGAGCTGCCCGATCAGCACCTCGATGCTCTGGTCGGGGTCGTCACCGGTGCAGGCCGCCATCGCCTTGAGCCGGCCGACGTAGCCGTGGTGGTCGGCGCCGAGCAGGTAGATCAGCCGCTCGAAGCCGCGCTCCCGCTTGTTGACGTAGTAGGCGGTGTCGCTCGCGAAGTAGGTGAGCTCGCCGTTGGAGCGGATCAGCACCCGGTCGCGGTCGTCGCCGAAGTCCGTGGTGCGCATCCACAGCGCTCCGTCGGCGTCGAAGAGGTGGCCCTGGTCGCGCAGCTTCTGGAGCCCGGCCGCGACGCTCGACTCGGTGTCGTCGTCGGACCCGTGCAGCGAGCGCTCGGAGAACCACACGTCGAAGTGGGTCTGGAACAGCTCGAGCTGCTCCTGCTGCTGACCCAGCTGGACGGCGTACGCCGCCTCGCGGAACGCCGCGGTGCGCTCGGGGCCCTCGGGCATCTCCCCCAGCTCCGGCTGCGCACCGAGGACCGCGGCGGCGAGCTCCTGGATGTAGCCGCCCTGGTAGCCGTTGTCCGGCGTCGGCTGCCCCAGCGCCGCCGCCTCGACGGAGGCACCGAAGAGGCTCATCTGGTTGCCGCGGTCATTGATGTAGAACTCGCGCGTGACGTCGGCGCCCGACGCCTCCAGCACCCGGCCGATCGCGTCCCCCAGCACCGCCCAGCGGGTGTGGCCGAGGTGGAGCGGACCGGTCGGGTTGGCCGAGATGAACTCCACGTTGATCTTCTGGCCGGCGAGGGCGTCGTTGTGGCCGTACGACGCCGCGGCCTCGACGATGTCGGCCGCCACCTGTCCCTGGGCGCCCGCCTCGACGGTGATGTTGAGGAACCCGGGTCCGGCGACCTCGACCGCGGCGATCCCGTCGGCCTGCTCGAGCTGCTGCGCCAGCAGCTCGCCGAACGCCCGCGGGTTCATGGCGGCCTTCTTGGCCAGCTGCAGCGCGACGTTGGTGGCGTAGTCGCCGTGCCCCTTCTGTCGCGGCCGCTCCACCGTCACCTCGGTCGGGACGCCGTCGGGCAGGGTGAGCGCACCCTGGTCGACGAGCGCCGACAGGGCGTCGACGATGGTGGCGGAGAGCTGGTCGGGATTCACCCGGCAAGCGTATCGGCGGCCTCCGGTTTCACTTGCACTGATAACGCCCGGTAAGGTTCCTCACCGCGCCCTCCCGGCTGTCGGGAGGGGCGCACGCCTCCGTAGCTCAGGGGATAGAGCACTGGTTTCCGGTACCAGGTGCCGCAGGTTCGAATCCTGCCGGAGGCGCCCATTTCCACCCGGACGGGTGGCCGTCCTCCCCCGCCCGGGGGACCCGGCTCCCGCCCACGTCGCCGTACGTTCGCGGACATGCTGACCTCCTCTGACCAACAGGCCCGATGGCCGGCGCTGACCCTCGCGCTGCTCTTCCTGGGCTACGCCGCGGGGAAGGCTGCCTATGCGGCCGAGGGGCGACTCGGGTTCCCGACCGGACCGGACTCCAGTGGAGCCGACCACGAGCGATACGCGAACACGGTGATGCCCGTCGCCGCGGCCCAGTGGGCGGCAGTGGCGACCGGGCTGCTCGCTGCCCTGCTCGTGCTCGCGACCGTGCTGCGGGTCGGCCGTCGGGTCCCCGGGCCGCTGATGCTGACCGTGCTCGGGCTCGCGGCCATCCCGATCGGTGCGGGCGCGCTGATCATGGTCGTCGACGGCTTCGTCGGCATCGGCATCGGCTGGCGCTGGTGGCACGGCGTCGTCGGGGCGGTCGTGGTCTGCCTCCTGGTCGGGACGCTGGCGTCGTACTCCCGGGCGACGCGGCGGTAACCTCTCCGCACTCAGTCGGTGCTCACATCTCGGGGGAAGCCATGACGGACAAGAAGGTCGTTCGCGTCGAGAAGGATCCGGACGCTCCGGACCCCGGGTCCACCTGGACTCCCACGGCCGAGGCCAAGGGCAGGGCCACCCGGCTGCGGCTGATCGCGGCCGTCCTCTGGCTGCTCGCCATCGCCGGCGAGCTGTTCGGGATCTTCTGGGTGCTGCGCCAGGACCCGGTCAACATGGTCCTGCTCATCGGGCTGATCGTGGCGATCGGCGCGCTCGCGATTCCCGGGTCGCTGCTGTGGAAGAAGGCGAACCGGCTCGACCCGGCGTCGCGGCAGGACACCGTCCGCTTCTTCGTGCAGAACCAGCTCGGCGCGATCATCGCCGTCCTCGCGTTCCTGCCGCTGATCGTCCTGATCCTGACCAACAAGGACATGGACAAGAACCAGAAGGCGCTCGCGGGTGGCATCGGCGCGGTGGTCATGGCGGTCGCGGTCGTCGTCGGGATCGACTGGAACCCGCCGTCGACGGAGCAGTACGCCGAGGAGGAGAGCATCGTCACCCAGGTCACCGGCGAGGACCTCGTCTACTGGACGAGCAACGGCTCGGTGTTCCATCTCTGCGAGGAGGTTCCCGACGTCAACCGCGAGTCCCAGGACAACACGATCCACGAGGGCACGGTCGCCCAGGCGCACGAGGACGGCATGGACCGGCTCACCAAGAAGTGGCGCTCGGAGGCCGAGGTGTGCGGGTTCGAGGTCCCGGCAGGTCTCGAGGACGACCTCGACGACGAGTCGTCGGAGGAGTAGCCGGAGGCCGCGACGTCAGCAGTCCTTGATCGTCGCGTCGTCCCGCGCGTCGTCGCCGTACCTCTGCGCCGTCCCGGTGTTGGGGAGTACGACGCTGGCGCCGCCCACGTTGCCGATGCCGCCCGGCACCACGCACCCCGTGATCTTCTTCGGGTCGACCTGAGCGACGGCCTGGGCGATCCGGAACAGCTCGGCCGGGCCGAGGTCGGTGTGCAGGTGCTTCAGCACGGCGGCCACGCCGTGTCTCGATGAAGCCCGGCTCGTCGGCGCGCTCCGCGACCCGGGCCTGGATGCCGCGCAGCACGCGCTGCTGGTTGGCGGACCGGTCGAAGTCACCGCCCGCCAGCGACTTCCGGATCCGGCCGAACGCGGTGGAGCCGTGGCCGTTGAGCCTGAGCTCGCCCTGGTCGAAGCCCTGTGGCCACAGGTCGCCGTCGGAGAAGTAGCGCGGGTTGTGCACCGTGATGCCGCCGATCGCGTCGACCATGTCGCGCAGCCCCTGGAACCGGGTGACGAACACGTAGTCCGGCTCGATGCCGATCAGTCCGGCCACCGCCTCCCCGAGCAGCTGCGGGCCGCCGTAGTAGAGGGCCGCGTTCACGCGGTTGGAGCCGACCCCGGGGATCGACACCCAGCTGTCCCGCGGGATCCCGATCGAGGTGGCCGCACCCGTCCGGGTGTCGATGCCGACCAGCTGCAGGGCGTCGCCGCGGGTCCGCAGCATGTCCTCGCCCTGCCGCGCGTCCGAACCGACCGCGAGGATCCAGACCACCTCGGGGTTCACGTCGACGCCCTCGGCGTGCTCGTACTTGACCAGCGTCATCCGGGTCGGGGCCACGGTGCTGTCCGGCACCACGAAGGCGACGGCGGCGAGCACCAGGCCCAGGACGATCGTGCGGAGCACCCTCATCGCCGGCCGCCCTTCTTCTTGTCGCGCTTTTTTGTTCTTCTTCGACTTCTTGTCCTTCTTCGGGTTCTTGCGGTCGGCCTGCTTGGCACGTTCGCCGCGCTCGACGTCGAAGCCGAACACCCGCCAGCCGTTGTCGGTCGGCGTGAGCAGCAGGCGCCCGGCGATCCGCTCGGTCCGCTCGACGTCGCCGGCGAGCACGAGCACGAGGTGGACCCGCGCGGTCGCGCCGACGGCACGCCCGCCGGCGGCGAGTACGTCGACCCGCACCTTGCGCGTGGTCACACCGACCGACTCCACGTCCTCGCCGATCTCGGCGTTGCTCATCAGGCCGGCCTGCTTGCGGGCCAGCCGCGCGGCGTCCTTGGTGAAACCCCGGAAGGCGGAGTCGAAGTCGCTGCGTGGGTAGTCCCCGGCGACGTACGCCTGGTCGATCCAGCCGTCGACGACAGCGGTCACCTGGGCGAGGACCGGCTTGCGGCGCTTGCGGTCGAGGGCGCCGACGATCTGTCCGTACGCCGCGTCGGTGGGAACCCGGGCGACGTCGGGGCTCGACCCGGACGATCCCGTCGAGCCCGACGAACCCGTCTCGGCGGGGTCGTCGCCGCCCGAGCAACCGGCGAGAAGGAGGACGACGGCGATCGACGCAACTGCCGTCCGGCGGGCAAACGGACGAGGTGGTGTGACTCTGTGCACGCGGCTTCGTTTCTCCTTGCGGATCGGGGTGGAGATCGGTCCGTCGGGCCCATGGTGGCATCTCCGGTCCCACGCCGCATCGAAGGTTGGGTCCGGGCGCCGCATTTCCATCGGCATGGGTCTAGCCTTGACCGAGGTAAATCGCGCCAGCACATATCCGGAAGAGGCGAAGCCAGCGTGCCGCAGTCGTCAGGCCAGCAGTCCACCAACTCAGGTTCAGCCAACGGCGTCGAGCCGCCCGCCGACTTCGGAGCCAACGAATGGCTCGTCGAAGAGATGCGGGAGCAGTTCGACGCCGACCCCGGCAGCGTCGACCCGGCCTGGGCCGCGTACTTCAAGTCGGCCCCCGCGCCCGCCAACGGCGCCCCTGCCGCAACACCCGCGCCGGCTGCGGCGAAGCCCGCCCCTGACGCCGCAAAGCCCGCTCCTGCCGCCACCGCCTCCTCCCGCCCGGTGCCGAAGGCCACCCCCGCCCCGCAGGTCAGCCCGGCCTCGCTGACGACCCCGTCCCCGCCGGCCGGCGAGGCCCCGCGGCCGACGCCGAAGGACGCGCCCCGCCCCGTGCCGACCACGGCCAAGGACGAGCCCACCCACACCGTGCTGCGCGGCATCGGTGCCGCGACCGCCAAGAACATGGACGTGTCCCTGACCGTCCCGACCGCGACCTCGGTCCGCGATGTCCCCGTCAAGCTGCTGTGGGACAACCGGATCGTCATCAACAGCCACCTCGCGCGGGCACGCGGAGGCAAGGTCTCCTTCTCCCACATCATCGGCTACGCCCTCGTGCGGGCACTGCGGTCGATGCCGGAGATGAACAACTCCTACGCCGAGATCGACGGCAAGCCGACGATGGTGAGCCCCGCACACATCAACCTGGGCCTCGCGATCGACCAGCAGAAGCCCGACGGCACCCGGCAGCTCGTCGCTCCCTCGATCAAGGCCTGCGAGACCATGGACTTCGCGTCGTTCTGGACGGCGTACGAGGAGATGATCCGCAAGGCGCGCAACAACAAGCTCACGATGGACGACTACTCCGGCACGACCGTGAGCCTCACCAACGTCGGCGGACTCGGCACCGTCCACTCGGTGCCGCGCCTGATGGCCGGCCAGGCCGCCATCATCGGCGTCGGCGCGATGGAGTACCCCGCCGCATGGCAGGGCGCGTCGGAGGACGCCATCGCGCGCAACGGCATCAGCCGGGTGATGACGCTGACGTCGACGTACGACCACCGCGTCATCCAGGGCGCGCAGTCGGGCGAGTTCCTCAAGCGCGTCCACCAGCTCCTGCTCGGCGAGGACGGCTTCTACGACGACATCTTCCGCGCCCTGCGGATCCCCTACGAGCCGATCCGCTGGAACTCCGACATCGCGACGTCCCACGACGACGAGATCGACAAGCAGGCCCGGATCCTCGAGCTGATCCACGCCTACCGCGTGCGCGGCCACCTGATGGCCGACACCGACCCGCTCGAGTACAAGCAGCGCAGCCACCCGGACCTGCGGATCGAGACCCACGGCCTGACGCTGTGGGACCTCGACCGGGAGTTCCCGACCGGCGAGTTCGGCGGCTCCGGGCGCCGGTTCATGAAGCTGCGCCACATCCTCGGCATCCTGCGCGACTCCTACTGCCGCACCATCGGCATCGAGTACATGCACATCATGGATCCCGAGCAGCGCCGGTGGATCCAGGAGCGGGTCGAGCAGCCGCACACCAAGCCGCCGCGTGAGGAGCAGCTGCGGATCCTGCAGAAGCTCAACCAGGCGGAGGCCTTCGAGACCTTCCTGCAGACCAAGTTCGTCGGGCAGAAGCGGTTCAGCCTCGAGGGCGGCGAGACGACCGTTCCCGTGATCGACGAGATCTGCGAGGCCGCGGCCGAGACCGGCCTCGACGAGGTCACGATCGGTATGGCGCACCGCGGGCGGCTCAACGTGCTCGCCAACATCGTCGGCAAGAAGTACTCCCAGATCTTCCGGGAGTTCGAGGGCAACATCGACCCGCGCACCGTCCAGGGCTCGGGCGACGTGAAGTACCACCTCGGCGCGGAGGGCGAGTTCGTCGCGGGCACCGGCGAGAACATCAAGGTGTCCGTCGCCGCGAACCCGTCCCACCTCGAGACCGTCGACCCGGTCCTCGAAGGCATCGCCCGCGCCAAGCAGGACGTCCTCGACGAGGGTGAGGCCTTCCCGGTCCTGCCCCTGCTGCTGCACGGCGACGCAGCGTTCGCCGGCCAGGGCGTGGTCGCCGAGACGCTCAACCTCTCGCAGCTTCGCGGCTACCGCACCGGCGGCACGGTCCACGTCGTGATCAACAACCAGGTCGGCTTCACGACCTCCCCCGGCTCCTCGCGCTCGTCGCTCTACTGCACCGACGTCGCGCGGATGGTCCAGGCTCCGATCTTCCACGTCAACGGCGACGACCCGGAGGCCTGCATCCGCGTGGCCCGGCTCGCCTTCGAGTGGCGGCAGGCCTGGCACACCGACGTCGTCATCGACCTGGTCTGCTACCGGCGTCGCGGGCACAACGAGGGCGACGACCCGTCGTACACCCAGCCGCTGATGTACGACCTGATCGAGCAGAAGCGCTCGGTGCGCAAGCTCTACACCGAGTCGCTGATCGGTCGCGGCGACATCACCATCGAGGAGGCCGAGCAGGTCCTCAAGGACTACCAGCAGCAGCTGGAGCGGGTCTTCACCGAGGTCCGGGAGGCGACCAGCCAGCCGTCGGAGTGGACGACCGCCCCCGACTACCCCGAGAAGCCGGTCAGCGAGACGCAGACCGCGGTCACCTTCGAGACGCTGAAGACGATCGCGGACTCCTACGTCACGCCACCCGACGGGTTCACGGTGCACCCGAAGGTGATGCCGCAGCTGCAGCGTCGTGCGACGGCGATCACCGAGGGCCCCATCGACTGGGGTACCGGCGAGATCCTCGCGTTCGGCTCCCTGCTCATGGACGGGCGGCCGGTCCGGCTCGCCGGCCAGGACTCGCGTCGCGGCACCTTCGTCCAGCGGTTCGCGACGATCATCGACCGCGTCACCGCGAGCGAGTGGACGCCGCTGTCCAACCTGACCGAGGACCAGGCGAAGTTCTTCGTCTACGACAGCCTGCTCTCGGAGTACGCCGCGCTCGGCTTCGAGTACGGCTACTCGGTGGCCCGGCCGGAGGCGCTCGTCGCGTGGGAGGCGCAGTTCGGCGACTTCGTCAACGGCGCGCAGACCGTCATCGACGAGTACATCTCCTCGGGCAAGACCAAGTGGCAGCAGGACTCCGGCGTCGTACTCCTCCTGCCGCACGGGTACGAGGGCCAGGGCCCCGACCACTCCTCGGCGCGGATCGAGCGGTTCATGACGCTGTGCGCCGACGAGGCGTTCGTCGTCGCGCAGCCGTCGACCCCGGCGTCGCACTTCCACCTGCTGCGGCGGCACTCGCTGGGCAACGAGCACAAGCCGCTCATCGTCTTCACCCCGAAGTCGATGCTCAAGCGCAAGGAAGCCGCCTCGCAGCCGGCCGACTTCACCGAGGGCACCTTCCAGCCGCTGATCGGCGACGCCACGGCCGACCCGGCCGCGGTCGAGACGCTGCTGCTCTGCTCGGGCCGGATCACCTGGGACCTCATGGTCGAGCGCGGGAAGCGCGAGGACGGCGGCCGGTTCGCGATCGCTCGGGTCGAGCAGCTCTACCCGCAGCCGGCGGAGGAGCTGAAGGCCGAGTTCGCGAAGTACCCCAACCTCAAGCACGTCCGGTGGGTGCAGGACGAGCCGGCGAACATGGGCCCGTGGCCCTTCTACGGGCTCACCGTGTTCCCCACGCTCGGCACCGACGTCGAGCTGATCTCGCGGACCGCCTCGTCCTCGCCGTCCGTCGGTGTCTCGAAGCGGCACGTGGCGGAGCAGAAGGACCTGATGGCGCGGGCGTTCGCCTGAGCGGAGCCGTCCGAGGAACGAGGACGACTCCGACCTCAGGCAGGTTGAGCGAGGCGCACCGGGCGAGCTTGCGAGCCCGTGACCGCCGGGTCGAAACCCAGCGAGACGAAGGACAACTCGAGATGTACTTCACCGATCGCGGCATCGAGGAGCTCGAGCGGCGCCGGGGTGACGAGGAGGTCACCCTGGCCTGGCTCGCTGAGCGGCTGCAGGAGTTCGTGGACATCAATCCCGAGTTCGAGACCGCCGTGGAGCGGTTCGCGACCTGGGTCGCCCGGCTCGACGACCCAGAGGACTGATCCGTCGCTAGGGTGACCCGCGTGAACGCCGACAACGCCGTCGAGCTCATCGACTACGCGACCTGGGGTGAGCGGTTCTTCACCACCGCGGTCACCGCCGAGCGGGTCCTCGCCGGGGTCAACGTGCTCGCGAACCGCCCGATCGACGTCGGGCCGCTGGGTGTCGGGCCGGGCCGGATCGCCAAGGTCCGCGCCCACGGCAGGATCGGCACCGCGACGGGTCAGCGGGTCGGCGACGTACCGATCACGTTCCTGGTGTCGCTCCCCGTGTCCCTGGAGTTCGTGATCGACCTCGGCGTGGACAAGCACCGCTTCGATGCCGAGATCACGGTGCCGCTCACGCTGACCGCGCGCGGTCGGGCCGACCTCGCGATCGTGCTGGACGTGACGGCGCCCCAGCCGAGCGACGTCGCCGTCCGGCTGACCGCCAAGGGCCTGCGGGCCTCGATCGTGCAGCACGCCGCGGGTGTCGAGGGCGAGCTGCGGCGGTTCGTTGCCAAGTTCGTCGCCCGGGAGGTCGAGAAGCCCGACGTGCAGGCCGCCCGCATCATCGACGTGGCGCCGGCGATCGAGCGTGCGGCCGCAGGACTCGTCCCCCGCGAATCGACGGCCGACGACCTCACCGAGGGCCTCCCCCAGGCTCTCGAGACCGAGGTCCTCGCCAAGCCCGGGCTGTTCGTCGACGAGGCCGCGGACGGCCCCGCCGACGAACCTGCCTGATCAGGCGTCGAGGTCCTGCTCGACCAGGGCCGCGATCTTCGCGACGTCGGCCTCGTCGTCGCCCGACACCTCGACCTGGACGCCGTTGGCCGCGCCGAGGGTCATGATCAGCAGCGCCGAGCTCGCGTCGACGCCCTCGTCGCCCGGGATGCCGATGAGCACCTCGGAGTCGAGCTCGGCGGCGGCCTCGGAGATGATCGCGGCGGGGCGGGCGTGCAGGCCGACGGCGGAGCCGACGGTGACGGTGACGGTGTGCATGGAGGGTCCTCCTGGTGGGGGTGGGTGTGGATTGCTGGTCGGAGTCGGGGGGTCAGACGGTCACGCTATCGACCACGGATGCGTCCGAGGCCGATCGTCCGAGGCTCTTGACCGCGATCACCGCGGCGGCCGCGACGAGGACGCCGGCGACGAGGGAGATCACGAAGCCCAGCACGTTGTCGACCGCGAACAGGACGAAGATGCCGCCGTGCGGTGCGCGCAGACCGACCTCGAGCCCCTGCGCGAGTCCTCCCGTGACCGCGCTGCCGAGCATGATCGGCGGGATCACCCGCAGCGGGTCGGCCGCAGCGAACGGGATCGCGCCCTCGGTGATGAACGAGGCACCGAGCAGCCAGGCGGCCTTGCCGTTCTCGCGCTCAGGAGCGGTGAACATCTGCGGGCGGACGACGGTCGCCAGGGCGAGCGCGAGCGGCGGGACCATGCCGGCGAGCATGACCGCGGCCATGATCTTGAGCTCCGGCGCGTCGCCGGCGAGCGAGGCGGCGGAGCCGACTCCGGCCGCCGCGAACGAGTAGGCGACCTTGTTGAGCGGGCCGCCCATGTCGAAGGCCATCATCAGGCCGAGGATCACGCCGAGCAGGACCGCGGACTCACCGCTCATGTTCGTCAGGCCGTCCTGCAGTGCGTTCATCAACCCGCTGATCGGCTTGCCGAGCAGCGTCAGCATGAGCGTGCCGACCACGAGCGAGGTCAGCAGCGGGATGACGAGGACGGGCATCAGACCCCGGGCCCAGGCCGGCACGCTCCACGACGCGATCCAGTGCGCGACGAGACCGGCAAGGACACCGCCGACGATCGCGCCGATGAACCCGGTCTGCGGCGTGCCGAACTGCATGATGTCGGTCGCCAGTCCGCCCATGATGAACCCCGGGGCGATGCCCGGTCGGTCGGCGATCGCATAGGCGATGTAACCGGCGAGGGCGGGCACGAAGAACGCGAACGCCGTCTTGCCGACGATGAACAGGATCGCCGCGATGTAGGCGAGGAGAGCCGAGTCGAACGGCACGTGCGTCAGGCCGAGCTCATCGACGTCGGGCAGGTTGGTGAGCGAGCTGTTGGCGACGATGTCGGCGAAGGCATTGGTGATGTCGTAGCCGCCGAGGAGGAAGCTCAGCGCGATCAGCAGACCGCCGGCGGCCACGAACGGGATCATGTAGGACACACCGGTCATCAGCACCCGGCGGACCCGGCCGCCCCACGACTCGTTGGCGTTGCTCGCGGCACCGGCTTCGCGCTGGCCGTCGACGCGCGGCGGGTTCGGGTCGGCGGCGTACCGCAGCGCCTCGGCGATCATGGCGTCGCCCTCGTCGATCGGACGCTTCACGCCCGAGGAGACCAGCGGCTTGCCGGCGAAGCGGCCGCGGTCGCGGACGCCGACCTCGGTCGCGAAGATCACCGCGTCGGCAGCGTCGATCGTCGACTGCGCGAGCGGCTTGGACCCGGCCGAGCCCTGCGGCTCGATGTGGATCTCGACGCCGGCGCGCTCCGCGGCCGCCTCGAGTGCCTCCGCTGCCATGTAGGTGTGGGCGATGCCGGTCGGGCACGACGTGACCGCGACGATCCGCTTGACGGCCGCCGGCGCGGCGCTGGCAGCCGGAGCGGACTCCGCCGCAGCGTGCTTTCCGCCCGTCGCCGGGGCGGCGTCGGGCGGCGGGTCCACGACGCCGGCGACGAGGGCCACGACCTCCTCGGGAGTGGCCGCGGCACGCAGGGCGTCGGTGAAGGCGGGCTTGACCAGCGCCCGCGCGAGCTTGGTGAGGATCTGCAGGTGTGTGTTGCCGCCGCCCTCAGGGGCGCCGATGAGGAAGATCAGCTCGGCCGGACCGTCCTTGGCGCCGAACTCGACCGGGGGCCGCAGGCGGGCGAACCCCAGCGTGGGCTCGGTCAGCGCGACGGTCCGGCAGTGCGGGATCGCGATGCCGCCCTTCATGCCTGTGGCAGCCGTGGCCTCGCGGGCCAGCAGGTCGCGTTCGAGCTGGGCGACGTCGTCGGCGCGCCCCGCGGCGGCGACGACAGCGGCCAGGGAGGCGATCACGGCCTCCTTGTTCGCGCCTAGGTCGGCATCGAGGCGAACCAGGTCGGGGGTGATGAGTTCGGTCATGGCCGGCTTCCTTCGGTCGACACGGCGCCCGACGTGCTGTCGAGCGCACTGACCCGGACCTGGTCGGTCCGGACATCTGAGGGGGTGGGGACGGTCGTGCCGGGCAGGGATGCCGCAGCGCTTCCGTAGGCGACCGCCGAGGCGAGTCGCTCGGGCGCGGACTGGCCGCGCAGGTCGGCGAGGAGGTAGCCGAACAGGCTGGCGTCGCCGGCACCCACGGTGCTGACCACCTGCGTCGGCGGGGGTACGGCGTACCAGGCCCCCTCCTCCGTCACGAGTACGGCGCCAGCGCCCCCGAGCGTGGCGAGGACGGCACCCACACCGCGGTCCAGCAGCAACCGTGCCGCCGCGGCCGCAGCGACCGGATCCCCTTCGAGCCGGTCGGGGTCGGCGCCCGTGACCGAGGCGAGCTCCTCGGTGTTGGGCTTGAGCAGGTCGGGGGCCGTGCCCGGTGCGGCGGCCGCGACGAGGGCCTCCAGCGCCGCGTCACTGGTGTCGACGGCGACCCGGCGCCCGCGAGCGCGCAGCCGGGCGACGACGTCGACGTACCACTCCGCCGGGGCACCCGGTGGCAGCGAGCCTGCCAGCACGACCCAGGCGGGGTCGTCCTGGTCAACGACCGCAATGGCCATGCGCTCGAGGTCGTCGGCCGACACCCGGGCGCCCGCACTGTTGACCTTGGTCGTGGTGCCGCCCGGCTCGGTGATCGTGAGGTTGACCCGCAACGGGCCGGCGGGCACGACGGGGACGACCGCGACCCCGAGCGCGATGAGCTCGTGCACGTAGGGATCGTCCGGCGCGACCGGCAGCACGGCCCGGGTCGGCACGCCCGCGGCCACCGCCGCGCGGGAGATGTTGACGCCCTTCCCGCCCGGCTGGGAGAGCTCGGCGTCGGCGCGGACGACGGCTCCGCGCACCAGCGGCGTGCTGAGCGCGACCGTCCGGTCGATGCACGGGTTGGGGGTGAGTGTGACGATCATGCGACAACGACCTCGATCCCGGCGGCCTCCAGGGCCGACCTCTCGGTGGAGTCCACCCCGTCGTCGGTGACCAGAACCTCGACCTGGTCGACGGCGGCGAACCGGACGGTACTCTCCGCACCGACCTTGCTGGCGTCGGCCAGCGCGACGACACGCTGGGCGGCACGGACGATCGCCGCCTTGGTCGCCGCTTCCTCGCCGTCGGGCGTCGAGAACCCGTGGTCGGCGGAGACGCCGTTGGCCCCGAGGAAGGCGACGTCGACCCGAAGGCCGTCGAGCGCGGCCACGGTCTCGGCCCCGACCGCGGCCTGGGTGGCCTGCCGGACCCTGCCCGGCAGGAGGTGCACCTCGATCGACGGGTTGAGGAGCAGCCGCGAAGCGATCGGGACGGCATGGGTGAAGACCACGAGCCGGTGACCGCGCGGCAGCACCGCGGCGAGGCGGGCCGTCGTGCTCCCGGCGTCGATGAGGACCGATGCCCCGGCCGGAGGCAGCAGGTCGAGAGCGGCCTGCGCGATGCGCTCCTTCTCGACGGTCTGGGCCGCGTCCCGCTCACTGAGGGCCGGCTCGAGCGACGTCAGGGCGGAGGCCGGGACGGCGCCACCGTGGACGCGGCGCACCAGGCCGAGCCGCTCGAGCGCGGAGAGGTCCCGACGCACGGTCTCGGTCGTCACGTCGTAGACCCGGGCCAGCTCGTTCACCGAGAGCCGGCCGCGTGACGACACCTGGGACGCCATCGCCTGCTGCCGTTCCTCGGGATACATCCTGTGGCCTCCATCACTTCTTTGTTTGTGTTGTTCTATGCCCGTTTCTGTTGCTTGTCAAGTGCATCTCGGGATAGCGTGTGAGCATGATCACTTCGCTCAACGGCACTCCGGTCGTCCCCGGCATCGCATACGGACCAGCCCTGGTCGCCAGCACGACCGTCTCCCCGGACGCGGTCAAGAGGTACGGCGACGGCGGGCACGCCGACGAGGCGGCCGCCCTCGCGACGTACGACGACGCGGCCACCGCGGTGGCCGAGGGCTTCCGCAAGAAGGCCGCCCGGGCGGTCGGCGCCACCGCCGAGGTCCTGACCGCGAGCGCCGGCCTCGCCGCCGACCGCGGCCTGCGGTCGGCTGTCCGCAAGAACCTGCGGTCCGGAGAGGACCTGCTCGCGGCACTGGACGCCGCGGTCGACCAGTTCGTCACGGCGTTCACGGGCATGGGCGGCCTGATGGCCGAGCGCGTGACCGACCTGCGCGACATCCAGACCCGGCTGCTCGCGCGGATCGTCGGGGAGCCGGAGCCCGGTGTGCCCACGCCCGGCGAGCCGGCCGTGCTCGTCGCCACCGACCTCGCTCCCGCCGACACGGCGGGCCTGGACCCTGCCCTGGTGCTCGCACTGGTCACCGAGCGCGGTGGTCCGACCAGCCACACCGCGATCATCGCCCGCCAGCTCGGCATTCCCTGCGTCGTCGGCGTCGCCGGCGTCGTCGAGGCCGCGGTCGGGACGTCCCTCCTCGTCGACGGCACGACCGGCGCGATCGAGATCGAGCCCGACGCCGCGACGGCGACCGAGCGGATGGAGGCCGACCGCGTCGAGCGCGCCTCGCTGTCCGACTGGGAGGGCCCCGGCCGGACTGCGGACGGGCAGCCGGTCAAGCTGCTCGCCAACGTCGCCGACGGCGAGTCCGCGTCCTCGGCGAGTACGGCGCCCGTGGCCGGCGTGGGCCTGTTCCGGACCGAGCTGTGCTTCCTGGACCAGGAGACCGAGCCGACCGTCGACGAGCAGGCCGAGATCTACGCCGCGACGCTCCGGCCGTTCACCGGGGAGCGCTACGTCGTCGTCCGCACCCTCGACGCGGGTTCGGACAAGCCGATCGCGTTCGCGACCCACGTGGGCGAGGAGAACCCCGCGCTCGGTGTCCGCGGCCTGCGCCTGTCCTTCGACAACCCGGGACTCCTCGAGCGCCAGCTCGACGCGATCGCGGCCGCGGCGAAGAGCACGGGGACCGAGACGTGGGTGATGGCGCCGATGGTCGCGACCCTGGCCGAGGCGCGGGAGTTCGCAGCCGCGGTGCGCGCCCGCGGCCTCAAGGCCGGCGTCATGGTGGAGGTCCCGAGCGCGGCGCTGATGGCCGACCAGATGCTGGCGGAGGTCGACTTCCTCTCCATCGGCACCAACGACCTCACGCAGTACACGATGGCGGCCGACCGGATGGCGACCGACCTGGCGCACCTCACCGACCCCTGGCAGCCGGCGGTCCTGCACCTGGTGGCGATGACCGCGGCCGCCGGCACGCGGGCCGGCAAGCCGGTGGGGGTCTGTGGCGAGGCCGCGGCCGACCCGCTCCTGGCGTGCGTGCTCGTCGGGCTCGGGATCAGCTCCCTGTCGATGGCCGCGGCCGCCGTACGCCCTGTCGGCGCACGGCTCGCCGGGGTCACCCTCGACCAGTGCGCCGCGATGGCCACGGCCGCCCTGGCGGCAGCCGACCCCGGCACCGCGCGCGAGGCCGCGCGCGCGGCGCTCGGCTGATCAGGCCTCAGGCCTCACTGTCGAGGTCGGGCTCGTCGACGTCCGCGCCGACGATCTCCTCGGGCGCGCCGTGCTCGGCGATCGCGCGGCGCGAGGCGTCGCGGATCTCGAACATCTCGGTCGCGAAGCCGCCGACCGCGGACGCCACGTCGCGCACCGCTCCGGTGATGATCGTGGCGACCTCACCGACGGTGGTGGCCGCCGCCTCGGCGGACGCCTGGACGGCGTCCTTGGCGATCTCGCCCTTGCTCAGGTGGTCGGGTCCCTGACCGGTCATGGATCCATCCTCCCCCGTCGCGGTCAGGCAGCCAACGCCTCGGCGGGCCCGGCGACCGTGTCCTTGGCCACCTTCGACCCCGGCTTGCGGTCCGGCAGCGCGAGCCGGCAGATCTTCGCGAAGACGCTGCCGAGCTGCCGGTGCAGCGGACCGGTGTTGTACTGCAGGCCGTAGCGCCCACAGATCTCCTGCACCTCCGCCGCGATCTCCGGGTAGCGCCGCGCCGGGATGTCGGGGAAGAGGTGGTGCTCGATCTGGTGCGACAGGTTGCCGCTCATGATGTGCATGAGCTTGCTGCCGGAGATGTTGGCCGAGCCGAGCAGCTGTCGCAGGTACCACATGCCACGGGTCTCGTCCTCGGTCTCCTCCAGGGAGAACGTCTCCACGTCGGCCGGGAAGTGGCCGCAGAAGATGATGTTGAAGGCCCACACGTTGCGGATCAGGTTGGCCGTGATGTTGCCCGCGAGCGTGAGCGGGAAGAACGGCCCGGTCAGCAGCGGGAACAGCACGTAGTCCTTGACCGTCTGCTTCCGGATCTTGCGGAGCAGCCCCTTGTGCAGGTGCTTGGTGTCGGCCCAGGTACGGCGCCCCGCGACGATCTCCTCGACCTCGAGGTCGTGCAGCGCGACCCCCCACTGGAAGAACGTCATCAGCAGGAACGCGTACACCGGGTTGCCCAGGTAGTAGGGGTTCCACTTCTGGTCCTTGTCCATCCGCAGGATGCCGTACCCGATGTCGCGGTCCTTGCCGACGATGTTGGTGAAGGTGTGGTGGATGTAGTTGTGGGAGTACTTCCACTGCTCGCCCGGGCAGACGGTGTCCCAGTCGAACATCCGCGAGTTCAGGTGCGGGTCGCCCATCCAGTCGTACTGGCCGTGCATGACGTTGTGGCCGATCTCCATGTTGTCCAGGATCTTGGCCGCGCCCAGCGCCGCGACCGCGAGCGGCCACGCCGGCGGCAGGTAGAACAGTGCCCGACCGGTGATCTCCAGCTTGCGCTGGGCCTTGATCACCTTCATCAGGTAGTCGCGGTCGGCGTCGCCGAGGTCGGCGATCACGCGGTTGCGGATCGCGTCGAGCTCCTTGCCGAACTCCTCCAGCTGGTCCTCGGTCAGGCCGTGGTACGTCGGCGCAGTCGCCGGCATGGTGGTCGTGTCACTCATCTTGTCGTCTCCTCGAGAGTCAGGGCTGGGAAGGTCAGAGGTCGACGGCGCAGTCGCCGACGGCCTGGCTGATGCAGATGCGGATGTCCTCGTCCGGCGCGGAGGACTCCTCGCCGGTGAGGACGTTGCGGACGGTGCCGCTGGTCTTGCGGGACGTGCAGGAGAAGCAGATGCCCATCCGGCACCCGGACTCGGGACGCAGGCCGAGCTCCTCGGCCTGCTCGAGCAGGCTCGTCGCGGTGGTGGCGGTCGCCCGACCGGAGCGGGTGAAGCTGACCTCTCCGTCGATGAGCTCGGCTCCTGCGGCCGCGCGCGCGACGGCCGGCTTGAAGAACTCCATCCGCAGCCGCGGCGAGCCGTCGTACGCCGCCTTGACCAGCTCGACGAGTCCGGCGGGGCCGCACAGCCACGTGTCGATGTCGCGGAAGTCGGGCACCAGGCGGCGCAGCTCGAACTCGGTGAACCGCTGGTCGGCGTACCGCAGGTGGACGTCGACGCCGTTGTCAGCCGCCGCGATCGCGGCGAGCTCGTCGGCGAAGATCTGGTCCTCGGGGCTGCGGGCGAAGTGCAGGAAGGTGACCTTCCGCCCGGCGTGACCGTCGTACCCGTCGCGCAGCAGGGTACGGACCATCGACATCGCCGGCGTGATGCCGGAGCCGCCGGTGATGAAGAGCAGCCGGTTGTTGGTGGGCGTGGCCGGGCTCTCGGTCAGGGTGAAGTCTCCCTGGGCCTGGCTCAGGTGCAGGACCTCCCCCACCTGCGCCTGCCGCACGAGGTACTTCGAGACCTGACCCTCCTCGTGGGCGCGGACGGTGAGCGTGACCTGCTCCCCCGGCAGCGACGCCGCGGAGGAGACCGAGAACGCCCGGGTGACCCGCTTGCCGTCGGGGAGGTCGACTCCGACCAGGACGTGCTGGCCGGCGCGGTGGCCGCGCCAGGTGCTGGTGGGCTGGAGGGTGAGGGTCGCGACCGGCGCGGCCTGGTCGTCGGCGCTGCTCGTCTCGCGGCGCACGTCGAGCACCCGGGCGCGCACCTCGTGCGCCGCCCACATCGGGTTGATCTGCTCGAGGTAGCGGTCCACGCCGTGCGGCGTGGCGAGGGCGGCGACCAGGCGGGAGCGCAGCAGCCGGGCGCCCAGCGCACCGACCGCGGTCGGCGCGGCGGGCCGGTCAGCAGAGACGGTGCTCATGGTGACTCCTGGAAGAGTTGGAAGTTTCGGTGTACGTCCGTACACCGAAATACTCACCCGGTTCACCAGCCCGGTCAATGTCAGACGCACGTGAGGGTGCACACATGTTCACTCACGGTAGGATCCATTCATGGCCGAGTCCCGTGTCGAGCGCAAGGAGCGCACCCGCCGCGCCATCCTCGACGCGACCCTCGCGCTCTGTGACGACCGGCCGCTGGCCGCGCTCTCGCTGCGCCAGGTGGCCAAGGAGGTCGGCATCGTGCCGACCGCGTTCTACCGACACTTCGAGTCGATCGACGCCCTCGGCCTGGCGCTCGTCGAGGAGTCGTTCGACGCCCTGCGCGCGCTCCTCAAGGACGCCCGCGCCCTCGACGGGCCGATCGACAGCGACCGCGACTTCTTCCTCGCGATCGTCGACACCTCGGTCGGCGCGCTCGTCTCCCACGTCCCGCAGCACGAACGGCACTTCCGCTTCATCGCCCGCGAGCGGCTGGCCGGGCCGCTCGCCGTCCGCGAGGCGGTGCGCCACCAGCTCGGGCTGATCGAGCGGGAGCTCGCGACCGACATCGCGCGGATCCCCGGCGCCAGCCGCTGGTCCGGCGACGACCTGCTCGTCCTGACCAACCTCCTGGTCAACGCGATGCTCGCCCACGCCGAGCAGCTCGCGCTCGCCGGAGGCCGGACGGCCGTCGTCGAGCGGGTGGAGCGCACCGCCCGCCGGCAGCTGCACATGGTGCTCATCGGCGCTCTGCGCTGGGACTCCGAGCGCTGAGGGTCACGCTCGTCACGTTCGCTGGACGGTGCGGCGGCGTACAGGAACCATGAGCCGGTGCCCACCGCCGTCGCCACGCTGACCACCGCTGCCCGCAACGCCTGGGCGATCTCGCCGTTCGGTGACGGCATCGAGCCCTACGCCGGGCTGCCCGCCGAGATCCTCTGCGACGGGCCGCACCGGCAGCTGCGCCGCTACCTGCGCGCCTCCCCCGCCACCTCCCCGCGGCCGGTGCTGCTCGTGCCGCCGCTCGCGGTGTCGACCTCGTGCTTCGACCTCCGCCCGAACCAGAGCCTCGTCGGTCACCTGCTCGCGAGCGGCCGGGAGACCTACGTCGTCGACTACGGCGCGATCACCTTCGCCGACCGCTCGATGGGATTCGAGGACTGGATCGACGAGATCCTCCCCAGCGCGATCAACACCGTGTCCGGGTGCCATGGCGACCGTGGTGTGGACCTGGTCGGCTGGTCCCTCGGCGGCACGATGAGCCTGCTCACCGCCGCCGCGCACCCGACCCTGCCGATCGCCTCGATCACCGCGTTCGGCACCCCTATCGACTACGAGCAGATCCCGGCCGTCCGGCCGATCGTCGCCGCCGACCGGTGGCTGGGCACCCGCACCGTCACCGCACCGACGGCCGCGATGGGCGGCGTCCCGCGACACCTGGTGCGCGCGAGCTACCGCGCGATGGCGCCCAGACGCGAGCTCACCAAGGCGATCCACCTGGCCCGCAACATCCTCGACCCCGAGGCCCTCGCGCGCACCAGCGCTGTCGACGCCTTCATCGGCACCATGCCGGGCTACCCCGGCCGCGCCTACCACCAGATCCACTCCCGGCTGATGGTGCGCAACGAGCTCGAGAGCGGCAGGGTGCACCTCAGCCGCGGTCGTGCGGTCGAGCTGGAGCGGATCCGGGCCCGGGTGCTGTTCGTCGGCAGCGCCACCGACAACATCGCCAACGGGCCCGCGGTCGCGGCCGGCACCCGGGTCGTCCCCGGGGCGGAGTACGCCGCCGCGGACGGCCTGAGTCACCTCGGCCTGGTCGCCGGCCCGCAGGCCCGCCGGCTGAGCTGGCCACACCTCGACAGGTTCCTCGACGCGGATGGGGTGGAGACCCAGTCACGTCGTGGCTGTTGCGAAATCGCCGGTCGGGGTTGGTGACCCTGGTCGGGGTTCGCGAAATACTGGGGTATGGCTCGCTTCTATCGTCCGGTGATCAGGGATCAGGAGTTCCTGTTGCCGCCGAACATGGCTGATTGGTTGCCCGAGGATCATCTGGTCTGGTTCGTCCTCGAGGTGGTCGGTCAGCTCGACACCACGGTGTTCCATGCGCGGCGTCGTACTGGCGGGGTTGGCCGTCAGGGCTATGACCCGGACATGTTGCTGGCGCTGTTGATCTACTCCTATGCGGTCGGGGAACGCTCTTCGCGTCGGATCGAGCGGCTCTGCGGCGACCATGTCGCGTTCCGGGTCTTGTGCGGCCAGGACGCGCCGGATCACTCCACGATCGCGCGGTTCCGGGCCGAGCATCGCGAGGGTTTCGCGGACCTGTTCGCGCAGGTGCTGCGGCTGTGCTCGGCGGCGGGGATGGTCAAGGTCGGGGTGATCGCGATCGACGGCACCAAGATCGCCGCGAACGCCTCGAGGTCGGCCAACCGGTCGGTTGACTGGGTCCGTGAAGAAGCCCAGCGGATCGCGGATGCGGTCATCGCGGACGCGGACGCGATCGATGCCGCCGAGGACGTTGCTGCGGCCGCGCGGGGCGGGTCCGATGACGACCTCCCGCCCGGGCTGGCCACTCGCAAGGGTCGGGCGGCGAACATCAAGAAGGCTCTGGAGGAGCTGGACCGTCAAGACGCCGCACACGCCGAAGCCGACGGGGCCGACCGGGCACGCGCCGCGGAGTTCTTGGCCAGGGTCGAGGCCGAGCCCCTGCGGGGTCCGGTCCCGGCCGGTGTGGACCCGGTGGCCTATCAGGAGGCCAGGATCCGACGGCTCCGTCGCACCCTCGAAGGCCTCCAGGGCCAGCCCGGTCGCCGGGCTCAGGGGCAGCGCAAGGAGTTGAAACGAGGGCTGGCGGGCGCCGAACGCTCGCTCACCACGGCTCAGGAAAAGACTGCGGCCGACCAGATCGACCTTCGCGGACCAGCCGAACGTGCCCGCGATCGTCGTGCCGCCCGTGCCCGGCAACGCGGTGCGCTCGCCGACACGATCAACATCACCGACCCCGAGTCCCGATTGATGACCGAAGGATCCGGCGGCGGATCCGTGCAGGGCTACAACGCCCAGGTCGCGGTCACCGACGACCACCTCATCCTCGGCATCCACGTGTCCCAAGACGCCAACGACACCAACTGCTACACCCCGACCCTGGCTGCGGCCACCACCCAAGCCGACGCGCTCGGCAAGGACATCGGCCTCGTTCTGGCCGACGCCGGCTACTTCACCGAGGACAACCTCACCGCCACCGGCCCCGACAAGCTCATCGCGCCCGGGAAGAACCGCGATGTCCACGTCGAAGCACGCGAGGATCCTGCCGACGGCCCACCACCCGAGGACGCCGACCCACGCGAGACGATGCGGCACCGGCTCCGCGAACCCGAGAACGTCGAACGCTACAAACGCCGATCTGCCACCGTCGAACCCGTCATCGCCCACCTGAAAGAACAGACCCGACTGCGCCGCTTCGCCCGCCGAGGCATCCAGGCCGCGACCGCCGAACTGAACCTCGCAGCGGCGGTCATCAACCTCACCCGGCTCCACAACGCGGGCCCGGCGACGACCTGAGGGAGGGTGCGCGTGGCGCACCGGCCCGGCAGCCGTCAGGGCCTCATTTCGTGGCGCATCAAAGCGCGACAGTCACGTCACGACTGAATCTCCACCCCATGTCTCACGTCGGCCAGCAACCCGACGGGTCAGTGCGCCGCCGGCGCACCCTCGGGAGCCTCGACCCGCGAGGGCAGCAGCAGCGACAGCACGATCACCACGACCCCGATCAGCGCACCCACCAGGAACGCGGCCTGCAGTCCCCCGACGAACGCGTCCGGAACGCTGGAGCCCGACGTCGCGAGGTGCTCGGAACGGTTCTCCATCACCACGACCAGGACGGCCGTGCCGACGGCGCCGGCGACCTGCTGCAGGGTGCCGAGCAGCGAGCTCCCGTGCGAGTACAGCTGGGGCGGGAGGTCGCCGAGGCCGATGGTGAACACCGGCGTGAAGATCGCGGCGAGGCACGCCATCAGGGCGACGTGGACCACGAGGATCAGCCAGTACGGCGTGTCGACGCCGATCCTGCTCAGCGCCGCGAGCGCGGCGACCATGCCGATCGAACCCGGGATGACGAGCGGCCGCGACCCGAAGCGGTCGTAGAGCTTGCCGACCTGCGGCCCGAGCACGCCCATCGCCAGCCCACCCGGCATCACGAGCAGGCCCGTCTGGAGCTCGGTGAGCCCGCGAAGGCTCTGGAGGTAGAGCGGAAGCAGGATCATCGAGCCGAGGAACGCCATGAACCCGGCCGACATGAGGAGCAGCGAGACGGCGTACGTCTTGCGCTTGAGCGTGCGCAGGTCGAGCAACGGGCTGTCGGAGCGCTGCAACCGCAGCTGGTAGGCCACGAACGCCGCGACCAGCGCCGCACCGGCAACGACGAGCAGCGTGACCGTGCGGGTCGAGCCGTTGCCGATCTCGCTGAGGCCGTAGACCAGCGTCGCGAAACCGCCCGCGGCGAGGACCACGCTCAGCCAGCTCACCGAGCTGACCTGGGCCTCACCCACGTTCTCCAGCTGACGCATGCCGGCGAACGCGACCGCGGCGGCGACGGGCAGCACGAACGCGAAGATCAGCCGCCACGAGCCGAGCTCGAGGATCACGCCGGAGACGGCCGGGCCGAGTGCCGGGGCACACGAGATCGCGAGGGTCACCTGACCCATCACGCGACCCCGGTCGGACGCGGGCACGACGGTCATCAGGGTCGTCATCAGCAGCGGCATCATCACCGCGGTGCCGCCGGCCTGGATCACGCGACCCACGAGGAGCACCTCGAAGATCGGCGCGACCGCGCAGACCAGCGTGCCGGCGCTGAACGTCGCCATCGCCACGGCGTACGCCGTGCGCGTGCTCACGCGCTGGAGGAACCAGCCGGTCAGCGGGATCACCGCCGCCATCGTGAGCATGAAGACGGTCGACAGCCACTGGGCCGTCCGGGGCTCGATGGCGAAGTCGCCCATCAGCCGCGGGATGGCGTTGATCATGATGGTCTCGTTGAGGATCACGACGAACGTCGCCGCGACGAGCAGCTTGATCACCAGCGGCGTCTTGCCCGGCGTGGCCGCGAACTCCTTCTCGAAGTCCTCGATCGCCTCGGCGGGGCACTCCTCGGGGGTGAGGTCTCCGGCCTCGGTGGGCGCAGTCATCTCAAGGTCCTATCGGTCGTCGGTCGCGGGAGCCGGTCTGGTCGCCGGCGAACCCGCCCTTCGCTGTGTCCACGAACGGGCTCTGCCGATTACGACACCGCGCCGCGCGATTTCTCATCGCAGCGACTCCGAACGCGGCGCCGGGACGAATGCTTCCCGATGCCACCGACATCGGGCGAAGGGTTTTCCGACGGTCACGCCTGACGACGTGACCCGGATCTCAGCGGGTGAAGACGACCTTGCCGAAGACGTCACCGGCTGCCATGGCGGCGAAGCCCTCGCGGGCCTCGGTCATCGGCAGCACCCGGTCGATGACCGGACGCAGGCCGGTGGCGTCGAGCATCGTGACGAGTGCGGCGAGCTCGGCCCGGGTTCCCATGGTCGAGCCGATCACGCTCAGCTGCAGGAAGAAGATCCGGGTCAGCTCGGCGTCGTCGAGCTTCGGGCCGGACGTGGTGCCGGAGATGACGATCCGGCCGCCGGGACGCAGGGCGCGGATGGAGTGGGACCAGGTGGCGCGACCGACGGTCTCCATCACCGCGTCCACCTTGACCGGCAGCCGAGTGCCGGACTCGAAGACCTCGTGGGCCCCCAGCTCGAGCGCCTTGGCGCGCTTGGACTCGTCCCGACTGGTCGCGAGGACCCGCAGACCGCCGGCGCGGGCCAGCGCGATCAGTGCCGTCGCGACGCCGCCGCCGGCGCCCTGCACGAGCACGGTGTCACCGGCTTTCAGGTCGCCCTGCACGAACAGCATCCGGTAGGCCGTCAGCCACGCGGTCGGCAGGCACGCCGCCTCCTCGAACGACAGCGACGCGGGCTTCGGGACCACGTTGCTCCTCGGGACGACCACCTTGTCGGCGAAGGTGCCCTGGTGCCGCTCGGACAGCAGCGAACGCCGAGGGTCCAGCGTCTCGTCACCTCGCCACGACGGGTCGGAGACGACGGCGTGGACGACGACCTCGTTGCCCTCCTCGTCGTAGCCGGCCGCGTCGCAGCCGAGGATCATAGGCAGCGCCTCGGCCTTGAGGCCCACACCACGCAACGACCAGAGGTCGTGGTGGTTCAGCGACGCGGCCTTCACCGTGACGGTGGTCCAGCCGTCCGGCGCGACCGGGTCGGGGCGCTCCCCGACCACGAGGCCGGTCAGCGGGTCGTCGGCGGAGCTGGCGAAGGAATCGGCATAGACGGCGAACACGAGGCCCGACCCTACCGAGGCACCCCGGCGTGGCAGGACACCCGGTTGGAGCGGCGGACCTCAGGCCCGGGCGACACCGTCGCGCCGCGCCGCGGCGGCGACGGCCGCAGCCACGGCGGGGCCCACGCGCGGGTCGAAGGGCGACGGGATCACGAGGTCCTCGGTGAGGGCGTCGCCGACGAGGTCGGCCAGCGCGGTCGCCGCCGCGACCTTCATGCCCTCGGTGATCGCACTGGCCTGGGCGTCGAACGCGCCGCGGAAGATGCCCGGGAACGCCAGCACGTTGTTGATCTGGTTGGGGTAGTCCGACCGTCCGGTCGCCACCACGCGTGCGTGCCGGTGCGCGACCTCGGGGTGCACCTCGGGGTTCGGGTTGGCCATCGCGAAGATGATCGCGTCGTCGGCCATCGTCGCCACGATGTCCTCGGGGATCGTGCCGCCGGAGACACCGATGTAGACGTCGGCGCCGGCGAAGGCGTCGGCGAGCGTCCCGCTGCGGCCGCACTGGTCGGCGGTCATCTCGGCGAGCGCCTTCTTGACGGGGGTGAGGTCGTGGCGGTCGGAGCTGACCACGCCCTTGCGGTCGGTGACCGCGACATCCTTGACGCCGGCCTGGAGGAGGATCTTGGCGATCGCCACGCCGGCAGCGCCGGCGCCCGAGATGACGACCCGGGTCGACTCGGCGTTGCGGCCGGTCAGCTTGAGGGAGTTGGTGAGCGCCGCGAGGGTGACCACCGCGGTGCCGTGCTGGTCGTCGTGGAAGACCGGGATGTCGAGCCGCTCCTTGAGGCGGTCCTCGATCTCGAAGCAGCGCGGCGCGGAGATGTCCTCGAGGTTGATGCCACCGAAGCTGGGCGCCATCCGCACGACGGTCTCGATGATCTCCTCGACGTCGGTCGTCGCCAGGCAGATCGGGATGCCGTCGACACCGCCGAACTGCTTGAACAGGACCGCCTTGCCCTCCATCACGGGCATCGCGGCGGCCGGGCCGATGTCACCGAGGCCGAGGACGGCGGTGCCGTCGGTCACGACCGCGACGGTGTTGGGCACCCACGTGTAGTGCTGGGTGTACGACGGATCCGCGGCGATCGCCTCGCAGACCTCGGCCACACCGGGGGTGTAGGCGAGGGAGAGCTCGTCCTTGCCGGAGAGGTCGACCGTCGCGAGCACCTGCATCTTGCCGCCGAGGTGCAGGTCGAAGACCGGCTCGCCGGACCGGGGGTGGTCCGCTCGCGACTGGGGGGAAGGAACATCGGCGGCCACGACCGATGATCCTCCCACATCGGCGGGGTGCGGTGGCACCGCAGCCCCCGCAGGGCCCAGGCGACGTGGCCTGGGCCACACCCGCACAGGAACGACACCGAGCACCGCGTCCTCGCGAACGGGACCGCGGTGGCGCGAGTCGACGCCGACCGGCGCCGCGTCACCGAGCAGCCACCACCCGTCATCGCGTCGCTCGACGGCGCGCTTGATCACCACGGTGCCGTCGGCGAACCGCGCGACCACGACCTGCCCGGGCCTGGGCAGCCGGTCGTAGCGGACGAGCACCCGGTCGCCGGGGGCGAGGGTGGGGCGCATCGACTCTCCCCGAACCACGGCCAACCCCCACCGCGGCCGCGATCGGGGGGTGTCCAGCGTCGTACGACCCCCGGTTCCTCGTCGCCCCACGACGAGTAGTGTCGCAGCCAGCAGCATCACAATCCCTGAGACACCCGTCCGAGACTGATCAGAGAGACAGAGAGGACCCGCATGTTCTCCCGACTGTTCGCCCCCACCATCGAGGTCTCCGCGCACTGCGACCTGCCCTGCGGCGTCTACGACCCCGCGCAGGCCCGGATCGAGGCCGAGTCGGTCAAGGCCATCATCACCAAGGCCCTCGACAGCGACGACCCGGACTTCCGCACCCGCGCGATCGTGATCAAGGAGCAGCGCTCCGAGCTGGTCAAGCACCACCTGTGGGTGCTGTGGACCGACTACTTCAAGCCGCCGCACTTCGAGAAGTACCCCCAGCTCAACACGCTGGTCAACGAGGCCACCAAGCTCGCCGGTGCGGCCGGCACCAAGGGCACCCTCGACGCCGAGGTCGCCGACCAGCTGCTCGCGAAGATCGACGAGATCGCCGAGATCTTCTGGGAGACGAAGAAGGCCTGACGGTCTCCGCAGCCAAGGGGTCGCGTCCCGTCGGGACGCGGCCCCTCGGCCTTTTTGCACCAGTTGCGGTGTTCCGGGGACAGGACCGGATCTGATACCTAGCGTTGCGCCGTCTGAGCGAGCCTCGATCGGGACCGATCCCGACGCGTGCGCCATGGGAGGGCCACCGGCGGACCAGGCAGAAGGAGGGTTACTTCGTCATGCCCCGATCCCTGTTCCGGATCGTCCTCGGCCTCGCCATCGCGGTCGGCCTGTCGTTCGCCATCGTCGGCCCGCGCTCGGCCTCCGCCGCGCCGGTCGCCCCGACCGCCGTCAGCAGCCAGGCGACCCAGGCCGCCGCGGCGGACTGCTCCGACCAGCAGCAGCGCGTCCGGTCGGTACGGTCCAAGCTCAGCGCCGCCAAGCAGGCGCTGCGGAAGGCCAAGCGTCAGCTGCGCGGCGCCAAGGCCAACCACAACGCGGCCAAGGTCCAGCGGCTGAAGAAGCGGGTCCGCACCCTCCAGCGCCGGATCCGCCGGCTCCGCAACAGCCTCGGGTCCGCCCGCGCCGCTCTGTACTCCTGCCAGAACCAGTCGGCCGGCACCGACAGCCCGATCCAGGCGCTGTGCGACGCCGGTGTCCCGCAGAACGTCTGCGACGAGCTCGCCGCACTCGTTCCGGGCGGCGGTACGCCGGACGGCGTCAGCCTCGACGCACTGTGCACCGCGGTCCCGGAGGCCCAGCCGATCTGTGACGCGTTCGCCGGTGGCACGCCCGACCCGACGACGCTGCTGACGATCGTCCAGGGCGTCCTTCTGTCGCTCGGCCTGCCCGGCCTTCCCGGCCTGCCGCTGCGCCAGGTCGCCTGACGGTCGACGGACCCGGTCGGACGAAACACCCAGTGGCCGCGCCCCCACGGGCGCGGCCACTGTCGTAGTCTCAGAAGATCCCGATTCGTCGCGCAGACCGGAGGAGACGGCATGTCGGAGACCAGCAACGCGGTGAGCACCGTGAGTGCGGACGTCGAGCTGCGGCTGCCTGCCGACGGTGCGTACGTCGCCCTGCTCCGCACCCTGACGGCCGGCCTGGCGGCGCGCCTCGACTTCACGATGGACGACATCGAGGACCTGCGGATCGCGGTGAGCGAGGCCGCGGCCATGGTTCTCGAGGAGTCCGACCCGGGCGCCGAGCTCGACTGCCGCTTCCGGCTCGACCCCGGTCAGCTCGTCGTCCTGATCAGCACCACGGCGGCGGCGCCCGGCGCCCCCGACTACGAGACCTTCGGCTGGCAGGTGCTCACCACGCTCGCCGAGAGCGCTTCCATCGACACCGCGCCCGGCACGTACGCCGTACGCCTGGTCGTCAGGTCCTCGATCGCGCCGGCGGGAGCCGAGGGGTCCGGGCTCTGAGATGACGTCGGTCAACTCTCGGGGGGAAAGCGGCAGCACGCCTACCGCGACCGAAATCACCCGACGACGCAGTGCGGAGTTCTTCGCCGTGTTCCGCGACGAGGACGCCACGGCGGCGAGCCGCGACGCCGCGAGGGAGTCGCTGGTGCACCTCCACCTACCGCTGGTCGAGCACTGCGCGCGCCGCTTCCGCAACCGCGGTGAGCCGTTCGAGGACCTCGTGCAGGTCGGCACGATCGGCCTGATCAAGGCCGTCGACCGCTTCGACACCGGGCGAGGGGTCGAGTTCTCGACCTATGCCACGCCGACGATCATCGGCGAGATCAAGCGCTACTTCCGCGACAAGGGCTGGGCGATCCGGGTCCCCCGTCGGCTCCAGGAGCTGCGGATGCAGATCAGCGCGACGACGGCCGAGCTGACGCAGTCGCTCGGCCGGTCGCCGACGCCCCGCGAGCTCGCCGAGTCGATCGGCTGCTCGGTGGAAGAGATCGTCGAGGGCATGGAGTCGAGCAACGCCTACGCCACCCTCTCCCTGGACGCCACCGACAACGGCGACGACGGCGCCGGTCCGAGCATGCTCGACGCCATCGGCGTCGACGACGAGGCGCTGGAGCACGTCGAGATCCGCGAGTCGGTCAAACCGCTCCTGGAGAACCTCCCCGCACGGGAGAAGAAGATCCTGCTCCTCCGGTTCTTCAAGAACATGACCCAGTCGCAGATCGCCGCCGAGATCGGGGTCTCCCAGATGCACGTCTCACGGCTGCTGACCCGGACGCTCGAGCAGCTGCGCACCTCGCTCGAGGCCGACAACTGACCACGGCGGCTGCGTGGCGGCGCCGGTCAGACCTGTTCGTCCTGGTCACGGCCGGTGAGCGCCGCCACGCTGTCCGGGTGCAGCATCCCGGCGAGCGCGATCAGCGCCGTCACGGCCAGGGCGATCGCGACGGCGACCAGGTCGCGGACGTTCCACGCGAGCCCGAGACAGATCAGCTGGGTGATCAGCACCGGGCCGCGGGCCCAGCCGGCGCGCCGCCAGATCGCCGCCGCGCACAGAAGGAGTACGGCGCCGTACACCCCGAAGAAGGCGGCGGTCGAGAGCCCCATCGCTCGCCGCTCGGCCGAGAGATCGGCGATCTCGAGCGCCGCGAACAGCACCAGGACGATGCCCTGGACGGCCACCACGGACGCGGCGACGGTCAGCGGAGGCGGGACCGGAGCGGTGTCGGGCACCGGGTCAGCGTAGGAGATCGAGGGGGGTTGTGATCCAAGAGACCATCGATAACCCTTGATTCGCGGCCGTTTCCTTGGAAGCCTAGGGACGCGATCGTGAAATCGTTCACTATTGCGGCGATCGTCGCGCCCGCAGGCACCCCGTGAAGGTGGCCCGTCGGCCACAGCCTGCAGCACCGAGAAAGAGGGATCTCCCACCCATGGATTGGCGTCACCGTTCCGCATGCCTCGACGAGGATCCGGAGCTGTTCTTCCCGATCGGCAACACCGGTCCGGCCATCCTCCAGATCGAGGAGGCCAAGCAGGTGTGCCGACGCTGCGAGGTGCGCGAACAGTGCCTCCAGTGGGCCCTCGAGGCCGGGCAGGACCATGGCGTCTGGGGTGGTCTCAGCGAGGACGAGCGCCGCGCGCTCAAGCGGCGCAACGCCCGCGCCCGGGTCCGGACGACCGTCTGATCGCGCTGCTCTCACTCCAGCGGGATGCTGATCCCCGCACTGGTGCCGCCGCTCGGTGACGAACCGAGCGTGAGGTGTCCGCCGAGCTCGGACTCGACGAGCGTCCGCACGATCGAGAGCCCCAGGCTGCTGGTGCTGTCCAGGTCGAAGCCGTCGGGCAGCCCGCGGCCGTCGTCGTCGACGTCGACCTCGAGGACGGCGCCGTGCTGGCGCACGCGGACCACGATCTCCCCCACCGGCTCGTCGGGCACGGCGGTCGTGGTGGGGGCGCGGTCGGCGTACCCGTGCTCGACGGCGTTCTGGAGCAGCTCGGTCAGCACCATGGCCAGTGTGGTCGCCTGCTCCGACGGGAGTACGCCGAAGCGGCCCTCCCGGGAGACGCGCAGGGCGCCGGAGAGGGCGCCGACGTCGGTCACCAGCTTGGCGAGCCGGTCGGCGATCTCGTCGAACTCGACCGTCTCCTCGACGGCCTGGCTGAGGGTCTCGTGGACGATCGCGATCGACCCGACGCGTCGTACGGCCTCCTCCAGGGCGGCTGTGGCCTCGGCCGAGTCGATCCGGCGGGCCTGGAGCCGCAGCAGCGCCGCGACGGTCTGCAGGTTGTTCTTCACCCGGTGGTGGATCTCGCGGATCGTCGCGTCCTTGGTCACCAGCTCGCGGTCGCGGCGACGCAGGTCGGTGACGTCGCGGAGCAGGATGACACCGCCGATGTGCTCCCCCGCCGGTCGCAGCGGGATCGCCCGGAGGATGAGCGCGACGTCGCCGGACCAGATCTCGGCGTCGCGGTGCGCACGCCCGCCGAGCACGGCGCTGAGGGTCTCCTCGTCGGGGCGGCGCCGCGGCGGGACGAGGTCGCGGGTGAGGTCGGCGAGCAGGTGGCCGGTGAGATCGCCGGCGAGGCCCAGCCGGCGGTAGACCGACAGCGCGTTGGGACTCGCGTAGACCACCCGGCCGGCAGCGTCGACCCGGACGAATCCGTCGCCGACCCGCGGTGAGTCCGCGTGGTCGCTGCGCTGGCCCGGGGCCGGGAAGTGGCCGGCGGCGATCATCGCGGTGAGGTCGGCGGCCGTCTGCAAGTAGGAGATCTCGAGCCGGCTCGGCGTGCGGACGCCGAGCAGGTTGGTGTTGCGCCCGATCACCGCGATCACCCGCCCCTCGCGTCGTACCGGGATCGCCTCGACGCGCACCGGCACGTCGTCGCGCCACTCGGGGTCGCCCTCCCGCACGACGCGGCCCCGGGCATGAGCCTCGTCGACCAGCGGCCGCCGCCCGGCCGGGACGAAGGTGCCGACGATGTCGTCGAGGTAGGCCGTCGGGCCCGTCGTCGGCCGCCGCTGGTCTCCGGCCCAGAAGCCGGTGCCCTCGCGGTCCGGGAGCCACATCACGAGGTCGGCGAACGAGAGGTCCGCGATGATCTGCCAGTCCGCCTGGATCAGCTGGAGCCACGCGATGTCGGCGTCGTCGAGATCGGTGTGGCGACGCGCGATAGCAGAGAGGGACGGCACAGGGGTCACGCTAGCCGGGGCGGATACCCGCGGGACCGTTTGGCAGGATGGCAGCCATGGCGACGGTGGACTGGGATCAGCTGCACCGCCGCCTCCGCGACGGCGACTCCCGCCCTCCGACCGACCGTCCGCTGGCCGACCTCACCGCCGAGCTCACCGAGATGCTCGGCAGCCCCGACCTGCACGTGCGCGACGAGCTCGCGCTGACGGTGCTCACCACCTGGATCGCGGAGGGTGTGTACGACGACCTGCTGCCCGGACTCGGCGACGGCATCGCGACGGGTCTGCTCATCGGCTCCGGTGAGACCGGCACGGACTCGGTCTTCCGCCGCAGCTTCTCCGCGCTGGTCCTGGCCGAGTGCATCCAGCGCGACAACGATCAGGGGCTGGTCCCGCCCGGGAAGATCCTCGAGTGGGGCGACCGGCTGGCGACCTGGTTCCTCTCCGAGGGCGACCTGCGGGCGTTCGTCCCGGGGAAGGGCTGGGCCGACGCCGTCTCCCACGGCGCGGACGCGATCGGCGTGCTCGCCGCATCGCCGCATCTCGCGGCACCCGAGCTCGGCGTGCTGCTCGACGTCCTCGGCGAACGGGCCACCGGTCCGGCCGACGAGGTCTGGGCCGCTGGCGAGCCGGACCGGCTGGCGCTGGCGACCCTGCAGGTGCTGCACCGTGGCCTGCTCGCCCCGGACGACGTCGAGTCCTGGCTGGCCGGTCTCGCCGCCACCGTCACCGACAGCGAACGTCCGTCGCTCGCCGCCCCCGGTGCCCCCGCCCGGCACAACACCACCAACTACCTCCGGGCGCTCTACCTCCATGTCTCGATCGGACGCCGGCCCCCGCCCGGGCGGTCGGACCTCCTGCTCGTGCTCATCGAGAGCCTGCGCGCCGCACAGCCGACCTTCTTCGGCCGGCTGTGACCCGCCGGTAGGTTGCGGTCATGACCTCAGGGACGAGCGAAGCGACCGAGCTCAACGGCCACGCCGGGGAGCTCGCTGTGGCCGTGGCACGCGAGCACGGCGTGGAGACGATGTTCACCCTCTCGGGCGCGCACGTGTTCCCGATGTACGACGGCGCTGTGAAGGCCGAGCAGGCCGGCACACCGATGCGTCTGCTCGACGTACGCCACGAGCAGACGGCGGCGTTCGCGGCCGAGGCGACGGGCAAGCTGACCCGGGTGCCGGGGCTGGCGGTCCTCACCGCCGGCCCGGGTGTCACCAACGGCATCAGCGCGATGGCCCAGGCGAAGTTCGCCGGGTCGCCGATGGTCGTGGTCGGCGGTCGGGCACCCAACAACCGCTGGGGCAGCGGCTCGCTCCAGGAGCTCGACCAGCCGCCGATCGTCGCGCCGGTCACCAAGCTCGCGCGGACCATCCCCACGGCGGGTGACGTGCTGGGCGGCATGCACGAGGCGTTCACCGTCGCCCGGTCGTCCCACCGGGGTCCGACGTTCGTGGACGTCCCGATGGACGAGTTCTTCAACGTGGGCGCCGGCGTCGTACCCACCCTCGGCGACGGCCGCGGCCCGGACCCCGACACCGACGCCGTCGACCGGATCGCCGGCCTGATCGCCGCGGCCGAGCGGCCGCTGCTGATCCTCGGCACCGACGTGTGGGCCGACCGCGCCGAGACTGCCGCGCTGCGGTACGTCGAGGCGGCCGGGCTGCCGACGATCACCAACGGGATGGGCCGCGGCGTCGTACCCGGTGGGCACCCGCTGCTGGTGACCAAGGCCCGCGGCGCCGCGATCAACGGCGCCGACCTCGTGGTCGTCGTCGGCACTCCCCTGGACTTCCGGCTCGGCTACGGCGTGTTCGGCGGCAAGGACGGCGGCGAGCCGGCGCGGGTCGTCCACGTCGCCGACAGCGCCGACCAGGTGGCGACCCACGCCACCCTCGCGGACTCGGTGTCCGGCGACCTGAGCGCGGTGTTCGACGGGCTGGCGGCGGCCGTCGAGCGTGGTCCGAAGGCGGACAGGTCGGGGTGGGTCGGCAGCCTCCAGGAGCAGGTCGCGGCCGCGGCCGCGCGTGACGCCGAGCTGCTCGGCGCCGAGGCCGACCCGATCCACCCGGCCCGGATCTACGGCGAGCTGGTGCCGCGTCTCGCCGACGACGCGGTGGTGATCGGCGACGGTGGCGACTTCGTGTCGTTCGCCGGGAAGTACGTCGAGCCGAAGCGCCCCGGCTGCTGGCTCGACCCCGGCCCCTACGGCTGCCTCGGCGCCGGGCTCGGCGCCGCCATCGCGGCGCGGATCGCACGCCCCTCGTCGCAGGTCGTGCTGCTGCTCGGCGACGGCGCCGCCGGCTTCTCACTGATGGACGTCGACACCCTGGTGCGGCACGACCTGCCCGTCGTGATGGTGATGGGCAACAACTCCGCGTGGGGTCTGGAGAAGGGACCGATGCAGATGCTCTACGGCTACGACGTCGCCGCCGACCTCGCGCCGCGGACGGCGTACGACGAGGTGGTGAAGGCGCTCGGAGGGGCCGGCGAGACGGTGACCGACCCGCGCGCGATCGGGCCGGCCCTGGACCGCGCGTTCGCCAGCGGCGCGCCGTACCTCGTCAACGTGATCACCGACGTCGACGCGGCGTACCCCCGCTCGACCTTCGGGATCTGATCGCCGTGACCGGGGACACGACCCTCACGTTCACCGTCACCGAGGCGGACACGGCGATCTCGGTGGGCTCGGGCTCCCTGCCCGTGCTCGGTACGCCGCGGCTGCTCGCCTGGTGCGAGGCGGCGACCTGCGCCGCTGTCGAGGCCGAGCTCGGCGAGGGCGAGACCTCCGTCGGCACCCGGGTGACGCTGGAGCACCTCGCCGCGAGCCCGGTCGGCGCGACCGTCGCTGTGACCGCCCGGACCGTGCACACCGACGGGCGGCTGCGGCGCTTCGCCGTGTCGGCGCGCCACGGAGACGGCAAGCTCGTCGGGTCGGGCGAGATCACCCGCGTCGTCGTGGACGGCGAGCGGTTCCTGGCCCGGATCACCGGCTGACCGCTGCACGTCAGGGTCACACAGGCGCCGCCTCCATCTCGGCCTGCATGGCGTCGATCATCGCGGTGAACTCGGCATGGCTGGGGGCCTCCATCGGCGTGGCGTCGGGCGCGCTGCCCAGCACCTCCAGGAACCGGTCGAGGGACGTACCGCTCGCCGCCGGCAGGTGCGAGGAGAAGATCCGGCTGGGCTGCATCCTGCGGACGCCCTCGAGCACGTCGGCGAACTTCGCCCGGTCCAGCATCGACGACCAGGGCGAGTCCATCACCGACCAGGCCAGCATGCCGCCGGCGAGGGCCTCGTGCGGCACCTCGGCGGCATCCTGGGTCGGGCCGGGCAAGACCGCGCCGAAGGAGTCCACGCTGAAGAAGCTGCCGCTCGACTCGTCGAGCAGGCCGACGGACATCGGGTTGTCGTAGAGCGGAGGCGCGACCGCGCGCAGTGTGCGGTCGCCGACGGACAGCCGGTCACCCGGGCGGATGGCGTGCACCCGGTCAAGCGGCACCGGCCACCAGGTGGACATCCGCATCGCCGAGAACGCGTGCGTGACCAGCTTCGCCTGGGGTGCGGCGTCGAGCACTCGTTGGACCGCACCGGTGTGGTCGGCGTCGTCGTGGGTGAGCCACAGCCACCTGAGGTTGCGCAGCCCCACCACCTCATCGACCGCCTCGAGCAGGTCGTCACCGGCCTGCCCGATCCCGGTGTCGATCAGCACCGGCTCCTGGGCGGACAGCACGAAGGCGTTGACGGTGAGCACGCCCTCGGGCCCCATCGGCAGGGTCACCGGAAGCACGTGTACGTCGGAAGTGGGTTGGTAGATCTCCATCGGGTCCTCCTGAGTCGGGTCCATCTACCCAGGAGGCGTTCAGTTCCGGCACCGCCCGTTCACTCAGGACTGAACGATCCAGCGGACCGGGTCGTCGGGCTCCGGCTCGAAGGCGCAGTACAGCCCCGTACGCAGCCGTTGGTCCAGCACCTGGCCGGCGCCCGGAAGATCTGCCCGGATCCGCGCGACGGCGGTCCGCAGCGAGCGGGTGACGTTGAGGCGGGCTCGCTCCGCCGCCGAGGCCGCGATCCGGCCACGTCCAGACAGCCCGAAGGCCGCCGCGAGCTGCCCGATCAGCTCGTCGCACTCTGCCTGGAGGACCGCCGCATGATCGTCTGCGCCGGCCGCCAGAGCCTCCCCGACGTCCGCGCGCAACTGCTCGACGCGTCGGCGATAGGCACGCCGGGCGGTGGTGTCCAGCAGTGCGCCGGCGTCGCCGAGGTGATGTCGGTCAGGCCCGTCTGCCGCGACGCCCTCGACCTGGTCGACGAGATCGAGGACGTGCCTCTCGACGCCCGGCGCCGCCAGCAGCGCTGCGAGGTAGCGCACTCCCTTGGTGGTGGTCAACCGGGCACGGACCCCGTCGCAGCGCACACACCAACCATCGGGATCGTGGGCGAGGTACGCCGTGGCCGCGGCAGTCGGCACCCGGGAGAACCGATCCAGCAGTGCCCGCTCGGCAGCAGTCGGCATCACGTCGAGGCCTGTCAGGATGCTCAGCGCGCGGGTGGCCTCGACGGTCGCTGCGGCCCGGTTGCCGGCCTCCTCGTGCAGGCGCACCAGCTCGAGGATCATCATGAGACGCAGCACCGGGTGGCCGGCCGGGACGGCGTCGACAGATCGCTCCATGGTGCTGATCGCGGTCGCGAGGTCACCGGTGGCAGCCTGCACCCGAGCCTGGGTGCGGCCCACCACGGCGCGGAGCCGTGGCACGTCCACGCCCTGCGCGCGTTCCTCCATCAGGGAGGACGCCTCGGTCGCGGCGTCCAGGTGCCCGGCGGTCAGCTCCGCGTCGGCGAGCAGGGCCAGCAGCTCGACGCCACGGAGCTGGTCGCCTCTCACCATCCTCAGGCCACGGCCCACCGTCGCCAGCGCCAGGTCGAGGTCGCCGCGGGACAGGTGCAGCCGGGCAGCGGGCAGCAACGCCTGCATGTGGTCGTCCTTGCCGACCAGCAGCGCCTCGGCTTCGGCGAGGCGACCCTGGCGGATCCGCAGGTCGGCCAGTGCGATGGCCGGATGCCAGCTGGGGATCGACATGCAGGTCTCGACCTGGACGATCGCCCGCGTGAGGAGTACCTCCGCCTCGCTCCAGCGGCCCAGCTCGATGAGCGCGGTGGCTTGAACGGCGTCACAGTGGCTGTTGAGGAACAGCTGGGAGCCCGGCGCCGCCCCGATCAGGCCGACCCGTCGGAGGTCCTCCACCCAGTTGCCGGCACGGTCGAACTCCGCCGCGTAGTAGCAGGCGGTGAAGAACGAGCAGACGCCCATGCTTGCCGAATCCCGGTCGTCGGCGGGTCCGCACCAGAGCGCGATCGCCTCGTCGAGCATCTTCATGCCTTCTGCGACCTCGCCTGCCTGGACCCGGGCCAGGCCGCCATCGGCCAGCGCCTTGGCCTCGAGGTTGATGTCGCCGAAGCGCCGCGCACGGTCGAGCGCGAGCTCCGCACGGGCGCGCAGGTCGGCCGGGTCGTCGACGTCACAGCCCATCCCGGCCAGCGCGACCCAGCCCTGCTCGAGGCAGTCCGGCTCGTCGCGCAGCATCCGGGCGGCGCGGTCGAACCACACCTTGGCCGCGGTCCGGTTGCCGACGAAGGTCTCGAACGCCCAGCCCAGCCGGGCGCAGGTGACGGCCGCCCGGCGCACGTCTCCGGCGTCGGTGAACCCGCGTAGGGCTGCCGACAGCTCGTCGATTCCGGGCTGGAGCCTGCCCTCGAGGAAGGCGGTCGTGGCGCGGGCGAGCGCGGCACTCGCATGCGTCTCTGGCTCCGTGGCCACGGTCGGATTCTACGGCCGGGCGACGGTCGGCACGCTCGGAGATTTCGGGAAGCGGCGCGTGACCTGAGAGACTGAGCCGTTATTCGACCCCAGGAGGAACGATGGGCAAGACCGGCCGCAAGCGCCGCGCGCGTCGCAAGAAGGGCGCGAACCACGGCAAGCGCCCCAACAGCTGAGCGCTCCGCTCACTGATCGACCGAACCCCCGGGCCCCTGTGGCCACGGGGGTTCGTCAACCTCTAGGGCCGGCGGGCCTCACTGGGCGACCGACCCGTGCTGCGCTTGAAGGCGCGGCTGAACGCCTCCTCGGAGTCGTAGCCGACCCGGTGCGCGATGGCCGCGACGCCGAGCGCCGTGGATCGGAGGAGGTCGCCGGCCACGTGCATCCGCCACGCGCTGAGGTAGCGGATCGGCGGCATGCCGAGGACGGCGCGGAACCGCTCGTCCAGCAGCGACGCCGACACGTTCGCCTGGCGGGCGAGCTCGGCGACGCTCCAGCGCCGGTCGGGCGAGCCGTGGATCGCGGCCAGCGGAGGTCCCAGGACCGGGTCGTCGAGTGCGCCGAGCCACCCCGCCTCGGAGGTCGGCACGGTGGCGAGATGCAGTCGGAGCACCTCGCGCACCAGGAGCTCCGGCAGCTGGGTCGGGCCCTCGAGCCCGCCCCGCGCGGCGGGCGAGGTCTGGGCGAGGGCGTAGTCGATGCTGGCCTGCACCCAGCCCCGCGCCGGGCCGGCGCCCGGGCTGACCACGAACAGCGGCGGCAGGGCGCGGACCCGCGGGTCGAACAGCGGGTGGTCGCTCGCGAGGTAGCCGCAGACGACCGCCGTCGGTGCCCCACCGGCACCGTGGCGGACCACCGGCATCCGCGTCCACGGCGGAGGGTCGAGCAGGGTGGCCATCGCGACGACCTCGGCGTGCTTCGATCCGCCCATCGTGTGCTCGTCGCCGTACGGCAGCACGATCACGTCGCCGGCGTCGGCCCAGTGCCGCTCGCCCCCGTCGAGCGCCACCCAGCAACGACCCGAGGCAACGACGTGGAACAGCGCGACCCGCGGTGCACCCGGCTGGAGGAGCGCGGCCGTGTCGGTCGTCGACGGCGACCGGTAGGCCCAGGCCTCGGTGTACTCGCCGCGGAGGAAGACCGCGCCCTGGAGGCGCATCCGACCGAGCATCCCGGACAGCGTGGCGTCGCGATCAGGTGCGCTGGGGGCTCGGTCATGGCCGGCGGTCAGGCCCGACATGAGACTGAGTGTGACAGAACCGAACAGATCGAAGGAGTGCTCCGATGCCCCTCTTCATGGATGTGCACGAGAACCTGCCCGGCGCCACGGCAGCCGACGTCGCCGCGGCCCACCAGAAGGACCTGGCGGTCCAGGACCAGTACGGAGTGAACTACCTGCGGTACTGGGTCGACGAGGCCGACGGCAAGGTGTTCTGCCTCGTCGACGCCCCCGACGCCGAGACCGCGGCGGTGGTTCACAAGGAGGCCCACGGCCTCCTCGCCGATCACCTCTACCCGGTCGTCGAGGGAGGCTGAGACCGGACGCGCCTAGCTCGGCCGCGGGAACTGGGCGCGCATCGCAAGGTCCCAGCCGCGGTCGCCCGCCACCTTCCGGGCGAGGAGCGAGGCCCGCGCCGAGGGCGTGACCAGGTAGCGGGGCCGCGGGTGGCGGGCCGTGATCGCCTTCTCGATCACCTTGGCGACCGACTCGGGCGGCCCGCCGAGCCTGACCATCGGCCCGGAGTAGGCGCTGCGGGTGTTGTCCAGCACGGCGGCGTTGAACTCGGCGTACGGGCCGTCGGTCGTGGGCATCCCTGCCGCGACGGCGCTGTCGAAGTTGGTCGTGATCAGGCCGGGCTCGACGAGCACGACGTTGATCCCGAACCCGGCGACCTCGAAGCGGAGCGCGTCGGAGAAGGCCTCCACGGCGTACTTGCTGGCGTGGTAGGCCCCGCCGCCCGGGAAGGTGAGCTTGCCGCCCATCGAGGAGATGTTGACGATCCGGCCCGCGCCCTGCTCGCGCATCGTGGGCAGGACGAGCTGGGTGAGGCGGAGCAGGCCGAAGACGTTGGTCTCGAACTGGCGCCGTACGTCGTCGAGGTCGAGCGACTCGACCGCGCCGGACTGTGAGTAGCCGGCGTTGTTGACCAGGGCGTCGATCCGCCCGGCGCCCTCGAGCACGTCGTCGACCGCCGCGGCCATGGAGACCTCGTCGGTGACGTCGAGGGCGAGGGTGTGGCAGCCCGCCGCCGCGAGGTCGGCCAGGGTCTCCGGACGGCGCGCGGTCGCCCAGACGTCGTGGCCGTGGTCGACGAGGCGGGCAGCGGTTGCGGCGCCGATCCCGGAGGAGCAGCCGGTGATGAGGACGGTCGTCATGGGCGCATCATTGCGCACCCGTGCGACCGGGATCAGCCCTCGGTGAGCCGCACCTGGACGGTCTGGATCTGGATCCGGACCCGCGCGCGCAGGTCGGCCGGCGCGGACTCCGAGCAGGACCGGGCGACGATCGACTTCACCGTGCGCTGAAGGTCGTAGCGCTCCAGGCACGGGTTGCAGGTGTCGATGTGGGCGCGGACGATCGCGCAGTCGCCGTCCTCGAGCTCGTTGTCGATCAACCGCATGATCCGCTCGAGGAAGTCGGCACACTCCTCGTTGGAGGGGTGGTCGTGCCCCTCGTGGCCGTGACCCTGCGCGTTCATCGACGACCTTCTTCCAGCGGTGCGTCGCCGCCCGTGCGGACGTAGTCGGACAGCATGTCGCGCAGCTGGCGACGACCACGGTGCAGGCGGGACATCACGGTGCCGATCGGCGTGTCCATGATCTCGGCGATCTCCTTGTAGGCGAAGCCCTCCACGTCCGCGAGATAGACGGCGAGGCGGAACTCCTCCGGCAGCCGCTGCAGCGCGTCCTTGACCTGGCTGTCGGGCAGGTGCTCGAGCGCCTCCATCTCCGCGGACTTCAGCCCGCTGGAGGTGTGCGACTCCGCACGCGCGAGCTGCCAGTCCTCGACGTCCTCGGACATCGACTGCTGCGGCTGGCGCTGCTTCTTCCGGTAGGAGTTGATGAAGGTGTTGGTGAGGATGCGGTAGAGCCAGGCCTTGAGGTTGGTGCCGGGCTTGAACTGGTGGAACGCGGAGTACGCCTTCGCGAAGGTCTCCTGCACGAGGTCCTCGGCGTCGGCGGGGTTGCGCGTCATCCGCATCGCGGCCGAGTAGAGCTGGTCGAGGAAGGGCAGCGCGTCGCGCTCGAAACGGGCGGATCGCTCGGCCGTCGTTTCGGTGGCGAGATCGACGGGCGCGGGATCGGCCGCGGCGTCGTACTCGAGATCGGGGCTGGTGGTCTCAGACATCGTGTCCCAGGGTACGGGGGCGTGCGCCACCGGACGTTCGAGCACCGCGATCATGAACGTCCCAACCTGTCAGGGACGCGCTCCATTCCCGACGATCTCCCGCACGATCCACTCCAGCGCGGACTCCACGACGATGCCCATCGCGTCGTCCTCGGTGAGGGCACCGCGCTTGGGGACGGCGAGACCGTGGTCCCCTTCGGGCACCACCGCCAGGTCGGTGCGCGGCGGCAGCGGGTCGGGGAACTCCTCGGGGCGGCCCATGGGGTCGCGCTCCCCCTGGATGACCAGGGTGGGTACGCCGGCCGCGCGCAGCTCGTCGAGGCGCGACTTCTCCGGCCGGCCCGGCGGGTGCAGGGGGAACGACAGGGCGAGGCAACCCGACGCACCGAGCCGCTTGGCGCACCGCGCCGCCGACCGGGCGCCGGCCGACCGACCGCCGACGATCAGCGGCGTGCGCACCCGCAGTGCGTCGGCGGCGGCACGCAGACCGGCGTCCAGGGTGGGCGGCGGCGTGGCGACCTTGCGGCCCGCACGCCGCCAGGGCTGCTCGAAGCGCATCACCGTGATGCCCTGCCGTGGCAGGAGGCGCGCGAGCGCCAAAAGGTCGCGGGCGTCGATGCCCCCGCCGGCGCCGTGGCTCAGCAGCACGGTCGCGATCGGGCGCCGCGCCCGCGCCGTGACCAGGCGCCCCTCGCCGTGCGGGGTCGCGATGACCCTCTCCTCGCCGCTCACCGCTCGCAACCGCTCACAGGAGTGTCTCCTCCGCCGGAAGCGGCTCGACCAGCTCCGGCCCGTTGTTGCGGACGTTGCCGACGGCCGCCGACACCGGGTAGGCCTCCAGGCCGTGCTGCTGGGCCGGAACGAGGAGGTCGAGCAGCTCGTCCTTCGGCGTGCGCGGGTCGAGCCACTTGGTACGACGCTGCGCCGGCACCAGGAGCGGCATCCGGTCGTGGATGCGGCCCAGCTCGTCCGGGGCGTCGGTCGTCAGGACCGTGCAGGTCCACCGGAACCGCTCCGGATCGTCGTCGTCGCGGGTCGGGTCCTTCCAGATCTCGTACAGACCCGCCATCCCCATCACCGAGCCGTCGGCGGGGTGGATGTAGAACGGCTGCTTCCGCGGCTTGCCACTCTTGGTCAGCTGCTCGGTCGGGTACCACTCGAAGTAGCCGTCGGCCGGGAGCAGGCACCGCCGCGACGTGAACGCCTTCCGGAAGGCCGGCTTGTCCGCGACCGTCTCCATTCGCGCGTTGATCATCCGGCTGCCGATCGAGGGGTCCTTCGCCCAGAACGGCACCAGCCCCCACCGGAGCACGCGGAGCTGCCGGACGGGCTGGCCGTCAGGCTGGGCGGGCGGCGTACCGCCCTCGCCTCCCGCGTCGTCGCCGGAGGGCTTCGGCACCCGGTCCAGGACGGCGTAGACCTCCTTGGTGGGCGCCACGTTGTAGTCCGGCGGGAGCACCGTGTCGAGGCGCGGGTCGACCACCTCGAACTCCTCGGCCAGGTCCTCGGGGCTCCGGCTGGAGGCGTATCGCCCGCACATGCGGCTCAGCGTATCGGGATGACCTTGCCGGCATCGGGTAGAAACTCCTATGGCCGTGACCCGATTGCTGTCCCGCCCGCTGCTCGCCTCGATCTTCCTGGTCGGAGGTTTCAACGCCTTCCGCAACGCCAGTGCGATGGCCCCGATGGCCAAGCCGGTGACCGACAAGGTCGTGCCGCGGATCAACTCCGTCGCCCCTGTCACGGTGCCGCAGGATCCGGTGTTCTGGGTGCGCGTCAACGCCGCGACCCAGCTCGTCGCCGGTGGAGCCCTCGCCATCGGCCGGGCCCCGCGCCTCTCCTCGACCGTGCTCGCCGCGAGCCTGGTGCCGACGACGATCGCCGGTCACGCGTTCTGGAACTCCACCGACCCGGCCGAGCGCAAGCAGCAGACGGTGAAGTTCTTCACCAACGTCTCCGTGCTCGGCGGTCTGCTGACCGCGGCCACCGACACCGAGGGCAAGCCAGGACTTGCCTGGCGCACGCGCCGGGTGGCCAAGGACGCCCGCCGCGAGGCGCGACACCTGGCTCACTCGGCCAAGCGTGAGGCCAAGCTGGTCAAGGCCGAGCTGACCTGACCGCGGTCCGGCCGAGCTCGACCGGGCCAAGGACCCGCGCCGCGACGCGGCCGAGGCCCTCCTCGTCGGGCGGCAGGTAGCCCTCAGGCAGGTCGGCGGCCGCGGACCGGGCGATCCGGACCAGGCCCGCCGCGAGGCCGTTCATGGTCGGGTGCAAGAGGCCCGGGCCTGCCGCCAGCGCCCAGAGCCGTGGGACGTCGATGCCGTCGAGGTCGGCCAGGATCTCGTCGGCGGCACCGGGGACCACGAGCAGTGCGGCCGTCAACGCGACAGCAGGACCGAGGTCCCGACCCGGGACGGAGTCCAGCGCCCGGAGCTCGAGGTAGCGGCCGCGCGGTCGCACGGCGGGGAACAGCGTCGAGAGGTGCTCGTCGACCTCGACGTACCCCTCGCTGAGCGGCGGAGCGGCGGATGCGAACCGCAGGTACTCCCCCACCACGTCCCGGCGGCGACCGAGGCCGCCGTACGCCATCCGTGCGGGGTCGGTCGCCAGGCACACCGCCGTACGACCGCTGTCGGTGGTCAGCCGCCTGCCCTCGCAGACGCGGGAGTTGGCGAAGAGCGCCGCGAGGACCGGTGCGACCACGTTCGCGGCGCGCCACTGCACGACACCCTCCAGTCCCGGCCGCAGGTCGACGCAGATCTGCAGGCCGGCGGTCTGGCGCATGAAACGGCGCCCGGCCGGCCCGCGGCGTGCGAGGTAGCGGTCGAGGTCGCGGTACCGCTGGGAGGTGAGCTGGAGGCCGAGGCGCTCCGCGCTGCGCCACGGGTCGAGGCCGACGGCGGCGACATGGATGCCCGCAGCCGCGAGCGCGCGTCGTACGGCACGCTCCCGCTCCCGGAGTACGACGACCGCGGCGTGCGCGGTGTCCGACGGCCCCGGGTGCAGCTCGACCTGTCCGCCGGGCTCGAAGCCGACGTCGGGCAGACCGGCGAGCAGCGCGCGCATCTCGTCGACGCGGACCGGAGCCGTGATGTCGGGGCAGTGCCGGTAGGGGATCAGCTCCCGCTCGAGCCCGATCCGCCGGCTGCCGTCGGGCGACCCCTCGAAGAGCGCCTCGACCCCAGCCTCGAGGGTGCGGGTCCGCAGGGCGCTCACTCAGATCACCACCAGGGCGGCTGCCGCGAGCGCGACGCCGGCCAGGATGGTGCCGACGGCTCCGACGAACCGCAACGGCGACTCCTTCGCCATGTCGCCGGCCGCCAGCACGCCGATCGCGTGCAGGTAGCGGGACACCGTGGCGACGACAGCCACCACGAGCATCCACGCGGCGGGGTCGCGCGACCCGACGACGAGGATGAGCACGGCGAGCGTCGGGACGTACTCCGTGGCGTTGCCGTGCGCCCGGATCGCGACGAACAGCGGATCGTCCGGCGCGGTCGGGAACTGCTCGACCGTCTTCTTCGAGCCACGCAGGCGTGACACGTTCCAGCCGAGCACGAACAGGAGCGCGGCGAGCAGGGCGATGCAGACGAGAGCGGTGGTCATGACGTTGTCCTTCGGTCGGTGGTGCGTTCCATCAGGTCCACGAAGTCGGCGCACAGGGTGGTGCCGAGGAACCGGTCGCACTTGCGGAGTGCGCCGGAGCTGGTGACGTTCACCTCGATGAGGTGCCCGTCGATGACGTCGATCCCGACCAGGACCAGGCCGAGGTCACGGAGGCCGGCCCCCAGCCGGTCGCAGATCTCGCGGTCGCGGTCATCGATCGGCACCATCCGGCGCGGCATGCCGATCCGGAAGTCGCAGCCCTCGATCGGGAACCGCAGGACCGCCGCCACCGGCTCGCCGCCGTGGACGAAGAGCCGCTTGTTGCCCTCGCGCACCCGGTCGAGCCACGGCTGTACGACGACCTGCCGGCGCCCACCCGCGGTGGACAGCTCCACGATCGAGGCGGCGTTGGGGTCGTCGTACCCGAGGCGCAGCACGCCGCGCCCGCTGAAGCCGTCGATCGGCTTGACCACGCACTCGCGGTGCGTGCCGAGGAAGTCGTCGATCAGGTCGGCGGACGCGGTGACCAGCGTCGGCGGGCACAGGTCGGCGTGCTCGAGCGCCCACAGCTTCTCGTTCGCGATCCGTACGCCGCGGGGGTCGTTGACGAGCAGGGTGCGCGCAGGATCGACCCGGTCGAGGACGAGGGTGGCGTCGAGGTAGCCGCGGTCGACGGGCGGGTCGGTGCGCAGCAGGACGGCGTCCGCCTCGTCGAGCAGGGTCCAGCGCGTGTCGCCGCGGCGGACGTCGTACGTCCGGGCGACGGCGGCGCCGTCGACGATCGCGAGGTCGGCGGGCCCGCACGCCCGCACCCGGTGGCCGCGCGCGAGGGCTGCGGACACGATGCCGAGCGTGGTGTCGACCTCGGGGTCGAGCCGGTCGAGGGGGTCGCCGATGACGACGATGTCCATCGGCCGGCCGACGTCGGCTGCCGCGGTCATCGCCGACCACCTACGAGGAGCGCGATGCCGACGATCAGCTCGGCGGGCAGCAGGGCGATCGGCGCCACCGGCTCGTCGAAGCCGGAGGTCACCAGCAGGACCGTGCCGAGGAGGAGGTCCGCGACCACGAGCACCACTGCGACCGCGCACGCGACGCGACGCCACCCGTGGCGCCGCAGAGCCCGTGCGGCGAGGACGAACGCGGCGATCGACAGGACCGACCCTGCCGAGACGAGCGGCACGGTTAGCACGTCGAGGTCCCGGGTCAACGGCGGGAGCGACGCGGGGTCCGCGTACAGACCGGCGTTGAGGAGGAAGTAGAACCACAGGACGCCTGCTGCCATCCACGCGAGCCGGACGCTCCAGCGGTCGCCCGTGACCACGCGCGCCCGGCGGGTGGCGACGATCAGGAGCACCGGCACGAAGACCAGCACGAGCGCGGACAGGTTGCTCCACGGGTGATCGGCCGTGATCTCCGCCAACGTCTCGGCGGGCAGCCGGTTGACAGCGGTGCCGGTCGACTCGGAGGCCTCGACCAGCGCCGTCTCGTAGTCGGCCGAGACCGTGAACGCGAGCACGATGTAGGCCACCCACGAGCCCGCCGCGGCGAGCAAGGCGGTCGCGACGCGACGTCGGGCGGTCGGGTCGACGGTCGTCCGGTCGGCGGTGAGGGTGCTCACGACGCCGGCTCCCGGTCCGACGGGGAGGCCGAGGCCGGCCGGGGAAGCGACCGGGGAGCACAGGTGAGCTGTGCGAGCAGCCGGAGACGCCAGTCGGCGGAGATGATCTGGAGAAGGGTCATGCCCTGAAGGCGTTCCGTCGCCACGGAACGTCGTTCCGCCGGCGTCGTACGACGTCAACCCCCTGCGCTCGCGACCTCCCAGCGCAGCGCGGCTGCCGGATCGGGCTGGTAGCGGCAGGCGCGCCCGGTGCGGACCGAGACCTGGAGGTGGGTGGCGAGGTCGGGTGCTTGCGCCGCCACCGCCTGGATCGCGCGTCGGATGCTCCGGGTCACGTTGACCCGGGCGCGCTCGTCGGTGGCTCCCTGCGGCCGGTCGCGTCCGCCGAGCCCGACCGCCCGGCCCAGCTCGTCGAGCAGCGCGTCGAGCTCGAGCCGGGCGCGGGTGCCGCGGTCGGGGTCGTTCATCTGCTCCGCGTCGTCGATCTCCTCGCGGAGATCGGCGATCCGGGCGCGGTACTCGCGCTTGGCCCGGCCGTCGAGCGCCGGGCCGAGGTCCGCCTGGACCGGCACTCCGCCGTCGGCGGCGGCGAGGTCGAGCGCCGACAGATCCCGGCCGCCGGCGCGCAGGACCTCGATCAGCTGGAGCAGGCCGCGCGACTCCTCGACGGTGGCCGTGCCGAAGGGCGCGCTGAGGGTCCACCCCTCCGGGCCACGGGTGATCGTCGCGTGGCCGGCCGGGACGGGGGCGCGCGGCGCCGTACTCCCCGCCAGGGCGCGGCACCGGTCCACCAGCACCTGCGCCCCGGCCCGCTGCGCTGCCTCGATCCCACGCCGGTGATAGCCAGCGGCCGCCCGGTGGTCCTCCTCTGCCTCCGCGAGTAGCCCGAGAGTCGTGCCGACCGGGAGGACCACGGCACCGCTGCCTGAGGACAGCCGCCCGGCGAACGGCTCGAGCCGCGGACGGATGAGCCTGACGGCGCGCCGGTCGCCGAGTGCGGCGGCGACCAGTCCGCTGGCGACGAGCGCGTGAAGCGACTCCAGACCGACTGCCATCTCGTCCACACCGGCGGCCACGGTCCGGGCGAGGCTCCGGCGCGCCCGTTCGGCGTCCCCCGCCGTCCACGCCGCGAGCGCGACCTGGGCGTGGAGGAACCCCGCGGGGTACCTGCCGGCGAACACCTCGCACTGCGCGACGAGGTCGTCCAGCTCGGGGTCGGCGACATCGAGCATCAGCGCGGTCGAGGCTCGGAACGTCATGGCGATGCCAGCCCGCTCCTCGTCCTGGAGCCAGCCCTGCGCATCCGCGACGGCGGCCTCGAACGTGCGGAGGCCCCGGTCGCGATGGCCGAAGAGGCAGTCCAGAGCGGCCCGGCGCAGTCCCCCGGAGAACCGCCATTCCGGCGACGGCACGAGCTGGGCGTACAGCTCGAGCCGGCCGAGCGCGTCCTCGGCGCCGGGCACGTCACCCACACCGAGCCGCTCGCCGAACTGCCACTCGTAGCCCAGCAGGGCCACCTCCGGTCGTCCGAGCCGCTCGCCGAGCGCGACGATCTCGTCGGCCGCGCGGCCGCGTTCCACCCACTCCTCCGGCGTCGCGGGCGCGAGGTGCCGGTCGGACAGCGCCTGGACCAGAACCGCAGGGTCCCCCAGCCGACGCGCGATCGCCACTGCTTCCTCGGCCGCGCGTCGGCCGAGCTCCTGGGCCGACGGCGTCGCGACGCTCGCTGCGGAGATCCTGCCCAGGAGCCGCGCCCGCAGGGCGCTGTCGGCGTCGGCGAGCGCATCCGCGGCGTCGGACAGTCGCCGGATCAGGTCAGGGCCGAAGGTGCGAACGGGTGGGACGAACCGGGCCCGGCCGGCCTCGGTGCGCGCGCGGAGCTCGGGTCGGCCGGGTGCCTGGCCGCGGCGGCCTCGAACGCATCCCCGCGCGCCGCGCCTCTCACCGAGCGCGAACAGCGCCTCGCCGCGCTCGACCTGCAGCCGGGCGACGACGTCGCGTGCGGCGCCGTACCGGTCCAGCGCCTCGGCGGCCAATGCCGCGAGCGCGGTCGCGGTCGCGCCATCGCCGGCGGCGCGGAGCGCGACGACGGCCTCCATCGCCGCCGTCGCCGCGACCGCCGGGTCACCGGCCGGGAGGGCGAGCAAGCGTTGTCGGGCGGCACCCGCCCGCGCGGTCGTCGTACCGTCGGCAGCGAGGCCGTCGGCCAGCGCCAGCCGGAGGGTACGACGCGCGCCGGCCTCCATGCCGTCACCGGCCGCCTCCGCGAGCAGGGCGTGCCGGAAACGCACGCCGCCGCCGGTCCCGTCGACGACGATGTCCTCCGCCCGGGCCACGTCGATGGCGGCCACCACGGCCTCGACCGGACACTGCAGCGCCCGAGCCAGCACGACCAGCGAGGTCTGCGGCGGCGCGAGCGCAAGGGCCGCCAGCACCCGTCCGGCGTGCGCTCCGAGCCGCTCGATCCGCCGGCGCAGCACGGTGGTCGCCAACGGCGCCGGACCGCCGTCGGCCGCCAGCACCGCGGCCTCGCGGACGAAGAGGGGTACGCCGCCGGTGCGCTCCCACAGGCCGGCCCCGTCCACCGAGCTGCCCGGCGCAGCGAGCTCGGCGAGCCGGGTCGTCTCCGACTCGGACATGCCGGACAGCCGGACGACCTGGTCGGCGGCAGTGACCAGGCGGGCCAGGGCGGCCGGCTCCATCTCGTCGGAGCGCGCCGTGACCAGCACCGGCGCGGAGACGCCCGCCAACTGCCGGCCGAGCCGCTCGACGACCCACACCGAGGAGTCGTCGGCCCAGTGCAGGTCCTCGACGATCACCAGCAAGGGTGCGCGCGCGGCGATGCCGTCCGCGATCCGGTCGAGGCGCTCCCACCGCGGGTCGTCGCCGTCGTCCGGTCGCGACCACCCCGGCACGCGCAGCCCGGCCAGCGCGGCGAACGGGCCGCAGCCGGGCTCCGCCTCGGCCCATGCGACGTCGTACCCCAGCGTCCGTGCCTCCACGGCGACGCGGTCCGCCAGCCGTGACTTGCCGATGCCGGCCTCGCCGAGCACCAGGCACAGCGGAGCCCGGCCGACGAGTGCGGTGCGCAGCACCTCCGTCAGCCGGTTGACCTCGTCGCTGCGTCCGACGAAGCCGGGGTCCGGGCGCGGCGCTGCCGCTGACATGGGATCAGGGTCGCAGAACGCCCGCCGTTCGTCTGCCGGACGCCGTCGCGCCCTAGACTGCGGCAGGTCATGACCACGCCTTCCCCGTCCTCGCCTGCCGCTGCCGTCGCCCCTGCCGACCCCTGGCCCGCGCCGGTCGCGACCGGCCCTGTGGACGCTGTCGTCACACTTCCGGGCAGCAAGTCGCTCACCAACCGCGCGCTGGTGCTTGCGGCGCTGGCAGACGGTCCCTCGGTCGTACGCCGCGCGCTGCGCTCGCGTGACACGCTGCTGATGGCGTCGGCGCTCGCCGCCCTCGGCGCGGTGGTCGACACCTCGGCGGAGGACTGGGCGGTGACGCCGATCCCTGCTGACGGCGAACGGTCCCCCGCCGCGGTCGACTGCGGGCTCGCGGGCACGGTGATGCGGTTCGTGCCGCCGGTCGCGGGCCTGGTCGCCGGCGACGTCTCCTTCGACGGCGACCCCCACATGCGCAACCGACCGGTCGGCGAGGTCCTCGCGGCACTCGCCGCACTGGGTGTCGTCGTCGACGACGACGGCCGCGGCTCGCTGCCGTTCACGATCCGCGGCGCTGGGTCCGTGCCGGGCGGGACGGTCGTGATCGACGCGTCGGCGTCCTCGCAGTTCGTCTCGGCGCTGCTGCTGGCCGGTGCGCGCTTCGAGCGCGGGGTCGACGTCCGCCACGACGGGAAGCCGGTCCCCTCGCTCCCCCACGTCGAGATGACGGTCGCGATGCTCCGCGACCGCGGCGTCGCCGTCGACGACTCCGACGCCAACCGGTGGGCGGTCGCGCCGGGGCCGATCGCCGCGCTGGACGAGACGATCGAGCCGGACCTGTCCAACGCGGCGCCCTTCCTCGCTCTCGCTGCGCTCTCGGGCGGCTCGGTGACGGTGCGCGACTGGCCGGCCTCCACCACGCAGGCGGGCGACGCGCTGCGCGACCTGCTCACCCGGATGGGCTGCCGGGTCGACCGGGTCGACGACGGACTCCGGGTGACCGGGCCGACCGCCGGCCACCGCGGCCTGCTCGGTCTCGACGCAGACCTCCACGACGTGGGCGAGCTCGCACCGGCGATCGCCGCGCTGTGCGCGGTCGCGACGACGCCGTCCCACCTGCGCGGCATCGCGCACATCCGCGGCCACGAGACCGACCGGCTGGCCGCCCTGGCCACCGAGCTGGGCGCGCTCGGCGCCGACGTGACCGAGCACCCCGACGGGCTGGACGTCCGCCCCGCGCCACTGACGGGCGGGATCTTCCACACCTACGCCGACCACCGGATGGCCCACGCCGGGGTGATCGTCGGCGCGGTGGTCCCCGGCGTGCTGGTCGAGAACGTCGCGACCACCAGCAAGACCTTCCCCGACTTCGCCGGCTTCTGGAGCGCCCTGCTGTGAGGGCGGCGCGGTGAGGGTGCAGTGAGCGGCAGGTACGACGAGAACGACGTCGAGCACTACGACCGGCCCCGCCGCCGCACCCGGCCCCGCACCAAGGAGCGACCCGCCCACGACGACGCCGTCGACGGGCTCGTCACGACCGTCGACCGCGGCCGCTTCACGCTGCTCGTCCACGGCCGGGTGGTGACCGCCATGAAGGCACGCCCGCTCGGACGCAAGGGCGTGGTGGTCGGCGACCGGGTGCGCGTCGTGGGCGACGTGTCGGGGGTCGACGGGAGTCTCGCGCGCATCGTCGAGGTCAGCGAACGCAGCACCGTGCTGCGTCGTACCGCCGATGACGACGACGCCGTCGAGCGCGTGATCGTCGCCAACGTGACCCAGCTCGTCGTGGTCACCGCGCTCGCCGATCCCGAGCCCCGTCCGCGACTGGTCGACCGCGCCCTGGTGGCGGCGTACGACGCCGGCCTCGCTCCCCTGCTGGTGCTCACCAAGGCCGACCTGGCAGATCCGGAGACGCTGCTCTCGACGTACCGGTCGCTGGGCGTGCCGTGGGTGGTCACCCGGCGTACCCACGACCCGGACGGCAGCGCCGGCATCGCCGGGCTCGACGAGGTCCGCGCACGGCTCGCCGGCCACACCAGCGTCCTGATCGGGCACAGCGGCGTCGGGAAGTCCACGCTCGTCAACGCGCTGGTGCCGGACGCACGCCGGGCCATCGGCCACGTCAACGCCGTGACCGGGCGCGGGCGGCACACGTCGACCTCGGCGATCATGCTCGATCTGCCCGACGACGCCGGCTGGATCGTGGACACGCCGGGCATCCGGTCGTTCGGCCTCGCCCACGTGCAGCCCGAGCACCTGATCGAGGCCTTCCCCGACCTCGACGAGATGACCGAGGACTGCCCGCGCGGCTGCAACCACGCGACCGACGAGCCCGAGTGCGGCCTGGACGAGGCGATCGCCTCGGGTCGCGCGGACCCCGAGCGCGTCGAGTCGTTCCGGCGGTTGCTGGACGCGCGGTCGGTGACCGACTACTGAGCTCTCGCTTCGCTGGGATCCGCCCGGCGCCAGGTGCCGGGCGGATACCAGTCAAGGCCGCGGCTCACCGACCTTCAGCCCGCGAACCCCTCGCCCCACACCGCCTGCGATCCCGCGTCCCCGGTCATCACGACGAGGACGAGCACGGCGGCGGCGTCCGCGAGCAGCAGCAGGTTGAGCACGACCCGGACCGCGCCGGCGCGGGAGTGCAGCAGCACGTTGAGCACGGCGACGACCGCGAACCCGAGCGTGGCGTAGAGCAGGATCTGACCGAGCTCGGCGTGGCGGTCGATCTTCTCGGTCACGGGCAGCGAGGGATCGCTGAAGAAGGCGTTGGCGTCGCGGAAGCTGTTGCCCGAGTAGTAGGCCAGCGTCACGGCACCCGCGGCGACCAGCGCACCGACCAGCAGCGGCCAGCGCAGCCGGTCGTGCCACGGCGGGACGACGTACCCGATCGCGAGGAGCGCGGCCAGCGGGGTGAGGACCACGGCACCGTGGACCACGAGCGGATGCACCGGCAGACCGTTGATCTCCATGGTTGAAGAATGCACGACCGTCCCGAGCACGGGCAGGAGGCGCAGGCAATAGTGTGGCCGCGTGGCTCCCCCCGAAGTTGACTACACCGACGACCTGCGGCTCGCGCACCTGCTCGCCGACGACGCGGACTCGCTCACCCAGACGCGGTTCCGGGCCCTGGACCTGCACGTGATGAGCAAGCCGGACCTGTCACCGGTCACCGATGCCGACCAGGCCGTGGAGGAGGGGGTCCGTCGTACCCTCTCCCGGGTCCGGAGCCGGGACGCCGTCACCGGCGAGGAGCAGGGAACGGCCGGCCACTCGCAACGGCGCTGGATCGTGGACCCGATCGACGGCACCAAGAACTTCGTCCGCGGCGTCCCCGTCTGGGCGACCCTGATCGCCCTGGCCGTCGACGACGAGGTGGTGCTCAGCGTCGTGTCCGCCCCGCTCCTGCAGCGCCGGTGGTGGGCGTCGAAGGGCCACGGCGCCTGGACCGGCAAGTCGTTGATGAAGGCGACCGCCTGCCAGGTGTCCGACGTCCGCCGTCTCGAGGACGCCTCGCTGTCCTACTCCTCGTTGCACGGCTGGGAGGAGCGCGGCCTCGGCGAGGACTTCCTCGCCCTGATGCGGCGCTGCTGGCGGACCCGGGCGTACGGCGACTTCTGGTCCTACATGCTCCTCGCCGAGGGTGCCGTCGACCTGGCCGCCGAGCCCGAGCTGCACGTCTACGACATGGCCGCGCTCGACATCATCGTCCGGGAGGCCGGCGGTCGGTTCACCTCCCTCGAGGGCGAGGACGGGCCCTGGGGCGGCAATGCGCTGGCGTCCAACGGTCACCTCCACGACGCGGCCCTGGCCTTCATCGGCTCGCTGCCGGACGGCCCCGACGACGACCCCGACTGGCCCTCGCCAGGACCCGGCACCGTCTCCGACCTGCGACAACGCCGTCCGCGCACGGACGAGTCCTAGGCGCGCGGGGGCGGCGCGGAGTAGCGTGGGATACATGCGGATCGCCGACGTTCTCCAGTCCAAGCCGATCAAGGACGTGTTCACGATCTCCCCCGACGCCGGCGTCCGGGAGCTCATCGCCGCCCTCGACGAGCACAACATCGGCGCGGTGATCGTCAGTGCCGACGGTGCCTCGCTCGACGGCATCGTGAGCGAGCGCGACGTGGTGCGCCACCTCCACCACGCGGGCGAGGTGCTCGACAGCCCGGTCGCCGAGATCATGACGTCCTTGGACGGTGTGGCCACCTGCTCCCCCAACGACGACATGGACGAGGTGATGCAGACGATGACCACCGGCAGGTTCCGGCACATGCCCGTCTGCCAGGGCAGCGACCTGATCGGCATCGTCAGCATCGGCGACCTGGTCAAGCACAAGATCGACCAGCTGCAGTTCGAGCGTGACCAGCTCGACAGCTACGTCCACCAGGGCTGACCTCCACACAACCTTCACAGGTCGTCCCCGCGTTCCGGCGGTCGACGCTCCTACGCTGCGGACATGGGTACGCCGCACCGCCGCATCCTCGTGGTCGAGGACGAGCCGGTCATCAACCAGACCGTCGCCGAGCGGCTCGAGGCCGAGGGGTACGACGTCGCACGCGCCTGGGACGGTCCGGGCGCGGTCGAGGCGTTCGCCGCCCACGCGCCGGACCTGGTCGTGCTCGACGTCATGCTGCCGGGGTTCGACGGCCACGAGGTCTGCCGACGCATCCAGGCCGACCGCCCGGTCCCGGTCCTGATGCTGACCGCGCGTGACGACGAGGCCGACGTCCTCGTCGGGCTCGGCGTCGGCGCCGACGACTACCTCACCAAGCCGTTCCGGATGCGGGAGCTCGTGGCCCGGATCGCGGCCCTGCTGCGACGGGTGGAGCGCGCCGCCGAGCTGGCCGGCCGGGGCCCGCAGGACCTCGGCGGCCTGCGGATCGACGTCCCAGCCCGCCGGGTGTGGCGCGGTGACGAGCAGGTGCACCTCACCCCGACCGAGTTCGACCTGCTGCTGTGCCTGGCCGCCGAGCCCGGCACGGTCGTCACCCGCGAGCGGCTGCTGGCCGAGGTGTGGGGCTGGCCGGGCGCGTCGGGCACCCGGACCGTCGACAGCCACGTGAAGGGGCTCCGCGCCAAGATCGGCTCCGACCGGGTCCGCACCGTCCACGGCGTCGGCTACGCCCTCGAGCCCGGGGCCCCGGCATGACCCCGCTCGCCGGTGTCGGCTCCCTCAAGGTCAAGCTCGGCCTGCTCGTCGCGGTGAGCGTCGTCGTCACCGCTGTCGTCGCCCAGGTCGGCCGCGCGGGCGGCGTACCGGTCTGGCTGAGCATCCCGGTGACCATCGGGCTCGCCCTCGCCGTCACCCAGCTGCTCGCGGTCGGGATGGTGGCTCCGCTGCGGGAGATGACCGCGGCCGCGCGGCAGATGGCGCGCGGCGACTACGCCGCCCGGGTCACCGCGACCTCGAACGACGAGGTCGGCGAGCTCGCGCGGGCGTTCAACCGGATGGCGCGCGACCTCGCGACCGTCGACCGGCAGCGTCGCGACCTCGTCGCCAACGTGAGCCACGAGCTGCGCACCCCGCTGGCCGCGCTGCGCGCGGTGCTCGAGAACCTCGTCGACGGCGTCGGGCCGCGCGACCCCGCGGCCCTCGCCTCCGCACTCGCGCAGGCCGAGCGGCTCAGCGACCTGGTCGAGGACCTCCTCGACCTCGCCCGGGTCGATGCGGGGAAGGCGGCGCTCTCGCCACAGACCGTGCCGCTGGCAGCGCTGCTGGACGAGGCCGTCGACGAAGCACTGGTCTCCGCGCGGCCGGTGACGTACGACGTCCGGGTCGCCCCCGCCGACCTCGAGGTGCGCGCCGACCCCGCCCGCCTCCGTCAGCTCGTCGCCAACCTGCTCGACAACGCCTCGCGGCACAGCCCGGCGGGATCGACCGTCACCCTCAGCGCCGAGACGTACGCCGACCGCTACCTCCTCGAGGTGCGCGACGAGGGACCGGGGGTCGACCCCCGGGACCGCGAGCGCGCCTTCGAGCCGTTCGGGACCCTCGCCGAGACCGAGGGCGGTGGCGGCACGGGCCTCGGCCTGGCGATCGCCCGCTGGGTCACCGACCTGCACGGCGGATCGATCCGGTTCGTCGACCCCGCACCCGGCACGAGCGGAGCCCGGGTCCGCGTCGAGCTGCCGCTCGAGCCGACCGACCGACCCTCCCCACCCCCCGTTCCCGTCCCTGCCCCGGAGGACCCGATGCCACCGACCGCCAGTCCCGCGCCGCCCACGACGCCGACCGGGGTCCCCGTGCCCGCACGCCCGCTCCTCGACGAGGTCTTCGGCAGCTTCTGGCCCGACGGCCGGGTGCCCGCCCGGCTGCCGCTCCTGATCGGCGCGGTCGCCACCGGGGTGCTGGCGGCCGTCGTACTCCCCTTCCGGGACGGGGGGATCGGGCTCTTCGCGGTCCTCGTCGCAGCGGGCGCCGTCGTGTTCGCGGCGTCGCGCCACCGGCGCGACCCGTTCACCCTGACCTGCGCGGGACTCTGCGTCGCCCTCGCCGCGACGACGTTCGTGCGCGACGCCGACTGGATCGTCGCACTGAGCCTGTTCACCGGCGCGGGGCTGTGCGTGTGCGGCGTGACCGGCGCCCGCACCCTGCTCGGGTTCGTGCTCTCGGGGATCTCCTGGCCGCTGAGCGGTCTGCGAGGGCTGCCGTGGCTCGGCCGCACCCTCACGGTGCTCACCGGGATCGGCCAGGGGGCGGCGCTGCTGCGGACGACGATCCTGTCGGTGGTCGGGCTGCTGGTCTTCGGCCTCCTCTTCGCCTCGGCTGACGCGCTCTTCGCGGAGTGGGTCGGGGCGCTCGTGCCCGACCTCACGCTGGACACGTTCGTGCTGCGGGCGTTCATCACGGTGGCCGTCGGCGGCACTGTGCTCGCGGCGTCGTACCTCGCCCTCAACCCGCCGCGGGTCGACCGCCGGGACGCCGACCCGCGCGCCGTCGCCCACCGGTTCGAGTGGCTCGCCCCGGTGCTCGCGGTCGACGCGGTCTTCGCGCTGTTCCTGGTCGCGCAGGCGACGGTGATCTTCGGCGGGCACGACTACCTGGAGCGGACCACCGGCCTCACCTATGCGGACTACGTCCACCAGGGTTTCGGCCAGCTCACCGTCGCGACCGCGCTGACCCTCCTGGTCGTGTGGGCGGCGACCCGCAAGGCGCCGCGGGACACGCCCGCCGACCGGGCGTGGCTGCGCGCCTCGCTCGGCCTGCTCTGCCTGCTGACGCTGGTCGTCGTCGCGTCAGCGCTCCACCGGATGCACGTCTACCAGGAGGCCTACGGCTTCACCACGCTCCGGCTGGTCGTCGACGTCTTCGAGGCCTGGCTGGGTGTGCTGGTGCTCGCCACGATCGCGGGCGGCGTCGCCCTGCGCGCCCGGTGGCTGCCGCGGTTCGCCCTGCTGTCGGGCGCGGTCGCCGTCCTCGGGCTCGGCCTTCTCAACCCCGATGCATGGGTGGCCCGGCAGAACCTCGACCGCTACGAGGAGACCGGGAAGATCGACTGGTATTACCTCGAGGGGCTGTCCGCGGACGCCGTACCGGTCCTGGCGACGCTGCCCGACGACGTCGTGGAGTGTGCGCTGATGGGTCACGGCGCCGGCGAGGACGAGGACGACTGGCTGGCGTGGAACCTCGGCCGGTCGCGTGCCCTGCCCTTGATGAAGGAGCACCTCGCCGACTGGGAGTACGACGACGCGGTCTGCCAGGCAGTCGACTGACCGGACCCCCGCCACGGGCTGGCAGACTCGCCCCCATGGAGAAGCCTGAAGTTGATTTCGTCGACCCCACTCCCCCGACCGACCTCGTCGTCACCGACCTCGTCGTCGGTGACGGTCCCGAGGCCACGGCCGGCAACGCCGTCTCGGTGCACTACGTCGGCGTCGCCCACTCGACCGGCGAGGAGTTCGACGCGTCGTACAACCGCGGCGCGCCGCTGAAGTTCCAGCTCGGCGCCGGCCAGGTCATCGCCGGCTGGGACAACGGCGTGCAGGGCATGCGGGTCGGCGGCCGACGTCAGCTCGTGATCCCGCCGCACCTCGGGTACGGCGACCGCGGCGCGGGTGGCGTGATCAAGGGCGGCGAGACGCTGATCTTCGTGGTCGACCTGTTGGGCGTCAGCTGACCTGACGCGGCCGGCCGCTCATCACCACGGCAGGTTGTCCGGTACGTCGCCGTGGGCGACCCGGGCAGCCTGCCCACCCAGCTCCACCACGTCGCCCTCCCGCAGCTGCCGGCCGCGGCGCGTCTCGACCTCGCCGTTGACCCGCACCTCGCCGGCCGCGAGCAGCGGTCGCGCCTCCGAACCGGAGTCGATCAGGTTCGCGAGCTTGAGGAACTGACCGAGCCGGATCGACTCGTCGCGGATCGGGACGTCGACAGGGTCGGCCATGGCCCGATCGTAGGGCCCTCAGTGGATCGCGACGGCCACGGTGTGGATCAGGACGCCGACGAGGCCGCCGACGATGGTGCCGTTGATCCGGATGAACTGCAGGTCGCGGCCGACGTGCAGCTCGATCCGGCGCGCGGCCTCCTTGCCGTCCCACTGCTCGATCGTGTGGGTGATGACCGCGGTGACCTCGGCGCCGTACCTGTCGACGGCGAAGACCGCGAGGTCGGCGGCCGCGGAGTCGAGCCGCTGCCGCAGCGCGGCGTCCTCGCGTAGCCGCCGGGCCGCGGCGTCGACCTCGATCATCAGCCTCCGGTGCACCGCGCCGTCCGGATCACCCAGGGACGTCTCCAGCGCACGCCGGAGCGCGTTCCACAAGGTGATCGACGTGGCGATCACGGCCGGGTGGTCGAGCATCCGCTCCTTGAGCCGCTCGGCACGCTCCTGCGTCGCGGGGTTGGTCAGCAGGTCGTCGGAGAGCTGGTGCAGCATCGAGTCCAGCGCCCGCCGGGCGCGGTGCTGCGGGTCCGCCCGGATCTCGCCCACCCAGCGCACCATCTCGGCGTGCAGCTTGGTGATGACCATCTCGTTGAGCCGGTCCGGCGCCCACCACGGCGCCCGCTCGCCCAGCACCTCGTGGACCGTCTCCGGGTTGGCGATCAGCCACCCGTGCAGCTCCTCGAGCACGAGGTCGACCAGTCCGTGGTGCAGGTCGTCGGCCAGCGCCTCGGCCAGCACGCCGCCCACGAGGGGCGCGATCTCCTCCTCGCGGAACCGCGGGACCAACGCGTCGGTGACCAGCGACGCGATGTGCTCGTCCCTGACCTTGCCCAGTCCGAGCGCGGCGATCTCCGACGCCTCGTCGACGAGCCGACGGGCGTTGTCGGGGACCACCAGCCAGGTCGCGACCCGGTCCGCGATCCCGACGGACAGGATCCGCTCCCGGATGATCTCCTCCTGCAGGAAGTTCTCGCCGACGAACTCCTCCAGCCCCTTGCCGAGGTCGTCCTTGCGCTTGGGGATCAGCGCCGTGTGCGGGATCGGCAGCCCCAGCGGGTGCTTGAAGAGGGCGGTGACCGCGAACCAGTCCGCGATCGCACCCACCATCGAGGCCTCGGCACCGGCGTTGACGAAGCCCCAGAAGCCGTCGCGACCCAGGGTGGCGATGAACACGATGGCGGCGAACACCAGCAGGGACACAGCAACGGTGCGCATCCGCCGAAGCGCGCGACGGCGGACGTCGTCCGCGGCCGATCCGGTCGAGATCATCGGTCCGCTCACACGCGCCATCCTTGCGTATCGCCGTACGTCGGAGTCCTCCCGGCGCCGTGAGAGACTGCGGCGCATGTCGCGCACCGTCATCACCTTCGGCACGTTCGACGTCTTCCACGTCGGCCACCTCAAGGTGATCGAGCGAGCCGCGGCGCTGGGCGACCGGCTCGTCGTCGGCGTCTCCGCCGACGCGCTCAACCTGAAGAAGAAGGGGCGCGCGCCGGTCTTCAGCGAGGGCGAGCGGCTGGCGATCGTGGCGGCGCTCCGCGCGGTCGACGCGGTCTTCCTCGAGGAGTCGCTGGAGCAGAAGCGCGACTACGTCCTCGAGCACGGCGCCGACGTGCTCGTCATGGGAGATGACTGGGCCGGGCGTTTCGATCACCTGTCCGACGTCTGCGAGGTGGTGTACTTGCCCCGCACCCCGGCGATCTCGACGACCGCGCTGATCGAGAAGATCTCCGGCACCGGCTGACGGTCCCGGGGTGGGTGCCCTCCTACCCCGACAGCTGGGAGCTCTCGATGCCTCGCCGGTCCGGCCGGTTCCTGCGACCTGTCCTGGCCGCAGTGGCGACGGTGCTCCTGGTGACGATCGCTCCTGCGGTCGCTCCTGCGATCGCGGCTGGTCCGGCGGGCGCCGTACCCCATGATCCGGCGGACCCGTCGGTGGCCATCCAGCGCGCCGGACGGCTGCTCGACGGCGGCGCCAGGACGCAGTCGGGGCGGGTCGACGTCACCCTGGCGATGCGTGACCTCTTCCTCGCCCGGCCGCGGCTGGGGTTCATCGACTCCCTCCAGGCCGACGTGCTGCTCGCCCGCCCGACCGACGGCGGCGACGACATGGGCGGCGACGGCTACCGCGGCGGCTCGGAGAAGATCTGCGGCAAGCGGCTCTGCATCCACTACACGACCGGCGGTCCGGACGCACCGCGCAACCGGGCCTGGGTCGAGCGGACCCTGAAGGTCATGGCGAAGGTGTGGGATCACCACGTCGGCGGGCTCGGGATGTCGCCGCCCCCGCCCGACGGCGAGCGCGGCGGCGACCGCCGCTACGACATCTACCTCGCCGAGCTCGGCGACCGCGGCCTGTTCGGCTACTGCGCACCCGAGCGACGGGTCCCCGGCGAGCGGCTCGCGGCGTCGTCGTACTGCGTGCTCGACAACGACTTCGCGCGCAAGCAGTACGCCGCCGCGCCCCGCTCGAGCCTGAAGGTCACCGCGGCGCACGAGTTCTTCCACGCGATCCAGTTCGGCTACGACTTCCGCGAGGACCCGTGGCTGCTGGAGTCGACCGCGACCTGGGTCGAGGAACGGTTCGCGGACGGGACCAACGACAACCGGCGCTACCTGCGCTACGGCACCCTGCGCAAGCCCCGCCGCTCCCTCGACGAGTTCTCCAACACCGCGTACGTCCACTACGGCAACTGGGTGTTCTGGGAGTTCCTCAGCCGCAGGTACGGCGCCGACGTGGTCGCTCAGGTGTGGGCCCGGGCCGACGCACGGCGCGGCGCGCCCAACGACTACTCCGTGGAGGCACTGGCCGCCGTCCTCGAGCCGCACGGCGGGCTGCGGTCGGCGCTGGCGGCGTACGAGACCGCCAACCTGGACCCGGCCGCCAACTACCCCGAGGGGGCCGCCTGGCCGCGCCCCAAGGTCCGGATCGTCCCGCTCGGGCCCGGGGACGACCGGGAGAAGACGGTGAAGGTCGACCACCTCGCCGCCCGGCACGTCGGCTTCGCTCCCGACGGCGTGCGTGGGCGCCGGGCACGGCTGGTGGTCGACATCGACGCCCCCGGCCGCAAGCACGCGCCCGCCGTCCGGGTGACGGTACGACGCAGCAACGGTGGCTCCACGACGCGCGTGGTCCGGCTGGACCGGACCGGCGCCGGCACCGTGTCCTCCCGCTTCGACGTCCGTCGCGTCGAGTCGGTGGTGGTGACGCTCGTCAACGCGTCGACGCGCTACTGGTGCGACGAGGACTCGCTGCTGGCGTGCGGCGGCGTACCCAAGGACGACGACGAGGAGTTCCGGGTGAGTGCCCGCGTGGTCGACTGACCGCCGGCCTGACCGTCCCGGAAATGGCAACGAGGACGGCGGCGGAACCCCCCAGTCACCGCCGACCGTCCTCGTGATCCCGACGCCGTCGTCCCCGGAAGCGGCGTGCACGATCGGCTGTCTAACGACGCGGGGGGCGCGGGGTTCCGGTCGTTGAGGATTGTTCTGCCCGATCGGTGTCGGTAGATCGGTCGACTGGTGGGTGTCAGGGGCGTCACCCGCCCGGCCGCTGAGTTCCTAAGGGACGTCAAGCCACCTGGCGGCTCGTAGGCTTGGTGTTGGCGGGCCGGGATGTTGGAGCGCTCTGCGACTTCTGTGACTTCCGGCCCGCCGCCTGCTTTCGGCGCTCGCGCATGCGCTTGTGGCGGAGGTTGTCGCGTCGTCGGGGTTCGAGTTGGTAGCGCTCCTTGACGATCGCGCGGCCCTCGGCTTCGGTGATCACGGTGCCGTCGACGTCGCGTAGGACGTAGGGCTGTGCGTTGCGCATGCAGGTCGCGATCCGGGTCAGGTAGGCGGTGGCCAGGTGGCAGATCGCGGATGAGTGATGGCGATCGCCGGACATGAGGCGTTGGTACTTGGCCGCCAGTTGCGGGTCGACCTTGCGGGCGTTGTCGGCGGCCTTGAAGACCATCTCCCGCAACAGTGGATCACCGGCCTTGGTGATGGTCGATTCCACCTTCGAGACTCCGGACTGGCTGACCTTGGGGATCAGTCCGGTGTACGCGCGGATCGCGGCCAGCGAGTGGAACCTGTGTGGGTTACCGATCCGGCCGGCGATGACCGCGCTGATCGTCGGACCGACGCCGGGGCAGGAGGCAACGATCCCGTCGGGGTCGGCGTCGGCGTAGAGGTTCGCGAGCCGCTCGTCGATCTCTTTGATCTGACCGTTGAGGAACAGGGCCTGGTCGGCTTCGGCTGCGATGTCGACGGCGAGCTCGGCGAAGTCCATCCCGTCGTCGCCCCACAGCGCGAGGGTCTCCTTCGCTGCGAGCACCAATGCCCGGGCGTGGTCATCGCGCCAGGCACCGCGGGAGCGAGCGATGAGGAACCGGGCCAGGCGGGCCTGGCCAAGCCGGATCACCGTGTGCGGGTTGGCGTAGCGGGCTAGGAACTCCAGCGCCGCGATCCCGTAGCTGGATCCGAGGACCTGGTACCAGGCCGGGCCGAGGAGTTCGAGCTGGGCGTCGAGGCGCGCGTAGACGGCGGTGCGGCGCTTGACCATCGTGGAGCGTTGCTTGACCAGCCGCCGCAACGCATCCGCGGGCCCCTGGCCGGAGTACTCCCGCAGTCCTTCGGGGTGCAGCAGCGGGATCCGGGCGAGCAACTCGGAGTCGATGCGGTCGTTCTTGGTGTGCTTGGAGTAGTAGTCGCGCAGGTCCGCGGACTGCGTGGTCGGCACCATCACCACGCGGGCGCCGCGGCGCCGGAACCACTCCGCGAGCACGATCCACGCGTTACGCGTCGGCTCGACCACGACCATCAACTCAGACGGATCGTCGAGGTCGAGATCGGACCAGAGCCGCTCGAGATCGATCGGCCTGGTCCAGAACTTCCGGCCCCGCCACAGGGTCTTGCCGTCGATCGCGAGCGTGGCCTGATGCGCGGCCCGGCAGGCCACGTCGATTCCCAATGTCAACGCCATTCCGGCGCCCTCCTGTCGGTCAGTCACAACACGAGGCGACTGACCGCAGCGGCCACGGCCCAGACATTCTGCAAGTAGGAGTCCCGCCACCGGTTCCGGCTGGCTCCAAGTTCCCGAACAGGGACACCGCATCGACCAGACACCGGGTCCGTGGACGACCACTCAGCGGTCAGAGATCACCAGGTGTCCCGGTCGGCAGGCACGGCCGCCCACGGACCCACCGCCAACCTAAATGTCGGCGCCGACCCCTAGGGTTCCAACCGTTCAGCCCCGGGCCACCTTGACGTTCACCGCCCCCATGGTTTGCTGGTGGGCATCGTCAGGCCACAGATCGACGAGCGAGGTGCCAGATGACGAGCACGATCGGTGCGTGCACGGGGTTCGACCCCACATCGTTGCAGGAGCGGTACGACGCGGTCCGCGCCGACACCGAGAGGCTGGCTGCGCCGCTCTCGCCGGAGGACCAGACGGTCCAGACGATGCCGGACGTCTCCCCCACCAAGTGGCACCGCGCCCACGTCACCTGGTTCTTCGAGACCTTCGTGCTCGCCGACCACGAGCCGGGCTTCGCGCCCTTCCAGGACACCTACTGGTTCCTCTTCAACAGCTACTACGAGGGCGTCGGCCCGCGCTACAGCCGGCCCGACCGCGGTCACATCAGCCGACCGGGCGCGCACGACGTGGGCGTCTACCGAGGCAACGTGGACGACCGGATGCGTGACCTGCTCGGCCGACTCGACGACGGCACGCTCGGCAAGGTCGCGAGCACGATCGAGCTCGGCTTCCACCACGAGCAGCAGCACCAGGAGCTGCTGCTGATGGACATCAAGCACGTGCTCTCCCGCAACCCGCTCCAGCCGGTCTACGCCGGCACCCCGAGCCCCACGACCGACCCCGACCGGCTCGGCTGGGTCGACTTCGACGGCGGTCTGGTCGAGGTCGGCAGCGACGGAGAGGGGTTCTGCTTCGACAACGAGCTCCCGCGCCACGAGCAGTGGCTGACGCCGTACCGCCTGGCCGACCGGCTGGTCACCAACGGCGAGTGGCTCGACTTCATCGCCGACGGCGGCTACGCGCGCCACGACCTGTGGCTCTCCGACGGGTGGGCGCTCGTCACCGGCGAGGACTGGCGGGCGCCGTTCTACTGGAGCGAGGTCGACGGCGTGTGGTTCGAGCACACCCTCAACGGCACCTGGCCGGTCAACCCCGGGCTCCCGGTCAGCCACATCAGCTTCTACGAGGCCGACGCGTACGCGACCTGGGCCGGCAAGCGCCTGCCCAGCGAGGCCGAGTGGGAGTACGCCGCCCGCAGCCTCGCCGGGGAGCCCGACGACACCGGCAACCTCGCGGACTCCTCGACGTTCCATCCCCGGGCGGCGCCCTCACCCACGGGCGGGCTGCGGCAGATGTTCGGCGACTGCTGGGAGTGGACGTCGTCGGCCTACCACCCCTATCCCGGCTTCCACCCCGCCGCCGGTGCGATCGGCGAATACAACGGCAAGTTCATGAGCAACCAGATGGTGCTGCGCGGCGGCTGCGCGCTGACCCCGGGCGGGCACGCGCGGGCGACGTACCGCAACTTCTTCCCGCACCGGTCGCGCTGGGCGCTCTCCGGCCTCCGCCTGGCCGACAGCGGGGCAGCCGGATGAGCCGGGCGTCGGTCTCCGTCCTCCTCGAGCCCGACTGGGCAGCGGCGGCGCTGGTGCAGGACGTGCGCCGCGGCCTCGGCTCGCAGCCGCGCACCCTCCCGCCGAAGTGGTTGTACGACGACGCGGGATCGCTGCTGTTCGACGAGATCACCCGCCTCCCGGAGTACTACCCCACCGAGGCCGAGCGCTCGATCCTCGCCGAGTCGGCCGCCGCCATCGTCGAGGCCTGCGACGCCACCACCGTCGTCGAGCTCGGCAGCGGCACCAGCGACAAGACCCGGCTGCTGCTCGACGCGTTCGCCGCGGCCGGACAGCTCGAGCGGTTCGTCCCGGTCGACGTCTCCGAGGCGACCCTGCGCGACGCCGCCGAGCAGATCGCGGCGCGCTACCCCGGCACCGAGGTCGCCGCGATCGTCGGCGACTTCACGCTCCACCTCGGCCACCTGTCGCGCTTCCACAACAAGCTGGTCGCCTTCCTCGGCGGCACCATCGGCAACCTCTACGTCGAGGAGCGCGGCGCGTTCCTCGGCGCGCTCAGCGACTCCCTCGATGTCGGCGACTGGCTGCTGCTCGGCACCGACCTGGTCAAGGAGGCCGACCGGCTGATCGCGGCGTACGACGACAGCCGCGGCGTCACCGAGGAGTTCGTGAAGAACAGCCTGCGGGTCCTCAACCGCGAGCTCGGCGCCGACTTCGACGTCGACGCGTTCTCCTACGTGCCGTTCTGGGACTCCCGGATGCAGCGGATGGACCTCCGGCTGCGGGCGGAGATGCCGCAGCACGTGCGGGTCCCCGGAGCCGGCATCGAGCTCGACCTGTTCTCCGGCGAGGAGATCCGGATCGAGATCTCCACCAAGTTCACCGCCGACCGGATCCGCGAGGAGCTCGACGCCGTCGGGCTCACCACCGAGCGCACCTGGACCGACGCCGCCGGCGACTTCGCGGTGACGCTGGCGCGCAAGACCAGCTGACCGCCCGACCAGCCGAGCCTCGGCCTCAGGCGCGGCGGGGGCGTGGGTCTGACCGGCGTCCGGCAGCCGGCTACCCCCGCGGCAGCAGGGCGATCTTCTGCCAGATCTTGCGCGCCATGTCGGTCGTGAGCGTCTCGATCGTGGAGACCGTGTCGAGGACCACAGAGTCCTGCGACTCCTCCGCGCAGAGGGCCGCGGCCTTGGCGATCAGGCTCAGCAGCTCCGAGCAGTAGTCGAGGTAGGCCTCCATCTGACCGCGGTCCAGCGCCACGTCCGCCGACCTGGACGAGGGGACGTAGCTGCCGCGCAGTCGCTCGGGGTCCTTGGTCAGCTGGTGCATGTCGACGATGTGGGCGAGGGACCGCAGCCGGTGCAGCAGGGAGAGGGTGTGCGCCCGCTCGAGCCGGTCGGGCACGGAGTGCAGGAAGAACACCGCGATCGCGATGAAGACGAGATCGTTGATCCCGGCCTCGATCAGCGGCAGCCAGTCGAACGAGTTCGCCAGCGCCTGCTCGTCGCGCGCGTCGCGCAGCGCGAGCGCGAACACGACCCCGGCCAGGACCACGACCACGGCGAGCAGCACCCGGGACGCGACGCGGGCGGCGCGCAGGCGGCCGCGGATCTCGCTCGAGCCGGACGCGACGTCGTCGATCAGCCGGACCACCTCGTCGCCGACGCGGACCAGGTTGCGGTCCGGCAGCCGGGCGGTCATCCGCTCGACGAGGCGGACCGCGGTGCGGCGTACCGGCTCCACCTCGAGGCGTTCGAACGCGCGGGGCATGGGGGTCACCCTAGGGCGGAGGGCTCCCCTAGGGTCGGAGCATGAGCAGTGTTCCGACCTACGAACTCAACGACGGCGCCACGATCCCCGCGATCGGTTTCGGCACCTATCCGATGACCGGCGGGGAAGGAGTCGACGCGATCGTCAGCGCGATCGAGGTCGGCTACCGGATGCTCGACACCGCGGTGAACTACAACAACGAGACCGAGGTCGGCGAGGCCGTACGCCGCAGCGGCGTGCCGCGCGACGAGCTGTTCGTCACCAGCAAGCTGCCCGGCCGCGACCACGGGTACGACGAGGCGATCGCGTCGGTGCACGGATCGCTGGAGCGACTCGGGCTCGACTACCTCGACCTGCACCTCATCCACTGGCCCAACCCCAGTGTCGGCAGGTACGCCGACGCGTGGCGCGCGCTGGTCGACCTGCGCGCGAAGGGCGTGGTGCGGTCGATCGGCGTCTCCAACTTCACCCGTTCCCACCTCGACCGGATCGTCGCCGAGACCGGCGTGACGCCGGCGGTCAACCAGATCGAGATGCACCCCCACTTCCCGCAGGACGAAATGCGGCGGGTACACGAGGAACTCGGCATCCGGACGGAGGCCTGGAGCCCGCTCGGCAAGCGGCAGGCGCCGTACGCCGAACCGGTGGTGGTCGCCGCGGCCGAGCGACTCGGCGTGACGCCCGCCCAGGTGATCCTGCGCTGGCACGTCGAGCTGGGCTCGGTGCCGATCCCGAAGTCGGCGACCCGGTCACGCCAGATCGAGAACCTCGACGTCTTCGGGTTCACGCTGACCGAGGACGAGGTCGCCGCGATCTCCGGCCTCGAGCGCGCGGACGGCCGCCTGTTCGGCGGCGACCCGGACACCCACGAGGAGATGTAGCCGCCGCGGTGGCCGCGAGCCGGACGTTTCGGTCGTCCCCGCCGCCGGGGAACGACCGGAAAGTCCGGCTGACGGTTGATCAGACCACGTCGTCGCCGCGCTTCTCGAGGGCCGCGGTCAGCAGCGCGACCAGCGCCTCGGTCTGGATGTCGATCGCGCCCTCGATGTCCTCACCGGCGCCGTCGAGCGCCCGGGCGGCCAGCCCGGCCTTGCGGTCGATCAGCTCAGCGATCCGGGTGTCGATGGTCTGGGTCGCGATGACCCGCCAGGCCGTGACCGGCTCGGTCTGGCCGATCCGGTGCACCCGGTCGATCGCCTGCGTCTGCTCGGCGTCGGTCCAGGACAGCTCGGCCAGGACGAGGTTGGACGCGACCTGGAGGTTGAGGCCGACACCGGCCGCAGTGAGCGAGCAGACGGCGACCGCGACGTCGGGGTCGTTGGTGAAGGCGTCGATGTTCTTCTGGCGCAACGTCGAGGACTGCTCGCCGCGGATCGAGCTGTAGCGGATGCCGCGGTCGGCGAAGGTCTGCTCGGCGAGGTCCATGACGTCGATGTGCTTGGCGAAGAAGACGACCTTGCCGACGTTGCGCGCCAGCTGGGCGGTGTAGTCGGCCGCCAGCCCGGCCTTGGCCTGGCCGATCCGACGCAGCATGCCGAACACGTTCTCCCCCGACTTCGTCGAGGTGTCCTCGCGCTCCCAGGTCGCGACCCGGCGCACCAGGTCGTGGTCGATGCCCTCCACGACGATGCCGGACGTGCGGGTGGCCAGTGCGGCGTCGTACCTCGTGACGAGGCGGCGGGCCAGCTCGGCCTCGGCCTTGCGGATCGAGCGGCCGGCCTCGCCCTCGAGCTCGACCGGCAGGTCGGCGACCCGGCGGGCGGGGATGTCGGAGGCGACGTCGATCTTGCGGCGCCGGACGATGCCCTGGTCGACCACGCACCGCCGGGCCGCGGCGAAGAAGCCGGGGTCGGTCGGGTCGAGGCCGGTGTCCTCGAGGTCGTCCATGAGCTCGCCGAGCGGCTTGGTGTCGTCGATCCAGCCGAGGAACTGCCAGATCGCGCGGAAGTCCTCGATGTCGTTGATCAGCGGCGTGCCGGTCAGCGCCATCAGCAGCGGCCGGGGCACCCGTGAGTGGATCCGCTGGGCCAGCGTCAGCACGTTCTGCGACCGCTGGGAGGTCTTGTTCTTGATGTAGTGGGCCTCGTCGACGATCATGCCGCGGAACCCGTGCTGGCCCAGCCAGCCGAGGTGCCGGTCGAGGATCTCGTAGTTGACCACGAACACGTCGGCGAACCCGTCGACGTCGTTGCCGTCACCGTGGAGCACGGTCGCCTTCTTGCTCGGCGTCCACAGCTCGACCTCGCGCGCCCAGTTGGTCTTGACGACGTTGGGCACGGCCACCAGGAGCGGGTAGGCGTCGGCGGCCCGCGCGGCGAGCAGGGCCTGCGCGGTCTTGCCGAGGCCGGGCTCGTCGGCCAGCAGGAAGGTGCGGTGGCCCTCGGCCGCGGCGGCGACCACCTGGGTCTGGTGGTGCATCAGCTCGCGTCCGAGCGGCACGATCCCGGTCAGCAGGCCGGGCGTCTCCTCGGGCATCGTCATCGTCACCCGCGAGCCCTCGGCGGCGTACTCGAAGGAACGGAAGAGGGGGCCGAGCAGCTCCCAGCCGGCCAGCCGCCGGGCCCGGCCTGACGCCTGCGGCACGACCGAGAAGTCGGGCACCAGGAACGGGTTGGCGAGCTGGCGCGCGGTCACCGAGACGGGTACGACGCGTCGCTCCGCGACGGCCGGAGCGGCGTCCTCGGGCTCCGGCTCGGGCTCGGGTACGTCGACGCCGGCCCGCCGCAGCAGCTCGCGGCGCAGCTCCTTGGCGGAGTCCGACACGGCGGCGTCCTCGGCGAGCAGCGCGAACAGCGAGGTGTCGCGGGCCGCGGTCTGGGCGAGGATCGTCGCGATCCCGTCGAGCCGCTTCAGCTCGTCGGCACGCTTGCCGTCGTTGAGGGTCGCGTCCTCCTTGATCCGGGCGCGCTCCTCACGGACGAGCAGCGCGACGACCTGGAACTGGGCGCGCACCGACGGCATCGCCGACCGGCGCTGCACGGCAGCCTCGACCTCGCGCACGACGCGGGCGAGGACGGGGATGATCCCCTCCTCGTCACGGTGCACGCGGTTCTGCGAGCGGCCGCGCCGCTGCTGCTGCGCACGTTGGCTTCCTCGAGCCACAGATGTCCTTCCCGGCGACGCCCGCGAACCAGTCGGATCGGCGAGCCCGACCGCACCGGCCGTGCGTCCGCGCGATCACGCGTGCCCGGCCCTCATCGGGCGGTGGTCGCCCCCACGATATCAGCGGACGTGGGGCACGGGGATCCTCGGTGCCGACTCCGCAGCCACGGGATGCACGGTTCCGGCGTACCGCCGCACCAGGCCGGCACCGTCGTCCGCGGTGACCGTCACGTCGTACGTCCCCGCCGAGGTGGGCCAGGAGACGATCAGCTCCCCGCCGGCAGGCACCACCTCGGTCCCCTCCACGGCCCCGTCGTCGTTCGAGACCAGACCGAACGTGACCCGGCCGGTCGCCGTCGTTGGCCAGCAACAGGTCCACCCCGGCGCCCGGGCAGCCGTCGACGGCCAGCGCGGCCGCGACACGCGCACCGGCCGGGAGCGACCCCGGACCGGCCGTGCCGGCGAAGCGGCGACGAAGCCGTCGGCGCCGTGCACGGTGAAGTCGTAGCGGCCGTCGGTCGCCGCGGCGTCCCACACGTAGGTGCGCGACGAGCGCGGCGCGACCGTGAACGGGGTGCCGGCGAACGGCAGGGCGATGTTGGGGAACACGGTGAAGTGGAAGGCCGCCGTGCCGTCGTTGGTGAGGGTGCAGGTGACCTTGCCGCTCGCCCGGTCGACCGACCACGTCGGCCCACGGCCGGTAGGGCAGCGGGCGGTGCGGGCCGCGTCCCCGGGCTCCTGGTCGGCATCGCTGCTCGCCCGGCCGCCGGCGGCTTCACCGCGGGCAGCGAGCTGCCGCGTCGGCCGCGGCCATCAGCGCCACCGTGTCGGGCAGCCGCGGGATGCAGTAGTCGGGTTGGTGAAGTCGAAGCAACTGGTGAGGTCGCCGCAGACCGCGCGCCGCCAGTCCGAGATGTTGGGCTCCCGGACGCCGGTGACGCGCTCCAGGAAGCGCAGCACCGAGGTGTGGTCGAAGACCTGGGAGTTGACCCAGCCGCCGCGCGACCACGGCGAGATCGGCCCACAGCGGCACCCGGCTGCCGAGCCCGATCGGCTGGCCGTCGGCGAACTCGTCCGGCGTGCCCGGCTCGGGGAGCGGCGGGACACGTGGTCGAAGAAGCCGTCGTTCTCGTCGTACATCAGCAGGAAGACGGTGTGCTCGCCACACCTCGGGGTTGGAGAACAGCGACTGCAGCGCGGTGTTCGACCCAGTGCGCGCCGTAGCCGGGGCTGGCCGCCGGGTGCTCGCAGAACAGGTAGGGCGCCACCAGCCAGGAGACCGTCGGCAGGGTGCCGTCCTTGCAGTGCTGGTCGAACGCCGTCAGGTCGAACCTGGTCATCGCGTTGACGTACCGCGGGTCGTCCTTCGGGAAGGCGTGGAACTGCTTGAAGTACTCCAGGGCGTTGTCGTCGTAGTTGCCGTCCCGGTCGTCCGTGCCGTCGGGGTTGTGGTAGACGCGCCAGCTGACACGCCGGCCTTCGTCCAGCCGCTCGGCGTAGGTCGTCCAGTCGGCGACCGGGTTGTCCGTCAGCGGCGTGTTGTCGGTCCACGGGCCGGTGGTGCCGTCGCGGCCGGGGCCGGCGGTGCCGGTCCACAGGTACAGGCGGTTGGGGTCGGTCGGGCCGTTCATGGAGCAGAAGTAGCCGTCGCAGAGGGTGAAGGCGTCGGCCAGCGCGTACTGGTAGGGGATGTCCTGGCGGGTGAAGTAGCCCATGGACCGCTCGCCCTTGGCGGCGACCCACTGGTCCATCGCGCCGCCGTTGACGGCGTCGTGGCCGGTCTCCCAGTCGTGCGGGAGGCCGCCGACGTTCTGCGCGTTGTACTTGGTGGTGTCCATCCGGAAGGGCAGCAGGTAGCCCTCCGGCGCGCCCGCTGTCGGGCTGGCGGAACACCGGGTCGCCCGTCGGGGAAGACCAGCGCCTGCCGGTCGTCGAAGCCGCGCACCCCGCTCAGGGTGCCGAAGTAGTGGTCGAAGCTGCGGTTCTCCTGCATCAGGATCACGACGTGGCGGATGTCCTGCATCACCGCGGGCCTGTCGGTCAGCAATGCGCTGAGCAGATCGAGGTTCACCTGCTCCAGGGAATCACAGACGGTCCGGCCGGACGCCGCCGGCGACGAGCACCGCCGACGGGAACCACCAGCGACCGGTGCACCCGGCAGCCTCGGCCGCCGCCACGCCGACAGGGCGTGTCCTCGATCGCCACGCAGGCGGCGGGATCGACGCCGAGGGCGGCGGCGGCCGCCAGGTAGGGATCGGGCGCCGGCTTGGAGTGCTCGGTGTCCTCAGCTCCGACGACCGGGCACGAACCGCATGCGCCCCGAGGGACTCGCCGCACCAGTTCGACAACGTCCCTCGGAGACGCCGAGACGATGGCGGTCGGCACACCGGCCGCGGCCAGCTCGTCGAGCAGCCGCAGCGCACCCGGGCGCGGGACGATGTCGCGGCCGCACCAGATCGGTGAACACCGCGTCCAGCCGGCGGGCGAGCTCCTCGTGGTCCGGCGCCTGCGGCCCGCACGTCCGGAGCAGGTGGGCCGCGGTGTGGCCGGACGGCCGGCCCAGTCACGTCCGGCTCGTCGGCATCGGTCAGCGGCCGCCCGATCGCGGCTCGGCGACCTGCGCCACCGCCGCCAACCAGAGACGTTCGGTGTCCACGAGGGTGCCGTCCATATCGAACAGGACTGCGGCGGGCAGTTGCGCGCATACTCGCTCGTGGGTCACGCGGCATCCGCCGCAGCCCGCGACGGGCAGTCCACCAGGACCGGGCCGTCGGGCAGGGTCGAGGGTCACCGCCTGGACCCGACCGGCAGATATCTGCTCGACGGTGGCGGTCATATCGGCGATCACCTCGGTGCCGTCGGCCAGGACGAGCGGTCAGCCGGGTGCTCGCCCCAGGAAGGTGGCCTGCGATGATCCGGGCCGTGCCGTCGGCGTCGGTCGACGACACCGAGGTCCTCCGGGCGGACCAGCACGTCGACCACTCCGCTGGCCGGGCCGACCAGCGTCCCGTGTACGGGCATCGGCGCGGCCCGTGCACGTCGACCGGTGCCCGTCGGCTTCGAGGTGCCCGGGGATCCGGTTCATGACGCCGACGAACTCGGCGACGAAGGCCGTGGCGGGACGCTGGTAGAGCTCGGCCGGGCGCGCGCGCACTGCTCCAGCGAACCGGCCGCGCATCACGCGCGACCCGGTCGGCCATCGCGAACGCCTCCTCCTGGTCGTGGGTCACGATCAATGTGGTGATGCCGAACTCGCTGCTGGAGGCGCCGGATCTCGTCGCGCAGGTTCGCCGCACCTGGGCGTCCAGCGCCGACAGCGGCTCGTCGAGCAGCAGCACGCGCGGCTGCAGGGCCAGCGCCCGCGCCAGCGCAATGCGCTGCTGCTGGCCGCCGGAGAGTCTGGCGCGGGAACCGGTCGGCGTGCTGCGGCAGCCCGACCAGCTCGAGCAGCTCGCGGCCCGGCCCGGCGCTCGGCCTTGCCGACACCCCGCGCATCCGCAGCCCGAACGCGACGTTGTCGGCGGCGCTCAGGTGCGGGAACAGGCTGTAGGACTGGAACACCATGCCGACGTCGCGCCGGTGCGCCGGGATGCGGCTGATGTCCTCACCGTCCATCGAGCACCGGGCCGGAGTCGGCGCGGTCGAAGCCGGCCAGCAGTGCGCAGCGCGGTGGTCTTGCCGCAGCCCGGACGGCCCGAGCAGGCGAGCAGCTCGCCGGGCGCGATCGCTCAGGCTCAGACCGTCGAGCGCAGTGGTGGCGCCGAAGGTCCGGCGTAGGTCGCGGAACTCGACGGCGAGCGCCCGGCCCGCGGGACAACCCGTCGACGAGGGCACTGGTGGTGGGCGTGGTGGTCATGACCGACCTCTCTCTTGGGTCTTCGGGGACTTCCGGGTCCTGGTGGTGCCCGACCGCTTCAGGCTGAAGCCGCTGACGACGAGCAGGATGACCTCGACGAGGAGCAGGCCGAAGACCGACACCGCGGCCTGGGTCTGGCCCGAGGACGTCGGGAGCTGGGCGAGCCACACCGGGAACGGCTGGTTGTAGAGCAGGATCGACGACACGGTGTACTCACCCATGGTCAGCGCGAAGCACAGGAAGCCGGCGTTGACGATGCTCGTGCGCAGGCTCGGGAGGAGGACTCCGACCAGCGTCGTCCACCAGCCGGCGCCCAGGCTCCGCGACGCCTCCACCAGGGTCTTCACCTCGACGGACCGCAGGCCGGCGTCGAGGATCTGGTAGACGAACGGGAGGGCGAGGACGACGTACAACGCGACGAGGAGGACGGGGTGGTTGTCGTCGCGGATCCAGCGCAGCAGCTCGAACACGGTGCCGCCCGTGTCCGCGCCCTCCGGCTGCGCCGAGCGGTAGACGCTGCTGACGCCGACCACCAGCACCACAGGCGGACAGACGAGGGGCAGCAGGCAGATCACCTCGACCAACCCGCGCAGCCGCGGCCAGCGCAGGTGCAGCAGGACCTGGGTCGGCAGCATCAGGGCGGAGCGTGACGAGGATCGTGGCGCACGAGAGCACGACGGAGAACGCGAGCGCCTGGGTGAAGCTGACCTGGCCGGCCTCCGGCCGGGCGAAGATCTCCCGGTAGGCGTCGAAGCTGAACCTCCCGTCGCGTTCGCGCACCGTGAAGCTGATCGCCGCGACGAACGGACCGACGAAGTAGAGGCCGCACACGAGCAGAACCGCCCACCGAGCGAGGGTGCCGCCCGACGACCGCCGAGCGGCGACCGCGCTGTCGCGGGCGGGCGGCTCGGCAGCCGCCGGGACGGCGAGCTCGGCGCTCACGACACCCACCTCGACGTCCGGCGCTGGAGCCACTGGTAGGCGAGGGTCATGGGTACGACGATGATGATCATGTCGAGGGCGAGCGCTGCTCCGAGGTTCTCCTTGCCCGGCAGCACGTCACCGGAGAGCACCGACGAGATCCGGATCGTCACCAGCTGGGCGGACGGGTTGACGGCGTACGCGGTCGCGAACGCGGAGAACGCCGAGCAGAAGAGCAGGAGGAGCGCACCGAGGAAGGTCGGTAGGAGCACCGGCGCCGCGACGAGCCGGCAGTACTGCCAGCGCGTGGCCCCCAGGTTCTCGGCGGCCTCGGCCCACTGGACCTTGAGCCCCTCGAGTGCGGGCATCATCACCAGCACCATCAAGGGGATCAGGAAGTACAGGTAGACCAGCGTCAGCCCCGAGAGTGCGGGCAGCTGAAGGTGGAGGTCGTCTGCCAGCGACAGCCCGAACCGGTCCGCCAGGAACAACGTCACGACACCTGAGTTGGCGTCCAGGGTGGCGATGAAGAGGAACGCGAGCGGCACACCACCGAAGTTCGCCGTCACCGACGCCGTCGTCGAGACCAGCTGTCGCAGCACGCCGCCCTTGCTGGTCACGACCGCATAGGCCAGCGCGAAGCCGACGACGGCGGCGATGACCGCGGCGACCGCGGACAGCTGGATGCTGGTCAGGATCGAGTCGCGGTACACACCTTGGAGCGACTCGCTGACGTTGTCACCGGTGAAGCTGGTGTGGCTCTCGCGCACGAACTGCTGCGTGACGGGATCGCGCGTCGCCTCGCCGACCGTCGTCCGCCGGAAAGCCTGCCAGCAGACGAACCCGATCGGCAGGACGAAGGCGGCCCCGACGAAGACGAAGAACGGCAGCGAGGCCGAGCGGCGCCGCGCCCAGCCGAGGGAGCCGACGCCGCTGGCGCCGGCCTCCCCCCGCTGCGGCGGACGCCGTCGCTGTGTCGCGCATCAGCTGACCGCGGCTGCCCAGCGCTCGATCACGAGGTTCTGCGCCTCGGTGATCTGGTCCGGTGTCGGCAGGAACGGCTCGCTCTCCGGCACCTCCGGGAGCCGATCGGCGCCGATCGCGGTGCCGTTCTCGACCATCGCCTCCAGCTCGACGGGCCGGGCCGCACCTTCGAGCCAGAGGTTCTGGCCACCATCGGGCTCCTGGCTGTAGAGGTACTCCTGCCACAGGCGCGCGGCCGCCGGGTGCGGCGCGTTGATGCTGATCGCCTGGGCGTAGAACGCCGAGGCGACACCGTCGGCCGGGATGTTCGTCGTCCAGGTGATCCCGTCCTTCTCCAGCTCCGCGGCCTGCCCGACGTTGAGGTAGTCCCAGTCGAGGACGATCGGCGTGGCGCCGCTGGCGACGGTCTGCGGCTTCGCGTCGGTCGGGTTGAAGATGCCGGCGTCGTTCAGCTCCTCGAAGAAGTCGATGCCCGGCGAGATGTCGTCGACCGACCCGCCGTTGGCCAGCGCCACCGCCCACAGGCCCATGAACGCCGCGTTGGACGACGTCGGGTCACCGTTGAGCGCGACCGCACCCTTGAGCGCCGGGTTGTTGAGCTCGGCGACCGTCGTGGGGCACGGGACCTCGATCTGCGACGCGTCGCAGCCGATCGAGACGTACCCGCCGAGGTCGGAGTACCAGAGCCCGCCCTCGTCCTTCTGCTCGTCCGGGATGTCGTCCCAGGTCGCGACCTGGTACGGCGCGAACAGCCCTTCCAGCGCACCGGAGATGGCGTAGGAGTTGCCGACGTCGACGACGTCGGGTGCGGTGTCTTGACCCTTGGTCGACTTCAGCGCGTTGATCTCGTCGCCGCTGGAGGCGTCGGGGTTCATGCTGTTGACCTTGATGTCGTACTTCTCCGAGAAGGTCTTGATGATCTCCCCGTAGTTGGCCCAGTCGGCCGGCAGGGCGATGACGTTGAGCTCGCCCTCCTCCTTCGCGGCGGCGATGAGCTCCTCCATCCCACCACCGGCCTCCGCAGACTGGGCAGTGGCCCAGTCACCCCCCGCCGTGTCGTCACCGCCGCCCGCGTCGTCGCTCGAGCCGCAACCTGCGAGAGCCAGCGCGACGACACCTCCGACTGCGACAGCCGCAAGCTGCCGAACACCTGAAACTCGCACGTTCTTCTCCATCGATCGCTGGAAACAAAGTTGGCTATACATCTTTGGCTAGAATGCTCCTGAGCGGAGGTTGCGGTCAAGGTCAAACAAGATGAACTCTGGATAAACCAGGGTCGAGCGTTCGGCCTCGAGGACTCGCATTTGCAGCGTGGATGTGAGCAGATAGCGTGCGCAGGGCGCGATAGTCGCGATGACATCGCCTCGAGGAAGGAGTCACTCCATGGCCACCGAGAGCACGGGCGAGCCGGGAGCTCAGTACCGAAAGTTGGCAGCCGACTTGCGGGAAGCCATCACTTCGGGCGACTTCGGACCGTCGGGAAGGCTGCCCAGCGAGCAGCGGCTGGCCGAGCAGTACGGCGTGTCCCGGGGAACGGTCCGCCACGCGCTGGCGGTGCTGCGGACCAACGGCCTCGTCACGTCGCGTCGCGGCACGCGCCGGGTGATCCTCGGCACCGCCCGGACGCAGAGCTTCGTCGAGCTCCTCAGCTTCACCGAGTGGGCGCGCTCGATGGGCGAGGATCCCGGCGGCCGGACGGTCAGCATTCACCGCGGGCCGGCGGGCGCGGCGGAGGGCGAACAGCTCCAGGTCGAGCCCGGAGCCGAGGTGGTACACGTCGTCCGGGTCCGCACCCTGTCCCGCGTGCCGGTCATGGTCGAGCGGACGACCTACCCCGAGCACCTCGGCGACCTGATCGCCGGCCAGCCGGACGATGCCGTGTCGCACACCGATCCGCTGACCTCAGCGGGAGTCGTGTTCGCCGATGCCGAGCACACCATCGACATGGTCCGGGCCGACGCGGACGACGCCCGGCTCCTCGGCTGCCCGGAGGGCAGCTACCTCCTGCGCGAGCGTCGCCGGTCGACGGACCCCGCGGGCACACCGCTGGTGTGGTCCGACGACCGGTTCCTGCCGGGGACGGTCTCGTTCACCGTGCACAACTCGGCGGCGACCACGTCGCTCGCGCGGCGACGAGCCTGAGCCGATGACCGACCACCCTCCCCACCCGGGCGCCGAAGGACCTGCGCTGCCCGAGCTCCGCCTGGATCTCGCTGCGCTCGAGAGCAATATCGAGCGGATGGCGGACTGGTGCAGGGGGCACGACGTCGAGCTCTGCCCGCACATCAAGACCACGATGACCCGACCGATCGTCGAGAGGCAGCTCGCGGCGGGCGCGTGGGGCGTGACCGTGGCGACCGTCGCCCAGGCGGCCGTCGCCGTCGGCTGGGGCGTACGACGGATGATCATCGCCAACCAGGTGGTCCTCCCCCACGAACTGCTTCGCCTCCGCGGCTGGCTCGAGGCCGACCCCGACCTCGAGCTGTCGTGCCTCGTGGACTCGTCCGCGGGCGCCGACCGCGCAGCGGCCGCGTTCTCGGGAGCCGGCCGCGCGCTCGACGTACTCGTCGACATCGGGACGCCCCAGGGGCGCACCGGCGTGCGGACCGTCGCCGCCGCGAGCGCCCTGGCCGCGCGGTGCCGGGACGCCGACGGGCTACGCCTGGCCGGCGTCTCCGGCTACGAGGGCGTGCGCCCGAACCGGCGTACCCCCGACAACCTCGCCGACGTCGACCGCCACTGCCAGACGGCCGTGGGGGCGTTCGGCGAGATGCGGCCGTGGTTCGAGCGACCCCGCCCGATCTTCACGATGGGCGGCTCTGCCTTCCCCGACCTGGTCCTCGACGCCCTCACCGGCGACGAAGGGTCCGGCGACGACGCGACCGTGGTGCTGCGTTCGGGCTGCTACGTCACGCACGACCACGGGACCTACGCCGCTGTGTCACCCGTACCCGGGCTACGCGCGGCGCTCGCCGTCCGTGCGGTGGTGCTCTCCGCACCGGAGCCGGGCCTGGTCGTGGTCGGTGCGGGCAAACGCGAGCTGCCCTACGACGCCGGACTCCCGGTGCTGCTCGGTGCGATCGACGCATCCGGAGCCCGCCGCACGGAGGTGCGCGGCACCGCGAGCCAGATCTTCGACCACCACCTGGTCCTGACGGAGGTGGACGGGCTCGCGGTCGGCGACGTCGTCGACCTGGGGATCTCCCATCCGTGCTCGGCCTTCGACAGGTGGCCGTCCATCACCGTCGTCGACGGCGGCGGCTCCGCGAGCGAGCGCTGGCACCCCGAGGTGAGGTGACGGGCGTCGTACGCGACGATCAGCGGGCCGCCGCGGTCCCGCCCTCACCGCCGGTCGGTTGCAGGTTGACCGGTGACCGGCATCTGTCCCGCCGCCCAGCCCACCAGGTCGCGGGCGGGCCCGGCCGGCGGCTGGGTCCCGCCCTGCCACACGGCGTGCAGTCGCCGGGTCAGGTCGAGCCCGGTCACCTCGATCCGGACCAGGCGTCCGGTCGACAGGTCGTCACGGAGCGCGAAGGCACCGAGCGCGGCGGGTCCGGCGCCGGCGGCGACCGCCGACCGGACCGCGGCGGTGCTCGACAGCTCGAGCGCCGGGGCGGCGGCCGGCAGCCCCTCGAGCGCGCGCTCGAGGACCATCCGGGTCCCCGACCCCGCCTCGCGCACGACGAGCGGTGTCGCCGCCAGGGTCGCTGCCGTGACCCGTCGTCGTCCCCGCTGGGCCCACGCGTGGGTGGGGCCGACCACGACCACCAGCTCGTCGGTGCCGACCAGCCGGTGGCGCAGGCCGTCGGGAGCGTCGGGGCCCTCCACGAACCCCAGGTCGACCTCGCCCGCGCCCACCAGCGCCGCCACCCGCTCGCTGTTGGTCGCGGTCATCGTGAACTCGGTCGGCACCTGCCCGCGCTTCTGCTGCTCGCTCCGGACCGCCACGAGCCACCCGGGGAGCAGGTGCTCGGCGATCGTCAGGCTGGCCGCGATGGTCAGGTGGCCGCGGCGGTCCGAGCGCAGCGCGGTGATGCCGGCGTCCAGCTGCTCGGCGGCCTCGAGCACGCGGTCGGCCCACTGGACCACGAGCTCGCCGGTCTGGGTCAGCGCGGAGCCCCGGCGGCTGCGGGTCAGCAGCGGGGCACCGACGAGTGCCTCCATCGTGCGCACCCGGGAGGAGGCCGCCTGCTGGCTGATGCCGAGCTCGTCGGCCGCAGAGCTGAGGCTGCCGGACCGCGCCACCGCCGCCAGCAGCTCGAGGGCGCGCAGCTCCGGCACGTGGGGTCCCAACATGGGTCACAAGGCTACCTTGTGACAGCACAACCACAGCTTCGTTCCACGCGCGCCGCGCGGTCAGCAGACTCGGCGGCATGACTCTTCGCGTTGCGATCGTGGGCGGTGGCCCGGCCGGCATCTACGCCGCGGACATCCTCACCAAGTCCGACACCCCGGTCTCGGTCGACCTCATCGAGCGGCTCCCGGCGCCCTTCGGCCTGGTCCGGTACGGCGTCGCGCCGGACCACCCGCGGATCAAGGAGATCATCAAGGCGCTGCAGCGCGTCCTCGCCAAGCCCGAGGTCCGCTTCCTCGGCAACGTCGAGTTCGGTGTCGACGTCAAGCTCGAGGACCTGCGCGAGTTCTACGACGCCGTCATCGTCGCGACCGGCGCGAAGGCCGACCGCGACCTCGGCATCCCCGGCGAGGAGCTCTCGCTACGGCGCCGCGGACTTCGTCTCCTGGTACGACGCCCACCCCGACGTCCCGCAGACCTGGCCGCTCGACGCGAAGAGCGTGGCCGTCCTCGGCGTCGGCAACGTGGCGCTCGACGTCGCCCGCGTGCTCGCCAAGACCGGCGACGAGATGCTCGCCACCGACATCCCCGCCCACGTCTACGAGGGCCTCAAGGCCAAGACGACGACCGACGTGCACGTCTTCGCGCGCCGCGGTCCGGCGTACGCGAAGTTCTCGCCGCTCGAGCTCCGCGAGCTCAACCACTCCCCCAACGTCGAGGTGATCGTGCACCCCGAGGGCTTCGACGTGGACGAGCACGGCATGGAGCACATCGCCAAGCACAAGGCCCAGAAGATGGTGCTCGACACCCTCGCCAACTGGGTCGGCCGCGACCCCGTCGGCAAGCCGCACCGCATCCACCTGCACTTCGCCGAGGCGCCGACCGAGATCGTCGGCGAGGACGGCAGGGTCACTGCGCTGCGCACCGAGCGCACCCACTCGCCCCACGCCGACGGCAACGTCGAGGGCACCGGCGAGATCACCGACTGGGACGTCCAGGCGGTCTACCGCGCCGTCGGCTACCGGAGCACGGCGCTGCCGGGCCTCCCGTTCGACGACCGCAACGCCGTCGTGCCCAACGACGAGGGCCGCGTCCTGGACCTGGACGGCGAGCCGATCCCCGGCCTGTTCGTCACCGGCTGGATCAAGCGCGGCCCGGTCGGCCTGATCGGCCACACCAAGAGCGACGCCGCCGAGACCGTGGCGCACCTGCTGGAGTCGACCACGCAGACCGCCACCGCGCGGCAGCCCGACGACGTCGACGGCTACTTCGCCGAGCGCGGCGTCGAGGTCGCGACGTTCGACAGCTGGGAGCGCCTCGACCAGCACGAGATCGCGCTCGGCGAGGCCGAGGGCCGGACCCGGGTCAAGGTCGCCACCCGCGAGGAGATGCTCCGCGCCGGTCGCTGAGTCTGGCCGCCGAACGTGCGCGCCCGCCGTAGAATCGGCTGGTGACGACGGCCGAGGTGATCCTGTACTTCGCTGACGACCCCACCCGGGTCTACCAGCTCCTCCAGTGGCTGCCCGTCGCGGAGCGCCTCGACGAGACCCACCCCGTCGCTGTCGTCACCCGCAACCCGGAGACGGCCGAGATCGTCCGGGAGCGGACCCACCTGCCGGTCCTCGACGCGCCGGAGTTCCCCGAGCTGGTCGAGACCTACGAGCGGCTCGACCCGAAGGTCGCGCTCTACTGCAACAACAGCCCGCTCAACTTCCAGTCGCTGCTCCACGGCCGGATGCTCCACGCCCACGTCAACCACGGCGAGAGCGACAAGCAGAGCATGATCAGCAACAACGCGAAGGCCTACGACCGGGTGTTCGTCGCCGGCGAGGCGGCGGTCCTGCGGCACCGCGCGGCGCTGATGGAGTTCGACCACACCCGGCTGGTGCGCGTCGGCCGTCCCCAGCTCGACCTGCGCAGGACTCCGCTGCTCCCGCCGAGCGAGCTGCGGACGGTGCTCTACGCCCCGACCTGGGAGGGCGATGCGGAGTACAACGACTACACCTCCGTGGACGTGCTCGGCCCGGACATCGTCCGCGCGATCCTCGACGTGCCCGACGTCCGGCTCGTCTACAAGCCGCACCCCAAGGTGACCACCAGCCTCACGCCCGCGATCCGCGAGGGCAACGACGAGATCCTCGCCGAGGTCGAGCGCGCGGCGCAGCGGCTGCCCGAGGCCGGCCACGCCGCGGTGCTGCAGGGCGACATCCTCGCGGTGTTCCCGGGGTGCGACGCCATGGTCACCGACGTGTCGTCGGTCGGCCTCGACTGGCTCTACCTCGAGACCGACAAGCCGATGTTCGTGACCGATCGTCACCACGACGCCGAGCGGCTACGCACCGAGGTGCCGGTGAGCCGGTGCGCCGACGTGATCGACAGCTCCGCCATCGACGGGCTCACCGACCTGCTGGCCTCGCGCCTGGTCCACGACGAGCACCGGGTGGCCCGCGCCGCCATGCGCCACCACTACTTCGACGACCTGGTCGTCGGCGAGAGCACGGTGCGGTTCCTGGACGCCGTCGGCGAGCTGGTGACGCTGCGCGACCGCCACCTCGGCGCGTCCCCCGGTGCCGACCTGACCGCCGCCACGGCCTGATCGAGCTCCCGCCGGCGAGGCTCGGTCGCTAGGCCCGGCGGTAGGCGCGCGGGCCCATGCCCTTCCACCGCCGGAACGCCTGGGAGAAGCTCGAGACCTCGACGTAGCCCAGCCGCTCGGCGACCTCCGCCACCGGGAGCCCGCCGGTGACGAGCAGCTCCTCGGCGAGCTGCTCGCGCACCTCGTCGAGGAGGGCTCGGAAGGACGTGCCCTCGTCGGCGAGCCGTCGCTGGAGGGTGCGGTTGCCGAGGTGGAGGGCGGCGGCGACCTCGGCGGCGTCCGGCGGGTCGGCGAGCCGCGCGACCAGGAGGTCGCGGACCTGTCCGGCCAGCCCCGCCCGGGCGCGACGGCGCTGCAGCAGCTCGGTGCACTGCGCACGCGCGAGCGCGGCGGCGTGCTCGTTGGCCTGGGGCATCGCCTCGTCGAGCAGCGCGGCGTCGTACGCCACGATGCACTCGGCGGCGTCGTACGCCGGCCGCACGCCGAGGACAGCGGCCCCACCGTCGACGGTGCCGGGGTCGCCGAAGGGGAAGGTCACCCGCCGGATGCGCAACGACCCTGCGAACGCCTCGCGCTCGATGGTCCGGATCGCCGCAGCCTCACGCTCGATCAGGAAGCGCCGCAGCCGCGGCGGCACGTCGGGAGCGTCGATCACGAACTGCAGCTCGCCGTCCCGCTCCCGGGCGGCGATGCGGCAGAACGTGAAGGTGAGGTCGAGGTAGCGCAGCGCGACCTCGACGGCGCTGCGCGGCGTGGGGCTGCTGATGAGCAGGAAGCTCCACAGGCCGTACGCCGTGAGGTGGTAGCGGGCGCCGGCGTCGAACCCGAGCCCGGGAGGGTCGCCCAGCGCGTCGACCAGGTTGGCGACCACGCCGAGCTCCTGACGGGCGCTCACCTCGGCCTGCGGGCCCAGCAGCGCGCCAGGGGTGATCCCGGTGCCGGCGAGGAGGTCGGCCTCGTCGATGCCCTCCTCGGTCCCGAGGCCGATCAGGAGCAGGGTGCTCACCGGCGTCCGGGGCAGGTCTCCGCGCACCTGTCGCAATCTAGTAACTCCCGGGCGCGATTTCACCTCCCCCGCCGGACTGCGGCACGGAAGGCTTGCCGCATGACCTCGATCGCGATCATCGGCACCGGATTCGGTGGCCTCGGCATGGCCATCCAGCTCAAGGAGGCCGGCTTCGACGACCTCACGATCTTCGAGAAGGCCGACACCGTCGGCGGCGTGTGGCGCGACAACAGCTACCCGGGCGCGGCGTGCGACGTCCCGTCCCACCTCTACTCGCTCTCCTTCGCGCCCAAGCCGGACTGGAGCCGGCGGTTCGCGCCCCAGGACGAGATCCACGCCTACCTCCGCGAGGTCGCGGAGCGCTTCGACCTGATGCGGCACATCCGGTTCGGCTCCGAGGTCGGCGGAGCGGACTTCGACGAGGCCTCCGGCACCTGGACCGTCCGGCTCGCCGACGGGAGCACCCACACCGCCGACGTGCTGGTCTCCGCCGTCGGGCAGCTGAGCCGGCCGGCGTACCCGCGGATCCCCGGGATCGAGACGTTCGCCGGCGAGATCTTCCACTCCGCGACCTGGAACCACGACTACGACCTGAGCGGCAAGCGGGTCGCGGTGATCGGCACGGGCGCCTCGGCCATCCAGTTCGTGCCGCAGGTCCAGCCCCAGGTCGCCGAGCTGCGGCTGTTCCAGCGCGACGCGGCGCACGTGCTGCCCAAGCCCGACTACCCGTACGCCGACGCGGCGGTCGCGGCGTTCGAGAAGGTGCCCGGTCTGCACACGCTGTCGCGCTGGGCGACGTACTGGCAGCTGGAGCCGCGGGCCGCCGCGTTCACGAAGTTCCCGCAGGCCATGAAGGTGCTGCAGTGGCGGTTCGACCGCAACCTGCGCAAGCACGTCACCGACGACGCCCTGCGCGAGAAGCTGACGCCACGCGACACGATCGGCTGCAAGCGCATCCTGCTGTCCAACGACTACTTCCCGGCCCTGGTGCAGTCCAACGTCTCGGTGGTCAACGACGGCATCACCGAGATCCGGCCGGAGGGCCTGGTCACCGACGACGGCGTGGTGCACGAGGTCGATGCGATCATCCTCGGCACTGGCTTCCAGGCGACCGACTTCCTGGCGCCGATGGAGATCACCGGGCGGGGCGGTCTCGACCTCAACGAGGCGTGGCGCGACGGCGCCGAGGCGCACCTCGGCATCACGGTGCACGGCTTCCCGAACCTGTTCCTGCTCTACGGGCCCAACACCAACCTGAGCCACAGCTCGATCGTGTTCATGCTCGAGTCGCAGATCCGCTACGCGCTGCAGGCGATCGAGCGGATCGACCGGCCCGACACGAAGTGGCTCGAGGTGCGTCGCGACGTGCAGGACGAGTTCAACGCCGACGTGCAGGAGCGGATCCACGCGACGGTGTGGGACAGCGGCTGCAGCTCCTGGTACAAGAACGCGGCCGGAAAGATCACCAACAACTGGCCCGGCTTCACGGTCAGCTACCGGCGACGTACCCGACGACCGCGGTGGGAGGACTTCGTGCTGGAGCCGGCGACGACCGAGGCCGCGGCGGCGGGCGGCCGATGAGCGCCCGTCTCCGTCGCGGGATCGTCCCGAAGCCGGCGATGCGGCTCGTCGTACGCCGTGCGGTGCGGCCGGTGCTCGGTCCCGACGTACCGGTGCCGCGGCAGCGGCGGCTGCTCGGGGTCCTCTCCCTGCTCGCCGTGCACCCGGCGCACACCCAGGTGACCCCGCAGACCCTGGGCGGCCTGCCCACCGAGCGGGTCGCGCAGCAGGACGCCGACACCACGAGCGCCGTGCTGTACCTCCACGGCGGCGGCTACACCGTCGGCGACCCGGGCTCCCACCGCGCCCTGGCCGCACACCTGGCCGCCGCGGCCGGCGTGCCGGTGCACCTCCTGGACTACCGGCTCGCGCCCGAGCACCCGTTCCCCGCGGCGCTGGACGACGCGGTCGCGGCGTACGACGCCCTGCTGGCCTCCGGGCTGGACCCGGAGCGGATCGCGGTGGCCGGGGACTCCGCCGGCGGCGGGCTGACCGTCGCACTCGCCCTCCGGCTCCGCGAGCGCGGCACTCCGCTGCCGGGGGCGCTCGCGCTGATCTCGCCGTGGGTCGACCTCACCCTCGGGCAGGTCGCCGACGATCCCCGGGACCCGATGCTCCGGGTGTCGTGGCTCTCCGCCTGCGCGCGGCGGTACGCCGGCAGCGACGGCGACCCGGGCGACCCGTTGCTCTCGCCGTTGCTCGCCGACGACGCCGCCCTGGCCGGGCTGCCGCCGACGATCGTGCACGGCTCCAGCGACGAGATCCTGCTGGGCGACGTGGAGCGGCTCGTCGCCCGGCTCGAGACTGCGGGCGTCGACGTGACCTTCCGGCGCCTCCCCGACGCCTGGCACGTGATCCACCTCCACGCCGGCCTGGTGGCCGAGTCCACGGCTGCGGCCGAGGACCTCGGCCGTTTCGTCGCCCGGCAGCTGCGCAGGGTCGGCTGAGCAGCGTCGGCTGAGCAGCGTCGGCTGAGCAGGCTCAGCTCAGCCAGCGGTGCACCAACGGCACCACGGACGCTCCCTCACCGCTGGCCGCCGCGACCCGCTTCATCGACCCCGCGCGGATGTCGCCGACGGCGAAGACGCCGGGGACCGTCGTCGCCAGGTCTGCGGGCGGCAGGCCGTCGGACCAGGCCTCCCGGGGCACGTCGCGGCCGGTGAGGACGAAGCCGTGATCGTCACGGGCGACGGCGTCCGGAAGCCACTCGCAGTGCGGCGCCGCACCGAGCAGGAGGAAGAGACCACCGGCCTCGATCCTGGTGCGCTCGCCGGTCCGGGTGTCCTCGAGCGCCAGCCACTCCAAGGACGGGTCCCCGCCGCCGTCGACGACGGAGGTGCAGGTGAGCACGTCGATGCGCGGCGTGCCGGCGATCTCGTCGATGAGGTACGTCGACATCGTCTCCGCCAGCGAAGGACGGCGTACGACGATGCGCACCGACCGGGCGAAGCGGGCCAGGTGCACGGCGGCCTGCCCGGCCGAGTTGCCGCCGCCGACGACCACGACGTCGCGTCCCTCCATCTCGCGGGACGCGGTGAGCGCGGCACCGTAGTTGACCCCGCTGCCGACCAGCGCCTCCAGCGGCTCGACGCCGAGCTTGCGGTAGGCGACGCCGGTCGCGACGACCACGGACCGCGCCCGGACCTCGCCCCCGTCGGTGCGGATCACGTGGGGCGCCCCGGGCACCAGCGCCTCGACCTCCCAGCCGGTGAAGAACCGTGCGCCGAAGCGGATCGCCTGGTTGCGCGCCCGCTGCGCGAGCCGCATGCCGGAGATGCCGCGCGGGAACCCGAGGTAGTTGCGGATCATCGAGCTGGTGCCCGCCTGCCCGCCGATCGCGCCGGACTCCAGCACGACCGTGGTCAGGCCCTCCGACGCGGCGTACACCGCGGCGGCGAGGCCGGCCGGGCCGGCGCCGACGACGGCGACGTCGACCACGGCCGGCAGGTTGGCCGCGTCGGGTGCGCCGTAGACCGCGCGGGCGACATCGCTGACCGAGCGCGGCGAGACCGGCACCCGGGTCACCGTCCAGATGATCGGGTACGTCGCATCGGCCGGCGCCAGGTCGCGGACGTGGCGGCCGACCTCGCTGTCGGCCTCGTAGAACCGGGCCGGCATGCCCATCCGGTCGAAGAAGTCGCGGATCTCCAGCGTCAGCGGGGTCACCGCCGGCGCGACGATCTTCGCCGTCACCGCCTCGGGGTCGGGCACCGTCGAGCCCCAGTCCGAGAGCAGCTCGGTGATCGCGTGGTGGAACTCCTCGTCGCGCGCCCCCCGTGGCATGAGCAGGTAGGCGTCGTACACCCCCTTGGCCATGGCGGGCCGGACCCGGTCGGCATCGGCGAGGAACCGCTCGATCGGCGCGACGACCGCCCGCCGCGCGGTCGGCACCGCCGCCCGCCAGCGCGCGAACGCGACCAGGACGTCCTCGTCGGGCAGGACGGAGTCGGTGACGAACAGGGCGATCCGCGAGCCCTCCTCCTCCAGCGCCTCCGCGACGTCGAGCGCCTCGGCGCAGGAGTGCGCGGCGCGCAGCTCATAGTCGTGGGCGTAGCGGCCGAACTCGCGGACCAGCCGGTCGGCGTGCTCCTCCGCCACGAGGACGATGGCCGGCCGCGGCGTGCTTCGCTGGGTCACCGGGCCATTCTGACCGGCCGACCGGTTCCGGGCGGACTGACTGGCACCTTCCGGGCGATTTAGGCTAACCTTATTCAGGTAAGCCTAAGCAATGCCCGGGAGCGTCCGTGATCGTCTGCCAGTGCCGCGTCGTCAGCGACCGCGCGGTGGACTCCGCGCTCGCCGGCGGCGCCCGCACGGTCAGCGCCGTGTGCCGGGCCACCGGAGCCGCCCAGGATTGCGGTTCGTGCATCTTCACGGTGAAGGCACTCGTGTGCCAGCATCAGGAGCACGAACGCGCACTCCTGGAGGTAGACGGTGCAGCCAGCTAGTCCCCGGATCGTCGAACTGTTCAACGACGCGCTCACCTTCGAGCTCACCGTCACCAACACCTACTTCCTTCACGCCCGGATGCTCGACAACTGGGGCCTGCCGAAGCTGGGCAAGGTGTTCTACGAGCTGTCGATCGACGAGATGAAGGACGCCGACGACCTGATCAACCGGATCCTCATGTTCGACGGCCACCCCAACCTGCAGAAGCTCAACGCGATCACCGTCGGCGAGACCGCCGAGGAGATGCTCCGCCTGGCGCTGGAGAGCGAGAAGGCAGCGGTCGCGCAGTTCAACGCCGCCGCGAAGGAGTGCCACGACCTCGGCGACCACGGGTCCGCCGCGGTGTTCGAGGACATGGTCCGCGACGAGGAGAAGCACGCCGACTGGTTCGAGAGCCAGCTCGACGCGATCGACCGGGTCGGCGTCGAGGGCTACCTCGCCCAGCAGCTCGCGCCGGGCGAGGCACCCTAGGGACACCCGCCGTGGTCGCCTGCGTGTCGCAGGTGACTGGCCCGTAACCCTCGACCCATGACAGCCTCCTGACTGGAGGGCGGCGCCCCGCCGCAGCCAGGAGGAGATGGACGTGTTCTCACGGATCGCGGTCGTGAACCGAGGCGAGGCAGCGATGCGGCTGATCCACGCCGTCCGGGACCTGCAGGCAGCGGGCGAGGAGCTCACGACCATCGCGTTGTACACCGACGCGGAGCGGCGCGCGATGTTCGTGCGCGAGGCCGACGAGGCGTACCCCCTCGGGCCCGCCTCCGCCCGCCCCTACCTCGACCTCGAGGTGCTCGAGCGGGCGCTCGTCGAGTCCCGCGCCGACGCCGTCTGGGTCGGCTGGGGGTTCGTCGCGGAGGACCCGACGTTCGTCGACCTCTGCGACCGCCTCGGCGTGACGTTCATCGGTCCCAGCGCCGCTGCGATGCGGCGGCTCGGCGACAAGATCGGCGCCAAGCTCCTGGCCGAGGAGGTCGGCGTACCTGTCGCCGCCTGGAGCGGCGGTCCGGTCGACAGCCTGGACGACGCCCTCGCGGCGGCCGAGTCGATCGGCTACCCCCTCATGCTGAAGGCGACCGCGGGCGGCGGCGGCCGCGGCATCCGCAAGGTCACGACCCCGGCCGAGCTCGAGGACGCCTACCAGCGCACGCGTGACGAGGCCGAGCGCGCGTTCGGGAGCGGCGTGGTGTTCCTGGAGCGGGTCGTCACCGGCGCCCGGCACGTCGAGGTCCAGGTGATCTCCGACGGCCAGGACCACGCGTGGGCGATCGGCGTGCGCGACTGCTCGGTCCAGCGCCGCAACCAGAAGGTCATCGAGGAGTCGGCGTCGCCGCTGCTGACCCCGGAGCAGAACGACTCCCTCAAGGCGTCCGCCGAGCGGCTCGCGCTCGCCGTCGGCTACCAGGGAGCCGGCACCGTCGAGTTCCTCTACCAGCCGCAGGAGCAGGCCTTCGCCTTCCTCGAGGTCAACACCCGGCTCCAGGTCGAGCACCCGATCACCGAGGCGACCACCGACATCGACCTGGTCAAGGCCCAGATCCGGGTCGCCGCCGGGCTCCCTCTGGAGGGCGAGCGTCCGCAGGAGAAGGGCCACGCCATCGAGGCGCGGCTCAACGCCGAGGACCCCGACCGCGACTTCGCCCCCTCCCCCGGACGCGTCGAGCTGCTCGAGCTGCCGAGCGGCCCCGGGATCCGGGTGGACACCGGCCTCGGCGAGGGCGACACGATCCCCGCCGACTTCGACTCGATGATCGCCAAGATCATCGCCTACGGCCGCGACCGCGACGAGGCACTCGCCCGGCTCCGGCGGGCGATGGCCGAGACCACCGTCGTCATCGAGGGCGGCACGACCAACAAGAGCTTCATCCTCGACCTGCTCGCGCAGCCCGAGGTCGTCTCCGGTGAGCCCGAGTGGGCCGACACCGCCTGGATCGACCGCGCCCGCGGCGAGGGACGCCTCGTGTCGCACGCGAACTTCGAGATCGCCCTGCTGGTCGCCGCGATCGAGGCGTACGACGAGCAGCTGCAGGTCGAGAAGGACCGGTTCCTCGAGACCGCGCACGGCGGCCGTCCGCAGGTCCAGCACAAGGTCGGCGACCCCGTCGGGGTCAAGCTGCGCGGTGCGACTTACCAGGTCGCGGCGCTGCAGGCGGCGCCCGGCAACTACCGGGTCACGATCGCCAGTGGCGACCAGTCCGCCTCGGCGGACGTCGAGTTCGAGCGCCTCGACGACCTCCACGCGCAGCTGGTCGTGGCCGGACGCCGCTACCGGATCGTGTCCGCGGTGCACGCCGCCACCCACCTGGTCGAGGTGGACGGCGTCACGCACCGCATCGGTCGCGACGAGGGCGGCGTGCTGCGCTCCCCCGCGCCGGCACTCGTCGTGGCGACACCTGCCGCGGTGGGCGACGTGGTCGAGGCCGGCGCACCCGTGCTGGTGCTGGAGAGCATGAAGATGGAGACCGTGATCCACGCGCCGTTCGCGGCGCGGGTGCGCGAGCTCCTCGTCATCACCGGCAGCCAGGTCGAGACCGGGGCTCCGATGGTCCGGCTCGAGCCGGTTGTCGACGACGCCGCCGACGAGGCGGCCCAGCCCACGGACGACGGCCCGGCGCTGTCCCTTCCCACCGACGACGCGCGCCCGGACGCCCCGGCACGAAGCGGACCGCTTCCGCGCCGACCTCGCAGCACTCCTTCGGGGGTACGACGTGACGCCCGCCGACCGCAAGACGGCCCTCCAGGGCTATCTCGCCGCCCGCGACGAGCTGCGGGCAGCCGACGTCGACGTCGATCCCGGACGAGGTCGCCCTGCTCGACCTGTTCACCGACTTCGCCGAGCTCAGCCGCAACCAGCCGGTCGACGGCGAGCTCCGCACCGAGCTGCGGGTGCACAGCTCGCGGGAGCACTTCCACACCTACCTGCGCAGTCTCGACACCGAGCGTGGCGGCCTGCCCGACGAGTTCCGCGGTCGCCTCGAGCGCGTGCTCGCCCACTACGGGATCGACGACCTGGAGCGCACGCCGGCCCTCGAGGAGGCGGTGTTCCGGATCTTCCTGGCCCAGCAGCGACCGGTCGCCGACGCCGAGGTCGTGACGGCCCTGCTGCAGCGCTGGATCGACGAGCCCCCGCCGGCCGACGACCACGCTCCGCAGGTGCGCGACCTCCTGGAGCACCTGAAGCGGGCTACCCAGCTCCGGTTCCCGGTGATCGGCGACCTCGCCCGCAGCGTGCGCTTCCGCTGGTTCGACCAGCCGCTGGTCGACGCCGACCGGGTCAGCGTGCTGGCCGGCGTCCGTGACGAGGTGGCGGACCTCGCCGCCGACCCCGACGCACCGGACCGCGCGCGGCGCATCGACGCCCTGGCCGTGATCCCCGAGCAGATCGTGCAGTTCCTCGCCGAGCGCCTGGAGAAGGGCGTCGGTGGTGGCGAGCCGATGCTCGAGGTCCTGGTCAAGCGGCACTACCGCGAGTTCGACCTGCACGAGCTGGCGGCGTCGTACCACGACGGACGACCGTTCGTGCACGCCGACTACGTCCTCGACGAGCGGCCCACCCGGCTGGTCTCGACGACGGGCACCATCGGCGAGCTGTCCGACCCCGGGTCGGACCTCGTCACGGGTGTCACTGCCGAGATCGCCGCACGACGTGCCGAGGACGAGGCCGTCGTCGACCTCTACCTCAGCTGGCCGGACGCACCGGCAGACACCGCCGACGCACGAGCAGAGCTGTCGCGAGTCCTGGGCGACCTCCCCTTCGCCGGCGACGCGAGGCGGGTCACCGTCGCGGTCTGCCCCGGCTCCGGCCGACCGGTCGACTACTTCACGTTCCGGCCGGACCCGGCCGGCGGGGTCGTCGAGGACGACCTCGTGCACGGCGTGCATCCGATGGTCGGCCGCCGCCTCAACCTCTGGCGGCTGCGCGACTTCGACGTCACCCGCATCGCGGCACCCGAGGACGTCCTCCTCTACGAGTGCGTCGCCCGGGACAACCCGGCCGACCGACGACTCATCGCCCTCGCCCAGGTCCGCCAGCTCGCCGTCGTCCGCGACGACGACGGCCGGGTGGTCGGCCTCCCCCACGCCGAACGAGCGGTGGAGAACTGCCTCGAGGCGGTACGCCGCGCGCGCACCTCTCGCGGCGCCGACGGCGCCAAGCTCGACCTGAACGAGGTCTGGGTCCAGGTGTGGCCGGTCGTCGAGGCCGACCTCGACCAGCTCACCGGCCTGCAGGCGAAGATCACCCCGCTCACCGACGGCGCCGGCATCGCGGCCGTGACCGCCCAGGGCCGGGTCGCCGGCCCCGACGGCACGCCGGTCCCGCTCTGCATCCGGTTCTCCGCTGCGCCCGGCGCGGGGGTCTCCTCCACGATCGAGGAGCCGCCGACCGAGCCGCTCAAGCCGCTGGACGACTACGGCAGCAAGGTGCAGCGCGCCCGCCGGCGCGGCCTGGTCTACCCCTACGAGCTCGCGGCGATGCTGACCGGCCCGAGCGGGACCCTGGTCGAGCACGACCTCGACGACACCGGCGCGCTGGTGCCCGTCGACCGTCCCCGCGGCCTCAACAAGGCCGGCATCATCGTCGCGGTCGTCTCCACGCCGACCGACCTCCATCCCGAGGGCGTCACCCGGGTCATCCTGTGCGGCGACCCGACCAAGGCGCTCGGCGCCGTGTCGGAGCCCGAGTGCGCTCGCATCATCGCGGCCCTCGACCTCGCCGAGCAGATGGGCGTCCCGCTCGAGTGGTTCGCGCTGTCGGCGGGTGCCCGCATCTCCATGGACTCCGGCACGGAGAACATGGACTGGGTCGCCGCCGCGCTGCGCCGGATCGTGGAGTTCACCCAGGACGGCGGCGAGATCAACGTCGTCGTGGCCGGCATCAACGTCGGGGCCCAGCCCTACTGGAACGCCGAGGCGACGATGCTGATGCACACCAAGGGCATCTTGGTGATGACGCCGGACAGCGCGATGGTGCTGACCGGCAAGCAGTCCCTCGACTTCTCCGGAGGCGTGTCGGCCGAGGACAACTTCGGCATCGGCGGCTACGACCGGGTGATGGGCCCGAACGGGCAGGCGCAGTACTGGGCACCCGACCTGGCCGGCGCGTTCAAGGTGCTGATGAGGCACTACGAGCACACCTACGTCGCGCCCGGGGAGGCCGGCCCGCGTCGTACCACCACGACGGACCCGAGCGACCGCGACGTGACGACGTCCCTGCACGACGAGGCGGGCAGCGACTTCCGGACCGTCGGCGAGATCTTCTCGTCGACCACCAACCCGGACCGCAAGAAGGCCTTCGACATCCGCACCGTGATGCGGGCCGTGGCCGACCAGGACCACGCCACCCTCGAACGCTGGGCGGGCATGGCCGACGCCGACACGGCGGTCGTCTTCGACGCCCACCTCGGCGGCCATCCCGTCTGCCTGCTCGGCATCGAGTCCAAGCCGGTCCCGCGCCGGGGCTTCCCGCCCACCGACGGGCCGGACGTCTACACCGCGGGCACGCTGTTCCCGCGGTCGTCGAAGAAGGCTGCCCGCGCGATCAACGCGGCGAGCGGCAACCGCCCGCTGGTCGTGCTGGCCAACCTGTCCGGCTTCGACGGGTCCCCCGACTCCATGCGCAACCTCCAGCTGGAGTACGGCGCAGAGATCGGCCGCGCGATCGTCAACTACGACGGCCCCATCGTGTTCTGCGTCATCTCGCGCTACCACGGCGGAGCCTTCGTGGTGTTCTCCAAGGCGCTCAACCCGCGGATGACCGTGCTCGCCCTCGACGGCTCGTTCGCGTCGGTGATCGGCGGAGCCCCCGCGGCTGCGGTGGTGTTCGCCGGCGAGGTGGACAAGCGCACGGCGAAGGACCCGCAGGTGCGGGCGCTGGAGCAGGCGCTGGCCGAGGCCACCGGGACCGAGCGCGGCCGGCTGGTGGTGGAGTTCGCCAAGCTGCGAGCGTCCGTCCGGGCCGAGAAGCTCGGCGAAGTCGCCGGCGAGTTCGACGGTGTCCACGACATCCATCGCGCCGTCGAGGTCGGCTCCGTCGACGCCGTCATCTCCGCGGCCCGGTTGCGGCCGGAGATCATCGCGGCCATCGAGCGGGACCTCGGCGAGGCCTAGGAACGACGGGGTCCTCGCGAGGCACTCCGTTTCGACCTCGCGAGGCCGTCGAGGATCAGGTCGAGCCCCCACTCGAACTCGTCGCCGAAGTCGTAGCCGGGCTTGAGGTAGTGGTCGGTCGCCATCTCCACGAGGTGCGGGTACTCACCCGTGGCGAACCGCTCCATGATCGGCTCGGCGACGTCGCCGACCGTGTCCGATCCCTCGAAGGGCAGGCCGGCCTCCTGCAGCGCGAACCCGTAGGTGTAGCTGTCGAGCAGCGCGTAGGCGTGGGCGGTCAGCGCGTGCGAGAAGCCCGCGGCGCGCAGGGTGGCGATGACCACGTCGTGGTGCCGGAGCGTCGCCGGACCGGGACTGGTCCGTGACTCCATCAGACCGATCGCCCAGGGGTGGGCGCGCAGCACCTGTCGCGCCGAGCCCGCGCGGCGACGTATCTCCGCACGCCAGTCCCCACCGACCTCCGGCAGCTCGATCTCGCTGAAGACGAGGTCGACGATGCCGTCGAGGATCTCGTCCTTGTTGGCGACGTAGTAGTAGACCGACATCGGCTTCACGCCCAGGCTCTGGGCGAGCGAGCGGATCGTCAGGCCGTCGATTCCCCCCGCGTCGGCCACCGCCATCGCGCCCCGCAGGACTCGCTCCCGGCTGAGGCGCGGCCGTGCCGGGCTGTCCTCCGAAGGTTCGGACATCACACTCTCCGTTCGAGCCATGGTGATTTCGTACTTTGTACTGTAGCGTCTCGTACTAAGTACTACTGCCACCGACACGAGGATGCCATGAGCGCCGGCCCTGCACAGCAACCGTCACCCGATCTCGGCTCGCGGGACGCAGCCCCGGCTGCGATGTCAGCGATCGTCCAGGACAGGTACGGCGACGCGGGCGCCCTGCGCCACGAGCGCATCCCCCTCCCGGAGGTCGCCTCCGACGAGGTCCTGGTCCGGGTGCACGCAGCAGGACTGGACCGCGGCACCTGGCACCTGATGACGGGCAAGCCCTACCTGATGCGGATCGCGGGCATGGGCTTCCGGGGGCCGAAGGACCGGGTGCCGGGGCGCGACCTCGCCGGCACGGTCGAGGCCGTCGGGTCCGAGGTGACCGGCTTCGCGCCGGGCGAGGAGGTGTACGGCGTCGGCCGCGGCTCGTTCGCGGAGTACGCCGTCGTCCGTGCGGACAAGCTGGCCCGCAAGCCCACGAGCCTGTCGTTCGAGCAGGCCGCCGTCGTGCCGATCTCAGCGGGGACCGCGCTGCAGGCGCTGTGCGACCAGGGTCGGGTCGAGGCGGGCCAGACGGTGCTGGTCATCGGGGCATCCGGCGGGGTCGGCAGCTACGCCGTACAGCTGGCCAAGGCGCTCGGCGCCGAGGTCACCGGCGTGGCCAGCACCGCGAAGCTGGACCTGGTCCGCTCGCTCGGCGCCGATCACGTCGTCGACTACACCCGCGACGACTTCGCCGACGGCACCCGCCACTACGACCTCGTGCTCGACATCGCCGGCAACGCCGGGCTGTCGCGGTTGCGGCGCGCCCTCACGCCGACGGGGACCGCGGTGCTCGTCGGCGGCGAGGACGGCGGCAACCTCACCGGGGGCATGAACCGGAGCCTGCGCGCCCTGGTCCTGTCGATGCTCGTGCGCCAGCGGTTCGCCGTACTCGTCTCCAAGGAGCGGGCCAGCGACCTCGCCCGGCTGGCCGGCTTCTTCGAGGCCGGCCAGGTGACGCCGAGCATCGACCGCACCTACCGCCTGGACCAGGTCCCCGAGGCGATGCGCCATCTCGAGGCCGGACAGGTCCGAGGCAAGGTCGCCATCACCATCTGAGGAATCCCTTCCCATTCGATCGCCCGACAAGGACACGAGGACACATGACCACCATCGCAACGCCACCGATCTCGGGCGATCGCGGCGCCGTACCCACCCAGGTCGACGAGCCGCGCACCAGCTCCCGGATGTGGACCTCACGCGTCATCGGAGCGCTGTTCCTGGCGGGTTTCCTCGTCTACGGGACCGGGTCGATCCTGGTGACGTCCGTCGTCGACGGTCCCGACTTCCTCGCCGGCGTCGGCGCGAAGGAGACGACGCTGGCGCTGGGGGCGTTCCTGATGATCGCGACCACGGCCGTCGACATCGGCAAGGCGGTGTTCTTCTTCCCCGTCCTGGAGCGCCACGGCAAGCGCACCGCGGTGGCCTACCTGGCCACGATGGTCTTCGAGATGGCCATGATGACGGTCGGCGTGCTGGCGCTGCTGATGGTCATCCCGCTCGCCGACCAGGCAGATCAGCTCGGCCACGACAGCGCCCAGGCGCTCGGGTCGCTCGCGGTCGACGCGAACGAGACGGCCTACCAGATCGGCCAGCTCTCGCTCGGGTTCGGCTGCCTCTTCCTCTGCGCCCTGCTCTACCGGAGCGGGCTGCTCCCCCGGTGGCTCGCGGCCTGGGGGCTGGTCGGCTACGCGCTGCACATGGCCGGCGCCGGCGCCGAGCTGTTCGGACTCCCGATCAGCCTCGTGCTGCTGGTCCCCGGCGGCATCTTCGAGGTCACCCTCGCGATCTGGCTGCTCGTCAAGGGGTTCACGCCCGCTGCGTACGGCGGCCCGGGCACGACCCGGGCAGTCCGATGACCTCCATGGCCGGACGAACCGTGCTGGTCACCGGCGGCACCGGGGGCATCGGGCTCGCCACGGCGAACGGTCTGGCCGCGATGGGCGCGAACGTCGCGATCACGGGACGCGACGCCGCCCGCGCCGACGATGCGGCCCGGGCGATCCGGGCGGCCACGGGAGCGACGGTCGAGATCTTCGTCGCCGACCTGTCGTCCCAGTCGGAGGTACGACGACTCGCGGCCGAGGCTCTCGACCGGCTTCCGCGGATCGACGTACTCGTCAACAACGTCGGGGGCTTCTGGAACACCCGCCACGTCACCGCCGACGGGCTGGAGCGGACCTTCGCCACCAACCACCTGGCGCCCTTCCTGCTCACGAACCTGCTGCTGGACCGGCTGAAGCGCAGCGTCTCCGCGCGGGTGGTGACGGTGTCGTCGCACGCACACGCGCACGGACGGATCGACTTCGACGACCTCCAGGGCGAGGGGCGCTACTCCGGCGCCCGCGCCTACGACCAGTCCAAGCTCGCCAACGTCCTGTTCAGCGACGAGCTCGCGAGGCGGCTGCGGTGCACCCGGGTCGCCGCCAACGCCGTGCACCCGGGAGTCGTCAATACCTCCTTCGGGGCCGGCGACCCCGGAGGCATCCAACGGCTCCTGGTCCCGTTCCTGCGGCCCTTCATGATGAGCCCGACCCGGGGCGCCGCCACGTCGATCCGGGTGGCATCCGCTCCCGACCTGGACGGGGTGACCGCCCGCTACTTCGCCCACAGCCGGCCGAGACGGCCCTCGAAGCGGAGTACCGACGCGGACCTCGCCGCACGCCTGTGGCGGGTCAGCGCCGACCTGGTCGGAATCACGTCGCGCTGACGTGCTCGGGTCGGCCTGCCCGCAGGGTCAGATGGCGAGCGGTTCCTGCTGCCTGGCTGCGGGCGCCGAGCCGGCCTCCGCAGTGGCGAGCAGCACGGCCGCCAACACGGCCCCCTCCGTGATCGGCCTGACCTCTCGCGCGGCCTTGGCGCCGGCGAGAGCGCCGTCGTAGAGAAGCTGGAGTCGACCGCCGAGGCGGATCGGATCCGCGACGCCAGCCTGCTCTGCCGCTTTCGTGAACTCTGTCCGTTGCCATGCGCGGTGTGCGGCGACCGCTTCATGAACGGGGTGCGATGCCTCCGGAAACTCCGTGGCTGCGTTCGAAATAGAGTCAACCTCGGAAGCGTCTCTTCCGCATGCTGCTCGAGGCCAGCTCGAAGTAGGCGGCGATCCGCGCCGCCGGGTCGTCCGTCAGTCCGCGGACCGCGCGCTGGTAGCGCTCCCGGTCGGTGCGGTCGGTGCGCTCCACGTAGGCGACGACCAGCGCGTCCTTGGACCCGTACGCCTGGTAGAGGCTGGCCCGCGCGACGTCCGCCTGGGCGATGAGGCGCTCGATCCCGACCGCACGGATGCCTTCCCGGTCGAACAAGGAGGTCGCCGTGTCGAGCAGCCGATCCGCGGGGGACCGCCGTGATCGTCCGTCAACCGTCGCGCCAGACACCACACTCCGACTACCCATGCTCGGCAGCATAGTTCATCCGCGCGTTCCGCACAGTCGCACAGATCGACCCCACGCCACCGGCGTTATGGACCCCGCCAGGCATGATCAAAGTGGTGAATCGCGACAGTCGCCGGACCTCGTTGACAGACTGACCGGTCTATCCACTAGCGTGGCGAACGTGGCCGACATGACGAACATCACATCGGCTCTGACGGCAGCTGCCGAGGAGTGCACCCGTTCCGCGGTCGCGGAACACGCCGGAGACCGGGGTCCACTGATGCCGATCCTGCACACGATCCAGGAGCGGCTCGGGTGCGTCCCCCCCGAGGTGGAGCCCTTGCTGGCCGAGCTGCTGAACCTCTCCATCGCTGATGTCCACGGCGTCGTGAGCTTCTACCACGACTTCCGGCGCACGCCGGCCGAGCACACGGTGCTCGTCTGCCGCGCGGAGGCCTGCCAGTCGCTGGGCGGGCAGGAGCTCTACGAGTACGCCGGACAGGCGCTCGGACTCGAGGGGGACGGGGTGACCGACGACGGTCGCGTACGCCTCAACGAGGCGTTCTGCCTCGGCAACTGTGCCCTCGGCCCGTCGGCGATGGTCGACGGCCGCCTCCACGGTCGAGTCTCGAACGCTCGCCTCGACGCCCTGATGGGAGAGATCCGCTCGTGAGTGTCTACGTCTCCTGCGACTCCGCCGCGCTGTCCGTCGGCGCCAACGAGGTCGCCGAACTGTTGGAACGTGCCGGCGCCGAGGTGGTGCGCACCGGCTCTCGCGGGATGCTCTGGCTGGAGCCGCTGGTCGAGGTCGACACCCCGGAGGGCCGGGTGGGCTACGGCCCCGTCGCTCCCGAGGACGTCGACGGACTCGTCGCGTCCGGGCTGCTCGACGGGAACGCCCCCGACGGGCACGGTCTGGTCGAGGAGCTGCCCTGGATGCGCCGGCAGACGCGACTGACGTTCGCACGAGTCGGCGTGATCGACCCGCTGTCGGCCGACGCGTTCGTCGAGCACGGCGGCCTGGCAGGACTACGAGCCGCGCTCGCCCGGCCACCGGCCGAGGTCGTGCAGGAGGTCGCCGACTCCGGGCTTCGTGGCCGCGGAGGCGCCGGCTTCCCGACCGGGATCAAGTGGAAGACCGTGCACGAGGCCGAGGGCCCGCTGAAGTTCGTCTGCTGCAACGCCGACGAGGGCGACTCCGGCACCTTCGCCGACCGGATGCTGATGGAGGGTGACCCGCTCACCCTCATCGAGGGCATGACGATCGCCGCCTATGCCGTCGGCGCCAGCGAGGGCTACGTCTACATCCGCTCGGAGTACCCCGACGCCGTCGCCACGATGCGGGCGGCGATCGAGATCGCCCGCGCCCAGGGTTGGCTCGGGGACGACGTCCTCGGATCCGGCTTCTCCTACGACATGCACGTCCGGGTCGGTGCCGGCGCCTACATCTGCGGCGAGGAGACCTCCATGCTCGAGAGCCTGGAGGGCAAGCGCGGCATGGTCCGGGTCAAGCCGCCGATCCCGGCGCTCGAGGGCCTGTTCGGCAAGCCCACGGTGGTCAACAACGTGCTCTCGCTCGCCGCTGTGCCCTACATCCTGGCCGAGGGCGGCAAGGCGTACGCCGACTTCGGCGTCGGACGGTCGCGGGGCACGAGCATCTTCCAGCTCGGCGGCAACATCGCTCGAGGAGGCGTCTTCGAGACGGCCTTCGGGATCACGCTCGAGGAGCTGGTCAACGACCTCGGAGGCGGTACGGCGTCCGGCCGGCCGATCCGAGCCGCACAGGTCGGTGGCCCGCTCGGGGCTTACATCCCCGCCGACCAGTTCGACCTGCCGACGGACTACGAGGCGTTCGACGCCGCCGGCGCCATGATCGGCCACGCCGGCATCGTGCTGTTCGACGACACCGTCGACATGTCCTGGATGGCCCGTTTCGCGATGGAGTTCTGCGCGGCGGAGTCCTGCGGCAAGTGCACGCCGTGCCGCGTCGGCGCGGTGCGTGGCGTCGAGACGATCGACCGGATCCGCGACGGCGTGGACCGGGAGAAGAACCTGGTCCTGCTCGAGGACCTGTGTGAGCTGATGACCGACGGATCACTGTGCGCGATGGGCGGCCTGACGCCGCTTCCGGTCCGCAGCGCGGTCAAACACTTCGGCGAAGATTTCCAAGGGAAGGACGCTGTCCGATGAGCCTGATCAAGGAACCCGACTACGGCACGCCGGAGGTCGCCGGGGTCGACGTCGACATCATGGTCGACGGCATCCCCGTGACGGTGCCCGAGGGCACCTCGGTGATGCGGGCGGCGCGGGTCGCCGGCATCGATGTGCCATCGCTGTGTGCCACCGACTCCCTGGAGGCGTACGGCTCCTGCCGTCTGTGCGTGGTCGAGGTCGACGGCATGCGCGGCACGCCTGCCTCGTGCACCACGCCGGTGCGTGCGGGCATGGTGGTCAAGACCCAGACCGAGAATCTCGGCAAGCTGCGGCGCGGTGTGATGGAGCTCTACATCTCCGACCACCCGCTGGACTGCCTGACGTGCTCGGCGAACGGCGACTGCGAGCTGCAGGACATGGCCGGCGTGACCGGGCTCCGCGAGGTCCGGTACGGCTCGGGCGTCGACGCGGGCGCCAACCACCTGGACCTGCCGACGGACTCCTCGAACCCCTACTTCGACTTCGAGATGTCGAAGTGCATCGCCTGCGCACGGTGTGTCCGCGCCTGTGACGAGGTGCAGGGCACCTTCGCGCTGACCCTCGAGGGTCGCGGCTTCGAGACGACCGTCTCCCCCGGCGGCACGAACTTCATGGACTCCGAGTGTGTGTCGTGCGGCGCCTGCGTCCAGGCCTGCCCGACCGCGACGCTGCAGGAGAAGTCCGTCGTCGACCTCGGCGTCCCGACGCGCGTGGTCGGCACCACGTGCGCCTACTGCGGGGTCGGGTGCTCCTTCCGCGCCGAGCTGCGCGGCGACGAGCTCGTCCGGATGGTCCCGGAGAAGGCCGGCGGCGCCAACGAGGGCCACTCGTGCGTGAAGGGTCGGTTCGCCTTCGGCTACGCCTCGCACCCCGACCGCGTGCTCGCGCCGATGGTCCGCGAGTCGTTCACCGACGAGTGGCGCACCGTGTCCTGGGAGGAGGCGATCGCCTTCACCGCCCGCCGGATGCTGGAGATCCAGTCCGCCCACGGCGTCGGGTCGATCGGCGCGATCACCTCGTCGCGGACGACGAACGAAGAGGTGTACGTCGTCCAGAAGATGGTCCGGGCGGCCTTCGGCAACAACAACGTCGACACGTGTGCGCGCGTGTGCCACTCCCCCACCGGGTACGGCCTGAAGCAGACCTTCGGCGAGTCCGCCGGCACCCAGGACTTCAGGTCCGTGGACCAGGCCGACGTGATGCTGTTGATCGGCGCCAACCCGACCGACGGCCACCCCGTCTTCGGCTCGCGGATGAAGCAGCGGATGCGCGCCGGCGGCAAGCTGATCGTGATCGACCCGCGCAAGATCGACCTGGTGCGCAGCCCCCACGTCGAGGCCGCCCTCCACCTGCCCATCCAGCCGAGCACGAACGTGGCGATGGTCAGCGCCCTCGCCCACGTGGTCGTCACCGAGGGTCTGGTCGACGAGGAGTTCGTGGCCGAGCGCTGCGAGGACTTCGAGCGGTGGCGGGACTTCATCTCCGGTGAGGAGCACAGCCCGGAGGCGGTCGCGGACATTACCGGGGTCGACCCGCAGCTGGTGCGCGAGGCGGCCCGGCTCTACGCCGGCGCTCCGAACGGCGCGATCTACTACGGCCTCGGGGTCACCGAGCACTCGCAGGGCTCCACCACCGTGATGGCCCTGGCGAACCTCGCGATGGCCACCGGGAACATCGGGCGTGACGGCGTCGGTGTCAACCCGCTGCGCGGCCAGAACAACGTGCAGGGCTCCTGCGACATGGGGTCGTTCCCCCACGAGCTCCCCGGCTACCGGCACGTCTCCGACGACGCCGCCCGCGGCGTCTACGAGGACCTCTGGGGCACCAGCCTTCTCAACGAGCCGGGGCTGCGGATCCCGAACATGTTCGACTCCGCCATCGACGGCTCGTTCCGGGCGCTGTTCGTCCAGGGTGAGGACATCGCCCAGTCCGACCCGGACACCAACCACGTGCACTCCGCGCTGGCCGCACTGGAGCTGCTGGTGGTGCAGGACCTCTTCGTGAACGAGACCGCGAAGTTCGCCCACGTGCTGCTGCCCGGCACCTCGTTCCTGGAGAAGGACGGCACCTTCACCAACGCCGAGCGCCGGATCAACCGCGTCCGACCGGTGATGGCGGCCCAGACCGGGAAGCAGGAGTGGGAGATCGTCTGCGAGATCGCCCAGGCCATGGGCTACCCGATGCACTACGACAGCGCGGCGCAGATCATGGACGAGATCGCCATGACCACGCCGACGTTCGCCGGGGTCTCCTTCGGGAGGCTCGACGCCGAGGGAAGCATGCAGTGGCCGGTCGACGCCGATGCACCGAACGGCACCCCGATCATGCACACGGTCGACTTCACCCGCGGCAAGGGCAGGTTCGTCCCGACGCCGTACGTCCCCAGCCCCGAGCGATCGACCCGCAAGTACCCGCTCATCCTGACGACCGGACGGATCCTGGCGCACTACAACGTCGGTGCGCAGACCCGTCGTACCGACAACGTCGCCTGGCACCCGGAAGACATCCTGGAGCTGCATCCGCACGACGCCGAGGTCCGCGGGATCAGCGACGGCGACACCGTCACCCTGACCAGCCGGGCCGGCACCACGAGCCTGACCGCGATGATCGCGGAGCGGATGCCCGTCGGGGTCTGCTACACGACGTTCCACCACCCCGTGTCAGGCGCCAACATCGTCACGACCGACAACTCCGACTGGGCCACCAACTGCCCCGAGTACAAGGTCACCGCGGTCCAGGTCGCCCTCCGCGGCACCCCGGAGAGCGCCGACGCCGCCGACCTGCAGGTCCCCGCAACGGTGGCCGGAGCATGAGCCACGGGACCCAAGTGCCCGCCGTCCGGCTGGCCCACGACATCGCCGCTCAGTTCACCTACCTGTCGGACGACGAGGGGGCAGCCGCGGTGGCCAACCACATCCGCCTCACTTGGGATCCGCGGATGCGTCAGCAGCTCGCTGCCGCCGTCGACCAGGGCGGCGAGCACGATCCCCTGGTCGTCGAGGCGGTCAAGCAGCTCCGGACGTGACCGCGCCCCAGCTCAACTGACCCGTCGGGCACACCATGCCCACAGGGCGGATCGCCCAGGTCGCCACCGGAGCCGCCGCCGATAATGCCCAGGTGCACAACCCTGGGACGGCGAACCGCATGCTCGCCGTCGCGACAGTCGGGTTCGCGGTCAACTTCTGGGCGTGGGCCCTGGTCTCGCCGCTGGGACCAGGGTTCAAGGTGGCTCTGCACCTGACGGCGTTCCAGCAGGCACTGCTCGTCGCCGTTCCGGTGATCGTCGGGTCGCTGGGTCGCATCCCGGTCGGTGCCCTCACCGATCGTTGGGGCGGCCGGGTCATGTTCCCGGTGGTCTCGTTCGCCACGATCCTCCCGGTCCTGTTTCGTGGGGCTCGTCGGGCACTCCAGCTTCGCCGCGCTCCTGGTCGGCGGATTCTTCCTCGGGATCGGCGGCACCGCCTTCGCGGTCGGAGTCCCCTTCGTGAGCGCGTGGTTCCCGCCGGAGCGGCGCGGTTTCGCCCTCGGGGTCTTCGGGGCCGGCATGGGCGGGACCGCGATCAGCGCGCTGACCACGGTGCGACTCGCCGACGCCAGCGGTACGGCGACGCCCTTCCTCATCACGGCGGGCGTGCTGGCGGCGTACGGCGTCCTGGCGGCGGTGACGCTGCGGGACGCACCGGGCCGCGCCGTCCAGACCGGCTCCGTCGGCGCCCGCCTGATGGCGACGGCCAGGCTCGGGATCACCTGGCAGGCGGCGGCGTTGTACGCCGTCGGGTTCGGTGGCTATGTGGCGTTCAGCGTCTACCTGCCGACGTACCTGAAGAGCGCGTACGCCCTCGCCCCCGCCGACGCCGCCAACCGGATGGCCGGCTTCGTGATGGTCGCCGTGATCATGCGGCCGATCGGGGGTTGGCTCTCGGACCGGATCGATCCGGTCCGCGTCCTGGCCCTGGTGTTCGGCGTCGTGTCGATCGGCGGCGCCGTCCAGGCCGCCACTCCCGGGCTGATCCCGACGGGGACCGTCGCCTTCCTCGCCATGGCAGCCGCCCTGGGAGTCGCGTCGGCAGCCGTCTTCACCCTGGTCGCGCAGCGCGCGCCCTCGGACAAGGTGGGCGCCGTGACCGGTGTCGTCGGCGCTGCCGGCGGCCTCGGCGGCTTCGTCCCACCGCTCCTGATGGGGTCGCTCTACGGAGCGTTCGGCAGCTACGCGTTCGGGCTCATCGGGCTCGCCGTCGTCGCCGCCGGAGCGCTCGTGCTGAGCGCCACCGTCGTACGGCAGTCCGGCGAGCCGATGGTGGTCGCGGCACGCTGACGACCGGTTGGCCTTGAGATTCGGCGACCTGGGGTTCTTCCTTGCCCCGGGGACGCCGTGGCGGACCATAATCGGCCATGGTGCCCCAGCCGCCGGCGCTCGAGGACGGGCGTGCGGCGTACGCCGCGGAGCGCTGGGAGGACGCCTTCCGGCTCCTCTCCCACGTCGACGACGAGATCGTGCTCGACGGCGACGATCTCGAGCGGCTCGGCCGGGCGGCGTACATGCTCGGACGCGACGACCTCTACGTCGCCGCGCTGGAACGTGCGCACCGGACGCACCTCGACGCCGGACGGACGCCGGCTGCGGTCCGCTGCACCTGGTGGATCGGGCACAGCCATCTCTTCCGCGGCCAGCCCGCACGTGCCGACGGCTGGTTCGCGACGGGCGAGCGGCTCCTTGCGGGGTCCGACGAGCAGTGCGTCGAGCGCGGCTACCTGCTGATCCCGGTCTGGCTCCGGCAGATGGGCGCGGGCGACTGGGCCGGCGGGCTGGAGACTGCCCGGGCGGCCGCCGCCATCGGCGAGGAGTACGACGACCTCGACCTCGCCTGGCTCGCCCGGGACGACCAGGCGCGGGCGCTGGTCAAGCTCGGCCGGCTCGGTGAGGCGATGCGGCTGGTCGACGAGCTCCTCGTCGCCGTCGAGGCGGGCTCCCTCTCCCCCGTCGTCACCGGCATCGTCCTCTGCAACACCGTCGACTTCGCCCGGGAGGCCACCGAGCTCCGCCACGCGCGCGAGTGGACCGACGCGCTCACCACGTGGTGTGGAGGTCGCCCGCAGATGGTCTCCCACCTCGGCCTCTGCCTGGTCCACCGTGCCGAGCTCAGCCACCTCGGTGGCGACCCCGCGGGAGCGCTCGAGCAGGCCCGCCGGGCGGCCGAGACCTACACCGCGGGGGCCCTCAACCGGATCGCGCTCGGCAAGGCGTACTACTGCCAGGCCGAGGTGCACCGGCTGCAGGGACGGCTGCGCGAGGCCGACGACTGCTACCGGCAGGCAAGCCGGCACGGCTGTCCGCCCGACCCTGGAGCCGCCCTCCTCCGGCTCGCCGAGGGCCGACCCGACGTGGCGGCCGCGATGATCCGCCGGGCGATGCTGGAGCGGGTGGAGCCGTTGCAGCGGGCCGCGCTGCTTCCGGCGTACGTCGAGGTGATGATCGTCGACGATGACCTCGACGCGGCGCGTGCAGCGAGCGACCAGCTGGCGACCATCGCGGCGTCGTGGGGCACCGAGGCCCTGCGAGCGGCAACAGGTGCGGCACGCGCGGCTGTCTCCCTCGCCGAGGGAGACAGTGTCGCAGCCCTCGAGTCGGCGCGGCACTCCTGGCAGATCTGGGACGCCCTGGACGCCCCGCTGGAGGCGGCGCGCGCCCGGCTTCTCGTCGCGCTGGCGTGCCGTGCCCTCAGCGACGACGAGTCGGCGCGGATGGAGGCCGAGGCGGCGCGCGAGGTGTTCTCCGGCCTCGGGGCCGTGCGCGAGCTGGCTGCCGTCGAGCACGCGTTCCCCGTCGCCGGGTCGGTGCTGTCACCGCGCGAGGTGGAGGTCCTCAGGCTCGTCGCCGCGGGTCACGGTAACCAGCAGATCGCGGAGCGGCTCGTCGTCAGCCAGCACACGGTCGCGCGTCACGTGCAGAACATCTATGCCAAGATCGGCGTCTCCTCCCGCGCCGCCGCGACGGCTTACGCGTTCGACCACCGCATCCTCTGAGCGTGGTCCGAACGGACCATCCGGCCGCCCGCTGAGGTTGGTGATCGCGCGCGATGCGACGGGCCGGCCCGCCTTCGTAGCGTGGCGGAACCGAATCGAGCAACGACCTAGGAGGCCGTCATGTACGTCATCGCCATTCACGAGATCATCGACCCGGAGCAGGCATTCCCCCGTGGGGAGCGGTTGCAGACTGCGACCGACGCGCCCGCGGGCGTGAGCGTTCTCCAGTTCTACCCCGCCACCGACGCCTCGCGCGTCGTCTGCCTCTGGGAGGCAGCGTCACTCCAGGACGTCCAGCAGTACGTCGACCGCGAGCTCGGCGAGAGCAGCGTCAACCGATGCTTCGAGGTCGCTGCGGAGCCGGCGTTCGCGGAGCGGCCGCTCGGTCTGGCGACAAGGCCCCTTGCCGTCAGGTGAGCAACCGAGGTTCGCCGGTGCCTTCCGGAGGACGCGAGACGTGCACGATCGCGGCCGCTCCCGCGGCCAGGACCACCAGGGCTGCGCCGACCCATTGACGGTCGAGGAGACGGTCGCCGAGGAGATACCCGGCGGCGAGTCCGAACACGGGGATCAGCGGCAGGAAGCTCCCGGCCACGGAGGCGGGCACACCTCGAAGACCGCCCACGAAGAGCCAGAACGCCAGCCCGTAGTAGATGACGCCGGAGGACACCGCGAGTGCCCACGTCGCGACGTCCTCCGGCAGGCCCAGGTCGGCGGCGCCGATGACCGAGGCGATGCCCGCGACAACCACGGCGAAGCACAGGGCGGCTGCCTGTTGGACGAGGACGACGGCAACCGAGCTGTCGTCGAGGAGCAGCCTGCGAACGAGCACCGCGTAGAACGCGCAAGCAGCGACCGCGGTCGCGGTCAGTGCCACGCCGATGGTCTCGCCGGACGCACCCGGGCGGTAGATCACCAGCAGAACACCGACCATGGCCGCGGCCACCGCCATCGCGGTGGCGAGTGCGACCCGTTCCCGCAGCACGAGGACGGCGAGCAGCATGATCAGGACCGGCTCGGTCGCCCACAGCAGCACGGACATGCTGGCGGTGATGCTCACCAGTCCGAGCAACCCCAGCGCGTAGGACAGGCCGGGGTTGAGGAAGCCGAGGGCGGCGAGCTTGAGCATCGGCGGCGACGCGTTCGGCCTCACCCCGAGAAGCAGCGTGGCGAGCAGGAGGAGCAGGGCGCTGGATGCGAGCTCGACGGCCAGCAGTGTCAGTGGAGCGACACCACGGTCGAGGACCTGCTTGCTCAGGACGGTGCCGACACCCCAGCAGGCGGTGGCGGCGACGAGGAGCAGGACATGACGGTGTGATGGTGGGACGGGCATGGCTGTGACTCCGGTCAGGCAGACGAGTGGACGGACGCGAGTGCTCGGCTGACGCGGTGGGGCGTCAGCTCTCAGACCACTCGGCTCTCGTCGTCACAGCAGTCGTAGCCGGGCAGCCGGCAGCGCCGCCCAGCCATCGGTGACCTGCCCATGCCACCACGGTACTCAGGGCGCCGGTGGTGGCGCAGTGGACTCCGTCGGTCGGTTCGGGTCGCCGATCAGCTCGAGGTGAGTGCCGGGATGATGTGGGTCTTCCTCAGCGCGACGATCGGAAGGCGCAGGGTGAGCTCGTCGACCACGTCGGGCGACAGCGACATCAGCGCTTCGCGGACCTGCGCGTCCGGACTCACCAGCGTGGTCGTGCCCGCGGCGGTGTCCACCAGGCTCAGCAGCGATCCGACCACCCCGGGACGCTCCGCCAGGCGCTCGACGGCGGCGCGCAGGTCCGGCCGGTCGAGCAGCCTGCCGGCGCCGTCCGCCTCGAGCTGTGACACCGCCACGGCGCCGAACGCGCTCTCGACGATCTTCACGTCCTGACCCACCGCTTCGTCGGTCGATCGGGAGAGGAACGACTGCCGCCACCCGCGCATGTCGCCGAGGAGCGCCTCGAGAGCGACCGCCGGTGCCGCCACGGACGCGAGCGCGTCGAACGTCGCCCGATCGCGGTCCGTCGTCGACGGAGCCGCGAAGTCGAGCGTGTTGGAGGCGATGGCGCAGGCGAGGAGCGCGGCGTGCTCGGCGGTCAGACCGGCGAGGCCTGCCTCGTCACGCAGCGCGACCCGCTCGGCGACCAGCGTCGCCGCAGCGCCGACAGCCTCGTTCTGCAGCAGGGCGTTGGGGAACGCGGCTGCGTCGCCGTCGGGATGATGGTCGATCACCTGGGTGACGGTCTCCAGGTCGTCCACGTGCGGCAGCTGCGCCGGGTGGTGGCAGTCGACCAGGACGACCTCGTCCACTTCGGGCAGGTCGTCGGCGTCGAGCAGGATCACGTCGGAGACCTGCAGGCGAGCGAGGACACCGACGGTCTCGGCGGTCAGGCTCCCCACGAACCGCGGCACGACGTCGCCGCCCGACAGGTACGTCGAGTAGACGACCGCGCACGCCACGCCGTCGAGGTCGGGGTTGACGTAGCTCGTGACCAGCCTCATGCCTCCCGTGCCTCCCGGGGAACGACCATCTGGGGATCTGCCGTGTTGATCGCGAGCTGTCCCGCCCCGTCGATGAGTGCGTCGATCGCGTGAGCAGGCATCCTCACCGCCGCGAGGCCCCGCTCCCGAAGGACCACGGGAAGATGCGCCAGCAGCGACGCCGCCTCGAAGACGAAGCCACTCGACGGGTGCGCCGCGCGGACGATCGGCAGCAGGTCCATCGAGGCGTGCCCGGCGATGAAGACGACGGGGAGCACTGGAGCGTCTCCGGTCACCGTGTCGTGGAGATGGGCGTTGAGGTCCTCGTGAGCACCGTCGACCCTCAGGTCGACGATGCGTCCGGCCGCCGTACCTGCGGACACGACACCGCGGGTGAGATCGGCGACGGACAGGGTCGCGGTCGATCGGCGTCCGCGACGTCGATGAGGTACGGCGCCAGCGCGCCGCCCCGATCACCGAGCAGCCCGAACTCGAGCGCGGCGACCGGTCGCAGCTCGAGGATGGGCTCCATCGCACGCACCAGGCGCTGCAGGTCCGCGTCGCTCAACGACAGCTGCTCGTCCGGCGGACTCTCCTCGACGACGTGGCCGTTCATGAAGTGGAACGCCTTGGTCTGAGGCGCCTCGCTGCGCAACGTCACGGTCAGGTCCTTCGCCAGCGCGAAGGCCGATGTCTCGACGTACCCCTTGGGGACGAAGTGACCGAGCGCGACCTCCACCAGGTATCCCTCGCTGGCACGGCGGAGGATACCCGTCGCATAGGCCCGCAGGATCTCCTGCTCGATCACGCCGGCGAGGGCACTGCGCTCGAGGCCCACTCCCAACAGGTGCGCGATCGAGTGTGCGGCATCGGTCCGGTCGGGCTCCTGGCGGATCGTGTGGCGCGCGCTGCCACGGACGACGGAGTCGACATCGACCTCGGTGTCCTTCGCGAACTCCCGGACGATCCGGCCCGCGATCCGGGCGGGATGGAGGAGTACGACGCTCCGGCCCGCGGAACGCTCGCCGACCGGGAACGGCAGGACCTCGGGCACGCCACCCGGTTGCGTGGCGACGATGACCCGCGCCCGCGACATCGGTACGCCGAGAAGCACCGCCTCCGCGCGCAGGGCGAGCTTGCTGTGCGCAGCGATCCCGCCGGGCAGGCCGGCGAACGCCTCCACCGTGTCGAGGCCGATGACGCCGGGCGCTGGCAGCACGACGGGGCGGACCTGCAGCAGCACCAGTGCCCCGGTGTCCTCCGCCACGCACCACTCCACGTCGACCGGCTGCCCCAGGAGGTCCTGCAGACGGGCGAGGACGTCGGTGATGTCGTGGAGGAGGCCCTCGCCGAGTGGCCACTCCCCCGATGCCACGGTGCCGTCGACCGGGTTCACCACGAGATCGTTGCCGTCGAGCGCGCCGCTGACGAGGCCGTCGCCGAGCCCGCGCACCCAGGACACCACCGCGACGTCGCGGGCCAACGTCACGGGGTGGACGGAGAATGCGACGCCGGACGCGGTCGGCGTCGCGACCATCTGCTGGACGACGACACCCATCGGCATCTCCCCTGCGCCGCTCGCACGGACGTCGTCGATCGCCGCGAGCACGTCGTCGGCGCCACGGACGTCGAGGTGCGTGGTGAAGTGCCCGGCGTACGAGCCCGAGCGGCCGTCCTCGGCAAGACCGGAGCTGCGCACGGCGTAGGCGACATCGGGATCGAGACGCGCGGCATCGGGGGTCTCGTCGGGAGCGATCGCGAGTGCGCCGGGCACGGAGAAGCCCTCATCGAGGAGGCGACTGAGGTAGTGCGCCTTCCAGCCGTACCGCGCTGGGTCGGCCACCTCGTGGGCCAGATCGATCATGGTCCGACCTAGAACTTCTCGGTCAGGTTGTTCTCGATCAGGTAGCTCGACACACCGGTCGGCACGAGGTGGACCCACGGCTCACCGCTCCGGATCGCGTCGCGGACGAACGTCCCTGACGTGAGCCGCTCGTCGTGGGTACGCCGCCACAAGGTCGTCGTGGCGTAGCCGAGTGCCGTGATCTCGCGTGCCTTCTGCTCCCCCCACTCGTCGTAGATGGTCACGAAGAACTCGGACATCGCAGGTGGGGGCAGGTAGGAGACGAGTCGCTCCGGGTCCGTGATCGGCGCCGCCATCAGGCAGAAGGACCCAGCCGCCCAGCCGAGCTCCAGCAGCGCACGCTCGATCATCAGGTGGCGATCGATGTAGGTGTACGGGTTGTTCTCCGCCCGCGAGCGCTTGGCGTCGGCCTGGTCGATGGTGGCCCGCGCGGCATCCGGGTTGGTGATGCCGATGAACAGACGCTCGCAGCGTTCCTTGGCCGCCTCGAAGTACTCGATGTGGCCGAGGTGCAGGGGCTGGAACCGTCCCATCACGATGCCGTAAGGGGTCATCGCGATCGTCTCCTCGGTGGACGCAGCAGCACACACCGAGGATCCCACGGTTCCCCGCAGGTCAGCTCGCCTTGACGAGCATCAGGTTCGTCTTGCCGGCGTGCTCAAGCTCCCCGACCTTCAGGTAGCCGCGCCGACGGTGGAACTCCAGCGACGGGACGTTGGTGTCGTAGACCTCCAGCGCGACGGGCAGATCGGCCTCGATGGCGTCGTACAGCCGGGACGCGACACCTTGGCGCCGGTGCGTCTCCGCGACCACGATCCGGTCGAGGTAGACGTAGTCCTCGAGCCGGTCCTCGAACCACTCGTACCTGGACGAGTCGTAGACGCTGCCGGTCGGGAGGGTGATCACGAAGCCGGCGATGTCACCGCCGTCATCCAGGACGAGTGCCTGGTCGGCCTGCTTGACCAGCAGGGCGAGTGACTCGTTCTCCAGAGGGCCGACGCCCTCCAGGGCGCCTTGGTTGAGATCGACGATCGTGTCGAGGTCGTGGTGCTCGATGGGACGGATGGTCGCGTTGTCGACTGGGCTCATCGTTCCACGACGTTACGTCGCCGAGCCGGCGCTGGCCAATCCAGCGGCGGTCGTGTGCCGACTCGCAAGCGATCCGGGCGGACCTGGCGAGCACGGACCGACGACCTTCTACGCTGACCGACATGAGCAGGATCTTCACCACCAGCTTCGCCTCGGTCTATCCCCACTACGTGACGAAGGTGGAGAAGAAGGGGCGCTCGAAGGCCGAGCTGGACGAGGTCATCCTGTGGCTGACCGGCTTCGACGAGTCGGCATTGAGCGGCCACCTCGACGCGGGCACGACGTTCGAGGACTTCTTCGCCGACGCGCAGCTGAACCCCCACGCCTCGTCGATCACCGGGGTGGTGTGTGGGGTGCGCGTGGAAGACGTCGAAGACCCGCTGATGCAGAAGATCCGCTACCTGGACAAGCTCGTCGACGAGCTCGCCAAGGGCAAGCCGATGGACAAGGTCTTGCGGGCGTGATCAGCCGGCCGGGCCCTGCCACTCACCCCACGCCTGCGTGAGGATCCTGATCCCTTCTCCGAACGACGCCTTGCCGAGACCGAACCGCCTTGCGTCCCGGCCAGAGAGCCATGGACGATCCCCACCGTTGCTGCGAGCCTGAGCAGGTGAGCGACTGGTTCCTTCCCGCCGCGGAGCGCGCCTGGACCTCGGGCAATCTCGTGGTGCCGCACGTCCACGGAGCCAACTACTTCGCTCGCCTTCTGGATGTCATCGGGTCGACCGGCTCCGGGGACCGGATCTTCTTGACCGACTGGCGCGGCGACACCGACGAACGGATGACGGAGGACGGCCCGACCGTCGGCGAGCTCCTGGCGGCAGCGGGTCGTCGCGGCGTCGAGGTCCGGGCGCTGTTGTGGCGCTCACACCCCGGCAAGCTCAACAGCGAGGAGAACGACCACCTCGGTTCCGTCATCAACGAGAGCGGCGGGGAGGCACTCCTCGACGAGAGGGTGCGCCGCGGCGGGTCGCACCACCAGAAGCTGTTCGTCGTACGACGGAAGGGGCGGCCGGAGGAGGACGTCGCGTTCGTCGGGGGCATCGACCTCTGCCACGGTCGTCGCGACGACGCGGCCCACGCGGGCGATCCGCAGGCCCCGCCGCTGGACGAGCGGTACGGACCGACCCCGCCGTGGCACGACGCGATGGCGGAGATTCGTGGCCCTGCGGTTGCGCATGTGCTCGACACGTTCACGGAACGCTGGGACGACCCCGCGCCGCTCGACCACCGCAACCCCTACCGCGCTGTCCTTCACCGGCTGGCCAAGATGCCGCGACATCCCGAGCAGTTGCCGGAGCGCTGGGATCCACCCCCCGAGGTTGGTCCACATCAGGTGCAGATCCTGCGCACGTATCCGGCCAAGCGGCCGGCGTACCCCTTCGCACCCGAAGGTGAGCGCTCGATCGCGAGGGGCTACTCGCGTGCGTTCGCGCGGGCTCGACGGCTGATCTACGTCGAGGACCAGTACTTCTGGTCCGACGTCGTGGCCGCCGCGCTCGCCGACGCCCTGCGACGCGAGCCAGAGCTGCACGTCATCGCCGTCGTCCCGCGCTTCCCGGAGGAGGACAACCGCATCGGCGGACCTCCGATGATGTTCGGCCAGCGGCGGGCCTGGGAACTCCTGCGCGAGGCGGGCGGTGAGCGGTTCGCGATGTTCGACCTCGAGAACGCCGCGGGGACGCCGATCTATGTGCACGCGAAGGTGTGCGTGGTCGACGACCACTGGATGACCATCGGCTCCGACAACCTCAACCTGCGCTCCTGGACCCACGACTCCGAGCTCACCTGCGCGGTCGTCGATCCCGACGGAGAGTTGCCCCGAAGCGTCCGGACGTCGTTGTGGGCCGAGCACCTCGGCCTCCAGCAGGACGACCCGCGGTTGTCAGACCCGAGCGGCGCGATGGCCTTGTGGACCCAGCGGGTAGGTGCTTCCGGCAGCCGTGTGCGTCTCCACGTGCCCGCTGCCCTGTCGGCCCGCACCCGGCTCTGGGCGCGCGCCGCGTACCGCACCCTCTACGACCCCGACGGCCGACCATCGAGCCTTCGAGGCACGACGAGCTTCTGACCCCGCGACGGGCCAGTGGCTGGGTCAGCGGTAGAGCTGGATCTCGTCGTCCAGAGTCTGCACCAGCACCCCTCCGTCGAGGGCCCAGAGGCCGTTCGCCGGCTCGTCGAGCTGCACGGTGAGCGTCGCCTCGCCCTCCCACGACGCGAGCGTGAACTCGGTCGCCGCTTCGCCGACATCCGAGGTAGCCATCAGGTACGGGCCGTCGACCGTCAGGTCCGCGACCGGCTCGTCGAAGGCCACCTCGTCGAGCGAGGCATCGAACACCCGCCCCGCACGGGGTTCGACGAAGACGGAGCCGACTCCCTCCACCTCGACGTACCCCAGGTCCACGGTGGACTGGCCGAGGTCGCCGACAGCCACGCGCCGAGTCTCACCACTGGCGGCGAACAGCGCCAGCTCGTCCGGGCGGTCCTGCCTGGTCCTGGTGTCGTAGTTGGTGTCGAGTGCCAGCACCGTCCCGTCGGGGCCGGCGCCGAGGATCCAGACACCCTGCACGTGCCAGAGCTGCTCACCTGTGGCCGGGTCGTAGGCGCGCTGCACGTTGTCCTGCTCGTGCCTGGTGTCCTCGACCAGGACGAACCCGTTGCCCGCGGCTGCCGTCACCAGCTCGCCGCCGCTGGGCTCGCCGGCGGGCTCGTCGCTCGTCCACAGCTCCTCACCGTCGAGCGCGATCTGGCGGACCAGGTCGTCGTCGGACACGGTGACAAAGTCATCGCCGACCGCGACCGGGTCACCCGACACCTCGGCGATCTCCTCGCCCGACGACGCGTCGACCAGCTGGGTGAACCCGTAGATGTCTGCCTCGTCGTACTTGCTGAGCACCAGCACGTCCCCACGTTGGTCGACCACGCGCCCGCTGTCGTCGAGGTCCCACACCTCGTCGCCGTCGCGGATGGAGACGGCTTGCAGCCCGTCGCCGCGCTCGAGGAACACCTGGCCGCCGGACTCCGACACGCGGGCACCGAAGAGATCGCGGTGGGTGACGCTCCAGCGCAGGTCGCCGTCGTCGTCGTAGACCGCAGCGGTGCGCGGGTCGTCTTGGTCCTCGTGCTCGGCGGTGAAGTGGACGAACACCCCGTCGCCGACGTCGGTCGCCTGCTCGACGACCTGGTGCTCCTCGGGCAGCTCCGCGCTCCACGCGAGCTCGGCGTCGGCGGAGACAGCGCGCTCGGTGATCTTGCGCTCGGTGACCTTGCGCGGGTCGGTGTCGAACGCGCCGGCCGGCTCCTGATCACCACAGCCGGAGAGCAGGAGGAGGACTGCGAGGCAACCGCCGGTGAGCGGGGTGTACCTCCGCGTCGTGATCAGCACGCTGAGAGGCTACCCAGGGGGATCCCCGCCTGACCTTGCGAAGCTGCCCTGGACCCGCGACACGACTGAAGTGCTCACCGGTCCCTGATCAGCTGGGATGCGTTGAGTCTCCGGCACTGCCGGACTTGTAGGAAGACGCCGACGCTACGGGCTTGCAGGCGGGTCCCCGGCGATGCGGCTGTGCATGCCAGCGGCGGCGCACGCCGCAACAAGGAGTACGGCGGCCGCGACAACCCACGTCGTTCGGAACCCGTCGACGGCCGCCGCTCCGGTGGCGTCGCCGACGAGGGCGAACAGGATGCTGACCCCGACCACGAAGCCAATCTGCCGGGCCATGGTCACCACCCCGCTGCCGGTCGCCGACATCGACGCCGGGAGGTCGTGGGTTGATCCGGCCATCAGGTTGGGCAGCGCCAGACCGACGCCGATGCCCCCGATCGCCCACGCGGGAAGGTAGTCGAGGGCGTACGCCGGCGACTCCCCCATTCGGACCGCGGCGAGCGCGCAACCCAACGCACAGATCGCCGAGCCGGCGATGACCAGCCGGCTCGGTCGAGCCGACGGTACGAGGCGTTGGACGACTGCGGCAGTCACAGGAACCAGAAGCGGCCCGACGGCCACGGCGAGACCGGTCCGCAGCACGCCGTACCCCCAGACCTGCTGCAGCCACAGCACCCCGACCAGCAGGTTCGCGGCAAAACTGACATTGAACAAGAACATCGCGACCAGCGACCAGCGGAAGGTACTGACCCGCAGCAGCGCGGGCTCGATCACGGGCGCCGGGTGCCGTGACGAACGCTTCGCGAAGAGGATCGCTGCCGTCATCGCGAGCCCCAACGCTGTCCAGGTCTGCGCTGTCGCCCAGCCCCACTCGTGGCTCTTGACCAGCCCGAGGGCTAGCAGTCCGGCGGCGGCCGCGATGAGGCCGGCGCCGAGGATGTCGGGAGTCGGAGCGTCATCGTCGACCGGCGCCTCGCGGACCACCCGGATCGCCGAGACGAGGATCACCAGGCCGACCGGCAGATTGATCAGGAAGACCCACCGCCAGGAGAGCTCGGTGAGCAGGCCGCCGACAGTTGGACCGAGGGCCGCCGCCACTGCACCGACAGCGGCCCACACCCGCACCCCGACGAGGCGGCGCTCCGGAGGCAACGTCGCCAGCAGGATCCCGAGACTGGTCGGGGTCATCGCCGCGGCGCCGATCGCCTGCAGCGCGCGGAAGGCTACGAGGGTCCACACGTCACCGCCAACCGCGCAGGCCGCACTCGCAACAGTGAACACCGCGACCCCGAGCAGGAACAGCCGCCGCCGGCCGTAACGATCGGCCAGCCGCCCGAACGGCACCAGCAGGGCGGCATAGACGACGGCGTACGCATTCAGGACCCAGCTCAGGTCTGCGGCCGACGGGCCATCAGCGCTTCCGACATCCAGGTCCCTGCCGATCTCGTCGAACGCCACGTTGACGACGAAGAGATCGAGACTGGAGAGGAAAGCAGCCCCGACCGTGATGAGCAGGACCCTGCGCGTCGACGCCACACGGGACGGGGTCAGGTTCGCTACCTGACTTCGCGCTTCCATAGCCAGAGATCCTAAGGTCTGACTATGGCCACCGCAAGTCAGCGTCTACCATGGGCGCATGCCTCTGCACGTTGCCGGAAGAATTGCTCGCCGTCGCGGCCCCGCCGGAGACCGGTGCCCCATCGACCGCACGCTCCAGGTCGTGGGGAGCCGCTCGGCGTTCCTGTTGCTGCGCGAGGCGTTCTACGGCACCACCCGGTTCGACGACCTGGTCCGACTCACCGGGTTCAGCGAAGCGGTCACGGCCAATCGGCTCAAGGAGCTCGTCGCTCACGGCCTACTCGAGCGCCGGCCCTACCGGCAACCAGGACAGCGCACCCGCCACGAGTACGTCCTGACCGAGCGTGGCCACGACCTGCTGCCGGTTCTGATCGCGCTCGGCCAGTGGAGCCTGAAGCACTCCCCCGACAAGGGCGGACCGACGAGCCTCCATGACCACTGCGGTTCCGAAGTGAGCGTCGTCCTCCAGTGCACCGCCGGACACCGGGTCGCCGAAGACGAGCTGGTCATCACCAGCTGACATCGCCAGATCTACCGGCGCACTAGATCCCCGCGCGCCGCGCCTCCGGGAGGTGCGGGTACGGCGGCTTGTCGATCCCGAGCGTTCCCGTGCAGGCCAGCGGCCGGGCTTGCAGGAAGACACCGACGCGATGGGTCTTCTGCTTGAGCGCGTGCGTCATGGCGCTGGCGTGGCCGCCCTTCTTGTAGGCAAAGTCCTGGGCGAGGCCGTAGGTCTTCCACAAGCTGATCGAGGTGTGCTCGTACGGCAACCGGGCAGAGATGTCGATGCTGCCGCGATGCCCGGGGTGGTGGGCGGCCCGGCTCGCCGCGTGCAGGTTGTTGCGCAGGAACTCGACGAGCCGGCCACGCCGGAGGATGCCGTGCACGATGGCGACCATGGGCTCACCGTCGACGAGCGGCTCCGCGCCGTTCGCGCTGGGCCTCCAGCCATGCCAGTGGTCGCGCTCGGACTCGGAGTCGATCCTCACCCGCACGATCTCGCTGTCGAGGCTGAACCGGCCGGGGCCGTCGATGGTACGGCGCAGGGGGCCGGCGAAAGCGGCCTCGGCCGCCTCCACTGACTCCCACGCTGCGACCAGGGCACGGCCGCCCGGAAGGAGGCGCGGCGCGAGGGAGTGGGTGCCGTTGTTGGCGTAGTTCACCGTCGCGCCACGCAGACCATCGATGCCGCTGTCGATCGCGCGCCTGACGTCGCGCCCCCACCTGACCCGCCCACCGGGCGGCCGCAGGAAGGCGTCGACGGTCAGGAAGTCCGGCCCGCTCATCGCCGCCCCCTCAAGACGCCGCGGACGCCGACGGCGAGCCGAGGAAATCCAGGACCTCCGGCACGAACTCGTGGTGGTACTGGAACACGCCGCCGTGGCCGGAGTCCGGGTAGATCCGCAGTCGGGAGTCGGGCAGGCGAGCCGCCATGTCCTTGGAGTGCGCGCTGGCGACCATCAGGTCCTTGTCACCGTTGGCGACGAAGACCGGAATCTTGATGCGTGACAGGTCATCGGCGGGGTGCAGGCCGGCGCTGGTGATCGCGCGCAGCTGCGCGAGGCGCGCCTGCGACGAGACCGGCTTGTCCAGACCCGTCCTGCGCTCCGCGAGCCGGTCGAAGTAGGCGTTGGCTGCCTTCTTGCCGGCCGTCGTGCGCGGGAAGAACAGGAAGTGGCGCGGGTCCTTCCGCATCAGGAACGCCTTGGCGTAGGCGCCACCGACGATCAAGGGCATCTTCCAGATGCCACCGCCACCCCGGGGGCCACTGCCGGCGACGACCATGCGGCGTACGAGGTCGGGAGCCTGGAGGGCGACCATCTGGGCAACGGCGCCGCCCAGGGAAAAGCCGATCAGGTCGACCTGCTCGTGCCCGAGCGCACGGATGAAGGCGATGGCGTCGGCACCCATCTGCTCGATCTCGGTGGGCACCTTGCCGCCGGTCGCACCGACACCGCGGTTGTCGAAGGCGATCACGTGATGCTGCGACGCGACGCCGTCGAGGACGCGCGGGTCCCAGTCGTCGAGCACAGCGGTGAAGTGATGCAGGAACACCACGGGCACCACGGGTACGCCGCCGTGCTTGCCGAGTTCCCGGTAGGCGAACGAGGTGCCGTTGACGTCGATCGTCTTGTTCGGGGTGTTCTTCCAGGTGGTCACGCGCGTACCTTCTTTCGAGTTGCGGGCTGACGGGGTGCGGGCTTTGCTGCTTCAGGGTCGGGCGAGGCGACACCGCGGGCATCGAGCCGCGCGAGCACGTCGAGAATGCGGCGGTCGGTGGCGAACCGGGCGTCGAGCGCGGGCCCGAGCAGCCCCCGCATCGCCGAGACCGGACGCCACACGGCCGGACGGATGACGCGACTGGAACGGGCCTCTAGTCCGTCGGCGATCGCCGTCGCAGCAACAGCCGGAGTGATCCGCCTGAGCATGGCCTTCGGGAGCGTGCCGAGCAGCTCCATGACCATCGGATCCTCGTCGACGCCGCGGGCGATCATGTCGGTCTGCACCAGCGAGAAGTACGCCGTGAGGACGGACACGTCGTGGTCCGCGAGCTCCACGAGCAACCCCCGCCCCAGCTGCTCGACGGCCGCCTTGCTCATGGCGTACGGGATCGTCCCCATGCCGTTGACGAACGCGAAGACCGAGCTGATCAGCACTATCTGGCCCCTGCTCGCGATCACGGCCTCCAGACCAGCGGCCACCGTGTTGGCGACACCAATGACGTTGACCGCGAGGGTTGACTCCAGGTCGGCGATCGGGGTGTTGCGCAGCGTTGCCGCCTTCGCCAGCAGGCCGGCGTTGGCGATCACGATGTCCAGGCGCCCAAACCGATCGAGGGTCTGCGTGACGGCAGCGTCGAGCGAGGCCCGGTCGCGGACGTCCGCGACGCACCCGTGCGCCATCTGCGCATTGAGCTCGGCGGCCCGCACCGGCGTCGACGGGTCAAGGTCCGCGATGACCACCCGCGCGCCGCGGTTCAGCAGCTCGCGCGCCGTGGCGCTGCCGATGCCGCCGTTGCCACCGGTGACGAAGACGACCTTGCCGGCAAGGTCGAAGGCCTGGCGGGTCATGCGACACCGCGCCGGGGCTTGAGGGAGATCCGTCCGTTGCGCCGCAACATGGACAGCGCCGACGCCAACGGGCCCCGACTCAGGTCGGGTTCCAGACCGCGGGCGAGACGGTGCATCTGGTCGGCGTTCCAGGTCAGGTTGAGTACACCGTCGAGGGTCTTCAGGTCCGCGAACCGGCCGATCACCCGGCGCATGCCGGTCTCGATCTCGTGGGTGGCCAGCGTGTCTGTGCGGCCGCCGAGGATCGCTGAGGCCGCATCGGTCGTGGTGACCGTCGGGCGGCCGATCCCGACGACCTCGCAGTCACCTGCGGCGAGCGCCTCCTCCATTCCGGCCCGGCTACGGAAACCGCCGGTCACTGCCAGCGGCACCGGGCCAGCCTCGCGGCGTACGGACCTGGCGTAGTCGAGGAAGTAGGCCTCGCGCGCCCTCGTCGACGGCGACTCGGATCCAGACATGGCCGGCGATTCGTAGTTGCCGCCGCTGATCTCGATAAGGTCGACGGCCTCCTGGGCGAGTGCCGCGACAACGGCGCGGGAGTCGTCCTCGCTGAAGCCGCCGCGTTGGAAGTCGGCGGAGTTGAGCTTGACCGCCACGGCGAAGCCCGGGCTGACGCGGTCGCGCACGCGGCGTACGACCTCGAGCAGGAAGCGCATCCGCCGGGTCGGGTCGCCGCCCCACTCGTCGTCGCGCAGGTTGGTCAGCGGCGAAAGGAACTGGGTGACCAGGTAGCCGTGGGCCGCGTGGATCTGAACGCCGTCGAACCCGGCGTCCTCGCAGACCTCCGCGGCTGTGGCGAACCGCTCGATGATCTCCTCGATCTCGGGGGTGGTGAGTGCTCGCGGGGAGGCCGCGCCCGGCAGGGCGAGGGGTACGGCGCTGGGCGCGACCGGCTGGTGGCCAATATTGAGGAGGTTCGACTGACGGCCCGGGTGGTTCAGCTGGGCGAAGATCGCCGCTCCCCCGTCATGGGCGGCCTTGGACCACGCCGTGAGCTGCGGAAGTGCCCGGTCGTCCTCGATCACGATGTTGCCTGGCTCGCCGAGGTGCGCGCGGTCGACCATGACGTTGCCGGTGATCAGCAGGCCGTAGCCGCCCTGCGCCCAGCGTCGGTAGAGCGTCACGATGCGCTCGTCGGGCGAGTTGTCGGCGTCGCCGAGGGCCTCGCTGAGTGCGGCCTTCGCGATGCGGTTGCGCAGCCGGAGGCCGGACGGGAGTTCGAGCGGGTCGTTGAGCGAGGCCATGGGATGCTCCAGTTCGTCATTGCAGTACGGTCGTAATAGTATGATCGTAATGCTATGGTTCTGACAAGCCGCTCGGAAGGAGATCCACGTCATGGCCCGCTACAGCCCGGAGCACAAGGAAGCCACTCGCCGCCGGATGATCGAGACCGCCGGCCGTCGGTTCAAGAGCGACGGCATCGACGGATCCGGCATCGCCACGCTCGTCGCCGACGCCGGTCTGACCAACGGCGCCTTCTACGGACACTTCGCCTCGAAGGACGCCCTGGTCGCCTCGGTCGTAGCGCAGCAGCTCGAGGACCAGGTCGCGGTCGTCAACTCCCTGCCGGCCGGGCTTGACTCGGTCGAGACGTTCCTCCGCGAGTACCTCTCCCCCGCCCACCGCGACGATCTCGCGGGCGGCTGCCCGTCCGCAGCCATGCTGGACGAGATCGGCCGGTGCGACGTGGCCGTCCGCGAGGCCTACACCGACGGCGCCGGCTCGATGATCGAGGCGATCGCCCGCCACCTCGACGACGGCGATCCGCAGCGGACCAACGAGCGCGCGATCGGCCTGTTCTCGCTGCTCGTCGGGTCGCTCCAGGCCGCTCGCGCGGTGACCGACCCCGAACTGTCGGACCGCATCCTGGCCGCGGCGTACTCCAACGCGATGTCCATCGCGGGAGCCCGTCCCGCGGCATCACCTACCAAGGAGTTGCCATGAAGGCCTTCGTCGTCACCCACTACGGTCCCGACGGGCTGGTGCCAGCTGATGTCCCGACGCCGACAGCCGGGCCTCGCGACGTCCTGGTCGACATCCGGGCGGCAAGCATCAACCCGCTCGACAAGATGGTCCGCAACGGTGAGTTCAAGCAGCTCATCAGGTACAAGCGGCCCTTCACCCTCGGCCACGACGTAGCCGGGGTCGTCGCTCAGGTGGGCGCCGACGTCGGCGACTTCCAAGTGGGCGACGAGGTCTACTCCCGACCCCGCGACCTGCGGATCGGCACCTTCGCCGAGCAGATTGCCATCGACGCTGACGACGTCGCCCTCAAGCCGACCTCCCTGTCGTTCGAGGAAGCGGCCGCCGTACCACTCGTCGCCCTCGCCGCCTGGCAGGCGCTGGTCGACGTCGCTGAGGTCAAGCCCGGACAGAAGGTCCTCGTCCACGCCGGTGCGGGCGGACTCGGTTCCACGGTGATCCAGGTCGCCAAGCACCTCGGCGCCCACGTCGCGACCACCGCGAGCACCAAGGACGCCGACAAGGTTCGTGCATTCGGTGCGGACGAGGTCGTCGACTTCACGGCGCAGGACTTCGCCGAGGTCCTGTCCGGGTACGACGTCGTGCTGGACTCCCTCGGCGCGGCCAGTCTGGAGAAGTCGCTGACCGTCCTCAAGCCGGGCGGTCTTGCGATCAGCGTGGTCGGCCCACCCGACCCGCACTTCGCGGCCCAGCTCGGTCAGCCCCTCCTCAAGCCGGTCATGGCCGTCGTGAGCCGCAAGATCCGTCGTCAGGCCCGCAAGCTGGGCGTGCGCTACTCGTTCTTCTTCATGCGGGCCAGCGGTGCGCAGCTGAAGACCCTCGCCGCACTGTATGACAACGGCACGCTCCGGCCGGTGCTCGACCGCACCTTCGACTTCGCGGACACCATCGACGCGATGGCGTACGTCGAGCAGGGCAAGGCCAGCGGCAAGATCGTGGTCACCCTCATGGCGCGCATCGGCGATGCGGACCACTGATCGCGTGAGACGGACGTCCCCGCAGCTCCGTCCCCCGAGCCAGAGCTCCTCCCGATCAGCTACCAGTCCGGTTGGCAGGTCCGCAGCAGCGCGCGGACCTGGGCGCCGTCACGGGCCGTCGCGACTACTACGATCCTGGATCGGAAGCTACCGATTCGCACGGTGTGGTGAGGGATTAGCCCTCGCTCCAGTCTCAGGATACCCGCCGAGCGCCGAGTGGTGCGGGCGCAAAGTGGGCCGCAAGTGGTGCGGGTTCGAATCTGTCGCTACCCATCGCTGGCCCCTATGAGTCCGCTACCTCCACGGGCTTCTCCACCGACGCAGAGTCCAGCTCCGGCAGCAGCCGATCCAGCCACCCTGGCAGCCACCAGTTCGCGTCGCCCAGAAGCTTCATGGTGGCCGGGACGAGCACCAGGCGTACGACGGTCGCGTCGAGGAAGATCGCCGTGGCCAGTCCCAGTCCCATCATCTTGATCGCGGGATCACTGCCCAGGATGAAGCCCGAGAAGACCGCCACCATGATCAGCGCGGCTGCGGTGATGGTGCGCCCGGTGCCGGCGATCCCCGCGATGACCGCGCGGGTGTTGTCGCCGCAGCGGCGGTACTCCTCGCGCACCCGTGACAGCAGGAACACCTCGTAGTCCATGGAGAGCCCGAACAGGATCGCGAACATGAACAGCGGGATGAACGAAACGATCGGCACCGTCGACTCCACGCCGATCAGGCCGGCCCCCCAGCCCCACTGGAAGACCATCACGAGCACGCCGTACGCCGCCCCGACGCTCAGCAGGTTCAGCAGGACCGCCTTCAGCGGCACCAGCACCGACCGGAACAGCACCGTGAGCAGGAGGAACGACAGCAGCAGCACGGCCACCACGAAGCGCGGCATCCGCTCCTGCACCCGGTCGCCGAGGTCGGCGAAGGTGGCCGTCTGACCGCCGACATGGGCGCTCGCCGCGGAGCCTTCGAGCACCGTCGGGAGCACCTCGCTGCGGAGCCTCGCGACGGTCTCCTGGGTGGCCGCGTCCTGCGGCGACGTCGTCGGCTGCGCCACCAGGGTCGCCACGCCTGCACTGGGGTCGACGATCGGTTCGCCGACCGAGGTGACGCCCGGGTCGGCTGCGATCGCTGCGGCCAGCGGCGCCACGACGGACCGGTCCCGCGAGATGTCGACGGCGATCACCAGCGGCCCGTTGGCCCCGGGGCCGAACCCGTCGGCGATCAGGTCGTAGGCCCGGCGTTCGGTCCTGGACTCGGGCTTGGTCCCGTCGTCCGGGAAGCCCAGGTTGAGCGCGAGAACGGGTGCGGCCAGGGCGACCATGAGGACGGCTCCTCCGACGAGGTACGCCGTCGCGTTGCGCGTCACGTGAGCGCCCCATCGGTACCAGCCGGTGCTCGGCTGGTGCGGCGTGCGCCGGCGCCCGTTGATCCGGTGCCCCGCCAGTCCGAGAAGTGCTGGTAGCAGGGTGACCGAGGCGAGCACCATCACGAGCACCACCGCGGAGATGGCGACCCCACCACCGGTGATGAATGGGACCCCCGCGACAAGCAACCCGAGGATCGCCACGACAACGGTGCCGCCGGCGAAGATCACCGCCTGTCCTGCTGTCGCCAGGGCTCGGCCGACCGCTTCGGCGACCGGCATCCCCAGGGAGAGGTTCTCGCGGTGCCGGGTGACCAGGAAGAGCGCGTAGTCGATACCGACGCCGAGCCCGACCATGGCCGCGAGCTGCGGAGCCCACGCCGGGATGTCGACCAGGTAGGTCACGAGCTTCATGGAGGTGGCGCCGATGGCCAGACCGAACAGCGCCATCCCGATCGGCAGCCCCATCGCGACGAAGGAGCCGAAGGCGATCAGCAGGATGATCATCGCGACGACGATCCCCGCGACCTCGCCGAGCCCGGTGGGTGGTTCCTCGAACGCGAAGAACAGATCGCCTCCGGTCTCCATCGTCAGCGACGACTCCTCGCGCAGGTCGGCGACGGCGTCCTTGAGGTTGTCCAGGTCGGAGGCACCGAGGTGCTCGACCGCGGGGTACTGCACGCGCACGAGTGCGATGGTGCCGTCCGGCGAGACGCTGGTCGTCGTACTCAGGACGTGCGGGAGCTCCGCGAGAGCGGCCTCGACCGGCGCCAGCTGCGCCGCAGCGTCGTGGGCCTCGAGTACGACGTGGGCGGTGACCCCGCCCTCGTCGGCCTGGGCCTCGGCGAGCAGCTCCGCAGCCTGGTAGGAGTCGAGGCCGGGCGCCTCGAAGCTCTCCTCGAGATCGCGCCCGAAGGCAACCGAGGAGGCGATGACGACGAGCGCGAGGACGACCCAGGCGCCGATGGCGACGCAGGGCCGGGTGGCAGCAGACCGACCGAGCCGGTAGAGGAGATTCGACATGCCTCCACGGTGGCCCGGCGGCGAGCGACGTACATCGGGCCGAGGAGCGGGGGACTCCTCGGCCGAAAGGACGAGAAGCGGCTCATGCTTGTGCCCCGTACGACGAGCGTCACCGCTCCCTAGGCTGGAGAGGTGCTCGCCGCCTTCATCCGCTCGATCCTTGCCGAGCCCCGTGCCCCGGACCCGCCGGCGCGGGTGTGGTGGGACTGGGCCCTGGTCGGCGCGTTGCTGGTCACGGCCGTGGGCGAGGCGATCTTCCGCCCCGACGTACCGGCGCGGCCCTTGGCCACCGTGGTCGCGCTCCTGGTGATCCCGGTCCTGCTCTGGCGGCGTACCCATCCACTGCTGGCGACCGCGGTCGGCTGGGGCGGCGCGATAGTGCTGCACATCCCGGTCATCGTCGACGACGTCGTCGAGGTGGGGCTGTACTCCATGGCCGGCATCGTGTTGCTGCCCTACGCGTTGTACCGCTGGGCTTCCGGCCCCGAGGCGCTGGTCGGGACCGCGATCGTCGCCGTTCCGGCAGCCCTGGGTTTCGCGACCAGTGCGACCCTCGGGGACCTGATCGGCGGCGTCACCCTGCTCGTCGCGGTGTTCGCGCTCGGGGCCGCGATGCGCTACCGCGCGGCTGCACGCCAGCGCGAGGTGCAGCAGGCCCGGACGCTCGAGCGCGGCGAGCTCGCCCGCGAGCTGCACGACACCGTCGCGCACCACGTGTCGGCCATTGCGATCCAGGCGCAGGCGGGGCGGGCGGTGGCAGCCACCGACCCGGCTTCGGCGGTCGAGGCGCTGGCAGTGATCGAGGCGGAGGCGTCGCGGACCTTGTACGAGATGCGCACGATGGTCCGGGTGCTCCGTGACGGCGCGGCGGCCGACCCTGAGCCAGTCGAGTATGGGCCGCAACGGGGCATCAGCGATCTGGATCAGCTGACCCGGATGAGCCCTGCCGTCCAGGTGCACTGCAGCGGCGACCTCGCTGGCCTGCCGCAACCGGTGGAGACGGCGGTCTACCGGATCTGTCAGGAGTCGGTCACCAACGCGATCCGGCATTCGCTGAACGCCACGACGGTCACCGTGGGGGTCACCGGCGAGGTCGGCGTCGTACGGTTGCGTGTGCACGACGACGGAGAAGCAGCCCGCCCCGCGACCACCGTGGGCTACGGCCTGCTCGGCATGGCAGAACGAGCCAAGCTGCTCGGCGGCGCCTGCCAGGCCGGGCCGGACCCGGTCGGCGGCTGGACCGTCGAGGCGACGCTCCCGCGGGAGGTGCCGCGATGACCATCCGGGTGGTGGTCGCCGACGACCAGCTCCTGGTCCGCACCGGGCTCACCATGATCCTCAACGCGCAGCCCGGGATCGAGGTCGTCGGCGAGGCAACGGACGGTCACGAGGCGGTGGTCGTAGCACGCGAGCTGCGTCCCGACGTCTGCCTCTTCGACATCCGGATGCCCGGCATCGACGGCGTCGAGGCCACCCGCCAGCTCGCTGGCCCAGGCGTCGAGAACCCCATGGCCATCGTGGTCATCACGACCTTCGATCTCGACGAGTACGTCCATGGCGCCCTCAAGGCCGGCGCCCGAGGCTTCCTCCTCAAGGACGCCGGGCCCGAGCTGCTGGTCCAGGCGATCAACGCAGCCGCGAACGGCGACGCGCTCATCTCACCCGACATCACCCGCCGCCTGCTCACGACGCTGGCTGGCCTGGAGCGAGCCTCCCCGCCGACCCAGCCGATCGAGCCGCTCACCGAACGCGAGGAAGAAGTGCTGCTCACCGTCGCCCGCGGCCGCACCAACGCCGAGATCGCCGACGAGCTGCACATCACCCTGAGCACGGTGAAGACCCATGTCGCCGCACTGATGAACAAGCTCGGCGCCCGCAACCGCGTCGAGGTCGCGATGTGGGCGTACGAGACCAAGCGCATCAAGGGATAGGGCCCTCTCCTGCCTTGGGCTCGCGGTCACAGGTTGCCGAGGTCGAGGCGTCGGGCCTCAGAAGCGGGCGGCGGGTGCGATGAGGTCAGTCATGGAGACAACCGACCAGCGAGCGGTCAGCGTCACGCGCTCAGGAGTAGGCGCCGGTCACGGCAGCGGCGCCTGGTCCGGATAACTCAGCCGTTTCTGGACACCTGATCAGATCTCTAAATGCTTTCAGGCTCGGAATCCGTAGATTCCGAGCCTGAAATTGGTAGCGGGGGCAGTGTGCTGGCTCAGGACATCGGCGACAGGTGTCTCAAGACATCGGCGACACTCTGTCTCGGGTCATCGGAGACAACGAGTGCCCGGCTGAGGGTCGGGCATGTCGAAGGCCCGGCTCGTCATCACCGCCCTGTTCGTCGAGAACCAGACCTGTCGCTGAGGTGGCCGCCCGGTACGGCGTGCACCGTTCCTGGGTCTACAAGCTCAAGACCCGTTACGAGGCCGAGGGCGAGGCCGCCTTCGAGCCCCGTTCCCGGCGCCCGCACACCACGCCGAACGCCACCCCGGCCGCGACGGTCGACCTGGTCCTGCGCCTGCGCAAGGAGCTCCCGAGGCCGGTCACGACGCCGGCGCCGACACCGTGCGCTGGCACCTCGAACACCACCATCGAGTGGTCCTGTCGCGGGCCACGATCCACCGGATCCTGGTCCGCAACAGCCAGGTCGTCCCCGACCCATCGAAGCGACCGAAGTCCTCCTACATCCGGTTCGAGGCCGAGCAGCCCAACGAGACCTGGCAGTCCGACTTCACCCACTACCGGCTCACCCAACCCGACGGCACCCCCGGCGCCGACGTGGAGATCCTGACCTGGCTCGACGACCACTCCCGGATGGCGCTGCACATCAGCGCCCATCCGCGGATCACCGCACCGATCGTGTACGACACGTTCACAAGAACCGCAGGTCAGCACGGCTATCCCGCGTCCACGCTGACCGACAACGGCATGGTCTACACCGTCCGGTTCGCTGGCGGCCGCGGCGGCAAGACCAAGCTCGAGGTCGAGCTCCGCCGGCTCGGGATCACCCAGAAGAACTCCCGACCCAACCACCCCACCACCTGCGGGAAGGTCGAACGGTTCCAACAGACCATGAAGAACTGGCTCCGCGCCCAACCAGACCAGCCGAGCTCCCTCGCCGAACTCCAGACCCTGCTGGATCGGTTCGCCGAGGAGTACAACACCACCCGGCCGCACCGCTCCCTGCCCCACCAGGCCACTCCCGCAGCCGTCTACGCCGCCCGCCCCAAGGCCACCCCCGGCGACCGCAGCAACGACACCCACGACCGTGTCCGCGACGACCGGGTCAGCAAGACCGGCAGCGTCACTCTGCGCTACAACGGCCGCCTGCACCACATCGGCATCGGCCGGACCTACGCCGGAACCTACGTCCGGATCCTCGTCCAAGACCTCGACATCCGCGTCGTCGACACCGCCACCGGCGAACTCCTCCGCGAGCTCGTCCTCGACCCCACCCGCGACTACCAACCCACCCGACGACCACCAGGACCAACACCGAAAACCAGCAGTGGCCCTACGTTTCCGTAGGGCCACTGTCGCCGATGTCCTGAGACATCACATTGGTAGCGGGGGCAGGATTTGAACCTGCGACCTCTGGGTTATGAGCCCAGCGAGCTACCGAGCTGCTCCACCCCGCGTCGGTGAATCAAACGTTACCGGCATGGCCCAACCCGCTCCAAATCGGGACCCCTACTCCTCGGCGGGGGGTGTCTCGGTCGGCTGCTCGCCGCGTTCGTCGGCAAGGCGCACGGCCTCGGCGATCTTCGCCTCGGCGATCTCGATCTGGCGGGCCCACTCCTCGGTGTTCCCCTCGGCCTGGGCGGCCTCGGCAGCGTCGAACGCCTCCTGCGCCTCGCGCAGGGCGGCCTCGATCTGCTCGTCGAGGGTGCCGGCGGGCTGGTCCGGCCCGCCGCCGCCTTCACCGCCTTCGCCTCCCTCGCCGCCCTCACCGTCGGGCTCACCGGCCGGTGGGCCGTCGGCGGACACTCCGAGCGAGTCGGCGAGCGCCTCGATGAGGTTCTCGCCGATGCCGACGTTGCCGTCGTACGACGCGATGACGTATTGCAGGATCGGGAAGCTCGCCTCACCCTGAGCCTTCACGGCGTACACCGGCTGGATGTAGACCAGACCGTCATCGACCGGGAGCGTGAGCAGGTTGCCGAAGACCGGTGGCGTCGAGCCCGAGACACGGAACTCCTGCAACAGGTCGAGGACCTCGTCGTCCTGACTCATCTCGTTGTAGATGGTGCCCGGGCCGGGGGCGTTGGCATCGGTCATCTCCAGCACCTCCAGCTGACCGAAGGTCTCCGACGTCGCGTCCGAGTCGACGGCGATGTACGCCGCCAGGTTGGACTTGCCGCGTGGCACGAACACCGAGGTCAGCGACCAGCTGGTGTCGCCCTCCCCCGTCTGGGCGAAGACGCGGTACGGCGGCTGCTTGCTCGTGTCGGCCACCGGGTCCGGCGGCACGTCCCAGCGGTTGCTGGCCTGGTAGAAGTCCCCGGCGTCGGTGACGTGGTACTTCGCGAGCTGGTAGCGCTGCGCCTTGAACAGGTCCTCGGGATAGCGCAGGTGCTCCATCAGCTCGTCGGGGATCTCCGACTTCGGTTGCACCGTGTCGGGGAAGGCGCTCATCCACGTCTGCAGGATCGGGTCGGACTCGTCCCACGCGTAGAGGGTGACCGTGCCGTCGTACGCGTCGACGGTCGCCTTCACCGCCGAGCGCATGTAGTTGATCTCGTCGGTCGGGATCGTCTGCAGACCGGTCTCCTGCTGCAGCGAGTCGGCGATCATCGACTCGAAGGACTCCCGCTGCGCGTTCGGATAGCGGTCCGTCGTGGTGTAGCCGTCGAGGATCCACTGGATCCGGCCGTCGACGACCGCGGGGTACGGGTCGCCGTCGACCGTCAGCCACGGCGCCACGGCCTCGACCCGGTTCTGCGGCTCGCGGTTGTAGAGGACGCGCGAGTTGCCGTTGACCCGCCCCGACAGCAGGAAGTTGGGCTCGCCGAACTTCACGGCGTACATCAGCTGGTTGAAGGTGCTGCCGACCGGCACGCCCCCCTCGCCGTCGTACGTCGTCTGGTCCTCCGCCGCGTCCTCGTCCTCCTCCGACTCCTCGCCGGGCAGGGTCAGGCCGAGCTCGACGTCCTGGTCGCCCGGCTCACCCTTGCCGACGATGGAGTACGACGGACTCCGCTCGCCGAAGTAGATGCGCTGCTCGAACTCGCCGGCCTCCGACAGGGCGTTGCTGCTGTCGATGCCCTCGGCCCACACCATCTTGCCGTTGGCGTCGTTGCCGGAGATCTGGTTGGCGTAGGCCGCGATGATGCCCTCGCCATGGGTGTAGACCGTGTGCAGGTTGGACCAGTTGCGGTCGTCGGGGTTGATGCCCTCCTGGTCCATCTCGCGCACCCCGAGCACGAGGGGGGTCTCCTTGCCGTCGAGGAGGTAGCGGTCGACGTCGAGCACGGGCGCGACGGAGTAGTAGGCGAACGCCTGCTGGCGCTGCTCGAAGGTCTGGCGGACCTGCTTGGGGTCGACCACCGGCACCTGGGTCAGCTGGTTGCTCAGCTGCTCCAGAGCGGTCTCCCGCTCCCCCTGCGGCTCCTCGTCCACCGAGCCGGCGGGATCGGCGGTGTAGGACTCGTCCTCGACGTCGTTGATGCCGTAGGCCAACCGGGTCGCGTCGATGTTGGCCTGGATGTAGGAGTTCTCCTTGTCGGCCTCCGACGGCTTGACCTGGAAGTTCTGCACGATGGCGGGCCAGATCATGCCGAGCAGCACGGCCGACAGCGCGAGCAGGGCGAGCCCGACCGAGGGCAGCTGCCAGGTGCGGCGCCAGACGTTGAGGAAGAAGAGGACGGCACAGATCAGCGCGACACCGAGCAGGATGTTGCGCGCCGGCAGCACGGCGTTCTCGGCGGTGTAGTTCATGCCCGTGAAGAGCGCGTGGTCGTCGGTGACCAGGTCGTAGCGGTCGAGGTAGTAGTCGACCGCCTTCGCCAGCACGAAGACGCCGAGCAGCACCGAGAACTGCACCTGGGCGGCGCCGGAGAGCCGGTCGTGCGCGACCTGCAACCGGATGCCGCCGTAGAGGTAGTGCACGACGGCGCTGGTGATCAGGGCGACGATCGCCGCCGCCATCACGAAGTCGACGACGAAGTGCCACCACGGCAGGTCGAAGATGTAGAAGCCGATGTCGCGGTCGAAGTACGCGTCCTTCTCCCCGAACGGAACCCCGTTGCGCCACAGGAGGTAGGTGCGCCACTGCCCGATCGCCGAGGTGCCCGCGAACACTCCGACGACGCCCGCGACGCCGACGAGCAGCCAGGTCCGGATCGGCGTGACGGCATCGCGATAGCGGTCGACGCTGCCGTCGCCGCCGGGCGCCCGGAACAGCGGCCGGAACCGGTAGGCGAGGTGCATGCTCAGCGCCACCACGCCGCCCATCAGCCCACCGAAGACCACGAACAGGCCGATGCGGGTCCACAGCATCGTCGAGAAGACACCGGAGTAGCCGACCTCGCGGTACCAGAGCCGGTCGGTGTAGACCGAGGCGAACGTGGTCAGCGCGAAGAACCCCAGCACCAGCACCACGCCGGTGACCACCAGCGCACGTGCCCGGCGTCCGGGCCGGCGCGGCGTCGCGTCGGCCGGCTCCTCGTCGAATAGCTCGCTCACGCGTCCTCCACCTCGTCCTCCAGGGTGCCCTGCAGCAGCGTTATCAGGCCCGGGACCAGGTCCGGGCCGCCCATCACCGAGCTCGGGTCGTCCTGGCTCCGCAGGCGCAGTGCACAGTACGACGCCCCGTGCCGGGTCACGCCGGCGACGATCCGGACCTCCTGCCGAGCGGGGTGCTCGCGCACGAACACCTCGGCCTCCTCCGGGTCCTCGGGCACCTGGCCGTCGGCGTCAGGGGGCAGCACGAGCCGCTCGAGCACCGCCGCACAGCCGACCACGCCGCCCGGCCACACGATCGTCTGCAGCACCTCCTCCAGCGGCTGGTCCGCCCGCATCTGGTCCTGCTGGACCGGCGTCAGCGAGCCCCGCTCGCTGGAGCGGTCGAGCCCCAGCATGGAGGCCAGCGCCGGCTCCTTGGCGACCAGCTCCGCGGTGTCGACGAGCGCGTAGAGGCTCGCCGGCTGGTCCCATCCGGTCGTGGCGTGGTGGGTCTCGAGCTCGAGCACCGCCGCCGCCAACGCCGGGTCAACGTCCAGTTCGTAGTCCACGTCAGTCCCGTCCAGGGGTCAGCATCGCGGCAGCTCCGCGTCGGGGTCTTCGGCCCAGGCCTCCAGCGCCAGCCTGGCGTCGTGCATGGTCTTGGCCTTCACCAGCTCCAGCTCGGGGTCGAGGCCGACCACGTCGCCGCAGTTGTCGGGCGGCACGAAGAACAGCCGCGCCCCGGACTCCTCGGCGCCCGCGATCTTCTGCTCGATCCCGCCGATCGGACCGACCGCGCCGTCGTCGAAGAGCTCCCCGGTGCCGGCGATGACCTCGTCGCCGGTCAGCGAGCCGGGCGTGAGGGTGTCGTAGATCGCCAGCGAGAACATCAGCCCGGCGCTCGGCCCGCCGATGGACTGGTCGACGGTGATCGACACGTCGAACGGGAACTCGTAGCCGGTGCCGAGGTGGACGCCGATCTTGGGCTCACCCTCGACCTCCTCCGGTGGGATCCGGACGGTCATCCGCTTGTGGTCGCGCTCGATGAGGAACTCCACCGGGTCGCCCGGCTCGTGCTCCCCGACGCCCTCGATGACGTCCTCGGGCTTGGTCACCCGCTTGCCGTCGACCTTCACGAAGATGTCCCGCACCTGCAGGGACTCGAAGGCCGGACCGTCCTCGGCGACATGCGCCACCTGGACCGCGGTCGTGACCTCCTCGCCCATCTCACGCAGGGCGACGGCGACGGCGGTGTCCTGGGAGGTGACCATCGAGATCGCGCCCTCGATCTCCTCGTCCTCGGCCGTCTGGTCCTCCGGATGGGCGACGTCGTACGGCACCACCGCACGGTCGGGGTCGGCCCAGCGCGACAGCAGGGCGCCGAGGCTGAGGTGCTCACCGCGCGGCGAGGACTGCACGGTGGTGAACCGGATCTGGCCGCCGTCGCGGTAGACCTTGTGGCCGTCGACCTGGATCAGCTCGGCCTCGTTGACGTCCTTGCCCAGCACGTCGAACGTCGGCCCCGGGCTGTAGACCGCGTAGGGCAGCGGCACGGCGAGCGCGAGGACCGCGAGAACCAGCAGCGACGGCACCGCGATGCACACGGCGATCATCCGCTGGCTCATGGCGCCTACCTTCTCACCCGCCGCAAAGCGGTCGGACCGGTGGTCAGGAGGCGCGGCGCGCCGCGTCGTCCGCGGACTGTGCGGCGTCCTGCTCGGGTACGGCGACCGGGCGCACCCGCGAGGGGCGCAGCGCCACACCGGTGCTCCGCTCCGTGGCACGCCGCGGGGCGGCGTACCCCCGCTTCGAGCGCTCGCGCGCCAGCGCCCTGCCCATCCGGCGCGCGGCTTCCTCGCGGTCGACCTGACCGCGGCCCTCGCGGCCGTACCACCCGACCCACAGCATCGTCGTGAGCGTCACGACGGCCGCGGGCACGAGCCAGAGCAGGATCTCCACCTCTTCACGGTACGGCGCCCGCGGGCCCCTCCCGGGGCGGCACGCCGGTCAGGGCGCGCCGACCCACTCCTCGGTGCCGTCGCCGAACAGCTGGTGCTTCCAGATCGGCACCTCGGCCTTGAGCGTGTCGATGAGCGCCCGGCTCGCGTCGAACGCCGACCCGCGGTGACCGGCGGTGGTCGCGACCACGACGGCGAGGTCCCCGATCGCCAGGTCGCCGACCCGGTGCACGGCGGCGACACCCCGGACGTCGTAGTCGGCAGCGACGCGCTGGCAGACCTCGTGCAGCTTCTCGAGCGCGCTCGGGTGGGCGGAGTAGGACAGACCGCTGACGCCCTTGCCGCTGTCGTGGTCACGGACCCGGCCGACGAAGACGACCAGGCCACCGGCACCGTCGTCGTCAAGGCTCGCGACGACGTCGTCGACCGACAACGGCGTGTCCAAGATGTCGACCAGGCGGATCACGGACCGGCTCATGGGCCAAGCCTAGGGCCGTTGGCGGAGCGGCGTACTTTTGACCCATGACAGACCAGCCTGGCCAGCCCGGCGACCCCGAGGAGCCCAACCCGTTCAAGGGCACGCCGTTCGAGCACCTCTTCGGACCCGGCGGCCTCGGCAACCTCGGCAACCTCGGTGCAGGCGGCCTGGGCGGTGGCGCCGGCGGCTTCGACATGAGCCAGCTCTTCGGGCAGCTCCAGGCGATGATGCAGCCGCACGACGGTCCGCTGAACTGGAAGGTCGCCGACGACCTGGCCCGCTCCGCGATCGCGCAGCAACCCGACCCCTCCCCCAGCACGCGCGATCGCGCCCGGGTCGCCGACGCCCTCCAGCTGGCCGACCACTGGCTCGACACCGCGACCGGCTTCCCGTCCGGAGTGTCGACGACCACCGCCTGGAGCCGCGCGGAGTGGCTCGTCGAGACCCGGCCCGTGTGGGAGACGCTCGTCGAGCCGGTCGCGGCCAAGTCCGTCGCCGGGGTCGGCGGCGCGCTGCCCGAGGAGATGCGCGCCACGGCTGGGCCGATCATCGGCATCCTCGGGCAGGCGATCGGCGCGATGCTCGCCAGCCAGGTCGGCCAGGGCCTCGGCGCCCTCGCGGGCGAGGTGCTGACGGCGTCCGACATCGGGCTGCCGCTCGGGGCCCCGGGCAAGGCGGCGATGGTGATGGCCAACGTCAAGGAGTTCGCCGACGGGCTGAGCGTCAGCGAGGACGACGTCGTTCTCTACCTCGCGCTGCGCGAGGCCGCCCACCAGCGCCTGTTCGGCCACGTGCCGTGGCTGCGCGAGCACCTGCTCGGCGCGGTCACCGCCTACGCCCAGGGCATCGAGCTCAACGTCCAGCAGATGCAGCAGCGCGTCGAGGAGCAGCTCCAGGGGCTCGACCCCACCAACCCCGAGTCGATGCAGCAGCTGCTCGAGGGCGGACTGTTCGATCCGCCGGCGTCACCCGCGCAGCAGGCCGCGCTCTCCCGGCTGGAGATCGCGCTCGCGCTGGTGGAGGGCTGGGTCGACGAGGTCGTCGGCCAGGCCACTGCCGAGCGGATGCCCGCGGCCACCCCCCTCCGCGAGGCCGTACGACGCCGCCGGGCCGCCGGGGGTCCGGCCGAGCAGACGTTCGCGGCGCTGGTCGGGCTCGAGCTGCGACCCCGCCGTCTGCGCGACGCCTCCACCCTGTGGGGCGGCCTGCGTGCCCGGTCGGGCCAGGAGGCCCGCGACGGCGTCTGGATGCACCCCGACCTGCTGCCGACCGCCGCCGACCTCGACGACCCGTTGTCCTTCCGGGCCGACGCCACGGCGCCGGAGGACCTCAGCGCGGACGCGTTCGACGAGGAGCTGCGCAAGCTGCTCGAGGGCGGCGGTGCGTCCGACCAGCAGGGCGAGCCGGGCCCCGACCGACCCGAGTGACGCTCCACGCCGACGCGCTGGCACGCCTGCGCGGCTGGTCCGCGCCCGACGAGCGCCAGGAGTCGCTGCGACGACGGTTCGTCGCGCACCTCGACGCCACCCCGGACGGCATGTGGCGGGCGTCGTACCCCGATCATCTGACGGCGGGCGCCCTGGTCCTCGACGCCACCGGCGACCGGGTGCTGCTCAACCTGCACCGCAAGGCGCAGCGCTGGTTCCACTTCGGCGGGCACGCCGAGCCCGGCGACGCCACGCTCGCAGGCGTCGCGCAGCGCGAGGCCCGCGAGGAGTCCGGCATCGCGGACCTGGCGTTCGACCCCGTCCCGCTGCAGCTCGACGTGCACGCGGTGCCGTTCTGCGACCCGCGCGGGGAGGTGCACCACCTCGACGTGCGCTACCTCGCCGTGGCACCCGCGACTGCCCGCGAGGTCGTCAGCGACGAGTCGCTCGCGGTGCGTTGGTGGCCGGTCGACGCGCTCCCCGACGTCGAGCAGGAGATGGTCGAGATGATCGACTGGGCGCGCGCCCGGCTCGAGCGCGGCGATCACACGGCCCGGCCCGCCCCGGCCTGACCGACCCGGCCTACCCCGGCCCACGGGGGCGCCGCGGGCTTGTGTCCGGGCGCCGCCGCCGAAGAACTGACCAATCGGTGCTGGTGGGGCTCCTGTGACTCCAGAGTCGGGCGAATGCCGCCCCTCGGTCCGATTGGTCAGTTCTTCGACGTCCGCCTGCCGATCAATCGGCGTCGGTGGGCAGGTCGGCGACCCGCTCGGAGGGGGGCGACGGGAGCCGGAGCGCCTCCGACCAGCCCAGGAGGTAGCCCTTCGCCTTCTCTGCGTCCGGGTAGTGGGCGACCCAGCCCCAGAACGCCTCGTCGTGGTGCGGCTCGATCAGGTGCGCGAGCTCGTGGACGATGACGTAGTCGATCACCCAGTCCGGCATCTCCTGCAGCCGCTCGGAGAGCCGGATCGTGCGGTCGCCGGGCGTGCAGGACCCCCAGCGCGCGCGCTGGTTGGCGACCCAGCTGACCGACACCGGCTCGGCGAGCCCGCCGAGGTAGCGGTCACCCAGCGCCTTCGCGCGCCGGAGCAGGTCGTCGTCGGTCTTCCGCGACCGGCGCTCCTTCTTCTCGATCCGCGCGACCATCGTGCGCACCCATTCGCGCTCCTCCGAGCGGGACAGGCTGTCGGGCATCAGCACGACGATCTTCTCGCCGTCGCGATAGGCGGAGACCGTACGACGCCGGCGCCGCGAGCGCCGGATCTCCACCTGAGGGGTGCCGCCCATGTCTTGACTCTAGGACGTGGCCCACGCCAGCAGCCGGTCGGCCGGCCAGGTGTTGACGATCCGATCGGCGTCGATGCCGGCGGCCGCGGCCCGCTCGCAGCCGAGGATCTGGAAGTCGAGCTGGCCGGGCGCGTGGGCGTCACTGTCGATCGAGAACACGCACCCGACGTCGCGCGCGACCTCCAGCAACGCCGTCGGCGGGTCGCGTCGCTCGGGTCGCGAGTTGATCTCGACGGCGACGTCGTTCTCCGCGCACGCCTCGAACACGGCACGGGCGTCGAACCGGGACTGCGCGCGGGTGCCGCGGTTGCCGGTCACGAGCCGGCCGGTGCAGTGGCCGAGGACGTTGGTGAACGGGTTGCGCACCGCGGCCACCATCCGGCGGGTCATCGCGTCGGGCTCCATCGCGAGCTTGGAGTGCACGCTGGCGACGCGGACCTCGAGCCGGCCCAGCATCTCCTCGCTCTGGTCGAGCGAACCGTCGTCGAGGATGTCGACCTCGATCCCCTTGAGCAGCCGGAACCCGGCGCCCGCGAGATGAGCGTTCACGGCGTCGACCACGTCCAGCTGCCGGGCCAGCCGCTCGGCGCTCAGCCCGCGGGCGACCCGCAGTCGCGGTGAGTGGTCGGTGAGCACGAGGTAGTCGTGCCCGAGCTCGATCGCGGTCATCGCCATCTCCTCGATGGGCGAGCCGCCGTCGGACCAGTCGGAGTGGGAGTGCAGGTCGCCCCGGATGGCCGCGCGCAGGGTCACCCCGGCTTCGTCGCGGGTCAGCGGCGCGCCGTACTCCTCCTCGACCTCGGCGAGCCGGTGCGGGCGGCGTCCGGCCAGCGCCTCGGCGATCACCTGCGCGGTGCTCGATCCCACACCCGGCAGGTCGGTGAGCCGGCCGGCGGCGGCGGCCGCCTCGAGGTCGGCCGGCGGGAGCGGGAGGATCGCAGCGGCCGCGCCACGGAACGCCTTGACCTTGTAGGTGTCCGCGCGCCCCCGCTCGAGCAGGAACGCGATCCGGCGCAGTGCCGCGACGGGGCTCTCGTCGTACTCCTCGCCCACCTGGGTCCAACCTCTCCGATTTTCTCGCGACTGATTCTTGTCCACAGCCGGTGGACAACGCGTGCGCGACGTTCCCGCTGGTCATCCGAGGGTACGGCGCCCGCCCGCCGCCCCGGGACGGAGGTTCCTCCACAGCGCGCCGGTCGATATCCCCCGCCTCTCCACGGGGCGGACGGGTCTTCCACAGCCTTCTCCACAGGTCTGTCCACAGCCGGGGAGTCCGCCCCATTGACCGACCTCCGCGGCGTGCCTAGCGTTCTGTCCAGACGAGGCCCCTGGGCCCGCCCGCCGCCGTTCGCAAGGGGAAGGCAAACGGTGGTGACGCGGACCGGGGGCCTCTCGTCGTCCCTGCCGAGCCGCGCACTCAGCGGCCCTCGAACCGCGGCGCCCGCTTCTCCTGCACCGCCCGGATCCCCTCCTGGAGATCGGCCGTCGCCATCGTGATCGGCTGCGCCAGCGCCTCCCAGTCCAGGCAGGACTCGATGCTCGCGTGGCCGCGGGCCAGCGCGGTCTTGGTGAGCCGCGCGGCGATCGGCGCGGTCGCGGCGACGCCGGCGGCGGTGGCGAGCACCTCGTCGCGGAAGGCGTCCGGCTCGATCACCCGGGAGACCAGGCCCAGCCCGAGGGCCTCGTCGGCGTCGACCAGCCGCCCGGTCAGCAGCAGGTCGCGCGCAGCGGCAGGCCCGACCACGTCCGGCAGCAGGTAGGTCGTCGCCATCCCCGGGTGCAGGCCGAGCCTGGTGAACGGGACGCCCATCTGCGCGCCGCGGGCGGCGTACCTGATGTCGCAGGCGAGCGCGACCGCGAGCCCCGCGCCGATCGCGGGGCCGTTGATCGCGGCGATCGTCGGCACCTCGAGCCGGCGGACCGACAGCCACGCGCGGTAGAACCGCAGCATCCGCTCCCGCAGCCGGGCCGGGGTGGCGTCGGGCTCCGAGGCGAGCCAGGACGTGTTGCCTCCCGAGCAGAAGGCACTGCCCTCCCCCGTCACGACGACGGCCCGCACGGTCGGGTCACCGGCGAGGTGGTCGACCGCCTGCACCCACGAGGCGGTCATCTCCTCGCCCATCGCGTTGCGGGTCCCGGGGTCGTCGAGCACGAGAAGGGCCACCCCGTCGGACGGGCGCTCGAGCCGCAGCGCGGTGAGGGCGGGGGCAGGCGTGGAACGGCCGGATTCAGACATGCGGGGCACGCTACTGCGGCTCCCGACAGCCGTGCCGTAGGGTCTATTCGGTCCGGGGACGAGTGCCCCGGGCCCCGACGGGCTTCCCCACCACCCCCCGTCGCGACGACCGAATGAAGAATCGATGAGCAAGGAGGCCGTCATGGCGGAGACCTGGAGCGGCGAGTTCTACTGCGTGAAGTGCAAGGCCAAGCGCGAGGCCGAGGGCGAGGTCAAGGTGAACGACAAGGGCACCCGGATGGCCAAGGCCGTCTGCCCCGAGTGCGGCACCAACCTCAACCGGATCCTCGGCAAGGCCTGATCGAGCTTCCCGAGACCACCGCTGCGGGCGGCCCACCTCACGGTGGGCCGCCCGCGGTTTTCCGAGCCCGCGACTGTCCGAGGAACGAGGACGGTCGCGATCGGGCGAGGAGATTGAGGAGGCTCGGCGCAGGCCGGCGCGTTCAGCGACGGCGGGCGCGAGCCGTCTCGAAATCCGAGCCTGTGGAAAGTCCGGGCGGCAAGCCCCCCGCGCGTGCCACCCTGCGGGCATGCCGACGACAGCGACCCGGACCCGGTGGGCGCTGCGTCCCGGCCACCCGGTGCTGCGCCGCGACCCCGACACGCTCCAGGTCGGGCTGGTGCCGCCACGGTCGGTGCGGCTCCCCGACCGGCCCGCGGTGCGTGACCTCCTGTCGGCGCTGGTCGCGCGCCGCGACCCCGGCCCGCTCGACCCCGAGGCGGAGGTCGCGCTCTCCGCTCTGATGGCGGCCGGGCTCGTGCTCGATCGGGCGTACGACGCCGGCCCGCCGCCCGACGAGCCCGACCTGGCCCTGTTCGGGACCGACGCGGCACGGCGGCGGGCGGTGCGCGGCGCCGTACCGGTGGGCGTGCGGGGCGATGCCCTCGCGGGTCTGGACGCGCTGCTCGGGTCCGCGGGGCTGGTCCGCGACGACGAAAGGGCCGTGGTCTGGCTCGTGGTGAGCGCGGGCGTGACCTCGCGGGACGCCCTCGACCCGCTGATGCGGGCCGGCACGCCGCACCTGGTCGTCGAAGGTGTGGGCGGCGCGCGACGGCTCGGCCCGTTCGTCGAGCCGGGCCGCACGGCATGCCTGCGCTGCGTCGACGCCCACGAGGCGGCGACCGACCCGCGGCTGCCGTTCCTGCTCGACCAGGCAGCCGCGTCCGCCGCGGCGTACCCGCCGCCGGTCGACCCGGTGCTCGACCGGTTGGCCGCCGCCTGGGCGGTCCGCGACCTCACCCGCTACGCCGAGGGCGACCAGCCCAGCACGTGGTCGGCGACCGTCACCGTCGGCGCGACCGACGCGCCGGCGCTCACCCGGTGGCGGCGGCACCCCCAGTGCGGTTGCGCGTGGGACGTGATCGTCGACCTGCCCTGAGCAACGCCGGGACCGCGGCCTACCAGTACTCGCTGTCGAGCTTTCCCTCCATCGCCCGGAGGTGCTGACGCGAGCACTCGTCGCAGTAGCGCCGGAGGCGGCCGTTCTCGGCGGAGGTGCTCCAGGTCAGCGGGACGTCCTCACCGGCCGGGGACGGCCGTCCGCAGAAGTCGCAGGAGAGGGGCACCCGACCAGCCTACGACGCGAAAAGATGACGCAGGGCCGGTCCGACTGCTGTCGGACCGGCCCCACGTTTCCCAGTTCACCCGCGATCAGGTGCGTGACCTGCCGCGGCTCTCGCCGTGGCAGGGAGGGTTTCTCCAAATCTGGCCTCTACCCCTGGTGGGGTCCTACAGGGCGCGAGCGAGGGCGAGACGGGCCTGCTGCGCAGCACGCTCGGCCTTGCGGCTCAAGCGGCGGGCGCGGGCCATGCTCTTGGCCTCGCGCAGCTGGTGCGCCTCTCCCAGGCGCGCGGACATCTGCGCGCGTGCCAGGTCTTCATACATCGTGTTCATCTTGGTACTCCGCTTCTTGAAGAGATTCATGTGGTGTGGGTGTCGGTAGGTGGTCACGCTGCGGCTCACGCCACGGTTCCGGATTGTCGCTTCGCCCGGACCCGCTCGTTCCTCGCTCTCCGACCTCAGGCGACGGCGTCCTTGCGGGGCCGGCCACGGGGCCTCTTCCGGGGGATCACCGCTCCGGATAGGAACAGCTCACCGCCCCAGACACCCCAGGGCTCGCGCCGCTCGAGCGCACCGTCGAGGCACAGCTCCTGTACGGGGCAGTCCCTGCAGAGCTCCTTGGCGAACTCCACGTCGGTCGGGGACTCCGCGAACCACAGCTCCGGGTTGTTGACCCGGCACGGCAGCCGGTCGGCGTCCGGACCGTCGTAGGCAGCCACCTCGTCGTGCAGCTGGCTCAGCGTCGGCTCGAGAACACTGGTCGTCATGTGTCACCTCCTTCGTCAGACCTGATCGCGTTGTGACTGGTTGGTTCTCGCTGACCGGGTCTGCGGCATCGGTTCCCTGGGGCCCCTTCGGGGCTTGAGAAACACGAAGGCCGCGGATCCCGGTTTCGGGTTCCGCGGCCTGGAGGCTGCCGAGCTGAGTGTCGACTCAGATCGGTGGACTCCAGGCGAGGAGACCCGGGACGTAGACGGCGTCGAAGCCGAGGTGTCCCTTGATGCCGGTGGTGGCGACGCGGTCGCGCGCGACGGTCGTCACCTCGGTCCGCATGGTGGCGTCAGCCCACGTGGTGCACGCAGCGATGCCCTGGACATCGATGGTCCGCAGGGCAGAGTCCACCTGCAGGGAGGTGGCGGCGCACGGGAGGGCGAACGCGGCATCGCGGTCGAGCAGGAAGCTCGGCTTCATCGCGTTGTAGATCTCCATCAGGGGCCACCTCCTTCGGGGCATCGGGCGCCGGCCTTGTCAGGGCCGTGGGTGCGCGGTTTTCCTTGTGCACAGCACGGTAACGGGCCGCGCATGTAAGGAGCAAACTATTTAATGACTCTTTCCGGAATTTCCCGAAATTTCTTTCGCGGGGTGCTCACGACGCCGTGGAGACCAGCGCGAGAACCGCGTCGGCGTACCTCTCGATCTTGCTGGGACCGACGCCGTTGATCCGCCCCAGGGCACCCAGGTCACCGGGCTTGTGCTCGGCGATCAGCTCCAGGGTGGCGTCGGTGAAGACGACGTACGCCGGCACGCCGTCCTCCGTGGAGCGCTCCTTGCGCCAGGCCTTCAGCTGCTCGAACAACGCCTCGTCGTAGCGGACCGGGTGGTGGGCACAGCGCCCCCGCTTCTTCTCCGCCGCGCTGCCCAGCGGCTGGCTGCACTCACGGCAGCGCGCGACCTTTCCCCGGGCGCGGGTCCGCTCGGGCTGCTGCGACGCCGGCAGCAGCGGCAGGAGGAACGGGGACGGCTGGCGACGCGGGGCCTGCCCCGGGTTGCGCGCGGCGGCCCAGGAGACCGACAGGTCGGTCCGGGCGCGGGTCATGCCGACGTAGAGCAGCCGCCGTTCCTCCTCGGTGGCGACGGGGTCGTTCTGCGCGTAGGTGATCGGGACGGTGCCGTCCTGGACGCCGCAGCAGAACACCGCGTCCCATTCGAGGCCCTTCGCGGCGTGGAACGTGGCCAGGGTGACCCCGTCGGCGGCCGGGGCGTGCTGCTCGGCCATCCTCCGGTCGAGCTCCTCGACGAAGGCGGCGAGCGACGCGGTGGCGCCGTGCTCGTCGGCGAACTCAGCGGCCTGGTCGACCAGCGCCTGCCACGACTCCCACCGGTCGCGCACCTGACCGCGGTTGGTCGGCGGCTCGGCCGTCCAGCCCATCGCGCCCAGCACCGAGCGGACCACGTCGACCCACGGCCCGTCCCCCGCCTCACCCGACCGGGCGGCGCCGCGGAGCCGGGTGACGGCCTCGCGCACCTCGGGGCGGTCGAAGAACCGGGCGGCGCCGCGGACGACGTACGGCACGCCGCGGTCGGCGAGGGCGTCCTCGAACGCCTCGGACTGGGCGTTGATCCGGAACAGCACCGCCATCTGGCCGTACGGCGTCCCGCGCTGGTGCAGGCGCACGACCTGGCCCGCGACCTCCGCCGCCTCGGCGACCTCGTCGGGGTGCCCGGAGTACCTGATCGCCTGGCCGGCCGGCTGCTGCGACCGGAGCTCGACGCCCTGGCTCGCGCTGCCGGCGAGGAGGGTGTTGGCGGCCGCCACGATCTGCGGGGTGGAGCGGTAGTTGCGGACCAGCTCGACCGAGGTCGTGCCGGGGTAGCGGCGCGGGAAGTCGCGCAGGTAGTCGGCGTCGGCGCCGGCGAAGGAGTAGATCGTCTGGGCCGGGTCGCCGACGACGCACAGCTCGTCACGGCCACCGAGCCAGAGGTCGAGCAGCGCCGACTGGAGCGGCGAGACGTCCTGGAACTCGTCGACGACGAACCATTTGTACTGCCGGCGCACCTGGGCCGCGACCCGCTCGTCGGAGGCCAGCACCCCAGCCGTCAGCAGCAGGACGTCCTCCATGTCCATCCGGCCCTGACCGCGCTTGACCTCCTCGTAGGCGGCGAAGACCTTGGCGACCGTCTCCGGCGGCTGGTCGGCCACCGAACGGCCACGGCGCGGCGCGACGCGGGGGTAGTCGTCGGCGGAGACGTTGCTCACCTTGGCCCACTCGATCTCCGAGGCCAGGTCGCGCAGCAGCGCCTGGTCGGCGGCGAGACCGAGCCGGCGGCAGGCGCCCGCGATCATGCCGAGCTTGGACTCGGTCAGCTGCGGGAGCTCCGTCCCGTGGACGTGGGGCCAGAAGTAGCGCAGCTGGCGCAGCGCGGCGCTGTGGAACGTGCGGGCCTGGACGCCCGGGGCGCCGAGCCGCCGCAGCCGCTGCCGCAGCTCTCCCGCCGCGCGGGTGGTGAAGGTGACCGCGAGGACCTCGGTCGGCGCGTAGACCCCGGTGTGCACGCCGTGGGCGATCCGGTGCGTGATGGCCCGGGTCTTGCCCGTGCCGGCACCTGCGAGCACCCGCACCGGGCCGCGCAACGTCTCCGCCACCTGCCGCTGCTCGGGGTCGAGCGCACCCAGCAGCGCCTCCACGGCAGACCCGGCGACGGCCATCGGGGGAACATCTCCTCACAAGACTGGGTTGGACGAGAACAGTCTGGACACCTTTGGATGTGGCCAGCAGTGCAGACCCTAGACGGCGGAGGCGACAGTTCCCGATGAGCTCGTTCACGATGTACACGACCCCCTGGTGCGGCTACTGCCACCGCCTGAAGGGCCAGCTCGACCGTGAGGGCATCGCCTTCGACATCGTCGACATCGAGCAGCAGCCGGAGGCGGCCGCGATCGTCGAGTCCGCCAACAACGGCAACCAGACCGTGCCCACGCTGGTCTACCCCGACGGTACGGCGATGACGAACCCCTCCGTCGCGCAGGTGAAGCAGAAGGTCGCGTCACTCAACTGACGCCCGGTGTGGCAGCGCGCTACCACGAGCCGGGCAGCGGGCCGCCGTACCAGTGCTCGATCAGTGACCGGCTGATCGAGACCCCGCTGCCGGGCAGGACGAGGATGCCGGCCTCCGTCTCCCGTCGGATCTGCGCCCGCGTGAACCACCGGGCGTCCTCGATCTCGCGGGAGTCGGGGACGATCTCCTCGCTGACCGCGCGGCCGACGAAGCCCAGCATCAGGCTGCTCGGCAGCGGCCACGGCTGGTTGCCGAAGTAGGTCACCTCGCCGACCACGACACCGGTCTCCTCCGCGACCTCGCGCCGGACGGCGTCCTCCAGCGTCTCGCCGGGTTCGCAGAAGCCCGCCAGCGTCGAGTAGCGCCCGGGCGGCCAGCTGGGATGGCGGCCGAGCAGGCAGCGTTCGTCGTCGCTGCCCGGCTCCCCGGCCGTCACGACCATGATCACCGCAGGGTCCGAGCGTGGGAACTGCGGCTTTCCGCAGACCTCGCACACGAGCTCGTGGCCCGCGGAGCGCGGGGTCAGCGTGCCGCCGCAGCGCGGGCAGAAGCGGGTCGCCCAGAGCCACTCCGCCAGGCCGAGCGCGTGGAAGACCAGCGGCGCCGTACCGTCCCCGGCGAGGAAGGGCAGCAGCCCCCGCAGCGGGAACCACTCCTCCGGCGCGGCCGCGGCCTGCTCCGGGCCGACGACCACCGCCCACCAGGTGCGGCCGCCGCGCTCCCCCAGCAGCAGTCGTACGCCGCCCGGCGCCGCCGCGGTCGGCACCCACTCCAGCGCACCGTCCACCGGCCGCGCCCGCGTCCCGGAGACCACGAGCACCCGGCTCTTCTCGTCCGCCCAACGGTCGGCCAGCCATGCCTCGTCGTTCCGGAACAGGCCCAGCCGGTCGTGCGGGTCGCGGTTCAGGTCGAGGTGGGGGTAGGTCACGGACCAAGGCTAGGCGGCCAGACGCCATGGGACGATCGGGCATGGACGCCGCATCGCTGCGGGCCGCGCAGGCCCCGCTCAAGGACCGCTACCGCGACGATCCCGGGACCGCGCGGGTCCCGTCGGCCGCCCACGGCGACTTCCGCGATCCTGAGGTCACTGCGACCGTCGAGTCCTTCGCCGGACCGGTGCGCGCCGGGCTCCACGAGGCGGCCGGAGGCACCGGGGACGACGCGTGCTCGGCCGACCTCCTGGTCGAGGCGGTGCTCGCCTGCGCGGGCGTCACCCTGCGCGCGGTCGCGACCGCGATGGGCGTCGGGATCCGCGCCGCCGACCTGCGTGCCGAGGGCTGGTGGGACGCCCGCGGCACGCTCGGCGTCGACCGGTCGGCGCCGGTCGGGGTGCAGGACATCGTCGTCACCATCACCCTCGACACCGACGCCGACGACACCGCGCTGGAGAGGCTGGCCACGGCGACCGAGAGGTACTGCGTCGTCGGGCAGTCGCTCGCCACCCCGCCGACGATCAGGGTCGTGCGGGCCTGAGCAGGGCCTCGATCCCGGCGCGGTCCGGCAGGTCGCCGGGAACGACCAGGTCCCCGGACCGGACGTAGTAGAACCCCGCCCGCACCGACTCCAGCGGCACGCCGTGGAGCTCGGCCCACGCGAGCCGGTAGAGGGCGAGCTGGAGCGGGTCGGCGGTCTGCCGGGCGTTGGTCTTCCAGTCCACGACGAGGTACGACGCCGCGCCCCCCTCGACGGCCGGCGGCTCGGCGTAGACCGCGTCGATCCGGCCCCGCACCACCTGGCCTACCCCTCCCGGCCCGTGCAGCACCAGCGCGAACGGCGCCTCCACCGCGACCGGCTGCCGGTCGCCGAACTCCCCGGCGCTGAACCGCGCGATCAGCTCCTCGAGCTCGGCCTCGTCGGCACGGGACACGTCGGCGTCGCCCCGGCCGGAGAGCCGGTCGGTGTCGAGCAACGACTGCTGACCGAACCGCGCCTCGACCCACGCGTGGAACCGGCTGCCGAACCGCGCCGCGGGCGATGGCCGCCGCGGCATCGGCCGCACCAGCTCCCGGGCGAAGCGACCGGGGTCGTCGCGGAGCCGGCCGAGCGCCGTCGCGGACAGGGACGACGGCAACGGGACCTCGACCGCACCGTCGGACCCGCGGCCCGCCTCCCCGGCACGCGCCTCCTCGAGCAGCCGCTCGATCTCGTCGTCCCAGGTCGCCACCAGGTCGGCGTCGGCGCCGAGGTCCCCGTCGTCGGCGGTCGGGTCCACCGACGCCACCAGCTCGGCGGCGTCGATCCGGCGCAGCGCCTCGGCGGACCGCTCGGTGACGGGCCACAGGACGGGCTCCCTGGCCACGGACGTCAGCGGGTTGACGGCATCCTTCTCCGGCTTGTCCAGCCAGGCGTCGGGGGCGCCACCCCAGGCGGCCATCGCGTCCCGCACGACCTCCTGGAACGGCGATGGCCCGACCGGGGTCTTCCGCGACTCGGTCCAGAGGTAGGACGAGACCAGCAGCCGGTGGCGGGCCCGGGTGAGCGCGACGTAGCCCAGCCGGCGCTCCTCCTCGAGCTGGTGCCGGCGGGCCTCCTCGACGAACTTCTTCAGCCCGCCCGCGGTCACCTCGGACCAGGCGGCCAGGTCGTCGGCGTCGCCGCGCAGCGGGATCGGCAGCACGGCCTGACCGGTCGGCCACTGGGTGCGCAGCGTCTTGTGCGGGAACTTCTCCTCGCACATGCCGGGCAGGAGCACGACGTCGTACTCCATGCCCTTGGCTCGGTGCACCGTCAGCAGCTTGACCGAGTCGGTGGCGCTCGGCGTGGCGATGTCGAGGCCGGTGCCGAGCTCGTCCTCGGCCTGGAGGTAGGACAGCAGCGCGGCCAGGCTCACCGACCCGTCGACCGCCTGGAAGTCGGCGACCGCGCGCACGAAGTGGTCGAGGTTCTCGCGCCGCGCGGCCGCGGCCTCGCTGACCGACGAGGCGAGCTCGACGTCGATGCCGGTCACGTCGATGATCCGGCGGACCAGGTCGAGAAGGGGCTCCCCGACGTGGGCGCGCAGCCGCCGCAGCTCGCGGTCGAGCAGCGCGAACCGCTCGCGCGCCGCCGTCGAGTAGGGGTGGTCGGCGGGCTCGCCGGGGTCGGCGAGCGCGTCGCCCAGCGCCGGCACGTCGACCGGGTCGGCACCGGAGACGGCGCGGTCGAGCAGCTCGGCGACCGACAGGTCGTCGGCCCGGCCGGTCGGCGCGGCGGCGAGGTCGCGCGCCCGGCGGCCGAGGATCGCAAGGTCCCGCGGACCGATCGCCCAGCGTGGACCGGCCAGCAGGTGGAGGACCTCGGCGTTGGCGGTCGGGTCGTCGAGGACGGTCAGCGTCGCCACCACCTCGGCCACCTCGGGCAGCCGGAGCAGGCCGTTGAGGCCGACGATCTCCACGGGCACGTCGGCGGCAGACAGGACGTCGAAGACGTCGGCGGCGTGGGCGTTGTCGCGGGTGAGCACGCCGATCTCCTTCCACGGCGTGCCCCCGTCGTGGGCGGCGCGGACCTGCTCGGCCAGCCACGCCAGCTCCTCGGCGTACGTCTCGTGGACGATCGTGCGCACCTCGCCCGGCACCGCGCCGGGCTTGGCCTCCAGCGGCGCGACCTGCGGGTAGGCGTCGTAGAGCGGTCCGGCGAGGTCGTTGGCGACGTCGAGGATGCGGGTGTCGGAGCGCCGGTTGACGACCAGCGGGTACGTCGTAGCGGGCCGCCCCGGAGCGGCCAGGAACTGCTCGGCGAACCGCAGGATGTTGGACACCGACGCGCCGCGCCAGCCGTAGATCGCCTGGTTGGGGTCGCCGACCGCGGTCACCGCGTGCCCGAGCCCCCCGTCCGGCTCGCCCTCGCGACCCGAGAACAGGCCGGCGAGCAGCTGGGCCTGGGCGACCGAGGTGTCCTGGTATTCGTCGAGGAGCACGATCTTGAACCTCTCCCGCTCCGCGCGCCCGACGCCCGGGTGCTCGGCGACCAGTCGCGCGGTGAGCGCCACCTGGTCGGAGAAGTCCATCAGCCCGAGCTGGTTCTTGAGGCGCCGGTAGTCGTCGACCAGACCCAGCAGCTCGGCCCGCTTGTCGAAGGTCTCCAGCACCCTCCCGAGGTCTCCCTTCGGGCCGACGGCGAGCGCCTCCTCGACCCGCGGGCGCAGCCGGGCGTCGTGGTCGCGGACCGCGTCGGTGGTCCGCAGGTGCTCGCTGATCGCGGCCTCGAGCCCGAGCAGGTTGTTGATCACGGTCGGCGGGTGGTCGCTCAGCAGCTCGACCTTGCCGCTGTGGCGGGCGATGGCGCGCGCCGCGAGCTGGTGGCGCGAAGCGTCGGCCATCACCCGGACGTCGGGCTCGTGGCCGATCCGCAGGCCGTGGTCGACCAGCAGGCCGGCCGCATAGGCGTTGTACGTCGAGATGGTCGGCTCGAGGAGCTCCTCGTGCGCTTGCTCGTGGAGCGGGTCGACCGGCCCGGTCCCGGCGCCGGTGGCGACGCGGAGGAACTTGCGGATCCGCTCGCGCAGCTCGGCGGTCGCCTTGGTGGTGAAGGTGAGACCGAGCACCTGGTCGGGGCGCACCATCTCGTTGGCCACGAGGTAGACCACCCGGGCGGCCATCAGCTCGGTCTTGCCCGAGCCGGCACCGGCGATGACGACGGCGGGCTCGAGGTCGGCCGAGATCGCCCTCCACTGCGCCTCGCTGACGATGTAGTCGGTGCCCATCCGGTCGCGGAGGTCCTCGGGCGTCGACACCGCCCCGGTCGACGTCGGTGCCGGTGGCGGTGATGCGCTCACGAGATCACCCCTTCGGAGTTCCAGGCCGGGCACTGCGCCCGGAAGTCGCAGCGCTCGCACTTGCTCTTGTCCGGCAGCGCCGGGAAGCGCTCGGACCGCACCATCTCCACGGCCTGTCGCAGCCGCCGCTCGATCGGGCGCTCGTCGTCACCGGGGTCGGCCTGCTCGAGCGGGTCCTGGCGCTGCACCTTGAGCCCGCCCCGCACGGACTTGCGCAGCTGCCACAGCTCGGCGCCGCCCGGGACGCCGCGCCCGTCGGGGGCGAGCCGGTCGAAGGCACCCTGCTCGACGGCGAGCTGGTAGAGGCCGAGCTGCGGGTCCTCGGGGAGATCCTTGTCGGCGGGTGGGTACTTCGTGGTCTTCAGGTCGACCACCACGATCCGGCCCTGGTCGTCGAGCTCGAGGCGGTCGGCGTACCCGTGGATGCGGACCTCGGTGCCGTCGCCGAGCTCGACCTTCGCGTCGAACCGCTGCTCGTAGTCGAGGGGGGTCCGCGCCGCTCGCTCGTGCCAGGCGACGAAGCGTGCGAGCGCGCCCCGCGCCTCCTCGCGCTCGCGCGCCGCCGACCACGGCGTGCGGAACGGGATCTGCTCCCACACGGCGTCGACGTGCTCCATCAGGGCGTCGACGTCGGCCTCGACCTCGCCCCGGCCGACCCGGTCGGCGAGCGCGTGGACGACGTTGCCGAAGCCCTGCGCCTGGCTCGCTGCCTGGCCTCCCCCGGCCTCGCGCTCCAGGAACCACCGTGCGGGGCAGCTCTCGAGGGCGCTGAGCATGCTGGCGGTGACCCGCAGCGGCTCGTCGGCGGGCCGGACCGGCGACCCGGCCCGGCTCGCGGCGCGGGTGCCCCACCAGTGGGCGGGGTCGGCGGCGGGAAGCGGCAGCCGGCGGAGGCGGCGCGCGGCTGCCTCGCGGAGCACGGGCGGGGCGGCCGGGTCGGAGCAGGTACGCCGCAGCTCGGCCACCAGCCCGGCCATCGACAGCGGGCGGCGAGGGCGGCCGACGTGGTGCACGTCCTCGGGCTCGTAGCCGAGACCGAGCTCGGTGAGGAACCGGCTGGGCTCTTCGCCGTCGTCGTCGGCGCTGGCCACCGCGGTGACGACCAGCCGCTCCCGCGCGCGCGTGCAGGCGACGTAGAAGAGCCGGCGCTCCTCGGCGAGCAGCTCACGCATCGAGGGCCGCGGCACCAGGCCCTCGTGGCCGATCTCCTCCACGCCGAGCAGCCCGGACCGCAGCCGCAGGTCGGGCCACGCGCCCTCCTGGACGTGGGCGACGACGACCAGCCGCCACTCCAGGCCCTTGCTGCGGTGCGCGGTGAGGAGGCGTACGGCGTCGCCGCGCGCCCCCCTGTCGGCGAGCGAGTCCGACGGGATCTCCTGCGCCCGCAGCGTCTCGAGGAACGTCAGCACGCCGGTGTGGCCGACCCTGTCCTCGACCCGCGCTGCGTAGTCGAAGAGCGCGCAGATCGCGTCGAGGTCGCGGTGCGCCAGCCGCGCGGCGCCCGCGCCGCCCGCACCCTCCGCGGAGGCCCGCAGCCGCGCCGGCCACCCGGTGCCGTCCCACAGGTGCCACAGCAGCTCCTCGACCGAGCCACCCTTGTCCAGCAGGTCGCGGCCGCCCGCTAGCAGCGTCGCCAGGGCGCGGATCCGGTCGGCGCCGGAGGCCTCGATGCCCTCGACCCGCACGGGCTCGGCGAGGGCGGCGCGCACCAGCTCCGGTGACGGGACCGGCGTCTCCCCCGCTGCTCGCGCGCGGTGGCGCAGCTCGCGGGCGACCGCACGGACGTCGGTGGGGTCGAGACCGCCGAGCGGGGAGAGCAGCAGCGCCTCGGCGCGGTCGGTGTCGAGGAACTCCGGCTCGGCCACCGCGTGCAGGGCGTCGAGGACCGGGAGCACCGCCGGCTCCCGGCTGAGCGGCAGCTCGTCGGCGGTGACCTCGATCGGCACGCCGGCGGCGACCAGGGCGCGGCGCAGCGGCGGGATGGTCGAGCGACCGGAGCGGACGAGCACGGCCATGTCGGACCAGGCCACGCCGTCCTCGAGGTGGGCGCGGCGGAGCAGGTCGGCGAGGTGCTCAGCCTCCGCCCGGTCGGTGTCGAAGGTCATCACCTCGACCCGTCCCGGGTCCGCGGCCTCGTCGACCAGCGGTGACCGGAAGGCGGCCTGCTGCTCACCGGGGATCGCGCCCGGCAGCGGAAGCCGCTGGGCGACCGAGCGGGCCGACTCCAGCAGCACGGGGCCGAACCGTCGGGTGGTGCGCAGCACCACGACGTCGGCCGGCTCTCCCCCGGTGTGCCGGAAGGCGTCGGGGAAGCGCAGGATGCCTCGCACGTCGGCGCCCCGGAAGCCGTAGATCGACTGGTGGGGGTCACCGACCGCGACCAGCTCGGCGTCGGGCGCGGCCAGCTCCCTCAGCAGCGCCACCTGGCTGGGGTCGGTGTCCTGGTACTCGTCGACGAACACGTGCCGGAACCGCCGGCGCAGCTGGTCGCGCAGTCCCGACTGCGGGTCCTGCAGCAGGGCCACGGCGGTGGCGATGAGGGCGGAGTAGTCGAGCGCGTTGTGGTCGCCGAGCACGTCGTCGTACTGCTCCATGAAGGCGGCGGCGGCGACCAGGTCGGACGCGCCCCGACTCACGGCCGACCTCGCGCAGGCGCGCGGAGCCGAGACCGCGCTCGGTGGCGCGGGCGATGAGGGCGGCGAGCTCACGGGCGAAGCCGCGGGTACGGCGGGCCTGCGCCAGCTCGGTCGGCCAGGCCACGGCGTGCTCCCGGTCGGCCAGCAGCTCGGCCAGCACGACCTCCTGCTCGGGCGCGGAGAGGAGCCGCAGCGGCGGTCGGCTCGGATCCGGGAAGAGGCCGTCGGCGCCGTACTCCCGGATCAGGGAGTAGGCGAAGGAGTGGAACGTCGAGCTGAGCTGGGTGCCCGTCGTGCGGCCCAGCCGGGCGGTCACGCGGTCGCGGAGCTGCTCGGCGGCCTTGCGGGAGAAGGTCAGCGCCAGCACCTGGTCGGGGCTCGCCCCGCGCCGCTCGATGCGGTCGACGATCGCCTCGACCAGCGTCGTGGTCTTGCCGGTGCCCGGACCGGCCAGCACCAGCAGCGGCCCGCCTCGCGTGGTCGACCACCTGCTGCTGGAACTCGTCGAGCACCGGCACGCGCGCCGCGGGCGACGGTGCTGCGATGCGGTACGACGGCGATCCCTCCATGCCGCTCACTCAACCATCCGGGCCCGACAGATCTCAGGTCAGCTCGAAGTCGGCGAAGTCGAAGCCCGGGGAGACCAGGCAGCTCACCAGCGCGTCGGCGTCGGAGGGCACGGTGCGCTGCCAGACCCCGGCCGGCACCAGACCCTGCGGACTCCCGCTGTCCACCACGAACGACGCCTCCACAGCGGGTACGGCGCCCGCGCCACCCAGCTCGACGGTCACCGCACCGGTGTGCGCCAGCCAGATCTCGTCCGACGCCACCCGGTGCCAGGCGGACGACTCCCCCGCCGGCAGCAGGAAGTAGATGAGCGTGGCGGTCGGGCGCACCCGTCCGTCGGGCAGGGTGACCGTCTCCGGCGACACCCACGTCTGGCGGTACCAGCCGCCCTCGGGGTGCGGCTCCAGGTCGTGCGCGACGGCGAGCGCGGGGCGCATCCGGCGTACCTACTCGGGGACCACGGGCCGGTCGTTGTAGACCCCGGCCGGCACCTGGCCGCTGAGCTCCTCGATCGCGGTCATGATCCGGTCGGTGACCTCGCGCCGGGCGCGGCCGGGCGCGACGCCGTCGTACTCCCCGGCGACCTCGATCGGCTCCCCGAAGGAGATCGACACCTTGGCCAGCCGCGGGAGGTTGGAGCCGACCGGCTGCAGCTTCTCGGTGCCGACGAGGCCGACCGGGACCACCGGGGCGCCCGAGGTGAGGGCGAGGTGCGCGACGCCGGTGCGGCCGCGGTAGAGCCGGCCGTCGCGGGAGCGGGTGCCCTCGGGGTAGATGCCGAACGCCTCGCCCCGGCCCAGGACCTCGAGCGCTGTCTTGAGCGAGTCCATCGCCGCGGCCGTGTCGTCGCGGTCGACGGGCAGCATCCCGAGGCCCTCGAACCAGGCCCGCGTCAGGGCGCCCTTGACGCCGCTGCCCGTGAAGTAGTCCGACTTCGCCAGGAAGACCACCTTGCGGGGCACGACGATCGGGATCACGACGGAGTCGGCGAAGCTCAGGTGGTTGCTCGCCAGGATCACCGGGCCCGTCGCCGGCACGTGGTGCCGGCCGCGCACCGTCGGCCGCCACACGGCCTTGGCGACCGGGGGGACGACGGAGTGCAGGACGTTGTAGAGCATCGGCGCTGACGGTAGCGGCTACTGACCGGTCGGCCTATCCGGCGACAGGCCGGAGAGAGGGGCCGGGACAAAGACGAAGGGCCCTCACGAGTATGAGTCGCAAGGGCCCTTCAGGTGGTCGGTACTGGTGACGCTCCCGACCGATCCACCGGACGTTCGGATCCCACGGCCCTCGTCACCCGGTCCGTGCGGCGGCGGTTCCTTGCGGTCCTGCCTGCCGGTTGGATCCTCACCTTCCGATGAGATCCCGCTCTCCCGGAGGAGTGCGTGTTGCAGTTCTATGCCTCGTCACGCGGACCGCGCAAGGGGTTCACCCGAGGTTTCTCGACGACTTCGGGCGAATCGGCGTGTCCTCCACAAACACGCCGAACGTGTCCACAGTCGTTCGGCGCTTCGTCCACAGTCTGTGGGCGCACCTGTGGATGATGTGCGAGCGGCAGGTTGGGTACCTGTACTCAGTCGGATTGAGTCGCCGAACCATGTGATTTCCGGGTGATCGATGGAGAAATGGTGACTATGCGCTACGCCGACCCCAAGCTGTGCCCGGACTGCCGGTCCGCCCTCCCGCACGGTGTCTCCTCCTGCCCCACCTGCGGGCTCCTCGTGCGACACAGGCTCGCCGTCGAGCTGTTCCGCACCCTGCAACGCGCCGACGACCTCGTCGCCGAGCTGCGCTCGGTCGCCGCCGCGGCGACAGCGGGTACGCCGGCCGCGCCACCCCTCGTTCCGCCGGGCCCCGCTCCGGCACCCGTCCCGGCCGCTCCCGCGCCGGCGGCGACCGCTCCGGCCTCCGCCCCGGCCGCCTCCGGCACTGCGACGGCGACCCTCCCCCGCTATCCGGGCACGCCGGTGCCGCCCGCACCGCCCGTACCGCCCGCAGGCCCGCGTCCGCCGTACGGCGCCCCGCCGCCTCCGCCGCAGCGCACCGGTGTCGCCTTCGCGTCGGTGCCCAAGATCCTGCTCGGCCTCGGCGCGCTGTGCCTGCTCGTCGCGGCGGTCATCTTCCTGGCGGTCAGCTGGTCGGAGCTCGGGGTGGGCGGCCGCACCGCCGTGCTCGCCGCGTTCACCCTGGGCACCGGCGCGCTGGCACTGTTCCTGCACCGCATCGGGCTGCGCGTCGCCGGCGAGTCGCTCATCGTGGTCACGCTGGGACTGCTCGGCCTCGACGTGATCGGGGCCGGCTCGGCCGGGTGGCTCGGCGACGCCGACGGAGACGGGATCGCCGTGGTCTGGGGCGTCGTCTGGGCCGTCGCCGGCACCGCGCTCGGCGTCCTGCGGATGGGCGACCGGCCGCGTCTCGTCGCGCCACAGATCGTCGCCGGCATCGGCCTCTTCGTCGCCTACCTCGGCGGGATCTCGGTCACGGACCACGACCTCCTGGTCGGCCACCTCGTCGTGTTCGTCGGCGGCGGCGCCGCCCTCCTCGCCCGCCGGATCGACCTTCCCGCGCTGCTGTGGAGCGTCCTCGGATCCGTCGGCCTGGCCTGGGTGATCACCGTCCTGGTCGCCCTGGCCGTGGCCCTGGACGACCCGGACCTCGACACCCTCTGGGTGGACGGCGCCGGATGGTCGCTCCTCGCGTCGTCGGTCGCGATCGTCGTACCCGGCATGGTGCTCGCCCGCCGCAACCTCTCCGTCGCCGGCGGCTCGATCGCTGCGCTCCTCGTCACCGTGGCGCTGACCATCCCCAGCGCGGACACCGACGCCCGGACGGTCGGTCTGGTCGCCCTGCTGGTGACGCTGGCGTGGACCGTCGCGCTCGCCCTGCTCCCGACCTGGCTCCGACTGGTCGCGGTCGCTCCCGCGGTGATCGGCGCCGCCCTCCTGGCGTTCCTCGACCTGGCGACCTTCGTGTTCGCAGCCGGGCGCTGGGCGGAGATCGGCGACGTCTTCAGGCACCCGTTCGACGTGGTCCTCCGGGGCGAGGCCACCGAGACCGAGCCGCTGCTGACCGTCCCCTCGGTCGTGCTCGTCGTCGCCCTCGTCGCGCTCCTGGTGCCGGCCGGCAAGGACGGCCGGCGGCCGTGGCCGATGTGGGGCGCCGTCGCGGGCGTCCTGGGCGGGCTGGCCGCCGCGACCACCCTGGCGTCGTACGACGTCCCGCTGGCCGCCGTCGTCGCCGCGCTCTCCCTGACCGCCCTCGGCTCCCTGGTGGCCGCTCTGCGGACCACCGGTCAGTCGCAGCTCGCCTTCGGGATCGTCGCCCACCTCGTCGGCCTCGCCGCCACGACGGTCGCGCTCCCCTCCGAGGCCCTCACCGCCGCGGCGGCCGCTGTGGCGTTCGGTGCGGCGATGACGCTCCACCTGCTCCCGCGCGACGCCGCCACCCGCATCGTCGGCGGCGCCGCCGTCGCGCCGTTCCTCGGCATCGCGGTGTGGGCGGGTGCCGCGGCGGTCGGCGCCGAGATCTCCTGGCGCGGCGTCCCCGTCCTGCTCGCGGTCGGCATCCTCGCCCTGGCACGTGCCCGGGTCGAGATCGAGATCCCGGCGATGCTGGTCGCGGTGCTCACCGTCCCGGTGGCGGTCGTCTCGGCCGACGACGCGGGCGGGTCGCTCGCCCTGCACCTGACCGTCGCCGGCTGCCTGGTGTCCGCGACCGCCCTGCTGCACGAGTCCCGGCGCCTCGCCGCGTGGCCCGGCTCGGCCCTGCTCCTCCTCGCGACCTGGGTCCGGCTCGGCGACCTCGGCGTCGAGGAGCCCGAGCCCTACACCCTCCCGCTCGCCGTCGCGATCACCGTCATCGGCCTGTGGCACCTGCAGCGCAAGCCGGAGTCCTCGACGGCGGTGGCCCTCACCCCGGGCCTGCTGCTCGCGACCGTCCCGTCGCTGCTGTGGGTCCTCGACGACCCGACGTCGCTGCGGGCGGTGCTGCTCGGCATCGGCGCGGTCGCGATGACGGTCGCCGGTGCGCTCCTGCGCTGGAGCGCCCCGCTGGTCATCGGCTCGGTGGTCGGGGCGATCGTGGTGCTCCGCGAGCTCGGCCCGTACGCCGGCGACGCGCCGGTCTGGGTGTGGATCGCCCTCGGTGGCGCGCTCCTCGTGGTCGTCGGCATCACCTGGGAGCGGCGTCTGCTCGAGCTGCGCTCGGCAGTCGGGATGCTGGGCCGGCTGCGCTGACCGGAGGCCGTGGCGCCAGTCGGACCACCGCGGCGGGGCTTCCGCCGACCTGCTAGGAATGCCGCATGGCTACCACTGCACTCGGCGGCACGCCCGTCACCACCTCCGGCGACCTGCCCGCGGTCGGCTCCCCGGCCCCGGCGTTCGACCTGGTCGGCTCCGACTTCAGCGAGGTCACCCTGCCCGCGGGCACGCGGACCGTCCTCAACATCTTCCCGAGCGTCGACACCGGCATCTGCGCGGCGAGCGTGCGGAGGTTCAACGAGCTCGCAGCCGATCTCGACAACACCACGGTCATCAACGTCTCCAACGACCTGCCGATGGCGCAGGCGCGGTTCTGCGGCGCCGAGGGCATCGAGAACGTGACGGCCGCCTCGGCGTTCCGCTCCTCGTTCGGCGACGACTACGGCGTCAGGCTCGAGGAGGGCAAGTTCGCGGGTCTGCTGGCGCGCTCGATCGTGGTCGTCGACGCCGACGGCACGGTGATCCACGCGCAGCTGGTCCCCGAGATCGCCACCGAGCCCGACTACGACGCCGCCGTATCGGCATTGAACTGACCGCTCCTCACTCCTCCGGCTCGGCCGGGTCCCAGAAGGCTTCGGCCATCGGGACCCGGCCGGTCGTGCGTTCCGGGCCGGCCGGGCGCCACGGCGTGCCCTCCTCGCGGTAGCGGTCGAGCGCCTCGCCCTGGTGGCTCGGTGGCAGCGTGCCGTCGGCGCGCACGACCCGCCACCACGCGACGCCGCCCCCGTGCCGCGCCATGACCGACCCGATCTGGCGGGGGCCGCCGCCGACCAGGGCCGCGACGGCGCCGTACGTCGTCACCCGGCCGGGCGGGATCCGCTCGACCGTCGACAGGACCCGTTCGACGTACTCCTCGTCCACGGAGCGAACCCTACGAAAAGACGCCGAGAGCCCCGTCGGGGGCGACGGGGCTCTCAGGTGCTCCCTCGGTGCGGATCAGCGCTCCAAGATCGTGCAGGCCGGACACGGGTTCCTTGCCCCGATCAACGACGACTCCGGGTCCCAGTTACGCCTGACTGTCGAGGTCAGTACGCCGGCTGGCTCGGGTCGATCTGGTTGACCCAGGCCACCACGCCGCCGCCCACGTGGACGGCGTCGGCGTACCCGGCGCCCTTGACGATCGCGAGCGTCTCGGCCGACCGAACGCCGGTCTTGCAGTACATGACGACCTGCTTGTCGGCGGGCAGCCTCTCCAGTGCGGAGCCGTTGAGGAAGTCGGCCTTGGGGATGAGGACCGAGCCAGGGACCTTGTTGATCTCGTACTCGACCGGCTCGCGGACGTCGACGAGGACGAAGTCGCGGGACCCCTCCTCGCGCTCCTTGAGCATCGTCTCGAGCTGGCCGACGGAGATCGTCGAGCCGGCGGCGGCGTCGGCGGCGTCCTCGGAGATCGAGCCGCAGAAGAAGTCGTAGTCGATCAGGTCGGTGACCGTCGGGTTGTCACCGCAGAGCGCGCAGTTGGGGTCCTTGCGGACCTTGAGCTTGCGGTACTCCATCTCGAGGGCGTCGTAGATCATCAGCCTGCCGACCAGCGGGTCGCCGATGCCGGCGATCATCTTGATCGCCTCGTTGACCTGGATCGAGCCGATGCTGGCGCACAGGACGCCGAGCACGCCGCCCTCGGCGCAGGACGGGACCATGCCCGGCGGCGGAGGCTCGGGGTAAAGGCAGCGGTAGCACGGCGCGTCGTCGACGAGCGTCGGCGCGAAGACCGACGCCTGCCCGTCGAACCGGTAGATCGAGCCCCACACGTAGGGGATCCCGAGGAAGTACGCCGCGTCGTTGACCAGGTAGCGGGTCGCGAAGTTGTCGGTGCCGTCGACGATCAGGTCGTAGCCGGAGAAGATCTCGCGGACGTTGTCGTTGTCGAGCCGCTCGCCGTGGACGATCACGTCGACCAGCGGGTTGATCTCGGCGACCGACTCCTTGGCCGAGACCGCCTTCGGGCGGCCGATGTCGGACTGGCCGTGGATGATCTGGCGCTGCAGGTTGGACTCGTCGACCTCGTCGAACTCCACGATGCCGAGCGTGCCGACACCGGCGGCGGCCAGGTACATCAGGGCAGGGCTGCCGAGACCGCCGGCGCCGATCACCAGCACCTTGGCGTTCTTGAGCCGCTTCTGCCCGCTCATGCCCACGTCCGGGATGATCAGGTGACGGCTGTAGCGGCGGACCTCGTCAACGGTCAGCTCGGCGGCCGGCTCGACCAGCGCGGGAAGACTCACGGAAAATGCTCCTCGTAGGGAAAGCTCTTGGGGACGCAACGGACAACACCGCTGGGGCCCGTCATGTTCCTGCTCGTTCGTGCTCCATGGTCCCCGCCGGTCCACATCGGCTCTGACACATCCCGTCATCCGGACCCGTAGTGACCCGGGAGTAGGCTCGCGCCGTGGTCACCCAGTCCTACGACCCCGACGACGCCTCCCCGCGTCCCCGCGGGATCCGTCTCCCCCGCCGTGAGCGCCGGGCACAGCTGATGGCGTCGGCGCTCGAGGTGTTCGTCGCCCAGGGCTACCACGCCGCGGCGATGGACGACATCGCCGACCGTGCCGGGGTGTCCAAGCCGGTGCTCTACCAGCACTTCCCCGGCAAGCTGGACCTCTACCTCGCGCTGCTCGACGCGTCCTGCGACGCCATCATCGACAACTGCCGCACCGCCCTGGAGTCCACCCAGGACAACAAGCAGCGGGTGGCGGCCGCGATCGACGTCTTCTACGGCTACGTCGCGCACGACGCCGGCGCGTTCCGGCTGGTGTTCGAGTCCGACCTGACCAACGAGCCGGAGGTCCGCGCGCACGTCGATCGGGTCACCGTCGAGTGCGCGGACATGATCGCTGCCGTCATCCACGACGACACCGGCCTGCCCTCCAGCGCCTCGCGGCTGCTCGCCGTGTCCCTGGTGGGAATGGCCCAGGTCAGCGCTCGGTTCTGGCTCACCGACACCGACGGCGGGCTCGACGGCCTCACCCGGGAGCAGGCCACCGCTCTGGTGTCCGGGCTCGCGTGGCGCGGCATCCGGGGCTACCCGCTCACCGACGAGCACTAGTGCAGGGTGGGGCGCACCACCCGGCGGCGCACGGGCGCCGTACCGCCGCCGGGAGGCTGGCTAGGCTGGCGACGACAGCACCCGCTGCGTCGTACCGAGGAGAAGGAGCATGACCGTGGAGGTCAAGATCGGCGTGCAGAACGCCGCGCGCGAGCTGATCGTCGAGACCGAGGAGTCGACCGACGCGATCGCCAAGCTCGTCACCGACGCCATCGCTGCCGACGGCGTCATCAGCCTGACCGACGCCAAGGGCCGGCTCACCGTGGTCCCGGTCGCCAAGCTCGCGTACGTCGAGATCGGCCGCAGCGTCTCGGGCCAGGTGGGCTTCCGCTCGTAGAGGTGCCGAGACCGCGCGGAGCGCGGGGTCGCCTCGAAACCCCGTTCCTGAGCGCCCCATGAGCACCGTCCGCTGACGGAACTCTTCGGCCACTCACAGGCGTTCCACAGACAACGCGGGCATCGTCGCCCGTGAAGGATGTGATGGCGATGCTGCAGTTCCGCTTCGATGCCCTGAGCGACACCGGCCGGGTCCGGGAGAACAACGAGGACGCCGGGTTCGCCGGTCCCTACCTGCTGTGCGTGGCCGACGGGGTCGGCGGCGCGGCGGCCGGCGAGGTCGCCTCGGCCACGGCGTCGTACGTCGCCAGCGCCCGCGCCCTCGCGCATCCGGGCCACGACCCGCTGCGGATCCTCAAGCTCGCCGTCGAGGAGGGGCACGAGCAGCTCGTCGCAGGAGTGGCGGCCGACCCGCGCCGCAGCGGGATGGCGACCACGCTGACCGCGATCCTGACCGACGGGCAGCACTTCGCGCTCGCCCACGTCGGTGACTCGCGGGCCTACCTGCTGCGCGACGGGGCGCTGCTGCCGCTCACCCGCGACCACACGCTGGTGCAGGCGCTGGTCGACACGGGTCGGCTGACCCCGGCGCAGGCTGCGGCGTCGCCGTACAAGAACGTCGTCCTGCAGGCCCTGGACGCGACCGACGCGCCGACGCCGGACCTGATCCGGCTCGACCTGATGACCGGTGACCGGCTGCTGCTGTGCAGCGACGGCGTCAGCGACGTCCTCGACCCCGGGACCCTCGCCGGGATCCTGATGATCCCGCGTCGCAGCCGTGCGACGTCGGCGCTGCTCGAGGCCGCGCTCGACGCCGGGAGCAGGGACAACGTCACCGCGATCGTCGCCGACGTCGTCGATGCTCCGGCGATCGCGGGCAACGGCATGGTCGTGGGTGCCGCGCGTGATCTGGCCAACGTCGTCGACCCCGCCTGCGTGCATCCGCTCCGGTCGGCGTGAGGGCCCGTAGTCGGTGAACGACCGTACGCGGCGCGGTCGGTGCGACCTACACTGGCAGCATGAGCAAGGACCGGTCGTACGCCTACGCGCGCCTGTGGGTGCCGCTGTACGACGACGTGTCCCTCGCGGTCACCCGACCGGTCTACCTCGTCGAGTCCGCCGACGGCTTCGAGGGCTTCGTGGCCGAGAAGAACACGTCGCTGGTGGGGGTGCTCAACGACCTCGGCCGTGACGGCTGGAAGGTCTCCTCGGTGCCCAGCCGGGTGACCAACCCGTCACCCGAGTTCCAGCTCCTCATCGACGCCACGCTGGACGAGGTCGACGGCGGCACGGGCGACGCGGTGAGCGGCACCCACGCCGGGCCGGTGGCCGAGTTCGACGTCTACGCGATGCGGCGCCGGCGGGCCTGAGGCTGAGCCCGGGTCACAGACCGGCGAGCAGGTCGCCGTACTCCTCGACGCGGGCGAGGACGGCCGACGGCCCGAGCTGGTCGAGGCCGAGCGGGTCCTCCGCGCCCGCCTCGACCTCCTCCCAGGTCAGGGGCGTGGCGACCTGGGGGCGCTCGGTCGCGCGCAGGGAGTACGGCGCGACGGTGGTCTTGGAGCCGGAGTTCTGGGACCAGTCGAGGAACACCTTGCCCCGCCGCCGGGCCTTGGTCATGGTCGCGGTGACCTCGCCCGGGTGGGCCGCCTGGAGCTCCTCGGCCACTTCCTTGGCGAGCGCGGTCGACTCGTCGGGCGGCAGCGGCTCGGGCAGCCGGGCGTAGAGGTGGAGGCCCTTGCTCCCGCTGGTGACCGGGTACGCCGCCAGCCCCCGCTCCCCCAGCGCATCCCGCGCCCGGAGCGCGACCTGGCAGCACTCGTGCAGGCCCGCCGGCTCGCCGGGATCGAGGTCGACCACGAGCCGGTCGGCGCCGAGCGGGTGACCCTCCTCGTCGACCCGCCACTGGTGAACGTGCAGCTCGAGCGCGGCGAGGTTGACCATCCACATCAGGGTCGCGAGGTCCTCGATGATCGGGAACACGAGGGTGTCGCCGTTGCGGCTCGGCGCACGTGAACCGGTCGTCGGCACCTTCGCGGTCCGGACCCACGACGGCGTGCCGGGCGGGACGTTCTTCTCGAAGAAGCTCTTGTCGGCCACGCCGTGCGGCCACCGGATCCGGGTGACCGGGCGATCGGCGACGTGCGGCAGCAGGACCGGCGCGATCCGGGCGTAGTAGTCGAGCACCTCGCCCTTCGTCGTGCCGGTGACGGGGTAGAGCACCTTGGGGAGGTTGCTCAGCTTGAGGGTGCGGCCCTCGACGTCGACGTGGACCTCGCTCTGGTCCATCAGGTCTCCTCTCCCCCGATGTCCTCGGGGCCGAGGTCGTCGCGCACGCCCCGGAACGACGGCTGCCGCAGCCGCTCGTAGCCCAGACCGTGGGTGTCGACGTCCACGACGAGCACCGGCTCGAGCCAGTGCGTGCCCTGCGCGTCGACCCGCGGCACCTCGTCGGCGAACGGGCTCGTCGAGCGCCCCAGCGGGGCCACGAGGTCGGTGAGGATGCGCGACGCCTTGCCGCCGATCCCGCTGCCGACCCGGCCGCGGTAGACGAGCCCGTCGGCGGTCGGCTCGCCGACCAGCAGGGCGGCCAGCCGCGTCGTGCTCCCGGTCTGGGGGCGCCAGCCACCCACGACGTACGAGCCCCTGTGGCGGTGCGCGAACTTCAGCCAGTGCGGCGTCCGCTCGCCGGGGCGGTAGACCGACTCCAGCCGCTTGCTGACGATGCCCTCGAGGCCCTGGGCGGCGGTGGCGTCGTACAGCATCCGGCCGTCGTCGTACGTCGCCGGCACCTGCCAGCCGGAGCCCGCGAGGTCGAGCGCCTCGAGCCGCGCGCGCCGCTCGGCGAGGGGCAGCCGGACCAGGTCCTCGCCGTCGGCGCGCAGCACGTCGAAGACCATGTACGTCGCCGGCACGGCCTCCGCGAACCGCGCCACCGTGGTCGCCTTGCGGAGGTGGATCCGCTCGGCGAGCACCCGGAAGTCGGGCACGCCGCGATCGTTGAGCGCGATGATCTCGCCGTCGAGGAGCAGGTCGCCGTAGGTGTCGGGCGGCGTGACGAGCTCCGGCCAGGCGCCGGTGATCCGGTTGCCGTTGCGGGAGGCCAGGGTCACCACGTCGCCGGACACGTGGGCGATCGCCCGCACGCCGTCCCACTTCACCTCGTGCCGCCACTCCTCCCCGGTCGGCACGCTGCCGGCGCCGTCGCCGGGCGTGGCGAGCATCGGGAGGACGGTCATGGGGTCATCATGCCGGGCACATGGAGGCTCAGAGGTCCATCCGGTCGACGACGTGCTCGGCGATCGCGAGGCTCGAGGTCGCGGCCGGCGACGGCGCGTTGCGGACGCTGGTGACCGGGCCGGACCGGTGGATCCGGAAGTCGTCGACGAGGGAGCCGTCGCGGTCGACGGCCTGGGCGCGTACGCCGGCCCGCGCCCGCACCACGTCGGCCGGCCCGATCTCCGGCACGTACCGCTGCGCGACCCGGAGGTAGGCGCGCACCGAGAGCGACCCGCGGACCTCGGTGACGCCGGTGCGCCAGTGGGCCGCGGCCATTCGCCAGAAGCCCGGCCAGGTGGCGATGCTGGCCACGTCGGCGAGGCGTACGGCGGACCGCCGGTAGCCCTCACGGCGCAGCGCGAGCACCGCGTTCGGTCCGACCTCCAGTGCCCCGCTCACCCGGCGCGTGTAGTGCACGCCGAGGAACGGGTAGCGCGGGTCCGGCACGGGATAGACCATGCCGCGGACCAGGTCCTGCTTGGCCGGCGCGACCTGGAGGTACTCACCGCGGAACGGGATGATCCGCGGCCCGGCGTCGTCCCCGACGAGGCGACCGACCCGGTCGGCCTGGAGGCCGGCGCACACGACGAGCCTGCTGGCGGCGTACCTCCTGGCGCCGGAGGCGACCTCGATCCCGCCTGACCTCCTGGTGACCGCGGTGACCGGGGTCGACAGCAGCACCTCTCCCCCGGCGGCCTCGATCTCGACGGCCAGCGAGCGCGCCACGGCGCCGAAGTCGGTGATGGCGGTGCGCGGGGAGTGGAGCGCGGCGATGCCCGCGGCGTACGGCTCGACCTCGCGGAGCGCGGCACCGTCGAGACGACGGAGGCCGGGCACCCCGTTGGCACGCGCCGTCTGCTCCAGGGCGTCGAACCTGCTCAGCTCGGTCGGCTCGACCGCCACGACGAGCTTGCCGCACTCGACGTACGGGATCGCGTGCTCGGCGCAGTAGTCGCGCATCAGGTCGCGACCGCGGGTGCAGAGCAGGGCCTTGAGGCTGCCGGGCCGGTAGTAGATGCCGGCGTGGACGACGCCCGAGTTGTGTCCCGTCTGGTGCGCGCCCACTCGGTCCTCGCGCTCGAAGACGACGACGCGCGTGCCGGGGCGGCGTCGGGTGATCTCGCGGCCGACGGCGAGGCCCAGGATGCCCCCGCCGACGATCCCGACGGTGCTGCCCGGCTCGGTCACGCGACCATCTTCGACCACCGGCAGTCGGTGCGGCGGCGTACCCTCATCCCCATGCGTGCGATCTGGAAGGGCGCGGTCTCCTTCGGCCTGGTGAGCGTGCCGGTGAAGCTCTACTCCGCGACCGAGAGCCACGACGTGTCGTTCCGGCAGGTCCATGCCAAGGACGGCGGGCGGATCAAGTACCAGCGGATCTGCTCGATCGACGGCGAGGAGGTCCCGTACGCCGACATCGCGAAGGGCTTCGAGACCGAGGACGGGGAGATGGTCATCCTCTCCGACGACGACCTCGCCGAGCTGCCGTCGACCTCCTCGCGCGAGATCGCCGTCGAGAAGTTCGTGCCCAGCAGCCAGATCGACCCGATGCTGTTCGAGAAGTCCTACTACCTCGAGCCGGAGGCGACCGGCGTCAAGCCCTACGCCCTGCTCCGCCAGGCGCTCCTCGACGCCGACCGGATGGCCGTCGTGACCGTCGCACTGCGGCAGCGGACGACGATCGCGGTGCTGCGGGTGCGTGACGACGTGATCGTGCTGCAGACGATGATGTGGCCCGACGAGATCCGAACCCCCGACTTCAGCATCGAGACCGGCGAGGTCAAGGACGCCGAGGTCAAGATGGCCCAGATGCTCGTCGAGACCCTGGCCGGCGACTTCGACGCCGCCGAGTTCGAGGACGACTACGCCGAGGCGGTCCAGGCGGTCGTGAAGGCCAAGATCGAGGGCGGCGACATCCAGCGCACCCCCACCTCCACCAAGACCGGCGGCGAGGTCGTCGACCTGCTCGCCGCGCTCCAACGGTCCGTCGACGCCGCGAAGACCGCGCGCGGCGAGGAAGCCGACGAGGAGCCTGCCAAGCCGGCGAAGAAGACGGCTGCGAAGAAGGCTCCTGCGAAGAAGACCGCTGCGAAGAAGGCGCCCGCCAAGAAGTCGACGAAGAAGGCCGCGGCGAAGAAGGCCAGCTGAGCGCTGCTGCTGTTCAGGACTTCGATGACGCGGTCGCGGTCGGCGGTGGTCGAGGGGACCAGTTGTTTGTCGGCGACCACAGTCGCGGCAGCGTCGTGGTCGCCCGCTGGGGTTGCGGCCGAGAGGGGTCTTCTCGGGTCGGTGCTGGTGCTCGGCTTTCAGGCCGTACGGCGCCGCGCCGGCGCCGCTCAGTGTGCGGCGCGCTGGCGGCGGATAGCGAGACCGGGCGAGGCTGACCGCAGCCGGTGGTTGAGGTGCGAGGCCGCCCGCGGCCGAGCCTCGAAACCGAGGCACCCGCAGACCACCTTGTCCTTGGAGTTTCGGTCGCAACCCCAGCGGTCGACCCGAGCGGACCCGGCACCAGTGCAGGGCTCCAGCCAGGTGCGGTGACCACGAGCGACCGCGACCACGCTACTTCTCTAAATCTGGGCCTCGACCACGGCTCTTCTGGCAGCCGCCAGGACACCTTCCGCCCTGTTCTGTCCTGCCCGGATCGGGTTGTCCACAGCCGGGTTCCCGACCGGGTCGAATTGTCGGAGGTCGGTGATCGGATAGGGGCATGGATCTCGGGAGCGCCACCCTCTTCGACCTGACACCGGCCGGTGTCGGGGCCGACGAGCCGACCACGCCCGAGCCCGAGCGGGTGGTCTCGCCCGACGCGAAACTGCTGGCCGAGATCTACGAAGACGGCGTCCTGATCGCCTACCGCGAGGTCGCCCGGATCCGACGGATCGCCCACTGGGCCCGCACCCACGTGGTCGAGAAGCCCGAGGACGCCGCCACCATCACCGACTACGCCCTGGACACCGGCATGCCGATCGCCGGGGAAGGCGCCCCGTTGATCTCCGGCCACGCGGTGGTGGAGATCTCCGCGGTCCTGGGTCGGTCCCTGGACTCCGGGAGACACCTGGTCGGCCAGGTCGTCGAGCTCGACCACCGCCTCCCCCGCACCTGGACCGGACTGTTGGAGGGCCGGGTCCCGGTCTGGAAAGGCCTCCGGATCGCCGACCTCACCCGGCCCTTGAACCCCGAGGCCGCTGGGTTCGTCGACCAGCAGCTCTCCGAGTTCGCCGCCACCTGCTCCTGGGCACAGATCGACCGACTCATCGACGAAGCCCTCGTCCGCTACGAACCCGACGAAGCCGAACGCCGCCGCCAGGCCGCCGCCGAGCACCGCCACTTCACCCTCGACCTGGACCAGAGCGGCATCGACGGACTCGTCGACCTCACCGGCGTCCTCGATCTGGCCGACGCCCTCGACCTCAACGCAGCCATCACCCGCCGGGCCACCCACCTCGCCGACCTCGGCAGCGACGACTCCCTCGACGTGCGCCGCGCCAAGGCCGCCGGCGAGCTCGCCCGCGCCGACCACGCCCTCGATCTCCAGCCCGGGGAACCGACCACCGGTCGACCCGCCGTCGACTTACCGGCCGCCGGCGTCTCGAGCCCCGGCCGGGCGGCGCCGGGCCGGAAGATCGAGCTGTTCGTCCACCTCACCGCCGCCGCCCTCGAAGGCGGCAACCCCGTCGGGCGGCTGGAGAACACCGACACCCCGATCACCCTCGGACAGATCCGGGAATGGTGCGCCAACCCGGACGCCAAGATCACCATCCGACCGGTCATCGACCTCAACGGCTGCCGCCCCGTCAACGCCTATGAGATCCCCGACCGGATCCGCACCCAGGTCACCCTGCGCGACCTGAAATGCGCCTTCCCCAACTGCACCAAACGCGCCCACCGCTGCGACATCGACCACCGCATCCCGCATGCCGACGGCGGCCCGACCTGTGCCTGCAACCTCGTGCCCGCATGTCGAAGCCACCACCGCGCCAAGACCCACGCCGGCTGGACCTACCTCATCCTCACCCCCGGCCACTACCTGTGGTGCTCACCCCACGGGCAACTCTGGATCGTCGACCCCCACGGCACCCACATCCTCGACCGCCGCACCTTCAAGAGCACCACGCGGCACCAGCACCGTCCGCCCGACGAGTAGCGACCACGCCCCACACCCCGCCCACCCCGGCGGGGCCACAGGCGCGTCCCGACACCGACCGCCGCGGGAGAAGCCGCCACAACGGAGAAGCCGAAGCGTCCCGGGCTCGGACGGACCTCCGTAACGGGCGGAGCGCCACTCGCCGATGATGCCGATCAGGTCAGGCAGGCACTGCGCGCTGTTGACAGCAGTCAGCCGATCCCAGCGCGTCAGCGCTTGCGGGCACCCTTCTTCTTGACCGGCACGTGCTCGACAGTGCTCTCGTCGAGCGTGCTCTCGTCGGTCGGGCTCTCATCCGCCGCGCCCTCGGGCGCCGACCCACCGAGCGGGAGCTCGACGTCTGCATCGGATCCGTTGTTCGCGGTGGCACCTGCCGGCTCGACGGCGCCGTCGAACGGCTCCACGGCGCCGTGGTCGACGGGGGTACCGATCTCGCCCACGGGCGGAACCACCGAGTCGGCCGATGGCGCTGCGGGAGCGTCGTCAGGGTGCGACTCAGCCTCGGGAGGCGTGGAGACCTCGCCGACAACCGCCGGCTCGGCAGCCGGAGCTTCGGAAGCCTCCTGGACTGCGGGAGCCTCGTCAGCGTTCGACTCAGCCTCGGGAGGCGTGGAGGGCTCGCCGACGACCATCGTCGCCGGCTCGCCGACGACCACAGTCGCGGCCGCGGCGGTCACGCCATCGGCCGTGACCGGCGGACCCGCCGGACGACTCGCTGCGCGACGACGGGTACGGGTGACCACGGTCGGAGGCGCTGGCGGCGCCGGCGTCGTCGCAGGCTCTGCAGCCGCAGGCTCCGCGGGCGCAGGCTCCGCAGCCTCGGGCTCGGCCCCGGCCTCGTCGGCCTCCGACCCGACCGGCTCGGTCGCCGCGATCGGCTCAGCCACCTGCACGACCGGCTCGGCCACGGCACCGGACACGACTCCCTCGCGCTGCGCGGTCACCGGGTCGACGACCTCGGCGGCCGGCGTCTCCACGGTGGAATCGGTGACGTCGGTCGCCTCCGTTGCGGCGGCCTCTCCCGCAGCCCGCTCTGCTGAATCGACCTCGACCTGTTTCGGCTGTTCTCGGCCTTGTCGTCGTTCTGGTCCTCCGCGGCAGCGTCGCCGTCCTCACCCGTCGGGGGCTTGGCCATGGCGGCGACGTCCTTGGGCGACGGAACGGCCTTCGGCGTGGGCTCGTCGTTGCCCTTGCCCTTGCCCCGGCGGCGGCCACTGCGGCGCGGCTCGTCCTCGGACCCCCCGCGCCGCGGCTCGACCGGGAGGTCGTGGACGACGAGCCCACGGCCCTGGCAGTGCGTGCAGGACTCGCTGAACGCCTCGAGCAGGCCGGTACCGATCCGCTTCCGCGTCATCTGGACCAGTCCGAGCGAGGTCACCTCGGCGACCTGGTGGCGGGTGCGGTCGCGGCCGAGGCACTCGACCATGCGCCGCAGCACGAGGTCACGGTTGGACTCGAGGACCATGTCGATGAAGTCGACGACGATGATGCCGCCGATGTCGCGCAGCCGGAGCTGGCGGACGATCTCCTCTGCGGCCTCGAGGTTGTTCTTGGTGACGGTCTCCTCGAGGTTGCCGCCCGAGCCCGTGAACTTGCCGGTGTTGACGTCGATGACCGTCATCGCCTCGGTGCGGTCGATGATCAGCGAGCCACCCGACGGCAGCCAGACCTTCCGGTCGAGGCCCTTGGCGATCTGTTCGTCGATGCGGTACGTCGCGAACGCGTCCTGCCCGTTGTCGCCGGGCTGGAAGTGCTCGAGCCGGTCGGCCAGGTCGGGGGCGACGTGCTCGACGTACCCCTGGACCGTCTCCCACGCCTCGTCGCCCTGGACGACGAGCTTGCCGAAGTCCTCGGTGAACAGGTCGCGGACCACCTTCAGCGTCAGGTCCGGCTCGCCGTAGAGGAGCTGGGCGTTGGCACCCTTGTTGGCGGCCTTGGCCTCGATGTCCTCCCAGCGGGCCTTGAGCCGCTCGACGTCACGCGTCAGCTCGTCCTCGGAAGCGCCCTCCGCAGCGGTCCGGACGATCACACCGGCGGACTCGGGCACGATCTCCTTGAGGAGCGACTTGAGCCGCGCGCGCTCGGTGTCGGGAAGCTTGCGGGAGATGCCGCTCGTCGTACCGTCCGGGACGTAGACCAGGAACCGGCCGGCGAGGCTGATCTGGCTGGTCAGGCGTGCGCCCTTGTGGCCGATCGGGTCCTTGGTGACCTGCACCAGGATCGTCTGGCCCGACTGCAGCACCGACTCGATCTTGCGCGGTGCGCCGTCCTTGTGGCCGAGGGCGGACCAGTTGACCTCACCGGCGTAGAGGACCGCGTTGCGGCCCTTGCCGATGTCGACGAACGCGGCCTCCATCGACGGGAGGACGTTCTGCACGCGGCCGAGGTAGACGTTGCCGATGAGCGAGGTCTGCGACTCGCGGGCGACGTAGTGCTCCACGAGGATCTTGTCCTCGAGCACGGCGATCTGGGTGAGGTCCTTGCGCTGCCGGACGACCATGACCCGATTGACCGACTCGCGACGCGCCAGGAACTCGGCTTCGCTCACGATCGGTGCCCGGCGGCGGCCCGCCTCGCGACCCTCGCGACGACGCTGCTTCTTCGCCTCCAGGCGGGTCGAGCCGGCGACCGCGGTGATCTCGTCCTCGGCCGTCCGCTGGCGACGGACCTTGGTCACGGTGTTGGGGTCGTCGTTGCCGTTGTCGCCGCTCTCGCCCTCACGGCGGCGCCGGCGCCGCCGGCGCGACGAGTTGCTCTGGCCCTGGCCCTGCTCGCCGCCCTGCTCGCCGTCCTGACCGCCCTGCGCATCCGCGCCGGAACCGTCGGCGTCGTCTGCAGAGACTGCATCGGCGTCGTCTCCGGCGGAGTCGGACGCATCGGCGGAACCGGTGTCGTCGTCGCCCTCGGCATCGTCACCGTTGTTGCCCGCGCCTGCCGGCTTGCGGCGGCGCCGGCCGCCGCGGCGGCGGCGTCGTCGCGCGTTCCCGGACGGCGCGCCGCCCTCGGCATCCTCGTCGGAAGTGCCGTCCTCGGACTCTGCGACGTCAGCACCTTCGGCACCGTCCGTGGTCTCCGGGCCGTCGGTGGTCGCCGCGGCCTTCCCGGTCGGCTCGGACTCGGGCGACCCGGTCGCGCCCTCGGCGTCCGCGGCTTCCTCGTCCTCCTCGTCGTCCTCGTCGCTGCTCGTGCTCGCCGGCACGGCCGCGGGCGGCTGGAACAGCACCGCTGCACCCGCCGGAGCCTCGGACGCGTCCTCGACGACGGCGGCGGTGCCGGGCTCGACCGCGGGGTCGGCGACGGGCTCGACGCCGTCGAGGCTCCCCTCGGGCGCACCCGTGTCGTCGGCCGGAGCGGCCGCACTCTTCTTGGCGGCGGTCTTCTTGGCCGGCCTGCTCGCGGTCTTCTTCGCCGTGGTCTTCTTGGCAGCGGTCTTCTTGGCCGGCTTGGCCGGGGCAGACTCGCCGGCGGGCGCGTCGCCGGCCGTCTCGCTGTCTGCGGCGGGGGCGGCCTTCTTCCGCGCGGGCGCCTTCTTGGCGGCGGCCTTCTTGGCCGGCTTGCTCGCGGTCTTCCTCGCCGGGGCCTTCCTGGCCGGGGCGGGCGCTTCGCTCTCCGCGGACGGCTCCGCGGCTGTGTCGACCGATCCGGTGTGATCCGGGGTGCTGGTCGGGGTCGTCTCGACGGTCGTGTCGACGGTCTGGTCGTCAGCCATGTGCTGCTCCTCGGTCCGGGCGCGATGCGTCCGGACCTGTCCATCGCCGTCCGACCGGGAGGATTCCGTGGTCGACGGCGTAAGCCTGCGGTTGCACGACACCCTCCGCGGGAGCGTCAACGAAGCGCGTCTCCTCACCTACCGCGGTCGCCCGGCCTACCCGGGATCTCCGGGATCCGGATCCCTGTCACGGATCCGGCCAGCCAGCGTCGCGGTCTGGCGACGAGTCGCTCTCCACCGTGCCGGTCCGGCAGTCCCCTGCGGATCCGGCGAGAACGTCGTCGGATCGATCGGCGCGAACTCGAGGTCCGCTGCCCGGTCGATCTGTGGCGAGTATCGCACAAGCCGAATGATCGGACGGCATCCCGCCGCCGACGGCGCGGTCCGGCGGGCGCTACGACGCGGCGAGCGGGTCGCCGACCTCGCCGGACGCCTCGTCGAGCGGGCCCTGCGCGACCCGGGTCAGCAGCGGATGGTCGGGTACGGCGAAGCCGGACACCTCCCGGATGCCGGAGAGCACGTCGTCGGGTCGGACCGCCGGCACGGTGTGGCGCAGCACGAGGTCGAGGCCGGGCTTCTCCCCCGGCACGACCCCCAGTCGCAGGACCGCCGCCCGGCAGTCGAAGGACCGCATCCCCTTCTTCGTCATCCGCTCCACGAGCACCGAGTCGGTCGCGAGGAACGCCTCGACCGCGCCGGCGAGGTCGTCGGCGGACACGCCGACGAGGTCGACCCGCCAGCGACTGGCCACCAGCAGGTCGGAGAGCGAGCCTCCGGGTGACTCGACGACGGTCACGACGTCGAGCCCGTCCGGCAGTGCGGAGTCGAGTGCGCGGCGTACCTCCTCCGGGTCGCGGCGCTCGGCCAGCCCGAGCTCGAAGTACTCCGACTCGCTCGCCGCGCCCGTCGGGGACGCGCCGGCGTACGAGATGCGCGGATGCGGGTGGAACCCGGAGGAGTACGCCATCGGGACCGCCGCCCGCACCACCGCACGCTCGACCGCCCGGCTGACGTCACGGTGGCTGGTGAACCGCAGCCGGCCGCGCTTGGCGTAGCGGATCCGCAGCCGCTGGACGGGCGGGGCCTGCTGCTCGGGCTGCTGACGACTCACGGGCGCCAGCGTAATTGGGCACGGCGTGATTCAGGCAAGCCGCAAGCCCTTCATCTGCGGGGAGGCGTAGACGCTGGCGATCCGCACCCCGTCGAGCCACCGGGTGAGCCGGTCGGCCTCGGTGTCCAGCGCGGCGCTCGCCGCAGGGTCGAGGCCGTGCCGGAGCAGCACCCGCACCACGCCGTCGTCCTCCTGGACCCAGCATCCGACGATCCGTCCGTCCCACCACGCGGTGGTGCCGGCGTTGCCGTTGGTGTCGAAGAGGTACGGCGCGTCCTCCGGATCGAGGTAGAACGAGCGCTCCTTCCACCCCATCACCGTGGGGTCCAGGGTCGGCAGCAGCGCCGCTGTGGGCGCGACGGGCTCCTCAGGCGCCAGGTCGTCGGGGAGGACCCACGCCGGCCTGTCGTCGCCGACCGTCACCCCGACGGCGCCGACGTCGACCAGCGCCTGCCGCACGATGGTCTTGGTCGCCCCCAGCCACCAGACGATGTCGGCCTCCGTGCCGGGACCGAACGTCTGCAGCCAGCACCGAACCAGCGCGGCGTACCCCTCCTCGGTCGGCGCCGGGACGACCGGCTCTGCCAGCCAACGGTCGGCGCGGACCCAGGTCGGCTTGTTGAGGCGCCAGTGGCCGGCGTTCGGGCCGCGCAGCACCCGACCCTCGGCGCCGAGCATCGTCATCACCCACGCACCGATCGGGAACTCGCCGCCCCACTTCTTCTCCGGGGCGCCGATCGTGAACCGGCCGTCCAGCGCCGGCACCAGCGCCCGCAGCTCCCGCGTCGTCCGCGGGATGCCGTCGTCCATCGCTGCCAGCACCGCGGCGGTCGCGGCGTCGATCCAGGCGTCGGCGTCGTCGGCGAGCCCGGCGGCGAGCACGTTCTTGGCCAGCTGCCGGCGTTGCTGGAGCGCGGTCCGGGCGGCGGCACTCCCCCACGCGGCGGGGAGCAGGTCGCGCGGGAAGGCGAAGAGCGTACGGCGCATCGCCAGCTGCTTGACGAGCGTGCGGTCGACGTACAACGCCTGGTCGACGTCCGCGACCGTGACTCCCGGCACCCGGGCCCACAGGGCAAGGTGGACGCTGGCGGCCTCGGTGGCGTGCAGCACCGTCATCGCCCGCGTCGCGGCCTCGACCGTGGCATGGCCGCCGCCCAGGCCGTGGCGGCGGACCAGGCGGGCGCGGCGTTCGGCTCCGTCGATGTGACGCACCGGCACATCCTCACCCATCCACCGCGCGGGTGGCGGCGCGGCGCGGGTTGTGCGGAGGTCCGGCGACGCCCGACGTCCAACGCCTAGGCTGCACCCCGTGAGCAACCCTTACGGCGGCAACCCCTACGGCAACGAGGGCAACCAGAACCCCTACGGCGGTCAGGGCGGGCAGAACCCCTACGGCGCGCCGTACCAGGGTCCGGGCGGAGGACAGCCGGCCAAGACCGACGGCGTCTCGATCGCCGCCTTCGTGCTGAGCCTGCTGTGCTGCACCTCCCTGATCGGCGCGATCCTCGGCTTCGTCGGTCTGTCGCGGACCAAGAACGGGCAGCGCAAGGGCCGCTGGGCCGCCGTGGCCGGCATCGTGATCGGCATCCTCGGCACGCTCGCGTTCGCCGGCGGCATCATCTCCGTGGTCTTCCTCGCCAGCTCCTCGATCACGCCGGACAACGCCGAGGCCGGGCAGTGCATCAACATCCGTGAGGACGGCGACACCGTCTTCCTCACCAAGAAGGACTGCACCGACGACCACGACGGCGAGATCGTGCACGTCGCCGAGTTCGGCGACATCGAGGCGACCGACCCGTCGCTGATGCCCGACGACATCAACGACCTCACCGACGCCGCGATCTCCCAGGCCGTGTGCTCCAGCCTGATGGAACCCGACGACGTCGCGAAGATCGGAGCCGACCTCACCTGGGGCCTGGCACTCGAGGACCCCAACAGCCCGGCCGACAGCGACAAGATCATCTGCTACGTCGAGAGCGACGACAAGCTCGACGAGGCCATCCTCTGACGGGCGTGCGCTAGCGACATGAGTGGTCCCGGGGGGAACGACGACGCGCCCGCGTGGGGCGAGGCGGAGCCGGGCGAGCAGCGGGCGCCGTACCAGCCCTATCAGCCGTATCAGCCGTACGGCCCCGGCGGGCTGCCGCCACCGCTGCAGGTGCGCCCGGCCCCGCCGCTCGACGGGGTGTCGATCGCCGCGTTCGTGCTCAGCCTGGTCTGCTGCTTCGTCAGCCCGATCGCGCTCGGCCTCGGCATCAGCGGGCTTGCTCGGACCAAGAACGGGAAGCGCTCGGGCAGGTGGGCCGCGATCACTGGAGTGGTCCTCGGCGGACTCGGCACGGCCTTCCTGGTCGCGGCGGTCGGCTTCGCGGTGTGGATGGAGACGACGACGGTCTCGCCCGGCGAGGCGGCGGTCGGCGACTGCGTCGACGTCGACTCGTTCGGCGACGACATCACCCTCCACGAGGCCTCGTGCTCGTCGCCGCACGACGCGGAGATCGTGTACGAGGACCGGCTCGACACCGAGCAGGACGAACGCTACGGACTCCTCGACGCCCACGAGTTCTGCTTCCTGGCGGCGCCCGAGGAGGTCTCCAACCTCGTCGACAGGAGGGGGCTGCGGTTCGGCGTCGCGTTCGGGCCGTTCGAGGACAGCGACAACCCGTCCGTGGGCGACGAGTTCGTCTGCTACGCCGAGAACGGCGACGGCTCCCCGCTCGAGGGCCGGATCGGCGACGAGCGGCCGTGAACGGCCAGCGGCCTGCTCACACCACGCTGAGCGGCAGCAGCTCGCGACCCGTGGGACCGATCTGGATCTCGGTGCCCATCTCGGGGCACACACCGCAGTCGTAGCAGGGCGTCCAGCGGCAGTCCTCGACCTCGACGTCGGAGGACCCGTCGGCCACCGCGAGGGCGTCCTCCCAGTCTGCCCACAGCCAGTCCTTGTCGAGCCCGGAGTCGAGGTGGTCCCAGGGCAGGATCTCGTCGTACTCCCGCTCGCGGGTGGTGAACCAGTCGAGGTCGACGCCGGTGCCCTCGAGCGCCCGCTCGGTCGAGGCGAGCCAGCGGTCGTAGGAGAAGTGCTCGCTCCAGCCGTCGAAGCGGCCGCCGTCGCGCCAGACCTCCTCGATGATCCGGCCGACCCTGCGGTCGCCGCGCGAGAGCAGCCCCTCGATGATGCCGGGCTGGCCGTCGTGGTAGCGGAAGCCGATCGCGCGGCCGTAGCGCTTGTCGGCGCGGACCGTCTCGCGGAGCTTGCGCAGCCGCTCGTCGGTGGTCTCCACGTCGAGCTGGGAGGCCCACTGGAACGGCGTGTGCGGCTTGGGCACGAAGCCGCCGATCGAGACCGTGCAGCGGATGTCGTTGCGGCCGGAGACCTCGCGCCCGGTGGCGATCACCTTCTTCGCCAGCTCGGCGATCTGCAGCACGTCGTCGTCGGTCTCGGTCGGGAGCCCGCACATGAAGTAGAGCTTCACCTGCCGCCAGCCGTGGGAGAACGCCGCCGAGACGGTGCGGATCAGGTCGTCCTCGGTGACCATCTTGTTGATCACCTTCCGCATCCGCTCGCTGCCGCCCTCGGGCGCGAACGTCAGGCCGGAGCGCCGGCCGTTGCGGGAGAACTCGTTGGCCAGCGTGATGTTGAAGGCGTCGACCCGGGTCGACGGCAGGCTCAGGGAGACGTTGGAGCCTTCGTAGCGGTCGGCCAGACCCTTGGCGACCTCGCCGATCTCGGTGTGGTCGGCGCTCGACAGCGACAGCAGCCCGACCTCCTCGAAGCCGGTCTTCCTCACGCCGTTGTCGACCATCGCACCGATCGTCTCGATCGACCGCTCCCGCACGGGGCGGGTGATCATGCCCGCCTGGCAGAAGCGGCAGCCGCGGGTGCAGCCGCGGAAGATCTCGACGCTGAACCGCTCGTGCACGGTCTCGGCCAGCGGCACCAGCGGGTTGGCGGGGTACGGCCAGGCGTCGAGGTCCATGAGGGTGTGCTTGCGCACCCGCTCCGGCGCCCACGGCTGGTTGGGCACCACCGCCGCGATGTGGCCGGCAGCGTCGTACGACACGTCGTAGAACTGCGGGACGTAGACCGTGCCGCTGACCGCGAGCCGGCGCAGCAGCTCCAGCCGCGGCGAGGCCGTCTCCCCCGCCGGACGACCCTCGGCCTTCCACTCCCGGACGACCTCGGAGATCGCGAGCACGACCTCCTCCCCATCGCCGAGCACGGCGGCGTCGACGAAGTCCGCGATCGGCTCGGGGTTGAAGGCGGCGTGACCGCCGGCGATGACGATCGGGTGGTCGGCGGTGCGGTCGACGGCGTGGACCGGGACACCGGCCAGGTCGAGCGCGTTGAGCATGTTGGTGTAGCCGAGCTCGGTCGAGAAGCTGACGCCGAACAGGTCGAACGCGCCGACCGGGCGGTGGGCGTCGACGGTGAACTGCGGGATGTCCTGCTCCCGCATGACCTTCTCCAGGTCGGGCCACACGGCGTAGGTGCGCTCGGCGAGGATCCACGGGCGCTCGTTGAGGACCTCGTAGAGGATCTGGACGCCCTGGTTGGGCAGCCCGACCTCGTAGGCGTCGGGGTACATCAGCGCCCAGCGCACCGTCTCGCCGCCCTCGGTGGCGGCCCCGCAGTCCCAGTCCTTGACGGTGGAGTTGAGCTCGCCACCGACGTACTGGATCGGCTTGGACACCGAGAGCAGGTGCGGCTCGAGCCGGGGGAAGACGGACGCGGACATGCACCACAGGGTACGGCGCGTCCGCCGCGCCCGCCGAGTCGGCGAGCGCGGCGGACCCTCTCCGAGCGGGTACGGCCGCTACTGCACCGCGGTGTCGTCGATCACGAAGGACGTCTGCAGGCTGTTGTCCTCGGCTCCGACGAACTTCACGGTCACCGTGCGACCGACGTAGGCGCCCAGGCCGATCGACCTCTGCACGTACCCGGTGCCCTCGTTGAGGTTGGAGTACGTCGCCAGCGTCGTCGTCACGCCGCCGGAGACGATCTGCACCTTGAGCGTGTCGTAGGCGGTCGAGGTGGTGGTCTCGGCGGAGTCGATCCGGATCCAGAACGACAGCGTCTTCGTCGTCGACGGGAGCGTGATCGTCTGGCTCAGCGTGTCGGTGCGGGCGGTGCCGTAGCCGTTGAGCCACGCCTTCCACGACCCGGTCCGCGCCGGGCGGCCGGCGGAGCTGTCGATGACACCGGTCGTGCCGCTCCACACGGTGTTGCCCGACTCGAAGCCCGGGTTGCCGAGCAGGTTGCCGGTCGGGGGCGGCGTCGTACCACCGAAGAGCGAGTGGAGCAGGCGGTTCGGCGAGCCGGTGCCGGGGCTGGTCACCTTGCCCGTGGTCGCGTTGTTCACGATCGCCGAGGAGACCGCGGCCGGGGATGCGGACGGGTTGGCCTGGAGGTAGAGCGCCGCGACCCCGGCGACGTGCGGGGTGGCCATCGACGTTCCGCTGATCGTGTTGGTCGCCGTCGCGGAGGTGTACCAGGCCGAGGTGATCGACGAGCCCGGCGCGAACAGGTCGAGGCAGGAGCCGTAGTTGGAGAACGACGACCGGGCGTCGGTGCTGGTGGTCGACCCGACGGTCAGCGCCGCCGGCACCCGGGAGGGAGAGCCGTTGCACGCGTTGGTGTTCTCGTTTCCGGCAGCCACGGCGTAGACGACACCGTCGGCGATCGAGTTGTTGACCGCGGCGTCGAGGGCGCTGGACACGCCGCCACCGAGGCTCATGTTGGCGACGGCCGGACCGCTCGCATGGTTGGACGTCACCCAGTCGATGCCCGCGATCACGCCGGAGTCGGTGCCGCTGCCCTGGCAGTTGAGCACCCGCACCGGGACGATCGTGACCTGCTTCGCGACGCCGTACTTCGTGCCGCCGACGGTGCCCGCGACGTGCGTGCCGTGACCGTTGCAGTCGGTGGTGCCGCGACCGTCGTTGATCGCGCTGTAGCCCGCGACGGTGCGGCCGGTGAACTCGCTGTGGCTGGTGAGCACGCCGGTGTCGATGATGTAGGCCCGCACGCCGCTGCCGGTGCGGTCGTAGTGGTAGGTCGAGCTGAGCGGAAGGTTGCGCTGGTCGACCCGGTCCAGGCCCCAGGTGGCGCCGGTCTGGTCGCCCGACGCGGTCACCTGGCGGTCGGCCTCGATGTAGGCGACCGACGGGTTGGACCGCAGTGCCTGCAGCGCCCGGTCGGGCAGGGTGGCCGCGAAGCCGCGGATCGCCGTGGAGTAGTCGAAGTGCACGCGGGCGCCGTTGGCGACGGCGGAGCGGCGAGCGGTGGTGACGGTCGAGCGGGCCGTCTGCTGCTTCATCACGACGATGTAGCGGCCCTTGATCGCGCCGCGCGCGTCGCGGCCGAGCACCGGGGCGAGGTCGTCGCCCGAGGGTTCGGCAGCCGGCTGCGGCGCTGCGGACGAGGGACCGGTCGGGGCGGCGAGCAGGGCCGCCGCGAGCGCCACGAAGAGCGCGACGAGCACCCGCACGGTCGTGCGGGCAGGGGTTGTGGACATGGTTGTTCACCTTTGGTCGGGGCGGCCGTCCCGTACGGCCGCCGGTCGGGCGCCGATCGGGCGCCCGCAGCCGGAACCTAGTGATCCGCCGACCCCGCCGGGTACCTCAACTTCTTGCACTGCACACACGTGCACGCAGGAGCGCCGGGCCCCCGAGGGCCCGGCGCCAACCTGTCGAGGTGGATGACCGACGTCATCCGGCCCTCAACTGGTTCTCAACCTGGCGGTCATCGCCCGACCTTCATCAGCGCGCCGGGGCCGAACAGCGGGCCGACGACGTAGATGCCGTGACGGCTGACGTCGACACCGCCCGGGATGATCAGCTGGTCGGGGACCAGCTCCTTGATCCGGGTGTGGCCCCACCGCCGCTTGACCAGGAACAGGCCGCCGACCTCGGAGCCGGGGACGCCGAACTCGAAGTGGAGCCAGCTCATCTTCGACAGCTCCAGGGCGTAGATCCCACGGAACCCGGAAGCCAGGTCGGTCACGGACGTCAGGCCGTCGGCGTACCGCTTGCAGGCCCCCCGCCTCGGGTGCTCGGGGTCGCAGGTGGCGTTGGTGGCGCCGGGCCTGATCCGCCAGATCTGCGAGGTTCCCGGCGTGGCGGGGAAGCCGCGGAGCTCTCCGACGTACCAGTAGCCGTCCTTGCCGACGGTCACCGACGTGGCGACCGCCTCGGCCAGGATCGGGGTGCCGGCCGGCGGCAGCGGACCGCCCTGCTCGGGCGGCACCTCGGGCAGACCCTCGGGGACCTCGACGAGGCGGGGCTTGAGCCGGGCCACCGTCTTGATGTGCCCGTTGGGCCAGACCCGCAGCAGGTCGTTGCCGGCCGCGTCGGCGACGAGGACCGTGCCGTCGCGCAGAGCAGCAAGGCCGAACGGGTTGCTGTCCTCGGGGAGGCCTTCCTGGTCGTCCGGGTCGAGGTCGGTGGCCTGGTACGCCGCGATGTCCGCGACCACTCTCGGCTGGGACCAGCCGGGACGCCACTTGAACAGGGTCGCGCCGGGTGCCGGCTCGGCCTCGGTGGTCTCGGCGCTCAACCGGGGCGACAGCTCCTCCTCGGGCGGGGGTCCGGCCGCACCGGTCAGCAGGTAGACCGTCCCGTGCCGTCCCGCGGCGATCGCCGGGGGGAACTCCGTGGCCAGGTTGCCGAGCGGGATCACCTTGGCGGGCTTGCCCCGGCGCTCGATCACGAGGCTGAAGTCGCCTCCTGTCTCGGTCACCAGGGTCCGGCCGTACCGGAGCGCGTCGACGCCGCGAGGGCCGTCGAGCTCGGTGACCGTGTCGAGCGTCGGGGAGTGCCGACCAGCGTCAGTTCGTGCCACGGCGGAGGTACCGGCCGCCGCCAGTGCGAGAGCGGCCACCCCCGCTCCAATCCGTGCCGCAGTTCTGTTCATGCCGTGCCCTTCGGTTGCACGCTCGGGAGGACTCTCCTCCCCCGTCCTGCCTAGACCGGGCGACCGGACCGTGTCATGCCCGATATGGGCGAGGTGCTGCCCCCTACACTCGACCGCGACATGAGTACGACGACCGCAGGCAGGCTCTCGTGGGCGGTCATCGCTCCCCCGGCCGCCGCCGCAGTGCTGGCGATCACCTGGGGCTCGTACCCCGGCACGATCGGGAACATCGTGGTGGGCATCGCGCTCATCGCGGCCGTGATCGCCGCGGTCCACCACGCGGAGGTGGTCGCCCTCCGCGTCGGCGAGCCGTTCGGCTCGCTGCTGCTGGCCGTGGCGGTGACGATCATCGAGGTCGGGTTGATCGTCACGCTGATGGTGACGAGCGACGGGGACACCTCCGCGCTGGCCCGGGACACCGTCTTCGCGGCGGTCATGATCACGATCAACGGGATCGTCGGCGTGGCGATCGTCGTCGGTGCGCTGCGGCACCACCTGGCCGTCTTCAACCCGGAGGGCACGGGGTCGGCGCTCGCGACGGTCGTGTCGCTGGCCGGGCTCACCCTCGTCGTACCTGCCTTCACCACCAGCGCCGACGGCCCGGTCTTCACCGGGTCCCAGCTGGCGTTCGCCGCCGTGGCGTCGCTGTCGCTCTACGCCATGTTCGTGGTGACCCAGACCGTGCGGCACCGCGACTTCTTCCTGCCGGTCGACCGAGACGACGACCGCGGTCCGGTCGACGAGGACGGCGACGGGCACGCCGACCCGCCGACCGTCCGCGAGACGTTGCTGAGCCTGCTCCTGCTCGCGGTGGCACTCGTGTCCGTCGTCGGTCTGGCGAAGGTCGAGTCGCACGCGATCGAGGAGGCAGTGGCCGCCCTCGGACTGCCGCACGCCGTGGTCGGCGTCGTCATCGCCCTCCTCGTCCTGCTGCCCGAGTCGATCGCCGCGGTGCGCGCCGCCCTGCGCGACCGGGTGCAGATCAGCTTCAACCTGGCCTACGGCTCGGCCATGGCGTCGATCGGCCTCACCATCCCGGCGATCGCGGTCGCCTCGATCTGGCTCGACGGCGAGCTGGCGCTGGGCCTCGAGCCCACCCAGCTGGTCCTCCTCCTGCTGTCGGTGATCGTGTCGGTGCTGACCGTCGTCCCGGGCCGCGCCAAACCCCTGGCCGGTGGCGTCCACCTGGTGCTGCTCGCCGCATTCCTCTTCCTCTCGGCGGCGCCGTGACGGCGCCGTGCTCCCGGCTCCTCGGCGGCCTGCTGGCCGCGGTCGTGCTGGCCGCCTCCGCGGCCTGCGGCAGCGACGAGCCCGCCCCCGACCCTGACCGGATCATGCTGACGCCGCTCGAGGACGGCGGCCACACGCACGCCGCCGGGCAGTCCGATGCGACGCCCGTCGGCGACGGCACGCGCCCCGAGGCGGGGGGCTACCGGCTGGTCGACGTGCGTCTCCCTCGCCGGGCCGATGCCCCCGGCGAGCTGAGCTTCCGGATCCTCGGTCCCGACGGCGCGCCGGTCACCGACTACACCGAGGAGCAGACCAAGCTCCTGCACCTGTACGTCGTCCGCACCGACCTCACCGGGTTCCGGCACCTCCACCCGGTGCTCGGCGAGGACGGCACCTGGTCGACCCGCGTGGACGTCGGCGAGCCCGGGGACCACCGGGTGCTGGCGGAGTTCACACCGGTCGGCTCGGACCGTCCGGTGGCGCTCGGCACCACCGTCGAGGTGCCCGGTCGCTGGCAGGGGAGGCCGCCGCCGACGGGGGACGCTGCGGCGACCGGCGATGACGGCGTCGTGCGGGTCGAGGCCGACGGCACCGGCACGGTCGGCGCCGACGGCCGGCTCCGGATGCTCGTCACCGACCTCGACGGCGCCCCGCTCAGCCTCGGCAGCTACCTCGGCGCCAACGCCCACCTCACCGGCTTCGAGGTGACGACCGGCCGGTTCGTGCACGTGCACCCGTACGGCGCGCCCGAGCAGACCGACGACGGCACCCGGCTGACCTTCCACACCTCGTTCGCGGAGGCCGGTGACTACCGGTTCTTCCTCCAGGTGCGGGTCGAGGGGCTCGTGCACACGGTCGCGGTGACCGCGACGGTGGTCGACTGACGCGCGGCGCGGAAGAACGTACCAATCAGCCCGAACGGGCTGATTTCGGCGCCTCTGGAGTCACAGGAGTCCCACCAGCCCCGAACGGTACGTCCGTCGACGGCGGTCCCCGGCGTCACCGGACCCGAACTGTCAGCGTGGTGACCGGGTTGGTGAACTCGTCGGCGCGCAGGCTGACCTGCACCTCCCACTCCCCGAGCGTCGGGAAGGTGACGGCGGCGACATAGGTGCCGGCCGCGGTCGGCTCGACCGCCACCCGGCCGAGGTGGACGTCACCGGAGCGCAGCGACACCTCCGGCGCGTCGAGCAGGTCGATCGGCTCCCCGGCGTCGTCCTGGACCTGCACGGTGAGCAGCCGCTGCCGGCCGGCCCGGCCGTCCAGCACCGCGAGCACGCGAAGGTCGTCGGCGGCCGCGGTGACCACGCCGGTCCCGGCGGCCGCGGCGGGTGCCGGGGGCTCTCCGCCGGGCGGCTTCTCGGTCAGGAACCCGGTCACTCCGAGCAGTCCGACGAGCAGGACCGCCTCGAGCGCGACGGCGCGGCGGACGACGTACGCCGCCCGGCGCCTGCCGTCATGGCCGCCGTCGTCGGTGACCTGCGGCACCAGCCGGTAGCGGTTCCAGGCGGCGACCGCGACCACCACCAGCGCGATGCCGATCTTGACCAGCAGCAGCCGGCCGTAGGTCACCTCCACGAGGCCGCCCCAGGAGCCGAGGATCCGCCAGGCCAGAAGCGTCCCGGTGACCGCCAGCAGCGCGAGCAGCCCGGCCGCGACCGCCGAGAAGCGCGTCACCAGCAGCGCCGCGTCGCGGGAGCGGCCGGCCAGCGTCGGCAGCGTCAGGGCGAGGCCGACGAGTCCGCCCAGCCACACCGCGCCGGCGGTGAGGTGCAGCGCGTCGGTGACGACGAGCAGTGACACCGGCTCGTAGGCGCGGGTGTGCCCCACCGCGGCCGGCGACCACACGGCGAGCGCGGCCGCCAGGTCGGCCACCAGCGACGGGGTCTGCCGCTGCCGTCCCGCCAGCACCACCGCGACGGCCAGCCCGACCGCCTGCAGCACGAGCACGGTGAGCTGGTCACGGACCAGCGACGGGTCGACGGCAGCCGGGTCGAGCAGGCCGCCGAGCCCGAGACCCTGCTGGTACGCCCCCGCCAGAGGTACGGCGCCCGCGGCCGCCGCGAACGCGACCACCGCCGCGCCGCGCAGCACCCGGACCAGCCGGCGGCGCAGGTCGTCGCGGAGCCGGATGCCGCGGCTGGTCCAGCCGAGGAAGACGACCAGCCCGCCCGCCAGGAGCAGTGCGGCGTAGCCGATCGCCTGCACGACGCTGACGACAGCGCGCAGGGGACCGTCGGCACCGGGCGCGGAGACTTCCGGCGCCACCACCTTCTCGCTCGGCGCACCGACGTGGAAGGTCAGGGACCCGGCGATCGGGTGGCCGTCGGACGACACCACCCGCCAGGTCACGACGTAGGTCCCGTCGGTGAGGTCGTCGGGCAGGTCCCCGGACACCTCGGCGTCCCGGCCGGCGGCGTCGACGTCGACCGGGTCACCGGCGGCGTCGTACACCTGGAGGCCGTCGGCCACCAGCGACACCGGCTCGTCGAAGGTGAAGGTGACCGACCCGGGCGCCTCGTCGAGGACCGCGCCGTCCGCGGGGTCGGTCGAGACGAGGCTGGCGTGGGCCGACGCCGGCGCCGCCGTCCCGCCCACCAGCACCACGGCGAGCAGGAGGGTCAGCACCGCCGCCGGCACACGTCGCAGCATCGGGTGGTCAGTCCCGCTTGCGGGTCCGGGCCAGGGCGACGACCGCCACGACCAGGCCGGCCGCGCCGACCATCAGCGACAGTGCCGAGGCAGCGCCGCCGTCGTCGTCGCTGCTGTCGGCGACGGTCTCTCTGTCGCCGTCCTCCGGCTGCGGGTCGGTGGCGTCCTCGCCGCCCGCGGTGACCTCGAATGCCGGCGCGGGCCGCTCGAGCTCGTGCTCGTCCTGGCCCTCGGCGGGCGTCTCGACCCAGGCGGTCTCGCCCTTGGCGCAGGTCTGGACGACCGGGAAGCTCAGCGTCTCGCCGGCTGCGTCGGGGATCTGCAGGGAGAGCTCGAACGCGTCGCGGTAACCGTCCGGCAGCGGGTCCTCGGTGGTGTAGACGACCTGGCTGACCCGCTCGGTGATCTCGTTGCCATGGGCGTCCTCGACGGGCTCGTCGAGCTTCTCCGTCACCTTCTCCACCGACCAGGGCGGGTTGCGGGTCGGCGTGACCTGCAGGACCTGTTCGGGGAGGGCGATCTCGATCTTCGTGGTCGGCGAGCCCTCGCAGCCGTGGCCGACGCTGAAGGTCAGCACGGCGTAGTCGCCGGCCGCGGTCGTGTCGGGCGTGACGGTCACGTGGGCACCGGCGGGGGCGGCGGTCGCGACCAGGGTGGCCGCGGCAGCGGCCGCGGGCAGGGCGAATCGTCGGATGTGCATGGTGTTCCTCATCTGGAGTCGGACTCGTGGGTGCGCGCAGGAGCGGCCGCCCGACCGCCCGGTCAGCGAGGTGCCGACGAGAGTCAGGAAGCCGCTCGGAGCTCCACCGGCGGCCCGCGCGTGGGCGCGGCGAGCAGGAACGGGATCCGGGGTGCGGTGGCCGTGCGGGCAGGGGCCGCCGGCCGCCTCGGGAGTACGACGCCGCGCGGCCCCTCGGCCCAGGCCAGCAGCACCTCGACCGCACGCCGCCGCAGCGCCCACGCGAGCGCGGCGAGCGCACCCGCCGCGACGTGGGCGGCCAGCATCGGCCAGGTCAGCCCGAGCAGCCCGTCGCCTTGGGCGAGACCCCCGGGGTGACCGACATGGGCGGTGTGGCCGGTGGGTCCGGCGTGGCCGGCGTGCTCGGGTGTCAGCGCGACCAGCCACGCGTGCAGCAGCACCTGCGCGCCGACGAGCGCGGGCAGCGCCACCCGGATCGGCGTCTTGCGACCGAGGACGAGCGCGCTGGCGCCGTACGCCGTGAGGGCGACGAGCAGCAGCCACCCCGGGCCGGGCAGCTCACCGCCGGCGGCGGTGTGGGCGATCGCGAGCGCGGTGGTGGTCTCGGCCGCGGTCAGGGCCGACGGGACGCGGGCAGAGGCACGCGGAACCCGGGAGACGACCAGCACCGCTCCATGATGTCAGCCGCGCACCAGCACCCGTGCGGCCGGCTGCAGCCGGGCGGCGGGCGCCGAGAGCGTGCGGAGGTGGATGTTCTGCAGGAGCCCGACGGCGAGCATGCCGGCGAACATCGAGCTGCCGCCGTAGGAGACGAACGGCAGCGGGACCCCGGTGACGGGCATGATGCCGAGGCACATGCCGATGTTCTGGAAGGCCTGGAAGCCGAACCAGCAGGCGATGCCGGCGGCGGCGATCCGGCCGAAGACGTCGTCGGTGCGGGACGCGATCCGCAGCGCCCGCCACAGCACCACGCCGAGCAGCGCGACCACGAGCCCGGCCCCGACCAGCCCGAGCTCCTCGCCGGCGACGGTGAACACGAAGTCGGTGTGCTGCTCGGGCACGAAGCCCGCTCGGGTCTGCGACCCGTCGAAGAGCCCCTGCCCGAAGAGACCGCCGTTGCCGACCGCGATCCGGGCCTGCTCGACGTTGTAGCCGGCGCCGCGCGGGTCGAGGTCGGGGTTGGTGAACGCGAGGAACCGGTCGACCTGGTAGGCCTTGAGGAACCCCGTGGTCACCGCGAAGGCCGCGACGCCCACGCCCCCGGCGGCGAGGAACGCCAGCCAGCGCCGCTGGGCGCCCGAGGCGGCGATCACGCCGAAGACCGTCGCGGTCAGCACCAGCATGGTGCCGAGGTCGGGCTGGGCCAGGATCAGGACGGCGGGCACGGCCGCGACCGCCAGCATGAGGAGTACGTCGACGCTGCCGACCCGGTCGCGCCAGCCCTCGGACCGCTCGGCCACCACGAGCGCCATCCCGACGACGACCGCGAGCTTGGCCAGCTCGGAGGGCTGCAGGGAGAGGCCTCCGATCATCAGCCAGGAGCGGGACCCGTTGACGGTCGAGCCCATCACCAGCACCAGGGCCAGCCCGACGACGGCGACGAGGTAGCCGACGGGGGCGAGGATCCGCACCCAGCGGTGGTCGGTCGCGGCCACCGCCGCCATCAGCGCGGCACCGATGGCGAGGTTGACGATCTGCTTGGCCAGGAACGCGCGGGGGTCGCCGCCGGTGAGGTCGTCGCGCTCCACGGTGGCCGACCAGACCAGCAGGCACCCGATCACCCCGAGGGCCAGGACCGCGCCGAGCAGGACCCAGTCGAGGTCGGCTCCGCGTGCCCACCAGGCGGGGCCGGTACGGCGCGAGCTCGCGGTGCGCTGACTGCCCGCCGTCGCCGGGCCGCGGCTGCTCACTGGTCGTCCTTCCGGATCGGCGGCATGATCGAGCCGTCCTCGCCGAAGACCGGAAGCCGGTCGGGCGGCGTGGTCCCGGGGATCGCGGCCTGGTCGGGGAGGACGCGCTCGGCGCGAACGCCGTACAACGACTCCCAGATCTTGCGGATGCCCGGACCCGACGTGCCCGAGCCGGTGCCGCCCTGGCTGATCATCATCACGACGACGTAGTCGTCGGAGTAGGAGGCGACCCACGACGTCGACTGCTTGCCGTAGACCTCGGCCGACCCGGTCTTCGAGCGGATCTGCACCTGGTCGAGCGGGAAGCCGTCCATCCGCCAGGCCATCGTGCCCACGCGGGTGACGTTCTTGAGTGCCTCGTCGATGTAGGTGAGCACCTCGGGCGGCAGGTCGACCCGGCCGGTCTTCTTCGGCTTGATCCGGTGGAGGACCTCGCCGGACGGGGAGACGACGGCCTTGCCGACCCGCGGGGCGTAGAGGGTCCCGCCGTTGGCGATCGCGGCGTACGCCCGGGCCAGCTGCAGCGGCGTGACGACCGTGTCGCCCTGGCCGATCGCGAAGTTCGCGGCGTCGCCGGCGCGGTAGGCGTATCCCTCGATGCAGAACTCGCGGGCGAACTGGTAGACGAAGTCGCTGGTGTCCGCGTCCTGCGGGTTGTCGGCGATCCCGCAGTAGTAGTCCTTCTGCGCCCGGTAGTAGTCACGCTTCCACCGGCGGTCGGCGATCCGACCCGTGGCCTCGGCCGGGATGTCGATGCCGGTGGCCGAGCCGAAGCCGAACTCCTGCGCCTGCTCGACGAGCGGGTCCTTGGCCTTCACGTCGGCGACGTCGGAGCCGTACTGCTGCCAGTAGTGGAAGCCCACGCGGTAGAAGAAGGTGTTGCAGGAGACCTCGAGCGCCTTGGCGAACGAGATCGGGCCGTAGGCACCGGACTCGTAGTTCTTGAAGTCGCGGTTGCCGACCCGGAGGTACGACGAGCAGTTCAGGATCGTGTCGGTCGAGAAGCCGTTGGTGAGCGCACCGGCGGTCATGAACGGCTTCCACGTCGAGCCCGGCGCGAACTGGCCCTGGGTGGCCCGGCCCAGCAGCGGGGTGCCGGCGGCCTCGGAGTAGAGCCGGGCGAGCTGCGCGTCGGTGATGCCGCCGGACCACACGGCGGGGTCGTACGTCGGCTGGCTGGCCATCGCGACGATCCGGCCGGTGTCGGCCTCCATCACGATCGCGGCGCCGGAGTCGGCTTCGTAGGGCCGGTTGGTGACGGTGTCCACGGTCGACCGTGCGGTCATGATCATGTCGTTGAGCTGCTGCTCGACGACCGACTGCACCTTGGCGTCGATGCTGGTGACGAGGGTGTCGCCGGGCTGCGCCTCGATGTCGCCGACGTCCCCGAGCACCTGGCCCTGGGAGTTGACGGCCACCCGCTGGTAGCCGGGCTGGCCGCGCAGCCACGCGTCGTACTCCTTCTCGACGCCGGCGCGGCCGACGACCGAGGCGCCGTTGACCGAGGTGTCGCCCGACAGCTCGGCCGCGGTCAGCTCGTCGGCGGTCACGGGGCTGAGGTAGCCGAGGACGTGGGCGGCGTTGACGCCGTACGGGCTGGGGTAGTCGCGCACGCTCTCCCGCTCGGCGATCACGCCCGGGAAGTCCTCGGCCTGCTCCCCGATCCGCAGCGCGACGGCCTGCTTGACGTCGCGGGCGACGGGGACGGGCTGGTACGGCGAGCCGTTCCAGCACTCTCCGGGGACGGCGCCCTCGGTGCCGCAGAGCGCCAGCCGGCGCTCGATGGCGGCGGGCAACATCTTGATCACCCGGCCGGTACGACGCAGCAGGGCACGCCGCTGGTCGTCCTCCATCCGGCCCAGCAGCGTGGTGTCCATCGAGACCACCCAGGTGAGCCGGTTGGCCACCAGCGGGCGGCCCATGTCGTCGACGATCAGTCCGCGCTGCGGCTGGACCACGATCTCGCGGACCGACTGCGAGGCGGCCTGGCCTTGGTACTCCTCCCCCGTGACGACCTGGAGGTAGTAGAGCCGGGCGGCCAGGGTCGCGAGCAGGGAGAACACGAGCGCCTGGATCACGACCAGGCGCAGCCGGCTGCGGTGGGCGCTGCCGCTCATGGGACGGTCTGCCGGTTGGCGCCCGGCGCCCGTGGAGTGACCCGTGGCGCCGTGGACGGTGCGGCGAGCCGGGCGAACAGCCACGCGGTCACCGGGACGACCACGACCGCGGCCAGCGTGTCCCACACCAGCCCGATCGCGACCACCTGGAGCAGGCCGCCGACGCCGGCACCGGCGTCGCCGAGCAGCACCCCGGTCAGCGCGAAGACCGACGTGCCGATGAACGAGCCGCCCGCGGCCGCGGCCAGCAGCACCGGCAGCGGCGGCCGGCCGCCGTGCGGGCGCTCGGCCTCCAGCGGGCCGGTCGGCTGGTGGTCGTGCACGAGCCGGCTGACGACGTAGCCGACGACGAGCAGGGCGAGCGCCCAGCGGCCGGCGAGGTGGTCGGCCGGGGGCGCGAGGTCGAGCAGGAGGCCCGCCCCGAAGCCGAAGACGGTCGCGAACCGCGGGTCGGTGACGAGGGCGACGCCGACGACGACGAGCAGCACCAGGTCGGGACCGACGCCGTGCCAGGTGAACAACGGGGCGAGCTGCGGCAGGACGGTCACCTGCAGGAGCAGCGCGGCGACGGTCGCGACCAGGGCGGCCAGCAGCCGGGAGGTGCCTCTCATCCGCAGCTCCCGTCGGCCTCGATCACGGCATGGTCGCTGCCGGAGGGGACGACCACGCCGACGTGGTCGAGCGCGGTGACGTCGACGTAGGGGTCGAGCACGGCGCGGTAGGAGGTGTCGCGCAGCGACTCGTAGACCTCGGTGACCTCGCCGATCGGGACGCCGGAGACGTACGGCGCACCGCCCTCGCTCCCCCACGTCACGACCGTCTGGCCCTTCTGCGGCACCACCGACTCGTCGGCGAGCTGGAGGTCGAGCCGGCCGTCGTCGTCGACCTCGCCCCGCCCGTGCACGAAGCCGAACTCCATGTTGTCGCCGATCCGGCCGCCCACCGTGGACTCGGCGTCGACGGCGAGCAGCACGGTGGCGGTGTGGCTGGTGACCGCGGTGACCCGGCCGACCAGGCCCGCGGGGGCGACGACGGTCATGTCCGGGTGCAGACCCGCGTCGGACCCGGCGTCGATCGTGATCGTGTCGGAGAAGGACTGCGCCGGGCCGAGCGCGATCACCCGGGCTGGGCTGAGGGCGTAGCCGAGGTCGCCCGCCACCGCGCACAGGCCGGCCAGCTGGTCCATCCGGTTGGCGTCGTAGCCGGCGGTGCGCAGCTGCCCGCGCAACCGGTCGTTCTCCGCCTCCAGTGCGGACACGTCCGCGCGCAGGGAGTCCGTGCTCCGGAAGAGCCGGGGCACCTCGGTGAAGGGTGCGAGCGCCGTACTCACGCCGGCCTCGGCGGGGCCGAAGACCTCCCCGACCGTGCGCCGCGCCGCGGCGACCGGCGAGTCGCCGCCACCGGTCTTGTCGACCACCATCAGGGTCACGCAGGCGAGGACGAGCGCCACCAGGAGGGACCTCGACGGAAGGCCCTTGCGGGCCTCGCGCTGCCGCGCGGCGGAGGTACGACGCACCGGGGCCGGTCTGGTGGACCGGGGTGGCATCTGGTCGAGCGCCATCAGAACCGCCGCGGGTTGGTGATGAGGACCTGCTGCAGCGCCTCGAACTCCTCGACGCAGCGGCCCGCGCCGAGCGCGACGGAGATCAGCGGGTCGTCGGCGACGTGGACGGGCATGCCGGTCTCGTGGCGGATCCGCTCGTCGAGGCCGCGGAGCAGCGCTCCCCCGCCGGTGAGCACGATGCCGCGGTCCATGATGTCGCCGGCCAGCTCGGGAGGGGTCTGGTCGAGGGTGACCCGGACGGCGTCGACGATCGCGTGCAGCGGCTCCTCGAGCGCCTTGCGGATGTCGGCGCTGGTGACCGTCACCGTGCGCGGCAGGCCGGTCACGAGGTCGCGACCGCGGACCTCGCCCTCCGGCTCGCCCGCGGCCGGGAACGCCGACCCGAGGGTCATCTTGACCTCCTCGGCGGTGCGGTCGCCGAGCATCAGGCCGTGCTCCTTCTTCATCCACGCGACGATCGCCTGGTCGATCTGGTCGCCGGCGGTGCGGATGCTGATCGAGGTCACGATGCCGCCGAGGGAGATGACGGCGACCTCGGTGGTGCCGCCGCCCACGTCGACGACCATGTTGCCGGTCGGCTCGTGGACGGGGAGGCCGGCGCCGATCGCGGCCGCCATCGGCTCCTCGACGACGTAGACGCGCCGGGCGCCCGCCTGGTAGCCGGCCTCCTTGACCGCGCGCTGCTCCACCGGGGTGATCGCGCTGGGCACGCAGATCACCATCCGGGGCTTGGCGAAGTAGCGGCGCCGGTGCACCCGCGCGATGAAGTGGCGCAGCATCTGCTCGGTCGCCTCGAAGTCGGCGATGACACCGTCGCGCAGGGGCCGCAGCGCGCTGATGTTGTCGGGGGTGCGCCCGACCATCCGCTTGGCCTCGTGGCCGACGGCGATGACCTCGCCGGTCGTGTCGTTGAGCGCCACCACGCTGGGCTCGTCGAGGAGAACGCCGCGGCGGCGTACGTAGACGAGCGTGTTGGCCGTGCCGAGGTCGACGGCCAGGTCCCGGCCGATGATGGAGTTCGCCCTCACGCATGCCCTCGCAGACGTCCCCGGACCGCCTGACGGCTCAGACGGTTCCGCTCGTGCGCACTGGGGAAGCCGACGAAGTCGGGGCGGCCGCCGGGCGCACATCCGACGTCCTCCGGTTGCGAGCGTAAGTAACACCCGCCCCTCTCCTGCGGAGGCACGCCGAGAACGCCGGGTCGGCGCGTCTCTGCACGCTCAGAGCATGGAGGTCACCAGACCCACGACCCATCATCGGGGCCCGGGATGGGCGCCGGCCTGGCGGTCAGGCGACCTCGTCGGAGCCGCCGTCGAGATCGGCCTCGAGGATCGAGCGCTCGAGCTTGGCCAGCAGGCGGGCGAGCTCGGCGCGCTCGTCGGCCCTCAGGCCGTGCAGGAGCGCCGCCTCGGCACGCAGGTGGTCCTCGATCGATGCGTCGATCACGGCCAGGCCCTCATCGGTCAGCCCGGAGTAGACGACCCGGCGGTCCTCGGCGTCGCGCTCGCGGACGATGAGACCGGCAGCCTCCAGCCGGTCCAGGCGGAAGGTCACGCCAGCCGAGGAGAGCAGTGAGCCGTCGGCGAGGTCGCGACCCGACTTGCGGTAGGGAGCCCCGGAACGGCGCAGCGCCGCCAGGACGTCGAAGGACGCGGAGTTGAGCCCGTGCTCGCCGAAGACCCGCGTGAGCACGGCCTGGTAGCGGAGGTAGACCCGGTGGACCCGCCCGAAGAGCGCGATCGGCGAGGCGTCGAGATCGGGACGTTCGTGCGCCCACTGGGCGACGATCGCGTCGACGGCGTCGGGTGCCTCTTCGTCGCCGGTACGGGTGCGGGCCATGCGCGCAGTGTACGAGGACGCGGGGCCGCGATCTGGAAGCCGGGTCCGCCGGGGTCTTGACGCGGAGGCGTGACCCCGCGCACACTCTAAGCACTTAATCATTCAGCGCTTAGCGATTATGCGCAGGTGCTCCGAACGGACGGATGATCGATCCATGGCCAACTCCCACCAGGTCGCCACCGGGGTGACCGCCGAGCAGATCAGTGCTCGGCTCGAGCGGCTTCCGATGTCGCGGTGGCACATCAAGACCAGGGTCCTGGTCGGCGTCGCCACCTTCTTCGACGGCTTCGACCAGCTGATGATCGCCTACGCGCTTCCGGTGCTCATCCCCTACTTCCGGCTCGATCCGTCGATGATCGCGTGGACCATCGCCATCGGTGGCATCGGCATGCTGTTCGGCGCGCTCGCCGGAGGCTGGCTGGCAGACCGCGTGGGCCGGGTGCCCGTCCTGGTCGGCTCGCTCGTCCTCTACTCCCTGTGCAGCGTGGCCATGGCGGGCACCAGCGTGCTGTGGCTCTTCCTGCTCCTGCGCTTCATCCAGGGCTTCGGCCTCGGCGCAGAGGTGCCGGTGGCGGCGACGTACATCGGCGAGATCACCCGGGCGCACCGACGTGGCCGCTTCGTGCTGATCTACGAGCTCATCTTCCCCGCCGGTCTCGTGGCATCGGCGATCGTGGCCTCCTGGGTCGTTCCCACCCTCGGCTGGCGCTGGCTGTTCGCGCTCGGCCTGCTGCCGATCCTGCTGGTCCCGTTCCTGCGCCGGGTGCCCGAGTCGCCGCGCTGGCTCGCCTCGCGTGGCCGGCTCGAGGAGGCCGACGCCGCCACGCGGCTCATCGAGGCCGACGTGGCAGCCGAGAAGGGCCCGCTGCCCGACCCGGAGGTCGGCGAGATCGCGACGGTGGTCGAGGGCCGCGTCCGGGTGGCCGAGCTGTTCTCCGGCGTCTACCGCCGTCGCACGCTCATGCTCGCCGTCGCCTGGCTCACCGCCTACTTCGTCAACTACGGCATCGCCGCCTGGCTGCCGACGATCTACGGACGGGTATTCCACCTCGACGTCGACACCGCACTGCGCTACAGCATCGCGACCAGCGTCTCGGGCATCGTGGGATGCGCGATCGTCGCCTTCACGATCGACCTCGTCGGCCGTCGTATCGCCCTCTCGGTGGGCCTGGCCGGCAGCGCGACCATGCTCTTCATCCTGGCCGGCACCGGTGCCGGTGACGCCCGGACCGTGCTGGTGTGGTCCGCCCTCTCCGCCATGTTCATCTTCGCGGTCAACATGGCGCTCTACGTCTACACCGCCGAGCTCTACCCGACCCGGATGCGAGCACTGGGCGCGAGCGTCGGGGGCGCCTTCGGTCGGCTCGGCATCGTCATCGGACCGGTCGTGGTCGGTGGCCTGATCGACCGCGGCTTCTCGATCGCCGAGGTGTTCAGCGTGCTCGGTGCCGTGGCTGTCGTCGGGTGCGTCTCGACCGCTCTCTTCGCTGTCGAGACCCGCGAGCGGACCCTGGAGGAGATCTCCCGATGACCCTCGCCGACGCACTCGACCAGCTCGACCAGGTGCCGATCCCTCCCGACGAGATCCTCGTCGCAGGGGAGTGGCGCCGGGGCGGGGGCGACGAGTCGACGACCGTCGACCCGAGCGACGGGCAGGTCATCACCACCCTGCACCAGGCCGTCGGTCGCGGACGTGGACGAGGCCGTCGTCCGCGGTGCCGCGGCCGCGGCCGGCCCGTGGGCGCGACCTGCTGCCCCACGAGCGGGCGCGTCACCTGCACCGGATCGCGGACGGCATCGACGCCAACGCCGAGCGGCTGGCCCGGCTCCAGACGCGGGACACCGGCAAGACCCTGCGGGAGACCTCGGCACTCGTGGCGAGTGCCGCCGGCACCTTCCGCTACGTCGCCGCGGCGCTGGAGACCTTCGACGAGGAGCTCACCACCCGGCGCGGCCCCTCCCTGACGATGAGCATCCACGACCCGATCGGCGTGATCGGCGCCATCACCCCGTGGAACTCACCGATCGCCAGCGACGCGCAGAAGGTCGCGCCGGCGATCGCCGCCGGCAACGCGGTCATCCTCAAGCCGGCCGAGTGGACGCCCCTGGTCTCGCTCGCTCTCGGCCGGATCATCGGCGATGCGGGCCTCCCGCCGGGCCTGGTCTCGGTGCTGCCGGGCCAGGGATCGGTCGTCGGGGACGCGATCGTGCGGCACCCCGGCGTCGGCAAGGTCACGCTTCACCGGCGGTACGACGACCGGTCGGCGCATCGCGCACGCGGCCGCCGACAAGCTGATGCCCGTCTCCCTCGAGCTCGGCGGCAAGTCGCCGACGATCGTCTTCGACGACGCCGACCTCGAGGCGGCCGTCGCAGGGATCGCGTTCGGCATCTACTCCAGCTCCGGACAGAGCTGCATCGCCGGGTCCCGGCTGTTCCTGCCGGAGTCCCGTGCCGAGGAGTTCCTCGAGCTCCTCGTCGCGACCGTGCACCGGCTGCGCGTGGGCCACGGACTCGATCCGGCGACCCAGGTCGCCCCGCTCGTCCACCACCGCCACCGCGACTCCGTCGCCGAGCACGTCGAGAAGGCCCGCGCCGACGGTGGCGAGGTGCTCGCCGGCGGCGCGGCACCCACCGGCGGGGCCTACGACGCCGGCGCCTACTACCTGCCGACGGTGATCGCAGGTCTCGACAACTCCTCGGCCACCTGCCAGGAGGAGATCTTCGGCCCGGTCCTCTCCGTGCTCACCTATTCCGACGAGGACGACCTGGTCGACCGTGCCAACGACTCGGTCTACGGGCTCGCCTGCGGACTCTGGACCCGTGACTACCGCACGGCCTGGCGCGTGGCTCGCCGCGTCGACGCCGGGACGGTGTGGATCAACACCTACAAGCAGTTCAGCAGCTCGACACCCTTCGGCGGCATGAAGGAGAGCGGCCTGGGCCGGGAGAAGGGCCGCCGGGGCATCGCCGAGTACATGCGTCAGAAGAGCCTCTACTGGGGCCTCGACGCCTCGCCGCACCCCTGGGCCGGCTGACCAGCCTGGAACAAGAGGGTGATCAGGGCCGCGGGAACCCCTTGACTTCATAAAGCCTTAGCGCTTAACTATTAAGACCTGAGAGAAACGGAGCGACGATGTCGATCGCACGACTGCACTCCCTGCGCAGCGTCCAGCTGCAGGTGCCGACCCTCACCGAGTCGACGGACTTCTACGCCGACGTGTGGGGCCTGTCGGTCGTCGAGCAGGACCGCGACGACTCCTGGCTGCGGGGCACCGGAGCCAACCACCACGTCCTCCAGCTGACCCGGTCGGGCCAGAACGGCCTCGGGGCCATCTCCTTCGCGGTGCGCACCCCCGCCGAGGTCGACGAGGCCGCGCGCCGCCTGACGGCGCGAGGCGTGCCGATGCTCGCCGAGCCCGGCCGGCTCGACCAGGTCGGCGCAGGCTATGGGCTGCGCTTCGTCGACCCCGAGGGCCGCACCATCGAGCTCTCCGCCGACGTGCACGCCGTACGACCGCTCGACCGCGACCAGGCGGTCCCGGTCGGCGTCACCCACGTCGTGCTCAACACCGTCGACATCGACCGCGCTGTCGCCTTCTACACCGACGTCCTCGGCATGCGGGTCTCCGACTGGTCCGAGCACCAGATGGCCTTCCTGCGCTGCAACACCGACCACCACAGCATCGCCTTCAACCAGGCGGCGTGGACGTCGGTCAACCACGTCGCCTACGAGATGCCGAGCATGGACCACTTCATGCGCGGCATCGGCTCCCTCAAGCAGCAGGGCGTCACCCCGCTGTGGGGCCCGGGGCGGCACGGTCCCGGCAACAACACCTTCTCCTACTTCGCCGACCCGGCCGGTCTGGTGTGCGAGTACACCTCCGACGTCGCTCAGGTGGTCGAGGACCAGTGGCTGTGCAAGACCTGGCGCCGTGTCCCCGAGCTCTCCGACCTGTGGGGCACCGCCGGCCCGCCCTCGAAGGACGTGCGCAGCCACATGGCCGGTGTCGAGGACCGAGGCGTCTTCAGCACCCGCCCCGAGCTCACCCAGCACTTCGCGGCCCGTGCCGACCTCGTGGGCGCTCCGACCGGGGTGCACGCATGACCAAGGTCGCCGTCATCGGAGCCGGGACGATCGGTCGCCCGGTGATCGAGGCCCTCCTCGCGGGGGCCATCGACGACGTCGAGGTCGTCGGGGTCGTCAACAACAAGCCGGTCGCTGCCGACTTCCCGGTGCCGCAGATCCGGCTCGCCGAGGCGATCGCCACCAGCGACGTACTCGTCGAGTGCGCCGGACAGGCGGTGGTCGCGCGCCACGCCGTGGAGATCCTCGAGGCGGGACGCGACCTGCTGGTCATCTCGGCGGGTGCGCTCGCCGACGCCGACCTCGTGGCGCGCATCGCTGTCGCGGGACCGGGCCGGATGGTGGTCACCTCCGGCGCCGTCGGCGGCATCGACCTGCTGGTCAGCGCGGCGACGCACGGCGAGGTCCAGCGGGCCTCGGTCACGACCACCAAGAAGCCGCTCGCCCTGCTCCAGCCGTGGATGGACGACGACACCCAGGAGCGGATCCGGACCACGACGGGGCCGATCACCATCTTCGACGGCTCGGCCGACGATGCCGCCCACTTCTTCCCCCGCTCCCTCAACGTAGCCGCGACCGTCGGCCTGGCGCTGGGCAGCCTCGACCTGGTGACGGTGCGGCTGGTCGCCGATCCGGGTGCCGAGCTGACCAGCCACGTCATCGAGGCGGACACCGACGCCGGCAGCTACCGCTTCGAGATCCGCAACCATCCTTCGCCCGAGAACCCGCGCACCAGCGGCGTGGTGGCCCGCGCGGTGGTCCGTTCCCTGTCCGTGTTCGTCGGTCGCCCGGTGGGCGCCGTCAGCATCATCTGAGGTCGCCATGTCCACCGCAGCCAGCACCACCGCCGCCAGCACCACCGCCATCCACGTCGAGGACTCCGGGTCCGGTCCCGCGATCCTCTGCCTGCACGGGATCGGCTCCAGCTCGGCCTCGTTCGCGCCACAGCGCGACGCCCTCGCCGACGAGTTCCGCATCCTCGCGTGGGACGCCCCCGGCTACGGCAGGTCGGACGACGTCGACCCGGGCCTCGACCTGGACGGGTACGCCGACGCCGCGGCCGCCGTGATCGAGCGGTACGCCGACGGCGGGCCCGTGCACGTCCTCGGGGTGTCCTGGGGAGGGGTGATCGCCGTACGCCTCGCCGCCCGGCACCCGCACCTTCTCCGCAGCCTGGTCGTCGCCGACTCCAGCCGAGGCTCGGGCGCCGACGCGGACAAGGCGCGTGCCATGCGGGAACGCGCAGCTCAGCTGGCCGACCAGGGCAACGACGCGTTCGCCGCAGCCCGGGGCCCTCGTCTGGTCAGCGCTTCTGCGCCGCAGGAGCTCGTCGACCGCGTCGTCGCCACGATGCGCGACTCGATCCGGCTCCCCGGCTACGGCCAGGCCGCCGAGGTGATGGCCGCAACCGACCTGACCGCGGAGCTGGCGAAGATCGACCTCCCGACCCTCGTGCTGTGCGGCGACCAGGACCAGGTCACCGGCGTCGCCGAGTCCCAGGCCATCGCCGGTGGCATCCCGGACGCCGTCTTCGTGACCCTCCGCGGCGCCGGCCACCTGGCCAACCAGGAGTCGCCCGAGGCCTTCAACGCCTGGCTCTCCTCCTTCGTGTCCATCGTCGAGCGCCTGTACCGCTGAGCACCGACCCCACCCCGATCCGCTGTTCCCCACCACCAACGATCGTCAACAGAGAGGAAACCGATGACGACCACCCAGCAGCCACTGCAGTACGAGACGGCCGAGAACCTCGAGGAGTTCACCGACTCCATCATCCTCACGCGCGAGAGCCGCCACGAGGACTGGGACACCCTCGGCTTCCAGGCCAAGGCCGGCGACCAGTACAAGCGCGCGCAGATCCGGTACGTCGGCTCGGGCGCCACCGGCAACCACGAGCACGACAACCGGACCATCCGGTCGCAGGGCTTCACCTTCTCCAACATGCTGCTGCCCCCGGGCGCCGAGGGTCCGGAGCACACCCACCACGACGCCGAGGAGGCGTTCTTCGTCCTCGAGGGCGAGGTCGAGGTCGGCGTGCACCGCAACGGTGAGGTCGTCAAGCGCACCCTCGGCTACCGCGACATGATCGTGGTCCCCGCCGGAGTTCCGCGCAGCCTGAAGAACAACGGCGACACCGACGCCCTGTTCTGCGTCATCATCGGCGCGCAGAAGCCGCAGGTCCCCACCTACCCGGAGACCTCGGCGATGCACGGAATCAACCGGGACTGATCGTGGACCTCGACGGTGCGCCGGTCCTCGTCACGGGCGCAGGACGGGGCCTCGGGCTCGCGATCTCGCGTCGCGTGGCCCGGGCCGGTGCGCACGTCTGGCTCGCCGACATCCGTGAGGACTGGCTGGAGGCTGCGAGCGCCGAGCTCGCCGCCGAGGGCCTGTCGGTCGAGACGGTCACCGTCGACGTGACCGACCACGACTCGGTGAGGGCGATGGTCGCCACCACCGGCCCGCTGCACGGGCTGGTGAACAACGCGGCCCGTGCCGACGGCGTCGGCGGCAAGGCCGTCCACGAGATCGAACCGGCGGAGTGGGACGCGCTGATGGCCGTCAACCTCCGTGGACCCTGGTTGGTCTCCCGCGAGGTGGCACCCGCCATGATCGCGGCGGGCTCGGGGCGCATCGTCAACATCGGCTCGGACTCCGCGCTCTACGGATCGCCGGCCCTCGCGCACTACATCGCGTCGAAGGGCGGCCTGTCCGCGCTCACCCGAGCGATGGCCCGCGACCTCGGGCCGTACGGCATCACCGTGAACACGCTGACGCCGGGCCTGACCGACACCGAGGCGGCGCGGCAGGTGCCCGAGCACCGGCACCAGCTGTACCGCGACAACCGTGCCCTGGCCAGGGACCAGGAGCCGAGCGACGTCGTCGGCGCCGCCGCGTTCCTGCTCGGCCCGGAGGCGTCCTACATCACCGGCCAGCAGCTCGTCGTCAACGGCGGCTTCGTCTTCCACTGAACCGACCCACCCCTGAGGAACACCATGGATCTCCAGCTCGATCGCCGCACCGTGCTCGTCACGGGCGGCAGCTCCGGCGTCGGCCTCGCGACCGTCTCCGCGCTTCTCGCCGAGGGCGCGAACGTGGTCACCTGCGCCCGGCGGCTCGACGTGCTGGAGAAGGCGCTGGCCGACGTCGGCGCCCGGGGCGACCGGGTGCAGGCCGTGGCCTGCGACGTGCGCCGGCCGGAGGACGTCGCCCGCACCGTCGCCGCCGGTGTACGCCGCTTCGGCGGGCTGGACGGCGTGGTCAACAACGCCGGCCAGTCCCGCATGCTCGGACTCGCCGACGCAACCGTCGCCGACTTCCGCGACGAGATCGACCTCAAGTTCGCCAGCGTCCTCAACACCACGTCGGCCGCGCTCCCCCACCTGCGCCGCTCGGACGTCGCCTCGATCGTCACGATCAACGCGGTCCTGGCCCGCCAGCCGGAACCACGGCTGGTCACCACCTCCGCGGCCCGGGCCGGCCTGCTCAACCTGACCAAGTCGATGTCGGTGGAGTACGCCCGCGACGGGATCCGGGTCAACAGCGTGTGCCTGGGTCTGATCGACACCGGCCAGTGGCGCCGTCGGTTCGAGGCGGATCCGGAGGCGGTCTCCTACGAGGAGTTCGAGAGCGAGCTTGCCGCCGACCGCGGCATCGCACTCGGCCGGTTCGGTCGGTCCGAGGAGGTCGCGGCGATGGTCGTGACCCTGCTGTCCCCGCGCGCGTCCTACGTGACCGGCGCCGCGCTCGACGTGTGTGGCGGCGTCAGCCGCTACGTGGCCTGAGGAGCCTGCCATGACCAACGTGATCACCCCTGCGGCATCGTCCGGCGCCGCGACCGGCACGGCATCCGTGGAGCACGCCGACGGTGGCGCCCTCCTCGTCCAGGTGCTGCGCGAGGCCGGGGTCGACACCGTCTTCGGCGTCATCTCCGTGCACAACCTGCCCCTCGTCGAAGCGGTCTCCCGCGAGCTGCGCTTCGTGCCGGTGCGCCACGAGGCCAGCGCCGTCAACGCGGCCGACGGCTACGCCCGGGCACGGGGCGGACTGGGCTGCGCGCTCACCAGCACCGGGACCGGTGCCGGGAACGCGGCCGGCTCGCTCATCGAGTCCCTCAGCGCGGCGACGTCGGTCCTGCACGTGACCGGGCAGGTCGAGTCGGCCTACCTGGGCTCGGGACGGGGGTTCATCCACGAGACCAAGGACCAGCTCGGGATGCTCCGGGCGGTCTCGGTCGAGGCGCACACCATCACCTCGGTGGAGGAGTCGGGCGGCATCCTGCGCGACGCCGTACGGCGTGCCCTCCCGGGTCCGGACCGTGCCGGGGGGCCGGTGAGCCTCGAGTGGCCCATCGACCTGCAGTACTTCCCCCAGCGGGACTCCTCCGCGCCGCTGCAGGACGCGACGGCGCCAGCCCCGGCGGTCGCCGGTCCCGCCGGGCTCGAGGACCTCGTCGAGAGGCTCGTCGCCGCCGAGCGGCCGCTGGTCTGGGCCGGTGGTGGCGTGGCCGCCGCGGGCCCGCAGCTCCAGGAGCTGCTCGAGACCTGGGGCGCCGGGCTGCTGACCTCCAACTCCGGTCGGGGTGCGGTGCCGGAGGACCACCCGCTCGTCGTCGGCAACTACGCCGCCACCCCGGGTGGCTGCGCGCTCCTCGCGGAGGCCGACCTGCTCCTGAGCATCGGCACGCACTTCCGGTCCAACGAGACCCGCGACTACGACCTGCCGATCCCGGCCGTCCACGTCCAGGTCGACCTCGACCCGGCCGCCCTGGGCCGGGTGTTTCCCGTCGTCGCCGGCGTCGCCTCCGACGCGGGTGCGGCACTCCCCGCACTGACCGCCGCGGTGAGCGAACGGGGAAGCGCCGACCCGGACTGGCGCGACCGCGTGACCGACGCGCGCGCCGCCGTACGGGCGACGCAGCGGGAGGGTCTGGGCGACCACGCCGTCCTCGCCGATGCTCTGCGCGCCGCCCTGCCGCGGCACGCCCCCTTCGTCCGCGACGTCACGATCGCCTCGTCCTCGTGGGGCAACCGGCTCTTCGAGGTCTACGACCCGCGCGACAACGTCTTCCCGCGCGGCGGCGGCATCGGGCAGGGGCTGGGCATGGGCCTGGGTGCCGCGCTCGCCCGCCCCGATGCGCCGACCGTCGTGGTCGCCGGCGACGGCGGGCTGGCCGTGCACCTCGGTGAGGTGCTGACCCTCGCCCAGGAGCAGCCCTGGCTCGTGCTGCTGGTCTTCAACGACGGCGGCTACGGCGTGCTGCGCAACATGCAGGAGTCCCGCGGAGTCCCGCGCACCGGGGTCGACCTGGTCACGCCCGATTTCTCCGCACTGGCGGCCGCCACCGGCCTCTCCTACGAGCGCATCGGCACCGCCGAGGATGCCGCGGCCGTCCTGGTGCGGGCCGTCAACCGCCGCTCGGCGGTGCTGGTCGAGGTCGACCTGGCGACCTTCGGCCCGATGCCACGCCCCTTCACCCCACCGGTGAAGATCCCGGACACGACGAGGAGGTCGTCATGACTGCCACCACCGACGAGCAGGAGCTGGAGCTCCTGGTCAAGCAGATGACGCTCGAGGCCGACGGGGTGCTCTCGCTGCGGCTGACCCACCCCACGGGCGATGAGCTGCCGGAGTGGACCCCTGGCGCGCACGTCGACCTGACCCTCAAGGGGTCGCTGGTGCGGCAGTACTCCCTGTGCGGCGACCCCACCGACCGTGGCAGCTACCGGGTCGCCGTACTGCGTGAGCAGGCCGCGCTCGGCGGTTCGGAGTACGTCCACGAGGGCCTGCGCCCCGGCCACCGGCTTCGTGTCGTCGGCCCCCGCAACAACTTCGACTTCCTTCCGGCGGAGCGCTACGTGTTCGTGGCGGGCGGCATCGGGATCACCCCGCTGCTGGCGATGCTGACCGAGGCCGAGCGCCGCGGCGCGGACTGGGAGCTGTGGTACGGCGGCCGGCGCGAGGAGTCCATGGCGTTCCTGGACGAGCTGGCGTCGTACGGCGACAAGGTGCACGTGATCCCCGAGGAGACCGACGGACGGCTGGACCTCGCGGCGGCCCTGCCGGCGCCGGCGGACGGCACCCTCGTCTACTGCTGCGGACCCGAGCCCCTGCTCGCCGCCGTCGAGGAGCACACCGCGTCCTGGCCCGCCGGAACCCTGCAGGTGGAGCGGTTCAAGGCCAAGCAGATCGAGATCGACCCCGACGGCGAGCAGCCGATCGCGGTGGAGTGCCGCCGCTCGGGGCGCACCGTCGAGGTGCCGGCGGACGTCTCGATCCTCGATGCCCTCGAGGGGGCCGGGATCCCGGTCAGCAGCTCCTGCCGCGACGGGATCTGCGGGACCTGCGAGACCAAGGTGCTGGCCGGGACCCCCGAGCACCGCGACTCCCTGCTCAGCGACAGCGAGCAGGAATCCGGCACCACGATGATGATCTGTGTCTCCCGGGCACGGACCCCCCAGCTGGCGCTGGACATCTGACGCGCCACTGCACCCACGACGACAAACGCACGACACCAAGGGAGAACACACGATGGGCTACCTCCAACCAGTCCAGGCCGGCACCAGCGCCCCGACGCCCTGGGAGCTCAAGCTCGCCGGCGCGATCGAGGAGGTCTTCGGCACTGGCCGGCACGACCTCGCCGGTCTGGTCGACGGACTCAACGAGCTCGGCATCCCCGCCCCCGGCGGCGAGGAGTGGACTCCCGAAGGATTCACGACCGCCATCGCCGAGCTCGCAGCCGCCGGAAAGCAGGAGAACTGACATGGGACCGATGGTCAAGCGGCGGCTCAGCGCCGACGACATCCTCGCCACCGGGCTGCGCAACCAGTGGTACGCGATCTGCCCGTCGGACCAGGTGCCCCACGGCAGCGTGCACCGCGTGCGCCGGCTCGGCATCGACTGGGTGCTGTTCCGTGAGTCGAACGGGACCCTGCGCATGCTCGAGGACCGTTGCCCGCACCGGGGCGCGCCCCTGTCCCAGGCTCAGCACCTGGGCAGCAAGCTCGCCTGTGCCTACCACGGGGTCCAGGTCGACGGCACCGGCACGGTCGTGTCCGTCCCGGGCCTGCCCGGCTGCAACCTCGAGGGCAAGACCCTGGTGCCGAGCCCGCCCTTGCAGGAGGTTGCCGGAGCGGTGATGGCCTACATCGGTGACGAGCAGCACCCGGACCCGGTCGAGGCCAGGCTCCCCGACCCCCTCGTGGACGACGAGATCTCGATCGTTCCTCTGCTACGCCGAGTGGGACACGCCCTGGCGCTACGCGATGGAGAACCTGCTCGACCCGATGCACGGTGCGTTCCTGCACCGTGAGTCGCACTCGATGTTCGGCGGCGAGACCGAGGCCCGGTTCCGGATCCGCGAGTCCGACCGCGGGTTCTTCTTCGAGAAGACCGACCAGCGCGGCGTGAACTTCGACTGGGTCGAGTTCTGCCGCACCGGCATGGACTGGGTCGACCTGTCCATCCCGTACCCGCCGACCGCAGGCCCCGGCGGCTCGTTCGGCATCGTGGGCATGGGAACTCCGATCGACGCGAGCACGACAGCGGTCTTCTTCTGGCGCTACCGCAAGGTCAGCGGCTGGGAGCGCGACGTGTGGCGCTTCCTCTACCGCACCAAGCTCGAGGCGCGTCACTGGCACGTGCTCGAGCAGGACCGCGTCATGCTCGAGGCGATGGCCGAGGACGCCGACCAGGCCGAGAACCTCTACCAGCACGACCTCGGCGTCGTGCGCCTGCGCCGGCTCTACAAGCGTCTCGCCGAGGAGCAGGCGACCACGCCCCCGCAGGGCGAGCCGGTCGGGAGTGCGCGATGAGCGCCGAGCACCCCTACACCGAGGCGTACGACGACCGTCGAGTCGGCCCGTCTCTGCACGCTCAGACCGTCGAGTCGGCTCGTGTCAACATGAGCCGAGTCGACGCCGTACGGCTGCAGAGATGAGCCGACTCGGCGCCGTACATCTGCAGAGATGAGCCGAGTCGACGCCAGGTCGGGTCAGGACAGCGACGGGAACCAGAGCGCGATCTCGCGCTCGGCGGACTCCGGGGAGTCCGAGCCGTGCACGAGGTTCTCGCGGTTGGAGAGCGAGAGGTCGCCGCGGATGGTGCCGGGGGCGGCCTTGCGGCCGTCGGTGGCGCCGTTGATCGCGCGGACGACCTCGATCGCCTCGTCACCCTCGAGCACCAGCGCGACCATCGGTCCGCTGGTCACGAACGCGCGCAGCGGCGGGTAGAAGTCGCGCTCGACGTGCTCGTGGTAGTGGGCGTCGGCCTGCGCGCCGTCGATCAGGCGCTGCTCCAGCGCCACGATCGAGAGCCCCTTGGCCTCGAACCGCGACAGGACGTCGCCGACCAGGCCGCGGCGCACGGCGTCGGGCTTGATCAGGACCAGAGTGCGTTGCGTCACGCGGGTGACCCTATCGGCCGCCCCCGGGACGGGCGACCTCGGCCGCCAGCGCCCCGGCGAGGTCGCCCCGCGGAGCCACCACCACGTCGTCGAGGTCGAGCCAGCCGGCGAGCCGCCGGAGCTCGGCCGCCAGCTCGGCCGCGGTCGTGTCCGGCGCTCCCGCTTCGGCGTACGCCGAGTGCACGAGCAGTCGTCGCCCCGGACGGTCGGCCTTGAGGTCGACTCGCGCCACCAGCCGGTCGCCGAGCAGGAACGGCAGCACGTAGTAGCCGTGGACCCGCTTCTCCTTCGGCACGTAGATCTCGATCCGGTAGAAGAAGTCGAACAGCGCCTCGGTGCGCGCCCGCTCCCACACCACTGGATCGAACGGGCTGAGCAGGGTGCGCGCGCGGACGCGGCGCGGCAGCCGCGCATCGCGATGGAGGTACGCCGCCCGCCGCCATCCCCCGACCGCCACCTCCTCCAGCTCCCCCGCCTCGACCAGGACCCGGACCGCAGCAGTGGTGTCGGCCAGCGACATCCGGTAGTAGTCGCGCAGGTCGGCCACCGTCGCGACCCCGTGGGAGCGCGCGGCGCGGCGTACGAGCTCGACGTGCGCCTCCTCCGGCGACGGCGTCGGCATCGCGAGCACCTCGGCCGGCAGCACCCGCTCCGGAAGGTCGTAACGGACCTCGAACTGGCCGTTGCGCCCGGCGATCGCGAGCTCGCCGAACATGTAGAGGATGTCGAGGGTCTTGCGGGCGTCCGACCAGTTCCACCCCCAGTGCACCTTGTCCCGGGGCGTCCCGTCGTCGAGGTCGCGCGCGGTCAGTGCGCCGCGCTCGGTCACGGCCATCAGGACCTTCTCGCGCATCGTCTGGTCGCCGACGTCGCCCCACCACTTCGAGCCCTGGGTCGCCCGGTAGTGGTCCATCCGGTGCTGCATGAACGGCCACAGCTCGACGGGCATGTACGCCTGCACGTGCGCCCAGTACTCGATCACCCGGCGCGGACGCTGCGCGGCGGCGCGGTGCAGCAGCCCGACGTCGTACGGGCCCATCCGGGAGTAGAGCGGCAGGTAGTGCGCCCGCTGCAGGACGTTGACCGAGTCGACCTGCAGCACGCCGGTCCGGGCGAGGGTCCGGGCGAACGTGCGCATCGTGGGCGCGGCGTGGGGCGGGTCGAGGAACCCCTGCGCCGCCAGCGCGATCCGACGGGCCTGCGCGAGCGAGAGCGATTGCACAGGCGTCACTGTAGGAGTCGCCACCGACGTCGGGTCGGCGCCGGCAGCGGCTACGACAGGTCGACGAGCTTCTCGCGGACGGCGTACATCACCGCTTCCATCCGCGAGTGCAGCTGCAGCTTCTCCAGCATGTTGCGCACGTGGTTCTTGACCGTGTTCTCACTGATCGCGAGCTGCGAGGCGACGTCGCGGTTGCTCAGGCCCTTCGCCACGAGGCGGAGCACGTCGAGCTCGCGCTCGGTCAGCTTGAGCGCGGGACCCTGCGACTTCTCCGGCTTCGACATCGACTTGAACTCGTCGATCAGCTTCGCGGCCATCGACGGGCTGATCAGCGACTGCCCGTCGGCGACCACGCGGACGCCCTGGGCGACCTCGTCGATCGAGGAGTCCTTCAGCAGGTAGCCCGACGCGCCGTTCTTCACGGCTTCGTAGAGGTCGGCCTCCTCGTCGGACGCCGTGAGCATCACGATCTTCGTCGTCGGCACGGCTTCCTTGATCGCCGCGCAGGCGTCGATCCCGGACCGCTTCGGCATCCGCACGTCGAGGAGCACCACGTCCGGCGCAGCGCTCAGCACCAGCTCGACCCCGGCCTCGCCGTCGCCGGCCTCACCGACGACTTCGATGCCGGTCTCCGCGTGGAGCAGCATGACGAGGCCACGCCGGAACAACTCCTGGTCGTCGACGACGACGACCCGAACCGGCTCGTCTACAAGCCGGTTCACAGGAACGTTCCTATTGACCACGTCGGCATCATGGCACGACAGCGCGACACGACTCTGATCGTCCGTCCGCTCGGGGGCGCCCGGCGCCTATCCGAGGTCGAGCGAGATGACGCCGTAGTCGTAGCCGCGGCGGCGGTAGACGACCGCGGGTCGCTCGCTCTCCTTGTCGACGAAGAGGTAGAAGTCGTGCCCGACGAGCTCCATCTCGTAGAGCGCCTGGTCGAGGGTCATCGGGCTCGCCGGGTGGGTCTTCTCCCGGACGACGAGCGGTCCGTCGCCGGTGACGGTGATCGGCCCGACCTGCCGCTCCTCGACGACGTCGACCTCCGGCTCCGTGGTGGCGGCCGCGGCCTCGGCGGCGGCCAGGGCCTGCCCGACCGAGACGGGTGTACGGCGCCCGCGGTGCACGCGGCGCCGGTCGGCAGCGCGTCGCATCTGCGCCGCCATCTTGTCCAGGGCGAGATCGAGCGCCCCCATCTTGTCGTCAGCGGCAGCCTCGGCCCGGATCACCGGCCCCTTCGAGAACGCAGTGAGCTCGACGTGCACCGCGCGGTCGTGCTGGCGCGGGTTGGGTTCGGAGTCGACCTCGACGTGGACCCGGATGATCCGATGGTCGTGCTTCTCGAGCTTCGTGAGCTTCTCAGCGGCGTGACCGCGGAAGCGGTCGGAGATCTCGCAGTGCCTGCCGGTGACCACAACGTCCATCGGGAACCTCCAGTTGTTGGTGGATGGGACTGGGGAGTGCGACTCGGGAGCTGAGTCAGGAAGTCAGGGAACGTACAACCGCCGGGGGTGTGGGGCGCGTGGAACGAGCCGGCCAGCGTGGGGACGCCGAGCGACGGAGCGGAGGGAGCGACGAAGGAGCGACCGGAGCGGAGGAATCGGCGTTGCCACGTGCCGGCCGTCTGGCCGCCAGCGAGCCTCGATGTCAGCGGCGCTCGACCGCGCGGCCGGCAGCGTGGCGCGAGGAACGAGCGACACGCTCGGCCAATCCGAAGGAGTCCGCCCGGCCGACCTGGTCTTCTTCCCCACACCCGCCTGCTGAGGCGCCCGCAGCTTCTGTGCCACTACTGACCTTCTCCCGGCTGCGGTCATGTCTGATGACCGGGCCGAGGCAGGGCTTACGACTAAGCCGCACCGTGATCGGACACCCAGGGGTGTCCTTACGTGGGCCGTTTCGCCTGCGACTGGCATCGGCTTGCCGCTCCGGCGCAGCGCCGTTGCGACGCAACCACGGACCCGGGCGGACTCCATGTTGAGACGTTAGTGCGTCGGACACGCTGACGAAAGGGAATCGTCACTTCGTCCCGTTTCGCGCCCGGCGTCGGCGTGTCGCGGCGACCGTGGCCGCCGCGACGGCGTCGATGCCGACGGCGGCCAGGGCGCGCTGCGCCTCCCGGAGCGTCGCACCGGTGGTGATCACGTCGTCGCAGATGACGACGAATCCCTCCGGGACCCGCGTCCGCAGCCGGTGCACGGCCGCGGACGGGCAGGCCATCGAGCCGTGCAGGTTGGCCTTCCGCTCCCCCGAGGTGAGCCCGGCCTGGTCGGCGACCCCGGGACGAAGGCGGAGCAGGTCGGCGAGCACCGCCTCCCGTCCGGTCGTACGACGCAGCACGCCTGCCGCGTGGCGGGCCATCGTGGTGGTGGGGTCGTGCCCGCGGGCTCGCACCGCCGCGGGCCGGGACGGGACCGGGACGAGCACCGCGGGCGCCGTACTCCCGGCAGCGAGGGCGACGAGCGCGGCGGAGGCAACGGCGGCGAGCACGCCTCCGAGGGGCTCGGCCAGCGGGTACGCCCGCCGTTCCTTGTGGGCGAGCACCATCGCGCGGAGCAGGTCGGCGTAGTCGCCGCCCGCGAACGGCGGGACCAGCCCGGCCGGTGTGGGCGTCGGCCACGCCAGCGCCCCGCCGGCCGGGAGCGTGCCACGACAGTCGTCGCACAGCGCGCGTCCGGGGCGCCGGCAGCCGACGCAGGCCGACCCGAGGAACAGGTCGGCCGCAGCGTCCGCGAGCCAGGGCAGCACGCGACGAGCCCAGCACCGTGCCGCGGGTGCGGCAACCGGCCGTCCACAGCCGCGGGTCTCAGCCGGCGTAGTCCAGGTTCTGCACCCGTCGTTCGAAGTCGGTCGTCTCCCGGGTGTCGACGTCGACGACGTCGGTCGCGAGCACGGCGTACGTCGGCACCCGCTCGTCCGCGGACCCGGCGACGCCGCCGATCCGTCCGCTGACGATCGTCGAGGACGTGTCGACGCCGACGGACGCGCCGTCGGCGACGACGGAGTCGACCTCGAACAGGCTGCCCGGGCGGGTGGGGGTCAGGACCGCGAGGGTGGTCGGGCTCGTCCAGGCGATGTCGACGATCCGCGGCAGGTTCTCGGCGGAGGAGAACACGACGGCCGGGGTAGCCCGCTCGACCCGCCCGGTCGGGCCGATCTCCACCCGGGCCGCCACCAACCGGTCGCCGCCGGTCCCGCGCACGATGGCGACCAGCCGGGTGCCGTCCCGGGAGACGAGCATGGTCCGCACGTCGGCTCCGGTGATGCCGGGCACCCGGACGGCGCGGGTCCGGCTGGGCTCGCCACCTTCCGCGCAGAGGATCCGGGCGCCACGGGCGGTGCGGTCGACCATCCACAGCCGGCCGACGTAGTCCCACGTCGGCCTCGCGAACGACGTACCGCCCGCGACGAAGCGTGCCCGCTCGTCGCCGTCCCCGGCGCGGACCGGCGCCACGAGGACCTGGGAACGGTCGGCCGTGACCCCGGCCGCCAGGTCCGGGCCCGGCGCCACGGCGACCTCGGCGAGGCGGGTGCGTCCGGTGCCGAACGGTCCCGACACGGCCTGCAGGTTCGTGGGCGTACCGGCGAACACCCGGCCGTGCCGCAGGCCGTAGAGCTGGGTACCGGCCTCGGCCCCGGCCGGGTCGAAGTCACGCGCGTCGTCGACCTCGTACTCCTGCGCGCCACCGGGCAGCGGGAGCCGCTCACCGCCGACGGTCACCCGGAGGGCGGTGATGTCCGGGTCCTGCCGCAGGGTCCAGGCGAGCTGGGCCAGCATCAGCTCGGACTCGTCCGCGGAGGGCGTCGGCGCCTCACCGGTGAGGGTGATCTCGGCGACGCCGTCGTCGTCGACCGGGACCGAGAGCTCCACCGCCAGGCCCGGAGGGACGAAGGATCGGACGATGCCGCGCAGCCGTGGCGGCGGCTCCTCGAGCAGCTTCGACACCAGGCTGGTGGCGAGCTGCTCGCCGACCGGGACGAACACCGGCTCCGGGACCAGGATCTGCGCGATCGGGTCGAAGTAGTAGAGCGACACCTGGCGGAACCGCTGCTGGAACCAGGACGCCGGCACTACGAGCGCGTCCGGCGGGTCGACGATCCGGAACTCGCCGTCCTCGGGCGTCAGTCGGAACTGCAGGTTGCGGGCGTCGGGCCCGAGCGCGCCGCGCCAGCCGCCGCTGGCGTCCAGCCGGTCGGCGCTGGCGAGCGGGACGGTGACCGTGCCGCCGACCTCCTCGGGCAGCGCGACGTCGGAGTAGATGATCATGCCGGCATCGGGGTTCCACGCGTCCGCGGCGTCCGCGGCGAGGTACTGCTTGGCGACGTTGGTCTGGATCGGCCAGGCGGTCATCGCGTCGAGGAAGCCGCTGACCACCGCCTGCCGGCTGGAACCCTCCAGCGGCGGCCGGGCGTCGATGTCCGGGGCCCGCTCGGCGTCCTGCCGGCGGCCGAGGTCGGCCTCGACCACCGGCCCGTCCTCGGGGAGGCCCACGCAGCCGGTTAGCAGGAGGACGGACGCCACCACCAGGGCCAGGGAGGTACGACGCAGCCGGGCACCACTCACGGTTGGGCCTCCTCGGTGTCGGGGGCGGTCGCGTCGTCCGCTGCCCGGTCGGCGGCGCCGGCCGACGGAGCACGGCGGGTCACCAGCGAGTCGGGCGCGAGCGTCAGCGGGCTGTGACGCAGCAGGTCACCCGCGCGGCGCGGCAGGGTGAGCCGGAACTGCGCCCCCTGGCCCGGCCTGCCCCACGCCTGGAGCCAGCCGCCGTGGAGGTGGGCGTCCTCGAGCGAGATCGCCAGCCCGAGGCCGGTTCCGCCGCTGGTGCGCGCCCGGGCGGGGTCGGAGCGCCAGAACCGGTTGAACACCATCGCCGACTCCCCCGGCGCGAGACCGACGCCATGGTCACGGACGGTGATCGCAGCGGCGTGCGGGTCGGCTGCCAGGCGCACCAGGACGGGGGCTATGGAGCCGGGGTAGGCGTGGTCGATGGCGTTGGTCACCAGGTTGCGCACGATCCGCTCGACGCGGCGTACGTCCGCCTCCGCCCGCACCGGGGTCTCCGGCTGCTCGATGACCACGTCGACGCCGCGCTGCTCAGCGAGCGGGCGGGCCGCGGCGACCACCCGGTGCACGACGTCGACGAGGTCGATGTCCTCGACGTCGAGCACCGCGGCCCCGGCGTCGAACCGGCTGATCTCGAGCAGGTCGACCAGGAGGGACTCGAAACGGTCCAGCTCGGCCTGCAGCAGCTCGGCCGCGCGGGACGTGACGGGGTCGAAGCCGGAACGGGCGTCGTGCAGCACGTCGCCTGCCATCCGCACCGTGGTGAGCGGGGTCCGCAGCTCGTGGGACACATCGGACACGAACCTGCGCTGCACCCAGCTGAGCTCCTCCAGCTGCCGGATCTGCTGCTGCAGGTTGGTGGCCATCTGGTTGAAGGACAGGGCGAGCCGCGCGAGGTCGTCCTCACCGGTGACGACCAGCCGCTCCTGCAGCCGACCGGAGGCCAGCCGCTCGGCGACCCGGCGCGCCATCCGGATGGGCGCCACGACCTGCCGGGTGACCAGCCAGGTCAGCCCGGCGACGAGGGCCAGCAGGAGGCCGGCGGTCGTCACCAGCGCCCGCGTCACCAGGTCGAGGGTCTCCTGCTCCTCGGTGAGCGGGAACAGGAAGTAGAGGGTGTAGGTCCGGCCGTCGGACGGCAGCACGACCTGCGAGCCGACGATGATCGCGGCGTCCGAGGAGACCGTCCCGTCCTCCGCGGTGCGGGTCATCCTCGTGTACGACCACGCGGTCGACCGGTTGACTCCGCCGAAGTGCTCCTCGAGACCTCTCGGCACGCTGTCGAGATCCAGGCCACTGGTGTAGCGGCCGCCGCCGTCGTCGAGGGACAGGCCGATCTCCTCGGGGCCACCGAGGACCACGGCGAACCCGCGGCTCTCACCGCTGTCGATGATCGGCTCGACGAGGTCCTGCTGCTGCTTGAAGACGTTGACCTCGGTGCCGGAGGCGGCCGCGAGACGCTCCTCGGTGTCGGCCATCTCGGCCTCGACCTCGCCGAGGACCACCTCGACCCGGTGGTCGACGAGCCCGTCCCGGGTCTGCTGGAGCAGCAGCCACCCGACGCCGCTGGTGACGGCTGCCGAGAGCACGACGGTGCTCACGACGACGCGCGCCTGGATGGAGCGCCGCCAGAAGGTCAGCGCGCGGCGCACGCCGTACGGCAACGGCGTCCGGGACGGTGTGCGCGTCACCGACGACACCCATCCCTCACGGAGCGTCCATCAGGAGGCGCCCATCAGGTTCCGCTGCCCGCCTTGTAGCCGACGCCACGCACCGTCAGCACGATCTCGGGATGCTCGGGGTCGTGCTCGACCTTCGACCGCAGCCGCTGGACGTGGACGTTGACCAGCCGGGTGTCGGCCGCGTGCTGGTATCCCCAGACCTCCTCGAGGAGCACCTGGCGGGTGAAGACCTGCCAGGGCCGGCGGGCCAGGCAGAGCAGCAGGTCGAACTCGAGCGGTGTCAACGGGATCTCCGCGCCGGCCCGGGTCACCGAGTGGCCGGCGACGTCGATGGAGAGGTCCTTGATCGTCAGTGTCTCCGAGGGGACCGCGTCGGAGCGACGGACCCGGGCCCGGATCCGGGCCACGAGCTCCTTGGGCTTGAACGGCTTGACGACGTAGTCGTCGGCACCCGACTCCAGCCCGACGACGACGTCGACGGTGTCGCTCTTGGCCGTCAGCATGACGATGGGTACGCCGGACTCCGCCCGGATCAGCTTGCACACGTCGATGCCGTCCTTGCCCGGCAGCATCAGGTCGAGCAGGACCAGGTCGGGCCGGTAGTCGCGGAACTCCGACAGCGCGAGGTCGCCGCGCTGGCAGACGCGGCTGTCGAAGCCCTCCTGGCGCAGCACGATGCCGAGCATCTCGGCGAGGGGCGCGTCGTCGTCGACGACGAGCACCCGACCCTTGGTCGGGTACCCGGCCCCCGGCGCCGTGTTGTTCATGACCACAATCCTAGGTGGGCGTCGCCCGCAGAACGGCGAAGCCCCGCACCCGGCGCGGGGTGGGGCTATCAGCGACCGATGGCGGCTGTCGCAGGGGACACCGAGCGACGGAGAGGAGCGGAGGAACCGCCGTTGCCACGAAACGACCGTCTGGCCGCCAAGATCCCTCGCACCGCGACTACATCAACTGCGCGCGCGGCAGCGTGTCGCACGGCGGCGAAGCCGCACGGTGCTCGCCCCTGGGCCGAAGGCCCGGGCGGCGAGCACCGTCTGCGACACGCTCGCGCAAATCAAGCTCAGTACCGGTAGAGGTCCGACTTGTACGGGCCCTCGACCGGAACGCCGAGGTAGTCGGCCTGCTCCTGGGTCAGCTCGGTCAGCTCGACGCCGAGGGCGTCGAGGTGCAGCCGGGCGACCTCCTCGTCGAGGTGCTTGGGGAGGACGTAGACGCCGACCGGGTAGTCGTCCTGCCCCTGCGACGAGGTCCGCGTGAAGAGCTCGATCTGGGCGAGCACCTGGTTGGTGAAGGAGTTCGACATCACGAACGACGGGTGACCGGTCGCGTTGCCGAGGTTGAGCAGCCGGCCCTCGCTCAGGACGATGATCTTCTTGCCGTCGGGGAAGATCCACTGGTGGACCTGCGGCTTGATCTCGTCCTTGACGATGCCCGGGAGCTTCGCGAGGCCGGCCATGTCGATCTCGTTGTCGAAGTGACCGATGTTGCCGACGATCGCCTGGTTCTTCATCCGCTCGAAGTGCTCGACCTTGATGATGTCGAAGTTGCCCGTCGTGGTGATGAAGATGTCGGCGGTGTCGACGACCGACTCGAGGCGCTTGACCTCGTAGCCGTCCATCGCGGCCTGCAGTGCGCAGATCGGGTCGATCTCGGTGACGATGACGCGCGCGCCCTGGCCGCGGAGCGACTCCGCCGAGCCCTTGCCGACGTCGCCGTACCCGCACACGACCGCGACCTTGCCGCCGATCATGACGTCGGTGGCCCGGTTGATGCCGTCGATGAGCGAGTGGCGGCAGCCGTACTTGTTGTCGAACTTGGACTTGGTGACCGAGTCGTTGACGTTGATCGCCGGGAAGAGGAGCGAGCCCTCCTTGAACCGGTCGTAGAGCCGCAGCACACCGGTGGTGGTCTCCTCGGTGACGCCCTTGATCCCTCCGCGCGACGTTGGTCCAGCGCGTGGGGTCGGCCTCGAGCGAGCGCGCGAGGACCCGGAGGACCTCCTTGTACTCCTCGTTGTCCGTGGAGTCCTGGCCGGGGACGGCGCCGGCCTTCTCGAACTCGACGCCCTTGTGGACGAGCAGCGTGATGTCACCGCCGTCGTCGAGCAGCATGTTGGGGCCGACCTTGTTGCCCTCGGCGTCGGTGAAGTCGAAGACCTTCTCGGCCTCGTCCCAGTACTCGGCGAGGGTCTCGCCCTTCCACGCGAACACCGGCGTGCCGGCCGGAGCCTCGACCGTGCCTCCACTGCTGGGCGGGCCGACGACGACGGCCGCGGCGGCGTGGTCCTGCGTGGAGAAGATGTTGCAGGTGGCCCAGCGCACGTCGGCGCCGAGCGCGACCAGCGTCTCGATCAGCACGCCGGTCTGGATGGTCATGTGCAGCGAGCCGGCGATGCGCGCGCCCGCGAGCGGCTTGGAATCGCCGTAGCGCGCCCGCATCTCCATCAGGCCGGGCATCTCGTGCTCGGCGAGGGTGAGCTCCTTGCGGCCGTACTCGGCCAGGCTCAGGTCAGCAACCTTGTAGTCCATGTGGTGTTCCTCGAGTTCGGAGTTACGGCGTCCTGCGGCGCATCTGCACTCTTCGGGATCTCCCGCGCATGACTCCGCCCACACTACAAAAGGGCCGCGACGGACGGGCAATCCCCGCGCGGCCCAGCCGACACTCAGGTCACCAGGTGCTGCGGCTCGCCCGCCGCCCACGCGTCGATGTTGTCGACCAGCTGATCGGCGAGCGACTGCATCGCTCCGTCCGACGCCCAGGCGACGTGCGGCGTGAGGATGAAGTTGCTGCGCCGTACGTCGAGCAGCGGGTTGCCGTCCTTGGGCGGCTCGCTGGTCAGCACGTCGAAGCCGGCGCCCGCGATCAACCCCTCGTCGAGGGCCCGGACCAGGGCTTCCTCGTCGACCAGCCCGCCGCGCGAGGTGTTGATCAGCAGCGCGTTGGGCTTCATCTGCTGCATCTGCTCGTAGCCGATGACGTTGCGGGTCGAGTCGGTGAGCGGCGCGTGGATCGAGATGACGTCGCTCTGCTCCAGCACCTGGTCCAGCGGTGTGAACTCCACGCCCTCCGCCTTCGGCGGCGGATGGTCGGCGAACAGCACCTTCATGCCGAAGCCTTCACCGATCTTCGCGGTCGCCTGGCCGAGCGCGCCCTCGCCGATGATGCCCAGCGTCGCACCGTGCAGGTCGCCGATGTCGTGCGTGAAGAAGCAGAACTGCTCCGACTCCTGCCAGACGCCGGCATCGACGTCGGCGCGGTAGGCGATGATGTTGCGGCGCAGCGCGAGGATCAGCGCGAACGCGTGCTCAGGCACGGTGTGCACCGCGTAGTTGCGGATGTTCGCGACCGCGATGCCACGTTGCCGGCAGTACGGCACGTCGATCACGTCGTAGCCGGTCGCGGCGACCGCGATCATCTTCAGGTCCGGCAGCTGCTCGAGCGTCGACCCACGCAGCGGCACCTTGTTGACGATCGCGACCGTCGCACCCTGGAGGCGTTCGACGATCTCCTCCGCCGACGTCTTCGCGTGCTCGACGTAGTCCGTGGCCTTCGCCGGCGTGCGCACCGTCGCCTTCAGCGAGTCGCGGTCGAGGAAAGACGACCTTCATCGTGCTGCCTCCCGGAGCCGCTCGAACGGGTCGATCACGCCATCGGCCTCCTTCGCGGTCGTTGGCCCGCCAGTAGTTCTCGGCGGCGGCGATGCCGGAGCCTGGCGTGACCTCGATGCCGACGTCCTGCATCGCCATCTCGGCGCCGGCGATCGCGCCGAACAGCATGCACTCGTTCAGGTCGCCGAGGTGGCCGATGCGGAACAGCTTGCCGGCCACCTTGGTCAGACCCGCGCCGAGTGCGAGGTTGTAGCGGCGGAACGCGACGTCGATGACCTTCGCGCCGTCGATCCCCTCGGGCACCATGATCGCGGTGACGGTGTCGGAGTACCACTTGGGCGCCTTGGCGCAGATCTCCATGCCCCAGCCCTCCATGACCGCGGCGCGCACACCGGAGGCGAGGTAGTGGTGGCGGGCGAAGATGTTCTCCAGGCCCTCCTCCTCCATGACCGCCAGCGCCTCGCGCAGGCCGTAGAGCATCGGCAGCGACGGCGTGTACGGGAAGTAGCCGGTGCCGTTGGCCTTGATCATGTCGCCGTAGTCGAAGAAGCAGCGCGGGAGCTTCGCGCTCTCGCGCGCTGCGAGCGCCTTCTCGCTGACGGAGACGATGCCGAGGCCGGCCGGCAGCATCAGGCCCTTCTGCGAGCCGGTGACGGCGACGTCCACGCCCCACTCGTCCTGCCGGAAGTCGATGCTTCCGATCGAGCTGACCGCGTCGACGAACAGCAGCGCCGGGTGGTTCGCGGCGTCCATCGCCGCGCGCACGCCCGCGATGTCGCTGGTGACGCCGGTGGCGGTCTCGTTGTGCGTGGCGAGGACGGCCTTGATCGTGTGGCCCGTGTCGGCCTCCAGGATCTCCTGGTACTTCTCGACCGGAACGCCCTCGCCCCACTCCGCGTCGACGACCTCCACCTCGAGACCGAGCCGCTCGCACATGTCGATCCAGAGCAGGCTGAACTGGCCGAAGCGCGAGGCGAGCACCTTGTCGCCGGGCGACAGGGTGTTGGTCAGCGCCGACTCCCAACCGCCGGTGCCGGTGGACGGGAAGATGATCGGGGTTGCGGTCGTGGTCTTGAAGACCGGCTTCAGGCCCTCGATCACGCTGTGCGTCAGCTCTGGGACCTTGGGTGAACGGTGGTCCTCCATCGAGACGACCATCGCCTGCTGCACCCGCTCGGGGATGTTGGTCGGTCCGGGGACGAAGAGAAAGTTGCGGCCTGCCATGGTCAGGGCCTCCTGCCGGGTTGGATCGGGTGGCTGTGTCGAGTCGTGCGGATCAGTGCCCTAAACCGGGAGCCTGCGGGTCAACGCCGATCGGAAAGGCGGACGGACGCCAGGTCGGAGCAAGGGTGACTCCTTCGGTACGTCATCGTCGAGTGCGCGAGTCTAGCCCGGATTCTCGCGGAGGTGTGTTGCACATCACTGGCATGAAACACCGGTGAGCTCCTTGCCCGACCCTGGGACCATGGTCCGACTTTGCCTACGATCGGAGAGATCGATGATCGAACCTCCCCGGCTGCTGCGAGACATGTTCGACGCTGCGGTCGCCGCCGCACAGCCGGACAGGTGTCTCCCGCCGCACCTGCCGTCCCCACCGGCAGGACGCACCATCGTCATCGGCGCCGGCAAGGCGAGCGCGGCCATGGCGCAGGCGTTCGAACGGCACTGGCCGGGCGAGGTGTCCGGGCTGATCGTCACCCGATACGACCATGCGGTGCCGACCGAGCACATCGAGGTCATCGAGGCCTCGCATCCGGTGCCCGACGCGGCGGGCCGTGCCGGTGCCGAGCGAATGCTGGACCTCGTCCGCGGGCTCACCGAGGACGACCTCGTCGTCTGCCTGATCTCCGGCGGCGGTTCGGCGCTCCTCACCCTGCCGGGGGAAGGACTCACGCTCGAGGACAAGCAGGCGATGAATCGCGCGCTCCTGAAGTCGGGCGCGAACATCACCGAGATGAACTGCGTGCGCAAGCACCTGTCGGCCATCAAGGGCGGCCGGCTGGCCGCCGCCTGCGCGCCGGCGCAGGTGGTCACCATGACGATCTCCGACGTGCCGGGCGACGACCCGTCGGTCATCGCGTCGGGCCCGACGGTGGCCGACGCGAGCACCTACGCCGATGCGCTCGCGATCGTCGAGAAGTACGGCATCACCGAGCCGAGCTCGGCGATCGAGCACCTGAAGCGCGGCGCCGACGAGACGCCGAAGCCGGGCGACCCCCGCCTGGCGCGGGCCAGCCAGGTGATGATCGCGACGCCGCAGATGTCGCTCGAGGCGGCCGCGCAGGTCGCGCGCGACGCCGGCGTGACGCCCGTCATCCTGGGCGACTCGATCGAGGGCGAGGCCCGCGAGATGGGGATCGTCATGGCCGGCATCGCCAAGCAGGTGGCGCTGCACGACCAGCCCGCACCCAAGCCGTGCGTGCTGCTGTCGGGCGGCGAGGCGACGGTGACGGTCCGCGGCAACGGGCGTGGCGGCCGCGCCGTCGAGTTCCTGCTCGCGCTCACGATCGCGCTCGACGGCCATCCCGGGATCGACGCGATCTCGTGCGACACCGACGGCATCGACGGCACCGAGGACAACGCCGGCGCCCTGATGCACCACGACACGCTCGACCGCGGCCGGGCCGAGGGGTTGGCGGCGCCCGCCTACCTCGCCAACAACGACGGCTACTCGTACTTCGACGCGCTCGGCGACCTCGTCATCACCGGACCGACCTTGACCAACGTCAACGACTTCCGGGCGATCCTGATCCTCTAGTGCCCGGCCGGCGGCTCGGGCACGGCATCGGGGTTCGTCGCCCGGCCTGCCGCCGCACCCGGTCTCGGCCGCTGCGGTCGGGCTCGTCGTGCTTCTTGCCGAACGGCAGCACGGCCATCACCGCGACGACGACCAATCCGACGACCAGGCCGACCACTGCGGAGGCGAGGGTGTTGGTCAGCCAGGCCAGCGTCGGCCCGAGGACGGCGACGTCGACCGCGTGGTGGACGTCCTCCTCCCAGTGGTGGACGAGCTCGTACGGCGCGTCCCACCAGCCGACCTCGTGCACGTTGACGAGCAGGATGTGGCCGCCGACCCACAGCATCGCGATGGTGCCGACGAACGGAGATGACGGCGAGCAGGCCGGGCATCGCCGCGACGAGGCCGTGGCCGACCCGCTGCGCGACGCGTGACCTGCGCTGGGTGAGGCTGAGGCCGGCGTCGTCCATCTTCACGATGAGCGCGACGACGCCGTACACCGCGATCGTGATCGACGAACGCGACGACGACCAGGATCGCGAGGCGAGCCCAGAAGCCCTCGTCGGCGACCTCGTCCAGCGCGATGACCATGATCTCGGCGGACAGGATCAGGTCGGTGCGCACGGCGCCGGCGACCATCTCCTTCTCCGCCTCGGGCCCGATCTCGGTCGCGGGCACGTCGTGGTCGTGGTGACCGGCGACCATGCCCCACACCTTGTGGGCGCCTTCGTAGGCGAGGAACGTGCCGCCGAGCATGAGGATGATCGGCAGCAGGTCTGGGAGGAACTGGCTCAGCAGCAGGGCAGCCGGGAGGATGAACAGCAGCTTGTTGCGGATCGAGCCGATCGCGATCTTCTTCACGATCGGCAGCTCGCGGTCCGCGGCGATGCCGTGGACGTACTGCGGCGTGACCGCCGTGTCGTCGACGACCACGCCCGCGGCCTTGGTGGTCGCGCGGCCCGCGGCCGCGCCGACGTCGTCGACCGATGCCGCCGCCAGCTTCGCGATCGCCGCGACGTCGTCGAGCAGGCCGAACAGACCCGCACTCACGGGGTCACGCTACCTGCAGTCATGGCGACGAAGGCTAGACGATCGCGCGCCGCTCCTCACGATCCGGACGATCAGGCACCTCGCCCGCGGCCACCGTGAGATCGACCGCCTCCGCGACGTGCTTCTCCGCCAGCCCGAACGGATCGACCAGGTGCTGCAGCCGGACCGCGAGCGGACCCCAGGCCAGCAACAGGGCCAGCGCGACACCGCCCACGGTGGCGACCGCGAGAGCCCGGCCACGGGTGGGTCGTCGCCCAGGTCGCGTAGTCGGCGTACTCCAGGCCCTTCACGGCGAAGCCGTGCAGCAGGTAGACGACGAGCGTCCAGGCGCCCATCCGGGTGAACCAGCCCTCGGATCCGCGGCACCAGCGCGAGGAACGCGAACGTCCCGATGACGCCGATCGCCGAGCACGACGAGCCGAAGGTCAGCACCGCGCGGCTGTCGGAGACGTCGAACTCGTCGTACCGCGCGCGGTAGTAGAGCCACTCGGTGCTCGCCCACCGATCGGTGTGGGCGGAGAGGAACCAGATGCCGACCAGGACCGCGACGCCGACGACCTTCGGGAACCAGCCGCGCAGCCACTCCAGCCGCTCCGGGGTCGCCTTGAGGCCGAGCACGAAGAACGGCAGCATCCCCATCACCCGGGCCAGGTCGAACGTGTCGCCGGCCCACAGACCGGCCGCGACGCTCAGCACCACGGCGACGGCCACGCCACCCCACAGCGGCCGGAAGATCGGCGTCAGCAGCCGCCAGCAGAACAGCGCGGCGAGGAACCACATCGGCCAGTGCGGATCGGTGAACAGGTCCTCGAGCTTCTCGCCACCGACGTAGATGCGGAACAGCGCCATCAGGCACTCGAAGAGGACGTAGGGCACCGCGACCGTCCGGACCAGCCGCCACAGCCGCTGCGGGCTGTAGTCGAAGGAGCGCGAGAGGTAGCCGGTGACGAAGACGAACGCCGGCATGTGCCATGCGTAGAGGAAGTCGTACGGATGCCGGGCGACGCCGTCGGACGGCAGCAGGGTCCAGGCATGGCCGACCACGACGAGCACGATCAACGCCATCTTGGCGTTGTCGAGCCAGGGGTCCCGAGTCACACGTGCTGCAGCCATCACTCCATCGTTACCCCCTGCGCTGAGAAGCAGCCTCAGGTCGACGTGCTATCGCGCGCGCCCGGGTTCAGTCCTGGGGCTCAGTCCTGGGGCTCAGTCCTCGACCAGCCCGAGCCGGAGGTACTCCGCGGTGTACGTGCCGCTGAGCAGCAGCGAGGCGTAGCGGGCGACCTCGTCGTCGGCCTCGGTCGTCACCGTCTCGACCCGCACGTCACGACTCCGCGCGGCCTCCTCGAGCCGCTCCCGCTGGTCGCGGGGCACCGGGTCCTCGGCACCGTCGTCGAGCACGATCAGCACCGGCCGGCGGTCGCCCGGCTCGTCGGACGCGAAGGGGTCGGCGAAGACGTTCCGGGGCCGCGCCGCCTCGAGGACCGGCAGCAGGTGCTCGGCGTCGCCGGCGAGCGCCGTCCGGCCGGAGGTACGCCGGATCGACTCCGCGACCCGACGGGCGGCACGGGCGGCCAGCACCGAGCCGCCCCACACGACGGGGTTGGCGTCGGCGAGCGAGATCGCCAGCATCTTGGCGGGGTTGATCGAGATGTCGCGGTTCGGCGAGCAGGCGATCGCGACTGCGTCGAGCGCCTCCGCGACCGTCTCCGGGGTCGCCCGCGGGCCGAGGTCGACCTGGTGCAGGAACGCGAGCATCGCGACCGCCGTGGCCAGCTGGTCACCCGTGCCCGTGGGAAGGATCGTGGTCCAGCGACCCGCGGCGTGCTCGGCGACCATCGACTCCGGCGGGCAGGCGACGACCACCTGGCAGCCGCGCCGCGCCGCCTCGGCGACGGCGGAGGCGGCACCGGGGTCGTACCCCTCCGGCGCGAGGACGACGACGAGGTCGAGGCTGCCGGCCCAGCCCGGCAGGCCGGGCGCCGGCCAGGCCACGAACGGGACCGGGCACCACGGCTCGAGCACGGCCCGCAGCAGGCGCGAGTCCGGGCCGGCGGCGATCACCGCGCGCGGCCGTGTGTCGGCGGAGCGGGAGACCGCCTCGGCGATCGCGTCGGCCGCGGCATCGGCCTCGCGACGCACGCGCGAGCCGGACTCGGCCAGGGTGCGCAGTCGCAGGTCGGCCGCGCCGAGCGCGCGCTCGTCATCGAGACGGGACTCGTCGAACCAGGTCATCGGGATCAGCCCTGAGATGTCACGACGGGCGGCGCGCCTCGTCGACCAGCAGGACCGGGATGCCGTCGCGGACCGGGTAGGCCAGCCCGCAGCCGCGGCAGACCAGCTCGGGAGCGGCGCCCGCGACCAGCGACAGGTCGGCGTGGCAGGCGGGGCAGACGATGATCGCCAGCAGCTCCTCCGACACCTCCGTCCCGGTCATCGGGTCCCCCTGATCACGGCCAGCACGTCGTCACGGATCTGCGCCATCGTGGTGTCGTCCTTCCCCTCGGCGTTGAGTCGGAGCAGCGGCTCGGTGTTGGAGGCGCGCACGTTGAAGGCCCAGTCGGCGTGCTGCACGCTGAGCCCGTCGAGGTGGTCGACGGTGACGCCGTCGCGGGCGCCGTACTCCTCCTCGATCAGGGCCACCACGGCCTGCTGGTCGGCGACCTCGGAGTTGATCTCACCGCTGAGCGGGTAGCGCTCGTAGGCGGACATCAGCTCCGACAGCGGGCGGTCGGTCTCGGCGAGCGCCGCCAGCGCGTGCAGGGCGGCGAGCATGCCGGAGTCGGCGCGCCAGAAGTCCCGGAAGTAGAAGTGGCCGCTGTGCTCGCCGCCGAAGATCGCACCGGTCCGGGCCATCTCGGCCTTGATGTAGGAGTGGCCGACGCGGGTGCGGACCGGTTGCCCGCCCTGCTCGATCACGATCTCCGGGACCGAGCGACTTGTGATCAGGTTGTGGATGACCGTGGCCCCCGGCTCCTTGGCGAGCTCGCGGGCTGCGATCAGCGCCGTCAGGGTGGACGGGGAGACCGCCTCTCCGCGCTCGTCGACCAGGAAGCAGCGGTCGGCGTCGCCGTCGAACGCCAGGCCGATGTCGGCACCCTCCACGAGCACGCGTCGGCGCAGGTCGAGCAGGTTGTCGGGCTCGATCGGGTTGGCCTCGTGGTTGGGGAAGGTGCCGTCCAGCTCGAAGTACATCGGGACGACCTCGACCTGCCCCTCGAGCCGGTCGAAGACGGCCGGCGCGGTGTGCCCGGCCATGCCGTTGCCGGCGTCGACGACGACCTTCAGCGGGCGGCCCTTGACCGGCGCGAGCGAGAGGAGGTGCGCGGCGTACGCCTGGAGGACGTCGTGCTCGGTGATCGAGCCGCCGCGGGAGCCGAGGCCCTTCTCGCCGGCCGCGATCCGGTCCGCGATCTCGGCGAGGCCGGTCTCGGTGCCGACCGGCTGGGCGTAGGCGCGGCACATCTTGATGCCGTTGTACTGCGCCGGGTTGTGGCTCGCGGTGAACATCGCGCCCGGCAGCCCGAGGTGCCCGGAGGCGAAGTAGAGCTGGTCGGTGGAGGCGAGGCCGATCATCGTGACGTCCGCCCCGGCACCCGTGGCGCCGTCGGCGAACGCTCCGGCCAGGCCGGGCGAGCTGGGTCGCATGTCGTAGCCGATGACCAGGGAGGAGGCGCCGAGGACCTGGACGTACGCCGCGCCCGCCGCGCGCGCGAGGTCCTCGTCGAGCTGGTCGGGGACGATGCCGCGGACGTCGTAGGCCTTGAAGGTCGCCGCGAGGTTGTCGGGAGCGCACGTCGTCGACATGGTGCAGACCTTAGTGCCTGCCCGACAGGTGGTGTCAGGCAGCGTCGGCCCCGGCCGGCCGGCGTCAGTCGGTGGCCCTCGTAGCTGTCGATTCACCACGGTATGCAGGTGAATCACCGCCTCCCCAGCGGAGTTCAGCGGGGGAGGCGCGTGCTCGTCTGCATCCCGTGATGAATCCGCGGGGACCTCGGTAGGCGTCGCCGCCCGGCCTACCCGGAGGGTTTCCTCGGTTCAGTCGGTCGTGAGGACCCGCAGGTGGCCACGCCGCGCGGTCTCGCGGCCGACCGCGTGGATCGGCTCGGGCTGTGGCCGGACCGCCGGCCTGGCCGCCTCGCGGACCGCGTCGGCGAGGGCGAGCAGGTCGTCCTCGGTGTGCGCCGGTGCGGTCCGGTCGAACGCCAGCCGCAGCACCTCCCAGCCCAGCGGGGCGGAGAGACGCTCGCTGTGCTGCTCGCACAGGTCGTAGGCGTGCGGTTCGGCGTACGTCGCCAGCGGGCCGAGCACCGCGGTCTGGTCGGCGTAGACGTAGGTCAAGGTCGCGACCGCGCGACGCGCGCACGCCGTGCGGGAGCAACGCCGGGCCAGACTCACGTCGCAGACGGTACCGCCCGTTTCCGCACACGGCCGATAGGCTCGCGGACCGTGGAGGCGAGTGGTCCCGGAGAGCAGGACCCGCCCCGTCGGCGGCACCGGGACCGGCGCGGGAGGGGGATGCGCGGCGCCGCCGTGCTCCCTGCCTCCCTCGGGCCCCGCGCGGGCCGCCGGCCACCCCGGCCGCAGACCCGCCGCGAGCTCTTCGACCGGATCGTCCTCGACATCGTCAGCGACGTCGACGAGCGCTGGGCCGATCACCTCGGCCTGGTCGAGTACGCCGTCGAGGACGCCCCCCAGGTGCCCGACGACTGGGACTCCGGCACGGTGCCGCTCTCGTCGCTGATCCGCGGCTCGGGCGCCACACCGACCCGGCTGGTGCTGTTCCGCCGACCGCTCGAGCACCGCGCCGCCGACCGCGCCGACCTCGAGGCGATGGTGCTGACCGTCGTGGTCGAGCAGGTCGCCGAGCTCCTCGGCATCCCGGCGGCCGAGGTCGACCCGCGCTACCGGGACTGACAGAAGCGGGAGGCCCGCGTCGCGGACCACCATCGACTACCGGCCCGGAACCACCGCCGGCACCTCGGCGAACACCTCGGCGTCGCGGAGCCGGACCAGCCCCACGCCCGGCGCGCTCTGCGGCCCGGTCACCACGACCGTGCCGGAGACGGGGGTGTTGCGGGACTCGACGGTGACCGCGACCGCCTCGGCAGGCAGCCCGAGGGCGGCGCCGCGTCCGCTCACGATCTCGACCCGCTCCTCGGCGAGCACCTCGCCGTCGGCGTCGAAGGTGGTCACGTGCACGGTGCCGGCGCGGTCGGCTCCGCCCAGGACCAGTCGCTTCTCCCCCTCGGGCAGGACGGCCGCGGTCTGCTCGGCCACCACCGGCGACGGAGCGACGAGGGCGAGGTCGTCGTCGGCGAAGCTGCGGACGGCGACCACGGCCTCCTCGGTCGTGGTGACCTGCAGGCCGAGCGCGTCCTTCGCGACGTCGGGCGGGACCAGTCGGGAGAGGCGCACGCCCCGCAGCTGCTGAGGGGGTACGACGACCTCGCGGCCCCCCGAGGGCTCGAAGACGGACTGCTCGGTCACCACCTTCACGCTCACGCGCAGCTCGTCGTCGGAGGTGTTGGCGACGAAGACCGTGCCGTCCGCGACGTTCGTCGGCACCCCGAGCAGCAGGTGCTCGGTCGCCGGGTCTGCCTGGGCCGGGATGAAGTCGGTGGTGGTGTCGGCGCGCCCGAGCGGGTCGTAGGTGTGCCGCACGCTCGCGCTCACCCGACCGCGGCTGACCGTGAGGTGTGCGGCGAGGTCGGCACGGCGCGGGGCGACCTCGGAGAGGGCGAGCACCTTGACGCCGCGGCCGGGGACCTCGATGCCGCGCAGCGCGTCCTCGTCGATCGGGCCGCGCGGGCCGATGAGGGTGACGTCCACGATCGCCGGGCCCGGATCGGGGTTGACCAGCTCGATCGTCGAGCTGTTCTTGGCCGCGGCGCCCAGCCCGACGAACCACTCGTCGAACGCCGGCCCACGGCACTCCGGCACTGCGCTCGCCTCGTCGCGACCGGCGACGATGCCGGGTGCGGCCGCGCCGGAGCCGGTGAGGATCACCGGTCCGCCGCTGTCGGGGACCACGGTCGGCCCGCTTCCGTCGGCCGAGCCGTCCGGCAGCGGGTCGGCGGCCACCGGCTCGGCCTCGCGCAGCTCCTCCGCGCCGCCCTCCCCGGTGCGGACCGAGAGCTCGCCGCCGTCCACCCCCGGCGCCCGGGTCACGCGCACCTGCCCGTCGGCCTCCCCGGCCGGGCACACGACGGCGGCGTTGGTCAGCCGCGCGGGCGTCGGGTTGCGGTCGCCCACGGCCGGCAGCTCGTCACCGTCGGTCAGGGCGAGGCCGATCCCGACCACGCTGGGCAGCAGGATCGCGAGGACGACGATGGCGTCGACCCGGCGGCCGCGGAGGATCTCCGCGCGCCGGCCGGCCTGCGGCGTCGTACGACTCCTGTCGGCGCGGCGGCCGGTGCGGCCCTCGGGAGGCGTGGACTCGTCGGTCATCGCCGGCTCCTTCGCAGCGTGGGCAGAGCGAGGACGAGCGCCGCCGGCCAGGCCAGCGCCTGCACCACCAGCAGCCCGGTCCGGGGCCAGGAGCGCGGTCCGGCGACCGAGTCCGGCTCCGGGCTCCGGTTGAGCTGCCAGGCGCGCGTCGCGCGGTCGGCTGCGCTCGCGCGGACGAAACCGGTGGTGGCGTCGAGCCGCGCCGCGACGTCGCCGTCGGCCGGCGCGGGCATGACGACCGCGTCGATGCCGAGGTCGGTGAGCTTGCGCGCGCCCGCTGGCGTCGGCGCGGTGGCGAGGTCGCGCACCAGGTCGGTCGCGGCCTCGTCCTCCGGGGTGAGCGCGGCGATCTCGTCCTCACCCACGGTGCGTCCGTCGCCGCGGACGACGGTGTAGTCGAGGCCGGTCTCCACGCCGCCGCGGATCACGAGGATGCCGTGCTCCGGGCCGGTCTCGGCCTGCTGGGCGAGGTAGACCGGGATGCCGCTGTCGGGGGTGTGGGTGAGGTCGTCGCCGCCCCACACCGCGAACCAGAGCAGGCCGGCGGCCGGGACCGCGGCGGCCGCGAGCGCCGCGACGGCGACACCGACCTGCACCCCCTTCGCCAGCCGGGTGTCGGTCAGCGCCGCGCCGGCGATCACCACCGCGGTGATCCAGGCTCCGTGGAGGACCAGGAGGACCGGACCGAGCCCGGCCTGCTGCTCGCCGCCGCCGGTGAGGTCGACGCTCGTCAGGGCGAGGGGTACGGCGACCGCGGCCGCCACCGCGGCGACGAGCCAGCACACGACCACGCCGATCCGGGTCGCCCGCGGCACCAACGCGAGCAGCGCCAGCACCGGCAGGACCACCCCGAGCCACCACGGCGCGCCGAGGTCCCCTAGGCGGCCGAGCAGCAGGTCGACGCCGTCGGTCGCCGCGGTCGGCCACCGCCCGACGTCGAGCAGCGTCGTCGCGCCCGCGCCCTCCCAGAGGGCGGGCAGCCACCACGGGGCGAGCAGCACGAGCGGGATCCCGAGGCCGAGCGCCGGCGGGCCCCACACGCTGCGGTCGCGGACTGCGCCGCGGACCACGAAGGCGCTCGCGGCGACGACGACCAGGCCGAGCGCGACGAAGAGCCACCACGCGACCGGCGCGAACGCGGTCAGCAGGGCGAGCAGGAGCCCGGTGCGCCACGCCGCCCGCCAGCGGCGCGAGGCGTCGGGCTCGGCGAACCCGAGGGCGGCGTGGGCGACCCACGGCAAGAGCGCGGCGGCCACCACGACACCCCAGCGTCCGCCCTCCCATGCGCCGGCGAGCAGCGGGACGAGCGCGTAGCCGGTCGCGCCCCAGAGCAGCAGCCAGCGCGGGGCGCCGTACCTCGTCACCAGGCGGCCGACCACCCGCAGGAAGCGCCACGCACCCCACAGCGCGAACGGCGCCGCGAGCACCAGCAGCGCCGACATGGTGGTCCCGGGACCGATGAGGGTGGCGACCAGCGCGAGCGGGAGGACGTACGCCGGCGCGGGTACGTCGCTGCCGAAGCCGATCACGTGGTGGCTCTCCAGGTGCAGTCGCCACCAGTCGCCGGCGCCGGTCGGTGCCGGCGACAGCGCTCCTCCGGCGGCCTCCCCGAAGGCACCCCGACCGCCGATCAGCAGCGCGAGGGCGACGACGGCCAGGGCGACGGCGACCGGGTCGGTGAGGAACCGGACCACCAGTCCGGTGTCCTCGAAGTCGTCCTCGTCGTCCCGGTGCCGGGCGACGGGCGCCTGCGGGTCCCGCTCGGCCGCGGCAGCGCGGCGGCGCTCGGCGACGTCCGCGGCCTGGTTGGTCGCGGCGGCGACGAGATCACCGACGAAGTCGAGGCCGTGCCGGTAGGGCACCCACCACGGCGGCAGCAGCCGCCGGACCCGGTCGTGGTCCGGCGGGCGGCCCGCGGCGTCGTACCGCTGGGACCGTTGCCTGCGTGCCGCGAGGACCTGACCCGGCCGGGCACAGACCGACATCACCGCGGCGAGCTCGTCGAGCGCCTCGCCCACGGAGCGCACCACCAGGAAGCCGAGCACCCGCAGCAGCGACCCCAGCACCAGCCGGACGAACTGGAACGGCAGCAGGGCGCCGCGGCAGTTGGCGAGCAGGGTGTAGAGCGCGGCGCGGCGCTCCTGGTAGTGGGTGTGCCGTCCGGTGAGCGGGGTCCGGCGCAGGCCGCGGTGGGCGGCCTCGGCATGGAACACGACCGCCTGCGGGACGATCAGCGAGGTCCGGCCGGCGGCTGCGGCCCGCCAGCCGAGGTCGACGTCGTTGCCGAACATCGGCAGGTTCTCGTCGAACCCGCCGAGCTCCTCCAGCACGTCGCGCCGGACCAGCAGCCCGGCGCTGTTGACCGCGAGCACCTCGCGGACGTCGTCGTGCTGACCCTGGTCGTACTCCCCGCGCTCGAGCCCGGTCTCGCGACGACCCGTGCCGCTGATCGTCACGCCGAGCTCCAGCAACCGCCGCAGGGAGGGCCACTCGCGCAGCTTGGGGCCGAGCAGATCGGCGTCGGGGCGGGCCGCGGCCGCCGCCGTCAGCTCGCGCAGCGCGTCCGGGTGCGGGTTGCTGTCGTCGTGCAGCAGCCAGATCCAGGTCGGAGCCTGGCCGGCCGCGGTGATCGCGGCGAGGGCCTGCCCGACGGCCTGGGGGTACGACGTCGCGCCGCCAGCGCGGAGGACGGTGGTCGGGACCCTGGGGGCAAGGGTCGTCTCGACCAGTTCGGCACTTCCGTCCGAGCTGTTGGTGTCGACGGCGCACACGGCGCCGACCGGCGTGGACTGAGCGGCGATGCCCTCGAGCACTGCGGGGAGCCAGGTGGCTCCGTCGTGGGTGACGAGGACGACGCAGACGTCGGCAGGCTGGTCGGACACGATCGACGAGACTAACCGCGGGCGGACGATGCGCAGAATCGACTCATCGGGTTTCGACGCGCGGTCGCGACCTCGCAAGCTCGGTCGCGCGCTTGCTCAACCTGACCGGCCGCACGCGTCCCGCTCGTTCCTCGCGGGCCGCTGCCCGGTCAGACCGCGCGCTTCTTCAGCTTGCGCCGCTCCCGCTCCGACAGGCCGCCCCAGATGCCGAACCGCTCGTCGTTCATGAGCGCGGCCTCGAGGCACTCGTTGCGCACCTCGCACGTCAGGCACACCTTCTTCGCCTCCCGGGTGGAGCCACCCTTCTCCGGGAAGAAGGCCTCCGGGTCCGTCTGCGCGCACAGCGCGCGCTCCTGCCAGCCCAGATCCTCGGTCTCCGCCTCGACCAGGAATAGTTCTCTCACAATTTCCGCCCCTTTCGACCCCCATGGCTGTCGTCCGCGGGGCGCCTCACCCCGCGACCCCGATGTCGTGCCTCATGCGGTGGAACTGACCGGGGCAACCACGAACAACGCTAATGGAATTACATGCATGTCATACCCGAGGAGTCAAGGCCGGATCTGCTATACGCCCCCATCGCCACTGCCCTAGCACGCCCGCTCCGCCGACCGGCGGTCGACCCGGCGGCCCCGCGGGCGCACCGACGCTTTGGCACAGTTACGCCCCATGGAGACCCCCGCTGAGCGCCCCGTGGAGAAGATCACCGTGCTGTCGGGCGGCATGGGGGGCGCGAAGTTCCTGCAGGGCCTGCTGCACGGCATCCGCACCGGCACCCTGCCGGGGGTCTCCCCCGACGCCGGCGTCACAGTGATCGCCAACACCGCCGACGACTGGTGGATCCACGGCCTCAAGGTCTGCCCCGACCTCGACACGGTGATGTACACGCTGGGCGACGGCATCGACCTCGAGCGGGGCTGGGGCCGGCGGGAGGAGACCTGGAGCGCCAAGGCGGAGCTCGAGGCGTACGGCGTCGAACCGACCTGGTTCGGGCTCGGCGACCGTGACATCGCGACCCACCTGGTCCGTACCCAGATGCTCGACGCGGGCTTTCCGCTCTCGCAGGTCACCGACGCGCTGTGCCGGCGCTGGCTCACGCCGGCCTGGGGCTCCTCGGTCCGGCTGCTCCCGATGAGCGACGACCGGGTGGAGACCCACGTCGCGATCACCGACGCCGACGCGCCGAGCGGGAGGCGGGTCGTCCACTTCCAGGAGTACTGGGTGCGGCTGCACGCCGAGGTGCCCGCCGAGGCCGTGGTCGTCGTCGGGCTCGAGGCGGCGACCCCGGCGCCGGGCGTGCTCGACGCGATCACCGGAGCCGACGTCGTGCTGCTGCCTCCGTCGAACCCCGTGGTGTCGGTCGGCACGATCCTCGGGGTACCCGGCGTGCGCGACGCGCTGCGGAGCACGTCGGCGCCGGTGGTCGGCATCTCCCCCATCGTCGGCGGCACGCACGTGCGCGGGATGGCCGAGCAGATGCTGACCTCGATCGGGGTGGAGGTCGGTGCCGCCGCCGTCGGGCTCCACTACGGCGCGCGGAGCCAGGGTGGCGTCCTCGACGGCTGGCTGGTGGACGAGCGAGATGCCGCCGACGCCGAGCGGGTCCGCGCTGCGGGTCTCCCCTGCGGCGCCGTACCTCTGATGATGACGGACGTCGACGCGACCGCTGCGATGGCCGCGGCGGCGATCGACCTGGTGCGCTGATGCCCACGGTCGCGGTCACCGCGCCCGACGGCGTCCCCGAGGTCGGCGCGGGCGACGACCTCGCCGACCTGCTGCTCGCGGCGCTCGATGCGGAGGGGTTCGCCCTGGCCGACGGCGACGTCGTGGTGGTGACCAGCAAGGTGGTGAGCAAGGCCGAGGGGCGGGTGGTCACCGGCGACCGCGACACGTGGGTCACCGCCGAGACCGGCCGGGAGGTCGCCCACCGCGGCGGCACCCGGATCGTGCGCAACCGGCTGGGCCTGACCATGGCCGCGGCCGGCGTCGACGCCTCCAACGTCGCGGCGGACGCCCTCGTGCTGCTGCCGCTCGACCCCGACGCGTCAGCGCGGACGCTGCGAGCGGCTCTCGCGGGCCGCACCGGCCGCACCGTCGGCGTGGTCGTCACCGACACCGCCGGCCGGGCCTGGCGCGAGGGCCAGACCGACATCGCGATCGGCGCCGCCGGGCTGCTGGTGCTCGAGTCGTTCGCCGGCCGCGTCGACGGTCACGGCAACGCGCTCGCCGTCACCGCCCCGGCCGTGGCCGACGAGATCGCCGGTGCCGCCGAGCTCGCCCAGGGCAAGCTCGGCGCCCGTCCGTTCGCCGTGGTCCGTGGCCGGGCCGACCTGGTGCTCGGGCCCGGCGACGACGGGGAGGGGGCACGGGCGCTGATCCGCTCCGACGGCGCCGACCTGTTCGGGTACGGCGCCCGCGAGGCCGTCGTGCGGGCGGCCACCGGCGCCCCGGCCGACGCGGCGCCGTTCGGCAGTCCGGCGTCGGCGACCGACCTGGTCGGGGCGCTGCGTCGTACCGGCGTGGACGCGGAGGCCGACGACGAGACGACGGTCCGCTGCCCCGCCGGCCGGGAGGAGACCGTCGCCATCGTGGCGTTCGCGCACGGCTGGCGGCCCGGCCCCACCGCGCCGGGCGACACCGATCTCCGGTTGCGACCGGTCACTCCGTAGACTCACGGCGTTCCGGCCGCGTCCCGCGGCTCTCCCGACCGACACCGAGGTACCCCGCACGTGGCCAAGTCCAGCAAGTCCGCGAAGTCGGACCGCCAGAAGGTCATCGACGACATCCGGCGCAAGCAGAAGGGTGCCGAGAAGCGTCAGGGCATGGTCATCGTCGGCGTCTGCGTCGCCGTCGCGGTCATCATCCTCGGCGCCGCCGCGTGGAACCCGGTGCTCACCCTCTTCAAGCAGAAGACGCAGTACGACGGCAAGCCGCTCGCCGAGATCGGCGGCCCGCCCTCGGTGTGCAAGGACGTCGAGGAGAAGGAGGCCACCGGCAGCGCCGAGCACGTGCAGCCGGCCCAGGTCGACTACACCTACGCGCCGCCGACCTTCGGCGACCACTGGCTCGACGAGAACTCGCCGGCACCGATCTCGCGCCGGTTCTACACCCCGGACGACCGCCCCGAGCTCGAGTCGCTGGTGCACAACCTCGAGCACGGCTTCACCATCCTCTGGTACGACGAGACCGCGGCCGACGACTCCACGATGCTCGCGCAGGTCAAGGCGATCGCCGCCAAGCTCGACGACAACGACACCAACAACCGGTTGTCGTTCATCGCCGCGCCGTGGACCGAGGAGGACGGCAAGGCGTTCCCCGACGGCCAGCACATCGCCTACACCCACTGGCGCCTGGACAAGAAGTCCCAGAAGCAGTTCGGCGTGTGGCAGTACTGCTCCGAGCCCAGCGGCGAGGCGCTCGAGGACTTCATGGTCGAGTACCCCTACACCGACGCCCCCGAGCCGATCGGCGGCTACCAGCCCGAGAGCTGAGGCTCGCTCTTGGCAGTCCGCGCGCGAACGAGCGGCTACGTGAGGTCCGCCCGACCCTGCTCCTTGAGCGCGGCGACGATCGTCTTCACGTCCTGCGCATGCGCGCGCGTGGTGACCAGCAGCGCGTCGGGGGTGTCGACGACCACGACGTCGTCGAGCCCGAGCACGGCCACGACCCGGCCGGACGCGGGTACGACGACACCCGTCGACCCCGGCGCGTGCACGAGGTCCGCGTCGCCCAGCACCGCGGCCCCGTCGGGGCCGCCGAGCAGGGTGGCGAGCGAGTCGAAGTCGCCGATGTCGTCCCAGCCGAACCCTCCGGGGACGGTGGCGACCCGCCCGGCGGCCGCCGCAGGCTCGGCCACCGCGTGGTCGATCGCGATCTTCGGCAGCGTCTCCCAGAGCTCCGCGAGGCGCTCGGGCTCCGCGGCGATCGCCCGCAGGGTGGCTGCGAAGCCGGGGTCGCCGTCGGCGAGCAGGTCGAGCAGCACCGTCGGCCGGACCACGAACATGCCGGCGTTCCAGCGGTAGCGACCGCTGGCGACGTACTCCTCGGCGACGGCGGTCGACGGCTTCTCGACGAACTCCTGGACCCGGTAGGCGCCGTCGTGCCCGGGCAGCGGCTCACCCTGGTGGATGTAGCCGAACGCCGAGCTCGGGAAGGTCGGCTCGATGCCGATCGTGACCAGCCAGTCCTCCCGCGCGGCGGCGACCGCGGCCCGCACGGTGGCCCCGAACGCCCCCGCGTCGGTGATCACGTGGTCGGCCGCGAACGAGCCCAGCACCAGGTCCTCGCCGCTCTCCAGCGCCCGGCGCTCGAGGTGGGCCGCGGCCAGGCCGATCGCGGCCATCGAGTCCCGCGCCGACGGTTCGGTGAGTACGGCGCCCGCGGCGATCTCGCCGAGCTGGCCGCGCACCGCGGCCTCGTGCGCCCGTCCGGTCACGACCAGGAACCGGTCCGCGACGAGCGGGGCGAGCCGCTCGCGGGTCTGCTCGAGGAGGGTCCGGCCCTGACCGGTGAGGTCGTGGAGGAACTTCGGCGAGCCGGACCGGGACAGCGGCCAGAGCCGGGTTCCGGCACCCCCTGCCGGGACCACTGCCCAGAAGCCCGGAACGGAGTCCTGCAGGGTGGAGTCGTCGTGGGCGACCATGGCGGGGAGCCTATCCTCGTGCCGCGTGACCACCTTCGCCGCCGTCCTGACCGACCTGTTGCGCCGCGACCCCGGGCGTCCGCTGGTGACGTTCTACGACCACGGGACCGGTGAGCGCGTCGAGCTGTCGCGGACGACGTACGCCAACTGGGTGGCGAAGGCCTCCTCGCTCCTCGTCGACGAGCTCGGTCTCGAGAAGGGCGACACGATCCGGATCGATCTCCCGGCGCACTGGCTCGGGACGGTCTTCCTCGGCGCCGCCTGGAACGCCGGCCTGGTGGTGACCGACAGCGACGAGCCCACCGCGGTGGTGTGCAACCCGGCGACGCTGGACCGGTGGGCGCCTGCCGCCGCCGAACGCGTGGTGCTCGCCTGCGCGCTGCTCCCGCTCGGCGCCCGGTTCGCCGAGCCGATGCCGGCCGGAGTGCACGACGTCGGCGTCGAGATCTGGTCGCAGCCCGACGCGTTCACCCCGTGGGACCCGCCCACCGCCGACGACGCCGCCGTCGACCTGGACGGCACGACCCTGACCCAGCAGGAGATGTGGGAGGCGGCCGCCGTCGGGAGCATGATCACCGACAGCGGCCGCCTCCTCTCGATCGCGAACCCGGCTTCCCCACCAGGGATCGCGACCTTCACCGAGCCGCTGCGGAAGAGCGGCTCGCTGGTCCTGGTCACCCGGGCCGGGCAGGAGCAGCTCGAGGCGACGTACGCCGCCGAGCACGCCACTGCCCGCTTCCCTGCCTGAGTGCCAGGAGATCTGGGTCCTCCCGTCCCGTCCTGCTCACGCCGGCGCTAGCCGGCGAGGTCGAAGCCGACGATCCGGCGGTTGAGCGACACCGGCGCCGCGAACCCGGCCAGCCCGCCCTGGATCAGCCAGAGCGACCCGTCCGAGGTACGGCGGCCGATCAGGTCGCTGTGCCCGGTGAGGCCGACGTCGCTGACCCCGACCAGCCAGTCGTAGGCGCCCGCGTCGAAGGCGAGGGCCTTGCTGCTGGTGTAGCCGCCCGGCCCGTTGCCGGAGTAGAGCCGCAGCGACCGGCCCGAGCGGTACAGCGAGTCGGAAGCGCCGCCCGCATCCCAGAGCCCGACCGGGATCTGGCTGCCCGCGTCGATCCCGCTGCCCGCCACCCAGTTGGTGGCGATGCCACGCAGGCCCCAGCCGACGTAGATCCGCATGCTCCCGCCGCTCTTCCCGACGAGGTCGGGCCAGCCGTCGCCGGTCATGTCGCCGACCGCGCCGAGCAGGGCCACGTCCCGGAACCCGGTGGCCAGGCGCCGCGGTGCTGCGAACTTGCCAGCGCCGGTGCCGCGATAGAGGTCGAGTACGTCGCCGCGACGCACGATCAGATCGCCGTACCCGTCACGGTCCCAGTCGCCGGCCTTGAGGATGGTGCGCGCGTCGCCGAGGTTCAGCCCGGTGTCGATCGGCCGGCCGACGCGGTACTTCCCGTCCGTGAACCGCACCGGCAGCACGAACGTCCGGCCGTCGGACTTGCGGCGTGCGACCAGGTCCGGCCGGTTGCCGCCGGCGAGGTTCGACTCGAGCTCCCGGCCGCGCCAGCTTCCCTGGACGTTCGCGGCAGCGGTCCGGATGTCACCGAGCCGGGCGTAGAGGTGGCGGCCCGGGCACGCGGTCGAGCCGGCGTCGCGGTGACCGTTGATCGCCGGGAAGTTCCGCGAGGTGACCCACTGCCTCTTGTCGGTCGCGTCGACACCGTGCAGGCCGAGCTTCCACGCGAACAGCCGGCCGTAGGCGTCGATCATCGCCTGCGCGGGGCGGGCGGTCTCGAAGTTGCCGATCGCCGACATCGCGAAGGCGTTGTCGTTGTAGCCGAGGGTGTGCGCTCCGACCACCGGGCGGTGGGCGCCGCCGTACCGCCCCTCCCAGATCCGGCCGAACCGGTCGACCAGGAAGTTGTAGCCGATGTCGCTCCAGCCCTGGGACCGCGTGTGGTACGCGTAGATCCCGCGGATCATGCCGGGCACCTCGGCGCGGCTGTAGTCGTTGGCGCTCACCGTGTGGTGCACGAAGCCGGCGTGCACCTCGTAGTAGTGCAGCGAGCCGCGGTCGCGCATCCCCTCGTCGGCTCCCCACTGGGCACGGGTGAAGATCTGCGGGCGCGTCGCCACCTCGGCAGCGCTCAGGTCCAGCGTGTCACCGTCGCCCCCGTCGCCCGCGCCGGTCTCCCGCGCGGAGGAGTCGACGTCGCCGGGCAGCGGGTCGGCCCTGCCGTCCCCGTCGAGGTCGCCGGTGTCGATGCCCGGCGACTGCCGCGCGGTGCTCGATGCCTGGCCGGGGTCGATGACGGCAAGCTTCATGTCCGGCGGCGCCGCGCCGTCGGTGTCGATCCGCACCTGCACGTCGTCGACCTCGCCGACGAACATGGGGTCGGTGCCCGGCCGGGCGTCCCTCGCCTCGGCGCTGTCGGGATCCGGACCGTGGTCGTCGTGGTAGCTCAGCGTCGTCCACCCGGTCCACGTGCCGCCCACCTGGGTGCGCACCTGCACCGCGAGCCGGTCGTCCGCGACGGAGGTGCCGTGCGCCCAGGTCACTCCGACTGCGCCGTACCCCTTCACCGGGACGGCATCGCTGGTGACCTGCTCACCGCCCGCGGGCAGCGCACGGGCCTTCGCCCGCAGCATCCCCGCCGCCGTCCGGGCGCCGGCCGGCGCCGTCAGGCTGTACTCCTCGACGTCCGGGTCGACGGGCGCCGTCGGCACCCGCGCCGGCATCGTCGCCGAGCGGAGGTACGCCGCCTCGCTGGCCGACGCACTGCCACCACCCGACGCCGGCGGGCGCACGTCCATGGTGACCGTCCGGGCGGCCGGCGTGAGGACCGCGCCGACCACCGCGAGCGCCAGCAGCTGCTGGCACAGGGTCACGAAACGGCCCCGGTTGACCTTCGCGGGGAGGTTCTCGGAGTCCGTGGAGGGGCTCGACAGCATGGCGGATCTGCTCCAGGTGTGCGGGGGAAGGAGTCACACGAGTAGCAACTTTCACATGCGTCACATGCGTTGTGAAGAGATGGTGAGTAACTACAAACTTGTAATTTCTACTCGACACGCCGATGGACGTGGAGATTTGTGGATCGGCTTGCCGAAGCTCGGGTGCGGCGCCGCGGGGGTTTTCGCCTAACTGGTTGCTGGCCGGCACCAGGTGCCGGGAGATCACCACCTAAGTCGAATTCCGCACCCGCGGTCAGCGCCCGGGCCGCGGACCCTGACCCACGCCTCGCCGCTCCCCTAACCAGCCTTTCGGTCGCCACCACCCACGACCCGCAGCCCGAGGTGTCGGCCGGAGACCAGGCAACAAGCCTCAACCCGAGCGCCCGCCGGCTCAGCCGGCACCCGACCCGACAAGCAAGCCTCAGATGTCGTCGCCGGTCTCGGCGTCGCCCTCGACATCCATGATCTCGTCCTCGTCGTCGTTGTCGTAGCGGAGGTACTTGATGCCCTCGTCGACCGGGCCGTCGAAGCCGAGCTTGCCGTTCTCGAGCACCAGCACCCGGTCGCACATCTTGCGCACCGACGGGGCGGCGTGGCTGACGTAGAAGAGGGTGCGGCCGCCCTCGCGGATCTCCTGCATCTTCTTCATGCACTTGCGCTTGAACGGCTTGTCCCCCACCGCGAGCGCCTCGTCGGCGAGGAAGATGTCGGAGTCGACGTGGATCGCGATCGCGAAGCCGAGCCGGGCGTTCTGGCCCGAGGAGTAGTGACCAACCGGGGTGTCGAGCCGGTGGCCGAGCTCGGCGAACTCGACGATCTCGTCGAACTTCCGCGCCGTCTCCTTCTCGCTCATGCCGAGGATGGCGGCGTTGAGGATGAGGTTCTCGCGCCCGGTGAGCTGCGGGTGGAAGCCGGCGCCGGTCGCGATGAGGCCGGCGATCCGGCCGCGGGTCAGCACCGTGCCCGAGTCGGGGCGCATGACGCCGTTGATCATCTTCAGCAGGGTGCTCTTGCCCGAGCCGTTGAGCCCCATCAGGCCGATCGACTCCCCCTGCTCGACGGTGAAGGAGACGTCGTCGACCGCGCTGAAGGTCTCGCTGATCGTGTGGCCGCGCATCTTGGCGACGGTGACTTCCTTGAACGTCCGCTGGTAGCGGAGCGTGAAGTCCTTGGTGACGTTCTCGAGAACGATCGACGTGGTCATCTACAGACGCTCCGGGACCTTGTTCTCGAGCCGGCTGAACACCATCTGCGCGATGACGAGCAGCACCAGGCTGGCGGCGAGCATGCCGAAGCCGCGCAGCAGCAGGTGGTCGGGCATGTGCTCGGCGATGATCTGCGACCTGCTGAGGTTGCCGTCCGGGACACCGACCCAGAACCCGCGCTGGAAGAGCAGGACGGCCTCGGCCAGCGGGTTGAGGAGGTAGTACTGGGCGAACGTCCCGAACCGGTCGTCGACCATGCTGAAGGGGTACATCATCGGCACCCCGAAGCGGACGAACAGCTGCAGGACGTTGACGATGTTGCCGAAGTCGCGGAAGAAGACGTTCGCCGTACTGAAGAGCAGCGCGAATGCCGTGCCGAGGACCATGATCATCGCCAGCGCCAGCAGCACCGCGACCGCGCCGACCAGGTCGGGCATCCACCCCTGCGCCAGGCACGCGATGGTGAGGATCACGACCTGCGGCACCACGTGGTAGAGCGAGACCAGCATCGTCGCGACGGGGAACATCTCCCGCGGGATCGCCATCTTCACCACGATCGACTTGTTCCGCACGATCGACCGGGTCCCGGCACCGAAGGTCTCGGTGAAGAAGTGGACGATGATCAGGCCGGCGAAGAGGTGGATCGGGAAGTTCGGGACATCCTTGTGGAGGCCGAGGAACTGACCGATCACCACGAAGTAGACCGTGAACTGCGCCAGCGGGTTGATGTAGGACCACAGCAGGCCGAGGAACGAGCCCTGGTAGCGGGCGCTGACCTCGCGGCGGACGAGCAGCCGCAGCAGGTAGCGCCGCTGGAACACCGCGAGCAGCCCGTTGTTGGCCGTCGGCGGCGCCAGTGGCACGTGGCTGAGGTCGTGGTGAGGAGGGACGTGCGGCCCCTCAGCCGTGGCCGCGGTGGCGGGTTCAGCCATCCGCACGCTCCACGGAGTCCTCGCCCTCGGTCCACGGCGCGAACGTCCGCTCCCAGGCCTCGGGCGAGGTGATGTCGCCGAGCGCGTCGCGGTACTGCTGCGCGAGCTGCGGCCACTCGCGGAGGAACCGCTCGTGGAGGTCGACGGTGCGCTTGACCAGCTCGCGGAAGTGCCCGGGGTCGCGCTGGTAGAACGCCGCCGAGGTGCCGTCGTTCATCGACACGATCGCGGAGTCGTACGACGCCAGCCGGTACCACTTGGCGTCCATCGCCTGGATCTCCGCCTCGGGGTACTCACGGGACATCTCGCGGATCGACTTCAGGTGCCGGATCGGCGCCAGCCCGGCGTTGACCAGCAGCGAGACCCGACTCGGGATCTCGACCAGGGACCGGCCCTTCTTCGGCGGCTTGTGCCGGCGGACGGGCGGGAACGCGTCGCGATCCGGCTCGAGCTGGGCGTCGGGGAACTGCTTGCGGAAGGCGTTGATCTCCTTCAGCCTGGTCGGCAGCATCGCGTGCAGGGCCTGCGGGCCGGCGAGCACGTCCTCGAGCGCCTGCAGCCGCAGCTCGGCGGTGGAGTACTGCATCGACACCAGGTGGGCGATCTGGTGGTTGAGGCTCTCGCGCACCATCCGGCCACCGCGGGGGTACTGCGAGTGCAGCAGCGCGGCGATGAAGCGGTTGCGCAGGTGGAAGTAGGCCTGCCAGTCCAGGGCGTCGTTCTTGTCGGTCCACGGCACGTGCCACACCGCGGCGCCCGGGAACGTGACCGTCGGGAAACCGGCCTCCTTGGCGCGCAGCCCGAACTCCGAGTCGTCCCACTTGATGAACAGCGGCAGCGACAGCCCGACCTGCTCGAGGACGACCCGCGGGATCAGGCACATGAACCAGCCGTTGAAGTCGACGTCGACCCGCTTGTGCAGCCACCGGGACGAGCGGATGTTGCGGGCGCCGAGGTCCCAGTCGCTGTAGCCGTCGAGCGGCGTCTGCCACCAGAACCGCCACGGCTGGATGATCTCGCCGAAGCTGTGCAGCCGCGAACGCGCGTAGATGCTGAACATGTGGCCGCCGACGATCGTGGGCCGTCGGGCCAGGTCGCCGAAGGTGACGGCGCGGATCACGCCCTCCGGCTCGCACACGACGTCGTCGTCCATCATCAGGGCGTACGTCGCCGTACCCTTGCGGACGGACTCGAGCTGACCCCGGGCGTAGCCGCCGGATCCGCCGAGGTTGCCCTGCTCGATGACGCGGAGCTTGCCCTGGAGGGCGGCCTCCGCCTTCGGGAAGACGGCCGAGTCGCGCACCAGGTCGGTGCCCTGCTCCATCACCATGACCTCGTCGAGGTAGGGGCGGAGCTCGTCGTCCTCGCCCAGCTGGGCGAGCAGCTCGGCGCAGAAGTCCGGGCGGTTCATCGTGGTGATCGCGATGTCGACCGTGCCGTGCTGGGCCCGATCGGCCGGCACCTCGGCGCTCCACTCGGCCGAGCGGACCACGGCGTCCTCGTCGCCGGCGACGACGTCGTACCAGTACCAGCCGCCGTCGACGAACGGCTTGAGGCTCAGCTCGAAGGTGAACGTGCCGCCCGCCGCCTCGGTGGTCGCTGCGTCGACCCGCTGGGACCGGCCGTTGGCCATCGACTTGTAGATGATCACGTTGGCGCCGTGGCCCTCGACCGTGATCGTCAGCGTCACGGCCGACACGACGGTCCACCGGCGCCAGTAGCTCGCGGGGAAGGCGTTGAAGTAGGTGCCGAAGCTGAGCCGCTCCCCCGTGGGGACGCGCAGCGCCGTCCGGGACAGGATCTGGTCGGGATGGAGCTTGCGACCGGTGGCCGTGGACTGCCGGATCTTGGCGTTGTTGAGGTCCTTGGCCGCCCGGTTGCCCCCGATCTCGTACTTGTCGGCGTCGAGGACCGCGTCCTCGGTGTCGATGTAGAGCGGGAGGACGTCGAGGTCCCGGTCGAGGGGGAAGATCTGCCGCTGGAGCAGCCGGCGGGTCGTCGTACTCGTCTCACTCATCTCAGGCGTCCACTCCTCCGCTGGTCAAGCGCGCCCCCTCGGTGAAGTGGGGTTGAAGCTTGTTGTCGAACATGGAGAGGGCAGAGCCGATCGCCATGTGCATGTCGAGGTACTTGTAGGTGCCGAGGCGGCCGCCGAAGAGGGTCATCGGCTCCTGCTTGGCCAGGTCGCGGTACTTCAGCAGCTTCTCGCGGTCCTCGGCTGTGTTGATCGGGTAGTACGGCTCGTCGTCCTCCTCGGCGAAGCGGCTGTACTCGTGCACGATCACCGTCTTGCCGGGCAGGTAGGTCCGCTCGGGGTGGAAGTGCTTGAACTCGTGGATCCGGGTGTAGGCCACGTCGGCGTCGTTGTAGTTCATGACCGAGCAGCCCTGGAAGTCGTCGACGTCGACGACCTCGGCAGGGAGGTCGACGGTGCGCCAGGACAGCCGCCCCTCGCAGTTGTCGAAGTACTCGTCGACCGGCCCGGTGTAGACGATCGGGACCTTGCCCTGGAACTCCTCGCGAACGCCCGGCGTGTGCAGGAAGTCGGTCTCGAGGCGGACCTCGATGTTGGGGTGGTCGGCCATCCGCTCCAGCCAGGCGGTGTAGCCGTCGACCGGCAGGCCTTCGTACTTGTCGTTGAAGTAGCGGTTGTCGAAGTTGTAGCGGACCGGGAGGCGGGTGATGATGTCCGCGCTCAGCTCCGTCGGGTCGGTCTGCCACTGCTTGGCGGTGTAGCCCTTGATGAACGCCTCGTAGAGCGGGCGGCCGACCAGGCTGATCGCCTTCTCCTCGAGGTTGGTCGCGTCCCCGGTCGCGATCTCGCTCGACTGCTCCGCGATCAGGGCGCGCGCCTCGTCGGGCGTGTGCGACTTCCCGAAGAAGACGTTGATCAGGTTGAGGTTCATCGGCAGGGAGTAGACCTGCCCGTCGTACTTGCCGAAGACGCGGTGCTGGTAGCTCGTGAAGTCGGTGAACCGGTTGACGTACTCCCACACCCGCTCGTTGCTGGTGTGGAAGAGGTGCGCGCCGTACTTGTGCACCTCGATCCCGGTCTCGGGCTCGCGCTCGCTGTAGGCGTTGCCGCCGAGGTGGGGGCGCCGCTCGAGCACCAGGACCTTCAGGCCCAGCTCGGACGCGCAGCGCTCGGCGATGGTGAGGCCGAAGAATCCGGAGCCGACGACCAGCAGATCAGGGGTGGACACGATCGGTCAGTCTACGGTTCGGGTGGGCACCGTCCGCATCCCGGCGCGCGGGGCGTGGCCCGGGACACTCCGGCTCGTCCGGCGCGGAGATTTATTTCCGACCTACGCTGGCCAGGTGAACAACGGGTACGCCGCCCGGCGGCTCACCGGCACGTTCGCACTGGCCTGGGCAGCCGGGCTGGTGCTCGCGATCGCGACCGTCGTGATCTCCGCCACCGAGAACCTCCCGATCCGCGACCCGGACAACCTGATGCCCGGCTACCTGCGGCTCCCCGCGATCATCCTCGGCGCGATCCTGCTCGACGTCGTGCCGCGCGTCCTCCTCCGCGCCGGGACACCGTCCGTCGGGTGGCCGGGTCGGCTGGGCCGCTCGTGGCGGGTGGTGCTGCGGGAGCGCTGGCCGGCGTCCCACTGGTGGTTCGCGCTCAACGGCCTGGCCGCGTGGTACCTCTCCTACGCCGCGTTCCGCAACGTCAAGAGCATGGCGCCCTTCGTGCACCCGCGGATCTACGACGACCCGATGGCCGCCGTCGACCGGTTCCTCTTCGTGGGTCACGACCCCGCCGCCGTGCTCCACTCGTGGCTCGGCACCGGCCTCGCCGCGCACTTCTTCTCGGGCGTCTACATCGTCTGGATCGTGCTGGTCCCGGTGTCGATCGCGATCGCCCTGGTCTGGACCCGCCACACGCGCGCCGGCGAGTGGTACGTCACCGCCGTCGCACTCGACTGGTGCCTCGGTGCCGCGGTCTACCTGCTCCTCCCGTCGGTCGGCCCGGTCTACTCCGCCCCCGGGGCGTTCGCGGACCTCCCCGAGACCTACGTCAGCCGGCTGCAGGAGAGCCTGTGGGCCGACCGGGTCGCGGTGCTCGCCGACCCCGACGCTGCCGGCACCCTGCAGACGGTCGCGGCGTTCGCGTCGCTCCACGTCGGGATCATGGTGACGATCTGCATCGTCGCCGAGCTGATCGCGCTGCCGCGCTGGGTGCGGGTGAGCGCCTGGACGTTCCTCGGGCTGACCGTGGTCTCGACCGTCTACCTCGGCTGGCACTTCGCGATCGACGTCGTCGGCGGGGCGGCGCTCGGGGCGTTCGCGGTGTGGCTCGCCGGCATCGCCACCGGCAACCGGGTGGGCTGGCGGGCCCGGCTGGTCACCGCGTCCGGGCAGCCGGCACCGACCGCATCTTCCGCGCGTCCCGGAGAGCTCGTAGCACGTTCCGCGCCTCGGCCCGACCACCCCGCAGCGGACTGATCACCGCGACCACGAAGGCGATCAGCCACGGCTTGAGGCGGACCGCGACGTTGTCGCCGTACCGGAAGTGCACCGCGAACAGGTTGCGGTACATGTAGTAGCCCTTCCAGCCCGCCAGGTCGTGCTGCTGGTCGAAGTCCAGCTGCCGCACGAGCACCGCGTCGCGCACCGCGAGGATCCGGTGGCCGGCGGCGCGGGCGCGCAGGGCGAAGTCGACGTCGTCGTAGAAGATGAAATACGACGCGTCGGGCAGGCCGATCTCGTCGACGACCCGGCGGCGGACCATGAAGCCCTCGAACGCGACGTTGGCGAGCTCGACGGTCTCCGGCATGTCGGAGCGGCGGGCGTAGGTGCTGACCACGCTGGCCGTCTTCGGCTTGATCGCCCACGGGTGCACCAGGTCGAAGCGGGTCGCGGCGTACTCGGCGAGCGCGCCGTCGGTGCCCTCCCGCACCGCCATCAGGCAGTCCTCGTCGTAGGACAGCAGGACGCCGAGGCACTCCGGCGCCGGGATCACGTCGTCGTCCATCAGCCAGATCCGGTCGAAGCCCTGCTCGTACGCCGCCCGCACGCCGAGGTGGAAGCCACCGGCGCCACCGAGGTTCTCCTCGCTGCGGATCACCTGGACGTCGGCGGCCGCGAGCACCTGCGGGGTGCGGTCGCTGCTGGCGTTGTCGACCACGATCACGGCGTCCGGCGCCGGGTCGAGCTTCGTCAGCCCGGCCAGCATCGGCTCGAGCAGGTCGGCCCGGTTGTAGGTCACGACCACGATCGCGACGGACTCGGGGGGCGGCTGGGTCAACGCAGGTACCTCTCGTGGCCGGTGAAGTCGCCGCGCAGTCCGTCGTACCCGGCCTTGGCGCTGAGCGCGATCCGGCCCGGCTGGGGACGGGTGAGGAGGTAGAACCAGATCGTCTTGAGCCAGAACAGCAGCACGAACGGCCAACCGCGGTAGTCGCGAAGGTTGAGCACGTTGTTGCGGGCCATGCAGTAGTGCTTGAGGTCGCTGGGCGTGTGGTTGTACGTCGTCCGACCGAACATCATCGGCGCGCCCAGGCTCCCCACCGCGGGGTGTCGCACGACCGCGTCGACCACCGTCGCGATCCGCGCGCCGGCGGCCTCCGCGCGCAGTCGGTACTCGTGGTCGTCGCCCCAGATGAAGAACTCCGCGCGCGGGTAGCCGATCCGCTCGACCAGCGCGCGGGTGACCAGCACCCCGTTGAACGGGATCACGATGTCGTCGATCCGGCCGTTGCTCCCCGCCGCGCGGACGTCGGCGAGGTCGTGCACCACGCGGGTGCCTCCGGGCAGCCGGATCGGGAAGACCAGCCGGTCGGGGTCGCCCTCGTCGACCACCAGCGGACCCCAGAAGTCGAGGTCGGTCTCCGCCAGGAGCCGGTCGAGGCACCCGGGGTCGGGAAGGCCGTCGTCGTCCATCAGCCAGACGAGGTCGGCACCGGTCTCCTCGACCGCCCACTCCAGGCCGTCGTGGAAACCGCCCGCACCGCCGGTGTTGCGCTCGAGGGTGCGGTGCCGGACGGGCACCCGGGCGGCCGGGCCGCCCTCGAGACCTGCCTCGAGATCTGCCAGCCACTCCCCCGTGCCGTCGGTCGAGGCGTTGTCGACGACAAGGACCTCGTCGAGGGCCGCGACCTCCTGCAGCCGCGCGACCAGGCGCTGGAGCATCGCGAGACGATCGAACGTCACCACCACCGCCACCACGCGCACGGCGGACACCCTACGGCGTCGCCCCGCGATGGACGGATAGCGTGGCGCGCGTGGACACCGACGCCGTGCTGCGGCTGCTCCAGGAGGTCGCCGCCGAGGTCATCAACCCGCGGTTCCGGGCACTCCTGGACCACCAGATCTCCGAGAAGAACCCAGGCGACCTGGTCACCATCGCCGACCACGAGTCCGAGGCCCTGATCACCCAGGCCCTGCTGGGGGCCTACCCCGACGCCGTGGTCCTCGGCGAGGAGGCGACGGTGCACGACCCGGACCTGCTCGACCGGTTCGCGGCGGCCGACCACGGATTCACCGTCGACCCGGTCGACGGCACGAAGAACTTCGTCCACGGCTCCCCCGACCATGCGGTCATGGTCGGGGAGATGCTGGGCGGCGAGGTCGTCCGCGGCTGGATCTGGCAGCCCCAGCACGAGGCGGCGTACGTCGCCGAGCGGGGCGCGGGCGCCTGGCGCAACGGCGAGCGGCTGGCCGTCACGCCGGCGCCCCCGGCCGGGGAGGACGGTGCGGCGCCGTACCGCACTGCCCGGAGGGCGTGGGTCGGCCGCGACCTCGGCGGGCTCGGCACCCTGGAGCTGACCTGGGCCTGCTGCGGAGTCGACTACCCGCATCTCGTCGCCGGCGACGCGCGGGCGATCGTCTACAACCACAGCAAGCCGTGGGACCACCTGCCCGGCGCGCTGCTGGTCGCCGAGGCCGGTGGGTCGGTCGGCATGCACGACGGCAGCGACTTCGACCCGCGTCGGCTCGGCGGCGGCATCGTGGCGGCGCCGGACCGGGCGACGTACGACGCCGTCGTCGCCGCCCTACCCCCCACCTGACGTCGAGTCGGCTCATCTCTGCACGCGTACGGCGCCGAGTCGGCTCATGTAGACACGAGCCGACTCGACCGCTCGAGCGTGCACAAACGAGCCGACTGGACGCGTTCCAGACGCAGAGACGCGCCGACTCGTCAGCAGGCAGCCGCGAGGTCGTCGGCCTGGTTGGCGGCGTACCCCTCGTTCAGGGAGCCGACCGATCCGCCGGTGACCGTGGAGGGGCTCTTGTTGCGCTTCTTCTGGGGCGGCGGCGCCTTGCCCTCGGCCCGGTCGATCGCCTCGTCGACCTTGTCCCGGATCAGCTCGATGTCGGGGTCGGCGGTGTTCACCAGCGGTGGCACCAGGGACAGCGTCGAGATCTTCTGCCCCTTCGCCTTCACCCCGAGGTCGATGAAGGTGTTGACCTCCGAGGCCGGGAGGTTGGTCGAGAACATCTCCGTCGATGCCTGTGCGAGGTCCTCGAAGTTGGCCAGCGCCTGTTGGGGGCTGACCTGCTCGAGCAATGCGTTGAGGACGCACTTCTGCCGCGCCATCCGCGAGTAGTCGTCCGAGCCCTCCCGAGCGCGGGCGTACCAGAGCGCGTCCGTGCCGCTGAGCTTCTTGACACCGGGGTCGATGTAGCGGGTCACGTCGTCGCCGAGACCGCCGACCGGGATGGGCTGGCGCACGTTGAGGGTGACGCCGCCGACGGCGTCGACCAGGGTCGAGAAGCCACGCAGGTTGACCATCGCCCAGTAGTTGATCTTCAGCCCGGTGATGCCCTCGATCGCCATGAGCGTCGCGTCGGTGCCGGGCGCCTTGGAGTCGCCGAACAGCTCGGGGTGGTCCTCCGCCCAGGTGCTGACGCCGTTGAGGTAGCAGCCCTCGCAGTCGAACCCGTCCGGGAACTCCTCGTCCATCACCGAGCCCTCGGCGAACGGGAAGTTCTCCATGTTGCGCGGCAGGCCGATCAGCACGGTGCGGCCGGTGTCCTCGTCGATCGAGGCGATCGTCATCGAGTCCGGCCGAAGGCCCCAGCGTCCGGCGCCGGAGTCGCCGCCCAGGAGCAGCATGTTGTAGCGGCCGTCGTGCGCGGAGGACGCCGCTCCGTCACCGAAGAGGGTGATCAGGAAGTCGCGCTGCACCCCGACCAGGTGCGCGCCGAAGAGCAGCGTGCCCGCCACCGAGAAGCACAGGATCCCGTTGACCCCGACGACCGCGCGTCGGTGCGGGAGCCGCAGCGTGAGCGGCTGGCCGATCCGCCAGGCGTCGATGAACAGCGCGGCCCACCCGATCGCGGCGGCGAAGAGGAGGAGCCGCAGCAGCAGCAGGACGTCGGTGTTGGCCACCAGCAGGTAGGCGAAGGGGCGGTGCACCGCACTGATCGCGACGACCAGCAGACCGGTGACGACCAGCCCGACCCAGATCCGGAGGGCGATCAGCCCGACCCGGCGGTTGCCGGCGAGCAGCTGCGCGGAGCCGGGAGCGACCAGGGTCAGGGCCATCAACGCGACGGCTCGTCGGAACCTGACCCGGGCGGCGCGCTCGTCGAGTGACTGGTCTGGCATGGTGCGGTGTCTCTCCTGCTGGGGAAGTGAGCAGTGACCCGCCCAGTATCACCAGTCACATCCGTCACAGCAGGTACGACGCGCCGCTCCGCGGCGGCTCGTGCGAGCCGGCCACGGGTCAGGCCGCGGCGAGGCGCGCGATCTCGTCGGCGGAGGCGTTGCCTCCGGTGACGATCACGCCGACCCGGCCCGGACCCCGGACGCCCGAGACGAGCAGGCCGGCGAGGGACGCGGCGCCCGCGCCCTCGGCGAGCGTGTGCGCGTGGGTGGCCAGCAGTCGTGCGGCCGCGTCGATGGCGTCGTCGGTCACGAGCAGGAAGTCGTCGAGCCGTGCGCGCAGCACGGACTGCGGCAGCGGATAGCCGGTCGTGGTCGCCAGACCGGACGCCCGGGTCGCGCAGGGCGCGGTCTCGATCGCGCCGGCATGCCACGACCGCCACCCGGCCGGCGCCGCGGACGACTGCACCCCGATCACCCGGCACCCCGGCGCCAGCCGGTCCCGGACAAGACAGGCCCCGGCCGCACCGGTGCCGCTGCCGACCGGCACGAACACCGCGTCCAGGTCGGGGGCCGCACCGAACAGCTCGAGGTAGGCCGTCGCGTGGCCGAGGATGATCCGCGGGTCGGTCGGGTCGACGTACGACGCCGCGCCGCCGCCGCGCGAGGCCAGCTCCCGGGCGAGGCATGCCGCGTCGCCCAGCGTCGCACCGTGCACGACGACGGTCGCGCCGAGACTCTCGACGGCGTCCCGCTTCACCGCCGGCGCGCTGGCCGGCATCACCACGGTGGCCGCGCACCCGGCGAGCGCCGCGGCGTACGCCACCGACTGGGCGTGGTTGCCGGTCGAGCAGGTCACCAGTCCGTGCGCGCGCTCGGTGTCGGTGAGGCGGGCCGCGAGGTGGATGCCCCCGCGCACCTTGAACGACCCCGTCGGCAGCACGTGCTCGTGCTTGACCAGGACCGCGCCACCGACCGCGCGGTCGAGGAGCGGGTGCGAGACGAGCGGGGTGGTCGCCACCTCGGCCGCGACCACCTCGGCGGCAGCGGTGATCGCGTCGAAGGTGAGCTCGCCGGCGCGGTGGTCGACGTCCGGCGCGATGCTCATGGGCCCAGCATCGCCCCGGCCGCACTCATCGGTCCAATAGTTCTTCTCGTGCATTCCCATCGACGCCATCGATGTGACGTCGTACCCTGGGACCGTGATCGACCTCCGCCGCCTCGAGGCACTGGTCGCCGTCCACCACACCGGATCGGTGTCGGCGGCCGCCGTTCGGCTGCACTACGGCCAGCCGACGATCTCCCACCACCTGCGCCGGCTGGAGGTCGAGACCGGCGCCGTCCTCCTCCAGCGGGTCGGGCGCGGCGTCCGGCTCACCCCCGACGGGGAGCGGCTCGCCCGCCGGGGCGAGGAGATCCTCGGCCTCCTCGCGCGCGCCGAGGCCGAGCTCGCCGCCGCGACCAGCCTGCGGACCGGCACCGTCCGGCTGGCGGCGTTCCCGTCGGGTGCCGCGACCCTCGTCCCCGCCGCGGTGGCTCTCCTGGCGTCCCGGCATCCCGACCTGGACCTCGACCTCACCGAGGCCGAGCCGCCCGAGGCCGCCGCGATGCTGCGCGCCGGCGCGGTCGACGTCGCCCTCACCTTCGGCTACCCCGACCAGCCCGAGCCCGAGGGGATCGCCTCGACGCCTCTGCTCGACGACCCGCTGCACCTGGTCGGCACCGCCGCCGCCCTCGGCGCAGCCGCGACCGAGTCGCCCACCTCGCCGATCGCCCTCGAGCGGTTCGCCACGACCCGCTGGATCACCGGGTGCGAGCGTTGCCGCTCCGAGCTGCTCGCGCTCTGCGACAGGGCCGGCTTCACCCCCGACATCGCCTTCGCGAGCGACGACTACGTCGCCGTGCAGTCCCTGGTGGCCAGCGGTCTCGGCATCACCGTGCTGCCGGGCCTCGCGCTGCGCGCCCACCAGCACCCCGACGTCGTACGCCGCCCCGTGCCCGGCGTCGCGCGCCGCGTCCAGGTCTCGACGTACGGCGCACCGCCGCACCCGCCCGCCGTACTCGCCGTCATCGACGCGCTGGTCGAGGTCGCCGCCGGCTGACGGTAGCGTCTCCCCATGTCCGACTCAGGGACGAACAGACCAGGCTCCGGCTCCGCCGGCGGCGAACCGCCGGAGTTCGACTGGCTCTACGGCAAGACCAGACCCGATGGCGGGCGCCCGGGCGACGCCGGCGATCCGGGCGATCAGCGGCCACCCGCCCCCGACCGGCCGGAGCCGACGCTCCGGCTGCCCGTGCAGCAGCCGCCGACGGCGTACCCGGGCGGGCCCCAGCCGGCCGCCCAGCCGACGCCGCAGCGGCAGCCCGTGCGGCCGACGCCGCCGCCGGTCGCGCCGCCTCCGGGCCACCGGCCCGGCCCGCCGCGGCGCAGCGGCTGGTCCCGCCCCGGGCGTTACGTCAAGATCTTCCTCGCGCTGCTGGTGCTGTGGCTGGTCTACCTCGTCGCCGTCCCGCTGTTCACCTGGAACCGGGTCGACAAGGTCGCGTTCGAGCCGGAGGGCGAGCGTCCCGAGGACCAGCCCGGGACGACGTACCTCGTCGTCGGCAGCGACTCCCGCGGCAACCTCTCCGAGGAGGAGCGCAAGGAGCTCGGCACGGGCGACGCGTCGGGGCAGCGCACCGACACGATCATGCTGCTGCACACCGGCGCCGGGCCCAACCTGCTCGTGTCGATCCCGCGCGACACTCGGGTGTCGATCCCCGGGCAGGGCGACGACGAGCTGGTCAACGCCGCCTACGCGTACGGCGGACCCAGGCTCCTCACCCGCACGGTCGAGAACCTCACCGGGATCCGCATCGACCACTACGTCGAGATCGGCTTCGGCGGCTTCGTCGACGTCGTGGACGCCGTGGGCGGGATCGAGATCTGCCCGAAGCAGGCGATCAAGGACCCCAAGTCCAAGCTGGACGTGAAGAAGGGCTGCCAGGAGGCAGACGGCCCGACCGCACTCGGCTACTCGCGCACGCGCGCCACCGTGGGCGACGACTTCGCCCGCACCCAGCGGCAGCGCGAGGTCGTGGGAGCCATCGGCCAGGAGGCCGCCTCGCCCTGGTCGGTGATCAACCCGCTCCGCTACTGGAACCTCAACCAGGCCGCCCCCGGCGCGGTGGCGGTCGGGGACGGCATGAACGCCTTCGAGGCGTTGGCCTTCGCCCGGGCGATGACCAACACCTCCGGCGAAGGCGGCTACACGTGCGTGCTGCCGACCGAGTACGACGGGTCGGGCAGCGTGCGGCTCAGCAACGACCGGGCCGAGAAGCTCTTCGACCTGATCGTTGAGGACCGCGCCGACGACGTCACCAAGAGGATCTGCGACCAGAAGGGCGCCGCGACCGGATGAGCAGCTACGAGACGCTGACCTGGGACGTCGACGACGACGGCGTCGCCACGCTCACCCTCAGCCGGCCGGCCGCGCTCAACGCGTTCGACCTCACCATGGCCCGCGAGCTGCAGCACGTGTTCCTCACCGACGCGCGCGACGACGCCGTGCGCGCGGTGGTCGTCACCGGCGCCGGACGGGCTTTCTGCGCGGGGATGGACCTCTCCGCCGAGGGCAACGTCTTCGGCCTCGACGAGACGCAGTCACCGACGCCTGAGGACTTCCGGCAGGCGTACGACGCCGCGCCGTACGCCGAGGGTGTCCGTGACACGGGCGGCAAGGTGACCCTGGCGATCCACGCCCTCCCCAAGCCCGTGATCGCGGCGATCAACGGCCCGGCCGTCGGCATCGGCGCGACGATGACCCTGGCGATGGACCTCCGGCTGGCGTCGACCAGGGCTCGGATCGGGTTCGTGTTCGGCCGGCTCGGCATCGTGCCGGAGGCGTGCTCGAGCTGGTTCCTGCCCCGGATCGTCGGCATCCAGCAGGCCCTCGAGTGGGTCTACTCCGCCGACATCCTCACTGCCGAGCAGGCCCTCGCCGGCCGACTTCTCCGCAGCGTCCACGAGCCCGACGACCTGCTCCCCACCGCGCTGGAGCTGGCTCGTTCGTTCGTCCGCGACCGGTCCCCCGTCGCACTCGGCCTGGCCAAGCAGCTGCTCTACCGCAACAGTGCCGCCGCCGAGCCGCTCGAGGCGCACCTGTCCGACTCGCTCGCGATGTTCCACACCTCGATCGGTGACGGCAAGGAGGGCGTGGCGGCGTTCCTGGAGAAGCGGACGCCCGCGTTCACCGGGCGCGCGTCGGAGCTGCCCGCCATCTTCTAGCCGGGCCCCGCCCGGACCGGTCTAGGCCGTCGCGGGAGTGCGCCGGCGCGCCCGGGCGACCAGGACCGCGCCCCCGCCGACCAGGCCGAGACCGAGCACCAGCCACAACATCGCCGGACCGCCGGTGTCGGGCAGCAGCCCGTTGTTGTCGTCGTCGCCGTCGTCTCCACCGTCGTCGTCACCCGGGGCGCGGGAGACGTCGAGCGGCAGCGAGCCCTCACAGCCGGCGAAGACGGAGCCGTCGTCCGGGACGAACGAGGTGCTCACCAGGTGCGGGCCGCGGCCGAGCTCCGGGCCGATGATCGTGCGCGCCTGACCGGTGTAGCGGATCGACTCCGTCCACAGGGTCGCACCGTTGCCGTTCTTGCCGCGGTTGATGCGGACGGTGATCGTGCCCTTCGGCACCGCGCCGTTCGCGTGCGCGGCGACCTCGATGACGACCGGCTCACCGGCCTTGGCCGATCCGACCTTGATCAGGCAGTCGACGTTGGTCGACGGAGAGTAGGGATCTGCGGACGCGCTCGAGGCTGGTAGGAGCACGGATAGTACGACGGACACGACAATTGCCAGTTTCCCGATCACGGCAAGTTCCCCTCTCGTTACCCGGGCAACGAGCAGTGCCCGTCGAGGGTACGCCGACCGATGAGGAATTTTCGGTGACGCCTCGGGCCCTCACCCAGCGGTGCGATCGACCTCCACGAGGTGCCCGAAGACGACCGACCGGTTGTCGGTGTGGAAGATCTCCGAGCAGGTGACCAGGGTGATCAGCCGGTTGCCGGCGTCGGGCGGCGGCTGCACTCCCCCGTCGGGGTTGACCGGCTCGGGCGCGGTCACCCAGGTCTCGGTGAACGGCACGATCAGGTCCGTGCCGCCGGTGTCGAGGACATAGGTGTACGTCGCCGTGCGCGTCTCGACGTAGACCTTGTCGCCCGGTTGGAGCTCGGGCAGGTCGGCGAAGGGCTCACCGTGGGTGACCCGGTGGCCGGCGATGACGTAGTTGCCGATCTTCCCGGGGTCGGCGGTGTCCTCCAGGTGCCCGATGCCGGCGGCGAGCACCTCGTCGCTCGAGCCCTCCAGCACCGGCACGGCGTAGTCCTTGCCGAACCGCGGGATGTGCACGATCGCCGACGCGCGGCCGAAGTCGGTGCGGACCGCGTCGTTGCCGTCGGCCCAGCCGTCCTCCAGCGCGGCGACCACGTCGTCCTGCTTGCGGTCGGAGGCCCAGTTGGTGCCCCAGAACTGCCAGGCGACCCAGGCGAGGACGGCCACCCCCGCGACGATCAGCACCAGGCCGATCGTGAGCAGCACCCGGGGGCGCGACTTCTCCGCCGGGCGCCGGCGGCGCACCCGACGGCGCTCCGTCCCTGCCGCCTCGTGTCCGACGGACGTCCCGAGCCCGTCCTCGACCTGCGTCATCGACCCTCCTCCAAGACCCCCAGGCTATAGACGTCCGGACAACGCCGTCGGACGCCTCGGGGTCACGCCTGCGGTCCGGCGGGTCAGAGCTGCGACTGCACGCCGGCGAGGAGCTGGCGGGCCATCACGATCCGCTGCACCTGGTTGGTGCCCTCGTAGATCTGGGTGATCTTGGCGTCGCGCATCATCCGCTCGACGGGGTAGTCGCGGGTGTAGCCGTAGCCCCCGAGCACCTGGACGGCGTTGGTGGTGACCTCCATCGCGACGTCGGAGGCGAAGCACTTCGCGGCCGAGCTGAAGAACGTGAGGTCGGTGTCGCCGCGCTCCGAGCGGCCCGCGGCGGCGTACGTCAGCTGGCGTGCGGCCTCGACCTTCATGCCCATCTCGGCGAGCAGGAACTGCAGCCCCTGGAAGTCGGCGATCGCCTTGCCGAACTGCTGCCGCTCCTGGGCGTAGCCCAGCGCGTGGTCGAGGGCGCCCTGGGCGACACCGACCGCCTGCGCGGCGATGGTGACCCGGGTGTGGTCGAGGGTCTTCATCGCGTACTCGAAGCCCTGGCCCTCCTCGCCGATGATCCGGTCGCCGGGGATCCGGACGTTGTCGAGGTAGACCTCGCAGGTCGGGCTGCCCTTGATGCCGAGCTTCTTCTCCGGCGCGCCGAAGGACACCCCCTCGTCGGACTTCTCGACCACGAAGGCGCTGATCCCCTTCGAGCGTCGCTCGGGGTCGGTCGTCGCGAGCACGGTGTAGAACTCCGAGACGCCGGCGTTGGAGATCCAGCGCTTGACGCCGTTGAGCACCCAGCCGTCGCCGTCGCGCACGGCGCGCGTCCTCTGGTTCGCGGCGTCCGAGCCCGCGTCGGGCTCGGAGAGGCAGTAGGAGAAGCCGCCCTCGCCCCGGGCCAGCGCGCCGAGGTACTTCTGCTTGAGCTCCTCCGAGCCGCCGATCTCGACCGGCAGCGAACCGAGCTTGTTGACCACCGGGATCAGCGAGGACGACACGCAGGCCCGGGCGACCTCCTCGATCACGATCGCGGTGGCGAGGGCGTCGGCACCGGCGCCGCCGTACTCCTCCGGAACGTGGGGAGCGTGGAAGTCCGCGGCCAGCAGGGCGTCGTGCGCCTCCTGCGGGTAGCGGGCCTCCTCGTCGACCGCTGCGGCGAAAGGCGCCACCTTGGCGTCGCAGATCGCGCGCACGGCCTCGCGGATCGCCCGGTGCTCCTCGGTGAGCGCGTACGAGGGGAAGTCGGGGTTGTTCATGCGCCAATCGTAGGAAGTCCTACTTTCCCGCGCGTACCCCGGCCGTCGGTCCGCGGTTCAGGCTGTGATCGCCCTCACGCGCGGCGCCGCTCCCGGTGGAACCACTGCTGGGACGGACACACGTCCATCACCATCGGCACGCCGGCTGACGTCGCGCGGCGGAAGGCCTCGTCATCGACGACGCCCAGCTGGAACCACACGCCCCTCGCGCCGACGGCCACGGCCTGGTCGGCGAACTCGCCGGCCGCCTCCGAACGGCGGAAGACGTCGACGACGTCGATGGCGAACGGCACGTCGCCGAGCGACTTGTAGGCGAGCTCACCGAGAACTCTGAGCTCGCCGTCCGCGCTCGGATGGATCGGCACGATCCGCTTGCCTCGTCGCTGGAGGTCCTGCGCGACCGAGTACGCCGACCGCCACGGGTTGCCGCCGAGCCCCACCACCGCCCAGGTCTCGGACTCGTCGAGCAGCCGGTCGATCACGACCCGGTTCTTCCAAGGTTCTGCCATGGGGACCCCAACGCCGGGAAGGCGACACACCTTCCCGAGGGCGTCGGATCAGGCGTCGTCGCGGGTGCCGTCGACCCGCACCCGGCGAGGCCGCGGAGCCGGGACGAACGCCGCGGCGACGAGCCCGGCACCCAGGAGCGCGACGAACACACCGGCCGTGATCTTCGCGGTCTCGGCTCCGTCGAACATCCGCGGCGCGGCCGCCGTACGGCCTGCGGCCGAGGCCTCCGCGGACGCCGTCATCGCCGGCGAGGCGGACAGGCCGATCACGACCGCCGCAGCGAGGGCAGCGGCGAGGAGGAACGTGACGAGGAGGGAGCGCGGCGTGGACATGATGGGTGCGACGTACCCATCGGCGACCCGGTTCCAAACCTCGCCGGGCTCACTCGACGACCGGCGGCCCCTGGTCCGCGCGGCCGCGGACGACCGCGCCCTTGGCCTCGGCGGTCGCCTTGAGCTCCTGCTGGAAGGCCGTCATCCGCTCCTGCAGTGCCGGGTCGGTCGCCGCGAGGATGCGTACGGCGAGCAGGCCCGCGTTGCGGGCACCGCCGATCGCCACCGTGGCCACCGGGACCCCGGCCGGCATCTGCACGATCGAGAGCAGCGAGTCCATGCCGTCGAGGTACTTCAGGGGGACGGGGACTCCGATCACCGGCAGCGGTGTGACGGCGGCGAGCATCCCCGGCAGGTGGGCCGCTCCCCCGGCGCCGGCGATGATCACCGAGAGCCCCCGACCGGCCGCCTCCTTGCCGTAGCCGAGCATCTCCTCGGGCATCCGGTGGGCCGAGACGACATCCGCCTCGTGGTCGATGCCGAACTCCGCCAGCGCCTCGGCGGCCGCCTGCATCACCGGCCAGTCGGAGTCGGATCCCATCACGATGCCCACGCGTGCGCTCATGGGCCGGGAGCCTAGTGGTCTTCTCGCTGGGCCGGCCGGGCGTGACCGAAGCCGCCGGTTTGTCGGTGGGCGCCCAGGAGACGCTGTCCTCGTGAACCGAACGACCGCCGTCATCGCCAGCCTCACCGCCCTCGCCGTCGTCGCATCGGTCGCGTTCGTCGTGTCCGTTCTCAGGGACGATCCGACGTCCGACGCGGGCCCCGGCCCCGACGACCTGCTCGCGATCTTCTGCGGACTCCACGAGTACCAGCAGGACGTGAGCGGCTACGACCTTGCGTCCGAGGACGACCAGAACGATCTGTGGGCGCTGCAGGTCAACCTCGCATCGGGGCTCGATCCGAAGATCGTCGACGCGATGGACCGCGCCGACTTCGCGGTCAGGGAGCTGCTGGTCGGCAACGAGCCGAACGAGGAGGTCATCGCGGAGTCCCGTGAGGTCTTCGACGAGGAGTGCGCGGACGTCACGGCGGTGGACCCCGACCCCGACCTGTACGCCACGGCGGGCTGCCGGGTGGCCGAGGAGTGGCTGCCCGGAGGCGACCTGGACCAGCTCTCGACAGCGCTGAGGTTCATGACCGCGGCAGCCGTGCTCGATGACGACCAGGGCGATCTGGCCGCCGCCCTTTCCGAGATCATGGAGGACGGGTGGGCCCGGGACGAGATCGACCCCGATCGGATCCGAGAGTTCGTCGAGGACGACTGCTGAGCGTGACCGTCGTCAGGTCCCGGCCGCTCCTGAGGCGAGCTGCTCGAGGAACTCCTCGACCGGGTGCCGGCGGCCGGAGCCCGATCTCGATCTGCCGCTCACGCGGCAGCGACTGGACCACTCCGGTTCGTGCATCTTGATGTTGCACACAATAGATAGACGCAACATGATGTTGCACCTAGTATCGGTCGGCGCCGGTCGACGACCGCGCCGATGACCTGACACCGACGTCCGGAAGGCCCAGCCATGCCGTTGTCCAACCTCGCCTACGACCGCCGCGGATCCGGGGAGCCGGTCGTGCTCATCCACGGCATCGGACACCGCCGCCAGGCCTGGGAGCCGGTCCTCGACCGGCTGGCCGAGACGTACGACGTGATCACGGTCGACCTCGCCGGGTTCGGTGAGTCGCCGCGCTACGCCCGCGGCGTGCCCTACTCGATGGAGAACGCCTGCACGGACCTGGCCGAGAACTTCGCCGCGTGGGGCATCGAGCGGCCGCACGTGGTCGGCAACTCCCTCGGCGGCGCGATCGCGCTCGAGCTCGCCGCGCGCGGCCTGGCGTCGTCGGCGACCGCGCTCAGCCCGGCCGGCTTCTTCAACCGGCTGGGCCTGCTGCGTGCCCTCGGGGTGCTCGGTGCGCTGCGGATCGCCAGCCAGGTCCCGGACGCCGTGCTGCGGTTCATCGCCCGCTCGGAGCGCGGCCGCGTGCTGCTCGGGCGCGTGCTCTACTCGCACCCCGAGCGGCAGACCTTCGAGCAGGCGTACGGCGACGCACGCGCGCTCAAGTGGTGCCGCGGGTTCGAGGGCGTGGCCCGCGCCGGTCTCCGCTACAGCTTCGACCAGCCGGTCGACGTGCCTGCCACCGTCGCGTGGGGCACCCGCGACCTGATCCTTCCGCCGAGCCAGGCCGAGATCGCCCGCACCCGGCTGCCCGACGCCGTCCACGTGTCGTTGCCCGGTGCCGGGCACGTCCCGATGATCGACGTGCCGGAGCAGATCGTCGAGATCGTGGAGGACACGATCGGCCGCACGCGCAAGCGCTCCGCGGCCTGACGGCCCTCCGCTACTCGCTCTCGTCGCCGAGGTCGCCGCGGAACCAGCCGGCAGCGTGCCGCGCGCGCTCCAGGGTGTCGGCGAGGTCGTCGCCGTAGGCGTTGACGTGGCCGACCTTGCGCCCGGGCCGCAGCTCCTTGCCGTAGAGGTGCACCCGCAGCTGCGGGTCCCTGGCCAGGGCGTGCGGGTAGCCGTCGTAGAGGTGGCCGACGTCGGCGCGCGGCGACCCCAGGATGTTGACCATCACGGTCCAGCGCGCGCGAGGCGCAGGCGACCCGAGCGGCAGGTCGAGCACCGCGCGGAGGTGGTTCTCGAACTGCGAGGTGACGGCGCCGTCCTGGGACCAGTGCCCGGTGTTGTGCGGCCGCATGGCGAGCTCGTTGACGAGGATCTGGGGGCTGCCGTCGGAGGCGGTCGCCTCGAACAGCTCCACCGCGAGCACGCCCACCACGCCGAGCTCGCCGGCCACCCGCAGCGCGAGTGCCTGCGCCTCGCCCGCGAGGGCGGGGTCGAGGTCAGGGGCCGGCGCCACGACCTCGTGGCAGATCCCGTCGAGCTGCGTGGTCGCGACGACGGGGTACGCCGCCGCCTGGCCGCTGGGTGAGCGCGCCACGATGGCGGACAGCTCGCGGCGGAAGTCGACGAGGTCCTCGGCCAGCAGGCGTACGCCGGTCCGCTCGGCAGCCTCGAGCGGCTCGGCTGCATCGGCCAGGCTCCGGACCACCCACACGCCGCGGCCGTCGTACCCTCCCCTGCTGACCTTGAGCACGCACGGCAGCCCGAACGCCGCGACGTCGCCCTCCGACGCCACGACCGCCCACCGCGGCTGCGGGGCACCGAGCCGGGCCATCGCCTCGCGCATCACGATCTTGTCCTGGGCGTGGACGAGCGCCTCCGGCCCCGGGCGTACGGCGACGCCGGCGTCCTCGAGCGCGTGGAGGTGCTCGGTGGGCACGTGCTCGTGGTCGAAGGTGACCACGGAGCACCCGTCGGTGATGCGTCGGAGCGTGGCGAGGTCGCGGTAGTCGCCCACCGCCTGGTCGGGGATCACCTGGGCCGCCGAGACGCCCTCGGCCTCGGCGAGGAGTCGCAGCGGAACGCCGAGCGCGATCGCCGGCTGGGCCAGCATCCGGGCCAATTGTCCGCCGCCGATGACGGCGACACGGGGGGCGGGCTCAGGCACCCGGGAAAGGTACTAGACGGTGTCCGAGCCGGCGACGGGTGCCACCGCGCGCGACTCGAACCGGAGGCCCTGGCCACGCACCGTGCTGATGAGGGTCGGGCTGCGGCTGTCGTCGCCGAGCTTGCGACGGACCCAGCCCAGATGGACGTCGATCGTCTTCGAGGACGACCAGTACGTCGTGCCCCAGACCTCGCGCATCAGCACGTCGCGCGACACGATCTGCCCGGGCCGGGAGATCAGTGCGAGCACGAGATCGAACTCCTTGCGGGACAGGTCGATCTCCTGGCCCCCGCGCCAGACGCTGCGGGTGCCAGGATCGAGCCGCACATCCTGGACCTCGAACACACGGGCCAAGGTAGGGAGGCCACGGCCGTCGCGATGGTGGTTTGCGGAAAATTTTGCCTACCCGGGTCGCCGACCAGGTCACTGACGGCGTACGGCGACCGGCTCGAGCACCCCGAAACCCCGCACCGGCCGCGCCGGAAGCGGCCGCGCGTCGATCTCGTCGTCGGGCAACAGGGCTGCGGTCGCGTGGTCGACGATGATCCGGTTGCGTCGTGCCACCTGGGTGAGCCGGGCCGCCAGGTTGACCGGCGGACCGAAGACGTCGCCGAGCCGGAGGACGACCGAGCCGCTGGCCAGGCCCACCCGGACGTCGGGCATCCGCGGGTCGCGGCCGATGACCGTGATGATCCCCTCCGCGGTCGCGAACGCCCGCATCGGGTCGTCGTTCACGAAGAGGACGGCGTCGCCCATGCTCTTGATCAGCCGCCCGTTCTGACCGGCGATCACGTCGCCGCAGCGGGTCTCGAAGATCTCGACCAGGTCGCCGATGCGTTGCCGGGTCAGCTCGTTGGACAGGGCCGTGAAGCCGACGATATCGGCGAACCCGACGGTGACGTCGGTCGTGTGGGGGTCGTCGGCGATCGCCCGCATGGACTCCATCCGGGTGATCGCGGCCGACAGGTGCCGACGCCACACGTGGATGAGGAGTCTCTCGAACGACTCGCCGTACTCCGCGGTCAGCCACGCGGCGGTCGCGGCGGGCGATCCGGGTACGCCGGCGGCGTCGTACGCCTCGTCGACGCGCTGGACCAGTGCGCCCACCTCCCAGTCGGCGAGCCGCGCCATCGTCAGGCCCACGCCGCGCGCGACGTTGAGGACGAGGTCGAGGTCGAACAGGTCGTCGCCGAGCAGGCCGACCACGACCGAGAGCGCGTCGACGTCGGCCTGGGTGAACGCGCGCTCGTCGCCGTGCTCGGGGAAGCCCAGGATCCGCCAGATCCGGCGGGCCTGGTCCACCGGCAGCCCGGACCGCTCGGCGACCTCGTCGGCCGTGAACTCGGGAACCAGCCCGAGCACCGCGGCGTGGTCGTCGGGAGGCGTCTGCTCAGACACCTTCGTCCGCCCGGCGCGCACCGGGGCCCTGGTGCAGGCCGTGGAGCAGCTCGTTGATGCGCCGCTGGGTCTCCTCGACGTGGGGGATGTCGTTGAGGCGCACCTCGCCGAAGGTCGACGCGTCGGTGATGATCAGGCTGCCGCAGCCGAACGGCCGGTCGATCAGGTTGATCTCGATCGAGAGGTCGCTGATCCGGGCCAGCGGGATGTCGTGACCGCGACGGGTGATGATGCCCCGGCGCGTGATCAGCCGCCGGTCGCTGACGCCGTGCACCGTCGTGAGCCAGACGAAGAACGGCCGGACCGTCCACCAGAGGATCGCGATCGCGCAGAGGGCCCAGATGGCGAGCGTCAGCCAGTCGACGTCGATCAGCACCTGCGCCGTGACGCCGACGGCCAGGAAGACGACGAGAGCGAGGATCGGCACGAACAGCGCCTTGGGGTGCTGGCGGGTGCTGATGATCAGCGACTCGCCCGGGTTGAGCAGCTTCTGCGAGATGGCCACGCGACGATCATCCCACCGATCGTTGGGCGGCGGGCGGTCCGACGGACGCGCGCCGCACGATCGGGCAGGTGACGCGGGTGATCATGCCCTCCCCCAGGGGCTCCCACGCGGCGTCGGGGGTCTCCATCCCGAGCACGGTGCTGATCGCTAGCGACCCCATCTCCTCGTGCGGCAGCCGCATGGTGGTGAGTCCCGGCTGCATCTCGGACGCGATGAACTCCTGGTCGTCGAAGCCGACCACCGACAGGTCGTCGGGGATCCGCATGCCGCGTCTGCCTGCGGCACGGTAGAGGCCGAGGGCGGCGCGGTCGTTGAAGCAGAACACGGCGGTCGGCCTGACGCCGTCGGCGAGGTCGAGGAGCTCACCACCGGTCTCGCCACCGGGCTGGACCCGTGGGACCTGGACGTGGAGCCGGGGATCCGGATTGACTCCGCGGCCGCGCAGCGCGTCGCGATAGCCCTCGAGCCGGAGCGGGGACGCGACCGTCCCGCTGTGGTCGTCGAGGAACGCGATCCGCCGATGACCGTGGTCCAACAGCTCCTCCACGGCCGCCCGCGCGGCCTCCCGCTCGGCCGGCACGATCGACCGGTGGGCCCCGCGGTTCGCGAACGAGTTCACGAACACCGTGGACTCCGGCATCCCCGGTGACGGGTCGACGCCGCGGTGGCTCATCGCGGCGAAGACGAACCTCGACACCTGGTGCGTGACGAGCTCGTCCATCGCGTCCTCCAGCACGAGACCGCCGTCGGCGCCGGTCGCGTTGATGACGAAGAGCAGGTGGCCCCGCTCGGCCGCCGCCTCCTGGGCCCCGGCGAGCATCGCCACGGCGAACGGCGTCGTCGTCACGCGGTCGGACAAGAACCCGATCGCGCGACTGGATCGCTGGCGGAGCCCGCGCGCCATCTGGTTGGGCCGGTATCCGAGCTCCTCGGCGGCACTACGCACCCGCTTCCGGGTCGACTCCGGGACCCGCACGCCCTCGCGCTTGTCGTTGAGCACGACCGAGGCCGTCGTCACCGAGACGCCAGCGGTCCGGGCGACGTCCTTCAACGTCGGGCGCGAGGGCGAGGCCATGTCCGACCCCTCTCCGAGAGGAATCCGTCCTGCTCTAGATCTTGACATCGAAGAATCGTTGTATCACAGTCGGTCAAACGTTTCTTCACGTGACGCACGTCACCCCGTCGAGGAGGACATCGTGAGCAGGTCGAGGCTCCGGATCGCCCAGGGCATGGCGCTCGCATCCGCGGGAGCGCTGCTCGCCGCCGGCTGCGGCGTCGCCGAGAGCGGGGACGGTGCCGACGGCACGCTGACGCTCTGGACGCACAACGCCGGCAACCCGGCCGAGCTCGCCATCGTCGAGCAGATCGTCAAGGACTACAACGCCAGCCAGTCCGAGGTCACGATCGAAATCCAGGCGTTCCCGCAGCAGGCGTACAACTCCGCCGTCGTGTCAGGTGCCGTATCGCGGAAGCTGCCGTGCCTCCTCGACACCGACGCGCCGAACGTGCCGAGCTGGGCCTACAGCGGCTTCCTGGCCCCGCTGGACCTGCCGCAGGAACTGCTCGACGCGCAACTGTCGAGCACCATCGGCATGTATGACGACAAGCCCTACTCCATCGGCTACTACGAGGCCGCGCTCGCCATCTACGCCCACGGCGACGCGCTGAAGAAGGCCGGGGTCAGGGTGCCGACCATCGAGGACCCTTGGACCGGTGAGGAGTTCGACGAGGCCCTCGCGCAGATCTCCGAGGACGGCGACTACGAGTACGCCTTCGACTTCGGCACCGGCGACACCGGAACGGAGTGGTGGACCTACGGGTACTCGCCGTGGCTGCAGAGCTTCGGGGGCGACCTGATCGACCGCGACTCCTACACCTCGGCCGAGGGCGTGCTCAACGGCGAGGAGGCGATCGCCTGGGCAGAGTGGTTCCGCGGCCTCGTCGACAAGGGCTACACGCCCGCCCGGTCCGGCACGGACGCGATGGCCGACTTCATGAACGGCAAGTCGGCGATGGTGTGGTCCGGCAGCTGGAACGGCGCCGGCTTCACCGACGAGGTGCCCGACGGCCTGATCCTGCCGCCGCCGGACTTCGGCGACGGCCCGAAGATCGGGGGCGGGTCCTGGCAGTGGTCGGTCAGCTCGACCTGTGCGGAGAAGGAGGCGGCGATGGACTACCTGGAGTTCTCCCTGCAGCCGAAGTACCTCGCCCGGTTCGCCGACGAGCTGGGCGTGGTCCCCGCCACCGACGAGGCGGCGGAGGTGGCCGACGGCTGGGATCCCGGCGACCCGGAGCGGTTCTTCCTGGACGAGTCGGAGGCGTTCGCGACGATCCGGCCGCCGACTCCTGGATACCCCTACCTGACGACGACGTTCGCCAAGGCCGCACAGGACATCATCTCCGGCGGCGACCCGGAGAGCATCCTCGACCAGGCTGTCGAGGACATCGAAGCCGACCTCGAGTCCAACGAGAACTACGGATACTGAGCGAGGTACGTCGATGTCGATCAACCAGAGCACTGCTGCCCCCGCGCCCGTACCGGTACCCACCGGGGCGACTCGGCCGAAGCCCAGCGGAAGATCCTCGGTGACCACCCGTCCGATCCTCGGCATCGGGTTCGCCTCGCCGGCACTGATCCTGTTGGTGGTCTTCTTCTTCATCCCGGTGATCCTGTGCTTCGTCCTCGCGTTCACCAACGCCAAGCTGATCTCACCCGACCCGATCGGGTGGGCCGGCTTCGACAACTTCAAGCGCCTCTTCGGTGACCCGCTGTTCTGGACGTCGCTGCGCAACACGGCGTTCTTCGCGGTCGTCGTCGTCCCGCTGCAGTCGGCGTTCGCCCTGCTGCTCGCCATCCTGGTCAACGGTCAGGCCCGTGGCACCAACTTCTTCCGGACCATGTACTTCGTCCCCGTGGTGACCTCGATCGTGGTCGTCTCGATCCTGTGGCGGTTCATGTACGAGCCGGACGGCCTGGTCAACAACATGCTCCAGGCGGTGAGCTTCAACACCATCCAGGGCGCAGACTGGCTCAACAACCCGGACACGGCGATGCCGGCGATCATGTTCATGTCGATCTGGCAGGCCGTCGGCTTCCACATGATCATCTGGCTGTCGGGGCTGCAGACCATCCCCCAGGACCAGTACGAGGCCGCTTCGCTCGACGGCGCCAGCAAGTGGGAGCAGTTCCGCTACATCACCTGGCCCGGCCTGCGCGACACCCGGACCTTCATCCTGGTGACGATCACCATCGCCGCTCTCAGCCTGTTCGCCCAGATCAACGTGATGACCAACGGTGGCCCGCTCGACTCCACCTCCACGGTGGTCTACCAGGCCGTCCGCACCGGCTACTCACAGCTGCAGACCGCGTACGCGTCGGCCATCTCGTTGGTGTTCTTCGCCCTCGTCCTGACCGTGTCCCTCGTCCAGCGCTTCCTGACTCGCGACAAGGATGTTCGATGACCACGACCACCAACGCGGCCGCGGCCGCTGCTCCCAAGCGGGATGTTCTCCCCGGCTCGCGTCCCAGCGGGATGGGCCAGGCCATCGGGCTGTACGCCGTACGGATCTTCCTCGTGGTGTTCTTCGCCTTCCCGATCGTCTTCATGTTCGTCTCGTCGCTGAAGCCGGACGACCAGATCTTCCGGGACGTGGGCTCGATGAAGGCGTTCCTGCCCGTCGGCGACATCTCGCTCGACAACTACCGGGCCACGCTGGACACCGTCCCGGCTGTCCGCTTCCTCGTGAACTCGCTGGTCATCACCGGGCTGACGGTGGCGCTCGGGCTGCTGGTGAACAGCATGGCCGCGTTCGCGCTCTCGCGGCTCGAGTGGCGCGGTCGCGGACTGGTGCTCAGCCTGATCATCGCCACGCTGGTGGTGCCGTTCGAGACGTTCGCCCTCCCGCTGCTGTGGTGGTCCAACCAGCTGCCGTGGATCACCTTCGACGGCGCGACGCCGCTGTGGACCTTCGGGTGGCTCGACACCTACCGGATCCAGGTGATGCCGTTCATCGCGAACGCGTTCTCGATCTACCTCTTCTACACGTACTTCCAGTCCATCCCGAAGGAGCTCGACGAGGCCGCCCGCGTCGACGGCGCGAGCTGGTTCCGGATCTACCGCTCGGTGGTCATGCCGCTGTCCGGCCCGGCCATCGCCTCGGTCGCGATCCTGACCTTCCTGCCCGCGTGGAACCAGTACCTCTGGCCGCTGATGGCCATCCAGAGCGAGGAGCTGCGGCCCGTGATGGTCGGTGTCAGCTACTTCTTCCAGCTCGACATCGCGTGGGGACCGATGATGGCGTACTCCTCCCTGATCACCATTCCCGTGCTCGCGTTCTTCCTCGCCTTCCAGCGTGCGTTCATCGGCAGCATCGCGTCGAGCGGGGTGAAGGGATGACGGCGAGCACCGAGCTGCGCCCGCGCGTCCACCTCACACCTGCGACCGGCTGGCTGAACGACCCGCACGGGATGTACGTCCTCGACGGGACCTACCACCTCTTCTTCCAGCACGTCCCCGACTCGCTGGAGTGGCGCACGGACATCCACTGGGGCCACGCGACCAGCACGGACCTGCTGCACTGGCAGATGGAGCCCATCGCGCTGGCGCCCGGGGACGGCGACGACGGCTGCTGGTCGGGGTGCGCCGCCATCGGCGAGCGACGGCCGGCCGGTGCTGTTCTACACCTCGGCTGCAGGGCGACGACCACCAGCGCGGCCGGATCCGGATCGCGCGACCCACCGAGTCCGGCACCGAGTGGGTCAAGGGCCCGGTCGTCGCCGACGCGATAACCGCTTCCACCCGGGTGTTCCGCGACCCGATGATCTTCCGCGACGGAGACCGGTGGCGGATGCTCGTGGGCAACGGCAACGCCGACGGCACGGCCGGCGCGGACGTCTTCAGCTCCGAGGACCTCGAGTCGTGGAACTACGACGGCATCCTCGCGACCCGGAACACCCGCTCCCAGCACCCGTGGACCGGCACCGCGTGGGAGTGCCCGCAGGTCATCCGGGATCCCGAGCGGCCAGGGCAGCGACGTACTCGTCGTCTCGATCTGGGACGACCACGCCCCCCACGACGTCGCCGCGTGCGACCGGGTCGTACGCCGACGGCAGGTTCACGGTCGGCCACTGGCGGCTGCTCTCGACGGGCCAGGCCCACTTCGCCGCGTCGTCGTTCACGGATGCCGACGGGCTGCTCCTGCCTGATCTTCTGGATCCGGGGCATCGCCGATCCCGGCCGGTGGAGCGGGGCGCTCAGCATCCCGTACGTCGTCGAGACCGACGGCGACGACATCCGACTGGTTCCCGCATCCCGCCGTCGACAAGGCCCGCGTCGCCCGCCGAGGGCGCGCCGGGCACCGCGATCGACGTCGAGTGGAACCTCGGGACCGGCGGCCGGTTGGCCCTCGTCGGCGTCGACGGGCGGAGCCGGGCGCTGCTCGAGGCCGCCGACGGACGCCTCACGGTGACCGTGCCCGGTGGTGCGGCGCCGGTCGAGGTCGCCCACACCGGACCGGTCCTGCGACTGATCGCCGACGCCCAGGTGCTCGAGGTCGTCGCGGACGGGGGCCTGGTCGGTCTCCCCCTCGCCGACACCGAGGCCGGACTCGTCCCGCGCACCGACAACCCCGACACCGTCGCCTGGTGGCACCTCACCTGACCGGCACTCAGCCAAGGAGTAGACAAGATGGCCAGCATCACTTTCGACAAGACCCAGCGGTGGTACCCGGGTGCGGACAAGCCGGCGGTGCCGGCGTCTGGACCTGGAGGTCCAGGACGGCGAGTTCATGGTCCTCGTCGGCCCCTCGGGCTGCGGCAAGTCCACCACCCTGCGGATGCTCGCAGGACTCGAGGAGGTCAACAGCGGAGCGATCCGGATCGGTGAGCGTGACGTCACCCATCTGGCCCCCAAGGACCGCGACATCGCGATGGTCTTCCAGAACTACGCGCTCTACCCCCACATGACCGTGGCCGACAACATGGCCTTCGCGCTGAAGATGGCCAAGGTCTCCAAGGCCGAACGCGCCCAACGGGTCGACGAGGCCGCCAAGATCCTCGGCCTGACCGAGTACCTCCAGCGCAAGCCCAAGGCCCTCTCCGGCGGCCAGCGCCAACGGGTCGCGATGGGCCGCGCGATCGTGCGCAACCCCCAGGTGTTCTGCATGGACGAGCCACTGTCCAACCTCGACGCCAAGATGCGGGTCCAGACCCGCACCGACATCGCCAAGATCCAGGCCGACCTCCAGGTCACCACCGTCTACGTCACCCACGACCAGGTCGAGGCGATGACCATGGGCGACCGGGTCGCGGTGATGAAGGAGGGCATCCTCCAGCAGGTCGACAGCCCCCTTCGGCTCTACGACCGGCCCGCCAACCTCTTCGTCGCCGGGTTCATCGGCTCACCCCAGATGAACCTCCTCGCACGGTCGCGCCGACCAGGGCACCGTCAAGATCGGCGCGTTCCACGTCCCGGTCGACGAAGCCGCGGCCCACCGCATGCAGGGCAACGTCGTGGTCGGCGTCCGCCCCGAGAACTGGCGCCTGGTCGGCCCCGACTCCGGCGGCCTCCCGGTCACCGTCACCGTGATCGAGGAGCTCGGCGCCGACGCCTACGTCTACGGCACCAGCGACGTCGAGGGCACCCCGGGCAACGTCATCATCCGCGTCGAGGGCCGCGACAGCGCCCACAAGGGCGAGGTCCTCCACGTCACCACCGACCCCCACCACGTCCACGTCTTCGACGCCGACACCGGAGCACGACTCTCCGACTGAGGCCCTTCGCCTGACAGCTGGTCAGTGCGGGCGCACGTGCACCACGTCGCCCGCACCGACCCGCTCGGTGCCGTCGGCCGTCTCCACGACGAGGCGGCCGTCGCGGTCGACGTCGACGGCGCGGCCGGCCAGCGTGCCTCCGGCGGGGAGGTCCACGCGGACGTCCTGCCCGAGCGTCGCGCACCGGGAGGAGTACGACGCCGCGAGCCTCGCCGCAGCGGCGTCCCCCCCGGCCTGCCACGCGTCGAACCCCTCGCGGACGGCGGTGACCACGCCGAGCAGCACCGCGGTCCGGTCGGGGACCTCCGCCCCTTCGGCGGCGGCCAGCGCCAGTGACGTGGCGGTCGGGACCGGCAGCTCGTCCTCCGTGGTGGAGACGTTGATGCCGACGCCGACCACGGCGGCGGGACCGTCGGGCGTGTCGACACGCTCGACGAGGATGCCGGCGACCTTCTGGTCGCCGATCAGCACGTCGTTGGGCCACTTGACCTGGGCGTCGTACCCCAGCGCGGTGAGCGCCTTGGCGACCGTGTGGCCGGCCAGCAGCGGGATCCACGGCCAGGTCGTGGCCGGGACCGTCGGCCGCAGCACCAGGGAGAAGGTGACCGCCGCACCGGGCGGGGTCTCCCAGGTCCGGTCGAGCCGGCCGCGGCCGGCGCTCTGGTGGTCGGCCACGACCAGGAGGCCGTCCGGAGCGCCGGCGCGGGCGCGTTCAGCGGCGACCTGGTTGGTCGAGGCGGCTTCCCCGAGCAGCTCCGGACTCAGGTCCGGGACCGGCTCGAGGGCCTCCGCGAGGGCGGCGGCATCGAAAGGAGGGCGCGAGACGGAGTCGGAAGTCACGGCACTACCCTGTCGCACGAGACCGAGGAGGCCAACAGCAGTGACTGCAGAACCGACGAGCGCAAGCCCCGACAGCGGCGCGGACCAGCCCGATCTCCACACCACCGCAGGCAAGCTCGCCGACCTCGAGCTGCGGCTCGACGCCGCGGTGCACGCGGGTTCGGCGCAGGCCGTGGAGAAGCAGCACGCGAAGGGTCGCCAGACCGCGCGGGAGCGGATCGAGATGCTTTTCGACGAAGGTTCCTTCGTCGAGCTCGACGAGCTGGCCCGGCACCGGTCCACGGCGTTCGGCCTCGAGAAGAACCGCCCCTACGGCGACGGCGTCGTCACCGGCTACGGCACCATCGACGGCCGCCAGGTGTGCGTGTTCTCACAGGACTTCACCGTCTTCGGCGGATCGCTGGGCGAGGTCTACGGCGAGAAGATCACCAAGGTGATGGACCTCGCCATCAAGACCGGCTGCCCGATCATCGGCATCAACGAGGGCGCCGGCGCGCGGATCCAGGAGGGCGTGGTCTCGCTCGGCCTGTACGGCGAGATCTTCCGCCGCAACGTGCATGCCTCCGGCGTGATCCCGCAGATCAGCCTGATCATGGGCAACTGCGCGGGAGGCCACGTCTACTCCCCCGCCGTCACCGACTTCACGATCATGGTCGACAAGACCTCCGCGATGTTCATCACCGGCCCCGACGTGATCAAGACCGTCACCGGCGAGGACGTCTCGATGGAGGAGCTCGGCGGCGCGCGGACGCACAACACCAAGTCCGGCAACGCCCACTACATGGGCGCGGACGAGGAGGACGCGATCGAGTACGTCAAGGGGCTGCTCTCGTTCCTGCCGCAGAACAACATGGAGGAGCCGCCGGCGTACCCGATCGACGCAGCGACGGCCGTCGTCGAGATCAGCGACGAGGACCGCGAGCTCGACACGCTGATCCCGGACAGCCCCAACCAGCCCTACGACATGCACACCGTCATCGAGTCCGTGCTCGACGACAACGACTTCCTCGAGGTGCAGCCGCTCTTCGCGCCCAACCTGATCGTCGGCTTCGGCCGCGTCGAGGGCCACCCGGTCGGCATCGTCGCCAACCAGCCGATGCAGTTCGCCGGCACGCTCGACATCGACGCCTCGGAGAAGGCCGCCCGGTTCGTGCGCACCTGCGACGCGTTCAACGTCCCGGTGCTCACGTTCGTCGACGTACCCGGCTTCCTGCCCGGCACCGACCAGGAGTGGAACGGCATCATCCGGCGCGGCGCCAAGCTGATCTACGCCTACGCCGAGGCGACCGTCCCGCTGGTCACCGTCATCACCCGCAAGGCGTACGGCGGCGCGTACGACGTCATGGGCTCCAAGCACCTCGGCGCCGACCTCAACCTGTCGTGGCCGACCGGCCAGATCGCCGTCATGGGCGCACAGGGTGCGGCCAACATCGTGCACCGGAAGACGCTCGCGCTCGTCGAGGCCGAGGGGGGCGATGTGGAGGCCCGGCGCGCGGAGCTGATCGACGAGTACGAGACCACGCTCGCGAACCCCTACATCGCGGCCGAGCGCGGCTACATCGACGCCGTGATCATGCCGCACGAGACCCGGGTCGAGATCATCCGCGCCCTGCGCCTCCTGCGCACCAAGCGGGAGACGCTGCCCCCGAAGAAGCATGGGAACATCCCGCTCTGAGCGGGGCGCGAAGCGTCCCCGAAGAGCGGGATAGAGCCGAGTCGGCGGATCTCTGCACGGCGAGCGCAGCGAGCTCGTGCGGAGATGCGCCGACTCGGCGCCCACCGACCAACCGCGAGCCGGAGGACAACGATGACCGAAGAAACGAAGTCTGAGCAGCAGCCGCTGCTCCGCGTCATCACACCCGACGCGACGCCGGAGCAGATCGCGGCGCTGGTCGCGGTGTTCGCCAGCCTCGGCGGCGGCGAGGAGGCCCCCGAGCCGCCCCGCTCGCAGTGGTCTGCGCCGGCCCGCCGGATGCGGCAGCCGCTGCGCCCGGGTCCCGGCGGCTGGCGCGCGAGCGCACTGCCCCGCTGAACGTCGAGTCGGCGCGTCTCTGCACCCTCAGGACGTCGAGTCGGCGCGTGTCTAGATGAGCCGACTCGACCGTTCGGACCCAGCGGCCCACCCAGCAACGGTCCGGTTCCTACCGTGGTCGGACGCGCGCGAGGCAGCGGGCGGGCAGCATGGGGGCATGAACCGACTGATCGCGATCGGCGCGGCGTCGTACGCCGGACTGGGCGTCGTCTCGTTCCTCAAGCCCGACGTGGTGCCGGCGGTGATCGGCAGCACCGCGCCGAACGCTGACGCGCGCTCCGAGATCCGCGCCGTGTACGGCGGTCTCCCGCTCGCGTTCGCTGCCAGCCTCGTCGCCACGCCGGCGTCCGGCACCGCGATCGGCGTGGCGACGGCCGGCATGGCGGCCGGGCGGGCGGCGTCGGCCGTGTTCGAGGGCCGGCCGAGCCTGAAGATGGCCGGCTTCATCGCGCTCGAGGCACTGGTCGCCGGCGCCCTGCTGGTCGGCGCCCGGCAGCACCGCGCCGGCTGAGCCGGGTCAGCCGGACAGCTCGAGGACCCGCAGGTCGTCGAGCCTGCCGAAGTCGCGGTCGAGCGTGACGACCGTGCCGCCGTACGCCGCCGCCAACTAGGGTCGGCGACGTGACCCGCCCGATCGATGCCCGCACGGACCGCTTCGTCGAGGACTACGCAGCCCTCGACCCGCTGACCGCGACCGCCGCCGGGATCCCCGGCCACGACCACCGCCTTCCCGACCTCTCCCCCGACGGGTACGACGCCCGCGACGCCCTCCAGCGCACGGCACTCGCCGAGGTCGCCGCCCTGCAGCCCTCCGACGAGCGCGAGCAGGTCGCGAAGGACGCCTTCGTGGAGCGCACCGGCCTGAGCGTCGAGAAGGCCGACGCCCGGGTCGACCGCAGCGCGTTCTCGGTGATCGCCAGCGGCGTGCACGAGATCCGCGAGATCTTCGACCTGATGCCGACCGACACCCCGGAGGACTGGGACGTCATCGGCGAGCGGCTGGCCGCGGTGCCGGCCGCGCTCGACGGCTACCGCACGACCCTGCTCGAGGAGGCGGCCGCCGGACGGGTCGCCGCCCGCCGGCAGTACGTCGAGGTGGCCGCCCAGATCCACGGCTGGACCGGGCAGGAGGGCACCTCGGGCGACTACTTCGCCAACCTCGTCGCCGGGGCGCCCGCGCCGGTCTGCGACCGGCTGGGCGGCGTTGCCCGGGCGGCGTCGGCGTCGTACTCGGAATTCGGGCGGTTCGCCGAGTCCGACCTCGCGCCGCGGGGGCGGGAGGTCGACGGCGTGGGCCGCGACCACTACGCGCTGGAGTCGCGCTACTTCCTGGGCGCGACGATCGACCTCGAGGAGACCTACCGCTGGGGCTGGGAGGAGCTGAAGCGAATCGAGGACGACATGGTCGCCACGGCGCAGCGGATCGTGCGAGGTGGCACGGTCGACGACGCGGTCAAGGCGCTCGACGCCGACCCGGCCCGCGACTGCGGGAGCCGCGAGGCGTTCCAGGCATGGATGCAGGAGAAGTCCGACCGGATCCTCGCCGACTTCGACGGTGTGCACTTCGACATCGCCGAGCCGATCCGCACGCTCGCCTGCAAGGTCGCGCCGGTCAACGACGGCGGCGCCTGGTACACACCGCCGGCGGAGGGCTTCACGCGACCGGGCACGATGTGGTTCTCGTTCACCGACGACCAGACGTTCTCGACCTGGCGCGAGACGACCACCGTCTTCCACGAGGGCGTGCCGGGCCACCACCTGCAGTGCGCGCAGGCGGTGCACCGCGCCGACCTGCTCAACCGGTGGCAGCGGCTCCTGTGCTGGGTGAGCGGCCACGGCGAGGGCTGGGCGCTCTACTCCGAGCGCCTCATGGACGAGCTCGGCTACTTCGCCGACCCGGGCGACCGGCTGGGCTTCCTGGACATGCAGGGCTTCCGGGCGGCGCGGGTGATCGTCGACATCGGCGTGCACCTCGGGCTGACGATCCCCGAGGACAACCCCTACGGCTGGCGGCCCGGGGAGGTCTGGGACGCCGACCGGGTGCTCGAGTTCATGCTCGCCCACTCGCGGATGGATCCCGCCCAGGTGCGCTTCGAGGTCAACCGCTACCTCGGCTGGCCGGGCCAGGCACCGTCGTACAAGGTGGGCGAGCGGATCTGGCTGCGGGCGCGGGACGACGTACGACGCCGCCAGGGCGCCGACTTCGACCTCAAGCGGTTCCACACCGAGGCCCTCGACCTCGGCGGACTCGGTCTCGACCCGCTCGAGGCTGCGCTGGCGCGGCTCTGAGACCGGGATTGGCGATGCTGCGGCTGTCCGTCGAGCAGGCCCGCCGGATCGCGGTCCGTGCGCAGCTGCTCGACGCCTACCGGCCGGAGTCGCTGGTCGCCACGGTCGACCAGCTCACCCTGCTCCAGATCGACCCGACCGCTGCGATCGCGCCCAACGTCGACCTGGTGGCGTGGAGCCGGCTGGGCGACGCCTACGAGCCGTCCGACCTGCGCTTCGCGCTGGAGCAGGAGCGCTCGCTGGCCGAGCTCGGCTCCTACGTCCGGGCGATGGACGACGTCGGGCGCTGCCTCGCCACGGTCCAGGACTGGGCGCGGCACGGACGGGCGATGGAGTGGATGGCCGCCAACGCCGCGTTCCGCGCCGACGTCCTCGCCCGGATCGCCGACAGCGGACCGCTCACGGCTGCCGAGGTGCCCGACACGGCGGCGCTGCCCTGGGAGTCGACGGGCTGGACCAACGACAAGAACGTCGTGCTCATGCTCGAGTTCCTGATGATGTTCGGCGAGGTCGCGATCACCGGACGGCAGGGCAAGCTGCGCCGCTGGGACCTCGCCGAGCGGGTCTACCCGGCCGACCTCGAGATCCCGTCGTACGACGACGCGCGGGCCGCGCTCGCCACCCGCCGCCTGGCGTCGCTCGGCATCGCCCGGGCGCGCACCGCGGCACAGTTCGCCGAGCCGGTCGACGTCGGCGACATCGGTGAGGTGGTCACGGTCGAGGGGCTGCGCGGCGAGTGGCGGGCCGACCCCGATGCGCTCGCGGACGCCGACACCCCGTTCGACGGCAGGACCGCGTTCCTGTCGCCGTTCGACCGTCTGGTCTACGACCGCGACCGAGCGCTGGAGATCTTCGACTTCGAGTACGTCCTGGAGATGTACAAGCCGGCCGCCAAGCGCCGGTGGGGCTACTTCGCGCTGCCGGTCCTGCACGGCGACCGGCTGGTGGGGAAGCTCGACGCGAAGGCCGACCGCAAGGCCGGGGTGCTGCGGGTCCACGCGATCCACGAGGACTTCCCGTGGGACCCGGAGACCGGTGACGCGGTCGAGGCCGAGATCCAGTCGCTGGCGGACTGGCTCGGCCTCGACGTGGTCCGCGGCTGATCCCTCGGTCAGCGCGCGGCGTGCCGCTCCCAGGTGGCACCACCGTCGGCGGACCGCCAGACGTCGCCGTCCTCGCCGGCCGTCCAGACGACGGGCCCGTCGACGTACTCCAGGCAGATCAGGGGGACGTCCTGCCGGTCGGAGACCTCCGGAGTGTCGGAGACGACCTTCTCGACCGTCCCGTCGGCCCCGACGACCCAGGTGCCCGAGTCCACGGCCTCCTGGCCGCTGTCGTCCCACAGCGTGCCGACCACCCGCACCTCGTCGCCGTAGAAGAAGGTCGACGTGAGCGTCATGGAAGCGGGCCCCGCGAAGGGCGTCCGGCTCGACGCCCCCGGCGGCTGGGCGTGGTGCAGCGCCACGAACGGGAACAGGGTGGCACCGTCCCCGGACTCGATCACCGCCCGCGGCCCGCCGATCGGGCTCGGCACGATCCCGCCGAAGGCCTGCTCGCTCCCGAGATCCTCGACCTCCCAGGTCGCGCCGCCGTCGTCGGACCAGTGGTGGACCATCGTGCGGCCGTCGTCTGCGACCGAGAGTCCCTGCAGCCGGAGGGCGTACGAGCGGAGGTCGTAGAGGTCGGGCGGCGTCTCCACCGGATGGGCCGTCCCCGCGGCGACGTCGACGGCCACGACGGTCTGATCCTGGCCGGGCTCGCCCTGGACGACCGCGATCTCGCCCCCGCCGACCGGCGCGACGGGGCCGCGGTCGGTGATCGCCTCGTTGCGTCCGTCCACGTCGACGATCCGCAGCGAGTCCGCGCGCCAGCCGCCGGTGAGGACGAACGTGCCCTCGGGGCCGGGCACCGGGTCGGTCCCCGGTGGGACGGCCAGCAGGGTGCGTGTCACGAAGCCGTCGTCGGTCACGGCGAGGGCCCACCGGTTGCCGCGCTGCCACACGACCGCCTTGGTGTCGGGGTCGCCCGGCGTGACGGCGATGCCGACGGGCCGGGCGTCGGGGTGGTCGACGACCGCGGCGACGTCAGCGGTCGCATCGGCGGCGTCCGTGGTGCCGGCGCTGTCGGTGATGCTGACGGTCGGCGTACTCGATCCGGCAGGCTGGGGTGGCGCCGGCGTCGGGCCTCCGAGCACCTGGGTCATGCCGACGATGCCGGCCAGGGCGGCGGCGGCCGCACCGACCGAGACGCCGGTGCGGACGTTGCGGCGCCGGCGCCCGCGTCGGACGATCGCGCCGAAGTCGGGCGGGACGGCAGCAGCGGCCGCGGCGCGCCCGACCCCGCCGGCGTCGGCCGTGAGGAGCTGGTCCAGGTCAGGCATGGGAGCCTCCGTTCACAAGAGAGTCGTCGGACCCGAGCGCGGCGGCGAGCGCCGCCCGGCCGCGGCTGAGCCGGGCCTTCACGGTTCCGACCGGGACCCCGAGGGTGGTCGCGACGTCGGCGACGGCCAGGTCGGCGAGGTAGTGGAGCGCGAGCGTCTCGCGCTGTTGGTGGGGCAGGGCGCGGAGCGCGGCGACCAGGGTCAGGCGGTCGTCGCTGAGGTCCGGAGCCCGGGTGGGCTCGGCGGGCGTCGTACGACGCAGCAGCCGCTCGCCCAGCTCGCGCCGCCGGTGCCGGCTCCGCGCCAGGTTGACAGCGACGGTGCGCAGCCACGCCTCGGGGTTGTCCAGCCGCTCGAAGGTACGACGCCGGCTCACCGCCCTCTCGAACGCCTCGGCCACGACGTCCTCGGCCTCCGAGAGGTCCCCGCAGACGCCGTACAGCTGGCCGACCAGCCGTCGGTACGACACGTCGAAGCAGTGCTGGATCGGGTCGATCCGGTCTTCGTCCACGACGCCTCCTCCCTCTCACCCTCTACGACCCACGACCGGCCCGCGAGGTTGCACCCGGTTCCGTCGACCCCCGTAGGGTCTCCCCGCGTGACGACCTTCGTGCTCGGTTCCGCCTCACCCGCCCGGCTCGCGACGCTGCGGAACGCCGGCCTCGACCCGACGGTCATCGTCTCCGGGGTCGACGAGTCCCAGGCCGACGGGCTGCCGCCCTTCGAGATGGCGCTGCAGCTGGCGGAGCTCAAGTGCGCCGCGGTGGCCGGCCGCGACGACGTACCGGCCGACGCCCTCGTGCTCGGCTGCGACTCGGTGCTCGAGCTGGACGGGGAGCCGCTGGGCAAGCCGGCCGACGCCGAGGACGCCGTACGCCGCTGGCAGTCGATGCGCGGCCGGTCAGGCGTGCTCTACACCGGCCACTGCCTCCGCGACGTCGCCTCCGGACGCACCGCGGCCGCCACGGCGTCGACGACCGTCTACTTCGCCGACCTGACCGACGCCGAGATCGCTGCGTACGTCGCCACCGGCGAGCCGCTGCACGTGGCCGGAGCCTTCACCGTCGACGGTCTCGGCGGCGCGTTCGTCACCGGTGTCGAGGGCGACCACCACAACGTGGTCGGCGTCAGCCTCCCGCTGCTGCGCGACCTGGTGCTCGAGCTCGGCCACTCGTGGACCGACCTCTGGGGCGCGGCGGGCTAGTCGACCGTCACGAACGTGATCGAGTCCCGGGCGTCGTACACCTGCTGCACCACGTCCGCCGACGCCCCAGGATGGCGGAAGAGGTCGATCACGATCGTGGTCCCGTCGACCTCGAGGACCCAGAAGTCGATGATCTCGTCCATGCGCTCTTCGGCGTAGCTGATGCCGCGCCCGCTCCCGCTGCCGCCGCCAGGCCCCACCGTGTCGACCGGGCGGTACGCGGCCTCCACGCAGTTGTCGTCGATCCGGAGCCGCAGGTGGACGGCGTCGATGCCGAGCATCTCGGTGGACTCGGGCCCCACCTGCACACTGCTCCGAGGGAGCCGGGCGAGCTGTCTGGCAAGCGCGTTCGGGGTTTCCGCCGCCGGAGTGAGCCGCTCGTCGCCGTGGCAGCCGGATCCGCGGGCCACGTCCTCGACCTGGTACACCCCGACCCCCGCGGCGAACGGGTCGTCGAAGATCACCGGATGGTTCGAGGCGCCCCAGCCCCGGCCGGCGAAGGTGATGTCGGCCTCGATCGGCCCGGACTCTCCGACACCGACGAACATCCGATAGGTGCCGGGCGGGAGCGGGCCCTGGTCCGTGTCCCGGTACCGCGGAACCGCGGAACCGGACGTCGCTGTCGGCTCGGTCGGATGATCCGTGGCGGGAGGCCTTGCGTCCTCCCGGCCGACCTGCGCGACGCCGTACGCGCCGCCGCCGATGACGGCTGCCGCGAGGACGCCGACGCCGACCCTGGCCGCGTTGCGGCGACGCCGGCGGACCCGGCCGCCGCTGATCAGGGCGCCCACGTCGGGGAGGCGTTCGGCGTACCGCATCCCGGCCTCCTGGCCGAGCACCGCCCTGAGCTCCTCGTCGAGGCTCATGACTCACCCACCTCCTCGCCGACGCCCGACGCGGCCAGAGCCCGCCGGAGCGCCCGCATCGCCGCTGACGACTGGGACTTCACGGTGCCGGGCGCGCAGCCGAGGGTGCGGGCGATGTCCGCCTCGGACAGGTCCTCGTAGTAGCGCAGCACGATCACGGCACGCTGCCGCTCGGGGAGCGCGCAGACCAGCGGCCAGAGCAGCGATCGGTCGAGGACCGAGAGCTCGACCGTGTCCCCGGCCGAGCCGCCCGCCGCGTCCGGCAGGTCTCCCGAGGGTTGCTCACCGATCCAGAGTCGGCGCCGCCCCGACACCAGCGTGTTGGCGAGCATCCGGCGCACGTACGCCTCCGGGTATTCCATCCGACTGATCCGCGACCAGTTCACGTAGGCCTTCTCCAGGGTGGTCTGCAGCAGGTCCTCCGCGCCCGTCGGCGACGCCGCGAGCAGGTAGGCCAGCCGGTAGAGAGACGTCCAGCGGGCGCTGACGAACTCGGCGAAGTCCTCGTCGGTGCTCATCGGTCACCCCCTGCGTCAGGTTCATCCCTGTAACGCGATGGTGGGCGATCCGGTTCGTCCGCGTCCCGGTTTCGGTCCCAACGGGGTACGGCCGCACGCCGCCCTCCGACCTCACCCCGTGATCCATCCCACAGCAGGTAGACACGACAGGGGCCCTAGACTCCGTCGGTGGCGCCGGAGCCGGCGCCGCCGATCCGATCGCCGATCGTCAGTCGAGGAGAGCACGTGCCCCAGCCTGCCGCCGTCAAGCCGCTGCAGAAGGTCCTCATCGCCAACCGCGGCGAGATCGCCGTCCGGGTGATCCGGGCCTGCAAGGACGCCGGCATCGGCAGTGTCGCGGTCTACGCCGAGCCCGACCGCGACGCCCTCTTCGTGCGTCTCGCCGACGAGGCCTACTCCCTCGGAGGCGCCACCCCGGCGGACTCCTACCTCGACATCGACAAGATCCTCGCTGTCGCCGCCGAGTCCGGGGCCGACTCCGTGCACCCCGGCTACGGCTTCCTCGCCGAGAACGCCGGCTTCGCCCAGGCGGTCCTCGACGCCGGGCTGATCTGGATCGGCCCCTCCCCGGACGCGATCGAGGCGCTGGGCGACAAGGCCAAGGCCAAGCACATCGCCCAGAAGGCCAACGCCCCGCTCGCCCCCGGCACGAAGGATCCGGTCAAGGACGCCGACGAGGTGGTGGCGTTCGCCGAGGAGAACGGCCTTCCGGTCGCGATCAAGGCTGTCTTCGGCGGCGGCGGACGCGGCCTGAAGGTCGCCCGCACGCTCGAGGAGATCCCGGAGCAGTTCGAGTCGGCGGTCCGCGAGGCCGTCGGCGCGTTCGGCCGCGGCGAGTGCCTGGTGGAGAAGTTCCTCGACCGCCCCCGCCACGTCGAGACCCAGTGCCTGGCCGACCAGCACGGCAACGTCGTGGTCGTCAGCACCCGCGACTGCTCGCTGCAGCGCCGCCACCAGAAGCTCGTGGAGGAGGCCCCCGCGCCGTTCCTCACCGACGAGCAGCTCAGCGAGCTCTACGAGTCCTCCAAGGCGATCCTGCGCGAGGCCGAGTACGTCGGCGCCGGCACCTGCGAGTTCCTCGTCGGCCGCGACGGCACCATCTCCTTCCTCGAGGTCAACACCCGGCTCCAGGTCGAGCACCCGGTCTCCGAGGAGGTCACCGGCATCGACCTCGTCCGCGAGATGTTCCGGATCGCCGCCGGCGAGGAGCTCGGCTACGACGACCCGGAGATCCGCGGTCACTCGATCGAGTTCCGGATCAACGCCGAGGACGGCGGCCGCAACTTCATGCCGGCGCCCGGCACGCTGTCGGCCTGGAACCCGCCGAGCGGCCCCGGCATCCGCGTCGACTCCGGCTACGAGAACGGGGAGACCATCCCGGGCTCGTTCGACTCCCTGGTCGCCAAGCTGATCGTCACCGGCCGGGACCGCACCCAGGCGCTCGAGCGCTCGCGCCGCGCGCTCGCCGAGTTCGTGGTCGACGGCATGCCGACCGTGATCCCCTTCCACGCGGCCGTGGTCAGCGACCCGGCGTACGTCGGTGCCTCGAACCCCACCGGCGAGGGCTCCTTCGACGTCTACACGACCTGGATCGAGACCGACTTCGACAACCAGATCGAGCCGTACGGCGGCGCGACCGCAGACGCCGAGGACGAGGGCGAGCGGCAGAAGGTCGTCGTCGAGGTCGGCGGCCGTCGGCTCGAGGTCGTGATCCCGGCCGGGCTGGGCGGCCTGTCCGCCGGCGGTGGCGGCGGCGCGAAGAAGCCGAAGCGCAAGGCCGGCAAGAAGGCCGGCGCCGCCGCGTCCGGCGACGCCGTCGCCTCCCCCATGCAGGGCACGATCGTCAAGGTCGCTGTCGAGGACGGCCAGGAGGTCGCCGAGGGCGACGTCGTGGTCGTGCTCGAGGCGATGAAGATGGAGCAGCCGCTCAAGGCCCACAAGGCCGGCACGGTCACCGGGCTCGTGGCCCAGGTCGGTGCGACGGTCGGCAACGGCGAGGTCCTCTGCGAGATCAAGGCGTGAGGCCGAGGAGCCCCCGCGGAGGTGGGCCGAGGAACGAGGCCCGCCGGAGTGAGGCACCGCAGGCCTCGTGCAGGTCGGGCAAGGGCTGACTGGGCGGTCCCTCGTAGGGTCGTCCCGTGACCGACCTGCGCGACCCGGCGCACCGGGTCAGCCCCGACGCGCGGACCCTGTGGCGCGTCGAGAGCGCGATCAGCGGCGGCGTCGTACTCCTCGGGCTGACGGTGACCGCCCTCCTCTGGCGGGAGTACGGCGCCCGCTGGTGGATCGTGGCGGCGAGCGCGGTCGTGGTGGCGGCCTATGTCGTCGTGGTGCCGGAGTGGCGCTACCGCGTGCACCGCTGGGAGATCACCGACACCGCGGTCTACACCCAACGCGGGTGGTGGGCCCGGGAGCGGCGGATCGCGCCGATGTCCCGGGTGCAGACCGTGGACTACGAGCAGGGTCCCCTGGCCCGGCTGTTCGGCCTGGCGACGCTGACCGTCACCACCGCGTCCGCGGCGGGCGCGCTCAAGATCGACGGCCTCGAGCGGGACACCGCGCTCGCCCTGGTCGACCGGCTGACCCGGCAGGCCGAGGCGGCCGGAGGCGACGCCACGTGACCGACCCGGACTGGCAGCGGCTCGACCCGCGGATGCTGCTGGTCCACCCTGTCACCGAGCTCCGCCGGATGGTGCTGCCGCTGGTCGGGATCGGGGTGTTCGGCGCCAGCCAGGGCGGCGGACCCCTGGTCGCGATCGCGGCGCTCGCGATCCCGGTGGTGATCGGCGTGGTCCGCTACCTCACGACGACCTACCGGATCGCCGACGGCCGCGTCGAGCTGCAGCGCGGCCTGGTCAGCCGCAACCGCCTCTCCGCCCCGCTCGACCGGGTCCGCACGGTCGACCTCACCTCACCGCTCGTGCACCGCCTGCTCGGCCTCACCACGGTCACGATCGGCACCGGCAGCGTGGCAGGGGACGACGAGCGGATCTCGCTCGACGCCCTGTCCGCCGACCAGGCACGGGCGCTCCGGGTGCGGTTGCTCGGCGCGGCCGGCGAGGGCCACGCCGACGCCGCCGGCGCGGAGAGCGACCTCCCGGGCGCCGCGGACGGGGAGGTCGTCGCCGCGTCCTTCGAGCCGCGCTGGCTCTGGTACGCACCCTTCACCAGCGCCGGACTGGCGATCGCCGGTGCACTCGTCGGTGTCCTCGCCCAGGCCACCGGCAGCGTCGAGCTCGAGCTCCGGGTCTCCGAGCGCGACCTCGATCGGCTGCCGCTCGTCATCGCCGGCCTGGTCCTCGGCGTGCTCGTGCTTGCGGTCGTGCTGCCGGTGATCGGCTACCTCGTCACCAACTGGCGGCTGCGCCTCCTCCGGGTCGGGTCGACCTGGCGGCTCACCCGCGGCCTGCTCACCCTCCGCGAGACCAGCATCGACGTGGACCGGTTGGCCGGGGTCTCGCTCAGCGATCCGCCTGGGCTGCGGGTCGCCCGCGGTGCCCGGCTGTCCGCGATCGTGACCGGGCTCGACCGCAGCCAGAGTGGAGCCGAGACGCTGGTGCCGCCGGCGCCGGCCGCGGTCGTCCGAGCGGCCGGCGGCGTCGTACTCGGGACCGAGCGGCCGCTCACGGACCCCCTCACCCCGCACGGGCCCGCGGCGACGCGACGCCGCTACGTCCGCGCGCTGGTTCCCGGCGGCGTCGTGGCGGCCGGGCCTGTCGCACTGTTGGCCGCCGGGCTCTGGCCCTGGCTGCTGGTGGTCACGGTCCTCGTCCTCGTCTGCGCGTCCGCCCTGGCGGCCGACCGCGCGCGGTCGCTCGGCCACGCCCTCACCGACGGGTACGTCGTCACGCGCTCGGGCTCGCTGCTGCGCAGGCGGGAGGCGCTGGCCGTCGAGCACGTGATCGGCTGGACCTTCCGGGACACCTGGTTCCAGCGGCGCGCTGGCCTGACCACCGTGTCAGCGACCACCGCCGGCGGTCGCGGCGCCGTACACCTGCTGGACGTGCCGGGCGACACGGCCGTGGCGCTGGCCGACGGAGCGACGCCCGGCCTCGTTGCCCCGTTCCTGTCCCACGGGCACTCGGCGTGACATCCTGCGCCACGCCTCGCGAGACAGCCTTGATCCTCCGCTACCTTCTCCCTAAGGTGCGAACGACACGCGACCCCGACGGCCGATCCGGCCCCGTGCGGTCGATCACGACGACGAAGGGACACGGCATGCCGCCCCGTCGTTGACGTCGTCCTCATCTGCTGTCCGGTCGGGCGGCGTTCTCACTGGCTGCCGTGGGTCCGACGGCAACGCTCGAAGGGGGCGGCGGCTAGTTCACCTCTCCAGGAGAACTCTCATGTCTGCCACCGTTTCCGAAACCACCCTGCTCGACCGTCTCGACACCGTCATCGCCGAGGTCATCGCTCCCGCTGCCGCCGAGGTCGACCGCACCGGGACCTTCCCCCGCGCCGGGATCGACGCCCTCGCCGCGGCCGGGATCCTCGGCGCCGCCAGCTCCCCCGAGGTCGGCGGCGGGGGTGCCAGCCTCGCCGACCAGGCGGCGATCATCGAGCGGATCTCGGCCGCCTGCTCGTCCACCGCGATGGTGGTGCTGATGCACTTCTCCGCCACGGCGGTCCTCGAGGCCCACGGTCCGGCCGACGTGCGCGAGGCGATCGCCCGCGGCGAGCACCTCAGCACCCTGGCCTTCTCCGAGCGCGGGTCGCGGAGCCACTTCTGGGCTCCGACCAGCACCGCGACCCGGGAAGGCGACGAGGTTCGGCTCGACGCCCAGAAGAGCTGGGTCACGTCCGCCGCCGACGCGGACAGCTACGTCTGGTCCAGCCGCCCGCTCGAGGCCGAGGGGCCGATGACGCTCTGGCTGGTCCCCGCCGGCAACCCGGGCCTCAGCGAGCCGGGCGACTTCGACGGGGTGGGGCTGCGCGGCAACGGCTCGCGCCCGATCTCCGCGACCGACTCCCGGGTCCCGGTCACCGCGATGCTCGCCGCGGACGGCGCCGGGCTCGACATCGCCCTCTCCGTCGTCCTCCCGGTCTTCCTGGTCGGCAACGCCGCGTTCTCGATCGGCCTGAGCCGCTCGCTGGTGGGCGAGGCCGCCGCCCACATCACCAAGGCCCAGCTCGAGCACCTGGGCAGCACGCTGGCCGAGCAGCCGGTCACCCGGGCGGCCTTCGCCCGGCTGCTGATCCGGCTCGGGGAGGCGGAGGCGTTCCTCGCCGACACCCTGTCGGCCCTCGGGAGCGGGCGCGCCGACGGCGATGCTCAGGGTGCTCCAGGTCAAGGCGGTCGCCGCCGAGGCGGCGTCGGAGATCGCCGACGGCGTGATGCGGATCTGCGGCGGTGCCGCGTTCCGCAAGGAGCTCGGTGTCGAGCGGCGCTTCCGCGACGCGCTCGCCGCGCGGGTGATGGCTCCGACGACCGACGCACTGCGTGACTTCGTCGGCCGCGCCGCCCTGGGCCAGCCGCTGATCGATCCGGAGGCCTGAGCGATGCCCGACGAGACGCTCCTCATGGGCGCGGTCGCCTACGACACCAAGGTGGTGACCATCTGGGACGGTTTCCGCGAGTGGCTCAACGAGGCCGGGTTGCCGTTCGACTACCTCCTCTACTCCCACTACGAGCGGCAGGTCGAGGACCTGGTCGAGGGGCGCATCCACGCCGCGTGGAACTCGCCGCTCGCCGCGATCCGCGCCGAGCGGCTCGCGGCGGCCCGCGGCCGCAAGGTGAACGCCGTCGTCATGCGCGACAGCGACCAGGACCTGACCTCGCTGGTCGTCGTACGCGACGGCTCCGGGATCTCGGGCCTGGAGGACCTCCGCGGCCGCACGGTGGCGGTCGGTGCGGTGGACTCGCCGCAGGCGACCCTGATCCCGCTCTCCTACCTCGCCCGGGCCGGGCTCCGCGCGGGCGAGGACTTCGCCGTCCGCGGGTTCGAGGTCGGGGTGGGGCTGCACGGCGACCACATCGGCGGCGAGCGCGACGCGGCCCGTGCGCTCGCCGCGGGCGAGGTCGACGCGGCCTGCATGATCGACAGCAACCACCTGCTGTTCACGCAGGAGGGGACGCTCCCGCCGACCACCACGATCCTCGGCCAGACCGCCCCGTACGACCACTGCACGATGACGGTCTCCGACGCCACGCCGGCGGCGTTGGCCGACCGGTTCACCGAGCTCCTGCTCTCGATGTCGTACGACGACGCGCGGGTCCGTCCGCTCCTCGACCTCGAGGGTCTCCGGGTGTGGCGGGAGGGCCGGACCAGCGGCTACGGTCAGCTGGAGGCGGCGGTCGACGAGCTCGGCTTCTACGACGCGGACGGCGGCGTGACCGCGGAGGGATACAGGCCATGACGACGGCCCGGCTGGACCTGGAGGCACTCGGGTTCACGTCCGGCGCGCACATGCTGGTGGCCCGGGCGCTCCGCGACCTTCCGCCCGACCACCAGCTGCACGTCGTCGGCACCGACCCCGCCCTCGGTGTCCACCTCCGCGGGTGGTGCCGGAAGCAGGGTCACGCGTTCGAGGAGCACCCCGAGCGCGGCTGGCTGGTGATCCGCAGCCGGGCCGAGATGCAGCGCTGGTCGGGAGCCGTCCGAGCAGGAACCCCCGGGCCCGAGGGCCTGGTCCGGCACCCGCCGGCCCAGTGGGGCCTCGCGGCCCGGGGAGCACTGCTGGAGGAGGGGGGCCCGTCGCGGACCCCGTTCGACCTCGCCGACCGCGACGTGGTCTGGGCCGACCTGGCACCACGGCTCTACGCCCACGCCGCCTCCGCGCAGTGGGACCCCGACGTGGCCGTCGACTGGTCGGCGACCGACGACCTGCCGCCCGACATCGAGGCGGCCGTCGTCCAGGTGATGACCTTCCTGGTGGAGAACGAGCAGGCGGCACTGGTGATCCCGGCGCGGCTGCTGGCCCGGGTGCACCCGCACTTCCGTGAGGTGTTGCAGCTGCTGGCCGTCCAGGCAGCCGACGAGGCGCGCCACATGGAGGTGTTCACCCGCCGGGCGCTGCTGCACGGCGGGGAGATGGGCACCTCCTCGGCAGCCGGCCGGGAGTCGCTCAACACGCTGCTGAACGAGCCGGACTTCTCGCTGGCGTCGTTCCTGCTGTCGGTGCTCGGCGAGGGCAGCTTCCTGTCCCTGCTGACGTTCCTCGACACCCACGCACCCGACCCGGTCACCCGGCAGGTGACCCGGCTGGCGCGGACCGACGAGGCGCGGCACGTGGCCTTCGGCGTCGCGCACCTGGAGCACCAGGCCAAGATCGACCCGACCCTGCGAGGACGGCTGCGGGCGGCGGTCGAACGCCGGCACGAGGCACTGGTCGACAACGCAGGCCTCAACGCCGACGTGTACGACGCACTGGTGCTGCTCGCCGCCGGCGGATGGAGCCCCGCCCAGATCGCCAAGGGCCACGCCGCTGTCAACCGCCTCTACCACGCGATGGACCAGGGTCGGCAGCAACGGTTGGTGCACCTCGGCTTCCCCGCCGACGAGGCCGCTGCCCTCTCCGCGCTGCACACCCGCAACTTCATGTGACCGGGGGCCTCGACGACCGTGTTACCCATCCGTACGGTGACGCGGTTCACGTGCCTGTGACCCGTCGCCCCTAGGGTTTCCGCATGTTCTCCAAGGTGCTGGTGGCCAACCGGGGCGAGATCGCGATCCGAGCGTTCCGCGCGGCCTACGAGATGGGCGCGCGAACCGTCGCCGTCTTCCCCTACGAAGACCGGTGGTCCGAGCACCGACTGCGCGCGGACGAGGCGTACGAGATCGGTGAGCGCGGCCACCCCGTGCGCAACTACCTCGACCCGGACGCGATCGTCGCGATCGCGGTCCAGGCCGGCGTGGACGCCATCTACCCCGGCTACGGCTTCCTGTCCGAGAACCCGGCCCTGGCCGAGGCGTGCGCGGATGCCGGCATCACCTTCATCGGCCCCAGCTCCGAGGTGCTGACCCTCACCGGCAACAAGGCCCGTGCGATCGCGGCGGCCAAGGCGGCCGGCGTACCGACCCTGGCCAGCGTCCCGCCGTCCACCGACGTCGACGCGCTCGTCGCGGCCGCCGACGACCTGCCGTTCCCCCTGTTCGTGAAGGCCGTCGCCGGCGGGGGTGGCCGCGGCATGCGCCGCGTCGACGACCCGGCCAGGCTGCGCGAGGCCGTCGAGGCCTGCATGCGCGAGGGCGAGGCCGCGTTCGGCGACGCCACCGTCTTCATCGAGCAGGCCGTGGTCGACCCGCGGCACATCGAGGTGCAGATCCTCTCTGACGGCACGGGTGGCGAGGACGGAGTGATCCACCTCTTCGAGCGGGACTGCTCGGTGCAGCGACGCCACCAGAAGGTCATCGAGATCGCGCCGGCACCGGGCCTGGACCCCGACCTGCGGGACCGGATGTGTGCCGACGCGGTGCGGTTCGCGCAGTCGATCGGCTACAAGAACGCCGGCACCGTGGAGTTCCTCCTCGACCCGGCCGGCAACTACGTGTTCATCGAGATGAACCCGCGGATCCAGGTCGAGCACACGGTGACCGAGGAGGTCACCGACGTCGACCTCGTGCAGGCCCAGCTGCGGATCGCCTCGGGCGAGACGCTCGCGGACCTCGGGCTCTCCCAGGACACCGTCCGGCTCCGCGGCGCTGCCCTGCAGTGCCGGATCACCACCGAGGACCCCGCCAACGACTTCCGGCCCGACACCGGCAAGATCACCACCTACCGCTCCCCCGGCGGCCCCGGCGTCCGCCTCGACGGCGGCACCATCTACACCGGCGCCGAGGTGAGCCCGCACTTCGACTCGATGCTCGCCAAGCTCACCTGCCGCGGCCGGACGTTCGCCAAGGCGGTGGAGAAGGCGGAGCGCGCGCTCGCCGAGTTCCGGATCCGCGGCGTCGCCACCAACATCGGGTTCCTGCAGGCAGTGCTCGCCGACCCCGACTTCGCCGCCGGCGGCGTGACCACGTCCTACATCACCGACCACCCGCACCTGCTCCTGGCCGCTCCGTCGGCCGACCGCGGCTCCAAGCTGCTCAACTTCCTCGCCGACGTCACGGTCAACAAGCCCCACGGCTCCCGCACGGTGTCCGTCCGGCCGAGCGCCAAGCTGCCCGACATCGACCTCAAGGCGGCGCCGCCGGCCGGCAGCCGGCAGCTCCTGCTCGACGTCGGTCCGGAGGAGTTCGCCCGCCGGCTGCGGGAGCAGTCGCAGGTGGCGGTCACCGAGACCACCTTCCGCGACGCGCACCAGAGCCTGCTGGCCACCCGGGTGCGCAGCATCGACCTGCTCGGCGCCGCCGGGCACGTGGCGCGGATGACACCCGAGCTGTGGTCGGTCGAGGCGTGGGGCGGGGCGACGTACGACGTCGCGCTCCGCTTCCTCTCCGAGGACCCCTGGGAGCGGCTGGCCTCGCTCCGCGAGGCGCTGCCCAACATCTGTCTGCAGATGCTCCTGCGCGGCCGCAACACCGTCGGCTACACGCCGTACCCGACCGAGGTGACCTCGGCGTTCGTCGAGGAGGCCGCAGCCACCGGGCTCGACGTGTTCCGGATCTTCGACGCCCTCAACGACGTCTCCCAGATGCGGCCGGCGATCGACGCTGTCCGCGAGACCGGATCCGCGGTCGCCGAGGTCGCGCTGTGCTACACCGGCGACCTGTCGAACCCGGGCGAGAAGCTCTACACCCTCGACTACTACCTGCGGCTGGCCGAGCAGATCGTCGACGCCGGGGCGCACGTGCTGGCGATCAAGGACATGGCCGGCCTGCTCCGCGCGCCCGCTGCGCGCACCCTCGTGACCGCTCTGCGCGAGCGGTTCGACCTGCCGGTGCACCTGCACACCCACGACACCCCCGGCGGCCAGTCCGGCACGCTGCTCGCGGCGATCGACGCAGGCGTCGACGCGGTCGACGCCGCGGCCGCGTCCATGTCCGGTACGACGTCGCAGCCCTCCCTCACCGCGCTGGTCGCGGCCACCGACCACTCCCCCCGGGAGACCGGGCTCGACCTGGCCGCCGTCAATGCCCTGGAGCCCTACTGGGAGGCCGTGCGCCGCCTCTACGCTCCGTTCGAGTCCGGGCTGGCCTCCCCGACGGGCCGCGTGTACCGCCACGAGATTCCCGGCGGGCAGCTCTCCAACCTGCGCCAGCAGGCCATCGCCCTCGGCCTCGGGGAGAAGTTCGAGCAGGTCGAGGACATGTACGCCGCGGCCAACGACATCCTCGGCAACGTCCCGAAGGTGACGCCGTCCTCGAAGGTGATCGGCGACCTCGCCCTCGCGCTGGTCGGCCTGGGCGCCGACCCGGAGGAGTTCGCGGCCCACCCGGAGAAGTACGACATCCCCGCTTCGGTGATCGGCTTCCTCAACGGCGAGCTCGGCGACCCGCCGGGCGGCTGGCCCGAGCCGTTCCGGACCAAGGCGCTCGAGGGCCGGACCTGGACCCCGCCGGCCGCGGAGATCACCACCGAGGACCGCGCGGGCCTGACGACCGACCGCCGCCGGACCCTCAACCGGTTGCTGTTCCCCGGTCCCACCCGGGAGTTCGAGGCCGCGCGGGCGACGTACGGCGACCTGTCGGTGCTGCCGACGCTGGAGTACCTCTACGGCCTGAAGCGCGGCGAGGAGCACCGCGTCGACCTCGGCAAGGGCGTGACCCTGCTGCTCGGCGTGGAGGCCATCAGCGAGCCCGACGAGCGCGGCTACCGCACGGTGATGTGCACGATCAACGGCCAGCTCCGGCCGGTCAGCGTGCGCGACCGGTCCGTGGCGTCGGAGGTCGCGGCTGCCGAGAAGGCCGACCCGGCCGACCCGGACCAGGTCGCGGCGCCGTTCCAGGGCGTCGTGACCGTCGTGGTCGCCGAGGGCGACGAGGTCGCCGCCGGAGACCCGCTGGCGACCATCGAGGCGATGAAGATGGAGGCCGCGATCACCGCGCCGCGCGACGGCAAGGTCCGCCGGTTGGCGTTCTCCGGCACCCGGCCGGTCGAGGGCGGCGACCTCCTGCTCGTCATCGACTGAGCCTGGACCCAGGCTGAGAGGCTCACACCTCGCAGCCGACCTCGACCTCGGTCAGGCAGATGTCACCGCCGGCGCCACCGTCGGCGCGGTCGGCGCCGCTCCGACCGTAGAGGAAGTCGTCGCCGGCCCGCCCCAGGAGCCGGTCGTCGCCGTGATAGCCGTCGATGTACTGCGAGCCCGGCCCGCCGGCGAGCGTGTCGTCGCCCCGGCCTCCGAGGAGGACCTCGATGCTGCCCATCTCGAGCGACCCAACGCCCCAGGAGGCGTTCCCGGATGCGACGTCGGCCCGCACCGGGCGCCGGAACCTCCGGAAGCTGAGCGAGTCGTCCCCGCGGCCGCCGTCCAGTCGACCTCCGGCCCGGCGCCCCTCGACCGAGAACGCGTCCTGGGCCGCGCCGCCGAAGGCCGAGCCGTCGCCCTTGCGCAGCCTGAGCCAGTCGCGTCCGCCCCCGCCGTCGAGCGTGGCCGCGCCGAGCATGTGGAGCACGTCCTCCCCTGCGCCGCCCCGGGCGACGCCCGAGGAGGTGAACATCGTGTCGTTCCCACGGCCACCGGTCGCGGTCCCGCCCGCCTGGTAGATCACGTCGTTGCCGCCCGCGCCCGCGATCCGGTCGTCGCCACCTCCGCCGTCGAACGCGTCGGGTCCTGGGCCACCCACCATCCGGTCGGCGAACCGGCTGCCCTCGACCCCCTCGAACTGCCGGTACCCGTCGCGACCGGCACCACTGACCGCGCCCGTGCCGGCGGACACGGCGACCGGTCCGTCAAGCTCGCGGTGGGTGAGTACGTCGCGCCCGGTCCCGCCGACCAGCCGGTCGTCGCCGCGGTCGCCGTGGACCTGGTCGGCCCCGGGTCCGCCTAGCGCCAGGTCGTTGCCGTCACCCGGACGCAGCTCGTCGGACTCACCGGCCCCGACCAGCCGATCCGTGCCGTCCTCTCCGAACAGCTGGTCGTTACCCGAGCCGCCGTCGAGGAGGTCGTTCCCGGCGCCCCCGAACAGCCGGTCGCGGCCCCCCTCGCCGCAGACCAGGTCGTTGCCGCCCTGTCCCTGGAAGGTGTCGTCGCCGGCACCGAGCACGACGACGTCGTCGAGCAGCGTCCCGGTCGGGTTGTCGTTGCCGGGGGTGCCGACGATCGTCGCGGGCCGACCGTGGCAGGTCGGGGCGGCGACCGCGGGGGCGACGGGGAGCGCGACCGGCAGCAGGGCGGCGCCCGGGACGATCAGGGCAAGCACGAGGACGTTTCTCACGCTCGGCTCAACGAGCGGCGCGGTGGTCGGTCCCGGCTCGGGTCAGATCACCCGGAACCAGGTCGACCTCAGGCCGAAGACCACCCGGAAGGTGTCCCCGCTGACCGCGGTCGCACCCTTCGAGCCGACGATCCGGATCCGCAGCACCCGGCCGTTCCAGGCCCCGTTGCCGTCGCGGCTGCGGACGGTGAGCCGCTGGAAGTCGCCGATGCCGGGGTAGGCGCGCTCGATCGCGGAGGCCGGGACCTTCACCGTCCAGCGCCGGTGCGGGTTGCCCGACCACGGGTCCCACCGGTCCTCCTGCGCGGGCAGGTACGGAACGCTCCCGGCAACGGTCCAGCCTCCGTTGCTGGCCGAGAACTGCGTGAAGGCCGGCGTCCCGCCCCGGGTGAGTACGACGCCGCGAGTGGCCCGGATCGCGTCGTCGGACGCCGGGTGCTCGGCCGATGCGCCGCCGTACACCTGGCACGAGGAGGTGTCGCAGATCTGGTAGTGCTTCGCCAGTGGCGCCCGGCGCTCGAACGCGGCGTAGGTGCGGGCCGCGACCGCCTGGGCCCGCACTGCCTGGGGGTGCCACAGCGCGGGCACCTCCCGGGGCACGACGCCGCGCAGGTAGTCCTCGAGGGAGACGACGTTGACGGTGTCCCGCCCGGAGCCCGACCCAGGGATCGCCGAGCGCAGCACGCCGCGGTAGCGGGTCGACCCGTGCGGCGTGATCAGCCGGACCGGCCGACCACCGGCGCCGAACTCCGCGGCGCCCGCGAGGTTGCGGACCGGCTGCCACCGGTCGGTGAGCACCCACACCCGGCTGTTGCTGCCGCCGTCGCTCGGGGTGATCCGCCACTGCCGGGCGCCGTCGCGGGCGAGGGGGAACGTCTTCCCGGACCCGAGGCTGCGCACGGTCAGCCGGGGCCGGTCGCCGACCACGACGTCGGCGGTGGTGTCGGCCGTGATCAGGACGCTCACCGGGCCACCGGCCGTGCCCCACTCGGTGCCCGGGTAGTAGAACCGCAGGATCTGCCGGTGGGTCCGCCCGTGCTGCGACGCGGCGCCCTGGGCGCCGTACTGGGACATGCCGCGGCCGTGGCCGTAGCCGCGCCCCTCGAGGCGCACGGCGGCGGGGCCGGCCACGGCGGCGGTCGGGCCGGCAGCGGCGTCCGGTGGACCGGGCAGCGGGCCGGCGCCGGGGCCGATGACGAGGAGGGCCGCGCCGATCACGACGGCGACGAACGTGCTCATCGGGCGGCGGGGCATCGGACGCATCCGCCGACGGTATCCGGTCGGATTCAACGACCGAAGCGATTCGCCCTACGCTTGGCGGTTATGACCGAGAACGACGCAGCCACCGCCACCGGCGGCACGCAGACCCCGGAACCGACCACCACGCCCGACAGTGGCGCGGTCGTCGTACCGGCCAAGCCTGCGCTCGAAGGTCTCGAGAGCAAGTGGGCCGAGCGGTGGAAGGCGGACAAGACCTACGCCTTCGACCGGACCCAGCCGCGCGAGAACGTCTACTCGATCGACACCCCGCCGCCGACCGTGAGCGGCAGCCTGCACGTCGGCCACGTCTTCTCCTACACCCACACCGACCTGATCGCCCGCTACCAGCGGATGCAGGGCAAGTCGGTGTTCTACCCGATGGGCTGGGACGACAACGGGCTGCCGACCGAGCGCCGCGTCCAGAACTACTACGGCGTCCGCTGCGACCCGTCGCTCCCCTACGACCCCGGGTTCACGCCGCCGGACAAGCCCGACACCAAGCGGCACATCCCGATCAGCCGGCCGAACTTCGTCGAGCTGTGCGAGCGCCTGGTCAAGGAGGACGAGAAGGTCTTCGAGTCGCTGTGGCGCACCCTCGGCCTCTCCGTCGACTGGGACACCACCTACACGACGGTCGGCGCGCACGCCCAGGCGGTGAGCCAGCGGGCGTTCCTGCGCAACCTCGGCCGCGGCGAGGCCTACCTCCAGGAGGCCCCGACCCTCTGGGACGTCACGTTCCAGACGGCCGTCGCCCAGGCCGAGCTCGAGGCGCGTGACTACGCCGGGCACTACCACCGGGTCGCCTTCCACAAGCCTGACGGCTCGCCCGTCCACATCGAGACCACCCGGCCCGAGCTGATCGCCTCGGTGGTCGCGCTCATCGCGCACCCCGACGACGAGCGCTACCAGCCGCTGTTCGGCACCACCGTCACGAGCCCGGTGTTCGGCGTCGAGATCCCGGTCGTGGCCCACCCGGCTGCCGAGATGGACAAGGGTGCGGGCATCGCGATGTGCTGCACCTTCGGCGACCTCACCGACGTCCAGTGGTGGCGGGAGCTCCAGCTCCCGGTCCGCACGGTGATCGGTCGCGACGGCCGCTTCCACCGCGAGACGCCGGAGTGGCTCGCCGGCGAGACCGCCGCGGCGTCGTACGCCGATCTCGCGGGGAAGACCGTCTTCTCCGCGCGCGAGACGATGGTCGCCAAGCTGCGCGAGACCGGCGACCTCGACGGCGACCCGACCCCGACCCAGCGGATGGCGAACTTCTACGAGAAGGGCGACAAGCCGCTCGAGATCGTGTCGACCCGCCAGTGGTACATCAAGAACGGCGGACGCGACGCCACGATCCGCGACGCGCTGCTCGCCCGTGGCGCCGACATCGACTGGCTACCCGAGCACATGAAGCACCGCTACGACAACTGGGTCGGCGGCCTCAACGGCGACTGGCTGGTGTCGCGGCAGCGGTTCTTCGGCATCCCGTTCCCGGTCTGGTACCCCCTCGACTCCGAGGGCGACCCGGACTACACGCACCTGCTGCTGCCCACCGAGGCCGAGCTCCCGGTCGACCCCTCGACCCAGGCGCCCGCCGGGTACGCCGAGGACCAGCGCGGCAAGCCGGGCGGCTTCATCGGCGACCCCGACGTGATGGACACCTGGGCGACGTCGTCCCTCACGCCGCAGATCGCGGGTGGCTGGGTGACCGACGAGGACCTGTGGCAGCGGGTCTTCCCCATGGACCTGGCCACGCAGGCGCACGACATCATCCGGACCTGGTTGTTCTCCCGGGTCGTCCGCGCCCACTTCGAGAACGACGCCGTCCCGTGGGCGCACGCGATGATCTCCGGATTCATCGTCGACCCCGACCGCAAGAAGATGTCGAAGTCCAAGGGCAACGTGGTCGTCCCCGACGAGATCCTCAAGAAGTACGGCGCGGACGCCGTCCGCTGGCGGACCGCGATCGCCCGGCCCGGCCTCGACTCCCCCTTCGACGAGACCCAGATGAAGGTCGGGCGCCGGCTGGCGATGAAGGTCCTCAACGCATCCAAGTTCGTGCTCGGCAGCGTCGGCGCGACCGAGCTGTCGACGGTCGCGGTCCTCGAGAAGGTCGACACCGCCCTCATCGGCCGGCTCGCCGACGTGATCGTGAGCGCGACCGAGGCGTTCGAGGCCTACGACTACACGACCGCGCTCGAGGTCACCGAGAGGTTCTTCTGGGAGTTCTGCGACGACTACCTCGAGCTGGTCAAGGAGCGCGCCTACAGCTACGACCCCGACGCGGACCCGATCGCGAACCAGTCCGCGGTCTCGGCCAGGGCGACGCTGGCGGTCGCGCTCGAGGTGCAGCTGCGCCTGCTCGCGCCGTTCCTCCCCTACGTGACCGAGGAGGTCTGGTCCTGGTGGCGGCCGGGTTCGGTGCACCACGCTGCCTGGCCCACCGTGACTGCGCTCGGGTCGGCCGCGGCCGAGGATGCGCGGATCATCGACTCCGTCGCCGCCGCGCTCGGCGGCATCCGTGGCGCGAAGTCGAAGGCGAAGGTCTCGATGCGCGCCGAGCTGGCGCGGGTCGAGGTCACCGGGCCCGAGCAGCTGGTCCGGCATGCCGAGTCCGCGACGAGCGACCTGCGCGCCGCAGGGAAGGTCACCGGCGACCTGGTCTTCACCGTCGCCGAGGACGCCACCGAGCTGAGCGTCACCGCCGAGCTGGTCGAGCAGCCCGCCGAGGGCTGAGGTCGGGCCGGTCAGCGCCGCGCTGGTGGTCGGCGAGATCTACGACGGACCGCGCGTCGCCTACCACCGGCGGGAGTGATCCGGGCGGAGTCCTACCGACCGCTCACCGTCGAGCAGCGTCCTCCTCCGCGCCGTCATCGGGCTCCCCGGTCCCACCGTCGTCCTGGGCCGCGTCGTGCCCCAGCACGGCCAGCGCCACGCTGTGGTGCTCGACGAGATCGTGACGCTGTGCGTGCATGACGGCTCGCCGAACGCGGGGCGCGAGCGTCGACTCGTACGGCTCGGCCCGCAGCGACTTCATCAGCGAGACGCACATCGCGACGATGATCAGCATGAATGGTCCGGCGACCAGGATCACCAGCGTCTGTAGCGCCGTGAGCCCTGCCTTCAGGTCGTCCCCGCCGGACCACAGCAGCACCGACGCGACCGCGCCCTGGGTGACACCCCAGAAGATCACCAGCCACCGCTTCGGCACTTCCTCGCCGCGCTGGCTGAGCATCCCCATCACGATCGAGGCCGAGTCGGCACCGGTGATGAAGAAGATGGAGATCAGGAAGATGGTGAGCACGACCGTGATCGACGCCAACGGATAGTCCTGCAGCGTCTCGAACAACACGCTTTCCGTGCCGTCCTCGGCGAGCACCTTGTCCAGGGGCACGTCCTTGTTGAGCTGGAGGTCGTACGCCGCACCGCCCATGATCGAGAACCAGATGAACGACACCAGGCTCGGCATCAGGATCACGTAGATGACGAACTGGCGAATCGTCCGCCCCTTGGAGATCCGTGCGATGAACATGCCGACGAACGGGGTCCAGGAGATCCACCACGCCCAGTAGAAGACCGTCCAGCCGTTGATCCAGGCAGCCTCGCCGAACACGCCGGTGCGGAAGCTCATCGTGGGCAGGTGGGTGAGGTAGCCGCCGATGGACTCGGTGAAGGTGCCGAGGATGAACACCGTCGGCCCGACGACGAAGAGGAAGAACACCAGCAGTGCCGCGGCGATCGCGTTGGCGTTGGAGAGGAACTGCACGCCCTTCTCGACGCCCGACACCGCGGAGACCACGAAGCAGGCGGTCAGCACCCAGATCACCAGGACCGCCAGCCCCACACTCTTGCCGGCACCGTCGAACACCGTGTCCAGACCACCGGTGATCTGCAGGGCGCCGAGCCCCAGGGAGGTGGCCGATCCGAACAGTGTCGCGAAGATCGCGATCACGTCGATCGCCTTGCCGGGGCCCTGGGCGGCGCGTTCGCCCAGCAGCGGGCGGAAGCAGCAGGAGATCAGGTTGCCGTAGCCCTTGCGATAGGCGAAGTAGCCGATCGACAGACCGATCACGGCGTACATCGCCCACGGGTGCAAGCCCCAGTGGAAGAAGGTGTACTCCATCGCGAGCTTGGCCGCGTCGGGACTTCCCGGCTGCTCCAGCCCCATCGGCGGAGTGTTGAGATGGGTCAGCGGCTCAGCGACGCCCCAGAAGATCAACCCGATGCCCATGCCGGTGGCGAACATCATCGAGACCCAGGAGAAGGTCGAGAACTCGGGCTGGGAGTCGTCGGGTCCGAGCTTGATGTTGCCGTAGCGGGTGACCGCGAGGTAGCCCGCGAAGAGGACGAACATCGCGCTCGTCAGGACGAAGAGCCAGCCGAAATTCGAGGTCAGCCATCCCAGCGCCTTCGACGTCTGGGACGAGAACGACTCGGGATTGAGGCCGCCGTAGGCGACGAACACGACGATGATCGACGCGGAGACGCCGAAGACGATCTTGTCCAGCGGCAGCCGTGGCCTCTCCTCAGCGTCGAGGTCCGGTGCCGGCCGGTCTCTGCTCGCGTCCTGCTTCGCAACATCCGTCACGACTGTCTCCACTCCGGCCAACTCCCGGCCCGACGGGTGCTGCCCCTGCTGTTGCGCATTGCGCTCTTGGTTGCGTGATCCGAATCACAATCGAGCACAACGCCGACCTTTGTCAAGGGTGCAGTCTCGTGCGGCACGCGGTTGTGGTGCTCGGGTTGGAGGGAGCGACCATGCGCAGAGCGGAACGCCGTCGCGACGATGAAGTCGATCAACGCGGCCGATCAGTCGGTGACGATCGGCGCCTCGGGCTCGGGTTCGGCCTTCTCCAGCCGGGCGATGACGGCCCTGATCTGCGCGACCGTGTCGGACTCGTCGTGGCCGAAGCTGTTGATGTACGCCCGCAGCGCGTGCCGTGCCAGGACCAGCTCGGCATCGGTCAGGTGCACCGTGTTCACGTCTTCGACTGTAGTCCGCGCGACGCTGCTGGGCAGGGAGCGGACACGACCGGCGAGATCAGGCCGACTTCTTCTTCTTCGTCTCGCGGAGGACCAGGGTGGGGGCGACGTCGTCGTCGACGACCTCGCGGGTGATGACGACCTTCTCGACGTCGCCGCGCGAGGGCACGTCGTACATCACGTGGAGGAGGACCTCCTCGATGATCGCGCGCAGGCCGCGGGCGCCGGTGCCGCGCTCCATCGCCTTGTCGGCGATCCCCTCGATCGCGTCGTCGGTGAACTCGAGCTCGACACCGTCGAGCTCGAACAGCTTGCGGTACTGCTTGACCAGCGCGTTCCGGGGCTCGGTGAGGATCTGCACGAGCGCCTCCTGGTCGAGCTTGGACACGCTCGCGATGAGCGGTAGGCGACCGATGAACTCGGGGATCAGACCGAACTTGGTGAGGTCCTCGGGCCGTACGAGCTGCAGCAGGTCCTCGGCCTCCTTCTCGGCCTTCCCGTGGATCTCGGCGGTGAAGCCGAGCGTCTTCTTGCCGACCCGCTGCTCGATGATGTGCTCGAGCCCGGCGAACGCACCACCCACCACGAACAGGATGTTGGTGGTGTCGATCTGGATGAACTCCTGGTGCGGGTGCTTGCGACCGCCCTGGGGCGGGACCGATGCGGTCGTGCCCTCGATGATCTTCAGCAGGGCCTGCTGCACGCCCTCGCCGGAGACGTCGCGGGTGATCGACGGGTTCTCCGCCTTGCGGGCGACCTTGTCGATCTCGTCGATGTAGATGATGCCGGTCTCGGCCTTCTTGACGTCGTAGTCGGCGGCCTGGATCAGCTTGAGCAGGATGTTCTCCACGTCCTCGCCGACGTAGCCCGCCTCGGTGAGCGCGGTGGCGTCCGCGATCGCGAACGGGACGTTGAGCATCCGCGCCAGGGTCTGGGCGAGGTAGGTCTTGCCGCACCCGGTCGGGCCGATGACCAGGATGTTGGACTTCGCGACCTCGACCAGCTCGTCCTTGCTGTGCTTGCCCGACAAGGGCAGGACGCCGGCCTGGACGCGCTTGTAGTGGTTGTAGACCGCGACCGCGAGAGACTTCTTCGCCTGCTCCTGGCCGATGACGTAGGAGTTGAGGAAGTCGAAGATCTCCTTCGGCTTCGGGAGCTCGTCGAGGCCGACCTCGGTGCCCTCGCTGAGCTCCTCCTCGATGATCTCGTTGCACAGGTCGATGCATTCGTCGCAGATGTAGACCCCGGGGCCTGCGATCAGTTTCTTGACCTGCTTCTGGCTCTTTCCGCAGAAAGAACATTTCAACAGGTCGCCGCCGTCACCGATCCGTGCCACGGGGGTTCCTCCTCAACGCAGTTTCCTCATCCACGGAGGCGGTCGAACGACCCCTTCCGTGCGAACTCCCCGACGGTACTCCGTGCCGCCCCCGGTGTGGGGGTGGACACGTGGAGTACGTCGGGGTCGTCACCGTGATCCGTCCTGCCGTCAGCCGGTGGTGGCCGGCGTGCCCTTCAGCGACGCCAGCACCGAGTCGATGAGACCGTATTCGATCGCCTGCTGCGCCGTCAGGATCTTGTCGCGCTCGATGTCGTGGCTGACCTCTTCGATCGACTTGCCACTGTGGTCGCTGATCATCTTCTCCAGCATCTCCCGCATCCGCAGGATCTCGTTGGCCTGGATCTCGATGTCGGAGGTCTGGCCGAACGTGCCTTCGGTGTAGGGCTGGTGGATCAGGATCCGGCAGTTGGGCAGCGCGAGCCGCTTGCCGTGGGTGCCGGCCGCCAGCAGCACGGCAGCGGCCGAGGCCGCCTGACCGATGCAGACGGTCTGCACGTCGGGCTTGATGAACTGGATCGTGTCGTAGATCGCGGTCAGCGCGGTGAACGAGCCACCGGGTGAGTTGATGTAGATGCTGATGTCCTGGTCGGGGTTCATCGACTGCAGGCAGAGCAGCTGGGCGATCACCGCGTTGGCCACGTCGTCGGAGATCGGCGTGCCGAGGTAGATGATCCGGTCCTCGAACAGCTTGGCGTAGGGGTCGATCCGACGGAAGCCGTAGGACGTCCGCTCTTCCCACTGCGGGATGTAGTAGTTCATCTCGGCTTCCCTCAGTCCTTCTTGTGGGCCGGCCGGCCCTCGTCGGATGCCTCGCGGGCGCTGGCGACCACCTGGTCGACCAGGCCGTACTCCATCGCCTCCTGGGCGGTGAACCAGCGGTCGCGGTCGGCGTCCTCGGTGACCTGCTCGACGGTCTGGCCGGTGTGCAGCGAGATCAGGTCGAGCAGCACCTTCTTGATGTGCAGCGACTGCTGCGCCTGGATCTTGATGTCGGAGGCCGAGCCGCCCATGCCGGAGGACGGCTGGTGCATCATGATCCGCGCGTGCGGCAGGGCGTACCGCTTGCCCTTGGCGCCGGCGCACAGCAGGAACTGACCCATCGAGGCGGCCAGGCCCATGCCGACGGTCGCGACGTCGTTGGGGATGTAGTTCATGGTGTCGTAGATCGCCATGCCGGCGTCCACGGAGCCACCGGGGCTGTTGATGTGGAGGAAGATGTCCGCCTCCGGGTCCTCCGCCGAGAGCAGCAGCAGCTGAGCGCAGATCGCGTTGGCGTTCTGGTCGCGCACCTCGGATCCGAGGAACACGATCCGCTCCCGCAGCAGCCGGCTGTAGATGTTGTCGTCGAGCAGGTTGATGCCCGGCCCGCCGTTCATCTGGGGGGCGTCGTTCCGGGGCCCGCTGGGATTCTGAGTCACGAGGCCGACCCTAGCCGCCGGTCCGGCCGGATCCACGCGATATCACTCCCTGTTCGCCGACAGCGGATTCAGCGCAACCGGGAGGCCGGAACGCTAGCGTTCGGACCTCCGGTCGAGACACGAGGTGAGCGACGAGGTGGGGACATCGTGACACCGAGCTTCTGCCGTCATTGCGGGAGGCCGCTGACGGAGGGCGCCCGCTTCTGTGCCGGCTGCGGGAACGCGGTGGCGCCCGTCCGGCCGGAATCCGCCGTCACGGCCCCTGCTCCTCCCCCGCAACCTGCACCGACCGCGACACCCCACGGTCCCCAGGATCCCCAGGACCCCGACCGGCCCCGGCGAGCGACGTCGCGGCTGTTGGCCATCGGCGCGTGCCTGGTGCTGGTCATGATCGCGGCCGGCGCCGGGACGGCGTACCTCATGACCCGCGAGGCGGACGCCGGACCCGGCGGGACGGAACGCGCCGGCCGGTCCGGCGACCTCACCGTCGACGCGGCGGGCTTCGGACAGGGCCTCGACCTCCTCGGCGAGCCGGGATCGACCTGGACGCTCCGGGCGGACGACGTCGTCCCGGGCGGATCCTTCGTCGGCGGCACGTTCGACGAGGGCACCGCGGTCCGCCCGCTCGTCCTGGGCGACCTCGCCGTGCTGGGCATCTACGAGGAGGACGGCGGGACCGGGCTGGTCGCCGTCGACACCACGACCGGGGAGGTCGCCTGGCGCCGCGAGGACATCCACTCCACCCTCTGCGCGGTGGTCCCCGACGACGCGCTGGTCTGCGCCGAGTCCGACGACGCCGGCGAGCGGTCGACCGTCACGGTCCTCGGAGCGGACGGGAAGACCCGTGCCGAGACGGAGTACGACGCCACGATGCTCGTCGCAGCCGACGCGGAGGCGGCCTACCTCGTCCACAACGACGACCTTCCGTCGGTCACGAAGGTCCGCGCCGACGATCTCAGCGAGGTCTGGCACGAGCAGCTCGGACCGCCGCAGGACTCCGGGTCGCACGGCATCTCGGTCAGCCTGGTCGGGGACCGGCTGCTGTTCTACTTCGGAGTCTCGTCCTGGCTCGTGGACACCGACGACGGGATCCAGCTCGCGACCGGCGGGTGGGACGTCCGGCCGCGCACCGACGACTACGTCGTCCACACCGGCGACGAGGACCACACCGTCGTGACCGCCGGTGACGACATCCCGGTCCTCGACGCGCCGGGCGCGCCCTGGTTCGACCCCGAGCCCGAGCCCGGCCTGATCGGCATCGGCGACACCGCCTTCGACCTCGGCGACGGCACGGCGACCTGGTCCCGGCCCGACCTGCCGGAGGACCCTTCGCTGGCGTGGACCCTCGACCACGAGCAGGTGCTCGTCGACTCCTTCGCCGCCGACGGGACGCTCGTCCTCGACGCCGACACGGGCGAGACGGAGTGGGAGGCGGAGGAGACGATCGCGTCCTACTCCGCGGCGTTCGATGCCGGCGCCTTCCTCCAGGCGACCGACGACGCGCTCATCGCGCGCGACCGGCACACCGGCGACCTGGCCTGGGAGGTCTCCTACGACACCGCAGCGACCTCGCCCACGGTCTCGGTCACCGACACCGCGACCGTCGTCGCGGCCGACGCCTGGCTGACCGGGGTGACCGACTTCCCGGCAGCCGCGGGCGAGGAGGGTGGCGACGGCGGGACGTCGTACACCACCGCCTGCGGGAGCCCGCCGGAGTTCGTGCCCACCGCGGCCGAGGCGGCGTACGGCGGCGTCAGCGTCACCTACGAGGTGCGCGCGACCTGCCCCGGTGGCCAGTGGCTCAACCACAGCCAGCTCAGCGTCCCGTTCGTCGTCGACGGATCGACGTACGCCGCCGGCTACTTCGACTACAGCGACGCGCCCGTCTGGGTCCCCGACGAGGGCGTCGACCTGCAGCTGGTCTACCCGTTCGACGGGACCATCGTGCCCCTGCAGGACATCCAGGGGGCGATCGAGGAGGACGGCGGCACCGGCGACGTGGTCGAGGTCCCGTGCGAGCCCGGGCCCTCCGACGTGCCCGGAAGCGTGCCGTCGGACCCGGACTTCGGCGGCGATCCGGACGCCCCGAGCACCTCCGTCGGCGCGCCCGACGACGGCGACGCCGAGGAGACGGCCCTCGCGGCCCTGCAGCGGATCGCCGCCGAGGACGCACCCGCGATCGAGGCGCTCGACGGCCGCTGGACACCGCAGCTGTCGTCGAAGGAGAAGGGCACTGTCTGGGACGGCCTGGTCTACGACTACGCCGACATCCTCGCCCTGCACCTGCGGCTCAAGGCCCGCTATCCCGAGGTGCTGCTCGCGTTCAGCTCCGACTGGCGCTCGTTCAAGCTGCCGGGCTACTGGGTGACGGTCGAGGGGACGCCGTACGCCGGCGCACGCGCCGCGCTCGACTGGTGCGTCGGCGAGGGCTGGTCGGCCGACAACTGCTACGCCAAGCGGATCCGGCGGGACGGCGACTGGGAGACCGACACCGACCAGTGGCCGCCGGGGCACTGACGACCTGTCTGCCAGCGGCCCAGGCGGCGGATCAGGCGAGCCAGCGCAGCAGTGCGGCGAGCACGTCCGGGTGGTTGAGCACGCCGAAGTGGTCGGTGCCGCCGACGTGGAGGACCTCGGCATCCGGGAACAGCTCGCGGCCGCGCCGGTCGCGGCCCGCGGCCGACCGGGGGCGGACGAGCAGGTCGCCGAACAGGTTGCCGACCGGATGCCGGGCCGAGTCGGTCAGGGTCGCCGCGACGAGCCGGTAGTCCGCGTGCGGCAGTGGGGGTACGTCGTCCGCGAGCCCCTCGACGAGGTCCTTGATCCCCTCCGAGCGCCGGTCGAGGATCCGCCCGAACGCCGAGGTCTCCGGGAGCCACGCCAGCGCCCGGCTGCCGTGGCCGGCCAGCCAGGCCAGCGGCGACCCGAAGTGTGGGGAGGCCAGCGTGACGACGTCGCTGACCCGGTCGGTCCAGGCTGCGGGCCGCGCGCCCTCCCCCACGACCGCCGACGACGCGCGCATGACCAGGCCGCCCATCGAGTGGCCCACCAGGGCGATCCGCTCGACGTCGGTCGGCCAGGCGGCGACGAGGCGCTCCATCAGGGCGGCCAGCGCCACGCCGTTCTCGCGGATCGGCAGCCCGGTGTTGGCGCGCAGGTAGACCGGCGTCCAGCCGCGGTCGGCCAGCGCCTCGCCGTACGTCGTCCCGGTGCGGTCGCGGTGCAGCCGCCAGAAGGACTCGTCCTCGCAGAGGCCGTGCAGGAACACCACGATCCGGCCGGTCGCCGCGGGGTACGACGCCGCCACCCCGCCGCCGTGCAGGTCGACGTTGCACCCGTCGTGGCGGACCGCCATCGGGATCGCCAGCTGGGGCCGGTCGCGGAGCAGCTCGTCCCCGATCAGCCCGTTGACCGCAGCCGCGAGGAACCGGCCCCGCGGGCCGTCCTCCAGCCGCGGACCGACACCGGCTGCGGCGAGCCGGTCGAGGCCGGCGTGGCCGCCACGCAGGCCGAGCGCGAGGGAGGTGAAGACCGAACCGGCGATCGCGCGGTGGAGAAGCTGCGGCGGCTGCACCGCCCGTCCCCCGCCGAGCCGTGCGGCGCCGTACACCCGTCGCGCGACCGCGTCGTGGGTGTCGCGCACCGTCGCCAGGACCAGGTCGTCGGCGACCGCGGTCAGCAAGGCGAGCGCGTCGAGGACGCTGGCCCCGGGGTCGGCCGCAGCGGCCGGTGCGGTGGCAGGCATGGCCGGAGCCTAGCGCTCAGTGAACGGTTGTGCACTATGGCGCCGGCCACGGCCGAGTGGATGCTGCTTCTGATCCACGCCGGCACGGTCAGCCGACCCGGATCGCAGCGGCCGGGCTCAACTGCCGGCCGGGGTCTCCTCGGCTGCCTCGTCGGCGGCCTCGGCCGGGGCGTCGACGACGATCTCGGTGAGCTCCTCCTCGGGCGCTTCGTCGGCAGGCGCACCGATCGTGCCGATCGAGCCGTCGGGGCGGAGGTTCTTCAGCTCCACGACGTTGCCGGAGCCGTCCTTGACGACCGCGCCCTCGACCAGCTGGGCGAGCGCCTTGCCGCGGCGGATCTCCTGCACCATGTCGGCCACGTGGTTGTGCTCGACCATGTGGTTGACGTACTCCTGCGGGTCCTGCCCGGACTGCTGGGCGCGGCGGACCATGTGCTGGGTGAGCTCGCTCTGGTCGACACCGATCTCGGCCTTGTCGGCGATCTCGTCGAGCAGGAACTGCGCGGCGACGGCGTCGCGGACCCGGCGCTCGAGGTCGGCCTCGAACTCCTCCTGGGTCTGGCCCTCGTCCTCGAGGTACTTCTCCAGGGTCAACCCGGCGTAGACGAGCTGCTGCTCGACGCTCTGGCGGCGGGCGTTGAGCTCCTCGGTCACCAGCGTGTCGGGCAGCGGGATCTCGACCTTCTCCAGCACGGCCTCGAGCACGGCGTCACGCGCGGCGGCCGCCTGCTCGAGCCGCTTGCCGCGGACGAGCCGCTCGCGCACGTCGTCGGTCAGCTCACCGATCGTGTCGAACTCCGAGGCGAGCTGCGCGAAGTCGTCGTCGAGCTCGGGAAGCTCCTGCTCCTGGACCTGGCTCACCGCGACGAGAACATCGACGTCCTCGCCGACGAGGTCGCCGCTCACCAGCTGGGTGGTGAAGGTCTTCTCCTCGCCGGCGGACATGCCGGCGAGCGCCTCGTCGAGTCCGTCGATCATGCCGCCACGGCCGACCTGGTAGGAGAAGCCGGTGACCTCGGCACCCTCGAGCACCTCACCGTCGCGGGTGGCCTTCAGGTCGAGCACGACGAAGTCGCCGTCCTGGGCCGGCCGCTCGACGTCGAGCAGGGTCGCGAACCGCTCGCGCAGTGCGGAGACCTGCTCCTCGACGTCACCGTCGGTGACCTCGAGGTCCTCGACCGACGCCTCGACGCCGTCGGTCTCCGGAACCGTGATCTCGGGCCGTACGTCGACCTCGGCGGTGAACTCCAGGGTCTCGTTGTCCTCGAACCTGGTCACCTCGATCTCCGGCTGGGCCAGCGGGACGATCGAGTTCTCCTGGAGCGCCTCGACGTAGGCCTTCGGCAGCACCTCGTTGACGGCCTCGTCCAGCACGGCACCGCGGCCGACCTGGCGGTCGATGACCTGCGGCGGGACCTTGCCGCGACGGAAGCCCGGGATGTTGATCTGCTGGGCGATCTTCTTGTACGCCGCGTCGAGGCTCGGCTTGAGCTCCTCGAAGGGCACCTCGACGGTCAGCTTGGCCCGGGTCGGGCTCAAGGTCTCGACGGCGCTCTTCACAGGTGGTTCTCCTACTACTTGTGGTGACGGATGGGGTGATCCTGATCAGGGTTGATCGGTGGCACGGGACCGTCGGGGCGACAGGACTCGAACCTGCGGTCTCCTGCTCCCAAAGCAGGCGCGCTAGCCACTACGCTACGCCCCGCCAAGAGGCCGCCCAGCGCCCGTCCGAGGACGGACCGAGAGGCTCCTTGGAGGGGATGACGGGAATCGAACCCGCGTAATCAGTTTGGAAGACTGAGGCTCTACCATTGAGCTACATCCCCACACGGGGCTCCGCCCCGCGGACCCCCGAGAGGCTCCCCGGGGATTGACCCCACGCGCATCGGTATCGTGCCATATTCGGCAGTTCAGGCTGGAAACGGCACCGGTCAGCGACGGTGGACGAGCAGCAGGGCGCGGTCGTCGTCGGGAGACCCCACCGCGGAGACCAGTCGCCGGGACATCCCCTCCCACGAGCCCCGCACCAGCGACTCCGCCTCGCCGAGCATGGCGTCGAGGCCGAGCTCGATGTCGCGGCGGGGCTCCTCGACCATGCCGTCGGTGTAGAGCAGCACCGTGTCACCGCGCTGCAGCCGGCCGCTCACGGCGTCGTACCCGACCCCGTCGATGAGGCCCAGCACCGGGCCGTCGGTGCGCAGCACCTGCCACCGGCCCGACCCGGCGTGCCGCTGGGCGGGCGGCGGATGCCCCGCGGCGCGCAGCTCGTAGTCACCGGTCATCAGGTCGAGCGACAGGTGCACCGCGGTCGCGAAGCCTTCCTCCCACAGCCGCTGGAGGAGGTAGTCGTTGGCGGCGGGAAGGAACTGGTTGGCGGGGAGCGCACCCAGCAGGCCGCCCATCGCTCCGGAGAGCTGCAGCGCCCGGGTTCCGGCCGCCTCACCCTTGCCCGACACGTCGACGACCGCGACCTCCAGCCGGCGACCGTGCTCGCGGGTGGTGGCCACGACGAAGTCGCCGGCGAACGGCGAGCCGCCCGCGGACGACAGTGCCGACTCGACCAGCCACCCGGCCGGGAGCGCCGGGATCTCGCCCTGCGCGAGGATCCGGTCGCGCAGGTCGACCAGCATCGACGCGCCGTGGCGCCCGGTCACCCCGATGGGTCGCCCGCGCGTGCTGAACCACAGCACGACGAGGCACAGCGCGACCAGGACCACGAGGGTCACGACCATCCGCGGGGTGTAGTGCTCGACCGCGCTCGCGGAGATGGCCACCATCGCCAGCATGTAGCCGACGAACCAGGACATCACCCGGTTGCTCAGCAGGAGCACCCCGAGCAGCAGCGGTGCCAGCAGCATGCTGAAGGGGAACCGCACCCGTTCGGGCGCGAACGCCGTGGCCGCTGCGATGCCGGCAGCCACGACGCAGAGCACGAGCGCCCACCCGTACTCGTTGCGCAGCGAGGCGAAACGTTGGCTCATCGCGCGCCGGCCTTCGCCGCCCGCGACCGGAACACGGGCTGGCAACGCGAGCACCAGAACAGGTTGCGGCCGCCGAGCACGGCCGTGCGGACCGGACCCGTGCACACGTGGCACGGCTGACCGCTCCGCCGGTAGACGTAGACCTCTCCCCCGTGGTCGTCGACCCGCGGCGGCCGCCCCATCGCCTCCGGGGTGTGCACCGGGCGCACGGTGTCGATCCGTCCGCTCCGGACTCCGTCGGCCATCAGGGCGACCAGGTCGCTCCACATCGCCCGCCACTGGCCGACGCGCAGGGTGCGTCCGGGTCGCAGCGGGTGGACCCGATGCCGGAAGAGGAGCTCGGCACGGTAGACGTTGCCCACGCCGGCGAGCACCGACTGGTCCATCAGGAGCGTGCCGATGGGCGCGCTGCTCCGGCTGATCCGGGCCCAGGCACGGCCCGGATCGGCGTCCGGCCGCAGCGGGTCGGGCCCGGTGCGGGCGACGACGGCGTCCCGCTCGGCGGCAGTGACGACGGCACACGTCGTCGCTCCGCGCAGGTCGGCGTACGACGCCGTACCGTCGTCGCCGGCGACCAGCCTGAGCCGGACCTGGCCGATCGGCTCCGGCACCTGCTCGACGTCCCTCGTGATGTCGAAGGTGCCGTAGAGGCCGAGGTGGACGCGGATGAAGAGGTCGTTGTCGAACCCGATGAACAGGTGCTTGCCCCAGGCCTCGGCGCCGACCAGGCGCGCGCCGTCAAGGCGCGCGGCGCCCTCGGCGAACCGGCCCTGGGGACTGGCGACGCGGACGGGGCGGCCACCGAAGACCTCCGCGATGGCGCGGGCGAGACGATGGAGGGTGTGCCCCTCAGGCATCGGCCCCGGCGTCCAGAGCGGACTCGGGCAGCGGCGGCAGCTCGCGAGTCTCCTCGTACGACGCCATCTGCTCGATCCGGCGCACATGGCGCTCGTCGCCGCTGAACGGCGTGCTGAGGAAGACCTCGACCAGGCGGGTCATCTCGTCCAGGGTGTGCTGCCGGCCACCGACCGCGACCACCCAGGCGTCGTTGTGCTCGCGCGCCAACGCGGCCGTCGCCTCCGACCACGCGAGCGCGGAACGGATGCCCTTCACCTTGTTGGCCGCGATCTGCTCCCCGTTGCCGGAGCCGCCGATCACCACGCCGAGACTGTCCAGGCCCTCGCCGCGATCCTTGACCACGCCCTCGGCTGCCCGCAGGCAGAAGACGGGGTAGTCGTCGACGGCGTCGTAGACGAAGGGGCCATGATCGACCGGCTCGTACCCGTGCTCGGTGAGCCAGTTGGTCAGGTGTTCTTTGAGTTCCAGGCCAGCGTGGTCGCAGCCAAGGTGCACGCGCATGGCCGTCATCCTGTCAGAAAAACCGGTGAGTAATGGCTCAGAAATGGTGCAAGCGCCGCGCAGCCTCGGCAACCGACCCGCTCATCGACGGGTAGACCGTGAACGCTCGGGCCAGCTGATCGGCCGTCAGCTGCTCGGAGACCGCCAGCGAGACCGGGTGGATCAGCTCGCTGGCCCGCGGGCCGACGACGACCCCCCCGATCACGATTCCGGTGGCAGGCCGGCAGAAAAGCTTGACGAATCCGTCCTGGACGCCCTGCATCTTCGCGCGAGGGTTGGTGCGCAGCGGAAGACTGACGATCTCGGCCGCGATCTCGCCGGCGTCGATCGCGCGCTGCGACCACCCGACCGTGGCGATCTCCGGGGCGGTGAAGACGTTGGACGCGACCCGCTTGAGGTCGAGGGGCGCCACCGCATCGCCCAGGAAGTGCCACATCGCGATCCGGCCCTGCATCGCGGCCACCGAGGCGAGCATCAGCACGCCGGTGCAGTCGCCGGCGGCGTACACGCCCCGGGCTGCGGTCCGTGAGACCCGGTCGACCTCGACGAATCCGCCGGCGTCGAGCCGGACTCCTGCCTCCTCCAACCCCAGGTCCGCGGTGTTGGGCACCGAGCCGAGCGCGAGGACGCAGTGGGAGCCGGTCACCTCGCGGCCGTCGGCGAGGGTCACGGTGACCACGTCGCCGGACCGCGTGACCGACGCCATCCGGGACTGGCCGAGCACGGTCATGCCGCGCCGCTTGAGGACGTCCTCGAGCACCTGGGCGGCGTCGGCGTCCTCACCGGGCAGGACCCGGTCGCGGGAGGACACCAGGGTCACCGGGATGCCGAGCGCGAGGTAGGCGCTGGCGAACTCGGCGCCGGTCACCCCGGACCCGACCACGACGAGCTCGGACGGAGTCTCGTCGAGGTCGTAGACCTGCTCCCAGGTCAGGATCCGCTCGCCGTCGGGCTGCGCCGTCGGGAGCGTGCGCGGCGACGCCCCGGTGGCGACGAGGACGGCGTCGGCAGCCAGCCGCTCGGAGCTGCCGTCGCTGCGCTCGACCACGACCGTGGCCGGGCCGTCGAGCCGGCCGCGGCCGGTCACGACCCTGACGCCGTCGCGCTCGAGCCGGCCGGCGATGTCGGCCGACTGCTCGGCCGCCAGCCGCTTGACCCGCGCGTTGACCTTCGGCAGGTCGACGTGAACACCGGTGGCGACGTCGCCCGCGTGGTCGCGGGACTCGACCCCCAGCTCGGACGCCTCCGACATCTCGGTCATCAGCTCCGCGGTGGCGATGAGCGTCTTGCTCGGCACGCAGTCGGTCAGCACCGCCGAGCCACCGACACCGTCGGAGTCGACGACCGTGACGTCCGCACCCAGCTGTGCGGCGACCAGGGCCGCCTCGTAACCGCCCGGGCCACCGCCCACGATGACGACGTGGGACGGTGCCGGGGTCTGGGAGCTCGACATGTCGGTCATTGTTGCAGCAGCGCTACCGCGGGGCAGACGCGGCGACCATTCCCCGCGTCATCAGTGACTGGGTCTCGAGACACGCGGTTCCGCGCTCGTACCTCGCGCGAACGCGCCCTCGACCTCTTCGCCCGACGCGACCGTCCTCGTTCCTCGGACCGTCGCTGGACTCAGAGGTTGATCATGTGGCCGGCGATGCCGTGGACGGCCTCCTTGACCGCCTCCGTCAGCGTCGGGTGAGCGAACACGTTGCGCCCGATCTCGTCCGCGGTGAGGTCCCACTTCTGCGCGAGGGTCAGCGCCGGCAGCAGCTCGGTCACGTCGGGCCCGATCATGTGGGCGCCGAGGATCTCGTTGTACTCGGCGTCGGCGACGATCTTGACGAAGCCGACCGCCTCGCCCAGGCCCTGGGCCTTGCCGTTGGCCGAGAACGGGAACGTCGCGGTCTTGACGTCGTACCCCTTCTCCTTGGCCTGCTGCTCGGAGTAGCCGAAGGAGCCGATCTGCGGCTGGCAGTACGTCGCCCGCGGCACCAAGTCGTAGTCGATCGGCATCGTCTCGGCGCCGGCGATCGTCTCGGACGCGACGATGCCCATCGCCTCGGCGACGTGGGCCAGCATGAACTTGCCGGTGACGTCGCCGATGGCGTAGACGCCCTCGACGTTGGTGCGGCAGCGGTCGTCGATCGCGATCGCCCCGCGGTCGGTCAGCGCGACCCCGGCGGCCTCGAGACCGTAGCCCTCGACCCGCGGCGCGAAGCCGAACGCGGCGAGGAACTTGTCGGCCTCCAGCACCGTCTCCTCACCGCCACCGGCCGGCGCGACCGTGACCCGCACGCCGCAACCAGTGTCCTCGACGCTCTTCACCGCGGTCGGACGTAGCACCTTCACGCCGAGCTTCTTGTAGTGCTTCGCGAGCTCCTTGGAGACGTCGGCGTCCTCGGTCGGGACCATCCGGTCGAGGAACTCGACGATCGTGACGTCGACGCCGAAGTTCTTCAGCACGTAGGCGAACTCGACGCCGATCGCGCCGGAGCCGCCGATGATGATCGAGCCGGGGAGGTTCTCGTCGAGGATCTGCTCCTCGTAGGTGACCACGTTGGCGGCTGAGCGTCACACCCGGCACCAGCCGCACGGTGGCGCCGGCGGCGATGATCAGGTTGTCGCAGGTGTACGCCGTCACCTCGCCGTCCGTCAGCGCGTCACGTCGACACTCTTCGGGCCGGTCAGCGTGCCCCATCCGTCGATCTCGGTGATCTTGTTCTTCTTCATCAGGTAGTGGACGCCCTTGACGATGCCGGCGCTCAGACCTGGCGCGACCGCGCGTGCGTCGGGCCGAACGCCATCGTCGCGTCGCCCTCGATGCCGAACTTGGCCTTCTCGTGGGTGAGCGTGTGCGCGAGCTCGGCGTTCTTCAGCAGCGCCTTGGACGGGATGCAGCCGACGTTGAGACAGACGCCGCCCCAGTACTTCTTCTCCACCACGGCAACGGACTTGCCGAGCTGGGCGGCGCGGATGGCGGCGACGTACCCTCCGGGACCGGCGCCGAGGACGAGGACATCGAAGTGGGTCACGGACCTCAGCCTAGTGTCAGCCGCAGGCACGCTGGCTAGGGGCACTAGCCTGAGCGCCGTGACGTCGTACGCCGCCTACGGGACCAACCTCGATCCCGCCCGGATGAGCGAGCGCTGCCCCCACTCCCCGTTGCAGACGACCGGGTGGCTGACCGGGTGGCGGATGACGTTCGGCGGCGAGGAGCACGGATGGGACGGCGCGCTGGCCACGATCGTCCCTGACCCGCTGGACCAGGTCTTCGTCGCGGTCTACGACGTGACGCCGCAGGACGAGGGAAGCCTCGACGAGTGGGAGTCCGCGGACTCCGGCCTCTACCGCAAGGTCAAGGTCCGCGTCGCGACGATGACCGGTGAGGTCGTCGCCTGGACCTACGTGCTCGACGCCTACGAGGGCGGGCTGCCGTCGGCGTCGTACCTCGGGGTGCTGGCCAACGCCGCCGAGGCGGCCGACGCGCCGATGGACTACGTCGCCGCGCTGCGACGCCGGCCCTGCCGGTCCACCGGCCTGTGACCTGACCGCGGACAGGGCAGGCTGGTCCTGTGCACCGCAGTACCCGGCTCGCCGCCGCTCTCGCCGCAGCCGTCGCCGGCTGCCTGCTCGGCGGCTGCACGGACGGAGGCGACGCCCCCCGGCGGCCGAGCGACCCGACCGAGGAGCGGCGGGTCGGAACCGGCGACGAGAGGCGGATCGAGCAGCTGCCGGGCGTCCTCGACGCCGAGGTCGGCGACGAGTCGATCAGTGACGAGTCCGATCCGGTGACGGTGGCGGTGGTGGACACCGAGGCCGAGGTGAGCGTCGAGGAGCTGACCCGGATCCTGGAGGAGCTGGACGAGGTCGCTCCGGCACGGCACCGGGTGTTCCAGGACGCCGGGCTGGTCCCGTGGGAGGACACCCAGCAGCACGACCACCTCCTGCACGAGAGCGGCACGGTCGACATCGACGCAGCGTCCCGGGCGGAGATCTTCCTGGGGGCGACCGAGACGTTTCCCGACGCCACGGTGAGCCTCCGCACCGGCGGGAGCATCGACATCACGGGTCCGGGCGAAGGTCCCGACGCCGTGAGCGACACCGCTCGAGGACTCCTCGAGCAGACCTGGGCGAGCGAGGTCCGCTGGCTCGTCCTCGGCAACGCGCCGGAGGAAGGTGACGGCGCCCGGTGGTTCCGGCTCCACGCCGCGGACCGAATGACGACCGGGGCGATCGAGCTGTGGGAGGAGTACGCCGCGACCGCGGACCTCGTCCCCGACCCGGCCGTCGTGGTCGACCTCTACCTCGACGTCGACAGCTCGGGTCGCGGCCTCAGCCGCGACACGACCATCGAGCTGCCCGGGGTGATCCGGCCGCAGGAGCTCACCCCCGAGCGGTACGGCGAGCTCCTGTGGCCCGTCATCCGCGCCCAGATCGACGAGCTCGCCCAGGAGCCGGACGGCTCCAGCCTCGACGTCTCCGTCCGGTACCGCACGCCGGACCAGGACTCGGCGAGCGACGACTCGTTGGTCTACCTGGTGGCCGGTGAGGACGGCCCGCTTCCCGACGAGTTCGGCCGCACCTGGAACGAGGACGCCGCCGCCTACCTCCGGCAGGTTCGCGGACGCGACTAGAGTCACCCTCCGTGACCGACGCGCCCTCGCCGTACGACCTCGCCGACCAGGCCGCCGCCCGCCTCGCCGAGCTGACGGGCGTCGCCCGCCACGACGTGGCGCTGGTCCTCGGCTCGGGCTGGCTGCCCGCCGTCGACGCGCTCGGGGAGGCGACCGCGGAGATCGAGACCACCGACCTGCCGGGCTTCAGCGCAGCCGCGGTCGCCGGCCACGCCGGCCAGATCCGCTCGATCCGGGCCACCGGCCCCGACGGCGACCGGCAGCTCCTGGTGTTCCTCAGCCGCACCCACTACTACGAGGGCAAGGGCGTCCACGCCGTCGTCCACGCGGTCCGTACGGCGGCCGCGGCCGGGTGTCGGGCGATCGTGCTGACCAACGGTTGCGGCGGCCTGAAGGAGACGTGGAGCCCCGGGACGCCGGTGCTGATCAGCGACCACATCAACCTGACCGGCCGCTCCCCCATCGTCGGCGCCACCTTCGTCGACCTCACCGACCTCTACTCCGCCCGGCTCCGCGGCCTGTGCCAGGAGATCGACCCGTCCCTCGACGAAGGCGTCTACGTCCAGTTCCCCGGGCCGCACTACGAGACGCCGGCCGAGATCGGCATGGTCCGCGTGATCGGCGGCCACCTGGTCGGCATGAGCACCACGCTCGAGGCGATCGCCGCGCGGGAGGCGGGCATGGAGGTGCTCGGCATCAGCCTCGTGACCAACCTCGCCGCCGGTATCACCGGTGAGCCGCTCGACCACGCCGAGGTGCTCGAGGCGGGCCGCGCCGCGGCCAGCCGGATGGGCGGGTTGCTCAGCCGCGTCGTACCCCTGATCTAGCGTTCGGCGCCGTCAGGAGCGGACGAGCCGAGCGATGGCGTCGGCCGCCTCCTTGAGCTTCGCCTCCGCCTCGGGACCGCCGGCCGCGGCGGCGTCGAGGACGCAGTGACCGAGGTGCTCCTCGAGGAGCCCGAGCCCGACCGACTGCAGCGCCTTCGTGATGGCAGAGATCTGGGTCAGGATGTCGATGCAGTACTTCTCCTCCTCCACCATCCTCTGCAACCCGCGCGCCTGGCCCTCGATCCGGCGCAGTCGCCGGAGGTAGTCGTCCTTGCGGTGGATGTAGCCGTGGTGGTGCGGCGACTCAGTCATCGGCAGCCTCTCGTGCGTCTCGCCCGACGGCAGGTCCGGGCTCGCTCACTGTACCCGGTACCCGTATTTCCGAGCGCACCTCGCCGCGCCCGCTGCCTTGCAGTGGATACACTAGGGGGGTATTGTATTGAGCACAGCGCAGCATCGTCCGACCATGGACGGACAGCGGACCGAGAGGAACTCGACGATGAGCACCACCCAGACCTACACCGTCACCGGCATGACGTGCGGACACTGCGTCGCCTCCGTCACCGAGGAGGTCGAGGAGATCCCCGGCGTCCAGGGCGTCGAGGTCGTCCTCGAGACCGGCAACCTCACCGTCACGAGCAGTGAACCCGTCGACGACGCCGCCGTGCGGGCTGCTGTCGAGGAAGCCGGGTACGCGCTGGCATGAGCACTCCGGCCAAGATCATCGGGTTCCTCGCCGCGCTCGCGGTCGTCTTCGGCGCCGCGGTCGGCATCGGGAAGGCGGTCGGCCCGGTCGACGTCACGCCGGACACCGACCACAGCTCGATGGACGGCGACGACGGTGGCCACGGCTCGATGGACGGCGACGATGCGGGCCACGGCTCGACGACTGCCACCCCGGTGCCCAAGGGCCTGATGGTCTCGCAGAACGGCTACACCTTCCGGTTGGACCGCCTCACGGAGACGCCAGGGTCCGCACGGCCGGTGTCGTTCACCATCGAGGGTCCGGACGGGGACCCCGTGTCCGACTACGACGTGGAGCACGAGAAGGAGCTCCACCTCATCGCCGTGCGACGCGACTTCACCGGATTCCAGCACGTGCACCCCGAACGGGCGGCCGACGGCACGTGGTCGACCACGCTCGACCTCACCTCCGGCCAGTGGCGCCTCTTCGCCGACTTCAAGGCGACCGGCGCCGAGGCCATCACCCTCGGCCACGACCTCGCCGTTCGGGGTGACTACGAGCCGGCCGCACCGACGGACGACGTCCGGACGGCGACCGTCGACGGCTACACGGTCACGCTCGACGGGGACCTCGCGGCCGGGGAGGACGCCGAGCTCACCCTCAGCGTGAGCCGTGACGGTCGGCCGGTCACCGATCTCGAGCCCTACCTCGGCGCGTACGGCCACCTGGTGGCGCTCCGGTCGGCCGACCTCGCCTACCTGCACGTCCACCCCGACGGCACTCCGGACGACGGCGAGACGGAGCCGGGCCCCGACGTCGTGTTCTACGCCGAGGTCCCGAGTGCCGACCGCTACCACCTCTACCTCGACTTCAAGCACGAGGGCGTCGTGCGCACGGCGGCCTTCACCGTCACGGCCACCGGCTCGGCCGATCCCGACTCGTCGACCGACGAGACCGGGGACGAGTCCGACCACGGTCACGCCGACCACTGATCACACGCAGACCAAGGAAAAGGACATGAGCACCCTCGCCAGCCCACCGGGCCCGTCCCCCACGACGACCGACGTCGAGCTCGCGATCAGTGGCATGACCTGCGCCTCGTGCGCCAACCGCATCGAGCGCAAGCTCAACAAGCTGGACGGCGTGGTCGCGACGGTCAACTACGCGACGGAGAAGGCCAAGGTGACCTTCCCCGAGGCCCTCGACCCCGCCGAGCTGGTGCGAACGGTCGAGCAGGCCGGCTACGGCGCCGTACTCCCCCGGGCTGAGCAGGCCGGGACCGACACGGCGGCATCCGACGCCGACGATCCGACCCGGTCGCTCCGCGACCGGCTGGTGATCTCGGCGGTGCTGACGGTCCCGGTCATCGCGCTCGCGATGGTCCCGGCCTGGCAGTTCACCAACTGGCAGTGGCTGTCCCTGACCCTGGCCGCTCCGGTCGTCGCGTACGGCGCATGGCCCTTCCACCGGGCAGCGTGGGTCAACCTGCGGCACGGCACGTCGACGATGGACACGCTGGTGTCGCTCGGCACGCTCGCGGCGCTGGGCTGGTCGCTCTACGCCCTGTTCTGGGGCACCGCGGGCGTCGCCGGCATGACCCACGCGTTCGAGCTGACCGTCGCCCGCACCGACGGGTCGGGGAACATCTACCTCGAGGCCGCAGCCGGCGTGACGACGTTCATCCTGGCCGGGCGCTACTTCGAGGCCAGGTCCAAGCGTCGGGCCGGCGCAGCCCTGCGCGCGCTGCTCGAGCTCGGCGCCAAGGAGGTGGCCGTCCTCCGGCCCGGTACGACCGGTCCGGTCGAGGTGCTCGTCCCGACCGAGCAGCTCGCCGTCGACGACCGGTTCGTGGTGCGCCCCGGCGAGAAGATCGCGACCGACGGAGTCGTCGAGGAGGGGAGCTCCGCGGTCGACGTCTCGATGCTCACCGGCGAGTCGGTGCCCGTCGAGGTCGGACCGGGCGACGGCGTCGTCGGAGCCACCGTCAACGCCGGTGGTCGCCTGGTGGTCCGGGCGACCCGGATCGGGTCGGACACCCAGCTCTCCCAGATGGCTCGTCTCGTCGAGGACGCGCAGAACGGCAAGGCGGCGGTGCAGCGCCTCGCCGACCGGGTGTCGGGGATCTTCGTGCCGATCGTGATCGCCCTGGCGGTGGGCACGCTGGGGTTCTGGATCGGCACCGGAGGCGGGCTCGCCCCCGCGTTCACCGCTGCCGTCGCGGTCCTGATCATCGCGTGCCCCTGCGCGCTCGGTCTCGCGACGCCCACCGCGCTGATGGTCGGCACGGGCCGCGGAGCCCAGCTCGGCATCCTGATCAAGGGGCCCGAGGTCCTGGAGTCGACCCGCAGCATCGACACGATCGTGCTCGACAAGACCGGCACCGTGACCACGGGACACATGACGCTGCTCCACGTCGTCGCCGCCGACGGTCAGGACGCCGACGAGGTGCTGCGGATGGCCGGCGCGCTGGAGGACGCCTCCGAGCACCCGATCGCGCGAGCGATCGCCGGCGCCGCCCGCGAGCGGGCCGGCACGCTGCCGCCGGTCGAGGGCTTCTCCAACATCGAGGGACTCGGGGTCCAGGGCGTCGTGGTCGACGGTGATCGCAGCCGTGCGGTCCTGGTCGGGCGACCGCGGCTGCTCGAGGAGTGGTCGCAGCACCTGCCGTCGCGGCTCGACGAGGCCTTCCGGGACGCGCGGTCCGACGGTGCGACTGCGGTCGCGGTCGGCTGGGACGGCGAGGCGCGCGGCCTGCTCGTCGTCGCCGATGCCGTCAAGCCGACCTCAGCGGAGGCGATCAGCCAGCTTCGCGCCCTGGGCCTGCGACCCGTGCTGCTGACCGGCGACAACGAGGCCACGGCCCAGGCGGTCGCCCGGGAGGTCGGCATCGAGGTGTCCCCCGACACCGTGATCGCCGACGTGCTGCCCGCCGACAAGGTCGACGTGGTCAAGCGGCTCCAATCCCAGGGTCGGGTCGTGGCGATGGTGGGTGACGGCGTCAACGACGCCGCCGCACTGGCCCAGGCCGACCTCGGCCTCTCGATGGGCACCGGGACCGACGTGGCGATCGAGGCGAGCGATCTCACCCTGGTGCGTGGCGACCTGCGGGTCGCCGCCGATGCGATCCGGCTCTCCCGGCGAACGCTCACCACGATCAAGGGCAACCTCTTCTGGGCGTTCGCCTACAACGTGGCTGCGTTGCCCCTGGCCGCGGCCGGGCTGCTCAACCCGATGCTCGCGGGCGCGGCGATGGCCTTCTCGTCGGTGTTCGTCGTGACCAACAGCCTGCGCCTGCGGCGGTTCCGTCCGCTCACCGACGACAGCGCCTAGTCCAGGTGCCCCTGGTCCTTGGCGATCCGGGTCAGGTGGTGGGAGTTGCCGGGCTCGATCCCGATCGTGCGGAACTTGTCGCGGATCCGCCCGAGATGCGTCTTGACCGCGGCCTCGCTCGCGCCGATCAGCGCGGAGACACCCCGGTAGTCGAGCCCGTCGGCCAGCGCCTCGAGGATCTCCACCTGCCGTGGCGACAGGTCGGCGACCGCGCTGCGGTCGGTCAGGAGCGCGTGCGCGAGCGCGCCCGAGCAGTAGAACTCCCCGGCGGCCACCCGCCGGACCCCGTCGACGACGGTGTCCAGCGGGTCGCTCTTCAGCAGCAGACCGCTGGCGCCCCGTTCGATCGCGCGGCGGAGCGGGACGGGGCGGTCCTCGGTCGTGTGCATGAGGACCCGGGCGCCGGCCGCGACCAGGCCCGGGATGGCGTCCAGCGAGTCGCCGCGGGACAGCCGCAGGTCGAGGAGCACGACGTCCGCGACCACCCCCGAGGCGGCGTACTCCTCGACGCCGCCGGTCGACGCCACCACCATCAGGTCCGGCGCGGTCGCGGCGATCCTGGCGCCGATCCCCTCCCGGACGACCTCGTGGTCGTCGATGGTCGCGACCCGGATCATGGGCTCATCGGACACCGAGGTGGTCGGCCGCGCCAGTCGGCGGTTCCGCCGACAGCCGGATCGTGGTGCGGAACCGGTCCCGGCTCACCCGCTGTCCGCCGCCGGTCCCGGCGGGGACCGGTGGGACCGCGACGATCCGCACCGGGTCGCCGACCCGGTGGGGCGGCAGCACGGTCACGACGTGTCCGGCGGCCGTGGACGCCAGCACCTCCTCCAGGGCCGACCAGACCTGGTCGGGGAACGTGAACCGGTGCCCGGCAGCGCGGATGCTGACGGTCACACCGCGCTCCCGCGCTCTGCGGACCACCGCACGGGTCCCGGCGGGGAGCGGCCGGGCCAGGTGCAGGTCGTCGCGGCACAGCTCGCCGAGGACCCGCGCCGTCTGCGCCGGGTCGCTCCCGACGACCGTCGCATCCCCACCCTCGGCGACCACCGCCTCGAGGAAGGGCACCACGTCGGTGCGGAGGTGCTCCAGGTGCACCTCGCGGGCTGCCGCGCGGCCGGACCGCCAGGCCCGGTCCTCGTCCTGGGCGGCGAGCACGGTCTCGGTGAGCTCGATGGCGGCGCGACCGCGCCGCAGCCCGGTCCCGAGGACCGTGGCCAGCCCCACCACGACGACGGGTGTGACGAGCGCGCCCACCGGTTCGAGGGGGGCGAGCGACGGGTCCAGCGCCGCGGACACGACGACGGTCCCGACCTCGAGTGCCATCGCGACCAGGCCCGCCCACCAACGCGCCTCGAACGCCACCAGGGCGAGCACCACGGCGCCGTACCCGACGACCCAGGACTCGGCGGAGAGCAGCGCACCGTCGTCGGCGAGGGTCAGCCCGCCGGCCACCAGGACCGACACCACGGCACCGAGCCCGACCACCTCCAGGGGCCGCGCGGGCCGGCGGCTGAGGAGAAGCGCGGTGGCGGCGAGCAGACCGCCCACGGACAGGGCGACCGCCCAGCCGAGCAGCGGCATCATTCCGGGGAAGCGGGCGGCGAGATAGGTGTTGGCGAGGACCGGGGCGGCGCCGACGAGGAGATAGGTGCGGAGACGGTCGAACCGCAGCGGGCTGGCGTGCGCGTGGTCGGCGTCCGGGTCCGGCAGTCCCGGCCAGGAGAGGCGTACGACGGTTCCGCGCGGACCTGTGTCGATCTCGGCCGCGCCGCCGACCTCCGTCATCCGCCCGACGACGGACGTGCTGACGCCGAAGCCCGGCCCGGCACCCGGCGCGAAGCCACCCCCCTCGTCCCGCACCTCGAGCACGCACCTGCTCCGGACCGTGGACGCGCGCACCTCCGCCCGGTCGACTCCTGCGTGGCGCGCGACGTTGCGCAGCGCCTCGCTCGCGGCGCCCTCGAACGCGGCGACGACCCGGGCCGGGGGAACCAGGGACCACTCGCGCACGACCGGCTCGACCGTCACCGGAGCGGCCCGGGCGAGCGACCCGACGAGCTCACCGGTGGTCCGGGCCGTCGGCCCCGACGATCCTGCGTCGAGGGCATCGAGGGCCGAGCGGCACGCGCGCGCCACGGCGTCGCGCTCCAGGTCGAGCTCGATGCAGCGCAGGGCCGTGATCACGTCGTCGTGCACCAGACGGCGCGCCTCGTCGACCGCGGCGTCGGCTTCGGCCAGGGCCGCGGCGCGTCGCGCGGCGGCGCGTGCCTCGTCGGCGAGGGTCCCGGCGCGGACGGCGCCGGCACGCAGCACCGAGAACGCAACGACCAGGGCGATGGACGACGCCGCCGGCAGCACCCACAGGTCGATGCTGACCAGGACGTCGCGGTCGCCCGCGATCCAGCGCATCGCCACGAACGCCGGCCCGGTGAGCAGCACGAGCGCGACCGCCCGCGAGGGGTGTACGACGAAGACGAGGGCCGCGATCTGGAGCGCCTGGATCGTGTTGGCCGGGAGCAGCAGCTCGGCGAACTCAGGGACGTCCCCGGAGTGGGTCGCCGCGGCGGCCGCCGCCACGCCCAGCGCACCCGCGAGAGCCGCGAGCGGCGCCACCTGCTCGGGCCGGGTTCCGGCCAGTGCCACCGCGCAGGCCCCGAGGAGCACCACCACCGAGGCGGCGACCATGAGCACGTACGCCTCGGCACCGGGACCGGCGCTGCCGAGCGCGTTGAGCACCCCGATGAGCTGGATCAGCAGGATGAACGCGGCGCAGCCGAGGATCGTGCGGTCGAGGACCAGCTCCCACCGACGGGTCGTGGATCGCATCCCGTTTCTCCTGTGCCGTCCCGAGCACCGCCGGAGAACATAGCGGAGCAGGATCTCCGGGGTGTGTCATCCCGACGGGCGACCAAGCCGGTGTCGCAGGCCGGCCTCGGCGCCGGCCATCATCCGGGCGTGGTTCCACTCGAGAAGCGGGCGGGCGACGTACGACGCAGCCGCGAGGACGCCGCGCGTACCCACCTCCTGCCGGAAGTCCATCCGGGTCCCGCCGTCCTCCGGGACGAGCGTCCACCGCGCCCAGCCCGTCAGGTCGCCGCTGACCGCGACCTCGACCGTCGGCAGCTCCCGCGAGACGGCGTCGAGCACCAGGTCGAGCGTGTAGGGAAGCGCCGAGCGGCACAGCACCCGCGCCGTGTCCGGGCCCAGGCGGGCGACGGCCCGCACCTGCGGCCACCACTCCGGGTAGCGCTCGAGGTCGAGGAGGACGTCCCGGGTCTCCGCCGCGGGCGCCGGCACCAGCCACGAGGCAGAGAACGAGAACCGGCGCACCCCACCATGGTTGCTCATCGCCCGCCGACGGACCGCGGGGCACTAACGTGGCCGGTCATGACCACACCCGACGTCGACGTCCTCCTGACGCGTGCCACCACCTGGTTCGACGAGGATCCGGACGAACACACGCGGGCGGAGCTCACCGCGATCGTCGAGGCCGCCGCCGGCGGGGACGCGGCAGCCGTCGCCGACCTGGCGGACCGGTTCCGGGGCACCCTCGAGTTCGGCACCGCCGGTCTCCGCGGTGCATTGGGCGCGGGCCCGAACCGGATGAACCGCGCCGTCGTGCTGCGCGCGGCGGCCGGGCTCGCGGCGTACCTCCGGGACTCCGGCGCGCCGGCGGGCAGCCCCGTCGTGATCGGGTACGACGCCCGCCACCTCTCCGACGTCTTCGCGCGCGACACGGCGGAGGTGATGTCGGGTGCGGGGTTCCGCCCGCTGCTGCTCCCCCGCCCGCTGCCGACGCCGATCCTCGCGTTCGCCATCCGGGAGCTCGGGTGCGTCGCCGGGGTGATGGTGACCGCGAGCCACAACCCGCCGCAGGACAACGGCTACAAGGTCTACCTCGGCGACGGGTCGCAGATCGTGCCGCCCGCGGACGTGGAGATCGCGGCGCGGATCGCCGCGATCGGGTCGCTCGCATCGGTGCCGCGGGGTGACGCCGGCCGGGTGCTCGGCGACGAGATCGTCGACTCCTACCTCGACACCGTCGCCGGCCTCGCCGCCGACGGGCCGCGCGACCTCACCGTCATCTACACGCCGCTCCACGGCGTCGGCGGCACCTCGGTGGCGCAGGTCCTGGAGACGGCCGGGTTCGCGGCGCCGAAGATGGTCGAGCCGCAGGAGCACCCGGACCCCGACTTCCCGACCGTCTCGTTCCCCAACCCCGAGGAGCCGGGCGCGATGGACCTGGCGATCGAGCTGGCCGCACGGAGCGGGGCGGACATCGTCGTGGCCAACGACCCCGACGCCGACCGGTGCGCGGCCGCCGTACCCACGCCGGAGGGGTGGCGGATGCTGAAGGGCGACGAGGTGGGAGCGCTGCTGGCGTCGTACCTCCTGGCCTCGGGCAAGCCGGGCACCTACGCGACGTCCATCGTCTCGTCCTCGCTGCTCGGTCGCCTCGCCGCGGCGCACGGCCGGGCCTACGCCGAGACCCTCACCGGCTTCAAGTGGATCAGCCGGGTGCCGGACCTCGCGTTCGGCTACGAGGAGGCGCTCGGCTACTGCGTCGACCCCGAGCACGTGCGCGACAAGGACGGGGTGTCCGCCCTGCTGCTGCTGTGCGAGATCGCGGCGCAGGCGAAGGCCGACGGCCGCACCCTGCCCGACCTCCTCGACGACCTCGCCGTCGAGCACGGTCTGCACGCCACCGACCAGGTGTCGGTGCGGGTGACCGACCTCGGTGAGATCGCGGCCGCGATGACCCGGCTGCGTGCGGACCCCCCGGCCGGGCTCGGTGGTCTCGACGTCGTCGGCACCGACGACCTGAGCGCCGGGAGCCCTGACCTGCCGCCGACCGACGGGCTGCGGTTCCGGCTCGCCGACGGGGCGAGGGTGGTCGTCCGGCCGAGCGGCACCGAGCCGAAGCTCAAGTGCTACCTGGAGGTCGTGGTCCCGGTGGCCGACCGTGATGTCGCCGCGGCCCGGGCCGCCGCCGCCGAGCGGCTGGCGGCGCTGGCCGTCGACGTCATGGCAGCAGCGGGGATCTGACGTCGGTCCGCGCGGGTGACGGGTGCCGATCGCCGCCGAATCCGCGCAATTGCGCCGTTCGAGCAGTCTGCGGCCGATCTGGGTGCGCAAGCCGCGCAATTGCGCCGTTCGAGCAACCCGCGCCACCATCCGCTGCGCAAACCGCGCAATTGCGCGGTTAGGACATCAGCCCACGAGCACCGCGACGACCAGCGCGAGCCCGGTCACGGCCAGCGCCGTGATCTCGGGCCACGCCCACTGGCGTCGTACGGCGCCCGCGTGCTCGCCGCGCGCACGGGCGTCCTCGGACAGCCCGGCGAGCCGGGTCTCGACGAACGCGCCGTAGGAGCTCTCACCGGGCAGCGCGTCCGCACCGAGCCGGGCGTCCCGCAGCGACTGGCGACGGCTCCGCCCGATGCCGGCGTTGGAGTAGCGCCGGCCCTCGACGACGACGACCAGCATCTGGCCGACGGCGACCCTCTCGATCGCCGCGAGCGGGACCGTACGGACGTCCAGCATGTTGCGCAGCACCAGGTCGGTGCCGGCCACCCACGCCGCGGGCCGGAGCAGGACGACCCAGATGACGGTTGCCGCCAGCGCGCAGCCCGACACCAACCACGGCGGGATCCCGGTGCCCTGGTCGACGACGACCGTGATGAGAACGACGGCGACGACCACCAGGCCGAGGATCCCGGTCGGCCGACCGCTGGTCGGGTGGAACCGTTCCACTTCGCTCGCCACAGTCCCCAACCCTATGCTGGGGCAATGCCTGAACTTGTCGAGGTGGCGGCCACCGAAGCCTCGCTCCGCCGGTTCCTCCACGGGCTCCCCGGCGTCGACCAGGTCGGCGCCGAGGCGCGGGCCGCGGGACTGGGGACCCGGTCGATCAAGACCACCGCGAAGGCCCACGCGATCGACCTCGCGATCACGATGGTCGACCTCACCACCCTCGAGGGCCAGGACACCCCGGGCAAGGTCCGGGCGCTGGCCACCAAGGCGCTGCGACCCGACCCCGCCGACCCCTCGTGCCCGGCGGTCGCCGCGGTCTGCGTCTACGGCGACATGGTCGCGACGGCGAAGGAGGTCGTCGGCGATCGGGTCAACGTCGCGGCCGTCGCGACCGCGTTCCCCAGCGGCAGGGCCTCGATGAACGTCAAGCTCGCCGACACCCGCGACGCGGTCGCGGCCGGTGCCGACGAGATCGACATGGTGATCGACCGCGGCGCGTTCCTCGCCGGCCACTACCTGCAGGTCTTCGAGGAGATCGTCGCCGTCAAGGAGGCGTGCGTCCGGACCGACGGCAGCCACGCCCACCTCAAGGTCATCTTCGAGACCGGCGAGCTGCAGACCTACGACAACGTCCGCCGTGCCTCGTGGCTGGCGATGATGGCCGGCGCCGACTTCATCAAGACCTCGACGGGCAAGGTCCAGCCGGCCGCCACCCTCCCGGTCACGCTGGTGATGCTGGAGGCGGTCCGCGACTACCGCGACGCGACCGGCACGATGATCGGCGTCAAGCCGGCCGGGGGGATCCGGACCACGAAGGACGCGATCAAGTACCTCGTCATGGTCAACGAGGTGGCCGGGCCCGACTGGCTGACGCCGGAGTGGTTCCGCTTCGGCGCGTCCACGCTGCTCAACGACCTGCTCATGCAGCGCACCAAGATCGCCACCGGCCGCTACAGCGGCCCCGACTACTTCACCCTGGACTGATTCCCATGGCTTTCGAGTACGCGCCCGCCCCCGAGTCGCGCAGCATCGTCGACATCAAGCCGTCCTACGGCCTGTTCATCGACGGCGACTTCGTCGACGGTCACGGCCACCCGTTCAAGTCGATCAACCCCGCGACCGAGGAGACCCTCGCCGAGATCGCCGAGGCCGACGAGGCCGACGTCGACCTCGCGGTCCAGGCCGCCCGTCGGGCGTATCCGCGTCTGGTCCCGGATGCCGGGCAGGGAGCGCGCGAAGTACCTCTACCGGATCGCCCGGATCATCCAGGAGCGCGCCCGCGAGCTCGCGGTGCTCGAGTCGATCGACAACGGCAAGCCGATCAAGGAGAGCCGCGACGTCGACGTACCCATCGTCGCGGCGCACTTCTTCTACTACGCCGGGTGGGCCGACAAGCTGGAGTACGCCGGCCTCGGCGCTGCACCCGCAGCCGCTGGGCGTCGCCGCCCAGGTGATCCCCTGGAACTTCCCGCTGCTGATGCTGGCCTGGAAGATCGCGCCCGCCCTCGCGTGCGGCAACACCGTCGTCCTCAAGCCGGCCGAGACCACGCCGCTGACCGCCTTGCTGTTCGCCGAGATCTGCCAGCAGGCCGACCTGCCGCCGGGGGTCGTCAACATCGTGACCGGCGCCGGGCGCCACCGGGCAGGCCCTCGTCGCCCACGACGACGTCGACAAGGTCGCGTTCACCGGCTCGACCGAGGTCGGCAAGGCGATCGCCCGCACCGTGGCGGGCACCGACAAGAAGGTCACCCTCGAGCTGGGCGGCAAGGCCGCCAACATCGTCTTCGACGACGCGCCGATCGACCAGGCGGTCGAGGGCATCGTCAGCGGCATCTTCTTCAACCAGGGCCACGTCTGCTGCGCCGGGTCGCGGCTGCTGGTGCAGGAGTCGGTCGCCGACGAGGTGCTGGCCCGGCTCAAGCGCCGGATGGGCACCCTGCGGGTGGGCGACCCGCTCGACAAGAACACCGACATCGGCGCGATCAACTCCGCCGAGCAGCTGGCCCGGATCCGCGACGCTCGCCGAGGTCGGCGACGCCGAGGGCGCCGAGCGCTGGTCGCCCGCCGTGCGAGCTGCCGACGTCGGGCTTCTGGTACCCGCCGACCGTCTTCACCGGCGTCTCCCAGGCCCACCGGATCGCGCGCGAGGAGATCTTCGGGCCGGTGCTGTCGGTGCTGACGTTCCGGACGCCGAGCCGAGGCGGTCGAGAAGGCCAACAACACCCCCTACGGCCTCTCGGCGGGCGTGTGGACCGACAAGGGCTCCCGCATCCTGGCGATCGCCGACCGGCTGCGGGCCGGCGTGGTGTGGGCCAACACGTTCAACAAGTTCGACCCCGCCAGCCCGTTCGGCGGCTACAAGGAGTCCGGCTACGGCCGCGAGGGCGGCCGGCAGGGCCTGGCCGCGTACCTCAAGACCGAGTCGAGCAAGGGGGCGAACCGCTGATGGCTCGCATCGACGTCCGCAAGACCTACAAGCTCTACATCGGCGGGGCGTTCCCGCGCTCGGAGTCCGGTCACTCCTACGAGGTCGCCGACAGCAAGGGGAAGTTCGTCGCCAACGCCGCGCTCGCGTCGCGCAAGGACGTGCGCGACGCGGTCGTCGCCGCCCGCAAGGCGTTCCCCGGCTGGTCCGGGCGGACGGCGTACAACCGGGCCCAGATCGTCTACCGGATCGCCGAGGTGATGGAGGACCGCCGCCCGCAGTTCGTGCAGGCGGTGCGCCAGTCCGAGGGAGGTACGCCGACCGCGGCCAACGCCGTGGTCGACGCCGCCGTCGACCGGCTGGTCTGGTACGCCGGCTGGGCCGACAAGCTCGCCCAGGTGGTCGGCAACGCAGAACCCCGTCGCCGGGCCGTTCCTCAACCATCTCCTCGCCCGAGCCGACCGGAGTGGTCGGCGTGCTCGCGCCGCAGTCGTCGAGCCTGCTCGGGCTGGTCAGCGTGCGTCGCGCCGGTGATCGTCACCGGCAACACGGCGGTCGTCGTGTCGTCGTACTCCCGGCCGCTGCCGGCGGTCAACCTTGGCCGAGGTGCTGGCGACCTCCGACGTCCCCGGCGGTGTCGTCAACATCCTCACCGGCGACGCGGCGGCGCTCGGGCCGTGGCTGGCGGCGCACATGGACGTCAACGCCATCGACCTCGGCGGCGTCGCCGGCGACCACGACCTGGCCACGGCGCTCGAGGTCGCGGCCGCCGACAACCTCAAGCGGGTCCGGCGCGCGCCGGCGACCGAGCCCGACTTCGCCTCCCCGCCCGCGCTGGCCACGATGACCGACTTCGTGGAGATCAAGACGGTCTGGCACCCGATCGGGGTCTGATCCACGCCGCGCCGGCGACTAGTCTTGATCAGGTGCCTGCTCGCGTCATCGTCCTCGCCGGCCCGTCCGGGGCCGGCAAGTCCCGGCTCGCCCAGCGGCTCGCCGACGGCCACGGCTGGCCGACGCTGCGGCTCGACGACTTCTACAAGGACGGCGACGACCCGTCGCTGCCGCTGATCGCGGAAGGCCCCAACCACGGGCTCGTCGACTGGGACCACCCGGACAGCTGGCGGCGCGAGGAGGCCGTGGCCGCGCTCCTCACCCTGTGCCGCGAGGGCGTGGTCGACGTCCCCGTCTACTCCATCTCGGCGAGCCGGGCGACCGGCACGCAGCACCTCGACCTCGGGGGCGCGCCGGTGTTCTGCGCCGAGGGGATCTTCGCGCCCGACGTGGTCGCGGCCTGCCGCGACGCGGGGGTGCTCGCGGCGGCGTACTGCATCACCCAGCCGGCGGTCGTGACCTTCTGGCGCCGGCTCACCCGCGACCTGCGCGAGCGCCGCAAGGCTCCCCTGGTGCTCGTGCGCCGCGGGCTGGCGCTGGCCCGCGGCCAGCGCGACATCGTGCTCCGCGCCACCGCGGCCGGCTGCCGGGTGGCGTCCGGCGACCGGGCGTACGTCGAGCTCACGGCCCGGACGGAGGTCGACGGCGATGCCGACCTGGCCCGCTGACGTCGCACCGGCCATGCTCCGGCAGCCGGACGGAATCTCGTGCGGACCGACCTGCGTGGTCGCCGCCCGGATGATCGTCGAGCCCGGGTGGCGGCCGTTCGACCTGCCGGCCGAGGTCCGCCGTGCCCACCTCCAGCTCACGTCCACCACCGCGACGAACGGCGGCGTCCAGCTCCCGTGGCCCCGCGCCCTCGGCACCCCGCCGTGGGCCCTCGCCGCCGCACTGTCCGAGCTGACCGGCGAGGACGTCCGCACCGCACCCGCGCGGTTCCGGCCCGTCGCCGCGTACGCCGAGCTGGTCGAGCGGGTCGCCACCCGCCCCGTCGGGGTGTACGTCGGCAACGCGTGGCTCCCCCGGCACGTCGTCCTCGCCGTCGCGGCCGCCGACAACGGCGACGACGGCGCCTCGGTCACCGTCTTCGACCCTGCCCGAGGCGGGCTGGTCGAGGTCGCCGCCGCCCGATGGCGCGAGCACCGCGTCGACGTCGCCGGCTGGTCCCACCTCTGGGCGGTCTGCTGAGCCCACATTGACGGACGTCAGGCCCAGCGGTACTCGACCTCCGGGCGACCCGCGCTGCCGTACCGCGGCGCCCGCTCGACCTGCCCGGCATCGGCGAGGTGCTCCAGGTAGCGGCGAGCGGTGACCCGCGACGTCCCGACGGTCTCCGCCACCTCGGTCGCGGACATGCCCGCGGGGGCCGACCGGAGTGCGGCGACGACCCGCTCCATCGACTCCGGGCTCATCCCCTTGGGCAGCGCGGCGGCGCCCGGCCGCGAGCGGAGCGCCCCGAACATCCGGTCGACCTCGTCCTGGGCGACCTCGCCCTCGGAGACCGACAGCTGCCGGCGGTAGTCGGCGTACTGGTCGAGCTTCGCCTTGAACGTCGCGAAGGTGAACGGCTTGAGCAGGTAGAGGACGACACCCTGCGCGACCGCATGGCGTACGACGTCCGCGTCGCGCGCCGCGGTCACCGCGATGACGTCGCCGGTGAAGCCCTCGGCCCGCAGGCGGCGCAGCAGCCCGAGCCCGTGTCCGTCCGGCAGGTGCATGTCGAGGAGCACCAGGCCGACGTCCGGATCACCGGCGAGGAGACGCACGGCCTCGGTGGCCGAGCGGGCCACACCCGCGACCTCGAAGCCGGCGACCCGTCCGACGTACGTCGCGTGCACCTCCGCGGCGAGCTCCTCGTCCTCGACCACCAGCACCCGCACCTTCACCGCGTCACCTCCGTCGGCAGCTCCACCCGGAAGGACGCGCCACCGAGCGATGACCGGCCGACCAGCACGCCGCCGCCGTAGCGACGCGCGACCTGGGCCACCAGGGCGAGGCCGATCCCCCGGCCGCCTCCGCCCGGTGCGTCCGACACCTTGGTGCTCCACCCGCGGGCGGTGACCTGCTCCTCCGCGCCGGCGGGGACGCCGTCGCCGCTGTCCTCGACGACCAGCACGACCCGTCCCGCGTCCTCGGACACCCGCACCCGGACCCGCGCCGACCCCCGGCCGACGACGGCGTCGAAGGCGTTGTCGACGAGGTTGCCGATCACGGTCACGAGATCCCGCGGCTCCACGGCGGCGCCCGCGGGCAGCGCGACCGCATCGAGGTCGAGGTCGATGCCGCGCTCCCGGGCCTCCGCCGACTTGCCGAGCAGCAGCGCTGCCAGCACCGGCTCGCCGACCCGGTCGGTCATGGTGTCGGTGAGGACCTGTGCCACCTCCAGCTCCCGGGTCGCGAACTCGACGGCCTCCTCGGTGCGGCCGATCTCGACGAGGGAGACGATGGTGTGCAGCCGGTTGGCGGCCTCGTGGTTCTGCGCACGCAGGGCCTCGGTCAGGCCGCGCACGGTGTCGAGCTCACCGGTGACGGACCGTAGCTCGGTGTGGTCGCGCAGGGTCACCACCGCACCCACGTCCCGTCCCTGCCACGCGGCCGGCGCCGAGCTGACCACGAGCACCCGGTCGCCGACGACGTAGACGTCGTCGCTCTCGACCGTCCGCCCCGTCGCCGCCGCGATCAGCCCGGGCGGCAGGTCGAGGTCGGCCAGCGGCCGGCCGATCACGTCGTCGGGGAGGCCGAGCAGGTCGGCCGCCTCGTCGTTGGCGAGCTGGACCCGGTCGTCGGCGTCCAGGAGCAGCAGCCCCTCACGGACGGCGTGCAGGACGGCGTGGTGGTACTCGTACATCCGGCTCAGCTCGGCGGGACCCAGGCCGTGGGTCTGCCGCGCGAGCCGCCGGGTGAGCAGGCCGGTGCCGACCACCCCGACGACCAGCGCCAGCAGCCCGGCCACCAGGATCGGCACCAGGTCGTGCCGGAGCCGGTCGCTGATGCTGTCGATCTTGATCCCGACCGAGACCAGGCCGATCACGCTCCCGTCGCGCTCGACAGGGACGACGGCGCGCATCGAGGGGCCGAGGGTGCCGGTGAACTGCTGGGTGAAGACGTACCCGTCGGGCGCACCGCCGAGATCGCCGACGAACTTCTCGCCGATCCGGTCCGGCTCCGGGTGGGTGTAGCGGGTGCGGTCGAGCTCCATCACGACCACGAAGTCGACGTCGGCCTCGCCGCGTACCTCCTCGGCGTAGGGCTGGAGCACCTGCGTCGGGTCCGCGGAGCCGAAGGCGTCGACGACCGTCGGTGCGTCGGCCACCGCCTGGGCGACCGCGACCGCCCGGTCACGCGCCTCGGAGCGTACGTCGCCGCGGGCGTCGTACCAGCTCAGGACGACGGCGCCCGCCACCAGGATCGCGAGCAGCAGCACCTGCAGCACCAGGAACTGCCGTGCGACCGGCACTTCGCGACGAGTGCCCGAGGACGCCATGACCGCATTCTGACGCACCGCCCGCGAACTCAATGAACACAAGAGTGACCGCAGTCACATGACTTCCGACGATGGACAACGTCCCGGGACGGCCCCGCGACACCGATGGAGGAACCATGACCGACATCTCGAGCCCGGAGCCCGCCACTCGCAGGCGCCGGCGGGACTACACCCACTACCTCTACCTCGCGGTCATCGCCGCGGTCGTCCTCGGCGTCGCGGTCGGCGCGCTCGCCCCCGATCTCGGCGTGGCGCTCAAGCCGCTCGGCCAGGCGTTCGTCGGCCTCATCAAGATGATGATCCAACCGGTCATCTTCTGCACGATCGTGCTGGGCGTCGGCTCGGTGCGCAGCGCGGCGAAGGTCGGCAAGGTCGGTGGCCTCGCGCTCGGGTACTTCATCGTGATGTCCACGGCCGCACTGGCGATCGGGCTCCTGGTCGGCAACATCCTGCACCCGGGCAGCGGCCTTTCCGTCACCCCGGACGTCGCCGCCGACGGCGCCGCCCAGGCCGAGTCCGCGCACGGCTCGACCACCGAGTTCCTGGTCGGCATCATCCCGACGTCGATGCTCTCCAGCCTCACCTCCGGCGAGGTGCTCCAGACGCTGTTCGTCGCGCTCCTGGTCGGGTTCGCCCTGCAGGCGATGGGACGCAGCGGCGAGCCCGTGCTCCGGGGCGTCGGGCACGCGCAGCGCCTGGTGTTCAGGGTGCTCGCGATGATCATGTGGGCCGCGCCGATCGGTGCGTTCGGCGCGATGGCCGCCGTCGTCGGCGAGACCGGGATCGGCGCGCTGAAGAGCCTGGCCGTGCTGATGCTCGGCTTCTACGTCACCTGCATCCTGTTCGTCTTCGTGCTGCTCGGCCTGATCCTCAAGCTGGCCACCGGCGTCAACATCTTCTCCCTCGCCCGCTACCTCGCCCGCGAGTACCTGCTGATCGTGTCGACCTCCTCCTCGGAGTCCGCGCTGCCGCGGCTGATCGCGAAGATGGAGCACGCCGGCGTCGACAAGGCCACGGCCGGCGTCGTGGTCCCGACCGGCTACTCCTTCAACCTCGACGGCACCGCGATCTACCTGACGATGGCCTCGCTCTTCGTCGCCAGCGCGCTCGGCGACCCGCTCAGCATCGGTGAGCAGGTCTCCCTGCTGGTCTTCATGATGATCGCCTCCAAGGGCGCCGCCGGCGTGACCGGCGCCGGCATGGCCACCCTGGCGGGCGGCCTGAGCTCGCACCGTCCCGACCTGGTCGACGGCGTCGGCCTGATCGTCGGCATCGACCGGTTCATGTCGGAGGCGCGGGCGCTGACCAACTTCTCCGGCAACGCCGTCGCCACCGTCCTGGTCGCCTCGTGGACGCGCAGCCTGGATCGCGAGCAGCTGTCGCGGGCGCTCAGCGGCGACGACCCGTTCGACGAGACCACGATGCTCGACGACGACGAGGAGACGTGGGAGCCGACGGTGCCCGACCAGGAGCCGGAGCTCGTCCGGTCCTGAGTACGACGCCCCGCGACCACGCCGGCCGATCAGCTGCTGATCAGCCGGCGTGGTCGGCGTACCAGGGCTTGATCACGTCGTTGATCAGCGCCAACCGGGTGTCGAAGTGCGCAAAGGCGGACTTCATCGCGTTGACGGTGAACCACTCGAAGTCGCGCAGGCCGTAGCCGAGGGCGTCGCGCAGCTTGATGAACTCGCCGGTCATCGACGTACCGCTCATCAACCGGTTGTCGGTGTTGATGGTGACCCGGAACCGCAGGTCGGCGAGCAGCTTGATCGGGTGGTCGGCGATCGAGGCGGCCGCACCGGTCTGCACGTTGGAGGACGGGCACATCTCGAGCGGGATCCGCTTGTCGCGGACGTACGCCGCCAGCCGGCCCAGCTCCGCGTGGCCCGACGCGTCGACCTTGATGTCGTCGACGATCCGCACCCCGTGGCCGAGCCGGTCGGCGCCGCACCACTGGATCGCCTGCCAGATCGACGGGAGCCCGAAGGCCTCGCCCGCGTGGATCGTGAAGTGGGCGTTCTCCCGCTGGAGGTACTCGAACGCGTCGAGGTGGCGGGTGGGCGGGTAGCCCGCCTCGGCTCCGGCGATGTCGAAGCCGGTGACGCCCCGGTCCCGCCACACGACGGCCAGCTCGGCGATCTCCATGGAGCGGGCCTGGTGACGCATCGCCGTGAGCAGCTGGCGGACCGCGATCCGCGGGCCGTCGGGTCCAGCGCTGGCCGCCACACCCTCGTCGAACCCGACGCTGCACCGCCGCCACCACGTCGTCCAGCGAGAGCCCCTGCTCGACGTGGAGCTCGGGTGCGTAGCGGATCTCGGCGTAGACGACACCGTCGGCGACCATGTCCTCGACGCACTCCCGGGCGACCCGGGTGATCGCGTCACTGGTCTGCATGACCGCGACCGTGTGGCTGAACGTCTCGAGGTAGCGCTCCAGGGAGCCGGAGTCGGCCGACGCCGCGAACCAGCGTCCGAGCGCCTCCGGGTCGGAGGCGGGCAGCTCGTGCCCGGCGACCGCTGCGAGCTCGACGATCGTCGCCGGGCGCAGACCGCCGTCGAGGTGGTCGTGCAGGAGAACCTTCGGCGCGGCCCTCAGCAGCTTGTCGGTGACGTCGCGTGTAGGTTCCATGACGGCATTCTTCCATCGGGCAAGTTGTGAGGAGACCGCGATGCGCGTGTTCACCACCTTCGAGGAGATCGAGGCTGCCGCCGGGCAGGACCTCGGCACCAGTGAGTGGGTCACCATCGACCAGCGACGCGTCAACCAGTTCGCGGACGCCACGGGCGACCACCAGTGGATCCACGTCGACATCGAGCGCGCCAAGCAGGGACCGTTCGGCGGCACCATCGCCCACGGCTACCTCACCCTGTCGATGGTGCCGTGGCTCGGCAGCCAGGTCTTCTCCCTGCAGACGCCGGGCGCCAAGCTCAACTACGGCGTCAACAAGGTCCGCTTCGCCGCGCCGCTGCTCGTGGGCTCCCGGATCCGGACCCACGTGAAGATCAACGCCGTCACCGACCTGCCCTCCGGCAAGCAGCTCACGGTCGGTCACACGATCGAGATCGAGGGCCACGACAAGCCCGCCTGCGTGGCGGAGACGGTCGTCCTGCTGCTGCCGTCCTGAGCGGTACGCCGGAGCCGCGCGTCCTGCTCAGGTGCCGGCCGTCGCCGGTGGCCCGGCCGGCATGAGCTCCTCGACGAGCGCCTCGGTCTCCGGCTCCGTCTCGGCGCCGCACGCCGCCAACGCGGCGAGCATCTCGTCGACGACGGACGCGAGACCCGGGTGGCCCGCGGCGTCGTACTCACTGCGGAGGAGGGTGCGCCACAGCACCTGGGAGCGCGGCACCAGCCGGAGCCCCGCACGGGCCGCTGCCGCAGCCGCCGCCGGGTCGCCGACCGAGAGGTCCGCGAGCCGGAAGGCCGCGCTCTCCACGGCGTCCGCGACGGTCGTCTCCAGCCGGGTGCGCGGGAGCCAGGAGTAGCGGTGGTCAGGGTGACCGGCGAGGAGCGGGCCGCGGACCAGCTGCAGCGCGCGCCGCAGCTGCTCGCGCTGGGTCTCCTCGGACCCGCTGCGTCCGCTCTGCACGAGGCCGCAGAACGCCTGCCAGTCGACCGCGACGTCGTCGGCGAGGAAGAGCCGGCCCTCCTCGTTCTCGCGCAGCCGGTAGCTGCCGTCGAGGTCGGTGCCGAGCCAGGCGCGCACGCGGTCGATGGTCGCGTCCCGCACCTCGGCGGTGACGCCCCGCGGCCACACGGATCCGGCCAGCACGCTCGGGTGCACCGGCGCCGGTTGCAGCGCGAGGAACGTGACCACCTCGCGCGCCAGCTCGACCCGACTGGGGTCCATCTCCGCCGGCACGCGGACGTCGAGAGGCCCGAGCACGCCGATCCGCACCGGGGACGTCGCCCAGTGGGCGTCGTCGCCGGGACGGGTCGCGTCGGGCGCGGCCAGCTGGGCCTGCTCCCCCAGCCGCTGCCAGGTCGCCGCCACCCGCTCGCGGGCCTTGGCCAGCATCCCGGCCAGGTGGTCGGCACTGCGCTCGGACAGGCGTGCAGCGGTGACCTCGACGCCCAGCAGGGGCAGCGAGAGGTGGCCGGCGTCGTCCACGATCATCTGCCACCGGGTGCCGGGCATCGCCTCCACCGAGACGACGGCCAGTCCCCGGTCGCCGGCGCTCGTCATCGGGTGGAGCCGCGCTCCGACGTCCGGCGGGATCGCCGCGCCGAGCAGCAGGACCTGCGGCGCGAGCCCGGCGCTGCGGGCCAGCCGGCCCGCGAGCACCTCGCCCGAGCGGTGGTGCGGACGGTCCTGCTCGAAGGCGTTGACGACGGCCGCCGGATCCTGGACCCGGGTGAGGTTGCCGTCGGCGATGTCCGCGACCGCGCGCGGCAACTGGTGGGAATGGACGTGCACACCGTCGGCCCACGGCGCCGTGAGGAGCTGCACCGCGAGAGCTGCCAGCACCTCCCGCGCGACGCCGAACGACCCGGTGATCGCGGCCGGGCCACCGACCGCCTCCAGGTCGATGAGCACGTCGGTGCCGTCGGCGTCGCGGCCGATGCACACCAGGCCCGGGTACGGCGCCGCACCGGGCTCACCATCGTCCGCTGCCCCCGCGGCGCGGTCCAGGCACCACCGCCGACCCTCGTCGAGCGCCACCCACGGGGCGGGCGGGTCGAGCGCGGGCGGGGCGATGTTGAGCTCGATCAGCGCGTCGTTGATCCGGATCGCGAAGATCGGTGGCAGCGGGATCCGGCCGGCGCGACAACCGGCGGCGAGCCGGCGCAGCGCGAGGTCCAGCCGGTCGGCCCGCTCGAGGTCGGCACCGGCCAGCAGGGCGACCTCGGTCTCGACCTGCGCGGCAGTGGGATCGCCACCCCGCAGGCGCCGCCGCAGCGCGAGCAGCGCCCCGGCGAGGCAGGCGGCCACCAGGCCGCCGGCGAGCAGGTCGGGAGCCAGGTCGGCGGCGAGCCGTGCCAACCGGTCGTCGTCGGCCGAGCCACGGGCTTGCGTCCGGTCCGGGACGGAACCACCGGTCGGCCCGTCCGGCGTCGCCTCGTGCCCGGGTGCACCTGCCTGCGAACCGTCGTCGATCACGTCGCTGCCGGGAGGCTGCGCCTGGTCGTGGCTGACGCCTTCGTAGCGGATCACACCGGTCGCGTCCTCGGGCAGGGCGAGGACCCAGCCCGGCTGGATCAGCCGGCCGATGACGAGCTCCTGGCCGTCGGGCTGCACGCGGCCCTTGTTGAGATCGAAGATCTCCTTCCACCGACGACCGTCGCCGAGCGTGCGCTCGGCGATGTCCCAGAGGTTGTCGTGGTAGCGCCCCTGCGGCGGCTGGACGACGACGATCTTCTGGCCGGCGAGGCCGTCGATCGGCTCGGAGGAGATGGGGGTCGCGAGCGGGACCGCGGCCGAGGATGCCTGGGCAAGGTCCGGCGAGACGTACTGCGACCGGTCGATCCGGTCGGCCGGGTCGGCCGCGCCCGTCGACATCTGGTTGAGGCCGCTGGCCAGGTCGTCCATCCCGGCGACGATCGAGGTCTCGACGGTCCGGAAGTCGCCGACGCCGTCCACCGGGCCGACGCGGTCGTCGGCCGTGGCGCTGCCCGCGCTGCCCACGACCGCTGCGCCGACCAGGATGGTGCCGACGAGCGCGCGGGCCAGGGCCTGCGAGTGGCCGGAGAGCGGCACCGGGCGCGGCAGGCCGCCGCCCTTCAGCAACGTGACCGCCTCGACCACCACGCAGATCGTGAACTGCAGCCAGGCGAGCCACACCACGACGAGCAGGACCACGAGCAACGCGTCGACCGACAGCGGCTGGGTGAGGTCCTCGCGCGACGGCAGCCCGGTGGGGTACGGCGGCGCGCCCTGCCACAGCACGAGCCCGACGGGAACCCCCACGACCAGCAGGAGCAGCGCGAGGAACGCACCGACGGCAGCGAGCGGTGAGGACCGCTGCCTGCCGCCGTCCGGCGACGGCGTCTGGAACCGCTCCGGCCCCCGGGCCGGGGGCGGCGGAGGAGGCGGGAACCCGGTCGTCACGGGACCACCGCTTCGGCCGTCGCGGATGCGGACACGTCGAACTTCTCGATGCCGATCAGGAGAAGCAGGTTGGTGGGCACGGTGTCCTCTGCGCGAGCGGTGACGGTGTCGCCGTCCGCGGTCACGACGATGCCGTGGTAGCCGCGGTCCAGGAGGTAGTCGGTGGCGCGGGCCTGCGCCGCGCCGCTGTCGATCACCGTGACGCCGCTCTCGTGCAGCTCGATCAGGTCGATCTCCTGGGCGCCGGCGCGGGCGGCCTGCTCGACGTCGTCGGCGAGCTTCATCCGGGCGTTGAGCGCGCCGCCGCCGTCGACGACCAGCCCGGCGCAGACCAGCAGCGTGATCGCCATGCCGACGACGAAGGCGGAGGCTGCTCCGCGGTCGTCCCGCAGGGTTCGCGTGCGCTTCATTCGTACCTCGCATATCGGTCGAGCGGCGCCGAGCTCTCCGCATCGAGATCGGCGCTGCCGGGCAGCCCGATCAGGCCGAGCCCGGCGTAGGACACCGAGCAGTCCAGGTAGATCGTCGCGGTCCCGCCGGCCTCCCACGGTTGGGACAGCTCGACCGACGTGCACGTCGTGCCCGCGTCCAGGGAACCCTGGACGAACTGCCGGGCGACCTGCTCGGCCTCGGCGTGGGACCGCTCCTGGGACGCGGCGCGTACGGCGTCGCGGGCCGCCGCGTCGATGTCGCCCTGGACCCCGACGTGCCGGCCCCCGGCGACGACCAGCATCGCGAACATCAGCAGGATCGGCGCGAGGATGACCAGCTCGACGGCCATCGAGCCGCGCTCGTCGCGCCTGCGTCGGCGGGGACTGATCTGCTTCATTCGGCCTCGAACTCCTCGATCGGGCCCTCGACGGTGTGCCGGACCAGCGGGACGCCCACGGGCGAGATCTCCTGCGCCCGCCCGGTGACGGTCACCCGGATCCGGTCGGGTCCGACGTTCACCACGGTGACGGTGATGTCCTGGAGCGAGCCGTTGCTGATGTTGGCGGCGTACTGCCGACCGTGCTGCTCCGCCGCCCCGTTGTTGTGCTCGACCCTGGCGATGCGCGCGGTCTCGCGCGCGACCGCACTCGCGGCCTGGTTGCCGAAGTAGACGAGCATGAACTGCACCGCGATGAAGATGATGGCCATCAGGATCGGCATGTAGAGCACGAGCTCCACGCTGCTGACGCCGGCCTCGTCGCGGCGCCGGAGGCGGCGCCGCATGGTCAGGGCACAGCGATGCGGTCGGCCGCGCCCTGGACGCGGGTGGAGATCGCCCAGCCGACGCCGCCGGCGAGGGCGATGAGGAGGCCGGTGATGATCACCCACTCCACGGCGGAGACGCCGCGCTCGTCCTCCCGGACGCGCGCCAGGTGGCCGCGCAGCAGGACGAGGAGGTACTGGGTCTCAGGACTCATCGGGATACACCTTTCGTGTTGTGGACATCGGTCAGGCAAAGATCCGCGAGGCCGCGGGATAGACGAGGAACAACAGGAAGCCGACACACAGCAGCAGCTGGGCGACCAGCATCGACTGCGACCGGGCGGCGGCCCGGCCCTCGGCGTCGGCCAGCTCGCGGTGCCGCATCGAGCTGGCCCGGGCGGTGAGCGAGTCGCGCACCTTGGCGCCGTCCTCGGCGACCAGGGCGAGCGACGCGGCGAGGTCGCGGAGCTCGTCGACGTCGACCTCGTCACCGAGCGCGCCGAGCGCGGCCCACGGGGTGACGCCCTGCAGCTTGGCCGCCTCGAGCGTGTCCCGGATCCGGACCAGGCCCCAGCTGTCGCTGATGTTGGAGGCCGCCTGCAGAGCCTCGGGGACACCGCGGCCGCCGGCGAGGTTCATCGCGACCAGGTCGAGGAACGCGCTCACCATGTGCCGGAACGCGCGCCGCCGCTCGTCGGCCTCGCCACGGAGCTTGAAGTAGGGCACCACCGAGCCGATCACGCTCCCGATGAGCATGACCCACACCGGAACTCCCGGGCTCACCAGACCGAACAGCCCCCACGGGACCAGCACGGCGGCAGGCAGCACGAACCCGAGCAGCGCACCACCGGCGGTGCGGGCCAGGAACATCTCTCGCGACTGCCCGACGATGCCCAGGTCGGCACCGAGCCGGGGCGGCAGCCGGACCCCCTGCTCCTCGAGGATCTCGCCGATCCGCGCACCGACCCTGCGCATCTTCTGGGACTCCTCGGCGTGCCGCCGGTCGGCGGTCAGCGAGGCCTCGCGGCGGCCGCGCGACAGGCGGGCGTCGAAGCGGGCGAGCGCGACCGGCCCGGACGTCGACGGCTGGACGACCAGCCACACCGCGAGCAGGAGTCCGGCGCCGGCGACGGCACCGGCGAGCAGCACGAGCAGCATCGTCACCGGGCCACCTCCGTGCGCCGGAAGTGGAGGAACCGGTCGGGGAGGTCGTCGACGGCGAGGCGGCGCAGCCACAGGATCCCGGCCGCGAAGACCAGCAGGATGATCGTCAGGACGATCTGCCCGAAGGGTGTGCCGTACGGCGCGACGTACGCCCGGTTGAAGATGGCCAGGCCGAGCACCGCGACGACGGTGATGCCGACGACGATCTGAACGCTGCGACGGGTGGCCGCCCGGCCCGCGTTGACCCGCTGCCGCATCTCGAGCTCGAGTCGTGCCGAACGGGCGAGCGACGTCAGCACGTCGCGCAGCCCCGGGCCGCGCAGCCGGGAGTTGAGGATCAGCGCCGCGATGATCAGGTCGGCGCCCGGGTCGTCCATCTCGTCGGCGAACCGCTTGAGGGCCTCGGGCAGCGGCACCCGCACCCGGAGCCGGTCGGACAGGGTGGTCAGGTCATCGCGGATCGCGGGCGAGGCGGCGTACGCCGTCGCCGGGATCGCCTGCTCGAGACCGACCGCACCCGCGACCGTGTCGCGCAGCGACTCGGTCCACGCCGCGAGCCCCTCGATCCGGGCCAGCGCCTCCCGGGAGGCCCGAGCGCCGCCGAAGAGCCGGTCCCAGAGCAGCACCAGCAGGGCGCACGCGACGGCTGCGGCGACCCACCGGGTCAGCAGGAGTACGACGATGCCGACACCGATCGCGATCGGCAGCCGCCGCCCGGCTGCCCGGGCACTGCCGAGGAGTGTCGGCTTGCCGTCCGCGACCCGGCTGTCCGGCGGCGTCCCGATGAGGGCGTGCACCAGGAGGGCGAGTCCGCCGCCGGCGACCGCGCCGAACAGGATCACCGCCAGGGTCGTGGGCGACAGGGTCATCCCGCACGCTCCGACCAGGTCGCCGCGGCACCGGGGACGTAGCCGACGGCCTCGAGCTCGGCGAGGCAGGACACCGCTGCCGCGGGGACGGCGTCGCCCTCGGACCCGCGGGCGAACACCTCGCTGGAGAGCACCCGGCCGTCGACGCCGTTGACCTCGCGCACCGAGGTCACGACCCGGCGCAGGGTGCCGCCCTCGGCGAACTCGTTGACCCGCTCGACGAAGATCACGAAGTCGATGGCGCCGCCGATCAGCATCATCGACGCCTCGGCAGGGAGCCGCTCGGCGCTCTGGATGGCGTAGGTGCAGATCCGGTTGAAGACCTCGGCCGAGGAGTTGGCGTGGATGGTCGAGAGCGAGCCGTCGTTGCCCTGGCTCATCGCGTTGAGCATCGTGACGATCTCGTCGCCGAGCACCTCGCCGACGATCACCCGCGAGGGGTTCATGCGGAGGGAGCGGCGGACCAGCTCGGCCATCGCGATCGCGCCCGCGCCCTCGGAGTTGGGCAGCCGCTCCTCGAACGCGACCACGTTGGGGTGCAGGTCCGCGAACTCGCCGAGCCCGAGCTCCAGCGCCCGCTCGACCGTGATCAGCCGCTCCGAGGGCTCGATCTCGTTGGCCAGCGCCCGCAACAGCGTGGTCTTCCCGGCGTTGGTGGCCCCGGCGATCATGATGTTCTTGCGTGCCCGCACCGCTGCGGAGAGGAACGCGGCGAGGTCCGGCGACATGGTGCCGTAGTCGACGAGCATGTCGAGGCTGACCCGCGACAGCCGGGCCCGGCGGATCGACACCGACGGTCGGGGGCAGACACCCATCACGGCCGAGAGCCGGGAGCCGTCGGGCAGCCGGATGTCGAGCTGCGGGTTGGCCGTGTCGAACGGGCGGCTGGTCAGGCCGCTGTAGGCGCCCAGCGTCTGCACGAGCTCGATGAGCTCGTCGTCGCTGTCGGCGACCGGGCCGCCGTGCTCCTCGCGACCGTCGGAGTAGCCGATGAAGACGTTGTCGCAGCCGTTGATGTCGATGTTCTCGACGTGGGGGTCGTCGAGCAGGGGCTGCAGCCGGCCGACTCCGAAGAGCGCGGCGTGGATGCCGTCGGCGATGCTCTGCTCCGCGTCGGGCGTCGGCGGCGTACGCCCTGCCCGCACCTCGTCGCGCGCGTACTGGTCGAGCACCCGGCCGATCACCGAGCGCGCGAACTGCCGCTCGTCCTCCGCGGACATCGGCGGCAGGTGGTTGTCGGCGTCCTCGCGACGCTGCCGCGAGACGATCTCCGCGACCTCCTCCCGGAGGTTGCGCACGAGCTGCTGGTCCATGGCGGTCACCGTCCCCCGGCGGGGTGGTGGACCGGGCCCACGGTCGGCATCCGCTCGGCGAGCTGGCGCGCGGACCGGCCGAGCAGCGTCCGGCGGACCTGGCCGACGCGCTGGCTGTCGAGGATCCGGGCTCCCTTGTCGTCCTCGGCGGCGATGCCGATCACGGTGACACCTAGCCGGTCGGCATCGAGGAGCTGCTGGAGGTCGGCCGTGCTGCGGGTGTCGCGGTAGGAGGTGGTGACGACGACCGCCACCGGCCTCGCGCCGGGCCCGCCGAGGCCGAGCGTCGGCCGCAGGGAGCGCAGCCGCTCGCGCAGGTGCGCGACGCTGGAGATGTCGGGCCGGGTCACCAGGACGACGACGTCGGCACGGGTGAAGACGGGCATCACCGGCGAGCCGCCGGCGATCCGCCCGCAGTCGATGAGTACGTCGCCCGCGTGCTGGCCGAAGACGGCGGGCAGCTGTGCCCACGCCGCTCCCAGGCCCGCGAGCTGGTCGGGCGAGGTGATGCCGACCAGCACGTCGGTGCCGAGAGCGGTCCGCTGGAGGTGCTCGGCGAGGTCGGCCTGGGCAGCGCCGCGGCGTACCGCTGCGGCCAGGGACAGCAGCCCCCGGTCGGGGTCGAGCGGCGCGCCGGAGGTCGTGGTGTTGCGCCACATGACGTCACCACCGACCGGGTCGAGGTCGGCCAGCACGACCGGTCCCGGCCAGGCGCAGGCGAGCGCCGCGGCGACCGTCGAGACGCCGGGTGCTCCCTTCGCGGAGGCCAGGGCGTAGACCGTCACTCCGCCTCCTCGACCATGACGGGGACGTAGTCGGTGTCCTGCCCGCGCTCGAGGAGGGCCAGGCCGGCCTGGTCGGCGCTCGCGGCGTCGATGACCGCGACGGCGGCCTCGGCCGGGACGAGCAGGCTCGCCGATGCGGTCTGCTGCGCTGCGGCGAGGTCGTCGTCCGAGGTCGTGCTGACGGAGAGCACCAGGGCGGTCGCGATCTGCTGCGCCTTGCCGTCGCCGCCGGCCTCGCCGGTGGCGCGGACGACGAGGACGACGTCGCCGGTCCGGAGGTCGTCGGCCGGGGTCAGCTTCGGCGCGAGCGGAACGGAGACGATCGCCTCCTCCTCACCGATCGGCGGCTCGTCGGTGACCATCCGTCCGTCGATGAGGGCGTCGGCCGGGATCCGGGTGGCGGCGTACTGCCCGACGACGAGCTCGGAGTGCTCCTTGCCGACCAGGTTGAGCCCCTCGCTCGCCACGTTGACGGTCTTGACGTCCTCGGCGGTGATCTCGGCACCCGGCTCGATGTCACGAGCCGCGACCAGCACCGGGACCCGGCTGTCGACCCGGACCGCGAGCAGCCCGGCCACCAGGGCACCGCCGACGATGAGCAGCAGTGCGAGAGCGGCGAGTGCGGGCCTCCGCTGCCGGGGCGGCTCGGCCGCACCGCGCGACGACGCGCTCTTCGCACCGCGCCGGGCGGCGCGGCTGCGCTGTCGGTCGCTGGTCGCGCTGCTGATGTCCGTGGTCACTGTGCCTCCTGGAGCCCTGGTCTCGCGGTTCCTACCCAGTTCGTCCGGTCCGAAGACCTCATCCGACGCCGGTCACGACGGCCCCGGCCTCGGTGACCGGGACGTTGAAGGTCGTCGACGGCGTGAGCGGGTCGAGGGTGTGCGTGCCGGGCAGCCCGGTCGCCGTCCACTCGACGTCCCACCGGGACGTGACCTGGACCTCGTGACCGGCGCCCGGCGACGCTCGGTCGAAGACGAGCGTGCAGCCCGCTGAAGCGTCGGCACCTGCGGACCAGGCCGTCGTGAACTGCTCGTGGGTGCACTGCGCCGACCCGAACGGCGAGGTCAGGACGTAGCCGTCGTTCTTCGCGGTCAGGGTCACCGAGACCGGTCCGGCGGTGGCCGTGATCGAGTGCGTCTCCACGGTGTTGTCCGCCCAGAACCAGGTGTCCAGGTTGACCAGGGTGGCGCCCCCGGAGTTGTGCACGATCGGGCTCTGGGTGACCTCGGGCTCGGGGATCGTGAAGGCGTCCTGCGCTGCCTCGAGCAGGGTCTGGACGCTGACGGCGCCGGGGATGGACGTCGCGGGCCCCACGAGCAGGTCCTGCCGGGCCACGGTCTGGTTGTTGAACCACTGGGTGTTCTCGGCGATGCTCAGCGCCTCCCCCGAGCTGATGGTGTCGATGCCGTCCTTGCAGTGCAGGCGGTACCAGCGCCAGTCGTCGTGCTTCTTGTGGTCGCGCAGGGCGTCCTTGTAGTCCGCGATCGGGCTCAGCGGGACCGCGAGGCCCGGGAAGAGCCAGCCCACGAACTCGTTGACCACGCGCAGCACGAAGCCCTCCTGCACCGACGCCCAGTCCTCGTACCAGCAGTCGGGCGGGACCGTCGCGCCGGGCGTGCTCGTCGCCGAGCTCCCGGAGAACGTGATCGAGACCGAGCAGTGGCTGCCGGAGCACGACCCGCCCGGCACGCCGCCGTCGGCGTCGGCAGCGGCCGGTGGGGCGGTCGGCGCCGTGAGGGACAGCAGGACAGCGAGCGCGAACGCGAACCCGAGAACCGATGCGTGCCGTCTCGTTCTCATGCCTTGCACCTCTTCGAGCCGATGGTCTCCTTGCCCGTCACCAGCCAGGTGCCACCGACCTTCTCCAGGGTCCCGACGTGGTTGTAGTACGGCGTGACGTCCTCGATCTCGTCGCCGTTGGCGTCGCGGTCGACCGACTTGTTCTCCATGCAGGCCTGGATGCCGGCGATGTTGCCGCGGATCTCGATGTCGGTGATGCCGATCTTCAGGTCGCCCTCGGTGTGGTAGCCCTTGTCCGACAGGTAGGCGACGTATTCGACGACCTCGGTCACGGCCTGGTCCTGCGCCACCGTGCCGAGCGCGTCGGCGTCGAGCTCGGCGGCGTGGAACGCCGGCAGCCGGACGCCCCAGTACGCGAACCACGCGTCGGCGACCTCCTCCTCGGCGGCGTTGTCCGCCGTGACCCGCCCGCGGTGGATCTCGGCGCCCTTGTCGTCGAACGGCTGTTCGGCGTCCGCGGATCCGCTCGGCTCGGTGGGGGTCGACGACGACTCGGTCGTCGGGTCACCGCCCAGCGTGGGAGCGGGCGACTTCTCCTCCTCACCGCAGCCGGCGAGGGCGCCGATCAGCACCAGCGCGCCGACGGAGACGAGGGCGTTGGCCCGACGTGCCATGGTCGTCCTTCCGAGATGTCCGAGTTCCGAGAGTGGCCCGCGCCGGGCAGGCCGACGGTCGTGGAGACCCGTCTACCCACGTCAACGCCCGGTCAACCGCGACGGTTACACCGGGACACGGAGCGAACCAGCGTCATGATAGGTCGCGCTCCGCGGATCTCACCTCTCCGCACGACCGGTCCCTCCCCCGCCGCCGTCACCAACCTCCTGACGGGTCGGCGCCGCGACCGTCAGCCGATCCGGTCGAGGATCAGCGGCGTGGCGTCGTACGGCGCCCCGGCGGGGCCGACGTCGTACCCACCCTCCAGGGCCGCGAGCGCCCGGTCGAACCGTTCGGGGGTGTCGGTGAGCAGGGTGAACAGCGGCTCCCCCGCGGCGACCTGGTCGCCCGGCCGGGCGTGCCAGACGACGCCCGCCCCGGCCTGGACCGGATCCTCCTTGCGCGCCCGACCCGCGCCGAGCCGCCATGCCGCCATGCCGACGGCCATCGCATCGAGCCGGGTGAGCACCCCGTCGGCCTCCGCGCGGACGACGTGGGACTCACGGGCGACCGGCAGCGACGCGTCGGGATCGCCGCCCTGGGCGGCGATCATCGCGCGCCACACGTCCATCGCGGTGCCGTCGGCGAGCCGGTCGGCCGGGTCGACGTCGTCGTGTCCCGCCGCGGCCAGCATCTCCCGCGCCAGTGCCAGGGTCAGCTCGACCACGTCGGCCGGCCCACCCCCGGCCAGGACCTCGACCGACTCCGCGACCTCGATCGCGTTGCCGGCGGTGAGCCCCAGCGGCGTGGACATGTCGGTGAGCAGGGCGACGGTGCGGACCCCCGCATCGGTGCCGAGAGCGACCATCACCTCGGCCAGCTCCCGGGCGCGGTCGACGTCCTTCATGAACGCGCCGGTGCCCACCTTGACGTCGAGCACCAGCGCGCCGGTGCCCTCGGCGATCTTCTTGCTCATGATCGACGACGCGATGAGCGGGATCGCCTCCACCGTCCCGGTGACGTCACGGAGGGCGTACAGCTTGCGGTCGGCGGGCGCGAGCCCGTCGCCCGCGGCGCAGATCACCGCGCCGACCGACTCCAGCTGGGCGTGCAGCTCCTCGTTGGACAGCTGCGCGCGCCAGCCGGGGATGGACTCCAGCTTGTCGAGGGTGCCACCGGTGTGGCCCAGGCCCCGTCCGGAGAGCTGGGGTACGGCGACGCCGCACGCCGCGACGAGCGGGGCGAGCGGAAGCGTGATCTTGTCGCCGACACCGCCGGTCGAGTGCTTGTCAGCGGTCGGTCGGGACAGGTCCGCGAAGTCCATCCGCTCACCCGAGGCGATCATCGCCGCGGTCCAGTCGGCGATCTCACGGCGGTCCATGCCGTTGAGCAGGATCGCCATCGCCAGCGCCGCCATCTGCTCGTCCGCGACGGCGCCGCGCGTGTAGGCGTCGACGACCCAGTCGATCTGGCGGCTGCTGAGCTCGCCGCGGTCACGCTTGGTGGTGATGATCTCGACGGCGTCGTGGTCGCTCACGTGTCTCCTTGCTGGGGGGTGGATCGGGGAACGTCGGTCAGGACGTGGACGTCGGCCCACCGGCCTCCACCGGCACCGACCGGTAACCACGGAGCACGAACGTGCCGCGGCTCACCGGTTCGTCGGCGAGCCGGAGATCGGGGAACCGGTCGAACAGCGCCGTGACCGACTCGAAGAGCTCCATCCGGGCCAGAGGGGCGCCGAGGCAGAAGTGCACGCCCACGCCGAACGCCACGTGGTTGTTGGGGGTCCGGTCGACGTCGAGCTCGCCCGGTTCGTCGAAGACATCAGGGTCCCGGTTGGCCGAGCCGAGCAGGACCGCGATCTTCTCGCCCGGCTCGACGGTGACCTCGCCGACCGTGACCTGCTCGGTCGCCGTCCGCTCGAAGAGCTGCAGTGCGGAGTCGAAGCGCAGCATCTCCTCCACTGTCACGGCGACGTCACCACCCGGCTTCAGACCCCGCCGCAGCATCGCGGTCAGCCCGTTGCCGAACACGTTGACCGAGGCCTCGTGACCGGCGTTGAGGAGGAGTACGGCGGCCGCCACCTGCTCGTCCTCGGTCAGCTCGGTCCGGGCGAGGTCGCTGATCAGGTCGTCCCGCGGCGTCGTACGACGCTCGACGATGAGCTCCCGCACCAGCCCGGCGAAGTCGGTGGCCGCGGCCACGGCCTGGTCGACCACCTGCTGCGCCGGCGCCACCTCGTACATCCGGACGATGGCCTGCGACCAGTCCCGCAGCGACGGTGCGTACGACGCCGGAACGCCCAACAGCTCGGCGATCACGAGGACCGGGAGCGGCTCGGCGAAGTCGTGGACCACGTCGAACCGCCGCGGGTCGACCTCGTCGAGGAGCCCGGTCGCGAGCTCACGCACCCGCGGCCGGAGCCGCTCGATGTGGCCGCGGCCGAAGGCGCGGGCGACCGGCCGCCGCAGCCGGGTGTGGTCGGGCGGCTCGTTCTCCATCATCTGGTTGCGGTGGAGGAGGTTGAACGGCTCGAGGTAGTCGGCGGGCTGCCGATCCCTCCAGATCCGGCCGAGGCGCCGGTCCCGCTGCACGGCGCTCACGCTCGCGTGGTCGAACGCGAGGTACATCCCGCTCGCCTCGTGCCAGGCGACGGGGTGCCGCGCCCGCTCCTCGTCGAAGAACGGGTAGGGGTCGGCGACCACCTCGGGCGAGGTCAGGTCAAGCGAGGTCGTCGGGACCGAACGCATCGGGCAGCACCTCCGTCATCGGTCGCACGCCGGTCACCGTCAGCAGCAGCAGGTCAGGGCCGCCGTTCTCGTAGAGCAGCTGGCGGCACCGGCCGCACGGCATCAGCACCTCGCCTGACCGGTTGACGCACACGGCGTGGGTCAGCCGGCCGCCGCCCGTGACGTGGAGCTGGCTGACCAGGCCGCACTCGGCGCACAGGCCGACGCCGTACGACGCGTTCTCGACGTTGCACCCGACCACGGTGCGCCCGTCGTCGACCCGCGCCGCCGCACCCACCGGGAAGTCCGAGTACGGCGCGTACGCGTGGCCCATCGCAGCGACCGCCGCCGCCCGCAGCGCGTCCCAGTCGAATGTCTCCTGCATCGGCTAGCCCGCGCTTCCCTTGCGGTAGACCTGTCCGTCGGCCTTCGGCATGCGTAGCCGTTGCGCCGCGAACGCGAGCACCAGCAGGGTCGCGACGTAGGGGGTCATGCTCGTGAAGTCGCGCGGCACGCCGTCGGTGAGGAGGTACCACGCCAGGAACCCCAGGCCGGCGGCGAGGAGCGCGATCCGTCCGACGTAGTCGCGGCGAGTCAGCACCTCGGTGGTGCGCGCGGCGGCGACGAGCCGCCAGACTCCGAGCACGACCAGCCAGAACCCGATGAACAGCAGCAGCGCGTGGATGGTGTCGGGGTCGCGCAGCCGCAGGCTGTCGGTGTAGCCGAACATGCCGGAGCCGAGCAGCACACCGCCCGGCCGCCAGTTGCCGAAGATCATCGCCGCGAGGCCGATGTAGCCGCGGCCGTTGGTCTGGTTGGTGTGGAAGCCGGGCGAGGACACCAGCGCGAGGTAGGCGCCGCCGAGGCCTGCCAGACCGCCGGAGATCAGCACCGCGGCGTACTTGTGCCGGAGGACGCCCACGCCCAGGCTCTCGGCCGCCTGCGGGTTCTCGCCGCAGGAGCGCAGCCGCAGGCCGAACCGCGTGCGCCACAGGATGAGCCCCGTCGCCAGGACGAGCAGGAGAACCACGACGGTGACGATCGAGATGCTGGTGGTGAGCGTCGCAACGACGCTCGCGACGTCGGAGATCACGAACCAGTGCTTGCCGGCAAGGTCGTTGGCGACGTCCGAGATCCCGGGCACTGTGAACGACACCGGCTTCTCCAGCCCGGTGAGCTGCTGGGCGCCACCGCGGCCGCGGTCGGAGTCGAGGTCGGCGAAGAACGCCTCCGCCAGGAACGTGGTCAGCCCGAGCGCGATCACGTTCAGCGCGACACCGGAGACGATGTGGTCGACACCGAAGGTGACCGTGGCCACGGCATGGATGAGGCCGCCGAGGACACCGAACAGCACGCCGCCCAGGAGCCCGACGTACGGGTCGTAGTGGTAGGTGAAGAAGGCCGCACCCCAGGTGCCGAGGAGCATCTGTCCCTCGAGGCCGATGTTGACGACACCGGCCCGCTCGCTCCAGAGCCCGCCGAGCGCCGCCAGCAGGATCGGGCAGGTGGCGGTCAGCGCCGCGCGGAGGCTGCCGGGCGAGTCGATCTCGTGAGCGCCGGTGATCACCCGCACGACCGCGACCGACACCAGCATCGCGAGGGCGATCACCAGGACACGCATCCAGCCGGTCATCACCCGCGGCCGGGGGGCGTCGACCTGCGGCTCCATGACTGTCGTGCTCATGTTCTTGGGGTCCCCGCCAGGTTGTCGCCGGAGGAGCGCAGCGGGGGAGGCGAAGAACCTGGTGGGGTGTTCATGCCGCCGCTCCTTCCTGCTGGCGGGCGCGATCGAGCGCCCGGCGCAATGCCTTCCGCTCCTGGGTCGCGCTCCAGCGGCGGACCACCTCGTAGGCGATCACGACGGCGAGCACCACGACGCCCTGCGTGACCTGGACGACCGACGGTGAGATGTCGGCCGTGAGCTGGAGCGGGTTGGCCTGCACGCTCAGCCAGGCGAAGAGGGCGGCACCGATGGCGATGCCGAGCGGCCGGTTGCGGCCGAGCAACGCGACCGCGATGCCGGTGAAGCCGAGGCCCCGTTGGAACGTGGTGCCGTAGTAGTCGGCACCGCCGAAGAGGGCCGGCATCCAGATCAGTCCTGCGACGGCCCCGGAGAGCAGCATCGCGACGACGATCATCTTCTTGATGTTCACGCCGGAGGCGATCGCCGCCTCCTCGTTGTGACCGGTGGTCCGCAGGTCGAAGCCGAAGCGGGTGCGGTTGATGACGACCGACATCACGATGCCGATGACGATGGCGAGGAACGCAAGGGCCCACACGCCGGTGCCTCGCGCGTCGTAGTAGCCGAAGTGCTGACCGACCAGCTTGCTGCCGTCGGGGATCGGCGTCGTACGCCGCCCCTGGCCGGCCTGGTCGCCGTACTGGTTGAGGAAGTAGCCGACCAGCGTGAGCGCGATCGAGTTCAGCATGATCGTCGAGATCACCTCGCTGACCCCGCGGGTGACCTTGAGCAGCCCGGCGATGCCGGCCCAGATCCCGCCGACCAGCATGGCGACGACGAGCGACGCCCAGATGTTGAGGGTGCCCGGGAAGAAGGCAGCACCGGCGACCACGGCGGCGCAGTACGCCGCAAGCGTGTACTGGCCCTCGACGCCGATGTTGAACAGGTTCATCCGGAACCCGATCGCCGCGGCGACGCCGGCCAGGAACAGCATCGACGTCTGGTTGATGATGTTGACCCAGTTGCGCTTGGCGGGCGCGGTGAGCATGACGTCCCAGAAGTCCGAGACCGAGCTGTCCGCGACCCACACGACCAGACTCGTGACGACCGCCGCGGCGACGACGGCGATCAGCGGGGCGAGTGCAGCCTGGCCGACCTTCCGGAGGATGGCGAGGCTGGTCACTGGGGCTCCTCTCCGCCGGTCATCGCTGACCCGAGCTCTTGGGGTGTGACGGTGTCGGGGTCGAACTCGCCGACGAGCGAGCCGCGCAGGATCACCTGGATCCGGTCCGAGAGTCCGATCAGCTCGTCGAGGTCGGCGGAGATCAGCAGCACCGCCAGGCCGTTGCGGCGCGCGTCCTTGATGTGGTCCCAGATCGCGGCCTGCGCACCGACGTCGACGCCGCGCGTGGGGTGGGCCGCGATCAGCAGCACCGGGTCGCCGCTCATCTCCCGCCCGACGATCAGCTTCTGCTGGTTGCCGCCCGACAGCGCCCGGGCATGGGTGGTGATCGAGGGGGTGCGGACGTCGTACTGCTCGACGATCCGCCGGGTGTCCGGCCTTCGCCGCTCCGCGTCGGACGAACCCGAACCTGCTCATCGCCGTGCTGGTCTGGTGGCCGAGGAGCCGGTTCTCCCACAGCGGCGCGTCGAGCACCAGGCCGTGCCGGTGCCGGTCCTCGGGGATGAAGCCGATGCCGGACTCCCGACGCCGCCGGGTGGACCAATGGGTCAGGTCCTGGTCGGCGAGGACGATGCGTCCGGCCGACGCCCGCCGGATCCCGACGATCGTCTCGACGAGCTCGGCCTGGCCGTTGCCCTCCACCCCGGCGATGCCGAGGATCTCACCGCGGTGGATCGTGAAGGCGATGTCTCGGAGCAGCGTCCTGCCGGTGCCGCCGGTCAGACGGACCCCGTCGAGCTCGAGCAGGACGGTGTCGGTGACCGTGGACTCCTCGGTCTCGGGTGAGGGGAGCTCGGAGCCCACCATCAGCTCCGCGAGCTGCTTCTTCGTGGCGGTCCGGGGATCCGCCTCGCCGACGGTCTCGCCCCGCCGCATCACGGTGATGTCGTCGGCGATGCCGAGGACCTCGTCGAGCTTGTGGGAGATGAAGAGGATCGTGTGGCCGGTCGCCCGCAGCTCGCGCAGGTTGACGAAGAGCGCGTCCACCTCCTGAGGGACCAGGACGGCGGTCGGCTCGTCGAGGATGATCGTGCGGGCGCCGCGGTAGAGGACCTTCAGGATCTCCACCCGCTGCCGCTGGCCGACACCGAGCTCCTCGACGAGCTGGTCCGGTTCGAGCTCGAAGCCGTAGTCCGCCGAGATCCGACGGATCTCGGCGTCGGCGGCGGGGCCGATGCCGTGGAGGTGCTCCGCACCGAGCACGACGTTCTCGAGCACGGTGAGGTTGTCGGCCAGCATGAAGTGCTGGAAGACCATGCCGATGCCGGACCTGATCGCGTCCGTCGGCGAGGCGAACTGCACCGGCGCGCCGTCGACCTCGATCGTGCCCTCGTCGGGCTTCTGCACGCCGTAGAGGATCTTCATCAGGGTGGACTTGCCCGCACCGTTCTCGCCGATCAGCGCGTGCACCGTGCCGGGGCGGATGGTCAGGTTGACGTCATGGTTCGCCACGACGCCGGGAAACCGCTTCGTCACGCCGCGGACGGTGATCCCACCGGAACCGGCAGGTGCCGCGTCTGACGGGATCTCAACCTCGGTAGTCACTGCCACCCTCCTCGACCGCTGAACGGAAGACCCGGGCCAGACGCTATCGCCTGGCCCGGGTCTGTGCCCTACAACTTCGTGCCGTGCGGGTCAGCCCTCCGGAACGGTGGGAACCTCGATCTCGCCGCTGACGATCTGCTCGGCGAACCCGTCGATCTCACCGGAGACGTCCTTGACGAAGCCACCCGACTTCGAGTAGCCGACGCCGTCGACCTCGAGGTCGTAGACCTGGTAGCTGGTCAGGGGCTTGCCGTCGACGACCGACTGGATCATGTCGAAGGTCGCCACGTCGACGCGCTTGAGCATCGAGGTGAGGATGTGGGCCTGCTGCGCCTTCGGGGCGGTGAGGTACTGGTCGGAGTCGACGCCGATGGCCCACCCGTCGGCCTCCGTCGCGGCCTCGAACACACCCGAGCCCGATGCGCCGGAGGCGTGGTAGACGATGTCCGCGCCCTGGTCGAAGGCCGCTGCGGCCGCCGCCTTGCCACCGGCGGGGTCACCGAAGCCGGCGAGGTCGCTCTCCTCGATGTAGTTGACGATGACCTCGATGTCGGGGTTCACGGCCTGGACGCCCGCGACGTAGCCGGCCTCGAACTTCTTGATCAGGTCGTTGTGGACGCCCCCGACGAAGCCGACGGTGTCGGTCTTCGTCTTGAGAGCGGCCGCGACGCCGACGAGGAACGACCCCTGCTCCTCGGCGAAGCCGAGGTAGGCGACGTTGCCGTTGACCTCGTCGTCCGGGTCGAAGCCGTCGATCACGGCGAAGCAGACGTCGGGGTACTCCGGCGCGACGACGTTGGTGGAGTCGCTGTAGGCGAAGCCGACCCCGATGATCGGGTTCATCCCGGCGTCGGCCATGCTGCGCAGCCGCTCCTCGCGGGCGGACTCCGCCTCGCCGTCGGTCGCCTCGCCCTCGGTCGCGGTGACACCCAGCTCGCCCTGGGCCTTCTTCAGGCCGGCGTAGGCCGAGTCGTTGAAGGACTGGTCGCCGCGCCCACCGACGTCGTAGGCCAGACCCACCTGCACGTCGCCCTCGGGGGCGACGCAGGGCTCGGCCTCGGCTTCGCCTCCACCTCCGCCTCCGCCGCCGCTCTCCTCCGTGGCACAGCCGGCGAACGCAAGCGACGCGATGACAGCCAGTCCGGCAATCTTGCTAGTCCTTCGCAAGATGCTCCTCCTCGGTTCGGGCGCCGCGATCCGCGGCACGTTTGCGCGACACCTTAGGCGCGCACACGAGGACCGCGCGTGGCATCGCTCGAAGTTGTTACCAAGTCGAGTCCGGACGGATTCAGCAGCTTTCGGTGGGTTGACCAGAGATCGTCTCGATCATCCCGCTTCCGGGAGCAACACTGACGGCGGTCGCGGGCGCCGTCGGTCACTCCTCGGCGGCCGCGAGCGCCTGCAGCGCGGTCGCGGCGAGCACCCGGGCGCCGACGCCGACGGCCTGCTCGTCGATGCGCAGGTCGCCCTGGTGGAGGTCGTACGTCGGCCCGCCGGGGGTCCGCGTGCCGAGGCGGAACATCGCTCCGGGGACCTGCTCGACGTACCACCCGAAGTCCTCGCCGCCGAGGCTCTGCGGCACCTCGACGCGGTGGTGCAGGCCGGGCCGGACGCCGAGCACCGCGTCGACGGCCTCCGCGACGAGCGCGGTGGAGGCGCGGTCGTTGACGACCGGCGGCACACCCTGGAGGTAGTCGACGCTGGCGGTGACGCCGTAGGGCCGGACGATGTCGAGGACGGCCTGCCGGACGACCGGCTCGCACCCCGCCCAGGCCGACTGAGTCGAGGATCCGGACAGTGCCGGCGGCGATGCCCTGGTCGGGGATGACGTTGGGCGCCGACCCTGCGCGGAGCAGGCCCCAGACCACGCTGACGCCGGCGCGCGGGTCCATCCGGCGGCTGAGCACGGCCGGCAGCTCGCTGGTGACCTTGGCGAGCGCGAAGGTCAGGTCGCCGGTCAGGTGGGGGCGCGACGTGTGGCCGCCGGTGCCCTCCAGCCGCACCTCGATCCGGTCGGCCGCGCTGGTCAGCGCACCCGTCCGCAGCCCGACGGTGCCGACGTCGACCGACGGCTCGCAGTGGAGCGCGAAGATCCGGCGTACGTCGTCGAGCGCGCCCTGGGTGATCAGGTGCTTGGCGCCGCCGGGCATCACCTCCTCGGCGGGCTGGAAGAGCAGCCGCACGCGGCCCGGGACGAGTCCACGCTCGTGCGCCTCCGCGATCGCGTGCGCGGCGCCCACGAGGGCCGCGGTGTGGACGTCGTGGCCGCACGCGTGCGCGACGCCGGGGACCCGGCTGGTCCACGGGTCGTCGGTCAGGTCGTGCACGGGCAACGCGTCGAGGTCGGCGCGGAGGGCGACTACCGACCCGCCCTCACCGAGCTCGGCGATCGCGCCGCTGCGGGGGCTCGGCGCGACCCGCCAGCCGGCCCGCTCGAGGGCCTCGACCACCCGGTCGGTGGTGCGCTGCTCCTGCCAGGAGAGCTCGGGGTGGTGGTGCAGGTCGCGTCGCAGGTCGACCAGCTCGTCGTCGTACTTCTCGACGACCGACCCGATCAGCCGCGCGACGTCTGCATCCACGCCCCGCAATCTACGCGGTCAGCCGGCGTCGTACGCCGCGAGGATCCGGTCCGCGGCCATCGGTGCCGCCAGGTCCCCCGCGAGTACGGCGCGCCGCACCTCGTCGCGGATCGCGTCGACGCCCGCGGAGTGGCGCAGCCGCTGCTCGAGCTCGTCGCGGACCAGGGCCCAGGTGAACTCGAGCTGCTGCTCGGCCCGCTTGCGCCCGATCCCGTCGTCGGTGAGGTGGGCGCGGTGGCCGAGGACCCGCTGCCACACCTCGTCCACTCCGCCGCCGGTGAGACCCGAGCACGTCACGACCGGCGGTGCCCAGACGCCCTCGCCGTGGCCGCGGACCAGCCGGAGCGCGCCGGCCAGCTCGCGGGCGGCGCCGCGGGCCTCCTGCTCCCTGTCGCCGTCGGCTTTGTTCACCGCGATCACGTCGGCGAGCTCGAGGATGCCCTTCTTGATGCCCTGCAGCTGGTCGCCGGTGCGCGCGAGGGTGAGGAAGAGGAAGGTGTCGACCATGCCGGCGACGGTCACCTCCGACTGGCCGACTCCGACGGTCTCGACCAGGACGACGTCGTAGGCGGCGGCCTCGAGCACGGTCATCGCCTGCACCGTGGCGCGGGCGACGCCGCCGAGGGTGCCGGCCGACGGCGAGGGCCGGATGTAGGCGTCGGGGTCGGCGGAGAGGCGGGCCATCCGGGTCTTGTCGCCGAGCACCGAGCCGCCGGTGCGGACGCTGGAGGGGTCGACGGCGAGGACGCCCACCCGGTGACCGGCCTCGGTGAGCCGGCTCCCGAGCGCCTCGATGAAGGTCGACTTGCCCACGCCGGGCACGCCCGAGATCCCGACGCGCACGGCGGGCGGCGCGCCGCGTCGTACCTCTGTGAGGGCGGTGAGCAGCGCTCGCGCGGCGGCGCGGTGCCGGGGACTGGTCGACTCGACGAGCGTGATCGCCTGCGAGACCTGCGCCCGGCGACCCTCCCGGATGCCGTCGAGCAGGGCCTGGGTCCGCTCGTCGAGCGACTCAGCCATCAGTGGTCGAGCTGGGCGCGCAGCTTGGCGAGCAGGTCGAGGGCGGACTCGGCGATGACCGTGCCCGGCAGGAACACCGAGGCAGCGCCCATCTCCTTCAGGGTCGGCACGTCGTCGGGAGGGATCACGCCGCCGATGACGACCATGATGTCCTCGCGGCCCTGCTCCGCGAGCGCGTTCTTCAGCGCCGGGAGCAGTGCGAGGTGGCCGGCGGCCAGCGACGAGACCCCGACGATGTGCACGTCGGCGTCGATCGCCTGCTGCGCGACCTCCTCGGGCGTGGAGAACAGCGGCCCCACGTCGACGTCGAAGCCCATGTCGGCGAACGCGGACACGACCACCTTCTGGCCGCGGTCATGGCCGTCCTGGCCCATCTTGGCGACCAGGATCCGCGGCCGGCGGCCCTCGGCCTCGGCGAACTCGTCGGTCGCGGTGCGCACCTGGGACAACAGGGAGTCGCCCTCCCCCGTCTCGGACTTGGCGGCCTCGTCGCGGTACACGCCGGAGATCGTACGGATCACGGCCTGGTGGCGGCCGTAGACCTTCTCCAGGGCATCGGAGATCTCGCCGACCGTCGCCTTGTTGCGGGCGGCGGCCACGGCCAGCTCGAGCAGGTTGCCGTCGCCGCTGGCTCCCGAGGATCCGGCACTGCGGGTGAGCGCCTCGAGCGCGGCATCCACCTCACCCTGGTCGCGCTCGGCGCGCAGCCGCTCGAGCTTGGCGACCTGCTGGCGGTAGACGTCGTCGTTGTCGACGCGGAGCACGTCGAGCCTGTCCTCTGCGGCGAGCCGGTAGGTGTTCACCCCGATCACCTTCTGCGCGCCTGAGTCGATCCGCGCCTGGGTGCGGGCGGCGGCCTCCTCGATCCGCATCTTCGGGATCCCCTGCTCGATCGCGGCGGCCATGCCGCCGGCCGCCTCGGCCTCCTCGATGTGCGCCCAGGCGCGCTCGGCGAGGTCATGGGTGAGCTTCTCGACGTAGTAGGAGCCCGCCCAGGGGTCGATCGTCTGCGTCGTACCGCTCTCCTGCTGCAGCAGGAGCTGGGTGTTGCGGGCGATCCGCGCCGAGAAGTCGGTCGGCAGGGCGATCGCCTCGTCGAGCGCGTTGGTGTGCAGCGACTGGGTGTGGCCCTGGGTCGCGGCCATCGCCTCGATGCAGGTGCGGCCGACGTTGTTGAAGACGTCCTGCGCGGTGAGCGACCAGCCGGAGGTCTGCGAGTGGGTCCGCAGCGACAGCGACTTGGGGTTCTGCGGGTCGAACTGGCGGACCAGCCGGCTCCACAGCGCCCGGGCCGCGCGCATCTTGGCGACCTCCATGTAGAAGTTCATGCCGATCGCCCAGAAGAAGGACAGCCGCGGCGCGAACTGGTCGATGGTGAGGCCCGACTCGAGGCCGGCACGGATGTATTCGACTCCGTCGGCCAGCGTGTAGGCGAGCTCGAGGTCGGCGGTCGCCCCGGCCTCCTGCATGTGGTAGCCGGAGATCGAGATGGAGTTGAACCGCGGCATGTGCTGGGAGGTGAACTCGAAGATGTCGGAGATGATCCGCATGCTCGGTGCCGGCGGGTAGATGTAGGTGTTGCGGACCATGAACTCCTTGAGGATGTCGTTCTGGATGGTCCCCGAGAGCTGCTCCGGCTTCACCCCCTGCTCCTCGGCCGCGGCGATGTAGAGCGCGAGCACGGGAAGCACCGCGCCGTTCATCGTCATGCTCACCGACATCTGGTCCAGCGGGATGCCGTCGAAGAGCGTGCGGGTGTCGTAGATCGAGTCGATCGCCACGCCCGCCATGCCGACGTCGCCGCGCACCCGCGGGTGGTCGGAGTCGTAGCCGCGGTGGGTGGCGAGGTCGAACGCGACGCTCAGGCCCTTCTGACCGGCCGCGAGGTTGCGGCGGTAGAACGCGTTGGACTCCTCGGCGGTGGAGAACCCGGCGTACTGCCGGATGGTCCACGGCTGGGTGGTGTACATCGTCGGGTAGGGCCCGCGCAGGAACGGGCTCAGGCCCGGCCAGGTGTCGAGCGCGTCCAGGCCGGAGAGGTCCGCGGCGTCGTACCGTGGCTTGATCTCGATGCCCTCGGGGCTGATCCACGGCTCGAGGTCGCCGTGCAGCGCGCCGGTCGGGGCGGGGCCGGACGCGCCACTTGCCAGCGGCAGGCCGGCGAAGCTCTTCGGAACGGTCACTGGAGCTGCTCCCTCGTCCGGTTCAGGAAGGCCAGGGCGTCCACGCCCATCGCGCACGAGTCGTCGGTGTAGGTGTCCGCCCTGCCCGCGATGATGACGTACGCCGCACCGCGCTCGCGGAGCGCGGCCGCGGCGGCCTCGCCCCACTCGGCGTACGCGCTGTCGGTGCCTGCGAGGCAGACCACGGGACTCCCGGACTTCTCGTACGACGCCGCGAGCTCCTCGACGTCGGCCGTCGGACCCGCGACCTCGACCGCGATGCCGCCGGCGGCGAACAGGTTGCTCGCGAAGGTCGCCCGCGCCGTGTGCTGCGCGACGGTGCCCATGGTCGCCAGGAAGACCGGGGTCGCGGCCGGCTCGTCGCGCAGCGCCTCGAAGGAGGCGCCGTAGCGGCGGACGTCGGTCTCGCCGGGGACCGGCGGCCGCTCGGGCAGGCTCTCGGTGAGGCTCGGGAACTCCGAGAGGCCGGTGATCGGCCGCTTCCGCTTCGCGATCTCGGCCTCGCGCCGGGCGACGACGTCCTCGATCCGGGCGGCGAACGCGTCGAGCCCGGTGATCTCGAGCTCGCCGAGCTCGGCCCACGCGGCGACGGCGAGGTCGTCGGTGAGCCTCTCGACGGCGTAGGAGCCGCCGGCGGGGTCGGCCACCTCGGCGACGTGGGACTCGTCGATCAGCAGGTGGGAGACGTTGCGGGCGATCCGGCGGCCGAACGCGTCGGGCTGGCCGAGCGGGCTGTCGAACGGCAGAACGGTGACGGCGTCCGCTCCCCCGACACCGGCGGCGAAGGCGGCGACGGTGCCGCGCAGCATGTTGACGTAGGGGTCGTACTTGCTCGTCATCGGTCGGCTCGTGACGGCGTGCTGGCGCTGCTCGCGCACGCTCGCCCCGGAGAGCTCGAGCACCCGGGCCCACAGGCGCCGGGCGGCGCGGAGCTTGGCGATGGTCGGGAACTGCTCGTCGGTCGCGGCGTAGCGGAACTCGATCAGCGCGGCCGCCTCGTCGATGCCGAAGCCGGCCTCGGTGAGCACCCGCAGGTACGTCGCGGCGGCGTACAGGCTGAAGCCGAGCTCCTGGACGTCGCTGGCGCCGAGGTCGTGGGCGGCGGTCGCGTCGACGACGACGGCGCGGATGCCTGCCTCCTGCGCGAGCCGAGCGACGGCGACGACGTGGTCGACGTTGTCCTGCGTCTCCGCCTCGACCAGGCCGCGGAGAGCACCCCCGATCGGGTCGACGCCGAGGTTGGTGTCCGGGTGCAGGTCGGCGTAGGTGGCGTGGTCGAGGAACGCCGTCGCCACCGCCTCCGGGTCGCCGGTCGGCTCGAGGACGACCGGGGCGAGGTCGAGCAGCACCTTGTCGAGAAGGGTGGCGAAGTCGGCTGTCGGCACCGGCCCGCACCCACAGCGACGTCACGCCGCCGTCGAGGTCGACCAGCGCGTGCTCGTTGAGCGCCTTGGCGTCGGCCCCCGCGAGCCGGGCGCGGATGTCCCACGCGCCGGCGCGGGTCGGTCGGCCGCTGGTGCGCAGCCCGTCGAGGTCGGTGGGCGTTCCCAGCGGCGTGATCGGGATGCCGTCGAGGGTGGTGCGGGTCAGCTTGTCCCACACCAGCGCGTCGGGGTCCTCGTCGGTCAGCCGGCGCGCCTTGCGGAGGACCGCAGCCGTCGCCGACTCCCACTCCTGCCGCGTGTGCCGATCGGCCTCGTCGGCCAGGGCTAGCGGCGCCCCGCCGTCCGGGTCTGCGTCCGTCATGATCGGCAGGATAAGGCTCCCCGACGCCGCCCTGACCCGTCGTGGTCCGTGGCAATTGTCACGCCGGACACTCGCCGGGACTCAGGACGTCGAGCCCTGCAGGCCCTGCGCCCACTCGGGCAGCTGCTGCAGCGACCACCGGTTGCCGTCGGGGTCGGCGAACGAGACGAACCGGCCCCAGGCCAGGTCCTGGACGTCGCTGACCTCGATCCCGCGGCCGGTCAGGTCGGCGTGGGTGGCGTCGGCGTCGGCCACCACCATCTGCAGGTTGTCGAGCGATCCGGGCTCCATCGCCGTCAGCCCGCGCCCGATCGCGATCGAGCAGGCCGACCCGGGCGGGGTCAGCTGCACGAACCTGATCTCGTCGCTCACGGTCTGGTCGTGGTCGGCCACGAAGCCCGCTCGCACGTAGAACTCCTTGGCCCGGTCGATGTCGGTCACGGGCACCATCACCAGCTCCAGCTTCATGTCCATGACCAGCACGCTACGGCGCAGCGCCGACAGTCCTCGGCCGCAGGCAGTCGGCCCATGCGACGCGTCGGTGTGATCGGAGTCATCCGGCGCCCGTGAGCGCGTTCACCCGTCCGCAACCGGCTGATCGCACCCCCGCCACGTCCGTGGCGCACGGTGGACCCATGAGGATCGCACTGGTCACCGAGACGTTCTACCCGGCCGTCGACAGCACCACGACGACGCTGAAGGCGACGGCGGACCGGCTCGTCGACCTCGGCCACACGGTGCGGATCATCGCTCCGGGGCCGGGGCTGGCGTCGTACCGCGGCTGCGACGTCGTACGCGTCCGCCCCCTGGAGCCCACGGGCAACCAGGTGCGGGCCGCGATCGACGCGTTCGAGCCCGACCTGGTCCACGCGGCGTCACCCCGGTTCGTCGGGCGCAAGGCGCTCAAGCACGCAGCCCGCACCGGCGTCCCGAGCGTCGTCGTCGAGCAGTCCCCCGTCTTCGACCTCGCGGCGGACTACTGGCGGGCGAAGGTCGCCGAGCGGGCCGACAAGGTCCTCGTCACCTCGACCTGGATGGTCGACCGCGCCGCCGAGCTCGGCGTCGACGCCGACCTCTGGACACCGGGGATCGACCCCCGCGCGTTCTCGCCGACCCTCCGCGATCCGTGGCTGCGCGACTCGTGGTCGCGGGCCCGGTCGAAGGAGGGCCCGCTCGTCGTCGTCGGCTACGTCGGCGGGCTCCGCAAGCGCAACGGTGTACGCCGCCTCGCGGACCTCGCCGCGGTGCCCGGCATCCGCGTGGTGGTGATCGGCGAGGGCCCGGAGCGGGACTGGCTCGGCAAGCGGCTCCCCGACGCACGGTTCACCGGTCCGCTGCAGACCGGCGACCTGACCATCGCGCTGCCGACGCTGGACCTGCTGGTCCACCCCGGCGCGCACGAGACCTGCTGCCACGTGCTCCGCGAGGCGGCGGCCTCGGGCATTCCCACGGTCGCGCCGCGTGTCGGGCGGTGCGCCCGACGTCGTCCGGCACCTCGAGACGGGGCTGCTCTACGACCCCGAGGACCCGCGCGAGCTCGTGCGTGCGGTGGAGGCGGTGGCCGCCGACAAGCACCGCCGGCTGCTCGGCGAGGCGGCGCGGGAGCACATCGTCCGCCGTACCTGGACCGACGCCGTCGACGAGCTGGTCAGCACCTTCTACCCCACACCGCACCCGCTCGCCGCCTGACCCGAGGCAGGGCCACGCGCATCGAGCAGAAACCCGATCGGCCTCATCTAGCCTGAGACCCGATGCGCCTCGGAGACCTGCCCGAACCCGATCTCTCCCGCCGCGGGCTGCTCGCAGGCGGCGGCGCGACGCTCGCGACGATGCTGGTCGCCTGCACCTCGCAGCGGGCCGAGGCCCCGTCGCAGACCGACGCCCCGGAGCAGTCCGAGGCCCCGCCGCGCCGCCTGCCTCACATCCTCTGGCTGGTCAGCGAGGACAACCTGCCGGCGCTCGGCTGCTACGGCGACCCGCTGGCCGCCACCCCGCACCTCGACGCCCTGGCCGCGGAGGGAGTGCGCTTCGACAACGTCTTCTCGATGGCGCCGGTCTGCGCGCCGTCCCGGCTCGCGCTGCTCACCGGGATGTGCCCGGAGTCGGCCGGCCCGGGCCAGCACCACCGGGCGTCGGCCGAGCTCCCTGCCGGCGCCGACGGCCCTGCCGACGCTGCTGCGCGAGCTGGGCTACTACACGACCAACAACGCCAAGACCGACTACAACGCGCCGATCGACCCGGCGGCGATCTGGGACGAGTCGTCCGGCACGGCGCACTGGCGCGACCGGCCCGCGGACGCTCCGTTCTTCGCGGTCTTCAACGACAGCTCCACGCACGAGTCCGAGCTGTTCGGCCCGTACGCGGGCGGCCGTACGTCACCCGACGACGTCACGCTGCCGCCGTACATCCCGGACACCGCGGTGGCCCGCAGGGACCGCGCCCGCTGGTACGACAACCTCGCCCGGATGGACGCCAACGCCGGCGCCCGGCTGCAGGAGCTCGAGGACGCCGGGCTGGTCGACGACACCATCGTCTTCTACTTCGGCGACAACGGCGGCGTGCTGCCGCGCAGCAAGCGGTTCTGCTACGACAGCGGGCTGCGGGTGCCGCTCGTCGTCCGCTTCGGCCGCCGCTGGCAGCACGTCACGCCGTACCGGCCGGGATCCCACGAGGCGCGCCCGGTCAGCGGCGTCGACCTGCCGGCGACCGTCGTCGCGCTGACCGACGCACGGAGGCCCGAGGTCAGCCACGGAGTCTCCGTCCTCACGCGGTCGAGCGACGAGCAGCGCCGGTACGCCTTCTCGGTCCGCAACCGGATGGACGAGACCTACGACCTGCAGCGGACCGTGCGCGACGAGCGCTTCCGCTACGTGCGCAACTACCACCCGCACCGGATCTACGGGCAGCACGTGGTCTACCAGTTCCGGCAGGCGGGGTACGTCGACTGGCGCGACCGGTACGTCGCCGGCGATCTGCCCGCGGTCCAGGCGCGGTTCTGGGAGCGCAAGCCCCCGGAGGAGCTCTACGACCTCCGGACCGACCCCCACGAGGTCCACAACCTGGCTGCCGGCCCGCACCACGACAGCACCCTGCGCCGACTGCGCACGGCCCTCGACGAGCACCTGGTGGAGATCAACGACAACGGGTTCATCCCCGAGGGCCTCGACGTCGAGGGGTACGCCGACAGCCGCGCGCCGGGCGCGTACCCGATCCGCCGGGTGCTCGAGGCCGCCGGGATCGCCGCGCAGGACGACCCGGCGAACCTGCCGCGCCTGGTCGCCGCGCTCGACGACGAGGACCAGGTGGTGCGCACGTGGGCCGCCCTCGGCGCCGCGGTGCTCGGTGCACGTGCGGGCCCGGCCCGCGGTCGGCTGGTGCGTGCCCTGGACGGGGATCCTTCGGTGCACGTCCGGGTGCAGGCGGCCGAGGCGCTGGCGCTGCTCGACGAGCCGGGCGCGGCCGAGGCGCTGGGGACCGTCCTCACCTCGGATCCGCACCCGCGCACCCGCCTCCAGGCCGCCAACGCCCTGGCCGCGCTGGGCGGGCGCGCCCGGCCGGCCATCGCGCAGATCCGCGTCGCGACCCAGGACAGCGACGACTACGTGCGCACCAAGAGCAGGCACGCGCTCGACGTGCTCGAGGGCCGCTACCCGGCCCTGGGGTGATCAGACCTCGCTGCGCCCGTCGTTGTCCTTGTTGCGCAGCCCGATCTTGTTGCCGAGCCAGACCAGCGGGTCGAACTTCTTGTCGACCACGCGCTCCTTCAACGGGATGATCGCGTTGTCGGTGATCTTGATGTGCTCGGGGCAGACCTCGGTGCAGCACTTGGTGATGTTGCACAGCCCGACCCCGGCGGCCTGCTGCGCGAGCTCCCGCCGGTCGTGGGTGTCGAGCGGGTGCATGTCGAGCTCGGCGAACCGCAGGAAGAACCGCGGTCCGGAGAACTTCTGCTTGTTGTCCTCGTGGTCGCGCAGCACGTGGCAGACGTCCTGGCACAGGAAGCACTCGATGCACTTGCGGAACTCCTGGCCGCGCTCCACGTCGACCTGCATCATCCGGCGCTTGCCGTCCGGGTCGCGCGGCGGCGGCGCGAACGCCGGCAGCTCGCGCGCCTTCTCGTAGTTGAAGGACACGTCGGTCACCAGGTCGCGGATCACGGGGAAGGTCCGCATCGGCGTCACCGTGATCGTCTCGGCCGGGTCGAAGTCGGAAAGCCGGGTCATGCACAGCAGCCGCGGCCGGCCGTTGATCTCGGCGCTGCACGAGCCGCACTTGCCGGCCTTGCAGTTCCACCGGACGGCGAGGTCGCCGGCCTGGGTCGCCTGGAGCCGGTGGATCGCGTCGAGGACCACCTCGCCCTCGGACACGTCGACCTTGTAGTCACCGAGGTCGCCCCCGGACTGGTCCCCGCGCCACACGCGGAGCTTCAGCTGGTAACCCATGTCCCCATCCTCGCCTCGGCTGATCAGAAGAACGTCTTGAGCTCGTCGGGCATGACCAGCAGCGGCTGCTCGGTCAGCTCGACGCCGGTCCCGCCCTCGTCGAGGTCCACGACGAGGTTCTTGGTCCCCCACTCCGGGTCCGGGCCGGGGAAGTCGTCACGGGTGTGCCCGCCCCGCGACTCCTGCCGGGCGAGCGCGGCCCTCGCGATCGACTCCGAGACGAGCAGCATGTTGCGCAGGTCGATCGCCAGGTGCCAGCCGGGGTTGTACTGCCGGTGCCCCTCCACGACCATCCGGCTCGCGCGCTCCTTCAGGGCCTCGATCTCCTGCAGCGACCGCTCCAGCTCCGCCGCCGTGCGGATGATCCCGACGAGGTCGTTCATGGTCTGCTGCAGGTCCTGCTGGATGGTGTACGGGTTCTCCCCGCCCTCGACCGCGAACGGCGCCAGCGCACTGGCCTCGGCAGCCTTGACGTCGACCTCGTCGATGCGTGGGCGCGCCGCGCCTCCGGCGCCGGTGGAGTACGACGCCGCGGCCTCCCCCGCGCGCCGCCCGAAGACGAGGAGGTCGGACAGCGAGTTGCCACCGAGCCGGTTGGACCCGTGCATGCCCCCCGAGCACTCACCGACCGCGTAGAGACCGGGGATCGCGGACAGCTCGGTGTCGGCGTCGACCTCGATGCCGCCCATGACGTAGTGGCAGGTGGGCCCGATCTCCATCGGCTCGGCGGTGATGTCGACGTCGGCCAGCTCCTTGAACTGGTGGTACATCGACGGCAGCCGCTTGCGGATGTAGTCCGGCGTCCGGCGGGAGGCGATGTCGAGGTAGATGCCGCCGTGCGGTGACCCGCGACCGGCCTTGATCTCGGAGTTGATCGCGCGGGCGACCTCGTCCCGCGGCAGCAGCTCGGGGGGCCGCCGGTTGTTCTTCTTGTCGTCATACCAGCGGTCGGCCTCCTCCACGGTGTCCGCGGTCTCCGCCTTGAAGAACTCCGGGATGTAGTCGAACATGAACCGCTTGCCCTCGGAGTTCTTCAGGATGCCGCCGTCGCCGCGGACCGACTCCGTGACCAGCAGCCCCTTCACCGAGGGCGGCCAGACCATGCCCGTCGGGTGGAACTGGACGAACTCCATGTTGATCAGCCGGGCACCCGCACGCAGCGCGAGAGCCTGGCCGTCGCCGGTGTACTCCCAGGAGTTGGAGGTGACCTTGAACGACTTGCCGATGCCGCCGGTCGCCAGGATGACGCTCGGCGCCTCGAAGACCACGAACCGGCCGCTCTCGCGCCAGTAGGCGAAGGCACCGGCGACCCGGCCCTCGCCGTCGCTCCGGTCGAGCAGCAGGTCGGTGACGGTGCACTCCATGAACACGTCGATCCCGAGCGCCACCGCGCGCTGCTGGAGCGTCCGGATCATCTCCAGGCCGGTCCGGTCGCCGACGTGCGCGAGCCGGGCGTACTTGTGACCGCCGAAGTCGCGCTGGCTGATCAGGCCGTCCTCGGTCCGGTCGAAGAGCGCCCCCCAGTCCTCGAGCTCCATCACCCGCTCGGGGGCCTCCTGCGCGTGCAGCTGGGCCATCCGCCAGTTGTTGAGCATCTTCCCGCCGCGCATCGTGTCGCGGAAGTGGACCTCCCAGTTGTCCTCGGGCCACCGGTTTCCCATGGCCGCGGCGATGCCGCCCTCGGCCATCACGGTGTGCGCCTTGCCGAGGAGGGACTTGCAGACGATGGCGGTGCGGGCCCCGCTGTCGTGGGCGGCGATCGCGGCCCGCAGCCCGGCGCCGCCCGCACCGACCACGACGACGTCGTACCGGTGCCGCTCCATGCCTCCCGTGCCGCCGGGCGACATCTCGTTGCCCGTCATGGGGTGGCGCTCGCTGCCGGGGGTCGCGGCCATCAGAAGAACCTCACGTCGTCGATCGTTCCGTTGGCGACCAGGAAGATGTAGAGGTCGACCAGGGCCACCGAGAACAGCGAGTACCACGCGTACTGCGGATGCCTGGCGTTCAGCTTGGAGACCCAGGTCCACAGCCGGTAACGGACGGGGTGCTGGGAGAAGTGCCGCAACCGGCCGCCGACGATGTGCCGGCACGAGTGGCAGGACAGCGTGTAGAGCCAGATCAGGACGACGTTGACCGCCATCAGCACGGTGCCGAGCCCCATGTGGATGCCGTCCCACTCGCCGGTCTCGTCGCGGAAGGCGAGGACCACGTCGTAGGTGAGGATCAGGCCGACCACGACCGCGGCGTACCAGAAGTAGCGGTGGACGTTCTGCAGGATCAGCGGGAACCGCGACTCCCCGGTGTACGCCGCGTGCGGCTCGGCGACCCCGCACGCCGGCGGGGAGAGCCAGAACGCGCGGTAGTAGGCCTTGCGGTAGTAGTAGCAGGTCATCCGGAACCCCAGCGGGAAGATCAGGATGATCAGCGCCGCCGACAGCGGCCACCACCGGAAGGGCTGCCCGAAGTCCGAGGCGCCCTCGACGCAGTCGCCGAGGCAGGGCGAGTAGAACGGCGAGAGGTACGGCGCCGCGTAGTAGTCCGAGCCCATGAAGGCCCGGATCGTCGCGTAGACGACGAACGCGCTGAACACCACGAACGTCGCGAGCGGGGACGCCCACCAGCGATCGGTCCGGAGCGTCTTCTCCTCGATCTGTGCCCGACCTGTGCTCCGCACCCCAGCCGTCACCATCTACCTCCAGATGTCAGGTGAACCCGCGCCCGAGCCCCGAGTCTGCACACTCGCTGCCGTTTGGGAAAGGGGCCACACCGAGGGCGGGCCGGGGTAAGGGTTGCCTTACGGGCATAAGTCACACGCGCGGCGATGCCCATGCATGCCACAAGAGCGGTAGCGTGACCGGCCGTGGCAAATTCCGTAACGAACCGCCCGGCTCTCCTCGACGGCGCGCGGGCGTCGCGCACCTCGATCGCGCTGAAGCTCCTCATGGCCGTCAGCGGCATCGCGTTCGTCGGCTTCGTGCTGGGACATATGTACGGCAACCTCAAGGCCTTCTCCGGTCATGACTCGTTCAACGAGTACGCCCACCACCTGCGCGAGATCGGGGAGCCGATGCTCCCCCACGAGGGATTCCTCTGGCTGATGCGCGGCGGCCTGCTGCTCGCGCTGGTCGTGCACGTCGCCTGCGCGTTCGTCCTCTGGCGCCGGGCGAAGAACGCGCGCCCGGTGCAGTACGTCGTCAAGAAGCACACCGGCGCGATCCCGGCCAGCCGGATGATGCGGTTCGGCGGAGTCGCGATCCTCCTCTTCCTCATCTGGCACCTGATCAACTTCACGATCGGCAAGGTCAACGTGCAGGGCGGTGCGACCGACGACCCCTACAACCTGCTCGTCGACAGCTTCCAGACCTGGTGGCTGACCCTGATCTACCTCGCCGCGATGGCGATGCTGGGTGCACACGTCCACCACGGCGTCTGGAGCGCCTGCCAGACCCTCGGCATCACGGGCACGGCCCGGAGCCGCGCCAACGCGAAGGTGATCTCGCTCGCGCTCGCGATCGTGGTCGCCGGCGGCTTCTCGCTCGTCCCGATCGCCGTCCTCGTCGGCATCATCGACTGACCGCCCCCAACCAGAGGGATCACTTGACATGACCGACATGCCGGACACCACGCTCACCTCCGACGCGTCCCACGACGAGCCTTCCGCCGGGCAGTACGACGACGCCTCCGGCTACTACAGCCCCGGGGCCCCGATCGCGGACACCAAGGCGCCCGAGGGCCCCGCCGCCGACCGGTGGCAGACCCGCAAGTTCGAGGCCCGCCTGGTCAACCCCGCCAACCGGCGCAAGCTCGACATCATCATCGTCGGCACCGGCCTCGCCGGTGGCGCCGCCGCCGCCACGCTCGGCGAGGCCGGCTACAACGTGAAGTCGTTCTGCTACCAGGACTCGCCCCGCCGGGCGCACTCGATCGCCGCCCAGGGCGGCATCAACGCGGCGAAGAACTACAAGGAGGACGGCGACTCCGTCCACCGGCTCTTCTACGACACCGTCAAGGGCGGCGACTACCGCTCGCGCGAGTCGAACGTCTACCGCCTGGCCGAGGTCAGCACCAACATCATCGACCAGTGCGTCGCCCAGGGCGTGCCCTTCGCCCGGGAGTACGGCGGCCTGCTCGACAACCGCTCGTTCGGCGGCGTGCAGGTCTCGCGGACGTTCTACGCCCGCGGCCAGACCGGCCAGCAGCTGCTCATCGGCGCCTACCAGGCGATGGAGCGCCAGGTGAAGCTCGGCACCGTCACGGAGTACACGCGGCACGAGATGCTGGAGGTGATCGTCGTCGACGACGGCGACACCAAGAGGGCCCGCGGCATCATCGCGCGCAACATGGTGACCGGTGAGATCGAGACCCACCTGGCCGACGTCGTCGTACTCGCATCCGGCGGCTACGGCAACGTCTTCTACCTCTCCACCAACGCGATGGGCTCCAACGTGACCGCCGCCTGGCGGGCGCACCGCAAGGGCGCCTACATGGCGAACCCCTGCTACACGCAGATCCACCCGACCTGCATCCCCGTCTCCGGCGACCACCAGTCCAAGCTGACGCTGATGAGCGAGTCGCTCCGCAACGACGGCCGGATCTGGGTGCCCAAGAAGGCCGAGGACTGCGCCAAGGACCCGCGGGACATCCCCGAGGAGGACCGCGACTACTACCTGGAGCGGATCTACCCGTCCTTCGGCAACCTGGTCCCCCGCGACATCGCGTCCCGGCAGGCGAAGAACATGTGCGACGAGGGACGCGGCGTCGGTCCCCTGGTCGGGGACTTCCGCCGTGGCGTCTACCTCGACTTCGCCGACGCGATCAAGCGGCTCGGCGAGGACGCGGTCCGCGAGAAGTACGACAACCTCTTCGACATGTACGAGCGGATCACGGGCGAGAACCCGTACCAGGTCCCGATGCGGATCTACCCCGCCGTGCACTACGTGATGGGCGGCCTCTGGGTCGACTACGACCTGCAGTCCACGATCCCCGGCCTGTTCGTGACCGGCGAGGCCAACTTCTCCGACCACGGCGCCAACCGGCTCGGCGCCTCGGCGCTGATGCAGGGACTGGCCGACGGCTACTTCGTGCTCCCGCACACCATCCGCGACTACCTCGCCGACGGACCGTTCGAGAAGGTCGACCCGGCGGACCCCGCGGTTGTCGAGGCACAGCGGTCGGTCCAGGAGCGGATCGACAGGTTCCTGTCGATCAACGGCACCCGCTCGGTCGACAGCTACCACCGCGAGCTCGGCCACATCATGTGGGAGTACTGCGGCATGGAGCGCACCGCCGAGGGCCTGCGCAAGGCGATCGACATGATCCGCGAGCTCAAGGCCGACTTCTGGACCAACCTGAAGGTGCTCGGCACCGCCGACTCGATGAACCAGAGCCTGGAGAAGGCCGGCCGGGTGGCCGACTTCCTCGAGCTCGGCGAACTGATGTGCATCGACGCGCTCAACCGGCGCGAGTCCTGCGGCGGCCACTTCCGGGCCGAGTCGCAGACCGAGGACGGCGAGGCCCTGCGCCACGACGACGAGTTCGCCTACGTCTCGGCCTGGGAGTGGGCCGGCGAGGACGAGACACCCGTCCTGCACAAGGAAGACCTGGTCTACACCGCCATCGAGATGAAGCAGCGGAGCTACAAATGAGCGCGGGCGACATGAACCTGACCCTCAACATCTGGCGCCAGGACGGCCCCGACGACCGGGGATCCATCCACACCTACCAGGTCAGCGGCATCTCGCCGGACATGAGCTTCCTCGAGATGCTCGACGTCCTCAACGAGGAGCTCAACGACAAGGGCGAGGAGCCCATCGCGTTCGACTCCGACTGCCGCGAGGGCATCTGCGGCATGTGCTCGCTGATGATCAACGGTGAGCCGCACGGGCCGGAGGTGACCACCAGCTGCCAGCTGCACATGCGCTCCTTCAAGGACGGCGACACCATCACGATCGAGCCGTGGCGTGCGGCCGCGTTCCCGGTGCTGAAGGACCTCTGCGTCGACCGGTCGGCGTTCGACCGGATCATCCAGTCGGGCGGCTACATCTCGGCCAACACCGGCTCCGCGCCCGAGGCCAACTCGGTGCCCGTTCCCCGTGACGACGCGATGCGCGCCTTCAACGTCGCGACCTGTATCGGCTGTGGCGCGTGCGTCGCCGCATGTCCGAACGGCTCCGCGTCGCTCTTCGTCGGCGCCAAGGTCACCCACCTCGGCGAGCTGCCGCAGGGGCAGCCCGAGCGCTGGTCGCGCGTCGTCGGTATGGTCGGCCAGCACGACTACGAGGGTTTCGGCGGCTGCACCAACATCGGCGAGTGCGCCGCTGCGTGTCCGAAGGAGATCCCGCTGGACGTGATCAGCCAGCTCAACAAGGATCTGCGGACAGCGATGAAGCACGGCCACTGACCTGACTGTCGCTTCGGTCGGACCCGCTCGTTCCTCGCTCTCCGACCTCAGACGACGAACCGTCACCTGCGAAGGAAGTCTCGGATGAACTACCCCGCACCGCCCCCTCCCCCGCCCGGCCCGTTCCAAGCCGGACCACCACCCCAGGCACCGGGAAAGAAGACACCGTGGGGCCTGATCATCGGGATCGTGGTGGCCGTCGTGCTGGTCGCGGGCATCGCGATCGGCGGGTTCTTCGCACTCCGCGGCGGGGACGACGAGACATCCGCGAAGGACGACGAGTCGAGCGAGTCCAGCGAGTCGACGGACGCCACCGACGCGCCGACGACCGAGGCGAGCTCCGAGCCGTCGACGTCGACGAGCCCGTCGACCGTCGCGGTCGACCGGTCCGCCGTCCTGGGCACCTGGGAAGGCGTCTACGACTGCGCCCAGGGATCCACCGGGCTCAGGCTCGATGTCGAGGCCGGCGAAGGCCCCACGGGGATCAAGGCGGTCTTCCACTTCCGCAAGACCGAGGGCAACCCGACCGTCCCGACCGGGAGCTACCACATGGAGGGCGAGCTCGAGGACGGTCGCTTCAACCTGCGGCGCGGCGGCTGGATCGAGCGTCCGGACGGCTTCATCACCGTCGGCCTCGTGGCCGACCTGACCGAGGCCGCTCCGACGATGATCCGCGGCAGGGTCCGCGGACCGGGCTGCACCTCGTTCACCATCGAGCGGCCCTAGCGCGAACCGACCCGCGCGGCACGCTCACTGGCGCGAGCTGCGCAGCGCCTTCCACCCGAGGGCGCCGAGCACGGCTGCGATCGCGAAGTTGACCACGATCAGCACGGTGTGGGCGATCCAGTAGCCGGCCGCGCGGTCCTCGCCCGCCTCGTAGGCCGAGTACAGGTTCTTGCCGAAGTTGCCGAACGTGATCACGTTCCACGCCGCCACGGCCAGGAGCAGGATCGCGTGCTTGCGCTCGAACTTCATCGGGTTCCCTTCCGCTTCTTGGTGAGTACGGCGACCAGCGCCAGCATCGCAGCGCCACCGGCGGCGAACGGGCCGGCCCACCGCGCGGCCGACCCGCCGCTCTCCGCGTCCCGGGCCGCCTCCCGGTCACGCCACTCCAGCGGGGGCGACGGCGGTCCTTGGACCTGCGCCGGGCCCTCGACGCGCAGCGCGCGCGCCGCGGGGTGGGTGTGCGCCCAGGAGGCGGCGTACATCACCACCCGGGAGAAGTAGTAGATCCAGACCACCAGGATCAGCGCGATCCCGAACGCCTGGAAGGCCGGCTGCTTGGCGGTCGAGGCCAGCAGCCACTGCGAGGCCTGCTTGAGGACCTCGAACCCGATCGCCCCGAGCAGCGCCCCCGACCACAGCGCCCGCGGCGGGATCTCGGGGTCGGCGAGGACCCGGAACAGCGCGAAGAAGAGCAGCGCGCTCGCGGCGAGCCCGATCACGACCGCGAGCAGGGCCAGCAGCCAGCCGAGGCCGGCGGCGAGGCCGAGCCACTCGAGGATCTGCTTCGAGAGCCCCCGCACGGCACCCGACAGGCCCACGCTGACCACCATGATCACCCCGAGCGACGCCAGTGCGGCGAGGTCGCGCAGCTTGCCGATGACCAGGTTGGGCTGATCCCACTCGGGCATCCCGAACACGGTCAGCAACGCGTCGCGCATGCTCGAGAGCCAGCCGAGCCCGGAGTAGAGCACGACCACGATGCCGACCGACAGGATGCCGGGCGCCGACTTCCGGATGTCGTCGAGGGAGATCTCCCCCTTTCCCTCACCCACGAGGCCGGGGAGCACGGCCTCGATGGCCGAGACCAGGTCCGCCTCCGCGTCGGTGTAGATGCGGGCGACGTACCCGATGACCGCGAAGGCGAGCGCGAGGACCGGGAAGAAGGAGATGAAGCCGAAGTAGGTGACCGCACCGGCCTGCAGGTTGCCGTTGACGCCGTTGTAGTGCTCGACGGTGCGGACCGCGTGGTCCAGCAGCGGGTGTCGCTCACGTGCGCCTGCGAACCGCTCCTTCAGAGTCATAGCGCGAACATCCGGCTCGACCGCCAGCCGGCGTCTCCTTCGTGGACGTAGAGGCGGAAGTCGGCGACGTCGAAGGCGCAGTCGAAGCCGGCCAGGTCGTCGAAGGCGCGATCGAGGTCGTCGTCACCGAGGTGGTGGGCGACGGTGACGTGCGGGTGGTAGGGGAAGCCGAGATCGACGGCGAGCGGCCCGCGGCGTACGTCGTCCGCGAGCTGCTCGCACTGCGAGATGCCCTCGACCAGGCCGATGAAGACGACGGGTGACACGGGCCGGAAGGTACCCGTCCCGCGCAGGTGTACCCGGAACGGATCGTGCAGCGCCGCCGCCCCGGCGAGGTGCGCCTCGATCGCGGTCAGGTCATCGACCACCTCGGTCGGCGGGATCAGCGTGATGTGGCTCGGCACGCCGTGCGCGGTCGGGTCGCCGATCTCCCGCCGGTAGTCCTCGAGCTCGGTGGCCCAGGGCTCCGGGATGGCGATCGCGACGCCGATCGTCGGCATCAGAGCGTGCGGGACGTCGCCACGAAGCCGACGCGCTGGTAGACGTCACGCAGGGTCGCCTCTGCGACCGCGCCGGCCGTCTCGGCGCCCTTGGCCAGCACCGCGGTGAGGTAGGCCTGGTCGTCGAGCAGCTCCAGGGTGCGTTCACGGAACGGAGTGACGAAGGAGACCACCAGCTCGGCGAGATCACCCTTGAGGTCGCCGTAACCCTTGCCGGCGTACCGCTCCTCGAGGGCGACCACGGGCTCGCCGCTGAGCGCGGAGTGGATCGTGAGCAGGTTGCTGACCCCGGGCTTCGCCTCCGGGTCGAACACGATCTCGGACCCGGAGTCGGTCACCGCCGAGCGGATCTTCTTCGCGCTCACCCTCGGCTCGTCGAGCATCTCGATGATGCCACTGGGCGAGGACGCCGACTTCGACATCTTCGCGGTCGGCACCTGCAGGTCACCGATCTTGGCGGTCGCCTTGAGGATGTAGGGCTCGGGGAGCCGGAAGGTCTTCTTGTAGCGCTTGTTGAACCGCTGCGCGAGGTCACGGGTCAGCTCGAGGTGCTGGCGCTGGTCCTCGCCGACCGGCACGAAGTGCGGCCGGTACAGCAGGATGTCGGCGGCCTGCAGGATCGGGTACGTGAACAGGCCGACCGAGGCCGCACCCTCGCCCTGCTTCGCCGACTTGTCCTTGAACTGCGTCATCCGGCGCGCCTCGCCGAAGCCGGTCAGGCAGTTGAGCACCCAGCCGAGCTGCGCGTGCTCCGGGATCTGGCTCTGCACGAAGATCGCCGACCGCGCCGGGTCGATGCCCATCGCCAGCAGCTGCGCTGCCGCGCGCAGCGTCCGCTCCCGCAGCACCTTGGGGTCCTGCTCGACGGTGATCGCGTGCAGGTCGGCGATGAAGAAGAACGGCTGGTGGTCGCGCTGGAGGTCGACCCACTGCCGGAGGGCGCCGAGGTAGTTGCCGAAGTGGAACGAGTCCGCCGTCGGCTGGATGCCGGACAGCACGCGCGGACGGGCGGCGCCTCCGGGCGCCGCCGGCTGCGCCGTCTCCGGCAGGGTTTGCTCGGTCGTCGCGGACATGTCGGCGATTGTCTCAGGCTGCCGGCGACCGCCACACCCCCGGTCCGCGCGCCCTGGACTCTCCGCGTCAGGCGACCGCGACCGGGTCCGTGGCGCGGCGGTGTGCGAGCGCCGACCACACCAGGAAGGCGACACCCAGCAGCGACAGCGCGACGCCGACCAGTGCCGGCGCGCGGTAGCCCGCGCCGGCGACGATGACCAGCCCGCCCAGCCAGGCGCCGAGCGCGTTGGCGATGTTGAGGGCGGCGTGGTTCATCGCGGCTCCGAGGGTGACGGCGTCGCCGGCGACGTCCATCAGCCGGAGCTGGAGGTTGACGACCAGGACCGACCCGGCCAGCGTCACGAGGAAGGCGACCGGCAGCAGCAGCCAGCCGCCGGGCGCGGCGACGTAGTAGACGAGCATCAGCACAGCGCTGCCCAGGCCCGCGCCCAGAAGGCTGCGGAAGACCGACCACGCCGCCAGCTCGCCCGCCAGCCAGGTGCCGACGACCATGCCGAGGCCCAGGGCCAGGACGAAGACGGGCACGGTCCCGCGCCCGAGCCCGCCGACGTCGGTCACCGTCTTGGCGATGAAGGAGTAGATCGCGAACATGCCCCCGAAGCCGATCGCGCCGACAGCCAGCGTGAGCCAGACCTGCAGGCTGCCGAAGAAGCGCCGCGCCTCAGCGCGCCCGCTGGCGTCGCTGTCGCCGGGGACCGACGGCACGGCGGCGAGGACCAGGGCGACGGTCACGGCGGCGAGCCCCGCGGCCAGGAGGTACGTCGCCCGCCAGCCCACGTGCTGTCCGAGCCACGTCGCGAGCGGCACGCCCACGACGTTGGCCACCGACAACCCGATCATCACGCTCGCGACCGCCCGACCCCGTCGCTCGGGGGTCACCAGGCTCGCGGCGACCAGGCTCGCGATCCCGAAGTACGCGCCGTGCGGGAGTCCGTCGAGGAACCGTGCCAGCGTGAGCACGTGGTAGCCCGGCGCCAGGGCGCTGAGCAGGTTGAACGCGCCGTACGCCGCCATCAGGCCGACGAGGAGCGCCCGCCGCGGGAGCGCAGCCCCGAAGAACGCAAGGATCGGCACGCCGACCACCACGCCGACCGCGTAGGCCGAGATCACGTGGCTCGCCGCAGGCACCGACACGTCGATCCCGTGCGCGATCTCCGGCAGCACCCCCATGGTCATGAACTCGGTGGTGCCGATCGTGAAGCCGCCGACCGAGAGCGCCAGGATCGCCAGCGCCGGCCGTCGGGTCGCCACCGCGGGAGCAGCGGTGGCGAGGTCGGTGGCGGTCATCGGATCGTCTCTCGTGGCAGGGGGGTCACGTGATGCGGCAACACCATGCCACCGCGTGGTCATTCCGGACTCGAGGTATGACCTGGGCAACGCAACGGGTTGCCACGGCTCGACGGCGACGTTCGCGTCAGCCCTCCCGCCGGATCAGCCGGCGAGGTGACCCCACTCCGCCGCGAGGTCGACCCAGGGCCCGACGGCGGCGACCTGCCCGTCGACGAGGACCACGACCCGATCCGCGCGCGCCAGCGCAGCGCGTTTCGACGTGGCTCCGATGACCGTGCTGCCGCGCTCGCGGAGCGCGGTCCAGAGCTCGATCTCGGTCGTGGCGTCGAGCGCGCTCGAGACGTCGTCGGCGAGCAGCAGCTCGGCGTCCGTCGCCAGCGCTCGGGCCAGCGCCAGCCGCTGGACCTGACCACCGGACAGCCGGACACCCCGGTGGCCCACGAGCGCCTCCTTGCCGCCTGCCTCGTCGATGTCCGGGCCGAGCCGGGCGTCGGTGACCGGTCCGTCGAAGGCCCGGTGGTGGCCGAGGCGGACGTTGTCGGCGAAGGTCCCCGACAGCACGCGGGGAACCTGGGCGACGTGGGCGACCTGCCCCGGCCGCAGGAAGGTCTGCGCGTCGGTGACGGGTTCCCCGTTCCAGCGGATCTCCCCGCTGTGCTCGATGAGACCGGCGAGGGCGGCCAACAGGCTGGACTTCCCCGAGCCGACCTGGCCGACGAGCAGCACGAGCTCGCCGGCGGCGACACTCAGGTCCACCCCGGCGGCGCCGATCGTCCCGTCGTCGTGGATCGCGGCGACGCCGGCCAGGTCGAGCCGCCGCAGCTCGACCCGCGCAGCGGGCGCCGGTGCCGGAGCGTCGCCGGTCACCAGGTCGACGCCGGGCGGAAGGTCCATCAGGTCCGCACCGCCCGCGAAGCGGCTGGTCTCCTGCTGCCAGGCCCTGGTGCCCGGCGCCTCGGTGACGACCATGCCCGCGACCCGGCCGAACCAGTCGAAGCCGGACACCGCGTTGGCCACGAGCAGCGTGGTCGCCAGCCCCCAGCCGCCCCCGACGTGCACCGCCCACGCGGTGACGACGCCGCACTGCACCATGACCATCGGCACCCCGTCGAGCACGGCCTGCACCCGGTGCTCCCGGACCGCGGCGGACACCCGGCCGGAGTCGACGGACCGCAGGTGCGCGTGGACCTCGGGCGTGGCGGCGGCCAGCTTGACGGTGCGGGCGGCCTCCAGCGCCGAGACCAGCGCCCGACCGAACCCGGCCCGGGCAGCGGACGCGGCCGCGGCCGAACGGCCCGCCACCGGTCGGCCCAACGCCGACGCGAGCGCTGACGTGACGAGCACCGCGAGCAGCACCGCACCGGCTATCCAGGTGCCCGCCAGCACCGCGGTGACGGCGGCGATGATCATGCCGTTGACGACGTCGACCCAGCGGTCGGCGTACCGGGCGTACCGGTCGGCGTCCATCGAGCGCGCGACCACCTCGCCGGCAGGGGTGCGCGGCAGCCGGTGCTGCCCGGTCTGACCGTGCAGCACCGCCATCCGGACCCGGAGCATGACCTCGATCCACCACCGCGGATAGCGCCAGAACGCGTCGGCCAGCAGCAGCGGCGCCGCGAGCAACGAGACGACGAGCGCGACCACCAGCCCGTCCGGGGTGCCGCCGTCGCGGAGGTCCTCCACGACGAGGCCCCACAGCAGACCGGTGATCGCACCCTGCGCGCCGGCCAGCGAGGCCAGCAGGAACCACAGCGCGCCGACGAACCCCCAGGCCGGCCGCACCGACAGCACGTGCGCGATGCCGCGTGCCAGCGAGGGTCCGGTGCCGACCGCGGGCAGGTCGGGCACCGGGCCGGTACGGCGCTGACCGCCCACCGCGCCGCTGCCGCCCGGCAGGTCGGCCACCTCCGGGCTCACCTCGGCCCGGCTCGCCCGGAGCAGGTCCGCGAACGGGCCGGGCGTCGCCGCGAGCTCGACCCGGGTGCCGTGCTGGACCACTCTCCCGTGGTCGAGGACGGCCACCAGCGGAGCCCGCTCGATGGTCGAGAGCCGGTGGGCGATCAGGATGCCGGTGCGACCGGCGAGCAGCCGGTCGGCCGCCGCGACGACGCGGCGCTCGGTCAGCGGATCCATCCGGGCGGTGGCCTCGTCGAGCACCACGACCTGCACGTGCCGCACCAGCAGGCGGGCGAAGGCCACCAGCTGCTCCTCACCCGCCGAGAGCAAGGTGCCACCGGGTCCGAGCAGCGTGTCCAGACCCTGGGGCAGTCCCGCCACCCACTCCCCCAACCCGAGCTCCGCCACCGCGGCCTCCACCTCGGCCCGGGGCTGGTCGCCGAACAGGGTGATGTTCTCGGCCAGGGTGCCGGCGAGGATCTCGGTGCGCTGGGTGACGACACCGACCCCGGCACGCAGCCGTTGCAGATCGATCTCGCGCACGTCGGCGCCACCGATGAACACCGTGCCAGGAGGCGGCTCCACGGCCCGCGACAGCAGCGAGGCGAGCGTCGACTTCCCCGAGCCGGAGCGTCCGACGAGGGCGACGGTCTGGCCGGCAGGAACGACGAGGTCGATGTCCTGCAGGGCGAAGCTGCCCTCCGGGTAGCCGAAGTCGAGCCCGCGGATCTCGACGCCGGCGCCCTCCGGAAGAGACAGCCCTCCGGTGGGTTCGGGAGCGACCGCCAGCATCTGGCGGAGCCGGGTCACCGCGCCCAGGCCCGCCTGGAGGTCGGGCAGGTGGTTGGCGAGCATCGCGATCTGGCCCACGAAGGTCGAGGTGACCAGGAACAGCGTGACGAGGCGGGCGATCGACAGGTCACCGTTCGCGGCCATCGCGACGCCGGCCACCCCGATGCCGGCCAGGAGTGCGTGGAGCATGACCCCGGCGCGGCGGGCCAGCCGGCTCTCGACGGCGACCACGGCCCGGAACCGCGCGTGCACCGTCGCCGAGAGCAGGGCGACGCGCTGCACGACGTGCGCCTGGCCGAGGCTGGTGCGCAGGTCGTCCCGTCCGGCGATCCCCTCCTCCAGCGCGGCGGCGTGGTCGGTCCAGGCCATCTCCTCGACCACCTTGCGCCGGGCGATCTCCCCCAGCAGCGACCGGATCAGCAGCCCGGTGACGGCGGCGAGCAGGGGCAGCAGCAGCCACGCCGGCCACCAGGTGAGCCCGGCCACGATCCACATGGGGACCGTGCCGAAGACGGTGCGGAAGAGCATCCACAGGTGCCACCGCAGCAGGTTGCCGACCTCGTGCGTGTCGTCGTCGACCCGATCGAGGATCTCACCGACCGCCTGCTCGGTGAGGGCAGGCAGCGGCTGCTGGAGCGCAGCCGCCAGCAGGTCCTCACGGAGCCGCCCCTCGGCCCGGTCCGACGCCCCGACCCACAGGACCTTGCCGCTCGTGTCGACGACCGACGCCCCCACGACACACCCCGCGAGGAGCCACACCAGCCCGCTGGCGGGGTTCTCGGCGAGCCGTCCGGCGACGACCGTCCCGAAGGTGGCGGCCAGCGCGGCGATCGAGGAGCAGACCAGCGCGACCGCGACGAGCGGCGACCGCAGGCGGCGCCAGTCGACGCGCCGGGAGGGGTCGGTGGCGCCCTGGTCGCCCGCCCACGCCGGGACGCCGACAGCGGTCCTGGCGGGTTCGGTGGTCGGGGTGAGCGCTCCGGTCATGGCCGTCCGACGGTACGCCGCCGCACCCGCTCCCCACCTCCCATTTTCGGCTCGTGCGACCCATCCGAGACCGCGGGCGGCGTGTGTCAGGGCACGAGGTTCTGAGCTGCCTCCAGCATGCGTGCGCGGTACTCCGGAGTGTCGGCGGGTTCGCTCTCCCCGAAGATCGCGCGCATCCAGTGGCCGTCGGTGTTGTTCGGGAAGAGGATCAGGTCCCGGCCGAACTGCTCGGCGTCCTCGGTGGCGAGGGCCTTCCGCTCGCTGACCGACTTCACGTAGTAGCGCCGTTTGAAGTCGTTGAGGTTGTCGCCGAGGTAGGCGATGATCTCGTACTTCTCCGCGATCGCCTGCTGGGCCGGCTCCTTGTTCGACGACTCGCGCAGGAAGGTGCAGTGCGCGTCGTCGGCGAAGGCGAGACCGGCGTGGCGCAGGTTCTCGACGCCCAGCTGCTGGGTGTCGGGGCCCTGGTCGCGCGAGGAGACGTAGAAGATCTCGACACCCTTCTTCTGCGCGTACTGCGTGAAGGCGACGGCGCCTGGCGTCGCAGTTGGCCCGTTCTCGCGGACCCACTGGTCCCACATCGCGTCGTCGAAGGCCTGCTTGCCGGCGGCGATCAGGCGCACCCAGTAGGTGTCCGAGGAGAGCACGGTGTCGTCGACGTCGCAGATGAACGCGAGCGGCTTGGCGCCGCGGCGCTTCTGCCCCCGTCCGCGCAGCACGGCGTCGAGCCGGTCGCGGGCGGCGTTGAATCCCTGGTGGAAGAGCATGTCGCGCTCGGCTGCGGTCTCGCGCCAGGCGACCGCCGCGCTGAGGATGTTCTGCACGGCGTCGTCGCAGGAGGCCGAGGCCCGGCCGGCGGTGGCGAGGAGGATCGAGCTGCCGGCTGCGCCACTCAGGACGGCCCTGCGGGCGAGGTTGGTCATGGAACGGTCCTTTCGGGTGGTGGGGATGCCCGTCGGTCAGAGGGGTCTTGAAGGAAGAGCTGGATGCCGACCGTCGACAGGTGCCCCCGTCACCCCTCGTCCTCGGTCAGGCTCGAACGGGGGACGACGATGACCGGGACAGGTGCATGTCGCACGATCTTGGTCGCGCGGGACCCGAGGAATACGCGGGCGACCGGCCCGACCGAGCTGGACCCGACGACGAGTACGTCGCCGTCGGTCCACTCGGTGTCATCGAGTGCTTCGCTCCAGGTGTGGCCACGCCCGACAACGCTCTCGGCGATCGCGGGCGCGTCCGGCAGCGCGGCGATGCGCGCCGTGATCCGGGCTGAGTACGCGGAGACCTCCTGCTGCCACTCGTCCACCACGGCGTCCTCGGCGTCCCGGCCGATGGCGATGGCCACGGGCGAGGGCGCATACACGGCGAAGGAGGCCAGGCGCACCGTTGCCGAGACCCGCGCCGCCACGGCGGATGCAGCGACCACGAGCTCGTCGGCACGCTCGGTTCCGTCGTACGACGCCGTGATGCGCGTGACCCGGGAGGCGGGGCCCGCCTTGTAGCCGCGAGGTGCCAGCGCTACCGGAACCGGGGAGCTGTGCAGCAGCCGGTCGGAGGTGGAACCGAGCGCGATGTGTCCGAACACGCCGGCGGCCGACGACCCGACGACCACGTAGCCGGCGTCGCACTCCCCAGCCTGCTCCAGGATGCCGGCGGGGATCGAGCGAGCCTCGTGCCGAACCAGCGTCGCGGTGATGTCCGCCGGCAGCCGGGAACGCGCTTCGTCGAGTGCACGATCGGCGACGGTGTTCACGTGGGCGCGGTACTCGGCGTCGATCCTGGCGAACCCCGGTGGCCAGGAGGTCGGGACCACCGCCACGACCCGAACGTCATCGTTGGCCGAACGGGCCATCTGGGCGGCCAGGTGCAGGGCTCCGCGGCTGTTGTTCCGCCCGGGGCTGCAACCGACGACGATCGTCACGAGTTGTCCCGGTGGTCGAGGCCGACGTGCTCGTGACGGCCCAGGTGCGAGTGCTTGATGCCGTAGGCGAAGTACCAGGCGAGGGTGACAGCAGTCCAGATCAGGAACACATAGATCGTGATCGGCCGGAGGTCCTTGATGATCCACAGGCAGCCGAGCACGGCCAGGACCGGGGTCACCGGGTAGCCCGGCACCTTGAACGAGCGAGGCAGCTCGGGTTGCCGGACGCGCAGGATGATCACTCCGATCGAGACCACGAGGAAGGCAACCAGGGTGCCGATGCTCGTCATCTCGGCCAGGAAGTTGATCGGGATCAGGCCCGCGAGCAGCGCCACGACGCTGGCCACGATGACCGTGTTCGGGACGGGCGTCAGCGTGCGCGCGTTCACCCTGTGGAAGAGCTGGGGGATCATGCCGTCACGCGACATCGCGAACAGGATGCGGGTCTGGCCGTAGAGCACCACGAGGGTGATGCTGAAGATCGAGACGATCGCGCCGGCAGCCAGCACCGTCGCCGGCCAGCTGGATCCGGTCACCTGTTCGAGGATGGCCGCCAGCCCGGCCTCCTGGCCTTCGAATGCGGCGCTCGGCTGGGCCGCTACCGCCACGACCGCCACCAGCACGTAGATCGCGGTGACGATCACCAGGGCCAGCAGGATCGCCCGGGGCAGGTTCTTGTGGGGGTCCTTGACCTCCTCGCCCGCAGTGGAGACGGCATCGAGGCCGATGTAGGAGAAGAAGATGATGCCGGCGGCCGACGTGATGCCGGTGATGCCGTAGGGCGCGAAGTCCGAGAGGTTGTCGGAGGTCCAGCCGCCGATACCGATGACGACGAACATGGCCAGCACAGCGAGCTTGATGGCGACCATGATGGCGTTCAGCTTCGCCGACTCGCTGGCTCCCCGGATCAGCAGCAGGGTGCAGAGGCCGACCAGAACGACCGCCGGCAGGTTCACGATGCCGCCCTGCTCGGGCGCCTGTGCGAGTACCTCGGGGATCTGGATGTTGAGGACGTTGCCGAGGAACTCGTTGAGGTACTCCGACCAGCCGACGGACACGGCGGCTGCGGAAACGCCGTACTCGAGAAGGAGACAGCCCGCCACAGCCATGGCGGGGAGCTCGCCCAGCGTCGCGTAGGCGTAGGAGTACGACGATCCCGACACCGGAACGGCCCCTGCCAGCTCGGCGTAGCAGAGCGCGGTCAGTCCGGCCACCACGCCCGCCATCACGAACGACGCCACGACCGCCGGTCCCGCGACCGGGACGGCCTGCGAGAGGACGAAGAAGATTCCGGTGCCGATCGTCGCGCCCACGCCGAGACAGGTGAGCGGGATCAGGCCGATCGACCGGGAGAGCTCGCTCTCCCCGGTCTCGGAGCCGGTCTCGGCCTCCATGTCTCCCACAGGCTTGCGCCTGAGCACCTGCTTCATGAGTTTGGCCATCGGCCGGACTCCTTCTCCGTTGGGACCTGATCGTCAACCAAGAGGACCCAAGAGTGTCACCACAGGACATATATGGGAAGGGTTGATGCGGACGTCTGTTCGTCGGCCCCTCCGGGACCGCTCGCGTAGAATCCCCCTCCGACGGAATGCGAACGTTCGAGCGAGGGGGCGCGGAGTGACGGCCAAGGGCGATGCCGCCGACAACGCCGAGGAGGCTGCGGCCGAGGTCGGCGCGCGCATCAGGACCGTACGTCGCGCTCGGCGGATGACGATCGAGGCCGCCGCCGAGGCCAGTGGGCTCACCAAGAGCTTCCTCTCGAAGGTCGAGCGGGGTCGCTCGACCCCGTCGGTCGCCGCGCTGCTGCGCATTGCCGAAGCGCTCGACATTCCCCTGGCGAGTCTGTTCGAGAACAACGCCACGCGAAACGTGCTGCGCTCAGGCGCCTATCCACGGGTGGAATTCGGCGGGAACGGCCTGGCCGAGTTCCTGCTCACGCCGCAGGCCGAGCGCCGAGTCCAGGTGATCTACTCCCGGATCAGTGCCGGCGGGGGAAGCGGTGCGGAGCTCTATCAGCTTCCGGGGGACGTCGAGTTCGTCTTCGTGATCGATGGATTCCTCGAGGTCAGGTTCTCCGACGGGTCCGTCCAGCTCGGACCGGGGGACGCGTTGACCTTCGAGCCGTCGAGTCACCGTTCGTTCTCCGTGCCCGACGACGGGGAGCCGGCCACCGTGCTCTGGGTCATCGCGCCGGCGCTGCCGAAGTCGGAGCGGCGAGGAGACTGGTCCGTCGAGACCCGGTGATGTCTTCGTAGGACACACCTGTTGACTCGTGTGACCTGCATCGCGATGATGTGGCGAGCACACGAGTCAGCGAAGGGGCTCCGCGAGATGCAGATCGCTCTGTTCCAGGGCCCGGCAACGCCTGGTGCTGTCGAGGCGAACCTGGCTGCCGTCGGCGAGGCGGCGGGCCGCGCCGCAGCGCAGGGTGCAGATCTGCTGCTCACCGCGGAGCTCGCCATCACCGGATACAACATCGGCGCCCTGTCGGCCGAACGCGCCCAGCCGGTCGACGGCGCGATCTTCGCGGCGCTCGGCGAGGTCGCCCGGACCGAAGGGCTGGCGATCGGCTACGGCTATGCGGAGCGCGACGGCGATCGGATCTACAACTCGGTCGCCGTGGTGGGTCGTGACGGCGCGCTGCTGGCGAACTACCGCAAGACCCATCTGTTCGGCGAGCTGGACCGATCCCTCTTCTCCCCCGGCACGGACCTGATCCGGCAGTTCCGCCTCGGCGACCTCACCTGCGGACTCGCGATCTGTTACGACATGGAGTTCCCCGAGGTCCCGCGCGCGCACGCGGAGGCCGGGACCGACGTCCTGCTCGCCCCGACCGGACTGATGAAGCCCTTCGAGGTCGTGAGCCAGGTGCTGGTGCCGGCCCGGGCGTACGAGAGCCAGCTCTACGTGGCGTACGTGAACCGCTGTGACGTCGAGGGGGACCTCGACTACTGCGGGCTCTCCTGCGCGGTGGGTCCCGACGGCGCGGACCTTGCGCGCGCCGGAGCAGGGGAGGAGCTGCTGATCGTCGGGTTCGACGCGGAGACCCTGCGAGCGTCCCGGAAGCTCAACACCCACCTCGGCGACCGCCGGACCGATCTCTACCCCCGATGACCGCGCTCACGTCGAAAGGACATCAGCGATGACGATCCCCACCGGAGAGCCGCTCGCACCGAGCGTCCCAGCGGGACCGCCGATCACCATGTTCGGCCCCGACTTCCCGTTCGCGTACGACGACTACGTGCGCAGCCCGCACGGGATCGGCTCCATCCCGGCTGACCTGCACGGCACGCGGGTCGCGATCATCGGAGGTGGGCTCGCCGGCATGCTAGCCGCGCGGGAGCTGCTCAAGATGGGGCTCCAGCCGGTCGTCTACGAGGCCGACCAGATCGGTGGCCGGATGCGCTCGGTCGCCTTCGACGGCCATCCGGGCATCACCGCGGAGATGGGGTCGATGCGGTTTCCACCCTCCTCGACCACCCTGTTCCACTACCTCGACGAGCTCGGTCTGAGGACCGAGGCCTTCCCCAACCCGCTGGCCGAGGCGACGTCGAGCACGGTGGTCGACCTGCGAGGTGTCACCCACTACGCCCACACCATCGACGACCTGCCCCCCGAGTACCGCGAAGTGTCGGAGGCCTGGGCCGAGACGCTGGAGGAGCTGGCGGTCTACGGGCCTCTACAGGACGCGATCCGCAACCGGGACGTGCCCGCGCTCAGACAGCTCTGGCGCGACCTGGTCCTCAAGTACGACGACGAGACGTTCTACGGCTTCCTGTGCCGGTCGAAGGCCTTCGCCAGCTTCCGGCGCCGGGAGATGTTCGGCCAGGTCGGCTTCGGCACGGGTGGGTGGGACACCGACTACCCGAACTCGATCCTGGAGATCCTCCGGGTCGTCGCGACAGCCGCTGACGATTTCCACCGCGGCATCGTCGGCGGGTCCCAGCAGTTGCCCACCCGCCTGTGGGACACCGCGGTGACGGACGCAGCGCACTGGACCGCGGGCACCTCGGTCCAGGCGCTGCACGAGGGCGGCGTCCCTCGGCCGGCGGTGACCGAGCTGCGTCGTACGGGCCAGAGCCGGTTCACCGTCACCGACTCGAGCGGCTGCATCGAGACTTTCCCGGCGGTCGTCTACACCGCACAGAGCTGGATGCTGCTCAACAACATCAAGACCGACGAGCGACTCCTGCCGACCGATCACTGGACCGCGATCGAGCGGACCCACTACATGGGGTCGTCGAAGGTCTTCGTGCTCGTCGACCGGCCGTTCTGGAAGGACATCGATCCGGCGACGGGCCGCGAGGTGATGAGCATGACGCTCTCGGACCGGATGAACCGAGGGACCTATCTGCTCGACTTCGGCGACGACCGGCCCGGGCTGATCTGCCTCAGCTACACCTGGGCCGACGACTCCTTGAAGCTGCTGCCGCTGAACCCGACGGAGCGGATGGACCTGATGCTCAAGTCGCTCGCCGAGATCTATCCCGGGGTCGACATCCGCAGTCACGTCATCGCGACACCGGTCACGTTGACCTGGGAGTCCGAGCGCCACTTCATGGGCGCCTTCAAGGCGAACCTCCCGGGGCACTACCGCTACCAGCACCGGCTCTACACCCACTTCATGCAGGACCGCCTTGCCGAGGAGCACCGCGGCCTCTTCCTGGCCGGTGACGACGTGTCCTGGACGGCCGGCTGGGCCGAGGGTGCCGTCACCACTGCGCTCAACGCCGTGTGGGGCGTGATGAACCACTTCGGCGGCGCCACGACTGCGGACAATCCGGGGCCGGGTGACGTGTACGACGCCATCGCCCCGTTCTCGCTCGACGACGAAGGGAACATCCAGTGAGCACATCAACGCCGATCGGACCCGTGGATGCCTCCCAGGTGCCGCGCTTCGCCGGACCGGCGACGTTCGCGCGGTTGCCCACCCTCGACGAGGTCGGCTCCGCGGACGTCGCCGTCGTCGGGGTGCCGTTCGACTCGGGCGTGTCCTACCGCCCTGGCGCGAGGTTCGGCCCGGGCCACATCCGGGCCTCGTCGAAGCTCCTGAGGCCTTACCACCCGCCGCTCGACGTGTCGCCGTTCGCGGCCCTCCAGGTCGCCGACGCCGGCGACATCGCGGTCAACCCGTTCGACCTCGCGGAGGCGATCACCGGCGTCGAGCGCGGTGCCGACGAGCTCCGGGAGCGGTCGGGCCGCCTGCTCACCCTGGGCGGGGACCACACGATCGCGCTGCCGCTGCTGCGTTCGCTGCACCGCCAGCACGGCCCGGTCGCCGTGCTGCACTTCGACGCCCACCTCGACACGTGGGACACCTACTTCGGCGCGCCGTACACCCATGGCACACCGTTTCGGCGTGCGAGCGAGGAGGGCCTCCTGGATCCGGAGGGCTGTCTCCACATGGGCATCCGCGGCCCGCTCTACGACGCCAGCAACCTGGTGGACGACAAGGCGCTCGGATTCCAGATCGCCCGCGCAGACGACTACGAGACCGAGGGCACCGCGGCGGTGGTCGAGCGGATGCTCGCCAGGCTCGGCGACCGGCCCGTCTACGTCTCGGTCGACATCGACGTGCTCGACCCGGCGCACGCGCCCGGCACGGGTACGCCGGAAGCCGGCGGCCTGACCAGCCGCGAGCTGCTCCACACGCTGCGCGCGCTCGCCGCGTGCAACGTCGTCGGTGCCGACATCGTCGAGGTGTCGCCGCCGTACGACCACGCCGAGATCACCGGCATCGCCGCCGCCCACGTCGCCTACGAGCTGCTCGGCGTCATCGCGAAGGCCGCCACCCCGGGCGCCTAGCCCCTCACCTCCTCCCCGGAAGGAACGGCGCCATGGACAAGGCGATCGTCATTCTCTACATCGTCAGCATGATCGGCTTCGGCTTCGTCGGGAAGGCCAAGGCGACCACCGAAGCCGACTTCCTCGTCGCCGGCCGACGCCTCGGGCCCGCCCTCTACGGCGGGACGATGGCCGCGATCGTCCTGGGCGGCGCCTCCACGATCGGCGGGGTGGGGCTCGGCTACGAGTACGGCATCTCCGGCATGTGGCTGGTCGCCAGCATCGGCTTGGGCATCCTGCTGCTGAGCCTGCTCTTCGCGCACCGGGTGCAGCGACTCGGCATCTACACGGTGAGCCAGATGCTGACGCTGCGCTACGGCAGCGGCTCGCACGTCATCTCCGGGTTCGTGATGTGCGCCTACACGCTGATGCTCGCGGTCACCTCGACCATCGCCTACGCAACGATCTTCTCGGTGCTCTTCGACCTCGGCAAGGTGCCCTCGATCCTCATCGGCGGCAGCACCGTCATCGTCTACTCCGCACTCGGCGGCATGTGGTCGATCACGCTCACCGACTTCGTCCAGTTCTTCATCAAGACCATCGGCATCTTCTTCATCCTGGTGCCGGTCGCGCTGGTCAAGGCCGACGGCTGGAGCGGTCTCACCGCCGAGCTGCCCGACTCCTTCACCGACCCGACGTCCATCGGCACGCAGACGATCATCACCTACTTCGTCATCTACACCTTCGGCCTCCTCATCGGGCAGGACATCTGGCAGCGGGTCTTCACGGCCAGGACACCGGGCGTCGCCCGCTGGGCCGGTACGGCGGCCGGTGTCTACTGCCTGGCGTACGCCGTCGCCGGCGCCGTGGTCGGCATGTCGGCACGCGTGCTCCTCCCCGAGGGCGACGCGGCGGTCAAGGACGACGCGTTCGCCGCCTTCGTCGAGTTCGCTCTCAACCCGGTGCTCGCCGGCCTGGTCCTGGCCGCCGCGCTGGCCGCGGTCATGTCGACGTCGAGCGGCGCCCTCATCGCCGCCTCGACGGTGGCTCGGCAGGACATCGTGCAGACCTTGCGCGGCGGCAAGGACGAGGGCGACGAGCACGACCACGTCACCGGCAACCGGATCTACCTCGTCGCCTTCGGCGTGGTGATGATCGCGCTCGCCTGCGTGCTGCAGGACGTCGTCGCTGCGCTGACCGTCGCCTACGACATCCTCGTCGGCGGCCTGCTCGTCGCCATCCTCGGCGGGCTGGTCTGGCGCCGGGGCAACAATCGTGGTGCGCTCGTCTCGATCGCCGTCGGAGTCGGCGTCACCCTGATCACCATGGTCATCGTCGGAGACATCTACGCCAACGAGCCCATCTACTACGGTCTCGCGAGCTCGGCGATCGCATACGTCGCCGTCAGCCTGGCCACCCCGCCGACGGACCCCGCGATCATGGCCGAGTGGGAGGCCCGCAACGCGGGCACGTCCACGCAGGTCGCCACCGAGCAGGTCGAGCCGGCGTGAGCGACGGCGGCACGCCGCTCACCGGCGGCGCCGCGGTCGTCGACGCCCTGGTCGCACACGGCGTCACGGACGTCTTCGGCATCCCCGGCACCCACAACCTGGAGATCTACCGCCGGCTGCCCGGCTCCGGGATCCGGCACACCGTCACCCGGCACGAGCAGGGCGCCGGGTACGCCGCCGACGGCTACGCCCGCGTCTCCGGCCGGCCCGGCGTGATCGTGACGACCTCCGGGCCGGGCATCACGAACGCGATCACAGCGCTCGCGACGTCGTACGCCGACTCGGTGCCGGTCCTCGCGATCGCGCCCGGGCCACCGCGCGGAACGGTCGGCGCCGACGTCGGGTGGCTGCACGAGCTGAAGGACCAGCAGGGGGCGCTCGCCGCGGTCTGCGGCCGCAGCATCCGGGTCGAGTCGGCGGACGCGATCCCGATCGCGGTGGCCTCGATCTTCGCGGGCTTCGCCGTCGGCCGGGCGCGGCCCGCGTACCTGGAGGTCCCGCTCGACGTGCTCGAAGGTCCGTGGACCCAGCGACCACTCTCCCGGCCCCGCGAGCTGCCGGTGCCGTCGCGCCCGGCCGACGACGTGGTCGACGCGCTCGCGTCCGCACTGCGCCGGGCAGACCGACCACTCGTGGTCGCGGGCGGCGGGTCCCGGGGCGCCGCCGCGGAGCTGCTCGTGCTCGCCGATCTCGGCATCCCGATCCTCACCACGGTCAACGGGAAGGGCGTCGTGGACGAGCGGCACCCGTCGGCGCTCGGCGCGGCCGCCCGGCTCGGCGCGGCCCACGACCTGATCGACAGCGCCGACGTGCTGCTCGTGGTCGGCAGCGAGCTGGGCGACTCCGACCTGTGGGGCGGCAGCGTCCGTCCCGGGGGCGACGGCCGCACCGTGGTCCGGGTCGACGTCGACCCGACTCAGCTCCACAAGAACGTCCGCGCCGACCTGCCCGTCCTCGGGGACGCCCAGGCGGTCCTCGCCGCGGTGGTCGACCGGCTGCGCGCGGGCGGGCCGCCGGTCCGCGCCCTCGACCCGGCCGCGCGGACGGCGCTTCGCGACGAGGCGGACAAGGACGCCGGACCGTGGGCCGAGATCCAGCGCGCCCTCAGTGCACTCCTGCCGGCAGACACCGTCATCGCCGGCGACAGCTCGCAGGTCACCTACTACGGCACCGTCCACTACTGGCCGCTCACGCCGCGCGGCCGACTGCTCTACCCCACCGGCTACGCGACCCTGGGCTACGGGCTCCCCGCCGCGATCGGCGCCAAGCTCGCCGCTCCGGACCGGCCGGTGATCGCACTCCTCGGCGACGGCGCGGCGATGTTCTCGATCCAGGAGCTGATGACCGCCGTCGAGCTGCGACTCCCGCTGCCGGTCGTGATCGTCGACAACGGCGGCTACGCGGAGATCCGCCAGCAGATGGTCGACCGCGACATCGAGCCGCAGGCCGTCGACCTCGCGGTGCCGGACTTCGCGGCCCTCGCCCGTGCCATCGGCGCGAAGGGCGCGACCGCCGGCAGCACCGCCGACCTCAGCACGCTCGTGGCCGAGGCGCTCCGCGCCGACGGTCCGACCCTCATCCACTACCCAGTCCGACCTGAGAGGACCCAGCCATGACGACCGCCAAGAAGACCACCGCGAAGAGCGCTGCAGCCAAGCGCACCACCAGCAGGCGAGCGACGGCCAAGAAACCCGCGACCCCGGCTGCGGAACCGGCTCTCCCGGTGCCGACCGGTCCGGAGCCGGTCCCCTCCCTGGGGACGGACGCCGCGTTCGCCCCTCCGGCGCCGGCACCGAGTGGAGCGACGCGGCCGCTGCGCAACATGTCGGAGGTGCGGCACTTCTTCCGCACGAACGACGTACCGATCTACTTCGTCGGGGCGACCCCGTTCAACCTGCTCGGCCTCGACCGGTGGGTGCGCAACTTCACCTACGTCTCCTACTACGACGCGTGGGACGGCGCCCATCCGCGTGTCTTCACGCCGCAGCACAAGCCGTACGTCGAGTTCGAGAGCGGCGAGCACATCAACAACTGGCTGCTGGAGAACCCCGAGGTGCGGGCGTTCATCGCGGGTCGTCAGGCCAAGGGGGTGCGCCCGAAGATCGCGATGGTGTTCTTCGACGAGGAGACCGAGCGGATCTGCGACGAGCTCGGCTACGACCTGATCCTGCCGTCGGCCGAGCTGCGCAACCACCTCGACTCCAAGATGGTCACCACCCGGCTCGGCAACGAGGTCGGGGTGCCGAGCGTGCCCAACGTGATGGCCACGGTCGAGGACTTCGAGGGCCTCACCAAGGCGGCCGAGGACGCTGGGCTGGGCGCGGACCTCGTCGTGCAGACGGCGTACGGCGACTCGGGCAAGACCACGTTCTTCATCGCGTCCGAGGCGGACTGGAAGAAGCACCGCAAGGACATCGTGGGCAACGAGGTCAAGGTGATGAAGCGGATCAACAACCGTCCGGTCGCGGTCGAGGCGGTGCTCACGACCAGCGGCACAGTGGTCGGGCCGTTCATGTCCGAGCTGACCGGGCACACGAAGCTGACGCCCTACCGCGGCGGCTGGTGCGGCAACGAGATGTTCCCGGAGGTGCTCACCGGCGACCTGCGGTCCGCGGGCGGGCGACCTGGTGCGCCGGCTCGGCGACCGGCTGGGCAAGGAGGGCTACCGCGGCTTCTTCGAGGTCGACGTGCTCGTCGACGTCGACACCGACGAGGTCTACCTCGGCGAGCTGAACCCCCGGATCAGCGGCGCGTCGTCGATCACCAACGTGACGGCCGGGCGCGTACGCCGACGTACCGCTCTTCCTCTTCCACCTGCTGGAGTACCTCGACGTCGAGTTCGAGCTCGACGTCGACGAGATCAACGAGCGCTGGCAGGAGCTCGCCGCGGTCGACCTGTGGTCACAGATGATCATCAAGGAGACCGCGCCGGGCGTGGAGCGGATCGACACGGCCGCACCCACGGGGCCGTACGTGCTCGACGGCAGCGGTGCCCTGGTCTTCCGCCGGGCCGCGCTGGACTGGCACCAGCTGCAGAACGACAGCGAGGCGTTCTTCCTGCGGATCTACGGGCCGGGCGACTACCGCTGGAAGGGCGCCGACCTCGGCGTGCTCGTCACCAAGGGCCGTCTCCAGACCGGGAAGCCGGGCCGGTCGACGGCACTGACGATCCGCGCGAAGCACCTGATCGACTCCGTGCGCGCCCTCTACACGGGTACGCCGGTGATGCCGCCCGCCGAGCAGCCGACCGAGCAGCCAGCCGTCAAGGGCGGATCGGGGAGCCCGGTTGCCCAAGGCTAGACTCACGGCCGGCCGGGCACAGGGGCGCCGGTTCCGTCGCCCGGGAAGGTCTGGAGATGCAGTGGTGCTAGGGGAGCGCGCAGGTCAACCGCAGCTCGGGGTGACCCTGGACAACTGGCAGACCGCACCGCTGCTCCACTGGTCCTTCCAGCACGTCGAGGACCTCTTCGCGACGGCCGTCATCTCCCGGGGCGCCGGCCCGGTCGCCGAGCTTCCGCTCGCGCCGGTCGAGCTCGGCGACCTGCCGGTGACGTTGCACGACGGCAGTGTCGTGACGGTGGCCGAGGTGATGGCGGCGACGAACACCGACGGGTGGATCGTGTGCCGGCACGGCAGCGTCGTGGCCGAGCACTATCCGCAGGGGATGGACCCGAGCACGCGGCACCTGCTGATGTCGGTGAGCAAGTCGCTCGTCGGGACCGTCGCGGGCGCGCTCGTCGATGCGGGCACGCTCGACCCGGCCGCCCCGCTGACGTCGTACGTGCCCGACCTGGGGGCCAGCGGCTACGCCGGCGCCACCGTGCGGCACCTGCTCGACATGCGCTCGGGGATCCGCTTTTCCGAGGACTACCTCGATCCGGCCGCCGAGGTCAGGATGCTCGAGCAGGCGATCGGCTGGGCGCCACGCCAGCATCCGGCCGTGCCACGAACGATGTACGACTTCCTGCTGACGCTGCAGCAGAAGGGGCCGCACGGCGGGCCGTTCGAGTACCGCAGCGGCGAGACCGACGTCCTCGGCTGGATCTGCGAGGCGGCGGCCGGGCTGCGGATGCCCGAGTTGATGTCGGACGTGCTGTGGTCGCGCCTCGGCGCGGAGCACGACGCGGTGATCGGCGTCGACTCGGTGGGCTCGGGCATGTTCGACGGCGGGATCTGCGCCGCCCTGCGCGACCTCGCACGGTTCGGGACCATGCTCGCGCGCGGGGGCACGTCGCTGACCGGCGAACAGGTCGTCTCGCCCGCCTGGCTCGAGGACACCTACCGGGGCGATCCCGACTCCCGGGCCGCGTTCGCAGCCAGTCCGAGCGACACCCTGATGCCCGGCGGGATGTACCGCAACCAGTTCTGGCTGCCCTTCCCCGACCGCGACGTCCTGGTCTGCCTCGGCATCCACGGACAGATGATCTACGCCAACCCCGCCACCGGCGTCGTCGGCGTCAAGCTGTCCAGCTGGCCCGAGCCGCAGCACGCCTGGAAGCTCTTCTCCGCGCTGCGCGCGTTCGACGCAGTGTCGACGCACCTCGTCTGAGCTCGCTGTCCTCCCTGCGAGACTGATGACGAGCGGGCCGAGACGAGAGGCGTCCCGGCCGCAGCCGGGACGCCTCTCTAGGCGATCAGGTGGTCAGAACGACGCGAGCACCTCGTTGAAGGTCTTGCTCGGCCGCATGACGGCGGCCGCCTTCTCCGGGTCGGGGAGGTAGTAGCCGCCGACGTCCGCGGGCGAGCCCTGGACCGCGATCAGCTCCGCCGCGATGGCCTCCTCGTTCTCGCGGAGGGTCTTGGCCAGCGGGGCGAAGGCCTCGGCGAGCGCGGCGTCCTCGGTCTGCGCCGCGAGCTCCTCGGCCCAGTAGAGGGCGAGGTAGAAGTGCGAGCCGCGGTTGTCGGTGGTGCCGAGCCGGCGACCCGGCGAGCGGTCCTCGTTGAGGAACGTGCCGGTCGCCCGGTCGAGCGCGTCGGCGAGCACCCGCGCAGCGGGCGCGTCGGCCTGCTCGGCGTACTTCTCCAGCGCCGGAACGAGCGCGAAGAACTCACCGAGGCTGTCCCAGCGCAGGTAGTTCTCCTCGACGAGCTGCTGGACGTGCTTCGGCGCCGAGCCACCCGCACCGGTCTCGAAGAGACCGCCACCGGCGATCAGCGGCACGACCGAGAGCATCTTGGCCGAGGTGCCGAGCTCGAGGATCGGGAACAGGTCGGTGTTGTAGTCACGCAGCACGTTGCCGGTCACCGAGATGGTGTCCTCGCCCTTGCGCATGCGCTCGAGGGAGTACGACGCCGCGAGCTCGGGCGAGAGGATCCGGATCTCGAGGCCGTCGGTGTCGTGGTCCTTCAGATACGCGTTGACCTTCTTGATGAGCTCGGCGTCGTGCGCGCGCGACTCGTTGAGCCAGAAGATCGCGGGCGAGCCGCTCGCCCGGGCGCGGGACACGGCGAGCTTGACCCAGTCGCGGACCGGGATGTCCTTGGTCTGGCAGGCGCGCCAGACGTCGCCGGCCTCGACGTCGTGCTCGATGAGCACGTCGCCGTTGGAGGCGAGGACGCGGACGGTGCCGGCGGCCGGGATCTCGAAGGTCTTGTCGTGCGAGCCGTACTCCTCGGCGGCCTGGGCCATCAGGCCCACGTTCGGCACCGTGCCGATCGTGGCCGGGTCGAGGGGGCCGTTGGCCTTCACGTCCTCGAGGACCGCCTGGTAGACGCCGGCGTAGGAGGAGTCCGGGATGACCGCGAGGGTGTCGTCCTCGCCGCCGTCGGCGCCCCACAGGCGCCCACCGTTGCGGACCAGCGCGGGCATCGAGGCGTCCACGATCACGTCGGACGGGACGTGCAGGTTGGTGATGCCCTTGTCGGAGTTGACGTAGGACAGCCGCGGGCCGGCGGTGAGGGCGGCGTCGAACGCGGCCTTGATCTCCTCGCCGTTCTCGATCCCGTCGAGGCCGGCCAGGATGGCGCCGAGGCCGTCGTTGGCCGACAGCCCGGCGGCGGCGAGTGCGTCGCCGTACTTCGCGAAGACGTCGGCGAAGTAGGCCTTCACGACGTGGCCGAAGATGATCGGGTCGGAGACCTTCATCATCGTGGCCTTGAGGTGGACCGAGAAGAGGACGTCGTCGGCCTCCGCCTTCGCGAGGGCGTTGCGGAGGAACTCCTGCAGGTAGGCGGCCTCCATCTTGGTGCCGTCGATGATCTCGCCCTCGAGGACCTTGAGGCCCTCCTTGAGCACGACGGTCTCGCCCGCCTCGGTCTCGAGGACGATCGAGAGGGTGTCGTCCTGGGCCAGGGTGACCGACTTCTCGTTGCTCGCGAAGTCGTGCTCGCCCATGGTGGCGACGTTGGTCCTCGAACCGTCGGGGAACGGCTTGTTGGTGTGCGGGTGCGTCTTGGCGTAGTTCTTGACCGAGGCGGGGGCGCGGCGGTCGGAGTTGCCCTCGCGCAGGACCGGGTTGACGGCGGAGCCCTTGACCTTGTCGTACTTCGCGCGGATCTCCCGCTCCTCGTCGGTCGCCGGCGACTCGGGGTAGTCCGGGATGGCGTGGCCCTGGGCCTGCAGCTCCTTGATCGCGGCCTTGAGCTGCGGGATGGACGCGGAGATGTTGGGCAGCTTGATGATGTTGGCTGCCGGCGTCTTGGCAAGCTCACCGAGCTCGCTCAGCGCGTCGTCGGCGAGACCGAACTGCGCCAAGATGCGCGAGGCGACCGAGATGTCGCGGGTCTCGACCGTGACGCCGGCCTTGGCGGCGTACGCCTCGACGATCGGCAGGAAGGAGTACGTCGCCAGCAGCGGCGCCTCGTCGGTGTGGGTGTAGATGATGGACTCGTTGGCCATGTTGCGGCGTCGCTCCTCGATCGGGGGCTCACGGGGTGGGAACCCCCGCGCATTTTTGCTTGACGTCAAGATATCTCAGTGTCGGTCGACACGGCCAGCCTTGCACCGCGCCGTGCCGTCGGCAATCGGCGCCACCGGGTGATTAGAGTTCTCGCCGTGCCCGGCTGTTTTCGGGAGCCGACCCAAGGAGAGACGTCCTGTCATGAGTGATCCATCGATGACTGCCACGCCCGCCCCACCCACCATCGTCCACAAGCTGCTCGCCGAGTTCATCGGCACGTTCTCCCTCGTGCTGTTCGGCTGCGGTGTCGCCTTCGTGACCGGCGGTGACATCGTCGCGACCGGCCTAGCGTTCGGTCTGACCGTGACCCTGATGGCCTACGCCTTCGGCCGCCTCTCCGGCGGCCACTTCAACCCGGCGGTCTCCGTCGGCGCCGCACTCGGCGGTCGCGTCGCCTGGAGGGATGCAGGCCTCTACATCGCCGCCCAGTTCGTCGGCGCGATCGCCGCCGGCCTCGTGCTGATGGTCCTCCTGCTCGGCCTCGACGGCTTCGAGGCCTTCAACTCCGACTACGCGCTCGGCACCAACGGCTACAGCGAAGGCAACTACGACTACGCCGTGTGGGCCGCGCTGCTCGTCGAGCTGATCATGACGTTCCTGTTCGTGCTCGTGATCCTCGCGGTCACCGACGCCCGCAACCAGGAGAACGTCGCCCTCGCACCGCTCGCGATCGGCGTCACGCTCGCGGTCATCCACTTCATGCTGATCCCGCTCACCGGCACCTCGCTCAACCCGGCCCGGTCGGTCGGCCCCGCCCTGTTCAGCGGCGGTGACTGGATCCTGCAGGTGTGGCCGTTCATCATCGCGCCGCTCCTGGGCGGTGCCGCCGCCGGCGTCCTCTACCCGCTCGCCTTCGGCCACGGGGCCGACCCGGTGCCCGGTTCCGGCCTCAACTTCGGTGGCTCCGGCGCTCCGACCCAGTTCGAGCAGCAGTGGAACCAGCAGCAGGGTGGCTTCGCCCAGCCGGGCGCGGCACCCGGGGCCCACGCCCAGCCGCAGGAGCAGCCGATCATCCAGGACGGCTGGCAGTGGGACCCCGCCAGCCAGCAGTGGATCCCCGCCCAGCAGCCGTCGGCTCCCCAGCAGTCGCCGGCACAGGGCTGGGCGCCGCCGGGCGGCGACCAGACCCAGGTGCGCCCGCCGCAGAGTTAGATGGGCCGAGCGTGTCGCATGCGGAGCTTCGCTCCGTGCCGCTTCGCGGCCGTGCGACACGCTGCCGGCCACGCGGTCGGGGCCGCTCGGTGCACGGTCACCGGGCGGCCCCGGCTTGTTTTCAACGAGCTTTGCTCGGCGCCGGGTCGCGCCGGGCGGGCCTCGGCTCGTGATCAGCGGGTGAAGGAGACCAGGACGACCACCTCGTCGCCACCTGCGACGGTCTCCTCACGAACCAAGCCGACGCCCCGTGCGTAGAGCTTGCGCTCCACCACGTCGGGCTCGAGCGGGGTGGTGTCCTCGGTCTCGAGCAGCCCGGTGAAGTCGCCGTACGGCACCGAAGCAACGCCGTCGAGGCCGAGGACCCGAGCACGGTCCTCGGCCTCGCCCGCGTCGTACTCCATCTGGTAGCCGTCGCCGACCCGCGGCTCCGCCGGCATCGCCAGCCCGGCCTCGGCGCCGTCGACGCCGGCCTCCCACGAGCCCGCGGTGGAGGTCTGGCGGCCGTCGCGCTCCGTGGTCTCCTCGCCGAGGTACCAGACGTTGCCGTCGGCGTCCTGGGCGAACCAGCCGTAGGTGTCCTCGAGCACCTCCCCGTCGGCGTCGGTCACGACGTCGTGGACGACGGTCGCGGTGACGCCCTGGACGAGCCTCGTCTCCTCGAGCACGGTGACCGTGATCGTCTCCCGCTCCCCCTTCGAGGTCGCCTCGTAGACCCACGCGCTGCCCGGCGTCAGCGGCAGCCAGGGGTTGTCGATCCCGTCGACGAAGTCCGCCGGCGCCAAAGACGGCGACGGGATCACGAGCTCGTCCACCCCCGTCGGCGGGCTCGGCTCGGAGGCGGAGCCGCAGGCGGTCGCTGTCAGGCCGACGGCACAGACACAGGAGACGACCGTCCGGCGCATGGGTTCATCGTCGCAGCAACCGGTGCCCCCGTTCCTTGCCGGGTCGGCGCGCTGCTAGCGTCCCTCGCAGTCGGGGGAACTCCGTCCCACCCGCGGCATCACCCCTCTGTCGAGACGCATCCAACGAAGGAGTCCTCGTGAGCGACACGCCCCTCAAGGTCGCCGTGACCGGAGCCGCCGGTCAGATCGGCTACAGCCTGCTGTTCCGCCTCGCCAGCGGCGCGCTGGCCGCCGGCCGCCCGATCGAGCTGCGACTGCTGGAGATCACGCCCGCGCTGAAGGCCCTCGAGGGCGTCGTCATGGAACTCGACGACTGCGCGTTCCCGACGCTGGCCGGCGTCGAGATCGGCGACGACGCGGAGAAGATCTTCGACGGCGTCAACCTGGCCCTCCTCGTCGGCGCGCGCCCGCGCGGTCCTGGCATGGAGCGCGGCGACCTGCTGTCGGCGAACGGCGCGATCTTCACCGCGCAGGGCAAGGCGCTCAACAACGTGGCCGCGGACGACGTACGCATCGGCGTCACGGGCAACCCCGCCAACACCAATGCGCTGATCGCGCTCAAGAACGCGCCGGACATCCCGGCCGAGCGGTTCTCCGCACTCACCCGCCTCGACCACAACCGCGCCATCTCGCAGCTCGCCGCGAAGACGGGTGCGCCGGTCACCGACATCACCAAGATGACGATCTGGGGCAACCACTCCGCGACGCAGTACCCCGACCTCTTCCACGCCGAGGTCGCCGGCAAGAACGCCGCGGAGGTCGTCAACGACCAGGAGTGGGTGGAGTCCTTCTTCATCCCGACCGTCGCCAAGCGCGGCGCGGCGATCATCGACGCCCGCGGGTCGTCCTCGGCGGCCTCGGCCGCCTCCGCCACGATCGACGCCGCACACGACTGGCTGTTCGGCTCGGCCGACAACGACTGGGTGTCGATGGCGGTCGTCTCCGACGGCTCGTACGGCGTCCCCGAGGGCCTGGTCTCCTCGTTCCCCGTCACCACCGCGAACGGCGACTGGAGCATCGTCCAGGGTCTGGAGATCGACGACTTCTCGCGCGCCCGGATCGACGCCTCGACCGCCGAGCTCGCCGAGGAGCGGGACGCGGTCACCGAGCTCGGCCTGATCTGATGAGACGAGCAGCCGGGCGCGAGGAACGAGCGCCCGGCGTCGCTCGGCCAGGTTGAGCAAGCGCCGCGACTGAGGAACGAAGTCGCGCAGCGCGCGTCGAAACCCATGAGCCGAGCACCACATCGGTCAGCGGCTCAGGCCACGTTCGCCAGTACGGCGGCCGCGATCTCATCGACCGCCGCGTCGATGCCCGCCCTCGTGGGATAGCCGTGGAGCACGTACCTCACCTCGACGATCAGGTTGCCCTTCCGGAGGATGAGGGAGCGCGACCTGTACTCGCCCCCGTCGTCGGAGAAGCCCCAGACGCACGCGCCGTCACCGAGGCCGCGGATCACGCGATCGGCGATCCCGCATGCCTCGTCGTACGACGCCTCGGCCAGGTCGGTGCCCGAGGACCGGTCGAACAGGCTGCCGGGTGCGGCGTACGCCTGAACGCTGAGCACGTCGCCCCACGCGCATGCCCCGACCCGCTGCTGCGGGTCCACCGGCGTGACGCCGGTCGCCGTCTCCCCGGGCGCGTAGCGCGCCGCCGTCGTCGCCAACGCCGCGCACAGGTCGCCGATCTGCCGCAGCGGCCCGTCCTTGCCGCCGCCCGGGGTGCGGAGCTCGATGTCCAGGCCGCGCAGCACGTCCTCGGTCGCGTCCAGCACCGCGCGCTGGAGGCGGTAGGCCGCGACCATCCCGGGGGCGGCGCCGAAGTACGCGCCGTCGGTGTAGGCCTGGACGGTCACCACGACGTTCCCCTTCCGGACCACGACACCGGTGAATGAGTCCAGCCCGTTGGGAGCCACTCCCTGGGAGACCCATGCCTCGTCGCCCCAGCCGGGGACCGCCTGTGGGTACGGCGGTGTCACAAAGGTCGGCGCGAACGGCCCGTCCTCCAGCAGGCCCGCGTTGAAGTCGGCGTGCTCGATCGCATCCTCCTCCGCCGTCGAGACCGACGACGCGCGACCGGCGTACACCTCGACCTCCAGCCGGCGCACGGGATCGCCCTGGTAGTCGTGCCAGACGCAGTCGGTCGGCGCCGGACCGTCGGTCCGGAAGCCCAGGCTCCGCAGCGTCGCGGGACGGACCGCGGTGCAGGCGTCGATCACGTCGTCGGGCGTGAGTCCTGCCGGGGCGGCATCCGTGGTCTCCGGGTCGTCGCCGAGCCCTTCGCCCGGCGCGGGCAGGTCGTACGCCGTCACCCGGCCGCCCGAACGCAGCACGCCGAAGAAGTCGCCGTCGAGCAGGAACGGAGCCGACACGTTGGGCGAGTCCGGGCTGGGAACCCAACCGAGGACCTCCTGCTGCCCGTCATCGATGCCGAGCCGCACGACCTGGCGCTTCTGCAGGTCCTCTTCGTCGGGCACGACCATGATCACGCCGTGCTCGTCCGCGCCCGACAGCCAGCCTCCGTAGGCGACCGTCCGTGCCCAGACCTGCTTCCCGGTGCGCAGGTCGTAGGCGCGGACCGTGTCGCTGTCGTCGCCGGTGAGCGCGACGGTGACGTCACCGACCCTGCCGAGGAAGCTCGCGGGAAGCCGGCCGCTGATCAGGGCCGCACCCGGTCGACCGGAGGAACGGTCCACGATCCTCGTCGTCGTGCGCCCAGCGTCGACGTCGACGTCGACGTCACTCGTGACGACCAGCGGGTCGGACGACAGAAGGTCCAGCCAGGAGCCGAACGACGCAGCCGGAGCGATCCACAGTCGTCGGCCCGTGTCGGCGTCGTACGCCGCCAGCTGCCCGGTGTCCTCGGACTCGTCGGTGGGACGGTGGACGAGGATCGTCTGGCCGTCCGTGTCTGCCCGCGACCGCGGACACCGCCATCCGTCCGGACCGATCCGACCGACCCGGCGCCCCTCCGCTCTCGACAGGCGCACCACCTCGGCGCAGTCGCCGACCACGCTGACCGTGCGGTCACCGACACCGACCACGAGTTCCTCCCGATCGACGTACCCGACCGGCACCGTCCACATCCGACGCCCAGTGTCGAGGTCGAGCAGAGTGACCTTGGAGCACGTCGAACCGGCGACCACGGCCACGACTCCGTCCGCCTCCTCGGAGACCGCGCACTGGCCCTTCAGACTGATCCGCCAGACCTGCTCGCCCGTGTCCCGTGCCACGCCGGTGGCCGAGGTGGTGTCGAAGGCAGCGACCATCTCAGACGTCCGCCGCACGGTCAGGTTCACGGCATCGGCGCCGAGGGCGGCTGTCCACTCGACCCGCAGCTGTCCTTCCGGGACCGACGCCTTCGGCGCCTGCTCCGCGTTCATCCTCTCCCGGGGTCGGTCGTCACGGACGAGCACGAACGTGGTCACGACGACGACGAGCGCGACGAGCGCCACCGCGACCCGGTGCCGGCGCAGGAGGTCCTTCACGGCAGGGATCCTCCCACCGCGCGTCGCCCCGAAACGAAAGGCGTCAGGACGTCGGTTGGTCGGGGATGCTGCCCGCGAGCACGAAGAGCACGATGCTCACCGAGCCCAGCAGCCCCACGTCGATCAGCCGATGGCGTACGGCGAGCATGCCCGCATCCCGCTGACGGAGGACCAACCGCAGGATCGCCGCCGCCGCGAGCGCGCCGGCGACCACTCGGATCCCGAGCCGCCAGTCGTGGGACAGGGCGACGATGGCGATGCCGACCCCGGTCGCCGCGAGCACGCCGAGGTAGAGCGCGCCACCGAGGGTCGACGGATAGCGGCGGGACTCCTCCGCAATCGGCTCGTCGGGCGCCGCCCCGGCGGGCTCGTCGATCGGCTGGTCGTCCGAGGTCACACCTGCGCTGCCACCGGGGCCGCTGCGAGCTCTGCCATCGACACGACGTTGGCCATGAGCATCGCCCTGGTCATCGGTCCGACCCCGCCCGGGTTGGGCGACACCCAGCCCGCCGTCTCCCAGACGTCGTCGGCGAGGTCGCCGGCGATCTTGCCGTCGACCCGGGAGACGCCCACGTCGAGCACCGCGGCACCCGGCTTGAGCATGTCGCCCTTGATGATGCCCGGCACCCCGGCGGCCGCGACCACGATGTCCGCGTTGCGCACGTGCGCAGCGAGGTCGCGGGTGCCGGTGTGGCACAGCGTCACGGTCGCGTTCTCCGAGCGGCGGGTCAGCAGCAGGCCGAGCGGCCGGCCGACGGTGACGCCGCGTCCGACCACGGTCACCTCGGCGCCGGCGATCTCCACGTCGTGGCGACGCAGCAGCTCGACGATGCCGTACGGCGTGCAGGGCAGCGGCGCATCGTTGCCGAGCACCAGCCAGCCCAGGTTGGTCGGGTGCAGGCCGTCGGCGTCCTTGGCGGGATCGATCAGACCGAGCACCCGGTTCTCGTCGCGGCCGCGCGGGAGCGGGAGCTGGACGATGTAGCCGGTGCAGGCGGGGTCGGCGTTGAGGCCGGCCACCGCCTCCTCGATCTCCTCCTGGGTCGCGGTCTCGGGCAGGTCGACGCGGATCGAGGCGATGCCGACCTCGGCACAGTCCTTGTGCTTGCCGCTGACGTACCACTTCGATCCCGGGTCGTCACCGACCAGGACCGTCCCGAGCCCCGGGGTGACCCCCTGCTCCTTCAGCGCGGCCACCCGCGCTCGCAGCTCTTCCTTGATCGCGGCCGCCGTTGCGGTGCCGTCGAGCTTCTGTGCAGTCACGGTCAGATCCTTCCAGATCGTCGAGTCGGTCGTTCCCGCCGTCGGGTGGTTAGTCTCCACCCGTTGTGATGCGTGTCACACCCGGTCCGCCTGTCGACACGCCTTCCGGGGATCGGAGATCCATGCTTGGCGGGCGATCAGTGGGCAAAGTGGCGGGTGCCCGTGAAGTACATCGTGACGCCGGCGGCCCGGCAGGCGGCGATCGTCTCGTCGTCACGCATCGACCCACCGGGCTGGACGATCGCCTTGACGCCGGCATCGAGCAGGATCTGCGGGCCGTCGGCGAACGGGAAGAACGCGTCCGAGGCGGCCACGGACCCGGCGGCACGCTCCCCCGCCCGGCTGACGGCCAGCCGGCACGAGTCGACCCGGTTGACCTGACCCATGCCGATGCCGACGGACGCACCGCCGGAGGCGAGCAGGATCGCGTTGGACTTCGCCGCCCGCACCGCGCGCCACGCGAACGCGAGGTCGGCGAGGGTCGCCTCGTCGGCGCCCTCACCGGTGGCGAGGGTCCAGCTCCCCGGCTCGTCGCCGTCGCCCTGGAACCGGTCGGTGTGCTGCATCAGCAGCCCGCCGCTGATCGGACGGATCTCCGCACCTCCGGGGGCGAGCGGCTCGGCGACGAGGATCCGGATGTTCTTCTTCCCCTGCAGCACCTCGACGGCGCCGTCGTCGTACGCCGGCGCCACGATCACCTCGGTGAAGATCTCGGCGACCTGCTCGGCCATCGCCACCGAGACGGCGGCGTTGGTGGCGATCACGCCGCCGAAGGCGGAGACCGGGTCGCACTCGTGGGCGCGGCGGTGCGCCTCGGCGACATCGGCGCCGACCGCGATCCCGCACGGGTTGGCGTGCTTGATGATCGCGACCGTCGGCTGGTCGCCGTGGTCGTACGCCGCGCGGCGGGCCGCGTCGGTGTCGACGTAGTTGTTGTAGGACATCTCCTTGCCGTGCAGCTGCTCGGCGGCGGCGAGACCGCCCGGCCCGAACCCTGACCGGTAGAGCGCTGCGGGCTGGTGCGGGTTCTCGCCGTACCGCAGCACCGCGGCCTTGTCCCACGTGGCGCCGACCCATGCCGGGAAGCCGGTGCCCTCGGAGGTGTCGGTGAGCACGTTGCCCATCCAGGACGCGACCTGGACGTCGTACGTCGCCGTGTGGACGAACGCCTTCGCGGCGAGCTGCTCGCGCTGGGCCAGGGTGAAGCCGCCGCCGCGGGCGGCCTCGAGGGCGGAGGCGTAGTCGGCGCCGTCGGTGACGATCGCGACCGAGGCGTGGTTCTTGGCGGCGGCGCGGACCATCGACGGACCGCCGATGTCGATCTTCTCGATGCAGTCCGAGATGCCGGCACCCGAGGCGACCGTCGCGGCGAACGGGTAGAGGTTGACGACGACGAGGTCGAACGGCGCGACCCCGAGCTCCTCGAGCTGGGCGACGTGCGCAGGCAGCCGCCGGTCAGCGAGGATCCCGGCGTGCACGCGCGGGTGCAGGGTCTTGACCCGACCGTCGAGGCACTCGGGGAACCCGGTCAGCTCCTCCACCTTGGTGACCGGCAGGCCGAGCGACTCGATGAGGGCCGCGGAGCCTCCGGTCGAGACGAGCTCGACACCGGCCTCGTGCAGGCCGCGGACCAGGTCGTCGAGACCGGTCTTGTCGAAGACGGAGACCAATGCGCGCTTGATCTGGATCTGGTCGGGGGCGGTCATGGCCGTCACTCCTCATCGTGTCGTCGGACGATCAGATGAGGGGCACCCAGGCGGTCGATGCCTTCTCCACACTCCCCGGTGGTCGCCCACCTGCGCCAGTCGTGTGGCTCCATCATGCCGTGCGGTCACCCTCCGAAGCGAACCCGACGGCCCTCGACGGTGATGCCCTCGCGGGCGATCCGGCCGACGGCGTCGACCAGCATCGTGCGCTCGGCCGTCTTGATGCGCTCGTGCAGCGCGGCGACGTCGTCGGTGTCCTCCACGGGCACGGCCGTCTGGGCGACGACGGCGCCGGTGTCCACCCCGGAGTCGACGACGAAGAGCGTGCAGCCGGTGACCTTCACGCCGTAGGCCAGCGCGTCCGCCGGCCCCTGCATGCCCGGGAAGCTCGGCGACAGTGCCGGATGTGTGTTGAGGGTGCGGCCGCCGAACCGCCCCAGGAACGACTCCCCCACGAGCTTCATGAAGCCGGCCAGCACCACCACGTCCGGCTGGTACGACGCCGCGTGGTCGGTCAGCGCACGGTCCCAGTCCGCCCGGGACGGGTGGTCCTCGACCCGCTCCACGAACGTCGGCACACCGGCGCGCTCGGCCCGCGCGAGCCCCTCGACGCCCGTCCGGTCGGCACCGACGGCGACCACCGACGCGCCGTACTCCGGGTCCGCGCAGGCGTCCAGCAGGGCCTGCAGGTTGGTCCCGGCTCCGGAGACGAGGACGACGAGGCGTGCGGGGGCGTCGGGCACGCCGGGAGTCTAGAGGCTGCGATCAGTCGCGCCGGAACCTGGCAGGCAGCGACAACCGCGACGGCAGCCGCACCGGGACGCGCTGGACCACCCTGGCCCGACGCTCCCAGCCCAGCACCGCCAGCGCACCGAGCAGGCCGCCGATGCCGAAGGCGGTGACGGCGTGCAGGAGGACCTCGAACGCCGCCGGGCCGACGTCCTGCAGACGGCCGGGGCCGACCGCACCGCCGGCGACCAGCGTGACCAGCCCGAGCAGCCAGCCCCGCAGCCAGCCCGCCGCCGCATCCGCGGATGAGCGCCTGGTCCCAGGCGGCCGGACGGGCGTGCTGCGCACGGGCCGACGCGACCGCGGCGACCAGCACCGGGGTCAGCATCAGCCACTCGGTCCACCCCGGCGTGGGGCCCGCCTCGGGCAGGGCGGCCAGCAGCGGGAACATCGGCAGCGGGCCGAGGATCACGGTGCTCGGGGTGACCACGGTCCCGGCGCCGACACCGAACCCGGGGCCGAGGAGGTAGGCGCTGGAGAACAGCGTGGCGTTGGGCAGCACGGTCAGGGTGAGGCACGATGATCAGGGCGGTGTCGCCGAGGTCGGCGTGCAGCTGCGAGACGACGTTGGCGGCGGTCGAGAAGTCCAGCACCAGGGCGACGAGCAGCGCCACCAGGGCGAAGGCGAGCCAGCCGACGAGGATCGAGCGGGTCACGGCGACCGTCGCCCGCAACGACGCCGGCACTCGCGGCACCCAGACGGCCGCACGACCGCTGCCGCGGGCGATCGCCGGCACGCCGACCAGCCCGGCGATCAGCACCGACCAGACCAGGACGCGACCGGTGCTGGGCTGGGTGGCCTGGGTGGTGGTGAGCGCCGCGGTGACGACGGCCACGACGGCGTACCCCAGCCCGAAGAGCCCGGTCGCCAGCGGGACGGTCCAGTCGCGCTCGCCGTCGGCGATCCGCGCGGCGTCGGGGCCGTGCCCGGAGACGGACTCGCCGACCCGGTGGCCGATCCGCCAGGCCGACCAAGCGGCCAGGAGCGTGAGCCCCAGGGGTACGGCGGTGATCCGGACGCCCTCCACGGTCACACCCGCCCCGTGCGCTGCCAGCCAGGTCAGTGCTCCGGTCCGCAGGGCGCCGCTCGGGCTGCCGTGCCCGCCGGCGTCGGTGAGGAACCAGCCGACGACGGCCAGGGCCAGGCACACCAGCAGCGGACCACCGGCAGCGATCGCCCCGCCGACCGTCGCGGTCGGGACGATCGGGCGCCGGGTGGACAGCTCACGGCGCACCTCGGCCGCCGAACGGTCGCGGGACGAGGACCGGGAGTCGTTCCGGGACCGTGCCGGCGGCGACTGGAGCGACGTCATGGCATCCAGCATCGCCCGCGGAGACCGGCGACAGGGGCAGGCACGCCGGTTGCCGGTCGACACCCCGGTGGAAGTACGGTGGTCCGGCCATGGACGAGGTCGATGACGAGCATGCTCCGCGCCGCGACCCGGGCTTCGACGCGTTCTACAGGGACGCGCGGGACCGGTTGCTGCTGCAGACGTACGCGCTGACCGGCGACCTGAGCGCGTCGCGGAGCGCCGTACGCGACGCCTTCGTGCACGCCTGGCACCACTGGCGCAAGACCGGCCGGCTCGAGGACCCCGAGTCCGTGGCCCGGCCCCTGGCCTGGCGCAACGCGCTCCGCCGCTCCAGCGCGCGGCGCTGGCACCGGGCCAAGGACCTCGACCCCGGTGTCCGGGCGACCCTCGACGCGCTGGCGACGCTGCCGGTCGTCCAGCGCAAGGCGCTGGTGCTGACCCAGCTCGCGGCGGTCTCGATGCCCGAGATGGCCCGCGAGATCGGGCTCCCCCTCGAGTCCGCCGAGCGGGAGCTCCAGCTCGCGGCGTCTCAGTTCTCCCTGCAGCGGGAGGTCCCCGCCGCCTCGATCCCGAGGCTCGTCGCCGAGCTCGCGAGCGTCACGACCGGGGTCACCTGGCCCCGCGTCACGATCATCCGGCGGGCCGGTGCCGCGCGCAGGCGGGCGCACACGCTGGTCGGCGCGGTCGCCATCACGGCGGTCCTGCTCGGCAGCGGCGTCGCGGTGACCGACCCCAACGGCGTCCGGCCGACCCTGACCCGCGAGACGCCGCGTCCGGCGCCGACCGCGCCGCCGGCGCCCGGGGTGCAGGTCGCGCTCCCCGACACGAGCCTGCTGCCCGACGACGTCGTCCGGGAGGCGCTCGGCGGCCCCGGGTGGCGGGAGGGCCGCACGACGGACAACTCGATGGGGACCGGGCTGGCGCATCCCTGCCAGGAGGAGAGGTACGCCGACCCGCGCGGCGACGCCGCCTGGGTGCGGGTGTTCCGGGACGGCCCGCGCAAGCCCGTGGAGGGCGTGCCGACGCGCCGGCTCACCCAGACCACCGAGGCCTCGGCCACCACCTCCGCCACCCGGCGCACGTTCGTCCGCACCCGGCGCTGGTTCTCCGGGTGCAAGGTCGCGCAGACCCAGCTGATCAGCACCTCGACGAGCACCGACCTCGGTGACGACGCGGCCGTGTTCGTGCTGCGCTCGGTGGCCGACGCGACGACGCACCTCGTCGGTGTCGCGCGCACCGGTCTCTTCACCACGGCCGTCTCGTTGGAGACCGCGGCGCTGCCCAGGGACGCCAACCTGCCGGCCCTGACCGCGGTCCTCGCCCACGCCGTCAACCGGCTGTGCGAGCTCCCCGACGGCGGCGCGTGCGCGGCCGACCCGGCGACCCTCGAGCCGGCTGCGCCGTACCCGACGGGCCAGGTGCCCGCGATGCTCTCGGAGCTGGACCTGCCCCCGGTCGGCACCGACGCCGGCCCGTGGGCCGCCCCGGAGGCCGTCGAGATCACCCCCGAGCGCACCAACATCGGCGTCGTGGGCTGCAACTCCGTCGCGTTCACCGGGTCCTTCCGCGGCAAGCAGTACCGCCACAACGTCGTCCGCAGCTGGGTGCTCCCCGAGAGCGACCTCCCGGCCGAGGTCGGCATCACCCAGACCGTCGCCTCGCTACCCCCCGACCAGGCCACCGAGCTGGTCCAGCTGATCCGCGACCAGGTCACCCAGTGCCCGGAGGAGGACACCGGCGCCGGCACCGACGTCCGGCAGCTGGCGACCCGCGACGAGGGCGAGATCGGCCTGAGCGCGTGGGCGCTCACCACCCGGCTGCCCGGCGACCTCACGGTGAAGTACGACGTCGCGATCCTCCGCGACGGCACCTCGATCTCCCAGCTCATCTACGTGTCGGCGCCGCTCGCGCCCATGCCGGACGACACGTTCGTCGCGTTGGCCGAGCGGGCACTCGAGCGGCTCGCCCGGATGCCCGGCTACCGCAAGTAGCCTGCCGTCCGGTGCAACCGGACACCCCGCCCGGGCGTATCCCTGTCGACAAGTAGTTGACCGACCCGGCCGGCAGATGAGGGCCGGCGGGTGAGGAAGGGGGCATGGGCGTGGACGCGGACGAGTTCGACCAGCTGTACGCGGCGTCGTTCCGCCGGGTGACCGCCCAGGTGTACGCGATGATCGGGGACTTCGACGAGGCCACCGAGTGCGTGCAGGAGGCCTTCGCCCGGGCATGGGCGCACCGCCGCAAGCTCGAGAAGGCCGAGTACCCCGAGGCATGGGTCCGTACGACGGCGTACCGCCTGGCCGTGAGCCGGTGGCGTCGCCGCAAGGTCGCCGGCCGCTCCCCCGACCGGGCCGTGAGCCGGCCGACGGAGACGCCGGGCATCGACGAGTCCCACGTGGCGTTGGTCGCGGCCCTGCGCCAGCTCCCCGATGCCCAGCGCCAGGCGCTGGTGCTCCACCACATCGCCGATCTTCCGGTCCACCAGGTGGCCGCCGAGGTCGGCGTACCCGAAGGAACCATCAAGGCGCGCCTCAGCCGTGGCCGCGTCGCCCTCGCCGCCCTGCTCAGCGAGGAAGCCGGCGGAATGCCGGGAGGAGGCGTTTCCCATGTCTGACCCGATCGACAAGCTCACCGACTTCGGGACCTCGTTCGAGGGAGGACCGATGCCCGCGTCCGCCGCAGAGGTACGACGCCGCGGCGACCGCATCCGGCGTCGTACCCATGCCCTGATCGCCGCCGGCGCCGCTGTCGTCGTCGCGGCCGTCGCCGTCCCCGTCATCGCGCTCACCAACGGCCTCGGGGACGACGCCGTCGATCCCGCACCCGCGCCGCCGAAGACCTCCCTGTCCGACGGGGCGGACGCCGGCGGCCTGGACGAGGCCAACCTGCTCACCGACGGCGACACGGTCGCCGACCCCGGCCTGGTGTGGACCGGGGGCGACCCGATCCCCGACGATGGACAGTCGGTCTTCAACCCGTGCGCGCAGAGTGCGCTCGCCGACCTCGGCGCGTCCTCGGTCCTCCAGCGCGACTTCACGCTGTCGGCCGAGGAGGGCGGCGAAGGCGCGGCCGCGTACCTGAACGAGATCATCGGCGAGTTCGGGAGCGCGGAGGCCGCGCAGGAGGCCGCCGCGACGATCGAGGGCTGGTTCGAGGACTGCCTGCCGGGCGGCGCGGAGACCTTCGACGGCGGCGCCTTCGCGCCCGTGCCGATCCCGGTCGCAGGCGAGGCCAGGTCGATGGCAGCGAGCTTCGGGCCGGTCGTGAGCGACGACGGCCCGCGAGGCTTCCCCTACGACGACGAGGACGGCGCCTTCGACTGGCACCTGGTCACTGGCATCGTGGTCTCGGGCGACCGGATCGCGGTCCTCAGCGACCTCCGCGCCGTGCGGTCCGGCGAGCCGGTCGACGGCACGGCGGTCGACCAGATGCTGCCGACGGCGGCGGAGCGGCTCGTCGCCGGCGACGGCAGCGAGCCGACCCAGCCCGACGCGACCGACCCGACCGGCACCGACGGCGGCGCACCCGCCGCGGTGACCGCCATCCCGCCCGACTTCCCGCTCACCGCGGGCATGCCGGACGAGAGCGGCAACAGCGACTACACCCTCGATCCGCCGAGCATCGACAACCAGGCGATCGTGCCCGCCGGCGAGGTCGAGGCGTGCGGGGTCACCCCGGAGACCGGCGACCCGGTCGACCGGCTGACCACGCGGCTGACCGGGCCCGCGGACCTGCGGACCCGGGAGATCGTGCTGTTCGCGACGGATGCCGAGGCGGCGACGTACGTCGAGAAGGTCCGCGCCGTCTACGCCTCCTGTCCCGAGGAGCCCGTCGACGGCCTCCCCGAGAACTGGGTCACCACGGTCACCGACGCCGTCTACGGCACCGACGACTCGTTGGTCGCGGCCGGCCAGCTCGAGTCGGGGTCGAACTTCCGGAGCGTGGTCTCGGTGGTCCTGGTCGGCAACGCGGTGCTGGGCGAGGCCGTGAACGACGAGGGCGGCGTGGCCGACGACCTGGCCGACGAGGTCGGTCCGCAGCTGGACGAGGTGATCGACACGATGGTCGACCTCTTCGGCGGCGAGACCACGACCGGAGGTGGCCAGGTCCTCGGACCCGACGGGTTCGGCGACCTGACGATCGGGATGAGCCGCGCCGAGCTCGAGGCCACCGGCGCTTCCCTCGAGGACACCGGCGCCCCGTGCGCGACGTTCCAGCTGCCCGGCTTCCCGCCCCGTGCGAACCAGACCGACGGCTTCCTCACCGACGCCAACGGGCTGGAGTCGATCTTCGCCCGGCCCGGCGTCACCACCCCCGAGGGGATCGGTCCCGGCTCCACGCGGGCGGAGGTCGAGGCGGCGTACGGCGACCTCGGCGCCGGTGCGATGGTCACCACGCCGGCCGGCGACGGGACCGTCTACCAGCTCGGCTTCAACGGCAGCGGCACGGTCGAGAGCCTGACGCTGATGATCACCGACCAGAGCTGCTTCGGCTGACTCGGCTCGGCGGCGAGACTTCGTCCCCGGGCGAGAACCGGACGCTCCCGGCGAGCATCACAACCTGCACCAGATCGCGAAGCACCCGAGAATGAGGTCGTCATGCAGATCCACAAGCGCACCTACGGCTACGCCGCCGTCGCGGCCGCCGCCGTCGCGGTGGTGGTGACGGTCCCGGTCCTGGCCGTGACCGGCAACATCGGCGCCGACGACCGCGACCCCGGCAGCCGGCCGACCGGGAGCGACGCGTCCGGCTCCCCCACCGACAGCGACACCGACACCGGGCTGAGCAAGGCCAACCTCCTCACCGACGACGACACGGTCTACCAGGAGAACACCGACTGGGAGACGGCCGACACCTACGAGGGGGACGGCCACGCGGCCTTCAACCCGTGCACGCGGAGCATGGTCGCCGACCTGGGTGCGGACGCGGTCTTCAAGCGCGACTTCGAGTTCGTCGTCACCGAGTCCGGCGGCGGCGAGCAGGTCCCCGGCGTCGACCCCTCGCTGCACCTCAACGAGCTCATCGCCGAGTTCCCCGACGACGAGGCCGCGCGCAGTGCCTACGACGAGATCGCCGGGTGGCTCCGGGACTGCACGCCCGCCGGGTCGGACCGGTACGACGCCAGTGACGTGCACCCCGTCGACCTCGAGGTCGCCGGCGAGGCCCAGCAGAGCGTCGCGACGTTCGGTCCCGTCGACAAGGCCCTCGACCCCCACGGCGACGAGGTCTACTTCCTCGACACCGGGCTCGTCCTCAGCGGCGACCGGATCGCGGTGCTCACCCAGCAGACCCACGGCCAGGACTACAACTTCGAGGTCACGCCCGTGCAGCGGATGCTTCCGGCGGCCGCCGAGCGGCTCGTCGACGGTGGCGGGGCGACGACGGAGCCGTCCGACGACGAGACCTCCGCGCCCCCCACCGACGACCCCACGACCAGCGAGAGCGCGGCGCCGGTCCCGGACGCCGACATCGCCGGCGACTTCCCGCTCGCCGCGGGCTGGCCGGACAGCAGCCTGGCCGAGCCGGGCCACGGGCTGGCGGGCCCCGACCGGACCCTGGACTCCTTGGTGTTCACCGCCTGCGGGCAGACGTTCGAGGAGGGTGAGTACGTCGACCGCCTTCGCGCGAACTGGACGAACATCGAGGACTTCCGCGGCCGGCAGCTCACCACCTACGAGGACGCGGGCGCCGCGGTTGCGGCGGTCTCCGACCTCCGCGCCTTCTACGAGTCCTGCGGTGCGAGGGAGAAGGGCAGCGACGGCTACACGACGCACCGTGAGGTGCGCCGGACCGACGTCGGCGGCGAGTCCTGGGCGTTCATCAGGACGTTCACCTACAAGGGCGCGCCGGCCGTCGGCCTCGAGATCACGCACGTCGTGCGGGTGGGCCGGGCAGTGCTGGCGATCTCCAGCTACAGCGAGGGCAGTGCGGCCGACGTCGACGCCACGCTGCGTGGGATGACCGACGAGGCCGCCGACCCGATCGCCGCGATGTGCGCGTACGCCGAGGCGGGCTGCTGACGGCGTACTCCTGCAGACAGACGTCGGCCCCCGGCAACCGCCGGGGGCCAACGTCGGTCGAACGGGTCGATCAGAGGCTCTGGAGGATCTCGCGGGCGAGGGCGGCGGTGGCGGAGGGGGTCTTGCCGACCTTGACGCCGACGGCCTCGAGGGCTTCCTGCTTGGCGGCCGCGGTGCCGGCGGAGCCGGAGACGATGGCGCCGGCGTGGCCCATGGTCTTGCCCTCGGGGGCGGTGAAGCCTGCGACGTAGCCGACGACGGGTTTGGTGATGTTGGCCTTGATGTAGTCGGCCGCGCGTTCCTCGGCGTCGCCGCCGATCTCGCCGATCATCACGATCACCTTGGTCTCGGGGTCCTCCTCGAAGGCCTGGAGCGCGTCGATGTGGGTGGTGCCCACGATCGGGTCGCCGCCGATGCCGATGGCGGTGGAGAAGCCGAAGTCCTTCAGCTCATACATCATCTGGTAGGTCAGCGTGCCCGACTTCGACACCAGACCGACCGGGCCGGGGCCGGTGATGGTGTGCGGGGTGATCCCGGCCAGCGACTCTCCCGGGGTGATGATGCCGGGGCAGTTGGGGCCGATCATCCGGGTCTTCTTGCCCTGCAGGTAGGACCAGACCTCGGCGGTGTCTTGGACCGGCACGCCCTCGGTGATCACCACGATCAGCGGCATCTGGGCGTCGATGGCCTCGATGCAGGCGTCCTTGGTGAACGCCGGCGGCACGAACAGGACCGACACGTCGGCACCGGTCTCCTTCATGGCCTCCTCGACCGAGCCGAAGACCGGGAGCTCCACCTCGGCGCCGTCGGCGTCCTGGTGGGTCACGGTGGTGCCGGCCTTGCGGGCGTTGACGCCACCGACGATCCTCGCGCCGGAGTCGAGCATCAGGGCGGTGTGCTTGGCACCCATCCCGCCGGTGATGCCCTGGACGATGATCTTGGAGTCCTTGTTCAGGTAGATGCTCATCTCGTCGTCCCTCTCAGTTCGCCGCGTGCGCGAGCTCGGCGGCCTTGTCGGCCGCGCCGTCCATGGTGTCGACGAGGGTCACCAGCGGGTGGTTGGCCTCGGTCAGGATCTGGCGACCCAGCTCCACGTTGTTCCCGTCGAGCCGGACCACCAGCGGCTTGGTCGCCTCCGCCCCCAGAATCTTCAGCGCGCCGACGATGCCGTTGGCGACCTCGTCACAGGCGGTGATGCCACCGAAGACGTTGACGAAGACCGACTTGACCTGCGGGTCGTGCAGGATCACGTCGAGACCGTTGGCCATCACCTCGGCGTTCGCGCCGCCACCGATGTCGAGGAAGTTGGCCGGCTTGACGCCACCGTGCGCCTCGCCGGCGTAGGCGACCACGTCGAGGGTCGACATCACCAGGCCCGCGCCGTTGCCGATGATGCCCACGGCACCGTCGAGCTTGACGTAGTTCAGACCGAGGTCCTTGGCCTTGGACTCCAAGGCGTCGGCCTCCTCACGGATCTCGAACTCCGCGTGGTCGGGATGCCGGACCTCCGAGGCGTTCTCGTCGAGGGAGACCTTGCCGTCGAGGGCCTCGAGCCTGTCACCGGCCAACCGGGCGAGCGGGTTGACCTCGACCAGCGTCGCGTCCTCCTCGACGAAGACCTTGTAGAGGTCCTCGATCATCTGCACGGCCTGCTCGAAGACCGGCTCGGGGAACCCGGCCTCGGTCGCGATCTCACGCGCCTTCCCAGCATCGACACCCTGGCCGGGGTCGATCGCGATCTTCTTCACCGCATCGGGGTTGGTCTTGGCGACCTCCTCGATCTCCACCCCACCCTCGACCGAGGCGATGCAGAGGTACTGGCGGTTGGAGCGGTCGAGCAGGAACGAGAAGTAGTACTCCTCCTCCGGCGGCGTGGCCGGGGTGATCAGCACCCGGTTGACCGGCAGGTCCTTGATCCTCAGGCTCAAGATGTTCGTGGCGTGCTCGAAGGCCTCCTCCGGGGTCTTGGCGATCTTCACGCCACCGGCCTTGCCACGCCCGCCGGCCTTGACCTGCGCCTTGACGACCGTCACACCGCCCAGCTCCTCCGCGGCCGCCCTAGCCTCCTCGGCGGTCTCGACGACCACACCGAGGGTGGTCGTCACGCCGTGCTTGGCGAAGAGCTGCTTCGCCTGGTACTCCATCAGGTCCACTGAGATGTCCTCTTCATCGACGATGATGCTGGGGTAACGACCGGTTGCGCACCCTCGGGCACCCTAGACCCGAACGATCGGGTACGACGAGGCCCCGGGTCGCCGACGTGACATGGCTAACACGGCTCCGCCTGTTCGCGCTGGGTCCGCCCGCTGACCACGCGCCTGTCCACAGGGCGGTCCTGACGATTTCGGCTCCCGGCATCAGTTCCGATACGGTCGACCCGCGCGTTTCACCGGATGTCAGTCGACGTCCACCTGGCGCAGGCAGTCGGATTCGGGACCGACACACCAGCCGCCAGCGTGGTGGAGCAGTGCCACACGATGAGTCGGCAACGGGAGCAAAGAGTAGTGGGTAGCCATCGGGCGGAACGCCCTGAGAAGGGCCGTCGCCCGAGCGACCGCTCCACCGTGACCTCTGCGAAGTCCTCTGCGGACCTGCGGATCGAGCAGCCTGCAACCATCGAGCTGAGCGTCTTCACCGACTCCACGACCTCCCTGCGTCCCGCCCAGCCGGGCAAGCGCAAGGCGGTCAAGGCGGTCAAGAACACCGCACGGACCCGGCTGTCGGGGCTCCGCGGCCTGCCCTCGCTCCCCGTCATCGTCGGCGTCGCCGCGCTCGCGGTCTCGGCAGGCGGCGCCGTCGTCTCCGCCGACCAGCAGCAGCTCGTCAACAACAGCGGCCCGCGGGTCGCCGTACCCAACGCGCTCACCGGCTCCATCGGCAGCGGGTCGTACGACGCCCTCGGCCGCGTGCCCACCCTGAGCCGTGACTCCGACCGCGACGCCCTCCAGGACTCCACCGGCACGCAGCTCGTCGAGGAAGCCGCCCGCCAGGCCGAGCAGCGCGACGCCAAGCTCGGCGAGCTCGCCGCGCAGGCCGAGATCGAGGCGAAGGAGATCGCCCTCAACGCGTGGGTGCTGCCGCTCGACGGCTATCGCCTGACCGCCACGTACGGCGAGTACGGCCTGTGGGCGACCTACCACACCGGGCTCGACTTCGCCGCGCCGACCGGCACGCCGCTGAAGGCCATGGCCAACGGCGTCGTGACCTTCGTCGGCTACGACGGCGCCTACGGCAACAAGACCGTCATCACGCTCGAGGACGGCACCGAGCTGTGGTACTGCCACCAGACCTCGCAGGACGTCTCCGAGGGCGACAACGTCACCGGCGGCCAGGTCATCGGCTCCGTCGGCTCGACCGGCAACACGACCGGCCCGCACCTGCACCTCGAGGTGCGCCCCGGTGGCGGCGACCCGGTCGACCCCTTCGCCGCGATGGTCGTCAACGGCTTGAACCCCTGATTGGCCGAGCGTGTCGTCGCTTCGCTCCGACACGCTGCCGGCCCGTCTCTGCACGAGGATCAGCTCGAGTCGGCTCATCTCTGCACGATTTCGGGCTCGAGTCGGCTCATGTCAACACGCGCCGACTCGACACTCCTGACGTGCAGAGATGAGCCGACTCCCGGGAGGTCACAGCTTGTCGACCGGGGCGTAGCGCAGCAGCAGGCGCTTGACGCCGTCGGAGCCGAAGTCGATCGACGCGACCGACTTGTCGCCCTGGCCCTCGACCGACACCACGGAGCCCAGGCCGAACGAGTCGTGGGTGACCCGGTCGCCGGGCTCGAGCGACGGGATCGACCGCGCGGGCTTGGCCTTCGACGCGGCGTCGGCCCGGGCGGCCGCGCTGGAGAAGTTGCGGCGGCCGGCGGCGGTGGGTACGCCGAGCCGGTTGCCGCCCGAGGAGCCTGCGGCGTCGTACTCGCGCGCGAAGGTGGGCCGCGCCCAGCGGGCCTGGTCGGCTTCGGTACGCCGCCAGTCGACCAGGTCGATCGGCAGCTCGCTGAGGAAGCGGGACGCCGGGTTGTGCGCGGGCGCGCCCCAGGCGGAGCGGACCACCGCGCGGGAGACGTAGAGGCGCTGCTGGGCGCGGGTGACGCCGACGTAGGCGAGCCGGCGCTCCTCCTCGAGCTCGGGGCGGTCGCCGAGCGAGCGTGCGTGGGGGAAGACGCCGTCCTCGAGTCCGGAGAGGAAGACCACCGGGAACTCCAGGCCCTTCGCGGTGTGCAGCGTCATCAGGGTGACCACGCCCGTGTCCTGCACCGGCGGCGCGTCCGGGTCGTCCGGATCGGCGGGGGCATCGGGGATCTGGTCGGCATCGGCGACGAGCGCCACCCGCTCCAGGAAGTCGCCGAGTCCGGGCTCGACGAGCCCGGCGTCGACGTCGGCGGGGTCGGCCGACGGTCCGGCGACCGGGTCCTCGGCGAACTCGCGGGCGACCGCGACCAGCTCACCGAGGTTGTCGACGCGGGTCTCGTCCTGCGGGTCGTCGGAGCTCTCGAGGGAGGCGAGGTAGCCGGAGCGGTCGAGCACCGTCTCCAGGATCACGTCGGGCCGCTCGCCCGCGGCGACCATCGACTGCAGCTCGGTCACGAACGCGACGAAGCCCTCGATGTTCGTCTGGCTGCGGGTGGCCAGACCGGGCGCCTCGTCGGCGCGCTGCAGCGCCTCCCAGAACGTGATCTGCTCGCGATCGGCCAGCTCGGTGATGCACTCGACGGCCCGGTCGCCGATGCCGCGCTTGGGCGTGTTGAGGATCCGCCGCAGCGAGACCTGGTCGTCCGGGTTGACCAGCATCCGCAGGTAGGCGAGGGCGTCGCGGACCTCGCGCCGCTCGTAGAAGCGCACGCCGCCGACGACCTTGTAGGGCAGCCCGGTGCGGATGAAGATCTCCTCGAACACCCGCGACTGGGCGTTGGTGCGATAGAAGACCGCGACGTCGCCGGCCCTGATGGCACCGTCGCCGGCGACGTCTGTCAACCTGTCGATCTCGTCGGAGACGAACCGCGCCTCGTCGTGCTCGTCGTCGGCGACGTAGCCGACGATCCGCTCGCCGTTGCCGGCGTCGGACCACAGCCGCTTGGGCTTGCGGCCCTGGTTGTGCTCGATCACCGCGTTGGCCGCGGTGAGGATGGTCTGGGTGGAGCGGTAGTTCTGCTCCAGCAGGACGGTCCTCGCGTCGGGGAAGTCCTGCTCGAAGTCGAGGATGTTGCGGATGTTGGCGCCGCGGAACGCGTAGATCGACTGGTCGGCGTCGCCGACGACCATCAGCTCCGCGGGGTCGACCCGGTCCTCGGCCGGCGCCGCGGCGTCGTACGGGCTCTCGTCGAGGGAAGTGTCCTCGAGCGTCTGGCCGCACAGCTGGTGGATGAGGGCGTACTGTGCGTGGTTGGTGTCCTGGTACTCGTCGACCAGCACGTGCCGGAACCGCCGGCGGTAGGTCTCGCGGATGTCCGGCTTGGCCTGGAACAGCCGCACCGTCTCCATGATCAGGTCGTCGAAGTCGAGGGCGTTGGCCTCGCGGAGCCGCCGTTGGTAGTGGGTGTACGCCGCCGCGTAGCTCTCCTCGATGCCGTTGCGCGCGTCGGCCGCGACCTGCTCGGGGTCCTCGAGCTCGTTCTTGTGGTTGCTGATCCAGTGGAGCACCGGCCCCGGCTGGTACCGCCGCGGGTCGAGGTCGAGGTCCTTGCAGACCAGCGTGATCAGACGCTTCTGGTCCTGGGCGTCGTAGATCGAGAAGTTGGACTTCACCCGGGCGTAGCCCAGGTGCTCGGCCTCCTTGCGGAGGATCCGGACGCACGCGGAGTGGAACGTGCTGACCCACATGATCTTCGCGCGGTTGCCGACCAGGTCGGTGACCCGCTCCTTCATCTCGGCGGCGGCCTTGTTGGTGAACGTGATCGCCAGGATCGAGCCCGGATGGGCCTTGCGCTGGCTGATCAGCCACGCGATCCGGCGGGTCAGCACCCGGGTCTTGCCCGACCCCGCGCCGGCCACCACCAGCAGCGGCGGCCCGGCGTGCTGGACGGCCTCGCGCTGCGGCTCGTTGAGCCCCTCCAGGAGCTCCTCGGCGGTCGGGCCGCGGCGGGTCGTTCGTGGCTCCTCGGTCGGGGTGAGGCGGTCGAACCCGGGCAGCGGCGGCGTCGTACTCATTCTGCGGCCAAGCCTACGGCGCGGCGCCCCCAGCGCCGGGGAGTGGGGACCGGGTTCCGCGGGCCGGGTCGGGCTGTAACACGTGGTTACCCGACCTGGGCGACCGTTCGCGTCGCTGGGAGACCGTTGCAGCGGTCGCCCAGCACCGTCACGGGTCGCTCAGGTCGGCGGACTTCGTGTTACAGCGCCGTCCGGGATGCCGCGGAACCGACCGGCGTTCGGACCACCTGTCGTCCACAGGTACGACGCCGCGGCCGCTCGTCCACAGGCGCACACCTGGGAACGGGGTGGTCGTGGCTGCCGAGCGCACCCTGGCGGGATGAACGCTCGTGTCGTCGCGCTGATGAGCAGCCAGCACGGCCTGGTCACCCGGCCCCAGGCCGTGGCGGCCGGCATGTCCACCGACCAGATCGACCGCCTGGTCCGGGTGAAGGCATGGACGGTCGTCCGGAAGGGCGTGTACGCCGAATCGGCGTTCGTCGCGACGCTACGGTCGGTCCGGGAGCAGCGGCTGCTCGCCGATCGCGCGGCGTCGATGCGGATCAGGTCGCCCCACGTGATGAGCCACCACTCAGCGGCGTACCTGCTCGACCTCGGTGTGCTGCACGAGCGTCCGCCGTCCACGCACGTGACCCGGCCGGGCATCGTCGGGTCGCACCGCCGCCACGGGATCAACCACCACCGGGCGCCGTACTCCCCCGACCTCCTCGTCGAGCGCGACGGTCTGATGGTGCTCAACGCCGCCCGGACGGCAGGCGACATCGGCCGCGCTGCCGGTCTCCTGCAGTGCAAGGTCGCGGGCGACTCCGCCCTCCGGTGCGGCACGACGCAGGCGGAGCTCGACGCGGTGGCGGAGTCGATGGCGGGCTGGCCGTACGCCACGGTCGTCAAGGACGCCTTCGCGTCGACGTCGCCCGACACCGACAGCGTCGGAGAGACCCTGGCGCTGGACCTGGTCAGCGAGCTCGGGTTCGGCGTGCCGCAGGTGCAGTTCGGGCTCACGGCCGACGGTCGGACGGCGTGGTGCGACCTGCGCCTCGGGCGCCATGTCTTCGAGTTCGACGGACGGGTGAAGTACCAGCGGGTCGACGAGGGCGGCTTCGCCTCCGACTCGCCCGACGAGGTGCTCTGGTTCGAGAAGAAGCGACAGGACTGGGTCTGCGGCTTCAAGCTCGGGATGTCGCGCCTGGTCTGGGACGACCACTTCGGTCTCGCCCGCGAGCGCGCCAAGACACGGCTGACCCGTGAGTACGTCGAGACGTGTCGGCTCTTCGGCACGGACGTCAGCGACCTTGCGCCGTACCGCCCCCGCGGGCCACGGCCGCGGCCACGGCGCCGACCGGTGCGCCCCCGCGACGCTGCCTGATCCGGAGCCCGTCGACGGCCGGTCCGGGCTGCGTTCGCTCGCGCCGCAGGTGCTGTAACACGTGGTTACCCGACCCGGGAGGCCGTTCACGTCGCTGGGAGACCGTTGCAACGGTCGCCCAGCACCGTCGACGGTCGCCCAGGTCGGCGAACTTCGTGTTACAGCGCACGCAGACCGCCGGCGCGCAGCGGACCGCCGCAGCGGACCGGCCGCAAGGACCCAGCCGCCAGCGGATCAGGCGTGGACCGGCGACCAGAGCACGGCGACGCACACGTTGGCCACGGCGAGCAGGAGCATGCCACCCCACAGGCCGAAGGGGATCCGCTCCTTGCGGACGTTGGCCATGACCAGCACGAGGAGCACGAGGCCGATCACGAGCTTCACGCCGATCTTGGCGTGGTTGACGGCGTCGTCGCCGGCCTCGAGCACGCCGACCAGCGCGAGGCCGGTCAGGAACGCGGTGCCGATGCCGTCGCGCATGGCGCCGTTGACGCTCTTCTCGTCGCGAGCCGTGCCGGTCTGGGCGAGCAGGCCACCGAGCAGGGCGGCGAAGCCGAGGATGTGCAGGACCAGCAGGATCAGCCGGAGGGTCTCCATGGGCTGCACTCTATTCAGCGCCCCACGGCATCCCGGAGCCGGCCGTCAGCGCCCCGTCGCGCTGAAGTGCTGGTAGTCCACCAGTGACGACCACGCCCCACCCCACGACCACCCGATCCGCGCGAACTCACGCACCGCGACCGAGTCGGGCAGCACCATCCCGGGTCGCACCCAGCTCCGGTCGAGGTAGGCCGAGGCGAGCTCGGGCAGCACGACGTCGCCCTTCTGGTAGGGGTTGTCGAACGGGTTGAGGTCGATCGCGAGGCCGTAGGCGTGCGCCGACCACGAGCTGCCACCGGTCGTCGCGCGGCACACCAGCCCGGCGGTGTTGTTGCCGTCGCCGGTCGGGTGCGCCTCGAGGTCCGCAGTCGTCGTCAGCCGCATCTCCTCGATCGGGAAGTCGGCGGCGAAGAGCGCACGGAACACCGACACGACGTCCTCGGCCTCCGACGCGGCCACCACCAGCTCGCCGGTGTGCGGCCAACCCGTCGAACCCACGGAAGGTCAGGGTCAGGTAGCGCAGCCCGTCGAGCCCCACCGGGCAGTCCGGCGACCAGGTCTCTCCCATCCGGCGCCGCAGCTGCGGCGTGACCGGCCCGATGGTCGAGTGGAACGCGCCGTCCGCGGGCGGCGGCAGGAGGTCGACGGTCCGGATCCGGCGGTCCCTCAGCGCCGCCGGCGTCGGACCCATCTCGCCGAGGCCGTCGGCACGCAGCGGCAGCGGGGTGGCACCCAGCTCCCAGTCGGAGTACGACGCCGCGCCGCCGCCCGAGGCCGAAGGATCGCCCGGCGACGACCCCCGCGGCGGGCCCGGCGAGGTCACCCGCCGGCCCGGTCGCCACGATCCCCACGCTCACGGCCGCCATCAGGCGACGTCGCGGTCGGCGTACCAACCGCAGCCCCGTCGGGCGCAGCGTCGTCACCGCACGCGGCCAGACCGCCGCATGCCAGGGCCAGCGCGACGCCGGCGACCCATCTCCGCATCGCCACGCCCAGGACCGCGCTCAGAGGAGCCGCCGGTCGGAGGCCCAGCGGGTCAGCTCGTGGCGCGAGGACAGCTGGAGCTTGCGCAGCACCGAGGACATGTGGGTCTCGACGGTCTTGATCGAGATGAAGAGCTCCCGGGCGACCTCCTTGTAGGAGTAGCCGCGGGCGATCAGCCGCATCACCTCGCGCTCGCGCTCGGTGAGCCGGTCGAGGTCCTCGTCGACCTCTGCGACCTCGATGGAGCCGGCGAACGCGTCGAGCACGAAGCCCGCGAGCCGCGGCGAGAACACCGCGTCGCCCTCGCTGACCCGGGTGATCGCGGCGACGAGCTCGGGGCCGGTGATGGTCTTGGTGACGTAGCCGCGGGCGCCGCCGCGGATGGTGCCGATGACGTCGTCCGCGGCGTCGCTGACCGACAGCGCGAGGTAGCGCACCTCCGTCGGCCCGGCGCCGGGCGCCGCCCGCCGCATCACCTCGACGCCACCGCCACCGGGCAGGTGCACGTCGAGGAGTACGACGTCCGGGCGCTGGTCGGCGATCGTCGTGATCGCCGTGTCGACGTCCGCCGCCTCACCGACGACGTCGACGACGCCCGGTCCGGCGGCGGCCAGCTCGGCAGTCACGCCGCGCCGGAACATCGCGTGGTCGTCGACCACCACCACCTTGACCGTCATGCCTTCTCCTCCATGTCGCCCGGCCTGCCGTCCCGGTCGAGGTGCAGCCGCACCTCGGTGCCCTCGCCGGGCGCAGAGCGGATCTCGGCGCGCCCGGAGTGGCGTTGCATGCGGTCGATGATGCTGCGTCGTACGCCCAGCCGGTCCTCGGGGGTCGCGTCGGGGGCGAACCCGACACCCCGGTCGCGCACGAACACGTCGACCGCTCCCGCGGTGATCTCGGCGTAGACGTCGATGCGCGGGACGCCGGCGTGCTTGGCGGCGTTGGTGACCGCCTCGCGGGCGGCGGCGACGACCGGCCGGAGCCGCTCGCCGAGGTCGCAGTCGCCGACCGCGACGACGTCGACCATGATGGCGTAGGAGTCCTCGACGTCGGCCGCGATCGCGCGCAGCGCGCCGGCCACCGTCTGGTCGTCGACCGAGTCGCCGGCGAACAGCCACGACCGCAGGTCGCGCTCCTGCGCGCGGGCGAGCCGGGAGGCGTCGGCCGGGTTCTTCTGGATCAGGGCGAGCGTCTGGAGCACGGAGTCGTGCAGGTGGGCGGCGACGTCGGCACGCTCCTGGGTCCGGACCCGCTCGGAGCGCTCGTCGGAGAGCTCGGTGGTCAGCCGGTAGATCCACGGCCCCACCACGATGCCGATCCCCGCGACGCCGAGCAGCACCGCGATGGTCACGTCGCGCGCCAGCGACAGCGAGCCGCCGCGCAGCGAGAACAGCACCACCGCGGTCAGGATCAGGCCGACGCCTGCGGCGATCCGGGCGTACGACGCCCAGCCGCCGTCCCCGAGCACGACCCGCACCGGGTCGATCCGGCCGGTCGCGTCGAGCCACCGCTCCCGCTGCGCCTCGTCGGCCTGCCGCCAGAGCAGGGCGACTCCGACGAGCGCGAACGCGATGGGCCACACGACGTTGCCGCGGCCGAAGACCCCCTCGAACGCGAAGACCACACCGAGCGCGAGCGCACCGAGGGCGATCACCGGCCCGACGTCGCCGAGGCGCCGGATCCGGCCGGGCCGCCGCCCGCCGCGGGAGGCGCTCTCGAGGCCGGGCGCCCCGACGGGGAACTGTGCGCCGGCCGGCATCAGCACCCACAGGGCGGCGTACGCCGCGACGCCGGCGCCCCCCATCACGCCGGTCACCACGAACGCCACCCGCACCCACAGCACCGGGACTCCGAGGTGCTCGGCGACACCCGCCGCGACGCCGCCGATCAGCTGGTCGGAGAGGTCGCGGTGGGCCCGGCGCACGCCCGGGGAGGCTGCCGCGGGAGCCGCCGGTGGGGGCGGTGGCGGCAGGCCGGGAGTGGCGGCGGGGCCGCCGGCGGTGCTCGTGGTCATGACCTCTCCATCGTCACACAGCGCACACCGCCGGAGCAGGGGGAAGGACCCTGACCCCACCCTGAGACGACCCGTGCCGGAACCGGGCATGATCAGGGCAGTCCCCGATGGTGGGGGACGCGCCGAGACCGCAGGCTGGATCCATGACGAGCACACCGCCGGAGGACCCCGGCACCCCGACGGGCAGTCCCTCGGGCACCCCCACGGGCAGCACGGGCACCGTCCCGCCTCCCCCGCCTCCCCCGCCGCCCACGGGACAGGGCGGCCCGCGGGTCAGCCGCGAGCAGATGAAGGACCTCGGCCGGCTGCGCCGCAGCGCGACCGACCGCAAGATCGCGGGTGTGGCCGGCGGCATCGCCCGCCACCTCGACATCGACCCGCTCCTGGTCCGGGTGGCGTTGGTCGTGCTGGTCTTCTTCGGCGGCGGCGGCCTCCTGCTGTACGGCGCCTGTTGGCTCCTCGTGCCGGACGAGGTCACCGGCCGCGCCGTGGTCAACGTCGACGAGCGGACCCGCGGGATCACCCTGGCCGTCGTCGGTGTCCTCGCCGGACTGTCGCTGATCGGGGACTCCGTGGGCGGCTGGGACTTCCCGTGGCCGCTCGCGGTCGCAGGGGTCGTGCTGGTCGTCGTACTCGCCACCCGGAACAGCACCCCGCGCCCCCACCCCGGTCCCCTCCCGCCGCACGGTGCGCCGGTGCCGCCGCGCAGCACCCCGTTCCCGCCCGCGGGCAGCGGCGGCCCGCACGCGACGTACGCCGGCTACCGGCCGCCGGCTCCGGCCACCCCGCGCGACCCGCGGCGTCGCGGACCACTGCTGTTCTGGTTCGCCCTCGGCCTGACCGCCGTCGCGGTCGGCGTGGTCGGCACCGTCGACCTCGCCGGCGTGGCGGTGCCGCCGTCGACCTATCCCGCGACCGTGCTCGCCTGCTGCGGCCTGATGCTGCTGGTGGGTGCGTTCTGGGGACGCGCGGGCGGCCTCACCGCACTCGGGCTCGTCGCCGCGGTCGCCACGGCGGCGACGTCCATCGCCGGCAACCTCGACGCCGGCCAGATCACGTCGTCGCCGGCGACCGCTGCCGGGCTCGAGGACCGCTACGACCTCGGCGCCGGGGAGATCCTCCTCGACCTGCGCGACATCGAGGACCTCGACAACCTCGACGGACGCACGCTCGAGGTCGACGTCCGGATGGGCCACATCCGGGTGCTCGTGCCCGAGGACGGCCTGGACGTGGACGTCGACGCCACCATCGACGGCGCCGGCGAGACGGTGATCTTCGAGAACCGGCGCGACGGCTCGGGAGCCGCCGAGCACGACGGAGGCGACGGCGTCCCCGAGCTGACCATCGACGCCGAGGTCCTGTTCGGCCAGATCGAGATCGACACCGCAGGGAGCAACCGATGAGCACCTACACCGAGCCCGAGACGCACGACGACGCTGTCACGCCGGAGTCCGGCTGGCACCGGGTCAACATCGGCCACCTGGTGATGGGGACCGCGTTCGTCGGCCTCGCCGTCGTGTGGGCGCTGGTCGTCGGCGCCGACGTCGTCGACCTCGCCGACGCCCGGTGGCTGCTCCCGCTGCCGTGGATCGTGGGCGGCGCGGTCGGGCTCGTCGCGAGCGCCCTGCGAGGCCGGTTCCACGACGGGCCCGGCAGGATGCAGGGATGGCACTGATCGCGCTCCCCGGACTGCACTCCCTGCCCGCCCTCGACCACCCGGGCCTGGTGGCGTCGCCCGTCGCGGCCGCGCTGCAGGCGTGGCCCTCGGCGGACCAGGTCGCGGTGGTGGAGATCGACCCCGACCTCGCCGACACGGCGGCGATGAGCGCGGCGTACGACCTCCCGCTCGCCGCCGGTGCCAACTGCGTGGTCGTCGCCGGGCGGCGCGAGGGCGCGGAGCGGGTGGCCGGCTGCGTCGTACGCGCCGACACGCGGGCGGACGTCAACCACACCGTCAAGCGGCTGCTCGACGTCCGCAAGCCGTCGTTCCTGCCGATGGACCGGGCCGTCGACGAGTCCGGGATGGAGTACGGCGGCATCACCCCCGTCGGCCTGCCCGCCGGCTGGCGGGTGCTGGTCGACGCCCGGGTGCTGGAGATGGAGGTCGCCGTGATCGGCTCCGGGCTGCGCCGCTCCAAGCTCCTCGTCCCCGGTACGGCGTTCCGCGACCTGCCGGGCGCCGAGATCGTCGAGGGCCTCGGCGCCTGACCGGATCGTCGTTGCTAACGTGACAGTGCTGCTGTCACAGTGACGGGTCCGACCTCCGCCGACCCAGTCCAGCCGAAGGGACGCCCATGAAGCTCTCGATGCCGTTGATCTACGCCGGCAACCCGCGCGAGTCCGCCGACCAGGTCGTCGCCCTGGAGAAGGCCGGGCTCGACACGATCTGGGTCGCCGAGCCCTACGGCTTCGACGCGCCGACCCTGATGGGCTACCTCGCCGCGAAGACCGACACGGTCGAGATCGGCGCCGGCATCCTCAACGTCTACTCGCGCACCCCCGGGGCGCTGCTGCAGACCGCGGCCGGCCTCGACAACGTGTCCGGCGGCCGCGCGGTCATCGGGCTCGGCGCCTCCGGCCCGCAGGTGATCGAGGGCTTCCACGGGATGCCCTACGACCGCCCGCTCGGCCGGACCCGCGAGGTCATCGAGATCCTCCGGATGGGCCTGCGCCGCGAGGCGCTCGACCACCAGGGCAAGGTCTTCACCCTGCCACTGCCGGCCGACCAGGGCCTCGGGCTCGGCAAGCCCCTCAAGCTCCTCAACAGGCCCGAGCGCGCCGCCGTACCCCTGTGGGTCGCGGCGCTCGGCGACAACAACGTCGCGATGACCGCCGAGATCGCCGACGGCTGGCTGCCGTTCCTCTTCTACCCCGAGAAGGCCCAGGAGGTCTGGGGCGCGGCGCTGGCGAAGGGTACGGCGAAGCGCGCGCCCGACCTCGGTCCCCTGCAGATCAGCGCGGGCGGCATGGTCGCCATCGGCGAGGGCCCGGAGACCAAGGCGCTGCTCGACCTCATGCGGCCCTTGTATGCCCTCTACGTCGGCGGCATGGGCGCGCGCGGCAAGAACTTCTACAACCAGCTCGCCTGCGAGTACGGCTTCGAGGCCGAGGCCAAGGAGATCCAGGACCTCTACCTCGTCGGCAAGAAGAGGCAGGCCGAGGCGCTGGTGCCGGTGGAGTGGCTCGAGGCCGGCAACCTGGTCGGCCCGGCGTCGTACGTCCAGGAGCGGATCGCGGCGTTCCGTGAGGCCGGCGTGACCAACCTGCAGGTGAGCCCGGCGAGCGACGACCCGGCGGCGACCATCGCGCAGGTCAAGGAGTGGGTCTCCTGACCGGCTGACCCGTTCTCGTCGTACGACGGCGCCGTCCTGTCCCCGCGCTCGTGTCACAGGACGGCGCCGTCCGGTGTCTGGTGGGTGTGATCAGTGTCTTTCGCCCGACCCCGATGAATCCCTGAGGTTCTCGGGGTCGGAGTAGGGACAAAACCTGATGCCGATGTCGGTCCTCACTGGAAGAGTTCTGCCCATGCACCGTCAGATCGCCGGAAAACTCACCGGCCCCATCACCAAGTGGTTCGTGGCCCTGGCAGTGATCCTGCTCGCCGGCTTCATGATGCCGCTCAACGCCAAGCTGGCCGACGTCCAGAACAACGAGGCGGCGTCCTGGCTCCCCGGCTCCGCGGAGTCGACCAAGGTCCTCGACGAGCTCTCCGGGACCGTCGACCCCAACGAGATCCCGACGCTCGTCGTCTACCACCGCGACGGCGGCCTCACCGACGACGACCTCGCCGCGATGGACACCCAGGCGGCCGAGATCGCCGAGAAGGTCGACGGCGTCACCGACCAGAACGACGACGGCAGCCCCGACGTCCTCTCGCCCAACGTGGCGCAGCAGATGCAGCTGCCCCAACAGCTCCTCTCCGACGACGGCGAGGTCGGCTACCTCTATCTCGTCTGGAACTTCGGTGACGAGGGCTGGAACGCGGTTCCGGACGCCGCCGACGAGACCCGCGACATCGCGAAGGTCGACGGTGTGACCGTCCACCTCGCGGGCTTCGGCGGCCAGGCCGCCGACGCCGCCGAGTCCTTCGAGGGCATCGACACCAACCTGATCTTCGCGACCCTCCTGGTCGTGATGCTGATCCTGCTGGTGACCTACCGCAGCGCGGTGCTCTGGCTGCTCCCCATCATCTGCGCGGTCGTCGCGAACTTCATCGCCACCGGCATCGTCTACCTCCTGGCGAAGTACGCCGACCTCACCGTCAACGGGCAGAGCCAGGCGATCCTGAGCATCCTGGTGATCGGCGCCGGCACCGACTACGCACTGCTCCTGGTCGCCCGCTACCGCGAGGAGCTGCGCCGTCACGAGGACCGGCACGAGGCGATGGCGTTCGCCCTCCACCGGGCCGCGCCCGCAATCCTCGCCAGCGCCGCGACCGTCGTGGTCGGGATGCTGTGCCTCGTCGTCGCCGACCTCAACTCGACCGCCGGGCTCGGACCGGTCCTCGCCGTCGGCATCGCCGCGACCTTCCTCGTGATGGTCACGCTGCTCCCCGCCCTGCTGGTGATCTTCGGCCGCTGGATCTTCGGCCCGAAGCGCGACGGGCACCGGAGCTGGGCCATCACGGGTGGGGCGATGCTCGGCATCGGCGCCGTCGTGGCGGTTCTCGGAGGCATGCTCTCGGGGCAGGACGGCGCAGCTCGGCACGCTCGGCATCGTCGTGGGTGGTCTGGCCGGATTCGTTGCCTTCATCGGCCTGCTGGTCCTCCTCCAGGTCGCGATCGAGCAGTGGACCCGCGTGCACAGCCGGCCCGACTTCGACTCGCACGAGCCGACCAGCACGGGCATGTGGGCGAAGGTCGGGCGTGCGATCACGCCACGGCCGCGTGCGGTGTGGGTGGTCACCACCGGCCTGCTCCTCCTCGCCTGCCTCGGTCTGTTCCGGCTCGACACGTCGGGCCTGTCGACCGAGGAGACCTACACCAAGGAGTTCGACTCGATCAGGGGTCAGAAGATGCTGGTCGAGCACGGCCTGCAGGACACGTCCAACACCGTGCAGGTCGTCGCCAACGACGACCGGATCGAGGCGGTCCAGGATGCCGTTGCCGGCGTCGACGGCCTCGGTGACCCCCAGCAGGCGGTCCCGATCGGCAACGGACGGTCCTTCTTCGAGGCGACCGTCGGCGCCGACATCTCCTCGACCGATGCCTTCGACACGGTCGAGGCCACCCGCGACGCCGTGCACGACGTCGACGGCGCCGATGCGCTCGTCGGTGGCGGGTCCGCCTTCTACCTCGACACCAAGGTCGCCGCCAACCGCGACAACATCGTGATCATCCCGCTGGTCCTGGTCATCGTGTTCCTGATCCTGCTGGCCCTCCTGCGGGCGGTCGTGGCTCCGATCCTGCTGATCGCCACGGTGGTGCTCTCGTTCGGTGCCGCCCTCGGCATCTCGGCGCTCCTGTTCGAGTACGTCTTCGGTTTCGCCGGGTCGGATCCGGGCTTCCCGCTGTTCGCGTTCGTGTTCCTCGTCGCCCTGGGCATCGACTACAACATCTTCTTGATGACCCGGGTCCGGGAGGAGACGGCCAACCACGGGACGCGCAAGGGCTCGTTGATCGCGCTCTCCTCCACGGGCGGCGTGATCACCTCGGCAGGCGTCGTCCTGGCAGCCACGTTCCTCGTGCTCGGCTCGTTGCCCCTGGTGTTCCTCTTCGAGCTCGGTGTGGCCGTCGCGCTGGGCGTCCTGCTCGACACGATGATCGTCCGGTCGGTGCTGGTGACGGCGCTCAACCTCGACCTGGGCGGGAAGATCTGGTGGCCGAGCAAGCTCGACAACGGCTCGTCCGACCGGCCCGGTGAGCCGGAGCGTGAGCGGGAGACCGTCGGAGTCTGAGGATCCGGCGGGCTGTCCGGTCGGCCCTGGGTACCATCGGCACCCCGGGCCGACCGACGGCCCGCCGGACGAGAATGGTCAGCACGTGGACGGTACGCCGCAGCTCGGATCGATGTCGGGTTCGTATCCCCCGCCGCCCTCTGGGCCGCCGTCCGGCCCGCCCTCCGGCCCTCCTGGCCCTGCCTGGCCCGGCCACACCCCCGCCGGTCCGACGATCCAGTCACCGGGATCGCCGTACGGCGGGCTGCCGCCGTCCGGTCCCCCACCGGGCTGGGCGCCGCCGGGCTCGCCCGGCGGCCCCTCCGGCCGCCCGCCGCGCGGCTTCCCGTGGAAGCTGCTCCTCGCGCTCGCCGTCGTCCTGGCGCTGGTGACCGGTGTCGCCCTGGTCGGCTTCTTCTACTTCACCGGACGTCTCGGCATCGGCCCGCTGAGCGCCGCCGACAAGCGGGCCGCCGACGCGATCGCCGCCTCAGTCGACGGACCGGCCTGGGCCGACGAGAAGCAGATCAAGTGCGCGGCCGACGACCTGGTGTCCGGCACCCGCTCCGGTGGACTGGTGGACAACGGGACGATCAAGAGCGACGAGGACGCCGATCACGGATGGGCCTACACCGGGAAGTGGACGGAGGAGGACGCGTCGACGTACGTCGAAGGCATCCTCGACTGCTCCGACGACTGGCAGCAGCAGATCGGTGAGGTCTGGGGCGTCGACGACACCGGGTGCATCGACGACCTCGGCAGCGAGAAGGTGGCCGACTTCTTCGTGCCGGCGACCGGCGACCTGGGCGACGACGAGAAGGACGCGACGGAGGCGAAGGAGTCCACGGTCGCGGCCCTCGACGAGTGCTACGCGGCCGACCCCGCCGAGCCGGAGGCCGAGGTCACCTCCGCCTACCGCGCGGTGAAGTTCGACTTCACCGTCCCCGAGGTCGACAACGCCGAGGTGACCCTGAGCGTCACCCCTCCGGGGAAGAGCCCGCGCGAGCTCGCCGAACCGCAGCTCAAGCTGCGGACCGACATGGGCGGCCAGGAGGGCTGCGTGACCGCGACGGTCTCCGCGGCGTACGGCTGGGGCACCGTCCGCACCAGCGAGAAGGAGCTGTGCGGGACGTCGCAGCCGCAGCGGGTCTGGTGGGTCAAGCTGCCCGAGTGCGAGAGCACGGCGCCGTGCAACTCGTGGGACTTCCACTACGAGGGCTTCAAGTCGTTCGAACAGATCGAGGTGACGCTGTTCCAGAACGGCGGCCACTGCGAGTCCGTGAGCGGCGACTGCACCTTCGACGAGAACACCGGGCCCACCGGGCGCGGCGCGATCGTGACCTGGTCGGCACCGCCGAGCTGGAACGAGAACTTCGTCGGCCGGGTCGGCAAGCTGAGCGCCACCCTGCCGAACTGAGGCGGTCGTTCGGACCCGGACCAACGGCTGTCGGACCGGCCGCACTAGCCTGAGGGACGATGACTGACGTGCCCACGCCCCAGCAGGTACGACGCGCGCTGGCGCGCGTCGAGCGCGGCGCCGCTGTCGACGTCGCCGAGGCGACTGCCCTGCTGGCGGCTACCGGGGTGGATCTGGATCGGCTGACCGTGGTGGCGGCGCGGGTGCGCGACGCGGGCCTGGTCGCAGCGGGTCGCCCGGGTGTGGTCACCTATTCGCCGAAGGTCTTCATCCCGGTCACCCGGCTGTGCCGGGACAAGTGTCACTACTGCACGTTCGTGGAGACGCCGAAGCAGGCCGCGCGGCGGAACGGAGGCGCCGGCGGGCTCTACTTGTCCCCCGACGAGATCCTCGCGATCGCCCGGGAGGGTGCCACGCTGGGCTGCCTGGAGGCGCTGTTCACGCTCGGCGACCGGCCCGAGGACCGGTGGCCGGAGGCGCGCGAGTGGCTCGACGAGCAGGGCTACGACTCGACGTTGGCCTACGTGCGGGCGATGGCCGTCCGGGTGCTGGAGGAGACCGGGCTGTTGCCGCACCTCAACCCGGGCGTGCTGTCGTGGGAGGAGCTCAACCGGCTCAAGCCCGTCTCCCCGTCGATGGGGATGATGCTGGAGACCACCTCGCGGCGGCTGTTCGAGACCCGCGGCGAGGCGCACTTCGGGTCGCCCGACAAGGACCCCGAGGTCCGGTTGCGGGTGCTGGAGGACGCGGGCCGGCTCTCGGTCCCGTTCACGACCGGGTTGCTGGTGGGGATCGGCGAGACGCTGACCGAGCGCGCCGAGACGATCTTCGCGCTCCGGGCGAACGCCCGCGCCTTCGGTGCGGTGCAGGAGGTCATCGTCCAGAACTTCCGCGCCAAGCCGGACACAGCGATGCGGCACACCGACGACCTCGCCCTCGACGCCTACCGCGCCGCGATCGCGGTCACCCGGATCGTCCTGGGCCCCAGGGCGCGCGTCCAGGCACCGCCCAACCTGGTCGACCTCGGTGAGTGCCGGCTGCTGCTCGGGGCCGGCATCGACGACTGGGGTGGGGTGTCGCCGCTGACCCCCGACCACGTCAACCCCGAGCGCCCCTGGCCCTCGCTCGACCGGCTGCGCGCGATCACCGCGGAGTGCGGCCTCACCCTGCGGGCGCGCCTGACCGTCCACCCCGAGTACGTCGTCGGCGCGCTCCAGCGTGGTGAGCCCTGGCTCGACCCCCGGGTGGCCGGCCACGTCGCCGCCCTCGCCGACGAGGACGGGCTCGCGCTGGTCGAGGTACGCCCGACGGGTCGGCCGTGGCAGGAGCCCGACGGCGGCTTCGCCTCCACCGGCCGCACCGACCTCCACACCGGCGTCGACACCACCGGCCGCACCACCGACCGCCGCAGCGACTTCTCCTCCGTCTACGGCGACTGGGACACCGTCCGCGAAGCCGCCACCCACACCTCGTCCCACCCGACGACCTCCGGCCCGACCGCGACGGGGGCGGCGACGGGCCCGGCGGGAGCACCGACCGCGACGGGGGCGGCGACGGGCCCGGCGGGAGCACCGACCGCGACGGGGCGCCGGCGGGAGCATCTTCGGAGACACGCGCGGCGCGAAACCCAAGGACGCCGCAACCACAGACGCCGTGCGTGGCGCAGAATTCTGCGACCGGAGGGCCCCGCCGCCGCGGGCGGCGGTCCAGGGTTGTCCGGCACATCAGCCCTCCGCGCCGCAGAAGCAGACCCCGGCAACCTCTCCGACGCCCACGCCCTCACCCTGATGACCGCCGAGGGCGACCTGCTCCGCCAGGTCTGCCGCCTCGCCGACGACCTCCGCCGCGACACCGTCGGCGACGACGTCACCTACGTGGTCAACCGCAACATCAACTTCACCAACGTCTGCTACGTCGGCTGCCGCTTCTGCGCGTTCGCCCAGCGCAGGACCGACGCCGACGCCTACTCGCTGTCCTACGCCGAGGTCGCCGACCGCGCCCAGGAGGCGTGGGACCTCGGCGCGACAGAGGTCTGCATGCAGGGCGGCATCGACCCCGACCTGCCCGCGTCGGCGTACTTCGACCTCGTCGCCGCCGTCCAGCAACGCGTCCCCGAGATCCACGTCCACGCCTTCTCCCCGATGGAGATCGTCAACGGCACCGCCCGCACCGGCCTCTTGGTCGAGGACTTCCTGATCAAGGCCCGCGAGGCCGGTCTCGGATCCCTGCCCGGCACCGCCGCGGAGATCCTCGACGACGAGGTCCGCTGGGTGCTCACCAAGGGCAAGCTCCCCGCCCGGACCTGGATCGACATCGTCAGCACCGCCCACCGCCTGGGCATCCCGACGACCTCGACGATGATGTACGGCCACGTCGACAACCCCCGCCACTGGGTCGCGCACCTGCGGGTCCTCTCCCGGGTCCAGGACGCCGCACTCGAAGCCGGCAGCAGCGGCTTCACCGAGTTCGTGCCGCTGCCGTTCGTGCACACGTCCTCGCCGATCTACCTCGCCGGCGTCGCCCGTCCCGGCCCGACCCTGCGCGACAACCTCGCCGTCCACGCGATGGCGCGGATCCTGCTCCACGGCCGGATCCGCAACATCCAGACATCCTGGGTCAAGCTCGGCGTCGACGGCACCCGCGCCATGCTGGCCGCCGGCGCCAACGACCTCGGCGGCACCCTGATGGAGGAGACCATCTCGCGGATGGCCGGCTCCGAACACGGCTCCGCCAAGACAGTCGCCGAGCTCACCGAGATCGCAGCCGGCATCGGCCGCCCGGTCCACGAACGCACGACGCTGTACGGCGAGCCGCAGCACCGCGCGCGCTGAACCCGCCGTCCGGCTCGTGGTCAGGCGACGAGCGGTTGTCCGGGTGGTCCGGGTCGGTTGGGTGGTGGGAGCGGGGGTCGAGGTCAGGCAACTGTTTGTGTCATGTCGCAGGACCTCGGTGACGGTTCTGTATCAGGACTTCGGTGACACCTCTGGTGGTCTTGGTGGTGACCCTTCCGCTCCGAGGCTCGGGCGATGGCTGCCAGTGAACCCATCGATCCCCGTGTCCGTCTGGGACTCGACCGGCCGGATCCGGTCAGGCGTCGGGGATCCTCCGAATCGCCCTCCGGGCGGCGTCAAGGATCTGTACGGTCGCGGGCCGGGTTGAGCGTGGCGCGACTACACCCCCGTGCGTACGCCCCAACAGCGGTCGCGCGTGGGTGCATGTGATCAACGTCCGCACGAACGGCCGTTGGATGACCTTCTACTGGGTCTACTCCCTCCTCCCGCTGCCCGGCCTGCTCGACATGGCACCAGCAAGACCGCGGCTCGGGTTCTCCGTCTCCTGGAGTTCGCGCCTGATCCCGGACTCGGGTGCATGGGTCATCTGACCCATGCACCGGAGCGTCACGACGAACCCTCCCTCCGCCAACCAGCGCGGGCGCTCGTTGGGCTCGGCGGCTTCGAGTACCGCGCCATCGCCCAAGTCCACGCGCTCGGCCGGGCACCGGAGCCCTCAGTCCCCGAACGCCCGCTCGACCTGCGCCAGCAGCGGATCCCGCAGCCCGGCGGCGTCGTGCTCCCACCACACGTCCCGGTAGACGACGCGCCCGGTCATCCACGGCTCGTGCGCGGGCAGGAGCGCCACCTGGAACGCAGGCTCCGGCGTACGCCGCGACGGCGCCTCGAAGCCGTGGTCTCCGGCGCGGTCGAACCCGAGCCGCCCGTAGTAGCCCGGGTCGCCCTCGAGGAACACCGCCGGCGACTCGAGCTCGGCCGCGGCCAGGCGGGCGGCTCCGACGAGCGCGCGTCCCCGACCCCGCCGCTGGCGGTCCGGCCGCACGCTGAGCGGACTGAGCACCAGGACGTCGACCAGGCGCTCGCGCGCGTCGAGCCAGGCGAGGCTCAGGCCGACGTGGCCGATCAGCTCACCGTCGTCGTCGACGACGAGGCTGGCCCGTGCCAGTCCACGGTCGACGACGTCGGACCACACCGCCGCAACCTTCTCCCCCTCGTCCCCGAAGGCCGCCGCGACGAGGTCCGCGACGGCACCGGCCTCCTCGGGGCGCTGGCGTCGGATCTGCATCACAGCCTCGCTTCCCGAGCGGTACGACGCCGCTCCCGCCAGCCCCAGAACCGCCGCCACCCCCGCCGGACCAGCCGGGCGGCGAACCACAGCACCACGAGCCCCATCAGCAGCAGCGCACCCGCGATGCCTGCGGCGACGTACGGGTGCTCCACGGCGAACCACACCACGGCCAGCACGACGACGTCCTCCACCGAGCTGATCGCGATGTTGCTCGCCGGCTCCGGAGACGTGTTCACGGCCAGCCTCGTGCCGGCCTTCACCGCGTGCGAGGCGAGCGCACTGACCCCTCCGACGGTGCCGCCGAGGAGACCGTTGATCTCGGACGAGTCGCCACCGATCAGGACGCCGATCGCGCCGCCCACGAGTGGTCGGATCACCGTCGACACCACGTCCCAGGCGGAGTCGACGTACGGGACCTTGTCGGCGACGAACTCGAACGCGTAGAGCAACGCCGCGACCGCGAGCACGTCCCAGCGCGCGAGCACGTCGGGGATCTGCGCGAACCCGCCGAGCCGGTCGGCGATCCCCAGGACCAGGACGACGAGATAGCTGTTCACGCCACTGGCCCAGCCGCTGGAGAACGCGAGTGCGAGGGAATCCACCAGCGCAGGCTAGTGCGCGGCTGTCCGGGCACGGCGGCCCGGGCACGGCGGCCCGACGCGCTGGCCTGGCACGGAGGCGCGGGTAGGTTCGAGGCATCGGCCGTTCCAGACCGCCACGTGACCGCTGACCACCAGGAGGTGCCGTGAGCAACAACGACCCGGAGTCCTACGGCGACTACAGCGTCGACGACGAGGACCAGCTCGAGCCCGGCGACACCCTCGAGGACGCCGACATCGACGACGAGCTCGACCGCGGCTTCTCCCCGCCCGAGCACTACTCCGCGGCCCAGCGCCACGGCACGACGGCCCGCGAGGCGGAGGAGGGCGAGACGCTCGACGAGCGGCTGTCGCAGGAGGAACCGGACCCCGACCCGTACGCCGAGGACGAGCCCCCCGACGAGGCGGAGTCAGCCGGCGAGCACGAGGTCGGAAACCGGCGCGCCGGTCGCCTCGTCGACCCCGGCGAGGGCTCCGGCGAGGACGTCGAGAAGGCCATGATCGGACGCGACGTCGGCATCGACGGCGCCGCCGCGAGTGCCGAGGAGGCTGCCATGCACGTCCTCGACGGCGAGGCCGAGGAGGATGCCGACTGAACCGCGGGGTACCTCCACGACGAGCCCGTCGGGCTCCGTAGAACAGGAGGAAACCGTGGTACTCATCTTGTCGATCATCGCCGCCATCCTTGTGATTGCCGGCATCGTCAGCCTCGTCCGGGGCGAGATCCTGTGGGGCGTCGTCCTGATCGTGCTCGGCCTGCTGGTCGGCCCTGGTGGCGTCAGCATCTTCAACCGGTGACGCACCACGGCAGCGTTCACCGCACGTCGACCCACACCATCCGGTGGTCGGAGGTCGGGAACGGATAGGCGCCGGTGAGCCGGTAGAACGGGTCGTCCGTCGTCGGCCAGAACACCCCGACGTCGGAGATCCGGAGCCTCCGCGCGGGCAGCACGTAGTCCGCGCGGAGGTTTCCCGGCACGGTGTCGGCGAAGTCAGCGGTGTCGAGCGCCGGGTCACCCTCGTGGGTCGTGTTCGCACCACCCTGCAGGTCGCTCGCCTCGGTCCCGCCCTCGGACGTCGGCCGGCTGTCCCGGATCCTCGGGTGCTCCAGCAGCTGTTGGATCGCGGCGTCGACCGAGTCGCCGTCGTACGGGTCGGCGTTCTGGTCGCCGGCGATCACGAACGCCGAGCCGGGGCGGAGGCCGCCGTACTCCCCCTCGTCGTCATAGATGTACGACGCCGCTCGCCCGCCGGAGACATAGTCCGCCCAGAACCGGATCTCGTCGTGGTTGCGGGTGCCGTTGCGGTCCTCGGGCCCGTCGAAGGTGGGAGGGGTCGGGTGCGACACCAGGAAGTGCACCGTGCGGCGGCCGATCCGGATCGGCAGGTCCCAGTGGGACTTCGACGAGAGCCGGAAGACGTCCTGCTCCTCCGGTGAGTACCAGTCCGCCGGCCCCGGCGTGGCCGGGTCGTCCGGCAGCAGCGCGCCCGGCATGTCCCGCCACAGGAAGTGCTGGAAGGTCCGCGCGGCGCTGGTCTCGATCGGGTACTTGGAGTAGACGACCATGCCGTACTGCCCCGGGAACAGCCCGAACCCGAAGGCGTCGTCGCCCCCGCCCACCTGGCCGTTGTTGTTGAGGTCGAAGCCGCTGGGGACGCCCGTGTTGGACGGCGCGACGAACGCGTAGGGGTACTCCACCGGGTCCGCACCGTTCTGGCCGACCTCGAGGTAGTTGTCGCGGAACAGGTCGACGGCCTCGGGTGCATAGTCGAACTCGTTGATCAGCACCACGTCCGGGTCGACGCGCTGGATGGTCTCGGCGACGTTGCGCGCCTGCTGGTTGTCCGGCGTCGACAGGTCGCTGACCAGCTGCCCCTCCGCGTTGCGGTTGAGGGAGGCGTTGAACGTCGCGAACCGGACCGGCTCCTTCGCGCCCGGCTGGGCCGCCTCCTGCGGTCCCGCGGTCGCGGTCGGCGGGCCGCCGAGCGCGAGCGCCGCGACGGCGCAGGTGGCGACAGCGGTGGTGATGGCAGCAGGGGTACGGCGACGCACGACGACCTCCGGGCGGGGTGGACGGGGATCTCCCGACCATAGGTCGGCGCACTCCCTGCCGCCACGTGGTCACTGGTGAAGGTTCGGTGAACGCGCCCGGGTCCGATGATTCCCGCGGTCGGGGCCGGTCGACACCGGCATGGACGCGTGCCGGGTCGAGGAAGAGCGACTGCTGCCGATCAACGGGATCGAGCTGTGCCTGCAGGGCTTCGGGGAACCCACCGATCCCCCGATCCTCCTGATCGGCGGCCGGGACAGCTCGATGGACTGGTGGGAGGAGGCGTTCTGCCGACGCCTCGCGGCCGGCGGGCGGTACGTCGTGCGCTAC